>OZ219765.1:0-3638100 GCA_964291525.2 Dehalococcoidia bacterium | reverse complement strand
AGGGATACTCGCCGGGCAATGGGTCGGCGTCGCCGTTGACGTAGATCGGACCCGACGAGCGATGGAACGCCTCGCGCCGCTCAGGAAAACGACCAGTCGCCTTGGCGTACGGCCCGTCCATCCATTCCTGTAATCGTGAGGTCATCGCACCCTCCCGTGGTCAGAGTCACCATCAGTCGCAGATGCAGGCGCACTCAACTAGAGGCTACAAGAGGCAAATCCGCAGCGCAGCGACAGCGGTCAGGCTGGAGCAATCGCTCGCAGGCGTTCGAGTCGATGATCGACAATCGAGGCCCACTCACCTTCGCCCATCTCCACACACGAAATTTCGCCAACGAACGCGCTCGGAACCACGACATCGGGCTCCAGGTCGCGCAACTTGACCAGGCTCTGCTCCATCGCCTCGAACGTGCCCCCGTATTGGTCTACGACAAACGTCGCCCACTTGCCCAGGCTGGGAACGATCGTGTCGCCGGTGAAGAGATAGCTCTTGCCATGCGGCGACTGGTAGCGGAAGCTGATACTGCCATCGGTGTGACCAGGAGTGTCAAAGATTTCAAGACCCGCCAACGCCGGATCGTTGCAACCCGGACCAACGATCAGGTCAGGTTCAGCGTCAGCGCTGATGGACGATACCTCGAGCTCGCTACATGCGAGGCGCGAGCCAAATCGCTCGCGAACCTGATTCAATGCCGGGCTGGTTTCATCGCGATGACTGAGTACCTGCACCGCGACGCCGCCCAGTTCCTCCATCGCATCAAGATCTGCGTCTTGTCCCTCACCGATCCCGTAGAGCAGCAGGTTCCCGGTGGGGCGAATCAACAGATATGCATGGGTCGCCACCATGTCGTCAATGGTCCGTGGAGAAGTCTGCCAGAGGTCAGGTTCGAGTTGCTTCATGTTCAGTGCCTTCCGCTGGACTCAGGCTACTCGCCGATCCGCTCTCGTAGGTCTTCTTCTCGCTCGGTCTGCTCGGGTGTAATCGCGTCACCGAAGTCCTCAAGTTCGTAGAAGGGGCGAATCTCGATCTCGCTCGGGCCAAACATCGGATTGGGAGCTCGCTTGACCCACTCGACCGCCTCGTCCAAGCTCTCAACTTCCCAGATCCAGAATCCAGCGACCAATTCGTTGGTGACGCCAAAGGGTCCGTCGATCACGGTGCGCGATTCGCCATCAAACGCGACACGCTTCCCATCGGCGGTCGGTTTCAGGCCTTCACCGGTCTGCATGATCCCGGCGTTGACCAGTTGCTCGTTGTACGCGCCCATCTCCTCGAACATCTCTGTGGTCGGCATGACGCCGGCTTCGCTGTCTTCGGTCGCCTTGACCAACACCATCACGCGCATGTGGATTCTCCGTTCACAAATGGCCTCTAGAACCCGTCCCAACCAGGCAGCGAGGCCGACTGACGAATCCAGTCGGCCATCTGTTCCTCGTCGAGCTCTCCTTCAAAGATATTCACCCAGCGAGAGTCAGGATCTTTGCCCGAGCCGGGCGGCTGTGGAGTCAACGCCGCGCCGTTCATGAACGTCACCTTGACGTATCTGGCAAACACGTGGGTGCTGACGAACCAGCCCTGACCCTCGACGCCATACCAGGGCGAGTTCCAGCGCACCGCCTTGCGGACATCCGGCACCGTGCGTTCGATCAGATCGTCTAGTCGACGTCCGACGTCACTCTTCCAGCCCGGCATGGCTGCGATGTAGTCCTGCACCGGGGCGTCGCCGTCGCCCTTGGGAATCTGTGGATTCCCTCCCGACAAGAGCCGCACCTGCTCAGCCATCGTCACTTCTCCAGGCAGCCGGGCGCACGTACAAAGCTGGTGGGCCCTCGAAGACCGTATTGCGAACTTTCTCTTGGGATGTAGCCCTGTGATACCACTCGCATGAAAGCTGTGCTTCTCTGGCAGGTTAGAGCCTGTTCACATCGATCGGAGCAGGTCGTAGATCAGCGCTAGGTAGATCCACTGAGGAAGATGACGGCGCGTGCGGTCGACCCTCGCCGACGCCGTTGCCAGCCGAGAGGCTGGCGACGGCTTGGGCTACTGGTTGTCGCCTCAGTTGCGTCCGGTCAGTTGTCGCACTGCTCCATCGCGTTCAGGGTGCGCGCCGTGCGATCCCAGCGGGTGTTCTTGAGCCAGTTGGAGACTGCCTGCGCCAGATCCGCCGACATCGGCGTGAGGCCCGTGTCCTCGCCTAAGGTGGCCAGCACCCGGTTCCAGCGCTTGATGCCCGCGGCCGCCTTGGTGGTGTCGAGGGCGTCGCGCCAGCCAGTGACCTCGGCCACCGTGATGGCGTCGGCCGGCAGATTGCAGACCGACGGCGGGTCATCGTTGTCGGACACCGCCGCCGTGGCCGCACCGGCCGACGAGGACACGGTGTAGCCCGTGCCGGCGTTGACCGTTGCCGTGACCGAACCATCAGCCTCGTCCGTGCTGTCGTCGCTGGTGGCGACGCTCAGGGTGTACGTCCCGCTGGTCGGGATGGTGACGGTCTGGGCGCCGGTGGTTGCGCCGAAGTCGCCGCTCTGCGCGACATTCACGCTGACCGTCAGGTCTGCCGCCGGCGCTGGGCTGGCAGTGATGGTGAAGCTGGCAGCGCTGCCTTCGGTGACGTCGCCATCGCTGGCGATGCTGATTTCCGGCGTGGGCGGCGTGGGCGGCGTGGGCGGCGGCGTAGGCGTGGGTGTTGGCTGGGCAGTGGCGGTTTCGATGCATTCCAGCGCTTCACGGACAGGTGTCCAGCCGGACCATATCGTCTCGCCCTGCGTCGCCTCCGCGGCCGTGTGTGGTGTCAGCTGATCATCCTGCATATCGCCGAACGCGATGAGGACCCGCTTCCAGTTCTCGCCGTAATGCGGGGCACGATTCTGGTTCGCGGAATAGTAGTAGCGCACCAGATTGAGCAGGCTGTCAGAGACGCAATGTGAGGTGGGCACGGCGACCGGCGCCTGTTGCTCGTCTTGGGCTTCCTGTTCCTCCGGCGCAGCCTGTGTGTCCGCGTCCTGTCCCACGTCCAGCGTCGCCGTGCCGGCGAGGTCGCTCGCCAGCTGCGTCTGACCGTTGCCGTCCACGTATTCAGGCGTGACGGTGACCGTGAGTGTCATGGCCTCCTGCGCGTTGTGCGGGATGGTGGCCGTGGTTCCCGTCACACCGGGCTGGACGCCGATGCTGGCGGTCTGCGAGCCGCTGCCGTCCCATGACACCTCATACGACGCCGCGTGCGGCACCGCATCCCAGGAGACACTGGCGCTGACGGCATCCACCGCTGTGACCTGCACGTTGGCGACTGCCGTGGTTGGAACGACCATGGCGGGCTCACTCGCCCCCATGCCTTCCCCGTTCTGCGTGGCCGGGCAGCTGCCATTGTTGATGGGGATGCACGCCGTCTCCATGCCCTCCGGCGTTGTATACGTCGGCTTCTGCTCCGGAATGAACTGCGCATATCCGTTCGCGCCGTTGCGACGGACCAGGAACGTAATGTCGCGCTCCGTTTCACCGGCGTCCATGTAGAAATAGCCCGACTTACCTCGGTGTTTCGTCACGCTCACCTTGCCGCCGACGCAACTCTCGTTGGTGAACTGAAGCGCGTTGGCCATGACCGTGTCGTCGATGCCGGGGTCGTTGGGGTCAGTGACCCATCTGATGGGGTTGCCCATGGCATCGCGTTCTTTGACGACGATAAATGTGCGCTCGCAATCGATCTGTTTCATGCCGTCATCTACCACGCCGTTGGTATCCACGACCGTCCAATCAAAGGACAGGGGATTCAGCAGGGCGCCATTTGTGGCGCGGACGGTGAAGGTGATGAGCTCGCCGTCCTTGCCGGGCCTATCTTGGCCGGTGATCTCCAGGATTGGGACATCGTTGTCCTTGATCGTGGTCCATGCGCGATTGGTCAGATATGCGCCGGGCTGGTTGATTGCGCGCTCCAACGCGGGACGAATCTCGCCGGGAGACGAATCTGGCACATAGAACAGGTCACCGGGGAATTGATAGCCGTAGATGACCGCAGTGGGGTCATCGTGCGCCTTGAACTGATAGGTGAGCCGGTTCTGAGACCTGCTGCCGCCTCTCGGCCACATCCGAATCTCTATGGACTCGTCCGGCTCAACTCTATCGTCCGGGTCAAAAATGTGCAGCGTGAGCAGCTTCATGCGTGTCACGCCGGCGGGCAAGACGGCGGTACGGCATCCACTTCGCGTCACCCTCGTGCCGCCGCCGGCCAGAATTACCTGATAGTCCACGTTGAATCTAGCCGTGCTCCGGTTCGAGAAGCAGTACTGGAACGTCGCATCACGCGGCAACGCCCAATGCTCAACATCGTGATGCCCCTTCTCGAGGTGCACGTAGATGTCCCGCTGGCCACCCTCATAGACGACACCCTCGCGCTCGTCGAATTTGAGGATGCTGTGCGGCTCATCGTCCCTCAGCGTGATCGTGTGGCGGATTTTGCCGGCCACACGATCGTCGGCTGTGTTGATCATTTCAATGACGATGGTCTCGTCTCCCTCGAGGCGCTTGTCTTCAATCACCTCGAAGGGGAGCCACATCCACGGGCTGTAGCCGGTTTGGTGTTCAGCGACACCTCGATTGGTGGCGGGGTTGTAGGTGTGGTCCGGCGATGACGCGTGGCCGGTGATCGTGCGCAGGCGGTAGTCCTCGCCGTAGGTTGCGGTGCTGCCGCCGGACTCGCTCGGCGGGACGATTCGATAGGTCAGCGTGAAATCATTGACCGACGCCCTGAGCGGCAGCCTGGCCGCCTGCTGTGTGCGCCACCCCTCTTTGATGAACGCCTCGTAATAGTCGCCGAATCCCATCGTGTCGTCTGTCTCGACCAGCTGTGGCAGCTGCGGGGCGGCCTGTATGTCATTATCGGCGACTGTCACTTTGGCGACGGTCTGCCTCGTGGCGACGGCGCCGCGCGTCATGACGTAGCGAGAGCCGGGCTCGAGCCAGACGTACATCGCGCCGTCAGGCTCGTCGTATTTGTCATCGTTGGTGCCCACTGTGAACGTCGCGCTGCGCTGGCCCTTGCGTATGGTGACCGTCTGCTCTCCCTCCTTGGTGAGGTCGATATAGTAGCGGCGAGCCTTTTCCCGTTTCGCGACCATCAGGTTGATAGTGAGGTCCCGCGGCGCAGCCTTGTCCAGCGTGATGGTGAAGACAGCGTTCTGGCCCTCCGTCACGGACGCCTGATTGGCAGTGATCCACGCCTCCGGGTCTCCCGCCACGTAATCCCCCACCTCATAGACGGTGGAGATGCCAAAATACGGGCCCGGTTCATTCAAATTCCCCCACCCGCCGGCGAGTGCGCTGCCACTATCCCAGGTGCCGGCTCTATTCGAACCAGCTCTGACTCGGGTTTCACTGGAATCCACTCTACCTCCAAGAGGCCCGATCGCGTTGAAAGTGCCAGCAGTGAAATCGTATATGTGGTCTACCAAAGATACATCAAGGGTGCCGGTGTAGGCGCCACCGACATTGGTGGCGACTTCTCCGTCAGCATGGCGCTGATTCTCCGGTCTGTTGGCCGGAGCCCATCCGCCCGTCCAGAACTGGTTGTAGCCGGGTTTAATCTGCACCCCGCCCACCCAATAGACCGGTGTGTCGAATGCCGTATGCCCATTGGTGTACGGCCAGCGCCTATCATTCAGATTTATGCTGGTCGCTGTGTGCCACGCTGCCCAGTTGTACTTACCGTTGTGAAGGCTTCCAAGGACACGGAAGGTGTCCTTGAATGGCTCCAGATCGGCGTGCCAGGGATGCTCGGGCGGGCGATTGCGGATGAACTCGTCGTAGACGCTGAGGTCCTTGGGGATGGCGTCCCGCTTGTTTCCGGTCTTGAACAGAAGGCGGAACTGGTCACCCACGGCGGTATCATCGGGCCGGAGGCCCCAGTTGCTGGGCACGACCTCGGCATCGACAATCTGCACCCATGCCGAGGTTACCGAACCGAACGTATACCCGGCAGGCGGCGTGGCGAGGGTTAGGGTGAATGTTTCATAGCCCTCGATCTTAGCGTCCCACGGGATGGGGATCCAGACCCGGTGATTGCGAACGCCGGCCGGCACTGTGATCACATGGTCGCCGGCAATGAAATCGACGTCCGGTGTCGCGGTATCATCGCTTCTCACGGCATGGCCGGTGACGACTCCAGCATTAACCGTAAACCTCGTCTCGCTTGGCGTTGGCGCACTGAAGTTGAGGGTCAGCGGGAGCGTACCACCCTCCACGACGTTGTAGTCGTAGTAGATCCTCGGGGGACTGTTAGGGTCTGTCGTCTTCGCGAACTGGACTCTAACCTCGCTCTGCGCATCGGCCTGTGGCAGGGGCTGGCCAGACATGACCATAGCGGCCACCATGACCGCCATGAGTCCCAGAAGGGGCAGCCGCCATTGGGGCAAACGCATCACACCACCTGCGCGAAGTGTGTGTGTGGGGGGGGGGGGGGGGGGTAGATGAGCGTAGGCATTTCCGCATGTCATTCATCTCCATCACAGCCTTCTACCCAGACTGTGGTCTCGCCAACGAGGATATTCTGCTCGTCTCGGACCCTGTGGTGTAACGCCCCGAGAAATCGCGAGTGCGTCCGATCCCGCCAATTTCTGATGATCGTAGAGTAAATTTGCGACCCGCGGCAATCCCCACCCGGCTCTCCACCGACATATCGTGTTGAGTCGCCGAAGCGACTGAGGCACCCCGCCTCCCGACCTGAGCGTGGTTCCGCCAGCGGGCGAGACGGTGACGGCGCCGCTGACACTGACGGTCACCGTGACGCCTGAGTATGTCGACAAGAACGGTGACACGAGGCAGCCAGGGCCTGTTCACTCTAATCGGGGCTTGTGTCAGAGTTTGGGGGACGGTCTGGCGGCCTGGCCAATGGGAATATGCAACTCACCGATGCACAGTAGGCGCGGATTGTGCCGCTCATGCCGACACCGCTCGGAAATTGCGAGCTTCCCTCGCGACAGGTGCTGGAGGGTTGGCTGTTTGTGACCAAGGAAGGCTGTAGCTGGCGCGCCTTGCCCCAGCGGTTCGGTCCCTGGCACACGGTCTACATGCGCGGCCGACGCTGGATCGACAAAGGCGACCTGGAGCACGTCTTCGCGGAGCTACAGCGGGTCGAACTGGAGGATCAGCTCGAGCAAGCTGAGTCGGATCGGCCGCTGCGTGTGTCAATCGACAGCACAAACGTGAAGGTCCATCAGGCCGGTGCGGGAGTGCACGCCAAAAGAGGCCCCAAGCGATCGGACGCTCCAGCGGGCGGCCGACGACCAAGCTGCACGCCGTGGTGCTGGAGCACCGCCTGCCGCTGACCCTGATGCCGGGCCACTGGGGCGATGCATCCTTGGGACGCTGGCTATTGCACCGGTTCGGCGCCGTAACCGGTCAGCCGAAACTACTCGCAGACCGCGGCAACGTCGGCGATTAGATGCGCGCGCTGGCCGCCGATCTCGGCTGGGAGTTGGTCACCCCGCCGAAGGCGAATCGCTGCAAGCCCTGTGTGCTGAACCGCGTCGCCTACCGCGCCCGAAAAGCGATCGAACGCTGCTTCGGCCGCATCAAGCGACTGCGCGGAATCGCCAGCCGCTACCACAAGCTCACCAACGTCTACCTCATTCAAGTCCACCTCGCCTGCATCCAGATCATGACGAAACAGAGCAAAAGGGCCCTCAAAGCGCTCTCCTCTTGGTTTCCGCTGATCCAAAAGGAAACCCGTCCACAGCATTTCTCTCGCGGACCCATTTCGATGGACCAATCAACCCGGCATTGTTCGCCATTAGTTGGGCCCGCCTCCCAACTCCAAGCTTTCCCAATCAGGTAATACCCCACTCTCTATGACTTTCATCAGGGACCGTCCGAAGAGTTCTTGAGACCTCTCGATGTACTGTGCCATTGGGATCGACACGCCATCGACTCTTACGCGATCGGGAAGTGTACCTCCATGAACAGCTTGAGAGCGATACTTGTACATTTGCCGAAAGTCTCGCAACAGTCGCTTCCGCTCCGCTACTCCCTTGCCAAGATACAAGGAACCTCGGAGCCTGAACAGGAAGCTATTTTGCTCGCGTCCACCATGCAAGTAGAACGACTCCATAGCTATACTCAAGTCGATCATCTTGTCAACGGACGCTTGATTCGTCTTCGACTTTATCCATCTTTCGATGGGTATCTGTAGCGATCTCTCTACTTCTTTGGGTAGCGCTATGATCTTGTGATAAAGAACGGAAGCATCATGAACTTGAGCCTCGGAGATAGTCCCCAAGGGTGCTCGTATCGAAGAATTCGAAGACCCAGAGCCCACTACTTGTCGTAGGCCGAAAATATGCCGGTCGTCCACATGCGTCCATGAGATTTCAGGCAAGACTGGGTTCCCAACGACGAGTGTCAGTGCTAGCAAGAACTTTTCGTGACTGAACTCTGCGAGGTCCGTACTGCGGAGGGTCGAAGTGAAGTATGTCTCTGGTGCTGCCGTTAGAGTGGGATCGGGCTCAGGTCTGTGGAGGACTGGAGAGATGGACCGGTCTACTCCAAGGAGCGTACGCGATAGGAACACCAAGGGCTCTCGTACTAAGGAATCAGGCAAGAAACCTGGAGGCGCTTGCGAGCTACTGGGAAGAGGAATAAGTGAAATTCCGTCAAACACTTGAAGCTGAGTCTCCACCTTGACCCCTGTTAGGAGGAAGAATGCTCGATACGGAAGATAACCCCTTTCCATTTCCTCGTAGAAGTCTAGCGCCGCCCACTGCGGAGAATCAACAATGGCCGCTTTAAGGAGACTCCTGAAAATGTCATCGACGGACGATCCACGCGTGGAACCGCCGAAGAGAGCGAAGGTTGCCACATGGGTCCTATCCTCATGCAGATATGGCTTCAGCTCAATCTTCAGCAGATTGAGGATAGCCTCCTTGACTTCACCATCGTTTATGTCCGGTTCATATAGCAGCATGTCAATGCTAAGGGAAGGAATGTGACGGTTCCGGAGCGCGAGGGTTCTGAGCCTATATTCTGTGGGCGTGAGCCTATCCTGGGAACCTCTTTGGGTGATGACCACGGTCCTCATGGCTTCCTGCAGCAGTTGTTCTAGGACTGGATGGTTGTGGCGATTCACGGGCACGGCTCTCCTTGACAACTCCAAGATAGATGACAGCGTAGTTATGAGAGCAGCGCTAGCGCTGCAGCGATGGCGTGGTGGAATTGTCAATGTGATCGGCGAGCAGGGACCGTGTGAGCCCTTAAGAAACGGGGGGGGGCTAACAATACCTCTGTTGGGGATGAGTTACGCTAGCTATGCGCGAGTGCATGTCGACGAGGTAAACCTCCGACCGGCACGTGTAGCGGCTACTGATGGCATATCGGAAGAGAGGCGCGCCGGTTCTGGTCAACGGTTATCGCGGCCAAAGCAGAGCTTTGGATCCGGCTCGACCGCAATGTCGCAGTTGCCCTCGCCAATCCTCTCCAGCACGCGAACTGGCGTTGTCTTGATATCGTGGTCTGGGCGACTTATGGTAGGCGGCAACGGATCAAGCGATGCCCGACCGACCGGTTGGAGGACGATGCGATGTCTTGGCTGATTGATGGACGACGTTCGATTCGTGGGCTGAGTGTGGTCCTCACTGGCCTTGCCGCGTCCGTGCTCGATGGCGTGTCGTGGGCCTCGACGTGCGCCGTATCCGCCCCGCAGAGCGCTGGGTCTACCAAACGTCCTGAAATCAAGAACCTTCGAGATTTGCTTTCCCCTGGAGCTGTAGCGCTGAGAGAGGCCTACGTGTTTGGCTGCCAAGGTGGCGGCTTCCGACAGATGGGAGCCCACAACGTCGCGCGTTTGACCGGTCGGCTGGGCTCAAGCGGCGGCGGAGGCGGTTACTTGTCTGAGTGCTCCTAGCAGGCTGCTGAAAAAGGAGTGCGGGAGAATGGAGGTGGTACTGAGCCGATAGATGAGGGTGCTTGATGATGCGCGGCGAGTCAGAGCGGCAGGCGACGATGATGATGGCGCTGACGCCGGAGGGCTTCGTCCCGAAGGATCACCTGCTGAGGCGGATCAAGCCCCTGGCCGACTCGGCGTTGGGGCGCATGTCGCCCCTCTTCGACGAGCTCTACGCGGACAACGGACGACCCTCGATTCCCCCCGAGCACCTGCTCAAAGCGAGTCTGTTAGTGGCGTTCTACACGATCCGCTCGGAGCGCCAGTTCTGCGAGCAGCTGCGCTACAACCTCTTGTTCAAGTGGTTCCTGGACCTCAACGTCGAGGACGAGCCGTTCCACCCAACGACGTTCACGAAGAATCGCGCACGGCTGATGGATGCGGACGCGGCGCGGGTGCTGCTCAAGGAAGTCGTGCGCGAGGCGCGGCGTCGGCAGCTGCTCTCGGCTGATCACTTCACCGTGGACGGCACGCTGCTGGAGGCCTGGGCCTCGCACAAGAGTTACCGTCCGCGCGACGAGCAAGTGCCGCCCACGGGCGGCGGGCGCAACCGCGACGGCTATGCCGAACGCGAGGACGCCCTGGCGATGCTGGAGCGCAACAGCCTGCCCCGCACTTGATGCGGGGTCTGCTGACCAGCATCGCTCGGCGCCGACCGTGGCTACGACACGCGTGACTTCGTCTGGGACCTGCGCGCACTGGGGGTGACGCCCCATAGCCTGTCCCCGGCTTGAACGGGGGTCGCCCAGCACGAGCGCGGGCGGCGCAGCGCGATCGACGGCCGGACCACGCGGCATGAGGGCTACCGCCAGAGCCAGCGTCGGCGCGGGCGGCAAGCTGCGCTACCTCGGCCGGGCTCGCAACAAACTCTGGTTCGAACTGACCGCCGCCGCCTACATCCTCACCCGCCTGGCCAACATCGAGACAGCCGCTGCGTAGCCGAACGGCGCGGCAGCGGCCTCAATCGTCGGAACTGCCACCCGACCTCATAACTTCCGACCTGTGGAACCTCAACTGTTGTGTGCGGTCAGCCCAGAACCGCCGCCAATCGCCGCGGGCTCCGGCTGCGGCCATCAATACTTCAGCAGCCTGCTGGTGATCATGCCCGCTCCATAGTCCCCTCGGAGGAGGTCCGGCACGAAGATCGCAACGCTCTGTCATGGACAATCGACATCCAGCGGTCAGCTCCTCCCGAGACTTGGGCCAACGATAACTGGGCCTATCCTCCTTCTCATGCTTGAGAAGGCGGCCTGCAAGGAGGACATGGTGAGCGAATCTGGATGGCAGGGACCAGAGAGTACTGTGGGCCGCTATGTCGTCGAGGAGTCGAAGCGGACGCTGGATTCGTATCGGTCGCAGCCGTCTTTCGTCCAGGAACAAGCAAACCAGGAGCAGGATGCTGCCCGTGGCGGTTATGCGAATCGACAGATCATCGAGCTGATCCAAAACAGCGCCGACCAGATCGCCAAACGCGGAATGGGCCGGATCCGCATTCGCCTCACGAAGGGTCACCTCTATTGCGCCGATGATGGCGCACCGCTTGATATTGAGGGCGCACGTTCCCTTCTGTTCTCGCATCTATCACCTAAGCGGAGCACTGAGGAGATCGGCCGATTCGGAATTGGTTTCAAGTCAGTGTTGGGAGTCACTGACAGCCCGGCCGTGTTCAGCCGCACTGGTTCCATTCAGTTCGACCGGACTGAGGCCCAGCAGCGTGTTCGCCGCGCCGTCCCCGGGGCCGAAGACTGTCCAGTGCTGAGAATCGCGAGAGCGGTCGACATTGTGGCCGCTGCCAAGTCCGATGCCGAGTTACGAGAACTGATGACCTGGGCAACCAACGTTGTGCGATTACCGCTCAAACCTGGCACTGGCGAGAAACTGGCGAAACAGATCAACGAGTTTCAGAGCGAGTTCCTGCTATTCGTCAAGCACGTCAAATCCCTGGAGTTTGCGCATCGGGATTCGGAGGGAGTCCGACGCTTACGTTCCGTCCACCTCACCGACCAAGGCAGCATTCTCAACCTCGAGGACAACGACAAACACACGCGATGGACATTGTTCTCGCGCGAACTCACTCTCACTCCGGCCGCGCGGGAGGACGCCCGAGCGCTAGACAGCGCAGAACGGGTACGAATCGTTTGGGCGGCACCGCGTGGTCCGAAAGTGAACAGAGAGCCGCAACAGTTCTGGGCCTACTTCCCAACACAGACCAGCAGCTTGCTCAGAGGCATTCTCAACGCTCCATGGAAAACCAATGAAGACCGTCAGAGCCTACTACCGGGACTGTTCAACAATGAGCTGATCGACGCAGCGGCACACTTGGTTACCGAATCCCTGCCCAAGCTCCGCGATCTTGACTCGCCCGCTCGACACCTCGACTATCTGCCGAGGAGGCAAGAGTCGGGCGACAACGAGCATGCCTCGAGACTGCGTCGGCAACTGAATGCTTGGCTGAAGCTCGTACCCGTGGTTCCAGACCAGGAGGGCACTCTGCGGGTGCCCAGTGCGGTTCGCGTTCCTCCTACGGCGCTGACACCCAATCAAACAGTCCGTCGGGACATCTTGGCTCACTGGAGCGGCCATCCAAGCCGTCCCAGCGACTGGGTGCACGAAGACGCATTGGAGAATGAGCGCCTGTCCGCGATTTTCCGGATCAAAGACGGAGGACTCACGGCTCGCGGCGACCAATCGCGCGCAAGCATTGAAGAGTGGCTCAATGCCATGCTGACTTCCGGAGTTCGTGCCGGCGATCCAGTAGGGGCGTCGCGTGCCGCAGTTTTGATTGCAGCTGCGTTGCCGCTCGATTCGAGAAATGTTGCCACCTTCGAGGAGATTGTCTACACAGGGGCAGGGAAGTGGGCCAGACCAATCCGGGACCGCTTGTTCCTCCACGTTGAAGGCATTGGTACGCCCGAGTCCAGCGTGCATCCTCTACTGATGCAAGATTCCGACACCGTAGATGCGATGAAGACCCTCGGGCTTCGAGCCCCTTCGCCAGAGACCACGTTTCAACAACTCGCCAAGGAACTTCTTGATTCCCCGTCTGTTTCCCAAGACCATGATGAAGCACTCTGGATCAGATTTTGGCAGGCTGCCCGTCGACTGAAGCCTGAGAGCGCGTACGAAATCGTCGCTGTATTCGATGAGTGGCGCCATTGGGTTAGAGCAAGAGCGATTGACGGGCAGTGGCGTCCTGTTTGCTTTCTGCTCTGGCCTGGTGTGATCGTGCCCCACGATGGAAGTCGTGACTCAAGCGTCGCTGCGGATGCTGAGTTCCATGCAGATGACAAGCGCCTGTTATCACTGCTGGGTGTCGTCGAAGCGCCAGCAGAGAGAAACGAATGGACCTACTACTGGGGTGATGGCAGTTCATTGAATGAAGCGTGGAGTCGAACGAAGGAAACGTACTATCGACAGCCTTCGCTCCCTAGTCGCACCCCCCGGACTGGCAGATTCACCCTCTACTCTCGCGCCGAGTCCCCGGGGCCGGTTGAAGCTTTCGCCCTACTGTCGGAAGAGGGCCAGGCAAAGCTGACGCGCACGCTTCTTGACTTGGCTTCCACCTACGAGGACTGGATCGCATGGCATTCCAACCGCAGCCAGACCTATCCAGAATTCCCTTGTCGTTCGCTAATCCTGGAACTGATCGAACGGCACGGTAAAATCCGACTCAGCGACCGAATTGCCGACCTCCCTGAGGGGCTGGGAGAAGCGCCGGAAGATTGGGAGGTTCGAGACTGGCTCTTATCTCATTCTCACGCACAAGAGATAGGGGCCAAGTTCGACTTACCTGAGAAACTGAGAGAATCGTTCGTCCCCATTGGTGAAGAAGCTCCGATAGGGCTGAGTGACGTGTGGCCAGGCCTGACCTCCCATTTGGATTGGGAACAACGCGAGCTTGACCTGATCCGATGCGACGCGTTACGCAGCGAGAACAGCCGAACACCAGATGCCGTCGCATTCCTCAAGCCAGGCCAGCTGTTTGTCCGGCATTCTGGAGAGGAGGACGAGCTCCGTACAATCGTTGATGAACTGGGACTTCACCTAACCGAGTGGCAGATCCGCCAAATCCTCGACTATCAGACCCCGGAGGAGATCGCCGCCGCACGCGCGAAGGTTCGGGAGCAATCAACTGACGCGGCGCGTCTGCTTCAAGCCGTTGGAGCCGAAGAACTGGTCAACAGGCTGCCGGCGACTCTTGTCGATATCCTCACTGGATCCGACCAACCGTTCACCGGTGAACGGATTGCTGAAGCTGCAATTGCCGTTTATCACACGGGCGCTCTGAGAGAATACAAACACTCCCTGTCCCACCTCGATCCGCCAAGGCAATGGGCCGGCCGTGGCCCGGCAGTAGAGTTTGTCAGAGCCTTGGGCTATTCCGACGAATGGGCTGGGAGCCGCGACTTCAGGAGGGATCCGTTCGTCGATGTAGTTGGCCCACGCTCACTGCCACCTCTACACGGATATCAAGAGGCGGCTGTCCAAAACTTGCGACAGCTACTTGGGCAGCAGGACAACGGTAGCGAGAATCGCGGTCTGCTAAGCCTGCCAACAGGCTCTGGCAAAACGCGAGTTGCAGTGCAATCCCTGATAGAGGCGATTCGAGACGACGGCTTCTCGGGAACCATCCTTTGGGTCGCCGATCGGGGCGAGCTGTGCGAGCAAGCTGTTGAGGCCTGGACGCAAGCTTGGGGGAGCATAGGACCTGAAGCTCAGGAATTGCGAATCGCTCGAATGTGGGAAGGGCAGCGGCCCGAATTCAAGCGGACCGGGCCGCAAGTGATAGTGGGCACTATTCAGACTCTCCGACGAAGGCTCAATGAACTTGAGGGCGTCCGCGCACTCGTCGTCGATGAGGCACACGGTTCGATCGCCCCTAGCTACACCGCCTTGATGGGGCAACTCGGGCTAACGTTCCGTAGACGTGAGGACGAGATTTCTCTCATCGGGTTGACGGCAACGCCCTACCGTGGCCGGAACCAGGATGAGACGAAGCGATTGGTCGACCGTTACGGCCAAAACCGTCTCGATAGTGGTGCGTTCGAAAGCGACGATCCAGAGGAAGTGATTCGGGAACTCCAGGGTATGAAGGTTCTGGCGCAGGCCGAGCATGCCGTGATCCGCGGTACGAGCATCAAGCTCGATGAACGAGAAAAGGAGTTCGCTGACACGCTGCACTCGCTGCCTGAGAGTGCGCAGGAGCGTCTCGCTTCCAGCGCAGAGCGAACCCGCAGTATTGTTGATGCTTATCTGAACCAGGTCTGGAATCAGTGTCCAGACTGGCCGACCCTGATATTCGCGACTTCAGTCAGCCATGCAAAGACAGTTGCTGCGATGCTCGAGTTGGAGGGAGTGTCCGCGCGTGCGATCAGCGCCGAGACTGAAGGACCTGTCCGTCGCAGTGTCATTGAGGACTTCCGAGCTGTACATTTGCAGGTGCTAGTCAACTACAGCGTCTTTCGAGAAGGCTTCGACGCCCCCAAGACGCGCGCCATCATCGTGGCCCGCCCGGTATACAGTCCCAACCTCTATTTCCAAATGATTGGCCGCGGTCTGAGGGGTGAACTGAACGGCGGAAGTGACCGATGCCTGATAATCGATGTCGCAGACAACATCGAGAACTACGACCGCCAGCTCGCGTACACGGAACTGGAAGATCTCTGGGCCTAACGTGTCTTCAAATGGGGAATGTCAATGGAAAAGCCAGTACGGTCTCGTTAGGCCCGCCGGGCGCGAAAAAAAAGACGGTCTCACGTGGACTTGGGGGCGGTCGCCGGATTTGGGGTGCCAGCTTAGCTTGCGACTGACTTGGTAACGTGTGTTACGCGCGGCTTAACTGATGCCATAAGCGCTCTCGATAACGGAGATGAGGCCTTGACTCGAACTCCGAGGACCTTCGGCGGACCTTTGTGATTCTGCTACGCTCGGTAGCTACTGCCGATGCAGTCTCGCGATCAGCTGGTGAATGGAAGCCGCCATGCCCGACCGACACAACGCTACCCCCCCCCCCCCCCCCACGATTCTCGCCAGCGCGAGATTTCGAAGCGTGGTCCGATGACCCGGGCGAGATTGCGGGTGCCTCTGCTCGGTCTGGCGATGCTGGCGATCATCGCGACGGTCCTGACGTTTGGCAGCTCATCCTCGAACCCCGCCAGCGCCCAGGGTGCATCGAGCTGCGTCAGCGACGGGCTGCTGACGAAGGTTCAGCACTACTACGACGTCAACAAGCACCGATCGCCGGGCTACGGCGAGAACTGGAAGCGCGTCCTGATCGCCTTTGGCGACGTGGAGGACGCGAACCTGACGGCGATGACGGCTGCGGACGCGCAAGTCCGCGAAACGCGCTGGTGGGGCTGGAAGCCGATCCGCGAGGCACTCGAGTGCATCGAAGAGGCCGCAGAGCAGCAGATTGAGCCACCGCCTCCGCCGCCGCCTCCGACGACACCTGAGATCAGCGTTGCCTCAGACGGCGACGTCAGCGAAGGCACGGACGCCAGCTTCACCGTGACCGCGACGCCCGCGCCTGCGGCGGCGCTGAGCGTCAGCGTGACCGTCTCGCAGAGCGGCGACTTCGCCTCGACCGGTTCACAGACGGTCAGCATCTCGACCTCGGGCAGCGCGACCCTCGCTGTTCCGACCACGGATGACAGCGTGGACGAGGCCGACGGCTCCGTCACCGCGACCCTCGGCACGGGCACGGGCTACACCGTCTCATCGAGCGCGGGCGCGGCCACGGTTGCCGTCTCGGACAATGATGTGCCCGAACTGAGCATCGCCTCAGGCGGCAACGTCGCTGAGGGCAGCGACGCCAGCTTCACCGTCACCGCCAGCCCGACGCCGCATGCCGCGATGCTGGTCAGCGTCACGGTCTCGGCGACCGGCGCCTTTGGCGTCACGACCGGCTCGCAGAGCGTCACCATCCCCACCACTGGCTCCAAGACCTTCACGATCAGCACGAGCGGCGACGCGACTGACGAACCCGATGGCTCCGTCACCGCGACGCTCGCGAGCGGCACGGGTTACACCGTCTCGTCGAGCGCTGGTTCGGCGACGGCTGCCGTCTCCGACAATGATGTGCCCGAACTGAGCATCGCCGCCGACGGTGATGTCACTGAGGGCAGCGACGCCAGCTTCACCGTTACCGCCAGTCCGACGCCGCATGCTGCGATGCTGGTCAGCGTCACGGTCTCGGCGACCGGCGCCTTTGGCGTCGCGACCGGCTCGCAGAGCGTCACCATCCCCACGACTGGCTCCAAGTCCTTCACCGTCAGCACGAGCGGCGACGCGACCGACGAGCCCGACGGCTCCGTCACGGCGACGCTCGCGAGTGGCGCCGGTTACACCGTCTCGTCGAGCGCGGGCGCGGCGACGGCTGCCGTGTCGGACGATGACGATCCGCTGCCAACACCAACTCCCACACCAGAAGAGCAGGAGACCTCCACGACTTGCAGCCTGCCAGCCGACGCTGTCACCGTGGCTGAGGTCACGGGTTGGCGCGACGCCCTGGATCCGGGCAAGGCCACGGCCGGGATCAAGCGCTGGAACCGCGTGCTTGAGGCGCTCGGAGAGGACACCGGCACTGGCGTCACCGCGATGACCCCCGAACAGGCGCAGAGCGTCGCCAACTGGCTGGGCAACACGCGCTGGGATCGCGCGGCGCGCACGCTCAGCGCCGCCGCCAACTGCGACGCCGAGCAGGACACCACGCCGGACACAGATACCGACACGGACACGGACACCGACACAGACACGGATACCGACACGGACACCGACACCGACACCACGACTCCTTCCGATCCGAACGCCCCGCCTGTGATCAGCGTTGTGGGCGGCGGAGCGGTCACCGAGGGCGGCGCCGCCACCTTCACCGTGACCGCCAACCCCGCGCCGACCGGCACCATCGCCATCACCTTCGTCGCCATGGTGACGCAGGACGGCCGCTTCACCTCCGGCGACGGGCAGGTCGTGGAGGTGATTGGGACGTCCGGCAGCAACACGATCACCGTGTCCACGCTGGACGACGACCGCGACGAGCCCGATGGCTCTCTGACCCTGACGTTGCAGCCGGACATGCGCGAGAACCCGCGCTTCAGCGTCTCGGCGACGCAGGGCGCAGCGACGGTCGTCGTTTCGGACGATGACGCGCCGGGTTCGGGCGCGACCCTGACCTACACCGAGTTCTGGGCGCCCTACCAGGACCTGATCGTCAAGGTGTTGGCGGAACGCAACCACGAGCTGTTCGGCCAGTTCTCATCGCACACCGACCTCTACGACTCGGTCCTGCTCGCGCTCGGGCAGGACATCGCCAAGCAGTCGATTCAGCCGCTGTCCGCCTCGAAGGCGCGCAGCCTGGCCGCGCACCGCTCGACCGACATCTGGGACGAGATTGCGCCGGCGCTGGATTGGATCTTCCACAACGGGCCGCCGCCCACGCCGCTGCCGACGCTGGACCAGCCGTTGCCCACGTCGATCAACCTGTCCACCAGCCTCTCGCCGACGCAGCTCACGCTGACCGATTACTTCGGCCACGAGACGGATGCCGCGCTGACCTTCACGGTGACGCTCGACAACCCCATCGCCACGATTAGCCAGTGGGACGAGCTCATCTCGATCACGCAGACCAGCAGCGGGAGCGCCACGCTGACCGTCACGGCCAGTGACGGCACGAACAGCGTCAGCGCCACCGCCGGCGTCGAAGCACAGTGCAACCCGGGCACGCGCCTGTCGTCCGATGGCACCTTCTGCGTCGGCGCGCAGTCGGCGCTCTCCTACAACGGCACCTTATCCCCCCACCCGAGCGGTTCGGATGGTCCGACCGATACCTTCATCGCCGATGTCAGGCTGAAGGAAGGCACATCGGGCACGATCGAGGTGCGCGTCTGGGTCAACAAGGATGATGTCGGCAGCGGCAATTGCCGGATGCGCGGCTACATCACCATCGAGCCGCAGACCGGCGGCGCCACCATCCCCACCGGGGTGGCCACGAACACCTGGGGCGTGACCAGCAGTCCGCATGGCACCCACCAGGGCTGGTTGGACGGCAATTGCGCCAACCCGTTCCTGACGTTCAACGACAGGAACTACCGTCGGGCCCGGATCACATACAACCTGGCCGACGACGGGATGCCCGGCACGACCCTCAACGGCGCCAAGCTGGTCTACCACGACGTGGGCGCCTCAGGCACCTCCGTGGTCGGCACCTACGACCTGGTGAACATCAACTTCCGCGACAGCATCGCCACCGTCACCACGACCATGAGCACCGGCGACGGTGACAACCACTCCGCCTCCAACGGCGACTTCACCATCACGGAGGCCACCAGCGGCACCGCGACCATCACCCTGTCGGGTGAGCACCTGAGGGGCTACCTCGCCCCGCGGGAGGAGGACATCCGCAAGGGCGGCAGAGCCTCGGCGGCGCGCATGTACCTGGAGCACGGGCATGCCGTCTACTGGCAGCCCAGCGTCTGCGCCTTCAACAAGGGTGCAAACGCGGGCGGAAACACAGCTAATCGGACGGCCACCTGTGAGGTCTCGTGGGACTGGCTGTCAGACGGCTCCGACGGCTCGAACGGCACGGTTAAGCTGGTCTGGCACGAGACGGACGGGTTCGGCTGGGACGCTCCGGATGTGCACACCACCGAGGTCAATACGATCACAATGGACGACACCGGCATCTACCGCGCCACCACCAATCCGAACGGCTGGAAGGCGACTGACACCACAGTCATCGCCAATGTCTGGTTGGTGGCTGCGGGCGGTCAGAACACTACCGACACCCCGATTGGCAACGTCACCACGATCAAGGAAGGTGACCAGTTCGAACTGACCCTGAACAGCGGCACGAGGGGCGGCAATAATCGGGTCGCGATCCAGGTGCGCACGGCGACGAATGACGACGGCACCCAATGGTCGGCCTGGCAAAATCTGGATCAGGAGGTCGGCCACCGCGCGCTGGCGATCCGCGAAGAGTCCGAGTGGCACCTCTACACGCACAATTTCGCCGAATGCTTTACGCCTGGCGGATACAACTGTTTCGGAGGCGACGCGTGGAAGAATCATGCGACCGGGAAGCGGATGCCGTTGACGTTCAACTCCCACGACGACAACTTCGTGTCCCACCCCGAGCGCTACTACCAGTTCCGGGTCAAGGACACGGAGTCGACCAAGCCGAACCCGATCCTCAAGGTCGTCGAGGATGACGCCGTCAGCTTCACCGTGCATTCGCAACAGGAGAACGGCCGGCTGCGGGTCCACCTCGCCAAGAAGGTATGGACCGACGTGACTCTCCAACTGGATACGGACTCCAGGTCCAGCGCATGGAACAACTGGGCAGTTGTGTATGACGCCGAAGCCACCAATGACCTGGACCGGTCCGGCTCCAGGGTCATCGATCAGGGCTGCGACGGCGGCACCAGCGACATCAGGGTCTGGGGCAGCATCCTCGTTGGTCAGCACAGCGGTGTGGATGAATACGTCGACCACAACGACGGCCGTGATGCCATAGACAAGAACGACGACCGCAAGGGCGAGTACGTCCTCGTCAAGTGCTAAGTCGCCCAGACGAGTGCCAAAGAGGGTGCGCCAAACCAACGGCGCACCCTCCCCGCACGTCGGGCGCCGCGTCGGCCATTGACCTCAGTGAACAGTCATCCGTCCCCGACTTGATCGGGGACTCGCTCGGGCCTGCACAGCAACGATCGAGTGCATCGAGGCTGGTGATCTCGGCCGCTCCGATCTCGGTCGGGGCGGTACAGAAACGGAGTTGGCCTCAGAGGCGTAACCAAATCTGGGCACAGAAAAAGACAGTCACACATGGATTTGGGGGAGGTCGTCGCAATCGCGACGACCCCCCGTTCAAGTCGGGGGCAGGCTCCCCGTTCCACTATCCGCCGGCGGCGGCGAGGCCGGCCTGTTGTTCTTGTTCGAGCGCCCAATCGAACAGTGAAGCCGAGGGCTGCGCCTGCTTCCGACGGTGGCGCTTGGTCGGCGTCGGCTCGTCAGAGAGGAATTCTGCCCACGAGAACAAGTCTTGCTGCTGAGGCGCGACTCCCGTGTGGTGGCCGCAGGGGACCACTGCCACTGCTGGCTCGACTTCGACCTTCGGCAACTCGATGATCGTCGGAACCGCTGGCGTCACCTCGACCGGTCGCCAGGAGTCATCGACCAAGAGCGACTCTGCATCGGCAGCGACCTGTTGAGCTTGCGCGAAGAGGTCCTCGACGGAGACGGCGTTGGAATCCTCTTCACCGGCGACGAGCTTGAGCGCGTCGGCCTGAAGGGTGTTCCTGTTGGCCATGAACATGACCTTGACGGGCCGCGTCTGACCGATTCTCCACGACCGCCGCGAGGCCTGCCGCATGGTGTTCACGCTGTAGTCCCTACACGAGCACGTACTTCCCCAGCTCCCACATCGGGAGATTCGGTACGATACACCGACCGACCAAGATGGCGTGCCCATGGCCGACCTGACGATGCATCAGGCGCAACTGGCACATCGGTGGCTGGACCCGGGCCTGGGGCCGAGCCTTGCGGCCTGCCTGCGAGCGGCGAGGGTGATGATGAACCTGGAAGCGTGGTAGGACGTGCTGGGTAGTTGGCGCATCCCTGGCGGCTCGATGCGGGGCGTGCTGCTAGTCGTGATCGCCGCCTTGGCCGTCGGTGCCGTGACCCTCGCGGCCTGCGGCGACGAAGAGAAGGCGCCCCTCAAAATCGGCGCGTTGATTGTGAACAGTGAGGCGCAAACGGAGACGGCGCTCGACCGGCTGCGCTCCTTCAAACTGGCCATCAAGCACATCAACGAGGCCGGCGGCGTGTTCGGGCAACCGGTGGAAATCGCGGAAGGCGACACCTTCAACCCGGCCGAGGAGGCTCGACGCCTGATTGAAGATGAGGGCGTGCATGCCATTGTCGGACCCAACTCCAGCGCTCACGCGCTCCTGGTGATGGAGGTCTCGGCGCCGGCGGGGGTGCTGGTGATCAGCTCCTCGGCCTCTTCCCCGCTGCTCACCACCAACGAGGATCGCGACCTCTTCTTCCGCACGGTCCTCTCTGACGCCGCCCAAGGGCCGGCGCTGGCGCATCTCACTCGCGACCAGGGCTTCGAGAACGTGGGCGTCATCTACCGGGACGACGCCTGGGGCCAGGGTCTGGTGGAGGCCTTCCGGCAGGCCTGGACTGGCGGCATCGTGGTCGTGAGATCCCCGGTCGAGCTTCGTGAGAGCTACCTCGACTTCATCGAGGAGAGCGCGCGCGATGGAGCCCAGGCGCTCGTCCTGCTCACCTTTGGGGCCGAGGCCGAGATCATCCTCCAGGAGGCGCTGGACAACGGTCTCTACGATCAGTTCCTCTTCGGCGACGCACTCAGGCGGGCCAGCCTGGCAGAGGCCGTGGGCAGGGGAAGGCTGGCCGGCATGTACGGCACCGTCAGCGGCCCCTCCCATGAGAACGCCCCTGCCCGGATCTGGGACGAGGCGTTCCACAACGAGTACGGGAGGGGCACCGAGGCGACCTACGTGAAGGAGACCTACGACGCGACCATCGCCATCGCCTTGGCGGCGGAGGTGGCAGGTGAGGCCGAAGGAACGGCCATTCGCGATGCGCTGCGGGGTATCGGCTCGGCGCCTGGCGAACAGGTTCTGCCTGGCCCGGAAGGCATCGCTCGTGCCCTGAGCATCATCCGTGACGGCGGAGATGTGGACTACGAGGGCGGCTCCGTCTCCATGGACTGGGACGAGCACGGCGACCTTCGGCGAGGCTACATCGGCATCTGGCGGTTCACTGCGGACGGCGACATTGAGGACGTAGACGTCATCGCCTACGAGCGCTGAGCCGAAGCGGTAGGAATCGACGACCGGAGTCGAACAGGGGAGATGACAACCTGAGTGCGTCGCGGCACTCTGGCATCGGAGCCCAGCAGAAGGTTGACCGAATGTGGCGCCAGAAACGCCGCAGTATCCGTGGGGACGAGGCTCAGCCCGTTCGTGCGTCGAGTCCAGGCCGCGACCTCGGCGTGAACTTGCTCGGCGCGACGCCGATTGGCGGTCGCTGAACTCGTCGAGCGCGCAGAGTAATCGCCCGAACTCAGGCTCGGCAGAGTGATCGTCCAACTCAACCATGATGCAAGCGATTCGTGGGTGTGTGTGTCGATTACGTTCTGCGCACAGATACGGCACAGTTGAGCACGGTCCGAAGCTGCGAGCGATATTCTCCCGGGCACGAAAAAAGACGCTCACACATGGACTTGGGGGAGGTCGCCGCAATCGCGGCGACCCCCCGTTCAAGTCGGGGGCAGGCTCCCGGTTCCACTACCCACCGGCAGCGGCCATGCCGGACTGCTGCTCACGTTCGAGCGCCCACTCGAAGAGTGAGGCCGAGGGCTGTGCCTGCTTCTGACGGCGACGCTTGGTCGGCGTCGGTTCGTCCGAGAGGAACTCGGCCCACGAGAACAGGTCTCGCTGCTCCGGCGCGACTCCCGTGTGATGGCCACAGGGGATAGCTGCCACTGTCGGCTCGACTTCGATGTTCGGCAACCCGATGATCGTCGGAACCGCTGGCGTCACCTCGACCGGTCGCCAGGAGTCATCGACCAGCAGCGACTCCGCGTCAGCTGCGACCTGTTGCGCTTGCGCGAAGATGTCTTCGACCGCCTCGGCATCGGAATCCTCGTCGCCAGCGACGAGCTTGCGAGCGAGGGCCAGCATCAGGTCGTCGCCGTCGTCTCCGTAGGCGGCGAGTCCGTCGTCGGGCAGCTCGCCCTCGACCGCCAGCGACGACTGCAGCTTCTGCGCCACGAGCTTGAGTGCATCGGCCTGGAGCGTGTTCCGGTAGGCCATGAACACGACCTTGACCGGTCGCGTCTGGCCGATCCGCCACGACCTGCGCGACGCCTGCCGCATGGTGTAGACCGAGTAGTCGGTCTCGAACCAGCAAATGGTCGGGAAGTCAATCAGGTCGAGGCCCGTCTGCACCAGCCGCGGGTGGCAGATGAGCACATCGATGCCCTGAGCCACCTGGTTCGCGACCCACGCTTCGCGCTTGTCGGGCGCGACGGCGTCGGCCTTCATCACTGCCGAACGGAAGCCGTTCCTGGTCAAGAACGCCTGCATCCGACCGGTGATGTCACGGGTGCCGGTGTGGGTCGCGTAGACGAGGACACGTCGCCCCGCCATGCGCTCTTTCGCCACGAGGTCGATGAGGGCCTGCTCTTTGGGGTAGAGCTTGTCCTCGGTCAGCGGCGGAAGCTGGACGAGGATGTTCTCCTCTTCCGAAACGGGATCGAGGACGGTCTCGCCGCGCGTGCAGCCGTCGGGGTAGGCGAGCAGCGATTGCAGGTAGGCTGCGAGCAATCGCTTCGACCCCTGCGACAACGCCGACTTGAGTGCGGCTCGCATCGTCGCTTCGAGATCGGCGTAGGCCGACCGCTGGGAGACCGGAGTGCCGTCCAGCGACTTGGCTTTCGGGTCCGGCTCAGAGTCGAGCGACGACAGCAGCACCTGTTCCTCGTAAGGCGGCAGTCCCGATGCGACATCCGCGAGCCTGAGGAAAACCGTGTTGCCAATCAGATGGAACAACGCCGACGGAGCCAGTCCCGGTCGTTCACGCACGACCTTGCGGTAGCTTCGCCGTTTGCTGGAGCGACCGTCCTCGGCTTCATCGTCGTCCGACTTGCCGATTGATTGCTCCAAGAACCCGTAGCGCTGAATCCAGCGCGACTCCTCGGTGCGCCCAAACTCTGAGCGAATCTCGGGCGAGAACCGGTAGAGCAGGTGGAAGAGCGTGGACGAGTAGCCGCCCATCAGGGTTCCGCTCAGGCTGAGCGACTTACCGCAGACATCCGCGAGCACGCCGGCCGCAACGCCCTGAGCTGAGCCGCGACCCTTGTACTCGTGCACCTCATCCGCGATGAGCAGGTCGAAGAAACCGCGCATCCGCAGCTTCACGTAGTCGGCGAGAGGGAATCGCTTAGGCCCTGTCGGGTCGGCCTGCCAGAGTGCCGCGCCGCACTCGGAGCAGCGCAACTTGCGTCGCTTGAACGCCGTCTCCGCGAGCGGCACGCCGTTTCGGTCGACGACCTGCGCGAAGCAGTCGGGGCAGCAGGGGACGCGGATCGACTCGCCGGTCTCCTTGTCGCGCGCGAGTTTGCCATCGGAAACGGCGAGGCGCTCGATCGTGGACGGTCGCCAACGATAGGAGAGCTTCGCTCGCTCGCGCGACATCACGGCATAGAGCGGTCCGACCGTTGAGAGCCGTTGAAGTTGTTCGAGGTCGGTGATTGACGAGACGATCACCGCGCGTGCCGCAGGAATCGTGTCTTCGATCTCGCGCTTCCATTTGCGGGTGAGGTGCGGCGGACACAGCACAAGCACGCGTCGGAAGCCGGCCAAGTGCGCGGCGGCGGTGCCGATGAACGTCTTGCCGGTGCCCATCTCGCCGACGACGGTCGTGCCGCGCTGCGAGTTGAGCGAGATCGCCGCGCCGCGAATGGCGTCCTCCTGCGCGCCGAGCGGCTGCCGGAGCAGTCGGGGCATTGGACGCGTGTCGGCTGCCGGGCTGTAGATCGGTGGGTAGGACGCGATCACACGTTCGGTGATGGCGTCGCGGTAGGTGTCGATGAACTCGCCGAGGTTCATGGGGTTGTCCTTTCTGTGGACTGATTGGGTGGCGATGAACATGCAGAAGCCCCGTCGTCCACTGGGAACTACGGGGCTTCTGGATGGAGAACGGCTCACCTATAAGGGTGAGCTGGCTGGGTGTTGGTTAGAGGACGCTGCTCCTCTCTTCGATTGCGGTGGCGCGGTTGCCGGGCAGCCGGTCGAACATCGGGTAGGCACGCGCTCGGCAGCCGCGGGCTTCCTGCCGAGCGCAGAGCGAGCGCTGGTTGAGCGGCAGCGCGTCGGCATCAGGCGTGAGGCTCTGGTCGCCGACCACATAGCGTTCGCGGCAGAATCCGCACTGGGTGGTCTGGCCCATGTCAGGTCTCCACATCTGACTCATCTCCCGTTCCAAGTCGGTGAGCTGTGATCCTCCGAACAGTCGAAGTCGGCGCAGCACGGGCAAGGTTCGTCAGCGAGAACGATCAGCGCCAAGTGCTGGATCGCTTCGAGCACCTCGTAGGGGTGCACCTCGCTGCTGAGCAGTACTCGCTCCAACTGGTCTCGGCTGATGCGCTCATCCAACGACTCGCGGATGTCGTGCAGGGCGCGGCCCAGCAGCTGCTCGTAGGTGTGGTGGTCCAAGTCGTTCAGTTCGACCAACTGGTCAGAACGAGACTGGGCTTTGGTCTCAAGGTGGTTCATGGTTAGGTGTCCTTTCTGTGGACTGATTGACAGCGATGGACGTGCAGAAGCCCCGCCGTCCACTGAGAACGACGGGGCTTCGAGGTTGAGAACGGCTCACCTGTAGAGATGAGCGGATTGCGTGAGTGGTCAGGCGTCGATGTCGGTGATCTCGCCGGTTTGGAGGTCGAGCGCGACGACGGTCGTGCGCATCCGCTCGCGGTAGACCTCCTTGTCGGGTGTTTCGTCGACCAGGATCATCTCCTTGGCCGTCCGACCTTTGACCAGAATGCGACTGTCGCCCGACTCCAGCTCGAGGTTGTCGAGGAAGCCTGCCGCGACGAGCATCGCCAGATGCCCGCGACGGAGCGGCATCAGCGGTCGAGTGCGAGCGTCCTCCTGCGGCCAGAGCGCATCGGTGACCTGCGGACTCTGCCACAAGCCTGAGCGGCGCGCCTCAGCGGCAGCCGTGAGTGGGTCAATCGTTCGCGTCGTGAACAGCACCTCACCGGCTGGTTCCGCCTCGAGTCGATACTGCGCGTAGCGAGCATCGTCCAACGATTCCAGATCACCGTCGGCCCAGCGCGCGATCTGCGATTCGGCGTAGGCATCCGGGAACGTGTCGTGTTTGCGCTCGCCGATCACCACGACCTGGTCGAACGCCTCGCGCTCAGGCTCCGGGAACGCCCAGCAACTCAGCCGCGAATAGTGCGATGCGAGGTATCGGGCCGACACCCGCAGTCGCTTGCGCGGCACGATGAATACGAGCAACCCGTCCGGCGCGAGGTAGCGCGAGCACTGGGTCAGAAACGCGTGCTCGGTGCGCTTGTCCTCGGCATCATGGTCGTAGGGTGGGTTCAGCCAGAGCAGGCTGAAGGCGCGGTTGGCGATGGAGCAGCGGAAGATGTCCGCCGCCAGTATGTGGTCGAGCGTTTGCTCAGCAAACGACGACCGTTCTTGATGGAGTTCGACGCCGAAGGTCTCGACGTCGAGGCGGGTGCGCAGATTGAGTTCGCGGGCGACGACGCTCAGCGCTTCCCCAGCCCCGCAGCAGGGGTCCAGCAGCCGCAGCGTTTGCGGTGTCGAGCCCCGTCCGAGGCTGGCGCGTTGGGGCGATATGAGCTGCAGGATCAGCTCGATCACGCGAATCGGGGTCGGGTAGAACCCACCCTTGGCTTGGGCAGCGAGTCTCATCGGGAACCTCCGTTCGTGGTTGTGGACTCGGTGTGTTTGGGAAGGGAAAGTCGCCCGGAGGCGACGGCGTTCGACAGCTCCTCGCGGAGCAGATCGTGATTAGGCCGGCACTTGTAGGCGGCAACGCCGACCGATTCGAGCGGCACGATCGTCTCGTGTCGCAAGCCGGACTGCCAGAGCCAATCAACCCAGGCGGGTGGCAAGGGCAGGTCCGAGCGTCGGTCGAGGAACCTGCGATGCAGCGCGGGCGCGGCCTCCTGATCGGGCGCGAGGAGTAGGAACTCGTCGCGCTCAAAGCGGAACTCGGCCAGCTTCGTGTAGACCATCGCTTGCCAGCCGCCCGATGAGGGCAGGCGCGCAATCTTGGTCGTCCAGGTGCCAATCGTTTCCTCAGGGACGAGGCAGCGCTGGTAGCCGCCCGAATGCGGCAGGCCGTCTGCGCCTTGGATCAGGAACGCGGCCTCAGCCGGTTGCTTGAGCAGCGCCGCCCAGATCGCCTTGACCGCGGTCTGCGAGCCGAGCATCGAGAGGAACCAGAGGCCCTCCGTCCGCTCATCGCGGGCGAACGCGTCGACTGTGGCCGAGAAGCCGCCGGCCGAGATGGTGTAGAGATCGTGTCTCCCCTCGGGAGGAGTGGTTGGGGTGTCGAGCATGGTGCTCGTCCTTTCCGGTGAATGGGGTGGTTTAGGTGTTGCGAACGGAGCTAGTCGAGGAAGCCTCCGTTCTTGATCGAGGCGAAGGTCCCGTCGCCGATGACGACGTGGTCGAGCAGCTCGATGCCGAGCAACTTGCCGACCTCAACCAAGTCCTTGGTCAGATCGATGTCGTTCTGGCTCGGTGTCGCGTCACCCGACGGGTGGTTGTGGACCACAATCAGGCTGGGCACTGACTCGACGATCGCCGGCCTAAAGACTTCCGCCGGTCGCACCAGCGCGGAGTAGGCATTGCCCTGGTAGATCGTGCGCTGGCCCACGACCCGCAGCTGTCGGTCGAGCAGCAGCACCCGCACCTGTTCTTGTGCCAGCGGTGACATCTCCGCGCGGAGCAGGTCGAAGACCTGCTTTGACGTCGAGATTTGCTCACGGTCAGGCGAGCGTTCGGGCCGAGTCTCAACCTCGTAACGAATCGCGAGTTCGCTCAGCAGCGAGACGTTCTGGCGCAACGCGGTGAGCAGCTCCTGCCGCTCGGTGTCAACCAGCCGTGGCCGGTCGTGGTCATCGTTCGCCGAAGCGAACAGGCTGGGTTGGATGTTGGACATCCGTCAATTCCTTTCAGGTGTGGGAACGAGGAGAGGCCGCGTCCTCCGAAGAGAACGCGGCCTCAGTGGTGTCCGTCTGTGACGGACGGGTTGGTGTGCGAGTCCGTTAGAAGGGAGAGTCACCGCCTTCCTCACGGTCGTCGCGGCCACTACGGTCGTTTCGCGAATCGAGGAAGATCACCTCGCTCGCGTGGACCTCGGTGCGCGAGCGCCGCTCGCCCGAGTCGGTCTGCCAGCTGTGCTGCTGGAGCCGACCGGTGACGTGCACGCGGTCGCCCTTGCGGACGTATCGCGCCACCGCCTCGGCGGTCTTGCCCCAGACGACGACCGAGTGCCAGTCGGTCTCGGACTGACCCTCGGTGGACTTGGAGTAGCGGTCGGTGGCCAGCCTGAGCTGGACTACCGACGTCCCGGACTTGGTGTGCCGCAGTTCGGGGTCAGCCCCGACGCGGCCCAGCAGCGTGACGTGGTTGATGGTGCGTGCCATCGTGGTTGCTCCTTCCAGAGAGCGTGTTGCGACGAGGGAACGTCCCTCGATTGTTTGGAAACGAGAAGAGGCCGCGTCCTCCGAAGAGAACGCGGCCTCGTTTTGCATCCCGGTGAGGGTTGCGATTAGCTCACTCGGAGGTACTCCGAGCGCGATTCGTTGACGATTTCGGCTCGCTGGTCCGGGTCGAGCAGGCTGTTAAGCCGCTTGTGGTCGACCTTGTAGCGCTTGGTCGAGACCATTCCGATGGTGCGCGTCTTGTCGCGACCGTCGAGCTGGGCCTTGCTGACAGCTTGCGCCGCGAGCCACCGCTCGAGCACTTCGAGCGACTCGCGTTTGTCAGCATTGAGCGACTTGACCAGCTCCGCGATCTCCTCGTAATGCCACAGCGCCGACTGGGCCTCCTCGTCAGAGACGGGTTCGGTAGGCGTGTCATCGTCAACTTGAGTCGGTGACGTCTCTTGGACTGGCGGCTGGCACGTGTCCAGGTAGGGGCAGCTTCGACACTGCCAGTCGGGCGCCTCGTAATCGCGCTCTGGCAGGACTGTGGGGTCTGCTCCATTGACATCGAAGTGGTCGGCCAGCGCTCCGAGGCGATCACCGGCGCGATGCCAGGCCTGCTCGACTCGCTCAGCCGGGATCACCTCGTAGTCCCAGCGGCGCGAGCCCGTGTCGAGCGTGGCGATCACGACGTCGCGGCACTCGGCGAACAATCCCAACGAGTAGCAGGCGGCTTGCGCCACCGAGTCGGGGTGACTGCGCTCTGCGCCGAGCATCTGCCAGCGCTTGAACGCCTCAGGGCCACGCGTCTTGACCTCGATCACGAGCGGGTCGTCATCAGGGGTCAACGTGCGTTCGCCGTCGAAGAGGAACTCGTCGATGGCCAAGATCTCGGAGGGCGTCCTCGGCAGGAAACCCGTTGCGTCAGGGTGTCCACTGACAAGGAGAGCGTCGCCAAGCTCGACCGAGACGCTGGTAGGCGCGTCTCGGTCCTCAGGCTGGATCGCCCAGCCGGCCCGCTGCATCGCGCGGACGACGACCGGCTCCAGCGCATTGCCGGACTCCATGATCGTCAGCGACTCGGGCGAAGTCGGATTCGTCACCGGGTGTTCGGTCGCCGAGTACCAGAGTGCGCGTCGACAGCGGCCCAGCGCTGATGCACGGACTTCTAGCTGGCCGTCGTCGGTGAACCGCGCCATCGGTCGGTTGTAGGGGTTCGGGGTGGTGTGGTCGGACATGCTGATTCCTTTCTGTCCGATAGAGAAAAGCGGGGCTGCGTTCGCGATGAAGGCAGCCCCGCTTGGGTGGATGTTTCACTGCGGAAACGACGCGCGTTAGCTCTGTCGCTGCTGCAGCTTGTCGGCGGCCGAGGCGATCAGCGGCGTCAGGTCGTCAACGCCGAGTTCGTCCAGGTCGCGACCGGTCTTCCGCAAGACCGCGGCCCGTACCTGCTCCTCCGAGAAACCCTGTTGGGCGCTCAGGTCGATCAACTGCGCGCGCAGGTTGCGGGCGTCTGAGTCGTTCGAGCGCGGTCGCGTTCCGTTCGACTGCGACGAACGAGCGGCTGATGCCTGTGTAGGCCGTTGCTCAGGTCGAGGTTGCCGCTGCTGCGGTTGTCGTCGGTCGTGACCCGCCGAGGTCGGTGGGTCGGCCGCCTGCGCCGGGCTTGACCCGGTGTAAAGGCCGTTGCCGAAGCGGTCGCCGAAGCTGCGCAACGCTCGCTTGAGCGCGTCGGTGACAGCGCCCTTGTAGGCGGTCTCGTGGCCCTCGGCCGACTCATCCGAGACCGGCTGGATGCCGACGTCGGTCCGCGACGGCGCGCCTGGCACGGTCACGCGAACCGTCGCTGAGTAGGCCGCGCCTGACTTGAACTCGCGGAGCGTGACCTCGCCGATGAGCTCATAGCCCCAACCGCCGTAACCGAAGACCTGGTTGGCCTGGTCGATGGCGGTGTGACCCTCGATGTACGAGAACCGACGCCCGCCGCGACCCTTGCGCACGGAGACCAAGGCGGGATCGAGCGGCTGGCGCAGGGAGTCGTTGACATTGGGCGACAGCGCGTCCCAGTGCAGGGGCGAGTCGCCGTTGAGGGTGATGGGTGTGGTGGGCGCCGCGCCGTTCTTCGGGCGCGTCCCGTTGCCGTTGATGGTGGTTCCGTTGCTGTGGGTTCCGTTGTTCACGGTGGTGTGCTCCTTCGTTGAGCGTTGAGATGGGGTGGATTCGGTTCGTGCCACAGGCACGATCAGGCTTGGGTCCAGAGACCCTCCATTCGTTGATTGGGGCTGGGTGGGTGGGTGGGTGCCTCAGCTAACGCGAGCGGTTCGCTTCAGCGAATCGAGGAAGACGGCGCGACCGTCAGGGTGAATCGACAGGTCGGCAACGTCGTTAACTCCGGCTGGTAGCTCGACGACCCGCGAGCAATGCTCGCCGAGCAACTCGCGAAGCCGTCGCGATGCCTCACGACCCGCGTCATCCGAGTCGAAGGCGAGGAAGATGCGCCGCTGTCCTCGAAGCGCAGCCGCCACCTTGTCCAAGCCCTGCGTGCCGAGGACCGCCACCGCGGGGATGCCCCAACTGGCCAGCGTGAGCCAGTCGAAGAGACCTTCGGTGACGACGATCCAATCGGCAGGGCGTACCAATCGACCGAGGCCGAGCACCGGCTTCGGGCCGGGCAGAGCGGTGAATCGCTGCCTGGCGTCGGGTTGGATGCTTCGACCAGCGAGCCAGTGGACACGTCCTGCGATGACTTCGGGGACGACGATCATCCCCGTGAAGCGCTCGCCGCGCTCGGTGAACAGCCCGCTGGATTGCAGCCGACCTTCGCCGAAACCGTGCGTCCGCAAGTGCTTACGCAGCCCGTGTCCAGTCGAGAGCCCGAGACCTAGTTGTCGCGCCGATGCGAGGTCGATCCTGCGCGAGGCGAGGTAGTCCAATGCCTCAGGCGAGCGGCGCAGTTGCGTACTGTAGAAGCGCATCGCTGCGGTCAACAGTTGAGGGTCGGTGTTGAACGGCTGACCCGATGGCTGATGGGAAACCGGGCGACTAGGCCGCTGAACCGGTTCCCAAGAACGGCCTTGCAGCCTGCGAATCGCCTCGGGCAGGTCGACGCCGTCCAATCGTTGGATGAAGTCGAGCACGTCGCCACCGAGACCGCAGCCGAAGCAGTACCAGCGCTGCGAGTCGGCGTAGACCGTGAAACTGCCGGCGGTTTCCTCGTGGAACGGGCAGACGCCCTGACGCACTCGGCCTCGACCACCGAGCTTGACACCCGACGCCTCGACAACATCACCCACTGGGTAGCGCCGCTTGAGCGCCGGGATATCGACCGAGTTGGTGGTGGCGATCATGAGGTACCGCCTCTCGATCGCTGCCGGCGATGCTGTCGTTGTTGCCGAATGCGCCTGACGACCAGGCAAGCCCAGCCGAGTCCGAAGGCGTTGAGCGCCGCGACCTCGACTCCGTAGCCGAAGGCCAGAGGCGCAACAAGCATCGCGATGATTGCACCGACGACCAGCAACCGGATGACGATCCAAGTGCGTCGGCGCTGGTGCTGATCTGTCGTCGGAGACTCAGTCGTTGCAGGGGCCGCGTCGCCTAGCTGGTACGCCGACCAGATCGACTCGCCGGTCAGCTCTTCGAGCCGCTTGATGATCCGCTGTCGCCGGCAGCCAGCCGTGTGACAACGAACGTCGATTGCGCCGCCATCGGGCCGCTGTCGAAACGACAGACGGTCTTCCAACGAGCCATGGCAGACCGCTGCCGTGTGGAACCAGCCGAGCTCGAACCGGACTCGATGCGGCAGCCGTCCGGCAATCTGCCAGGCATCGGGTCCGACGTAGCGGCCTTGTCCTGCAGTTGGTGTGTGGAAATCTCTCATCGTGGAACTCCTTTCCAAGGTGTCGAGTGGTGACGAGAGTGCGCAAATGAGTGGGTGGAATCTGGGTTGACAAGTGGAGACCAGCGTCGGCATCGAGACGCACCGTCAGCGCAGTTGGTGATTGGAGTTGGGTGGAATGAGACACGCTTCGCTCAAGGTCTGATGCCGTTGACCAGTGGAGTCGAAGCGTGGAACGGGGGGGGCGCGAGCTGAATCAGCCGTGGTTGGCAAACTCACGCGCGAACACGAAGCAACCGAGCTGTCCAATCGGAGAGCTCGATCAGAGGCAAATCCAGCGATTGGCGTTCGTCAGGAGCTGTTCAAGCTCGAATACGCCAACCGCGATGCCGTTTCCTGCAATCTCAGGTCGCGCGTCAGGAGAGCAACACTCAACCCGTCAACCGACCTCGCGCTGCAAGAGTGCGCGGTTGTCCCTCTGCGTGAACCATCCGTCGGAGGAGCAGAACTCAACTCGTCAGGTCAGGTTCGGGGCCAGGAACATTGCCCACCAGTGTTCTAAGGAGGAACCGCTGGCTGAAACCGAAAACCACCGTCATTAGACACAGTTCGGCGACGATTCACCATGTCTTAAACGTCCGCTTTGCCGAATGTCTGTGCTGTGAGCGACACGGGTGGCCGGCGAGTTCGCAGAAAGGAGCTGAGACTCCAGTGGGCCGGCCAGACCAGCAGCAAGCCAGGGCATTGCTGACTCACGTCCTGTAGTCGGGCTCCAAGTTTCCGTCCGCGCCTCATCCTCCGCCGACCACTCAGGACCCGATCCAGCGCCTAGGCTGGCCACAAAAGCTCTCGGAAAGTGCAATCTGAGTGCAAGAAGACTGCAATCAAAGTGCAATCGGCGTGGAACCAGCTATTCCATGTGCGCAGTTGGCACAGACATCCGCGAGAGGGCGCAACTCCAGTGTTTCGCTTGGGATTGCAGCCCGATTGCAAAGTGCAATCGAGCGCAGATTCCTGTACCTGCCCCACACATCACCAGCGCCCCAACAGTGCAATCGCGACGCACGAACATGATGCGTGGTCAAGGACCCGAGAGATAGCCTAGATTGAGTCGCTCAGGGCCGCAGAACAGCGGCCGAACTGACGATGAATGTTCGGTAGGGACCGGCTAACTTGCAATTGGCGAAGCGGTTCAGCGCCCCCAGAGACCGAGCGTGAGTAGCCTCAGGAGGAATCGCCGAATCCGCTTCTTCCTGAGCTTGGTGCGTGCGACTTCCAGTCTCTCCGCGCGATCTTGCAGCTCTTGCCGCCGTCGCCAGTTGGGCCAGGGCGGCTCGTCCGACGAGAACGTCAGCTCGTGCTCGCCGATTAGCTCCACCTCCAGCTCGACCATCGCAATCTCGGCCAGGTAGCCCGGAATCTTGGGCCAGTGAGCCTTGAACTCGGCGTGCTGCTCGCGCCACTCGGTGATCAGGGCAAACACCTTGGGACCGTAGACCTGCTCGTCGTCGGGACGCGGTTCCAGCTCGACTCTCTCGGGGTAGATGCGACGGGGGACGTAGGTCTCTGGCTTTGCCTGTGGACTTGCAGCAGCAGGCACAGGGGTTGGGGCACCAGCAGCCTGTCGCGACTCACGCAGTTCGGCAAGGCCCTCAGTGACCAGGGCGAGTTGCTGCTCCACGTCCTGTAGGCGGTCTTCCAGGCTGACGACTTGCTCCTCGAGGCCTTCGTCATCCTCCACGACTGCCGGACCTTTGGCTTCTCGTTCCAACTCGGCAATGCGCGATTCGAGCGCTGACACCTGTCGTTTAAGCAAGTCGAGCTGCACATCGTTGGCACCATCCGCGAGCGGTTCAAGCTTCGTGGCCAGACGCGCACTGAGCTGCCCGGTCGACAGTGCCCGCCTGAGCGTGCGCTCACTGACCTCAAGTTGAATCGCTACAGCATCACGACCGTCACGGGCGATGAGGTCCTGTAGGACGCCCACGAGCCGCCCATCCCGCTCCACATCGGGGCTTTGCACGTTCGCTTCTGGGGTCACTTCATCGACCAACATGGTCTTCCTCCTCGCCTGAACCTACCCAGATTCCCGGCCGAGCGTGGCCAAAACGGCTACATGTGTCCAGATGAGTGCGGAACCAGCTATTCCGCCTAGCACACCAGAAGTTCGCGCCGCGTTTCGGGCGTTCGCCCTGTAAAACACGGGGTCTGAGCCCATTTTGTCCAGCTGTCCTAACTCTCAGATTCCTGTACACCCCCCACACCTCCAATCGACGTTCTGTAATGGCATTTGCGGACATCCAACCCAGTGTCACGCGTGACATGGCCTGTTTGCCATAGCGAACAGGCGTTCTTTGAAACAGACTCAGTCTCATCAACGCAACCACCCGTGCGTCAGGAGATTGAGATGCGAGCCCTGTCCCACTTCCTCACTCAGCGATGTCGGAGGGTCGTCTTGGCGACCGGTCTGAGCGCGCTACTTGGGCTCGCAACACTGGCCGTTCAGATCTCCCAGGCACAGACTCCGCCGCCGGTCGAGCCGTTGGTGATCGTCAATGACGACGAGGAGAAGCCATTCGTCGAGCGCAAGAAAAAGGGCGAGTTTCGGGCGCGACCGATCTTCTCGCAGCGGCTCTCGAAGCTGACCTTTGGCATTCGCGACGCGGACACGGGGGAGTGGCTGACCTCGGTTTACCGCATCAACGGCGGCGAGGACGAGCGCGATGAGGGTTGGGAGTACGACTTCGACTACCCGGCCCTGGATGAACAGCCCGATCTCGATCCAGAACGCACCTATCTCCTCGTGTTGGCCGCGCAAGCCGTAGGCCACGCCGAACCGACGACGTTCTACATCACAATCCCCGAGCACCAGCCCGGTGGCATTTTCAACAAGATCTTGGGAGCGCTCAACCCCTCGCGCTGGGCGCGTGCCGCTGCGGTCTGGGCGATCGAGGGCGTTCACGGGGCGCTCTGCGGGGTGCTCCAACAGTTCTCGGACGTCGACCTCGAACAGTGCGAGAGGTAGGCCCGAATGTCGGACATCATCACCGGAACACCCGCCGGTCTCACTTACGAACACGCGCTCGTCCAGCAGGCGTGGCTCGCCGTCTGGATCATCACTTCCGCCGCGCTGGCGCTGATCATCGGCTGGATCGGTCTCTCGCTGATCTTGGAAGAACCACTCGGAGGACGCGGCTCCAGTTGGCGGGAGCTGATTCCTCGCCTCCTACTCGGTCTCGTCGCCGCGGCCGCATCGCTTTGGTGGTGCGCACTCGTCATCGACCTCGCTCACGCCGTCTCCGGCTTCATCGCCTCCACACTTGACGTCACGCCGTCCGACTTGCTGCTCGCCCCGGTCAACACGCTTCTGACCGCGGTCAAGTCCGGCTCGGTCGGCATCGCGTTGCTGCTGGCGTTCATCTATCTGATCTACGCCGTCTTCTGCTTCTACCTCTTGCTCCAGATGGTGCTGCGACTCGCCCTCATCGACCTCCTCTTGGCCCTCGCGCCAGCGGCGATGGGGCTGTGGATTCTGCCGCAGACCTCGGGTTGGAGTCGGCAATGGCTACGGATGTTTGCGACGACGGTCGCACAGCAAGCGGTGCAGCTCATCGCTTTGGCGCTCGGCATTGGCTTCTTAGCGGAGCTGGCCGAGATCGGACCCTTCGAGCCGGCCCGCGACCTCGTATGGAAGCTCTTGATGGCGGTTGGGTTCATCTACCTCGCGACCCGCGTGCCGTCGATGTTGGGCAACGGCAACACCTTCGACTCGTGGCTCTCGACGCTCTACTTCGCGTTCTCACTGCCGACAAACATGGCTCGTTCCGCGGCCTCGTTCGTCGCGATGGCGGGCGCGGGCTCCGCAGCGAGGTCTGCGTCAAGAGGCAATGAATCCGCTGCGACTGCCACGAGCGCCGCAACCACCCCGACCTCAGGGTCGACCGGTACGGGAACCACCGAGTCCTCTGGCCGCGCCCCTCGCAGCCAGGGCACCTAAGGAAACGGAACGGAGGCGAGGCGCCATGTGCTGATTACCAACCACGTCCCACGAGGACTTTCGCACCCGCATTCACCCCAGTCCACAGAAAGGACACACACCTATGGGTGACCTGATCCAAACCATCTCCAATCTCGTCGGCATCCTGCTCGGCGTGGTCGGGGCAGTCGGCGTCGGCTACTTCGTCTTCGGCGCTTACCAGTATCTGACCGCCTCGGGCGCGCCTCATCAGATGGAGCGCGGCAAGACGGCGATGCTCACCGCTTTGGCCGGCATCGTGCTGGCGCTCGTGGCGTTCGGAGTCGTCGAGCTCGTGATTGACGCAGTCGTCAACCCGGTCGTCAATGTCGACACGCCGCCCGACCCATCCAGCACCGGCACTAGCGGCAACGGCGCCCCGCCATCCACTAACGGCGGCAACTAAGCCGCCACCAGCCTCTGGAAGGAGGTAACCAATGCGAGAACATGAAGTCCCCACTCACGTCCAGGCTGAGGACCGAGTCCTGCTCTGGTTCACATTCCCGCAGCTGATTGCGCTGGCGGCGGTCGCGGCGCTGAGCTACGGCATCTACCACTACGCACCGATCGGTTCCGGGACCATACGGCTCCTGTTTGGAATCGGCTTCGCCGCGACGGGGATCGCGATGGTCGCGGGCAAGGTCGGCGGTCGACCGTTGCCGGCAGTCCTGGCCGACCTACTCCGCTTCAGCCTCGGCGGGAGGAAGTTCGCCGGGTCAGCAACGCAACTGGTCCGCTCTCAGCCTCCCACGCCGCCAGTCACCAACGAGCAGTCGGCACGTCGCCCGCGAACCCGAGGCGAGCGGATGCCACGTGTGCCGCTCGGCTGGTTCCGCAAGCGCGATCGCAAGCGTCGACCGAAGCGAGAGCTGGAAGACGCCAAGCAATCCATCCGTCGCGAGAGCAACGGCCACCGACTTCGGTGGCCCGCGCTCGCCGGCGCGGCGGGACTCGCGTTGGTGCTCGGCATCGGCACTTGCACGCCGTCAATCACGCCCGCTCAGGAGCCATCGAGTCAGCCGCAGCTCCCGGAAGAGATCGAGTTTGCGCCTTCGCCGCTCGTCGAGGGTCGGCGGCTCTACATCGAACGGTTAACGGTCACCGAGACTGACGCGACGGTGGTGCTCAAGGCGGCAACCGATCTGGATGTCAGCATCCAAGTCTTTGGCGGCGATGACGGGCGAACGCTCCTCGCCAATCGCTCTATTGAACTCACCCAGGGTGAGCGGTCAACGCAACAGCTCGTACTGGATGGAGAACTGCCGTCGTTCACGTTCGCGTGGACAGACGACTACGACCAAGCAGATGCCGTAACCCTCGCAGGAGCTCAACTGCCGCATCCCTTGCCGCAAGTCGAAGGCGTGCTCTGCGACCTGAAGGTGACCAAGCTCGAATGGCGGCCCGGCAAGGTGTCAGGCGACATCCAGTCCGTCTGCGCCGCCACCGTTGACGAAATCGCCAACCTGCAGACCGTGACAGGTCACACAAACATCAGCCAGAAGTCCGTGCTGACCGGGAATGTGCAGACCGTCACCGGAACGATCCGGTTTAGCGCTGGTGAGTCCACCACCAGCATTCCGTTGGTTGCGAATGGGACTAAGCAGTTCGAGGTAGCGGTTGCCTTCGAGCAGACAACCCTCGAGGTCGCTTTCGCTGCCACGCTTGATGCCGAAATGAGTTTCCCGCTGCCACCAGTCGTGCGGCTCACGCACCATCCGCAGCGAACCGAGCAGCACTCGCAGACGGTCAGTTCCGTGGACCCGGAGTTGGGCGAGGCAACGACGGAGACAGTCACCTTCAATGTGAGGCATCCCGCTTACATCGGCGCGAAGGTGTCCCAGCGATCTCCACAGGTGCGGAATCGGCAAGAGCAGTTGGCGCTCGCGGCGAGCATCGCCGCTGACGCGCCTTACGAGGCGCTCGAAGCGCCTGAAGCCACGACTGGTTCCACTCAGACCGTTGTCGTTGGCGACGAGCTGAATGAGCTATTCGCGCTGCTCGGTTGGGAGCTGAACTGATGCGTCGCGCAATCGTTGCCGGCCCCTTGGTCGTCGTCGCCCTCGTGGCGACGGCGGCCAAGTCGGCCCAAGAACAGGCGATGCTCGACGCCTTCGACGCCGCGCTTTCCGCCGTCGTCTACGCCGCCTCAGGACTGGCCGTGTTCGGCCTGGTCTGGGCCGGGTTCTTACTCATGGCCGACGGCGCCGGCGAGCGCGGCGGTCGAGCCCGTTCCGCCGTCTTCCTCACCATCGCTGGTCTGGCGCTCGCACTGTCTGCCAAAGGGCTGGCCACGCTGCTGGCCAATGGCGCAATCCCAATCCCCGTTCCCTGAAGAGAGACACCCCTCCAATGAAATCACTCACACAACTCTTACAACGCACTCCACCATCAGACTCTGAGGCTTCGGAAACCGAGCAACCAGTAGTCAAGCCACCGCCCGAGCTGCCGCTGTGCTTCATGCTCTCCCACGTCGAGCCCTACGGTCCGGTCCGACTCGATAGCGTCAAACTGTCGGTCACCGAGCTAATGGGCCTGGAGCTGGACGAGGCCAAACTCGGAGCCTTTGCGGGAGCGCTGAACGCCTGTGACTTCTCGCTGCAACTCCTGGTCCGTCAGCATCCGCCTGACCTGGGCCGACTGCGCCGCGATCTTGAAGCCGCTCAACCGGCCAATCTGCCCGATAGGACTCGCAAGGCCGCGCAGTCGTCGCGGCGGCTGCTCGAAGAGTTGGAGTCGCGCCCCGGCATCCTCGATCGACGCTTCTATGCCGTCTGCGAGTTCGAGCACGCTGCCGAGTTGCGAGGCGTGCTGGCTCGGGCTGGACTCGCGGTTCATCCCCTTCGCGACGAGGCGTTGCGACGGTTCGTGATCGCCGCTGCACTCGGCGGCACGCCAACCGACCGCGATCCCGACTCAGAGTCCCATGTTCAGGTGAATCGAACCGAACTCAAAGTCGACGAGCGGCTCCAACGTTCGCTGCACCTCGCTAAGTGGCCGCGAACACTCGCTCCAGGCTTCCTTCAACAGCTGATGTCCACCGGTGCTCCGATGGACTTGTCGCTGCAACTCGGTCCGATCCCGCCAGCGCAAGCAGCAAGGCAGCTCGAGTGGCAGAAGGTGCGATTCGAGTCGGCGCGATCGCTCACGCTGCGCCGGGGCAAGACGCTGTCGCCGGAGGCGGAGATCGCGCTGGAGGACATCTCCCGCCTGCGCGATGACGTCCAACGCGGCCGCGAGCGACTGTTCAACGCCTCGCTCTCGGTCACCCTGCACGCCGGCGATCATGAGTCGTTGGCCGAGCTGACGCAACGAGCCTCCGGTCATTTTGCCGCGACACTCGGCAAACTCGATCCGCTCCCCTTCAGGCAACGCGAAGGCAAGCTCTCGACCATGCCGCTGGCGCTCAACGGCGTCGGAGCGTGGCGCACACTTGACACCTCATCAGTGGCGCGGTGCTTCCCCTTCTCGCCGCCCGACCTCGATACCCGCTCGGGCGCTCTCTACGGCATCGACCTCCGAGCCAGCGCCCCAGTCGTGTACGACCCATGGGACGGCACGCACCTCAACGCGAACACGGCGGTGCTGGCGCGTTCGGGTTCCGGCAAGTCGTTCGCGACCAAGCTGGGCGTGTTGCGCGGAGTGTCGCGCGGGGTGGTCGCCTACGTGATCGACCCGGAAGGCGAGTACGCCGACCTCGCTCGCGCCGCCGGTGGGCGCGTGTTCTCGCCGGGCGTCCCGGGTCAAGGCATGAACCCGTTCGTCGTCGGAAGTGCCGACCCTGAAGAACTGCTGCAACGCATCGGATCGCTTCGGCGATTGGTCGAGGTGATGGTCGGTGAGCGGCTTTCGGCCGAGCGTCGGGCAGCCCTCGATCACGCCCTGGCCAGCTACTACGCCCAACCCCACGAGCGCTCGGGCTTTCGAGACTTCTATCGGTTCCTCGAAGCGAATGATCCCGAGGGTCTGGCCAAGCTGCTCAGGCCATTCGAGTCAGGCAGTCTCAAGCATCTGCTCTCTGACGACGGCGACGACCTCCTTCAACACGAGGCCTTGGTGACGGTCTTCGACCTGCACCTGCTGGAGCCGGAGCTCCGACCCGCTGCGGCGATGGTCTGCACCGAGACGGTCTGGGCCGCCGCCGCTCGCGACCCCCGGCCGCGCCTGCTCGTCGTAGACGAGGTCTGGTCGATCATGCAGCACCCTGAGGGCGCCGCGTTCATGGTCTCGATGGCCAAGCGCGCCCGCAAGCACCGACTCGGCCTCCAGTTCATCACCCAAGATGTGCAAGACCTGCTGTCCGAGGACACAAGCCGCACGATCACCGGCCACTCAGGTCGAGCCCTGCTCCAAAACGCGGCCTTCAAGCTGCTGCTCCAGCAAGACGCCGCCGCGATCTCGACTGTCGGCGACGCATTCGACCTTCCCCAAGACCTGCAGCGTTGGCTGCTCTCCTGTCCGCGCGGCGACGGCCTACTGCTCGCCCAAGGCCAGCGCTTCCCCATCCGCATCGAGGCGACGCCGGAGGAGACCGTGCTCATCGAGTGGCGGCCTGGCCAACAATCCACACCAATTGAGAAAGGAGCCTCGCAGTGAGACTCAATCCCTTCCGAAGAGCACCCAAGCCTGGGCCAACGCTCCTCCAGATCACTCCACCCCGAACCGGCGAACGCACGCTGTTGGGCATCGAGAACCTCATCCAATCGATGTCAGCCGATGAGCCGTTCGCCCTCGAAATCGCGGCAGATTCGGGCGGAGCGAGACTACTGATCCGCATCAACCAGCCGGAACTGGTGCGCGGTCAACTGATTACGCATTACCCACAGGCCAGAGTCGAGACCGTTGAACCCAAGGTTGCTCCGCTGCAGATCAAGGACACAGAACAGGTCTGGACGACGAGGTTGCGATCATCAGGACCCGAGTTCATGCCGTTGCGCCTCTTTCGCGATCGCGACATGCTCGATCCAGGTTCGGACCCACTGCTGGCCCCGTTGGGAGCACTCTCGGGGCTACGCAACGGTGAACGCGTCATCGCCCGTTTGCGACTTCGACCGCTCACTCCAGACTGGTCGCAGGCCCATCAGAGACTGCTTGATGACTCGCCACCAAAGTCCGTCCCGTCGGCCACTTCATACCAGTCCAAGAACGGCCCCGAACCGCTGGCGTTGACTGTCCTGGCATTGCTGGGGTTTGCCGTCTTTCGTGGCTACACGTGGCTGCAAGCGGGAGAGACTTGGAACCTCGTCGCGCTCTGTGCTGGTGCGGCCGTGGCGCTGATTGGCGGCAGCTGGCTGTGGCACAAGTGGAAGTCGCGTCGCCGCCGTGTCTGGGACAAAACGCTGATCAAGGAGAAGATCAACCGCGTCGCGTTCGAAGCCGACCTTGAGTTGATCGCCGTTGTGCCTGACGGCTCGACCGATAGACGCGGTGCCAAACTGTTGGACAGCCTCGTCACCGCGTATCAGCATTACGACCATCCCGCTGGCGCCAGACTTGAAGCCCGCGCGGTGGCTCAGGTCGAAACGGTCACACCGACGCTCGCGCCAGCCAGCCCTGGTTTCTTCGGCAAGCGAAGTGTGCTTGGCGTACGCGAGGTCGCGGCGCTGTGGCATCCGCCGGCTGCCGCTGATGAGACCCACGACTTGGAGCGATCGGGCGCGAAGGTGCTCTTGCCGCCCAAGGACGCATTGCGATCTGGGGCCGACGTCGGTCTTTCGACCGGCGACCAGCCGCGCGACGTCTTCTTCCCGGAGGACCTGACCCAACGGCATCACCTGTATGTCGCGCGGACCCGAATGGGCAAGTCCACGCTGATGCGGCACCTGGTCGAACATCAGCTGGCGGAGAAGGCGGCGGGACGAAACCGCGACGCAGTGATTGTGATCGATCCGCACGCTGACCTTGTCGCCGCGATCTTGGCGCAGGTGCCCGACGCACTTGCTGATCACGTGCGATTGATCGACCTCGCCGACGAGCGTGGCGCGGTCGGGATCAATCTACTTGACGCGCACATCTTCACAGACCGCGATCGCACCGCCGATGCCGTCGTCAGGGTCGCACGCGGACTCTGGGAACAGTGGGGACCGCGTATGCAGTCGATCCTTGAGCAGACAGTCAAGACCCTACACGAGGCCAACAGCCATCCGCTGACCGAGCGCGACGACCAGCACACGATCATCGACGGGCTGAGGCTGCTTGCCGACGACCCATTTCGCAACACCGTCCTCACAAGAGTCACTGATCCCTACATCCTCGAGTGGTGGGCCCGAGACTTCGGCGGATGGCGCAAGGAGTATCGCGCTGAGGCCTTGGCTCCGGTCCAAACGCGGCTCAACTACTACGCATCTTCCAAGCGTGCCCGGGCGATCCTTGGTCAATCTCGCTCCACAATCGACCTCCGACAAACCATCCTCGACGGCGGCATCCTGCTTGTTTCGACTGCGCAAGGGACGGTTGGACGTGACGTTGCGGCACTGGTCGGAGCATCGCTGCTCAACCTCGTAGACGCAGTGATCCGCGAGCAAGAGCAGCTTCCGCAGTTGCGGCGTCGAGGCGCCTTAGTCGTCGTCGACGAGATGCAGACGATCCCCGGCGTCCCGTTCGAGTCGATGCTCTCCGAACTCGGCAAGTACGGCGCCCGCTTTGTCCTGGCGACCCAGAGTCTGCGCAAGCTCGATGACCTTTCCCCCACGATGCGACACACACTGCTCGCCAACACCGGCTGCCTCGCCGCGTTCCAGGTCTCCGGTATTGATGCGCGCGAGCTGGTCTGGGAGATGGGTAAGGAACGCCTCTCGGAGGAGGACTTGGTCGGGCAGCCGGCGCATCACTGCTACGTCCGAGCCTCAGTCGGGACCAAGCGTTTGCCCGCATTCTCAATGACCGTTCGCAAGCCAGAACTTGGTGATCCAGAGCGTGCCCATCGAATCCGAGAAGCTGCACAGCAGTACACGACGTCTGCCCAGCAACTCGGGACACAGCAAATCGAGCGCCAGCGCCGGCTCAAAGAGTTCCAGCAGCAGATTGCAGAGCGCGAAGAGTCACAAGCACCTGAGCCAGTCGCTGCCGAGTCGAAGCCGCGCCGAGTCCGCAGTCGTCGGATGGAGCCGTCTCAATGATGCAATCTGAATGTCAGTCACAACTCCTCAAGCAACTCTCGAAGACTCCATTCGCGGACCGCTTGGAGTTAGCTGCCCTCACGGGTTGGTCGCCGTCCGCTGTCTATCGCCAGATGGCGCAGTTGGAGCAGTGCGGGCTGGTCGAACACTTGACTCATGCGACGCAGCTGACGCCAACCACGCGCCGCTACTGCCTCTCCGCAGCCGGAGTTGGGCAACTGAGTCGGGAACGAGCAGAGGATATCCGTCGGTTGCTCCGCTCGACGCCCGTGTCAGAACAGTGGCGGAGGCTGGTCCTCCAACGCATCGATACTGCTGCGTTGCTCAATCGCCTCACCACAATGATCAGCGAGATTGCGTACCCATTGCAGTTCCACTGGTTCCGAGCACAGCCGATGGACGCGATCATTGAGCTACTGGGCGAACGCAGCATTGCTCTTGTCAGAATCGGGCGCACTGCCGACCGCACCGCGATCGCCAAGCGGTTGCGCCGGCTCGACGAGACGCTCGGTTTCGGCGCTGCGCTGATCATCTTGCCTGATGAGGTGCGATTGCGGCATGCCCGGCGCATTCTCGACGGGGCGACGGTCATGACATTTGTCGCCGTTGAGCGGGACGTGCTCACCGCGATTGCCGACTCGCAAGTCTGGCGCGTGGCCAACGGGAGTTCGCGGTTCAGTCTCCGCGAGTCACTTGGCTACGCGCTCCCGCTTCGCGATCGGGTCATCGAGCGCCCGCTGTCGAGAGTGTCATTGCCGAAACCGCTCGCAGACTTGGACGCCAAATCACTCAGCGCTGCTGAGCAACGAGCGCTTGACCTGATTGGCGATTGGCCTTGGCTGCGGATTGATCATCTCGCCGATCTGCTGAATTGCGGTCAGCGTCGCTTGCGACAGGTGTTGAACGCGCTCACGAGGCACGAGCTCGTCGTCAGCCACCGAGTGGACGGAAGGTCAAGATTGGCGCTCAGCGATGACGGCATCGTGCACATCGCCCGGCGCGATCGCGCTGCGGTCGGCATTGCCAAGCAGCGATGGAGCGTTGAACCGCAGGACTCGGACCGGCCGTTTGGTTGGCGAAACATCGTCGGCGCTCGCTCACGTCAGCTGCTCCGCCACCTGAAGCACACCGAGGCCGTCCACAGGTTTGCCTCACTGGTCGCGAAACAGGCCTCGGAGCGCGGCCATCAGTTCACCCAGCTCGATCCGCCGCACCGGGCGTCGCGTTACTTCCGCTACGAGGGCGCGGTGCGGTCGATCCACCCTGACGCATACTTTGAAGTGCGGACATCCGACGGCCGGCATGCGTTCTTCCTCGAGTACGAGCGACGTGCTGACCGACCCTCCAACATGCGCGACCGTCTCGCGCCGTACCTGCGCTACTACTCCACTCGACGCCCGCTCGAGGATCACGGCCTCATCCCCAGCGTCCTGGTCGTGTTCGAGGACGAACTAACGGCCGGCCACTTCCTGGCGTTTGCTGAGCGGGAGCGCTCACAGGCCAGAATCCACGTGCCACTATTGGTCTCGTGCCGGTCGGAGCTGGAATGCGACGGTCCGTTGGGAACTGCTTGGCGCTCACCCGGAAGGCGCGCGCCAAGGACGCTGAGTCAGGCGGCTCGCGGAACGTTGTGCTCTGTGTCCGATTGACCGCGCTGACCTCTCTACGTACCGTCGGCATTGGTCAAACCACTCCACGTCTCGTCATCAAACAGAATGCCTTGCCGAGGATCGGACCCGCGCGGGCTGTCCAAGAGGCAGTCCAGCGCTCCACGCTCGGCTGCGAAGTCGAGTAGCACGAGAAGGTGAGGCGCATCGGGCCTGGTACCCCGCCGCCAGCGATGGATCGCGCGAAGGTTGAGCCCCCCTTCTTTGGCCAGATCTTTCCAAGTGAGACCCAACACTTCCCGCAACCGTTCCAAGCGCTGCGGGAAGTCGTTGGGGAAACCAGGGCGGCTGAGTCGGTAGGTCGACATCGGCTACTCCGTCGGTGGCTGACTCGCGATTGGCTCATCGCCGATCAGCTCAGCCAAACCGCCGGGCACCTGAGCGGCGAACCGCACCAACGAGAACATGGCGCCGCCGTTTGGCGCGGTGCCGCGCCGCCAGCGCAGCAACTGGCGCGAGTCCACCCCGAGCGCGAACGCCATCGCCTCCCAAGTCAGCCCGGCGCGTTCCTTGAGCCCGAGCAGTCGCTCAGGGAAGTTTCCCGGCAACTGCGCCTCGCCTTCCGCGAGGTCCCTCTTGCCAACTCTGGTACGTCTCCTCATGATCCCGTTCCTTCGGACTTGGCGACGCTGGAATCCCTCTCGGCGCTCGCGATTGGCGCGCAAGATTCCAGCACCGTCTCTTGCTGAGCGACATGGTGCCGCGCGATCAGCCGCGCCAAGATGCGCAGACCCTCGTGCAGCGCTCGCTGCTCTGCCTCGGTCATCTCCGGTGATTGCATGACCGTCATCCTTCAACTTCACGGACTGGGCAGAATGAAGCCGGTGGAAGGTCATGGCGCACGCCCCTATCGAAGTACATATGTTCTGTTAGAGAATATGGTATCCGACATCAAAGGAAGTCAAGAATGTCTGAGAAACAACATTCCACAAGATGTGGATAACTCATCTTGGCAAGGACGGAGACGTGTTTCGCAGGTCACGCAACCGCGTGTTCGGACCCTGTTGGTTGAGACGAGAGCAAGCGGCTTCGGAGCTACTCGTCGATGGTGGCAGTCAACAGCGGCTGGAGTTCGCGAGCCCGCACGTCTGCAAAGGCCTGATCTTTGAGCGCATCGACATCCGGCACGAGTACCTCACCCTTAAATCGCGTGCCTGGACCATCGCCCCAGCGAATCGCGCCCGTCGCGGCCAACTCCGACAATCCCGCCGCCACCGCCGACCGTGACAGTGTCGTCAGCCTCACAAGATCCTTCTGGCGGATGGGGATGCTGCGGTCAGCGCCGTAATCAATATCTACAAGCGCCAATCGCGATACCAGCGCCGCCGCCACACGCGAAGCCGGCCCACCACTCGTCGCCAGCGAGACCCAATAGAAGCGCGCCAACCGCCGCATGACCAACCCCTGCATCCGTTCACGCACCGACGGCAGACGCTCCACCACGAGTAGCATCACTTCCTTCGGAATGCGCACAACAACCGCCTCGGTAATGGCCGAGTAGCTCGCCGACCATCGCTCCGACCCCATCAGGAACTCATGCACGCCAATCAGAAACGGAGCCGACAACTCCGAGTACGGAGACTGCCAAGGAGTCACCACGCCATGCTGAACAAAGACCAGGTGAGTAAACGCTGACCCCGAGCGAATCAAAGGAACCTCAGCCGAAGGCTCGGCAAACCGCATCTCCAACGGCAACGCCGCCTCTGCCAGAGCCGATTCCAGCTCCTCCGGCGCGACACCCTCAAAATCGAGGCAGCGGGCAAGCGTTTCGGCAAAGCCTTCAATGTGGACTGTCACAGGATTCCCTGCCGGTTCAACTCGACCTCAACATTGTATTCGCACCGCGTGAAGAAAAGCTCTGCGATTTCGTAGGTTTATGGCAAAGCAGGCACCTTCAGAATGACCCGGAGACCACATGCACGATGGCTCGTCCTTGGTTCCGTGTGCTTGGGCGTGCTGCCTGCTCTGCAGAAGAAACGGGACTGCGGACTCTGGCTCGCCGCAATTGGTCTGAGGCCTGCTTCTACAGTCGTTTCTCATCTCACCAAGAAATCGCCCGGTGTTCCTCCTATCTTGACTTGGAAAAGAGGGCTGAGTCTCAGCTAGGCTTCGCTTCGAGAGGCGAAGCGGCCCAAGAGGACTGGTCAAGAGGGAACATTAGCCCTCCCGCAGCAGAGTCTTCCATGGCTAACCATATGGTGAACCAATGACAGAGATGGCAGCAGCCCTAAGGGACGTTGAACCTGTCTACGAGATCCCTGCGGACGATCTCGTTGGCGAGGTCTTGATACCTGCCATGTCTCTAGCTCGGGACGCACGCATTGCCTCTGGTTACTTCAGCTCCCGTTGTCTCGCGCAGATCGCACCTGGCCTTGCGAGTTATCTGCAGAGGTCTGACCGAACTCTGAAGCTCCTCATTAGTCCGGAGCTTGACGACGATGATCGCGCAGCTATCGGCAAGGGTGTTCGCAGTCCTCAAGAAGTCATTGATTCTCTTTCGGCGAGCCTTCTTGGCGACGGCTCAGTGAATGAAGCTGCCCTTGTCCGACACACACGAGCCTGCCTTTCCTTTCTCTTGGCGACCTGTCGATTGGAGATTCGGTTCGTCCTTATGGACCACGGCATGTACCACAAGAAACAATGGCTCCTCGGTGACGGAGACGAGTGGCTCGCAATACATGGATCAGGAAACGCCACCGGTCGCGGTCTGCTCCTCAACGGCGAGCAGATGACCGTTGACAGAGCCTGGGCCGATGGTCCCATCGCTGAGATGCGTGTTTCGAAACTCGTACAGCAATGGGACAAGCAATGGAACGGCGAGCACCCTCATTCACTTACATTGCAGGCATCCGATGGGATCCTCGTCGCTGGACAAGCGACGACACACGGAACAGCTCCGACAATCAGCGACTTCTGGGTAGCCTGGAGGCAGGATCACGATGCCGGCATTGAACCTGTTTTGCCAGCGAATTCTGCCCACCTCGGGCGAAGGACGCTCATCGTTCCCGAGGAGCTTGAATGGCGAACAGGACGTTACGCACATCAAGGGCGTGCTGTCGATGGGTTTGTCGACAATGGACGGCGCGGGGTACTGGCGATCGCAACCGGCGGCGGCAAGACTCGGACCGCCTTGCTCGCGGCGTCTGAGACGCAACGTCGGCACGCTGGCCCAATGCTGATGGTCGTGCTCGTTCCTTCCAGGCCTCTGATGCTGCAATGGGCAGATGATGTTCGTGAGTTCGGCGTTGAACCCTTGCTTCCAAGCGGCCTCAATCCTCATGAGCGCCGACGTCGACTCTTGGAAGTGGAGGCCGGCCTTGGCGTTGATCGGCCAAGCACGGAGGTCATGATCGTCACAAACAGCTTGTTCTCGCAGGATGAGGGCATACGAGGTCTGCTGGCGCGACTCCCGTCCCAAGTTGAGCTCTTCCTCGTTGGCGACGAGATGCACAATCTCGGAGCTCCAAGCCATTTCCGCAGCCTTCCTCAACGGGCAAACAGCAGACTCGGTCTCTCTGCCACCCCGATCAGGCAATACGATCCCGACGGCACTGATCGCCTGTTCGACTACTTCGGCCCTCAAGTGTTCACATTCGGCTTGGACGAGGCAATTCGCGCGGGTTGCTTGACGCCCTACTGGTACTTCCTTCACGAGGTTCCCATGACCAACCATGAGTTTGACAAGTGGACCGAGTTGACTGAAGAGCTTGCCAAGGCTGGCTTCAAGCGCGATGACGATGGTCAGGTCGTAGGCCTGACCAGGCGAGGCGAACGCCTACTGCGAGATCGAAGAGCCGTACTCGAACAGGCGTCCGCGAAGGTCCAGGTCCTCCGCCAATTGCTGCAAGAACAGGGGCCGTCGACGGTTCAGCGATGCCTGGTTTACGCTTCCGGCAAGGCCACAGTCCTTGAGGAGGAGCGCCAAATCGAGCGCATCAACGAAATGCTCTCCGAACTGGGCGTTATCAGCCATCAGTTCACCAGCGCGGAGACGAGCAGGCGCGACGCATCCAAGCTGCTTGAGGCGTTTGGACAGGGCGACTATCAGGTCCTGACTGCGATGAAAGTGCTGGACGAGGGAATCGACATCCCGCAAACCGACACGGCCTACATCCTGGCTTCTAGCGCAGTGCGAAGAGAGTGGGTCCAGCGTCGAGGACGAATTCTAAGGAGAGCGCCCGGCAAGTCGATGGCCAGTGTTCACGACTTCATCGTCGTACCACCTGAGCTCGAGTCCGATGAAGGCGCGGCGATTCTGCGCGGAGAGTTGCGTCGCGCTGAGGAGTTCGCTTCCCTAGCGGAGAATGAGTGGGACTCGGACGGCCCGCGCAGCATCATCTCGAAGTTCGAGGCGCAAACCAGGGTCAGGAACTGAGAATGGTGATGTTCTCACAACAGAGGATGAGCGATGAGATCCGCGATCAGGTCGCCCTCGTCTGGGAGCGGTCGCCCAACTACCGCAACGATCTTGCTGTCGCCCTCATCGAAGTGCTGCGTGCTCAAGACCAAGGACTCTCGGATCGGTCGAGGAGAGAACAGGTCAAGCGGATAATCGAGACGCTTGGCGCAAAGACGCTCCAGAACCGGGAGGGGAAGTGATGCGTCTGCTTCGCGCACACATTCGGAACTTCAAACTGCTCGAAGATGTTTCCCTCGAGTTCTCGACGGAGCGCGATCGCCCTCTGACGGTAATCCGAGCTGAGAATGGTTCTGGCAAGACATCTCTCCTCTACGCGTTTCAATGGGCCATCTATGGCATGTCTGGCCTGCCGGATTCGGCCAAGGGACTGAGGCTCAGTTCGTCAGCGAATCAGTCCGGCACTTCGATTTCAGTATCGGTCATGATCGAGTTCGAGATTACGGACGCATATGGCAACTCTGGCCACTATCGCCTGATCCGCTCAGTAATCGAGACCCCCTCCACTGACGACAAGGTTGAGCGGAGCAACGATCGTGTGAGATTGATGCGTATCACCTCAGCAGGCGAGGACGAAGTAGAAGGTGGCGACGCAACGATCGTCGCTTGGCTTCCCAAGCGACTACGAGATGTCTTCTTTACCGACGGAGACTCTGTGCAGTCGTTCATTTCTGGCCAGATCGCGACACGCAAGAGGCAAGACCGGGTACAGAACGCAATCCGCGACTTGCTGGGGATCGAACGACTTCGTATGGCGGCGAACGATATCTCCTGGGCTTACGGCAATCTTCGCGCCGAAGCAGCAAAAGCAGGTGGACACGACACGTCCCAACTTGAAGAGCGGTTGGAATCGACCGATGCTGCCATTGCTGCTCTCCAGCAGAAACTCGACGCGTTACGTGACCGCCATGCCAACATGACCGAGCAGAGCACGGACTGGGAAAAGGAGCTTCGAAGTATTCGGGGAGTTGGCGATCTTGACGAACTCAACGAGCGTATTGAGCGTGCAGAGCAAGACCGTAGTCGTCTTGAGCGCCAGCGCGGTGTCGCGTTGACAGCCATGACCGACGCGCTCAAGTCGGAGGAGTTTTCCTGGCGATTCATGGACGAAAGCCTGAGAGCCGGTCTCGACGTTCTCGCCGAACTTGCTGATCGACATGTGATACCCGGAACATCGATTGAAGTGCTTGCCGACCGACTGGAACTTGGCCAGTGCATATGTGGCGAATCGTTAGCACAGGGTTCCGAGCATCGTGCGCAAGTTCTCCACTTGCTTGAACAACAGAAGGATATCCCGAGCCGGCGACAGCGGCTGACCGAGTTGTCGCACATTGCACGACAGGCAGAAGCCACCGAGCAGAGCCGTATCGAGACTCGACATGACTTCGAACATTTGCGCGCGCGATTGTTGGACGATTTCACAGATGCGAGTGACGGACTTCGAAACAAGGCGGCAGAGCTAAAGGGACTAGAGGCCAATCGCAGCAGCATCGACGAAGAGCGAGTTCGATACCTGACCTCCCATATCGAGGATGTTGGCGCAAAAGTCGCTCAGGCCAATCAGGACATTGGCGCGAGGACCCAAGAACTCGAGCAAGCTGAGCGTCTGAGGCAGAAGATCAACTCCGACCTACAGAAGGCCATGAATGCGGCGAAGCTCAGCGGAGATCTGATCATGAAGCGCGATGTCGCACAGGATCTAAACGACCTCGCGAACAATGTGCTGAGCGTGCTCCAAGACGATTACGTCGAACGTGTCTCTGAGCGAATGAAGGAGCTGTTCATGGAGATTGTGGGGTCTCCGAGTTCGCCTGAGAGAGAGGAGTTTGGTTCGTCGCTCTTCGCTGGAGTCCACATTGATGGTGATTTCAACATCATCATCGACACCCATGACGGCAAGAGCCTCGATCCCGACTTTGAGCTCAATGGCGCTTCAAAGCGCGCCCTCACCCTGTCGTTCATTTGGGCGCTCATGGAGGTCTCAGCGGTCACTGCGCCACGAGTGATCGATACGCCTCTGGGTATGGTCTCTGGAGGGGTAAAGCAACGGATGGTTGACGTGGTGACCAAGCCACCGACTGATGGACACCCTGACTTTCAGGTCATCCTCTTCTTGACGCGGTCTGAGCTGCGAGATGTGGAGAAGTTGATCGATGCTCGGGCGGGGACCGTGGTGACTCTCTCATGCTCGCATCACTATCCTGCTGACCTGGTCTTCCGGTGGCACTCGGAGTATCCGGTGTCGCGCTTGTGCCAATGCGACCACCGGCACTCGTGCCGAGTCTGCGCACGGCGCTACGACGACCTACACGGCGTCGTGCAGCGGGACTTGTAGAGGGCAGACGGCGAATGACAACCATCGCGAACCCGTACGCCAGCCAAGACTTGTTCATCGCAGCGCCCCACCATGAGCTTCTGCGCGATTACGTCTCGCGGTCGCAGCAAGATCACCGCCCATTTCAGCGGCAAGTAGATGCATGGTGGGCGGCATTGGCCATCGGAGTCCGCCAACGGCGACGAATTCTCTTGTCCCAAGAAGCAGTGAAATTCAATGATGGTCGAATCCTGGCCACCGACCCCTGGCGAATCACCCACCTGGAGCTGTTGGCTCTCGGGGAGGAGGGGCCGGAGATCCTTGACTCTCCAGCCGAAGTGATACGCATGGCTTCGGAGTATGCCAACGGCGGCTTTCCTGACCTGCTCGACCAGTTAGTGGGGCAAGTGGAACCCACGCTGAATCTGATGCTGCGACTCGATGACTTGAGGCGCTAGGCGGTAGCCAGACACCAAGCTTCACTCGCCAAGAATCGCCGTTGCCAAATCAGACAGTGTCGATTCCAACAGCGGGTCAATGTCGACGGACGGCAACAGTTCTAAGGCCTCCGTGTCTCCTCGCTCCTTCAGAACTCCCCTGACGTTCGCAGGCGGAGAATCTACTGCCCGCGCTACCGCCAATGCCCCGCCTGCGGCATCCGCCTGAATGCCAGTTAGGAGGCGCAGCGCTTCGGTAGTGTCAACATCGCTCAAATCGATAGGCACCCGCTCAGCGGCGACTTGTTCGTCTTCAAGATTGAAGTCAAGCCTCACCTTCTCGCCCTTCAAAGCCCCAGCCCTTTCGACCAGAACTCGAATGGATCCCAAACTAGGTCCAAATGCCGACGTAAGGGGCCAACTGATCGTCAGTTCCCCGTTCTCGTACTGGAACAAGCGTCTGCCACCGGGCTTCACCCCGAGCTCCAAGGCCACGGCAGGGTCCAGAGGACGACCACTACCGCGAAGCACCTCCCGATCGACTATCACAAGCAGACTGATACGGTCCTCTGCTGTCCGATAGACGCCTTTGACTTCCTTCAATCCTTCTGTCACCACAAATGGTTCGTCGTCCCTGCGCAGCCGGATGACGTCGTCTTCCATGACGAACATTGGGGCCGCGGAGTATGCCGCGACAGAGCTCTCCTTCACACTGAACTGCTGGGCAACCATTCGTACAACGTGTTGGAGTTCGATCTGCCCGCCGGCTTCCTCAATGCGTTGCGCAATCTCATCGGTGATGCCTGTGTATTCTTCCATCCCCCAGGCACGAAGTGCCCAATGGGTCCGGTTTACTCGTACCAATCGATCCTCTTCGAAGAACCGAGTGTGCACTCCTCGGACATTGTGCCCTTCGCCAACAAGTTCAACAAGGGTCTTGGCATCGGCCGGCTCGTTCCGAAGCGCGAGCAGCGCCACACACTTATCAACGATGTTTCGCGGCCAGACCACAAGAGTGTCATCGATCCGGCGAAATCCACCGAACTTCTCCAGCCACGCGTCATGGAAGTCGGCATTGATGTCGTTATCGGATAGCCATTCACGTGCGAGTGCGATTGGCAGCAGGCCGAACTCATTGCAATGCTCTTGCAGAGTCTTTGCGTTAATCGTGGAGGCGGGCTCCAGCATCAGCCATCCATCTCGCTCCTGGTATGGTCCCGCCAACTGGAGAGTGAGTGGGCGCAGGAGCATGGCCGAGTCACTGGATGCCCCCTCAAACACTGCACTCAGCGCTCTGAGCGTTACCGGGTGGTCCAATGGTGCCGCAGCTCCGAGCCTTTGTTGCAACTCGGCGGCGCGCCAATGCAATAAGAGAAAGGCCCGAGTTTGGAGTCTCGCAGAAATCCGTTTCTCAACATCTTGCTGAACCTGACGTATCCGCTCGCGAGTCACTCCAAGCTCTTGCCCCACTTCTTCAAGTTTCCGGCCCTCGACGATCCGCCGCTCGAACACTACGCGTCGTTGGTCGTCAAACCCCGTCAGCAAGATCTCCGCCAAGTCGTCCAGCGTCACCGAAGCGAGCTCTGAATCGGCCAAGTCAAGCAATCGGATGTCCCTGCACGCAGCCCACTGCTCCGACAGAACTCTTGGCATTGGGCCAGTGTTAGGGGCTATGGACATGAGGTCACTCAGATGCTTCAGGTTTCGCACTCTTAACCCCCAAGCCGAGAGCGCGCGCAACGCGATAAGGAGCCTCTCTTCCGACCGAGACGGCGCTGGTCCGATTCGCTCGACATGAGAGGATTCAGGCCTTTGTCTCTCGTTGGCTACGGACTGCGATTGACTGACGAGCACTGAGCGTCGCTGGGCATCTTCTTCGATTTCCCTCCAGGCGTCCTGTCCATCGGCTTCCTGAGCCAGAGACTGGAGAACAGACAGCAAGTCCTTGGCTAATCCAGCTTCGGACTCGCTCTCCTCACTTTCGGCTTCGATCGGACCAAGATGGGATGTGTTGACGTGGGTCGCGAGCGACCGTTCTACGCTGAGAGAAATGACATGGCGCACTGTGAGGCGTCCGGCACCGCGAAGAATCGATAGTCCCGCCGGTGAGCGCGAAGCAAGGTCTCCCCAGGTATTGATGCCAGCGTCTCGCAGAATCCGAAAACTGCGTTGATCGAACGCGTCAGGCTGCAGTACCTCGCTTCTCCTGACTGAGAGACTAGGCAACAACACGCCAAGAGGAACTAACCGGCAGCGTTCCGATTCTATTATCTTGGCGGCAGTCAAGGATGCGAGACTCTGCACCTCGCTCGGTCCGAGTTCATCGATTCCGTCGTCGGGAGAGAGTCCCAACCCAATCATTCCAGCGGTGTCGATCGAGAGGGAGTCGAACAGGTCACTGATACGCGTCATGAATGGCCTCACCCGAGTTGACTATGGCCACGCCTCGTGCACGATGCCCAAGAACATAGCCGTTTTTCGAATCCCGGTACACCGCCCGTTATCGTGGATCTCCCAACCAGAGACAACGACGTACTCTCGCCTTGCCACGTCATCGGGGCATCACGGGGTCAGTTCCAGCAGGACCTCCCAGGTACAGTCTTTTGGCTCCATGGAAGTAGCATTTAGACCAGATTGCTGAAGGCCCTTGCAACGACCCTAGCGGCTTTCCCGACTTCCGAGTCGGTTGAGAATCGACCGAAACTGAACCGCACCGATGAGTCGGCATCCGCCGGTGTCAGACCTGTGGCTCGTAAGACGTGAGAGGGCTCCATTGTGCCGGCCGTGCAGGCCGATCCTGTGGAGGCGGCCAGTTGAGGTTGCATGGACGCGATCAAGTCTGCGCCATTGACGCCTGGAAACCGAATGTTCGCGTTCCCCGGGTGACGCGAATGGCTTGCCGGTCCGTTCAGAGCCGCGGACGGAGCCAGACCGCGAAGCTCATCGACGAACACGTCTCGAAAGCGCGCGACTCGGCAACGCTCGTCCGCCGCTTCCTCATGGCTCAATATCTCGGCCGCCAATCCCATTCCTACGCAGAGTGATACGGGCACAGTTCCTGAACGAACTCCACCCTGCTGCCCACCTCCGTAGATCAGCGGCTCCAATTGATCCACGAGTCCATGACGAATGCGTAAGGCACCGATCCCTTTCGGGCCATAGATCTTGTGCCCTGAGAGACTGAGCAGATCAGCACATGCGGAGAGTCCGCGGGTATCCATCGCGCACGGCGCCTGCGCTGAGTCACAGTGCAAGAGCGCGCCTTGCGAATGAACGAGATCGGCGATCGCCGCGATGTCCTGCACCGTCCCAATCTCATTGTTGACCGCCATCATCGAGACGAGTAGCACGTCTTCGCTCAGCATGGCTTCTAGAGCGTCTCGTGAAACGAACCCTTCGTGATCGACAGGGATGATCTCCGCGCTGAACCCTTCGCGCTCCTCAAGAGCTCGGGCTGCCGCAAGCACTGACTTATGCTCAATCGCACTCACAAGAATCCGTCGTCGTCCCTGTGGGGCCCTTCGCGCGAGACCGAGCAGGGCCAGATTGTTGGCCTCAGTCGCCCCTGAGGTGAACACGATCTCAGAGGCGTCCACACCGATCAGGTCTGCGACCGAGGTGGCAGCGTCGCTGACTGCCTGATCTGCCGTCCACCCCATCACGTGGTCCGAGGAGTGAGGATTGCCGAACGTTTCCCTCCAATAGGGCTCCATCGCGGCGACAACGCGTGGGTCGACCGGAGTCGTGGCTTGATAGTCGGCATAGATGGTTTGTGAGTCTGCCATCAACGGTTGCTCACCATTAGGGGGTCTCGATTTGGGCATTGGAATAGACACTATTGCGAAAGATGCTAGCCTGCAACTGGATGCGGCGTCCAGTCAGGAGCTAAGGCCTTTGCAGAGTCCCCTCGATGACCAAGCCTACCGTCCTCGGTTTTCGGGCCACGAGACCTTTCCCTTGCGCTATGGGTGGCTCAAGAAGGCCTTCGATGCTGCGCGCCAAGAGCAGGCTGACGGACGGCCGATCTTCGCAGCGGATGATGCGATCGCTCGGTTCGGTGTCGGCAAGAACATGGTCTCCTCGATCCGGCATTGGGGCATGTCTGCCGGTGTTGTTGTCGAAGACGACGATCGTCGTTTGCTCGACTTGACCGACCTTGGGAGGCTGCTGTTTGATGAGGTTTCCGGGCTTGACCCGTGGATGGAGCACCCATCCACGTCTTGGGTCACACACTGGAACATATCTGGTCAACGGAGGCTGACCACATGGTTCTGGACGTTTAGTCACTATCCCGGGATCGAGTTTGAACGCGAATCACTGGTTCAGGGCGTGATGGAGCTTGCAGAGCGGCATGCTTGGTCTCGTGCATCTATGGCCACGATCAAACGGGATGTGGCCTGTCTCGTCAGGACATACGCGCCCTTGCACACTGCTGGAGCGCCGCTGATGGAGGACTCATTGGAGTCGCCACTGTCGGAGCTTGGACTCATTCGCGCGACAGGGCAGCGTGACGGATTTCGGTTCATTCGTGGACCAAAGACCAGCCTGAGCGCAGGTGTCTTCAGCTACGCCGTGAACGACTATTGGAGCTGGATGTCGCCGACGTCAAACACGTTGTCCTTCGAAGCGCTCGCTTACGGTCCTGGGTCGCCTGGTCGCGTGTTCCAGCTCGGCGAGAACGATCTCATCGAAATGCTGACGCAGACGGAGCGAATCACGAATGGCACGTATCAGTGGTCTGAAGCGGCTGGTCTGAGACAACTGATTCGGTTCAGGGAGATTTCGGCTCAGGAAGCACTGCGGCTGCTGGAACTGGATTACAGGAAGTACGCATCGTGACCACGCTCAGTTCCCGTGTTCGAATAGCCCGGAGATTCCAGCGATCGGTCCGGGTTGATGCGGACTTAGCCAACCCTGAAGCACTCGTAGGGTTCGTTTGCCCTCCCTCAGCGGCCCGGGTGTTGGAAACAATGTCGCAACACGTAGCGGAGATGGGACAGGGCGCATTCACGTGGACCGGTCCCTACGGCGCTGGCAAATCGAGCTTGGCCATCGCGCTCGCCGCTTCGTTGTCGGGAGCCGTGTCTGACTCGAATGGGAAGCCTGTTGTCGGACCCGAGACCGACGCCGCGATTCGAAGCGCATTGCCGTTGGGGGAACGAGGCTGGCGCGTACTTCCAGTCGTTGGTCGGCGCAATCGCCCATCGCAAGTGATTGGCGAAGCCCTTGAGCGGCAGCGTTTTGTGCGTACGGCCCCAACAGGAGACTGGAACGACGAGACCACGCTTGACGCGCTGCTTCGGATCGCCAAACGAACGCCTCGCTCCCATGGCGGCCTATTGGTATTGATCGACGAAATGGGGAAGTTCCTGGAGGGTGCGGCTCGTGACGGGACGGACATCTACTTCTTTCAGCAACTGGCTGAGCTCGCCTCACGCAGTGGTCGGCGACTGATCGTCGTTGGGATTCTGCATCAGGCCTTCGATGAGTACGCTCACCGCCTGTCACGGGAAAGCCGTGATGAGTGGGCGAAGGTCCAAGGGCGCTTCGTTGATCTCACGGTTGCGGTCGGTCCGGATGAGCAACTGGAGATTGTGAGCCGGGCCATCGAGGCCGACGATCCTCCACCCGAACATCGTAAACTCGCGTCTTGGATCGCGAATTTGGCTGATAAGCCCGCTCTTGCGGAGGCTCTACACGCTTGTTGGCCACTGCACCCGATCGTCGCCAGTCTGTTGGGGCCAATCTCTAGGAGACGGTTTGGACAGAACCAACGCAGTGTCTTCGGCTTTCTGAATTCGCCAGAACCACTCGGCTTTCAAGAGTTTCTGCACAAAGCGAAGGCAGGTGATCTCTACACGCCCAACCTCCTCTGGGACTACCTGCGATTCAACCTCGAACCCGCCATCCTTGCGTCTCCTGACGGGCATCGGTGGGCCCTAGCGATTGACGCGATCAATCGCTGTGAAGCCTCTGGAGCGGACGAAGTCCGCATGAGTCTGCTCAGGACCATCGCCCTCGTTGATTTGTTCAAGGAGCGGAGCGGGCTTGTCGCTGGCTCCGAGCTACTGCGTTCTGCGCTAAGTGGAGTGAGCAAAACTGAGATAGAACGTGCACTCGTTGACCTACAGCGCCTCTCCTTGGTGGTCTACCGCAGGTTCAACGATAGTTTCAGTGTGTTCGCAGGCAGCGACTTCGACATTGAGCAGGCGATGGAGGAGGCGTATGACGCTGTCAGGGGGCTGAATCACCAGCAGCTCTCTGAGCTTGCCGGGCTCTCGCCAGTAGTCGCGAAACGCCACTACCACGAGACCGGTGCACTGCGCTGGTTCCGATTCGGCATTGCGGCGCCAGGTGAACTGATCGATGCCGTCGCAGCACACGCGCCGAAGGACGGTTCTTCGGGCGCGTTCATCCTCGCGGTTCCAATGCAAGGAGACCCGCCAGCGGAGGTCCAAGGGCATGTGCAGGCCGCACTCCTGTCGGCAACCGATTACGCCCCGGCCATTGGTGTGCCGAATCGGGAGTCTTGGACGATTGCAAGCCTCGCCCAAGACCTAATGGCTCTGCAACACGTACGACGTCACACGCCCGTACTGCAGGGCGATCAGGTGGCCCGAGTCGAAGTGGAAGGTCGGATCACGGCCTTGCGGGAGCAGTTGGAGAGCGAATTAGGCAAAGCCTTACACAATGCCTATTGGTGGACGACAGCGTGTCCGCCCCGTCAGCTCGATCACTCACAGTTGAATGCGCTGGCATCCGAGCTCGCGGACGAGCGGTACCCAGCAACGCCACACATTCGCAATGAGCTCCTCAATCGACTCAAGCCGTCGAGCAACGCTGTCGCAGCTCAGAATGCGCTCTTGGCTCAGATGGTGCTCAACGAAGGCGAAGAACGCCTCGGCATTGAAGGTTTCCCGGCGGAAGGCGGCTTGTTCGTTTCGCTCTTGGAGGCCACCGGGCTCTACAGGCTCGTCGATCAGAAGTGGCGCTTTGCCCCACCTGTTGCTCCCGATCCGCAGCACCTCCGACCGGCCTGGGAAGCGGCCGAGTCTCTCCTAGCCGGTAATCCTCAGCGCACAGTCGCTATCGCCGAACTCTGGTCTACATGGCGTGAGCCTCCCTACGGCATCAAGGATGGCCTCATGCCCTTGCTGACGGCGGCATTCCTGCTCTCCAAGCGGCAGCAGGTAGCGTTCTATCGCGACGGAGTCTTCCAATCACGAGTCACGGACCTTGATCTCCACGTCATGGCTCGCAATCCGAGCGATGTGCACCTCCGTTGGATGGTGCTCTCGGAGTCAAACAGTGACTTGCTCTCCGAACTAGCCGCCATGGTGCGATCGGTGGATCAGGCAAACGAGCCTATCGATCTTGAATCGCTCGATGTAGCCCGAGTGCTAGTTCAGCTGCATGACCACCTGCCCAATTGGACACAGCGCACCCAGCGAGTGTCAGCCGATGCTCGACAGCTGAGGCACCTGCTGAAGCGGGCCAATGATCCCAACAAGTTGCTCTTCGACGACATACCTCGCTCCTTCAGTCCTACAAGTGTCGTCCGGGACGCTGACGACGCGACAATCGCGGCCAAGCGGGTTGCTGGAGGTCTGAAGGAGCTGCAGCACGCCTACTCGGCGATGCTGCATAGACAACAGGAGTCGCTGTTAGCGGAGTTACAGGTGCCCAACGCGTCAGAGCCGATGCTCGCTGAACTGCGAGCCCGGGCCGACAACGTGCGGGGACTTGGGGCGGACCATCGACGGGAAGCATTCACTGTTCGCTTGGCACAGTTTCGGGGCAGCGACGCCGACATTGAAGGGTTGATCAGCCTCGCCGTGAGCAAGCCGCCCACCAACTGGGTCGATTCTGATGTCGATGCCGCAGAGCTCGCCTTGGCAGAGTTGGCGCGCGACTTCGTCCGCCGTGAGACGTTCGCGCATGTCAAGGGTCGGCCAGATAAACGGCGAGCCATTGCCGTCATCATCGGCACAGATGGCAGAGCGGCCCCACTCCGCAAAGAGTTTGAGATTGCGGATAACGAGCAGCCGGCGATCGGTGCCCTGGTCGACCGAATCGAAGAGTCGCTGAACGGCTGTGACAACCGGGATCCACGGCTCGTACTAGCCGCGCTTGCAGAGTTGAGCGCTCGGCGCATTCAGGCCTCAGGAGAGGGGTGAACCAATGGAACGTCATGTCCTTGGACTGTCGGGAGGACGCGACAGCGCAGCCCTCGCCGTCTTCATGCGCGAGCAGTATCCCGAACTCGATGTCGAGTACTTCTTCACCGATACCGGCAAAGAGCTGCCGGAGGTGTACGAGTTCCTCGACAAACTAGAAGGCTTCCTGGGCAAGCCGATCGTTCGCTTGAACCCAGACCGCGACTTCGACTTCTGGCTCCGACAGTTCAACAACTTCCTCCCATCGGCGCGCACCCGTTGGTGCACGAGGCAACTCAAGATCAGACCGTTTGAGCGCTGGGTAGCCCCGATGCTCGAAGCCGGCGAAACCGTCTACAGCTACGTCGCGATCCGCGGCGATGAGGAGTACCGCGAAGGCTACAGCTCAAAGCACGAGCGCCTCGTCGTGCGCCTTCCGCTGAAGGAATCCGGAATCGACAAAGCAGGCGTGTTGGAGATTCTGGATGGTGCCGGACTAGGACTCCCCACCTACTACGAGTGGCGAACCCGCAGCGGCTGCACGTTCTGCTTCTTTCAGCAGAAGATCGAGTGGGTTCGCCTACTGGAACGACACCCGCAGTTCTTTGAAGAAGCCCGCCGCTACGAGAAAACGGCGCTCGAAGACGGCTCACCGTTCACTTGGAGCCAGGGAGAATCGCTGGAGCAGCTCTCACAGCCCGACCGAATCGCTGAAATCGAGCGTGAGCACGAACGTCGTCTCGAACGGCAGAAGGCACGGGTGCAAGTCAATCCGCTACGTCCGGACTGCGAACCGCTTGACATCGACGACCTCTACGGCCAGGCCAAGGTCTGCATCGCCTGCCACAAGTGAAGCGCAGCTAGCGTCGATGACCAGCGAATTCGATAGAATAGCCAGCAAGGCAGGAGACTGGGATGGTGAGCCGCGAGCAAGCACCGAAGACCCATCCGCGATCGCCTTCCCCGACGAAGTTACCACCGGGTAAGGTGAAGACTGAGTCGCCGTCTCGGCCCCCTAAGGCCTAGCTTGCCCCGGAGGAGTGAAACATGTCCGACATCCTCAATCGACTGCGCAAGGGACGGTTACAGCCCAAGCAACGCAAACCAGTGTCACTCCCTGACCCACAGGTGTCACCGCAACACACCGTGAAGGTTCGGCGACCAAAGAAGCTGCCACCAGGCCCCTTCCGTTCTGGTCTGTGGGGGCGTATTCCCTCAAGGGACCCAAACAGCGGTTGAAACACCGATCGCAGCTATGTTCAGTACGGTGCCTAATGCCAACAGACCGATGCCCGTTGCTTTCGCGTTGAGCACACCGCCTACTGACTCGCTGGCATCGGCAATGCTTTCCACGTAGCTCCAGGCCAGTTGATCGCTCCCGAACCCTTCGTCAATGTGCTCTAGCAGATCTTGAGGCCGCACAAACTGATTCAATTCTCGTGGACGAACGGTCCACGCTCCTCCCAACAGCAGGAGAGTGCTGAGAATCGCCGGGCCTGTGAGTGCCACCCACTCGGTCGGATCGGACGCTGAGATCACAGCGCCGAAAAATAGGCCGAACAAGGCTACGTTCACCGCCAGAATGAACGTAGCCTTGCTGTCTAGCGCGTCCGTTGCAATCAGCAATGTCGACAAGTGCGCCTCGGCGACTTGCAGCGCCGCCATGCCGCCTGTGTCGTGCAGCGGTGTCTTCTCGTCGCCACTCATGGAGTTCAGCATATCCTCGTATGGAGATGCGGTCTGGAATCAGGTTCCAGCGCGTCCCATCGCTGGTGGTGGATAGCGTGACGCACTTCTACGCAGATGAGGAGTCCGCATGCGAGAACTGATTCAAGCCGACAAAGCGTTCCTCGATGTCATCGCCGACGTCAGACGCGTCGGCATGCCCGAGCTCTTGCACTGCACTCGACGATCTCTTCGATACCGTCGGGGAACGACTCACAACCAAAGTCCGCGCCGTTGACCACCATAGCGAGACGGGCAGCGGCCAGCCTGACCATGGCCTCTTCTCCAGCTAGAGTGCCGAGCCACGCGACCTTGCCTGTCTGTTCGCTTCCTATGTTCGCGACACCTTGCAACGGGTCGATCAGGCGACGAAGTGAGAGGATTCGCTGGCGCAGGTACGCTTAGCGATCGAGCATTCACTGGGTACGTCCCCAAAAGGCAAGGACGGCGGTAAGGTCTACCTGTCAACATCGCTCGGAAAGTGGTCCACCTCATCGGCGTAGAGTTGATCCTCTTGGGGTGGTGGAAGGGGCGAGTTGGGGATGGGTTCACCTCCGTACAGGGTGTAGTCCGACGACGAGTCCGGTAGGACCTGGTCTTTGACGGTGAGGGTGTGGGCGTGATGGCCGAGGCGGTCGAGCAGCGCTGTCGACAGCTTCTCGTCGCCGAAGACCTAGACCCACTCGGAGAATGCGAGCTTGGTGGTGACGATCTTGGAACGCCGCTCCCAGCGGTCGGCGAGCAGAGTGAAAAGCAGTTCGCAGCCGGTCCGGTCAAGGGGCACGAAGACAAGATCGTCGGCGATCAATAGGACGGCCCGTTGGCGGCGCTGAACGGCCTCGAAGCCCCGCTCAGCGTTATCGCCTCACTCCTTTGGATGCAATGACTCCCGACAGCAATTACTCGACTCAGAATGGGTAGGTTCATCATGTAGGTGATGAAGTTGCTAGCAGCGAAAGGTAAACTTGTTTCGAACACGGAACGCGGCGCGTCGATGCCCGTACCTCGATTGGAACACCTCATGCAACACCAAACCGACCGAATCCCAGCCGCGCTGTACGCGCGCGTCTCCTCCGACCGGCAAGACGTGGACCTCTCCGTCGCGGCACAGCTACGGGCCCTTCGCGACTTCGCAGAGCGCAACGGCTATGTCGTTGCGCGCGAGTACATCGACGAAGCCGAATCTGGGCGATCCTCCGACCGACCGCAGTTCCGCAAGATGCTCGATGAGGCGAGTGGTGCGGATGCGCCATTCCAGGAGATTTTGGTTTGGAAGTTCTCTCGGTTCACTCGCAAGCGCGAGCATGCCGTCGCGTTCAAGTCGATGCTGCGCCGGCGCGGGATTCGGGTCACTTCAATCACCGAGCACGCTGACGACACGCCCACCGGCAAGCTGATGGAAGCGATCATTGAGTCGGTCGACGAGTTCTACTCGGAGAATCTCGCGCAAGAGGTGAGAAGGGGGATGAGAGAAGCCGCTTCGCGCGGGTTCTGGGTCTCGAACAATGCGCCGCTGGGCTACAAGCGGGTCTATGTGCCCGACGGTGGCAAGAAGCGTCCAAAGCTGGAGCTTGACCCGCCCGCCGACGGCGTAGCCCGGCGCATCTTCGACATGGCGCTCAAGGGCCTGACGGTTCTAGACATCGCCAAGCAGCTCAACGCCGAGGGCATTCCGACCAAGACTGGTAAGCGCTGGCTCAAGACAACCATCCACAAGATGCTCGCCAATGAGGCCTACGCCGGCACTCTGGTCTGGGGCAAAACCGCCAAGGACGGCGCGCCGCCCGTGCGAGTGGACGGCGGCGTGCCGGCCATCGTTACGAAGTCAGAGTTTGCGCGGGTGCAGCAGATGCTCCAGGCTCGTGCGCCGAGCCACACCCATCCGCGCCGTGCCGCAAGCCCATACTTGCTCAGCGGGCTCGTAACCTGCGACCTCTGCGGGAAAACGCTCGTCGCCTCAGAGGCGAAGGGTGGGAAGTACACCTACTACGTCTGCCTCTCCTTGCTGAAGCAGGGCAAGGATGCGTGCGAAACTCCTCGGCTGAACGCTGGCAAATTTGAACGGCTGATCATTGACCAGCTGCGTCAGCACATCCTGACTGAAAGCAACATCCGCGAGCTCGTGAAGATGCTCGATGAGGAGATGGATGGTCTGGCGCGGGAACAGCGTCAGAAGCTGGAGACGATCGAAGAAGAATTGGTCGAAGTTCGTCGCCGTTTGGACCGCATCTGGCACGTCATCGAGACCTCGGACTTGGATATCGACGACGCCACGCCGCGGATCCGAGTGCACCGCGAGCGCCAGAATCTACTCGAAATCGCGGCCAAGGAAGCCCGCGACGTCCTGGCGGAACGCAAGCGGATGCTGGACAAGACGGAGATCATCGCCGCATTCGCAGCGGACATGAGTGAGTTTCTGGCCACCAGCGAGCTGACCGAGGCCAAAGCCTTCGTGCGCTCATTCGTGAAGTCAATTGTCGTAAGTCCCGGTCGCGCGACCATCAACTACACGATCCCGATGCCGGAAGACAGTCCCATCGGCAATGCCGACCGCGCCGAGATCGACCTGGGCCTCAAAGTTCGCAACACCGTACCCAGTGGTGGGCGATGGAGGACTCGAACCTCCGACCTCCCGGGTGTAAACCGGACGCTCTAGCCACCTGAGCTAATCGCCCCAATACGCCATCGCTGGCTCTATTGCTGAGTTTCTATCACACCAGACAGGTTCTCGGCTGCCTGATCGAAGATCCCGCGGAAACTCTCGAACAGCGTCACCGCGGTCTCCATGCCTCCGGCATTCTCTCCCTCAACTGCGTCGCGGACCAGCGGACCGGCCGCGTTCGCGATCTGCGCGAGCGCATCCGACACCTTCTGATGCAACTCATCCCACTGGCTCGGCGGCGTAAGTTCCAAGAACTGTTCGTTCAAGTCCGACCACACCCGAGTCTGCGCCTCCATATTGCGCTGCCAGCCCGGATCGCCCAGCACGTCAGGATTGTCTCTCCAGCGGGCGATCAGTTCCTCGGCCGCTACGTAGTTGGCGCGGGCCGAGTCGATAATGTTCAACGCGGCCTCGCCATAGTCGGCCGGGAGTGCTTCTTCGACGCCGCCGAGTTCCTCTCCGATCAGATCGCCGACCAGTCCTCTCAGGGTCTCCAGATCGACGATGCCGACGCGCAATTCCTTAATGATGCCGTCGCCGCCAATGAAGTAGGTGGTCGGCCGCCCGACCAGCGGGTACGGACCGTCGGTCATCGATTTGGTCGGGTCGAGCAGCACGAGGTAGCTCACCTCGGTGACCTCGTACGCGAACTCGCGCGCGGTCTCCAGGCTCTCGCCGTCGTTGACGCCTACGAATGTGACCCGTCCAGCCGCTTCTTGGTTGACGAGCTCAAACTCCGGCATCTCCTCGATGCAGGGCTCGCACCAGCTGGCCCAGAAGTTGAGCACGATCGGACCGTCGATCTCAGACAGTTGATGTGGCTGCCCTTCCAAGTCGAGTAGCCGGAAGTCTGGCGCGAGCGCGCCCTTGTCGGAAGCGTCGCCGTCGCGTTCGATGTAACCAAGGTAAGTCTGTTCTTCAAGCTCCTCTATTTGGGCGTCCAGTTCGTCGGAGCTTCCCTCTTGGTCTCGCTGATCCTTCAGTTCCTCGAGTTCGGCCAGTTGGGCCGAGAATTCTTCACCCGCGCCTTCGGCTGCGTCGCCGCCGCGACCACCGATGAAGATCGGTGCCACGATCGCTGTGGCAATTGCCGCGATGACGAGCGCACGATTGACCCCGTCTCGAACCGAGTACGGCTTCCTCAAGAAGGTGAACAGGATGTAAGACTGCTGCTTCTGACGCAGTCGGGTCAGGAAACTGTCGGCCATCGCGCGTTCCTCCCCAGCCCCACTACGACCTGCCTGGCAGAGTCAGTTATCGCTAGTTGTTTTGCACCGACGGCCCGTCGATTGCCCTGACTCCTTGCCCGCTGGCGGCCGCACTCGAAGCCTGGTTCCAGAGCGTGGCCGGATCGCTGGTCAGCGGATCGAACGACCCTTTGAATTCGATGTGGTCGAGCACTAACCAGCCTCCAGCCTGAATCTCGCTTTCAAGTTGCCCCGGACTCCATCCAGCGTATCCCGAGTAGATGCGCAGATCGCGAACCACACCGGACAGGTCTCCCGGCTCTGCACTCAAGTTGACGATTCCCAGTTCCCGGCCTGCCTCCTTGATCGCCAGTGAGAGCCAGGTCTGCTCAGGATCAAGTGCACCTTCAGGTCGCGCCAGCCCAATTGCGGCGGTCCGCTCGACCGGACCGCCCTGGAAAACAACCTGAGGTTCCGCCGCCAGGTCGAGCCAGGTGGGGACCACTTCGGCAATTGAGATCACTGTCGGACGGTTGAGCACGACACCCAGGGCCCCGCTTCCATGCTCGAGAATCAGCACCACGGTGCGAAAAAAATTCGGGTCGGCTAGATGACGCGAGGCGACGAGGATCTGGCCTGCCAGACTGGACGTCGGGTCGTTGGGTCGCCACTCGATCGCCATCGCCCGTACCGCTCGCGTCAGCTCGACTGATATCTGCGTCAGAGTATGCGATCAGGCATCGGCCAGACGCTGCCTGGGCTTTGACGACAAGGTCGTCGGTCGATAGTGTGCGATACCCTGAGCAGACGTGGCAGCGTAGCTCAGTAGGCAGAGCAGGGGACTCATAAGCCCCGTGTCGCAGGTTCGAGTCCTGCCGCTGCTACCACCAGCACCGCAGGGTGCATCCAACCAAGTGCACAACCGCGGGCGATTAGCTCAGCTGGCTAGAGCGTTCGGTTCACATCCGAGAGGCCGCAGGTTCAAGTCCTGCATCGCCCACCAGAAACCGCCGACAGACGAACTCGGATAAGCTCCGAGTCGATGGACATCATCAGGGAGATCCGAGGAGGCGCTGCACAGACTCCAGATCGTTGCCGACGTGGCGAAATTGGCAGACGCGCTACGTTCAGGGCGTAGTGGGCTTAAGCCCGTGGGGGTTCGAATCCCTCCGTCGGCACCAACGCACCGAGTCTCCAGTTTGCTCAACACTCCATTCATTGCGCCCGTAGCTCAGCGGATTAGAGCGCTGCCCTGCGGAGGCAGAGGTCGCAGGTTCAAGTCCTGCCGGGCGCGCCACTTCCCCTGATGGTGCTTCGCTACGCTTGATCGCGTGACCACTGACACGCCCGACCAGACCGCTCCTCCTACGCCAGAACAAACCCGTGCCCAGTTGCAGGCGCAGGTCGCTGCGTTGCCCTCGAAACCGGGCGTCTACACCTTCCGCGACGCCAACGACCGTGTGATCTACATCGGCAAAGCCGCCAACTTGAAGTCGCGCGTCCGCAGCTACTTTGGCTCTCCACGCTCGCTCGAAGGCAAGACCCGCGTGCTCGCGGGACGGATCGCGCAGCTCGAAGTCGTCACCACCCACACTGAGCAAGATGCCCTGCACCTTGAAGCGACGCTGGTCAAGCGGCATCAACCGTTCTTCAATGTCCGACTGAAGGACGACAAGCACTATCCGTACCTGAAGATCGACGTCGATGCGCCCTGGCCGAGAGTCACGATCACCCGCCGAGTCGCCAAGGACGGCAGCCGTTACTTCGGTCCCTATGCCTCTGCCAAGTCGGTCCGGACCACGCTCGACCTGGTCAAGAAGCTCTTTCCCTGGCGCTCCTGCGATAAGGAAATCACGGGATCCGACCCCCGCCCCTGTCTTGAGTACTACATCCGCCGCTGCATTGCGCCTTGTACCTCCTTCTGCACACCGGATGAGTATCAAGAAGTCATCGATCAGACCATGCTGTTCCTCGACGGCAAGAGCGAGACGGTCGTCACGCAGCTCAAATCGGCGATGACTGACGCCGCCGAGGACCTCAACTTCGAGCGGGCGGCGCAACTCCGCGACCAGATTGTCGCGGTCGAGCGGGTCACTGAGACGCAGCTCACTGCCGACACCGCCGCGGCCGAGATCGACGTCTTCGGTCTCGCCGTCGACGGTGACGAGGCGGTGGTACAAGTGCTCTTCATCCGCGGTCAGAAGATGGCCGGTTCCGACCACTTCAACCTGGCCGGAGTGAAGGACGAATCACCTGGCTCGGTGATTGCTTCATTCCTCCGACAGCACTACGAGGGCGGTCTGCAACCGCCCAAGCTGGTCCTGATTCCCGATGAAGTGGACGACCTCGAACTCCTGCAGAGCTGGCTCACTGAGAAGCGCGGCTCCAAGGTTGGAGTCCGGCACCCGAAGCGCGGCGACAAGCGCCGCCTGGTTGCCATGGCGACCGAGAACGCGTCCGAGACGCTGGCCATGTCGCGAGTCCGCTGGATGGCCGATCGCGGTCGGACCGATGCGGCGCTTGAGGAACTTGAAGAAGCGCTGAGTCTGCCGGCCTCGCCGAAGCGGATCGAGTGCTATGACATTTCTAATACCCAGGGCTCCAACGTGGTTGCCTCAATGGTTGTCTTTCTTGACGGTCGTCCGGCGACCAACGAGTATCGGCGCTTCCGGATCAAGACCGTCGACACCAGCGAAGGACCAAACGACTTCGCCTCTATGGCTGAGGTGATCCAGCGACGCTTCAAGAGACTCGGAGAGGAACGACGCGCCGAACGGGCCAAAGGTTTCGACGTCCCCGATGAGCCGCCTGCTCCGCAATCCGACGAAGAAGATCAGTCCGATTCAGAGGGCTGGGGCGCGATTCCCGACCTGGTGATTGTCGACGGTGGCAAGGGGCAGGTCTCGGCTGCGCATGATGTGATGCGCAATCTCGCCGTCGACGACATCCCTCTTACGGGGCTGGCCAAGCGCGAGGAGTTGCTCTTCCAGGTTGACTCGTCCGACCCGGTCAGGCTTGACCGTCGGTCACAGGGCCTCTACCTAGTCCAACGCATCCGGGACGAAGCTCACCGCTTCGCCATTTCCTATCACCGCCGACTCCGCGCGCGGCAGACTTCGCAGAGCACGCTCGATCGAATCAAGGGAATCGGCCCGCGACGCAAGAAGGCGCTGCTCCGAAAGTTTGGTTCTTTGCAGGCAATCCGAGAGGCCGATGTCACCGACATCGCTTCGACGCCGGGCATGACTCAGCGGCTGGCGGAGCAGCTCAAGCTGGAACTGTAGCTAGAGCAGTCGCGAGGATTGCGGGATCGCATCGACTCCGGCGTACTCGGCACGGTCGTCCAACTCCTTGGCAATCCTCAGGAGCCGGTTGTACTTGGCCGTCCGCTCACCGCGAGCGGGGGCCCCGGTCTTGATCAACCCGGCGTTGGTGGCGACCGCGAGGTCGGCGATTGTTGTGTCTTCGGTCTCGCCGGAGCGGTGACTGATGATTGCCGTCCAGCCGGCGTTCTGCGCGATCTTCACGGCTTCGAGCGTCTCCGACAGCGTGCCGATCTGATTGACCTTGATCAGGATGCTGTTGGCCGCTTGCAGCTCGATCGCGCGCTGCAGCCGAGTGGGATTGGTCACCAGCAGGTCATCTCCGACGGTCTGCGCCAACTCTCCAATCTCTGAGGTCAACGTTTGCCAGCCGTCCCAGTCGTCCTCGTGCATGCCGTCTTCGATTGAGATGATTGGATATCGCTCGCACCAGTCTTTCCAGAGCGCGACCATCTCTTCGCTGCTGAGAGAACGATTCTCTGTGTGTAGCTCGTAGTGGCCGTCGGACCAGAGTTCGCTGGCGGCGGGATCGAGCGCGATGGCGATCTCGCGTCCCGGCTGGTAGCCCGCGGTCTGAATCGCGTCGATGATCAGTTCGAGGGCGGTTTCGTTCCCAGGCAGCGATGGCGCGAAGCCGCCCTCGTCGCCGAGGCCGGTGGCGAGTTTCTGTGCACGGAGTTCTTGCGCCAGTGCGTGATAGACCTCGACGACCATGCGCAGAGCTTCGGCGAATGAGTTGGCGCCGATTGGGGCGACCATGAACTCCTGGAAGTCTGCTCCGTCGTCGGCGTGAGCGCCGCCGTTGAGGATGTTGGCCAGGGGGACCGGTAGCACGACGGCGTCATCTCCTCCGATTGAGCGGTAGAGCGGCAGTCCTGATGCCTCGGCGGCGGCCTTCGCAGTTGCCATCGAGACTGCGAGCAGTGCGTTGGCTCCCAGGCGGGTCTTCTGCTCGGTGCCGTCGAGGGCGATCAGTGCCTGGTCGATGGCGGCCTGATCGGAAGCATCTGCTCCGACGAGCGCTTGATTGATTTCGCCGTTGACTGAGGCGACGGCATCGAGCACTCCGCGACCGCGATAGCGCTCCGAATCCCCGTCTCGACGCTCGACCGCTTCGTGGGAGCCGGTGCTGGCTCCTGAGGGGACGGCGGCTCGGCCGCTGGCTCCTCCTTCGAGGAGGACGTCTGCTTCGACGGTCGGGTTGCCGCGGGAGTCGAGAATCTCTCGCGCTCGGATTGACGCGATTCTGGTTGACGACATAGCTGCCTCCGATCAGGCTTTCGCCCGCCAGAGGGTTTGCTAGCTGGCGCGCGGATGTGCCCGATCGTAAACGTCTCGGAGGTGTTCGTCGGTCAGCTGGGTGTAGAGCTGGGTCGTGGAGATGTTGGCGTGGCCCATCAGCTCCTGGACGTTGCGCAGTGGCGCGGATCCGCGCAGCAGGTGTGTGGCGAAGCTGTGACGCAGCGTGTGCGGCGTGACTCCCGAGATGCCGGCGGCCTCGGCGTAGTTCTTGATGATCAGCCAGACGCCCTGGCGGGTCAGGCGCTCTCCGCGGCGGTTGATGAAGAGTGCTACTTCGCGGCGGCCTCTCGCCAGCTTGGGGCGGGCTTCCTGCAAGTAGTGGTGTAGCGCGGCTACGGCGGCTGAGTGAATTGGAATCAGGCGCTCGCGGCGTCCTTTGCCGACACAGCGGACCGAGGCGCGTTGTCCCTGCAGTTCAATTGAGGAGAGGTCGAGCGAGACGAACTCTGAGACTCGCATGCCGGTTGCGTAGAGCATTTCCAGCATGGCCTGGTCTCGGGCGGCTTCGGGGGTGTCCCAGCGGCCGGGCTGCTCTAGCAGGGAATCGATTTCCTGGATCGTCAACGTGCGCGGCAGGCTTCGTCCGACTCGCGGGGAGGAGAGCTGTTCGGCGGGGTTGACGTCGATCAGGCCTTCGCCGTGGAGGTAGCCGAACAGGCTCTTGGTTGCGGCGACCTTGCGGGCGACGGTCGCGGCTGCGTACTGCTGCTCGCGGAGATGGACGATGTACTCCTGCAGCTGTTCGGCGTCGATCTCTTCGATCGGTGTGGTCTGCGCTTCGTCGAGGCGGTGCTGATGCTCGACGAAGTAGGCGCGGAGCTGGGCCAGATCGTTTCGGTAGGCCGAGATCGTGTTGGCCGACGCTCCTCGCTCGGCTGCCATGTAGGTCAGAAACTGCTGGATTTCGTGTTCCATATCGCCGAGTGTTCTCCTTCGTACACGCCCTCGCGCTCGTGGTAGTGGCGGCGCCGACAACAGGCGTCGGCGCTGGATCCGCTCTAGCAAGCGCTTGGGCGAGCCCGCGTAGGCGATGCGTAATGGCAGTTATCAGTTATTCCACGTAACGTTCCATCAACAAAACTTCCTGCCTTCGGCCGACAGAACTAGCTTCGATAAGCCCTGCGATAACCTAGGTCCGTGCCCTCTTCTCCGACTCCCGATTCCGACTCGGCCCAGCTCGCGCAGCCCCTGGATCAGCAGCGCCATGAGCGCCTGCGCGACTGGTGGGAGGCTGGATCTGGCGGGGCGATGGTTTACAACGAACTTCGCCGCGTTCCGGCCGCTAACTGGACGGATGCGCTGGAGCGATTTCCCGAGGACGATGGTCCGGAGCCGGTTCCGCCGCCGGACCGTCCGCCGGCGCGGGTGATTGATCTGCCGGAGGTGCTGGCGCTGCGGGCCATGTTGATGGACCGGCGGGTGGCGTTTGACACGGTTGAGCGCTGGATCCGGGCGCTGACGCAGACGACCCGCATGCTGGACTATGAGCGGCCGCTGGTCTGGACGGCTGATCATGTCGCGACTCGGCTGGTGCAGATTGCCAATGGCGGCGAGGGGAGCACCTGGTCGACACTTGAGGTGGTGCGCGAGCTGTGGGCGTGGCATCCAGACCGGCCGTTCATTGACTGCCAGAGCGAGCGGTTGCTGGAGTGGCTCGAGTCGTTGCTGGCTTCTCGTGAGCAGGGGACCGCGACGACATGAGCGAGGACCAGCCGGGTCCGCCGAAGCAGCGGATCTCGCCGATCAGCTTCCCCAGCGACACGCCAGCCCTGGCCAAGCCGCGCGATGACGAGCCGCAGGTTCGGCGCGACGCCTTCCGCGAGACCTCGTTCGCTTTGCCGCTCGACATTCGCTGGCTTGACGACGCGTTCGGGCTGCAGCGGAAGATCGTTGAGCAGTCTTATGGCTCGTCGTTCCGCAACCGGCGTTATGCCTCGGCGTTGATGTTCTGGTCTCGGGTGTACAGCGGCGGGCTGGAGGCTCGGGCGCTGGCGGCGCGGGCTTCGTACTCGGCTGCGTTGCCGCTGATGCGGTCGACGATGGAGTGGCTGGGCGCGGAGCAGGCGGTGGTTGGGGAGGAACAGATCGAGTTCGAGGACTGGTTGCGTGGCGCGTGGACCAACAACTCCGAGCATCATGCGACCGAGATTGGGATGGGTCAGTACATGGCCGGTCAGCAAATCGCGATGGCTCCGGAGACGGCCGACGCTTACCGGGCGGTCTCGGAGTTGTCGCGGCCTCATTTTGGGGCGTCGGCGTTGCTGACGGCGGACGGGTCGCACGACAAGCGGTTCCTGGTCAACTGGGCGGACGAGGCGTTTCACCTGGGCTGGGCGCAACTGCTGTTTGGCTGGCAGATCGTGATCCAGGACCGGCAGTGCCGCTTTGCAGTGGGCAGCGGACTGTTTGGGGTTGAGTCGGAGGATCGGCAGGAGTACCAGCGGCTGCATCGGCAGAGCCAGAGCATCCTTGAGGACCAGCGGCGCTGTCGGGGCGAGTGGATCATCGAGCAGGGTCGGCAGCGGCTGCTGATCGACAACTATCGGCGTCAACCGTCGGGGGCTCCTAAGCGGGTATTGCTTTAGTTGGTTGGTCGACGGGTCTTGCACCTGGCGATTCTTGTCATCCTTGTCATGGCCGCCCATCGATGTGGCAATCTTGCAGAGCTGCTGACGGCGGTGTGGATCGGGGCGAGATACCCGCGCCAGGCGCGGGTATGACGGAACTGGCGCGGGTATGACGGAACTGGCGCAGGCATGACGGAACTGGTCTTGCTGGTGCGCTCGGGGTCTGATTGCGCACGGATTAGCGTCCTGGTGGGCGATATGTTCGGCGGCCTCCGGTGGGGGTGTAGGTGGTGTGGGCGATGACGTTGTTTCGGGGGATGTAGCCCGTTGGATTTTCCCAACTGACGGGGTATTCGGGGCCGACGGGCTTTGGTGGGTGGAAATTTTGGGGGAACTTGGGCGATTCGTTGTGGGGGACTGGGAATTCTTGGATTTGGGGTCCGGATTCGTCCAGATTTGTCCAGATTTGTCCAGATTCATCTGGGTTTAGTGCGGATTGATCCGGCTCAGGCTCGATTGGTGCAGATTCGTCCGGGTCTGGGTTGGGCGCCATGTAGCTACGGCTGTTGGGCCAGAGGTCGGGGAAGCGTTGCACGACGGCTGCGCGGTCAGCGAGACTTTTGATCGGCGGGAGGGGGTCGTCGCCTTCGAAGAGTTCGGGGTTGCAGGTCGGGCAGTCGGGCTGGCACTTGTCGGAGTTTGCGACGCCGTAGTAGCGGACGTGTCCGTCCTGGCCAGCTTCGTAGTGGCGGCTGCGGGCGAGGGCGGTCTCGGAGGCGAGCCGGGCGGCTTCGATCTCCTCTTGCTGTTGGCGCTCGTGTTCTTCGAGGCCGGGCATGGCGTTGAGGAGGAGTCGCAGTTCTCGGGTCGTGGCGACGTGCTGCCGGTGCTGGGCCGGGTCGGAGTCGGGCTGCGTGATGAGCACGACCTGGTCGACGAGCTGATCGGAGGTGACCGTGCGGAGGACGTGGGCGCGGTGCAGGCGGAAGTCTCGGAGGTAGGCGGCGGCGGTTGAGCGGGCGCAGCGCATCTGCTCGCCGATCTGCTCGAGGGAGAGTCCCTAGCAGGCGAGGTGATGGGCCTGGGCGATGCGGTGGCAGCGTCGCGGTGTCGGCGGTGTTGAAGTTGTCTTGGTCATGTTGGACTCCTGGCTTGCTTGCTGTACATATGTTCTTATGGTGTTTGGTTTGGGGTTGGTTGTCAAATTGGGGGCTTGGGTGAGGAGGACTGTGGGACTCCGCGCTTGGATCACGGTCTGGGCCCCGCGTCGGGGCGCGGAGCATCGCCGGGAAGGGGGACCGAGCGGGTCCCCGCGTGGTGCGGGGACTGGGATCCCTCCGATGGGTCGCGGGGGGACCGAGCGGGTCCCCGCGTGACGCGGGGACTGGGAACCTACCGGTCGGGGCGCGGGGCATCGGAGGGGAAGGGACGGAGCGGGTCCCCGCGTGAAGCGGGGACTGGGAGCCTTTCGATGGGTCGCTGTGTGGGGTGGGCATTGGAGGGTGGGGACCGGGCGGGTCCCCGCGTGGTGCGGGGACTGGGATACCGAGCGGGGGACTTGGGGAGGGTTTTGTTGATTTGCTTGCGTTTAGGTTGAGCGCACTGGCTGGCTCTGCGATCCTGCGGGGGAACTGATCTTTCCGCACTTACTCAGGAGAACTCTGTGACGACGAACATTGGCATCAACGGCTTTGGCCGGATCGGTCGGCAGGTGCTTAAGGGCATGCTCGACTTCCACGGCGATGATCTGAACGTCGTTGCGATCAACGACCTGACGGATTCCGAGACGAACGCGCACCTATTCAAGTACGACACCAACTATGGCCGCTACCCGGGCGAGGTGGATGTGGTCGACGGCGACCTGGTGATTGACGGTCACCGGATTGCGGTGATCTCGGAGCGCGACCCCGGGCAGATTCCGTGGGGCGACTACGGCGTGGAGATCGTGGTTGAGAGCACCGGCATCTTCACCGATGCGACGCGAGCGGCGGGACACCTGAACCATGGCCCGTCGAAGGTGGTGATTTCGGCGCCGGCCAAGAATGAGGACCTGACGATCGTGCTGGGCGTCAATGACGACGCTTACGACCCGTCGTCGCACCACGTGGTCTCGAACGCTTCTTGCACCACGAACTGCCTGGCTCCGATGGCGAAAGTGCTGGACGACACGGTCGGGATCAAGAGCGGGATTATGTCGACGATCCACGCGTACACGAACGACCAGGCGATTCTGGACACCGTGCACAGTGATCTGCGGCGGGCTCGGGCGGCAGGGATGAACATCATCCCGACGACGACCGGGGCGGCGAAGGCCGTCGGACTGGTGCTTCCGCACCTGAATGGCAAGCTGAACGGGATGGCTTACCGGGTGCCGACGAGTACGGTCTCGGTGGTTGACCTGGTGATCGACGCGGAACGGGCGACGGACGCGGAAGAGATCAACGCGGCCTTCGAGAAGGCCGCGACTGACCTTGAGTCGCCGCTGCACGGGATTCTCGAGTACGAGACGGACCCGCTGGTGAGCAGCGATTTCAAGGGCTCGCCGTCGTCGTCGATCATTGACGCGCTGTCGACCATGGTGCTCGAGGGCACGCAGGTCAAGGTCGTGAGCTGGTACGACAACGAGTGGGGCTACAGCGTCCGGGTCGGCGACCTGTGCGTGCGGATGGCCGAGGCTGGTCTGTCCTAGCTAGGGTTAACGCCTGACCGATCGAGCCGGAGGGCGCGGCCAATGGCGATGTTTGATGCCTTGAGTGGCAAGCTTCAGGGTGTGTTTTCGACGCTGGGGCGTCGTGGCTCGATCTCGGAGAAGGACCTTGAGGGTGCTCTGCGCGAGGTTCGGCTGGCTCTGCTTGAGGCGGATGTCAACTACAAGGTCGCTCGGGACTACATCAAGGCGGTCCGGGGGCGGGCGAACACCGATGAGGTGATGAAGTCGCCGACCCCGCTGAACCGCGTGATTGAGATCATCAACGAGGAATTGGTCACGCTGCTGGGCACGGAGTCGCCGAGTCTTCAACGGGCTTCGCAGGGTCCGACGATCATTCTCATGGTCGGATTGCAGGGCTCGGGGAAGACGACGACGTCGGCCAAGCTTGCTCTGCGGGCTCGCAAGGCGGGTGATCGGCCGTTGTTGATTGCGGCTGATGTTTACCGTCCGGCGGCGATTGATCAGCTTCAGGCGCTGGGTCGGCAGCTTGAGATTGAGGTGTTTGACCTCGGTCCGGATGAGCGGCCGGCCAAGATTGTGGAGCAGGGTCTCGAACGCGCTGAGCAGATCGGTGCGGGGACGGTGATCGTTGATACGGCCGGTCGGCTGCATATCGACGACGCGATGATGTCGGAGATAACGGAGCTTCGGGATCGATTCAAGCCGACCGAGGTGCTGCTGGTCGCTGATGCGATGTCGGGTCAGGACGCGGTGAATGCGGCGTCGGCGTTTGACGAGGCGGTGGGGATCTCGGGCGTGGTGCTGTCCAAGATGGATGGCGACGCTCGCGGTGGGGCGGCGCTGTCGATTCGGGCGGTGACTGGAGCTCCGATCAAGTTCCTGGGCGTCGGTGAGCGCGCGGATGCGCTGGAATCTTTCCATCCTGACCGTCTGGCCGGTCGGATCCTTGGTCACGGGGATATGTCGACGCTGGTCGAGCGGGCATCGGAGGAGTTTGGTGATCAGGACGCCAAGGTCTGGCGTCGGCGTCTGCAGGACGGTGAGTTTGATCTGAATGACTTCATTGAGCAGATCAGCAAAGTTCGGCAGATGGGTCCGATCTCGCAGATCGTGAACATGGTGCCGGGGCTGAGTTCGATCAAGGACAAGATCAACGTCGATGAGATCGACGACGACTTCTTCACGCACTTTGAGGCGATCGTGTTTTCGATGACGCCAGAGGAACGGCAGAAGCCGGAGATGATCAACGGCTCTCGGCGGCGGCGGATCGCGAAGGGGAGCGGGACCTCTCCGCAGGAAGTCAATCAGTTGTTGAACCAGTTCAAGCAAGCCAAGGGGATCATGAAGGACCTGGCCTCGGGCAAGGTTCCGGGGATGCCCGGGGTGCGGACGGCGACTGGTCGTCGCTAGATGAAAGCGCGACTGGTCGTCGCTAGACGAACGCGCGACTGGTCGTCGCTAGGGCGACAGCACAGATGGCGGGATGGGTTTAGGCTGGATCGATACGAACTGAAGAAGATGCAGGCAGAGCTGAGCACATGCTGAAAATTCGATTGGCCCGGCACGGGCGCAAGGGACGGCCGTTCTATCGCGTGGTCGTCCAGGACTCGCGCAAGCCGCGCGACGGACGATTTGTCGAGAATCTGGGCCATTACGACCCGCTGACCGATCCGGCGACGTTTGAGATCGACAGCGAACGAGCCAAGCACTGGCTGTCGCACGGGGCTCAGCCGACGGAGACGGTGCACCGGTTCCTGGCCAAAGAAGGCCTGATTGAGCCGTGGCAGCCGAAGCCTCGGAGCAAGCGCGCCGACGCCAAGAAGGCGGCTGCCGCTGCCGCGGCGGCGGCAGCCGAATAAGCAGATAACCGAGTGTCCTGATGGAAAACTTCATCGAGTACGTGGCCAAGTGGATGGTTGACGATCCCGAGGCCGTCCGCGTCGAGCGGGTTGACAACGGCGACCATGTCGCGATTCAGCTCAATGTCCACGAGGACGACATGGGCCGGATCATCGGTCGGGAAGGCCGCCTGGCGATGGCGATGCGGACCTTGCTCTCGGTGGCCGGACACACGCGCGCGGTCGATACGTCGCTCGACATCCGCTAACCGGTCCGAGCAGACTGATGGTGTTTCGGCTCGGAAGTTCCCAGCCCGAGGAGCGCATGCCGCGCGACGGCTACCGGGCCGTCGGAGTGATCGAGCGTCCGCGGGGTCTCAAGGGCGAGGTCAAAGCGCTGCCGCTGACGGACTTTCCTGAGCGATTTGAGGCGGGTGCTCGGGTCTACATTGGCGGCCTGTCTCGCACCGTGGCCCGATCGAACTGGCAGAAAGGTCGGGTGTATCTGTTCATCGACGGTGTCGGCGATCGCGACGCGGCCGAGGCGCTGCGGGGCGAACTGATCGAGATTCCCGAGGACGAACGGCCCAGGAGCAACGAGGCGTTCTGGTACATCGATGAGATTGAGGGTCTGCGGGTGATCAGCGCTAAGGGCGATGAACTGGGCAGGGTGCGCGAGGTGCTGCAGACCGGGGCGAATGATGTGTACATCGTCGACCGCGGGGCGCGCCGGGATTTGTTGGTGCCGGCCTTGCGTGATGTGGTGGTCGGCGTGGATATCGAGGCGGGCACGATGACGGTGGATCTGCCGGATGGTCTGCTGCCGGACGATGCATCGGTTGATTGAACCGCAGCGCGGCGCGGCTGTACGCTGAGATGGTCCGGCATCTGCGTGGGGATATAGCTCAGCTGGGAGAGCGCGTCGTTCGCAACGACGAGGCCGGGGGTTCGAGTCCCCCTATCTCCACCACTCTGGACGAGTCCAAGAACCTTCTCAAGTGGGTGGACCCAATGGCTGATCCGCCGGCTCTCGTCAGGCGGCAATCTCAACCCCTTGGCCGCAGGTCAATGACACTCATGATCACTGCCCTGCAGTGGCCCAAGGCAACCGGCATTCCCTTGGCGAACGAGATACCTTCCCCGGCGTAGACCAACACGCCATGATCCACGAAGTAGGGTTGGAAGAATATTGACATGGCACTTTCGACAGTGCCATCCTTGGCCTCGCCCATGGCCCGCTCATCAATGTGCTCCAAGGCATTCCGCATCTTCAGCAACGGCGCTCTTAGAGAATCGATCTCCTCCGGTATCCGGAGGCCTAGCTTTAGCCTCTCTTCCAAGCGGTAGAGCATCTCTACGCTCCGAGACAACGAGATCACCGTTACCTCTGCCATTGAAAGAGACCGAAACAAGGCAGATCTCCTCTCAATTCCCGCGAGCGTTGCTGACTCGTCAAGTACCTCCATCGTGGCGGACCAAAAGGCGTGCGTAGCATCCAACCTCCTGGCTGCTGCTAACAGCATCATCAGGAGGCTCTGATCCTTAGCGCCCGCTAGCCGGTACCAAGTCCAAAGGGTGTCCGCCACGGGTGCGTACCCGCCACGTCCCTTAGGATTCCTCGCGTCGATGTCGTCCGAGGTGAACGAGAAGTCCTTCGGCCTGATCTTCAGCTGCTTCCCAGCCGGGATGTGTACTACCTCTCCATTGTCCTCTTCACCAGGCTGCAGAAGTCTCGCGTACACCGAGTCCTCGTCACTGCCAGCCGGAACCAGACGACCCAAGAGTAGATTCTCTTCATCTGGACCAAGGTTGAGAAGTGTCATTGGCTTTCTCTTACCGATGTTCAAGAGCACACACGGTAGCGCCGCACACGCTGCGATTTTCTCGTACGGCGCGTTGAGCGTATGCCGCACGTCGAGACTGGGCTGGTTTGCGCACTGACGGTAGGGCAGCACATCATTGTTTTGAGTTCGTGCAGACCAAGCTGGTCAAGCGGCGAATCTGAAGAAGCCGAATCAGGGCTGGACGGTCCGACCGGGGGCGGAAGCTGAGCAGGCGCGTTGGTGTTGAGGACGTGCGGCCCGGCTGAGCGACGACCTCAGGTGCATCTCAACTCACTATTGGGCAATTGGTAGCCGGTTCAGGCTGCACTCTCGGCTGAGCCTGGGTGTCAGTTCTGTTTGTGATGACGCGCTGAGTGGGTTTGTCCAACTGAACCTGCTCGCGCGTCGGCGTTTCTGTGTAGACCATGCATCGCGCCATTTGATCCCCAGCTGACAGTCCTCAGCGCTCCGTTCCTGAATCACGAACCATTGGTTGTTTCGTTGATAGGTGGACGTGCCACTCATGTTCTCTATACGAAACTTCTTGGTTTCCTCTTGGGAATCGGACATAGGTTGAAATCGGAGGAGGTCGACCAACAACTCCAATCCCATCGGACCAGGCAATCGGAGAGGATTTGCGATGACGCGCAAACGACTTCCAATCGCCGGCTGGCAAGGCAGAAAACCGCCAGTGACTGGAGCAGGTCGAGCAAGATTGCCACTGCTGGCGATGCTGACGGCCGTGTTGGCGCTCATTCTGGCTCTCGGATTGCTGATGCGTGAACCGGCGCTGGCGCAGGAACCGCGGACGACGCCTGACGTCGCCGAAGCAGCGTCGGACGATGCCCCCAGTGTCACGAGTACGGCGCTGGTCTCAACTCCGGCCGTCGGGAACACCTACGGGCTGCACGAGATGATCGAGGTGGGTCTGACCTTCGACCGGGCAGTCAAGGTGCAGGGCAATGTCTCCATCGGCATGTTCATTGGAAGTCGTTGGTATTCCGCGAAGTTCCTCGACGGCTCCGGCACGGACTGTCTGATCTTCGGGCGCCGTGTCGAATGGGACGACCGTGATGACGACGGAGTATCAGTCCCGGGCGGATACGTCGACGATCAGGGTGACTATCACGGCTTCATGGGGCGCGGCTCAATCGTGGACGCGATCACCGGAGTCAAGGCCAGTCGGCTCTTCCCGGGTGCCACGGGCCCGGGTCACCAGGTCGACTGGAGCCACTCGGTCAAGATCACCGACGTTTCGATCATCTCCAAGCCGGACACCGGTGACACCTACCGAGCCGGCGAAGCGCTCGAGATCCAGCTCACTTACGAAGAGGACATAGTCGTCGAAGGCCAGCGAGGCATCAGCATCTATGTCGGTGATGACGAAGGTAGCTGGCGCGGCGCTCGCTACGACCGAGGGGCGGGCACCGACAAGTTGGTCTTCAGTTACACCGTCAAGCGCACGGATGTGGATGACACAGGCTTCAGCGTCTCGTCCGGCAGCAGGAGTTCGGGCTACTACGGCAATGGATACATCCGCTCTCAGGCGACCGGCCTGTACAGCAGCTTCAGCTACCGCGCGCTGCACGATCAGGCCGACCACAAGGTCCTGGGGTCCGGCGACCTGGTTTCGCCAACCGTCTCCGAACTCAACGTTGTCACCCGACCCGAGGATCGCGACTACGTCGCAGGCGAAGAAATCCGAGTCGACGTCGTCTTCGACGAGGACGTCACAGCAAACGGCTCCGCAGAGCTCGAACTGGACTTCAACGGTGAGCCCAGAACTGCGATCCTCGTACGATCCGCTCAGCTCGTCAGCGCAATCAGCGGACCCGCCGCCGGCTCAGACACGCTGACGTTCATCTACGAGGTCGTCGAAGGCGATCACGACCCTGACGGCTTCGCGATTGGTGAGAACAAACTGAGGCTGACCAGCGGCACTATCAGTGACGCGGCCGGCAATGACGCGAACCTCGAGCACGATGCCCTGCCCGCAGCGGCAGTTCAATGCGTCGATGCCCGTAACCACCCGCCGGTGTTTGCAGAGGGTTCCAGCGCCAGGCGCACTGTGGACGAGGAACTGGATCGCGGCTCGCTGGTCGGCGACCCGATTGTCGCCTCTGATCCCAATGGAACGCCACTGACCCTCTCACTTTCAGGCGAGGGCGCCGACCGATTCTCGATCGACAACAATGGACAAATCACGAACGCTTGGTGGCTCAGCTACGAGTCGCGGAGCCATTTCGATCTGGTGGTCTCCGCAAGCGACGGCGTCTCAACAACGTCGCTGGACCTCACAATTCAGGTGACCGACATCGATGAGCCAGGCCGAATCCGCCTTGAATGGCCACCGCCGGTATGTACGCCCGTACTCCATGCTTACGTGCACGAGCCTGACCGCGAAGAAGATGACCACGTCTGGACCTAGGAAATCTCCAGTAACGGCAAGGACGGCTGGACCACCATCGGACATGTCGAGTCCTGGGATTCCACCTATTCGCCAACACCGGACCAGGCCCACAAGTTCCTGCGCTTGACGGTGACCTACTCCGATAAGTTCGGCTCCGGCAAGTCCGTGCAGGTGATCGAAGAAATCGGTCCGGTCGAACCGCTGCAGAACGGCTGCCTCGCTGAGGCTGCTGGCCGTGTGATTCGGGGTGAGGGGCGGTAGGGACTTCGGCGGTTGCCGACCGGCCTCCCCGGGCGTCGGGTCGACTGACGTCCGGGGAGGCGTTGTTGTGTGTGTCGGACTGTTACGGGTTGTATCGGTGCTGCTGTGCCATCGCAACGATTCGTTAGCCTGTAGTCAGTTGGTCGCGCATACTCTGTGCACTTGCGGGGACTCGACAGTACCGAGCGCCACGAAGGGACTCCTATGGTGGCCACTTCTGCCAATTTCTCAGAGCTTCCCGGTCGCCTGATCGTGGTCGAAGGCATCGACGGATCAGGCAAGAGCACGCAGTTGGACCTGTTGCACAAGTGGCTGCGCAGCGAGGGTTATGTCACCGTCTTCACGGAATGGAACTCTTCGCCGATCGTCCGCGACACGACCAAGCGAGGCAAGCGCAAGCAACTGCTGACGCCAATGTCGTTCAGCCTGGTCCACGCCGCCGACTTCGCCAGCCGCACGCACGAACAGATTCTGCCGGCGCTGCAGGCCGGGGTGATCGTCCTGGCCGACCGCTACGTCTACACCGCGTTCGCACGAGACGCGGCGCGAGGCGTCAATCGCAACTGGGTGCGGGACCTGTACTCGTTCGCTCCACCGCCGAATCTCGCACTCTACTTCCACGTATCACTGGATGAATCGATTCGGCGAATCGCTGCCGCGCGCGCCGAGATCAAGTTCTATGAAGCAGGAATGGATCTGGGCTTGTCGGAGGATGTGCACGAATCGTTCCGTCTGTTCCAGGGACGAATCCTCGAAGAGTATGACGCGCTGTGCGAGGAATACGACATTACGCGGGTTGACGCGTCGCAGTCACTGGTTTCTCAGCAGATCCTGGTGCGCGAGCTGGTCGAACCGCTGCTTGAGGGCATGCCTCGACGGGAGATTTCAAACGTGCCCTCTCACATCCAGACCGGATTTGCCAGTCTGGCTGCCGGAGGTGGCCTGTGACGAAGGTCCAGTTCTACGGGGAGCCGCCGCCGGGCATCGAGCAGGAGTCGCTGCCGGGCAGGTTGATTGCGATCGAAGGCACTGATGGGGTCGGTCGCTCGACGATTATTTCAATCCTCAGGGACTACCTCGAGGCGAACGGCTGGGGGGTGGTGGACAGCGGTCTTCGGCGCTCTCCGCTGGTCGGACCAGGCATCGACCAGGCCAAAGTGGGCCACACGCTCGATCCAATCACGCTGAACCTGTTTTACGCCACCGACTTCTGGGACCGGTTTGAGCGGATCATGCTTCCAGCCTTGCAGGCGGGCATGGTTGTGCTCGCCGACCGTTACATTTTTTCGTTGATGGCTCGGGCGATCGTGCGCGGCGCGGCGCGTGAATGGCTCGAGCAGATTTACGGCTTCGCGCTCGTTCCGGACCAGGTCATCTACCTGGATATTGACGCCGAGGACCTCGTGCTACGCATCCTCGAGCGCGGTTTCGACTTCTGGGAGTCGGGCGGCGACTATCTGCACGACCGCAGCATTTACGACGGCTTCATGCAGCACCAGCGCGAACAATTGCGAGAGATGTCGCGCATGGCGGACCGGTATGAGTGGGACGTTGTCGACGCGCGCGGCACGATCGAAGAGGTGTTTGAAGAGGTGCGCCAGGCCGTCTTGCCGACGGTCGAGAGCATGTCGACGCCCTGATCGCAGCAGCCCGAGCGGCCAGACGGAGTGTATGCTGATCCAGCTATCGCGCCGAGGTAGCTCAGTTGGTAGAGCACACGACTGAAAATCGTGGTGTCGGCAGTTCGACTCTGCCCCTCGGCACCAACCCATTACCCACTACTTCAACGCATCCGCCAGATATTCAACGACGTGCCGCGGCTCGGCGTCGGTGAAGTGTCCGATCTGCTGCCGGCACGAGACGCCGGTGATCGCCACTGGTGTGCCTTCTGCGTTGCGCAACGCCGGGAACAACTTGTACTCCCCCATCTTGCGCGAGATCTCATAATGCTCCGTCTCGAACCCGAATGAGCCGGCCATCCCGCAGCAACCGCTATCGATGGCCTGCGGTTCGTAGCCGGCTCGTCGCAAGACGTCCAGCGTCTGATCGAATCCGGCCAGCGCCTTTTGATGGCAGTGGCTGTGCAACATCAGCGCACCGTGTTCGTCGGCGAAGATTTCTGCAACATCATCGCGAGCCAGCTCGGTCGACAGCCACTCGTCAAACAGCAAGGCTTGCGAAGCGACGGTCGAGGCCGCCTTGTCTTCAGCAGCAGCGGATACTCGTCGCGCAGCGTGAGCAGACAGGACGGCTCGGTGCCAACGATCGGTGTGCCCGATTCGGCGTGTTCCAACAGCGCCGAGACGTTCTGCTCGGCCAGGCCGCGGGCGTCATCGAGCAGGCCCTTGGAGATCGACGGCCGTCCGCAGCAGTCTCGGTTCTCGACGCGGATCACTCGAAAGCCGAGCGACTCGATGATCCGCGTTGCGGCGATGCCGACCTCAGGATGGACGAAGTTGGTGAAGGTGTCGTCGAAGAGGACGACTTCGCCTCTGGTTTGAGTCTTACTCGTGCGACGCTTGAACCATCGGTCGAATGTCTCATTCGCAAGGGCCGGCATTGGTCGCTGCGGCTGCACTCCTAGTCGGCTCAGGGCCATATTCGCGACGGGCGTTGAGGCTGCGAGGTTCGCCAGCCTCGGGGCGATTGATCCGATGCGCAGCAAGGTTGCGATGTTGGCGAAGGCTCGATCGCGGAGGGGCACTCCCTGCGACTGGTGTCGATGCGCGAGCACCTCGTACTTGATCTTGGCCAGGTCGACGCCCGACGGACACTCCGCCTTGCAGGCTTTGCACTCAACGCAAAGGTCGAGGGCGTCGTGCAGGCGATCGCCGGACAGTTCTTCCAGCGGCATCGCGCCGTTGAGCACCTGACGCAGTAGATTGGCGCGGCCGCGGGTCGAGTGCTCTTCGTCCTGGGTGACCATGTATGAGGGGCACATTCCGCCGTCGAACTTGCGGCAGGCGCCCTGGCCGTTGCACATCTCGACGGCTCGGGCCAGACCGCCCTCCAACGAGAAGTCCAGCCAGCCGTGTGGCTCGTGGTTAATCGTCTCGGGACTGAGCCGCAAGTTGTCGCGGAAGGGCGGTGTGTCGATGATCTTGCCCGGGTTCAGCAAGCCCTCCGGGTCGAAGATCTGTTTGGCCTCACGGAAGGCGTCGACCAGGCGCGGACCGTACATCTTCTCCATGAATGCGCCGCGCACGATGCCGTCGCCGTGCTCGCCGGATAGGGATCCACCAAACTCGACGACCAGATCGGCGATCTCCGATGCCAGCGCCTCGGTCTGGTCGAGGCCGACCGGGTCCTTCACGTTGACCACCGGCCGGATGTGCAGACATCCAGCAGCGGCGTGACCGTAGTAGCCCGCGCGCAAGCCCTTTGCTCGGACGGCGGCGTCGAATCTCGCGACGAACTCAGGCAGCCGTTCAGGCGGGACTGCCGTGTCCTCGACGAAGGCTCCGGGCTTGGGATCGCCGTGCATCGACATCAGCAGACCCAGCCCGGCCTGACGCATCTGCCACATCCGAGCCTGCGCTGCCGCATCGGTCTCGGTGACGAAGGCGTATCCCATGCTGCGCGACTCCAACTCCGATTGGATGGTTCGGAGTTGTTCGATGATCTCCGCGTCATTGTCGGCAAAGCACTCGATGAGCAGGATCGCCCCCGGCTCGCCGACGACAAACTCCGCTAGGGGCGCGTATCCGACGCTGGAGCGGCAGCGCTCGATGATGATGTCGTCGACCAACTCGATCGCGGCAGGTTTGTGCGCGTTGGCCGCCACGGTCGCCTCGGCCGCCTCGATTAACGTGCTGAAGTGGGCAGCGAGGATCCCACGTCGGGCAGGCAACGGCGCAAGTTGCACCGTTGCCTCGGTCACCACGGCGAGCGTGCCTTCTGATCCCACGACCATCTGTGAGAGGTTGACGCCCTCAGGATCGAGCAGGGTGTCGAGGTTGTATCCAGAGACGCGGCGGGGAATGTCGGGGAAGCGCTCGACGATCTCGGCTCGCTCCCGCTGGGCCAGTTCGCGCAGGTCGCGGTATAGACGACCTTCTCGGCCGCCGGAGTCAATCATCGCCCGCAACCGTCGCTCGTCGACCTGGTCGAACCGCAGTCCTTCTCCGTCCGACAGGATGACGTCCATCGACTCGACGACGTCGACCGTCTTGCCATACAGACCGCTGTGCGTGCCGCAGGAGTTGTTGCCGATCCCACCGCCGATCGTTGCGCGGTTGGCGGTCGAGGGATCGATCGGATAGTGCAGACCGTATGGTTTGGCGGCCTTGTTCAACTCCGAGAGCACCAGTCCCGGCTGAACTCGCGCCAGTCGTCGCTCGTCATCGATCTGCAGGACGACATTCATGTGTCGGGTGAAGTCGAGCACCACTGCGTGATTGACGCCCTGACCGGCGAGGCTGGTTCCGCCGCCTCGCGGGAGGACGGGCACGCCGTGGGTTCGAGCGACATCGACCGCCGCTGCCGCATCGGCCGGCGTGCGGGGGAAGACGACTGCCACGGGCTCCATCTCGTAGAGCGAGGCGTCGGTCGCGTAGAGCAGGCGCGACGGGCGATCCATCAGGACGTCCGACGGATCGGCGAGCGCATCTTGGAGGTCCCGGGCGAGCGGACTCAAGGCATTCGGACCGTTGTTGAGCATCGCCCGAGCGCGCCGGACCGAACTGAAGCTGGACGGCGTCCGACCCTCGATCACCGTCCTCAGGGCGCTGGATGTGGTCATGTCGGCAGGCTACTGTGCAACCGATACGCCGCTTCCGAGGGGTCGTCGGCTGCGAGGATCGCGCTGCGCACAGCAACGCCCCAGGCGCCAGCATCAACTGCCTGTGGAGCGGTGATCGTCGTCATCCCTCCGATGGCGTAACAGGCGACGTTACCCAGCAGGTCTCGCATGGCGCTGAGGTGTTCCAGGCCGGCCCCTGCGCGACCCGGGTGCGATTCCGTTTCGAAGATCGTGCCGACGATCGCGTAGTCAACATCGTCGGCCAGTGCGATCTGGGCTTCAGCTTCGTCATGGACCGATCGGCCGACCAGTGAGTATTGACCGTTGGGCGTCTCTGCGGCGGCGGGCAAGTGCAGGCCGATTTCCAGCGCCCGAGCGAGGTCTGGCCGATTGTTGACCATCAGGACCGTCTGCGGCGGGACGCGACGCTGGACGGCTCGGATCACCGCGATCAACTCCGCATCCGACAACTCTCGCTCGCGGAACTGGACCATCAGCCGACCACCGACGCCGTTAGTGGCGCGCACGATCACATCCGGCAGCGGGCGGCCATTCGTGCCTTGCTGGTCGGCGATCAGCATCAGTCGGTGCAGGATCATGATTCGCGCCGGAGAAAATGCCAGGGGATGGTTCGGCGCTCGATTAGTACCACCCCGAGGAAGAGCAGGTAGCTGAGCAACGCCACGACAAAGATTGCGCCGAAGACCAAGTCGGTGCGGAAGGACAACCGTGACTGCTCGAGGAAGATGCCTAGGCCATCGGTCGCACCCGCGAGCTCGCCAAAGATCGCTCCGAGCACGGCGTAGATGGCGGCGATCCGCAGGCCGGTGAAGAGGTCGGGCAGCGCCGCTGGAATCTTGACGTAGCGATACATCTGCCAGCGAGAGGCACCGAAGTTGCGCATCAGGTTGATCGTCGGACGCTCGGTCGAGGCGAGACCGGCGGCGAACCCCAGCACGATCGGAACGAACGTGAACAGGCCAATCACGATGATCTTCGGTGTGACGCCAAAGCCAAACCAGACGATCATCAGCGGGGCAACTACGGGAATCGGCACGGTCTGCGAGGCGACGATGATCGGATACAGGGCTCGGCGAATCGTCGCCGAGAGGTCAAGCAGCAGACCTAACGCCAGCGCGCAAACGACGCTGATCGCGAACCCGGCCGCCACCTCGGACATCGTGACCAACGAGTGCTCCCAGATGGACCCCGCCGACTCTACGCTCTCCCGCACGATTCGGATTGGTCCCGGAAGTGTCTGTGGGCGGATATCGGAGAGCCAGACATAGACCTGCCAGCCGGCCAGGACGACAAAGACAAGCCCGAGTGGCGCTCCGATGCTCAGCGTCAGTTCGCGACTGAGGGTTCGACCGCTCACGCGATCACTTCCTCTACCTCTGTCTCATGCCGCAAGTAATCGATCAGCTGGTGAGCGGCTTCGGTTTCCGCGGCGCGTGTGGTCCTCGGGCGAGGCAGATCCACTTCTAGCACGTTTGTGATTCGCCCTGGCCGCGCCGACATCACATAGACCCGGTCGGACAGCGCGACGGCTTCGTGCGGATCGTGGGTGACGAGCAGCGCCGACCCTCCGATGCGATTCCAGGTCTCCGCCAGCCAGGCCTGCAACTGTCCTCGAGTGATCGCGTCGAGCGCGCCGAAGGGCTCGTCAAGCAGCAGGAACGGTCGACCGAGCAGGTAAGTGCGCAAGAAGCTAGCTCGCTGGCGCATGCCGCCCGAAAGTTCGTGCGGGCGGCGATGCTCGAATCCGCTGAGTCCAAACTGCGGAAACAGCTCGGCAGCGCGGTCCCTGGCTTCGCGCTTGTCCAAACCCTGGATCTCCAGGCCCAGCGAGACGTTCTCCAGGACCGAACGCCAGGGAAACAGCATGTCTTCCTGTGGCATGTAGCCGAATCGAGTCAGCCGTTCTTCTGCGGTCGGTGACTCGCCATCGACAGTGATGCGTCCGGCGTCGAGATCGTCCAGCCCGGCGATCAGGTTGAGCAGCGTCGTCTTGCCGCAACCCGAGGGACCGACCAGAGCCACGAACTCGCCGTCGTCGACCCTCAGGGAGACGTCGACCAGGGCGACGACTGCCTGCTCGTCCGAGCCGTAGCGCTTGCCGACGCCCTCGACCTCCAGCATCGGCCGCCGCTACTCCCGCGCTTCCTCGATGATCGCATTGTTGAAGTGCGCCGACCAATCAGGTGCCGTGGCCAACGGATCGCCGTTCTCGTCGGTGAGCAGACCGTGCTCATACAACCAGCCGGGATAGCCAGACCACTGCGCGAGCGTCTGCGTGCCCCAACGATTGTCGGCCGCGAGGTAGTACTCGTCGGCCAAGAGCTTCGCCGATGCGTAGACGAGCTCCGGATCGGGGAAAGCGTCCTGACCGGCGGTCTCAATCAGCAATCGACCGGCCTCATCGGGATCCTCGACGGCGAACTCATAGCCGCGCAGCGTGGCGCGCATGAAGCTAATCAGCGCGTCCTCTTTGCCTTCGAGCGTTTCGCCGGAGGTGACGAGCAGCACGGCCGGGCGGTCGGGCACGCCGAAGTCGGCGTGGCGCCAGGTGCGGTACTCGATCCCCTGACGATCCCAGTCGAGTCCTTCCCACGTGACGAAGATCTCCACGGCGTGAACGCGTCCGGCCAGGAGCGCGTCGTAAGCGCCGGTATCGAGCACAACCAACTCGGCGGTGCCTTCGCCGCCGTCGGCCTGGATCACGGTGCGCCATTGGGGCAGCTCATATGGCAGCCCCCAGCCGGCGTAAAGCTTGCCGTCCATGTCGCGCAGCCGCTTGATCGGTCCATCTTCGAGCACGGCAATCTCCGTCGGGCTCGTCTGCAGCACCGCGGCGATGCTGACGACGTCGAGTCCCTGCGCTCTCGAGAACGGCACAACGGTGGCGAAGGAGAACGCGACATCGGCCACGCCCTCCGCGACGAGCAAGTCGCCTGAGGTGCCGCTGTAGGGGAGAATCTCGACCTCGACGCCCTCGTCCTCGTACCAACCTTGCGCAAGCGCGACATACACGCCTGTGTGGTTCGTATTCGGAGTCCAATCGAGCTGGACGCGGATCAGATCGGGTTCGTCCTCCCCGCAGCCGGCGAGGAGAACAGAGACGATCAGCAGCGATGCTCCGAAGACCGCAGCAAGCAGGCGGAGTGATGTAGTCACTGAGCCTCCCCATTCACCCAGGCCGAGTCGAAGAAGTGGTACTCGAGCTCCATCGCGGTGCGGAATTTGATCGCCTCCGATGACGAGTCGTCGCCGTGCTCATCCAGCATCCGCTGGATAATGTCGACTTTCTCCAGGTAGCCGGGACTGGAGTACATGTCGATCCAGAAGCCGTAGCGATCGTCGTAGGGCTGGTCGGCGAGGCGGGAGCCCAGCCAGCCGTACAACTTGGCGCAGGGCGCCATTGCAGCGAGGTGTTCCCCGATGGTGCCAAGCGACGCAGTCGCCAGGAGGAAGTCGGTGTACTCGCGAGCGGCCGGCAATGGCTGGACATCCTCGAGCGAAACACCCAGCTCGGGCGCGGTCTTCTCGTGCAGTGTCCCTTCGGTCAGGATGCCGGAGAGCAGGGATCCGAACTGTCGACGCGTGCCCCAATCCTGGGCGCGCACCGCGCCCCAGGCGTACGAGCGGGCGTAGGCATCGAGGTAGAAATGATCCTGCTGCGCGAACAGGCCGTAGCGAGACTCGGACAGCGAGCCGTCGGCCAGGCCGACGATGAATGGATGCTCCAGGCAAGCCTCCGCGAGGTCGCTGTTGTCGTCCCAGAGTCGTTGTGACAATGAAGCCAGCGGCGGGTCGGACACGGTCAATCTCCTTCTCTCTCAAGGTGTTGAATCAGCTCGTTGCTCATGATGTTTCGAGGGGCGAAATCATCCCCTCGGAGGGTGAAGAGGCATCGGCGTAGAACTTGCGCGGCATTCGGCCAGCGAGGAACGCATCGCGACCTGCGCGCGCCGCCGCGTTCATCGCTCGCGCCATCTGGACAGGATTGCGCGAGCGAGCGACCGCGGTGTTCATCAGCACGGCGTCGCAGCCGAGCTCGAACGCGATCGCGACATCGGACGCCGTCCCGACGCCGGCATCGACGATCACTGGCACATTGGCGCGTTCCTTGATCAGTTGAATGTTGTGAGGGTTGCGAATGCCCAGGCCCGATCCAATCGGAGCGCCCAGCGGCATCACGGCCGAGCAACCCACATCCTCCAGCTTTCGCGCCGTGACCGGGTCGTCGTTGGTGTAGGGCAGCACCTGGAATCCGCGTCGGACCAGTTCCTGCGCACCCTCGAGCAGTCCCTCGGTGTCGGGCAGCAGCGTGTCTTCGTCAGCGATGACTTCGAGTTTGACCAGCGACACGCCCAGCGCCTCGCGCGCCAACTCGGCGGTCAGGATGGCGTCGGGCGCCGTGAAGCATCCGGCGGTATTGGGTAGCAGCCCGTAGCCGCGCTCGGTCAACAGGGAGTAGAGATTGGTTGGATCGGAGCCGTCTGCCGAACCGACGTTGACCCGTCGCAGGGCGACAGTCACGAGCTCAGTGCCGGACGCCTTCAACGCGTCCAAGAGTGTTTCCTGCGAGGGGTACCGCGCCGTGCCAAGGATGATTCGCGAGGTCATCTCGCGTCCGGCTAGTGTCCAGGTGTCAGCTGCGGACCTATCTGTCGTTGTGCTCATCGGTCCACCTACCCGCCCTGCTTTGCGCCGACGATGTCGATCCGGTCGCCGTCGGCAATGTTGGTCTGGCCCCACTCGCTGCGCGGCACGACAGACATGTTGATCGCGACCGCGATGCCCTGCTGTTCAGGGTCGTAGCCGATCTCGCAGAGCGCCTCGGGCAATTCCTGGTTCGACAGCGTGACCGCCTCGCCGTTGAGCGTCACTTCCAACGTCGCGTGCGGCTGTGTCATGTGGCCGCCTCCATGTTCACTGGCGTCTGTCCCAGCCGTTCGATGCCGTACGGCTCTAGCAAGGCTGGGACATCACCCGACTCGATTGCCTCGGCCAGCCAGTGTGCCGTCGCTGGCGCGAGCAGTATTCCGTGCTGAAAGTGGCCGGTCGCTATCCAGAGTCCCGGGCGTCCAGCCGGTCCGATTACTGGCATGTGATCCGCAACGGCCGGACGCAGACCTACGCTGTGTTCTTCAACCTCAAGCTCGCGAATGCCTGGTAGCAATCCATCGGCTCGCGCCAAAAGTTCTTCGCGGGCCTCCGCTGTCGGCTCAAGGCTCCAGCCAGCTTCCGGCTCCTTGGTTGAGGCGACAATCAGTTCGCCGTCTCGGCGCTGAGCCAGACTCACAGTCGTCGTGCGGACGACACGGTCAATCACCCGCGGTCCGCGCAGCCTCAGCAGTTGTCCCTTGACCGGTCCAACGCCGGCTGGCGACAGGGCAGCCCCCGGCTCCCTGGAGGTCTCGACGATCTGATCGCACCAGGGCCCGGCGGTGAGCAGCACGTTGCGTGCCCGAACCGACTGATTAGTGGGGTGGGTCTGCTGGCTGCGAGCCTGGACGGTCCAGACATCCTCAGACTCATCAAGCTCGCCGCCGATCGCTTCGTGCTCCGTGAGCAACTTGACTCCGGTCATCCTGACTCCGCGCGTCAGCCTCTCCAGCAGCCGTCGAGGGTCAACCTGAACGTCCTCATCGATCCTCAATCCACCGACGAGGCCGCTCGCCAGCTCAGGCTCAATCACGAAGATCTCGTTTGCCGCGACCCGCACGGACCTGAGTCCGAGTTGCATCCGCTTGTCATGTAGCGCCTGGAGTTGCTCATCTTCATCGGCGTCCCTCGCCACCCAGAGCGTGCCATCCAGGCGATATCCGGCGCTGCCTCGACCGATCGATTCGACCTTGGCGATGTACTCGGGATAGCGGCGCAAGCTATCCAGCTTGAGCGGGAAGATGTTGTCGTCCTCGCCAACCGGCTGCGAGGCCGTGCCAAGCAAGCCCGCTGCCACCCGGCTGGCATGCTGCCCCGGCTGGTCGCGCTCGATGAGGACCACTTTGTGTCCGCGGCGTGAGAGCTCGAATGCGCAAGTGAGCCCGATGACGCCGCCACCAATGATCGCGACATCCCAGATTCGTTCTTCGCTCATCCTGCTGCCTCCCGCTGGGACTCGGCGCTCAGCCGATCGATGCTGAAGGGTTCAAACGGAACTGGAATGTTGCCCGTCGTCATCAACTCGGCCATCCAGTGTGCCGTGCTCGGCGCGAGCAGCACGCCGCCGCGATAGTGACCTCCGGCAATGAAGATGCCTTCAGTATTCGTCGGACCGAGCACCGGCTGATGGTCCGTCACGGCAGGACGGAGGCCGACGTCGATCTCGCTCACATACAGGTCGTAGATGCCGGGCAGGATCTCGAAGGCGTAGCGCAGCAGATCTAGAGTGCCGCCCGCGGTCGGCTGCATGTCGAAGCCTTGCTCTTCTTCAGTCGCCCCGAGCAGCAGTTCCCCGCCCGCTCGCGGAACAATGTAGATATCGCTGTTGCGCAGCACGTGCTCGGCGAGCGTCTGACCTTTGAGGTGAACAATCTGCCCCTTGATCGGCCTCATGCCGATGTTCGGCAACGGCGTGACCAGCCCATCTTCCAACCAGACGCCTGCCGCCAGCAGTGCCTGGTCGGCGCTCAGTGTTGATTCAATGGAGCCCTGCTTCAGTGTCAGTTCGACACGCCCCTGCGAGCGGTCAACAGTCGTGACGCCGGTGTGCTCGACGATTTCTACGCCAACCGCCTCACATGCAGCCTTCAGCGCCGGTACCAGCTCGCGCGAGCTGACCTGGTGATCAGTCTCGACCAGCAGGCCGCCGATTGCTCGTGGAGACACATACGGTTCAATTTGGCGAACTTCGCGACCTGTCAAGCGCCGCGCCGGCAGACCGCGGGCTTCCTGGATGCTGCGGATGTGATCGAGCTCCAGCTCGTCGTCGCGGTGCCGCGACACCCAGAGCGTGCCCTCTTCTCGGTATCCACACGACAGCCCGCCAGCCGTTTCGATCTCGGCAACGAACTGCGGATAACGACGCAGGCTGTCGAGCTGCAAGTCAACCAACGACGAGGGCGTCAACTCGACCTCGAAAGACGGCGTGAGCATCCCAGCGGCCACGGTCGAGGCCCCAAAACCGACGGTCTCCCGCTCGACGACAACGACCGACTTGCCGCGCCGCGCTAGCTCGAACGCGCAGGACAGACCGATCACGCCGCCGCCGACGATGGCAATTTCGGTTGTTCGGGACTCACTGGTCATGAGAGCGCCCGCTCAATCTCGGAGGCAAATTCGCGGCATGACGCCTGTGGATTGTCCTGGCAGACGACGGCGGACAGGACTGCGACACCGTACGCACCGGCGGCGAGCACGTCGTCGACGCGATCTACGGTGATACTGCCAATCCCGATGACCGGCTTGTGGACCGCGTCGCAGATCTCGGCAAACCGTTCCAGTCCGAGCATTGGGGCGGCGCGATCGCCTTTCGATGTCGTGCCAAAGACCGGGCCGACTCCCAGATAGTCGACCGGTTGCCTGGCCACCTTGACCGCCTCTTCGACCGAGTTCGCCGTGCCGCCGATGGTCGCGTAGGGGCCGAGAATCTGACGTGCGACATCGGGGGCCAAGTCTTCGCGGCCCAGGTGGACGGCTGTTGCACCGGCGGCGAGAGCGATGTCGACCCGATCGTCCACAAGAACAATTGTTTCACGTGAAACAATTGCCTCGGCCATCTGCCGTGCCACACGAATCATCGCCTGAGTTGACAGAGGTCGCTTCTCTCGATACTGGACGATGTCTGCGCCTCCGGCGGCAGCCATCTCTGCCAACTCGACGTGAGAGAACCGAGATTGCAGCACCTCATCGGTGATCACGTGGAGACGCCCCACGGACTTCTGGTCAGTCATCTCGCGTCATCCAGAAGTGATCGGTTGGTCCCACACCATTGCCGATGTCGAGCCCGCCGCGAATGGCTTCGGTCACATATGCCTTCGCGTTCCCAATCGCTGCGCGCAACTCTTCGCCTTGCGCCAGCTGCGCGGCGATCGCCGATGCGTATGTGCATCCAGTGCCATGGGTGTGACGTTGATCGATCCATTCGCCCTCGAAGACCTGGGTCTTGTTGGCCGTGACCAGCACATCGGTCGCCGGCGCTCCTTCGAGGTGTCCGCCTTTGACCAGTGCAGCCGACGCACCGGCCTCAACCAGCAGTTCTCCGGCCTGCTCAGCGTCATCAATCGTCTTGATTGACAGCCCGGTCAGAGCCTCAGCCTCATGCACATTCGGCGTGACGACGGTCGCGAGCGGTAGCAGCTTGTCCCTCAGAGTCGAAGCAGCATCCTCGGCCAGCAATGCGAAGCCAGTCTTCGAGATCATGACGGGATCGACCACGACAAATGGAGGCCGTCGAGTCATGAGCTGCTCGGCGACGAGATCAATCATCTCCGAACCGCCAAGCATGCCCGTCTTCACTCCGGCGATTTCGAGGTCATCGAACACCGAATCAAGCTGCTCCTGGACGGACTCAAGCGGCAGCGGCCACGCTCCCTGGACGCCCAGCGTGTTCTGCGCGGTCACCGCGGTGATCACCGTCGCCGCATACGCGCCATTGGCCGTGATCGACTTCAGGTCGGCCTGGATGCCGGCGCCTGCCGAAGAGTCGGATCCTGCAATCGACAGGACAACGCGCACAGCATGCTCCTGCATGAGGGCGGTCGACAGTCTTGCGGGTGGGCCTGGAGTTCGCTGCGCTCGCTCCCTGCGCCGGCATTACCCGGATCAGGTTCGGCGGGTGTGTTCTCAGGCCCATTCCCGTCACCTCGACGGTTGGACCACCCCGGCTTGATTCTTGGGGTCAGGTTAACACAAACGCTGAACTCGGACTGGTCTAGCTCTGGTGACGTAGCTGCGGATTCCAGGTGAACAGGGTCGCGGCGCGATTAACGAACGAGGCCGCCCCCTCATTCAAGCGGGGCGGCCTCGTTGAGAGGTTGACTCGTGACGCGCCGTTAGTCGTCGGAGACGAGCACCAACGTACCGGTCGTCGAAAGTGAGCCACCGGTGCCGTTGACCACGCAACTGCGTGCGCTGGTCTGCTTGCCCGGGTCGCCGGAGAAGCCGCCGTCTTCGGCGGTACCGGATAGCTGGCGGTAAGCCTCGACCAGCAACTGCATGCCGTACATACCGGAGTGGTTGAAGCTCAGGCCGCCGCCGTTGGTGTTGATCGGCAGGCGTCCGCCGGGAGCCGCGTGGCGGTCCTTCCAGAGGCCAGGGCCTTCACCTGCGGGAGCGAGACCGAGCATTTCAGCCGTGATTCCGGCCGTCACAGTGAACGAGTCGTAGATCATGGCCATTTCCATGTCCTCGGGACCCATTCCCGCCATCTTGTAGGCCGCAGCCGCGGAGCGACTGGCCGAGGTCTTGGTGAACTCGCCCATCTCGAGCATGTTCCAGTGCGAGATCGACTCGCCAGCGCCGGCGATCCAGACCGGAGGGGTCTTGGAAGTCTTGGCCAGCTCCGGACCGGTGATCAGTACCGCGCCGCCATGGTCGGTGACCAGGCAGACGTCGAGCAGCTTGATCGGCCAGGAGATTGGGCGCGAGTTCATCACGGTGTCGACGGTGATCGGTCCACCGAAGGTGTGACCGCGCTTGCCGCCGCCCCACTCGCCCTTCTCCAACGGCGCCAGGTCACCCTCGCCCGCCTTGCGGTACATGACCGCGCGTGGGTTGAGGGTCGCCCATTCGCGTGTGACAACGGCGATCTCGGCGAAGTCTTCCTGCGTCGTGCCGTAGCGGGCCATGTGACGGTTGAGCGCGTGCGAGTACGCGGTCGGCGCGCCACCCAGACCGTAGGCCGAGGTGTGTTGCGTACCGGGGTCCCAGGGGTCGCCGCCGCCGAAGGGGCGTCCGGTGCCCTTGCCGCCGGTGAATCGCTGGCTGAATCCCATTTCGCCGTGCGTGACCAGCGCGACGTCGATTACGCCGGCGTGAATCGCGGCCAGAGCGTGGTGGACGTGCATTTCGAATGAGCAGCCGCCGACGGCCGTCGTGTCGATGTACTTGGGGTGCAGGCCGAGATACTCGGCGATCTGCGGCGACCACCCGGCGGAGAAGATGCCGTCAATCGCCTTGATTGGGATACCGGTCATCTCGCAGACGTTGTTGATCGCTTCGATGTGGAGGGTCAGCGACGACTTCGGGGTCTGCGGGTAGCCGATGTCGTTCGCTTCGGCAGCGCCGATGATCGCGGCGGCCTTTGATGCTTCACCAGGCATAGTGTGCTCCTGAATTATGTAGCTCGGCCGCGCCTAGACAGGCCGCCAGAAGGGAATGTGAACGTCTTCGGAGGCTTCCTCGAACTCGATCTGCACGGCGCCGCCGATCTCGATCGACTCGGGGTCATTGGGGTCGACACCCTTGAGCACGGTCAGCATCCGGTCGCCCTCGGCGAGGTCGATGTATGCGCTCACGTACGGGACTTCATCGCCCCAGCCGCGCGCCACGAGGCCCTTGTTGTGCTGGACGGCGAAGGTGTGAATCGTGCCCTTGCCGGTCGCCTCGACCCACTCGATGTTCATCGAGTGGCAGAACGGGCAGATCACCCGTGGGTACCAGTGGACTCGGTTGCAGTCGGAACAACGGGGGAGCATCAGCTTCCCCTCTTTCGCCCCGTCCCAGAATGGCTGTGAGACCGGGTCGGGACTCGGAATGGGCTTGGTGTACTCAGCCACCGCGCTCCCCTCTCAACAATCGCTTGTATGGGCCGCGCAGCTTCCTGCTGCGCGAACATGTCTTGACAACGTGATTTGATTCACGCAGCCCGCAGTGTACCAGCGACCATCCTGGTGCCGAAACTCAGTCGAGGGTAGCCCGCACTTCCTGAATCGCCACGTGCGTTCTGATATCGGCCATCTTGCCGGGCTGGGAACAATGCGCGAGCGCGGTACGTTGCTATCTGTATGCGAGTCCTGTGTCTTTGCTTAGTGTTTCTGATAGCGATTGTCATAGCCGCGTGCGCCGGCGACGAGTCGGTCTCGGTGTCCGAGCCTCCAACTCAGCCCCAGCAGGTGTCTCAACCATTGGCGCCGCAGGCGGTTCAGAGGCAATCATCCCAGCAAGCAGCTGCGGCGAGCGTGGACCTTGACACCACGTCGGTCAGACAAACGGAAGCAGCAGCGGATCGGCGAGAGGAGATGGCGCCTACGGAGGTGTCGAGTGAAGCGGCGGATACTCCAGAGGCCCAAACGCAATCAAGCGATGCAGTATCGGAGCCGCTGGCACAGCAGGCTACACAGGACCAATCGAGGACGCAGACATCGGCTTCAAGTGAAGCCGTCGACCGCTCTAGGGACGCAGGGACAGAGCCAGCGGCCAAGGATGAACGCGAGGATCCTGAGTTGTTGGAAGCGTCGGAAGAAGCAGAAGTCGTACAAGCATCCGAACGCCAATCAGCAGATACGGCGGTGGACACTGAGGAGGATGAGGCAAGAGAACAAACGGCGGAACACTCGGAGTCGCCTCAGGACCTAACCGAGAAGCTGGGCACGGTAATGGAAAATGCCGATGTTCGGGTCCGACCGGGGTTGGCCTGGCCGGTGATTGACCGGTTGGAGTCCGGGGTGTCGGTGGAGGTGCTGCAACAGGCCGGCGGTTGGTACCGGATCAGATTCGGGGAAGAACTGCAAGGCTGGGTGCGGGCGGCGATGCTGCACCTCGGAGAGGCAGTCAAAAGACAGGTGCCGAATGCGCCGGCAGCTCCGTTGGTCGCGGAGTGGCGGGGCTCAGATTACGGGGTGATAGGTCAGTCGGCTGATGGGGCCGAGGTCCGGCTGCTGGAGATGTCGGAGGAATCGCCGTGGCTCATTGGCGCGCCTATCGACGAAGTCACCATGCTGGCCGATGATGTCATGTTGGAGGACCTGCCGATTGTGATCGGCGACGAGACGGTCGTGTTTCCAGGCGACGATTTCCGTGCTGGGCAAGGGAAGATTCTGCCGAAGGCTAACGAGTGGATGTGGCTGCCCCGGGGATGGCTGCTTGCCCACAACGACACGCATATCTGGCAGTGGCGTCCGGAAACGGACGAGTTGGAGTTTGTTGAACTTCCGCCCGGCTTTGCGAGGCAGTCACCGGACGGTCGGTATCTGGCGATTGCTGAGCTGTGCACGCATGATGTTGCATGCAGTCAAGACAACCGCGTCGTGATCATCCCGCTTGACGGCTCACAGCGGTTCACCTTCGCAGAAGAGTTCAAGACATTGGAGGTCGCGTCATCCTTGGGACGGACATCCAGCGGTTGGACCGCAAACCTGACATGGTCGAGAAATAGCGAAGCAGTCTTGCTTCTAGTCGCCTTGTTCGACCAAGGCAGGGAACCTAGCTCACTGACGACACTCTTGTTCCATATTGAGGGCCATATGACGCGGTTCGACCCGTACTGGCAACGAACGATTCAAGGACGAGATTGCCGGGTGGATCCGCCATTTGGTCCTGGAGGTTCTTTTGGCTGGTGGGAGTTTCACGGTGACGACACGATTGCGATAGATGCCTTTTGCACAGACATCAACGGCGATCTGGAACTTTACACTCTCGTGTTCACATTTGCTGGTGACTTCCTTCGCTTTGAGCCGTTTGGGTATGGGCTGAGTCGGGAAGAAGATGTTGCGCTTCTGCGGTCAGCAGAGGGAGGCGATGCGGTTGGAGAGCAGATTTCTTTCCGGTGGTCTCCGCTAAGGCGACACGCCCTAGTGTTTGAACGATCGACAGGTCGAACGTTCCTATACCGAGCCGAGCAACACGACCTTCGAGCTGTCCTCGTCCAGTCCGGTCAGCCGCCAACCGACACGCGGGCGTGGGCGCCGTTCGATCCAAACGCAGACCATGAATGGTACAGCGTGGATGCCTATTGGCTAAAGGAAGAACAAGCTCTCCTACTTGCCGCCTGGCACGGCTACGTGAGGGACATCATCTACGGCGCAGTGTTGCTCAATCTCTCGACGGCACAAGGAGTGGAACTGGATTTTGGCAACAAGCCATGGATACATTGGCAAGCAGCGCCTGGTTGGAATCCAACGGGTGACTCGTTTCAGATCATGTTGAGGGGAGAGGACGTTCTGCCGGAGCTTTTGGTTGATGGTCTGTACAGTTACCGCTTGTTGATAGTCGGACGTAGCGGCAACGTGCATCGAGAGATCATGACGGCGACGAGCTGCCATTTGCCCGGTCCCTATCCAGATGTACCGATGCATCGTGCCGACTGGTCTCCTGATGGCAAACTGTTTGCCGTTGGCGGGCGAGCGCTCGGCGGATCATTTCCCTGTCCTGAGTAGCAGAGCATGCAGCCGCGGGCATCAAAAGGGGCGACCGCTTGGGTCGCCCCCTTTGGTTGGCTCCTGGTTCTTGGGCTGGCTCAGCGATCCCGGAGGAACGACTCGTTGAACATGCTGTAGACCGGTGACAGCGGATTCGCGGCCGATCGGCCGGGCCGCAGCCGGCGAATCTGGGACACGCGATCTATGACGCGGCTGGCGCCCTGCTGACGCTTCTGCTTGCGCTCCAGCTCCTGCTGGGCGAGCCAGCGGCGCCGGGCGATGTCGCGCAGGTGCGTGGGGCCGCCCTGCGGCAGCTCGGGCGCGTAGGGATTCGAGACAGGCACCACATTCATCGCAACACACTCCTCTTGTCTGCGTGGAGGCTTGCAGGCTGCCCCTTGCAGCCAGTCGAGCGCCTCCAATTCCGACGTTATGGAGAACGGCGCCTCTCAGCGTTGCCAGATTGTCAACGCAATGTGAAGCGAACAGCCGCCACGTTTCTCTTGACAAGCAGTCATCAAACTGGCGGTACCCTGCCACACAGTCCGTCAGTTGAAGCATTTCTGGAGCCCGTCATGCTCAAGCAATTCGCCGTCCCTGAAGAGATCGCCGTCCGTGTCCCCGGAGACGTGATGCGCGGCGCCGTACATGAGATCTTCACCACGATGGGCATGCCCGAGGACGACGCGACCCGCAGCACCGACACGCTGCTCTACGCGGACCTGCGCGGGATCGACTCACACGGCGTCTCCAACATGCTGCGCGCCTATGTCTCGGGATTCCAGTCAGGCGACATCAACCCCACGCCCAACTGGACGATCGAGCGGGATGCGCCGGCGGCAGCGACGATCGATTGCGACGGCGGCCTCGGGCTGACCCTCGGCCCGCAGGCGATGGAGCTGGCGATCGAGAAGGCGCGCAACCAGGGCGTCGCGACCGTGGTCTGCAACAACGGCCGACACTTCGGCGCCGCCGCCTACCACGCGCAGATGGCGCTCGAGCACGACATGATCGGTCTCTCGATGACCGTCGGCGGACTGCTCGTCGCGCCGACCCACGGCGCGCAGGCGATGGTCGGACTGAACCCGATGAGCATCGCCGCCCCGGCCAAGGAGGAAGCGCCGTTCATCTTCGACGCCTCGATGTCCTCGGTTGCAGGCAACAAGGTCCGGCTCGCCCAGCGCCTCGGCGAGGACCTGCTCCCCGGCTGGGTCGCCACCGCAGATGGCACGCCGATGATGGAGTCGGGCCCGGCCCCCGACGAGTTCCTGATGCTGCCACTCGGCGGCACGCGAGAGATCGGCTCGCACAAGGGCTATTCGTTGGCGATGATGATCGACATCCTCAGCGGGATCATGGCTGGTGCCGGTTCAGCACTGTTCCGATTCAACGGCGTGGGACACCACTTCACCGTCTTCAATATCGCCTCGTTCACCGATGTCGACGAGTTCAAGGGCCACATGGACGAATACCTCAGGGCCCTGCGTGACACGCCAACCGCGCCCGGCGAGGAGCGAGTGATCTACGCCGGACTCGAGGAACACGAGCAAGAAATCGAACGTTCTGAGCGCGGAATTCCTTATCACCCAGAGGTGATCGAGTGGTTCCGCTCAGCGTTCGGCGATCTCGGACTCCGGGACCACTTCGCCGGCATCGCCTGAGTTCGAACGAGCTCGCTGCAGGGCGAACTCACCGGTGGCCCGACTGATCGTGCTGAAGGTCCAGAGCATCAGCACCGCGCCAATTCCCCAGCCGAGAGGGAGGCGAATGATCGCGTAGGTACTCGCGCTGACCTGATCGAGCACCCACCAGCGGAGCACGCCCGCAAGCGCGATATACAGCCCCCAGACAATCGTCAACCGGATCCAGACGCGATGGTCGGCGGGCAATTGCTCACGGATAGCGGGAAACGTCTCGCGTACCAGGGCACTGACGATCGGGCGACCGAGGAACACGGTGAGCAGGAATATGCCGCCGAGTACAAAGTTGTCGATGAAATCGCGTGCCCAATAGACCTTGCCGTCCGCCTCGATCAGGCCCCAGACGCCGAAACCAATATTGAAGCAGACGCTAAAGACCATCAGCCAGCGCACGACCGTGATCTGCGGGCGCAAGCGGCGCTGGACGAGGTAGACGACGACTCCCACGACCACGGCCGCCGCGATTGCGGCGCGGACACCAATAACTGCATCGAACAAGAGGTACGCCGCGGTCGGACCGATCCCAAGCAGCGCAACCGGATCGACTTGCGGAAACTGCTCAACCTTTTGCACCCACTCGGGCAGTGCCGGCTCAGTCGGTTCTTGCTTGTCTGCCGGTGGTTGTTGCTCTGGGGTCGAGGACAATCGGGTTAGTGCTTCCAAAGAGGCGAGGCGACATTCAGAGAAACCTCAGCCGCCGCCTCGCAGACCGCTTTGATCGTCACCGTCTGCACGACTTCAGCTTCGGGCGACGTTCGGGCATGCTGCTCCGGGTACCAGTTGACCTCGGCAATGCCCCACTCATCCGAGTCGACCGTGCGCTCCCGGCCGCCCGCCGAGGCCAGCGTGCCCGGACCATCTTCGATCGTGAACGCCACCGGCGCGCCAGCGAGCGATCCTTCGCGGCTGCTGATCGACGCCGACACCATCCGGTAACCGACCTCACCGCGGTCGGCCATGCGCACGCTTATCTCAATGCTGTCATCGGGCATCGACCCACTCCTGTACTTGCTGAATGATTCCAGACTATCAGCGACTATGACTCTCAACCCCGACGATTCGCTATCGTCATGAGGTCAACCGATATCCACATCACTCCCGGAGCCACTTCATGGTTCGAACTTCCGACATGCACCCCGACATGGCCAAGAACCTGCTCAGCCTCCCTCTGCCGGAAATCGAGCCACAGCCCTGGATTGCTCCCAAAACGCTCTCCGAAACCACCGTCGCGATTGTCACCACCGCCGGCATGCACGCGCACGACGACCGACCCTTCAACCCGGGCTCGGTTGAGTACCGGCTGATTCCCGGCGACATCAACTTCGCCGACCTCCGCATGTCCCACCTCTCGGTCAACTTTGACCGCTCCGGCTTCCAGCAGGACATCAACACGGTCTTCCCGTTGGAGCGACTGCGCGAGCTAGCCGACCAGGGAGTGATCGCCGGCGTCAGCCGTTACCACTACTCGTTCATGGGCGCCCAGCCCGAGCCGACGCGGCTAGAGAAGACCGGTGAAGAAATCGGTCGCCTGCTTGCCGAAGATGGAGTCACGGCTGCATTCCTGACACCCGTTTGACCGTTCTGCACGCGCTCCGTGTGTGCGCTCAGCCATTACATCGAACGCGGCAGCGAAGGCCGCGTCGCCACGACCGGCGTCTCGCTCATCCGCGAGCACGCGGAAGGCATGAAGCCGCCCCGCTCGCTCTTCGTACCGTTCCCGCTGGGACGGCCGCTCGGCTCGCCCGACCAGCCCGACTTCCAGCGAGACGTCCTGCTCTCCTCCCTGCAACTACTCGAAACCGCGACCGAGACGACACTCGCCGACTATCCGCACGACGCGCCGACCAGCGGAGACGACCCCTGGGCCTGCGCAGTCGCACTCGCGCCGCCCGAACCCTCCAACGAGTCGGAGGCGCTCCGCGACCAGCTCGTCGAGGAAATCCGTCAGCTCGCCCCATGGCACGCCGAGTCACGCAAGCGACGCGGTCGGTCAACCGTCGGGGTCTCCGGAGCGTCCTTGGACCAGGTCGAAGACCTCGCCACGCTTATCGCTGACTTCGCCACCGGCGAGGAACCGGCAGACGGCGAGATCGACTGGAATCACCCGATGCCGGTCCGACTCAAGTTCGCCTCCGACGACCTTCGTGCCTTCTACCACGAGTCCGCCACCGCGCAGCCAGGAGCCAACTACCCGACCGACGCCGACCTCAACGACTGGCTCTTCAACCGGACCTTGCTGGGAACAGTCCTGCGCCAAATCGTCGGCCGAATGCGCGAAAGCGAAGACCGCCGAGTTGCAGGCTTGGTAATCGGAATGATCCCCGGAGGATTCGCCCAGGCTCGATAATCCGACACCTAGCCAACAGGGGCTCTTCCGTAATCTCTCCTCCCCCTGCAAGGGAGAGCAAGAGCAGTCAGCTCTTTACGCGGTCTCAGAGAGCCAAACCGCGGTGTCCAGAGTCACGCCACAGGACGCAGCGGATCATCCTCGTCAAACGGATCGGTAAACCTCGTTCCCGCCGCAGACAGGTCACCCTGCAGATCATCACCTGACGGCGTAAACCCCAGCGACAGCCACGTGATGATCCTGGTGAACGCCGCCAGCGCCTCACGCTCGGAGAACGTGCAATGACCTGCGCGCCGAACGGTCTGCACAACCAGATTCTGCGCCCAGCCTGACTCCTGCAACATCCGTTGATAGTCACGATCGAGGTGAATCGGCGTGAACAGGTCGCCCGTGGTCTTCATCGCCAGCATCGGGACGCGAAGCTGTCCATTGGGAATGCCGATGCCGGGATCGTGCCGCCGGGCAGGATCGGCAGCGGCGCGCAACACCTCTTCGTTCAGCCGCTGTAGATCGATCCCCGCCGCGGGATCGGCGCTATAGATGTGCTCGCGCGTGTCCGCCGGTGGCAAGTCGTTTGAGACCGCTATGACCGCACCGGTCGGCAGGGGACTCTCACCCACGACACTTGGCCACAGCGTGACGCCAAGACTGAAACCGATATTCCACTGCTGCCGGAAGCCTTCTTCAAAGCCCCAACGCTCGCCGCCGGTGAAGTCCTTGATCAAGGCGGCGAACTGCTCGCCCTTGGGCGTCAGATAGAGACCGGTGCCGTCCGACGTCCCCAGCGCGCTCGCCCAGGCGAGCATGCCAGCAATGTCCATCTGCTGAGGCACCTCACCGATCAACCAGTGAGCCAACGCGTGCCAGGCGACGGTGTAATCGACCACCCAGACATTACCCATCGCCGGACAGAAGGCCAACGCCGCAGCAATCTCCTCAGGAAACTCCTGCGCCATCAACTGCGCCGTCGCGCCACCCATCGATCCGCCCGCGATGTACGTCTGCCGAGGCGGACGCGCGACTTCTGCAACCCTGTCCTTGACCCTCAACAGATCATCGACGCCCACCCCTGGCACATAGCCGTTCACCCGATAGGTCGAGGTCGCCCAGCCATAGCCCTGCCCAATGATCACGTCGCGAGCCGGGATGTCATCGAAGGTCAGGCGTCCGCTAAAGCCGGTGCCCTCGTCGTTCAGACCGCGAAATCCATGCGCCCAGAGCACAAGCTCGCCGTTCCACTGCTCTGGCAGCTCGATCCGATACCCCGCGCCCTCGATCTCGCCGAATTCCACCCGCGACCCATCGATCGGGTCGAACGACGGATCCTCCAGCTCATAGTCGGACACGACGACATCGGGAACGAGCAGTCGCCGTTCGGCAGGCGGTTCAGGTTCGACCGCTTGCTGGGTTTGCTGTTGAAGCTCTGGCTGGGCAGACTCTTGCTGATCAACGCTCGATCGCTCGGCGACTGTTTGTTGTTGTGCCTGTTGTTCAGCCGGCGCAGCAGCCTCGGGTTCCGTTTGAGCCGGTTGCGATTCAGGCTGCTCGACCGATTGCGGCTGCTCCTGCTCGACCGACTGAGCCTCGGGGGCAGGCGCCTGTTGTTGCTCCTGCAACGGCTCAACGTCCTCGTCCTCACCACAGCCGACGAGCACCACAGCGGCGGCGCCACTCGCCAGGAATCCAGACCGTTTGATGAACTCACGACGACTGAGTGTCATACGCAATTGCCCCACCACCTAGCCGCAGCTATGTTCGATATCGACGGTACCCCAGAACCCTCCCTCAGGACTCACCCGGCTGGCAAAGATGAACATTCACGAATACCAGGCCAAGCAACTATTCAAATCTCATGGCGTTCCCGTCCCCGATGGTGGCGCAGCCACGACCGAACGTGAAGCGCGCGACCTGATCACACGGATCGGACCCGACGTCGTGATCAAGGCACAGGTCCATGCCGGCGGACGCGGCAAAGGCAGAATCGTCAAGCGCGATCGGACCATGCGCATCTACAGCGACCTGATCGACGATCCAGAACGGCACGAGGGTCAGATCGTCGGCCGTCGCCGCGGCGGCGTGCGACTCGCCAGCGGCACCGAGGAAGCGCTCAAAGAGTTCCGCCCGATGATGGACCAGGACGCACGCCTGGTCAGCATCCAGACCGGGCCCGACGGCGCGCCAATCTCGGCCACGCTGATTGAGCAGCAGACCACGATCGCCAAGGAGTACTACTTCTCGATCCAGGTCGACGGCGCAAATGGCCAACCACTGATCGTCGCCTCGGCCGAGGGCGGACAGTCCATCGAGGAAGTCAACCGCACCAACCCGCGCGCCGTCCTGCGTGTGCCGGTCGACCCCGTCGAGGGATTCCCTGCATTCCGCGGTCGTTCGCTGGCCAGCAAGCTCGGACTGCCATCCTCCGCGATCCGTCCAGCCGGCGACATGTTCGCCAACCTGTACCGAGTGTTCAGTGACATGGACGCCTCGCTCGTCGAGGTCAATCCGTTCGTCCTGACCACCGAAGGCGCCGTCGTCGCGATCGACGGCAAGGTCGGACTGGACGACAACGCATCCTTCCGCCACGGCGGCTACGAGGAATGGCGCGACCGTTCCCAGGAAAACCCCACCGAGATCGAGGCGGAAGAAGCCAACATCGGCTCCTACATCAAGCTCGATGGCGACATCGGCTGCGTCGTCAACGGCGCTGGACTCGCCATGGCGACGATGGACACGCTCAAGTTGCACGGCGGCGAGCCGGCCAACTTCCTCGACATCGGCACGGTCAACCGCAAAGACCGCGTGATCGAGGCCCTGCGGATCATCGTCAACGACCCCGACGTGAAGACCATCTTCATCAACATCTTCGGCGGACTCGCACGTGTCGACATCGTCGCCGAGGGCGTGGTCGACGCCGTCAGCGAACTCAATATCCAGCAACCGCTGGTCGTCCGACTCAACGGCTCGAACGTCGAGGAAGGCCGCCGGGTGCTGCACGACTCCGGTATCGCCGTGCAAACCGCTGACGAGCTCGGCGACGCGGCAGAGCTGGCGGTGCAGGCCGCCGCGTCCGCAAAAGGGCGCTGACGCTCAGACAACTGGCGACCCCAGTCGAACGCTTCCGAACAGAATCGAACAAATCCGAACAGCTCCGAACAAGGATCCGGCGCATGAGCATTCTCCTCAACAACCGCACTCGATTGCTGATCCAGGGCCTCGGTAACGAGGGACAAAATCAGATTCGCCGTTCGCTCGACTACGGCACCAAAGTCGTCGCCGGCGTCCATCCCGGATTCCGCGGCGGCGAGACCTTCAGCTACAGCAACCACAGCTTCCCCGTGTTCGCCACCGTCAGCGAAGCACTGGAGAAGACCCAGGCCAACTGCTCGATCATCTACGTGCCCGCGCCGGGCGCCGCCGACGCCATCCTCGAGAACATCGCGGCCGAAGTCCCGCTGATCGTCTGCATCACAGAGGGCGTCCCGGTCCACGACATGATCCGTGTGCGAACAGCGCTCGAAGGCTCCAAGAGCCGATTGATCGGTCCCAACTGCCCCGGCATCATCCAGCCGGCCTCAAACTGCCGCGTCGGCATCCATCCGCCCGACGTCTTCATGGCAGGCAATGTCGGCGTCGTCTCCCGCTCAGGAACGCTCGTCTACGAGGCCGTCGACCAGCTCACCCGCGCTGGCATCGGCCAGTCAACCTGCGTCGGAGTCGGCGGCGACCCGATCATCGGCGAGCAACAGCAGGCCATTCTGCGCCGGTTCAACAGCGACCCCGACACCGACGCCGTCGTACTGATCGGCGAAATCGGCGGGCTCGCCGAGCAGGCCGCCGCGGCCTACATCAAGCGCAGCATGAACAAGCCAGTCGTCGCCTTCATCGCCGGCGCGACCGCGCCTGCCGGACGCCGCATGGGCCATGCCGGAGCAATCATCGAGGGCGAAGCAGGAACCGCCGAAGCCAAGATCAAAGCGCTCGAGGAAGCCGGCGCGATTATCTCACGCAGCCCGGCCGAGATCGGCTCGACCATGCGTCGCGTGCTCGAGGAAGCCGGCAAGTACCAACCGCCTGGCCCGCCCGCTGAGTAGCAGACTCAACTGAGGATCAACCCATGAGCGAGGGACCCCTGAGCCCGAAGCAGCAGGGTCAGATCGCGACCCTCGCCGGATTACTCGCTCCGCTGATCGGCATCTTGCTGATGGTGGTCCTGAGTGTCGTCGTCGATGTGGTCGTCGGAATCATCGTGGGCGCAGTGGCCGTCCTGGTGCTGGTGCCGCTCACCCAGAGGATCCTCAAGCGCCGCGCCAAGTCCTGAGTTCTAGCAAGCTGCTGAACAACTTCAAGGCAACGGCCAACGGGATCCGTCATTCCAGGCTTCGCCTGGAATCTCGCTCCCTGCCCGGCGCCCGGTCTGCTCAGGCGAGTTTCATGCCAGGGTCCGCACACAACAAACCAGCGTTGTTCCTCAGAACGCTCGATTGCTCAGCAACCTGTTAGCTGTCTTCCTGGTCTGTTACTTCCTCTTCGTCCTCGTCATCCTCGGGCGGCCAGCATTCGGTGCTTGGGTCGGCTTCGGGAGCGAGATTTCGCTTCTCTTTGCCAATGATCCCATGCGGATCAGCAAGGAAGTCCACCACCTCCTGGACCGCGTCGGGGCCAATCTCCTGATCGTCGAGAATCTCCGTGCCGTGCAGATCGGTCTCGTAAATCACGAAGCGAACCGGCTCCCCGGCCGCCTTGAAGTACCGATTCGACTGCCAGTACGAGCACTGGTTCCGCGCGCCAACGACGTACAGCTTCGGCACCTGAATGTCCCTGACCGTGCTCAGCCCGTCAAGCTTGTCGAATCCGTCTTCTCGGGCGCGATCCGAGTCTTTGGGCGGCTTGTTTGGAAAGATGTTGGGACTGGAGATCGCGCTGACGGCGACAAACTCCTCACGGTACGCAGCGACCTGCATCAAACTGGTGCCGCCCATGCTGACCCCAATGCCGTAGATCTCCTCCGCGCCCTCCTCGACCGCGTAGTCAATGGCCGCTTCCCAGTCGAGATAGATGTCGGGCACATCCTCAATCGGCCGATCGCTGTAGACGCAGGGCGTATCGCCGTGACAGCGGAAGTCCCAGCGCAAGACCCGGTACCCCTCGGCGACCAGCCGCTCGGCGAACTTGTCCCAGATCCCACGATGAGTCGGCTTGGTCCGCTTCGTCGGGTACATGTGACCGAGCAACACCCAACTGTCGCCGTCGCCATTCACTTCGGCGACGAAGCGAGCACCGTCGGCCGACTGCAGGACAAATGGATCGTTCTGGTCACTCTTGGTCGCCAGCGCGAGCGGCACCACGATGGCCAGAGCCACAACGACCATTGCGAAGGCGCCAATGAACGGCATCCATTGGTTCGAAGCCAGTTGAAGGAGTCGGTCAGGACTGGGCGGCACCAGCTTGAGCAGAACGCTGTCGAGGATCTTCAGGAGCCGTTCCCGCATCGTGTCGCCGCCGATCGTGCCTCGTCCAGTCTGCAATCTCCGCGCAGCATATGGCCCGCCCGCTGCTAATCTCATACGTGGAGGGTTCGCATAGTGGCCTAGTGCGCCCGCCTGCTAAGCGGGTTCGGGGGAGACTCCGTCGAGGGTTCGAATCCCTCACCCTCCGCCAGGGAATCAAGCGAGAAATCGATGCCGCAGTACCACATCTGGACCGTCGGTTGCCAGGTCAATACGGCCGACTCGGCCAAGCTGGCCGCCGGCCTGCGACGCCTCGGCATGGACCCAACCGACCAGCCCCGCGACGCCGACCTGATCGTGCTCAACACCTGCGCCGTGCGCCAGCACGCCGAGGACAAGGCTCAGGCCAAGCTCGGCTCGCTCAAACACCTCAAGCGCAACAACCCCGACCTGCGCATCGCCGTCATGGGCTGCATGGTCGGACCGCACACCGCCCGCGGCGACGACCCGATCACGAAGCGCTTCTCCTTTGTCGACACCTGGGCCCAGCCCCAGCGCTTCGATCAGGTCGTCAACCTGCTCGACCTGCCCGGAATACCAGAAGTAGAGGACGACGGCGGCGAGTTCTGGCCGGAGGTGTTCCCGGTTGAATCGCAGCCAACTGCCTACGTCCCCGTGATCGAAGGCTGCGACAAGTTCTGCACCTACTGCATCGTCCCGCTCCGGCGAGGCCGAGAACGTTCCCGCCCAATCGACGAAATCGCCCGTGAGATCGAAGCCCACACCCAGCGCGGCGTCCGGGAAGTGACCCTCCTCGGCCAGACCGTCGAGGCCTACGGCAAAGACCAACCGCCGATCGACCCAACCACCGATCACGCCGACCTCTCCGATCTGATGCGCGAAATCCACGACCTCCCCAACCTCCAGCGCATCCGCCAATTGACCAGCTACCCGCCCGACATGACCGACCGCATTCTCGAGGGCATGGCCGAGCTGCCCAAGGTCTGCGAGGCCTTCTCATTGCCCGTCCAGGCCGGCTCAGACGACGTCCTCACCAACATGCGTCGCGGCTACACCGTGGCCCAGTTCCAGGACCGAGTAGACAAGGTCCGCTCACTCTGGCCCGACGTCAGCATCTCCACCGACGTGATCGTCGGCTTCCCCGGCGAATCCGAAGCAGACTTCCAGGACACATACGACCTCCTCAAGGACATGCGCTTCGACAAGGTTCACGTCGCCGCCTACAGCCCCCGAACCGGCACGTTCGCGCAGAAGAACCAGCCCGACGACGTCCCGCACGAAGTCAAGATGGAGCGCCTGCACCGAGTCGAAGACCTGCAGCGCGCCATCTCCTTCCAGATCAACAACCGCTACCTGCTCACCGACGTCGAAGTCCTCCTGGAGTCGACGAAGCAATCCGACTCAGAAGGCATGGAGCGTCACACCGGCCGCACGCGCACGATGAAACTGGTCCACTTCGACGCCCCCATCGGCGAACACAAAGCGGGCGACATGCTGACCGTCGCAATCACCCGCGTCGGAGCATGGAGTCTGCAGGGCCAACCGGCATAGTCCCATGACCACCGAGACGACCCGCGCGCCCGACACCGAGTCAACCGAGGCGCGACGCCCAGCCGTAGCCGTCTTGGTCGTGATCTTTACGGTCGTCGACGGCGCGCTCCAGGTGCTCCTGATCGAACGCTCCGCCCCCCCGGCCGAAGGTCAGTGGGCAATCCCCGGCGGCGCCTTACAGCACGGCGAGACGCTGGAACAGGCCGCCGTGCGCAAGCTGGCCGAGGAGACCGGAGTCACCGACCTCTTCCTCGAACAGCTCTACACATTCGGCGACCTTGACTCAGCCTCCACCGACGGCAGCGTCGGAGTAGCCTGGTTCGCCCTGGTCGATCCCAGCCGGGTCCGCCTCGCCCAGCGAACCGCCTGGCGTCCCGAGTGGTGGGACCTTGACGACATCCCCCCGCTCGCCTTCGACAATGAACGCGTACTCGACGTCGCCCGAGCCCGCCTGATCAACAAGCTGCAATACACCGACGCGGCCTATTCGCTGCTACCAAGCATGTTCACCATGCGAGAGCTCCAGGGCGTCTACGAGGCCATCCTCGGCAGATCGCTCGACAAACGAAACTTCCGCCGCCGACTCATGGCGACCGACTTCATCGTCGCGACCACAGAACAGCGCAAAGAGGGACCTCACCGTCCGGCGCGCCTCTATCGCTTCGCCAATCGTTCCTAGCAACTTGGCGCGGCGACTGCTCCCAACCCTTATGTCACAGCCAGATTGATCCACGATTCGTTTAACCGCCTCTTGACAAGCCCAGTACAGATTTGCAACACTATTTGGGATTGATAGTGTCACACTGACACTAAGTATCCGGTTTGAGAGTTCCCCCATGTCTGAAGCCGTAGTCGTCGAAACCGATTTCGTCCCCGAAACGCTGCCACCCAATCTGCCCGACGAGGCCTGCGAGACCGACATCGCCACGATCCCGCTGGAGTCCGAACCGCATCTCCCCGACTGGCAGCCGGAGATCCCGGAAGCCTACCTCCGCCTCTCCGGCGATGAACTGCGCGAGCGAATCCGCGCGGCTCGGGAACAGCTCGGAGACCGCCTGCTGATCCTCGGCCATCACTATCAGCGAGACGACATCATCGAGTTCGCCGACTTCCGCGGCGACTCGTTCAAGCTCGCGCAGCAAGCAGCGGACAACTCCGAGGCCGAATACATCATCTTCTGCGGCGTCCACTTCATGGCCGAGAGCGCCGACATCCTGACCACGCCCGAACAGTCCGTCATCCTCCCCAATCTCGCCGCCGGCTGCTCAATGGCCGACATGGCGCAGCCAGAAAATGTCTACGACGCCTGGGCCGACCTCGGCGAAGTCGTCGACACCGACCGCGTCATCCCCATCACCTACATGAACTCCGCCGCCTCCTTGAAAGCGTTCGTCGGCAAGAACGGCGGCGCGGTCTGCACCTCATCCAACGCGACCGCAGTGCTCGAGTGGGCCTTCGAGCAGGGCGACCAGGTCCTCTTCTTCCCCGACCAGCACCTCGGACGCAACACCGGCAAGCGCCTCGGCATCGACCCGAAGACCCAGACCGCTGTCTGGAGTCCGCGCAAGGTAAACGGTGGCCTGACCGAGGAGCGAATCGAGCAAAGCAAGATCCTGCTATGGCAGGGACACTGCTCCGTCCACATCCGCTTCCGCGTCGACCAGATCGAGCGAGCCCGAGAAGAACATACCGGCGTCCGCGTCGTGGTCCACCCCGAATGCACCCAGCAAGTCGTCGACGCCGCTGACGCCGACGGCTCGACCGAGTTCATCATCAACTACGTGCGCAACGGCCCGCCCGGCGTCTACGCCGTCGGCACCGAGATCAACCTCGTCCACCGGCTCAACGAAGAGGTCGCCTCCGAGGGCAAGACCGCCTTCTGCCTCGACCCCGTGATTTGCCCCTGCGCCACGATGTACCGAATCCACCCGGCCTACCTCGCCTGGGTCACGGAATCCCTCGTCGAGGGCCGCGTGGTCAACCCAATCACCGTCGACGACGACACGCGCAAGTGGGCCCGGGTCGCGCTCGACCGCATGCTGGCGATCACCTAGCACCGCCAATGCTAGTCCTGGTCATCGGCAGCGGACTGGCCGGCATCAATGCCGCGCTCCTGGCGTCTGAGTTCGCCGATGTCACCCTGTTGAGCAAGGCATCGCTCGAGGACACCAACACCAAGCGAGCCCAGGGCGGGATCGCTGCCGCGATCACGGCGCTCGATGATCCGAAGATGCATGCCGCAGACACAATCCGCGCCGGCGCCGGCCTCTGCGACCCTGAAGCCGTCAATGTCCTGACCGCCGACGGCGCTGATGCAATCGAGCGCCTGCTGAGGCTCGGCGTCAACTTCGACCGCGCGCCGGATGGCCAACTCGCGCTCGCGACCGAGGGTGCACACTCGACGCCGCGGGTGCTCCACGCCGGCGGCGACCAGACCGGCATTCACATCCAGTCGGCGCTCGTCGACCAACTCGCCGAAGCCGAGGTCGACGTTCGGACTGGAATCGCCATCACCGACCTGGTAATCGATGCCGGACGCTGCGTCGGAGCCATCACTGACTGCCGCGAGACCATCCTCGCCGACGCCGTGCTCCTCGCGACCGGCGGCGCGGGCGCGCTCTACCAGACCACCACCAATCCACCCAACGCGACCGGCGACGGCGTCGCCCTGGCGTTCCGAGCGGGCGCAGTCGTGCGAGATGTCGAGTTCGTCCAGTTCCATCCAACGGCGCTGGTCGGCGATGAAAGCGCCTTCTTGATCTCCGAAGCACTCCGCGGCGAGGGCGCCGTTTTGCTCGACGCCGCAGGCGATCGTTTCATGACCGGCATCCACCCCGACGCCGAACTTGCACCCCGCTCGGTCGTCGCCCAGGCGATCACCGAGACCATGCGCCGCGACGACTCCGACCACGTCATGCTGGACATTTCTCACCTCGACGCCGACTACCTGCGCCAACGCTTCCCCGGCGTCTATCGAGGAGCAATCGAGCGCGGACACGACCTCACCGCCGGCCCCATCCCGGTGGCACCCGCCGCTCACTACCACATGGGTGGCGCCTACACAGACATTGACGGCCGTACAACGGTGCCCGGCCTCTTCGCTGCCGGAGAGTGCGCCTCGACCGGCGCCCACGGCGCAAACCGCGTCGCCTCGAACTCGCTGCTCGAGGCCGCAGTGTTCTCCACAAGAGCCGTCCGAGCCATCCGTCGCGCGAACGAACCAGCCGACTTGCCCAGCGGTGACATCCGAACGACGCGCATCAACCCTCAGACTGCATCACCGTCGTGGCGCGCACTCCGCCAGACGATGAACGATTGCGTTGGCATCACCCGTACTAGAGACCAACTGCAGTCAGCCATCGATCGCTACGACAATTGGTCTGAACAGCGCGAAGAGTCCGCAGACGCGTCCCTCCCACTCGCGACCCTCACCGCTCGCCTGATTGCGGAGGCCGCGCTGCAGCGCACCGAGACCCGCGGCGCCCATCTCCGGCTGGACTTCCCCGACACAAGCGCAGACTGGCAATGCCACAGTCTCTGGCAACTGGCTCGAGAATGACCGCCCTCGATCTCGCCATCGTCCAGCGACTCGTCGACGCCACTCTGGCTGAAGATCGCGCCGACCTCGACGTCACCACCGGTTCACTCAGCAAGTGGATCGACTGGCGCCAGGGCAACGCGCATCTCACCGCACGAGCCGTCGGCGTCGTGTGCGGACTCGACTTCGCCCTGGCCGCCTTCGCTGCCCTCGACCCTGACGTGCGCTTCCTCCCAGAAGTCAGCGACGGCGACCAGGTATCCGCAGGACAGCAAATCGCAGTCGTCGGCGGACAACTCGATCCCCTCCTCCGAGCCGAACGAACGGCACTCAACTGGCTCCAACGACTCAGCGGAACCGCGACCCTCACCGCACAGGCAGTCGCAGCCGCAGGTTCACGAACCAAGATCCTCGACACCCGGAAGACCACACCCGGACTTCGCGCCGCCGAGCGCTACGCCGTCCGCTGCGGCGGAGGACTCAACCACAGAGACTCGCTCGCATCAGGAGTCCTGATCAAAGACAACCACATCGCCGCCGTCCGCCAGGCCGGAGGCACACTCGCCGACGCCGTCGCCGCCGCCATCGCCAGCGTCGGTCCAGCGACCGGAGTCGAGGTCGAGGTCACCAACCTCGTCGAGGCCCGCGAAGCCCTCGACGCGGGAGCAACCGCCCTCTTACTCGACAACTTTGCCATCGACGAACTACCCCCCGCCGTCGAAGTCGCCCGCGTCTACCACGCCAAGACCGAAGCCAGCGGCGGAATCACCATCGAGCAAATCCCCGAAATCGCCCGAGCCGGAGTCGACTACATCTCCCTCGGCGCCCTCACACACTCCGCCCCATCACTAGACATCGCCCTCGACATAGCCCTCGACCTCCCACCCGACTAGCCAGCCCGCCGCTCTTCCCGATCCGTTGCCCCGTGCTTGACACGGGGCCCAGACCTCAGCCTTAGAGCGCAGCGACAAAGTTACTCTCACCTGAATCGTCGAGCGGGGTGGACAAACCCGGCACGCTGAACCGATGGGGCGTTGACCTCTCGCCTGTCGTTGGTTACTCGGGGCCCCGTGCTTACCACAGGGCAAACGCTCAACTGGCCTTACCCCCGCCTCGGACGCTCCAGATCCGCCGAATCAATCACAACAGTGAACGGACCGTCGTTAACCAGCTCCACCGACATCATCGCCCCAAACACCCCAGCTTCCACCGAAACTCCCTCAGCCCGCAGCGCCTCCGCGAAGCACTCGACCAACGGCTCGGCGACTTCCGGCCGAGCAGCCCCCGCAAAACTCGGCCGCCGACCCTTCCGAACGTCGGCATGCAGAGTGAACTGGCTCACGACCAACGCCGAACCGCCGACATCCAGCAAACCCTCATTGAAACGACCCTCAGCGTCAGCAAAGATCCGCAAACCGGCGACCTTCCGAGCCAACGCCTGAGCCTGCCGCTCAGAATCGCCGTCCGCGACGCCAACCAGGATCAGCAGACCCTGATCAATCGCGCCAACCACCTCATCATCAACAGACACAGACGCGCGAGTCACGCGCTGAAGCACGATCCTCATCGGACGATTCCAGGAAAGACGAAAGAAGCCGACCGTCTAGTCGGCAGTCGCCGCAGCCTCACGCTCGCCCGCGTCACTCTCGTTGGACGAAGCGCCGTTCGACTCTGGCTCGCCATCTCCGCCGTGGTCACCGCCGCTGTCGCCGTCACCGTCGCGATCTTCATCGCGGCGCGACTTCCAGTTGCTCTTCTTGCTATCGGTCGAGTACCAACCGGAGCCCTTGAACACAATCGCGGGCGCGCTCGGGATGCGCTGAAGCGTGTGTTCACACTCCGTGCAGGGTTGCTGCGCGGGCGCGCTCCATCCCTCCAACTTCTCCACCGTATGACCGCACTCGAAACACTCGTAGACGTAGCGGGGCACGTACTTCCTCCGCGCAGATACCAGACAACACCACGTAAGCTATCACGACACCCAACTCGGTGCGCGTATCTCATTCACACGCCTATACTCGATGCATATGCCCGCCAGCGGGACGGGCTTGGCGTGACTTCACGAGACTACCTCTGAGGAGCCGGATGACAACCACGATCTCAATGCGCGACCTGCTCGAGGCCGGAGTTCACTTCGGACACCAGACCGGCCGCTGGAATCCAAAAATGGCGCCCTATATCTACGGCGCGCGCAACGGCGTACACATCCTCGACCTCGCCCAGACCGTCACCCGACTCAACGACGCCACCGAGTTCGTCAACGAACTCTCGGCGACGGGTCAGCAGGTCCTCTTCGTTGGCACCAAGCGACAGGCCCAGGACGTGATCCGCAACGAGGCCGATCGCGCCAACATGCCCTACGTCGTGACCCGGTGGCTGGGCGGCACCCTGACCAACTTCCAGACCATCCGCCAGCGCGTGGACTACATGATCGAGCTCGAGCGCCGCGAAGAGGCCGGACACCTCGACCTGCTTCCCAAGAAGGAAGCGCTGAAACTGCGCGACAAGCTCACCCGCCTGCACCGCTACCTGCGCGGCCTGCGTGACATGACCACGCTGCCCGGCGCGCTCTTCGTCGTCGATGTCCCCCGCGAGCACATCGCCATCGCCGAAGCGCAGCGGCTCAATATTCCCATCATCGCGGTCTGCGACACCAACTCCGACCCGAATCTCGTCGACTTCCCGATTCCCTCAAACGACGACGCCATTCGCGCGGTCCGGTTGCTGACCGCGCAAATCGCCGACGCTGCGCAAGAGGGCGGCATGTTGATGCAGAACGCCGTCGAGGGCGAAGAGGCCTTCGAAGCGTCGCCGAACGCGGAGCCCGTCGCCGCAAACTGAAGTCTGCGACACACTGACCAGCCAGAACTAAACCCAGCCAACCACCAGAGGAGCCACCAACGTGCCCGTAACGATTGACCAGATCAAGGAACTGCGCGCCGAGACCGGCGCCGGCGTCATGGATTGCCGGCAAGCCCTGACCGACGCCAACGGCGACATTGAACAAGCGCGACTCGTGCTCCGAGAAAAGGGCATCGCCACCGCCAACAAGCGCGCCGACCGGGCCACGGGACAGGGACTCATCCACAGCTACATCCACGGCGGACGCATCGGTGTCCTCGTTGACCTGCGCTGCGAAACCGACTTCGTCGCCAAGACCGAACCCTTCAAGGAACTCGCACACGACATCGCGATGCAAATCGCCTCGATGAATCCCCCCGCAGTCAGCGCCGATGACATCCCCCAGGACGCCGACGCCGACGCAGTCGCCCTGCTCGACCAGGAGTTCATCCGCGACGGTTCACAGACCATCGCCGACCGTATCAACGACGTCATCGCCTCAATCGGCGAACGCATCGAAGTCGCTCGCTTCACCCGCTACGAAATGGGCGAGTAACCAGGCTCGTCACGCCTTCGGACCAGTCCCCGCTTCACGCGGGGACCCGCTCGGGCCCCACAGCTGACTCGAAGCGGAAATGGCGGCCAAGCCTCGAACTGAGCAGGAGCGACTCGTCAACAGCCAACCGACCACACCCCGAGTCGTCCTCAAAGTCTCCGGCGAGTCCCTCCAAGGACAACGCGATTCCGGCATCGACGCCGATGCGCTCAACGACATCGCCCGACAGATCGTCGAGTGCCGCAATCGCGGCGTCGAGATCGGCGTGGTCGTCGGCGGCGGCAACCTCTTCCGCGGTCGACTCGCTAGCCAGCTCGGTATGGCCGAAGCAACCGCCCACTACGCCGGCATGCTGGCCACCATCATCAATGGACTCGCCCTGCAGGACGCAATCGAATCCGCCGGTGCTGAAGTCCGCACCATGTCGGCGCTGCAAGTCCGCCAGGTCTCCGAGATCTTCATCCGCCGTCGTGCCCTCCGCCATCTCGAAAAGGGACGCATCGTCCTCTGCGTCGGTGGAACCGGCAATCCCTACGTCACCACCGACACTGCCGCCGCGCTGCGCGGCATCGAGCTCGACGCCGACCAACTCCTGATGGGCAAGCACGGTACCGACGGCGTCTACACCGCCGATCCGGCGACTCATCCAGATGCAAAGCGCTACGCCAGTCTCAACTATCGCCAGGCGCTGCAACAAAATCTCGGCGTGCTCATGGACGCCTCAGCGCTCGCTCTGTGCGAGGAGCACTCGCTGCCGATCGTCGTGTTCAACATCGAAGCCCCTGACGCTATCGTGAGCACTGTGATCGACGGTCCTAATCTGGAGCAGGCCGGCACGCGCGTTGATCATGGGGCCACGGTTCTCGCCGACTGAGACCCGCAGACTGACCTTCGGCCGCAGACTCACCGGAGCACGACATGTCCGAAAACGAGCTCCTCGATCTCGCATTTGATGACGCCAATTCCCGCATGGCCGGCGCGGTCAGCGCGCTCGAGCGCGACCTCATGGCCGTCCGCACGGGACGAGCCCACACCTCGCTCGTTGACCAACTCCGCGTCGACTACTACGGCACCACCATGGCGCTCAATCAGCTGGCGACGATTTCCACGCCCGAATCCCGCCTGATCGCGATCCAGCCCTGGGACAAGAACGCCTTCGACCCCATCACCAAGGCGATCCAGACCTCCGACATCGGCATCAATCCACAATCCGACGGCATCCTGATCCGCCTCGCCCTGCCTGAACTGACCGAAGAGCGACGACGCGACATGGTCAAACTGGTCCACCAGAAAGCGGAAACGGCACGCATCGCCATCCGCAACGTGCGCCGACACATTCACGACGATCTACGCCACTTGCAGCGTGACGGTGACCTCTCGCAGGACGAAGAGCATCGGGCAGAATCCAAACTCGACACGCTGACCAGCGAGTTCATCGCTAAAGTTGATGCTGCGGGCAGTCAGAAGGAGCGCGAGCTCCTCGAGGTCTAGTACGTGTCAATCACATCCGCTTCCGCCGTCTCCCTGCCGACCAAACAGCATCCCTTGCCCGCCCGGGCGAACGGCGTCCAGATCGTCGATCCCGCCGAGATCCCAAATCATGTCGCGGTGATCATGGACGGCAACGGCCGCTGGGCCGCCCAGCGAGGCCTGCGGCCCACCGACGGTCATCGCGCCGGCACCGAGAACATCCGCGCCGCCATCGAAGCCTTCGCCGAGCGCGGCGTGCGCTGCCTGACCCTCTTCGCGTTCTCCACCGAGAACTGGAAGCGCCCCCGACCCGAGGTACGCGGCCTCATGCGCATCCTCTCCTCCACCATCGACCGCGAGGTCCAACCCCTGCACGAGGCCGGAGTCAAACTGCGCTACATCGGAAGGTTGGACGCGCTCGACAGCCGACTCCGACGCAAGATCGACGAAGCCATCGAGCTCACCAAGCACAATGACCGCATGACCGTCTGCGTTGCCTTCAACTACGGTTCCCGAGCCGAACTCGTCGACGCCGTCCGCCGGATCGTCGCCGACGGCGTGAACCCCGACGACGTCACCGAGCGCATGCTCTCCGACTACCTCTACACCCGAGAACTCCCCGACCCCGACCTGATCATCCGCACCGGAGGAGACCAGCGAGTCTCCAACTTCCTCCTCTGGCAGGCCGCCTACGCCGAGTACGTCTTCTCCGACACCTTCTGGCCCGACTTCTGCGAACAAGACGTCGATCAAGCCCTGGCCGCCTACGCCCAGAGAACCAGAAACTTCGGCGGACGCCCCGCCAATGGCGACTGAGCCTTACATCCCTGCGATCCCACTAGTTCCCCGCTCCCCCTCGCAGGGGGAGCTGCCGAAGGCTGAGGGGGTCCCGCCAGGCCCCTACTCCTGTTCCAAGCGGGATTTCAGCCCTCGCAAATGGGATAGCCAGGGCACGCCCGATGAGTAGTGTTCGTAAGCGCTTCTTGGGTAGCTCGCTTGGACTCCGACTCGCCAGCGCCGCCGTCGGCATGCCGATCATCATCGCCGCCATCCTGATCGGCGGACCGCTCTTCGCAGCCCTGATGGCCCTCAGCCTGGCCATCGCACTCGGCGAGATCGCAGTCATCGTCAAGCTCGACCTACGCAGCGCACTGTTCATCGTCACCGTCGCCGCCATCGGCGCCATCATTGGAGTCGCCACCCAACCGAGCCTCCCACTCCTCTGGCCAATCCTCGCCGCCGCACTCGCGATCGCCGCTGTCGCCACCCTCACCGCCGTGCGATCCATCCCCGATCCCGATCCAGCCCAGCTCAAGCCAATCCTCCTCGGCGCAGTCGCAATGCTCGCCGCCCTCGCCTACCTCGCCATCCCCGGCGCAACCTTCGTCCTCGTCCGAGCCTCCGACCAGGGCACCGACTGGGTCCTCCTCGCCGTCCTCGCCATCATGTCCACCGACGCCGCCGCCTACGCCGGCGGACGCCTCCTCGGCCGACACCAACTCGCCCCGTCAGTTTCCCCCAACAAAACCATCGAGGGCGCCATCGCCGGCTGGCTCGGAGGCTTCGGAGCCACCATCGCCCTCGACCAAATCCTCAATCTCGATGTCCAGATCTGGCCCCTGGTCCTACTCGCCATCGTCCTGCCAATCCTCTCCCAGCTCGGCGACCTCGTCGAGTCCCTTTTCAAACGAGCCATGGACGTCAAGGACTCCTCCAACCTCATCCCCGGACACGGAGGCGTCCTCGATCGCCTCGACTCCCTCCTCTTCGGCCTGTCCGTCGTATTCTTCTTCTTGCAATGGACGACGTGAACACCAACCACGAAGCACCAATCAATCTCGTGCTGCTCGGCTCAACCGGCAGCATCGGCCGACAGACCCTCGATGTCGTCCGAGCCATGCCCGAGCGCTTCAACCTCCTCGGACTCGCCGCCGGACGAAATCTCGACGCGCTCGAAGCCCAGGCCCACGAGTTCCGACCGAAGTACATCTGGGCCGCCTCCGACGACAAGTCGCGACTGACCCAGATCAGCCAAGACACCGGAGCATCGGTCACGCCAATGGACGACATGGCCGCCGACCCCGACGGCGATGTCCTCGTCGTCGGCACCGCCGGACGCGCAGGCCTCGAGCCCACGCTCACCTCGCTCGAGCGCGGCGGCGCCGTTGCCCTGGCCAACAAGGAAGTCGTCGTCATGGCCGGACAACTCGTCCGCGACGCCGTCGACCGCGGCGGCGGTCAACTCCGACCAGTCGACTCCGAACATTCCGCCATCTGGCAATGCCTCTGGGGAGAAGACGGCAACCAGATCCGCCGCATCCTCCTGACCGCCTCAGGCGGAGCCCTGCGTCACCTCCCAGCCAACGAACTCATCAACGTCACACCCGAGCAGGCGCTCAATCATCCGACCTGGAACATGGGCGACAAGATCACCATCGACAGCGCCACCCTGATGAACAAAGGCATGGAAACCATCGAAGCCAAGTGGCTCTTCGACGTCCCCTACGAGCGAGTCGAAATCGTCCAACACGCCGAGTCCATCGTCCATTCCCTCGTCGAGTTCGGCGACGGCTCGGTCAAAGCCCAGCTCGGCTACCCCGACATGAAACTCCCCATCCAGCTCGCGCTCTCCTATCCGCAGCGCCTCGAGCCAACCGTCGAACCGCTCGACCTCGCCTCCGTCGGAACCCTCAACTTCTCCCGACCCGACCTCGACCGCTATCCCTGCCTCAAACTCGCCCAGCAGGCAGGACGAGCCGGAGGCACCTATCCCGCCGTGATGGCCGCCGCCGACGAGGTCGCCGTAGAAGCCTTCCTCGAGCAACGAATCGCCTTCACCGAAATCGCCGACTACGTCAACCAGGCCATGGACGCACACCGAAACACGAAGGACCCCGACATCGAAGCCATCGACGCCGCCGACGCCTGGGCCCGAGGATTCACCACCGGCCGAATCGCCGCCACTGTCTAACCCCTCTCAAGACCTCCCCCCTTGGGGGAGGTGCCGCGAAGCGGCGGAGGGGGCCCGCCCGCGGCCTCGCCAACAATCCAACCCGCCGACCGACCCTCCAACATCGCTAGTAATCTGATTTCATGGTCCTGATCGACACCGTCCTCCCCTTCGTCGGAGTACTCCTAGGACTCGTCGTCCTGCACGAACTCGGACATTTCGTCGCCGCCAGGCTCGCCGGCGTCCGAGTAGAAGAGTTCGGAGTCGGCCTGCCACCCCGGATCGGCAAAGGCTGGCAGTTCGGCGAGACGCTCTACTCCTTCAACTGGCTTCCCATCGGCGGCTTCGTCCGACTCACTGGCGAGGAAGCCTCAGGCCTCCTGATCACCAGCGTCGATCCCAACACGCGGATGAAGGAACACTTCGTCCCCGGCGACCGCATCCTCAAGGTCAACGGCAAGCGAGTAGTCACGCCGGACCATTTCCTCGATCGAGTCTTCCGCACTCACGGCGAGGCCAAGCGCGAGTTCACCTACGACCACACCGAGACCGATGGCAGGAAGACCACCTGGACGCTAACGCTCGCCGCGCATGAAGACGACGCCGAAGACAATCGGGCGGCGCACAGCCTGATCACGAACGAGGAACAGCGCGCTCAGTTCATCAACGACAAAGGCGAAGCCAGCATCCTCGGCCTCACGGTCGGCATCGACCCACGCTCGCTCGGCGCCAAGTCGCGCCTGACCCGAATCACGATCCTTGCCGCCGGAGCAATCGTCAACGCCATCCTGCCGATCATCCTCTTCGCGGTCGGCGCACTAATCCCAGACAACGTCTCGGCCGGCCCGGCGGTTGTCACCAGCACCATCGAGCAAGCGCCCGCGCACCAGGCCGGAATCCGCGCCGGCGACCGCATCATCGGCATCAACGGCGAGCCGATCCAGAATGCCGGAGACCTGTCGCGCGCCATCCAGCTCAACCTGGGCGAGACCCTGTTGGTTTCGATCGAGCGACCACCGGAGTCGTCAATCACCTCCAGCCGAGCCTCCCGCGAACCCGAGCGCTTCGACGTCAGCGTGCACGCCCGCCTCGCTCCCCAACCTCTCACCCACGTGGTCCAGCCCGGAGACTCCGTTCACGACATCGCGGACAATCTCGGCGTCGCACCCGCCTCGGTCATCGCCGGCTGGGGCATCGAAACCGAAGAGCTCAAGCCAGGAATCGAACTCGATCTCCCCGGCGGCGTCACTTACCTCACCCAGGAAAACGACACGATGCTCAGCATCGCCATCGAAGAGCAGGTCCGAATGGCCGCCGTCTATGCCGCGCTCGGCATTGACCCCGTCCACCCCCCACCCGGCATCGAGATCGAGGTACCCCAGGGCGCGACCGGCATCAGCATCGCCAACGCCTCCCGCCTCGTCGCCCGAGACAGCCCCTCGCTCGGAGAATCCATCGCCCTCGGCTGGACCCAGACCCGCGACACCTTCGTCCTCGTCCGCAATCGCATCCGTTCCTGGATCGCCGGCGGCGAACCAATCGAACTCTCAGGACCGGTCGGCATCGCCAGGGTCACCGGAGAAGTCGTCGACCGAGCTGGCTGGACGCGCCTAATCGAGCTAGCCGCGCTCATCTCCCTCAACCTGGCCATCATCAACATCCTCCCCCTACCAATGCTCGACGGAGGCCGAATCATGTTCGTCCTCATAGAAATCGCCCGCCGAGGAAAGAAAATCAGCCCCGAAAGAGAAGGCCTAGTCCACATGGCCGGCTTCGCCGCCCTCCTAGTCTTCATAGTCGTCATCAGCTACTTCGACATCATCAAAGCCGTCTCCGGAGAACCCGTAATCCCCTAACTCCCCTCCACCTACCTCCATTCCCCCTTCCGATGCCCCGCGCCCCGACGCGGGGCCCAGACCGCAGCCCCCGCAAGCACCTCCAACGCCCACATCACCTCCGACAGATATTCCCGTTCTCGATTCCATTCCCATCTCCGTCACACCCACCCCCCTTTCCGTCATACCCGCGCTTGCCGCGGGTATCTCGCCGAGTCCAGCACCCCCAAGGCCCCCCATCACCTCCGACCAACACTCCCATCCCCCTTTCCGTCATTCCCGCGCTCGGCGCGGGAATCTCGCCCCATCCCCCCAACCACAGACCCCACCAACCCAAAACCGCAATACAATCAGAACATCAGTAGCACTAAGCAAAGGAGACCAAAAGCATGCCCAACCCCTACCACTTCCGAGCCACGATCCAGCGCCTCTCCCGACTCAGCGAACCAACAAACCCAGCCCACATCCGCCTCAAAGCAACCTGCGCACTCGTCACCGAGCTCTCCCCGAGCAACCCACGCCACCAGCTAAACATGGACATGCTCCAGGCCGTCGATGCCTTCGACTTCGCCCGCCACAAGCTGCGAGACCTCTACGACAGCGCCGAACCGCTGTGCCACCACCAATCAACAATCGTCACCACCGTCTGCTCCGAGGAGGAAGAACCGACCGAGGAGGCTGAAGACCCCTGGTAATGCCAACCCTGTGTTTTTTTCGCCCTGTTTTTTTCTCCCAGAGGTCATCCAACCTCTGGCTCCGCCGTGGACACGCTCAATCCCATCGACAGCGACCAACCATCCACGACGCACTGTTGTCCCCGTTACAATGTTCACAATCCGCATCCAGGACCTGAATCGAAGGAGCATCCATGGCGTTTGAGACCTTCATTGACGCCGACACTCACATCACCGAGCCCGCAGACCTCTGGACCTCCCGAGTCTCCTCCAAGTGGGGCGACAAGGTCCTGCACGTCAAGCAGGACGACAAGGGAATCAACTCCTGGTTCGTCGGTGACGAAAAGGTGGCGGCCGCGCCCTCCGGCGTCTTCGCCGGTTGGAAAGGCAAGTTCCCCAGCTCGCCCCCAACCTACGAAGAGGCCCACCCCGCATCGTTCGACGTTCATGAGCGACTCAAGCTGATGGATGAGACCGGCGTCTACGCCCAGGTCCTCTACCCCAACGTCGCTGGCTTCGCCTCGCAGCGCTTCCTCTCGCTCAAGGACCCCGAGCTGATGCTCGATTGCGTCCGCGCCTGGAACGACTTCCAGCTCGACTGGATCTCCGTCGCGCCCGAGCGCTTCGTCGCCAACATCTCGATCCCCTTCTGGGACATCGACGCCTCGATCCAAGAAATCGAGCGGGTCGCGCCCAGGGGCATGAAGGGCATCCTCTTCACCGGTGACCCACAGTCGCACGGCCAGCCGTTCCTCGGCGACCACCACTGGGACCCGCTCTGGAACATCGCCACCGACGCCGGCCTGCCAATCTCGTTCCACATTGGCTCAGGAGACTTCACTGACGGCTTCACCCCCGAGCGCCTCGCTGTCGACGGCCCCGAGGTCACCTACGCCCGCACCTCGACGGTCCTCTTCATGGCCAACGGCCTGCAAATGACCGACCTGCTGCTCTCCGGCGTGCTGCCTCGCTTCCCCGACCTGAAGTTCATCTCGGTCGAGTCCGGCATCGGCTGGGTACCGTTCTGCCTCGAGAGCTGCGACTACCACTTCCTCGCCGCCGACATCCGCAAGGCACGTCCCGAGTTCGAGATGATGCCATCGGACTACTTCCGCCGACAGGTCTACGCCTGCTACTGGTTCGAGAAGATCGCCCCGCGCAAGCTGATCGATGACATCGGCGCCGACAACATCCTCTTCGAGACCGACTTCCCGCACCCAACCTGCCTGTACGGCAACGTGCAGGAGACGATTGAGGACGGCCTCGAAGGACAGTCGGAGGAGGTCCGCCGAAAGATCCTCTGGGAAAACTCGGCCAAGCTCTACAACATCGACATCCCCGAGGTCATGCCCGAAGGCCTAGCCGCAGCAGCCGCAGCCGGCGGCGGCGACTAACCCTCCCAAAGACCTCCCCCTCCGGGGGAGGTGTCACGAAGTGACGGAGGGGGCTCCCTCTCAGCCTCGAGAGGCCGCTCCAGTAGGAGCGGCCTCTCTCATGTGTAAACGGAGACACACTCATGGACATCAACGGCAAAGTCGCAGTCGTCACCGGATCATCCTCAGGCGTCGGCGAAGCCACTGCCAAACTCCTCGCCTCACTCGGAGCCTCAGTCGTCGTCAACTACTTCCGCGGCGCCGACTCAGCACAACGAGTGATCGACGAAATCCAATCCACAGGCGGCGCCGCGATCGCCGTGCAAGCCGACACCCGCTCCGACGACGACTGCCGCAAACTCATCCAGTCCGCCATCGACGAGTTCGGACACCTCGAAATCCTGGTCAACAACGCCGGCATGACCCACTTCATCGCCCACGACGACCTCGAATCAGTCACCGACGAAGTCTGGGACGACATCCTCGGAGCCAACCTGCGAGGCGTCTTCAACTGCACACGAGCCGCCACACCCCACATGAAAGCCGCCGGAGAGGGCGCCGTCGTCAACGTCAGCAGCGTCGCCGGAGCCGGCGGAGGAGGCTCATGCATCCCCTACGCCGCCAGCAAAGCCGGGGTCAACGTAATCACCAAGTCCCTCGCTCGAGTCCTCGGCCCCGAGATCAGAATCAACACCATCGCGCCAGGATTCATCGAAGGCCGCTGGCTCCGAGGCGGACTAGGCGATGACACCTACGAAGCGGGCCGAAAGCGCCTTGGAGAAACAGCCCCGCTCAGAGGCGTCGCCACCCCCGAAACCTGCGCCGACGCCATCGTCGCCCTGATCGAAAGAAACGTCTTCGTCACCGGCCAAACCATCACCGTCGACGGAGGTGCGACCCTGTAGCGCCCCTGTCCCCGCCACCGAGCGGGGACCAGCTCGGCCGCCTCGACGTCAGCGAACCGTGTACGACACCGGCAGACGCTTGATCCCGCCGATCAGTCCGGACGACAACCGCTCGGCCTCGCCGTTGACCTTAAAGTCATCCAGCCGCCGGATGACGTTCCGGAAGATTGAACGCATCTCCAACCTGGCCAAGTGAGCGCCGAGGCAGAAATGCTCCCCGAACCCGCCAAAGGCCAGGTGCTCGTTGGGCGAGCGGGTGATGTCGAAGACATCGGGATTCTCGAAGTGATCCTCGTCGCGGTTGGCCGACGGGTACCACATCGCGAGCGTCTCACCAGCCTTCATCGGCACACCGCGAACCTCAGTGTCCTGTGTCACCGTCCGAGCGAAATGAACCACTGGTGACGTCCAGCGCAGCATCTCCTCGACAGCACCGTCCAGCAGCTCAGGATCATCGCGCAGCATCTCGTACTGCTCTGGATGCTCAATCAGAGCCTGCATCCCACCCGAGGTCGCGTTCCGAGTCGTCTCATTCCCGGCCAAGATCAGCAGCACCGCGTAGGAGAGAATCTCATGGTCGGGCATCGGTTCGCCGTCGATCTCGGCCTGCACCAGGGTCGTCATCACGCTGTGGTCCGGCTCACGACGCTTGCGCTCAATGTGAGCCATGAAGTACCCCTGCAGCCCGCGCATGCCCGACTGCCAGGTCTCACGGCGAGTACGACCCTGCTGGTACTCAGGATCCTCTGAGCCAAGGAACTCGTTGGTGTACCCGAAGATGTCCTCCCAGGATTCCCGCTCGACCGCCAGCAACTCGCAGATCGCTGCCATCGGCATCTTGGCGGCGACATCGCGAACGAAGTCGGCCTCACGGCGATTGGTCATCTGGTCAACGAGATGAGCGGCGACATCGTCCACCACCTCATCGGCGATCTCGTAGATGCGATCCTCAAGCAACCGCATGCCACGCGGCGAGAAGCACCGGCTGGTCGCATTGCGATACTTGCCATGCTCGGGCGGATCCATATTGATCAGATTGGGCACGGTCAGCGACGGGTCACTGGCGCCACCATCGCCGGAACCCGCAGAGCGAATCACCAGTCGACGGCTGCTGATAAACGTCTCAGGATCGCGCGAAATCTGCTGGATGTCGTCATACTTCGTGATCGCCCAGAATGGCGTCACCCCTGGCCGCTCATACCAGTAGACCGGCGCTTCACTTCGCAGCAGCGCCCATTCATCCCATGGGTAGCCCCGCGTTGAGTACAGCTCCGGCGTCACGAGGTCGATCTGGTCAAGGCCGCTGATCATCGTCGTCATAGTCCGATCTCCTCGCTAGCAGCGCTGCGTCGCTCTGGGTTCAGAGTATCGAAGCAGAGTGGGCGACTGCGTTCAGCGCGCCGAGAACGAGACTGGCAACTGTTTGATTCCACCCACGAATCCGGAGCGCAGCCGCTCCACTTCGCCATCCAGTTGGATGTCGTCGAGCCGCTCGAGCACGTGATGAAAGATCGATCGCAGCTCCAGCCGGGCCAGGTTCGCGCCCAGGCAGAAGTGCTCCCCGAAGCCACCGAACGCGATGTGCTCGTTCGGGTCTCGCTCGACATCGAACTGATCAGGCTCGTCGAAGACCTCTTCGTCCCGATTGCCGGACGGGTACCACATCATCACCATCTCGCCGGCGGCGATCGGCTGGCCACCGATCTCCGTGTCTTGCGTGACCACTCGACCGAAATGAATGATCGGCGAGGTCCAACGCAGGATCTCCTCAACCGCGCTATCCAACAACGCGCGATCGGCGCGCAGCCGTTCCATCTGCTCGGGATTCTCGATCAGAGCAAGCAGCCCTCCCGAGGTAGCGTTACGCGTCGTTTCATTGCCGCCAAGAATCAGGATGAACGCATAGGAGAGCAGGTCGATAGCGTTGAGCGGCTCCCCGTGCAGTTCGGCCTGGACCAGCGTGGTCATCAGGTCATCGCCCGGCTCTCGGCGCTTCTGCTCGGCCAGCTGCATGAAGTACATGAACAGCGCCTGCGTGCCGGCGCGTGCGGTCTCGCGCCGCGTGCGGCCCTTCTGAAACTCCGGGTCAGACGCCCCGATGGTTTCGTCGGTCCAGCGATGAATGTCGTCCCAGTCCTTACGCGGCACGCCCAGCAGCTCGCAGATCGCCGTCAGCGGAAGCCGGGCAGCCACATCGCCAACGAATTCAGCATGGCCACGCTGCGAGACCTCGTCGACCAACTCCGCCGCCACCCGGTCGACGATGTCGGCTGAGATCTCGTCAATCCGATCCTCCAGGATGCTCAGCCCGCGAGGCGTGAACCGCCGGTTGACCAGCGACCGGTACTCGGCATGTTCCGGCGGGTCCATCTGCAGCAGGTGATGCGTCTGCGTGGAGCTGACGGTGTTGACCTCGGCCGGATCCGCTCGGATCGTTAGATCGGCATTGTTGGAAAAGGTCTTCGGATCGCGGGAGATCCGCTGGATGTCGTGATACCTCGTGATCGCCCAGAACGGCGCAATATGAGGTCGTTCATACCGATAGACAGGCGCATGTTCACGCAGGTATGCCCAGTGCGGATACGGGTAGCCGTTCGCGACAAAGGCGTCGGGTGATGTGATGTCCACCTCGTCCAGCGAACGAGGCGAAGCGATATACGTAGCGGTCATGGGCTTCCTCCCGCTCCCAAACGCAGGCGCGGATATCCTCAGATCGAGGGTATCAATCTGGTTCTAGGCGCACGCGCGCCTCCGTTGGGATGTGTCATGTCTGACAAACAATCACTGCTTGGCGTCTACGAGGGCTACACCAGCGAGGTGGCCAACGGCTACGAGCGCGAGTCGCTCTACCTCACGATGAAGGACGGCTGCCGCATCGCGATCGACGTTCTGCACCCGACCAGCAACGGAGAGGTGATCAACGGTCAAACGCCAACGGTTCTGCACACAACGCCCTACCGTCGCTCCTTCGTCCGCACCCCAGATGGCATATCCACCGCGCGATACACCGACGAACTGAGTCACATGGAGCCAGGCGAACTCGTCACCCAGTACGAGGAGCGGCCCATCGCCCGCGACCTGATTCACCACGGCTATCGATTCGTCTCGGTCGACATTCGCGGCACCGGCGCATCATTCGGCGCCGAGTACGGCGACTCGTGGTTGGCCGGTCAGGACATGGCAACAGTGATCGATTGGATCTGCGACCAGCCATGGTCATCCGGCCGAGTCGGGATGGTCGGCATCTCGTACGAAGGAATGATGCAGTTCTTCACCGCCGCACATCAGCCCGAAGGACTCAGGTGCATCGCACCGCAATACCCGGGACTGCCTCACTGTTATGTCGACGGCGGACTCGCAATCAGCAGCTTCGCCCGAGTCTGGGAGCGCCTGCACAAGGGCATGTCCGAGAACGAACCCGCAGCACCAGTCCACGGTGCCGACGGCGAACTGCTCCGCCAGGAAGCAGAGTCCGAGCGATCACCAGACAGATACCGCTGGGTCGAGACCTTCTCCGAGATGGATCCAAGAGACGTCACACGTATGTCGTCGTTCGATGGCCTCAACCGACGTCGTCCCCGACCGGATCTGGGCCTGGGCGAAGTCGCCAGCGGATGGTTCGACTCCTGCGACCTGATAAACGAGAGCGGCGTGCCCACCTACATCGTCACCGGATGGTGGGATCTGACCTTCCCCGGCTACCTGATCGACGCCTTCAACCGCCTCGACGTGCCCAAGAAGCTAATCGTTGGCCCATGGAATCACGGCCAAGGAGGCGACCCCGAGTTGCGCCGCTGGTTCGACTACTGGCTCAAGGACATCGACAACGGAGTGATGGACGAAGCGCCGGTCCACTATGCGGCCACCGAACCGTCCGGAAAGACACAGTGGAAGTCCGCCCCGCGTCTGCCCCTGCCTGAAGCCCAGTCCCGCAGTCGATGGTTGACCGCCGACGGCCGGTTGTCGGAGTCATACCCCGCCGACTCCGAGACGATTGAGTACGAGGTCGACCACGACGTCAGCCTCGGCGAGATGTCGCGGCACAGCTACTACGTCGACGACATGTACATCAACACCACCGATCTCAACGCCAGGGCGGAGCGGTGCCTGACCTTCATTACCGAGCCAGTGACTGAGGACATTGAAATCACCGGCTGGCCGGCGCTGGAACTCGATGTCTCGACAGACTCCGACCGCGGGGCGATCGTCGCCACGCTGGAGCAGATCTCTGCCGACGGCAGCGCTGCGTACCTCTCAGAAGGCTTCCTCAACTTCGCCCACCGTCGAGTCGGTGACGGCCCCGGAGGCCACGAAGGCCCGTTCTGGCATAGCTGGAGCAAAGCGGACCTGTCGCCGGTGACCCCCGGCGAGCCGATGTGGCTAGGACTGGAGCTCTACCCAGTCTCGGCAATCATCCGCGCAGGAGACCGCCTGCGACTCACGATCAGCGCCGCCGACGCCGACAACCTCGTCGTCCCCACCCAGGGAGACGAAGCGACTCTGACCGTCAGGCTTGGTGGAGAAGGCGCAGCACGCCTGCTGTTGCCGGTGGTCAACCAATCCGTCGTGCCAACAGCCCACGTCGTCGAGGGAGGCTTCAACGGAGAATCAGGAGGCTTTGCCTTCCGCCGCCCGGTGGATGCGCCATTGGTCCGCTAGCCGGCCGGTCTGCTACTCCCCGACAAACGCCGGCGGCCGACGCTCGAACAACGCGCGGATTCCCTCTTTGGCATCCGACGATGCGCGCGCCGCTTGGACCAGCTCGTCGACGTCCTCGTGCGGGATGTGATCGCGGAAATCCATCTCCCGGACGATCAACGCCTTCATAGCAATCAGGCTGAGCGGCGCGTTGTTGCTGAGCCGGTCAAGGACCTGCTCAGCAGCCTCATCGAGCTCCTCGGCCTTGGCCACACGGGCGATCACGCCCCATTCATGCATCCGCCAGGCTGGAATGCGGTCGCCAAGAAGCAATATTTCTCGTGTGGCCACCGGCCCGGCGACCTCGAGCAGTTTCTTGGCCAGGAACCACGACGGCGCCAGTCCAATCTGCGCCAGCGACATACCAAACTTGGCATCGACACTGGCGATGACAAAGTCGCAGTGCAGTGCGAGCTCGTTGCCACCCGCGATCGCGTCGCCCTGGACAACCGCAACTACCGGCAGTGGCCAGTGTTGGATCGCGTCGAGCATCTGCTCGATCGAGACGTCGCCGCCAGGCAGTCCCTCCTCGCGTTCGCGCAGATCGAGTCCAGCGCAGAACACGGGACCGTTGGCACGGATCACCGCGACTCGCTCCTCGGATGACGGCTCGCCGGCGAAGGCGGCATGCAACTCGGACAGCATCTCGCTGTTCAACGCGTTGCGCTTCTCGGGTCGGTTCAAGGTCACGGTTCGCACGGCGCCGTCGACGGCGACCTCGATAATCTCACTCATCTGATGCTCCTGTTTGTGAACTCAACCGGGTCAGGCTACCCGCTGCTCCCGCGACCGAGCAGATCACGGGCCATGATGATTCGCTGAACCTCTGACGGTCCCTCGCCGATGCGGCGAATCCTCATCTCGCGGTACCAGCGCTCGAGCGGAAGATCCTTGGTCACGCCGATACCGCCGTGAATCTGGATCGCCCGGTCCACGACGCGGCTCGCACCCTCGGTGGTGGTCAGCTTCGCCATCGCCGCTTCGAAGCGGAACGGATCGCCCTGCTCGGCCTTCTCAGCTGCGGCGAGATACATCATTCGCCCGGTGCGGATGTCGATTTCGTTGTCGACGATCATCCACTGGATCGCCTGGCGAGAAGCGAGCGCTGCGCCAAACGTCTCACGCTGCTGCGAGTAGGAAATCGCCATCTCCTGTGCTGCCACCGCGATTCCGACGCAGGTCGCCGAATACGGAATGCGCTGCCGGGTCAGGTTGTTGTTGGCCAGCGCAAATCCGCCACCTTCCTCGCCAACGAGGTTGGCTGCCGGCACCCGCACATCGTCGAACGACAGCTCGGTCCCGTAGTTGGCTGAACGCAGTGTGTGAACCACACGCCGGACTTCGAACCCCGGAGAGTCGGTGTCGACCAGGAACGCCGAGATCCCACGCCGACCCTTGGACGGATCTGTCCGAGCGAAGACCAACCCAAAGTCCGCGCGGTCAGCACCTGAACTGAACAGCTTCGACCCATTGAGGATCCAATCATCCCCATCCTTGACGGCTTTGGTCTGGATCGCGCGCGCCGGATCGGAGCCTCCGGACGGCTCAGTCAGGCCAAAGAAGGCTCGCTTCTCACCTTGCAGCATCGGATAGAGGTAACGGTCCTTCTGGTCTTCCGAAGCGGCATACAGCTGCGCCAACCCGGCCGACCCAAAGGCGCCGTAGCAGGGCAGGTAGAGCCCGGCGCGATGCTGCGACATCTCCTCAGCGACGAGGCCGCGAGTCGTCAGAGCCAGACCAGGCCCGCCGTAATCTTCGGGCACGTCGATGTGATAGAGCCCCATCTGCTGGACGATGCCCTTGAGTCGATCAAGCTCGCCCGGAGGCAGCTCCACCGCGTCGGGATCGAGGTCTCGTTCCAGTGGCTGCACTTCCTCACGCACAAACCGCTTCACGGCTTGCGTGATCATCCGTTGTTCCTCGGACATCAGGACTTCCATGAGATTCCTCCCTCAGCCACTAGATCGCTGAATCGGCTGCGACCGACGCAGCCTTCCGAGCTGCGGCGTGTCTCGCCAGTCGCCGGCCGGATGCGCGGGCGGCCACTCGACGCCTTCGTCGCGCTGGAACTGCATCAGCATCTCCAGACGCTTGGTCGTGTACTGCTGATTCGCCTCCCACCGAAACTGAGCCGCCTGCTCACGCAGCACAGCATTCGGGTCGTCGCCGCCGAAATGCAACGCGATCCGGGTACGCAGGCCGAATGGCTCGCGACCACCCGCCTGACCGATATAGAGCAGATTGCCTTCCGCGTCTGCGATCTCGTAAACCCCGACCACAGCCGGAATCGCGCGGATCGCCTCATCGCTTGGTTGGATCCAGGGCTTGCGAATCGTCATTGATACCTCGCTCTTATCGCCGTTAGCGCTCTAGGAGACGGTCGCTGGCCGCGCCCGACTCCAGAAGCTCGGCGATTCGCTCTTCGGAGTATCCCAAGATCTCACGCAACACGGGAACGGTGTCGACCGCAAACAGGGGCGCGGCATTCTTCGGCGGCGCAGGCGTCTCGGACAGGCGGAACGCCGCCTGCGGCGCCGGCGACAGCCCAACTTGTGGGTGCATGAGACCACCGACCGATTGGCGCGCCGCTACATGTTCGTCGCGGAGCAACGTGCGTGCGCCCATCACCGGGGACGATGGGACGCCAGCGCGTTGCAGACACTCGGTAAGTTCAAAGGGATCGAAGCTCCGGGTCCACTCACCCAATAGCTGATCGAGAACGGAGCGATGTCGCCATCGTTTCAGGCCCGTCGAGAAGCGGTCGTCGTCCGCAACTGTTTCATCACCCCACACGCGGAGCAGCGCGTGCCATTCCTCATCACTTCGACAGGCAATAGCAATCCAAGAGTCGGGATCGTCGAGCACCGGCGCTGCCGGATAGACGCCGTGAGGAGCCGCCGAGGAGTGTTCGTTGCCAATTCGCGTCGGCTCCCGTCCGGAGAGCTGTTGGCCGACCATCGCCTCGCCGATTAACTGCAGTTCGCCCTCCAGCATCGAAAGCTCAACCGTCTGTCCCCCGACGCGGCCGCGAGCCATCAGGGCGGCGACTGTCGAAAGCGCCGCTGTCAGACCGGCATTCTGGTCGCAGTAGAAGTTGCCCGGTTTGAGCGGCGATCCGTCGGCATAGCCAGTCAACCAAGACAAGCCGCTCATCGCATCGATGCCTGGACCGTAGGAAATGCGGTCGCGCCAGGGACCAGATTTGCCAAACGCGGGCATCGCCACATAGACAATCTGCGGATTGCGTCGGATCAAGACATCCCATTCGAGGTTGAAGTTGCCCATCACCCGCGGGGAGAAGTTCTCCAGGACTACGTCGGAGCACTCAACCAGGTCGAGGAACGTCTCGCGTCCTGCTTCGGTCGTAAGATTCAGCCCGACTGAGCGCTTGCTATTGGCCAGCTCGTTCAGACGTGGTTCACGATTCCACGGCTCGTCCGGTCCCTCGACGTGGTGCGGCAGCGCGGAAGCCGGATTCCGCGGCCTGGCCCATGGAGTCTCAATCCGCAACACTTCCGCGCCCAACGCACCGAGCAACAGCGCAGCGACCGGGCCGGCAACGGCCGTGGTCAGGTCGAGAACGCGAATCCCCTCAAGCGGCCGACATTCTGACCCTTGATACGGGAGTAGCTGCGGCTCAAGCAACACCGGCACGCCTCCAACGGACGCGATCTGCTCGCGAGCCAATGCTGCCGTTGTCCTGCCCGAGCCTGGGCGCCGCTCCATCAATCCAGCGAGTGGTCCCGAATCTCACGGCCGGACCGGGAGCCTGGTACTCGCCACCACGAGGATGCGGCTTGGACTGCCAGAAATCCCGCGACGCGTGATGGCCATCCACGTCAGCCATCACTTCCGACGGGGCCAGCACTTCTGTAAAGGGAATCCGGAGTTCCTGCGCCTGCTTCACCACTTCGCGGCGCGGAGTCGCCATCAGCACAGGCGCCATGAGTTCGTCGACTTCGTCGGCATGACCCATCAACGTCGCCAACAAATCAGGCTCGGCCAGGCGCTGCTCATCGAACAACACGGCCATCGCCTCTGGGTATCGATTGTTGCAGTGGGCGTGGACCCAACCGTCCTGGCAGGGTCTGATTGTCGATGGATATAGGTGACCGGGCCCGAAACCGACCAGCCGGGGACCGTTACGCATGGGCTCGCGGTCGGAGAACCAGGCATGCTGGTATCCGCCGCCGAGCAAAAACGCTACGGCCTCGAAGATCGCGGTATCGACGTGTTGCCCCCCGCGGTTGGCGTAGACCGCCGAGAGGATGCCCAGCGCGGCGTGCAGCCCGGCCTGGATATGTCCCTGTTCTCCCCAGGCTTTCACCGGTTCGCGATTGGGTTCACCGCCGATGCGCAGATATCCGCCAGCCGCATAGAGCGTCAGCTCGGACGCTCGCCACTCGGACTTCGGGCCTGCCAATCCGTACGGAGTGATGGTCGCTACCTGGAGGTCCGGATGTCTCGCCCGAATTGCGTCTGGCTCCAGACCCTGAACGGCCCATCGTCGGCGGTCAAAATCAATCGAAAGAACGTCGGATGCCTCCAACAACTCATTCAGCAGTCGGCGCCCGGCCGCGCTGGCCAAGTCCAACCGTATGGACTGTTTGCGTCGGTTCAGATGCAGATGCGTCGCGCCGCCCTCGATGTCGGGCACGTCGTCGCGAAATGGTCCCCGGCGCCTGATCGGAGAACCGGCATGAGGCTCAACCATCGTGACAGTGGCACCGAATCCGGCCAGCAGCCGTCCACAGTACGCGCCAGCAGGAGTCTCCGACAGTTCGAGGACACGGATGCCGTCGAGTGGCCCGGATGCTGGTTCAGATTCTCGCTCGCTCACCGAGGCAGGATACCCCCGCACCGGCGTTAGCCTGCGGGGCAGCAATTCTTGGTCAATCACTGAGGAGTAGAGCAATGTCGGACGTGGGATTCATCGGCGTTGGCAAGATCGGCAATCCAATGTGCGCGAACGTCATCAAAGGCGGACACCGCGTCGTGGTCAACGACCTGGTCGAAGAGCATGCCGCCAATCTGATCGAACTGGGCGCGGTCTGGGCAGATTCGCCGGCAGAGGTCGCCTCGATGTCGGAAGTCGTGCTGACATCTCTGCCGGGCCCACCCGAGGTCACCGCTGTCCTACGCGGGACCGATGGCATCCTAGAAGGGGCCGAGCCGGGACTGGTTTGCTTCGATCTCTCTACCAACCTGCCCTCGACCGTCAAAATGCTGGCCGAACGCGCCGCCGAACGTGGGGTGACATTCCACGATTCGCCGGTTTCCAATGGCGTTCAGGGAGCGATCGACGCGACCCTGGCCGTCATGGTCGGCGGCGACAAGTCGTCGTTCGACAAGTACCGGCCGGTGCTCGAGTGCATTGGCAGCAACGTCTTCCATATGGGTGAGCTCGGCATGGGAGCGTTGACCAAGATCATCAACAACATGGTCAGCATCACTTCAATACAGCTCCTGGTCGAAGCAACGGTCATCGCCGAGGCCGCCGGTCTCGATCCGCATCGGGCATACGAGGTGATGAGCGTTGCCTCTGCGCAGAACTACGTCGGCAATATGCCGACGTTGCTCGAGCGTGACTTTGACGACGCCTCGTTCTTCCTCAAGTGGGCGGCCAAAGATGTCTCGCTCGCGGTCCAGGTCGCACGCGAGACCGGCATTCCTTCTCCCATCGCCTCAGCCTCCAGCGACACCTTGAATCGCGCCAAGAACCGAGGTCACGGCATGAAGTCGGTGATGGCCACACTGCTCTCGGCCGAGGAGGATGCGGGCGTCACGCACTAGACGTTGATGGCTTCTACACGTCCGGAGTTGACCTACACTTGACCACATGGCGATTGCGACCGGTGCGGTAGAAGGCGGACAGACGACTGCGCGACGCGTCGTTTTCCTACACGCGGCGTCGTTTGTGCTCGGGTTCAGTGTCGTATTCGTCGCCCTGGGCGCGCTGCTCGGCGCGCTCGGTTCTGCATTTCAGGACGAGTTGATCTGGTTTCAGCGAGTAGCCGGAGTCCTGCTGGTAATCCTCGGCCTCCACTTGGCCGAAGTAATCACGATTCCACTCCTCTATCGCAGCTTCCAGGTCGGCGGCCCAGGCGGACCTTCGGCGTCGTCGGCTCCGGCAGCCGGCGATTCTCGAGTGCGGGCAGCGGCCGATTATGGACGTTCCCTCGTCGTGGGAGTTGCCTTCTCGGTCGGCTGGACGCCCTGTGTGGGACCGATCCTCGCTGGCATCTTGGTCCTCGCCCTTGACTCTGCCTCGCTGCTCCAGGCCATCGTGCTCTTGATCTGCTACGCCGCCGGACTCGGCATCCCGTTCCTCATTGTTGGCGCCACCTTTGGCGCCTCGACGCAGTTCCTACGCAAGCTGAACCGCTGGATGCCGCTGATCGGAGTAGTCTCCGGCGTGCTGCTGGTGTTCGTCGGAATGCTGATCGCGCTCGATCGTGTAGTGGTCCTCAACGAAGCACTGGGCAGCTTCGGCGTCGATGTACTGGCCGGCTCCGACGGATCCTCAACCCAGATGCTCGACCTCAACGCCGGCTCGGCGGCAATCGCGTTCGCCGGCGGCTTCGTCAGCTTCATCAGCCCTTGCGTGCTGCCGCTGGTCCCGATCTACCTGGGCCATCTCGCAGGGATTGGCTCAGAGCAGGCAACGATTCGTTCCGCTTAGATCTCTCGATTGAACCGACGCGCAGTTCTCACATCGATCAGCCAGCGACTTCGGCTGCGTTGTTGGAATCGGCTGCTCATGATCGCCACTGACGATGGTTCTCCCGCCAGCGTGAGTCGGTCGTGCAGGAAGATGGTGGTATCGCCGGTCGCAACCGTCGGTTCACCGTCTCGCATGACGACCAGCACGCGAACATCACCTTCAAAGTCGATCTCACTCAGTATCTGTCCATCCATGTCACGATTGAGCATGGAGACCTCGACCAGGCCCGACTCAGGGTCGCTGCGTGCGGCATGCAGGGCTGGTCGCAGGACCGCTTCCTCCAGCGCGAGCGCCGTCACGTCCGAGAGGGAATAGGTCTCGACCCCCAGTTGTTCCAGTTGGATGTCGGACTCAGAGACCCACGTGACCACGCGAAGCGTCGGATGAATTCGACGCATCGATCTGGTGTAGTCAGCTACGTATGCCGTTCGTTCTTCGTCGACGATGACGGCGACGTCCGTCTGCAACACTCTCACACTGATCAAGGTCAGCGCATCCAATGGATCGCCGACGACGCTCTCCACACCGACCGCTCCCCAACGCGTCCTTGCATCCGGATCGCGATCAAGCACTATCACCCGGCGTCCCGCTGCCATCAGCCGCTCGGTGAGCGTTTGAGCCAGCTCGCCTCCGCCGACGATCAGGGTGTGCCCGTCTTCTTCGGCTGGTGCACGACCCGCGATGGAGGAGAACATCAGAGGCGCCAGGACGGTGGTCAACAGCGCCATGAGCAGCAACGCGCCATGGAGACCTTCTTCGATCACTCCCAGGTCAGCCGCAATCGCCCCCGCCGCCAGCACGAGCGAAAGGTTGGCGCTCAACAGCGAGCCGCCGGCCAGACCGGGGCGGACGCCCCACGCCGATACGAGTCCCAGCAGGGACGGAACCAACTTGGCGCCAAATGCCACCAGCAGCAGCACCGGCACCAACAGCAGCGAATCCGCCGAGTCGAATACTGCTCCGAGATCGAGGGTCGCTCCGGCATGGATGAAGAAGATTGGCACGAAAAAGCCGTAGCCAAGGGCCTCGAGCTTGCCGCGCAGCGACGAACCATGCCGTGGCGACACAACGGTCACCGCCAGGCCAGCGACGAACGCGCCGAGGACCATCTCAGTACCTGCCACCTGCGACAGTGCGACAAAGATGACCAGCAGTGCCAGTGACGCGCGAATCTTGAGTTGGGACGAGGTCTGAGCAAGTTCGTGCATCGTGCGAGGGATAATGGGAAATCGCCCGCTGCCGAATCTTGACAGCCAGACCATCACCACAAGAGCCGCAGGCACCGCGAGAATCAGGAAGATCTTCCAGCTGATTCCTTCGCGCTCCAACGCCGCAACGACGCCGACGCCAACAATCGCCACAAACTCGAGCAAGAAACCGCCGACCAGGAGTGACTGTCCCATGCGGCCCAGATCGGGGCGATCCTTCAAGACCGGCACAATCACTCCGACTGCCGTGGCAATCAAGATGAAGAGCAGCATGGGGATCTGATTGGAGGTGATCAGTCCCACCACGCCCATGAGGTGCAGCCCGACATAGGTGAAGACCACAACCAGGACCAGCAACACCGAGCCCGAGATCAGGGGATGGCGCAGCGCGACTCCGGGGACGTACCAGCGTCGACCAGGCGACTGACCAAGCAGGCTGAGATTGATCTCAAGCCCGGATAGGAACATCAGGTAGGCAAAACCGAACAGTCCGAGGAAGGTCAGCCATTCGTTGTGGTGGGTGATGATGCCCAGCAGCGGCTCGCCAAAGATGATCCCGACCAGCACTTCGCCGACAACCGCCGGCACGAGCCCGCCAGTGAGCCGCCATGCGACGAAGGGGACCACCACCGCCAGGACACTGACCAGGAGGAGAGGCGTGAAATCAACCGCTTCCTCCACCAGTCACCCTCCGCGCATTTAGAGAACTCTATGAGTATTGATTGAGAAACTCTATTGCGATCCTATTGAAATCATCGGCGGCGCTGATGTTGACCGCGTGGGTGGCGGACACCCGCTCGATGCGGAAATTGGCAGCGTTCTCTTCAACCCATTCCCGGGCTGCGACGAAGGCCTCCTCGCGATCCCCGGCGACGAGCAGCGTGTCGACGGGATTCGATGGCAGACGATGTCGGAGCGGCGTATGCGGCGAAGTGTGCAACATCGTCCGGGCGATACCAGTGGCGGTGCTGAGCAGCATGGCGTCGTCGAACTCTGCCCGGTGCTGGTCGCTGAAGGCTCGCGCGCGACGAGGATTCAGTGGATGCCTCATGACGGCATCAATCCCTCCGTCGATCATCATCTGCGCGCGTTCGCGGGCCGCATCGGGATTTCCGATCCGGCTAGGGTCGCCGAAGGCAGAGTGAGAGTTGGTGACCACGTGTGCAATGACCTCGTCGGAGCGGGACATCGCGTAGTTCAAGGTCAGCGCGGCGCCCAGCGACTGTCCAACGACGAACCAGCGGTCGGCGCCGACCAGGTCACGCAGCGCCGCGAAGCGGTCGATATAGCGATCTGGGTGGTATGCCGACTCCTCCTCGGGAGCGGGGGAAGAACCGTGTCCAAACAACTCGACCGTGACGCTGCGGAAGCCGGCGTCGTGAAAGGCGGGCAGATTGAGCAGCCAATGGGCTCGACAGGTCAGGATTCCGTGCACAAACAGCACGGGCCACCCATCGGACGGCCCGTCAATGACGTAGTTCAGTTCGATCGCAGGCGAAGTCACCACGCAATGATACGAGCGTGACTGGTTTGCGAAACCCGTTAGTCGCGGTCCGTCACCGTCGTGCCGGCGGCCGCGCCCTCGGTCAACGCCTCGGGAGTGAGCGCCTTGAGCAGCGGGTCCTGGGTGACCAGGCCGAGGATGCTGGCGGTCTCACCGATCCGGTCGTACCCGTGCTCGTGAAGTCGGTGCAGGTAGTCGTGGTACTGCTTCTCACGCAGCTTGCGCAGCGACTCGACGCCGGCGTCGAGCCGTTCCACGCCGTCCGCGTAGAGCACCGCGAGGGCTTCGCGCTCGAGCGGCGACTGTGCCAGCTCGGAGGACAGGCCGCCTTCTGCCTTGATGAAGAAAATCGGCAGTTCCAGGTCGGCGCGTTCCGCGTAACGGTTGTACCACTCGAGGTGCTTGAGCCCGTAGTCGAGGTGCCGCTTGCTGTCTTCGGCGAGGCGGGCGAAGAGGTCGCGGTCGAAGTCTGAGCGCGCCCAATCGGTGGCGCATTCGAACGCGGTCAGCTCGTATGACTTGTAGACCACGTCGAGCGCAATGATCATGTCGGTGAACGTCAGCGCGCTGTACCAGCTCTCCGACACGTCGGATAGCGGCGCCTTGCCGATGACCCCGGACCCGTGCAGTGCTCGCTTGCGCAGCGCCTCGACCTTGCGACCGGCGTCGTAGACCTGGGTGGCCAGGAACAGCTTGACCTCGTGGAAGCCGTAGGAAATCTCCTCGAGCCACTTGGAGATGATCTTCTGCTCGGCGATGCCATAGGTGGAATAGATCGCGCAGAGCTGTCCGGTGGCTCGCTCAATCTCCGGCGAGAGTTCCTCGCGGTTCTCCCAGTCGAGATCGGTGGCGGGGATCCACCGGTCGCGGATCGCGTCCTCGTAGAGGTCGGAGACTCCCTCAGCCCAGACTTCAGTGCGGTCGTAGATCGCATAACCAGCCGGCATGTACATGCCTGGCACTGGCTTTGTTCCGCGAGGCAGGTCGTTGCGGTAGTTCCAGACGTCGGGCACATGGCCATAGGAGCCGATGTCGACATCGCTGAGACGCATCCCGTCCTCGGACGGCGTCGGCTTGAGGCCGGTCTCGCCGCCGTCCTCGAACATGATGAACTGCGCCTGGGCAGATGGATGGTCGGGATTTTCCTCGATGAAGTCCAGCCATTTGGCGATTCGATTGGGCTCAATCGACACATTGAGGATGTTGTCGAGCTGCCGCCCGGAAGCGGTGGACTGCTCGGCGCGCTCGATCAGATCAGCATCCCAACCGCGCACCTGGGCGCGCATTTTCTGGGCGGGGGAGAGAGTCGGCATCAGGATTTCCCGTGTTTTTCAGGTCGAACGGCGTGTTGACGGCTCAACTGGGGTCCGGAATAGTCCAGATTTGTCTAGTTATGTCCAAGTCCATCCAGATTTGAACAGTCTCTGAACAGATGAATCCAGAACAATCCAGACAAGTCCAGGTCATGCTCGGCTAGACCGTGATCAGTTCGCGCAGCTCAGGGGCCATCCGGTCGAGGCGATCGCCGAGTCCAACGACCTGAAGCCGGTGGTAGTACTCGTTGATCTGCTTCTTGCGCATCAGCATGAGGAGGTTGTAGCCCTCGTCGAGGTACTCGATGCCGCCACCGGCGAGTACGGCCAGTGCCTCACCCGTGATCGGGTTGGTGGTCAGGCCGGCCTGGGTGTTCTGCACGGTCTCGTTGATGTCGAGGTAGTGGTGCAGTTCTTCCTTGCGCCAGGGCTGGGTCTCGACGGTGTACTTGGTGTGGGTGACACCAAACGCGAGGTGGCGCGATTCGTCCTGTGCGGAGAGTCGGAACATGCGCTTCTCGGCCTCGTTCTGGCCAATCAGCTCGCCCATGCGGAAGAGCGACTGAACCAAACCCTCGGCGAAGAGGTGGAGGATGGCGGTCATCTCGGTGAAGTCGTCGATGGCAAGCAGTCCGACTGCGCCCAGGCCGGCCGGAGACATGCCGCCGCCGTTGACCAACACGCGCTTGCGGAAGACATCAAGGTGTCGGGCTTCGTCCATCAGCTGGGTGCCGAGGAAGAGCTGCGACTCAAAGAAGTCGGGGTGGACCGACTCGAGGAAGCGGCCCGGAACGTCACCGGCGATGAACTCGACCTGAGTCAGGAACGTGCACAGCGTGCACATCGCCTTCTCGATGTCGTCGGGCTGGTCGCCGATTGTGTCCCAGGGGATGTCGCGCGCCGAGGACCACTGACGCTGAAGCGCTTCTTCGTAAAGCAGCATCGCGGACTCGGACCAGACATCGCCCTTGTCGCGGTACTGGCGGCCGTGCGCGTTGGAGCGCGGGTCGGCTTCGATGCCGCGGGGCGCGAAGGAGCGCCAGTCTGCCTCGTCGACGCCGTCCGCGCCAGCCATGCGCTGGTTGATCGACTGCAGGGTGACACCCTTGCGACCGGCCTTGATCTCGAACTCGTCGTCGGTTTCCAGGTTCAGCCAGTCAAGGTTGAGGCCCGGGTTTTCAATCGCGGTGACCATGTTGGAATCCTGTCAGGCGGGCGGCGGAGCACACAAAGCCCCTTGGGTTGGTTGCGATCAGCGTATCAGCTAGGGCCTGCTCACTGAGCGGCAGGGACGTCAAAATTCGCCCTCAGATAGTTGACCAGATCCCAGCGTTCCTGGTCGGACAATTGCGGTGACCAGGCCGGCATGCCGGTGCCGCGAATGCCGTCGGTGATCCAGGCAAAGAGAACGCCATCGGGGTGGAAGGGAACGTGGACCGTGAAGTTTGCCGGAGGCGCCGGCAGCGAGTCCGCGAGTGGGCCATCGCCGGCACCGGTGTCGCCGTGACACGAGGCACAGTTGGCCGCGAACAACACGGAGCCTCGTTCCACCGACTCGGCGGTTCGCTGCACCGGATTGGCCAGGGTGCGACCCGGTTCCACGTGCAAACCAGTCAGCAACACGACGGCCACAATGAGACCAAGTAATCCAGTGACGAATGCGGCATCACCACCTCGTGGTCCCCAGACCCGACGAATCCGTGGACGGTTGATCCAGGCGAGACCACCAAGGACGAACGCCCAGAGCGCGCCAACGCCGTTCCAGTCCATCTGGGTCAGTGGCAGTGCCAACGCACCACCTCGATCGGCAGCGAACGGCGAGGCCTGGAAGCCGGACTCCACGTCGGACTGGATCGCGACAATCAAATCGTCGCCGGTGGCACGTCGCAGTTCCAGCTCAACGGTCCACAGACCAGGCAGCCCGAAGTACGCGCCTTCGAGCTGGAACTGGTTCTCGGATGTTCGCGTCGTCGGCACGGTGACTGGCCCGACGCTGCGGTCGGCGTAACGGAACCGCAGGAGCAGGGTTTCGACGGGATTGTCTTGATCACCGTCGATCGTTGCAGTCCAGGTGTTGAATCCGACCAGGTTTGGGGAGATCTCAAGCGAGGCGACGATCGGACCTCGCGTCACGGTCTCCACGATCGTGTTGTCCTTCTGCTCGACTTCCGGCTGAGCGCTGGCCGGCGAGGGCAGTTGGGTGAGCGCCGCCGATGCAGCAATCACTGCCAGACCCAGCGCCGCTTCAATGCGCATCATGCGGCGGAAGCGCTTCACCAACATCTGATCCTGGCCGTCGCTCGATTCGTCTCGCGGGCGCAGGAAAAACGCATTGGCTCCGGCCGCGGCGAAGAGTCCGAGGAGAATGACCAGTTTGACCAGGAAGGCAAGACCCCAGTCGGTTTGGACGATGCCGTCGACATTGGGTATCTGGATCAACGCCGAGAGCAAGCCGGCAGCGACCAACACGGGGACCGACAGCGCGGCGACGACCGAGAATCGTCTGACCGATTCGATGCGCTTCTCGGGCCTGCCTCGGAAGGCGATGATCAGGCTGGCCAGCCCGCCGATCCAGAGCGCAACAGCCGCCAGATGCAGGGCGTCGAACAGAGTTCCCCAGATCCAGCCAGAGCCGATCGCTGCGCCGTGGGAAATCGCCGAGGCTGACGCGAGCCAGGCGATCGCCAACAACCCGAGGACAGTGAGCAACGGACGCTGCGGAACCAGGCCAGGTCTGAGAATTCGCAAACTGATGGCCGCCGCCGCGACGATCAGCGCGTACCAACGCTGCTGAAGCCAGAGGCCGTTGCGCGAGTCGAAGAGGACGTCGCCGAGGAAGCCAATGTCTCCGAGGCGCAACGCGGCGGCGATCGCCTCGTAGCCAGTCGCTGCGATGCCAACCACGACCGCGCCAGCCATCAATGGCAGCAACGCAGGTATCGGTGAGGGTCGGAGCAGGACCGAGATGAAGACTGCGCCGACAAAGAGCACCAGCGCGCCGAGACCGATCGCCTTGACCACAGCGTCGGCCGCGACCGGCGGTCCGGGTCGGTTGAGGTCAATCTCGACGCCGCTGCCGGCTGGCGCGGAGCCATCGGGATTGAGCACCGAGAAGACGTAGGACCCGGTCCAGGTATGGCCGTCGACCTCGGAGAGCGTCTCCCAGACGACGGTGTAGACGCCCGGGTCCAGCTTCAGCACCCGAATGACCATCTGGGTCGGCACTTCGTCCGAGAACTCGGTCTCGCCGATGTCGCGACGTTGTCCGGCGCTGTCGAGGACCTGGACCGAGCTGTGACTGCGCTGGAGCTGCTCGGTCATGAACAAGGTGATCTTGGTCGGCGACTCGCGCAGCGAGGCATTGATCGGCGGGTCGGCGCGGGCGAGCAGCGCGTGCGCATCGGCGTCGGAAGGCCAGAGCAGGACCGCCAGAACGACGGCCAGCACAGCGGTCAGCGCGAACAAGCTGGCCAGTCGGCCCGTCATTGGGTGTCGTCCGGCATCTCATGGACCGATTCACGAATCGTCGACCACTCGACGTCGCTGACGCTGCCGATCCAATCGAGACTGCCGTGGAACTCGCCGGGCGCGATCGCGAAGGGTGGGTCGGTGGCTGGATCTGCGACGAGATAGACGCCGAACGCGCCGAGAATCAGAACGTGTCCGCCGTCGTCGGAGAGCGCGAAGTCCGGCTGGTCTTCGCCGATCGCCGCAAGCTGAGTCAGGACGCCAGTCGCGAGGTCGTAGCGCCAGATGTCCTCGGGACCGTTCAGACCGATGGCGCCCGCGGAGACCTGAGGCAGAAACTGTCCGGCCGAGAAGATGATGGCTTCGCCGTCGGCAGAGAATTGAGGGATGCGGAAGGGTCGAGGTTGCCAAGCCTGCTCTGGATCGAGAACAGTTTCCGAGCCGTCAGACAGGTCACGCATGACCAGATGCGGGTCGCCGCCGTACGGAGCATTGACGAAGACCAGGCGAGTCCCGTCTGGTGAGATGTCAGCGTCCCGTGCATCCTCGCGCAAGATTTCGACCTCACGACGCAGCAAATCGAGGCGTGCCACTCGAATCTGCAGTTCGCCCGGCTCGTGGGTGAAGATCAGTGATCTGCCGTCCGGCATCCACCGCGGCGTCCAGACAAACTCCGCCTGTCGACCGTGCTGAATCACGATCTCTTGCTGTGGGTCGTCAAGATTGGCGATGGCGAGATCTGTGCCAATCGTGGTGCCCTCGGCCTGGGTGAGTTGAAACACGACATAGGCCACTCGCGTGCCGTCGGGCGAGATCGCGGGCTGCAATAGCTGTTGATCCTGTTCGGCAGCGATCAGCAAACGGGCGCCGTCCTCATCCTGGATCCAGAGGTCGACGCCTTGTGTGAAGACGAACGTGCCAGGGGCAGGGATGCGCCGATCGACCTCGTCGGTTGTGCCACCGCACGCGGTGAGTGTGAACGTGAGCAGCACGACAGCCAGGGTCAATGTCGATCGCATCAGGCTGTCCGCCTGCGATTGCCGAGATGGAAGCCCAGTGTTCCAACCACGATCAGTGCAGCGAGCCCACCAACGGCGAGCCAGATGATCGGTCCGGGGCCGAGTGAAGCATCATCGCTGTCATTGGCGCGCACCACTGCGGGCGTTGGCGGAGCGGTTGTCTCTGCGACATCGGGCTGATCGGCTTCATCTCCGGGATATGTGATCAGCAATTCTTGCGCGAGCTCGCGATCTTCGGCGACTTGCCAGGGTTCGGGCTCGCTCTGCACGTAGAACGGCAGCCAGCCCGAGTCTTCGTCACCATCTTCGGCCGAGAGATTGGTCCAGCGGACGGTGTATCGGCCTGGCGGTAACTCATTCGGTACCTGTGCCGTCATAACTTTGCGATCTTCGTTGTCGATCTGGACGGGTCCAAGCTCGTATTCGTCGAGCAGGTCGGAGCTTGTCGTCCTTGCCAGTTCCAAGGTGTTCGCGCCTTCACGGCGGAAGAGCTCCTGGGTGAACCGGATGCTGATCTCGGACGGAGACTCGCTGAGCTCCTCAGCAAAGGCGGGCGTCGAGGACTCATAGGCAGCGTGTGCGGCAGCGTCGGGCGCGGCCAGCCAAGCGGCCGCCACCCCCAACGTCAACGCGATCAGCAGCCGACTCCAACGACTATTCGTCGTGGTCGTCGTGGTCATCCTGCCCGTCTTCGTGGTCATCTTCATGCTCACCATGATCCTCGGACATCGCAGAATTCTGGTCAGTTTCCTGTTGCTCGTGCGACATCGAGTCGTGCTCGTCGTCCGACTCGTGTCCGGCGTGCATCGGCGGCTCCAGGCCCGCGAGCGCGGGCACAGCCGGCAGCGATTCGTTGTTCAGCCAGGCTTCGAGGGTCGATTCAAAGGTATGCGCGAGCGCGTGGGCAATCTTTGACGGCTCGGAGGCAGCGTGGGCGTCATCCTCACGGAACGCTGCCAGCAGAGCATCAAGCCACTCGCCATACTGCTCAACGTGGCCATCCAGCTCAGGCGGCCAGTCGACCCAGTCCAACACTTCACGCGCGCGCCTCGCCCAGATCACGGCGTCTGCCGGAATCCGGCCGTCATTGCGGATCGTGGCATCGTGCTCGTGATAGCGCAGCGGATCAAGCGGCTCGAGCGCGGCGATAATCTGGGCGCGCTGCGCCGACTCGGTCGCGCGCGCCGCCTCAACCTGCGCCTCTTCGATGTCGTCTTCAACTGGCGAACTGCAGGCGGCAAACAGCCCAGCCAGCGCAGCCAGCGTCGCCAGCACCATCAGGGACAGAACGGTCTTCATCAAGTCACACTTCCTGGGCACGGTCTCACCGTGCCCCGCAACAACCGGTGGCTCTAGGCGGTGTGTGACAACGGAGGCGGCCTGATTATGGCTCGGGACAGAAGATGTTGTTGCGGAGGGCGCTCGAAATCAAGCAACAGCGCGGGGGTCGCTCTGGCCAAATCCGACGCCGCGACAAAGATCAGGTCGGCGTCGGCCAGGGGAACCGGCGGAAGCGGCTGGGCAGCATCGGAGGAAACCAGGCCGGGAGTTTGCTCTCCCGCAATCGTGCAGTCCGCGACGGCGACCACAGCAACGACCGAGTCACTGGGATCGATTTGATCGGCAACCGCAATCGGCTCGACACCGGGAGTGGCCGTGCGCAAAAGCACCGCGAGCGCAACCGCAGCGGCCAATCCGCCAAGCAGCAAGAGTTGTCGTCTCATCTAAACTCAGTCTATGCGTCGACAGCTTTGGTGAGCCGACGCTTCCAACGTGCAATGCAGCTGAATGCGAGACGCACCGTGTACCTGGCAATGAACCGCTTCAGTGTCAATGTCGAGCGCGAAACCGAGTGGGAAGCCATCTGGAAGAATCGCGAGACCTATCTCCAGGAAGTACCTGGCTTCGTCCAGTTCATGCTGCTGCGAGGCGCGGAGCCCGGCGATTACATCTCCTACTCGGTCTGGGAAGACCAGGCTGCCTTCCACGCCTGGACCCAGTCGGAAGCCTTCCGCAAGGGTCACGCACAGGGAACCGTCGCCGGTGTCCTGACCGGTCCGCCTCAGCTCGGTCTATACGAGCCGGTGATCAACGAGACGGCAGAGTCGCGAGAACTGATCGACACTGCGCCCGACCCGAATCGTCGAGGGCCGAGGCACTAGAGATCGCTGTCGCCATCCAACCAGCCCGATTGCTTGCAGGGTCACGAGATACCCGCGGCAGACGCGGGTATGACGAATTCTGGAGGGAAGCTACCCAGCCTCGGTGATAACCTGTGCCCACCTGTGAAAATTTTCCCGCACGTCCGACATGACGGCGTCGCGGGCTGAGAGGAATCACACATGGGAATGCTTGATGGCCGCGTGGCAATCGTCACCGGCGCAGGTCGTGGGATTGGAGCCGAGACGGCCAAGCTGTTCGCGTCCGAGGGCGCAAAGGTCGTCGTCAACGATCTCGGTGGCGCCGTTGACGGCTCCGGCGGAGCCGCTGCGCCCGCCGACGAAGTCGTCGCAGCGATCCGTGACGCCGGCGGCGAAGCTGTCGCCAACTACTCATCGGTCTCCGACTACAACGCCTCGGAAGGCATCGTCAAGGACGCCCTCGACAACTTCGGCGACCTCGACATCGTCGTCAACACGGCCGGCATTCTGCGCGACCGCATGGTCTTCAACATGACCGAAGCGGAATGGGACGCCGTCGTCGCCGTACACATGAAGGGTCACTTCAACCTGACCAAGTACGCCTCGATCCACTGGCGCTCCGAGCGCAAGGGCCACTACCGACTGATCAACTTCTCCTCGGTCTCCGGCATCTTCGGCGCGCCCGGCCAGCCCAACTACGCGGCGGCCAAGATGGGCATCGTCGGCTTCACGTACAGCTGTGCCAACGCACTCGGCCGCTACGGCGCGACCGCCAACGCCATCTCGCCCGGCGCCTCGACCCGCATGACCGACACCGTGCCGGAAGAGCGACGCCGCGCCGGCAGCGACGTCGGCGACTCGGCTGAGGAAGACCCGCAGCGCTCCCCGGCCAACGTCGCCGTGCCCCTGGTCTACATGGCCTCTGAGCAGTCCGACTGGCTCACGGGCCAGATCGTCGGCGCGTCCGGCTACGAGCTGCAGCTCTTCAACAAGCCCGCCGTCATCCGCCAGGTTCGTGGCACCGAGCGCTGGACCCCCCAGGGTGCAGCCGACCAGATCGAAGAACTGTTCAAGCCCGTCGTAACCGGCGGCGGCTTCTTCGGTTAGAAACTTCGAAGGGATTTCAGATCATGGGAATGCTTGACAATCGCGTCGCGATCGTCACCGGGGCCGGTCGAGGGATCGGCTCCGAGGTCTCCAAGCTGTTCGCGGCCAATGGTGCCAGCGTGGTCGTCAACGACCTCGGCGGCGCAGTCGACGGCACCGGCGGCGAGGCCGGCCCGGCCGACGACACCGTTGCCGCGATCCGCGACGCCGGCGGCAACGCCGTCGCCAACTACACCTCGGTCGCCGACTATGACGGCGCAGAGGGCATCATCCAGCAGGCGCTGGACGAGTACGGCCGCCTCGACATCCTCGTCAACGTGGCCGGCAACCTGCGCGACCGCATGGTCTTCAACATGACCGAGGAAGAGTGGGACGCGGTCGTCGCGGTGCACATGAAGGGCACCTTCAACACGACGAAGTACGCCTCGATCTACTGGCGCGCCCAACGCGAGGGCCACTACCGGCTGATCAACTTCACCTCTGGTTCCGGCCTGCACGGAGCGCCTGGTCAGCCCAACTACGCCGCCGCCAAGCTCGGCATCGTGGGCTTCACCTACAGCTGCGCGAACGCGCTCGGACGCTACGGCGTGACCGCAAACGCGATCGGCCCTGGCGCCTCAACGCGCATGACCGACACCGTGCCGCAGGATCGTCGCAGCCGAGGCTTCGACGAGGACTCCGAGGCAATCGTCGACCCACGCCGCTCGCCGGCCAACGTCGCCGTGCCAATCGTCTACATGGCTTCCGATCAGTCGGACTGGATGAACGGCCAGGTCATTCGCGCGATGGGCTTCGACATTGGCCTCTACAGCCAGTACAAGCTGATCCGCGAACTCAGCGGCACCGAGATGTGGACGGTCGACCGCGCGGCGGAAGAGATGGAACGCGTCTTCCGACCCGCGATCGAAGCCGGAAACGTGATCGGCGGCTAATCGAGCCGAAACCGGTTCACATACCCTGCCTCACATACCCTGACGGCGGGCCTCACGGCCCGCCGTTTTGCGTTCTCTCACCAATGGACGACTCCATGACCGACGACCTCACCATTCGCTCCGCTGTCGACGCCGATGTCCCGCAACTCGCCGACCTCTACAACCACTACATCATCAACACTGCCGCCACATTCGACCTTGAGCCGCACTCGGTCGCCGAAAAACGGGAATGGTTCTCGAAGTACTCCGACTCAGGACCATACCGCGTCATGGTCGCGGCCGAGCGGGACGGACGAATCGTTGGGCACTCATATTCCGGCGCGCTCTATCCCAAGGCGGCATACGACAGCAGCATGGCGACCAGCGTCTACCTATTGCCCGGTGAAGTCGGCCGCGGCGTCGGCACCCGACTCTGGTATGCCCTCTACGAGGAGTTGGCCAAGGTTGACGAACTGCACCAACTGTTCGCGCTAATCACCCTTCCCAACGACGCATCAATCGCCATGACGGAGAACGTCGGCTACACGCTCTCGGGCGTGTGGAAAGAGTGCGGTCGCAAATTCGACCAGTACTGGGACGTAGGCATCTGGCAGCGACCCATGCGGCCACGGGAGTGAGCAGCGCACCGCCGCCAACCACTTGACCGCAAGCAGTCAACATAGTATATTTGTTCTTGTTATCTGCGAACGGAGCAGGCATTCGTCATGAGCATCACGTCGGCGGCCGAATCGAATGACCAGCCTGCCAACACAATCAGCCCACAGCTCACCGCTGGCCGGCCGCGCAGGCCGTTTAACTGTCCTCAGACCGACAAAACCATTCCAAAATTGACCAAAATCGCCACCTCAAATCCGACGATCTCCCGTAAGACACTGAACTTCCTGCCAATATCGACGCCAGAAAATAAACTGGCCAGCAAGTCGTCCCTCCAGCCGTTCAGGCAATCCGCTCGACAGCCCACACAAGCCATTGAGAGCCAACACCGACGAACGCAATCGAACAGAATCGAACAAACCCGAACACGCCGAACGGTCAACAACCGCAGAGACATCCTCCCTTCAGCCGACAAAATCACTCCAAAAGCCGACAGAATCACTCCAAGACTGGCCAAATCTGACCATTTCTGCCCGCCCCGAACAAACGATCTCCTGAAAAACACTGGGTTTCGTCTCGATCCGGCGCCCCAGAAAAAAAGTTGCCGAAACACCCTCCTCCAGCTCCCGACCGCTCGCCCACGACTGACCGCTATCCACCGATTAGGCTGAGCGCATAGACGACCCTGACAACAGGAGGAACCAACCATGAGTGACCGCATCGGCATGGGACTGGCAAACTTCCCCTTCTCCGACGTCGACACGATGTGGCGTTGGATCGACCTGTGCGAAGAAAACAATGTCGATTCCATCTGGCAAACAGACCGGCTGATCTCGCGTGAGCCGATCCTCGAGTCGATGACCTTCATGGCGGCCCTTGCCGCTCGCACCGAGAAGCTGAAGTTCGGGATGAACGTGGTCGTCGTCGGTTTCCGAGATCCCCTGGTCCTGGCCAAGCAGTGCGCCACGATCGACTTCCTCTCGAATGGCCGTATGTTGCCGGCATTCGGCGTCGGAGGCGCCTTTGCCCCCGAGTGGAACATCACTCACCGTCAGCTACGAGGCCGTGCGCCAATCGCCGACGAGATGCTCGACATCATCCACGGGCTCTGGAACGAAGAATCTTTCACCTATCACGGTGAACACTTCACCTACGACAACGCCACGATCTCCCCGAAGCCAGTGCAGAATCCGCTACCGCTCTGGATCGGCGGTCACAGCAAGGCGGCGATCCGGCGTACGGCTCGCATCGGAACTGGGTGGGTTGCTGGTGTCCAGTCGGCTCCGGAGATCGGCCCAATCATCCAGCAGATCCGGGCCGCCTTGTCCGAGGCAGGCCGCACCGACTACGAACCCGACCACTTTGGCGCCGGCTTCGGCTACCACTTCGGCTCCTGGGACGACCCGGACGTTCAGATGACCATCAAAAGCATCAAGGCCCGCCTACCCGAAGTAGACCCTGACACCTACTTCGCCGTCGGCGACGCCGACGAGATCCTCAAGCGTGTGAACGAGTACCGCGCCGCCGGCGTGAGCAAGTTCATCATGCGACCGATGGCCCGCGGCGACGACGCGATCATGTACCAGTCGGAGCGCCTGTTCGAGGAGGTACTACCGGTCGTCCACGCCTGAGTCTGGTCGAGCCCTACGGGTACGAAGGCAGGGGCAGACCGGGGAACGCCCGCTTCACGCTCTTGACCGCAGCCCGCTTGGCGGTTGCCGCGACACTCTGCTCGCGCTTCAAGGCGGAAGCTGAACTGGGCAGCACCGACGCATCGCCCGCCACGAGCGGATCGCTCCACGCGCGCAGCTTCGACATCGTGATTGGTCCCTCGAAGCGGTCGCCGAATTTGGTGAATGGTCGCCAGCCCGCGTCGCCATGCTTGGGCTTCGTATAGACCGCGCGGCCAGCAGCGATACAGAGCGAGACTCCACCGGCCACGTCCCAGATCCGCGAGCCGTCAAACAGCGCCATCTGCACCGAGCCCTCAGCGGCGAGCGCCAACTCAGTCGCCGTGCTGCCGAAGGTGCGTGCAATGCCAAATCGCCGGCCAGCCGGACCCGTCACACCACCGGTACCTGCCGGCACGGTGCTCAGTCTCGAGGCAGCCTGGAGGGCAGGCGCACCGCAATCGACCTCTTCGCCATTGAACATCAACCCGTGCCCGCTCCGGGCGTGATAGACACCCGGCGAGAGGAAGCGATTAGACGGCAGCCACATTGCACCGGCAATCGGAGCGCCCCGATGCAGGATTCCAATCGAGCAGGCGAACATCCCAATGCCGTTGATGAAGTTCGAAGTGCCGTCGAGCGGGTCGATCACCCAGACAATGTCAGCATCCGTCGGCCCGCCGTTGTCGCGCTCTTCTCCGAGTACACCGTGTGTCGGGAACTGCCGATGCACCTCTTCGCGGATCAGATCCTCGATCGCGTGGTCGACCTCAGTCACCGGGTCGTGAGCGTTCTGTCCCTTGAAGGAGATCTCGATCGTGGCGTGGAAGCGATCCATCAGAATGTCGCCACCGCGTTGAGCCAGCGATCGAGCCGCATCAGCGAAATGCGAGAGCTCGTAATTCGATAGGTCAGCGGTCTCGGACAGATCAGATTTGTCGATTTGTGAGGAAGTATCAGTCATGTTGGTCATACCAGCAGGGTACCCTTTGCCTTGCTACCTGCACCCTCCAAGAAGGGACTGCTCAAATGTCTAACCAACCTGCAACATCCGACGACATCATCCGTCGCTCAAGCGGTCCCGGCCAGGCCACGGTGCAAACCGCCACTGGAGGCGCGTCGGCAGCCGTCGGTTTTGAGGCTGAATGGGAATCGGCCTGCGATTCTGCCCTGCGCGGTATGGACTTCACCACGACCCCAGACTTGTTGCTGGTGTTTGTCGACTCACGTTTCACCGGTCACTACGCCGAGATCATCGCCTATCTCAGAGAACAAACCGGGGCCCGCCACCTGATTGGCGCGTCGGGTCAGAGCGTGATCGGTTCCTCCCTGGAAGCCGAGGAAGGCTCCGCCATTGCAGTGCTCGGATTCTCGCTACCGGGCGCAGAGCTAACGCCGATTGCAATCGACCCGCAATCGATGCCAGACGACCTGTTTACGCCGGTCCAGGAAGGTCCCGAAGTCTGGCTGCTGTTCAGTAATCCATTCACAATCATGACCGACCAGCTGGTTTCGCATTTGCAACAGCTACGGCCAGAGATCACCCTGCTCGGGGGGATGGCGTCATCACATCGCCAGCAGGACGGCTGCGGCGTCTTTATCGATGATCAAGCGCTCGCGAGCGGTGCCGTGATGATGGGACTCACTGGTGTCTCTGTCCGACCAATCGTCGCTCAAGGCGCTGAACCGCTTGGCCAACCCTGGATTGTCACCGATTGCGAGAACAACACCGTCAAGACCCTCGGCTCGCGCCCGGCGCTCGAAGTTCTGCAGGAAACCCTCATGGAACTCGACGACGACACACGGGAACGAGCGGCGCGCAACCTGCTCGTCGGTCTCGCCATGAACGAGTACCGGGAAACCCACGAACGAGGCGACTTCCTGATCCGAAACGTCATGGGCGCAGATCGAGAGACCGGCGTCGTGGCCATAAACGCCGTCCCCAGAGTCGGACAGACCTTCCAGTTCCAGTTCCGAGACGCCCAGGCCGCCGACGATGATCTGCGCACACGGCTGTCGGACTTGCGTGACGCCCTACAGCCAGAGGAAGAGGTCCTCGGAGCCGTGCTCTGCTCATGCAACGGCCGAGGCCGCGGTCTGTTCGGAGAACCTGACCACGACGCTTCAGCGCTGTCCGAGATCTTCGGCCCGGTGCCAACCGCCGGCTTCTTCTGCAATGGAGAGATCGGCCCGGTCGGAGGTGAGAACTACCTCCACGGCTTCACGGCGTCGATTGCGGTATTGACGGCTGAGCAGTAACCGAATCAGCCGCCACTGATCTGTGGGACGATCGCGATCTCCGCACCGTCGGGCACCTTGGTGATCAGGCCCGTCGAGACCACATCTCCATTGATCGCCAGTGAGATGCCACGACCGATCTTCCCGCCCTCTACGAGACGTTCAGCGAGTGCTGGATAGCGCGGGGCAAGGTCTCGAACGACAGCCCGGATGTTGTGACCCTCAGCCGTCAGGACTGACTCACCGTCTGTGAGCGTCCTGAGCGGCTGAGGAATGAGGACGGTGATCATCTCGGCCGTCCTGTGGGCCGTCTCTCGGCGTCGTCGCCTAGTCGTCGAGCACCGTCGCGTCGAGGATGGCGCGTGGCGACATTGGCAGCTCAGACATGTGCACGCCAATGGCGTTGGCGATCGCAGCCCTCACGGCCGGGGCCGGAGGAATGATCGGCACCTCGCCGACTCCGCGGACGCCGTACGGGTGTCCGGGATTCGGAACCTCGACGATGATCGAATCGATCATCGGCAGGTCGAGCGCGGTCGGCATGCGGTAGTCGAGCAGACTCGCGTTCTTGAGGTCACCGGAGTCGTCGTAGTAGTACTCCTCGTTCAGCGCCATGCCAACGCCCTGCGCGACGCCGCCCTGCATTTGTCCCTCGACGTAGGCCGGGTGAATCGCGGTACCAGCATCCTGGACGGCGGTGTAGCGAAGCACATCGACCTTGCCGGTGTCTGGATCGACTTCAACATCGACGATGTGGGTCGCGAAGGCGGGGCCTGAGGAAGTCTTGTTCACGTCAGCACGACCGACGATGTGACCACCGGAAGTGACGAGCTGAGCAGCCAACTCCTTGAAGGTGAACTGCTGGTCGTTGCCGTCCTCGTCCGCAGGGCCGCGGATGATGGCGTCGTCGCCGTAGCTCACGTCCGAGGCGTCGCACTCCCAGATCTGGGCGGCGCGAGCTTCCATCTGGCGGCGAATGTCCATGGCCGTCTCGTAAGCGGCCCAGCCACCTGCAAAGGTCGTCCGGCTGCCGCCTGTGACCTGCGTGTAGCCGACAGAGTTGGTGTCGACGACGTGCGGGCGAACATCCTCGGCCGAGATGCCGAGCGTTTCGGCGAGCTGCATCGCGAGCGAAGCGCGCGTGCCGCCGATGTCGGTCGAACCGAGCACCAGCGGAACCGTGCCGTCGCCGTTGACCTGGGCGTAGGCGGACGACTCGAAGCCGATGTTGAACCAGAAGCCCTGGGCGATGCCGCGGCCACGGTTCGGTCCCTGGAGCTCCGACTGCCAGTGCGGGGAGTCCTGTGCTGCCTGCAGGCACTCGACGTTGCCAATCACGCCATAGGTAAAGCCGTCAGCGCGCTGAGCGCCTTCGACGCAAGCGTTCTGCAGGCGTATCTCGAGCGCGTCAAGGCCGAGCTCTTCCGCGAGCTCGTTCAGCACAGACTCGGTCGCGAACTCGGACTGCGGCGCGCCGGGCGCGCGGTAGGCAGCGGTCTTCGGCTTGTTCACGACCACGTCGTAGCCGTCGATCCGCTGGTTGGGAATGTCATACGGGGCCAGCGCACACATGGCGCCGGCACCAACCGGCGAACCGGGGTAAGCGCCCGCCTCAAAGGCCAGGTGCACGTCGGCGGCAGTGATCGTGCCGTCCCGCTTGGCGCCCATGCGGACTCGCATGTAGGTACCCGAAGTCGGGCCGGTCGCGAGCAGTACCTCCTCGCGGTTCATGGTCAGCTTGACAGGGCGGCCGGTCTTCTGCGAGAGCAGCGCGGCCAGTGGCTCGAGATAGACCGGAATCTTGCCGCCGAAGCCGCCACCGATCTCCATCGGTGTCACCTTCACCTGCGAGGGCGACAGCTGCAACAGCGGGGCCACCGAGTCGCGGACGACAAACGCGCCCTGGGTCGAGGTCCAGATGTCAAGCGTGCCGTCGGCACGGTAGTAGGCAGTGCCGTTATGCGGCTCGATATACCCCTGATGGGCCATCGAGGTCTCAAACTCGCGTTCAATGACCACGTCCGCTTCGGCGAAGCCAGCATCAAGGTCGCCCTTGGTGAACTGCAGGTGCGATGCCGTGTTGCTGGCGTTGTCGCTCTTGGAACCGTCCATCTCTCCCGTGTGCAGGCTCTCGTGGAGCAGCGGCGAGCCGTCGACCATGGCGTCGCGGACATCGAGGACCGGGGTGAGCAACTCGTACTCGACCTCGATCAGCTCGACCGCGTCCTCGGCGATGTGGTGGTCGGTGGCCGCGACCGCGGCAACGGCGTGGCCCTTGTAGAGCACTTTGTCCGAGGCGATGACGTTATCCAGCACCCAGTTGAGCTGCGCTGTGCCCTCGCCGGTGTCGATCACCTCGTCGGAGGCGCGCGGGAAGTCGGCGTTGGTGATCACAGCCAGCACGCCCTCGAGCGCTTCGGCCTTAGAGGTGTCGATGCTGACGATTCGGGCGTGGGCGTGCGGGCTGCGCAGGACGCGGCCGGCGAGCATGCCGGGCAGGTTCAAGTCAGCACCGTACTGCGCTGCGCCGGTGACCTTGTCTACACCGTCGTGACGGATGGGACGCGTGCCGATGACGTTGTACTTCTCGGTCTCTACAGACTGTGGTGTCGATTGTGCGGTGACCATGGGGGGAGTCCTCTCGTTTGCGGTTGGATGTCCTAGTTAGACGACGCTCTGTCCGGCGGCCTGCTGGACTGCCTTGATGATCTTGTCGTAGCCGGTGCAGCGACAGAGGTTGCCGGCCAGCCAGTAGCGGATTTCGTGTTCTGAAGGATCGGGGTTCTGCTCGAGCAGTGCCTCGGCCGCGACGAGGAAGCCAGGCGTGCAGATGCCGCATTGCAGCGCGGCCTGCTCGAGGAACGCGTTCTGCAGTGGTGAGAGCTGGTCACCAGAGGCAAGGCCCTCAACAGTGCGGATTTCGGCGCCTTCACACTCGGCGGCCATAACCAGGCAGCTGTTGACGATCCGGCCGTCCATATTGACGCAGCAGGCACCGCAGTTGCCGTTGTTGCAGCCCTCTTTGGCTCCGGTCATACCGATTCGGTCGCGCAGCGCCTCGAGCAGCGAATCCCGCTCGTTGGCGAGAAAGACTTGCTGCTCGTCGTTGATTGTGCAGCTAACGACAATGTGTTCACTTGCCATGGGAGATGTTCCTCCGTTGATCAATCAAGTCGATTGGCTCAGGCAGCGCGTTCAGCGGCCTGGCGAATGGTTCGTTCGGTCAGCACGCCGGCGAGGTGGACCCGCTGGCGGATGCTGCCGCGCATGTCGGTGATCGGATTGGCAGCAGCACTGGAAGCAGCGGCCGCAGCAGCAATCGTCTCTTCGCTCAGGGGCTGACCAACAATGGCATCGGCCGCGCCCGATACGAGCAGCGGGATTGGCGCCACCGCGCCGACCGCGACTCGCGCCCAGGTCACCGTGCCATCACCGTCGAGTCGGAGCTGAGTCGCTGCATTGGTGACAGCGATATCCATCTCGTTACGTGGGATGAAGCGAAGGAATCGCGCGCCGGACCCCTCGGCTGGTGCGGGGAAATGAAGCGAAACAGCGAACTCGCCACTGCCCAGCACGTTGCTCCCCGGTCCAGTGCAGAAGTCCTCAACTGCCACCGTGCGACGGCCGTTTGGACCGGCGATTTCGACCTGAGCTTCGAGCACCATCAGCGACGGAATACCGTCTGCAGCGGGCGAGGAGTTACACAGGTTTCCGCCGAGCGAGGCCCGGCCCTGGATCGCGGTTCCGCCGATCAGCGAAGTCGAATCGACAAGGATCGGGAAGTTCTCGGCGATCGTCTGGTCACCGTAGATCTGGTAGCACGGCGTAGCCGCGCCGATCGTCAGACTGCCATCGTCGCCGTGCGAGATGCTGACCACTTCGGGGATGTGCTTGATGTCAACGAACAGGTCGATGTCGCGCGTGCGCTCACGGGCCTGAACAATCACATCGGTCCCGCCGGCCAGCGGTCGGGCGCCGTCGCCCCCGTTTTGCAGCAGGCCAACCGCCTCTTCCACGCTATCGGCGCGGGCGTATTTCACCGCTTGCACGTAGTCCGCCTCCTCAAAATCAGCGCCAGTTGGCGCTCCCTCATAGATCGCTCATATGTTGCTAGCACGGCATTGGAACAGGGATACCCCTGACGCGGCTAGCCGCAAAAAGTGTAACGCACACGAGTTTCGGCGGGATAACGCGCTAATAGCGGGGCTTGACTGCTTTCAATACGGCAAAGCCGAGCACCGCAGCCACGATCGATGCGGCGAAGATGCCGATCTTGGCTCCTTCAAGGAGGTCGGTTTGGCCGGCGTCAAAACTGAGGTTGGCGATGAAGATTGCGACGGTGAAGCCGATCCCGGCCAGTAGTGCTGCGCCACTCAGGTGGGACCACTGCAACTGCTGCGGTTTGAACGCGATGCCAAGGCGAACGGCCAACGCCGAGGCCGCCACGATACCGACGAACTTTCCCAACAGCAATCCGAGGAAAATGCCCCAGGCGATGTTTGAGCCGAGCGCCGCGTCGATGCTATCGCCGGTGATGTGAATGCCTGCGTTAGCCAGGGCGAAGATTGGCACGACGATGAATGCAGAGATCGGGGCCATCCCCTCTTCCAGTCGTTCCAGCGGACTCATGCCTTCGCGGGCAACATGCTCGATGTTGCGCAGCGCTTCGTGCGAATCGTGCTCGCGGACGGCAGGATCGGGATCCTCCTGGACATAGCGCAGCCGTTGGAGGAGGTAGTCAATGCGTCGCGTGATTCCCTTGTCGTCATAGAGCGCGTCGGCGGGCACGATCAGGCCGAGAATGACGCCGGCTAATGTCGCATGGACACCTGCCTCCCATAGCGTCAACCAGAGGAATACGCCGCCTATCGCATGAATACCGAAGTGTCGGAAGCCGAACTGTTTGAGCAGCAGTAGGAAGGCCACAGCGCCGACCATGCCGAGCAGCCATTCATACTGGATCGACTCGGAATAGAAGATCGCGATGATCAGGATGCCCCCGACATCGTCAGCGACTGCGAGCGTGAGCAGAAACACCTTGAGTTGGACTGGCACGCCGCGACCTACCAGAGCCAGCACACCCAGCGCGAACGCGATGTCGGTGGCAACTGGAATGCCCCAGCCGGCGCTGCCCTCCCCGCCGGCATTGAGAATCACGTAGACTCCTGCCGGCACAATCATTCCGCCCAAGGCGGCGAAGATCGGCAGTGCCGCTTGGCGTGGGTCGCGCAACTCGCCGTGCGTGAATTCACGCTTGATCTCGGCGCCTACCACCAGGAAGAACACCACCATGAGCACGTCGTTGATCACGTGCTGTAGCGACTGGTCGAATGACCAGATTGCCAGGTCGAGCCTGATGTGCGAATGCCAGAACGAGTCGTAGGAGTGGATGTCGAGATTGGCCCAGATCAGCGCGACCGCGGCGGCCATGACCAAAATGATGCCGCCGGCTGCCTCGATTTCCATGAACCGCAAGGTGGTCTGAACGACGATCCTGCGGAAGGGGTCATCGCCTTCACGCCATCGCGGTCGAAAGAGATCAGCCATGCGCCTTCGTCTTCACCCTTGATGCATCTTCAACCGAACGCAGCCTACCGCCATCGACGTCTAGGCACTGCTCAGATGCTGAAGTAGCGGGCTTCGGGATGGTGCACGATCAACGCCGAGGTTGACTGCTCGGGATGCATCTGGAATTCATCGCTGAGGCTGACCCCGATCCGCTCGGGATCGAGCAATCGCCAGAGCAACGCCTGATCTTCGAGGTTCGGACAAGCGGGATAGCCGAAAGAGTACCGCGCGCCCTGATAGTTGGTTTTGATCAGTTCCTCGGGCGACCCGCCGTCGGAGCCGTCGATCTTCAGTTCCTGGCGGATCCGCCGATGCCAGTACTCGGCCAGCGCCTCAGCTATCTCGACGCCGAATCCGTGCCAGTACAGATAGTCCTGGTAACGGTCTTCGGCATAGAGCTCTTGCGCGTACTCGCCGACTCGCGGGCCCATCGTGACCACATGGAAACCAATCACGTCCCTTTCGCCGGAGTCGACGGAGCGAAAGTAATCGGCCAGGCAGCGTCCCTGCTTGCCCTGCTGTCGCGGGAAGCTGAAGCGAACTGCTTCGGCTCGAGAATCCTGAGCCTCGTACACGATCAGGTCGTCGCCGTCGGACTGGGCCGGGAAGTACCCGTAGACGACTGCAGGTTCGAGGATCCCATCGCGCAGTGCCTGTTGCTGAATCTCGGACAATGCGAGCTCCGCGCGAGCGGCTGTCTTGGCGTCACGCCCCTTGAATCCCCACTGACCGCGCAGGAGGGCGGTCCGATTGAGGTAGGGAAAGACATCAGTTAGCGGAAGTCCTCGGATAACCCGTGTTCCAGTGAACGGAGCAATTGGAATCGATTGCGCCGGCGCAAGCGTCGATCGCACCATCGTTGCGGTCGGAGCTGAACCCCCGGCCGTAGGATTGGCAACCGGTTCAACCGGCAAAGCCTCGAGTTCGATGCCGTCGCTGAGTGCGTTCATGATTCTCAGGCCGTCGAACGCATCAGAGCCGTAGAAGACATCACCTTGGAACGTGTTGCGCAGATCCCACTCGACGTACTTGCGCGTCAGTGCGGCACCGCCGAGTAGCACTGGCCAGCGGTCCGCCAGCTCTCTGCGATTCAGCTCTTCCAGGTCTTCCTTCATCACCAGCGTCGATTTGACCAGCAGCCCTGACAGACCGATCGCGTCGGCATTGTGCTCGATCGCCGCCTCGATGATATTTGCGATCGGCTGTTTGATTCCGAGATTGATCGTCGTGAACCCATTGTTGGAGAGAATGATCTCAACCAGGTTCTTGCCGATGTCATGGACGTCGCCGCGGACTGTGGCGAGCACAATCGAGCCCTTGCTCGTCGCTTCCAACTTGTCCATGTGGGGCTCGAGATGGGCGACCGCCTTCTTCATGGTCTCGGCCGATTGCAGCACGAAAGGCAGTTGCATGTCGCCCGCCCCAAACAGGTCGCCGACTTCCTGCATGGCGGGCAGAAGCAGATCGTTGATGATCGGGATCGCCTCGCGTTTGACCAGCGCGTCGTCGAGATCGCCCTCCAGTCCCTCACGTTGGCCGTCGACGATGCGCCGGTGCAATCGCTCTTCCAGCGGCAAGTCCGACAGACTCTCACGCTGCTGCGTCGCCGCCTGCAGATCCTCGAACAGGGCCATGAACGCCTGTAATGGATCGACGGGACCGTCAGCGCCCTCGATCCAGTCATCGAAGATCAATCGTCGCGCGGCGTCGAGCTGCTCATCAGGGATTCGATTGATCGGCAAAATCTGCGCCGCGTGAACAATCGCCGCCTTCAGCCCGCGCTCGACTGCGTCGTGCAGGAAGACAGAGTTCAACACCTGGCGTGCAGCAGGATTGAGGCCAAACGAGATGTTGGAGATTCCGAGGATCGTCTGAGCACGGGGGAACTCGCGAGAGATCGCCTCGACCGCGTTCAGCGTCTCAAGTCCGTCCTTGCGCAGATCCTCCTGACCGGTGCTGACCGGCAACGTGAGCGCATCGAAGAACAGGTCCTCGGGAGCAAGTCCGTAGTCCTCGGTTGCAATCCGGTACAGCCGCCGCGCAATCTCCAGCTTGCGATCACAGGTTCTCGCCTGTCCCTCTTCATCGATCACCAGCGCCACAACACCCGCGCCAAAGCGAATCGCGGAGGAGAGGGTCTGGTCGAGCCGCTTGCCGCCGTCCTCGAGGTTGATCGAGTTGACCAGCGCCTTGCCACCCAATTGCTTCAGCCCGGCCTCCAGCACCTCTGGTTCAGTTGAGTCGAGCATCAGCGGCAGTGTCGATAGTCCGCGGGCGCGCGACACAAGTTCCGCCATGTCTGGCGTCCCATCGCGTCCGACAAAGTCGACGCAGACATCGGCGATATGCGCGCCCTCGGCTGCCTGGTCGCGGATGACATTGGCCATCTGCTCCCATTCCTCGTTCTGCAACAGCCGCTTGAATCGTCGTGAGCCGTTCGCGTTAGCGCGTTCGCCGACGATCAGGAATGAGGCGTCTTGCCGATATGGCGTCGAAACAAACAGCGAAGCGGCCGATGCTTCCGGCTGCGGAGTCCGTTTGACTGCTTGCATGCCGTTCATGGCTTCGCGCATGGCGCGGACGTGCTCGGGCGTCGTGCCGCAGCATCCTCCGACAATCCCGACTCCGTATTCGGAGACGAATGTGCGGTGTGCGTCGGCCAGCTCGGACGGCTGGAGGTCATAGACCATCTGCCCGTCCTCGGTTCGCGGGAGGCCCGCGTTCGGCGAACAGAGCAAAGTCGTCTCAGCGTTGCCCGAGAGGTAACGCAATGGCTCGTGCATTAGATCGGGGCCGGTCGCGCAGTTCAGACCGATGCCGTCGAGGCCAAGTGGGGCCAGGGCGGTCAGCGCCGCTCCGATCTCGCTGCCGACCAGCATCTGACCGGTCGTCTCGATGGTCACGGTCGCGAACAGAGGCGTCTTGCTTTTGAATTCTGCCAGCGCGTCCTTGCAGGCGAGGATTGCCGCCTTGCCTTGCAGCAAGTCGTACACGGTCTCAACCAACAGGGCATCAACGTCACTGTCGAGTAGGCCACGCGCCTGCTCAAGATACGCAGCGTGTAGCTCGTCGAAGCCGACATGTCCCAGAGAGGGCAACTTTGTGCCGGGACCGAGAGAGCCGATGACATAGCGAGGACGTTCCAGCGTGGAAAACCGGTCCGCCACGGTGCGAGCAATTCGAGCCGACTCGCGGTTGATCTCCCGTGTGCGTTCTGAGAGGTCGTATTCGCCAAGCGTGATCGTGGAGCCACCGAAGGTGTTGGTTAGGACCGCGTCTGCACCAGCCTCGAGATACGACTCATGCAACGACGCCACCGCGTCGGGTCGAGAGACATTCAGGATCTCGTTGCAGCCCTCGAGGCCGTCGAAGTCAGAGAGGGAGAGGTCGAGCAGTTGTAGGCCAGTGCCCGTCGCGCCATCGAGCACAATCACCCGCTCGGCAGCAGCCTTTAGCAGATCGGGGCGTTGCATCCGTTGATCGTATCCAGCGAGCCGACGCTCGGCAGTATCGTCGTGACACTAACGAGCGTTGAGGCAGTTATCCGCCGAATCGGCGTTTGAGTGCGCCGCCGAGGCCGCGCTTCGACGCCTCCAGCTCCGACTCTAGCTGCTGGACCTGCTTTTGCAGCCGCTCGTTCTCGCGGCTCAGCCGGTTGCGTTCCTGGCGGAACTCTTCGTGGCGCTCGTCGAGGATCGACTGCAGCTCTGAGGCCTTGCTCTCCGCCTCTGTTTGCGCTGCCGATGCCGCAGCCAGCGAGGATGAAGCCTCTTTCGCCGCCTGCTCGTAGAAGGTCGACTTTTCTGTCAGCGCCTGGTGTTCCGCCCGCAGCTGATCGCGTTCCTGTTCTGCCGACTCCGCTCGCGTTCGCAACTCATCGAGCTGCGCGTTTGCCGACTGCGCTGATGCCGTCGCCGTCTCGGCGGTTCGCCTGACTGAGTCCAACTCGGCCTTCGCATCTCGCAGCTCGTTGCGTAGCGGCTCGACCTCCTCGCCGGCAGTCGAAAGCCGGTCGGCGAGACGGTCCAAATGCACTCGCAGGTCGCGGGACTGTTTCTCCGCCTTCCGGGCGCGGTCTTCGAGCGAATCGGCACGTGTGACGGCAGACTTTCGCCCCGCTTCTGCACGCTCCGCTCGAGCTCGCTCGACTCGAAGCTGGTCGGCCATGGTGGAACCTACGACCCGGCGCGGACAGCCTCGATCGCGGCCGTCCAGCGGTCGTCCAACGTGGAGCTGTTGACCGTCGCCAGAACGTAGTCTCCGAAATCGGCAGTGGTCGCGCCGGTGTCTCGGCCCGTCATCACGAGTTCCTTTTCGTACTGACCGCAGAGGTCCATCGCCTTGTCCAGCTTGCCGCCGAGCTCGGGGAACCCGATGTGAGAGAGCATCATCGCACCGGCGCGCAGCATCGAGGAGGGGTCGGCGTAAATGTCGCGGCCCTCGCGGACCATGCGGGGCGCTGAGCCGTGGATCGCCTCGAACATCGCCGTCTTGGTGCCGATGTTGCCAGCTCCGGCCGTGCCGACGCCGCCCTGGAACTCGGCTGCTTCGTCGGTCAGGATGTCGCCGTAGAGGTTGGGCAGGGCAAAGACCTGGAAGTTGGTTCGACGCTTAGGGTCGACCAGCTTCGCGGTCATGATGTCGATGTACCAGCCCTCCCACTCGATCCCCTCGAAGTCCTCGGCCACTTTGCGCGCTGCGTCGAGGAACGCGCCGTCGGTTGTCTTGATCACGTTGGCCTTGGTCACGATCGTGACCGAGTTCTTACCGTTGCTCTGGGCGTAATCGAAGGCAGCGCGGATGATTCGCTCGGAACCAGGATTAGAGAGAATCTTGAAGTCGATGTTCAGGTCGCCGAGCGAGAAGCCCTCCGAGCCGACTGCGTACAGGTCTTCGGTGTTCTCACGGAAGAAAGTCCAGTCGATGCCCTCAGCCGGCACGCGAACCGGCCGAACGTTGGCATAGAGGTCGAGCACCTTACGCATTGCCACGTTGGCCGACTCGATGTTCGGCCAGCCGTCACCCTGCTCCGGCGTCGTAGTCGGTCCCTTGAGAGTGACGTCGCACTCGTGAATCTCCTTGAGCACACCCTCCGGGATCGCAGCCAACTCCTCTGCTCGACGCTCGATGGTGAGACCATCGATCGTGCGGAAGCTGACTCGCCCAGATGCGACCTGATCTTCAAGCAACGCTTCAAGAACCCGCTGCGATTCGTGCGCGATTGACGGGCCGATCCCGTCGCCTCCCAATACACCGATCTCGATGTGGTCGAGTGCGGTGTAGTCAGTCGGCTCGCCCTCTGCTTTGATCGCGTCTACCCGAACCTGTTGAGCCTCGAGCAGTTCGCCAAACCGCTGCTTGGCCTGCTCGATGCTGTCAATTGTGGGCATGTTCATTCTCCTCGCCGAAACAACCTCATCGCAGTTCCGTCGGCAGTGTACCTGCTGTACTGATCAGGATTCAGTCTCGTCGGGGTCGCAGGGTTACGTCGAGAGACCGAGCTCGCGTAGGAATGCGTCGGCGTTCGGCTCGCGGCCGAGGAAGCGGTGGATGAGTTGATAGGCATCAGATGTGCCGCCCGGCTCGAGAATGTACTGTCGGTATTCTGCGCCAACTCCTGCGACTGAGGCGCTGGGCGCCTCGAAACGGGTGAACATGTCATCGCCAAACACGCGCGACCAGAGATAGCCGTAGTAGCCGGCGTCATAGCCAAAGAGATGTCCGAAGCCGGCCTGGAAGTGTGTGCCTTCGGGGAAGGGGAAGCCGGTTATTGAGTGCAGTTCGCGGGCGATCTCGTCGGTGCTGGAACCGGTCTCGGTGTGGTAGGCCAGGTCGAGCCTCGAGAAGTAGACCTGGCGCAAAGTCGCGATTGCCGAGGATGTGTGTTTCGCCTCGATCATCCGCTTGATCAGTGAAGGCGGCAGCGGGTCACCTGTCTCGTAATGGCGGCTGAATCTGCCCAACACGTCCGGTTCCCAACACCAGTGCTCCAGCATCTGCGAGGGCGCCTCGACGAAGTCGCGCTCGACCCGCGTGCCGCTGAAACGCGAGTACCGAGATGTCGTCAACGTCTGATGCAGGATATGTCCAAACTCATGGAACAGCGTCACGACCTCGGTGTGACGCAGGAGCGATGGCGAGGACTCAGTCGGTTTGGTGAAGTTGGCCACGATCGCCGAGATCGGACGCTGGTAGCCGTCGCCGCCGAGACCTCGACCGCCGCGCAACGTGAACGCCGCCGCGTGGCCGAACTTCCCCGGTCGCGGGTAGAGGTCCATATAGAAGCGGGCCAACACATCGCCGTTGTGCGGATCGACGATGTCAAACGGCTGCGCATCCTCGTGCCAGGCCGTTTCCACGACATCCGCACGACGGACAAACTTGACGCCGACCAGTTCCTCATAAATGCGGAACATGCCGTCCAGAACAGAATCGAGCGGGAAGTAGGCGGCGACCTCGAACGGATCGACCTGGTACTGCTCCTGCACGACCTGATTGGTGTAGTAGCGCCAATCGGCGATTCCGACTGGGCCATTCACTCCGGTGCGGCGTTCCTGCTCCTCGGAGAGTCGGGAAAGGTCGCTGGCCAGCTTCGGTTGCAACCGCTCCTCAAGGTCGACCAGGAAGTCCTGCACGGCGTCCGCCTGCTTGGCCATCTTGATCTCAAGCGCATAGGCCGCCCATGACTCGTATCCCAGCAACTTCGACATCGATGAGCGAACACCCAGCGCCTCCTCCAGGATCTCGATGTTGGTATCCGCCGACTTGTTGTGGTTCTTGTGGAACAGCTCTCGTCGACGCTCCCCATCATGTGCGCTGTCGAGGAACGGGTGCAGCTCCGGATAATCGAGTCCGACCCGATAATGAACGGCGCCATCTACTTCGACGGTGCGCAGCCGCTCAACAAAAGAGTCCGGTAGACCGTCTAGTTCGTCTCGGCCGATTTCGATGTAGTCCTCGTAGTCGTCGATGTTCTTACGAAATTGAATCCCCAGGCCGACCAGCCGCTCCTGCAAGGACTGCAGCTCGTCGCGAGTCGGCTTCGGGAGATCGAGTCCATTGCGGCGATAGTCCCGCAGAGCAAACTCAAGGAGCCGACGCGCGTCGTCCGGCAGCGCTTCCAGCTCTGCGCGCGTGGCGTAGGCCTTCAATGCTCGATCGATGTCCTCACGGAAGCCGAGCCCTGCCGCAAACACGCTCAGGCGCTCTTCCTGGCGATGGGCAGCTTTGCGCAACTGCTCGTCGGCCGAGACCTGGGAGAGGAATCCAAAGGAACCCGACGCCTGCGTGAACACGTTGCTGATCTCGTCCAACGGCAGCACGGTGTTCTCGAAACTGCGCCGACCGTCGGGCACAGAGACGAGTTCACCGGCTAGTCGATCGACAGTGCGCATCGCCTCATCGACGCCGCGCTCGATGTCGTCGGCTTTGGTTGCGGCCCAGTTTGGTGTCTCAATCGTCATCAGCGCCCTCCTCTCGGGCCTACGGTATCCGCTGTCTCAGGCAATACGTATGATCATGCGAGCGCGCGACCTTGTTCTCGCGCTCCAATCAAGTGGACATGAGAGCAACCATGACTGAGATCACTCACTCCCAGATTGAACTCTCCACCGGTATCAACATGCATATCGCCGAGGCGGGCGAGGGACCGGCCGTGGTGTTTTGCCATGGATTCCCCGAGCTCTGGTATTCGTGGCGACACCAACTGCCGGTCGTAGCCGAGGCAGGGTTCCGCGCGATCGCGCCCGACATGCGCGGCTACGGCGGCACAGACTCGCCGCCAAACGCCGACGACTTTACCCAGGAACTGATTTGCGCCGACATGGTCGCGCTGCTCGACGCTCTGGATATCGAGAGTGCCGTCTTCGTTGGTCACGACTGGGGCGGCGCTGTCGTCTGGAACATGGCCAAGCATCACCCAGATCGTTGCAACGCCGTCGCCGGGATCAACACTCCGGCTGGCCGGCGACCTCCGATCAACCCGCTCGAGGCGATGAAGATGGATCCGGGCCGCTTCGATTATCAGCTGTACTTCCAGGACGAAGGCGTAGCCGAAGCGGAGCTGGGCGGCAACGTGAGGCGCACGATGACTTTGATGCTGCGTACCTCCAAGCCCGAGGACAAGCTCGATGTGATCGGCATGACCTCAGGCGTGCGTGATCGCGGCGGATTGTTGGTCGGTCTACCCGATGACGCCGAGCGCTCGATCATGTTGTCGGAAGCGGACCTCCAGACCTTTGTTGACGCCTTCGAGCTGACCGGCTTCCGCGGCGGTCTCAACTGGTATCGAAATCACGGTCGCAACTGGGAATGGGACGCCGCCGTTGATGGAAAGAACATCGAGCAGCCGGCGTTGATGGTCACCGCCGGCAAGGACGGGGTCTTGCTGCCCTCCATGACCGAGGGTATGGAGGATTGGATCCCCAACCTCAGCCGCGGCCACATCGAAGAGTGCGGCCACTGGACTCAGCAGGAAGAGCCTGAGGAGCTGAACCGGATCCTGGTTAGTTGGCTGAACACCCTTTAGGCATTCGTACCTGATCGACTCACGAGGGAAAGCGTTCCCAGCCGATGCCTACGTGGTGGCGCTCGGAGAGATCGGGGTTGATGATTTCGGCAAAGATCTCCAGAGTCTCAACGAGCCTGGGACCGGGTCGATTGACGTACTGATTCCCGTCGATTAGCGCGACATGACCCTCTCGGACTGCTCGCAACTCTTGCCAGTCTTCACGCCCGCTCAGCGTGGCCGCGTCCTCGCGGGTCCTGGCCAGACCAAAGCCGCATGGCGCGATGATGATCACATCTGGGTCCGTCTCGGCCAATGTGGACATCTCGAAGTGCAATGACGGCCCACCGGGCGCGCCAACCACCGGGACACCACCCGCCAACTCAATCAGCTCCATCGTCCAGTGGCCCGCCGTCATCAGCGGATCGACCCACTCCACGACTGCGACCCTCGGTGCGTTCGATGCTGCCGGGACATCAGCCATTCGCCGCTGCAGGTCCGCGACAACCGCCATTCCCCGATCACTGATCCCAAGCGCATCGGCCGTGCGCTGGATGTCGTCCCAGATGTCGGCGAGAGAGTTTGGCGCGAGTGGGATCAACTTGGTATCGAAGCTCGTGAGCTGCTCGACGGCTCGCTCAACGTCTCGCAAGCTGACCGCGCAGACTTCGCACTGGGTCTGCGTGACGATGTGTGTTGGCGCCAGCTCCTGAAGCAGGTCCATCTCGATTGCATAGACACCAAGCGCGTCCTCGGCGCGGGCTTCGAGCGCCAACATTCGCACCTGCCGATCAATCTCTCCGCTTGTCGCGGCCGGCATGAACCTGGGACTGGTCAGCATCGGCAGATGTTGAGCTTCGGGCGGGAAGTCGCACTCGTGCGAACGTCCAACTAGATCGCCGCCGAGGCCGAGCGCGCAGACGATTTCGGTCGCGCTGGGCAGGAGTGAGACGATTCTCGCCATTGCGGTTCCTAGTCTGCCAATGGTTCGATGTCGCGGCTTTGTCCAGAATTCCAGGATTCCCAGACGGCGTCGGTGAAGCGCATGTAACGGACTCCGTCGGCGAAGCTTGTTAGCTCAACCGGTGCGCCGTCTCGGACTGAGCGCATGAAGTCGTACTCGACCTGCCAGTCGTGGGCGGTGCCGGGGTCAGGCTGGATGTCTTGCACCTCTTCGCCGTGCTTGCCCCACTCTCCGGTGTCGCCGAAGCGCCAGTGGAGGCGGCCCTTGGAGCCGTAGATGTCGATGCTGGGCGGCTGCGGCGCGCCCTGGGTCACGGCGCTGACGCGATAGGTGCAGCGGGCTCCGTTGGCCATGTCGGCGAAGATGCCCAGGCTGTCGGGAATGACGATGTTATAGCGCTCGCCAGTTTCCTCATCGACGCGAGACGGCACGAAGGTCCGTGCGTGGGCGGTGACCCGTGCCGTGTCGCCGAGCCAGCGCTGGATCGTCTCGTTGAAGATGCCGAGCTGCATCATGTTATGTCCGGAGTAGTCGCTTCGGTGACGCCAGTGCAGCGGTCCCGACTCGTCTAGCCCTGAGCCGTTGAGCAGGGTCAGGTGCACTTCAATGATGCTGCCGAGGGAACCGTCCTCGCAGAGTCGCTTGATTGTCTTGCCGAGCCGGAAATCGAACGGGGCTGGTACGAGCTGTGCGACGAAGTCTGGATGCTGCCGGCTAACGGCCAGCATGGCCTCGCCTTCGATCGCGTTCGTGGCCATCCGCGCTTCGCAGAGCACGTGCTTGCCAGCTTCCAGGGCTGCTTTGGTGTACTCGAGGTGCTTGTAGGGCCAGGTGCCGATGCTGACGGCGTCGACGGCTGGGTCGGCGAGCAGTTCTTCGACTGATTCTGAGACATTGGGAATGTCCCACTCGGCGGCGACTCGCTCGCCTGATTCTCGGGAACGGTTGACCACGTTGACGATTTCGACGTCGTTGATTTCGCGGAAGCCGGGGATGTGTCGCAGCTTCTGGTTGCCGCCTGCGCCAATCAGTCCAATGCCGAATGCCATGGCCGGTTCCTCCCGTTACCTCGCTCGTCGTTAAGGTTTGCGAACTCTGAGTCAGGGTAGTCCGGGGCTGCTCTATGCTGCCCATATCCGGCAGACGACGCCGGAGTCAGATCACACAGGACCACACAGGAGAAGTGATGTCACAAGCAGACGAGCTGCGCGCCGGAGTTGCGGGCGCGCGCGCGGCCCTCAAGGTCGCGATCGCCGGCGCTGCCGCGCACGGCAACTGGGAGACGGCCAAGGGGACCGCGGACGATGGCGAGGCCGGATGGTCTCCGCGCCAGGTAGCCGAGCATGTGATCCCGGCCGAGATGATGTTCGCCAATGGGATCTGCGCGGCCTGCGGCTACGACGGCCCTGAGAACCCGCTGAGCAGCACCGACTTTGCCGACCCGGCTGACGCGCTGGCTGCGCTCGACGCCATTGCTGCGGCGTTTGATTCCAAGGTCAACTACGTGCAGGACGAGGAACTGGGCAAGTCGGCCGGTGGCGAAGGTATGGCGGCTGCGCCCGTGGGTGCGCTGATGGCCATGGCTACCTGGCATCTGGCGGACCACGCAGCTCAGATTCTGAACCCCTTCTAGGCGAAGGACCCGAGCGCCATGCTGCGCACTTCGACTCTGGCCGTTGCACTCATCGCCGCCGTCCTGCTGGGCGGTGCGGCGATGGCTGCCGGCGAGGGTGGCGGTGGGGGACTGCATGCCGGACAGATTGTGGCCATGGTGATTGGTATCGCCATGGCGGCGATCCTGCTGGGCCTGTCGGCCGCTTACATTCTGCCCAAACCGCCCAAGTTCTAATCGCTGATGCCCGACGATGCGCCGAGTGACCCACCTTTTGAGGAGGGTCACTTTCGGCGTGTCGACGAGTCGTCCGACTCCAACTTTTACGTCCAGGCGCGGCTGGTCACGCATATCGACGACGCCGCGATTGGGGCGTTACGCGCTCATTATTCCAAGTTCCTTCCTCAGCAGGGCCGATTGCTTGACTTGATGTCTTCGTGGGTTTCGCACTATCCGGATGACCTGGAGTCGGAGCGGGTGGCGGGGCTGGGGATGAATGCGGAGGAGCTGGCGGAGAATCCTCAGCTGACGGAGTGGGTGGTTCATGACCTGAATGTGGACCCGGTGCTGCCGTTTGGGGACGGCGAGTTTGATGTGGTGACGATTGCGGTTTCGGTTCAGTATCTGACGCGGCCGTTGGAGGTGTTTCGAGAGATTGGCCGGGTGTTGCGTCCGGGTGGCGGGTGCATTGTTTCGTTCTCGAACCGCTGTTTTCCGACGAAGGCGGTGCGCTTGTGGCAGGGGATGGGCGACGAGGGGCATGTGCAGATGGTGGGGGCGTATTTCCACTATTCGGGGGCGTTTGAGGCGCCGCAGTGGCATGACATCTCGCCGGCGAAGGGTCGGAGCGACCCGATGTATGTGGTGCAGTCTCGGACTCCGGCCTCGGAGTGAAATCTGGGCGTTTTGGGGAAATTTTGGCGTGATCGGGGCCGATTCGGGCTGATTTGCTGTGCTGGACTGGGTTTGCGATAGTTCGGGAGTCCTAAATAGTCCAGATTTGTCCAGATTCGTCCAGATTAGTCTGGATTTGTCGAGAGTTTGTCTGGCTCCGTCCAGACCTGTCCAGGATTGTCTTGATTGGGCTTGAGCGGTCATCTTGGTTGCTCCGATTGAGGCGTCGCCACTTGAGCGCCATCGATCGTATCAGCACTGGTGTTCGCTGGCTGGGTCCGGCGACGACGGGGTGTCGGAGATGACAGTGAGGGTTTGGCTATGCCGGTTGGGCGGCCGCGCGTTTGAGGTTGAGGGCGAGGAGGCGTAGTCGTAGTAGAGGGCCACGGTCGCCTTCGCCGATACTCGACGATCAGAAGACCACCAACGTTGGTCTCGGTCGCTGGCCTATAAGCAGATGTCTCTTCCCCTGCACCTGCTGGAGCTCGAACGCGAGTCGCAGCGACGAGTAGCCGCGGCAGCTGGAGCGGCAGCTGGAGCGGCTAATGTCCCGCTACTCCGAGCTCGATCAGGAAATCTCCCGCGGCCATGACAGCGATTCCATACTGACGTGCCTTACGTGTCTTTCCCGACATCGAAGATGTGTCGGCCGCGACGAGTAAGTCACACCCGCGCTTTGTGACACCTCTTGTCGGCTGCAAACCGGCTTGTGCGGCCAAGGCCTCTAGCGTCGACCTAGGAAACTCGCGACCGCCAGTGACGACCGCCCCCGTGAAACAGATTCTCATGCCGTCCTGCAGGGTTCCTGCCGCAGGAAGTTGGGTGACCTGAGGCACCTCTACATCGTGAATCGTGAGGGCTGTCTTCGTGCGCTCAATCAGTTCACGCTCGGCATCCGTGATCATTCCGTCTCGTCTTGCCGCAGCAATGATCGACGCTAAGTAGGCTCGGTGGACCTCTTCAATCGTTTCCTTGGACAATCCGTAGCTCTGTGCCAGATCACTCATAGCGGCTTGTTCTTCTTCGTCGATGATGTGATCGTCAAGGACCCAGTCCAGGGCATCGAGGTAGTGCAGGATGGCCTCGTCGGAATAGGGATAGCGCGCGTGCGAGACAACTCTCACCATTTCGTTCGTCGCTCCGTCGGGGCGCTCTCGTCTCAGCGTTCTCGTGTTCAGGGCGAAGGGAACGTGGCCGACTTGTGCAGCACTAGGCCGAAGCTCAACATCGTCAGCAAACACACGCAATAGTTCAGCAGCGGCGCGGGCGTCGGCAAGTGCCCGATGCTGCTGACCGATCTCAATACCGAATCGAGCAGATGCAGCACTCAGCTTCTCTCCGCTGAGCCGGTAAGTGCATATGCCGGTTCCGGCATCTAGCTCGATTCCATGACGCTGGAATTCGTTGCGCAGCATCCGGCTATCGAACGATAAATTATGGGCCGCCAGAACGGCATTGTTCAGCCTCCGCCCGAGCGCAGCCGCGACTTCGTGGAATGTCGGTGCGGCTTCAACCATTGAAGCTGAAATGCCATGCACGAAGGTGGGGCCGGGATCTCGCTCCGGATTGACCAGGGTGTCGTATTCGTCAACGACTTCGCCAGTGAATGGATCCAGTGTGACCGCTGCAACCTCGAGGATCCGGTCGGTATTGCTCAACCCTGTGGTCTCACAGTCGACCACAACTACTGGAGATTCGACGGGGAGCAGCGGCTTTGGCATCGTCCAATCTCCTGGTGCAGTGGAGTCGCGAATTTAGCGTTAGGTGGGTCCTCAGACGATAGCCGAGGCGTGTTTCGTGTCCAGTGGGGGACGACGGACTCGCTCTGCCCCCCATCAGGTGTGGGGCAGGCCTTCGGCACTTCCCCCTGCGAGGGGGAGGAAGGAGGGAGGTCGGCGAGATACCCGCGGTGGGCGCGGGTATGACGGTGCTTTGGAAGGGTTTGTTCGGGGGGACCCTCACCCTAGCCCTCTCCCAGAGGGAGAGGGGACCTGAGGGAGAGAGGTCGGCTAGATGCCCGCGGCTTGCGCGGGTGTGACGGAGCTTCTTGAAGGGTTCGTTGAGGGGACCCTCACCCTAGCCCTCTCCCAGTGGGAGAGGGGACCGGAGGGAGAGGGGACCGGAGGGGACTTAGCGGAACTCGGGGATTACGGTTTCGGCGAACATTTGGGCTGGTTCTATTGTGTCTCGGCCGAAGAATTCGATCATGAACATGTCGCAGCCGAGCTCGACGTGCTTTTCGATTCTTTCTTTGATCATGGCCGGGGTTCCGGTGAGGGCCATGTCTCCGGCGGGGTTGCCCATGTGACCTCCGAAGATCTTCTGGGCTCGCTCGACCATTGGGCCGACCTTTTCGTCGTCCTCGACGATGGTGACCAGGCACTGCTGGGAGACGCGGATTTCGGAGGGGTCGCGGCCGAGGCGCTGGGCGTGTCCGTGGAGGACGGAGACCTTGTGCTCGAGGTCGTCCTGGGCGCCGGCGGAGTTGTTCCAGATGTCGGCGTACTGGGCTGCGATGCGCATAGTGACCTGCTCGCCGCCGCCGCCGACGAGGAGCGGCATGTCGCGCGGTGGCTTGGGCTGGGTGACGAGGTTTTCGGTGTGGAAGAACTCGCCCTCGAAGGAGAACTCGTCCTGGTCGGGGTCGAACATGCCCTTGAAGATCTGTAGGCCCTCTTCGAGCTGGCGCAGTCGGTCGCGGGTGCTGACGAAGGGCATGCCGAAGTCGGAGAACTCTCGGGCCATCCAGCCGGAGCCGAAGCCCGGGATGATGCGTCCGCCGGCGATGTTGTCGACGGTTGCGATCATTTTGCCGGTGTGGGCGGGGTTGCGCATGCCGACGGGGGTGACGAGGGTGCCGATTTCGGGCGTCTCGGTGACGGCAGCGATGCTGGCGGCGAGGGTCCAGGCCTCGAGCATTGGGATTGCGGGCGACTGCGGGCCGTAGAGGTGGTCGTTGACCCAGAGGGAGTCGAAGCCCATTTCCTCGAAGGCGGAGGCGGCGCGCTGGGTTTCTTTCCAAGTGCGCTTGATCTGTGGAACCATGACGCCGAAGTGCGGGCTGTTGGTCATGTTTGGGAGTCCTCTCGGAGATGTCGTGATTTGTCGGGCAGGGTAGCAGCGGGGTCTGGATTGTCCTGGGCGAACGAGTACGACGAAGCCCCGCCGGTTGGCGGGGCTTCGTTTTGGTTGGCTGTTGCCGGTGGCTTAGTGGGTAGCGACGGCTTCTTCGGTGAACTGGGCGGACTCGGTTGAGCCGCTTAGTGCCGTGGTGGCTGCGTCTCCACCGGTGACCGTGAGCAGGATTTCGTCGAAGTAGGAGGTGCCGGCTTCTCGCTGGTGCTTGGTTGCGGTGTAGCCGTAGGCCTCGGCCTCGAACTCGCCTTCCTGCAGCTCGACGTAGGCGGCCATGCCGCGGTCGCGGTAGCCGCTGGCGAGGTTGAAGGTGTGGTAGTTGATCCCGTGCCAGCCGGCCAGGGTGATGAACTGGAACCGGTAGCCCATGTCGGCCAGCTGCTCCTGGAAGTTCGCGATGGTGGCGTCGTCGAGGTGACGCTTCCAGTTGAACGAGGGGGAACAGTTGTAAGCGAGCATCTTGTTGGGGTAATCAGCGTGCACGGCCTGGGCGAAGTCACGAGCCTCACCGATGTCGGGCACGGAGGTCTCGCACCAGATCAGGTCGGCGTGTGGGGCGAAGGCGAGTCCGCGTGCGATGGCGGAGTCGATGCCGCCGGTGACCGAGAAGTAGCCCTCGGCGGTGCGCTCACCGGTGATGAACTCACGGTCGCGCTCGTCGATGTCCGTGGTCATCAACGTGGCTGAGAGGGAGTCAGTGCGGGCCATCAGAATCGTCGGGACGTCCATCACGTCGGCGGCGAGCCGGGCGGCCTGCAGGGTGCGGACGTGCTGCGCTGTGGGGACGAGCACCTTGCCGCCCATGTGACCGCACTTTTTCTCGGCGGCGAGCTGGTCCTCGTAGTGGACGCCGGCGGCGCCCGACTCGATCATGTTGCGCATCAGCTCGAACGCGTGGATTGGGCCACCGAAGCCGGCTTCGGCGTCGGCCACGATCGGCAGGTAGTAGTCAACGCTGGCTCGGTCCTCGAGGCGGTCGACCTGGTCGGCGCGCATGAGCGCGTTGTTGAGTCGCTTGACCAGCGAGGGCACGCTGTTGACCGGGTAGAGGGACTGGTCGGGGTAGGTGTGGGCGGCGGTGTTGGCATCGGCCGCAACCTGCCAGCCGGAGACGTAGATCGACTGCAGGCCGGCCTTGGCCATCTGCACTGCCTGCGCCCCGGTGACGGCGCCGAAGGTGCGGACGAAGTCGGTGTCCTGCATCGCATTCCAGAGCCGATCGGCGCCGTAGCGCGCGATGGTCGACTCGGGCAGCAACGAGGGTCGCAGCTTGAGGACGTCAGCGGCCGTATAGTTCCGCTGTACTCCAGCCCAGCGCGGATTCGTCGCCCACTCGTGCTCGAGTGCGGCGGCGGCGCTGTCCAGCGGGTTGCTGGTCCCGTTCGTGCCGTTCGTCGTCATCTGGGAACCTCCGTGGCTGTGCGTGGCCGATCCTTTGTGTCGGGTCACGTCGTCGCGGCTGCGTAGCCGTTATGCCAAATGTTGGTGTTCGCTCACTCTGTCCTGTCTCGCGCCTCTAGTCGAGGTACTCGTAGGCGGGCAAGGTGAGGAATTCGGTGAATTCCTCGTTGAGCACGAGTTGGTCGAGGATTTCGACCGCGTCGCCGTAGCGTGATTCGTCGGTGCCGCCTAACGAGGCAAGCTCCTCATCGCGCAGCGTTTCGTAGAGTTCGCTGGTCACCGAGCGACCGTCGTCGAGTTCGGCACCGTGGCGGATCCACTGCCAGATCTGGCCGCGGGAGATTTCCGCCGTCGCCGCGTCTTCCATCAGGTTGTTGATCCCGGCGGCGCCCATGCCGTTGAGCCAGCTGTTGATGTACTGCAGTGCCACCGAGATGTTGAGGCGCACGCCATCCTCGGAGACTGTGCCACCCGATTGATCGAGCGAGACCAGTTCGCTGGCGCTGACCTCGACATCCTCACGCATGCGCTCGCGCTGGTTGCGCGCGCCGTTGAGGTTCTCTTCGAAGATGTCGCGGGCGACGTTGACGAGGTCAGGGTGGGCGACCCAGGTGCCGTCGAAGCCGTCGGTCGACTCGCGCTCCTTGTCGGCGCGGACGCCGGTCAGTGCGATGTCGTTGATCTCGGGGTCGCGGCGCGAGGGAATGAACGCGGCCATGCCACCCATCGCGTGAGCTCCGCGCTTGTGGCAGGTGCGCACGAGCAGCTCGGTGTAGGCGCGCATGAAGGGCGTGGTCATTGTGACCTGGACGCGGTTGGGCAGGGTGAAGGTCGGTTGTGACTTGAAGCGCTTGACTGCGGAGAAAATGTAGTCCCAGCGGCCAGCATTGAGGCCGGCCGAGTGGTCGCGGAGTTCGTAGAGGATTTCTTCCATCTCGAAGGCTGCGGGTAGGGTCTCGATCAGCACGGTCGCTCGGATGCTGCCCTGGGGCACGCCGAGATCGTTCTGCGCCTTGACGAAGGCGTCGTTCCAGAGTCGCGCCTCGAGGTGCGACTCCAGTTTCGGCAGGTAGAAGTAGGGTCCTGTGCCGCGGGCGATTCGCTCGGCGGCGTTGTGGAACATGTACATGCCAAAGTCGAAGAGCGAGGCGGAGATTGGCTCTCCGTCGACCAGCACGTGTTTTTCGTCGAGGTGCCAGCCGCGGGGACGAATCAGCAGCGTGGCGATCTTCTCGTTCAGGGTGCGGACGGAACCGTCGGGGTTCTCAAACGAGATTTCGCGGCGCACGGCGTCGCGGGCGTTGATCTGACCGTTGACGATGTTGTTCCAGGTCGGGGAGAGCGCGTCCTCGAAATCGGCCATAAACGCGTCGGCGCCCGAATTGAGGGCGCCAATCATCATCTTACGGTCGACCGGACCGGTGATCTCGGCCCAACGCTGCTGCAAGTCTTCCGGTGTCGGTGCGACTTGCCAGGAGCTGAAGCGGATTTCTTCGGTGTCGGAGAGGAAGTCGGGCAGCGCGCCGTTGTCGAACTCGACCTGACGCTCGTCGCGGCGGCCCAGCAGTTCGTGTCGGCGCGCGTTGAATTCCCTGTGGAGGCCCGCGATAAAGGCGAGCGCTTCTTCCGTGAGAATCTCGTCAAAACCCTCTTGAAGGGCCCCGACGACATGCACTCCATCGGGGGTGCTGATTTCGGTGGTCTGAGTCATGTGTGTGCTCGGTCTCTGCTCGCGGTCTCTCTGCCGCCCGGTCGGATTTCTCGGCCTGTCACGCTGCTCGTGATTGCCGTAACGGTTTTCGTTTGTGAACGTTGGATTAAGGTACGGAAGATGCGGGAATCGTCAATAGCAAGCGGTCGTCACGATAGAAGATTTTGATATCGCAAGTAACTGAGTCGATAAGAAATGCGCGGATCGTGTAGCGCCGGTCACATCGCGGCGAGAAGCGTATCCTAGAAATCCACACGCTGGCGAGGGCGAGGAGCAGGACCAATGACGACCACGAATGAGCAGCCGATCAAGAACCGCGTCGGCAACTTCAACGTCGGCGGCATCAACCATCTCGCGCTCGTCTGTCGGGACATGCAGACCACCGTTGACTTCTATCAGGGGGTGCTCGGATTCCCGCTGGTCAAGACGATCGAGTTGCCCGGCGACGGGGGACAGCACTTCTTCTTTGACATCGGCAACGGCGACTGTCTCGCCTTCTTCAACTTCCCCACTGCCCCCGAACCGGCACCCGGCGTGGCCTCGCCCGATCCGAACACATTCTTTGATCCGTCGGCCGAACTGGTCACGGCGATCGCGTCGATGAACCACGTCGCGTTCGATGTGGATCCGGATGAGATCGAGGAAATGCGGGCTCGCCTGATTGAGGCTGGAGTTCGCTGCACGCCGATCTTGAACCACGATGATTCGGAGCGCGGGATCGCTCGCGAGAACCATTCCGGCGTATTTGTGCGCTCGGTTTACTTCTACGACCCGGACGGGATCATGCTCGAGTTCGCCGCCTGGACGCGCGCGATGCGGCCTGACGACGTGCGTCATGCACCGGCAAGAGCGGCAAAGGTGGCGGCCGTTCTGGCTGACTGACCGGGAGTCAGTCGCCCGCGACACAGCAGTTACGTCACTGGTTGACGCCTCGCCGATCCGGGTGACGGCGGATGCATCTTCGGCGTACAGCGGATTGCTATCGCTGTTGCCTTCGGGAACAATTGCTGGTCTGTTTTCGTACTGTTGATGAGCGCGCTGGTTCGCTGGTGCAGAGAACACCACGCGGGCGCGGTAGCACTTCACGAAAGGGGGATCGGATGACGTTCGAGCAACGACTCGACCACGACGGCACTGAATATGACGTGCAGTTCGAGGAGCACTGCGAGGTGAGCGGCGACGAGCGCCACACGGCGCCGGAGGGGACGAAAGACAGGGAGATCCCCTTGCTCGGATTCGACATCACGGGTACCCGGGCTCCGACCAAGGACGTCGCCGCGGCCTGGCGGCGACGGATGGGCGACGCGACCCGGCCTCCGGTGCGATTGGGTCAGGCGATGCCTGGCTGGGACTTCGTCACCGAGGCGAATGGTTCCAGCGACGATGCACCGGCGCCGCCCAAGCAGCGCGGACGGCGGCGGCGAGCGGCCAATCCCGACGCCGATCCGGATATCGACGCGACGCGTGCCTACTTCAACGAGATCGGCCGCAGGCCGCTGTTGACTGCCGAGCAGGAACAGGAGCTGGGCGCGGCGATCGAGCGGGCGCGCTGGATCGATGCGCTGGAGCATGGACTGAGCGAGGAACTCGGCCACGAGCCGCGTCCGATGCAGGTCTGGGCTGAACTGCTGCGGCAGCTCGGCGAACTGCAGTGCATCACGGAGATGGCTGCACATTGTCTGTACCTGAACACGCTCTCGAACGAAGACCTGTTCGAACACGAACGCTTCCGCGAGGCGGTCGACGGCAAACTAGACACGCATTTCGTGTCGCGGCTGAGCGCCGACTGCGGATTGGAGCAGGAGTACGTCGCCGACCTAGTGATTGCGCTGTCAATCGTCTCGACAATTGTGACGCCTCGGCTCTACCGGCGATCGGTCCTGGCTCTGGGCTGGGACGCGGGGCTCGAGAACTTGCCAGAGGACGCTGAGACGCTGATTTCGGCCGATGACGGATTGGTTCGCCGAGCCGAGCGCCGACTGACTGAGACCAAGTGGGACGGCTACGACGCCGAGCGGACGATGTACATCTCCAATCTGCGCTTGGTTGTCTCGGTCTCGAAGAAGTACCAGAAGAAGGGGCTGCACCTACTGGACTTGATCCAGGAAGGAAACGTTGGCCTCTTCCGGGCTGTTGAGAAGTTTGACTACCGCAAGGGCAACAAGTTCTCGACGTACGCGACCTGGTGGATTCGGCAGTCGGTGACGCGCTCGCTGGCCGACACGGCCAATCTGATCCGGGTCCCGGTGCACACCTCCGAGCTGATCAACAAGCTCAAGCGGGCCGAGCGTCGGCTGAGGCAGGAGTTCCAGGCTCAGCCGACCGACGCCGAGATCGCGCTTGAGTTGGACGAGACGGAAGATCGCGTCCGGACGTTGCGCCGGATCTCGATGACGCCAGCCTCGCTCGACAAAAGCGTCTCGGATGAGGACGACGACTCCGACCTGACGCGCTTCCTCGCCGACGAGGACACGCGCTCTCCGGAGGAGGAAGTCCTGCATCAGGCGTTGACGGGTCTGACCCGTGAGGCGCTCAATCGGTTGGAGCCTCGGGAGGCTGCGGTGCTGGCTATGCGCTTTGGCCTGGAGGACGGCAACGAGTACACCCTGGAACAGGTCGGCAATCGGTTCGGCCTAACCAGGGAGCGGATTCGCCAGATCCAGAGCAAGGCCTATCGGGAGCTGCGTAAGGATCCTGAGCTGCGCCATCTGCGCGAGCGTTAGTCCACTGTCCGGCCGGTCTCGTTGAGGCCGGCCGGATGGCCGCTAAGCTGATCTAGGCACGCGGGGGTAGCTCAGGGGTAGAGCTCCTGCCTTCCAAGCAGGTGGCCGCGGGTTCGAATCCCGTCCCCCGCTCCACTCTCACAGTCGCAGCGAACCATGCATAGGGACGCCCGTCGGGGCGTCCTGTTTTTTCTCTGCGCTATCTCAGCGGCAGCAGGATTTCGGTGTGCCACTTGGACTGGTCGGGCTCCGCCTCGGGGTCGGTGATGTAGCGCTCGATTGGTCCGCTGAGCGGTTGGCGGCCCAGTTCTGCGACCATGGGCCAGATCGACTCATGTGTCTGAGACAGCTGGTCGTAGGGACCGTAGTGGTCAGCTTTGATCGCGTCGCAGGCGGGCAGTTCACACAGTTCGAGCGGATGCGCCAACTCGACGTCGTCGCCGATCTCGATTCCTGCGGATATCTCCATCTGGTTGGCATCCATGGTGTGATAGACGGCGATGACGTGTCCCATGTCGGTGATGCTCTGCCCCGTGAGGGCGGCATACACCGCTGGGAAGATGCGCTCGAAGGTTGCCGGCAGTTCCTCGGTTGATGCAGTCGCGTGCATCACCGCGGCGCGCCGAGCTGGTAGCTGGACAAGTTCTGGCATTGCGATACCTCTCACTCAGTGACTTCAAGGAAATGCTAGGCCAAGGGCAACCAGATCTCGGTGTGCCACCTCGATTGATCAGGCTCCGCCTCGGGATCGGTGATGTATCGCTCAATCGGGCCGCTGATTGGCATCCGCTCGATCTCGGCCAGAAATGGCAGGATCGCCTGGTGGGTCAGATAGAGCTGGTCATAGGGACCGAAGTGATCCGACTTCACCGCGTCGCAGGCCGGCAATTCCAGCAAGTCCAACGGGTCGGCAGGTTCGAAGTCATCGTCGATCTCAATGCCCGCGGAGAGATCCATCTGGTTTGGGTCCATACCGTGATAGACGGCTATTGCGTGACCCAGATCGGTGACGCCCTGATCCCTTAGCGCGGTGTAGACGACCGGAAAAATGCGCTCAAGCGTAGCCGGCAAATCCAGCGAAGACGCGCTGGCGTGGATCACAGCGGCTCGCCGCTTCGGTTGTTGCACTACCTCTGGCGTGACAAGGCTCCATTCCTGTCTCGCTTCCACGACAGGCTACGACAGCGGCAACCAGATTTCCGTGTGCCACTTCGATTGGTCGGGTTCGGCATCAGGCATGGTCAGATAACGCTCGATTACGATCCCACTCGGCCGGCGACCCTGGGCTGCGAGAGCTGCCTCGAGTCTGGCCTGCGTCCGGCGGAAGTCGGCGAACAGGTAGGGCCCAAAGTGATCGACCATGCCGGCTTCGCAGCCGCCTAGCTCGAGCAGCGTCAACGGCTCGACCGGTTCGAAATCATCGGCGATTTCCATTCCGGCGGAAAGGACCAGCTCGTCCTCACCGATCGAGTGGTAGACGGCGACTACTTCACCCAGGTCGGGTGGACCCTGCTCTTGCAGGGCATCCCAGACTGCTGGATACATCTGGGCGAACGTGCCGACCAGTTCGTTGCGCGTGGTCACCGCGTGGAGCACGGCCGTCCGTTGCTTGGGCAGCCAACGGATCACCGACACCGGATCACTCGCATCTCAGTCACGATGAAGTCAACGGACTGGTCATGATCTGAGCTCGGTACTGTGTCGAGCAGCTGCATCTCGTAGGCTAGGCCGACTCTTGGCGCCGTATGTCCAGTCAGGAAGCGGTCGTAGTAGCCGCCGCCCATACCCAGCCGTGAGCCATCTTCAACGAACGCGACCCCCGGCACCACGATCAAGTCCGCCAGACCAGGGTCGACCGGCGAGGCGACCTCGGGATTCGGTTCTCGCAGCCCAAATGCAGCATCTGTCAGTTGCGACCGCTCGGAGATTTCGCGGTGTTCCAGCTGACCGTGGGGTCGGACTCTTGGGCAGATCACCCGCTTTCGCTCGCTTAGGGCGCGAGCGATGAGGCGATCGGTGCCGACTTCGCCCGGCAATGAGCTCGCATAGCAGTGGAGAGCTGCGGCACCCAGAAAGACATCGAGGTCAGATAAGCGAGCCGTGATAGCCGTCGACCAACCATCGACGAGTTCGGGCGGCAGCGCGGCGCGATTCTGTCGCAGGTTGCTTCGCAGCTCGGCCTTAGTCATTTCGTACGGGAGTAGCTAGGGAAGCCCGGCGCCGCCGACATCGACATCGAATGCGCGGATTCTTCCGAGGCGCGGGTCGCCTGGCTGTGGATTCGAAGTCGGCGCTTCGAGTGAGAAGAGCGTTTTGCGTTCGTCGCCGCCCAGCATGCAGGCGTAGACACCCATATCTGGCACGTCGATCCGGTCCAGGATTCCTCCGCCTTCGGCGACTCGCACGAGGGCGCCCGGATTGGTCGGCACGGCTACCCAGATGGCTCCGTCGGCGTCGAGGGCGATGCCGTCGGGCGGGAAGCTGAGGTCGGCCCAGACTCGCTGGTTGGATAACGAACCGTCCTCATTCACATCGAAGGCGGTCAGGCGCTGACCCCAGCTCTCGCCGACGACCAGCGTCTTGCCGTCGGGTGTGATCACAGTGCCGTTGGGAAACTGGAGTCCATCCGCAACGACCGACGACTCGCCGTCAGGCGTGACCATCACCATCGTCGTCGCTCTGGGAGCCGAACCGTCCGTGATGTCGAAGCCGAAGTTTCCGATGTAGGAGTTGCCCTCTGAGTCTGTGACCATGTCGTTGCAGTGGTAAGGCGCCTTGTCGGAGATGTCGGCGACTTCCCAGAGTCCGTCCGGGTCGAGGCGGAGCAGCTTTCGATCGGTCATTGAGACGATCAACAGGCGCCCGTCGGGCAGGAAACCTAGCCCTGAGGGCTGGGTGGGCACTTCGACGATGGTTTCTCGCTCACCGTCGGGAGTTACCGCGACGACTTCGTGCGCGTGCATGTCGGAGAACCAGAGTCGGCCCTCGAACCATCGCGGGCCTTCTGGGAAGACCAGTCCGTCCAACATCAACCGGGCGTCGCGTGCCATGGTTCTGCTCCAGATAGAGATCGGCTGAGGCCAAGATAGGGCTTACCCGTTTGGGTAGACGTCCAGAAGCTCGAATCTCGGGCCATCCTTGCAGCAGAGTTTGACGCCTCGCTTGGTGAAGACGGCGCAGCCGTAGCAGATGCCGGTTCCGCAGGCCATTTCGGTTTCCATCAGGACTTGGACTGGACGGTTCATGCCGTCGCGGCGGACGATGGGCGACATGGCTCGGAACATGGGCACCGGCCCGCAGGCGAAGGACTGGTCGGCCCATGAGAGGTTCTCAGCGAATAAGTCGGTGACGAATCCGTGGGCTCCCATTGACCCATCCTCGGTCGAGACCTGGTACTCGACCTGTGGCGGCAACAGTTCAGCCGGGTAGACACCATCGGCGCTGCGCGCGCCGAAGCAAAGCACGATCGAGCGTGAGCGGGTGGGACTTTCTGACTGTGCGTCCGCGAGGGCCACCAACGGCGCGATACCGACGCCGCCACCAATCAGTAGCAGGTTGGAGGCTGAACGGCGAACGTCGAATCCACGGCCGAGCGGTCCTGTCATCCAGACTCGATCGCCAGGCTGCATCGAGGCCATTTGCTCGGTGACGCGTCCGATCACGGTGTAGAGCAGCGCGAACTGGCGATCGGCGTCCCGGGCGGAGGCGTTTCGGAAGCGGTAGTAGGAGAAGGCGCGAGGGAGGAGCGGATCAAATGCGGCGCGCTCTGCGCCGGGGTCAACCATGACGAACTGGCCTGGCTGCGCATGCTGAGTCAGGGAGGGGGAGTCGTACCAGGTGACGAAGGTACCCGGGTAGATTTCCTCGGTTTCGATGACTCGGGCAACGGCGCGACGCACAACGTTGACTTCCGGACTCGCTACACGCGACCGGCGGTGTAATCAGGCAGCGGTGCGATGTTGTAGTCGGCACCGCCCTCGAGCATCGCTCCGACCGCATGATGCGCGGTGTCGATCGAGGTGAAGCACGGAATCCGCTGCTCCACCGCGGCTCGTCGGATGTGGAAGCCGTCGCGGATGTTGCTGCTGATCTGCTCGGGTGTGTTGATTACCATGTCGATCTGACCTGAACGAATCAGATCGATGACGTCTGGATCACCGCCGACTTCCCGCTTGGGCGCCTCGTGCACCTCGTAGCCGAGACCGCGAATCAGGCTGGCGGTGCCGACAGTCGCGTGGAGTTCATAGCCCGCTTCGCCCAGCTCTCGAATCAGCGTCATTGCGCCCGGCTTGTCTTGATCTGCAATGCTGAGCAGAGCGCGTCCCTTCGGCGGGACCGCCATTCCGGCGGCGATCAGGGCTTTGTTCAAGGCCTTGTCGTAGTCGATGTCGACGCCCATCACCTCGCCGGTTGACTTCATTTCAGGTCCGAGGTGTGTGTCGACGCCCGAGAGCTTGGACATCGAGAAGACCGGGGCCTTGATCGCGACCAATGGAGTCGCCGGCCAGAGACCGCTGCGATACCCCTGCTCGGAGAGTGTTTCGCCGAGCATCGCGCGCACGGCGATTTCGACCATCGGCACGCCTGTGACTTTGCTGAGGAATGGCACGGTGCGGCTGGCTCGGGGATTGACCTCGAGCACGAACACGTCGCCGTCCTGTTTGTCCGATTCGCGCATGATCACGTACTGAATGTTCATCAGTCCGGCTACGCCGAGCCCGATGCCGATCTGGCGGGTGTATTCGATAATCGTCGCGACCTCGCCTCCGCGGAGATTGGGCGCGGGATAGACCGCCATCGAGTCGCCGGAATGGACCCCCGCGCGTTCGATGTGTTCCATGATTCCGGGGACCAGGACGGCATCGTCTCCGGGTCCGCCGCAGATGGCGTCGACCTCGACCTCAATGCCGGCGAGGTACTTGTCGATCAGGATTGGTTTGCCTGGGGCTGCTGCCTGAGCCTGGGTCACGTACCGGGCGAGGTCTCCAACGCCTTGCACGATTTCCATTGCTCGTCCGCCGAGCACGTAAGACGGCCGGACCAGAACTGGATAGCCGATCGCATCGGCGGCGAGCACCGCCTCGTCAACGCTGCTGACTGCAGTTCCCGGCGGTTGGGGAATGCCCAGGTCAGCGAGAAAGCGCTCGAAGCGCTTCCGGTCCTCAGCCAGGTCGATCACGTCGGCCGATGATCCAAGGATTGGTCGGGCTGCGGTTGTCAGGGGCCCTGCGAGATTGATCGCCGTTTGTCCGCCAAACTGCAGAATCGAGGCGACTCCACCGTTGCCGTTCTGCGAGCCATCCTCATTTTCCAGGATGTCGCGTACCGCTTCTTCGTCTAACGGCTCAAAGTAAAGGCGATCGGAAGTATCGAAATCGGTCGAGACCGTTTCGGGGTTGCTGTTGGCCATGACAGCTCCCCAGCCGGCTGACCGAAGCGCTTGAGCTGCCTTGACTGATGCGTAGTCGAACTCGATTCCCTGACCGATCCGGATCGGTCCTGAGCCGACGACCAGCGCACGATTGCCCTGCTCGGGTTCAGCTTCGTTCTCCACTTCGTAGGTGGAATAGAAGTACGGCGTCACCGCGTCGAACTCGGCGGCGCAGGTGTCGACCATCTTGTAGACGGGTTTGATTCCCCACGCCAGCCGTTGCTCGCGGACGCGCTCATCGACGCTGCCGGCCAGGTTGGCGATCTGCTCGTCGGCGAAACCCATGCGCTTGGCGCGGCGCATCAAAGAGGGGGTGAGCGACTCGGCCAGGAGTCGTCGTTCCATTTGCACGATCGCCTCGAGACGCTCAAGGAACCATGGGTCGACGCCCGAGCGTTGGGCGATTTCGTCAAGCGGGACATCGGCTCGAACTGCGGCGAGCAGGTGCCAGAGGCGGATGTCGGTCGGGGTTTCGGCGGCCTTGGCTGGCTCCGCCTCGGCCTCGACGTCCTCCCACAGCACCGACTTGCCGCCGACCTCCAGGGAACGGATGGCCTTCTGCAGCGCGGCCTCGAAAGTGCGGTCGATCGCCATCACTTCGCCGGTGGCCTTCATCTGCGTGCCGAGCACACGGTCACCGGCCTCGAACTTGTCGAATGGCCAACGGGGAATCTTCACAACGCAGTAATCGAGTGCAGGCTCGAAGGCGGCCTGGGTGCGGCCCGTGACCTGGTTCGCGATCTCATCGAGCCGCTTGCCGGCGGCGATTTTCGCGGCCACGCGGGCGATGGGATAACCGGTGGCCTTAGAGGCCAGCGCAGAGGATCGGCTGACGCGAGGATTCACTTCGATCACGTAGTAAGGCAGCGGTTCCTCGTGCGGCACTCCGACGCCGCCACCCTCGCGCATCGACTCGGGTGGCCAGGGGACTACATCCTGCCTTGGAGCGAGTGCGAGCTGGACGTTGCAGCCGCCCTCGATGCCGAGCGAGCGAATAATGTTCAATGAAGCCGAGCGCAGCATGTGGTAGTCCTTGTCGGACAACGTCTGCGACGGCGCAACGACGATTGAGTCGCCCGTGTGGACGCCCATCGGATCCAGGTTTTCCATGTTGCAGATCGTGATGCAGGTATCGGCGCCGTCGCGCATCACTTCGTACTCGACTTCTTTCCATCCCAGCAACGAGCGCTCGACCAGGATCTGCGTGATCGGTGAAGCGTCGAGTCCGTTCTGTACGACTCGCTCGAACTCCTCCATCGTTCGGACGAATCCGCCTCCGGTGCCACCCAGCGTGTATGCAGGTCGGATCGCGACGGGCAGACCGATGTCCTCCAACGCTTCACGCGCCTCGGCCAGTGAATGCACGACTGCCGATGGCGGAGTTGGCTCGCCGATGTCGCGCATAGCGGTTCGGAACAGTTCTCGGTCCTCGGCGCGGCGGATCGCGTCGAGCGGAGTTCCCAGCAGTCGGACGTTGAATTCATCTAGCACGCCCGCTTCATGGAGATCGACCGCGAGATTGAGGCCGACCTGGCCTCCAAGGGTTGGCAAGAGGCCTTCGGGTCGCTCTTTTTCGATGATTCGACGCAGCACAGGGACGGTCAGCGGCTCGATGTAGACCTCATCGGCGACGCCTTCGTCGGTCATGATCGTGGCCGGATTGGAATTGACCAGAATCGAACGGACACCTTCCTCGGTCATCGCCTTGCAGGCCTGGGTGCCTGCGTAGTCGAACTCGGCGGCCTGGCCGATCACGATCGGTCCGCTGCCAACGATGAGGACAGATTCAGGCTTCTTCACGTTCACCGCATCCATGTGATTCTGAGATTTCGAGGGATGCGAGCTGTGCCGGTGTTCCGGCGGCTCGCCCGATGAGTCCTAGCCCGAGTCCGAGCGGCAGGGCGACAAACGGACCCAATAGCCAGAGTTCGCATCGTCCGCCTACGAGGTCGAATATGCAGCACACCGCGAGCGCGAGTGTCGCCGCGCCAGTAGTCGCGCAGAGCGCGGCGGCGACGAATAGCCAGCGTCGAAGCTTCAATTGCCGTTCCTGTCATAGCGGCAATTCGAATCGTGAGTCCGGGTTGATCAGCGGCGCGAGGGCGCCGATTGCGCTAAGGAACGACAACGCGGCCTCGTTGTTGTCGGGAACCGAGCCGACGACGCGCTCGAAGTTCTGCTCGCGTGCGTGCGAGAGCAGGTACTCGGCCAGCACTGTGCCGATGCCGCGTCGTCTCCACTCGGAACGCAGCCAGACGCCGAGCGTGGCTGTTTCAGGCTGGCGTGTGTTGTAGTCAAGCGCTCCGAAGCCAATCAGCGTGTCGCCCTCTACTGCGACGTAGATCGCGCCGCTACTGCCCAGGCGTCGGCGCCACATTGAGACTTCCTTGATGCTCCAGGGACGATCGAAGACGACAGGATTTGGTCCTTCGACGACGTCGCGAATCACATCGGAGATTGCCGGCGCGTCGTCCGCGGTGGCCAGCCGATACTCGGGTTCGGAGCCCTCGCCCAGGCCGGTGGAATGGGTCATGTCAATCTCCCTGAGCTTCGTCGATCAAATCGAGGAAGCGGTCGAAGAGGTGTCCGTTGTCCAGTGGACCGGGCGACGCCTCTGCGTGGTATTGAATCGAAAACACCGGCTCGGTGCGGTGGGCCAATCCCTCGACCGTCTGGTCATGCAGGTTGATGTGTGTGACTTCGACATCGGCCGACAGTGACTCGGGGTCGACAGCGTAGCCATGGTTTTGGGCGGTAATCGCAATCCGGCCGGTTGGGATTTCCAAGACCGGATGATTGCCACCACGATGACCAAACTTGAGCTTGAAGGTGTCCGCGCCAAATGAGCGTCCCAGCACCTGGTGGCCCATACAAATGCCCATGATCGGTAGTTTGCCGATTAGCGAAGTCGCCGTCTGGACCTGTATCTCCCGCAGTTGAGGGTCGCCGGGGCCCGGTGACAGCAGCACCCCCTGAGGATTCACCGAGAGGATGTCTTCAACGCCGGACGACGGCGGCATCGCCGTGACACGGCAGCCGCGGCGTCTCAGATTGCGCAGGATGTTGTACTTCAGACCCTCGTCAAGGACCACGATGTGTGGACCCGGTTCTCCGTCGCCGTTGGCCAATGCTTGCGGGCGCCCATCGCGCCAGCTGTATGGTTCGTTGACGCCCACGCTGATGAAGTCTTGCGTGTCATAGGCCGGTAGCTCGGAGAGGTGCTGTTTTGCCGCCTCAATCTCGTCGGCCGGGACGATCATGCCCATCATCACGCCTTCATGGCGAATCCGACGGGTGATCGCCCGGGTATCTACGCCGGCGATTCCGGGAATGCCAGCCGAGGCCAGATAGTCGTGCAGGCGCATGCCGCCTCGCGGGTGCGAAGGCGAGTCGCATTCCGATCGGACGACCAGTCCTCGCACCTGGATCTGACGCGACTCATCGATCGGCGGGTCGATCCCGTAGTTGCCGATCAACGGGTAGGTGAGGACGAGGATTTGTCCTGCGTAGGACGGATCGGTCAGCATTTCCTGGTAGCCGGTCATCGAGGTATTGAAGACCACCTCGCCCCAGGTATCGCTTGCGGCGCCGAGCGCTGTGCCGCGGAAGATGGCTCCGTCGGCCAGAACCAGCGCCGCCTCGATATGTTCAGACATCAGTGCTCCCGACCGTCCCAGACAATGCGTCCCTGTGAGATCGTCGCGGCGACGACGCCAACTAGCGTGTGTCCCGCGAGCGGTGTGTTCTTACCCATCGAGGCCCAGGCTTGCGGATCGACCCGCGAAGCGGCGTCGGTCGAGAGCAACGTGACATCGGCGGGAGCGCCAACCTTGAGCGTGCCCAAGCCGTTCAGGCTGCCGCGATCAAGATTCCAGGCGCGGACCGGACCAATTGTCAATCGCTCTATTGCTTCGGACAGCGTCAATCGACCCCCGTCAACCAGTGAGTTGACGACCCCCCAAGCAGATTCCAGTCCGGAGATGCCGAAGGCCGCAGCATCGAACTCGCACAGCTTGTCGACCGCTGCGTGCGGTGCGTGGTCAGTCGCGACGGCATCGACGACTCCTGCTGCGAGCGCGTCAATACAGGCTTGGACATCCGCCTCGGTACGAAGCGGGGGATTGACCTTGGCGTCGGTGTTATAGAGCAGATCATCGCCTCTACCGGCGACTGCGTCGTGGGTCAGGCAGAGATGATGCGGAGTGACCTCGGCAGTGATGTTGAGTCCGCGACCTCTGGCGTCGGCGATCGCTTGCAAGGACGGTTCGGTCGAAATGTGACAGCAGTGCAGTTGGGCGCCAGCCGCTTCAGCGAGTGCGATATCGCGCTGGACAATCGACAGCTCGGCCGCAGCAGGCTGACCGCGCAGTCCCAGGCGGGCTGAGACCGTGCCATCGTGCATCACTCCTCCCTGAGAGATAGCGGGATCCTCGCAGTGTTCCGCGAGAGGGATGCCGATATCCGACAAGTACTCGAAGGCTCGACGGGCAAGGGATGTGTCTGCAACTGCGTCACCGTCATCGGAGACGGCGACCGCACCGGCATCGCGAAGAGCTGCCAACTCGGTCAGTTCCTTGCCCTTGCGACCCTTGCTGACCGCCCCGATCGGCAGCACTCGGCAATCAACATCCTTCGCTCGCTGCAGCACACCGTCAATGATTGCTGCGGAGTCCATCGCCGGTTCGGTATTGGGCATCGCACAGATAGTCGTAAACCCACCGCGGGCTGCGGCCCGAGCTCCCGATGCAATGGTCTCTTTGTGTTCTTGTCCGGGCTCGCGCAAGTGCGTGTGGAGATCGATGAATCCGGGCGCGACGATCAATCCCGATGCGGCAAGCAACTCAGTTCCGTTGGGAGCTTCGAGCTCTGCACCAACCTCGGCGACCATTCCGTCGACGATCAGCATGTCCAGGCGCTCGTCAAGACCCGCAGCGGGATCAATCACACGTCCGCCGTGAATCAGGATGCTGCTCATGCACCACCTCGAATCAAGAGGAAGAGCACGGCCATGCGGACTGCGAGTCCAGCTGAAACCTGCGCCTCGATTCGGCTCTGTGGCCCATGGGCAACGTCGACCGCGATTTCGACGCCTTCGTTCATTGGTCCCGGATGCATCACGATTGCGTCCTGCGAGGCCAGCGCCACTCGCTCCACGGTGAGCTGATATCGACGCGCATACTCCGCCGAAGAAGGCAGAAGCTTGCCGCGCAGGCGTTCATTCTGAATCCTCAGCGCCATGACGGCGTCGGCGCCGATGATTGCCTGATCGAGGTCCGACTCCACTCGTACTGAGGGCAACGACAGCGGATGTTCTCGCTCGGCTGCGCCTGAAGCCAATGCCGACGGAAGCAGCGGCCGCGGCGCGACCAGCGTGACTTCAGCGCCGAGCGTGGTCAAGGACCAGAGATTGGACCGCGCCACTCGAGAATGAAGGATGTCGCCGACGATCACGACCTTGCGGCCGGCGAGGTCGCCGAATTCACGTCGCAGGACATAGGCATCGAGCAACGCCTGGGTCGGATGCGCGTGCTGTCCGTCTCCGGCGTTGATCACGTGTCCATCGATGGTTCGCGAAGCCAACCAGGGAGCGCCTGAAGCGTGGTGGCGCATGACGACCGCGTTCGCTCCGACCGCTGCAAGCGTGTTCAACGTCTCGACCAACGACTCGCCTTTCTCGATCGATGACCCGGAGCCCGACACATTGATTACGTCTGCGCCGAGGATTTTGCCGGCCAGCTCGAAGGACGAACGCGTGCGGGTCGATGCCTCGTAGAAGAGATTGAATATGGTCACGCCACGCAGCGCGGGAGTTCGCGCGACCGACCGGTCGAGCACTTCGGCCATGGCGCTGGCAGTCGAGAGGATGCGCAGGATTTCTTCTTTTGAGAGGGTGTCTACATCGAGCAGATGTCGGTGCCGCCAGTCGGTGATTGGTTCGTCGAACGGAACCGTCATGGGCTGTGAGGTGGGAGTTGGTGCAATCGGTTCAGTGACCACGTGACATCCTCTCCTCATATACGCCGACGCAGTCCTCGCCATCCGATTCAACCAACGAGACGCGTACGTCATCCCCGCGCTGGGTGGGAATGTTCTTGCCGACGTAGTCGGCACGGATCGGGAGTTCTCGGTGTCCGCGATCAATGAGCACGGCCAACTCGATGACTGCTGGTCGTCCGTAGTGGATCAGCGCGTCCAGTGCCGCTCGGATAGAGCGACCGGTGAAGAGCACGTCATCGACCAGGACGATGATGGCGCCGTCGATGTCTTCGGGAATGCGCGAAGGCTGCATCCGCGCGTGTGGTCGTTGGGCGAGATCGTCTCGGTAGAGCGAGATATCAATTGCGCCGACCGGAATGCGCCGACCGTCAATTGCTTCGACTCTGATTGCGAGTCGCTCGGCGATGGGTACTCCGCGCGTACGCATCCCCACGAGCATCAGCGGTTCAGGGTCGGGATGGCGTTCCACGATCTCGTGGGCGATGCGGGTAACCGCACGATCCATCGCCTGCGCGTCCATGGAGGTCATCATCAAGAGGTCCCCAGAGACGAAAAAACCAGCGGCGAGCGCTGGTTGTGCGGCTGATACGCGCATACGACAGGAATAGGCAGAAATTTGAGATACATCTCGTTGACCTTCCCGGCCTCACGGGACCGGATTAAAGTCCAACCGTGCTTCAGCTGAGCTTACATCTCCCGGATCGACTCATCTATCTCTCGGGACACCGTATCCACTCGATCCACTGCTGCCCTTTCTAGTCCCCTCGTCGGTACCCGGGGCAACGGAAATCTCTGTCTCAGCTACACCGATTCATCTGCTCGACGTTGCATGTCTGGCGGAAGCAGATTGGGGATGCCGTCCTCGATCGGATAGCGAAAGTTGATTCGTTCCGAGATCAGGGCGCCCTCGATCACTTCGCCGTTCTCGTCCTCCTGCGTGATTTCCAACTTGAGCGGATCACGGGTCACCGGGCAGACCAGCTGCTCGACCAGTTCTCGTCTCATTGGCCACCGCGCATTCACTACAAGTGCTCATACGGACCGCTGCGGGCATACTGCAATACTGTACGCCAACGCGAAACGAACTCAGCGCAACACCCACACCACCAGCGAGCGGAGAACGCAACTATGGCCGATGTGAAGTCGCCGATGGCCGGCACTATTTTCGAACTGATTGCCGCCGTCGGAGATGCTGTCGAAGAGGGCGACGAACTCGTCATCCTCGAGTCGATGAAGATGGAGATCCCGGTCGAAGCGCCGAGCAACGGTACGGTTGCCGAGATTCACATCGCCCAGGGCGACCAGGTCCAAGAGGGCGACGTGCTCGTCACCCTCGGCGACTAGCAACCGAACACGACAGCTCCCACGATGTTCCAACGCGTTCTAATCGCCAATCGCGGCGAAATCGCCGCTCGGGTTTCGCGCACTTGCCGCCGACTCGGGATTGAGTCCCATGCGGTCTACTCAGTCGCCGACGCCGACGCGCTGCATGTGCGAGAGGCGGATGGCGCGACACACATCGGCGCGGCACCGGTAGCTGAGTCCTACATCAACGTCGACGCCGTGCTCGACGCGGCGGTCCAGGCTGGCTGCGACGCAGTCCATCCTGGCTATGGACTGCTCTCGGAGAATGGCCACTTCGCCCAGGCCTGCGACGAGCGGGGAATCACCTTCATCGGGCCTGACGCTGGGCACATGGAGCTGATGGGCAACAAGAATCAAGCGCGCGCCACGATGCGCGACCTCGGGATGCCCGTGATCCCCGGCTCGGCTGCGACCGTGTCCGACGACGACGCCGAATCGGTTGCGGAAGAGGTCGGCTATCCGCTGTTGATCAAAGCCTCATACGGCGGCGGCGGTATCGGTATGGCGACGGTCAAGCGACCGAACCAGTTCAGTCGTTCGCTGCGCCGGGCACGTTCGTCGGCGCTGCGCGCGTTCGGCTCCGACGAGGTCTACCTGGAGCGACTGCTCGTCGAGCCGCATCACATCGAACTGCAAGTCTTTGGAGACGGCCAGGGCAATGCGGCGATCCTTGGTGACCGTGAATGCAGCGTCCAACGGCGGCACCAGAAGGTGATCGAGGAGGCGCCCGCGCCGGCGCCGCATCTCTCCGACGATCTACGTATTCGCCTGTATGACCAGGTGCGTAGCGCGGTGGCCGGTCTCAACTACCGCAACGCGGGGACGGTCGAGTGTCTACTGGACGCCTCCGGAGAGATCTTCTTCCTCGAGATGAACACTCGACTCCAGGTTGAACATCCTGTGACTGAGATGGTGACCGGACTCGATTTGGTCGAGTGGCAACTGCGAATCGCCGCTGGCGAACCACTCTCTGAGCTGCCCGGCTACGGCGACCCGCCGCCGCTCTCGGGACATGCCATCGAGACCCGCATCTACGCAGAAGATCCCGAAACGCTGCTGCCCAGTCCGGGTTCAATCGATGTCCTTGAAGTTCCCGAGGAACCGTGGCTGCGGCTGGATGCCGGGGTCGCCTCAGGCGACGAAGTTTCCCACTTCTACGACCCGCTGATGGCCAAGCTGATTGTCCATGGCGACGATCGTCCCCAGGCGCTGGACCGGCTGCGCATCGCGCTCGACGGTTCGCGGATTGAGGGGCTGAAACACAACATTCCGTTCCTCCAACGAGTGCTCGACGCACAACCATTCATCGACGGCAACTACGATGTCACGCTGACTGACGGTCTGCTCAAGTCGTAGCCTGCTGCTCATCTCGTCCCAGGTTTCGCAATACGCGCGCTTGCCGCGAGTATCTCGCGGCAAGCGCGGCAATGACGGAAGAGACTTGAAAGGCGCGGACCAATGAAACTCGGCATCTTCAACATGGGTACCGGCATTTCCGATCCTGTGGCGCTGCGCAACATCGCTGAAGCAGCGGAGACTTCTAGTCTGGAGTCGCTCTGGTGCGGTGAGCATGTGGTGTTGCCCAAGCCTCGTGTGGCGCCCTCGCCGGCCGACCCAGACCACGACTTTCTTCATCCATCCGTTGTGCTGGCGTACCTCGCGGCTTGTACAAAGACGGTGAAACTGGGTACCGGCATCGTCCTGATCGCTCAGCGCAACCCGCTCGTTCTAGCCAAGGAGTTTGCATCTGTCGACGTGGTTTCTAACGGCCGAGCGATTCTGGGAATCGGGGCGGGATACCTACAGCCTGAGTTCGACGCGATTGGCGCCCCCTTCCGTGAGCGTGGACGGCGCACGGATGAAGCGATTGACGCCATGCGGGCGCTCTGGAATCAAGATGATCCGAGTTTCCAGGGCGAGTTCTGGCAGTTCAGCGAGATCGATGCGCATCCGCGACCGACCAGTCCCTCCGGCGTGCCGATTCATATCGGTGGGCACTCTGAGGCTGCCCTCAAGCGTGCGGCGCAGCGCGGTCAGGGCTGGTACGGCTGGATGCAGGACCCGGAACAGACCTCAGAATATGTCCGTCGGATGAATGAATTGGCCGATGAAGTCGGCCGGCCTGAGGAACTGGGCGATCTGGAGATCACGATCACTCCACCAGCCCGACTGACCGCTGAAGCTATTGAAGACTATGCCGAGGCAGGGGCGCACCGCCTGGTCTCGCTGGCGACGCCGAATGAGCGCAGCATGTTGCATGCGGTGGAGCATCTGGCATCTCTGGGCGCGTGAGGGTCGCGTTCCGCTAGGCGCCCAGATAGGACAGCGCGTGCTCTGAGACACGCTCAACGTCCGTCCACGTGTACCAGGGTGGGATGTCGCCGATTTCGGACCAGATTCGGTGGATGACGGCCAGCTTGTACATCTGGTGCAGCATCCAGTAGCGCAGATCCTGGGCCTCTCGGCCCGAACGTACGAACGCCGGGGCAACGAGGGGATGATCCTCAGGCGGCGCGTCCATGCCTTTGAGTGAGCCGAGCGCTGTGATCAGGCCCCAGTCCGAGAGTGGGTCGCCGAGCTGGGCCTGCTCCCAGTCGACCACGCCGGCGATTGAGTTGTCGTCTGCGATGAGGTAGTTGAAGACGTTGATGTCTCCGTGACAGAGATGTGGTTCGGGACTGTCGGGGAGGTGCTGGTTCAGGATTGCGCCGATCTCCCCGATCAGGTGGTCGTGCTGGCAGTTGAACGCGATGGCTCGAGCGCGGACTGCGTCAAGGTCGCGCAGTGCTGCCTCGTGACCGGGCGGTGGAGGATCGAGGAAGTCGAGTTCGTATGACTGCCAGTCAAGAGCATGGATCGACTCGACCATAGAGCGGTAGTTGTCCACCACCTCAAGGGTCATTGGGACCATGCCCATGTGCGGAAAGTCGAGCCAGGACAAGACAACGTACGGGGCGCCGAGCGGTGAATCTTCGCCGATCGTTCCCAGTACCTGAGGAACCGGGATGGGCGAAGACTCGAGACAGCGAATGACGCGAGCTTCGCGTCGGACGTCGTAGGGCTGGAAGATGCCGTGCGGTCGCTCAAGCCGCAAGACAACCGGCAGGTCGTCGGCTCGCTTGACTTGCCAGGTCAGGTTTGAGACTCCACCGTCCAGGCGTTCGGCTGAGACCGCGGGACCGGCGACGCCGCAGGTTGCGAGCGCCTCGGTCGCCAACTCAGGAGTTAGTTCAAGGTCCACGCGCTTAGCCCGTCTGCGAGATGGAGTATGTGACCCGCGCCTTGGCGATGAGTTTTCCCTGGTCGCTGAGGAGGTCGACATCTCCGACGGCTAGCGTGCGTCCCTTCTTGATCACGTTCGACTCGACCCGCACCTTGGAGCCGACCGCCGGGCGCAGATAGGAGATGTTCAGCTCGGACGTGCCCTGCATCTGCTCTCCGATGCGGCAGGTCGAGAGGACTGCGGCGACTACGCCGATGTCGGCCAGCGAGGCCAGCACGCCACCGTGAACTCCGCCACGGGCGCCGCCCGCCGTGTTTCGGGTGATTGGCATCTCCAGGACGGTGCGGCCACGAGAGATCTCGGTGAACTGCTCGCCGAACATCGAGTTCGTGCCGTAGCGAGACTTGATCTCGGGCAGTGGGACCAGATAGTTGATGTCTTCGGGCATGCGGAGAGTCTAAGGGCAAAACCGATGGGGCCCCTGGCCCGATAGCAGGCGTTCAGTCGGCTCCGCGTACATCGCGGCGATCTGTTCGACATCCCACCTGCGAAGGATGAGTAGTGCACCAGTAGCTGATGAGTGCTTGTAGAGCTGATGCAGGGTCCAATAGTGAAGGTCGTCGTCACTGCGTTGGTAGCTGTCGACGGCTTCTTGCATGACTCGCCTTGCCTGATTGGTGAGGTCGAGGTTGCCGAGCAAGTCCTCGGCGGCGAGACGGCCCCAGTCGGAGAGGGGATCGCCGAGATGGGTCTGCTCCCAGTCGAGGACTGCGGCGACCTGTGGTGGTTCCTCAAAGCCGATGATGATGTTGCCGAAGTTGACGTCGCCGTGGACGAGCATTGGTGGCGGACTGTTGGGGACTCTTCCCTTGAGGGCTTCGCGCAGCCGTCGGATGTGGGGCAAGTCGGAGACGCCGAACAACTTCAGGCGCCGCGCGATTTCCTCGCGCTCGCGGTTTGCTGGTCCTGATTCGGGCGGCAACGGCAGCCAGTCGAGGCCGGCTGATTGCCAATCGAGCGTGTGGATGCGTCGCAGCGTCTCGCAATAGACGCGGGCGACGTCGGACTCCATGCGCCGCCTAATGAGCACTTCGCCGTCGATCCACTCCATGACCAGGCAGCTGTGACCAGCGTCTTCCGCGGGACTGAGACTGTCGCAATAGCCGAAGACTCCCGGGACGGGAATGGCTGCCTGCTTGAGTTGTTGCAGGAGTCGTGCTTCTGCGGTCAGGTCGTAGGGCGGGAGAATGCCTCGTTTGGGCTCCATCCTTAGGACAACGGGGGCTGCGTCAATCCGCTCCACCCGCCAGCTGATGTGGGACTGGCCCTTGAGCCGCTCAGCGCTCGAGACCACGCCTTCGACTCCACAGGCTGATAGCGCGGCCTGCGCACGCTTGATGTGCGCTGCTTTCGTCTGGGACTCTTGACTCACGCCGGCTTCCGCCACCCAACCCGCTCGAGACCGTCCGCCTAGCCCTGGCGCTGCTTGTTGCGAGGATTTCTCTTGTTGATGATGTAGACGCGGCCCTTGCGACGGACGATTTGGTCGTCGCGGGAGCGCTTCTTGACTGAGGCTCTGACCTTCATAGGGGCTCCGATTACTGCTCTGGGACCGATCGTAACACGGGCGCGAGCGATGGTTGACGAGTCTGTTGCTGACGCATCACCGACTTGTCGCTATCCTCAATTCGATGGTTCGCAGAGACACCAACTGTATATGCCCCTGAGCAATGCTCGCGCCACCAGGGCTAGCGAACAGCTGCTCGACCGACACGAAGATGTCGCAGAACTCGCCGACCGCATTCGCGCGGACGGCATCATGGGTCTTGACACCGAGTTCGTTTCTGAACGCACCTATCAACCTCAGCTCGCACTGCTGCAGGTCTCTACCCGCGATGAGATCTTTCTGATCGACCCGCTCGCGGAGCATATCCAGGAGGCGCCGGACCAGCCGATCTGGGATGCGATGGCGGACCCGTCGGTGCGGACGATCGTTCATGCGCATGACCAGGAGGCGCAGTTCTGTCTGCAGCGGACCGGGCGCGCGCCGGGTGACCTGTTTGATGTGCAACTGGCGGCGGCGTTTAGCGGACACTACTACCCGATTGCTTACGACAAGCTGGTTGGTCGCGAGCTGCGCCGCGGCGTAGGGCCTTCGCAGTCTCGGACGAACTGGCTGCAGCGTCCGTTGACGAGCGCTCAGTGTCGTTATGCGGCGGAGGACGTGCGTTGGCTGATGCGGTTACATGACCGGTTTGTGGGTCGCATGTCGGATGACCCGGAGCAGCGGCGCTTTGGCTGGCTGCGTGAGGAGACGGAGACACGGCTGAATCGGCTGAGCCGGCGGGAGGCCGACCGTTGGCGTCGGCTGTCGGGTGCGAATAAGTTGTCGCCTCGCTCGCTGGCGGCGCTGCGTGAACTCTCGGCCTGGCGCGAGTCGGTGGCCAGTCGGCGGAACATTCCATTCCGGCGGATCGCCTCGGACGACTTGCTGGTGGCGATGTCGGCGACTCGTCCGACGTCTCAGGACGAGCTGTCCAGCGTTCGCGGGGTGGGGCAGCTGAAGCAGTCGTATTTCACGGACGTGCTGGGGGCGATTGAGACGGCGCTCTCGCTTCCGGAGGATGACTTGCCCGTGCGGACGGCTCGGCATCACGGGGGGAAGCCTTCGCGGATGGTCGTGCTGTTCCTGGAATCGGTGCTGGCGGCGGCTTGCGCGAAGCATCAGATTGACGCGGAGCTGGTGGGTAGTAGCTCACAGCTTCGGGCGCTGGTCTCGTGGAACGAGGGTGGCCGGCCTGCCGATCAGATGCCTCGGCTGCTGACGGGCTGGCGCGGCGAAGTCTGCGGAGAGCCGCTGCTGGACGCGCTGGCGGGGCGGATCAGCCTGCGGATCAACGATCCGCTGTCGGCGAATCCGCTGGCGGTGGGTGGTCTTCCGACGCCGAGCTAGGGTGGCTTGAGCGCTCGCGGCGGGTGACGGCTGGGTTGGCGGGAATTTTTCGGGGGTTTTCTTTGGATTTCCTTTGCTGGGCTGAGGATCGTGCGTTTTAGCGTCCAGATAAGTCCAGATTTGTCCAGATTCGTCTAGGAATGTCCAGATTTAGCTCGATTTTGGCTAGTTTTGAGCAGTTTTGTACAGGTTTGTGCAGGTTTTTCTGGATTCGTGTGCTCGTGGGGTGGGATGGCCTGGTTGCCTTCGGGGTGTCGGTGAGGCATGTGTTGGCCCTTCTGGACTTGGTCGCTCTTTTGTTCTCATGGTATTCGATCTGGGGTCTCGGCGGCTCTGTGGGTGGTGGAGCGTGAGGTGGGCTGAGTGCGTCGGTTGCGTCAGTGGAGGGGTGATCGAGGTGTCGGCAGGCGGTAAGATTGATGAGGCGATGCCCGGTAGCTCAATTGGTAGAGCGGGCGGCTGTTAACCGCTAGGTTGCGGGTTCAAGTCCTGCCCGGGCAGCCATCGCTCCCAATGATACTTCCCAGACTCCCACATCATTCGCGGTGCGTGCCGACGATGCGCCGTACACATGTGCTATTGTGGATTGACGCGACAATCTCCCAAGATCAGGGGGCAAGATGGCATCAACGATCGAATGGACAGACGAGACGTGGAACCCGGTCACGGGCTGTAGCCGAGTCTCGCCTGGGTGCGACAACTGCTATATGTTCAGCCTCTACCCGAGATTGCGAGGGATGAAGGTACCGGGATACGACGAAACACCCGAAGTCGTACAGATTTTCCCCGAGCGGCTCGACCTCCCGCTCAGGTGGAAGAAACCGCGCAGGATTTTCGTGAACAGCATGGCTGACCTGTTCCATCCTGCAGTACCGGCCGATTTCATCACTGATGCCTTCGTAGTCATGGAGAGAACTGGCCGCGAGCATGGGCACACGTTCCAAGTGTTGACGAAACGTCCTGGCATAGCGGCAGCTTGGTGGGCTAAGAACTCTGACTTCTTCAACGGAGCATGGCCCTCCTCCGTCTGGATCGGCACTTCAGTCGAAAACCAAAAGTATGCACCTCGCCTCTCTGTCCTCAGCCGCCTTCCAGCAGATATCAGATTCGTCTCTGCTGAACCCCTTCTAGGCGAACTGGACCTAAGTCTTTGGCTTGAGGATGGGACCCTTTCCTGGGTGATTGCAGGTGGTGAAAGCGGGCCTCGCGCAAGACCAATGCACCTCGACTGGGCCAGAGACTTACGCGATCAAGCCACGACCGCCGGAGTGCCCTTCTTCCTCAAACAGTTAGGCGGTCGTCGCTCCAAACGTTCCGGTCCCCACGCCCTTTTGGACAACCAACTCTGGCACCAGTACCCGCAAGCGTAGGAATCACGCGCCATGCCGCCATCCGACACTATCTGGCCTCTAGAAGACCACACAAAGGGCAAGCACCTCGTCCTCAAAAGATACATGGGGGCATGGTTGCCCATCATGTCCAAGTGGAATGACAATGTCTTTTTCGTAGACGGCTTTGCCGGGCCAGGCGAATACGCTGGAGGTGAGAAAGGTTCGCCTCTAATCGCTCTCGAAACATTGGCTGCACACTCACACAAGGACAAGATGAATGGTGCTATCCACTTCACTTTCATAGAAGCGAATGAAGACCGAGCCGATCATCTAAGACATCTCATTGCGGCTAGTGATCTAGATTTGCCTCCAAGCACCCGACAGCAGGTCGTTACTAACTCATTCGAGGACGCCATGCGCCCAGTCCTCAACCGCATCGATCAAGGCATTGGAACTTTGCCGCCCTCCTTTGTGATGCTAGATCCGTTTGGTGTCAAGGGAGTTCGCATGGAGACGATCCGTGACCTGCTACAAAACAAAAGGACAGAGGTCTACGTATCCTTCATGTACAGCTTCATAACTCGCTTCCTCGCAAGCCCGGAATTCGAAGGGCCACTTGATGAACTTTTCGGCACAAGGGAGTGGAGAAATGCTCCGCCCGGTGGTGCTGATGGTTTAGCGAGAAAAGACTTCCTGTTCAATCTGTACAAACATCAACTAAAGAAGGCAGGAGCCGAACATGTCATTCACTTCGAACTGTTCCGAGGAAATCAGCTCGTCTACGCGATTTTCTTCGCTACAGGAAGCTTGGAAGGGTGCGACAAAATGAAGGAAGCGATCTGGAGTGCAACAGAAGGATCTCCGTTTAGGTTTTATGGCGATCAAACGCAACAGATGATGTTCAGCAGCGACTTCACAGAAGACATTCACCTCCCGCGATTTGCAGATGAGATCCGTGTCGCGTTTGGTGGGCGAGGTGCAGTAAGCGTAGAAGATATCACTAGGTTTGCGAAGTCGGACGAGACAATCTTTCACAGTGGCCAAGTACGCAGAAAGACACTTCGTCCTATGGAAAAGCGAGGTGAGCTGACTGTGATTTCAAGCCCGAGGAAGAAGAGAGGCGCCTTTCCTCACGGAACTATCCTAGAGTTCCCATAGATTCCCCGACTTGAGGTCTGATTTCCTTCCCCGCAGACCTTAGAGTAGCACTTTTGCAAAAGATAGATCGAGACCGCCAAGAGTTACAATGCCATGAATTCAAGAGAGTATGGCTGCCGAGCCAGGATTCGAACCTGAACTGAGGGATCCAAAGTCCCTAGTGCTACCGTTACACTACTCGGCAATCGTTGGTACCGAGGGCCGGACTCGAACCGGCACGGGCTTTACGCCCAATGGTTTTTGAGACCATCGCGTCTACCATTCCGCCACCTCGGCACGTCCGACCAGACTATCAGGACTCTCTGACGGTGTCGCCGTTGTCGCGGCTGGCCTGAATCGGGTTCAACTTGCGGAAGCGGACGAGTCGGATGCGGCGTCGGTCGGATTCGGCGACGGTCCAGCGGTAGCCGTAGAGGTCGATTGATTCTTCGGCCTGGGGGATGCGGCGGAAGCGCTGGAGGAGCATGCCGGCGACGGTTTCGGCTTCCTCGTCGGAGAGGTCGATTTCCAACTCGGCGGCGAGGTCGGTGAGGCCGCGGCGGCCTTCGACGAACTCTTCGCCGGCGATCCGCACGGGGACGGGCTCGGAGCCGGCGCGGGTCTCGCTGCGGATGTTGCCGACGACGAGCTCGAGGATGTCTTCGAGCGTGACGAGTCCGGTGGTCGCGCCGAACTCGTCGATGAGCAGCATGAGGTGATGTCCGGTGTTCTGCATCTGGGTGAGCACGCGCTGGACGGAGGCGCGCTCGGACTCGACGGGGGCCTGGCGCATGACTTCGCGGACGAGGGACTCGCGGTTGCCTTGGCCGAGCTCGGCGACGACGTCGGAGCCGTGCAGGTAGCCGATGTAGTCGTCGGCGGAGCCGTAGCGGACGGGCAGGCGGAGGAATCCGGCTTCGCCGAAGGCTCGTCCGGCCTGTTCGAGGGTGGCGGCGGAGTTGATCGAGGTGATCTGCGGTCGGGGGGTCATGATGCGTCGGACCTGGGTCTCGCCGAGGCGGAGCGCACCGAGCAGGACGGAGGTGTCCTGTCCCTTGAGCTCGCCTTCGTCGCGGGATTGGACGATGGCGGTTCGCAGTTCGCCGAGGGAGAGCGCGGAATGGGCCTCTTCCTGTCCGCCGACGATGCGCAGCCAGATGCGTGAGGTCCAGTCGAGCGCAGCGACGGCGGGCGCGATCAGTCTCGACCACCAGATCAAGGGCAGCGAGTAGTAGCGGGCGACGGTCATGTTGTGGTGCAGGGCGACGGACTTGGGGCCGATCTCGCCGAAGATGACGAGCAAGATGGTTACGGCGATGGTCGCGACGACGATGCTGAGTCCGCCGCTGCCGCCGACCAGTTCCTGCGCGATGACGGCACCGACGGTCGCGGCGCCGGTGTTGACGAGGTTGTTGCCGACGAGGATTGAGGCGAGCAGTCGGCGGGGCTCTTCCAGCAGTCGGGCGGCGCGATCGGCGCCGGGCAGGCGGCGTCGGCGCTCGTGTTCGAGTCGGACGCCTTCGATCGATAGATAAGCGGTCTCAGAACTGGAAAAGAACGCCGACAGCGCCAGCAGTCCTGCCAGCAGCACGAAATACTCAATCACGAAGTGGCTCCCTGCACTCTGGGTCACATTGCAAAGAGTGCTGTCCCCCGATCGAAGCAGGGGGTATGAATCCCTACGCTACTCTTCTGTCATGGTTGCACCGACAGAACCACTCAGCATTGTCAATGCAGCGGACACTCTGAATGTTGACGCCGATGCGCTGCTGGACGAGATTCGCAGTGCCGCGGCCGAAGCCGAGCGACCCTCGGCGCGGGATTGAACGATTCCCGGACCGGCGCTCAGTGTGAGCGTCTTCGTCAACGGGACGCTGGCGGTCTGCGAGCGGGACAAGCCCGGCTCGGACGATTGGCGCATCCGCTTTCCATGAAGCCGCGTTACCGGTCGGTCATTTTTGACCTCGACGGCACGCTCGCGGATACCGAGCCGCTTGTAATCGGGTGCATGCTGGAGACGATCAACTCGCACGGTCACTCGGTCGATGAGGAGCTGCTGCTCAGATACATCGGTCCGCCGCTGCCGGTGATGCTGTACAACATGCTGGGTCTCGACCTCGAGCAGGCTCAGCCGATCTACCTCGATTACCTGCGCCGCTATGAGGATGTCTACATGCCTCAGACTCGGCCGTTGCCAGGGGCAGTGGCCTTGCTGAATGCGCTTGGCGACGCAGAGGTTCCGTTGGCCGTGGTGACGAACAAGCGAGAAGATGCCGGGCGCAAGACGGTCGAGTTGCTCGACTGGACTGATCGGTTCCAGACGATCATCGGCGCCGACACGGCGAGCGATCCGAAGCCGCACGCGGCTCCGCTTCTGCACGCTCTCGAGATTCTCGAGGGTGAACCTGAGTCGGCAGTGATGGTCGGAGACACGGAGTCGGACATGGGCGCCGGTCGCAACGCGAAGTTTGCCGGGGTGATTGGGATTATCGGGCTGCGGGACGCGGAGTATCTGCGTCGCTATGGGGCGACGCACACGGTGAGCGGTCTGCCCGGTGTGCAGGACCTGCTGTTTGAGGGCTGAGCGGTCCGGGCTGCTCGTTACTGGTTGAAGACGGGTTCTCGCTTCTCGAGGAATGCTGTGACTGCCTCGTTGTGGGATGGGAGTCGGCGTGACTCTCGGTCCCGGGCGCCTTCTCTCTCCATCACTCGGATGAGGTCTGGTTCGGTGACGTTGTCGTTGAGCAGTGTTTTGATTTTGCGGACGACGGCTGTGGGGTTGTTGGCGTATTCCTCGGCCTTGGCCAAGGCGGTAGCGAACAGGTCTTCCTTCGGAACCACTGCCGAGACGAGGCCGATACGGTACGCCTCGTCCGCGGGAACCATGCGGCCGGACAGGCAGATGTCAGTGGCGTGGCCGAGGCCGACGAGCTGGGGGAGTAGTCGGGTGGAACCGAGCTCGGGGACGAGCCCGACCTTGACGAAGCGGATCGAGAGCTTCGCGTCCTCGGCGGCGTAGCGGACGTCGGCGGGCAGCGCGAGGGTTAGTCCAACGCCGACGGCGTATCCGTGGATGGCGACGATGACGGGCTTGGATTCTCGGATGAGCTGGGTCCAGTTGACTGCGCGTCCGGAACCCGCGCTTGCATCCGGATCGTCGGCGAGGCGCTGATTGAAGCCCTGCAGATCGGCTCCGGCGCAGAAGGCGCGGCCCTCGCCGGTGATGATGATGGCTCCGATGCCGTCGTCGTCGTTCCAGGCCTCGATCTGGTCGGTCATTTCGCCGGCCATCTGGTCGGTCCAGGCGTTCAGCTTTTCTGGACGGTTCAGTCGGATCACGCCGACTCGACCGATGGTCTCGGTCAGTATCTGTTCGTGTGCCATCGAGCTCCGCCATTCATGTATCTGGGTTGGACTAGGGCAAGTCTATAGGCGTCCCTGTAGCGTCTCCGCTGCAGCAACACCCTACCCTGCCTGAGTGAGTGGCGCGCCTGACCTTAATGGAGTTGATCAGCGATCGAGGTGGCGGCGCAATCTGCGTCTGTATCCGATCTTCTACTTCTTCCATGATCTGCACTTCTGGATGCCGGTCTGGATCATCTTTGCGACGGACGAGGTTGGGCTGACATTTGCCCAGCTGGGAGCGATTGGTCCTGCGTTTTATGTGATCACTTCGTTTGGACAACCGTTAGCCGGGGCGCTGGCCGACCGATTTGGCCGCGTCCGAACCATCCGGGCATCCTTGATCATCTTCATGGCCTTCACGGCCTGGTTTGCTTTCTCAGATGGCTTCTGGATGGCTGCGGTCGCCTGGGCGCTGTGGGGACTCGCGATGGTGGCGATCACCGGCACCGATAGCGCGTTCCTGCATGACTCGCTGCAGGCGCTGGGCCGCGAGCGCGATTTCGAACGCCAGGCGGGACGCGCGTTTGCAGTGCGATCGGTCGCACTGGTGCTGGCGACGCTCGCCGGCGGCGTGATTGCCGGCGAGATTGGCGGTCGGGGCGCACTGCTGGCGGGGACCACGTCCACCGGCCTCGCGCTGATGATTTCGTTGTTGTTCAGGGAGCCGCCCAGGCACCAGAGCGATGAGGAGACTCGCGGTCCGTCCTACATGGAGTTGTTGAAGCAGACGCTTCGGTTGGCCGGAAGCACGCCGACGATCCGCTACTCGCTGATATTCAGCGCGATCTTGATCGCGTCGATGGTTCCCGAGTTCTACCTGCTGCAGCCGTTCCTCAGAGAGCAGGGAGTTGAGGTTGGCTGGCTGTTCTCGGTGCTGCAAGCGCCGGCGCGGATTGCCACGGTGTTCGCTGCGGCCCTGGCGTTCTGGCTGGCGATTCGCTTCGGCATCGTGCGAACGCTGGCGTCGATGCCGTTCTGGGTCGTGCTGGTCTACGTTGGGATTGGGTTGATCGATCATCTGGGCGTGATCGCACTGTTCGTGATCCTGGGATTGGCTCGGGGCGCGCAGATGCCGCTGATGGAGGGTTACCTGAATCGACGCGTGCCGTCGCACCTGCGAGCGACGGCGCTGTCCCTCAACCACATGGGCTGGGCGCTGATCATGCTGCCGTTCTTGCCCGTCTTTGGTCAGGTCGTCAGCGACAACCCGCTCCCGACTGTCTTTCTCGGTCTGGCCGCCTTCTTCGGTCCGCTGTTGCTGATCGTGATGATTCTCTGGGTCCGCGCCGACCGCAACGAGGGCGGGCGATTCCGACTCCCGCCGGCGATTCCGCAACTGATGCGCGAAGTCCTGTGGAAGCCGCAGCGCCGATCAGAACCGGTTCCCCGACCAGTTCAGTTTGACTAGCACCAGAAAGGATTGTTCACATGCCTGACCGACTCGCTGGCAAGTCCGCTATTGTCACCGGCGCTGGTTCTCGCGCTGAGGGGATTGGCAATGGCCGTGCGACTGCCATCCTGTTTGCTCGCGAGGGCGCCGATCTCTTGCTCGTTGACCGTGATGAGGCGGCGGTGCAAGCGACCCTGGACATGATTCGGGCGGAAGGTAATGATGCGGCGATCGCCGTCGCGGATGTCACCTCGACCGAGGACTGCTCGCGGATTGTTGCGGATGCGGTGAGCCGCTACGGGAAGCTTGATGTGTTGCACAACAACGTCGGGATTGGTGGGCGTGGGACGGTTGAGCAGGTCTCGGAGGTCGAGTGGGAGCATGTTCAGCGGGTGAATGTGACCTCGATGATGCTGACCTGCAAGCATGCGGTGCCGGCTCTGCGTGAGAGTGGTGGCGGGGCGATCACGAATGTTTCGTCGATTGCTGCTCTGCGGCCTCGAGGGCTGACGGCTTACAGCGTGAGCAAGGCCGCGGTGGCGACGTTGACGCAGGCGTTGGCGGTGGACCATGGGAGCGACCGGATTCGGGCTAACTGCATCATGCCGGGTCCGGTCTACACGCCGATGGTCTACTCGGCGGGGATGTCGGACGAGTTGCGGGAGCGTCGCAAGAACGCCAGCCTGCTTCGGCAAGAGGGTGAGCCCTGGGACATCGCCTGGGCGGCCGTCTTCCTGGCCAGCGACGAGGCGAAGTACGTGACCGGCGTGATTCTCCCGGTGGACGGCGGCGTTACCGTGCGTGGTCCGGATCGGTAGCTACTCTTCTTCCTCTTCTTCGCCGTTGGTCGGCAGTTCGTAGACGGCGGCGGCGCCGGCGTCTATTCCGGCTTCGGTGTCGGCGAGCCAGGCTCCGACGACGGCCGTTGTTCCGTCGATCTCGGTGACCCAGCCGAACTCGGCTCGCTCGCCGGCCTCGATTGCGTCGACGGGACCGAGGACGCCGACTTCCACCCACTGGTCATCGACGAGTTCGAAGGCGTAGGCGGCCCCGCTGCGATAGGTGTTGGTCTCGGGATGGGCGCGATGCGGCGCTCCGATGACCATGCGATCTCCCTGGATGTCGACCGAGTAGCCGAACCAGTCGCCCGGTTGCATGTCTGAGGCTTCGAGCTTGGCGTGCATCTCCCAGAGGTTGTCGAGCTTCCAGACGTAGGTTGCCCCGGCGCTCCAGAAGGGGTCGTCGTGGTCGTATGCGCCTGACGCGAGCCATGGTCTCTGTAGGGCGACCTGAGAACCGAGCTTGTCGCCGGCGATCCCATCCGAGGCGAGCAGCTTGCCGGCGAAGTTCCATTCGTTGTTGTAGAAGTGCCAGACGTAGACGGCGCCGGCGTCCTCGGCGATTGTGTCGTCGCCGGGCGCGCCGACGACCAGGATGCCGTCTTCGAGTTCGATGTCACGTCCGAACATGAGTCGATCGCTGGGTTCGTTGGGACGGAACACGGCTTCAGCCTGCCAGAGCCCCTTGTGCTGGGTGAACGTCGTTACCGAGCCGGTTTCCACGCCCATGAGCGGGTCCTCCCAGGCGGCGACGGCGATGCGATCGCCGGAGATGGCCACGCTCCAGCCGAATGATGCTCCGGCGTAGGCGACCTGCGGCTCCAGGGTGCCGGTTCGCACCCATTCGCCGTGGAGCTTTTCGTAGACGTAGGCGACGCCGGAGTCATCGATGCGGCTGCCATCTTCTGCCCGGCCGTCCTCGTACGGTGCGCCGATCACGATGCGTCCGTCGCCGATTGCCAGCCAGCGTCCGAACCAGCCCAGCGGATCAGGATAGGGCGGCAGTATGTAAGCGGTCTCTACCCATTCACCATCGATGCGCTCGAAGATGAAGACGGCGCCGGTGTCGTCTCCCATGACATCGTGATAGGGAGCGCTGACGGCGAGCACGTCGCCCTCGATTACGGCCGACCAACCGTACTCGTCGCCTTTGGCGGGGACGCTTGGTGTCAGCGCGGTGCCTTCTGCAAGCCATTTGCGGACCGGCGCCACCGGGGCTACGGACTGTTGCTGCTCAGCGTCATCTTGAGCGCCGTAGGGGTCGTCGGAGGCGTAGTCCTGGGTCTGCTGCTGGACTGCTTGCTGCTGTTGGCGCTGCATCGCGTCGGCGGCAGCGGACTGGGCGTCCTGTGGTTCCTCTTGCTCGACCTGCGTGGTCTGTTGCTGGTCTTGCTGAGATTCGTCATTCGCTGAGGGTGTCTCCTGCTGACTCGATGCGTCCTCCTGGCTTTGCTCCAGATCTTGCTGCTGCTGAGGCGATGCCTCTTCGCTCTGATCGTCGGCGTCGGAGCAAGCCGTGAGGGTGAGCAGAGCGACTGCAATCAGCAACGACGCGGTCAGCCATGCGGTCGACCACGCGGTCAACCACGCGCTGACTGGGGCCCCACGCGGGGACCTCATCGGACGCAGGAGCATGTGAGGAAACCTGCCAATCAACGTTGTTGATGCCCTGCCGTGTCATTGCCTGTCAGACACGGCACACCCCGCACTAGGAACCAGCCTATCGAGGAATTGGAATCTGGGGCTAGCGCCGATAGACGGGCTGCCGCTTCTCGCGGAAGGCTGCCTGCGCTTCCGCGGCGTCGGACCCCGACATGGTCGCTTCTTCCATTGACAGGGAGAGGGGCAGGACGAGGTTGGAGACGTGCTTGATCCACTTGTTGATCGGCACCTTGGAGGCGGAGATTGCGGCCAATGGACCGTTGGAGAGGCGCTCGGCCAATGCGAGCGCGGTGGTCATGAGCTCGTCGTCTTCGACGACGTCCTGCACCAGGCCGAGCTCCTTGGCCTGCTCGCCGCGGATGTGCTCGCCGGTCATGAGGAAGTACTTGGCCCTGGATGGTCCGACCAGCATTGGCCAGATCACGCCTCCGCCGTCGCCGGCGCTGATTCCCATGTTGACGTGGGTATCGCCGAGGACTCCGGACTGGCCGATGTAGACGACGTCGGCCATAAGCGCGACGGTGGCACCGAGGCCCAGCGCGTATCCGTTGACGGCGCAGATGACGGGCTTCTCGCAATCGAGCCAGTTGTCGACGATCAGCCGGGCTTCGTTCATCCGGTTGAGGTAGCGGCCGCCCATCGGCTCGTCGCGGTCGGCGGAGAAGTCGCCGCCGGCACAGAAGGCACGGCCAGCTCCCGTGAGCACCAAGACACGAACTTCGGGATCGCGATTCGCGTCGACGGGCAGCGTAGACAGCTCACGATGCATGGCCGAGTTGACGGCGTTGAGCTTCTCGGGGCGGTTGAGCGTGGCGACGGTCACGCCGTCGGAGCGCTTGTCGATGTCGATGGTGGTGTAGGCGTCGGGGTTGAGGGTCATCGGGGACTCCAGGTTCTGTTTCGCGATTGTTCAGGGTAACGGGAGACCGCTAGCGAGGGATTTTCAGGTGAATTCTGCGGAAGTGCTGCTGTGGGCTGGAGATTGGCTCGTCGAGGGTCCGGAATAGTCCAGAATTGTCCAGGATTGTCCAGACTTTTGGATGATCGATCTAGATGGTTCGAGTGTTTCGCAGTGGAAGTCTCGATTCGTCCGGTTGATCGTGCTTGTTTGCCTGCTTGGGTGGTGACGGGTTTCAGGTTTTCGGTGAACTTTTTTTCTGGGGTGAGAACGTGGGAAAACGGGCATGATCTCCTGTGTTTTACTGGGGATCGTGGATTTTGGAGTTTCAGCAATTTTCAGGTTTTCAGGTTTGCTTGTTCGGTTTTGTTCGATTGCGTTTGATGTCGGTCGTGCGTGGTTGGCCAATTGCGGACGGCTGTCAGGGGTGTTGAGGGGGGGTTGAATTGGCATGCGGCTGCTCCTGATCGAGCGGCGTTGATACGCACAAATGTACTCTGTTAGCGGGATTTAGCCAAGTGTCTGATCGGTGTTGGAGGGGGTCGGAGAGCACAGTTCGAGCGGTGAAGCGTTTGGGTGGTTTGTCGTGGTGTCGGGGTGTCCCCCTCACCCTAGCCCTCTCCCAGAGGGAGAGGGGACCGGAGGGGAAGGGGGGGCTATTGGGCTAGCAGTTGAGTTGGGTGGCTAGGTCGTGGAAGTCGGTGGCGATTATGTCGAAGGATGGATCTGGGGTTAGGTCGACTGGGAAGTTGGGGCCGGCTTCGTCGGGTCGGGGGATGAAGGCGGTTCTCATGCCGGTTTTGGCGGCGGCTAGGAGGTCTCCCTGGTGGGCGGCGGCCATCATCACTTCGTGGGACTCGCAGCCCAGGAGCTCGGCGGCTCGCTGGTAACACTGTGGCTCGGGTTTGAATGCTCCGGTGACCTGGGCGGAGAGGACGCAGTCCCAGGGGAGGCCGCCGAACTTGGCCATGTTGACCAAGAGGTCGACGTTGCCGTTGGAGAGCGTGGAGACGACGAATCGCGAGCGCAGGCGTTGGAGTCCGCCGGGGGAATCGATCCACGGATGGAGTCGATGCCAGGCTCGGTTTAGCTCGTTGACCTCGGCCTCGGGCGCTTCGATGCCGAGTTCCTCGAGCAGGATGTTGAGCATGCGCAGGTGGAGCTGATCGGCGGTCTGGAAGGGCAACTCTCCGTCGCGAACGAGTCTCATGCCTCCGGCGTAGCCTTCGCGACGCCAGCGGTCGGTGAACATGCCGGCATCGGCTCGGACGCCGTAACGCCTGAGGAAGGTCTCTACCTCGGCGGAGACCGAGGTACGCCAGTCGACGACGGTGCCGAAGACGTCGAAGGTCAGCGCTTTGACGGCGCTCAGGTCAGCCACGGCTCGCCTAGAGGATCTGGCTGAGGAACAGCTTGGTTCGTTCCTCGCGCGGGTTGGTGAAGAAGTGCTCGGGCGTGCCTTGCTCGACCAGTGCGCCCTCGTCGAAGAAGACCAGGCGGTCGGCGACCTCGCGCGCGAATCCCATCTCGTGGGTGACCACGATCATAGTCATGCCGGACTCGGCGAGCTCCTGCATGACGTCGAGGACCTCTTTGATCATCTCGGGGTCGAGGGCCGAGGTGGGCTCGTCGAAGAGCATGATCTTGGGCTGCATCGCCAGGGCTCGGGCGATGGCGACTCGCTGCTGCTGGCCGCCGGAGAGTTGTGATGGGAACTTGTCGGCCTGCTCGGGGATGCCGACGCGCTCGAGGTGCTGCATGGCGAGGGCCTCGGCCTCGAGCTTGGGCATGTGTCGGACCTTCTGTGGTCCGAGGGTGATGTTGCTGAGCACCGTGAGATGGGGGAAGAGGTTGAACTGCTGGAAGACCATGCCGACTTCGGAGCGGATGGCGGCCATCGCGCGGACGTCTTCGTTCAGTTCGATGCCGTCGATCACGATTCGGCCGGCGTCGTGCTCCTCGAGCCGGTTGAGGCAGCGAATGTAGGTCGATTTGCCGGAACCTGACGGTCCGAGGATGACGACGATCTCTTCTTCCTTGACTCGCAAGGAGACATCGTCCAGGGCCTGGAAGTCGCCGAACCACTTGTCGACGTGTTCGGTGATGATGATGTCCTCGGAGCCGGCGAGGCGGGGCGAGAATACCTCAGGATCGTCGCTGATGGCTGGCGCGGGCGCGGTGGCGGTGGATGCCTTGGGCCCGGCTGATTCGGCGATGATGTCCGCCGGCGAAAGTTCGTCTGTCATCTCACACTCCTCAAGCCGCCTCTCGATTGAGGCTAGCGTTCGCCGATTCCTTGTGCGCGCTCTACCCGCTGCGAGATTCGGGACATCATGAACGCGACGACCCAGAAGACCACCGCGACGAAGACGTAGGCCTCGATCCGGTCTGGGATGAACTCCGACTGGGCGATGGCGGAGTCGGCGTTGCCTTTGAGTTCTCGCAGCGTCAGGATGATCGTCACGAGCGTGGTGTCTTTCCAGATCGCGATCGCCTGACCGACGATCGGTGGAATCGAGATCCGCAGCGCTTGCGGCAGGATGATCAACTGCATCGACTGGAGCTGGTTGAGGCCGACGGCCTGGGCGGCTTCGTACTGTCCTCGGGGCAGGGCCTGTAGGCCGCCGCGGATGTACTCGGCCATGTAGGCGCCGGTGAAGACGGCCAGGACGACCATTGTGCGGATGATCAAGTCGCCGCCGATGATGTCGTCGAGGATGAAGAGGGCGACGAAAAGCCAACCGAGCAGCGGCGCGCCGCGGACGACTTCGATGTAGGCGGTACACGTCCACTTGATCGTCCGCATGTTGGAGGCGCGGCCCAAGGCGAGGGGGATGGCGACGACCAGACCTCCGACGATGCCCACGGGAGCCAGAATCAGGTTGAGGACGAATCCGTCGAACTGACGTGTGTTGGCGCCGCCGGCGACCATCAGGATGATCAGCACCAGGGGCAGTGAGATCCCTAGCAGTCCTCCGACGATGCGCTGGTGCCAGGTGCGACGGGGCGAGGTCTCGCGTGGCATCCAGACGGTCAGGTAGTAGCCGACGTACAGCAGCCCGATGGCGGCGAGGAACCAGATCGAGGACCAGATCGTGGCGTCTCCGTGGGCCATCAAGAAGATCACGAAGGCGCCGGCCAGAACGATGAACAAGGAGTCGCGCCGGCCGAGGCTCGACCAGGTGCCGTAGGCGAGCCCGATCAGGAACATGACGACGCCTATGCTGGTCCAGAGTCGCCAGGCTTCTTCTCGTGGGAACGAGCCGGCGAACAGGAGCCAGCGATTGGCGGTGATTACGTTCCAGTTGGCGTCGAAGAAGACGAACCAGATGATTCCTATGAGCATCACGCCGAGGAATCCGGCTGAGAGCAGGGTCAGGACCGTCCCACCGAACGATGGGAAGAGGTTGCGACGGATCCACTCGCGCGCCCTGATTCGGAACGGTCGGCCTGCTCGTTGGCGGTGCGGTGGCAACACGATTTTGCGTGGTCCGCCGCCGGGCGGGGGCGGCAGAGGGATCTGGTCGGGCCTAGGAATCGGGGGAAGTTCGGACATCGAAACCCCCTACAACCGGTGTTCGGTGACGCGCGAGTTGAGCACGTTCATCAGCGCAGATATCGCGAACGAAATGATCATGTAGGTCACGATGATCACGAAGAACATCTCGAGCGCGTGGCCTGCTTTGTTCTGAATCACGGTGGCGACCCGGAACAGGTCGTCGTAGAGCACCGCGTAGGCCAGCGAGGAGTTCTTGTTGACGTTGAGGTACTGGTTGGTCACCGAGGGGATCATCTGGCGCAGGGCCTGCGGCAGGATGATCAGCGTGAGCCGCTGGTAACCGGACAGGCCGATGGCGTTGGCGGCCTCGGTCTGGCCGCGCGGCAGCGCCTGGATGCTGCCACGCACAATCTCGGCGATGAACGAGCCGGTGTACGCGGTCAGGCCGAGGACCAGCGCGGCGAACTCCGGCTTGATCACCATGCCTTCGGCGTACTGCGTGCCGGAGAGAATCGGTCGGTCGATTGAGACCACTACGCCGAGCAAGAGGAATGAGATCAGCGCGGCACCGGCAAAGATTGTGAATGCGTAACGATTCGGGTAGTGCGGCTGTCCGGTCTCGCGCTCCAATTCCTGGCGTGACGCGCGGACCTTCCAGGCAACCACCGCGGCCGCGACCAGCGCCAGCACCCAGACGCCGACGAACCAGTCGGGGACTCCCCAGAGTCCACCGGAGGGGACCGGCCAGGGAATCGCGATGCCGCGATTGGAGAGAAAGAAGAAGTCGCCGACGTTGATCACGTTCTGGATGATCGGCGCGCCGACCAGCAATATGGCGTACCAGAGCACGACCTGCACGAGCAGCGGCGTGTTACGGAAGATCTCTACAAAAAGGGTCGCCATCTTGGAGACGAGGAAGTTGGAGGACAGGCGCGCGACGCCGACGACGACGCCGACGATGGTGGAGAGGAAGATCGCCACCAGCACGGCGCGCAGCGAAGACCAGACACCAACCAAGTACATGGTCAGGCGCGAGTTGGTGACCCCGTCGACCTCGGTCAGCCATTGCGACCCGACGGCGAACCCGGCGGGCTCGCTGAGGAACCCGAAGCCGAAGTCTCGTAGGTCGAGAGAGGTGTAGACGTACCAGGCGACGATGGCGGTCGCGGCGACGTAGATCGCTTGCTGGAGGACGTTTCGGAATCCGCGGCGATAGAACAGCGGCACGTCACCCGAGGGGACAGGTGGTCCTCCTGGAGGCGGAGATGACGTTGGCGCTTGTGCGGACATCTGATTCCGTTCGCCGTTGCTGTCGGTCTGCCGTCGTTCCGCCACAGGTTAACGGAGATGTGGCATCACGTGGTTCTATTTCTTGAACTCACCAGATAGACGAGATTCGAACGGACAGGAAAAAGGGGCCGTCCGAGGGACGGCCCCTGATTCCGGATTGCGACGGTTGTCGGTCTAGCGGTAGGGCAGCGCGTACTGGATGCCACCGGTGCCTGGCGGACAATTGGTCTTGTCCTCCGAGGCCAGCGCGTTCAGCGAGCAGGCTCGCGGGACAGCGCTACCGACGTTGTTCTCGTAGATCTCACCGTAGTTGCCGACGGCGGCCAACGCGCGCTGAATGAACTGCGCACCGACCGAGTCGAAGCCGAGGGCCGAGACTTCGCCACCCTCGAAGGGGACACCGAGCAGTCGCGCGACCGCGGTGTTCGGCGGGTTGGATGCCATGGCGGCCACGTTGGCCTTGGTGATTCCCATTTCCTCAGCAGCGATCAGGCCGTGAACGACCCAGTTGACGACATCCTTGAACTCCGAGTCGTAGTCGCGGACGCCAGGAGCCAGCGGCTCCTTGGAGATCAACTCACCAAGAATGACGAAGTCACTGGCGTTCTCGAGCACGCCGATGCGGGAAGCGAGGTTGGACTGGTCGGCGGTCCAGACGTCACAGCGGCCGGCGAGGAACGCATCCTGCGTTTCCTGGTCGGACCCGCCCAGTGGCGTGTAGCTCAGGCCGAGGTCGGTGAAGTGGTCGGCGAGGTTCTGCTCAGTCGTCGTACCGGACTGGACGCAGATGGTCGCGCCGCCCATGTCAGAGGTCGACTCAATGCCTTGGCCTGCGTGGACCGCGAAACCCTGGCCGGTGTAGAAGGTGGTCTGCGCGAAGTCGACGCCCAGCTCACGGTCGCGGGAGGCGGTGATCGTGGTCGTGCGGATTAGCACGTCGATCTCGCCGTCAGCGAGGAGCTCGAATCGGGTCGACGCGTCAGAGGCGTCAACCAGTTCAAGGTCAACTTCCATCGCATCGGCGATTGCCTGACAGAAGTCGACATCGAAGCCGACAACTGAACCGTCTGGCTCGCGGAATCCGAACAGTGGCTGCGTCTGCTTGACGCCGCACTTGAGGACGCCACGGTCCTTGACCAGTTGCACGGTGTTGCCGCGCGGGTCGCCGGAGACCTGGGCCTGCGGCTGGTCCTGCTGCTGTTGCATCACTTGCTGCTGCTGTTGATCCGTCGCCTGCGCCTGCTGATCTTCTTCATCAGACGTACAGGCACCGATTACAGCGCCAGCAATCAATGCGGCGCCGGCAAACAGCATTGCACTGAATAGCCTGCGCCCCTTCAAACTTGGCAATCTCATTACGCTCCCCTGTCCTTTCCTAGTCTCCGGAATGACCCGAAGGCTACCTCGCTACTGGCGGAGTATACACAGAATGTCATGACCGCCATGGTTCTCTAACCAGAACAGTCAGAGGCTACCGCTTCGAGTCAGGCACGTCGAAGTTGAACAGACGGGCCGCATTCAGACCAAGGATCTTGGCCCGTTCCTCGTCCGTCAGATCAGCCATTGTGCGCTCAATCGCCGCAGCCGAATGTGGCCAGGATCCCTCGTGGTGGGGGTAGTCGTTGGCCCAGAGCAGGTTGTCGACGAGGTCGTACTTGCGGGCGAGGTCGATGCCTGGGCCGTCGTCCTGGAATGAGCCGAAGCAGTGCGCGCGGTAGTAGTCCGAGGGCAGGCCCTCGAGCTTGGGGAAGGCCCACATGTGGTGCTTGTGGTAGGCCTCGTCCATTGCGGTCAGGGCCCACGGGATCCAGCCGATGCCGGCCTCGATCGTGCCTGCTCGCAAGCCCGGGAAGCGCTGGAAGACGCCCGAGGCGCACATGTTGATCACGGGCTCCATGGTCATCGCCAGTGAGTGGAAGACGTAGTTCGTGACTGCGCCGCCATTGCCTCGCGCGCCGCGCGGGTCGCGTCCGGTGGAGACGTGGAACGTGATCGGTAGATCGGTCTCTTCGACAGCTGCCCAGAGCGGGTCGAATTCCGGCAGGTTGTAGTTGCGGGAGTCCTCGCCCGTCGGTCCCCAGACCGGCTTGGCCGGGAAGGAGAAGCCGCGGAAGCCGCGCTCGGCCGAGCGCTGGACCTCGGCGATCGCGCCGGGGATGTCGCCGGTAGCGACGCAGGCCAGCGGCGACGAGCGGTCGTAGGTGTCGCCGAAGGTTTCCCAGGCCCAGTCGTTCCAGGCGCTGCACATCGCGTTGGCGAAGACGGGGTCGTCGGTCGCCCACATCGAGAGTCCCTTGTTGGGGAAGATGATCTCGGCGTCGACTCCATCACGGTCCATGTCACGGAAGCGCTCTTCGGGGAAGGCGTTGCCGTGCTTGTCGCGGACCAGGTCCTCGCCGGCCAGCTTGAGGTCGCGAATCTTGGTCGGGCGGTGACCCTCGGTCACCTGCCAGCGAACGCCATCCTCGTCGACTTCGATCCGGGGCAGCCGGTGTCGGTACTTTTCCTCGACGCGGCGCTCCCATAGGTCGACGGGCTCGTGCACGTGGCAGTCGGCCGAGACCATGAAGTACTTCTTCGGATCTTCGGGACGGGCCGTGCGGGTCCAGCCTTCTATTCCGGGGGTTAGCGTGCGGTGCTCGGGAATCTCATATCCAACCGGGTCAGCCGAAGCTCGTTCAGCGGTAACCATGCGCAAATCCTTCCAAACGGGAGAAACGGGCCATCAATCGATCGTCATGCAGAGTCTAACGGAGCCATTCTCGCGAGCGTGAGTTTCTTATCAGAGCTGCTCGAGGTTTGGTAGCCGGTCGCCCCACCTGCGAAGAGGGAACTGACACAGCGCGATGTCTCCGTCAGCAGACCTCAGGTTTCTGAGAGGTCAAGACGCGAATGCGGGCCTGGGTGGTCGTAGTCGAGCGAGATCGTCTCAATCACTCCGTTGTCGGGAAGCGGCAGGTCGATGTACTCGGGATCGAGGCCTTCCGACGGCCAAAATCGGAGGCGCACGCCGACTGCATCTTCAGGGGGTTCGTGAGAGGTCTCCGCTGCGCCACGACCAGAGTGGAACCAGTCACCCTCGGTCTCGCCGTCGCCGACGAGCCAGGAGCCGAACCAGGGCATCGGCTGGCCGAAGTCGGAGGTTTGCTCGTGCCAGACGATTCGCAGTGATGTCATGTGTTCTCCGGCTGCCGTCTTCTGCCGTGGCCGGCAAGACTGCGCTGAACTCGGCGAGATACCCGCGCCGAGCACAGGTATGACGGGACGTTTTCTAGGTGTCCGTGAAGTTTGGCAGGCGCTTCTCGGAGAAGGCCTTGGGACCTTCGATCGAGTCGTTCATGCCCTGCAAGTTCTGCTCGATCGCGGCGCCGAACTGCTGCGCCATCATCGGCTCCATGTAGTAGCCGCGGTACAGCGCCTGCTTGATGTTGCGGACCTCTCGGGGGGCGAGGTACAACATGCGCCGCGCGTAGCTCAGCGCGGTCTCCAACAGCAGCTCCTGGGGGACTACCCGCTGGACCCAGCCGAGTTGATAGCAGCGCTCGGCGTCGTACTGGGTGTCGCCCCAGAGCGTGAGCTCCATCGCCGAGCCCAGGCCAATCTGTCGGGTCAGCGGCGCCATCCAGCCGGCGCCGCCCATGTTCCAACGGGTTTCCGCGATTCCGACCTTGGCCTCCTCGGACATGATGCGGATGTCACATTGCATCGCGAACATGAACCCTCCCGCGACGGCCCAGCCGTTAATCGCGGCGATCGTTGGTTTCCACAGGTTGAGGGATTCGGACAGCGGCACGGGGCTCTTGCGTCGGGACATGATTGGCGCGACACCGGACTCACGGCCCTCGCGCTCGGCTTCTCGCATCTCTGCCGTGTTGATTAGATCGGCTCCGGCGCAGAAGGCGCGGCCAGCGCCGGTCAGGACGGCGCAGCGAGCGTTGGGGTCGTCGCGGTATTCCTCAAAGGCGTCGTAGAGAGCCTCGCTGAGGCCGTCGCCGATCGAGTTCAGCCGGTGCGGCCGGTTCAGCGTGATCAGGTAGACGCCGCCGCCTTCGAGTTTGTCGACCTTGACCACCGGGCCAAAGATCTCTTGTTGAGTCGAGCGATTGTGCTTCGCCGGGTCGTAGGTTTCGTACTGTTGCTCGGCCATCGTTGCGTCCTCGTGACGTTGTGGAAATCTGTGTCCGCCTGAGCGGAATCACTCGGCATCCGCACGATAATCTACCGCTCGAATCGCGAGCGAAGCAGCAGGACGGATAGCGATGACGACGACGCCAGATATTGGGCGGGGACAATCACCGATCGACATCAGCGATTGGGTTGAATCGGAGGCTGCGGCACCGACATTTGCGTACGCCAGCGTGGCTGAGCGGGTTGAGCGGTCGCAGGGCTTCGTGATGATCCACTTTGCTCGCGGTAGTGAACTGCAGATTGGCGACGATGCGTATCGCCTGCTTCAACTGCACTGGCACACTCCGGCTGAGCACGCTGTTGACGGCGAAGAGTTTGCTGCTGAAGTCCATTTCGTACATGTCAACGAGCGTGACGAGCTGCTTGTGGTCGGCGCGATGTATCGACTCGGCGAGGTGGACGATGGTCTGCAGCGAATCATCGATGAATCGCCAGGGGTCGCCGAGGAGTCAGGCGTCGTTCCGGCAGTCTCTGCCGTCGACCATGCGATGAGGTCGGATGGCTTCTACCACTACGTGGGTTCGTTGACCGCTGCGCCGTTCAGTGAGCCTGTGCAGTGGTACGTCGGCAGGACGATTGGGACGGTCTCCCGACGGCAGGTGGAACAGCTCCAGGCGCTCACTGGTGGTCCGAATGCTCGCCCGCTTCAGGAGCGGAGCGGACGTACAGTCCTCTGTGTTGGGTGTGGTGGGTAGGGGATCCCGCTCCGATAGAGCTGTCATGAAGTGAGCGAGAGGGGTGCTTCCCATCCTGAGCGGGCCCCCTCCGCCCCTTTGGGGCACCTCCCCCAGAGGGGGAGGTCGTGCGGCCCCGCTACCATCGATTCATCTCAGATCACCAGATGCGGGCGACGATCATGCCACCTCAAGTCAGTACTTCTCTCGGCAAACTTCAGGGCGCGGAGGACGATGGTTGCGTCGTCTTTCGCGGTGTTCCGTTTGCCCAGCCGCCGGTCGGTGAGCTGCGCTGGCGGCCTCCCGAACCGGTGGATCCGTGGGACGGGATCCGGGACGCGACCGAGTTCTCTGCCTCAGCGATGCAGCGGAACACGCCTGGGGATGTCGGCGACCTGATCGGTGTTCCTGCGCAGACGCAGTCCGAGGATTGTCTCTACCTCAACATCTGGACGCCGGCGTGTGACGATCGCAAGCGACCGGTGATGGTCTGGATTCACGGTGGCGGCAACACGGTTGGGTCGGGGACGCAGCCACGGATTGATGGTCGCAGGCTGGCCATGACCGGCGATGTCGTCGTCGTGACGCTCAACTACCGACTGGGCGTGTTTGGTTGGATGCATGCTCCGACGCTGGGCGCCTATGGCAATGAGGGCCTGCTCGACCAGACTGCCGCTTTGTTCTGGGTCCGTCGAGAGATCGAGGCCTTCGGTGGCGACCCCAGTGACTTGACGGTCTTTGGACAGTCGGCAGGCGGCTTTGACATCGCCCACCTGATGGCGATGCCAGCCGCAACAGGCGCGTTCGACAAGGCGATCCCGATGAGCGGCTCGCTGATCCCCACGATCACCAAGGTCGAGGCTCGGTCCATCGCCGAGCGATTCTTGATGCGCTTCGGCGGCTGGGATGATCCGGAGCGAATGCGCAAGGTTTGCGCCGACGACCTGCTCGACTACCAGGCCGAGCTAGCAGGCGGCGGCTTCGGTGGGGCACGATTCGGTCCTGTCGCCGATGGCTACTCGCTGGGTCTCGATGCTGAAGCACGGATTGGCGCGGGCATCCAGACCAAAGGGATGCCGCTACTGATCGGGCACACCAAGGATGAGTTCAACTTGTTCACGGCCGCTGCGCAGGCTGAACGTGAGATGACGGACAACGACCTGCTCGCGGCCGCGACCGCTCCGTTTGGCGGGATGCGCGCGAGCGAGGGCATCGACCGCTATCAGCGCGCTCGGGATGCTCGCGGCGAGCCGACCGACAACCATTCGGTCTGGAACGCGATCATGACCGACTCGATGTTCCGGATCCCGGCGGTCAGGACGGCGGAGGCGCAAGGTCGGCATACCCCAAGCGTCTGGTGCTACCGATTCGACTACCCGTCGCCGGCTTACGACGGCAAGCTGGGCAGTTGCCATTCCCTCGACATCCCGTTCATCTGGGGCACGTATGAGGCCGAGAATATGAAGCGTTTCTGCGGCGACGCGTCGCCTGAGTTGGCTGCGCTGTCGGACACGATGATGCAGACCTACCTCGCGTTCGCCAAGACTGGCAATCCGAACAACGATCGACTGCCGGACTGGCCGACGTACAACCCGACCGACCGAGCTGTGATGACACTTAATCACAATTCCGAGGTCGTCGACTCACCAGGAGACGAAGAGCGAGAGTTCTGGGCGTCGCTGGCGCCACGTGAGCTGTCCAGGGTCGGCGGATAGACTCAGAAACACACCAGAGAGGTAACAACCATGAAAATCGAAACCGGATTTGGCGGCGGCTGGCTTGGCGGGATCGCCGAGCAAGTGAAGGCGCTTGAAGCACGTGGCTTCGACTCTATTGTCGTGCCCGAGACCAAGCACAACTCACTCTTCCAGATGATGATCGCGGCGGAACACACCGAGCGGGTAGAGATTTCCTCCTCGGTCACGATTGCGTTCCCGCGCACGCCACTGATCATGGCGCAGGCTGCCTGGGACATGCAGGAGCTGTCCAAGGGCCGGATCAATCTTGGCCTGGGTAGCCAGGTCAAGGGTCACAACATCCGGCGTTTTGGCGGTACCTGGGCACCTCCGGCCAAGCGCATGGAGGACTACATCAACATGATGCGCGCTGTCTGGCACTCATGGCAGACCGGTGAGCGTCCCGAGTTCATTTCGGACAACTACACCTACACGCTGATGACGCCGATGTTCGACCCGGGCCCGATCCCTTACGACCCGCCGAAGATCTCGCTGGCCAACGTGGGTCCGCTGATGGCACAGGTCGCCGGCGCTTGCGCCGATGGTCTCAGGCCGCACGGGTTCATGACTCACAAGGTGATGATGGAAACCGTGATCCCCAACGTGAAGAAGGGTGCCGACCGCGCCGGCCGCAGTCTTGACGACATCGACCTCGGGGTCGGCGGATTCATGGCCTTCGGCGAGAACGAGTCCGAGGTCGAGCAGTCGATCGACGGCCTGCGCCGGGCGATCTCCTTCTACGGTTCGACCCGTTCGTATCACCACGTCTTCCAGGCTCACGGGATGGAATCGCTGGGCATGCAGCTGCACGAGCTGTCGCTCAAGGGCGAGTGGGACAAGATGGCCGATGCGGTCAACTTCGAGGTCGCCGCAGAGATGGCGCACGCCACCACCTGGGACGACCTGCCCAAGTACGTGCGCAACAACCTCGGCTACGCCAGCCGCATTTCGTTGGGCCAGTACGTCCGGCAGCAGAACGAGGGCCGAAGCAGCTTCGGTTACCCGGGCTCCCGGGACGGTCACAAGCCGCCAACACTGAGCGAAGAACGCCTGACCTGGCTGATGGACGAGCTCCGGCCGCTCGGCGCGACTCCGGTTGTGGACTGACGACGTCAGGAGCTCCCCTTCGGGGGAGCTGTTGCGCAACAACTGTGGGGGCCGCGCGGCGTATCTGAGCCACGAGAAGAGCCCCCTCCGTCACTTCGTGACACCTCCCCCAAAGGGGGAGGTCTTAGGCAGAGCCCATGTCCGATCCCTACCAACAGCTCATCGATGACCTCGTCGCTGAACAGCAGTACCTCGACGGGCAACTTGTCGACCTGCCTGACGACGTCTGGCAGAACGACACGCCCTGTCGGGGGTGGATGGTCCGCGATGTGATTTCTCACCTGGCTGAAGTCGATGAGTCGGCGACCAACGTGGCGACCGGTGCGGCGCGGACGATGTCAGGCGGTGAGCGGTCGGAGGACGGCACTCGCTCGGCGTTGCAGGACAGCTCGCGCCATATGACACGGACTCAGCTCGTGGATTGGTGGAGGGCCGCCCGGGATCGGATGGAAGGTGCCCTTCGTGCCCGGGACGGACGAGATCGGCTGCCCTGGGCTGGACCGCCGATGAGCGCCCGCTCATTTGCCACGGCTCGGCTGATGGAATGCTGGTCGCATGGGCTGGACGCTCTGGATGGCGCTGGCGTGGAGCCTGTCCACTCGGATCGACTGCAACACATCGCGCATCTGGGCTACATCACGCGAGGGTTCGCGTATCAGACGCGGGGGTTGGAGCCGAACAGCGAACCGTTGCGGGTCGAGCTGACTCTGCCCTCCGGGGCCATCTGGACTCGAGGCGATGACGAAGTTCAAAACGTGGTTTCAGGTACGGCGCCTGACTTCTGCCGCGTTGTCACCCAGCGAATCCACTACAGAGACACAGAGCTCAGCTTCACGCCGGGGGGTGCCGAGGAGTTCCTTCAGGTCGCGCAGGCCTTTGCCGGGCCGCCTGGTGAGGGTCGACCCCAGCAGAAGTAGACTCGAATTCGTGAAACAGTCTGCACCGTCTCTTGGGTACACTGAACACATGCGCGAACCAAACGATGCCCGTACAAGACCGCTCTACACCATTGCAGATGCTGCTGCACACGCGGGCACCAATTCAGCAACGGTCACTAGCTGGTTCTGCGGCGACGAGAAAAGAGGTTTCAAGCCCCTCTTTTCTGAACGCGCACGAACGCGTGACTCAGTGATTTGGCTGTCTTTTCTCGAGGTTGTAGAAGTCGTCGTAGCTCGGCGATTCCGACAACATCGGATCAGCATCGAGCAGTTGCGGGAGGCCAGAAAACACAGTCGAGAGCAGTGGGAGGTTGAGTACCCCCTAGCAGAACGCCATCTGAAACTGCTCGGCGGTCGCGTTCTCGATCAACCAGGGCATGCAATAGACCTGCCTTGGCCAGCTTCTCAGCCAGCGTTGCCAAACCTTGTTGACTTCGCGACAGAGGTCTTCGAATACGAGCATTTGTCCCAAGGGGCCAACCAACCCGCCTGGGCAAGCCGCTACTTTCCTGCAGGAAATTCAGTGCCTTTGATGGTTGATCCCAGATTTGCAGGAGGTGCTGTGACGTTTCTTGATCGTGGTTTGACCCTCGAGACGATCGTGGATCGTTGGCGCGCAGAAGAATCAATCGAGTTTATCGCCACAGACTTTGATCTAAGGGAAAGAGACGTGGAGGCGGCATTGAGATTCGCTCTAGCCGCATGAAGCTCTTCTTCGACGAGAATATGGGGCGCGGAGTTCCTGAAGCTCTGAGGATGGTGGGATTCAGGGACATCAACTACGCAACCAATATGTTCTCAGTTGGCATTCCCGACGAAGAATGGATCCCGAGAATCGGAAACGACTGGCTTGTCATATCGAAAGATCAAAACCTACTCAGACGACCGGGACAACGCGAACTTCTTGGCGAACACAGGGTCGGTCTCGTGTGCATAACTTCGGCGGGCGCCAGGAGTCGTGACTTGCTGGAGTTCATGCTGCGTCGGATGGCACGACTTGAAGAGATCGACGGGTCCCATCCTCGACCATTCGCATTTCGTGTCTCGTTACGAGGACCGTTCCAGTCGGTGAGTCTTACAACGGCGGCATAACTCGCTAAGGTCGCGTTACCCTGCCGCTCATGCTCTCTCCTTACCGTGTCATTGACCTGACGGACGAGCGCGGGGTCCTGGCTGGCCAGATGCTCGCCGATCTGGGCGCTGATGTGATCCAGGTCGAGCCGCCGGGTGGATCTAACGGACGCGGTGTTGCTCCATTCTTTGCCCATCAGCCGGACGAATCGATCTACTGGGCTGCGTACACGCGCGGCAAGCGTGGCGTCACCTGCGATCTCGAAGACTCACGCGGGCGCGACCTGCTCCTCCAGTTGCTGGAGACGGCTGACTTTCTGATTGAGTCATCCGATGTTGGCCAGATGGCCGAGCTGGGGCTCGACTACGGCAACCTGCATCAGCAGTTCCCGAACCTGATCTACACCTCGATCTCCGCGTTTGGACAGACCGGACCGAAGGCGCACTATGTCGGCTCGGACCTGGCGATCTGGGCGGCCGGCACTCCGCTGCTGATGACCGGCGACGACGACCGACCTCCGATTCGGGTCTCGCAGCCGCAGTCCTGGGGGCATGCCTCGGGCGATGCGGCGGGCGGCTCCATGCTGGCGCTGCATGCTCGTCATCAGACGGGGTCTGGGCAGCATGTCGATATCTCTGCCCAGGTATCGGCGGCGCAGGCGACCCTCGGGCAGGTGCTTGCCTATCAGCTCGGAGCATCGGAGCCGGAGCGGTTCGCTGGCGGTGTGAAGCAACGAGGCATCGGCTTTCGCGTCTCGGCTGAGGTTGCGAACGGGCACATCGTGCTGAACATGGCGCCCGGCCCGGCCGTGGGTCACTTTGCAAACCATGCGGTCCAGTGGCTGGTCGACATCGGCGCGGTCGAGGCCAGCCTGCTGGAGGAGAATTTCCGAACCTACGCCGACCGGGTGGCGACCGGTGACGCTGATCCGGAGATCTTTCCCCGAATCCAGCAGATCATGACCGCGGAAGTGGCCAAGCGAACCAAGGAAGAGATGCTTGAGGTCTCGATCAAGTACGACCTGTTGCTTGTTCCGGTGCTGACCATCGTTGATCTCGCCAATAGCCAGCAGCTCGAAGCTCGCGAGTTCTGGCAAGAGATTGAACACGACGATGGCCGCAGAGTGATTTATCCCGGGCCGCCGCTGAAGATGTTCCTTGACAGGGAGCCACGGGCGAACAACAACCGGCCGCCTCCTCGGCTCGGACAACACAATGCGGAAATCTACGGAGAACTCGGTTTGACGAGCGACGACTTGCAAGCACTCCGTTCGGACGGTGTCGTATGAGCGATGACACCGGACTGCCCCTGGGCGAGGGACCGCTGGCCGGAGTGAAGGTGCTCGACTTGAGCTGGATCGTCGCCGGGCCGACGGTTGGGCGCGCGCTGGCCGACTATGGCGCGACGGTGATTCGGGTCGAGTCTCCGATTCGCGTTGATACGGCTCGCGTCGTGGGTCCGTTCCACGGCGACTTGCCCGGCGTGGAGAACTCGGGGCTGTACGGCAATGTCAATGCGGGGAAATGGGGACTGACGCTAAGCCTCAACGTGCCCGAGGCGCAGGACATCTTCCGGCGACTGGTTCAGTGGGCTGACATTGTCAGTGAGTCCTTCACAGCCGGCATCCTGGCCCGCTGGAACCTGGACTACTCACACCTGCGAGCGCTGAAGCCTGACCTGATCATGCTGAGCAGCACGTTGCTTGGACAGACGGGGCCTTACAACCAGGTCAGCGGGTTTGGCAGCCAGGGCGCGGGGATGTCGGGCGTGCAACATCTGACTGGCTGGCCCGATCGGGCTCCGGCGGGACCATTCGGTCCCTATACCGACTATCCCGCGCCGCGCTTCGCGCTGACTGCCTTGCTGGCCGCGCTCGATCATCGACGTCGGACTGGTGAAGGCGTCTTCATCGACCAGGCGCAAGCGGAAGGTACGTTGCAGCTTCTCGCTCCTGCCCTGATCGACGCTTTGAACGGCGGCCCGACCCTTGAGGCGCGCGGCAATGATGATCCGCAGTTGTGCCCTCACGGTGTCTATCCCTGTCAGCCACAGACTGGACGGACGGAGTCCTGGGTTGCGATCGCAGTCTCTGGGGATGAGCAATGGCAGAGCCTGGCCAAGATCATTGGCGCTGATTCGACGATGTCGTTGGCGCAGCGGCAGGGGAATCAGTTGGAGATTGATGCGGCTGTGTCCGGTTGGACTGCAGGTCGGTCGGTCACTGAGGTTGAGGAGACGCTGCAAGGCGTTGGCATCTCAGCCCATCGACTGTCGACGACGGAGGACGCCGCGAACGACCCTCAGCTTGCTCACCGCGAACACTTCCGACGCCGGCCGCATGGCCTACATGGCGAGACGGTGCTTGAAGGCCCGCGATACATCCTGTCTGAAACCCCGGCAGGACCTGCTCGGCCCGCGCCTCAGTACGGCGAGCACAACGAGGAGATTCTCAAGGGCTTGCTTGGTCTGAGCGACGCTGAAATCGAGGATCTGGCCGCTACGGGCGCGTTGAGCTGAGTACCCGGGCTCTGCTCCGACCTGCGGCAGTGACTGAGGCGAGAGGGACTCTCGACACCCGGTCACTGATCGAGGTCTGGGCCCCGCGTCCGAGCGCGGGGCTTCGGGACCGTCGGTCGGCTAGAGATCAGCGGACATCCATTCGGCTACTCGTTCTCCCATCATCATGCAGGTGAAGTTGGTGTTTGCTCGGATTAGGGTTGGCATGATTGAGCCGTCAACGACTCTGAGACCTTCGACTCCGTAGACTCTGCCTTCGCTGTCGACTACGGCTCCATCTGATGGATCGGGGCCCATTGGACAGGTGCAGGTGGGGTGGGCCATGCTGGTTGCGGCGGAGTGGATCCACTCGTCGAGCTTCTGGTCGTCGTCGATGATCTCTTGCGTTATGTCGAGCGCACCTGTGTGATAGGGCGCCAATGCTTCGGACTGGGCCAGCTCCCAGGCGAGCCTTGTGCCTTCTCGGAGCCGCACGCGATCGGCTTCGTCCTCGTCGAACTTGAGGTCAATGGCTGGGTGATCCTTGTAGTCGCCGCTCGCGAGAGTGACTGAGCCGTATGAGTTTGGGAGTTGCACCCCGGGAGCGATGCCGAAGACCCAGCCCGCGTCAAGATTCTCAGCGTTCTCGCCGACCCAGGCGCCGAATCGAGCTTCGGGGCCGACCAGAATGTGGCCGAGCAGGTAGACCTGCATGTCGTTGAACTCGCCGGTCTCGGACGTGTAGCGGAGCAACGTCTGGGCCAGCGGACGGTCGGGGTCGACCGTTCCTGGGGTCGGATTGAGCAGCATCGGCGTCATTGGGTGGTCCATGAGGTGCTTGCCGACGCCGGGTAGATCGACGATTGAGGGAATCCCCATCTGGGCCAGCTCTGAGGCCGGTCCGATGCCGCTGCGCAACAGAATTGCGGGGCTCATGATCGCGCCGGCAGAAAGCACGATTTGATTGCCTCGTACCTCCTGTAATTCGCCGTCACACTCGACTGAGAGTCCGACGGCGCGACCGCCCTCGAAGAGCACGCGGTCGACGAGGCAATGTCCTCTGACGGTCAGGTTGAGGCGGTTGCGGGCCTGTGAGAGGAAGCCCATGTTGGCCGACCAGCGGGTCATTTGTGCGGGGCCGTCGCGGTTCATCGCCAGAGGCGAGATGCCGGTCGACTCGGGGTCGTTCTGGTCGTTGGTTTCTTCGAATCCGTGGGCGACGCAGGCGTCGTAGAAGCCTCGCTGGACCGGCTCCATCTCGTCGAGTTGCCAGCGACGCACGGGGATCGGGCCGCCCTGGCCGTGGAAGTCGCCTCCTTCGTCCTTGTCGTCCTCGATCGAGCGGAAGTAGGGCAGGCATTCGGACCAGGACCAGCGTTGGTCTCCGGTCATCTCGGCCCAAACGTCGTAGTCGCCGGGCGCGCCGCGGATCGCGACGCCGGTATTGACTGCCGAGGAACCGCCGACCAGCTTGCCGCGTGGGAGCGGCGCGTCCCGGCCGGGGACGAACGTAGCGTCGAAGCCCCAGTCGTGATTTGTTACCGACGGTTCATGAATGCTGTTTATGTCGGACGGTAGCTCGCCGAGGGTGCGGTAGTCGGGACCGGCATCGAGCAACAGGACCGACCTTGAGCGGTCCTCACTCAGCCGGGTCGCCATGACCGCGCCTGATGATCCGGCTCCCACAATGATGACGTCGTATTCCATCGGGACCTCCTCAAGTGCGTGGTTGAGGGTACGACATCGTCGGTTTGGGGCCGTCAGCGCCGGGCGGTTCCTCGGGCAGCTTCGGCCGAGTTGCCAGGGCCAGCCAGAGCAGACCGCTCGCGGTTCCGATGCCCGCGACGAGGAATGGCAGGGCCCAGCCATCGCTGAGGTCTCGCAATGCGCCCGTGAGCAGGCTTCCTCCGGCTGAGTAGATCATCATGACAACTGAGGCCCAGCCCATGATCTGGCCGATGTTGGCCGGACCGAAGTAATCGGCTCGCAGCGTGTTGATGTTGGGTCCGCGTCCGCCCCAGGCGGTCCAGTGCAGGACCGCGCCGAGAATGATCATGGGGAACGAATTGGCGATGGCGAGCACGACGGCGGCCGCGGCGTGTCCGACCAGGCAGGTTGCGATGATTACGCGTTTGGAGATGATGTCACCGGCGTAGCCGCCGATGAGCTGGGCGGCGATTTGACAGACCGTCCCGATCACGATGCCGATCGCGGCGTGTCCCGGGCCCAAGCCGTCGATTTCGCCCACCCGGAGGACGAAGAATCCGCTGACTGCCGCGACCATGAGCAGCGGCGACCCGTGGGCGAAGGACAGCGCCCAGAATGAGCGGGTTCGCAAGGCTTCGCGCGCGGTGAAGTCGCGTCGCTGTTGGGTCGGCGCGGTGGGCGAGTCGGGTCGTGCGACCGTAGCTGCGCGCGATGGCTCGGGCGATTCGCCTCGGTCGGCGGGGCGGACGATTAGCGTGGCAATGAGTTGACCAGCGACGAAGAGCAAGACTCCGGAACCAATCGATGTCGCTCGCCAGCCGACGTCATCGATCAGGAATGAGATCAGGGGCGCCATGAAACTGCCGAAGGCCAAGCCGGTCATCAGATAGCCCATGGCGCGGGCTCGGGTGCGCTGGAACCAGTGCACGACGGCGACGGTCAGGGTCATGAACCCGCCGACTCCGGCTCCGATCGAGACGATGAAGTAGAAGATGAAGAAGGTGGCCTGGTTGTTGATGAAGCCGAAGAGGATCAGGCCGAGCGCGGTTGCTGCGAGGCCGAACCGCATCATCATGCGTGGTCCGTAGCGGTCAATCGCCCAGCCCTGGAGCGGACCCAGTGCGCCAGCCTCGATTCGGGTCATTGCCAGAGCGATGCCGAAGAGCGTCGCCGACCACATGAACTCGTCCTGCAGCGCGGCGACGTAGAAACCGGTCGCGTGCATGACCAAACCGCCGAGCAGCATCTGTACGACGATCCCGCCGGAGACGATGTACCAGCCAAAGAACGCGCGACCAGTGGCGAAGCGTCGCAGCACTCAGCTCACGCTAGGGCCATTTGCAGCCTCGTCGCTTGAGTCGTCTGAATGGAGGATCGCCGGGGGTTTTCAGCAACAATTTTTTCTCGTCGCTTGAGAGAGCCGATGTCCAGTGTTTTGCTGGGAATTGTGCTTCAACACTTTCAGCTTTTTTCAGGTTTTTTCAGGTTTCTTCGGGAATTTTCGGTAGGTGTCTGAAGGTTCGATCAGCCTCCAGCGGGATGGATCTTGTGGGCGAAATGGTCGGACGGGTTGAGGGACTCACGAGTTGCTCGATTCACTGCTGTTATTCAGTACGCATGTACTCTATCGAGTTCCTGAAGACTTCTCGGCAATAACGTACGTTTGTGCTAACGGTGATACAGATGATCCTTTTGACTAGCGGAGGGCGGTCAATGGGTTCATGATCAGGCTCCTCCGGGCCGGTTGGGTCTGGAAACTGCGATGAGCTGCACGACGGTCGGAGATAGGCGTGTCGCCGCGGTCATTGCCTGTGCGAGTCGCGGCCGGTTGGCCAGTGCAACCCAGAGCAATCCTGAGCCGGCGCCGATGCCTACCACGAGGAATCCGAGCGTGAAGTCTCCGGTGAGATCGCGCGTCGTGCCGACGATCAGGGATCCGGCGACCATGAAGATCATCATCACGGTCGACGACCAACCCATGATCTGGCCGAAGCTGGAGGCGCCGAAGTAATCGGCGCGGAGTGCGGTGATTAGTGGACCTCGGGCGCCCCAGGCCAGGCCGTTGATCACCGAGCAGAGCATGATCAGCAGGTAGCTGTCGGCGATGCCGAGGATGACTCCGGCCGCGCCGTGTCCGACCATGCAGAACAGGAGGATCAACCGCTTGGAGATCAGGTCTCCGAGGTAGCCCATTGTGAGTTGGCCGACGAGCTGACAGGCCGACATGACCAGCCAGGCGAAGCCGGCATCGGCGGCGGAGAGTCCCTCGATTTCCTGCACTCGGGTGGCGAAGTAGACCATCATCCCCGAGACGACCATCAGGGGCGCGCCGTGCGCCAGCGCGAGCGCCCAGAAGGAGCGTGTGCGGAGGGCCTCTCGGGCTGTGAAATCTCGGTGCCGGTAGACGTTGGTCGGCCTGACGGGGCCAGATAGCGCACCATCTGCGCCTCGGGTTGCCGGGGGTGGGCCGCCATCGGGCTGCATTCCCTTTTCGCGCGGATGTCGAACGAACAACGATGACAGTGCGAGTCCGACGACTATCAACACGACGCCCGTGCCCAGTGCGGTCCATCGCCAGCCGACTGCGTCGATGAGGGTGCCAACGACGGGGGCGAAGAATCCGCCGAGGCCGAATCCCATCGCCATGAAACCCAGCGCGCGTGAGCGCAGTCGCTCGAACCAGGTCACGGTGACGACCGAGATCGTCATGAAGCCACCGACTGAGGCGCCGATGGAGATGAGGAAATAGAAGCCGATGAAGCTGCCCTGGTCCCAGAGCTGGCTGAAGGCGAGCATGCCGACGGCCGTCGAGGCGACGCCCCAGCGGATCATGGTCTTGGGGCTGAAGCGGTCGATCAGCCAACCCTGGACTGGACCGAGCACTCCGCTCTCGACGCGGGTAAGGGTGAAGGCGAATGCGAAGAGGGATGCCGACCAGAGGTACTCGGCCTTGAGCTCGGCGACATAGAAGCTGAACGAGTGAAAGACCAAGCCGCCGATCAGCATGTTGATGACCATGCCGGCGGCGACGATGTACCAGCCGAAGAAGATGTTGCGTGAGTTCCAACGCGAACGCATCAAGCGAACGCTAGTGGTTTGATTCTTCCCGCTGGGGCGCGTTCCTGGCGACGATGGCTTCGGCCTGGCGGTTAGGTCGGAACATCGCGATCGGTTGAGCGCTCGCCAGCGCTCCACGGGCGGAGGTGACGCGAATGCCGGGCAAGCGAGGTCGGTTCGACATCAGAATCCAGATGACTCCTGTGCCGGCGCCGATGCTGAAGATGATGAAGGCGAGGTCGTAGCTACCGAAGAGGTCTCGGAGGATGCCGGAGCCGAGCATGCCGATCGTCATGAAGGGCATCATCACCATCGAGGTCCAGCCCATGATTCGGCCGAACTGGGAGGCTCCGAAGTAGTCGGCGCGCAGCGACGTGATCAGGGTTCCACGCGCTCCCCAGGCGACGCCGTTGAGCACAGCGAAGGCCATGAGCATCCACCAGCCGGTCGCCAGGGCCAGCGCGATCCCGGCGATCGAGTGGCCGATCATGCAGAGCACCAATAACGGCCGCTTGGGAAAGCGATCTCCCGCCCAGGCGGACAAACCCTGTCCCACCAACTGGGTGACAACCATCACGGTGACGACTATGGCGGCGTCGCTGGCCTGGAATCCGGGCAGTTCGTCGATATGCAGGACGCCGTGGCCGATCCACATGCCGACGACCATCAGGGGGGCGCCGTGTGCGAGTCCGAGGCCCCAGAATGCCCGGGTTCTCAAGGCCTCGCGGGCGGTGAAGTCTCGATGGCGGTACGTGTTCACTCGCGGAACACTCGGCCCGGCGCCGTTGGCGACGACATCTCTGCCTCCGTCAACTTCCAGGCCTTTGTCCGCGGGATGCCTGACGAAGACGAACGACAGTCCCCAGCCAACGACGAACAGGAAGATGCCGGTCCCGATTGACGCCTCGCGCCAACCGACGCCGAAGATGATGATCCCGACGAGCGCGGACACGAGGGCGCCGAACGTGAACCCCATCGACATGAAACCGATCGCGCGGGAGCGCTTGCGCTCGAACCAGGTCACGACGGCGACCGAGACGGTCATGAAGCCACCGATGGAGGTTCCGATCGATAGCAGGATGTAGAACCCAATGAAGGTCGCCTGATCCTGGAGAAAGCCGAAGAGGATCATGCCCAGCGCGGTCGTTGTGATACCTAGTCGGATCATTGATCGCGGGCCAAAGCGATCGATCATCCAACCCTGGATTGGTCCGAGCAGTCCGGACTCGACGCGGGTGACCGCGGCTGCGATTCCGAAAATCGTCGCCGACCAGCCGAATTCGTCCTTGAGGGCGGCTGCGTAGAAGCCGAAGGCGTTCATGGTCAGGCCGCCGATCAGCATGTTGATGATCAGTCCGGCGCCGACGATGTACCAGCCGTAGAAGATTTTGGGCATCAAGCGCGAGGGTAGGGGTCGAGCACTAGCGCTTGATCTTGTCCTGCTGCGGCGCCTCTCGAGCGACCGGGTTCGACGCCTGCCGATTTGGTCGGAACATGGCGATCGGTTGAGCCTGCCTGAGCGCGCCTCTCGCGGTCATGACGCGAACGCCGGGCAGCCGTGGGCGGGTGGCAATCAGGACCCAGATCGCTCCGGTGACCGCTCCCAGGCCGAGCACGATGAAGGGGATCTCGTAGCTGCCGGTGGCGTCGTAGAGGACGGCCGAGAGAAAGCCGCCGATCGTCATGAACGTCGACATCACTACCGAGGACCAACCCATGATCTGTCCGAAGTTTGATGCCCCGAAGTAGTCGGCGCGCAGGGCGGTGATCAACGGCGCGCGCGATCCCCAGGCGAGTCCGTTGATGATTGCTGCGAGCAAGACGATCTCGTACGAGCTGGCGAATCCCAGCAGGATCGCGGCAGCGCAGTGTCCGAACATCGCGGGAACCAGCAAGAGCCGCTTGGAGAACTTATCGCCGAGATAGCCCATGACCAGTTGGCCTACGAGTTGGGCCACATTCATCACGGTGTAGGCGATGCCGGCATGGAAGGCGGTCAGACCCTCGATCTCGACAACCAACAGCGTGAAATGGACGAACACACCCGACACAACGAGGAGCGGCGCTCCATGCGCCAGGGCCAGTCCCCAGAAGGCTCGTGTTCGCAGGGCTTCCCTGACAGTGAAATCGCGATGACGATGCACGCTCGCGGCTGGCTGGGCCCTCCCCGTGATCTTGGCTCCAGCGGAGTCGCTCGCGGCTACCGCTTCGCCGTCTTTGACGGTTCCCCGATCCTCAGGTCGGCGCACGAACAGGAACGCCAAGGATTGTCCGACGGTGAACAGGACCGCAGCCGAGACCAGCGCCGACCAGCGCCAGCCGATTTCGGTAATCATCAGTCCGACCGGCAGCGCCAGGAATCCGCCGAATGCGAATCCAGTTGACATGTAGCCGAGCGCTCTCGATCGCAGCTTCTCGAACCAGGTCACGACCGCCACCGAGACGGTCATAAATCCGCCGACTGACGCGCCGATCGCGACGACGAAGTAGAAGCCGATGAAGGTGGCCTGACTGCTCAACTGGGAAAAGGCGACGAGGCCGATCGTCGTGGAGAGAATGCCGAGCCGCATCATCGTCTGCGGCCCGAAGCGGTCGATCATCCAGCCCTGGATTGGTCCGAGCACCCCAGACTCGATCCTCGTGATCATGAATGCGATCCCGAAGATTGTCGCCGGCCAGAGGAACTCGGCTTTCAGCTCGGCCACGTAGAAGTGGAAGGCGTGCATGATCAGCCCGCCCATGAGCATGTTGAGCACAATGCCGGCGCCGACGATGTACCAGCCGTGGAAAATCTTGCCGTTGGAACGGGATCGACCGAACAGTGCGGGCAGCACTCGGTTACTTCCTCCTGAAGCCTCCTGATGCCCGCTGAGTGCCGTCTGGTTCGCGTTTTCGCGCTGTCGGTCGGCTCGGATCGGAACAGGTGACCGAAGATCACTGTATCCGCCAGCCACCTGATGGTCTGCGCTCTGGCATACTGCCTGCCGATCGGATCGCAACCAGCAGCACCGGAACGCCGCGAGCGTTCCCTGGAAAGGACCCCAACGATGGCTAGTCAGACTGGAACCCGCGCTGATGTCGATGCGATGGCACAGGGGCTCTCGAACTGGGGTCGCTGGGGCCCGGACGACGAGCGCGGGACGCTGAACTACGTCACGCCCGAGGTCTCGGCCGCCGCGGCGGCGCTGGTCTCGGATGGTGTGACCGTGAGCTGTGCGCTCGAGTTGGCCAAAACGCCGGCCGCCGACAATCCGACGCCGGTGACGCACTTTATGACCGGCGCCGGCGATGTCAGTGCTCTGGGCGGCGTGCGCGGACTTGAGGCAACCGGCGATGGGTTCGTGATCTCGCCGCACGGCATGGCCAACACGCACATCGATGCGCTCTGCCACATCCTCGATCAGGGCAAGATGTACAACGGCTTCCCGTCATCGGAGGTGCTCTCCACCGGCGCGGCGAAGAACTCGATTATGGGTCTCGAGCAGGGCATCGCGACGCGGGGCGTGCTGCTCGATGTTGCCCGGCTAAAGGGCGTCGATTGGCTGGAGCCGAGCTATGGAATCACGGTTGCCGACCTCGAAGCGGCCGAGCAGGCGCAGGGCGTGACCGTGCGGTCGGGCGACATTCTGCTGGTCCGTACGGGCCGCGATAATCGACGCGAGGTCGAGGGCGCCACGCCGCCATTCGCCGGCATGGCGGGACTGCTGATGGAAACGCTGCCCTGGATTCGCGAGCGCGAGGTCGCAATCCTCGGCTGCGACGGCGTCTCCGACGTGATCCCTTCGAACGTCGATGGATCACCGCTGCCGATTCACCACATCATCATTACCTATATGGGCGTGCACCTGATCGACAATGCGCGGCTGGGCCCGCTCGGAGAGGCTTGCGCCGAGCGGAGTCGATGGGAGTTCCTGCTGACGATTGCGCCGTTGCGCCTGGTCGGCGGGACGGCGTCGCCGATCAATCCGATTGCCATGTTCTAGTTCCAAGTTTGCGGGAGAGCTCCAATGCCAGCAGGAAAACCGCTCGACGGCGCCGTCGTCATCGACTTGTCGGACGAGCCGACGATTATCGCCGGGCGCTACCTCGCGGATCTTGGCGCTCGCGTTGTTCGTGTTGAATCGGCTATTGGTGACCGGATTCGGCGAATTGGACCGTGGGTCGATGGTGAGCCCGGCAACGAACGCGCGCTGCGACACCTGCTCTACAACCAGGGCAAGGAATCTCTGGCGCTGGACTTCGACGCTGCCGAGTCCTGGGACGTCATCGAAGCGATCGCTTCGCGAGCAGATGTCGTGATTGCGCCGATGCAGAAGTCGCAGCGGGCGGCTCGGTTCTTTGAGCGCCTGCACGAGTCTGCCCAGGAGGGCGAGGGACCGTCGGTCATCGATGTGGTGTTCCGCCGCGGTGATCCGTCGGAGCAGGCAACCGATTTGATCGCTATGGCGGCGGGCAGTCAGCTGGTCTGCAATGGATTTCCCGATATTGCACCCGACTATCCGGCGGGCAAGCTGGGCTACAAACAGTCATCGTCAACGGCAGTCGCGGCGGCGGTGGCGACGATCTTCCAGCGGGCGCGTGGCGGCCCGGCGGTTTCATCGACGATTTCGCTGCAGGAGGCAGTGATCTCGACGATCATCCAGGCCGCCAACCCCAATCTGTACGTCTGGCACGGGATGGTCGCCGAGCGGACGGGGACCGGCGGTCTGCGGTATCCGATTGTGGGCAGAGGGCCCGGATCGTTCGCATCGGGAGAGTTCGAGAGCGGAGAGATCGTGTTTATCGACACTCCAGGCGTGACCTATGAGACATCGGACGGTCTCTGGGTGACGTACTTGCAATCGCCGACCAATCGGACCTGGAAGGACTTCCCGGAGTGGTACGCCGAAGTGACCGGCGACGACCAATTGTTGAGCGAACCCTGGACGGATCCGTCGTACCGGATTACGCATCAGGAGGAAATGCAGGAGTTCGTCAAACGCTTCTGCGCGGCCCAAGAGCGCGATGCGTTGATCGAGCGGGCGCAGCGCAACACCGACCTCGCCTTGCCCGTGCAGACCGGGATGGATATCGCGGCCGACGTGCATCTGCGCGAGCGAGGCTTCTTCCCAGAGGTTGAGCATCCGGTGCTCGGTCGGACGTTACGGCTCCCTCGCACTCCTTATCGATCGACGGGTCTCAGCCACGTTCCGCGACCCGCTCCGGGACTTGGCCAACACTCGACCGACGTGCTCAGAGATCTCGCGGGCTGCTCCAACGCCGAGATTCGAGCGTTGATTGACCTGGGCATCGTCAAGGGCGAACGTCCGATGGAAATTGTTTCACGTGAAACATTTGTTTCGTCACCGATTTCAATCGACCCGCGCCCGACAAGCAGGCTGCCGCTTGAGGGCGTTCGCGTGCTTGATTTCTGCTGGATGGCGGCGGGCCCGCTGATCACTGAGATGCTGGCCAATCTTGGCGCGGACGTGATCAAGATTGAGTCGGTGACGGGCGTCGACACTGTTCGCGAGTTCTCGCATCCGCCCAAGGGCTTCACGATCGATACGGGCGCGTTTTTCAACGACACCAATACTGACAAACGCTCGCTGACGCTGAATCTGCACCATCCCAAGACCCGCGAACTGATTCTCGAAATGCTGCCGCACTTCGACCTGGTGACGAACAACTTCGCGCCGGGAGCCATGGAGAAGTTCCACCTGACTTACGACGAACTGCGCGAACACAAGCCCGACCTGATCTACGCGTCATTCCCGGTGATGGGGACGTCAGGACCGAAGAAGTCCTATCGAGGGATCGGCAACGGCGTGACGGCGCTGTCGGGTGTGGCCGGACACACGGGGCAGCCGAACCGTCCACCGATTGGCATCGGCACGCTGCACACCGATTTCACCCTGGCGCCGATCGCGGCGTCGTTGTTGATGGCTGCGCTCATTCATCGGGAACGGACGGGCGAAGGCCAGCAGATCGAGATTGCGCAGTATGAGGCAGCGGTCCATTTGCTCGACCATGAGCTGATGGACGCGCTGATCAACGGCGTCGACACGCCCAGAATCGGCAATCGCTCAGTCGAGTATTGCCCGCACGGACTATTCCCTGCTTCGGGCGAGGACTCGTGGTTGGCCGTGGCGGTGCGTGATCGTCAGGAATGGCGCGAGCTCTGCGATTTGATCGACCGTGACGACCTGGCACAGCGCGAGGACCTGCTGACGCTTGAGGGCCGCAAGGCGGCTGAGGAGGAGATTGAGGCGGCGCTTTCGGAGTGGTCAGCGCAGCATGAGGTCTGGGAGGCTTCATCGATTCTACAAGGGCGCGGGATCCCCGCGTCGCCAGCTGAGACAGCGGCCGATCTCGCCGTCAACGACGAGGGCGCTGGAGATCTCTTTTTCCGCTACGACCGGGGCGAGGTGCCGTTCATCACCCAGCACCAGCCGTTCACCTGGAATGGCATGCGGCTGGGCACGCGTCCCTCGCCGGGTCTAGGCGAGCACTCAGAGGCAATTCTCAAGGAGGAGTTCGGCGTCGACGATGAGCGCTACGTCGAGTTGCTGATCGAGCAAGTGATTTACTAGCAGCCGCTCGCGTCATACCCGCGACGGAGCGCGGGTATGACGGAGTTCTCTTTAGAGGACCTCTCGACCGCGTTCGCCAGTTCGGACTCGAACGGCATCCTCGACGTCGGTGACGAAGATCTTGCCGTCTCCGGTGCTATCGGTGCGGGCGCCGGCGATGATGGCGTCGATCGCGGGTTCCACGTTGAAGTCGGAGATGACGGTGATGACTTTCACCTTGGGGATCATGTCGACGGTGTAGAACTGGCCGCCTCGGCCTGCCTGGACGACTCCGCCCTGGTAGCCGTGTCCTGCGACCCGCTCGACGTGGAGTCCGGTGATGCCAGCTTCGATCAGCTTGCGCTTGACTGGTTCCAGCGACTCGGGTCGGATGATTGCTTCGATCTTTTTCATGACAGCAACCTCTTCAGCGCTTCCGTTCCGCTGGGAATTTCCTCGTCAATCGTATCGCTGGCGTCCCAACCAAAGCCAATCTCATCGAACTCGTAGGCCGGCTCGTTGTGAGTGCTGCGGTCGAGTCCCATCAGCTCGTCGTCCTCGCTGACTCGGAGTGGCATGAGCTTCTGGACGATCCAGAAGAGCGCTGCCGAGAGCACGAACGACCACGCGAGCGCGGCGAGAATTCCGACGATCTGCTTCCAGAGCAGGTCGGCGCTGCCGCCAATCAAGCCGTCGACGCCGCCAATCTCGTTGACCGCAAAGATGCCGGTCGCGAACGCGCCCCAAATGCCTCCGACGCCGTGAACGGCGAAGACGTCCAAGGTGTCGTCCATGTCGCGCCAGTTGTGCAGTGCGCGGATGGCGAAGAATCCGAGGATTGATGCAACGACGCCGATGCAGAGTGCCGGGAAGAAGTTCAGGTAGCCATCGGTCGCCGGCCACTGACCGACAAACCCGGCAGCAGGTGTGATCGCGACCAGTCCTGCGACTGCGCCGGTCGCTGCTCCGATGATTGAGGGGTGGCCGGTGTAGCGCCAGGAGAGGTAGGTCCAGGCGACCAACCCGCCTGCCGCGGAAATCTGTGTCTGGACGAAAGCGTTGATTGCTCCGCCGTCGGCTGCCAGGGCCGAACCTGCGTTGAAGCCAAACCAGCCAAACCAGAGCAGACCGGCACCAATGACGACCTTAGACACGTCGTGCGGTCGAGTCTCTGCCACCGAGTCGCGACGGCGTCCGACGAAGAGCGCACCAGCCAAGGCAGCGGCTCCGGCGTTGATGTGAACCACGGTGCCGCCGGCGAAGTCGGCCGCGCCGAGATCGAGCAGCCAGCCGCCATCAGCCCATACCCAGTGACAGAGCGGGGCGTAGACGATGGTGATCCAGGCCACGGTGAAGACGAGCAGTGCCTTGAAGGAGATCCGCTCGACGAATGCGCCAGTGATCAGGGCCGGGGTGATGATCGCGAACATCAGCTGGAACGCCATGAACAGCAGACCATCGCCCTCGAGTCCGCGTAGACCGAAGTTGGTCAGGTTGCCGACAAAGCCGCCAATGTCGGTACCGAAGGCCAGCGAATAGCCCCAGAGCACCCAGACGACCGTGGCCACGCCGATCATGACGAACGATTGCATGATCGTTGCGGCAGCGGATTTGGTTCGGACCAAGCCCGAATAGAAGAACGCGAGGCCCGGCGTCATCAACAGCACGAGTGCCGCAGATGTCAGCAACCAGGCAGTATTTCCAGAATCCATACGCAACTCCCCAATTCGGGCACATTTGACATAGCGAGGCTAACGCAAATGAAGTGTGCCCGTCCGCATGACCAGTTCGCCTAGTGTCGCCGAGCGGCCGTGAAGCCTGGTTACGGACATATGAATTCCAGCGCCGGATCGGTGGTAGCCTCGCCGCATGGCGAGCCCCGATGCCCTCCCGCTCTCTGGTGAAGTCGCGCTGGTCACCGGCGCGTCACGCGGTATTGGCCGCTCGATCGCGCTGGAACTGGCTGCGCAGGGCGCCGACGTCGGCGTCAACTACACATCTTCGGCCGAGGCGGCGGAAGAGGTGGCCAAGCAGATCGGGGAACTTGGGCAACGCGCTTATGTGATCCAGGCCGACATCTCGGACAACGAGGCGGTCACCGCGATGACCAAAGCTCTGACCGGCGAGCTCGGGGCGCCCACCATCCTGGTAAACAACGCGGGCATTACGCGCGACATGCTGGCAATGCGGATGAAATCGGCCGACTGGGATGCGGTTGTGGGCACCAATCTGACCGGTTCGTTCCTGACCACGCAATCGGTCCTGCGCGGAATGCTGCGAGCGCGCAAGGGTCGGATCATCACGATTGGCTCTGTGATCGGCACTGTTGGCAATGCGGGTCAGGCGAACTACGCGGCGGCCAAAGCCGGCCTCGCCGGGATGACACGCTCGCTGGCGCATGAGCTGGGTTCGCGCGGAATCACGGTCAATCTGGTCGCGCCTGGATTCATCCAGACCGACATCACCGCCGACCTCTCCGATGATGTGATCGGCAGCGTGATGCAGCGGATCCCACTTGAGCGGCTCGGCGAGCCGTCCGACGTGGCTCCGCTGGTGGCGTTCCTGGCAGGACCAGGTGGCGCGTACATCACGGGACAGGTGATCCATGTCGACGGAGGCATGGTGATGGGCTGACAGATTGAGCCCTGCGATTGATTCACGTGACCGTATTGTTCGCTGGATCGCACTGGGTGTTGGATACGACGCCATAGATCGCGCCAGAGTCGGTAAACTTAGTCATCACCCGTAGGCGCAGCGTCAGACGCTTGACGTCGTCGTCGGGCAGGAGCCGAGATGGAAACGCTGACCCAGCCAGAGGAAGCCGCGGATGAACCGCCAAGTGGTGAACATCCGGCGCTGACGGACGACGAATACGCGCTGCTGTTCCCGGGACAGGGATCGCAGTCGGTCGGCATGGCGGGTAAAGTCCTGCGGGTCTACCCGAACGCCGAGCAATGGTTTACCCGAGCCAACGAGGTGCTTGACTACGACCTGCTGCACCTGATTGAGCACGGCCCCAACGACGAGCTGAACCAGACCACGCACTCGCAGCCGGCAATCTTCGTTGCCTCGGTGGCCTGGCTGGAAGCTCTCCGGGACCAGTGGGATCGGGCCGGACGGACCCTGTCGCCGAAGGTGGTCTCAGGACACAGCATGGGGCAGATCACGGCGATGCTTGCAGCGCGCGCGATCGACTTCGACGATGCGCTTCGGCTCGTCCGCCAGCGTGCCGAAATCATGCATGCCGCCGACAGCTTGCGACCGGGTGGAATGGCATCGATTATCGGGCTGCGTGATCGAGTACTGCGTCGGTTGGTAGGCGAGGCGTCGAGCGAGGGCACCTTGGTCGTCGCCAATGACAATTGCCCCGGACAGACCGTCGTCTCGGGCGACGAAGCTCCCTTACGGAAAATCATGCGGATGGCCGATGAGCAGGGTGCCCGGCGCGTAGTGCGACTACCGATTTCAATCGCCTCGCATTCGCCCTTGATGTCCGATGCGCAAGCGCACTTCTCTGAGGCGGTTCATGCGATCCAGTGGCGCGATCCAGTTGTGCCAGTGGTCAGCAATATCTCCGGCGGTCTGATGCACACCAGAGATCAGCTTGCGCAAGAGTTGTCCGGGGCGCTCACTGCGCCGGTGCAATGGCAGCAGGCGGTGAAAACGATGGCTGCGCAAGGCTCGACACTCTTCGTCGAGGCCGGGCCTGGTGATGTGCTGTCCAAGCTTGTGCGACGCATCTCCCGAACCTCCTGGACGTTCCCGCTGTCGGATGACGATCACGGCCTCTCGACGCGCGATTACCCGGACAAGAGCGACGGGATCCCCAAGTAGTGGCCCACCACTCTTCCTCGTCTGAGCGCCGAGTGGTGATCACCGGCGTTGGAGCCGTGACACCCGTCGGTAACGACATGCCGACGACCTGGCGCAACCTGATCGGCGGCGAAAGCGGCGTTGGGCGGATTGAGCGCTTCGATCCCGACGCATGGGGAGTCAAGACTCCGATCGCCGCCGAGGTCAAGGACTGGGATCCCGAGCCGCTGTTGCCAGACGCCAAGGCGCTGCGTCACATGGACCTGAACACCCAGTATGGGATGGTCTCCGGTCTCGAGGCGTTGGCCGATTCCGGTCTGGAGTTGACTGAGGACAATCAACACCGCGTGGGAATCATATTCGGTTCCGGCGGCGGTGGGATGGAACTGGTCACCCGCTGGCAGGACACCCTGGTCAACCGCGGCGCTCGGCGTGTATCTCCGTTTGCGATGCCAAACCTGATCGCCGACGCCGCCTCGGGACACCTGTCGATCGCCACCGGTGCGACCGGCCCAAACTACTCGCCAACCTCAGCTTGCGCGACTGGAGCGAATGCAGTCGCCGATGGCATGTTGCACATCAAGGCGGGCCGAGCCGACGCGTTGCTGGTCGGTGGCTCCGAGGCGATTATCCTGCCGCTCTTCCACATCTGCTTCGAGCGCATGGGCGTGCTCGCCACACCTGCTGAGCCGTTGACCGCGTCCTGTGCGCCGTACGATTTGCACCGCAATGGGTTCGTTCCCGGCGAAGGTGCGGCGGCGATGATGATCGAGGACCTTGACCATGCACTGGCCCGAGGCGCACCGATCTACGCCGAAGTGGTCGGCGGCGGATCGGCGAACGATGCCCATGACATTGCTCAGCCTGAGTCGCATGGACGAGGGCTGATGGTCTGCGTACAACAGGCGATGCAGGAGTCGGGAATCGACCCCGAGACCGTCGGATATGTTTCGACCCACGGCACCGCAACCAAGCTCGGCGATCTGGTCGAGGTAACGGCCATCAAACGAATGTTTGGCGCGCACGCCGACGACCTGTCCCTTTCCTCTATCAAGCCGGCCACGGGACACATGATGGGCGCGTCCGGAGCGCTGGAGGTGATTGTCTCGGCGATGGTGATCAAGGAAGGCATCGCTCCGCCGACGTTGAACTTCGAGACTCCCGATCCAGAATTGGACATTAACGTGATTCCCAACGAAGCACGCGAGCTTGATGTCGAGGCCGCGCTTTCGTTTTCGGTTGGACTTGGCGGTCACAATGCCGCCGTACTGTTGAAGCGATACGACGAGTGAGCACCAGCATCAGACTCAGTGAGCGTCCGTCTGAAGAACGCATCGTGATCACGGGGATTGGCCCCGTGACACCGATTGGCGTGGGCGTCGACGACTTCTGGGACTCCCTCAAGCACGGACGATCGGGCGCGAGGCGCGTACCCGAATTGATTGACGCAGGACTAAAGGTCCAGATCGCGGCAGACATTCCCGAGTTCAAACCAGCCGACTACATGGAGAACAAATCTGCGCGACGGATGGCGCGATTTGCGCAGCTCGGCGTCGCCGCGGCGCGGCTGGCTGTCGAGGATGCGGGACTGGATCTCGACGCACACGACCCGGAGCGTGTCGCCGCGGTGATCAACACCGGCGGCGGCGGGGTCACGACGATCTCGCAGCAGACCGAAGTGCTGAACAGCAAGGGACCGGGGCGGGTGTCGGCCATGTTTGTGCCGATGATGGCCGGCAACATGGCCTCCTGCCAGGTCTCGATTGAACTGGGTCTGCGTGGGCCGGCGCTGACGTCGTTGGCTGCCTGCGCGGCGAGCATTTACGCATTCATCGACAGTCGACAGTTGCTGCTTGGCGGCGAAGCGGATCTGGCGCTCACCGGTGGCACCGAGTCGAACGTCTCCGCACTTGGCATCTCGGGTCTGGCCAACATGCAAGCGCTGTCGCGGCGCAACGATGATCCTGAGGCAGCCTCACGACCGTTCGACATGGACCGCGACGGCTTCGTGTTTGGTGAAGGCGCCGTCGTCTGCGTGACGGAATCACTGGCCAGCGCGCGAGCGCGCGACGCTCGGATTTATGCGGAGGTACTCGGCGGCGGCCGGACGGCTGATGCCTATCACATCACTGCTCCGGATCCCGAGGGCGATGGCGCAGCCAGAGCGATGTCGGCAGCACTCCGCAACTCGGGGCTGAATCCTGAGGAGATCGGCTACATCTGCGCGCACGGAACCTCGACCCCGCTCAACGATGCGATCGAAACACGTGCGATCCACACGGTCTTTGGTGACCATGCCAGCCAGCTGGCGGTTTCGTCAGTGAAATCGATGACCGGACACCTGATGGGCGCGGCCGGAGCGCTGTCGGGCGCGGCAACCGCGCTGGCGCTCTACCACGGCGTGCTGCCTCCGACGATCAATCACGAGACGCCCGACCCCGTGTGTGATCTGGATTATGTCCCCAACGAGGCGCGCGACTGTCATCTGAATGTCGCTCTGGTCAACGGCTTCGGTTTCGGTGGACAGAACGGCGTCGTGGCGCTCTCGCGGATCGACAACTGACCGCTAACCTTTTCCAGACAACCGGCAGACATCTGACAGCCCACAGATTCGCTAGACGGGAGCCGCCACATGTCCGACGACAGCAGCCTGCAGTCCCGCGTCTGCCAACTCGTAGCCGACCAGCTTCGCCAGCCGCTCGACAATGTGACTCCCGAGGCTCACCTGATCGACGACCTTGACGCGGATTCGCTCGACATTGTGGACCTCACGATCGCGGTCGAAGAAGAGTTTTCGACGGACGACATCCAGCTGGAGATTCCCGAGGAAGCTGCCGCTGAGATCCGTTCGGTTCAGGACTTGCTCGACTACCTCACGAACGCCGGAATCACGTAGTCATGTCCTTGCGTCGCATCTCCGCAAGTGCCAGCGGCGCACTTTCTCCCACAGCATCGAATCTGGCTTCGGAGGCAATCCGGCTGCCAGCCGGCCAGCATGCGCTCAACCGTCAGACGACCGGGCCGACGGCGTTGATCGTGGCCGAAGGCGAAGTGGCGATCGGTACCCTCGACGACAATGCGACGCTGAAGGTCGGCGAAGGCGTCCTGCTCGAGGCGAACGCGCCGTACTCGCTGATCGCGGAATCAGATTCGTTGGCGCTGCTGTTCTCAGTGCCTGGTGATCAATCAGGCTGAGGCCCGACCGGTACCTAACCCGCGGCGAGGACTTTCTCAGGCTGCCAGGTAGCGGCGCTGAGCTCGTCGCGACGTAGCACCGCCGCGACGTGATTCTCGGCGTTGAGGGCGAGGGCTTTGTCCCAGCCGTCGACCGGTGCGTGGCGAATCTTCTGGCCTCGCCTGATTCGTTGGAGCTGTTCGCCTTGCAGGCGGAAGTGCGGCCAGTCGGGGAAGAGCTCCGCCGGTGAGAGCGCCAGCGACCAGATGTTGTCCGCTTCCGCTGCCGCCTCGAGCGCTTCGGGCGTGTGGCCGTCTTCGGCTGATTTGGCGCCAATCCCAGTGCGCCTCATCTGCGTCACGTGCGCGCCGCAACCTAGCGCCTCGCCGAAGTCGCGTGCGATCGCGCGGACATAGGTGCCGGTGCTCACTGACATGACCAGGGTCACGTACGGCAAATCAATCGACGTTGCCGAGAGGTGGTGCACGTTAACCGCTCGAGGCTCGATCTCAACGTGCTCGCCCGCTCGAGCCGACCGATACGCGGCAACTCCGTCGCGCTTGATCGCGCTGTATTGCGGTGGCACTTGCTGGATCTCGCCTCGGAAGCGATCGAGTGCTGCATCGATCTGCTCTGGGTTGAGCGAGGGAACCGGCGAGCTCGATACGACCTCACCCTCGCTGTCGTCGGTGTCTGTGGCCTGGCCGAGGAGGACGGTCGCCTCGTAGGACTTGCGATATGGCGCGAGATACTCGTTCAACCGAGTAGCCACACCAACGAAGACCGGCAGCAAGCCGCTGGCCAACGGGTCGAGCGTCCCACCATGTCCGACTCGGCGCAGTCCCGTCCAGCGGCGAACGTCGCGGACGATGTCGTGGGAGGTCGGCCCCTTGGGCTTGTCGACGAGGAAGACCGCGCCCGGGTGATGCCGTTCTTTACGTCGGCGCGTCACGATGAGTGTCCAGAGGTGTCCAGCGCGCGAATGCGCTCCTGGACTTCTGCGGCGCCGACGATTCTCCGGTCTAACTCAAACGTTGGCCAGGGAACCCGCTTCATGTGCAGCCGCCGGCGAATTGTTCGGTGGACGAACGGGGCGGCGTTTGTCAGCGCCTCGACGGCGTCTTGGGCAGCCTCAGTTTGCTCCTCGTCGGAAGAATCAGGAGCGCTCATGGCGGAGACCAGCACCGTGGCATTGCGCAAGTCTCTAGAGGCTCGAACTTCGGTCACGCTAAGCAGGGCAAGGTCGAGCCTGGGATCCTTCAGTTCTCGAGCCACGACCTCGGCAATCGTGTCGCGCAGCAGGTCGTTGACGCGTTCCATTCGGTCGACGCCGCCGGCATCGCGGGCGGTGAAGGGTCTGGTGGTTCGTGCCATGACGGTAGCCACGCCTAGCGGGCCGCGTTGCGGATTTCGCCGCCCTGGACGATCCGCGACTGGGTTTCGATGTGGAAGAATTCGAGCTGGTCGCCGGCCTGGAAGCCATCGAAGCGCGCCAGCGCCACGCCGAACTCCTGGCCCGCGTCGACCTCCTGGACCGTGTCCTGGAAGCGGCGCAGGCTGGAAATCGGCGACTCTGCAACTTGCTCGCCGCCGCGATAGACGTGCACTTGCGCGTCGTGGCGGATCGAACCATCGAGCGAGCGGCAACCGGCGATATTGCCCAGCCCTCGGATCGGGAAGACTTGAAGCACTTCGGCGTGTCCGTCGACGACTTGCATCTGGACCGGTTCGAGCATCCCGCTAATCGCGGCCTCCACCACTTCGATCACCTCGTAGATGATCGAGTAGCTGCGAACTTCAATGCCTTCCTGCTCCGCCAGACGCTCAGCACCGGGCTCCACCGGGGTGCTGAAGGCGATCACGATCCCCTCGGACGCGAGCGCCAGGTTGATGTCGGCCACCGAGACCGGCCCAGCTGCGGCGTGAATGACCTTGACTGAGACTTCCTCATTGGACAGCTGCTCGAGCGAGTCGCGAAGCGCCTCGACGGAGCCGACCACGTCGGTCTTGACGATCAAGTTGAGTGCGGAGACGTCGCCTCGGGAAATCTCGCCGAACAGGGCGTCGAGGGTGGCTGAGTGCTGAACCTGCGCTTCGCGGGCCTCGCGCTCTCGACGAGCTCGCTCGTAGATGCGTTTGGCTTCGCGGTCGCTGTCGACAGCCCGGAACGAATCGCCAGCGTCAGCGACATCTTGCAGGCCGAGGACGACAACCGGGGTTGACGGGCCGGCTTCGCGGATGCGATTGCCGCGGAAGTCGGTCATCGCCTTGATCCGGCCCCAGGTCTGACCGACGAGGACGGGGTCGCCCTGTCGCAGGGTGCCCCGCTGCACAAGTAGTGTGGTGCGCGGCCCCTGGCGACGGTCGAGCTCTGCTTCGAGCACGACGCCTACGGAGAGTCGGTCGGGGTTGGCAGAGAACTCGGCGATGTCGGCAACGAGCAACAGCGTGTCGAGCAGGTCGCTCATCCCATCGCCCTGCGTTGCCGAAACCGACACCAGCGGAACGTCCCCGCCATATTCCTCGATCTGCACCCCGACATCGGCGAGGGCTGCTTTCACACGGTCCGGGTTGATGTTGTCCAGGTCCATCTTGTTGAGCGCAACGACGTAGGGCACGCCCGCCGCGTGGATGTGGCTGATCGCTTCGCGGGTTTGCGGCATGACGCCGTCATTGGCGGCGACGACCAGGATGGCGATATCCGTGGCCTGCGCGCCGCGAGCGCGCATCTCGGTGAAGGCAGCGTGGCCCGGCGTGTCGATGAAGGTGATCAGACGGTCGTTGGCGGTCGCCTGATAGGCGCCGACTCGCTGGGTGATGCCTCCGGCCTCGCCCTCTGCGACGTTGGCGTTGCGAATGTAGTCGAGCAGCGACGTCTTGCCGTGGTCGACGTGACCAAGAACGGCTACGACGGGCGGGCGGTCGCGCAAGTCAGCCGGATCCTCGGCCTCTTCGTCGGCGGCGCCAAGGATGTCGATCGTCGACGGCGCCTCTTCCTCCTCAACGACATCGCCCGCCTCTTCAGGATCGAAGCCGCGATCCATCGCGACGATGGCTGCGGTGCCGTAGTCCAGCGTCTTTGAGACGTCGGCCATGATCCCGTTGGTCATCAGGGTTTTGATGATCATGACGGGCGTTTCGTTGAGAAGATCCGCGAGCTCGCGCACGGTCAGCGTGCGCGGAATCAAAACACTGTTCTCGGTCGTCTCTGCAGGTGTTTGTCGAATGGTCTGCTGTGTCGTCATGGGTACTCCGGATGGTCAGGTGAATTGGGTGTTCTGGATGAGTGGTCAGGCGGGCTGTGCCTCCGCGAGCTGATGGAGTCGATCTATCACGGCGTCGGGCGGCTCTCGTCGCAGTGCGCGAGCGAGGTGCTTGGGTTGTGACCACGCTGTGGTCAAGCACTGTGGTTGAGGATGAACGTAGGCGCCGCGACCGTCCCCGTGCGTCGAGAGCATGACGTCGCCGCCTGGACGGCGGACGACTCTGAGTAGCTCAGGCTTCGGAGCTGTCTCACGGCAAATGATGCAGCGGCGCAGCGGCGTGTGTGAATGGGTTAGCGAACTGGCGACGGACATCGACTTCCTTCGTACTGCGCGGGGCTGGAACCCGCGTTCACGACAGACGGGACAAGACTGTTTGAGGACGCTCCCTAGAACTCTTCCTCGTACTCGTTGTACTCGGCGTAGGGATCCTCTTCGAGGCCTTCGTCGCTCTCGTGGTAGCGAGGTCGACGCCGGCGTCGGTCACGTTGTTGCTGCTGTTCCTGCTCGCGCCGCAGGACGTCCTCGGCGAACCGAATCTGTCCTTCGTCGCGGGCGGCAGGAGCGATCTCGGTGGCCTGAAGCACGGGTTCGAGTTCCGGCTCTTCCTCGACGATTTCGGGTTCTTCGACAGGAGCCGGTGTGGGCGCTGTCGGAGTGGCCTCGACAACCGGCGGCAGTACTGTCGCCGCAACAGGTTGTTCCACAGGAGGCGCAACACGCACGGGTTCCGGCTCGGGGACCGGATCAGGCTCGAGTTCGATCTCGACCTGCGGGGCAAATGGACCGCGGCCTTCCTGCTGCATACGTTCGGCCACGGTTTGGGGCTTGATATCGATGCGATAGCTAGTCAGTCTGGCGGCGAGACGTGCATTCTGGCCCTCGCGGCCGATGGCCAGGCTGAGCTGCATATCGGGAACCGCACATTCAGCGGTGTTTGTCTCTGGATCAATACGAACGGCGAGGATTTGCGCCGGGCTCAGCGCGTGCTCGACAAAGCGCCGCGGGTCGCGATCCCACTGGATCACGTCGACTCGCTCGCCATGGAGCTCATTAACAATGTTCTGGATCCGCATCGCGCGCATCCCGATGCAACTACCGACCGGATCAACGCCAGTCTGACGCGACCAGACTGCGATCTTGGTGCGATGGCCCGCCTCGCGAGCGACGCCGCGAATCTCGACGACGCCGCGCGTGATCTCGGGGACTTCAATCTCAAACAGGCGCCGGACGAACTCCGGTCGCGACCGGGAGATGACGATCTGCGGTCCCTTGTTGGCGCGCAGCACCTCGACCATAATTGCCTTGACACGCTGGCCGGTGCGATAGCGCTCCATGCGCACCTGCTCCTGGGCCGGCATGACAGTTTCTGTGTGGTCACCGAGTTCGACGATTACCTGGTGAGGCTCGACACGCTGCACGTCGCCGCTGAGGATGCCGCCTTCTTCGCCGGAGTACTTGGCGAAGACGGCCTCACGTTCTGCCTCGCGCAGCGCCTGCAGGACGACCTGCTTCGCGGTCTGGGCTTCAATCCGGCCACCGACGTTCTCAATGTCGTGTTTCTCGCGCAGCGTTGAGCCGATGTGTACGGCTGGGTCGATGACGCGGGCACGTTCGAGCTCGATCTGCAGGTCGGGGTCGGCGATGTCTTCCTCGATCTCGACGACCTCGCGCTCCGACCAGACCTCCATGCCGCCGTCGTACCGATCGATCGTGACGATCACGTTGCCAGGCAGCTCGTAGCGGCGCTTGACCGCTGCGGCCATGCCTCGCTCCACGGCATTGAAGATGACGTCGTCGTCGAGGTTCTTGTCGGAATGCAACTGCTTGATGGCAAGCAGGAAATCAGTCTTCATGTTGGGAGACCCTGCGAAGCGCTGTGTTGATCGATCCGTGCGAGTCGCGCAGGATCAGACAGGGCAGCCCGACCCCCACCCGACATCCACATGACTGACTATACACGCCGACCGGGGCGCGAACCGGGCCAATATCAAGTGGCTATCAGCGCGGCTCATCCGTCGAGGGAGTCCAACGCTTCTTGTGCCGAAGCGACGGCATCGCCCAGGGGGACCGAAGTGGCTTCGGGATCGCGTCGTCGCTTGAGCTCGACTTGACCTTGCTTCAGTCCGCGTGCGCCGATCGTGATCCGCAGCGGAGCGCCGAGCAGATCAGCGTCGTTGAATTTCACGCCTGCTCGCTCCTCGCGATCGTCGGTGAGGACATTCAGACCCCTGCTAGATAACGCGGATTCGACCTCGGACACGGCCGACGCGACGTCGTCGCTTGCGCCGAGTGGGACGATATGCACGTCGAAGGGCGCGACCGAGCGAGGCCAGATGATGCCTTGTTCGTCGTGATTGGCCTGCACGACCGCTGCCATCAGGCGTTCGACACCGATCCCGTAACAGCCCATGATCGGCGTGCGACGCTCGCCGTCGGAGTCGAGGAAGGTGGCATCCATTGGCTCTGCGTAACGCGTGCCGAGCTTGAAGATGTGTCCGAGCTCGATCCCGCGCTGCATCTCCAGGGTGCCTTCGCACTGGGCGCAGGAATCTCCTGGCTGTGCCATGCCGATATCGGCTACTGTCCTGGCGGACCAGTCGCGGCCGTAGGTGACGTTATGGAGATGGAAGCCCTCGCGATTCGCGCCGGCAACCAATCCTCCCGAATCGACGACGCTGGGGTCGACGACGACTCGCGCCGGGTCCACATCGATCGGCGATGCATAGCCAGCGACCCAGCCGGCTTCCCTGACTTCTTCAGGCAACAGCGGCCGCACTTCAGAGGCGTCGAGCGCGTTGATCACTTTGAGTTCATTGACCTCGAGGTCGCCTCGGATGACGGCAAACGTCGGTTCACCGTCGACGAGGAAGAAGGCGGCCTTGGCAGTCGCTGTTGCGGGGATGTCAAGAAACTCGGCAAGCCCATCGATCGTGGTGATGCCGGGCGTTGCGACCTCTTCCAGTTCGCCCTCGGTTCCGAGACCCTCTCCGCGAGCAAACTCCGCGCGCTCCTGGTTGGCGGCGTACCCGCAGGAGGAACAGAGGATGATGTTGTCCTCGCCGATCTCGGTCAGGAAGATGAACTCTTCCGACTGCTTACCGCCGATCGCGCCGGAGTCGGCCTGCACGGCGACTACGGGCACACCGCAGCGCGCGAAGATGTTGTAGTAGGCCTGCCGCATCGCGAGGTAGTTGAGCTGGAAGGCGTCGTCGTCCACGTCGAAGGTGTAGGCGTCCTTCATGATGAACTCGCGGACCCGGACCAGTCCGCCGCGCGGACGCGGCTCGTCGCGGAACTTCGTTTGCATCTGGAAGACGCTCTGGGGCATGTCGCGGTAGGACTGCACGACCTTGCGGAACAGGTCGGTGACCGACTCCTCGTGCGTCGGAGCGAGGACCATCGTGCGGTCTCGCCGGTCCTTGAGATTGAACAGCACCGGACCGTATGAATCGGCTCGGCCCGATTCTTCCCACAGTTCACGCGGCTGGATCGCGGGCATCCGCATCTCCTGGGAGCCGGCCGCTTCCATCTCTTCGCGGATGATCTGCTCAATCTTGAGCAGCGTGCGCCAGGCCGGCGGCAGGAAGGAGTAGACGCCAGCGGCCAGCTGGACGATCAGGCCGCTGCGCAGCAGCAACTGGTGGTTGGCCGAGTCAGCGTCGGCGGGGGCCTCGCGCAGCGTTCGACCGAACAGCGCGGACATGCGGGTGACTGGCATATCGGGGATCCCAATATCTGTTTGCTGTTTGAGCGACGATATCAGCGATTGCGGCGGGCCCAGAGTGCGAATCGGGGACCGAGCTGAATGGAATCCCACACTCGGAAACTCATCCAGCAGAGGGCTGCCGAGCAGACGAGCGACGAGATCATCGATACGCCGATGCCCACCTGATTGTCCAGGCCGGCCAGCGGCACCAGGGCTCCGCCGCCTACTCCGCCGAGTAGGGCGAATGGGGCTGCCCATAGCGCGCCCTGAGCTCGGCGTGGGATGCTGAGCGCGATCCAGCTGAGCATCGCCAGGAACGACCATGCGCTCGCGAACAGGAACAGGAAGATCACATTGACCAACACGTATCAACGGTACGATGCATGTGATCGGCTGAGGGAGAGGCGAGATCAATGGCGGAGACGATTCAGCTGACCGGCGATTTGCGGCGCAATCCGACGCGGGCCGTGAAGGTTCGCGATGTCACGATCGGTGGCGGCAACCCGATTGTGGTGCAGTCGATGGCGGCCACACGGACCCAGGACATCGATGCCACGGTCCGACAAGTCAAGCTGCTCGAGGCTGCAGGTGCCGACCTGGTGCGGGTTGCGGTCGACTCACGTAAGGACGTCGAAGCGCTGGCCGCCGTTCGCGAACAGACCGAGGCGCCGTTGTCGGTTGACCTGCAGGAGAACTACAGACTCTGTACTCAGGTTGCGCCGCACGTCGACAAGATCCGCTACAACCCGGGTCATCTGCACCATCACGAGAAGTCGAAGAGTGTGCGGGACAAGGTCGCATTCATAGCCGAGACGGCGGCAGACAACGACTGCGCGATTCGGGTGGGCGTGAACTGTGGCTCCATCGATCCTCGCATGCTGGAGCGGTATCCGGACGACCACGTTTCCGCAATCGTGGCCTCGGCATCCGAACACTGCGGGTTGCTGGACGAGTTTGGCTTCGACCGCTACGTCGTCTCTCTCAAGGACTCCGACTGGAAGCAGGTGGTCGAAGTCAACGAGAAGTTCGCGGCCGAACGACCGGATGTGCCTCTTCACCTGGGCGTGACTGAAGCGGGGATGCCGCCCGAGGGCGTGATCAAGACACGCGTCGCGTTCGAGCAGCTCGTCTCGCAAGGCATCGGTGACACCGTGCGGGTTTCCTTGACAGTCCCCTTCGACGACAAGGGCATGGAGATCGATGTTGCGAGAGAGATCCTCTCGGACATCTCGGCGGGGCGATTCCGCTCGGTTCCACCAAAGTTCGACGAGGGTTTGAACATCATCTCTTGTCCGTCGTGCTCGCGGGTGGAGAACGAGAAGTTCGTTGACCTCGCACAGGACGTCAAGGCGATGACTGAGTACGCCTCGGAGTACGACGTCACGATCGCCGTGATGGGTTGCCGGGTGAACGGTCCCGGTGAGACCGATGACGCCGACCTTGGCCTCTGGTGCGGGCCAATGGCGGTCAACCTGAAGCGCGGCGAGGAGTCGTTGGGGCATTATCCCTACGACGAGATTCTGCCTCGGTTGAAGCAAGAGTTGGACACGATCATCGACGGCCAGGGACACCAAGGCTCGCTCGGCAGTTAGCTGTCGACGTCGACGCCGATCGGGACACCGCTCAGATCTCGGCCGACGGCCGTTAGTGCCGCGCGGATTGCGCGTTCCGTGCGCTCGTAGCGGCCCTCGCCGATATGGCGGTAGCGCAGACCCATTGCCGCTTCATCGGTTGGACCGATCAGGTATTTGGCCGGCCACCAGCGGTTGCGATAGGCACGCCAGGTACGAGCGTCGTTGTCCAGCGGTACCGAGTACTCGATCCCGTAGCGAGCAATGGCGTCGCGAATCCTCACCGGATCTTCTTCGTATGCGAACTCAGGTCGGTGCACGCCCAGGATCACGAGCCCGTGCTCGCGGTACTTTTCGTCCCAGGCCGTGAGATAGGGAAGCGTGTTCTGGCAGTTGTAACAGCCGAACGTCCAGAAATCGATCAGGACCACATTGCCTTTGGCCAGCTCGCGGGCGATCGTCGTCGGTTCGCCATTGAGCCAACCGACCAGGCCAGTCAGGTCCGGCGTGGCGGCTTCGGCTCGGATTGCGGCGGCCCGGGCCAGGAGTCGTCGTTCGTCAGCCGAGTTGGGGTCGGTCAACTGCTCGACGACGATGGATTGTGTCCGGTACCAGCGCCCAGGCGTCGCCGTTGCCGGGAGGATTGAACGTTTCGGTATGACGTTCACGGCCTCCAGACGCAATGCGAACTCGGTGCGGCCGTCTGCCAGTCGACGTGCGATCACGCGGGTTTCAAATCCGTTGACATCGATTGGCGAACTGACGATCCATCGATCGTGTCGAATCCGGTTCGGCAGAAATCGAGCCTGAGGAAACCTGACTTTTTGATCGGCTCGTACGCCGAACTCGATCCGACCGCTGTCTTGGAGCTGAGCGCGAACCTCGAGCGAGAAGCTGGGCACGGGGGCTGCCGCCGCGCTGACTCCGAACAGCGCCGCTGCGCCCAGCGTTGCCGCCAATATTGCCAGCAGCGCCGCCGCGGTCGCCCTTGTCATTGCTTGGTTTCTCTTGGTTAGCCGGCGAATGTCTCGCCATCAAACGTATCAATCGTCGCGAAGCCTGACACTGGGCCGCGCTTCAGGCTGGTCAGTTGCTTGACGGGTTTGCCGATTGGCAGGAAGGCGGCGATGGCGTAGTGGTCGGGCAGGCCGAGGATTGGTTTGAGCTCGGGTTCGTTGGCGATTGGGATAGTGGTCAGCGTGCCGCCGAAGCCCTCGTTGCGGGCCATCAGCAGGAGGCTCCAGACGAAGGGGTAGATTGAGCCGCCGGAGATGACTCCGACGCGCTCCAGTTCCTTGTCGACGGAGGCGACGACGCCGAGATCAACGCAGACTGCGAGCAGCACCGGCGCCTCGATGTATGGGTCCATCAGCCTTCTCGGCGTGGGAACGCTGGCTGCCGTCTCGTCGGTGACTACGGAGGGGAAGGCGGCGTTCCAAGGGCCCTCGCCGGCCTGCGCCATCGCGACGTATCGCTTGGCCGGACGCTCGGCCGCTGCGGCTATGGCGGCTCGAATCTGTGGATCCCGTACGACGATTACGTGCCAGCCCTGGCGATTGCCGCCTGAGGGCGCGAAGCGGGCGTGTTCGAGCATCCGCTCGATTACTTCGTCGGGGACCGGGTCGTCGGTGAACTGTCGGGCGGCGAACGTGGTGCGGATGACCTCGGTGATGTCCATGACGGCTCCTACAGTGAGAACAGTGAGAGAAGTGCAACCTGTCGGTCTCTGGGGAGTCTAGGTGAGCATCCTCGAAGCGATTGTTCTCGCGATCGTCCAGGGACTGACGGAGTTTCTGCCGATTTCATCGAGTGGTCACCTGGTCCTGGCGCGCTGGATCTTCGGCTGGGACGACCCCGGGTTGGACTTCGATGTGGCCGTGCACATCGGGACGCTGGGCGCGATCCTCTTCGTCTTCCGGCGCGAGGTCTGGGACGTGTTGCAGGGACTGCGCGACGATGCCGGCGAGGTCGAAGGCCTCAGGCCGCGCCGTCTTATCTGGCTGGGGCTGGTTGGCACGATTCCGATCGTGATCATCGGCGGGTTGTTCTACGACTCGCTACAGGATGAGCTGCGCGATGCGACGACGGCCGGGGCTTTTCTGCTCGTTACCGGCGTGCTGATTGCCGGGGCGGAATGGCGCGCCCGTGGCATCAACGAGGCCACAGGACTCGGGAGCCTTGACGGGCGCCGTTCGCTGGCCATTGGCTTGGCGCAGTGTCTCGCGGTGTTGCCCGGGATCTCGCGCTCGGGGATGTGCATTGTGGCCGGAATGGCGCTGGGGCACTCGCGAGAGGCCGCCGCGCGTTGGGCGTTCTGGCTGTCGATTCCGGCGCTGGCCGGAGCGGGTGTTCTGGCGGTGGCGGCACTGATCGATGAGCGGGAGCCGGTCGACGCTGCCGCGCTCGTCGTTGGAGCGCTCGTCTCGTTCGCGACGGCGCTTCTGGCGATTCGGGCTCTGCTCTGGCTGGTTCGTGGGCGGTCGCTGGTTCCCTTTGCTGTGTATTGCTTTATCGCCGGACTTGCCGTCCTGGTCGCTCGCGCCGCCGGGGCATAGGGTCCCTTCCCACGGCGCGGAGGGTGGCGGGGCTGTGCGGGAGGAAAAATTCGGGCGATTTGGTTGGATTTGCTGTTCTGCGCTGAGGATCGGGCGCTCAGGAGTCCAGATTTGTCCAGATTTGTCCAGAAAAGTCTGGGTAGGTCCCGATTTTGAGGCTGTATGTCCCGATGAATCCGCATGAGTACAGGTCTGTCCGGATTGGTCCTGGGAAGTCGTCGGGGCATGGAGGGTGTCTGCTTGTCTGTTACGTTCATATGTTCTTATTATATCCGATATCGGCTCCGGGTGAGTCGGGGGAGGGGTGTGTCAGCAGCTCCTAGGGCCGGACTCCGTAGAGCGGCTTCGACTCCAGTTCGTGTGGGAGGACCTTGTAGGCGCGTTCGACGAATTGCTGCAGGTAGCTGCGGGTCTTGCGCGGATCGATGATCTCTTCGATTCCGAAGGTCTCCGCCGTGAGGAAGACGTTGCGGAGTTCGCGCAGATCAGCTTCGATCTCTTCACGCTTGGCGTCGGGATCGTCGGCGTTGGCGATTTCGCGTCGGTAGGCGGCGTCGACGCCTCCCTCGATGGGGATTGAGCCCCACTCTCCCGAGGGCCAACCGAGGCGATAGTTGAGCCGGCGCGGGTTGCCGGTCGCCATGCCGGCCATTCCATAGCACTTGCGGATCACGATTGTCAGTTGCGGGACGGTCGCCTGCAGGCCGACCCAGACGGCCCGCATGCCTGAGCGCAGCGTGCCTTCCTGCTCGGCTTGCTCGCCGATCATGAAGCCGGGCACGTCGACCAGGTAGACGATGGGGATGTGGAAGTAGTTGCAGAGCTCGAGGAAGTGGGTCTGCTTGTCTGAGCCGTCGCGATCGAGCGCGCCGCCGTTCTTGAGCGGGTTGTTGGCGACGATGCCGATCGGCAGGCCATCGACGCGTGCCAGCGCGGTGATCACTGAGGTGCCCCAGTGCGGCTTGACCTCGAAGAAGTCACCGCCGTCGACGACCGAGCCGATCAGCTTGTACATCGAATAGGGACGACGGGTGTTCCGGGGGACGAGGTCGATCAGTTTCTCGCCGGCGCCTTCGGGAGCGTCGACCACCGGCGCGGCTGGCGGCAGCTCGTTGACGTTGTCTGGAAGGAAGGAGAGCATCGTGCGGATTTGGCGGAAGGCGTCGAGTTCGTCCTCGGCCTCGTTGTCGATGCAGCCGGAGGTGTGGACGTGGACCTGCGAGCCGCCCAGCGACTCGTTGGTGACCTCGTGCCCGATGCCACGCCTCACGACGGGCGGACCGGCGGCGAACATCGCCGAGCGACCCTTTGTCATCACGCTCCAGTGGACCATCAGCGCCCGTCCCGCCGGACCGCCGGCGATCGCGCCGAGGACACCAGCGAGCACGGGAACGCTGCGCATTGCTTCGATCGAGGTGACGAAGTTGGTGCCGCCGTTGGGCAGATAGGTGGTGCCCATCCGCTTGGTCGCGGCGACGTTGGCGCCGGCGCCATCGATCAGGAGGATTAGCGGCACCTGGTACTCGACCGCCAACTCCTCGCAGAAGCCACCGAGACCGCCCTTGGAGCGCTGCATCGGGAAGAGGGCTGACCCGCCCTGGATGGTGAAATCCTCGCCACCGATCGCGACGGTACGGCCGTCGATCTTCCCCAGTCCCATGACGTAGGAGGCGGGCGTGAAGTCGACCAGTTCGCCCCCGTCGTACTCACCGAGGCCGGCCAGCGCGCCGACCTCATGGAAGGAGCCCTGGTCGACCAGGCCGTCGATGCGCTCCCGAACCGTCAGACGTCCGAGGCGGTGCTGACGATCGATTCGATCGGGCGTGCCTCCTCGACTCGAGAGTTCCGTCCGCCGTCGTAGTTCCTCAACTTCGGGTTCCCAGACCATGATTCGCTCCCAACCTGCTCATTGGCTTCACTGAGTCTACGACGTTCGACTATCGAACTTGCAAATGCTGTGCTCAACACTACAAGGAACTGCTTGCGTTGCCTGACCGTCTTCATAGTGTGAATTCAGGTGCGGAAGACGTACTGGACCGTAGTGAGGAACTGGTTGTGAGCATTCGTAAGTTCGGTGTACTGTTGTTCGGGGTGGTATCTGTATTGTTGTTGACCTGGCCAAATCTAGCCAGCGCAGCCGACCCACCTGCGGTGCAATCGGGTACGGCGAAGAGTAACTGCGAGCGCATTACGGCCGCAGGCTTCTCGCCTTACGACTATGTCCATGTCGTTACACGTTATGAAGAGTACTCGATCAAGGTCGTCGATTACTTCCACGTCTTCTATGACCATTTCCCGCCCTTCCAGCCGGGCAACCAGCTCTCACTGGCCCTGGCTGACTCACGCGAGCAAGGGCAATCCGGGGGGATGCAAGCCACCAACCAGGTAGAAGGCTTCGTGGTTACACAGCAAGAATCGCCGCACCAATACCTGTACCAATACATCGGAGCCCTGACGGATGGCCAGGGCAACGTCATCCAGGCCGTCAACAACGGCAAACGTCCCGGTGATGTTGACAACCTCAACGCTTACACCTGGACTCCGACAGACGGTGATCCCGTGGTCTACCGGGATCAGAGTGTGACGGCAACTTACTCCGAGTCGGAGTGGGTCTACGACCCGAACTGGGCCGGTCCGGACGGCGCAAGAATGTCGTCGATCTGGGGCAACACGCCGGCCTGCGTCGGATAGGGCAGCTTTGTCCGTGCGCCCAACCTCGCTGCTGTCGAGGTTGGGCGTGCGGCATCACACTTTCGCCTTGTGCCATTGTTATTGATGTTCATCAAGAGCTTCTATTGTCAGTGCTTCTCAGCAACAGACTCGTTGATACAACACTCATCTCGCCGGTTCGCTTCGAAGTCGTAGCGCGTCCATCGCTGGCAGACCGCGAAGCATCCACCATCGACCACTGGACCGGCCTAGGAGCCTCTCGCGACGGAGCGGGCACAGCGGCGTATTCTGAATGTTGCACGGTTGGTGGTGGAATCCACCGGGACTCTGGCAGGAGGAAATGTCCATGTCATCTGCGAACGCCGGCCGCAAAGATTTCAAGAACAGGCTGCACGCGCAACTTGCCCGACGGACCGCTCGCGACGCGTTCCGCGGCGTCGGCGCCGATGCGGGACCGGTCGGGGTGAGCTGCGATCCCTGTGAGCAAGAATTCGCCGGGACCAGCGAAGACGAGCTGCGCGACGAACTTGAGGCTCACTACCGGACGCCTGAGCATCGGATGGCCACCCAGTTGCCGATGCACAAGCAGCGCTCGGGCAACTGACCTCGGAGCCTGATCCAAGAGCCGGAAACCAACCGATTACCCTGCACTGGCCTGGGCGATTGACAACGTAATCCGCAGTCTCGGGCCGGAGCGGGAACGATGACCACGGCATTGGACGGACTTCGGGTCCTTGATATCTCGGAGGGGTTGGCGGCTCCGTTTGCGGCGAAGCTGTTGGGCGACCTGGGCGCGGACGTGATCAAGCTGGAGCCGCCGGAGGGCGACACTGCGCGTCGACGCGGCCCGTTCGCTGGCTCTGAGGACATTGAGGCGTCTGCGCCGTTCCTCTACGCCAACACGTCGAAGCGCAGTGTCGTCATCGACCCTGCCAATCCCGATGACCTGGCGCTCAGGGCGCGACTGCTTGCATGGGCCGACGTGGTGATCTCGCACGAGACCGAGCCGCGTCTGGCCGCTCGGGGGATCGGGTATGAGCATCTATCGGCGGGCAATCCACGAGTCGTTCTCACGACCGTGACCGGATTCGGATCCGACGGTCCCTACGCGGATTGGGAGTGGAATCATCTGATCGCCGGTGCGATGGGTGGGTTCACCTATCTCTGTGGGCGTGAGGGTCGCGAGCCGCTGCAACTGGGTACGTCCCTGACCGAGACGCTGGCCGGTGGGTATGCGGCCGTCGCTTCGCTGATCGCTGCTCGCGCGGCTCTGGAACATGGGCGGGGTGACCACGTCGATGTCTCCGTGATTGAGTCTGCGATCAATGCGGCGTTGTTGCCGGTTCAGCGCCACGAGTACACCGGGCACTCGGGCGTTCGCCGGGCCGATATTGGACCGTCGCCGTCGTTCATTCTGCCCACCTCGGACGGTTATGTCGGCGCGAATGTATTGACCCAGGCGCAATGGGAGATGATGTGCCAGTTCTTTGCCCGGCCGGAGCTGATCGACGATCCGTTGTTCGCCGATGGTTGGTCGCGGATGGCCAACTCTCGGGAGCTGGCAAGCGAACTGGCCGAGCTGACAGGGCAGCGCACGGCTGAGGACGTGTTCCACGACGCGCAGACCTGGCGGATTCCGTTCGGCCTGATTCCGACGATGTCGGATGTGGTCAACCTGCTGCCGCATCGGGAGCGAGAGTTCTTCTTCGACTTTGAGCATCCGCGGGCTGGTCGGGTGCGGATGCCTGGGATTCCGTGGGTGTTTGGCGACGAGCGGCCGGTGGGTTCAAGGACTCCATTGTTGGGCGAGCATGATGAGGAAGTGCGTGCCAGCTCATGGGAACGGGGCAGGGAGCCCCCTCAGTCGCTTCGCGACAGCTCCCCCCTGAAAGGGGGGAGCAAAGGCGAACCCGAACGGCCTCTTGAAGGGCTGAGAGTTATTGACCTCTCGATGTTTATGTCGGGGCCGATGACGTCGCTGATCTTTGCCGACGGTGGGGCGGATGTGATCAAGGTGGAGTCGGTGCAGCGGATTGATGGTTGGCGGGCCGGCGGCGCGACTGATGACTTCTGGTGGGAGTGGGCGCCTCAGTTCAACTGGGTCAACCGCAATAAACATGGGATCACGCTCAACCTGACCGATCCTCGTGGGTCGGACGTGATCCGGCACATGGTCAAAGATGCGGACATCCTGGTCGAGAACTACACGCCTCGGGTGATGGGCAACTTTGGACTGAGTTTCGAGGAGCTGCGGGAGATTAATCCTGAGCTGATCATGATCTCGATGCCCGGATTTGGCTTGACCGGGACCTGGTCGCACTACACCGCGTTTGCCAACACGACGGAGCAGATGTCGGGGCTACCGCACCTGACCGGCTACGCGGACGATCAGCCGATCTTTAGCGGCACGACTGGCGGCGATCCGCTGGCTGGGGTGATGGGCGCGCTGGCGCTGCTGTCCGCTTTGGAGCGTCGGCGTCGGTTGAATTCTCAGGGTGAGCCAGGCGGCTGTCATGTCGACCTCTCGCAGACTGAGACGGCGACGTCGTTCACCGGTGAGGCGGTCACGGCATACTCGATCTCTGGCGAGGATCCGGGCCGCCACGGCAACTACCACCCGAAGATCGCGCCGCACAACACCTATCCATGTCTCGATGACACCTGGATCGCGATCGCCTGCGAGACCGACAAGCAGTTCGCAGAACTGGCGGGGCTGATGGGTCGGGACGACTGGCTCGCGCGCTACGGCTCATTGCCGCAGCGCGACGCCGCACGTGCCGAGATCGATGATGCCATTGGTGAGTGGACTCGTGAGCGTGACGCTCGTGAGCTGATGCGCGACCTGCAGGGTCTTGGCATTGCCGCAGGCGCGGTGTACGACGGACGCGGGCTGCTGGAGGATCAACATCTCCAGGCTCGCGACTTCTTTGTCAGCCAGCAACACACCTACGCCGGCGTCAAGCGATACCCGCTGCAGCCGTACCGATTCGCCAACTGGAGCGGTCCGGAGGTTGACCGGCCATCGCCGACCCTGGGTCAGGACACTCGTGAGGTATTGGCTCGGCTGACGACGCTAAGCGAAGAAGAAATCGATCAGATGGAAGCGGACGACGTGATCGGCACGATTCCGCTAGCGGCTCGGGGTGACTGAGACGCGCTCGTGCGTGGTCCGGCCCAACACCGTCGAATCAGGACAGTCCTCGATCTCGTTTTGGAGTGGCGTACCGAAGAAGCGGACGAGGTCAAAGGTCACTGGTTCAAGATCGGAGTCGAGCAATTCGATGGTCATTGTGTGCGCGGACCGCAGTTGCGCGTACCAGACAGCGCTGTCCAGCTGAAGGCTCGCGGCTTCGCTGTGGCCATCGGGGGAATAGACATCGTACCGGTGCAACTGCACTTCTTCCGCCAATGGCGGTTGATCGTCGAGGCTGATCAATAGGATGCTTTGTTCCTGTTTTAGCCAGGGCAGATCGCCGATCGATATGTGGCGCCCATAGCCGCAGATGATGGATAAGAAGACGCCGTTCCATGCAGCACCGTGGCTGGCCACTTGATACCTCACATACGTAGTTCTTTCTGTGTCATGTTGCTCGGTCACTCCATAGGACAACCATTCCTGTGGCCGCTGGTTGCCGGGAGTCGATGGCCTTTCTGAGTCGGTGTCAGATTCTTGAGCCGTGGCTGAAACGACGTTGTCGGGTTCGACGGGGATTTCGTCGTGGCAGGCGGCCAGGAGTGCGACCAGTGCGAGGGCGGCGATGGTTGCCAAAGGTCTCAGCATTCCCACACCCTGTCCCATAGTGCCGATGGTACGCTTGCCGCAATTCTGCGGATGAATCACGAGGACATTTCATGCGACTGGCCAGCTTTTCATTTGAGGACACTATTCGAGTTGGCGTGGTGGTCGACGATGAGATTGTCGACCTCTACCTGGGAGCTCCGGATGCACCGACGGACATGTGCGATTTCCTTGCGATGGGCGAAGATGCGCGGGTGATGGCTGAGATGGCCGTCGAACGGGGCGGCAATCGTCGTCCGCTGTCGGAGGTCCAACTGCTCTCGCCGGTGCCGAATCCGAAGAAGTTCCTTGCGGTCGGACTCAACTACGGCGACCACATCGCTGAGACCGGCGCGCAGACGCCGCGGATGCCGACGATCTTCACCAAGCAGGTCAGTTGCGTCCAACATCCCGGCGGCGGCGTGCACATTCCGCTGGCTTCGAAGGCCGTGGACTACGAGGGAGAACTAGGCATCGTGATTGGCGAGACCTGCCGCCACGTGTCAGCCGCCGACGCGGAGTCGGTGATTGCGGGCTACACGATCGTCAATGACGTCTCGGTGCGCGACTTCCAGCGCCACACGCCGCAGTTCACGATGGGCAAGTCGTTCGACACGCACGGCCCGGTCGGACCGGTGATCGTCACCGGCGACGAACTGGGCAACCCGCACGTGCTGGACATCCAGACCTCGGTGAATGGCGAGCTGCGTCAGAACTCAAACACGAAGCACCTGATCTTCAACTGCTACGACATCGTCGAGTACGTCACCCAGGTGATGACCCTGGAACCGGGCGACATCATCGCCACGGGAACGCCGTCGGGTGTCGCGGCGGCGATGACCCCGCCCCGCTGGCTGGTCGCTGGCGACACGGTCAGCATTACGATTGCCGGGATTGGGACGCTTGAGAACACCTGCGTGCCGGAGCCCGAGGCGTCGGGCGACGAGGACCATCACTAGGCTTCAACGCCAGGTAAGAGAATCCGTCATTCCTGCGTAGGCAGGAATCCCGAAGCACCCAATTCAATGCGTGGCACTGTACGCCGTCGTCCTCCGAACGTCGCCCACGGGACGGCCGAGCGACGGCTGCGACATGTTGCGCGATCTGAGGTCCGAGGATCGAGATTCCTGCCTTCGCAGGAATGACGGAGGGGGGCGTGGGAGTGACGGAGTGGGTGACTACTCGGAGGCCAGCGCCTCCGCGACAGGTGGCCACATCCGAGCCAGTGCTGGTGTGCTTCCTGGTGGGGTTGGGCGGGCGCTGTAGAAGCGGTCGGCGGGGCGGGTGTAGAGCTGGATGAGTGTTGGACCCTCGGCAGCCATTAGTTCGTCGATGGCGGCGTCGAACTCTTCGGCGTCTCCGAATGATGCGCTCTGGGCGTAGCCGGCGCCTTCAGCCATCTGGGCGAAATCGACCTGTTGCTGTGAGGGCAGCGGCTGTGATCCACTGGTCTCGTAGACGCCGTTGTGGATCACGATGTGGAGGAAGTTGGACGGTGCGGCTCCGGCGATCGTGCCAAGCGACCCGAGCTGCATCATCAGCGAGCCATCGCCGTCGATCACCCAGACGTCGCGCTCGGGCTGTGAGAGGGCGACTCCGAGGCCGAGGGTGGACGCGCCGCCCATGAATCCGATGCAGGCGAGATTGAGATCGTGCGGCGACTTCTGTCGCCAGGCGCCGTTGGCGGTCATCGTCCCGACGACGACCTGTCCTTCGCGTCGGCGTGCGAGCACGTCGAGCGCGGCGTCGAGGGACATTCGTTGGATGTCAGTGTTGTCGGTCATGATGTGGTCGCTCCTACCAGCAACGCGACGGGGCCATTTCGCTCGGCGGCTTCGTCGAAGGCCTCAGCAACGTGGTGCAGATCATCTGGCCCGTCGAGCAGGTGCGAGGGGATGTCCAGGGTCTCGAGCAACGGCCGACAAAGCCGGACCATCGAGGAGCCGTCTTGCTCCGGTTCGAGCTCTGGGTCGCGGCCGAGCAGTCCGATCAGGAGGACGATGGGGAAGTGCCCGTCCAGGGCGACGCCGCGCAGGTTGTTGACCGAGGCGTAAAGGCCGGCGTGCTGAATCTGCATCATTGGACGGCGTCCGCCGATGATCAGTCCGGCCGAGACGGCGACCGCCTCGTCCTCGGTTGAGCAGTGAATCGTACGGATTTCCTCGTCGGCCATCAGCAGATCGAGCACCGTACGCTGATGCGTGTCGGGCACCAGAACGATGTCCTGCACGCCCGCATCACGGATTGCCGACAGGAGTAGGTCTGCCGGAATCGACTGCGCCGTCATAGGCTGCCTCCATCCGCTCACCAACCTCAGCGACCGATTCGCCGAACGCCATGAATGATACCGACGAGACCAGCCAATCAAACGGGTCAGACGAATCCGACGGCGAACTGCCGCACGAGAATCCGAACCGTCCGCGTGAGTACCACGGCGCACGGACGGTCATCGCAGGTGCGGGCGTGGTCATTGCCGTCGCGGTCGCACTCTGGATCACGCTGCTGCAGCCGTCGAGCGGCGGCGACGGCGGGGTAGTCGATCTTCCGGCCTGGCTGCCGCTGGAAGGCCGAGAGGTCGGATCGACGATCGGCGACCTCGCGCCTGACTTCGACCTGGAGACGATCGACGGCGGACGCTTCCGCCTCTCCGACTGGCGCGGTCAACCGGTGTTGATCAACTTCTGGGCGTCCTGGTGCGGACCATGCCGCCGGGAAGTCCCCGCTCTGATTCGAGCGCTCGACGAGCACGGTGAAACGGGCCTCACGATTGTCGGTATCAACATCGAGGAATCGTCCTCAGTCGCGCAGAACTTCGTCAGCGAGTTTGGGATCGACTACGACATTCCGATGGACTTCGACGGCGCGGTCTTTCGTGCCTACGGCGGTGGAGGGCCGAGCGGTCCTCCGCGTTCGTTCTTCATCAACCCGGAGGGTGTCATCGTCCGGATCTGGGCAGGGCAGGCTCCGGACGAGATTGTCGCCGAACACACGACGGAGTTCGCCGAGTCCTACGCGACCAACCGAGTGGGGCAACTCCCGGGCCTGAAGTCGCCGCCGTCTGTTGAGGGCGCGGGTAACCTCACGGTTGGAATCAAGGTCGGGGAGATCGCTCCCGACATGCTGCTCTCGCCCAGGCTGAACCCGGATGGTCAGTGGCTGCTGAGCGGTGAACGCGGCAAGGCGATCACCATTGCAATCGTGCCACCCGGCTGCATGCGTTGTGGTCGGGCAGTGGGCTCGGAAGATGACGCCACGCAGGGCTCGATCGTCCTGCTTGGCGGTTTGGGCGATGACCAGGGAACAGAACGGCTTGAACTGTCGTGGTCGGCCGATGTTGGACAGCTCTACGCGCCTCAGGGCGACTTACAGTTGATTCAGATAGACGCCCGTGGCGTAATCCTCAGCATCTCAGGAATGCTGGAGTAGACGACTGCGAGGTCACCAATGGCCCGGTTCCGCACCATCATCAAGCACGGATTCGAAGAGGTCGCACTCTGGCGCGATGCAGAGGCCGAACTCGAGGCGATCTGTGCGATTCACTCGACCGCTCGCGGCCCAGCAATCGGTGGGACGCGATGGCAACCTTACGCGGACGTTGAGGCGGCATTCGAGGACGTGCTCCGACTGTCCGAGGCGATGACGCTCAAGTCATCCGCGGCCCGGCTGCCCTTCGGCGGCGGCAAGGCGGTCGTGATCGGCGACCCGGCCAACAAGACCGAGGCCCAACTGCGTAGCTACGCCGAGTTCATCAACGAGTTCGAGGGACGCTACCTGACAACCACCGACGTGGGCACGACCACGGACGAGATTGACTTGCTCTCACAATGGACTTCCCATGTTGTCGGCACATCTCCCTCGTTGGGTGGATCAGGTGATACCTCGGCGCTGACCGCCGTGACTGTCCTCAACGGCATCTACGCGACGCTCGAGGCACTCGACGGGGACCCGAGCCCCGAGGGCAAGACGATCGTGGTCGTCGGTGTGGGCAAGGTCGGATCAAAGGTCGCCAGCTCGTTGGCCGAGGACGGTGCCCGAGTCCACGTCGCCGACATCCGCGCGATCGCCGCTGCTGCGCTGGCCCTGGAGATCGGCGCGAACACGATTTCGGTTGACGAGGCCTATGTTGTTCCCTGCGACGTGCTTTCGCCCAATGCCCTCGGCGGCGTCTTTGGCGAAGGGACGATTCCAGCGCTGCAGTGCCGAGCGATCTGTGGCGGCGCCAACAACCAGCTCGTCTGCGATCCCGAAGACGCCGCGCTGATTGCCGAGCGAGGCATCCTCTACGCGCCTGACTATGTCGTCAACTCGGGAGGCGTGATTTCTGTGGCGCAAGAGGTCGCCGGCTGGACCTACGAGGAGTCGGTCGAGCACGCTGAGGGCGTCTTTGAGACCACCGGCGAGATCTTTGAACTGGCGGAGCGACGCAAGATCACCACGGCCGAGGCAGCCCGCGACTTCGCGTTGTCACAGATTCCGACGCCCGCGACCTGATCCGCTTACCCGATATCATGCAGGGGTAGAACCTGGAACCAGCAGCAGGAGCCCCTCATGTCTCTCACCGTGCACGGCATTCCCGTCATCGACATTGATTCTCATTACACCGAGCCGCCTGATCTCTGGACCTCTCGCGCGCCGGCCAAGTACAAGGACGCCGTGCCGCACATCGTGATCAACGATGAGGGCCAGCAGCGCTGGCAGGTGCTCGACGACATCGACTTTGGACCTCCCGGATTCACAGTCGTTCGTGACGATGGCAAGAAGGAGTACGGCACCATCTCGCTCGACAGCTTCGAGCAGATGTCGAAGGCGGCCACCGACCCCAAGGAACGGCTGAAGATGCTCGACAACCTCGGCGTCGCTCAGCAGATCGTCTATCCGAATGTCGCCGGATTCGGCTCGCAGAACTTCGTCCGCATCGAGGACACCGAGCTGCGCAATGTCTGCTGCACTGTCTACAACGACGCGATTGCCGAGTTCCAGGCAGATGGCGCAGGTCGCCTGTATCCGCAGGGCCTGGTGCCGTTCTGGGACATTCCGGCAGCAGTTCAAGAGTTGCAGCGGATCAAGGATCTCGGCATGACGGGGATCACGATGTGTGACACGCCAGAAGCTTTTGGCTTGCCGCACCTCGGCGACCCGGCCTGGGACCCGTTCTGGGACGCCTGTCAGGACATGGAGATGCCGGTCAACTTCCACATCGGCGCGGGCGCGGGCGTCGCCGACAAGCTGGTCTGGCCTGGGTACGGTCCCCAGCGTCGCCTGGCGCTGACCTCTATCAGCCTGTTCATCACCAACTTCAAAGTGATCATGAACTTGATCTTCAGCGGCCTCTGCGAGCGCTATCCGAAGATCAACTTCGTCTCCGTGGAGTCGGGCATCGGCTGGGTGCCGTTCCTGCTCGAGGCGATGGACTACCAGTTCGAGGAGACCGTGCCGACCGAGCGCGACGGCCTGACGATGAAGCCATCGGAGTACTTCCGCCGGCAAATCTTCGCATCGTTCTGGTTCGAAGACTTCGGTCCGCGCGCCGCGATCGCCGAGATCGGCGAAGACAACGTGATGTTCGAGACCGACTTCCCGCACCCGACCTGTCTCTACCCCAGGGCACAGGAGCACATCACTGAAGTGCTGACCGATCTCGACGAGGGCATCCGCGAGAAGGTCCTCAGGACGACGGCCGAGCGAATCTACCACCTGCCGCCGCCCCCAGCCGAGATCTACGAAAGCGCCGCAGCCGGCGGATAGTCGCGGCCCAGAAGAGTCATACTGCTGCCTGCTCAGGAGGGGTTGCCTCCGGGCAGGCAAGAGTTCTGTCTCCCTTACGAGACAGAACAGGTATTGTCACCCGAAGAATCTGAAAGAGGCGACGACCAAGCATTCGCCAACTCACAGCGTTGCCAGATTGGCCCTTAGGCAAAGAGCAGTTCGGGTAACTACGTGGAAAACAGCAAGCTCGAACCAGGCTCCATTCTGACTTACTTGGAAATGTGTGCAGAGGAGCGTTCCAGTCTCCAGCGCGGCATGAACTTCAGAATGCACTCGGAGTACAGCGTTCTCTTGATGAGCCGCCGCCCGGGGGCTCCCTATGCCGATGTGGTCGAAGACGGCGGTGCGACGCTCATCTATGAGGGTCACGACGCATCGCGCTCGCCTGGTGGACCAGATCCAAAACTGGTTGATCAGCCTCTTGCAAGTGGAACAGGCAAGCCGACTCAAAACGCGTTATTCAAGAAGGCAGCAGAAGCCTTTCGCAGCGGCCAACATGAGGCGGAGCGCGTACGGGTCTACGAGAAGGTTCGAACGGGGATCTGGGTATTCAATGGTCTTTTCCTTCTGACGGATGCCTGGACAGACTGCGGCAGTGGCCGAGAAGTGTTCAAGTTTCGCCTAGAACTCCTATACCGTGACGAATCCTTGACAGGCCCACCAAATCGAACTGTGGCAGAAGGACGTTCTCCGGGTCGTGTCATTCCATCGATTGTGAAACAGGAAGTGTGGAAGCGCGACGGAGGCAAATGCGTTGATTGTGACGCAACGGACGACCTTCACTTCGATCACATCATTCCCTACTCCGCGGGCGGTAGCTCGACTAAGGCAGAGAACATCCAAATCCTCTGCGCACGTCACAATCTCGAGAAGCGAGACCACATCCGATAAGTCCCCAAAGAACTCGCTAAACGCTCGGCGTAGGGCGGCGAGAATCGGTCCAAAGGAAAGAAGCACAACATGCCCGGACGACTCGAAGGAAAAGTTGCCATTGTCACCGGCGGCGGTGCTGGGATGGGCGCGGCAGAGTGCCGCCTCTTCGCCCGTGAGGGGGCGGCTGTTGTGATCGGCGACCTCTACGAAGAGGGTGGTCGCGAGGTTGAGGAACAGATCCGCTCGGCCGGCGGTGTCGCCAACTTTGAGCGGATGGACGTGACGGCTGAAGAGGAGTGGAATGCCCTGATCTCTTCCACGCGGGAGACGTTTGGCGGACGGCTTGACGTGCTGGTCAACAACGCCGGACTCTCTTCGACTGCGGTTGACGATCCAAACTCAACCGAGGGTTGGCACCAGATCATGAATGTCAACGCGACTGGCGTGTATCTCGGGACCAAGCTCGGTTCGACGGCGATGTTGGCAGCCGGCAACGGCGGCTCGATCGTCAATATCTCTTCGATATACGGCTTCGTGGGCTCCGCTGGTGGGCACCCGGCGTACCACGCGTCCAAGGCGGCGGTGCGCAACTTCTCCAAGGCGATGGCGGTGAGACTGGGACCGGAGGGCATCCGCGTCAACACGGTGCATCCCGGCTTCATGCCACCGATGCGGTCGAGCATTGGCATGTCGGACGAGGCACGGGCGCGGCTGGTTCGGGCGATTCCTCTGCGCCGCACGGGAGAGGTCGACGAGGTGGCCAACGGCGTGCTCTTCCTTGCCTCCGACGAGTCCTCCTACGTGACCGGTTCGGAGCTCAAAATCGACGGTGGATTTCTCGCCCGATAACCTCCTGGAGGTCAGTCACAGCCTTTGTTGACACTTTGATTATCGGTTGGCAAAGTGGCAGAAGCGTATTCGTAAGCCGAGCGCAAAATCGGTGAACAGGCGCGGAACGTGGGCAGCCATGTTCAGAGGTCGCGATAAGATATTGTCAACTAACTTCCACCACGGCGGGCGTGGGGCAAGGAGGAGCCGGGTATGAGAGCCATCCTGTACGAAGGCGCGGCGAGGCGATGGAGTCTGAGCGTCGCACTATTGGCCGGTCTGGCAGCGCTGTTCGTTTCGTTGAGCCCAGGCATCGACGCCCAGCAGCCGCCGGCGCCCCATTGGTTCTGGGGCAACGACGCGGATTCCTACGCAGGCTCGGCGATCAAGGTATTCAATCAGAACGGCGTGGAGATCAGCTCTGGCGGAGAAGGCAGCGGTCAAATCGGCCGCGATGGCGGCTGGTACGTCTCCGTCAGCCGCAATGACGCGACACAGGTCAAGCTCCGCATCGTCTCCTCATCGGGAGACCGCGAAACCGCTCTGATGGACGTGATTCAAGGCGGCTTCGACCCGGGTGGGCTCTCGATTACGGCATTCTCCCCTGTCTCGACGACACTGGGCGAATCCGACGCCACCATTGCGGTGCGGATCATCGCCAGAAGAGCCTACGACGGCCGCATTGAGTTCGGCATGCGCGGCCCAGACGGCGAAGACATCCTGCCACCGGCCCGATTCTTCCCGGACGGTGGACCCGGTCACAGTCGTTGGCTGCGGAGCACGGAGATCGACTTCGGTGACGGCTTCGTCGGACGGATCATCGCCCGTTACGTCGAGGCAGACGGCCGGACCGAATTCGGATTCCGGGTCGCAGGTTATGACGATAGCTTCCCCCGAGCTCGGTTCTTCCCGGCTTCAGGACCCGACCACGACCGCTGGCTGCGTAGCTCCGAAATCGAGATCGGCATGCCGCGATAGTCACTCGCGAACAGCGAACAAACAAACAGCCCACTCCGTTCGGAGTGGGCTGTTTCGTGTCCCGAGCTAAGTCCGCTTCTGCGAGGCCGGTCTCGCGGCTGGATGCGTGCCCGGCGTGATCAACTGAGCCACCCGACGAACCAGCGTTTCCAGCGGCAGTCGGCGCTTGGGCGGTAGACGCAGCATCAGGCAGAGGAATGCCGAACCCGCCCAGAATGCGGCGCAGGTGTAGAACGCATAGTCGTAGGTGCCGACCAGGTCGTATGACAGTGCTACCGCCAGCGGCGTGATCGCATTGATCCCCATCGCAATCGGAAATCCAATGCTGCGCACGGCGCCCAGGTATCGGCGACCGAAGTACTCGGCCCAGAACATGTCCTGGATCGGAATGTTGCCTCCGATCCCGAAGCCCATCACGGCCAGCGCTCCCGCGATCAGCATCCAGTCGCCGGTCGGCGCGGCCTGAATCACGAGGACGAAACCGAACGCGCCGAGGGTGAAGGAAGCGAATCCCACCACCCGGGTGTCAAACTTGTCCAGCATCCAGCCCCAGGGCGGTTTTGTCAGCATCGACATCAGCGAGAACGCCGCTACGGCAGCCGCAGCCTCCACCGACGTAAATCCATGTTCACGCAGGTACAACACGCCGTTCAGCAGGATCGCGAAGATGCCGACCACTGAGATCCCGAAGATCAACACGATTAGATAGAAGCAGGTCGTGTGCAACGCCTCGCGGCGCGTGAGCGATGTCTCTTCGTCGTGCCGGCCTGCCTCGATCTGCTGCAGCGTGAGCTGGGTGGGTCCTCCGTCGGGCAGCATGCCGTAGTCCTCGGGTCGACGCCGCATCAGTAGCGCTGCAGGAATCAGGATCGCCGCCAGACAGCCAGACAGCACCATCCAGGCAGTTCGCCAGCCAAACGGCTCGATCAGGACGCCCGCGGTGAACGTCGGCCAGAAAAACCCGGCCATCGAAACGCCCATCGAGGTCCAGCCCAGCGCCTGTCCCCGCTTGGCCACAAACCACTGCGACACCGCGATCGACACCACCAGGAACCCCGCCACCGACGCCGAAGTGACCAGGAACACGCCGCGCACCAGCACGTACTGCCAGTACTCCTCGATCTGGCTCATGAAGAACAGCGCAGGAATGCAGATCACCGCAGCGGCCAACATGATTGGTCGCGCGCCGAAGCGATCGATCCGCGGACCGAGCGCCAGGCCGATCACCATCAACAGCGCCTGCCCGATCGAGTCGGCGGCGAAGAACTGCGTCCGAGACCAGCCGAACTCCTCGATGAACTCCGGCGCAAACACGGCTACGACCGAGGTCTGAACCCCGACGGTGACAAACTGCGCAATGAACGCCGCCGCCACCACGACCCAGCCGTAGAAGATCGGCCGACCGAAGAGGGTCATAATCCTCTTCGTCGCAGGGGTCGGCGTTCAGTCTCTAGCCGCAGCCTCATTCAGCCGGTATCTCAATGCCGAGGGCGTCAAACATTCGCTGCATGTTCTCGCCGAACTCGTCCTGGCGTGGGCGACCCAGTGTGAGACCACCGTCAACGATGAGCGCGTGACCGGTGACGAATGTCGAATCGTCGCTGGACAGCCAGAGTGCGGCGTGCGCGATGTCCGATGGGCGGCCGGAGCGCTTGATTGGCTGTGCCTGCCCCATCACCTCGGCCATGGCTTCGACTGTCTTGTCAGCGTCTTCAGAAGAGAGTCCAAGCGACTTGCCGAAAATCGGCGTCGCGATCCCACCTGGGCAGATGCAGTTGACGCGGATGTTGTGCTCGCCGAGCTCATAGGCAGCGACCTTTGTCAGATGCATGACCGCGCCCTTGGCGACGCTGTAGATGGCGGGTCCGTTGCCGGCCCCGACGCCTGCAATGCTGGCCGTGCTCACGATTGCGCCGCCGTCGCCCTGGGCAATCATGGCCCGGGCCGAGTGCTTGATTCCGAAGAACACGCCCTTGAGCAGGCCACCCATCGTCTGCTCATACTCGTCTTCCTCGACCTCGGTGATTCCGCCCAGCGCTCCGGCGTATCCGGCGTTGTTGAAGACGGCGTCGATTCGACCGTAGCGGTCGATCGCGTGCGCAACGGCGCCCTGGACCTGGGCTTCCACTGCGACATCGGTATGTACGTATGTGGTGTCTCCGCCGATTGATTCGACCAGCGCGTGGCCGCGTTCGTCCTGGATGTCGGCCACTACGACTCGTCCGCCCTCTTCGGCGAACAACCGCACCGAGCCCTCGCCGATTCCGCTGGCGCCGCCCGTGATTACCGCCACCTTGCCGTCGATCCGTCCTGCCATGATGTGTGCTCCACCGTGTTCAGATTCGTTCGCGTGTGCGTAGGATACGCACCGACCCCGTTCCGGCGAGTCTTTAGACTGCCCACGCCACAGCACGATGAAGCAGGAGCAGGATTATGGTCGACCGACTGAAGGACAAAGTCGCACTGATCACCGGCGGGTCGCGCGGGCAGGGCGCCGCCGAGGCTGAGCTCTTCGCCGCCGAGGGCGCCCATGTCGTGATTGCCGACGTGCTGGACACCGAGGGCGCAGCCACTGCCGCTCGGATTGGCGATGCGGCCAGCTATCACCATCTGGACGTGACCAATGAGGAGGCCTGGCATGCGCTAGTCGCCGAGATTGTGGAGCAGCACGGCAGGCTGGACGCGCTGGTCAACAACGCCGGCATCTACCGCAACGCGCCGGTCGTCGAGATGACTGAGGAGATGTACCGCCAGGTGATCGACATCAACCAGATCGGCGTCTGGCTGGGGATGAAGGCGGTCGGACCGCAGATGATGGCGCAGGAGTCGGGGTCGGTGGTCAACATCTCTTCGACCGCCGGCTTCCGTGGCGGGGCAGGCTCGGTCGCCTACACGGCCAGCAAGTTTGCCGTGCGCGGGATGACCAAGGTCGCCGCCCGCGAGTGGGGTCGCTACAACATCCGCGTGAACAGCATCCATCCGGGCCCAATCGACACGATGATGCTCCACCAGGTTCCCGGCTTCGAATCCGACAGCGAGCGCTTCCTGAGGAATACGCCGCTGCGGCGAGCGGCCGATCCGTCGGAGGTTGCCTACCTGGCGCTGTACCTGGCCTCAGACGAATCCAGCTTCAGCACGGGGTCGGAGTTCGTGGTTGACGGCGGTGGGTTGGCCTAGGGAAAGTCCAGGTACGAGGCGCAGTCCTCCCAACGCAGCGGTTCACGACCGACCTTTCGGCAGAGGTCAACGACTTCCTCGACCAGTTCCACGTTGGACGGTTGACGTTCTCCGGCGAACATCTCCAGGCCGACGTGAATGTGCCCACCTCGCTCGAGCGCAAGCTCCGCGATCCCGCACTCGACCACGTCTCCACCGACGGCGCTGACGCCCCAGGGGATGTCGCAGCCATCCATCATCTCGAGATAGGCATCGAGCGCCTTCTCGGTCGGTGGGAGACCGAAGGGCATGCCGCGACCGCTTGGACCTCCGATGCCCGGGTAGCCGAGATCTCCGCCGAAGTAGAACTTGAGCCAGGCTCCCTGGGGCAGCTCGCCGGCGTGATACCAGGCGAGCACGCAGCGCAGGAATGAGGGGTCGAAAATGGCGAAGGTCGGGGCGAGGTTGTACTCGCGGCAGATCTCCATCTCGTAGTTGATGTAGCCGAACGAGTTGGCGTACACATTGTCGCTCTGGACCGGCAGGCCTTCAGGGCCCATCGCGCCGAGGTTGACCGAGCCAGCGTCGATCGGCCCGACATTGAGCAGGCCAGCCTCTGCGAGTGCCGTTATGTGTCCGAAGCGATCGTGATAGGTCGCGCCGCCACCCAGCGTCGGATAGACAATCGCTCCCGGCCGAGCCTCCAGCACCGGCGTCCAGGCGGCGACGTAGAAGTCGTAGCCGTTGTGCCCGATGGCGCCGTCGCCGGGATGGTTGTGGACCATCGAGGCGCCTGCGTCCAGCACGTCATGGATCTCGTCGCGGACCTCGGCCACGGTTCGCGGGACGTGGGGATTCCACTCCTTGGTCGCCACGCCGTTGATCACGGCTTCGATCAGAACTGGTTCGTCGTTCGCCATGGCCGTTCTCCTCAAACCTGGTGGGATCAAGCTAGAAGCTGGCGGGAGAGGTCGGCGAAGTCGGTGGCGTTGATGGTGAAGGATGGGTCGGGGGATAGGTCGGGGTCTTTGCCCTGTCCACGTTCGCCGACGACCGGGACGTAGGCGGTGGGCATGCCGGCTCGGGCGGCTGCCTGGAGGTCTCCCTTGTGGGCGGCGCACATCATCACTTCGGAGATGTCCAGTCCCAGGTACTTCGCGCTGGCCTGGTAGGCCTCGGGTTCGGGCTTGTAGTGGCCGAGGAACTCGCAGGAGAGGATGCCGTCCCAGCTGATGCCGTTGTGCTTGCTGCAGTCGACGGCGATTGCCCACGACATCACGGTCAGCACTGTGACCTTGTAGCGCGAGCGCAGTGCTTCCAGGCATTCCGGTGAGCCGGGCCAGGCGTTCATCCGGTGCCAGACCTGGTTCAGCTCGTCGCGCTCGTTCATGTCGAGCTTGAGCTGCGGGTAGGCATCCATCACCTCGTCGAGCACGCGGCGGTGGAGCTGGTCGGCGTTGAGCCAGGGCAGGTCGCCGCGTCGGACGAGTTGTAGCCGCTTGAACATGGTGAAGCGCCACATATTGGTGAACCGTGCCGCGTCCAGCTCGACGCCCTGTGCCTCGGCGATTGCCGAGACCTCGCCCTTGATTGTGTGATGCCAGTCGAAGATCGTCCCGCCGACGTCCCAAGCCAGCGCTTTGACATTGCTCAGATCGGTCATGTCCGGTTCCTTCCGCGCGTCCTCATTCGGTTTGGACTCTGAGGCTACGACCTCGCGGCGCTGTAGGAAAAACGTTGAGTTTCAGGTTTTGGTTGGGAATTTTTTTCTGGCGCCCCTCGATGGGCGATTTCCTTTGTTTTACGGGAGATCATGGGTTCAGGCCTTTCAGGTTTTTTCAGGTTTCTTCAGGTTTTTCCGATCGGTTTTGTTCGGGTTTGTTCGGATTTGTTCGGTTTTGATCGGACTGGATCGGTCTTGATCGGGCTTGATCGGACCAGTGCGGGCGCATTCGGGTTCGATCGGTTGGGGGAGTCGATTGACATGGGCCTGGCTTTCGCTGCGCGGTGAGGAGTGCAAACTCATCATATGCGTATATATGTTCTTTGACAGATCGTTCCTAGCCGTCTCGTCGTTCGAAGTTGACTGATGAGGTTTGAGCGAACCGGGAGCGGCCGTCAGCTGGTCTGGATCGAGCTGAGTTGCTCTCTCACCCTGGGCAGAATCTCGCGGGCGACTCGGACGGTGTAGCCGTCCTCAGCATCGTCTGGCGACGGTGGATTGGGTATTGGATGTAGGACCACGTGCTCGAACTCGATACCGTCCGATGCCGCTTCTCGCAGCACGCCGACGAGTTGCTCGGTGACCTGCTCGGAGTTACCCCGCAAGCAGAATGCGTCTGCATGGGCGTCCGATAGGAGGTCGACCGCACGGCCGGCCTTAAGCAGGTCCGGATCGTGATGGAAGTCCGGCCAGACGCCGCGCTCGTGCTTGAGCACCTCCGGGTCGGGACCGTCCCACCTCAGACCCGACGGCTCGAAGAGCATCGGCGAGTACTCGTAGAAGCCGGCGGCCATCGCTTTGGCCATAGTGAGCGCATCGTTGGGGTCATCGACGAGGACCGTGTGGAAGATGATGCCGAGTGGCACCGCGAGTGGGTCGCGACCGGCCTCCTCAGCCCCGCGACGGATCTTCGAGACCGTGTCGGCAATCGTCGCCTGGTGGGTGCCGACACGCATGAAGACGCCGTCGGCGACGCGTCCACCCATCTCCAGCGTCCGAGGTCCGCCGGCCGTCAGCCAGACCGGTACGGGACGGTGAAAAGGCAGATATGACGGGCGCTCCGCGCCGACCTCGACCTCTTCTCCGGCCAAGAGTTTTCGCATCAGGACGATGGCGTCTTCCATCTCGGCGACGCGCGCCGGACGCAGGCCGCTCAGCCGCACCGCCGTGTCACCCGCGCCGAATCCCAACGAGACCCGGCCCGGCGCTAACTCGTCGATGGTTGCAATCGACGACGCCGTCACCGACGGATGCCGGGTGATTGGGTTGACGATCAGCGTGCCGATCTGAATCGACTCGGTCGCCTGTGCTGCGGCGGCAAGCAAGACGTACGTGTCGCGACGGCGAAGCTGCGAGTCCGGCAGCCAGGCGCAGTCCCAGCCCAACGACTCGATCCGGGCAACGTCAACCGCGAAGCGGGCTGGAGACTCGGCGTCCTGTCGGTTGATGCCGAACTTGGGAATGCGCACTAGCCACCTATCCGTTCCCTCTGGTTTGAGCCGGAACACATCCGGTCGAGGCGTGCCGAGAGACCCCCTCAGTCACTCCGTGACGGCTCCCCCAGCTAAGGGGAGCAAAGTATAGGTTGGTTTCTGGCGAAGCCAGCAGGAGACGCCGACCGGGCGGGTCCCCGCGCGAGGCGGGGACTGGGACGCTAGGACGAGGTCAAGACCTGACCCGATGTCACGCCGGTCGGCTCGCCGTCTCGCATCGTGATTCCGCCGCTGACGATCGACATGTGGTAGCCCTTGGCCTTCTGCACCAGTCGGCGCTGGCCGGCGGGCAGGTCGTGCTCGACCGTCGGACGCTCGGGCTGGACTGTGTCGATGTCGAAGAGGATCATGTCGGCTTTGTAGCCCCTGCGGATCAGGCCGCGGTCGGGCAGCTCCCAGGCCGTGGCCATGTCCCAGGTCAGGTACTTGATGCCCTGCTCAAGCGTGACCTCGCCGGAGTTGCGCACCCAGTGCGAGAGCACGTGGGTCTGCAGCGACGAGTCCATGATCTGCGAGACATGGGCGCCGCCGTCGGAGAAGGTCACCAGCGAGCGCGGCTCGCGCATGATCTCCAGGACCGTGTCCTGGTTCTCGTTGGCCAGCGGCACCATGTAGAGCGTGTCGAGGTTCTGCTCGACGCCGACGTCGATCATCGTCTTGACGGGATCTTCCTCGCGCTCGCGGGCGACTTCGCCGAGCCGCCGATTCGGCGTGCCGTCGACGTGGTCGAGGATGAAGACCCAGTCCCAGTCCGATGGCTTGCGCGCCTGAGCCGGCATCACACGGGAGAAGTCCTCCTCCTCGGTGTTGGCGATGTGCACCAGTTGCGCCACGATGTCCGGGTCCTGGAGTTGCTTCATCTGCTCGTCGAGCGGCTGTTTGCGCAGGTCGCGCCACATCGAGAGTCGGTCGAACGGCATCTCGGTGCGCCATGACCAGTTGGTGCAGAGCTCGCGCGAGTGCGCCTGGCCGAACATCCGACCGCCCTCGTTGGCCGCCTGCTGGGCGTGGTCGAAGAGTCGCTTCCAGCTGCCGGGCTCCGCTCGCCGACTGTGGAGCGCGGGGAAGAACATCGGCCGGCCTGAGTCGACTGCGAGGTCGCGGAAGCGGCGCTCGTAGTGGTTCGGATCGTTCGGGTCCTGGCCCATCGTCGGCTCGCCGCTGATCTCTACGACGCCGCGGTTGATTTCGCCCATCGCCATGACGAGTTGTCGGACTTCGTCCCAGGTGGCGAGTCGCGACGGCACCGGTGCGCCCTCACGTGTCTTGTGCGCCGGCGAGCGCGTGGTCGAGAAGCCCATGCCGCCTGCTTGCACGCCCTCTTTGAGGATCTCCGCCATCTCGGCGATCTCCTCGTCCGAGGCCGGGTCGGTGAAGGCGCGCTCGCGCATCACGTAGGTGCGCAGCGCGGTGTGTCCGACGTAGCCGCCGTAGTTGAGGCCCTTGGGCTTGTCGTGCAGGAACTGCATGAACTCGGGGAAAGTCTGCCAGGTCCAGTCGACGCCGGCCCGCTGCGCGTCGGCGGGGATGTCCTCAACCGCCTCCAGGGTGCGCATCAGGATGTCCTGGTCGTCGGGATGGCAGGGCGCGAGCGTGAAGCCGCAGTTGCCCATGATCACCGAGGTCACGCCGTGGTAGCAGCTCGAGGTGCCGTAGGGGTCCCAGGAAATCTGGGCATCGAAGTGCGTGTGCCCGTCGATGAAGCCGGGCGACACAATCAGCCCGGTGGCGTCGACCTCTTCCTTGCCCTTCTCCGGAATCCGGCCAATCGAGGCAATCCGGTCGCCCTCGATGGCAATGTCCGCCTGGTACCGAGGCGCCCCGGAACCATCCACAATGGTCCCGCCCCGGATCACGATGTCGTAGGTCATGCTCAGCTCAATCCGCTCAACTGCTCAGGTTGCGCTCATGCTAACCAATGCGCCGGTCGGTAGTCCGGAATCAGAGGTTGACAAACGAGAGTTTCCAAGTGGCGACTGCAATGAGCGACGACGAGTCGGAGCCGCAACGAGGCTTGTGCGGCGCGAATGTTAAGCGGCGCCTCTTTTTTTCTGGTACGGCAGGACTCCTGCACTTTCGCCGCGGGGACCAATCGCACTAAAACTGTAGCTGCGCGACCGATATCAGCTACGCCCTATGACTACGTAGCTACGCGACTCATGTGCTACACTCCTCGCAGGAGGTAAACAGATATGGCAACGGAAAACAAGGAACCTGGCATCGCCAAAACTGCACCCATGTATGCCAGTTACCGCGTCTTCACGGGATTCCTCGATTGGCTCGACAGCATGCCAGCGATCCCGGAGCAGCTAGACCGAAGCTTGGCAGGCGGCAGGTACTCAGGCTCGCTTTGGTCGCACTTGATGTCTGGGCTTCAGTTCCTCGACTTGGCACAGGGAGCGGTGCCGAAACCGGAACTTGAAGAGCTAGTTAAAGCGAAGGGTGACCAACGAAAGGTCCTAATAGAAGCCACTCTGCGACGGGCATACGGCGACGAATTCATCTCCCGCCTCCCAAGAATGACACCACAGATCTTTGATAAACACTTGGATGACTTGGGGTCGTCGCCCGCTACGAGGAACAAGGCTGCCAGCTTCCTTACAAACGCGCTAAAGGACACCGACGTTGAGGTGCCAGCCACTATTGCGAAGCGCGCTCGGAATCGGCAAACCGTCACGGCGCGAAGAAGTGGGTCGCGAAAGGCGTCAACCACCTCGCCTGACCAACCTAATCCCTCACCTGCATCAGGCCCAAAATTGCCAGGTGGAACTGAAGAACCATCGAGTGTCAAGATGCTGACCCTTCGTGGCGATCGAAGAGTGTCGCTAGTCGCGGATTTTGACGTCCTTTCCGCTGACCCCCGAGATTTGGACTGGCTCGTAGAAGTCGTAAAGAAGTTCGACGAGAAGAAGCGTGAGATCGATGCTGAGACGCTGAACGATTCTGAATGAAGTGACGCGCGGAGATCGCGGAACAGTGAAGTCGCGATCCCCGCGCTTTGAAAATGGGGCGAGACAAGGGGTCCAGTGCGGCCTGTCAAGCGTGCTCTGGGGGGTTCGAGTCCCCCTCGCTCCACCACAAATGTACCATCACGAACTAAGGAAGTTGCCTACAGCACGTTGTCCTCGTGCGGGGTGACCATAATCTTGCAGTGCTCTTCGGGGTCTCCGAGCGTCTGGAAGGCTCCTTCGACTCCGTCGAGGCCGACTCGGCCGGTGACGATTGGGCCGGGTTTGATGCCTCCGCTGGTGATGGCGTCGAGGGTCTCGGCGTATTCGTCCGGTGTGTAGCCGAGGACGAACTTCATTTGGATTTCCTTCTCGATCCCGGCCATCGGGACGATCGTGTCCTCCTGCATACAGACGCCGACGATCACCAGGCGCGCGCCGCGCTCGGGGGCTTCCTTCATCAGCATTGCGATGGTTCCGCGCACGCCGATGGCGTCGAACATCACGACATCGTTGCCGGGGGTGTAGCCGCGTTGCTCGAGCGCGGCGATTGGCGGCGTCTCGCGCGGGTCGACGACCACGTCGGCGCCCATGATGCCGGCCAGTTCGCGTCGGCGCGGGGAGAAGTCGGAGGCGATGATCATGCTGGCGCCCTCATTGCGCAAACTGGCGATCGTGGCCAGCCCGACCGGTCCGCAGCCGTACACCACCGTCGGTTCGCCGCCGCTCAGTTGTCCGGCGCGGACGGCGTGCATGCCGACCGCCATCGGTTCCGTCGTGGCGGCGTGCTCAGTTTCGACACTGTCCTCAACCGGAAGCAGCATCGAGGCGTCGAGCACCATGTACTCGCTGTAGCCGCCGGGATAGTCGTTGCTGTACGCGCCTCGGCTGGGGACTGAGGTCACCCGATCGCCGATCCCGACCGGCCCGGTCGTGTTGGGTCCGTAGCCGACGACTTCGACACAGAACTCGTGGCCCATGATGATGTCGCGGGTGAGGTCTGGCGCGAAGCGCGCATTGCCGGAGTCCATCGATCCCTTGACGATGTCAGCGCCAAACCTGACGAAGTGCAGGTCGGAGCCGCAGATCCCGCAGGCCAACACCTTGACCAGGGCTTCGCCCTCGACGGGTTCGGGCTTGGGGACGTCGGTGACCCTGAGTTGTCCATTCCGTGATGCAACAGCGCGCATGGCCTGCTCCTCTCCAGATTTCCTGCCTCGTCAATGCTGATCAATTCGGGCGCAGGCTAACCGCTAGCCTGTCGCCAGGTTGAAGCAAAGTTGAAGCGCAAGGTTGAGACCAGCAAGAGGAAGAATGAGATGGCGGACTACGACGCATTGCAGCGCGCCTATCGCGCCACCGACGGCTGGGTGCATCTGACCATCACGACAGACGCGGAATGGCTCCGACTGCGCGACACCCTCGGCGAGGCCGCGCTGGCCGATCACATGTGGGATCACCACGAGCGTCACCCGGCCGACGGCGAGGCCTACCTGCCCGAGTTCCAGCTCCAGATCGAGGACGATCCTCGCTTCGCCAGCGCCGAACTCCGGCTTGAGCACGCGGCCGACCTGTCGACCGTGATCACCGAAGCCTTGCGCAACCGAACCCAGCAAGAGTGGATCGATCTCTTTGAAGCCCGCGGCGTCCCGCACGAAATCAGGACGCCGGCCGGCGCCTGAACGGGGGCATCACATGACCACGCTGAAGACGTTTACCTCGGAACTCGCGGAAATCAAGCTGCGGGAGCTGATCATCTACCTCTGCGAGCGCCGGATCACGGCCCGCTCGTTCGGCACGAGCCAGCTCAACACGCTGCTCTGCCTGAGCGACTTCCTGCATTTCCGCCGCCACGGCGAATCGATCACCGGAGCCGACTACGTCGTCGCCGAGCACGGACCGTGGTTGGTCAAGTTCGAGCTCTACCTCGACCCGCTGATCGACAGCGGCAGCATCGTCATCCAGCCGTCGGATCTGGGCGGATACACGCAGTACCGACCAATGGCCCTGACCAGCGCCGACCTGTTCGGATTCAACGGAGCAGAGATCGCAACGACGGAGCAAATCCTGCGAGCCACCGAGGGACAGTCAGCATCGGAACTCGCGGACCTGGCGCACTCGCTCACCCGCTGGCGAAACGGGGAGCTGGGCTCGCCGTTGCCTTACGAGTTGGCGTTGCAGGAGCAATCGCGCTGAGTGCCTAGTCGGCCTCTTCGTTGAGCCAGGACATCATTCCTCGGAGCTCGGCTCCGACCTCTTCGCTTGGGTGACGGGCGGCTCGTGCTCGGAGCTTGTCGAAGCCGGGGCGGCCGGTCTGGTTTTCCATGATCCATTCGCGCGCGAAGGTGCCATCCTGGATGTCCGAGAGGATCTGCTGCATTTTCTCCTTGACCGACGCATCCACGATGCGCGGGCCTCGGGTCAGGTCGCCGTACTCGGCCGTGTCGGAGACCGAGTAGCGCATGTTGGCGAAGCCGCCCTCGTAGATCAGGTCGACGATCAGCTTGACCTCGTGGATCGTCTCGAAGTACGCCGATTCCGGCTGGTAGCCAGCCTCGACCAGCGTCTCGAATCCGGCCTGCATCAGGGCGGTGACGCCGCCGCAGAGGACGGACTGCTCGCCGAACAGGTCGGTCTCGGTCTCCTCGAGGAAGGTCGTTTCAAGCACGCCGGCTCGGGTGCCGCCGATGCCCTTGGCGTAAGCCAGGGCAACCTCTTTGGCCGTCTCTGACGCGTCCTGGTAGATCGCCAGCAGCGCCGGGACGCCGCCGCCCTCTTCGAAGACTCGGCGGACGAGGTGGCCGGGGCCCTTGGGCGCGATCATCGTCACATCGACCTCGGGGGGTGGGTCGACCTGGTTGTAATGGATCGCGAAGCCGTGGGCGAACATCAACGTCTTGCCCTCGGTCATTGAGGGTGCGATGTGCTGGTCGTAGATCGACTTCTGGACGTGGTCGGGCGTCAGCACCATGACGATGTCCGCCGCGGCGGCCGCATCGGCAACGGTGTCCACCTGCAGTCCGGAGTCCTGCACCTTGGACCAGCTGCGTGAACCCGGGTAGAGACCGACGATCACGTCACAGCCGGAGTCACGCAGGTTGAGCGCGTGCGCGTGGCCCTGAGAGCCAAAGCCGATCACGGCGATCTTCTTGTCCTTGAGCAGGTCAAGGTCGGCATCGGCGTCGTAGTACATCTGGGCGGGCATACAGGTCTCCTGCGGGTTGGGGTTGGGTATTCGTTGTTCTCGCCTGAGTGTAGGCGTGGATTCCCGTTAGGCCATGGTGGCTGCGAGTCAGAACCAGTTGGTACTAGTCGTCACTAGTCGCTGGCAAACGGCAGCACACCTTCTGGGCGCCGACCAAGCATCGCTCGGATCGCCGCCGCAGCTTGCTGAGAGTCCGAGATTGCCGGCGGCTTGGTCGTCTCAGTGCCGCGGCGCATCGCGATCCGCCCGGTGCGGACCATCTCGAGGATGCCGAACTGCTCGAACATCTTGACTGCCGCGTCAACCTTGCCCTCGTCGCCCAACACCTGGACGATCAACGCCTCCGAGTGAACGTCGACCACATCAGCGCGGAACACCTCGACCACATCGAGCACCTCGCGTCGGTTGAAGTTGGTGGCCGACACTTTGATCAGGGCGAGCTCACGGTCGACCATCGGCGTGTAGGTGATGTCCTGGACGGAGATCACGTCGATCAGCTTGAACAACTGTCGGCAGACCTGGTCGACCTGGTGATCGTCGCCGTCGACGACGATCGTCATCCGGCTCAGGCCCGGCTCTTCGCAGTGGCCGACGGTCAGTGACTCGATGTTGAAGCCGCGTCGTCGAAACAGGGACGCGACCCGGGCCAGGACGCCGGGGCGGTCCTCGACGTGGGCAACGATGGTGTTACGGGAAGCCATTCATCCGAACCCTTCTCGCTCAGGTCCTTGGTCGTTTGTGTTGGTCTTAGATTTCGTCGGCGGATTCGATGGTCTCAGACAGGGCGGCGCCCGCCGGCACCATCGGCCAGACATTCTCATCGCGCTCGAGTTGGAAGTCGATCACGACCGGTCCGTCGTAGTCTTCGAGGTCGCGGAAGAGCTGGGTCGCTTCAGCCCGAGTGGACACGCGGATGCCTCTGATCCCATACGCCTCGGCGAGTTTGACGAAATCGGGCTGCCCCAGGTCGACCGAGTGGTAGTTCTCCTCGTAGAAGAGCTCCTGCCACTGCCGGACCATGCCGAGGAAGCCGTTATTGAAGATCGCGAACCGCACTGGAAGGTTGTGGTCGGCGACAGTCTGCAACTCTTGCGAGGTCATTTGGAACCCGCCGTCGCCGCAGAGTGACCAGATCGGCTCCTGTTGCGCAAACTGGGCGCCCATCGCGGCCGGGACCTCGTAGCCCATCGTGCCCAGACCACCTGAAGTCACCCACTGCCGAGCCTTGGTGTACGGGTAGTACTGCGCGCCCCACATCTGGTGCTGACCGACGCCGGTGACGATCGTCGCCTGACCATCCGTCGCTTCGGCCAGCGCTCGCACCAGCCAGGGACCACCGAGCCCAGTGCCCTCTTCGATGTAGTCAGTCGGGTGCTGCTCCATGATCTGATTGATCTCGGCCAGCCACTCAGGATGTGAGGTCGGTTCAAGCTGTGGATTGAGCCGGGCGAGCGTCTCCTTGACGTCGCCGTTGACCGGCGCGTGGGTCTTGAAGTTCTTGCCGATCTCGGCCGGGTCGATGTCGATGTGGACAATCTTCGCGGTCGGGTTGAAATCGCTGAACCGACCCATTGCGCGGTCGTCGAAGCGCATCCCAATGCCGATCACCACGTCAGCGCGGTCGGCGGCCATGTTGGCGTAGAAATGCCCGTGCATGCCGAGAAATCCATACGAGAGTTCGTGATCCTCAGGCATGCCTGAAATGCCGAGCAACGTCGTTAGCACCGGCGTGTCGGAGCGCTCGGCGAATTCGATCAGCTCGTCCTGTGCCTCCGACTGCACGACCCCATGGCCGGCGATCACGATCGGCTTCTTCGCGGCATTGATGATCTCCGCCGCCTTTTCGACTTCCTCCTCGCGCGGTACGTCCATGATCGGATAACCGCGCAGCGAGACGCCCTGGGGATAGCCATCCCACTCGGCCTCTTCGATGAAGACATCCTTGGGAATGTCGACCAACACCGGACCCTTGCGACCGGTCGAGGCGATGTGGAACGCCTCCTTGACCGCCGGGGCGATCTCGGACGCGCGCATCAGCAAGTAGTTGTGCTTCGTGATTGGCAGCGTGATGCCGGTGATGTCGGCTTCCTGAAAGCCGTCGCGGCCGATCAGGTCTCGGGCGACGTTGCCGGTCAGCACGACCATTGGCACCGAGTCCATGTACGCGGTCGTGATGCCGGTGACGAGGTTGGTCGCACCGGGACCCGACGTGGCCAGGCAGACGCCGGTCCGACCGGCGACGCGGGCGTAGCCGTCGGCGGCGTGCGCCGCCGCCTGCTCGTGTCGGACCAGGACGTGCTTGATGTCGGGGTATTCGCCCAGGGTGTTGTAGAGCGGCAGGACGACGCCGCCGGGGTAGCCGAAGAAGACCTCGACTCCCTCCGCACGCAGGCATTCCATCAGGATTCGGGCGCCGGTCAAACGCATGGCGTTCTCCTCAACCATCGCTCGGCGTGATGGCCGGGCGTTGTGCACTCATTTGTGGCGTTGAGTTCTAGGTCGTTTTGAATCGGCGATTCCGAGGAGGCGGCGCTGGTTCCGTCGTTATGCCTGAGCGCCGATCACTCAGGCGCGGAACGCGCGGCCGCCTGCTACAGCGACATGTACCCACCGCGCGCGCAACCCGGAACGGCCGGAGCAGACACTGCTCGGCGCTGAAATCTCTGGGACGGGCGCACACTCTGTCATGATTGCCATGACTCTACTAGCTCCCGCACATTACGTTTGTTACCGGAATGATCACGTTCTCGCTTTGGCGGCCTCGATCACCTGGATCTCATAGGCCAGCTCAATCTCGGGGTAGTCGTAGTAGCGCTCACGCAGCAGCTTGTTCATATCTCGAGGCTGGAAAAAGCGCCTCGCCCACTCCGTGCCCTCGACCAGATCGAGCGGTTCGCCGGCCTCGGCCATTACGACCATCTCGTAACGCCGCGAGCCCACTTCCACTTCGTCCTGCAACTCCCTGGCGGTCATCTGTACAAGTGTGTGCTGGGACCAGTCAACGATCGGCACCTGCCACGTGTCCTCAACCACGCTGCGAATCGTCTGGGTGAGCGCTGCCTGGCGCGCTTCCTGATCGAGCTCGGGATCCAGCGGCTCCGGCCGCGGCTCAATGTTGAACTCGATGATCGGCAGCACCCAGGGTTCGTGACGGTCGCCGTGACGCACCACCAGACAACGGTCGCCGCGCATCACGACCAGGAAAATGCGCTCCACCAGATCGGGCTCGGGCAACTCTTCCGTCTTGTCGCGGTACTGCAAGTAGACGTTGTCGACCAGCTTTTCCTGCCGCCACAGCTTGCGCCGCGGCTTGGGTATATGCTTCATGATCTCGGCGGGATCCATATCCGCGCCCGGACCGCCGCCAAGCGGGTGTTCGCCAAATGCCATGTTCTTGTCCTCGTGCGCTCTCTTGGGATGCTTCCCTAGTCGGTTCCGACGACTTCCAATGCATCAGCGGTCGCGTGCGGCTCTTCCGAGGTCCACACATTGCGTCCGCGTTCTCCGGCACTCATTCGACCGACGCCGGGGAACGGATTGTGCACTGCCACCAATAGGGATCGGTTCTTGATCGCGTCGGCGATCAGCCGTTTCTTGGTCTCCAGGTTGATTAGCGGCAACACGTCAAAGGCCGACAGCCAGGCGATTCGCTCCAACTGGACCTGGTGCTGGATCATGTCACCCAGATACACCGCCGACTCGCCGCCGTTGGCAATCACGACCGAGGCGTGCTCGGCCGTGTGGCCCGGCGTTTCGATCACGGTGATGTCGGACGTGACCTGCGTCTCGCCGTCAATGAACTCTATCTGTCCGGCGGCCTCGACGGGCAGCAGGTTCTCAGGCAGGTACGTCGCGCGAGTCCGCTCATTGGGATGCATCGCGTCTTCCCACTCGCCGCGCTGAATGTAGTAGCGAGCGTTGGGGAAGGTGACGGCCAACTCACCATCGTTGTCTTGAATCGTGTTCCAGCCAGTGTGGTCGTTGTGCAGGTGGGTGTTGATCACGATGTCGACGTCGGCCGGCTGCACGCCGTTGCGAGCCAGGTCGTCGATCAGCTTGCCATGGTCAGGTTCCCAGCCTCGACGCCGGGTCTGCTCGAAGTCCTTGTTGCCCTGCCCGGTCTCGACCAGCACCGTCTTGCCGTCGGACTCAAGCAGCAGGCAATTGAGGGCGAGTGGGATCTGATTGAGATCGTTGGTCTCGCCGGTCACGCGTTGCCACATGACCTTCGGGACCAGCCCGAACACTGCCCCGGCGTCGAGCCAGATCACACCGTCCGAGAGCACGCGCACCTCGCGCGAACCGACCCGATAGATTGGCGTAGCACCCATGGCGTGACGTTATCACCAACGGCAGCTTGAATCCGAACGCACCTGCCACGCGAGGGGATCAACCCATGTCCGACGCATCAACACTTGACGCCGAGCCGTTTCGTCGCGGGTTCCAGGGACTGTTGCCAGAGCATCTGGGCATTCGACTGTTATCAGTGTCAGCGGATTTGATCGTCGGAGAAATCGACGTCAAACGACACCTCTGCACAGCTCCCGGCCTGATGCACGGCGGAACGATCATGGCCTTCGCCGACACGCTCGGCGCGGTCGGCACGAGCGCCAACCTACCTCCAGGCGCGGGCACGACAACCATTGAATCGAAAACCAACTTCTTCCGCGGTGGCGTCGAAGGAGCGACGCTGAGAGGCGAATGCCGACCCATGCACCGAGGCCGGCGCACCCAGGTCTGGCAGACGACGATCCTCAATCCCGAGGGCAAGCTCGTCGCGCAGGTGACGCAGACTCAGATGGTGCTGTAGCGACCAACGCGCGGCTCATTGACCCGCATCAAGTAATGATCACAACCATCGAACGCCGACCAACCCGCGTGTATCGTGACGGGTAATGCTTCGGCACTGACCTCAGGTTCACGAGGAGCGCGCGATGTCCGGCACTGAAATGGCCTACCTCCAGGGTGAGATCATGCCCCTGTCTGAGGCCAAGATCAGCATCATGACCCATGCCCTGCACTACGGCACCGCCGTATTCGAAGGCATCCGCGCGAACTGGAACGCCGAGCACGAGGAGCTCTACCTCTTCCGCATGCGCGAGCACTACGAGCGCCTGCGCAAGTCGGCCAGCGCCCTGATGATGGAGCTGCCGCTCTCGGACGACGAACTCTGCGAGATCACCGTCGACCTCGTACGGCGCAGCGGCTTCAAGCAGGACGTCTACGTCCGGCCAATGGTCTACAAGTCGGCTGAGGCGCTCGGGGTTCGACTGCACGGGGTCGCCGACGATTTCCTCTGCTTCCTGATCCCATGGGGCGCGTATCTCGACGCCACGGGCGGCGTGCATGTGGTGACGTCCTCCTGGCGGCGAACCGAGGATCAGTCGATCCCGGTTAGAGCCAAGGTCACGGGCGCATACATCAACTCGGCGCTGGCCAAGACCGAGGCCGAGACCGCGGGCTTCGACGAAGCGATCATGCTCAACGAGGACGGTCACGTCTCTGAGGGCTCGGGCGAGAACATCTTCATCATCAACGACGGCGTGATCTACACGCCGCCCAGCTCCGACAACATCCTCGTCGGCATCACGAGAAACACGGTCATGGAACTGGCCGAGCAAGAGTTGGGGATTCCCACCGTCGAGCGCACGCTTGATCGGTCGGAGCTCTGGCTGGCCGATGAAGTCTTCATGACCGGCACGGCCGCCCACGTCACGCCAATCGCCTCTGTCGACCGTCGGATGATCAACGGAGGCGAGACCGGACCGATCACGGCGCAGCTAGAACGGCTCTACTTCGACGCGATCATCGGCAACCGCGACTCCTACGCGCACTGGCTGACTCCGATCTACACAGACAGCTAAGTCTCCGGGGGCCGCCTGAGGAACCACCATGCCCGAGGCGGTCACACTCATCCTCGCCTACCTGCTGGGCTCGATTCCGATCTCATGGTTGGTATTCCGCTGGCGCACCGGACAGGATCTGCGCAAGGTCGGCGACGGCAACGTTGGCGCGGCCAACGCCGCCCGCATGGGCGCCGGACACTTCTTTGGCGCGGTGATCATCGCGCTCGACGTCGCCAAGGGCCTGCTCGCGGTCTCGATCGCCCGGTTCTGGGGCCTCGAACTCGGCTGGTGGATGGCTGCCGGTGGACTGGTCATGGTCGGGCACATGTGGCCGCTCTTTCTGCGCTTCAATGGCGGTCGCGCAGCGGCGACCGGTCTCGGAGCTGCCGGCGCGTTCCTCCCCTGGCAGTTTGGAATCACCTTCGTCGTTGGCGGCCTCACGTACCTGATCACGCGGATCGCCGAGCTCGGCATCCTGCTGGTCGCCGCCCCGCTGCCATTCCTGGCGATCGCCTTCGGCGAGCCGATTGAATCGATCATCTTCTGCTTCGCCGCGCCAATCGCGGCCGGCCTCAAGACAGTGTGGGACAAATGGCAAGAAGCTGGGACGTCATAGTCGTCGGCGCTGGGCCAGGCGGTTCGACCGCCGCCTACGACCTTGCCCAGGCAGGCGCCGACGTCCTCCTGCTCGATCGGGCCGATTTCCCCCGCGACAAACCCTGCGGCGGCGGAGTCCTCGTCTCGGCGGTCAAGTTGCTGCCGTACTCGCTCGACCCGGTGACTGAGCAGACGATTACGTCGTTTCGGGTCCGCTACAAGCGTTCATGGGAGTTCGAGCACCACTATCACAAACCACTCGCGATCATGACTCAACGCTCACGTCTCGACGCCCATATGGCCGAGCAAGCCCAGGCTGTCGGAGCCGAGTTTCGCGATGGATCGCCGGTGCGCAGCATCGACGACGCGAGCGTTAAGCTTGCCAACGGAGACACCCACGAAGCCAGTGCGATCATCGCCGCCGACGGCGCGAACGGCATCGTCCGACGCGCGCTCGGCCTGCCGAGACTGCGCGGCGCCGTCGCTCTGGAGGGAAACGCTGCCCGATCCGAACAGCGAGCGGGCGAACGCTGGAGCGATGCCGTCGGCCTCGAGCTCGGTTCAATGCCCGGCGGCTACGGCTGGGTCTTTCCCAAGGACGACCATTGCAATGTCGGACTCGGTGGATTCCCTTCCGCCGCGCCGAAACTCCGAGGCGAGCTATCGAAGTACGCAGGCTGCGAATCCTTCGACGGCGAAACACTGACCGAACTGCGCGGCCACCATCTCCCGCTTCGAGATCCGGACAGCACACTCGTCGCAGGCCAGGTCGCCTTCATCGGCGACGCCGCCGGCCTGGTCGACCCGCTCTCCGGCGAGGGCATCGGCAACGCAATCCGTAGCGCGCAGCTCGCGGCAGATGCCGCCCAAGCATTCCTCGCTGGCGACTCGAGCGACCTTTCGCCGTACCAACAGGCAATCGAGACCGAAATCGAACCTGAACTCAGGGTCGCACGACAACTACAAGCGCTCTTCCACCAGTGCCCCTGGCCCTACGTCCAACTGCTCCGCCACTCCGACCGTTTCTGGAGCGCCTTCTGCCGAATCGTCCGCGGAGAATCGAGCTACACCTCATTCCAGGACAGATTGGGACCAGCGAAAGTGCTCGTCGACGCAGCCGCAGCCTTCGCCGAGCGCCGAGGCCGACAGGCAGCCGCCTGGCAGACCAGCAAATGACGGACGCTCGCCTGATCCCGCCAGGAGTATGAGAGCGCGCTAACCCTCGATCTCGCGAGCGGTCTCTAGCGCCTCTTCCCATGACACCTGCTGACGAATCAGCGCCTGATACCGCCGCAGCATCCGAGGCCATCCGACCGCGACCACGCCCGTCAGATGACCTCGCAGCCCGTAGATCGCCGCGAAGCGATTCGACTCTAATGTCCCGTGCACCACCCGGAATTCGTCGCGTGGAGACGTGATGCCCGAGGCCATGATGCTCAGACCATGCTGGTCAGACCAGAAGTACGGAACCGGCGCGAACGCCTCCAGCGCTTCGCCGCGGCTCTCCGACAGCAGATTGCGCGCCGCCGCCATCCCCTGCTCGACCGCGTTTGTCCAGTGCTCAATCCGCATCGTGCGCTGCGGCTGGTCGTATCTGAAGTGCGTGAACAGCACGTTCGGCCAACGAGCCACGTCGCCCGCCGCGTAGACCATCGGCGCGGCGCGACTGTACTGATCGCAGATGACACCGTCCCCAACGGTCAGACCAGAGTCAGCCAGCCATTCAACGTTCGGTCGAACTCCAATCCCGACGACAACCGTGTCCGCCTCAATGCGTGCGCCGTCAGCAAGCTCCACCGCCTCCAATCGTTCATCGCCGACGAACCCTGAAACCGTCGCATCGAAGCGCATCTCAACGCCCGCATCACGATGCAAGTCAGCGGCCCATCCGGCGAGCTCTTCCCCCAGTGGACCAATCATCGGCGCAGACAACGCCTCAACCATCGTCACGTCGAGCCCTCTTGCCCGAGCCGAAGAAGCAACCTCAGCCCCAATGAACCCCGCCCCGATCACAACAACCTTCCCGCCGTGCTCCAGATCATTCCTAATGCGCAACGCATCGGCCCGACTGCGCAGCGTGTGTACGCCCGCCAGATCCCGACCAAACGGAAGCGCCAGGGCCCTCGCACCGGTCGCGATAATCAGTCCGTCGTACTCGACCCGCTCCCCGCCCTCAAGCAACACGGTCTGATTCGCGACATCCAACCCCCTCGCCGGTGAACCACTGAGAACCTCAAGGTTCAGAGCCGCAAACACCTCGGAAGTGCGCAGGGGCAGACGGTCGACGTCCCACTCACCGGTCAGCAGTTGCTTCGATAGCGGAGGCCGATCGTACGGCAAATCCGGTTCGTCCCCGATCAGCGTGATCCGACCGTCGAAGCCCTCATCGCGAAGTGCCTCGGCCGCATTGAGCCCGGCCAGCGACGCCCCGACGATGACGACTCTGTTCAAAGGACGTTCCATGCGCAGAGGCTATCGCGGGCTGCATCTGGACTCGCTTGTGAAATGCTTCGCTATCATGCTCTCGATACCCAAATCAACACCACAACCACATGACTGGAGATCCTCATGGGCAAGTTGGACGGCAAGGTAGCCATCGTCACGGGCGCGAGCCGCGGCATTGGCGCGGCGATCGCCGAGTGTTTCGCGGCTGAAGGCGCAAAGGTCGTCGCCACGGCGCGCACGGTTCAAGAGGGCACGCACCCGCTGCCCGGCTCCCTCGAGATGACGATCAAGAACATCCGCGACGCCGGTGGCGAAGCCACCGCGGTCGCCGGCAACGTCTCCGAGTACGAAGAGTGCGCCAGCATTGTTCAGGCCTGCATCGACACCTACGGTCCGCCCGACGTGTTGGTCAACAACGCGGCGCTGACCTACTTCATCCCGGTCAAGGACTTCCCCGTCCGCCGCTGGTTGCGCTCGACCGCCGTCAACTTCCACGGACCCTTCTACATGAGCCAGCTCTGCCTCAACGAGGGCGGCATGATCGAGCGCGGTTCCGGCGCGATCGTCAACGTCTCCTCGGCCGCGGCCATCGGCCCGGGCCGAGGCCCGTACGAGGGCGACGGCGGCGGCGGCACGCTCTACGGCGCTGAGAAGGCCGCACTGGAGCGCTTCACCCAGGGTCTCGCCTCCGAGGTCCACCAGCACGGCGTCTCCGTGACCTGCTACAGCCCCTCGCAGATCGTGCCGACTCCCGGCGTCGTCCATCACCGGCTGATGGAAGGCCGTGACCCGAACGACTCAGAGTCGGTCGAGATCATGGCGCAGGCGGCGTTGCTGCTCGCCACCGAGCCACTGGACAAGGTCTCCGGCCGCGTCACTTATTCCCAGGAAATCCTCAAGGAGTTCGGCTGGGACATGAGCGGCAAGGAACCGGCCGGCACCGGCGTCACCTCGCCTGGTTCGGGTTACTCTCAGATCTAATCGCCGCCTGGCCATCAATACTTCCCATGGCGGTCTAGTAGGGCGTTGCCGTGGCATCCCCTGATGTTGAACGAGTCGAACGCTGGTTTCTCGACGGAGATTTGCTTCACCCGTTCAAGGGCGACGCCCCCCCTTCAACGGTCGATCTCGCGCGCGCCATCGCCTCGATCGGCGGAGTTCCACTCTCCGACCATGACGCCAGGGCCGCCGAGCTTGCCGAACGAATCGGTCGTGATCGACCCTTGCTCTTTGTCCTGGTTGACGGCCTGGGCTGTGTCTTTGACGAGCTGGCGAAACCAGGTGGCTTGATCGCTGGCGCGGAGGGCATTCAGCTTCGCTCTGTGTTTCCTTCGACCACGGCAGCTGCGCTAACCACACTCGCCACGGGAGCCTGGCCTTCTCAGCACGGAGTGCCCGCCTGGTACACGCATCTACACCGCAACGACATCACGGCCACCATCCTTCCATTCGTCGAGCGCGACTCCGAGCGCAAGCTGCAGGAATTTGGCATTCGGCCAAGCGAGGCGTTCGCCTATCCATCACGCATGGCCACAATCGAAGGTCGATTTCGCACCTATCACCCGCGAGCGATCTCCAACAGCGAGTTCACCAGTTACCAGCGCGGATCTGCACCAACCGACCCATACGATCATCTACGTGATGCTGCCGCCGCCGTCGTCTCGAGAATCGTCGAACAGGATGAACCGGGCATTCACTACCTGTACCTGCCGATGGTCGACTCTGCTTCCCACCGGGACGGACCCAATGCATCGGCCACCCTGCGGGCGCTTGAGGCGGTCGATCAGGCTCTGGAGCTGATCGCCGAGCAACTCGATGGCCGCGCCCGGATCGCGATCAGCGCGGACCACGGCGAGCTGTATGTTTCGGCTGCCGAAAAGTCGCTGCTGTTGCCTGACGATCCGCTGCTCGACGAGCTTCACACTCCCCCGCACGGCGAGCCGCGGGTGCCAATGTTCTGTGTCAAACAAGGACGCGAGGCAGCATTCGAAAACGAGTTTCGAGAACGCTGGGGCCGACATTGGGCGCTCCTGACAAGAGCGGATGCTGAGGAGATGCAGCTCTTCGGACCAGAACCGATGAGTCCGTTGACTGCCGAGCGGATCGGCAGCCATCTGGCGCTTTCTGCGAAGAAGAATGTCCTCGTCTACGGAGAGGCCGGCAACAAGGTCTCCGCGCTCAACGGCTACCACGCCGGCATGCGCTCCGAGGAGATGGAAATCCCCCTGCTCCTGGCGTGACATTATGTCCCCGCTCCCCCTCGCAGGGGGAGCTGCCGAAAGCCTGCCCCGCACTTGATGCGGGGGCTGAGGGGGTCCCGCGGACCAACGCCGAGCAGATGTGATCCGCGTTCGATCTCCCGGCCCCATATGAGTGGGCGCTTTTCCTAGTCGTCGAACTCCATGATCGCCCGACCGAAGATCTCGCCCTGCTCGAGCGCCGCAGCGGCCTCGTTGATCTGACCGATCTTGAAGCGCTCGGTGACCATCGCGTCGAGGTCCAGCGCGCCGTCCTCGGCCCAGGCCAGGAACATTGGAAAGTCGCGGTCGGGGCGGCAGCTACCGCCGATCGAGCCGATGTACTTCTTCTCGTTGATCAGCAGACTCATCATCTCTTGTTGAGTGAACTCGGCGCCTGCCTCGTGCGGGACACCGACCAGGACAGCAGTGCCACCGCTCTCGGCTCCAAGGATTCCTGGTCGGACTGCGCGCAGAATCTGTTCCATCGTCACCTTGCGACCGATGCAGTCAAAGGCGAAATCGACGCCTGAAATGGGTTCGCCGAAGCTCGTCGTCACACCAGCCGGGCCGGCGGTCAGTTCCTTGATCTGCTCGATCGCGTCGCCCCGACCCGCGTTGACGCCGTGGGTCGCACCGAAGCGCTTGGCGAACTCAAGCTTCTCGTCGTCGAGGTCCACCGCGATAATCGGGTCGGCCTTGACCACCGATGCCGCCACAACCGCCGACAGTCCCACACCACCGACGCCGAAGATCGCGACGGAGTCGCCCTCGCGAACCGCTGCGGTGTTGTAGACCGCGCCTGAGCCGGTCAACACCGCACAGCCGATGATCGATGTCACATCACGGCGCGTGTCCTTCGGGACCTTGACCACATACTTCTCGTCCGCGATCGTCGTGTCCGCCCAGGTGAAGACGTTGCGCGTCGTCGCCGTGCGGCCGTTGGGGCGTGCGACCACGATCGGGTCGACCTCACGGATCGCCGTCTCGGCGTTGCGCGGCACCCAGGTCACGAAGACCACGTCGCCGACCTGCACATTGGTGACCTGCGAGCCGACCTTGATCACTTCACCGGTCGCCTCATGTCCAAGAACCTGGTCGCCGACGCGAGGGTTGTGAATCTGGTGCAACTGCGAGTGGCAGATGCCCGACGCGTACTGTCGGACCACCACCTGGAAGTCGGTCGGGTCGGGCAGGTCGACTCGTTCAATAGCCAGCGGCTCGTCGGCCTCGGGCAGAAAAATAACGCGCGCGGGAGTCGGCATGGGAGTTGGTCCTTACTTGTCTCTACAGATACTTGTCTCTGCAGATCTGCAAAACAGTGAGTGCATCTGCGATGCACGAAGTGTCTAGGGGATTCTAGTCTGCAAATCGAGGACAAGACATGGAAATCATCACCCGCCGCGGACCGCAACGCATGTCGCAGGCCGAGTTCGAAGAATTGCGCAGCCGACACACATCGACCCTGATCGATCTGGGCACCGGCGACGGCGCCTGGCCGCGTCGCTTCGCCCGCGACTACGAAAACGTCCTCGCCATCGGCATCGACTCCGACCGCAAGGCTCTCCGCGAAGCAGCCAAGATGGCCGAGCGCAAACCCGCCAGAGGCGGCGCGCCCAACGCGCTCTACGTCGCCGCAAGGATCGAAGACCTGCCCGAGGAGCTTCACGAGACCGCCGGCTGGATCACCATCTACTTTCCCTGGGCCGCCCTGCTCAAGCTCATCCTCAGCGGCGACCAGCAAATCGCCGAAACGCTCAGCACCCTCGCCACACCCCGAGCCAGACTCAGCATCGTCCTCAACGCCGCAGCCGCCCCCGACGGCTTCGACAAGCCAGAACCGGCCAGCGTGCAGAAATCACTCAAGTCCCCATTGCAAGCCGCCGGCTTCCGAATCACCAGCTCCAAGTGGCTCGACGCCGAACAAGCCCCACCAACCACATGGGGAGGCCGCCTGGTCAAAGGAAGCGGCCGAGCAATGGTCGCCCTGGACGCCCAGCGCTAGCCCCTCCGCCCAACATGCAGCGCCACCGCACCCATGGACAACCGTCGATACGACACATCCACCAGCCCTACCGACTCCAACATCTCCGACAGTTCGTCCGCCGTCGGATAACCCGTCAGCGAGTTGGGCAGATACCGGTACGCCGATCGATCCCCCGACAACAGGCCGGCGACCCTCGTCACACCCTGCTCAAATCCGACTCGCAGGACCCGGCCCCAGGGCGTCTCGGGTGGATGCGTGATATCCAGGCCGACCAGCCGCCCACCCGGCTTGAGGACTCGAGCCATCTCCTCGAATGACCCCGCCAGGTCGGGCAGATTGCGCATCACAAAAGCCGAGGCCACGACATCGAACGATTCCTCGGCAAACGGCAGATGCAGCGCGTCACCCTGTAACCAATCGATGTCCTTCCGTCCGTACTTCTCCTCAGCCCGCACGAGCATCGTCGCCGAGACATCGAACCCCATCACACGACCAGCCCCCTGTCGGCGGAACTCCGCGCTCAGGTCGCCGGTGCCCGCCCCAAGGTCGAGCACGACTGAACCATGCGGCTCCGAGGCCCCTACCGCCAGCGTCCGCCAGCGACCATCTCGACCGCCCGTCATCAGCCGATTCATGCGGTCGTAATGCGGCACCAGCCGACTGAACATCTCCTCGATGGTGCGCGTCCGCTCCTGAGCGCCGACCTGATGATCCATGCTGATACAGTACAGAAACCGACCGGCGCGTCGGATTTCAGCACTCTCGGGGAGTCGGATGGTCAGCAGTCAACCTCGACAGGCGAGGGCGGTCGAACGACGCGAGCAGTTGCTCGACGCGGCCGCTCGGGTCTTCGCCCAACACGGCTACTCCGACGCCCAGATGGACGAGATCGCCGCTGCCGCCGACACCTCAAAGGGCGGCCTCTATTTCCACTTCCCGAACAAGGAAGCGCTCATCGCGGCAGTTATCGGCCGAGCCGGCGACATCCTCCGCCGACGCGTCAACCGAGCCATGACCGCCGCCGGCTCCGACCCCGTGGCCCGCGCAGACGCCGCACTGGCGACGCTGATCGAAACGCTCTCCGCCCATCGATCGCTGGCCCGCGTCCTGGCCAGCGAAACCCTCGGCGGCTCGACCGCCGCCCGAGAACGCGTCGCCGAGATCGAGGACGAGTTCGTCCAACTCATCGCCCAGGAATTGCGAAACGCGCTCGATGCCGGACGCCTGAGCCTGCTAGACACACCACTCGATCCAGATCTCACCGCCCGAGCCTGGGTCGGCATGGTCCAGTCGACCCTCTCCGCCTGGGCCGCCGGTCGCGTGGCGACGCCGATTGACCGAATCTACCCCGAACTACGCCGACTCCTGCTACGCAGCGCCGGCGTCCCGCTCGAACAACATCCAGACACACGCTCAACGAAGGAGTAGCGAGCCATGTCCCGACCAACCGTCACCGTCGAAAAAACGGGCCTACCCGATTGGGAACGCTCCGGCGATTACGGAGACATCTACTACGACGTCGCCGAAGGCATCGCCAAGATCACCATCGCCCGACCCGAAGTGCGCAACGCCTTCCGGCCCAAGACACTCTTCGAACTGCTCGACGCTTTCAAGCGCGCCCACGAGGACATGTCGGTCGGCGTGATCATCCTCACCGGCGAAGGCAAGGAAGCCTTCTGCTCGGGAGGCGATCAGCGCATCCGAGGCGACGGCGGTTATGTCGGCGACGACGGCGTGCCCCGCCTCAATGTGCTCGACCTCCACCGCTACATGCGCTCGATCCCCAAGCCGGTGATCGCCATGGTCGCCGGATACGCCATCGGCGGCGGAAACGTACTCGCGACCGTCTGCGACCTCACCTACGCCGGCGACAACGCCTGGTTCGGCCAGACAGGACCCAAGGTTGGCTCGTTCGACGCCGGTTACGGCACCATGCTGCTCGCCCGCCTGGTCGGCCACAAGAAAGCCGCCGAGATCTGGATGCAGTGCCGCCAGTACAGCGGAAAGGAAGCCGCGGATATGGGCCTCGCTTGCGAGGTCTTCCCGGTCGACGACCTCGAACTCGAAGTCATCAACCGCTGCCGAGAAATCCTCTGCATGTCGCCGACCGCCCTGCGCTTCATCAAGCGAGCCCTCGTCGCCGACACCGACGGCCTCTCCGGCATGCAAATGTTCGCCGGAGACTCAACCCTGCTCTACTACCTCTCCGAGGAAGCCAAAGAAGGCAAGACCGCCTTCCTCGAGAAGCGCAAGCCCGACTTCTCCAAGTACCCCCGCTTCCCGTAGGAGACCTAGTCACATTTGCTCTCCCGCACGCTCTTAGCTCCGGTCCCCTCTCCCCGAGGGAGAGGGTTAGGGTGAGGGCCCGCACGGCCAATAACTACTCGGCAACAGATAGGCATCAACAGTCGACCCTCACCCCATCCCTCACCCAAGGGAAGAGGAAGTATCGCTGGTCGTAAGGTCTTGAATGGCATCAGCAACTCCACCACCAAGCAAACGCCGAGCCTGGCTCCTCGCCGTCCGACCACCGACCCTGCCGGCCGCCGTCGCGCCCGTCCTTGCCGGGACAGGCATCGCCGCCGTCGACGGCGACTTCGAGGCCGGGCGCTTCTTCCTCGCGCTGATCGGCGCGATCTTCATCCAGATCGTCGTCAACTTCGCCAACGACCTCTCTGATTTCCGCCGAGGCGCCGACACTCCCGACCGTCTCGGTCCGCCCAGAGCGGTCGCCCAGGGTTGGCTCTCCCAGCGCGAGATGACAGTCGGAATCACATTGGCCACAACCGCAGCGCTGATCATTGGAATCGTCCTGATCATCATCGTCGGCTGGCCAATCCTGGTCATCGGCGGCGCATCACTGATCGCGGCAGTCACCTACACCGGCGGACCCCTCCCCTACGGCTACCGAGGCCTCGGCGACCTGATCTGCTTCCTCTTCTTCGGCTTCGTCGCCGTGATGGGCGCAGGCTTCGTCCAGATCGAGGAGCTGACCTGGGAGCTGGCCGCCGCGTCGGTGCCAGTCGGATGCTTCGTCACCGCCATTCTCGTCGTCAACAACCTCCGAGACCTCGACACCGATCGAGCCAGCGACAAGCGAACCCTCGCCGTTTGGATCGGCGAGCGAAACACCCGCATCGAATACGTCGTCTTGACCATCGGCGCATTCGTCAGCATCGCCGTCTTCGCCTCGGTCGGGTTGCTCCCCTACTACTGCTTCCTCGCCTGGATCGGCCTGCCGCCCGCGATCTGGTTAGCCCGAGAGATAGCCAAGGGCCGCTCCGGAGCAGCCCTAAACCCAATGCTCAAAAGAACAGCGCAACTACACCTACTGGTCGGAGCCTTGATCGGCCTGGGCGGAGTGATTGCGGCCCTGTAGTAGCTAGCTAGCGGTGCGTTGTACAAGAGCCGCGATACGCTGCGGCCAATTCGAGAGGGTCAGACATGCCGTACCGCCTCGAGACCAATCAGCAGTTGGACGCCAGCATTGAAGACGTCTGGGCCTTCTGGGCAACCATCGAGGGGTTCGCAGCGCTCCAGCCGCCCGAGAACCGCTTCTCCGTCACTGACGGCGGAGAGGTCAACGAGCTCTCGCAGGGCATGGAAGTCGGCTACCGCCTGCGCCTCGCGCCCATGCTCTGGACCGGCGGCCGCCAGTTGTTTAGCGAAGTTGAGCCGACGCACAAGTTCACCGACGAACAGCTGTCGGGAACCTGGAAGACCTTCCGCCACCAGCATCTGCTGAGACAGATCGACGGCGGCGTCGAGATCCAGAACGTCGTCGACTACTCGCTGCCGCTGGAGCCGCTCTCGCGGCCGCTGCACCGACTGATGATCGTCCCCAGCCTGATGCGCATCGCGCGCTGGGAGCGCAGCGTCTTCATCGACAAGTTCGGGGAGTTGGGCGACGGCGCCTGGCGGGCGGAGATCAGAAGAGCCTAGGCCAAGCAGGAAAATCGAGTGCTCACTCCAGCCGCGACGGCACAGGACATGGTGTAGAGACCGGTCGCGTTCGGAATGAAGCGCCCAATCCGGGCCCTCAGCCCAGCGATCCCTGTTCAGACTCATGGCCGGCAATCATCGCCGATGATTCTCAGCTCATGACCCTATGAACGCGAGGAACAGCAAATGCCCATCTACCGACTCGATGCCGCCCAGACCCTCGCCACGAACATCGACGACGCCTGGGAGTTCTTCTCCAACCCCCAAAATCTCGCCATCATCACCCGCCCGAGATGCGCTTCGAAGTCACCGGCGATCCACCCTCAACGATCCACACAGGCCTGATCATCACCTACCGTCTGACCCCGCTGCCGATCCTCCCACTGCGAGTCTCCTGGGCCACCGAGATCGCGCAGATCAACCCACCCCACTACTTCGCCGACGACCAGATCGCCGGACCATACGCCCTCTGGCACCACGAGCATCACTTCCAGGAGATCGACGGCGGAGTACTGGCAACCGATCGAGTGCACTGGTCGCTGCCGCTCGACCCGATCTCGTCGCCGGTCGCCAATCTGGCCGTCATGCCCCAACTGCGGCACATATTCCGATTCCGCGCGAAGACACTACAACAGCGGTTCGGAAACCTGAATCACGAAACGCCGACTCTGCGTATTGAGTCGCTCTAGTCGCGCGCACCGCGTGGTCAGCTCGGTTCGAAATCCCTACCCTTTTCCCAACACGGCTGACCACACACTGCCGAATGTGAGGGAAGACATGACCGAGCGACAAAACTACTGGCATCGCATGCGCCGCAAGCGAATGAGTCGGCGCACGCTGCTGCGAGCCTCATCCCGCGCCGGCGTCGGCGCAGCAGGACTCGCGCTCGTCGGTTGTGGCGACGATGACGACGACGGCCAGCAGGCGGTCTCGTCAGCGCAGCAGCAGCAACAGGATCAACAGCAGGCTGCCCAGCAGCAGGCCATGCAGCAGCAACAGCAGCAGGCCATGCAGCAACAGCAGGATCAGCAGGCCGACCAACAAGCGTCGCAAGCCGATCAGCAAGAGCAGACCCAGCAAGAACAGGCCGATCAGGCTCAGCAGCAACAAACCGTCGCCGACACCTCGGGTCTGACCCGTGGCGGCACCCTGCGCTTCTCGACCCCCGCTGCCACCCACGACTACTTCGACCCGCACCGCGGCGTCTTCGGACCGACCCAGTTCTGGATGGGGTTCTACATGAACTACCTCATCCGCTGGCAGAACAAAGAGAAGGGGATCATGCAGAGCGACATCGCGTCGCTGCCCGAGGTCCCCGACAACACGACCTACATCTTCTCGGTCGACCAGGGCGCGGCCTTCTGGGACCGCTACCCGACCGAAGGCGGCCGCCTGGTCACGGCAGAGGACATCGCCTTCAACGCCCAGCGGCAGATCGACTCAGTCGACGCCGACGGAGTCGAAGACACCTCGTTCCTCACCGCGAGCAAGTACCAACAGACCGACACAATGGAGGTCGTCGACGACACGACGATCAAGTTCACCACCGCCGCTCCCGACTCCACCTATCTCGGTGCGCACCTCAGCCCGTTCTCCTGGATCACCTCGCCCGAGGCGATCATCGAGTTCGGCAACCGCTGGCGCGACGAGCAGACCAACGTCGAACTGTCCTCGGGCACCGGCGCCTACATCCCCTTGGATTACGACCCCGACCTCGGCATCAACCTCGACGTCAACCCGAACTACTGGAAGAACGGCGCCGACGGCGCGCCGCTCCCCTACCTCGACCGCGTCGAGATGACCAACCTGATCGACGCCACCGCCGTCGACGCCGCCTATCGCGGCAAGGGCATCGACATCGGTGGATTCCCGCTCTCCAGCCTCCAGGTCGAAGGAATCCTGCAGGACTTCCCCGAGCACAACTCGTTCGATGTCCCCTTCGGCTTCACCATCCAGATTCGCTACAACTTCAACCCCGACTGGCCCGGCGAGGACGGCGAAGGCAATCCCTGGGCCGACCGGCGATTGGCCTACGCCTTCCACGTCGCCACCGACCGCTACCTCTTGATCGACGCCGTCTACCTCGGTTCCGCCAAGATCAGCGCGATCGCCCAGACCCCCTGGTTCAACCAGGCCTGGACCGTCCCGCCCGACGAGCTCGCCACCTGGCCCGGCTACCGTCCCAACCGCGACGAAGACCTGCAGATGGCCAACGAGCTCCTCGACGCCGCCGGCATCGACCGCGACAGCAAGACGTTCTACTGGATCACCCCCGACGTCTGGGAACAGACCTACCCGGGCATCACCGAGACCGTCCGCTCGATGTACGAGCAGGCCCTCGGCGTCTCGCTCTCAATGGACATCCAGCCCTACACGGTCATCCTCCAGCGACTGCTCGAGGGCACCCACCCCGGTCAGACGCCTGCCTGGACCAACCCACCGCAGGACCTCGACCCAACCGGTGAGTGGAACATCACCCACGTCGCCGGAGGCAGCTCCAACTTCTCGCAGTACGACTACCCGCCTGCAGAAGAGATGATCAAGGGCATGCGAGCCGAACTCGACGTCGACAAGCGCAAGGAGACCGCCTCCGAGCTCCTCCGAATCTTCCTCGGTGTCCATCCCGACCACGGAGTCGAAGGCATGACCGGACAACCATCGGTCATGAACGCCATCTCACCACAGGTCGAGTGGCCCTACGTCCACAACTCCGAGGACGTCTACCAGTTCGCCCACGCCTCCCACCGCTACGACGAAACCTGGCTAGACACCACCCACCCAGACTTCCCGGCCTAACAACCCGCAAAGGACCTCCCCCTCCACCCCCTCTCCCTCCGGGAGAGGGCTGGGGTGAGGGCCGCCCCAAAGACCTCCCCCCGTGGGGGAGGTGTCGCAAAGCGACGGAGGGGGCGCCCCGCGCCAGTTCCCAGTCCCCGCTTCACGCGGGGACCCGCTCCCTCCCCCCGTCCCCACGCCAAAGAAATCCCGTCATACCCGCGCTCGCCGCGGGTATCTCGCCGCGTTCAGCACCGCCCCACGCCTAAACACGAGCCCCAACTCCCTCTCCCTCCGGGAGAGGGCAGGGGTGAGGGTCCCCCCACTCCCAGTCCCCGTTTCACACGGGGACCCGCTCGGCTCCCCGACCCCTCCCCCTCCGACAACCAAAACACAAACCAAACCCCCCAAACAAGAACAAACGTCCATACAATAGAACCCCTGTACGCAAACCCAAAGGAGACCAAACCAAATGCAACACCAAACCAACACCAGATCCCACAACCCACCCCTCCCCTTCACCCGAGAAGCCATCATCGGCCACTACCAACACCACGCCACCAACGGACCCGCCTACGTCCAGATCCAGGCAACAAACGCCCTCGCCCGAATCATGGGCCTATTCAAGCAAGGCAAAGACGCCGTCCAGAACGCCCTCGACTCAACCGTCGAGAAAGCCAAGAGCCCATTCCACGGACTCAAGTTCAACGGTTGGGGAGCCTACGCCAAGGCCGCAGCCAAAGCAGAAGAAGAAGCCGAAGACGACGAAGAAGCGGCCGGCAAAGAAGAGGGCGACGTCCCCTAATACCCATACCCAATCTCCGGCCAGTGGAGCGATCAGCTTCCACACGGCCCGCGGTTTTTTTCCGACCCCACGCCAGCGCCAGCAGCTCAACCCCGAGCTCCATCGCGCCCCCAATCCTGGTCGCATCTTGATCAGGGACGGCCCCGCCATGGACAACGCCTGGGAACAACACGCCCAACCTGCCCAACCCGCCTATCCTGCCCAACCTGATTGACACTGGTACGACTTCTTCAATACCTTGCCACAGAGACCGCCTGCCGGACGGGCGACGCTGTGATCGTGGAACCGAACGGAGCCAACCGTGAAATTTGAGTTCTTCCACCTGATGCCATATCGGGACCTGCCGCCCGACTTCGCCGAGACCAACAACTCCGTCTGGGTCGACGTGCCTTCGACCCTCTTCGACCCGGCCAAGGCCCACGAGATGTACAACGACGGCCTGGACGAGCTCGAGGCCGCCGCCGCCGCCGGCTACGACGGCATCTGCATCAACGAGCACCACCAGAACGCCTACGGCCTCATGCCGTCGCCCAACCTGATGGCCGCCAACCTCTGCCGCCGCACCAAGGACGTCGCCATCGTCGTGCTGGGCAACTCGATCGCCCTCTACAACCCGCCGACCCGCGTCGCCGAAGAGTTCGCGATGCTCGACTGCATCTCCGGCGGTCGCCTCGTCGCCGGCTTCCCCGTCGGCACCCCAATGGACGACTGCTTCTGCTACGGCGCCAACCCGTCGCACCTGCGCGACAAGTACTACGAAGCCGCAGACCTGATCACGCAGGCCTGGACCCGACCGGAGATGTTCTCCTACAACGGTCGCTACAACCAGCTCCGCTACGTCAACATCTGGCCGCGACCCATCCAGCAGCCGCACCCGCCCGTCTGGATCCCCGGCGGCGGCTCGGTTGAGACCTGGGAATGGTGCGCCGACCACAACTACGTCTACTGCTACCTCTCCTACGGTGGCTACAAGGCCGGCCAGAAGAACGTCGACGGCTTCTGGCGAACCATGCAGCAGCGTGAGAAGCCGCTCAACCCGTACCAGGCCGGTTTCCTCCAGCTCGTCGCCACTGGCGAGTCCGAGCAGGAAGTCGCCGACAAGTTCGGGCCGCACGCGGAGTACTTCTACAACAAGATGCTCCACATCGACCCGCGCTACGCCGACCCGCCCGGCTACCGCACCGTCCGCACCATCGAACAGGGCTTCACTCGCAGCCAGGGCCTCAAGCCCGTCTTCGGTGACACGGACAAGTTCAAGGGCGAAAAGACCGCCGAGAAGATGGTCGAGTCCAAGGCCAACTCCGAGATCACCTGGAACGACCTGATCCGCGAAGGCAACATCGTTGCCGGCACGCCGAGCCAGGTCACCGAGCAGCTCGAGGAAGTCATCAAGACCCTCCACGTCGGTCACCTGATGATCCTCAACCAGTTCGGCTCGATTCCCAAGGAACTGGCCATCCCGAACATCGAGATGACCGCCCAGCAGGTGCTGCCCAACCTCAAGCACATCTGGGACGACGAAGGCTGGGAAGACCACTGGTGGCCGCAGGGCATGGAAGGCGGCCAGTCCGAACCCGCCGCGCTCACCTTCTAGCGGGCTAACGAGCCCACGGTTCCAACAACCGCCAACAAGGGGCGGGGCAACAGCCTCGCCCCTTGTCATATGATTCGAGCACGATGATTCGAACACCTCAGGTAGCCCTCCTCGGCCTCCTCGCACTGATCACAGTGCTCGCCACCGCAGCACTGATCGGCCAAGCGCCGGCCAGCAGCCACGGAGACGAATCCGGCGAGACCGTCCGAATCATCGCCCGTCTCCAGGCCGACGGAGACATCGAGTTCGGGCTCCGAACCTCCGAGGGCAACCAGTTGCCGCGACAGCGCGTGTTCTCCGCCTCAATCAGCGACGACAACTGGAGGCGAAGCTCAATCGTCGAACTCTCGGACGGCACCGAAATCAGAATCATCGCCCGAACCGAAGGTGAAACAAGAGTCGAGTTCGGCCTGAGAATCGACGAGCCCCTGCAAGAGTTCCTCCCGCCAAGACGATTCTTCCCGCGCTCAGCGACGGTGGGCAGGTGGCTTCAGAGTTCGCAGATCCTGCTGCCGGCCCCCGAAGCCGACGAACAACAGGAAGAACGGTCGGAGCCCACAGCAGAACCCGAGAGCACACCAACTCCCGAGGAAGAAGGCACTCCACCGCCAGAGGAGTCCGACGAAGGCACTGACGATGGCTCTGACGAGGCCGATACCACCGAACGCATCAGTGGAGGCCATCGCGACGGCCTAGCAGTCGTCGATGGCGTGCTCGGTAACCCCGACGCGCCAGTCCTCATCAGCGAATATGGCGATCCGTTTTGACCGTCCTGCCGCCGATTTGCGTCTCAGGTTGAGCCGCAAGTGATTGAACATCTGGTTCAAACCGGTCTCGCCCGGTACGAGTTCAAGTTCCTCTCCTACATCGGTCCGCAGTCCGATCGCGTGGGCTACGCGATGGAGTGTGCAGTCCAGCAGAGCGGGGCAGCCTTCTGGGAGTTCTACGATCGCTTCCTGGTCGACCGCAGCTCGGCCCATCGCCGAGAACAGCTCATCGACTTCGCAACCGACATAGGACTCGACACCGACAGCTTCACCCAGTGCTACGACGACCCAGCGACACGCCAACAGGTAAGCGATGACCTGAACGCCGCGCGGGCGATCGGAATCTCATACGGGCCTCGAGTTCGTGTCAACGGCGAGCCCTCAGGAACGACCTATGCCGCGATCGAGCGGGACGTTGCGTCGGCGACTCCCTAGCTCGCCGGTACCCTGACTGCATGAAGCCAAAGATCAGCATCATCACGCTCGGCGTGACCGACCTCGCCGAGTCCGTCCGCTTCTACCGCGACGGACTCGGCTGGCCAATCCGCGAAGACGGCAACTTAGAGAACATCGTCTTCCTCGAGCTCGAGAACATCACCCTCGCCCTCTACCGCCGAGAACTGTTCCCCAACGAAGCCCCGGTCGAATTCGCCGAGCCCACGGCCGGAACCCCAACCATCACCCTCGCCCACAACCTCACCTCGCCGGAGGCGGTCGACACCACAATGGCCGAGGCCGTCGCCGCGGGAGCCACGCTAGTCAAAGAGCCCGAGGAAGTCTTCTGGGGCGGATACAGCGGCTACTTCAGCGACCCGGACGGCTACCTCTGGGAGCTCGCCTACAACCCGTTCGCGGACCTGACCTGACCATGCCAAAGGTCACAGCGCTCAGCGCGGTCACCCTCGCAGTCGCCGACATGGCTGTCGTCACCGACTTCTACGAAGCGCTCGGCTTCGAAAAGATCTACGGAGGACCCCAGTCCGGGTTCACCTCATATCGAGCCGGCGCAAGCTATCTCAACCTGATCGCCGCCGAACCAGGATCAGGATTCTGGGGAAGAGCAATCTTCTACGTCGACGACGTCGACGCCTTCCACGCACAAGCGATCGAAGCCGGCCTCAAGCCAGAATTCGAGCCCCGAGACGCACCCTGGCAAGAGCGCTACTTCCACATCACCGACCCCGAAGGCAACGAAATCTCATTCGCCATGCCGCTCAAGCCAGACTGAATGCAGAACCTATTCCTCGATCTGAAGCGTCCGCCCAGCGGTCAGACCACCATCAATGACAAACTCAGACCCCGTGCTGTACGTCGCATCCGCAGCGATGAAGAGCATCATCTTCGCCACTTCGTCAACCCGCCCGAAGCGCGGGATCGCGATGTTTACACCAATCTCACCGTCGGCGCGACGCGGAATGTCGGGAGGCGCGGTCATCGGGGTGTCAATCGGTCCGGGATGCACCGAGTTGACCCGGATGTTGTAAGCAGCCAACTCCAGGGCCGCCACTTTCGTGAGTCCGCGCACAGCGAACTTCGAAGCGACATACGCGCTGGAGTCCGGATAACCTTCCAACCCGGCCGTTGACGACGTATTGATGATGCAACCGCCGCCGGCTTCCTTCATCGGCTGGATCGCCGCCCGGATGCCCAGCCAGACCCCGACCTGGTTGATCTGGATCACTTCCAGGAATTCCTGCTCAGTCATGTCCTCTATCGACCCGTTGCGCAGGATGCCGGCATTGTTGAGCAAGATGTCCAACTTGCCGAACTGCTCAGTCGCGGCACCGACCATCTCCGCCCAGCTCGACTGGTCGGTGACATCCAGCTTGCGGAACATCGCCTGGCCGCCGGTGTCATTGATGCTCTCGGCAACCCGGTTGCCGTCCTCCTCCAACACATCGCCGATCGCGATCGCGGCTCCTTCGCGCGCAAAGAGGCGCGCCTGCTGTTCACCTTGACCTCGCGAGCCACCCGAAATCAGCGCGACTTGTCCATCGAGCTTGCCCATGTCGTTCCTCCCAGATGCCAGACCTAACGCCCAGCGCGTGACGGTTCAGTCTTCCAACCGCGCGATCATTGTGCCGGCCGTGACGCCGCCGTCGATCACAAACTCCGCGCCCGTGCTGTACGTGGCATCCGCGGCGATGAACAGCATCATCTTCGCCACTTCGTCAACGTGTCCGGCCCGTGGAATCAGACTGTTGAACGATACGTCGCCGGGCTCTCGCGTAGCGATCTGCGGGTCGCGGATCATCGGCGTATCGATCGGTCCGGGATGGACTGAATTGACTCGAATGTTGTGCGGCGCCAGCTCCAGCGCTGCGACTTTGGTCATACCGCGAACGGCGAACTTCGATGACACATACGCGCCCAACCCGGAATACCCTTCGAGTCCAGCCGTGGACGAGGTGTTGATGATGCAACCGCCGCCCGCATCCTTGAGAGCCGGAATCGCCGCCTTCATGCCCAGCCAAACGCCGAGCTGATTGACGTGGATCACCTCGAGATACTCCTCCAGCGAGGAATCCTCGATCAACTTCACTCTGGCAATACCGGCGTTATTGATCACGATGTCGAGCCGGCCAAACTGCGCCAGCGTGTCGTCGATCATCGACTGCCAACCGGAAGCCTCGGTCACATCCAGCTTCTGGAACATGGCCTGACCGCCGGTGTCATTGATGCTCTCGGCGATGCGGTTGCCGTCCTCCTCCAACACGTCGCCGATCGCCACCGCCGCGCCTTCACGCGCGAACAACCGAGCCTGCGCCTCGCCCTGCCCCCTCGCCCCACCCGAAATCAACGCGACCTGTCCATCCAGCTTGCCCATGTCGTTCCTCTTCCGTCAGATTCTGTCTGCCCGGCAGACGCCAACTAGTCGCCGACCTGAATCGCCCGGGCAGCGGTCAAACCGCCGTCGATCACGAATTCCGAGCCAGTGCTGTACGTGGCATCGGCCGCGATGAACAGCATCATCTTGGCGACCTCATCGGCCCGACCAAGCCGCGGGATCGCCGTGTTCGAACCCACATCCCCATCCGCCCGACGCGGCGTATCCGGACTGACGATCATCGGCGTATCAATCGGCCCCGGATGCACCGAGTTCACTCGGATGTTGTAGGGAGCCAGTTCCAGCGCAGCGACCTTCGTCAATCCACGCACCGCGAACTTGGACGACACATACGCGCTCGCCCCGGCATACCCCTCAAGCCCCGCAGTCGACGACGTGTTGATGATGCACCCGCCACCGGCCTCGCGCATCGGCTTTATCGCCGCACGGATCCCCAACCAAACCCCGACCTGGTTGATCTTGATCACTTCCAGGTACTCCTGAACCGTCGACCGCTCGACCAACCCGGTGCGCAAAATGCCGGCGTTGTTGACCATGACATTCAGCGTCCCGAACCGCTCGGTCGTCGCTTCGACAATCTCGGCCCAGTTGGACTGATCCGACACATCGAGCTTGTGGAACAACGCCTGACCACCAGTGTCAATGATGCTCTCGGCGACTCGGTTGCCGTCTTCCTCCAACACGTCGCCGATCGCCACCGCCGCGCCTTCACGCGCGAACAGACGAGCCTGCGCCTCGCCCTGTCCCCTCGCGCCACCAGAAACCAACGCGACCTGTCCATCCAGCTTGCCCATGTCGTTCCTCCCCTGTTCAGACTCAGTCTTCCTCAGCAGCTTGCCGACACAGCCAGAGACGGAACCGGTTCTGGCGAATCGGACCAGCGTCGACTAATCGTTGACCGGCACGCCTCTGCCTGACATTTGACCGCCGTCGATCTGGAATTCCGCGCCGGTACTGTAGGTCGCATCAGCGGCGATGAAGAGCATCATCTTGGCCACTTCGTCCGGCCGACCGGCGCGAGCAATGGGCGCGTCGATCGACATCTCACCCTCGGGGCTGCCGCCGACCCGAGGATCTCTCACCATCGGCGTATCGATCGGGCCGGGGTGTACCGAGTTGACGCGAATGTTGTACTGGGCCAACTCCAGTGCAGCCACCTTGGTCATGCCGCGGACCGCAAACTTCGAGGAGACGTAGGCACCCAGGCCGGGATACCCCTCGTAACCCGCGGTCGAAGACGTATTCACGATGCAGCCGCCGCCCGCATCGCGCATCGGCTTGATCGCCGCGCGCATGCCCAGCCAGACGCCTACCTGGTTGATCTCGATGACTTCAAGGTACTCCTGCAACGAGGAGGTTTCGATGAGTCCGAACCGCAGGATGCCGGCGTTGTTGATCTGGATATTGAGCTTGCCAAACTGCTGCGTGGTCGCATCGACGATCTTGGCCCAGTTGGACTGATCGGACACATCGAGCTTGTGGAACATGGCCTGGCCGCCGGAGTCAATGATGCTTTCTGCGACGCGGTTGCCATCCTCTTCCAATACATCGCCGATCGCGACCGCGGCGCCCTCGCGCGCAAACAGGCGCGCTTGAGCCTCTCCTTGTCCACGCGCGCCTCCGGAAATCAGCGCAACCTGTCCGTCGAGCTTGCCCATGTCGTCCTCCAGGAATCCTGGATGTCGCGTCTGACGTTGCTATTCGCGATTCAGCATCGTCCCGGCCGTCACACCGCCGTCGATCACAAACTCCGAGCCAGTGCTGTAGGTCGCGTCTGCCGCAATGAAGAGCATCATCGCGGCGACTTCGTCCACGTGTCCCACACGCGGAATCGGCGAACTGCGCGACAAATCGAAGTCTTCATCGGCCGTGCGGCGGATCTGTGGGTCGCGAATCATTGGTGTGTCGATTGGGCCCGGATGCACCGAGTTGACTCGAATGTTGTATCCACCCAACTCCTGCGCGGCGACTTTGGTCATCCCACGCACCGCGAACTTGGACGACACGTAGGCGCCCAGGCCGGGGTATCCCTCAAGCCCGGCCGTCGACGAGGTGTTGATGATGCAGCCGCCACCGGCTTCCTTGAGCGCCGGAATCGCCGCCTGCATGCCCAGCCAGACGCCGACCTGATTGATCCGAATCACCTCGAGGTAGTCCTCAAGCGACGACTCCTCGATCAGCTTGACCCGCGCGATGCCGGCGTTGTTGATCACGATGTCAAGGCGACCAAACTGTCCGACGGTCTCGTCGACCATCGACTTCCAGCTCGACACCTCGGTCACATCGAGCTTCTGGAACATCGCCTGGCCGCCGGTGTCGTTGATGCTCTCAGCGACGCGCTGACCTTCTTCCTCCAACACATCGCCAAGCGCCACCGCCGCGCCCTCGCGGGCAAACAATCGAGCCTGCGCTTCGCCCTGTCCCCGTGCGGCGCCGGAAATCAGCGCGACCTGTCTATCAAGCTTGCCCATCGCAGCGTTGCCTTTCCTGGAGGAACCCCCATATGCCTTCGGCAGCACTCACCAGCTGGGAGAGTGCTTGACCTACTTGGCGCTGGCCAGTTGGCGTCGAGTCCGCATCCCAAACGGTTCGACCTTGCCCGTTTCGAGGTCGAAGCGATAGCGCCACTGCCTGAGCAGATCCAACCCATACACGTGGATCGCCAGGGTCTTGCCCTGGTTGATCTCGACAGCGTGGATGTCCGCCGGCGGCTCACGCAGGTAGGTCGTCGAGCCGGACGGGACGAGCGACGGCTCCAGCTCCTCCAACTCCGCTTGCCAGGGGATCAATCCATCATCAACACGCTGATAGTTGCGGTTGAATTCGACGCCGGAGATCACACCCTCCATCGCCCAGCCATTGTGATTGTGAATCGGCGCGCCCGAGTCGGGCTGCCAGACGACCGCCGAGACCGTCAGGTTGTCCGAGCGATGAATGATGAATCCCTGTTCAGGATCCGCCTCGTCGCATTCCGGCAGATCAAGCAAGCAATCCTTGCGCTGGATCAGTCGCTCGAGCGGCCCCGCAATCTGAGCAATCTGCTGATCGCCGGAATCACCCCGGTCTGCAATACGCTGCGCGTCGCGAACAAAATCCTGCACCGTGTACGTCGCCGTTGTCATCAATGGAGCCCTTCAATACGCGGCTGGCTTGGCGTCGAGTATAGGTCTGTGAGGAATGGCTTGGAGCACGTCGGTTAGCCTGCCACTAACCGGGGCTGGGATGAGCGGAGTGAGTCGATGCCGGGAGAACGTGCCGAGTTCGGGCTCTTCTTTCAACTGCCCCAGGCCGATGGCCAGGATGTTCCACAGCGCTATCGAGACACGATCGCTCAGATTGTCCACGGCGATCGAATCGGTTGGGACGCGGCCTGGCTCGCCGAGATGCACTTCGTTCGAGAGTTCTCAGTCCTGCCCTCGCCCATGGTCACGATGGCCGCCGCGGCCGCTCGAACGGAGAACATTCGGCTCGGCACCGGCGTCGCGCTCTTGCCCCTGGTCGATCCAATCCGCGCGGCGGAAGATGCGGCCACGCTCGACATCATCTCCGGCGGGCGGCTTGAGTACGGCGTCGGCCGAGGCTCGATCGCAGAGCATTTCGCCGGGTTCAACGTCTCCATGTCTGACCGGGCCGAGCGATTCAACGAAGCGTTGACCGTGATTCAGCAGGCCTGGTCAGACGATCCGGTCAACTTCGAGGGTGAGCACTTCTCATATCGAGATGTCCAGGTGGTGCCCAAGCCGGTCCAGCGCCCAGGTCCACCGTTGCGGATGGCAGCCAATAGCGACGAATCATTCGTGCGCGCCGCCAACGAGCGCTGGCGAGTGTTCGCCAGCCCAATCACGGCGTTCGACGAGGACCTCGACAACAGATTCACTATGTATCACGGGGCGCGACCGCATGCTCCGGCGACGGACTCCGGACTGCTACTGCCGGTCCACGTTCATGAATCCTCAGAAACCGCGAAGGCGGAACTCGAAGCAAGCCTGATGAGCTATATGAAGGTCGTCAGTGACACCGGGGTCCGAAGTTGGACCCGGCGCGGCGGCGACCCCAATGATCTACCGCCTCTGCTGGCTCGAAATCGCAATGCCAGCTTTGACGAGATCATCGACAACATGTGCGCCGTCGGCAACCCCGACGAAGTCACAGCCAAGCTGTCCAGCCTGGGCGCACGCTACGGCGTAGGACACTTCTTGACCTGGTGCAACGCCGGCGGCATGGTCCCGCATGAGCAGGTAACTCGGTCAATGAGCCTGTTCATGAAGGAATGCGCGCCCAACATCAAGGTCTGACGACTTCGGCCTCCGGCAAGCGCTCTCGCATCACCTCGATCGCTTCGGGGTTGCTGTCGATCAGCAGGTAGCGCCGCCCCAGTTGCTCGGCCGCCGCCCCGACCGTCCCACTGCCGGCAAACGGATCGAGAACCAACGCTCCCTCATCGCTTGAGGCGCGGATGATCCGCTCGGCCAAGGCAATCGGCTTCTGCGTCGGATACCCGGTCCGCTCCTTCGCGCTGGTGCCAACGATTGTGTGCCACCAGACATCGGTGGGCAGCTTGCCACGCTCGGCCTTCTCTTTGCCGACCAGCCCCGGCGCGAGGTAAGGAATCCGGTCAATCGCATCACGATTAAACACGTACCGTTCACGGTCCTTCACGTAGACCAGGATGTTGTCATGCTTCGCTGGCCAGCGACGCTTCGGCCGCCCGCCGAAATCGTAGGCCCAGACGATTTCGTTGAGAAAACAGTCACGGCCAAAGATGCTGTCGAGCAAAACCTTCACGTAGTGAACTTCGCGAGCGTCGAGATGCAGGTACAACGTCCCATCTTGTCGCAGCACCCGCCAGATCTCAGCGAGCCTCGGTGCGAGGAAATCCAGGTAATCCTCGAACGCATCCACATAGGAGTGCGTCGACGTCTCCTCCGACCGATAGCGCTGCCCGCCGAAACCGGTGCGGTCGCCGGATTCGTCCTGAACCGTGCGAAGACGCTGATAGGTGCGCACGTTGCCAGTATTGAACGGCGGGTCGGTGTAGACGAGCTGCACGCTATCGCCCGGCAACGACTGCAGAACCGGCAAGTTGTCTCTTTCGACGATGCGGGCGGAGATCTCCGAGGTCAACGCGTCATTCGCTCGAAACCAAGACGGCGCCGGGCTGTTGCAGCGGCTCGGGCACGTCGGTGTTGCCGTACTTGTTGATCCCCCAGCAGACGATCTCGCCGTCCTCGTTCAGCGCACAGCTATGTTCGGCGCCGACCGTCAGAGCCGTGAACGTACCCTCCGGCGGACTTGCCTGACCCCAGACGTCGCGTCCCCAACAGGAAATCTCACCTGAAGCGCTCATGGCGCACGTGTGCTCTCCGCCGCAAGAGACGGCGACGTAGCTACCTTCGCCGATTTCGGTCTTGCCGTACTGGCTGTCGCCCCAGCAAGTAACTTCGCCGTCGGCGCTCAACGCGCAGGAATGTACGTATCCCGTGGAGACAGCGATGAACGGTCCCTCTGGAGCATCCGACTGTCCATAGGCGTTTGCGCCCCAGCAACTGACCTCGCCTGCTTCGTCAAGCGCGCAGGCGTGCGCATAACCGACACTCAGGCTTTCCCACTGACCGGAAGGCGGCTCAAGCTGCCCGCCACGACCAGCGCCCCAACAATCGATCTCTCCCTCGAGGGTCAGAGCACAAGAGAAGGAGGCTCCGCTACCGACCATCTGATAGCGGCTCACTCTCGGCGGACTCAGCACGGATCCCTCTCCAGTGCTGAAGCAGGTGTCGCGGCTGAATGCGCCGAACTCGTCGCGTTCACAGTCGGTTTCGCCAAGCCTGAATGGCACCAGTCTCGATTCATCTTCGGGCAACTCGCTGGCCGGCGCCTCGGTCTGGCCGTAGCCATCCCAGCCCCAGCAGACAAGCTCATTGTCCTGGTCGACCGCGCAAGTATGCGACAGGCCTGGACCGATCGAGATGAACGAACCTGAAGGCGCGTTCGACTGACCATCGCCATTCGATCCCCAGCAAGACGCGCTGCCATCCTCGTCAAGAGCGCACGTATGCAATGCTCCTGCGACGAGGGTGCTGAATGTGCCGCCCGGAGACTCGGTCTGTCCCGTGCCATTCGAGCCCCAGCAGCGAACGGCACCGTCACTGGTGACTCCGCAAGTGTGCGCATTGCCCCCACCTACTGCCGCGTAGGCCCCTGCTGGAGGACTGCTCTGGCCGTGACCGTCCCATCCCCAACAACCGAGCTCGCCGTCGGTGTCGATCGCGCAGGTGTGCCAGTCCCCTGCGACGAAACTGGCGTACTCGCCGGCCGGAATGTCTAACTGACCATCGCCGCCGTAGCCCCAGCATTGAATCGCGCCCTCGACATCCTGGGCACAGCTGTGAGCGCCGCCAGCATCGACTGCGACGAAGCGTCCTACAGGAGCATCGGCCTGGCCCCACAGGTTGTCGCCCCAGCACTGCACCCCGCCTGATGTGGTGAGTGCACAGTTGTGGGCAGGGCCAGAACTCACTGAGACAAACGTGCCCTCGGGCGCCGTGGCCTGGCCGTACAAGTCCTGCCCCCAGCAATCGATCGCGCCTTCTTCGTCCAATGCGCAGCCATGAAGACCTCCCAGGCCGATCGCGACATACCGCCCCACAGGCGCATCAATCCGCCCAAGGCTGTTGTCGCCCCAACAGACAATGCCTCCACCAACATTCAAAGCACAATTGTGGGCTGAGTCTGCGCTGAGAGTGAGGAACTGGCCATTGGGCGGTTCGTTCTGGCCAAACTCGTGTGACCCCCAGCATTCAATCGTTCCACCGGCGATCAACGCACAACTATGGTTGCTTCCGAGCGCAAGTAGCTGGCTCGAACTGACCGTGACCGTCCGCAGGAACTCGGGATGCGGAATCGTCACTTCGCTGCTGCTGCGCCACAGATCAATGCGAGAGTCAACCGGCATAAACCTCAAACTCGGCAGGACGTCGTCGTCGACTCCGTCAACGCGGATCCCGAGCTCGGTTCGGCCATCTGCGCCTTGGCGGCCAATGACGAAGACGGTTCGCCCATCGGCAATCACAATCTCTGAGCTCTGGCTCCACGTCTCACGCGGTCTCGACCGGGAGAGAAAACGCGATTGCGGCAACAGGGTTCGTTCGCCAATTCGCAAACCGAACTCGGTGCGATTCCCGTCGACCACACGAGCCACGATCTGCGCGTTCAGGCCATCGTCCTCAGTCGTCTGTGCTGAGGAGGGAGTGGTCAATCCGGCGAAGACAACCCCAATGACCAACCCGAACGCCAGCGTCAGCAACGCAGCGATTCCCAGTTTCATCTCCAGAAACCTACGCTTCGGGGAGTTCTCTCGGCAAGCTCGAAGTATCCGGTTCGGCGTCTCCCCGGCGCTCTGCTTCATCACGACGCTCCGCCTCCTCTTCGCGCTTGATGCGGCGCTCTGACTCCGCCTCCTCAAGCTCTGTTCCGATTCCTTCTTCGAGCATCTGCTCCACCGGCCGCTGCTCAACCGTGGAATCGAAGCCATCGCTCATGATGCTGTAGCTTCGGCCGCCGAGATACAAGAGGGGCTTGTACTCATCATCATCCAGGGCCCACATGCCGGTGTTGAAATCAAACCCGTCGGTATCGGCCTGCGCTGACACAACCTTTCCGATGAACAACGTATGATCGCCCATCGTGTAGAAGTCGTGCAACGTACATTCGATCCAGCCGATGCATCCTTCCAACAGGGGCGAATCGATCTCTTTGCCCCTGAACGTCGGGACTCCTGACGCCTCCAGCTTGTCGCCAATCGTGTTCGATACCATCCCCAGCCATTGCGTGTGATTGAGCAAGACCTTGGACGGGATATTGATCGCAAACTCTTCGCCGAACTTGATCATGTCATGCGTGCGACGAGAAGGATGCACCGCGACCGCCACCAACGGTGGATTGACCGAGACAGGCATCGACCAGGCAATTGGCGCGGCATTGCCGACACCGCGCCAGTTGGTGCTCACGACCGCTACCGGTGAGCCGCCAAGCAGTCGCCGGGCATCGTCCTCTAGCATCCGTTTGCGAACCATGGCCAAAGTCTAGCCCTCACTTGAGATACGATGCGACGAACGGGCCCAGATGGAGAGCACGATGGTTGACTTCCACGACAACACCGAAGAAGCCGAATTCAGAACAGAGATTAAATCGTTCATTCAGAACGAGTTCCAGCCCCGCCGCAGCAAGATGCGCGAGGAAGCGCGCTCCGCGCAGCCCTTCGACCGCCCGCCGACCCAGCGTGCGTGGGAAAAAGAACTGGCCGATCGCGGCTGGATCGCCCCTGCCTGGCCGAAGCAATACGGCGGCGCCGGACTCTCGGTGATGCAGCAGTTCATCTTCAACGAGGAAATGGCTGAGGCGCGAGCGCCGCGACCAGGCGGCATCGCCATCGGAATGGCTGGCCCCACAATCATCACGATTGGCACCGAGGATCAGCAACAAGAGCACCTGCCGCCGATTCTCAGCGGTGACTCGATCTGGTGCCAGGGCTACTCCGAGCCCGGATCCGGCTCCGACCTCGCCTCCCTGCAAACCCGCGCGGTCAAGGACGGCGACGACTTTGTCGTGAACGGTCAGAAGATTTGGACTTCCGGCGCGCACAAGTCCGACTGGATGATCTTGCTGGCCCGTACCGACCCCGACGCGCCGAAGCACAAGGGCATCACTTACTTCGTCCTTGACATGCATTCACCCGGCGTTTCGACCCGGCCGCTGGTCAACATGGCCGGCACGCACGAGTTCAACGAAGTCTTCTTCGAGGATGTCCGCATCCCGCAACGCAACGTGCTGGGTGAAGTCAACCGCGGCTGGTATGGCGCCGTCACGACGCTCGACTTCGAGCGTTCCAGCATCGGCTCGGCCGTCGGTATGCAGCAATCGGTCGAGGACATCATCCGCTACGCCAAGGACAACCGAGGCAGCGGCATTTCGTCGGTCGACAAGCGGGAGACTCAACTCGCCTTGACCGACCGCTACATCGAGACGCAAACCGCGAGAATGATCTCCTACCGCATCGTCTCGATGCAGAACCAGGGCATGATCCCGAACCACGAAGCGTCGATGGCCAAGCTCTTCGCGATGGAGCTGAACCAGCGCATTCAGAGCACCGCAATCAAGGTCCTCGGTCTGCATGGTCAACTCCAGGGCAAGGATGCGCCGCGACGCGGACGACATTCATACGCCTTCATCCGCTCAATCGCCAACACGATCGAGGGCGGAACATCGGAGATTCAGCGCAACATCATCGCTACGCGAGGTCTGGGTTTGCCTCGCGGCTAGCCGCCAAGCAACAAGTCGGCATGTAAGTCGTCCGCCGAAAGGCGGGCGACTGGGTTAAACCAGGTCGACAGTCCGTCCACGACTTCAAGCGGGTTTCCGCAAGAGATGCGAACACTGGCCGCCAGCCAGGCGTGATTCAGATAGATTCCGCCGCGTCGCTGTCCAGGAATTCGGCGCACGAACGTCAAATCATCCAGTTCTCGAGGATCGTGGACGACCACTCGAGCGCTACCACTCAAGTCTGAAACAACAGCGGCTGACTTGGCAGCCGCCTCATCGTCCCCAGTTGTGGCAATGATCCAGGTGCGCTGTGAAGAAGGCACTCTCGCCTCGCTGAGTCGATCGTTGATTCGCCTGACCATGTCCTCCGTTGCTTGAGAAGCAAGCTGGTCCGAGATGGCAACAGCCACGTCGTCGAGGTGGTCCAGGACCAGCAACTCCAGAGCCGATTCAACGTCGCTCATGACCCCGCCTCCCGCAACAGCCACCGCACGATGCGTTCGCCAACGACATCAGCATCGAACTCCGGATCGTGCCCGCCGCCAACGATGCGCCAGTGTTCGATCGTCGAGCCGTCGGCGCAGCCCTGACGATAGCGAACGACCGTGGTGTCATCTCCTTGCAAGCTGAAGTCAAGATCGAGATCATCCAGCGTCTCCGCAGCGTTGAAGTCGCAACCAAGCCGGCGAGCCCAGCGCATCACGGTTTCTGGAGCGCCCGGATACTCGTCACCGTCGTACAAGATCACATCATCAGCATCGCCATGAATCTGCAGAATGGAGACGGGACTAGCCCCTTCGCAGCGTGATTCGTCCGCAAATGTCGTTCCAGCCAGCGAGACGATGCCCATTAATCCCGGCAAGCTCTCGCAGGCGAGTCGATACGACATGAACCCACCATTGGAGTACCCGACCACATAAATCGGACCAATCTCCACAAGCCCTGACGCTTCGTCGAGGAGAGAGCGCAGATACTCGACATCGTCGACGCCGGAAGCGTCGAAGTCGCAGCAGTATTCGGTTGCATTCCAGAAACGGTTACCGTCCTCATCGCGGGACCCCTGGGCCATCAGCAAGAGGAAGCGATCGACGTTGATCCGCCCGATCAGTCCCAGGTACTGCGAGTGCTCCCAGACGTTCGAGCCATATCCGTGCAGCGCGATGACAAGAGGCAGCGGCTCGGTCGGATCCGCGCCGAACGGCGCGACCATCGCAGCGCGACGGCCTTCGAGATCGAGGCCGTAGACCGTGTAGTCCTGAGCAAGCTGCTGAGTCGCGTCTTCAAAAGTCGGTTCGGTCTCGCCAAAGAGGAAGAGGTACACCAGCGCCGCAACGATCGCAATCAGCGGGACACCCAACCCGACGATGCCCAACTTGCGAAGCATCGGTCGCTAGCTCCTCCGAGACTCTTCGAGCAGCCAGCCCAGCAAATCATCAGGCCAGTCGTCATCAAGAGCAGGGAAGTGATCGGCGCCCTCGATCGTCCACAGCTCAACTGTGACTCCATCAGCGCAGCCCTCAGAGAATCGCTGGACAGAGGTCTCTGCGCCGTCGATGGTCACTTCCAGATCCACGTTGGGCAGCGACTCAACAGCCTCGACATCGCAGCCGGCCCGTTGAGCCCACCGTTCCGTCAGCTCCGTTGCCCCTGGATAGCCTCCCTCGTACTCGAGCGTGCCTGCGTACGGGATGTTTATGTCGGCTGTTCCATGGATTTGCAGCATCGAGACCGGCGACGCACCCTCGCATCGCTCACGGTCACCAAAGGAAGATCCGGCCAGGCTGACAACGGAAACCAGCCCGTCAAGGCCATCACAGGCCAGCCGATAAGCCATGAATCCGCCATTCGAGTAACCGATCACGTGGACACTCGAGACGGTGACAATCTCCCGAGCCTCTGCAACTAACGTGCTGAGCCAGGCGTAGTCGTCAATCTGCCTGCCTTCGAAATTGCAGCATGCGTCGGTCGCGTTCCAGAACGCGTTGCCGCGTGAGTCAGTGCTGCCCTGCGGCGTAATCAGAGCAAAGCCGTATTCAAGGACTCGGTCAGACAGCCTAAAGTACGCATCGTGCGCCGCAGGCTCACCGCCGTACCCATGCAGTGAGAGGACCAGTGGAATCGCTTCGCCTTCGGTCCCAGGAGAAAACTGCAACCGCGCCGAACGCTCACCACCGATAACCCGCTCCTGGACCTGCAGCGCCGCTTCCTTCGCCTCCGTGTAACGCTCGTCGATCCAGTCCAGAATCCCCGGCGTAAAGTCGGTCTCCCAGACGATCGGCACGTGACCGCCGCCCTCGATCGTCCACAGTTCCATCACCGCGGCGTTTACGCAGCCCTGCGAATACCGCTTGATCGTGGTCTCGTCGCCCTCGACTGCACTGTCGGCGTCAATCGGATCCAGCTCCACGACGTGCTCGAGGTCGCAGCCGGTCCGCTCCGCCCATCGCGTCACCGACGCCCAGGCGCTCGGAACGGGATTGCGATGAGGATCGGGATGCGTTGGCAACCGTCCGCCTTCGTAGAGAACCAGATCGTCCTCGGTCCCGTGAATCTGCAGCACGGACAGTGGTTGTGGAACCCGGCACTCATCCGCGCTCGAGTGAGCGCCGCCGGCGAGACTGACAATCCCCGCGAGGTCCGGCACGTCCTCGCAGGCCAGCCGATACGCCATGAACCCACCGTTCGAGTGTCCGACCGCAAAGACCTGGTCGAACAGGGCGTGCTCGCGAGCCTCTTCAATCAGTGACATCAGGTAGCCGACATCGTCTGTCTCCGCGCCGAAAATGTCGCAGCATTCCCCGGTCCCGTTCCAGAACTGGGCACCATTGCGATCCTTCGTGCCGTCCGGAATCAGCAGTCCGAATTCATTCCGATCGACCCAGCTCGAGAAGCGGAAATACTGATCGGCCTGGAGCGCGAAGCTGCCGTAACCGTGCAGCAGCAGGATGAGCAATCGCGGCTCCGAGCGGTTTATCGCTTTAGGCAGTAGCAGCGTCGCCGGTCGATCGCCTCCGACCACAAGCTTGGTCTCCACATCGGCAGCTTGGTCCTGCTGCTCCTGCGCCTCAGTTTCGACAGTCTGCTGCGCCTGTTGCACCTGTTGTGCTTGCTCTTGCTGGACGTGTTCGGAATCTGCCTGTTCGGCTTCCTGCTCCGTTACCTGCTGTTGTTGCGTTCGCTCGTTGACTACCTCGCCGGATTCTTGCTGAGTAGCCCGTTCTAGGGTTTGGCGTGCCTGCTCCTGCTGTTGCACCGTCTGCTGCGTCTCGGCGGTAGAGGTCTCGGCCTGCAGTGGTGGCTCCGGTTCAGCCGACTCATCGTCACTGCATCCCCAGGAAAGCAGGGCGAAGGCCACAAGTAGGCCGGAGAGGAACATGGTGACTCGGCACATGGCAGTCAGCCTATCCGTACAGCACCGTCGGACCACTCCGCTGACTGTTAGCCTTGCGGCGCACCCGACCGTGGCTCAAGCAGCCGATAGGAGCCCACAATGCGACGCGCCGCCTGGAATACCGACCGAACGCTCAGCGTCCATGACGATCCCCAACGCCCTCCCGGCGAAGGCGAAGTGCGCGTCCAGGTGGTCAACGCGGGCATCTGCGGATCGGACCTGCACTGGTATCGCGGGGACTTTGACCCAGTCGCGATGAGGACTCCCGGCCACGAGATTGGCGGAATCGTCTCGGCCGTTGGGGCCGGCGTCGACCACGTCAAAGAGGGAGACGTCGTCGGCGTCGAGCCACTATTGCGCTGCGGCAACTGCGGACACTGCGCCTCTGGTCACTACAACCAGTGTCAGGTCGCGGGCGGTCTGATCGGCATCGCAGTTGATGGCGGCATAGCACAGGACGTCTTCGCACCCGGAGTCGCCGTTTTCAAGGCGCCGCCCAACGTCGATGGTGAAGTCGCGGCCATGGCCGAGCCGCTTGCCTGCGGCGTCCACGGTTACAACATGGCCACCCTCGGCCAGGGCGAGACGGTCCTGGTCATCGGTGGAGGCACGATCGGACTGACCGCCCAACTCGCCGCCCAGGCCGGCGGCGCCAACGTCATCGTCCTCGCCCGCCACCCACACCAGCAGGAAGCCGCCCGCAATCTCGGTGCGGCCGAAGTCATAGGCGAGGACGAGGCCAGTCAGCAGCGGCTCAAGGAACTCACCGATGACGACGCCATCGATGTCGTCGCTGAATGCGTCGGAGGCCACGCCGACACCATCCGCCAATCGGTGGATGTCGTCCGCAGGCTCGGACGAGTGATCGTGCTCGGAGTCTTCGCCATCGACAACGCCGGATTCAATCCACTCACGTTGCTCGGCAAAGAGATCACAATGGTGGGCGCCGTGACCTATGGCAAACTGGGCGGCCGCTCACCGGACTACCAACAAGCGCTGGAGGTCCTCTCCGGTTGCACCGAGGAAGCGCGATCGCTGATCACCCACCGCTACACGCTCGACGACGTCAACGACGCATTCGCAGCAGCGCTCGACAAGAGCTCGAAGTCAATCAAGGTGCACATCACGCCGAACGCGTGAGAGCCGCCTAGAAGATTGCCAGCGGATTCGCCGGACTACCCGTCCCGCCAATGATCCGCAGCGGACTCAGCACGAACTGGAACTCATGCCGACCGAATCGGTTGGCCGCCGCAGCGACATCTTCGAGCTGCATGTTGTCCATCAGCCAGAGACCCATGTGCACAATCCCAACCGCATGGATCGGAATACCCAGCGTCTCATAACCCGAAGGGTTGACGTCGGTCGCAGTATCTGCGCCGATGACGGCGGCTCCGCGCTCGTGCAGCCAGGGCAAACAGGCGACGTGCCAGCCCGGGAAGCCAGTCTCGAGCAGGGCCTCACGGCCGACCTCACGCTTGCGCTTGCCGTAGCCCGTGCGCAGCAGGACCGCGTCGCCCTCTCGGACGCGAACGCCCTGGCGTTCCTCGGCGGCTTCGAGGTCCTCTGGGAAGACGCCCTCGCCCGGCTCCATCCAGTCGACGCCCTTCGCCGCGGCAACATCGAGCAGCACTCCCCGGGTCACAATCCCGTCGCGCAGCTCAGTGATTGGCAGATGTGTTGCGCCGCCGGCTGAATTCACCAGGTGCGCCGGCTGACCGTTGTACATCTTGCCGTCCCAGAAGATGTGACACAGACCGTCGAGATGCGTGATCGCGTAACCGTGATAGACGAGCCCAAAGAACTCCAACGCGCCACCCATCCGCGAGACGCCGGATTCGGCGATCGCCGCCGCCGACTCGCCGGTGGCGACCATGAATCGCTGAGGCGTACCCATCGCATGGTCAGGTTGATGCGTGTTCTCAATATCCCAGGCGCACGAGACCGAGATGCCCTCTGTGACCAACCCCGCGGCCGCCTTACGCACCTCAGGCGTGACGTAATTCAGCGTGCCCAACTGATCATCGTCGCCCCAGCGTCCCCAGTTGGAGAGCGAGTCCATCATCGCAATCACTTCAGCTTCAGTCGGAATATTCGGCATCGGTAGGTCCTTTCAAGGTCAGCTTGACGCCGACAGGCTAGAGCCTGACCAACGTGTTAGCGTGGCCTGCGGAACCACGACCCTACATTCAACGCAAGGAATTCAACCATGTCCGACACCCCAATCGGCGGATGGAACGAACCCAGATTCGACGCGGTACGCGAAGCGTTCGCGACCAACTTTGCCGAGCATGGCGAGGTCGGTGCAGCAGTCTCGATCTACCTGAATGGCGAGCCGGTCGTCGACCTCTGGGGTGGCTGGTACGACACCGACCACGAGCGCGAGTGGGACCGCAACACACTGGCCAACGTCTACTCCACAACCAAAGGACTCACCGCGTTCTGCGCTCACCGCCTGGTTGAAGAAGGCCGCCTCGACCTCGACGCGCCGGTCGCGTCCTACTGGCCGGAGTTCGGCGCAGCGGGCAAGGAGTCGATGCCAGTCCGCTGGTTGCTCTCACACCGCGCCGGGATGGCAGCAATTCGCCGACCGATCACGCTCGAGGAGATGTACGACTGGGACACCGTGACCTCGGCGCTCGCTGAGCAGGAGCCATGGTGGACACCCGGTGAGCGACACGGCTATCACGCGATCACCTACGGGTGGTTGGTCGGCGAGGTGATTCGGCGGATCGATGGACGCCCAATCGGGCAGTATTGGCGAGAAGAGTTTGCCGCGCCGCTGGGACTCGACGCTCACATTGGCACCGGCCCCGAGTTCGACGGACGGATCACCACATTGATCGACGCGCCGCCCATCCCTGGTGCGCCGGACATGATTGAAATGTTCGGCGGCCCCGACACCGTTGGCGCAGCCGCGTTTAGCAACCCGCCCCTGCTCGCGGAGTCAGGCGCAAACGTCACCTCCACTCGTGCCTGGCGAGCAGCAGAGATCCCGGCAGCAAACGGCCAGGCCACCGCACGATCCCTGGCCCGCGTCTACGGCGCAGCGGCCAGCGGCGGCAGCATCGACGGCATCCACGTGATCAATTCCGACACGCTGGACAACGCACTGATCGAGCAGTCCTTTGGACCCGACGCGGTCCTGCAGATGGAAACCCGATTCGGCCTCGGCTGGATGTTGACCTCCGAGTTCATGCCTCTCGGACCAAATCCACGGGCATTCGGGCACCCCGGTGCCGGAGGCTCCCTCGGCTACGCCGACCTCGACGCCAACATCGGCTTCGGCTACACCATGAACCAGATGCAGAACAACCTCAGCGGAGACCCGCGCGTCATCGGCCTGATCGACGCGGTCTACGCCTCGCTCTAGTCGCATCCCTGCAGGACAATCACCATGACCACTCCAATCAGCGGATGGAACGAACCACGATTCAACGCCGTCCGAGACGCGTTCGAAAGCAACTTCACCGACCGCGACGAAGTAGGCGCGGCCGTTGCCATCTATCTCAACGGTGAACCCGTCGTCGACCTCTGGGGCGGCTGGTACGCCCCTGACCAGGAGCGCGAGTGGGATCGCAACACGCTGGTCAACGTCTATTCCTCAACCAAAGGGCTCGTGGCGTTCTGCGCACACCGACTGGTCGAAGAAGGCAGACTAGACCTCGATGCGCCCGTGGCCGAGTACTGGCCGGAGTTTGCCGCAGCCGGTAAGGAATCGATCCCGGTTCGCTGGCTGCTCTGTCACAAGGCAGGTCTGGCTGCCATCTCCCAAACTCTGGTCCAGGAGGACATGTACAACTGGGAGACCATGACCGAAGCCCTGGCCGCCCAGGAGCCGTGGTGGACGCCGGGCGAAAAACACGGCTACCACGCCATGACGTTCGGATGGCTGGTGGGAGAGGTCGTCCGACGTATCGACGGTCGCTCGATTGGCAACTACTTCCGCGAGGAGTTCGCCGCGCCGCTCGGTCTCGACGCACACATCGGTACCGGCCCAGAGTTCGACGCGCGAATCTCGACGGTGATCGAACCGCAGATTGCAGCCGACTTCCCGCCAACCAGCGACCTCTTCGGCGACCCGGACAGCGTCGGCATCGTCGCCGTCATCAACCCGCCAGTATTCAATCCAGGCGGAGACGCCGTGGCCTCACAGAGGGCATGGCGAGCCGCTGAGATCCCAGCCGCCAACGGTCACGCCACCGCAAGAGCGTTAGCGCGGATCTACGGAGGGGCGGCGAACGAAGGCGAAATCGACGGGATTCACGTGCTCGCCCCTGAAACTCTGGCACAGGGCATCGAGGAGCAAACCAACGGGCCTGACACCTGCATCGGGATCAACACCAGATTTGGCCTCGGCTGGGCTCTGACGGCAGAGTCAACGCCATACGGCCCCAATCCCAGAGCCTTCGGTCACCCCGGAGCCGGTGGCTCCCTCGGCTACGCCGACCTCGACGCCGGAATCGGCTTCGGCTACACGATGAATCGAATGGGCACCGAAGTCGCCCACGACGTCCGCGCAGCAGCGCTGATCGACGCCCTTTACGAGTCGCTGTAGCTAACCGCACGGCGCGACTCACCGGAGCAGCTAATCCAACCCGAGTGCAGCGTCGACCTGGTCTCCATCAAGGCAGATCACGGATGTAGCTGACAATACATCTGTTCTATAGATGCCTACTCCTCGACTGCGCCGAGAAGTACAGTTGTTCTGCACAACACATCAACAGGGGGAAGCTGTGCCATCCACTCATGGGCCCATGGAACACGTGGAAGTGTTTCCCCTCAGGCCCGGGCGTTCCACTCTTCAGACTTGCCCCGGAACGACCTGAAGAAACCTGAAAAAAGCTGAAAAAACCTGAAACCCAAAATCCATGATCCCCAGCAAAACACTGGACTTCGGCGCCTACTCCCCCCGGGAAAAAAAGTTCTCCGAAAACCTGAAACTCTACGGAACTGCCCATCGAATGTCGTACGACCCTCGCCCAGTGACCGCCCAACATCATCCAAAATCGAACAAAATCGAACAAAACCGAACGCCAATCCGCACGATCTGCCGTCTACAGCAGCGAATCGTTGCCGGACGTTCGAAAATTCGTCCCGGGCCGAACAAACAACGACCTCACCCTGCTCGGAGCAGCGCTACACACTCGCGAGATCCTCGGCGATCACGCCATCGTCCGCCAATCGCGAGATCTCCGTTGAACTCATTCCCAGCAGCTCTCCGAGAACGTAGTGATTGTCCTCGCCGTACAGCGGCGCCCCGCGATCAATGGGGCCTCCCATGAACGGAGGCGTCTGACTCCACTTGACCGGGACTTCCTTGGTCGGCCAGGCCCCCATCTCAGAGTGTTCGACCTCGGTCAGCCAGTTGAGATGTGAGAGCTGCGGGTCAACTTCGAGTCGGTCCTGGGCGTCTTGACAGACCCCGGCCGCGATGCCGGCATCCTGCAGACGCTGCATCAACTCCCACCGATCGTGCTGACGAGTCCAATCTGAGATTTGCTCGTCCAGCTCGTCCTGGTTGCTGAGCCGATCGGCGAGCGTTGCGAAGCGGTCCGATGCTGCCCATTCCGGGTCACCCATGACACGCCGCAGCGACTGCCAGTCGGCCTCGTCAAAGCAGCCGAAGGCAATCCAGCGGTCGTTGGACTCAATATCGTCGCGACACTTGAACGCGCCATGTGGGGCAGCCGGCTTGTAGGGCGACCGATTCCCGTAGCGCTGCCAGACCGTGCCGTTGGCCGACCACTCAAGCACCGAGGTGCCGTTCAGGTAGATGCCGGCGTCGACCTGAGAGGAGTCAATCCACTGGCCCTTGCCGGTGCGGTCGCGGTAGTAGAGCGCAGCCATCATCGCGTTGGCGAGGTTGTAGGCGCCAAACCAGTCGAGATAGCTGTAGCCCCAGCCGGCCGGCGCATGAGGCTCGGGTAGGCCGGACAGCTCGGAAATCCCGGCAAACGAAGCGGCAATCGGGCCAACGGTCCGGTAGCGCCCATAGACGCCGACCTGACCCATCCCCGACTGCGAGAGGTAGATAATGTCCGGCTTGATCTCCTTCATCACCTCATACCCGAGCCCCCAGCGCTCCATCACACCGGGCGAGAAGCCCTCAGCCACAATGTCGCTAACCGCGACAAGCTGCTTGGCAATCTCAAGCCCACGAGGGTCACGAAGGTTGAGCGAGAGTCCGCGGTGCCCGGCGTGGAAGTCGTTGAACTGTCCCGAGCGGTTAATCGTCGAATTGTCGGGAGGCAGCGGACCCTCGTTGATGCCGAGCGCCTGCCGAGCTTCCTTGCCACCCTGAGGGAACTGCGCCATGCCGACACGCAGGTCCATGTTCTGATGCCACTCAACCTTGATGTCCTCCGCCCCCAGCGCGGAAAGGAAGCGCGGAGCGCCGCCCGACGCGAGCCACCAGGTGAAGTCGAGGATGCGAACACCTTCAAGCGGGAACGGCGTACCCCACCGCGACAGCGCACCACCGGCGCCGTTCGTCCCATTCGTCGAATGGAGGACCGGTGGCGTTGGAGATGTCGCCGACGCACTCCCCAGCTCACCGAGGATCTCAGCATTGTGCTCACCCAGCAGCGGAGCGCGCGGTCCAACCTTCCAGGACGTCTCGGACGAGACCCACTTGCTCGAGGTGTAAACAAACTCGGCCGGCTTGCCGTCAACCTCGTGCTCGGGATGCTCAACTCTGGCGAAACTGCCGCGCTCCCACCAGTGCGGGTCCAGCGCGTTCTCGTGAGGCTTACGCAACGGTGCCCAAAGGTGGCCAAGGTCTTGAGCGTCGCGCCAGGGGACGTCCTCGAGGCGAAACTTTCGGATGAGCCGCTGTGAGACCTCTTGCAGATGCGCCGCGGTCTCGCCCCTCGAGCGGGTGTTCGCGCCGCCCGACTCCGCCGGTGCGTCCTTCAGGTCAGCAACCATGTCGTAGCTGTCGAGGAAGTCGATCAGCGACTGCGAGCGTCCCCGCGGCAGGGCCATTACCCAGCGACCGTCCTTGGTCGGACCGATCATCGGCAATGGCGAGACGACCTCGGCCGCATGCCGGCAAGTCTGGCGGAAGTAGCGAGCGCGCCGGTATACCCAGCTCATCAAGTCGAGCTCAGTGTTCTTCGCGACAGCGTCGTGGACGGCAGTGTGCAGCGTCTGTGCGCGACCCGAGCGGCCCCGATCGATCAACGCCCCAATCGAGTTCATCACGGTCAGCTCGCCGGCGATGTGGTACGCCTGCCACATCTGCGGGGCGATCGGCGGCGTGTCGTAGGTGCCGTCCGGCTGCGGATCATAGCCGCAGTTCATCATTGGCCCACCCAGCGCCAGGTGGACGAGATCGGAACCGCGATAGTCGGCCCACGGACCATCGTCGCCGAATGGCGACATCCTGGCGATCACGATGTCTGGATTGGCCTCGCGAACTACTTCCTCATCCGGTCCGTGCTTGTCGATGTCTGACTTCGGTCGAGCATCGAGAAAGAGGTCAGCCGAGGTGAGCAGTTGTAGAAGCGTCGAGCGTCCATCCTCCGTCGTGAGATCCAGCGTGAGCGACCGCTTGCCGATGCTGTAATGCCACCAATAGAGCGACCGTTCCAGACCCGGCTCGTCCTCGTAGAACGGCCCGATGTTGCGGGTAGGGCAGCCCTCGGGAGGCTCGACCTTGATCACGTCTGCACCGAGCCCGGCCAGCAGCTTTCCGGCATACGCCGAGACTTCGTCGCCGAGTTCAATCACGCGGACGCCGTCGAGTAGATGTTCGTCGTTGGTCATGGAGAAATCCTGCACTGTCGCATCTCAGAGGATGATATGCGCAGCTGCTAGAACTTCTGAGGACAGTGCTGTACGAGCTATGCCCTTGGCAGACCCAGACCCCGAGTCGCAATCACGTTGCGCTGTACTTCGCTGGTCCCGCCCCGAATTGTCGCCGGGACCATGCCGACGTAGTTCCGCGTGAACGTGCTGGCCGGTGGCGAGCCGCTCCAGTGCTGGGCGTGGAGGCCAAAGACCTTGGTGGCGGTCAGCGCGAGTCTCTGGCTCAGTTCCGAGGCAAACAGCTTGGCCGTCGATGCTTCGTAGTTGGGCACCAATCCCGCGGACTGCATCGAGATGATCCGAAAACTGAACTGGTACAGCGTTTCAGTCTCCACATAGCGGTCGACGATCTCTTGTCGTAGCTCGGGAGTGACTCGCTCTTGGGCGCCCAGGTCGTTGTTCTGGATGTGGGTAATCAGCTGATGAAGCTGGCGCCTCGCGGCAACCGCGCCGCCGATGTTCGAACGCTCAAAGTCCAGCAGTGTCATTCCCACGTACCAGCCGCGATTGAGCTCGCCGACCAGATTGTTGGCAGGAATGCGGACGTCCTCGAAGAAGACCTCGTTGAAGTAATGGTCACCGTTGATGTTGATCAGCGGGCGCACGGTGATACCCGGCGTCTTGATGTCATCGATCATCACGAATGAGATACCGCGATGCTTGGGTGCGTCCGGATCGGTGCGGACGAGCGCAAACATCGCATCAGCAGTGTGTGCGGCCGAGGTCCAGATCTTCTGGCCATTGATGATGAAGTCGTCACCGTCACGGACCGCGCGAGTCGTCAGAGAAGCGAGGTCGGAACCGGAGCCGGGCTCGCTATAGCCCTGTGCCCAGGTGACGTTGCCGTCGAGGATCGGCGGCAGGTACTTCTCCTTCTGCTCGTCCGAGCCATGAACGATCAAGGTTGGACCGAGCATATGAACGCCAGAGCCTCCGACGGCCGGAGCTCCGGCCTCGGCAACTTCCTGGTTGAAGATGAACTGCTCCATCGGTGTGAGCCCGCCGCCGCCGACCTCCGACGGCCAATGCGGCGCGACCCAGTGACGCTCGGCCAGCGCGGCGTGCCAGTCAATGGCAGCGGCATACTCAACCGGGTTATCGGACTTGCGGTCGTTTTCCCAAGCGCGCTCGGGCATCGCGCCACGAGCCGCGAGTTCGCGGTAGCGCTCGGGCAGTCGTTCCGCAATTAGGGTTGACACCTGATGTCGAAAGGCAGCCTGCTCCGGTGTGTCGTTCCAGTCCATGCCAGCGTCCAATCCCGCTTCGGACCCATTGGCGGCTTAGAGGCCGGGGACGGCCAGTGCGACGGCGGCCTGGATTTCGTCCAGGGTGCGGTTGACGCTCATCCCAATCAGGTCCATGCGGGCGAGCTGTTCGACGCGAGCTTCGACTCGCTCGAGGTACTCGCGGGGCAGCAACAGTTCCAGCAAACGGCTCGCACGGGCCAGACCGATCAGTGCGACCGTCTCCGGATCGGGAATCTCGTCGGACAGCAAGGTATCGATCAGCTTGCGTTGCACATCGCGGACGACCTGCGGGTCGACGGGCGGGAACTTCTCCGACTTGAGCACGATCAGACGGCGTCCTGCTTCCCGCTGGATGATGTGGCGGTCAGTCAGGTCTTCGACGATCTGCTGTCGCAGGACCAGCGCGTAACGCGCGATCTCGGAAATCCAGTATGAGATCGGCTGATTTGGCGGCCCCGAGTTGATCTGGTGCAGCACGCTATCCAGCAACGGATTGCCGGTCGGGTCGGCAGTGATTATGAACAGCCGATTGGGGTCCGTATCGATTCGGTTCTGGAATGACAGGTCCAGCAGCGACGCTCCCGCAATGGCGTAATCGAGTCGTCCGTCATATGGGCGGTCGAGCACACCGTCTTCACCGAGTCCCAGTAGGACGATCTGGTCGCTGATCGAGAGTTCGGGCATCACTGTCCCTTTCGAGTAGTGGCTACATCCATAAGCAAACTCCGCCCGCGGCGAAGCGTCGCATAGAGCAATCCTAACCGACCACTAACGGCGTCCATATCGCGCAATGCGTCCCGGCTGACTTAGAGCCAGGGTTCAATCGTGACGTTGACCGCCGGCTCACCGGTCTCGCCGGCGAGGGTGTCGATCGCCGTTGCAGCGTCCTCCAAGGCAAACGCATGCGAGTGCAACTTGTCCAGTGGAAAGCGACCGGATCGGATGGTATCGACTGCCTGGACAAACGACTCATGATCGACGCCGAAGACTCCTTTGACCGTGAGGTGGCGAGTCACGATGTCGTCGGAGTTGAAGTCTGGCACGCGACGTCCGCCTTTGAGTCCGGCAAGGACAACCGTGCCGCCTCGCCGCGCCATCTTCATCGCATCCGACACGGGATCAGTGGCGTATGGCGTGACATCGATTACGACATCAGCCCCTCGACCATCGGTGGCTTCGAGCACTCGCTCCACGACGGGATCGCCATCGGCAACCAGGGTCATGTCGGCGCCAAAATCCCTGGCCAGCGCGAGTTTGTGCTCGTCGCGACCCAGGCCGGTGGTGATGATCGTGCCGGCGCCGGCGGCTCGCGCTGCAATGATCGAGCAGATGCCGCGTTGCCCTGCACCGAGCACCACCACAGTCTGTCCGACTTGCAGGCCCGTCGCGTTGACCGCCCAGGCGAAGCCGGCGCCCAATGGGTTGTAGAGCGCCGCCATTCGAGGCGGCATGTCGTTGGGCATTCGGTGCATCACGGTGGCCGGATGCAGATAGAGGTACTCCGCGTAGCCACCCCAGAGACCCGGCGCGCGATCTGTCAAGGTGTAGCCAATGCCTGCGCCGTCGCTGCACTGTCGACCGTCCAGACATTGCTTACAGCGACCACAACGCACTCCAGGCTCGACCGAGACGAGGTCACCAACCTCAACGCCCCAGCGCTCCTGCGCCCGCTCGCCCAGTGCAGCAATCCGTCCGACCGGTTCGTGGCCCGGAATCACCGGGAAGCGCACAGAGAATTCGCCATTGAACTGCTCATAGTCCGATCCGCAGATGCCGCAGACTTCCATGCGCAGCAGGCCGTCGTCGGGACCGAGCTCAGGGATGGGGAACGACTGCATTTCCAACTCGCGAACACCGGTCAGGACCATGGCACGAGCGGAGTCGGGAATGTTGGACATCGCTTCCTCCCTAGCGCTGATCGATGAACGGTTGCAGCCGGGCGTTGCGTTCCTCGCTGGCTTGCATATGGCGGGCGCGCTCCTGGCCGAGTGGCGTTTCGGGGTCTTCCAAAAGCCCTCCACCGCGTGCATCGCGGATGCCCCCGTCCATGACGAGATAGCTGCCGGTCATGAAGTCGGCATCGGGGCCGACCAGGAAGGAGATCAGACCGGCGATGTCGGATGGCGCTCCCGAGCGACCAAGCGGGGTCGCCTCCTCCAGCGCGGTTCGAATCGGACCGCCTTCGTCACCGGCGAGGCCGTGCGCTAGCGGGGTGTCGATCACACCGGGACCGATGGCATTGACGTTGATCCCGTGTGGACCCAGGTCGGAAGCCCAGCCTCGGACCATCATCGCCACGCCTGCCTTGGTCGCGGAATAGCTCCACATCCACTGACTCGTGCTGAGCGCCGCCAGTGACGAAATGCAAACGATGCGCCCACCGTCACCCTGTGCGACCATCCGCTGTGCCGCGGCCTGGACGGTCAGGAAGACGCCGGTGAGATTGATGTCGACCTGGTCCTGCCAGTCCTTGAGCGGCATGTCGAGGACCGATCCGCCGCGTCCGATACCTGCGTTGGCAACCGCGATATTGATACCGCCAAGTTCATTGACGCACTCGTCCACCGCCGACTGGACCTGTGACTGCGACGCCACATTGCACTGGACGACATGTGCTGAGCGGCCGAACTCACGGACCATCGACGCAGTGTCTGCAGCTCCGTCGAGATCGATCTCGGCGATGCAGATGTCGGCGCCGTCGCGGGCGAGACGGACCGCCGTGCCCTGACCAATTCCCGAGCCCGCCCCGGTAATGAATGCCACCTTGCCAGACTGATCGGACATGCAAACCTCCACGCATCAGATGCCATACGTCGAAGTAGAAGGTAGAGGAAACGCGGAGGCTCGACCTGATCAGACGAGCATGTAACGCCGGTCGACGCTGTCGCCAGTGCGGGTCAGCTTGTCTTCTTCGACCAGCGCCTCAAGATGGGCAACGGTTTCGGACATCGCCATCGTCAGCTGCATCCGGTCCTTGGCGCGCTTGGGAAAGCACTGGATCGCGATGTCCTTGACTGAATGTTTGCCATCGGAGACGGCGCCCAACATGTCTTGTCGTCGGGTCTGATGGTGTTCGAGGATTTCAGCGGCGCGTTCTGCTGGATGCTCGATGATTGCCTCATGCGCAGGTAGGGCGATTGAGGCGTTCAGTTCCTGCACTAGTCCCAAAGATGCTTCGAAGTCGGGCAGGGGCGACCGCTCCTGATCCGGCCACATTCCGATGTGCGGGGTGATCCGGCTAAGCAAGTGGTCGCCGGTGAACAACGCGTACTGGTCCAGGTCTCGGATGCAAAGGTGACCCTCGGTGTGACCCGGGGTCCAGATTGCCTCAAACTGGCGCCCGCCGATGTCGATCGTCTCGCCGCCCTTGAGCAGGCTCGGCTCGGGCATGGGCAAATCAATGTCCTTCAGTTCTTCACGCATCTTCGAGAACATGCTGTCGCGGCCGTCTTGCGATTGCTCGCCTTCGAACGCGTGGTCGTCAAGTGATTCGGCCCAGCCGCTGGAGAAGCGTCGGCGGAATGCATCGCCGCTTCCGTCGTCTGACTCGCGCATGCGGTTCATCAGTTGCATACGTTCCCAGTCGGCCTCGTGGATGTATACATCGCAGTCGAAGGCGCGTTGCAGGCGACCGGCAAAGGCGGTGTGGTCGGGGTGATAGTGACTGATGAAGATCGCCTCGAGACGGCGTCCGTCGGTAAGCAGCGGTTGGATCTCCTGCTCAAGCTTGTCGACGCCCTGCGGCGAAGGGAATCCCGCATCGAACATGGCCCAGCCGTTGCCGGTGGGGATCAGCCAGACGTGGACGTGTCCAAGCGGCGGAAACATAGGCAGGGTGAATCGCAGAATGCCGCCCGGCAACTCGGGGGCGTCGGCGACGTCAACCATCTAGCGGCTGCCCCGAAGTCGAGGATCAAGAACATCTCGTAGGGCGTCACCGAGGACGTTGAATCCGAACACGAGCGAGGTCAGCGCCAGACCGGCCCACAGCGAAGTCCAAGGCGAGTAGACAATGAACTGACGTCCGTCGGCGATCATTTTGCCCCAGGAGACATCGAGCGTCCCCAGACCGAGGAAACTGAGCGCCGCCTCGGCCAGGATGAACGCGCCGATAGTGATCGAGAAGATCACGATCAGCGGAGCGAAGATGTTCGGCAAGATGTGAAAGCTCATGATTCTGGAAGACGTGGCGCCGATGGTGCGGGCCGCCTCGACGTAAGGCATCTCGCGAATCTGGATCACGCTACCGCGCACGATTCGATTCGTAGGCGCGATACCTAGGACAGACAGCGACAAAGTCACCCAAAGCGCAGATGGGTCGGTAATCGAGGCGATCAGCAACAGGAATGCGATGGGCGGGAAGCTCTGCACCGCGTCGAGGATTCGGTTGATGATCAAGTCGACAGACCCGCCAAGGGATCCGGAAACCAATCCCGTCACCGTTCCGGCGGCCACACCGATCAGCGTGGCGAAGAATCCGATGTAGAGCGAGAGGCGAGCGCCTTCCGTCACGCGAGAGAAGAGATCGTGACCGGCCCGGTCCGTGCCGAACCAGTGCTTGCCGGATGGTCCCAGCAGCGACGCCGTGATCAAGGGATTGTCGGTTCCGGCAGCGAGCAATCGATCGTGGTCGGAGATTACACCGTCGTCAATCTCAATCTGTTGCTCCCGAACCAACCAGTCAATCAGATCACCCGCTTCAACCCGTCCAAGGGCGTATTCAACCATCTCATGCTGGACGCCAACATTCGACGCCGCCTCTTCGAAGATGTCGGGATCGCTGACAATGCCTCGCAGTTCGGAAGCCGATACATCTGCGCTCAGTCCATCAAGAGCGTTGGCGAGTTTGTCATCGGCATAGCTGACCGATGCGATCTCGAAGACGTCTCGAGAATCGTAACGACCAATACCCATCCAACCACCGTCATCACCGACGGTGCCCACTGCGATAACACTCCACAGCACCACAATCACGACGCCGGCGGCGCCGAGACGCTTGGACGACATGAACTGCCGGAAACCGACCAGCCAGCGCCGCAGGCCGGTCGCCTGGTCAACCTGCAACCCTTCCGCCGCGGCGAATTCGTCAAGCTGCTGGCCGGGGTCTCGTTGCTGACTAGCGCCTGATTGCTGACTCATATCGGCCCTAGTCGTAGCGGATGCGCGGATCGATCAGCGCATAGCTAATGTCGATGACGATGTTGACGATGATCACAAACAATGCCAGGAAGAAGACCGCAGTCTGAATCACCGGGATATCAGCCTGGTAGAGGCGTTGAATCAACATCAGGCCAATGCCGGGAATGTTGAAGAGAATTTCAAGAATGATATTGCCGCCGACCAGTGCAGCGAGCTGAAGACCGAACACGCTCAAGACCGGCACCAGCGCGTTGCGCAGGGCGTGTCGGCGAATAACCGAGCGTTCACGCAGACCCTTGGACCAGGCAGTGCGCACATAGTCTTGCCGCAAGACTTCAAGTAGCTCCGAGCGGGTGATGCGCATCAGACCAGCTCCGGCGGCGATGCCGCCCGCAACGGCCGGAATCGTGTAGAGCGCAAAGAACCCATCAACGGAGGTGAAAATACTTCTCGCGCTCTCTTCGGTCAGTGGAATCGACCAGAGGCCCCCTTCGAAGATGCCGCCCGGCGAGACTACGAAGATCATCATCGTCGCGATCCAGAAGGCCGGCGCGGCCAGGGCAAGAATCGCGAAACCGCGGAGCGCGTAGTCGACCCATTGGTCCTGTCGCATCGCAGAGAGAACACCGACGGGCAGCGCCACCAGGACAGCCACAATCAACGCGTACACGGTGAGATGCAGTGAACGCGGCAGGGAGCGCAGGAAGATATCCATCGACGGTTCGTTGGTTTGGAACGAAGGTCGGAACTGGAAGCGGATTGTGTCCCAGAGATATTCGATGTATTGCGTGCCAAGCGGTTTGTCGATGCCGAGCTGATTCTTGATGCTCGCCTCGGTGATTTCCCGAGTTGGTGAGATGAACTTCTGACCAGGCAACAACGGTGTGTCAACACTCAGCGAGCCATCTTCGTTAGCCGGCGTGCCCTCTTCATTGACGTTCATGTAATCGTCGGGACTGACCCGGTTGACCACCGCAAGCTCGCGCAATGTGGTGCTTTCACGCAACGTCAGCGTGACGCCCGCGGGCGCGAACAGCTCACCAGAGAACGTGCCGAACTCGACATCGGGATTGCGTTCCACGAGCAGCGCAACGCCATCCTCTGTGTTCTCCGGCAGTGCCAAACGCGCCGTCCTTGAGATAGAGGACAAGAGTTGGCCATCGATAATGACGATCGTCGAACCGGGTCGCAACTCGGAGTCGGCATCCAGGCTGCTGTTGTTGGCAACGATGTCCGCAACCCCTACGCCGTACTTCAGCGCCAACGTGTCCAGCGTGTCGCCGCCGACGACGCGATGCAGCGTCCGTTCGACTTCGACCTCACCGACAATCTCAGCCTCGATCTTGGTCGCGCCGGACGCTTCCAAATTGGCGAGCTTGATCGTGACGTAGTCGCCAGGAAGTGCGTTGAGCACCAGAAACAGAATGGAGATCACGAGCCACAGCGTCGGGATCACCAATATGATGCGCCGGATCAGGTACTTCTGCATTGCCTGCTCTTGCGCCGTGAGCGCGCTTGAGGCCTCGCTCCCCCCACGAAGGGGGGAGCAAAGAACTCATCGTCTACTGGATCCGGTCTAGGCCGGGAAGTCTGGGTGGCTGCTGTCCATCCAGACGGTGTCCCAGTTGTGCGAGTCGTGCGCGAACTGCCAGGTTTCGTCGGGTCGGTTGACGTACGGCCACCAGATCGTTGGCGCGATGCCATTCATGACACCAAACCAGCCGAAGATTCCTTCAAGGCCGTGTTCCTCGTCAACGCCGAGGCCAATCCGCTGCACCTCAAGCGCCATCTCGCGGCGCTGCTCAGTGTCGAGCGTGACCGCCATCGTGTCGACGATGTCTTCAACCGGCTGGTAGTTGTACTGCGTCAGGTTCGACGCGCCACCAACCTTCAGCGACAGGGTGAACTGCGCCGTCGGGTCGAGGTCGGCCGGCGGGTTGGTCCAGGTCGGCGCCCGGCCGGGGAACGTCTTGTTGTCGTAGCGGTCCTGCATCACGGTGTAGGGCTGGATGTCCAGCTCGACGTTGATGCCGGTCGCCTCGGCGTACATGTTGCGCGTGGTCTCGGTGATACCCGGGTAGGTCTGCTCCCAGAGGTCGGGGATGTAGATCGTCACCGTCCGGTCTTTGTCGAAGCCGGAGGCATCGATCAGTTCGCGGCAGAGCGCGATGTCGGCATCGCGGTCGAGGCGGAAGCCCGGAACCGTGCGCAGCTCCTCGGGCGGAACGGTCCAGGCTTGGCTGAACCACGGACAGAAGTGGGTCGCGGACGGCTTGGCCGCGCCCAGGTAGACGGCGTCGATCAACAGGTCGCGGTCGACCGCAACCTGCATCGCGTAGGCGAAACGACGGTCAAGGTATGGGTTCCCCTGCCCGTCCGAGCCTTCCCAGCCGGGCTCATATGTGCCCATTACGGTGACGATCGTGAAGCCGAATGCGCCTTCCTCGACCGGGTGGTCCGGGAAATCGCCGGTCAGCTCTTCGACCTGCACCGAAGACAGCGGGAACCCGCCGATGTCGATGCCTTTTCCGCGGTATGCCGCGTCGACAGCGGTCGCATCGGTCAGGTTGACGAACTCAACGGCGTCCGGGTAGGGAAGCTGCTGGCCGTCGGGACCATCCTTCCAGTAGTTGGAGTTGCGTTCCAGGTAAATGCCGATATCCGGGTCGAAGGTTTGCGGGATGAATGGGCCCGTGCCGGAGGAGAGTTCGACGTTTGCGGTCTCGTCGCGCCAGCGAGTACCGAACTCCTGGATGCCCTCGGGCGAGGTGATCCAGGAGAAGGGCCGCAGGATGGTGCCACCGAGATAGGTCGCGTCGGGACCTGCAGTCTTAGCGACGAAGGTCGTCTCGTCGACCGCTTCGTGCGAGGCGGTCTTCTTGAACGCGTCCTGGCCGCGGAATCGCGCGTCGGGGTTGCCTTCAGCGTCGAGCGCGGCGATCTGGCGGTCGAAGTTGATCACAATGTCGCTGGCGGTGACATCACGACCACCCTCGGTCGGGTATTGGTCCCAGTAGCGGGCGCCGCGGTCGACGTTGAAGATGTACGTCTCGGCGTCGGGCGTTTCGGGCAAGGAGGTGATGTCCTCCTCCATGATCCCGCCCTCTTTCGAGGCCCAGCGGATCATGTAGTTCATGTAGAACCCCATCCAGTACTGGGTGGGGCCAAAGACGCCGCGGTGCGGGTCGAAGAAGTCGTGTGTTGCGGCTGGTGTCGAGAAGCGCAACGTGCCGCCGTACGAGCGGAGGTCGCCGGCCTGCTGTTGCTGCTGTTGCATCGCCTGCTGCTGTTGCTGCTCTTGCTGGTCGGCGGCAGCGGCGGTCTGTTCCGCTTGCTGCTGGTCCTGCTGCTGCATGGCCTGCTGCTGTTGCTGCATGGCCTGCTGCTGTTGCTGCATGGCCTCTTGCTGGTCCTGCTGCTGGGCCTGCTGACTGGTAGCAGCTGCGGGCTGCTGACCGTCGTCGTCATCGTCTCCGCAACCGACCAGCGCCAGGCCGGCTGCGCCAACGCCTGCCCGGCCTGAAGCTCGCAGCAGATCCCTGCGGCTCAGCCGATTGCGCTTCATTCGCTGCCAATAGTTACGTTCGGTCATCAATTCTCGCTCCTTCAGAAGCGCGACATACGCGCGTCGATGGTCGAAAAAGTGTAACGCACTTCAGGAAGCCACGTGAGCGGAAAATTGGTGAATCAGCGAATCACCAATCCGAAACCAGAACGGGTTCCATCCTCATGTGGTCAGAGTGATGCCACTAGCGGCTGCCGCGCAATCTTGGATCGAAGACATCTCGAAGCGCGTCGCCCAGGACATTGAAGCCGAAGACCAGGCTGGTCAGAGCCAAGCCGGCGAACAGTGAGGTCCACGGCGACTGGACGATGAACTGTCGACCGTCGGCGATCATCTTGCCCCAGGAGACGTCGAGCGTTCCCAGACCGAGGAAGCTGAGCGCGGCTTCGGCGAGGATGAATGCGCCGATGGTGATCGAGAAGATCACAATCAATGGCGCGATGATGTTGGGCAGGATGTGCAGCATCATGATTCGCGCATTGGTCGCACCCAGCGTGCGGGCCGCTTCGACGAAGGGCATCTCGCGCAGGGCGATCACTGCACCGCGGACGATGCGTTGAACCGGCGCGATTGCGAGTACGGAGAGCGCCAGGGTGACCCACAGCGCGGATGGTTCAGTCACGGATCGCAACAACAACAACAACACGATCGGTGGGAACGACATCAGGGCGTCTGTCAGGCGACTGATGGCGAGGTCGATGTTGCCGCCCAGTCCTCCTGCGAGCAGGCCCAGTGCCGTGCCGGCGACCACGCCGATCAACGTGGCGAAGAAGCCAATGTAGAGCGATAGTCGGGCGCCTTCCGTGACCCGGGAGAAGAGATCGTGACCGGCGCGATCGGTACCGAACCAATGCTTGGCCGACGGTCCCTGGAGCGAGGCCGTAGTCAGCGGTGTGTTGGTACCGGTCGCAAGCAGATCGTCGACATCCGTGATGGTGCCGTTAGCAATCTCAATCTGGGCCGGGTCAATTTCTTGCAGATGCGTGAGTAGGATGCCGTCGGCGATCTGGCCCTCTACGTAGGCCAACATGTCGTCCAGCACGCCTGATTCCCTGGCCAGGTCGCCGTAGACATCAGGATTGAGCAGCAGTTCGCGCAACTCGCCATCCGAAATGTCGGCTGACTTGCCGTCCAGCTCGTTGGCGATCTTGTCGTCAGCGAAGTTGGCGTTGGCGACCTTGAAGACGTCCTGCGAGTCGTAGCGCCCGAGACCGAGCCATCCGCCGCCGGATCCGACCGTGCCCACGGCAATGATTGACCAGACGACTACGAGCGTGAGTCCGGCTGCTCCGAGCGGCTTGGTCTTGTAGAACGAGAGCAGCGCGCTGGATAGCAGTTGAAGGGTGGAACGCTCCTCGACGCGCAGACCTTGAGCCTGCGCGAACTCTTCCAGTTCTGCCGAAGTCGATTGCCGCTCATCACTCATGGTGCTGCTCCCCGGTCAACCGCTTAGGTGTAGCGAATGCGCGGGTCAATGACCGCGTACGAAATGTCGATGAGGATGTTCACTGCGATGATGAACAGCGCAAAGAAGAACACCATCGTCTGAACCACCGGCAAATCGGCCTGGTTAATCCGTTGGATCAACAGCAATCCAATGCCGGGGATGTTGAAGAGCAACTCGAGGATGATATTACCGCCGACGAGGGCAGCAACCTGGAGTCCGAGCACACTCATTACATTGACCAGCGCGTTGCGCATCGCGTGGCGGCGAATGACCGTACGCTCGCGCAACCCCTTGGACCAAGCAGTGCGGACGTAGTCCTGGCGCAGGACCTCGAGCAATTCGGAGCGGGTAATCCGCATCAACCCCGCCCCTGCCGCGAGGCCTCCCGCCACCGCCGGAATCGTATACAGAGCCAGTGCTCCGGTGAAGGAGGTGAAGACCGAGCGAGCCTCCTCCGACGTCAACGGAATAGACCAGATGCCGGCCTCAGAGATTCCGCCCGGCGTGACGACAAAGATCATCATGGTCGCGATCCAGAAGGACGGCGCGGCGAGCGCCAGAATGGCAAATCCACGTAGCGCGTAGTCCAGGGGTCGGTCTTGCCGCATCGCCGAAAGAATGCCGATCGGCAAGGCGATGGTCAGCGCCACAATCAGTGCATAGACATTCAGGTGCAGCGTTCGCGGCAACGCCCGCAAGAAAATGTCGAGGGATCCCTCCTGGGTCTGGAATGAAGGCCTGAATTTGAGGCGAATGGTTTCCCAGAGGAAATCGACGTACTGCGTCCCTAGCGGCTTGTCGATCCCCAACCGATTGCGAATATTCGCCTCAGTGATCTTGGTTGTCGGGGTCACGATTCGGTCCGACGGAATCAGGACTTGCGCTCCCGCTTCTAAGCGCTCAGCTGGATCGACCCCACGATTGGCCGATGTCATCGCTTCGATGTCGCGGCTGAAGGCCGCGGCGATCCCTTCCAGGGTGTCGCCATCCTCGGCAATCACCAGTGACGTTGGGATCAGCTGCGTCTCGGCCGATAAATTCCCGTCAGGATTACTGGCGCTGCCAGTCGGATTGACCGCCAGAATGTCGCTCGCATCAATCCGGTTGACGTGCGCCAACTCTTCGAGCGTCAGAGAGCGACGGATCGTCAGGATCGTCCCAGCTTCCGCGTAGGGTCTCCCTTGGTACTCCGGGAAGTCGACGTCGGGATTGCGATCAAGCAAGAGCTGAACGCCGATATCGGCTTCTTCAGGCAAAGACACCTTTTCCGCGATGGAAACCTGCGCTAACAGTTGACCGGGAATGACGATGATGCGTGCGCCCGGCCTCAGGTCGCCGGATGTATCCAGGTCGGGATTCAGTGACAATAGCGCCGACACTGTGGTGGCGTTGTCGAGCGCAATCTCCTCCAGCGTGTCCCCCGAAATCACACGGTGGGTCGTATCGGTGACCTCGATGTATCCGATGATCTCCGACTCGCGCTGCTCGGCGCCCTGGTTCTCAAGATTCGAGAGTTTCCGCGTGACGAAGTCGCCCGGCAGGGCGCGCAGCGCCAGGAAGAGCAGCGAGACCACCAACCAGAGCGTCGGGATCACTAGCAGTATGCGCTGGATGAGATATCGCTGCATCGCCGCTCCCGATCAGTTGGCGTCTGGTCCGCTAGACGCGAGTGAGTTGTTGCTCATCAGGCCGGATAGTCCGGATGATTGACGTCGATCCACGTCTCGTCGTAGCGATGACTCGCATGAGCGAACTGGAGCGTGTCGTCGTTCCGGTTGACAAACGGCCACCAGATTGCCGGAGAGATACCGTTCATCACGGCAGGACTATTGGCGACGCCGTCGAGACCGTAATCGGGATGCGTGCCTAGCAAAATCCGCTGGGCTTCGTACGCGAGATCCTGGCGTTGCTCGAGGTCCAGGGTGACCGTCATGGTCTCCGCGATCTCGGTCATCCGAGGGTGGTCATATGCCAAGTTGTTGGTACTGCCGCCGGGGATGTAATTGTTGTTGTACGAGGTCGTCGGGTCGAGGTCAGAGGGCGGGTTGGTCCATTGCGGGCCCTGACCCGGATACGTACCCTCGATCCAGCGCTGGAGGATGACGGTGTACGGCTGAACGTCGAAGTTGACCTCGAGGTCCAGCGCCTCGCGGTACATGCCGACTTCGGTCTCCAGGATGCCGGGGTATGTGCCTTCCCAGATATCCGGGGCAATCAGCGTGAGGCCGCGATCACGGTCGTAGCCGGTCGCCTCGAAGAGGGCCCGGGCCTCGGCTATATCGGCTTCGCGGTCTGGGCGGAAGCCTGGAGTCTGCAGCAACTCCTCCTCTGGAATCGCCCAGAAGGCGTTGTACCAGGGAGTTTCACCCATGCCCGAGGGCTTGCCGGAGCCCAGGTACACCGTGTCAATCATCAAGTAGCGGTCGACTGCCACATGCATCGCCTGGGTGAAGCGGCGGTCAATCCACGGATTGCCAAGTCCGTCTTCCCCGGGATAGTCGGCGTTGAAGTTTGCGCCACCGGTAATGATCGTGAAGCCGAAGGCGATCTGGCCTTGGCCGTGATCGGGGAAGTCGCTGAGGACGCTCTCTGCCTGAACAGAGGACAGCGGGAACCCACCGACAAAGATCTCACGTCCGCGGTAGGCTGCTTCGACCGCGGTCGGGTCGGTCAGGTTTGCCAGCGTAACGGAGTCGTAGTAGGGCAACGGTAGGCCGTCGGCGCCCATCTTCCAGTAGTTGTCATTGCGGATCATGTCGATCCCGATGTCGGGATCAAAGTTCTGCGGGATGAACATCCCGGTGCCCGATGACAACTCCACGTTCGAGGGTTCGTCTCGCCAACGGTCGCCGAACTCAGAGATCGCTTCGGGGCTAGTGATCCAGCTAAACGGGCGCAGGGGAACGCCCATCCAGGTCGCGTCGGGTCCATCAGTCTTGGCGACGAAGGTGACATCATCAGGGACGTCCATCGAGGCCGTCTTACGGAACGATGAAGCACCGAGGAACGTGCCGTCTTCAGCTCCGTTCGCATCTACGGCATCGATTTGACGTTGGAAGTTGACCCGAATGTCATCGGCATCAACGAGTCGACCGCCTTCGGTCGGGTACTGGTCCCAGTATCGAGCGCCCTGATCAACACGGAAGATGTAGGTCTCTGCGTCAGGAACCTCTGGTAGCGAGGCGACATCCGCCTCCATGATGCCCTGTTCCTTGTTGCGCCACCGGATCAGGTAGTTCATGTAGAACCCATCCAGTTCTGGGTGGGGCCGAAGACGGCGCGGTGCGGGTCAAAGTAGTCGTGAGTCGCCGCCGGCGTGGAGAATCGCAGTTCGCCGCCGCGCACAAGCGAGCTCACTGCAACCTGCTGCGCCTCCTGCTCCTGCGCATCATCGGTCGACTGTTCCTGCTGCTCGACCTGTTGCGCCGCTTGCTGGGCAGACTGATCCTGCTGCGCTTGCTGAGTCGCCTGCTGCTGTTGCTGTTGCATTGCCTGCTGCTGGGCAGCCTGCTGTTGCTGTTGCTGCTGAGCTGCTGTCTGAGCTACCGCCTGCTGGTCGTCATCGTCGTCGCCACCGCACCCGACCAACGCCAACCCCGCCGCGCCGACTCCAGCGCGCCCCGACGCGCTCAGAAGCGCGCGCCGGCTCATCTGCTTCCGCTTCATGCGTTGCCAGTAGTTTCGTTCGCTCATCCACGGTCTCCTTGTTTGACTCGCTCAGACTTGGATTGGCAGAGTGTAGGCGAATTGACAATGCAGATGCCAACTGCAGCGCAAGCTTCCACGACCGACCGGCTGCGTCACGGCGATCGTGACGCAGCCAGATCAGTGAACAGCTACGAGGGGTATTCCTCGTGCGCTGTGTCGAGCCACAGCTCCTCGACGATCTTGTGCCCCTGATGAGCAAACTGGTAGCCGTCATCAATCACGTGGTACCAGGGCCAGGCTGCCTCGTTCGAGACCGGGTTCATCACGCCCAGACCCGGCGACAGCGACTCCCAGCCGTAGTCAGGATGGATGCCGAGCTGCAGCTGGACCATCTCGCGCGAGAGCTCGCCCTTCGCCTCGAAGTCGAGCGTGACCTTCATCTCCTCGGCGATCTCGGTCACACGCGGGTTCTCGTAGCTGTAGAAGTTCGCCGAACCGCCAGGCACACGACCGTTGAGCCAGTAGCTCGTCGGGTCGAGGTCAGACGGAGGGTTGGTCCAACAGGGAATCTGTCCCGTCGAGGTGCCGTCGACCAGCCGCTGGAGCAGGATCGTGTACGGGTCGATGCTGATCTCGACGCCCACGCCGAGGGCCGACTCGTACATGTTCTTCGCGGTCTCGACGATGCCGGGGTAGCGCTGTTCCCAGACGTCCGGGGCGAAGAGGTAGATCGAGCGACCGCTGTCGCGGAAGCCCGAGGCATCCATCAACTCGTTCGCCTCTCGGATGTCGGCCTCGTGGTCGGCGCGGAATCCAGGGATGTTGGTCATGTCTTCCTGAGTCGGCGACCAGAACGTGGAGAACCAGGGGATCTCCTCCAAGACTGACGGCTTGGCCGAGCCCAGGTAAACGGTGTCGATCATCAGGTACCGATCAGTGGCCAAGTGGAAGGCGGCAGCAACACGCCGGTCGAGCCAGGGGTTGCCCTCTCCGTCCTCGCCGGGCCAGTCGGGGTTGTAGTTGGTGCGGATCATGATTGTGAAGCCGCCGCCAACCGTGTTGCGCTGCATCTGCGGGAAGTCGCCCAGCAGCGACTCTACGCGGCTGATGTTGAGCCAGGCGCCATCCAACTCCTTCGAGCGGACGGCGGTTTCAATCGCCGTTTCGTCGAACAGGTTGTAGTACTCCATCCGATCGACGTACGGAAGCTGGCGGCCCCACTGGTCGTCTTTCCAGTAATTCGGGTTGCGGTTGGCGACGAAGACCTCGGTCGGCTCATAGCTCTCAGCAATGAACGGACCGGAGCCGGCAACACGCAGGGTGGTCGGGTCGTCGCGCCAGACATCGGACTCAGTGCCCCACTCGCGAATACCCTCTGGCGCCGCCATCCAGCCGAAAGGCCGCAGGAAGGTCGCCGAGAGATAGGTCGAGTCAACGCCGTCGGAGGTGGTGCGCAGGGTATGGTCATCCACCGCCTCGACGCTGGCGACCTTGCGCCAGCTCGAGAGTCCGAGGAACGAGCCATCTTCGGCGCCGGTCGAGTCGACCCCGGCAGTGTTGCGGTCAACGTTGACCACGATGTCCTCGGCGGTGATGTTGCGTCCGCCTTCAGTGGGATAGGCATCGTGCCACCGAGCGTTCGGGTTGATGTTGAAGATGTAGGTCTCGGCGTCCGGGTTCTCCGGCAGGGAGGCGATGTCCGCCTCCATTTCCGACTTCTCCTTGTTCTTCCAGCGGATCAGGTTGTTGTAGAGCATCGAGTGCATGAACTGGGTCGGACCAAAGACGCCGCGGTGCGGATCCCAGTAGTCGTGCGTCTCAATCGTGGAGGCCCGTCGCATGGTGCCGCCGTACTGCGGCTGACCTTCAGTGCTGACCTGGGCGGCCGCTTGTTGTTGCTGGTCGTCATCAGCGTCGGCAACAGCCTGTTGCTCTTGCTGGTCGGCCTGCTGGGCAGCCTGGTCGGCGGCCTGGTCCTGCTGTTGCTGCTGCACGGCCTGCTGCTGTTGTTGCTGTGTGGCCTGCTGCTGCATCGCCTGCTGTTGCCCCTGTTGCTGTTGGGCGACCTGCGCAACGCTGTCGTCGTCATCGTCACCGCAGCCAACGAGGGCAAGTCCCGCCGCGCCGACGCCGGCGCGACCCGAAGCGCGCAAGATCGCGCGCCGGCTCATCCGACTCCGCTTCATGCGTTGCCAGTAGTTTCGACCGTCGTATCGCTCGCTCATCCGCTTGCTCCTTTGCTGTTCGGTTCGGCAGCAGATTGGCGGAGTGTAAACGAATGAACATCCCGGCACCAACTGTGGAACCGATTCACGAAATGTTCGCGCCACAGAAATACGACTCGGCCCGCGACGACAGGCCTGTCGTCGCGGGCCGTTAGAGACTCCCGTCGTTTCGTCGCTAGGCCGGATACTCCTCGTGGTCCGTGTCCAGCCAGGTGCTGAAGTGGTTGTGTCCCGCGTGGGCGAACTGATACGCATCGGGGTTCGGATGGTAGTACGGCCATCCCAGGTCGTTGTTGATCGGATTCATCACACCGATTGAGGGCGAGATGCCGTCCCAACCGTAGTCAGGATGGACGCCCATCATGATTTGCACGACTTCGTCCGCCATGATCTTCTTTTCTTCGAGATCGAGCGTGACCTTCATCGTCTCGGCAATCTCGGTCACGCGCGGATGCTCGTAACTGTAGAGGTTGGATGAACCGCCCGGCACGCGACCGTTCAGCCAGGAACTGGTCGGGTCGAGGTCCGAGGGAGGATTCGTCCAGCTCGGGCCGTCACCTGGATAGGTGCCCTCAACAAGCCGCTGCAAGATCACGGTGTAGGGCTGGAGATCGATGTTGACCGTCAGACCCAGGGCATTTTCGTACATGCCCTTGATTGTCTCAACGATTCCCGGGTAGCGCTGTTCCCATACGTCCGGTTCGAGGATGTAGAGCTCACGGCCCGTGTCGCGGAAACCGGTCGCATCAACCAGGTCGTTGGCGAGCTTGATGTCCGCATCGTGGTCTGGGTTGTAGCCCGGCCAGGTAATCAGCTCTTCTTCCGTGGGCGCCCAGAAGGCCGAGAACCAGGGCGTCTCCGGCAGAGCCGAGGGCTTGGCCGACCCGAGGTACACCGCGTCGATCATCAAGTAGCGGTCTGTGGCCGCGTGGAATGCGGCCCACATCCTGCGGTCAACCCAGGGATTGCCAAGCCCGTCTTCGCCGGGCCAATCGGCGTTGAAGTTGCTGCGGCACTGAATGGTAAAGCCGCCTGCCGTGGTCCGTTTGACGAGCTCTGGGAAGTCGTTCTGCAGTGCCTCGACGATCGAGATATCCAGATTGACCGCGTCTAGCTCCTTGGTCCGCATGGCCGTGTCGAGCGCCGTCTGCTCAAACAACTCGATGTAGTCGAAGCCATCCAGATACGGCAACTGTTGGCCCCATGCGTCGTACTTCCAGTAGTCGGGGTTGCGGCGGACCACGAACCGGTCGGTTGGATCAAAGGACTCGGCAATGAACGGGCCCGAGCCTGCTACGCGCAGCACAGTCTGTTCATCGCGCCAGACATCGGACTCGTAGCCCCACTCGTCGATGCCCTCGGGAGCCGCAATCCAGCCGAACGGGTTGAGCACAGAGGCCGACAGGAATGTCGAGTCTGTTCCATCCGACTTGAGCGCGATCGTACGCTCGTCAATCACGTCCCGAGCGGCGATCTTTCGCCAACTGGACGAGGAAAGGAAGGTTGAATCCTCCGATCCGGTCGAGTCGAAGGCGTTGACCTGTCGTTCAATGTTGTAGTCGATGTCGTTGGCGGTCACTTCGCGACCGCCTTCGGTCGGGTATTTGTCGTGCCAGCGAGCGCCGTCGACGACGGAGAAGATGTACGTCTCGCCGTCGGGAATCTCCGGCAACTCGGCGAGGTCGGACGCCATGATCGCCTGTTCCTTGTTAGCCCAGCGAATCAGGTAGTTGTAAACCCAGCCGTGCATGAACTGGGTCGGTCCAAACACTCCACGATGTGGATCCCAGTAGTCGTGCGTGCTGATCGTCGAGCCAAATCGGAGCGTGCCTCCATACTTGGGGACCTCGCCGCTGGCGACGGCCTGTTGCTGCTGTTCCTCCTGCTGTTCGGCCGGCGTCGCTTCCTGTTGCTCGGCCTGTTGGGCCTGCTGAGCGACCGACTGTTCTGCTTGCTCCTGCTGAGCCTGCTGCATGTGCTGCTGCTGCTGTTGCTGCCCGGCCTGCTGCTGCATCGCCTGTTGCTGCTGTTGTTGCTGCTGAGCGACCTGCGAGACGCTGTCGTCGTCATCATCGCCGCAGCCAACCAGCGCCAGACCCGCTGCGCCGACGCCGGCCCGACCCGATGCGCGCAATAGCGCACGTCTGCTCATCTGCTTTCGCCGCATGCGTTGCCAATAGTTTCGCTCTGTCATCGGTGGGCCTCCTTGCTGTTGCTTTGACCGATCCGAGACGCATGAAATGTACAGCGTTTTATCATCGGATAGCAAAACATGCAACAGAGGGCGGATTTCTCCGCCCTCTGTATGACGAGTTCCGAAGAGGGCGGTTGCGCCGTTATGCCGGGTAGTCCGGGTGGTTGACGTCGAGCCAGGTCTCGTCGTAGCGGTGACTGGCGTGCGCGAACTGCAGCGTGTCCTCGCTGTGATGCACGAATGGCCACCAGAGCACTGGCGAGATGCCGTTCATCACACCGGGAAGCGTGGTGATCCCGTCCAGGCCGTGATCAGGATGCGTGCCCAACAGGATCCGCTGGGCCGTGTGCGACATCTCTAGCCGCTCCTCTTTGTCCAGCGTCCGGCGCATCGTCCGCGCAATGTCGGCCATCGGCTCGTAGTCGTAGTAGAGCGTGTTGACTGAACCTTCGGGGGTGAAGAAGTCGTTGTACGGCGCGGTCGGATCCAGTTCGGCCGGTGGGTTGCCCCATTGCGGCCCGCTGCCTGGATAAGTGCCGTCGACGAAACGCTGCAGAATCACCGTGTAGGGCTGGACATCAAACTCAACCTCAAGGTCAAGCGCCTCTCGGTACATCCCGATCTCGGTTTCGAGGACGCCAGGATAAGTGCCCTCCCAGATGTCAGGTGCGATCATCCGCAGGCCGCGGCTCCTGTCATAGCCCGACGCATCCAGCAACGCCCGCGCCTCGGCGATGTCGACATCGCGATCCGGCCGATAGCCGGGTGTCTGCAACAACTCTTCTTCGGGAATCGCCCAATAGGAGCTGTACCAGGGAGTGTCGTGCAGGCCGGTCGGCTTTCCGGAACCGAGGTAGACCGTGTCGATCATCAGGTACGGGTCCACAGCGACATGCAGCGCCTGGGCGAAGCGTCGGTCGACCCAGGGATTACCCAGGCCATCCTCACCGGGCCAGTCGTTGTTGTAGTTGGCCAGGGTGATAATCGTGAAACCGAACGCAATCTCGCCATTGTTGTGGTCGGGGAAGTCCTCGATTATGCCCTCTGCCTGCAACGTCGAGAGCGGGAATCGGCCGTTGAGAATCTCCTTGCCTCGGTAGGCGGCTTCAATCGTGGTTGGGTCCTCCATGTTGGCCAGAGTCAACTCGTCGTAGTAGGGCAACGGTTGGCCGTCTTCACCCATCTTCCAGTAGTTGGGGTTGGCCGACATGCTGATCCCGATATCCGGGTCATAGCTGTGTGGAATGAACATTCCGGTGCCCGAGGAGAGATTGACATTGCCGGCCTCGTCGCGCCAGCGGTCGCCGAACTCGCTGATTGCTTCAGGGCTGGTGATCCAGCTGAAGGGGCGTAGCGGGACACCCATCCAGGTCGCGTCGGGGCCGTCAGTCCGGGCCACCCAGGTGGTCTCGTCGGGCACCTCCATCGCCGAGGTTCGGCGAAATGCGCCTGCGCCGAGATAGGTTCCGTCGTCCGCGCCGGTCGCGTCGACGCCGTCGATCTGGCGCTGGTAGTTGACTCGAATGTCTTCTGCCGTCACCAGCCGTCCGCCCTCGGTGGGGTACTGATCCCAGAACCGTGCCCCTTGATCGATGCTGAAAATGTAGGTCTCGTCGTCTGGAATCTCAGGCAGCGAAGCGATGTCCGACTCCACCACATCCTGCTCCTTGTTGCGGTAGCGGATGAGGTAGTTCATATAGAACCCCATCCAGAACTGCGTCGGACCGAATACGCCGCGGCCAGGGTCGAAGTAGTCGTGCGTCGCCGCAGGCGTCGAGAAGGTCAGATTGCCGCCGCGAACGATGTCGGTCGCCGCCGCCTGCACCTGATCCTCAGCATCGTCAGCGGACCCTTCCTGTTGGTCGGCCTGCTGAGCCTGGGACTCTGCCGTCGCCTCTTGCTGTTGCACAGCCTGCTGCTGGGCGGAGGCCTGCTGCTGGGCAGAGGCCTGCGCAGTCGACTGCTGATCGTCGTCGTCATCGTCGCCGCAGCCGACAAGTGCCAGACCCGCCGCGCCAACGCCGGCACGTCCCGACGCCCTTAAGAGCGCACGCCTGCTCATCTGCTTTCGCCGCATGCGCTGCCAGTAGTTTCGCTCGGTCATGGAACCTGTCTCCGAATTCGTCTCGAGAATTTCCGATTGGAGAGAGGCTAGGGATTCGGAAACGAGGTCGTCGGCTGGTGTGGGTCAACGCGACGGTTGTCTGAGCGGTCAGGACGGGTAACCAGGGTGAGCGACGTCGATCCACGTGTCGTCGTGGCGGTGGGAGTCGTGGGCGAACTGGAGTGAATCCTCGCCGCGGTGGACGAATGGCCACCAGATCGCTGGCGCAATTCCATTCATCACCCCTGGTGTGGGCGAAATGCCGGCTAGCCCGTGTTCAGGGTGCGTGCCGAAGGCGATTCGCTGGGCCTCGTGTGCGAGCTCTCGGCGGGTGTCCAGATCGAGCGTGACCCGCATCTGCTGCACGATCTCAGTCATCGGCTGGTAGTCGTAGTGGAAGTAGTTCCAGCTGCCACCGGGGATGAAGCGATTCTGGTAGGCGGTGGTTGGATCCAGCTCAACCGGCGCGTTGGTCCACTGCGGGCCGGAGCCGGGGTAGCTGCCTTCAATGAGTCGCTGCAGGATGACCGGGAACGGCTCGATGTCGAACTGCACTTCGATGCCGAGCGCTTCCTCGTACATTGCTCGTTCGGTTTCAAGCACGCCGGTGTACGTCACTTCCCAGAACTCAGGCGCGATGAGCCTGATCGGGCGGTCAACGTCATAGCCGGAAGCGTCCAACAACGCCCGGGCTTCCCTGACATCCGCGTCGCGGTCGGGACGGAAACCGGGTGTCGAGAGCAGTTCTTCTTCGGGAACTGCCCAGAAGGTGTTGAACCACGGCGTGTCTTCCTGGCCGGTCGGCTTCGCCGATCCGAGATAGACGGCATCGATCATTAGATACCGATCAACCGCCATATGCATCGCCTGACAGAAGCGGCGATCGAGATAGGGATTTCCCAATCCGTCCCAACCCGGCCAATCGCGATTGAAGTTGAACCAGCCGGTAATGATGGTGAAACCGAACGGCACCTGGCCGTTCGGATGATCGGGGAAGTCCCCTGAAAGCGTCTCGACCTGGATGGAGGACAGTGGGAATCCGCCAATCATGATTTCGCGGCCGCGGTAGGCAGTCTCGATCGCGGTCGGGTCTTCCAGACTGGCCAGCGTGACCTGGTCGAGATAGGGCAGCGGCTGGCCGTCGATCCCTGTCTTCCAGTAGTTGGGATTGCGTTCGAGGGCGATCCCGATGTCCGGGTCGTAGGCACGCGGGATCATCATTCCGGTTCCACTGGACAGCTCGATGTTGGTCGGAGTGTCCCGCCAGCGATCGCCGAACTCGGAGATCGCTTCGGGTGACGTGATCCAGCCGAACGGACCAAGGGGAATGCCGAGCCAAGTGGCGTCGGGACCATCCGTCCTGGCGATGAAGGTCAGATCGTCGGGGGTGTCCATCGAGACGGTCTTGGCGTAGGAGTCACGATGCGGGAACGTGCCGTCCTCGGTGCCGGTTGCGTCGCGGCCGTCGATGTGTCGCTGGAAGTTGGCTCGGATGTCATCTGATGTGACCAGCCGGCCGCCCTCGGTCGGGTATTGATCCCAGAAGCGGGCGCCTTGATCGACGCGGAAGACATAGGTCTCCTCGTCGGGGGTTTCGGGCAGGCTGCAGATGTCAGCCTCCATGATCGCCTGCGCCTTGTTACGCCAGCGGACCACGTTGTTCATGTAGAAGCCCATCCAGAACTGGGTGCTACCAAACACCGCCCGATGCGGATCGAAGTAATCGTGCGCGCGCGCCGGCGTAGACAGACGGAGGTCACCGCCGCGGACGACGTTGCTGACAATCGCCTGCCGCTGCCCTTGTTGTGCCCCCTGAGTGACTTGTTGCTGAACTTGAGATTCAACCTCGGCCTGCTCTTGTTGCTGCGCCTGAGCGGCTTGCTGCTCGGCCAGATCTTCCTGTTGCTGGTGAGTCGGAGAGGATTGCTGCCGAGGCCGTGGCCGTGGCCGTGGCGCGGCGGTCTGTTCCTCTTCGGGCTGTACGACGATGAGCTCGTCGTCGTCATCGTCATCCCCGCAACCGACCAGGGCCAGGCCTGCTGCGCCGACTCCGGCTCGACTCGCGGTTCTGACAAATGCTCGGCGAGTCAGCCGGCTGGCCCTCATCCGCTGCCAGTAGTTCCGCTTTGCCATCGCCTGCTCCTATGGGAGGTGGCGAGATTATACGGATTCCAACCTTGGCCTTCGACAACTCGCGGAGGGCCGTCGCACACTCCGACTACCCTGAGGCCATGACGCAACAACAACCCCAAACACCCCCTGATGCCGACGCAATGATCGCCCAGCTACGTCAGCAAGTGCTTGATGGTTGGGAGAAGGGCGCGGACTTCTTTGACGAGCGTTGGGGCGACCAGGGCGACGAGTTTCACCATGGCGTGTTCGCGCCGGCGGCCGAGCACATGCTCGGTCTTGAGCACGGCTCTCGGGTGATTGAGTTCGCCTGTGGCAACGGCGGCTTCGCCCGCCGGCTTGGACGACAGGGCATGCAAGTTGTCGCTACCGACCTCTCGCCGTCGCTGATCGCTCATGCCGAGCGGCGGACCGAGACGATCTCCGACCAGGCCGTCGATGTTCGCTACGAGGTGGTTGACGCCACGGTCGAGCGGGAGATCGTCAACTGCGGAGGGCCCTTCGATGCCGCTGTTTGCATTATGGGTGTGATGTCGATGCCGATGCTGCGGCCGATGTTCGGCGGCGCCTGGCGGGTGCTCAAGCCACGCGGCATCTTTGTTGTCGTCACGTTGCATCCTGCCTTCGCGACGTCGGGCTACAAGTTCATTAAGCCAGAGCAGGACGACGAACTGGCCGGGCTCAAGGTCGAACGCTACCTGTCCAGGTACGTCACTCATGGTGTGACCAACACGGCGCAGAAGGAACCGCAGGTCTACTTCCATCGTTCGATGACTGAGTTGCTTGGCGATGCATTCGCCTCGGGACTCGTGCTCGACGGTATGGCGGAGCTCTCGGCGCCACCGCAGCCTATTGAAGAGGCGAAGCTGATCTGGAACATGCTGCCTGAGATTCCGATGGCGCTCGCGCTGCGCTTCCGCCGCGTGTGAGTGGAGGCTTCTGATGATGGTGATTGGCCTGGGCGAGATCTTTGTCGTCGTGATTCTTCGTCCGCTGCGCTTCCTCTGCGGCGGGGATCGTACGCCAATGGGACGTGGGATTCATCGCGCTGAGGAGTGGATTCTGGGACACCTGCACGTGATGGGCGCGGAGTCTCGGATGCGGCATGAACTCGACATGCATGGGCAGGCGTCCAGTTACCTGGCCGAAGGCATGAGTGATCACTCCAAGTCCATGCCTTCGATCGGCGACACCGTCCAGCGGGTGCGGACGGAGACCGGCGCCGACCTGGCGGAACATGTTCGTTCATCAGACCTGCATGAGCCTTCGGAACTGGGTCGCGGTCAACGTCAGGTTGAGGCGAGCGGCGGCGACCGCACCGACGACATCCACGAAGCGATGCTGCGGGCGCAGCGCGAGAAGAATCAACGAGCTGAGCGCGATCGCCGACACACCCTCAGGCGGCGGCGCTAGCCCGACCGATCCCATTTGAAGGTCAGCACGGCGACACCCAGGCCGGCCACAATCCAGACGGCCAGCACGAGCGCGACGAGTTCTAACTGCCAGTTCATTCCGGGCTCGGCGAACCTGTAGGCATCGGGCAGGAAGACTGAGCGCAGGCCCTGCGCGACCCAGCGCAGCGGGAACATCCCGGCGACCCATTGCAGCCAGGTCGGCAGGGATGAGAGGGTGAAGAAGACGCCCGAGATGAACTGCAGGATGATGAACGGCGCCTGGATCACCGCCGGGGCGGCGTTGGCCGAGGGGATGATCTTGGTGATTGCGATGCCGAGCACGCAGCCGGCGGGCACTCCGAGCAGCACGACCCAGATCAGGGTGAGCCAACCATTGGCGTCCGGCAGCTCGATCCCATAGGCCGCAACGCCCAGGATCATCATGACGACAAGCTGCAGGAACGTGTAGGTCAACGCCGTCCCGACGAGACCGATGAAGAACGAGGCTTTGGGCAATGGCGTGGCTGCCAACTGCTTCAGCGTGCCGTCGAACTGCTGAATGGTCAGTGAGGTACCGAGCAGGTTGAACGAGGTGCCGAAGATCGCCACCCCCATGATCCCGGCGACGAAGTACTGGCTGAATTTGACGACCGGAACATCGGGTCCTGCGCCCTCCGGAATGCCGATCTCGAAGGTCAGCAGCGACGAGAAGATGACCAGGAACATGATCGGGAAGGCCACGACGAAGAACAGCGCCGCCGGTTGGCGGTAGATCGTCTTCAGGTTGAGCACCATGTAGGCGAAACCGAGCCGCAGCGTGCGGACCGCGTTGGCGACGGTCACGAAGGGTCCGCCTTCTCCAACGCTTCGCTGCCGTCGACCAGCTCGAGGTACATCTCCTCAAGGTCCGGCCGTTCGACCTGGAGCTCGGGAAGCTCATCGATGCCGCGGTTTCGTGCCCAGTCGATCAGGCGGGCGAGGTGGACTGTCGGTGTTTGCGTCGGCAGGGCCAGGCGTCCGTCCGGGCCGACCTTGACCGCCATCCATTCCTCGAACAGATCCGAGAGATCGAGACCGGGCGGCGGATGCCAGGAAATGCGGGTCTCTGTTTCCATCTCGCGACGCAGGCCGGTGATGTCGCCTTCAAAGATGATCCGGCCATCCTTGATCAGGCCGATTTGTTGCGACAGGTGCTCGGCTTCGTCGAGGTAGTGGGTGGTGAGGATGACGGTGGCGCCGCGCTCGGTCAGGCCGCGGACGACCTCCCAGGCCTGCCTCCGCGCCGTCGCATCGAAGCCAGTGGTGGGTTCGTCGAGGAAGATCAGGTCAGGATTGCCGATCACGCTGGTCGCGAGATCGAGGCGCCGCTTCTGTCCGCCCGACAACTTGGATCCGCGCCGGTCGGCGTGGTCGGTCATTCCGACCAGCTCGAGCGCCTCGTCCGTGGCCATCGGATTGTCATAGAGCTTGGCCGTGAAGTTGAGCATCTCGCGAGGCGTGAGGCCTTCCATCGGCGTGCTGCGTTGGAGCACGATGCCGACGTGTCGGTTGAGCTCACCGCGCTGTCGCTGTGGGTCGTAACCGAGGACGGAGACCTCGCCGGCGTCGCGCGTTCGATAGCCCTCGAGAATCTCGACCAGCGTTGTCTTGCCGGCGCCGTTCGGCCCGAGCAGGGCGTAGACCTGACCCGATTCGATCTCCAAGTCGACGCTGTCGACAGCGGTGACTGAGCCATACCGCTTGGTCACGCCCTTGATGCTGATCGCGGGAGGCATGAGGGTCATCGTAGGGACTGTGAGTCCCTGCGCGAAATGGTTTGCGGCGCCTTTCAGGTTTTCAGGTCACATTTTTTCTGGACTCCCGAGAGTGCCGAAGTGCAGCGTATTGCTGAGGATCGTCGCTTCGGCCTTTCAGCTTTTTTCAGGTTTTTTCAGGTTTCTTCGGGTTTCTTCAGGGACATTGCAGCGCGACTGTTCAGGGTCTGAGTGGGCACAAAGTCGGGGCTTCGACGATGGTCGATGGCTCGACGGATTGAATCGACCAATAGGCGGGAAAAACATTCCTGGCGAGCAGAATCGTGCGGAAACCCTGTGTTTTGCTGGGGATCGTCTGATCTACGCCGGCGATTATGGTCAATTCTGGACAATTTTGAACAGTTTCGTCATGGTTTTGTCGGTTTTCTTGCGGCTTTGTGGCAAGGCGAGCGTGATGGTGACGGAATTGGCTGCCGTCAAGAAAAGTCCGATTCCTGGTTCCACTTTCATAGCACAAATGTACGTTGCCAGACATTGGGAGTCAAGCCAGCGGGTTGGCATTGGTGGCTGGCCTCGTGACCATGCAAGATGACCATTTGAGGCGCTCGAATCTGTGTGGCGCGACCGCCTAGACTTGCCACACCTTTGAACAGGCGGAGTACGACATGACAGCAATCAATCAGGACAAACTCAACGAGCTTTTCGACTACGTCGAGGGGATCGTGAAGGCAGAGAAGGTGCCGGCCGCACAGATCGCGATCGGCCACGAGGGGGAACTGGCGGGTATGCGGACGTTCGGCGTCGCGCATCAGGGCACGTCGGTGCAGGCAGCTGCGGACGACACGCTGTTCTGCATGTTTTCGTCGACCAAAGCGATCGTTGGTGTCGGCGTCTGGAAGCTGCTCGACGAAGGGCTGCTCGATCTGGACGAGCGGGTGGTCGACATCATCCCGGGCTGGTGCGCCGAGGGCAACGGCGAGGTCTCATATGCGGACGTCACCGTGCGGAACGTGATGCTGCACACCGGCGGCTTCCCGCACGCGCCAATGAATCCGCGTCTGTGGGAAGACCGCGAGGCTCGGCTGCAGCGGATGATGGGCTGGCGGTTGAACTGGACGCCGGACTCGCAGTGGGAGTACCACGCGACTTCGGCACACTGGGTGCTGGCTGAGATCATCGAGCAGAAGACGGGCGAGGACTTCCGCGACTGGTTGCGCTCGAACCTGCTGGACCCGATGGGGCTCGACAACCTGTTCGTGGGATTGCCGAACGAAGAGCACGGCCGCGCTGCTTCGATCGTGTACACCGAGGAACCACTGCCGGTCGACGGCGGCGAGGTCTTCCCGCAGACGATCCTGCACTTCAACCTCGCCTCGCAGCGTCGGGCGGGATGTCCCGGCGGCGGCGCGTTTGCCAACGCGGCCGATGTCGCGATGTTCTACCAGCAAGTGATCAATCCGTCGGATGACGGTCCGTTGAGCCGTAGCGCGATAGAACTGGGCACGACAGTGGGTACGAATCCTGATCGCCACACCGACCCACTCAGCGGGATCCACGTGAACCGCGGATTGACCGTTGTTCTGGCCGGTGACGACGGTTTGACCGAAGAACGCGGATTCGGCTCGGGCGCGTCACCTAGCGCGTTTGGTCACGCCGGTGCGGGCGGTCAGATTGCGTGGGGGGATCCGGAGACGGGACTGTCGGTTGGTTTCCTGACCAACGGTTTCCAGCAGGACGACAACATCCGCGAACGCACGGCCACGATCGGGACGATGGCTGCGGCCTGCGTGGAGTAGTTGTTGGGCCGCTTTCAGCGGGTGATTCGCGACGGCACTGTTGGCCCTCAGCACGTCAAGATTCCGATGGCGAAGTGCCGAGCTAGCAGCCTGAATCGGCTGAGGGGAACAAGGCGAGATTCCCGCGGCAAGCGCGGGAATGACGGAATGTGCTTCTTGAGCCTTATCGAATATCGTCAGGCCGCAGTCGGTCGACTACTCGGACTCGGTACCGGGGAGCAAGGGTCCTTCGGAGATGGCGGGGAAGGCCCGCGTTACCGCGAGGGCGGCGTCGGTGTCGAAGAAGGTCAGGGGCTGGATTACGGTCCAGTCGTCCGAAGACCAGCGTTCGCGCAGTCGATCGCCTTCAGGCAAGCGTTTGCAGACCACCTCGATCAGGTGGTCAATTAGTACGTCCAGCCAGCGGAACATGCCCAATAGAGAGGCGTCGATCGCCTCGGCTGCTGCGATGGTCTGTCTGGCCGAGGCCTTGAGCGCTTCCATCTTTTGTTCGGGGTCGGCCTGCTCGAAGTTTGGATGATTGGTGATGATGTAGATGTTGGGGTCGTTGGCGAGCGGCAAGGCGGAGAAGTCGGAGGTGGCGCCGACTGAGGCAGCGGACAGGGTCTCGGCCCAGCCGGGCAGGTTGCCCTGAGGCGCCACGATCTCGGCCAGGATGGGATCGACGTCGGACAACGGACCGTTGGCCAGTTGTCGCAGACTGCCGCGGCTGCCCAGCAACGACTTGCCGGCATCGCCGTAGCAGAGCGGCACGATCGTGGCGACGTGATTGAGCAGCTCGGCGACGTATTGCCCCACGAGGTCGACTCGCAATGGCGTCCGCTCGACGAGTTCTTGCGTGAGCTCTTCCTCAATCGCTCCGACGGTGCGGTTCTTCAGGTCTTCGAGCGGCACCTGCATTTCCTGCAGCGCGGCGACCAGCTTGGGTCCGAGTTGACGCAGACGGACGGCGGCGTCAACGAACGTGTCGTCGGGATCGAGGTAGGCCGTCAACTCGGACGGCCAGAGACCGATGCCGAAGCGGATGTCCGGATTGGGCATGCGCGAGATATCGCGGTCGCGACCGGCGACGACGAACGTCCCGCGAGCGGGCATGTAGATGCCGTGGCGTTGGGGAATCGCGTCCGCAGCGGTCTCGGGAGTGTCAGTAGCCGGCATGGCGGTCCACGGTGTCTCGTAGCTGCTCGTTGTTGATGAATCGGCGCAGGTTTTCGGCGAAGCGGTATGCGGCCTTGCCGAAGTAGTTGGGCTGTAGCCCGCTGTTATGTGGAGTGATGAAGAGGCTCGGAACTTTCCACAAGGGATGGCCGTCGGGCAGCGGCTCGGGTGAGGTCACGTCGGTGTAGGACGCTCGCAGACGTCCACTGTCGAGGGCGGCAACTTGGGCGTCCCAATCGACCACCTCTCCGCGGGCGATGTTAATCAGCGCCGCACCGGGCTTCATCGCGGCCAACTCTTCTTCACCGATCAGGTGGTAGGTGTCTTCCGTCAGTGGGACGGCGAGGACGACGTAGTCGGACTCGCTGAGCACGTCGTTGAGTCGCTCGGGCGGCCAGACATAGGCGACCGATTCGGGTGCATCGGCCGGCGGTGCGCCGTCGCCGGAGGCTCGACGCCGGATCCCGACGACGCGGGCGCCAAAGGCGTCGCAGAAGCGTGCGATCTCGGAGCCGATTGCGCCGTAGCCGATGATGCCGACGGTCGCGCCCTCCAGGGTCTCAGGATCTGAGCGAGCCCAGGTGCCCTGTCGATGCGCCTCGATCAACCTGATCATTCGCTTCACGTCCATCAGCATGAAAGTCAGGACCCATTCACCAATAACCCGCGCGGCGAGGCCCGGCATCTTGGTGATGACGACGTCTTCGCCGATCGGCCGGTCGAGGATCTGGTTCGCTCCGGCTGAGGCGAGGGCGATCCATTCGAGCGCGGACGCTTCTCCGGCTAACTCACCGGAAAAAAACGTGAACCAGATTCGGTCCCGCTGCTGGATTTCTTTGCCTTCCTCGATCGCGGCTCGGACATCGACCTGGGGATGCTCCGGCTCGCGCATGTAGCGGGCCAGATTCTGGGAGACGTTGTGGATTTCGATTCTCGAATCGACAGCGCGAATCACATCGAGCGAGGACTCTGGAACCTGCAAGAAGTTGGCGATATGAATGGTGTCCATGTCCTCAGAATACGTCCTCTACCGATAAGCTGACCCTATGCCAGATACTCAGCAGACACTTCTCCTGACCTGCGCTGACGCGGAAGCGACTCGCGCGGTCGGCGCTGCCGTTGGTCGCCATGCGTCGGCAGGCACCGTGGTGTTGCTGCAAGGAGACCTTGGCGCGGGCAAGACCGTCTTCGCTCAAGGCGTCGGGCGCGGACTCGAAGCGCCGACGGTTGTGAACTCGCCGACCTTCGTGCTGGTCAATGAGCATCTGGGCGGTCGCCTGCCGATGCGTCATGCCGATCTCTACCGATTGGACGACCTCGACTTGATTGCTGAACTTGGACTCGATCAGGCTGCCGAAGGCGGCATCCTGCTGGTCGAGTGGCCCGAGCGGGGCGAAGGCGTGCTGCCCGAAGATCACCTCCACGTAGAAATCACCCCGCTCGAGGATGACGTCTCCGAGGATGCGCTCGACGCGTCCCCGCGTGACTTGCGGCTCACCGCGTCGGGCAGTGAGGCCGAGACGCTGCTGCAGTCAGTGGCCGAGCAGGTCGCCGCGGTTCCTGCCTGATGGAACTCTCGATTGACACGGTCGGCGAGCAATCCAGCGTGGCCGTGAGCGATCATGGTCGAGTCCTCACCGAAATCAACTGGCAGTCCGGTCGGCGGCATACGCCGTCGCTGACCCCGATGATCGATCTGGTGTGCCGGCAGACCGGTAACACTGAGATTGTCAAACAAGAACTGGAAGCGGTCTTCGTGGACGTCGGACCCGGCGCATACGGAGGCATCCGCTCGGGCATGGCCGCCGCAGCGGGCCTGGCGGTTGCGCTGGACCTGCAGTGCGTGGGTGTCGGTCGACTGGAGATTGAGGCGTATCAGCATGCCTCGAGCGGTCTCGCCGCTGCGATCCATCGAGCCTCGCGAACGACCTGGGCCTGGCAGATCTTCTGGGGTCCGCTCGATCGCTGGCGCGAGTTGGGACCGGCGAAGACTGGCGCGGAATTCGAGCTGTTGAGAGCGCTAGGCGACGCCCGCCGGTTCGCCGGGCGTCCCGGCGTGATCTGCGGCGAGCCCGACCGGTTAGGTGACGACGCCACCGCCTCGCTCGAGGACGCTGGTTGGTCATGTTCCCCACCAGCGCTCAACGGCCGGCGCGCTGGAATCCTGTCCGAACTCGGCTGGCGGCGTCTTCAGGATGGACAGGGCGTTCCACCGGCAGCGCTTGAGCCGTTGTATTTGCGAGAACCTGCGATCGGCCCGCAGCCTCAGCAGTAGCCCTGGTCCACTTGCCGTCTGTGGCTCGATGCCTAACGCTCCGTTCCGGGGCCTAGAGCGGGGAGCGGATTGGACAATCGCGTCTCTCTTACTTCGGACTACGCCAGGGGATCTTGAGTGCGACCGCCGAGCTGAGAAGCACTTGGTCACTCCGATCAAGGATCGAGGTCTGGGCCTCGCGTCGGAGCGCGGGGCGACGGAACGTTGGAATCTCATTGAGTTCCTCATGCTCCGGGTCGGGTCTCTCCGGCTTCGTCTTCGAACTTCGTCTGTGATCCATCTGACAACGACCGATAGTTCAGCCCGTCATACGCTGCTTCTATTCATTCAAGCCAACCACTTTCCTCGCTACTGGAGCACCACATGTCCACCGAACGCACTCTTGTCCTGGTTAAGCCTGACGGGGTCCAGCGCGGCCTCATCGGCCAGGTGCTGGCCCGACTCGAACAGCGCGGGCTGAAGCTGATTGGGCTCAAACTGATGCAAATGGACGAGGCGTTGGCCAATCGGCACTATGCCGAGCACGTCGAGAAGCCGTTTTTTCCCGGGCTACGCGACTTCATTACCTCCGGCCCGCTGGTCGCGGCTGGGTTTGAAGGCGCCAACGCCGTGCAGCTGGTGCGCAACACGATGGGTGCGACTAACCCGCTCGACGCGACTCCGGGCAGCATTCGCGCTGACTTCGGCGTCGACCTGGGCCGCAATGTGATCCATGGCTCCGACTCGCCGGAGTCGGGCGAGCGCGAGCTGGCGCTGTTCTTTGACCCGTCCGAGTTGGTCAGCTGGAGCCGCGACACTGAGGGCTGGATTTACGAGTAGCTTGGAAGAGGCCCAGTGGCGCCGGCGTTACTCGACGCGAAGCAACGTGTCGGCCTGCGACCAGAGGCCATCGAGGTCGTAGTAATCGCGGGTTTCGCGGTCGAAGATATGCACCACCACCGAACCGTAGTCACAGAGCAGCCATCCGCCCTCGGAACCACCCTCGCGACGGGGGAAGCCGGCGTCCGGGACATGGCGCAAGGCGTCTTCGAGTGCCCCGAATTGTCTCCCCGAGGTGGCAGAGGCGATCACGAAGTAGTCGGCGAGGTCCGTGTGTGGACCGACGTCGAGCAGCACGATCGCCTCGGCCTGCCGATCGTCGAGCTGCTCAACGATCGCACGAGCGAGGCGCTCGGCGTCTTCTTTGGTGATACGTACGGGCCTCCGCGCGGACTGGTCGAGTGCCGTCGCTGGAGTAGTCACATGGTCAATGGTAGCGCTCATGCCTGATCGAGTCGTCGTCGGAATGAGCGGAGGCGTTGACTCATCGGTCGCCGCCGCCCTGCTGGTGGAGCAGGGCTACGACGTGATTGGAATCACGATGCGACTCTGGACTGAGGCGCGTCCCGAGGATTACACCGGCCGCAGCCAGTGCTGCGCGATTGAGGACATTGGCGACGCTCGGCGCGTGGCCCAGCGTCTCGGCATACCGCACTACACGCTCAATCTGGAGCGACCGTTTCGGAAGTTCGTGGTTGATCAGTTCATCGACGAGTACGCCAACGGCCGCACCCCCAATCCGTGCCTCAACTGCAACACCTACATCAAGTTCGATGCCTTCCTCGATCGCGCCAGGGCGCTCGGTGCCGACTGGATCGCGACCGGTCATTACGCCAGGACAAACGCTGGTCAGGAAGGCCGTCCGCAGCTGTTGCGCGGACTCGACCGGGACAAGGACCAGTCCTATTTCCTCTACACGCTGACGCCCGAGGCCCTGGCGATGTCCTTGTTCCCCGTCGGTGGGCTGCAAAAGTCCGAGGTTCGGGCCGTCGCTGAGCGGCACGACCTTGCCGTCGCCGACAAGCCCGAGAGCGCCGACATCTGCTTCGTCCCCGGCGGCGACTACCGGGCAGTGGTTGCGACCAGGGTCGCCGATCGGCCCGGTCTGATGCTCGACACCGAAGGCCGAGAGGTCGGTCGGCACCAGGGAGTCCAGCATTTCACGATCGGCCAGCGCAAGGGCCTGCAGACCGGTGGTGGAGGCCAGCGCCAGTTCGTGACCTCAATCGACCCTGAGACGAACGTGGTCACTGTCGGCAGTGCCGATCACTTGCTGGTCGAGCGGGTAGAGCTGTCCGATGTGCGCTGGCTGGCCGAGCCGACCGAACAGTTCCAGGTGCAGCTGCGCTATCGCTCGGCGCCGCTGGCCGCCAGACTCGATGGGTCAAGTCTCACCCTGGACGAGCCGGCACGAGCCGTCGCGCGTGGACAGGCCGCCGTCTTCTACGAGGGGGACCGTGTGCTCGGCGGAGGCACGGTGGAGTCGACGGCTTAGGGTACGCTCACCTCATGCCGCTGAGCACAATCACCGACATCCGCGACATCGTCATCATCGTCGCCGGACTGCTCAGCGTGATCGCGTTGATCGTCGTCATCCTGGCCACGATCGTCGTCGGATTCCTCTCCTTCCGCCTGCTCAGAGCCGCCCGCAAGACCTTCCAGGAAGGCGTGCCGCCGCTGCTCGAGAACGCGCAGGAGACGGTCAAATCCGTCAAGGGGACCGCCGAATATCTGGGCGAGTCTGCCGCCGAACCAGTGATCCGCGCCTACGCCACCGCCTCAAGAATCCAGAGGATGTTCGACGTCCTCAGCGGCAACTTCCGCCAGGGAGGCAGCTGAGATGGGCTTCTGGAGAGGTCTGAGGTGGGGCCTGTTTCTCGGAGTCATCGCTGCCCTGGTAGGCCGCATGGTCAGCGGAGAAGACAACAAGGACAGCTGGGAACAGGCCAAGATCGCCGGAGACATCGCCGCCGCCCGAGTCGAGGTCGAGCAGCGAGAAAAGTTCGAGCGAACCCGTCGGGGTGACGATTCCTAACGAACCTCGGCTTTTGCTTGTGCAACCTCGTCCTGACATCACCACGAGGCCCTAGCCTCTGAGTGTCGTGTTAACTGAAGCGAGGGAGTGAGCGAATGATCCCAGCCAACGAGACCTTCGACGGTACGTTCCCATTCGAGCCGCACTTCACCGATGCGCCCGGCTTCCGCATGCACTACGTCGATGAAGGCGAGGGCGAGCCGGTTGTCCTGCTGCATGGCGAGCCGACCTGGGGCTATCTCTATCGGAACTTTGTTCCCGGCCTGTCGGAGACGAACCGAGTTATCGTGCCCGACCACATGGGCTTCGGCAAGAGCGAGACGCCGCAGGATCGCGAGTACACGCTGAGGACGCACGTCGGCAATCTGGCTGCGCTGATCGAGGAGCTCGACCTGCAAGACATCACCTTCGTCATGCAGGACTGGGGCGGTCCGATGGGCTCGCAGTACGCCGTGCGCAATCTCGATCGGGTCAAGCGCCTGTGCGTCCTCAATACGATCATTCCCGGTTCGCGGCGGGAGCCTCCGGGGGCACCGGTGTCCCCGTGGTTCCAGTGGATCGGCAAGCACCACGAGGCCGGCACACTGCACGAGACGCTCGGTCACCTGGGGAGCAACGTGCTCAGCGTGATGAAGATCATCGGGTTCGAGAACTCGGCCGCCGTCGACGACGCCTGGATCCGCGCATACTCCGCGCCCTTCCCCGACAAGGAGTCATGCATCGGCGGGATCGAATTCCCGCTTGACGCATACCTCGGCCGCACCCGCGATTTCGTCATGGAGGAAATCGCCAACGTCCAAGAGCTGGGGTCGAGGCCGGCGATGATGGTCGAGGGCATGCAGGACCACGCAATCGATCCTCAGCGTGCCATCGACGGATTCCGTGCGCTCTATCCGGACGCTCCGGTGACGATCCTGCCCAACGCGGGACATTTTTGCCAGGAGGACGCGCCGGAGATCATCGTGCCGTTGATCAGTCAGTTCCTGAGATTGACCTGACCGTCACGAATTGAAGTCCCCAGTCCCCGCTTCACGCGGGGACCCGCTTGGGGCGCATGCCCCGTCCGATACCAATGCCCTGATTGGAAGGGGGCAGGTCCCCGCGTGAAGCGGGGACTGGGAGCTGTTTGATTTGGGTGTTGAGCAGAGCAAAAGCTGGCGGAGAGGGTGGGATTCGAACCCACGAGGGCCTTGCAGCCCTACACGCTTTCCAGGCGTGCCTGATCGTCCACTCCAGCACCTCTCCGGCAGGTTGGCCGAGGTCTCGAATGGCGGAGAGGGTGGGATTCGAACCCACGAGGCACGTCGCCGCACCTACCGATTTTCGAGATCGGCTCCTTCGGCCACTCGGACACCTCTCCACCTTGAAGTATACGCAGCGTCGTTGTCAGTTCCGACGCAGCACTGACAATACGATGTACCTCATGTGGCGCATTTGACCGCATCTTCGCGCCTCAGTTTGCTTGTCGGGAGACTCCGTGACTCAGTCCAATTCCAACGCCAGGACCATTTCTGAACTGCTCGCCCCGCTGGACGGCGACGCCTCTGCGCTCGGCTCGCCCGGTCGACCGGACCTCAGCTTCGACGGTCTCCGAGCCCAGATTGCGAAGACCGGCGAGCAGCTCAACAGCTTCGGGCTGGGTCGCGAAGACGGCATTGCGATCGTCCTGCCCAACGGCGCCGAGATGGCCGCCGCGTTCCTCGGCGTGGCCAACTCTGCGACCGCCGCCCCGCTCAATCCGGGATACCGCGCCGACGAGTTCGAGTTCTACCTCGAAGATCTCGAGGCCAAGGCCGTCGTTGTCCAGGAAGGCGTCGATTCTCCGGTCCGCGAGGTTGCGCAGAAGTCGAACATTCCGTTGGTCGAACTCCAGCCGGAGTCTGACGGACCAGCCGGGATGTTCAGCCTGTCAGCCGGCATCAGCGGGATCGCTGAACGACCGGGGGAGGCAGGCCCGGACGATGTCGGACTCGTGCTGCACACCTCCGGCACGACGTCGCGACCGAAGATTGTGCCGCTGCGACAGCGCAACCTGACCGCTACGGCGCACAACATCCGCAACACGCTCAACCTCACGTCCGAAGATCGCTGCCTCAACATCATGCCGCTGTTCCACATCCATGGCGTGATGGCCGGCATCCTGGCGAGCGTCGGCGCCGGCGGCTGCACCTGGTGCTCGCCGGGCTTCAACGCGATGCAGGTCTTCGGCTGGCTGCGCGAGGCGAAGCCGTCGTGGTACACGGCTGTGCCGACCATGCACCAGCTCATCCTCACCCGCGCCTCGCGGAATGCTGACGTGCTCGAGGAGACCAAGCTGCGCCTAATCCGTTCGTCGTCTTCGTCGCTGCCACCGACCGTGATGGCCGAGCTCGAGGACACCTTCGAGGCGCCAGTGATCGAGTCCTACGGCATGACCGAGGCGGCGCACCAGATGAGCTCGAATCCAATGCCGCCATTGGAGCGCAAGCCGGGCAGCGTCGGTCTGCCGGCCGGACCCGAGATCGCGATCATGGACGAGGACGGCGCGCTGCTGGCGATGGGTCAGCGCGGCGAGGTCGTGATCCGTGGGGACAACGTCACCGACGGCTACCGCAACAACCCCGAGGCCAATGCCACCGCCTACACCCGAGGCTGGTTCCGCACCGGCGATCAGGGCCTCCTCGACAACGACGGCTACCTGACGATCACCGGTCGGCTCAAGGAGATCATCAACCGAGGCGGCGAGAAGATCTCACCGCGGGAGGTTGACGAAGCTCTCCTCCTGCATCCCGCCGTCGCCCAGGCCGTGACCTTCGCCATGCCCCACGATCGCCTCGGAGAAGAGGTCGCCGCCGCCGTCGTCCTCAAGGACGGCGAAGAGTCGGACGAACGAGCAATCCGCCGATTCGTCGGAGAACGAGTCGCCGACTTCAAGACCCCGCGTCGGGTCGTAATCCTCGACGAGATCCCGAAGGGCGCGACCGGGAAGATCCAGCGCATCGGCCTGGCCGAGAAGCTGGGCCTGACCAAGTAGGCGAAGCTCCGTCCGCGAAAGGCCCACATAGGCGCAGGTCCCAATCGTCGAGCGGACAACTTCACCCGACTACCTCACCAGAACGTGAGTGCGCATAGAATAGGTGATGCCAACACCGCTCAGGGATCGGGAGAACGCGATGGTCTCAGCCCAACCCCTCGGACATCACCGAGACATTCCCGGAAAATCACCGAGAAACACTCGAAAAATCTGGTCTGTTCTAGACAATTCTGGACGAATCTGGACAAATCTGGACTTTCCTGGACTCTCCCGGCGCCAATCCCTAGCCCACAGCGCTGAATTCGCCAAAATCCATTGTTTTTTCCCGCGTCGGTCCCCTAACCCGCATTCGCTGTAACCATGGGAGCATCGTCGCTCGACTCTGCTAACGGAGGACAAGATGGAATTCGGTATCCACCTGGTGCAGCAGAACGTCACGATCGGCGAATGCCGCGAACTGTGGAAATGGGCTGACACGGCCGGCTTCACCTGGGTTGATGTCTCCGACCATTTCTACGAGTCGCCGATGACCGAGAAGCGTGGTCCCTACCTGGAGTGCCTGGCCAGCCTGGCCGCACTCGCGGTCGACACCGAGCACGTGCGCGTCGGCACCTGCGTGCTGGCCATGGACTACCGCCATCCGGCCGTGCTTGCCAATGCGCTGGCGACGATCGACCAGCTCTCGAACGGCCGACTGGATGCAGGACTCGGGGCTGGTTGGAACGTGCAGGAGTATTCCGCCTACGGCATTCCCTTCGATCGGATCGGCAAGCGATTGGATCGACTGGAAGAGGGCATTCAAGTGCTCAGAGCCTTATGGGAGGAACCTGAAGCCAACTACGCGGGCGAGTTCTTCCAGCTCACCGATGCGCTCTGCGAGCCCAAGCCGATGCAGCCGCGCGTGCCGATCTGGATTGGTGGCGTCGGGGAACGTCGGACGCTGCAACTGGTGGCGCGGTACGCCGATGGCTGGAACGCGCCTTACCTCAACGTTGAGGATTGGCAACGGCTCTCCGGCGTGCTCGACGAGTGGTGCGAGCGCGTCGACCGCGACCCAGGCGAGATCCAACGAGACGTCAACCTGTCCTTCCACCTGGCTGCAAACGAGGCGGATCGACCTCGGGCGCAGGCGCACTTCGAGGAAGTCTTCGGACCCGCCGGCGACGCGTTCCGACAACGCGGCGCAATTGTGGGCACGCCCTCCGAAGCCATCGAGAGCCTCGCTCCATACGCGGAGGCGGGCGTCGATCGTGTCAACATCACGCTCCGGCCGCCCTGGGATTGGGATTCACTGCACGCCTTCAGCAGCGACGTAATCGGCCAATTCTGAATCGACGCATACGGTGCAGGCTGCCGAGAATCACCGCCAGTCTGAGCCGAATCTGGACCATCCAATAGACGTCCGACCTGTAGGCGCATCGGACCTGACGGTAAACTGCCAGCGGACGATGTCCGACATCGTGTCCAACAACGTGTCCGACAATGTGTCCGACTGAGAGGCTGCTGATGCCCGTAGACCAGACTCGCGAATCGTGGAAGCCGGGACAGGACTGGACCGGCGCGATCGAAGAAATCAACTACATCAAGGAACTCGGCCGCGAGATGGGCGGCGAATACGGCGTTGCGCGACAGCATCGGGGCGGCCGTTACACCATCCGAGAGCGGATCGACAAGTTCCTCGACCCCGACTCGTTCTTCGAGGCCGGCCCACTGGTCGGCGGGTACGTGTATGACGAAGATCAAAACCTGCGCGACTTCACGCCCGGCGCGTTTGTCATGGGCATGGGCCAGATCGACGGCCGCAACATCGTCATCGGCGGCGACGACTTCACCATCTCCGGCGGATCGCCGCACAACGTGTCGAAGGGCGCCTCCCAGTTCGCCACGCCGATGGCCTCCCAGTACGGACTGCCCTACGTCCAACTGATTGAGGGCGTCGGACACAGCGCCAAACGTGACGAGGAAGAGGGTCGGATGGCGCTGCCCGGCGGTCAGACCTGGTGGCGACACATCAACCTGCTCAACAAGGTGCCCGTCGCCTCAGGGATCATGGGCTCAGTCGCCGGAGCGCCCGCCGCGTTTGCACTGCTTTCGCACTTCACTGTGATGATCAAGGGCCAGTCCCAGATCTTCCCCTCCGGACCACCTGTCGTGCGACGCGCGATTGGCGAGACTTTCAACAAGGAAGAACTCGGCGGCTCGAAGGTCCACGTCTACCAGAGCGGACAGGTCGACAACGAGGCCGAATCGGAGGAGGACGCGTTCGATCAGATCAAGAAGTTCCTCTCATATCTGCCCGACACGACCAGTGATGTCACAGAGCGGACACACAACTTCGACGACCCGAACCGTAAGGTCGAAGAGCTGCTGCGGATCATTCCCGAAAACCGCAAGCGCGGATACAACCCTCGCAAGCTGGTCAAACTGGTTGTCGACAACGGCGAGTTCTTCGAGATGCGGCCGCACTGGGGCGGCGCAATCATTACCGGCTTTGCGCGGATTGGCGGCTACGCGATTGGTGTCGTGGCCAGCGACCCGTACGTGATGGCCGGCGCGATGAACGGCGACGCTGCCGACAAGTTCGCCCACTTCGTTGATCTCTGCGATGGCTTCAACCTGCCGATGGTGATTTTCCTCGACATGCCTGGCTTCATGCTTGGGTCGCAGGCCGAGCTCAACCAGACCATGCGTCGCGGCACCCGAGCACTGATCGCGGCGTATGAGGCCGACGTACCGAAGGTCGAGTTCAACATACGCAAGAGTTATGGCGTCGCCGCGGACGCGCCGAACAGCATGGGCGAACCCAATGGCGTCAACATGCGTTTCGGCTGGCCCGCCGGCGAATGGGGCGGCATTCCGATCGAGGGTGGCGTCGCTGCTGCTTACAAACGAGAGATCGAGTCAGCCGAGAATCCCGAGGCACACCGCGAGATGATCGAGAATCGCTTGCTGAGGTTGAGGAGCCCGCTGAAGGCCGCCCACAACTTCGACGTGATCGACCTCATCGACCCCAGGGACACCCGCCGGATCGCCTTCCGCTTCATCGAAGCCGCCCAGCCGATGCTCAAGCGTCTGGCCCAACGGCCCAAACGTATCATCCGGCCCTAACGCTCCGCGTTGGCGGAATCGTCAGTTGCAGGGCGGACTCCGCGTCCGCCCTTCGGCATGTTGCGCAACTTCCTCATCAGATTGCGCTAAATCACCTATCTTGCCCCTCGATTTGGATGTCAGCGACAGGTGATTGTCATGTCAGATCAGTTCGAGGACTTCCAGGGCAAGGTTGGTCTCACGATTGATGAATCGGAGCCCTGGTGGCAACCGCTGCCGGAACATGAGCATGGGCCTCGGCCGAATGTGTTGATCATCCTGTTCGACGACATGGGCTTCGCCCATCTCGGCTGCTACGGCTCGACGATTGACACGCCTAACATCGACAAACTGGCCAATCAAGGCCTGCGTTACTCCAACTTCCATGTGACTCCGCTCTGCTCACCGACGCGGGCGTCGCTGATGACTGGCCGCAACCATCATGCGGTCGGGATGCGGACGATCTCGAACTTCCATGACACCGGCTTCACCAACATGCGGGCGTCGGTCTCGAAACACTCGGCCACACTGGCCGAGATGCTGCAGCAGAGTGGCTACGCCACCTACATGATCGGTAAGTGGCACCTCAGTCCTGCAGAAGCCAACGGGCCCGCCGGACCCTATGACCATTGGCCACTACAACGAGGCTTCGACCGCTACTACGGCTTTCTCTCAGGTGCGACCGACCAGTTTTTTCCCGAACTTACGCATGACAACCATCACATCCTGCCGCCGAGGTCACCGGAGCAGGGCTATCACGTCACCGAGGATCTGGCCGACCACGCAATCTCGTTTCTTCGCGACAAGCAGTCGCACCGGCCCGACCAGCCGTTCTTCATGTACTTCGCGTTTGGTGCAGTGCATGAGCCGCATCAGGCGCCCGCCGATTATGTCGAAAAGTACCGCGGCCGTTTCGACGCTGGTTGGGATGAAGTACGCCAGGAGTGGTACGAACGGCAACTCGCGAGCGGCTTGATTCCGCCCGACACCGTCCTGGCAGATCGCAATCCCGGCGTGGAGAAGTGGGAGAACCTGTCGCAGAACGAACAACGCTTCGCCAGCCGTCTGTTCGAGGCATTCGCAGGATTCCTGGATCACACCGACGCGCAGCTCGGCCGGCTGCTTGATCACCTGGAACAGTCTGGCCAGCTCGACAACACGATCATCATGTTGACATCGGACAACGGCGCGTCGGGCATGGGCGGGCCGCGCGGTCTGCTCAATCCCGCTTCCGGTGGCCTCGGCATCTCGGACAACGAAGGCAAGGTGCTGCAGAATCCGCTGCGAGGGCAAGGATCGATGGATGACGAACTGCTGGAAGCGACGCAGTCGCGGCTCGACGACATCGGCAGCCCGCGTAGTTGGACCGACGTGCCCTGGGGCTGGGCCCAGGTCGCCAACACCCCGCTGCGCTGGTACAAGAGTGACACCTATGGCGGCGGCGTCCGCGTTCCCCTGATTGTTCGCTGGCCGGAGCGGGTCCCGCAGGGTCAGATTCGGGACCAGTTTCATCACGTCACCGATGTCGTGCCGACTGTCCTTGAACTTCTCGGCGAAACGGCGCCCGGCACATACAAGGGCCTGGCCCAGATGCCGGTTCACGGCAAGAGCATTGCCTACAGCTTTGGCGAACCCGACTCTCCGTCGAACAAGGGGGTCCAGTACTTCGAGATGTGGGGGCATCGCGCCATCTGGATGGATGGTTGGAAGGCAGTCACCCGTCATTTCCGCGGCATTCCGTTCGAGGACGATCAATGGGCGCTGTTCAACCTGGAGGAGGACTTCTCAGAGATCGACGACCTGGCGGAACAGGAGCCTGAGCGGTTGCAGCGGATGATCGACCGCTGGTGGATCGAGGCGGGGCGCTACAACGTGCTACCACTCGACGATCGGATGCTGGGCATGGGCGCGCCAAGCAACCGGCTCGGCAGCCCACACCACGAGTTCCACTATCGCTACTACCCGCCGACAGCTCATCTGCACGGCCGAGTCTCGCCAACGCTGTTCGTCGGCGACTGGGAGATCACGGCCGAGGTGGAACGAAGCAACACCGAAGAAGAAGGCGTCCTGTTTGCATCGGGCAGCATGGCCGGCGGCGTCTCGTTGTACGTCCAGGACAATCGACTCTGCCTCGACTACAACTCCAAGGAGAGCATCACGAGCGGCCGTACCGAATCGGAGTTGCCAGTCGGTCGGTCGACATTGTCGGCGACAGTGACAACAACCACACGACCCGCTGGATACGTCACCTTGTTCGTTGACGGACTACAGGCCGGTCGAATCGAAATCCCCGACCTGGGAGGCATCGCCGTACGAGGCGGAGCAGACGTGGCAGCAGATCACCTGTCACCGGTCACACCCAGCTACGAGGCCCCATTTGAGTTTTCGGGAACAATCCACGTAGTCGACGTGAAGATCACGCCAAGGGTCAATGTGCCGAGGGCGATGACATCCGAGGAAGAGTCGGAGGCGAGCTAGCTCCGGCCGAGTTCTGTTTGACGGCTCGCTGCCCGACAAGATCTGCGCCCTCGGCCGATTGACCGAGGGCGCAGGTTCGGCCAGGCGATTTGGCTACCCCCGACCGTGCCTCAAGAGCTTGCCTGGGGTGGCTCCGGTCTCCTGGCCGTCTTGCATGGTGACCTCGCCGTTGACGAGAATCCATTTGTAGCCGTGCGGCTTCTGGACTCGACGCCACTCGCCTCCGGGGAAGTCGAAGACGATCTCACCCTGGAACTCGGGCTCGAGTTTCAGTTCGTCGAGGTCGTAGACGACTACGTCGGCCGGGGCGCCTTCAACCAGGGCGCCGCGGTTGGTGAATCCGCCTGCGCGGGCCGGCAGGTACGACAGCCGGTAGTGCGCTTCCTCGAGGGTGAGCTTCCCGGTATCGCGAACCATCCACATCAGGAAGTCGGTCGGGTACGAGCCGGCCGTGAGGAACTTGGTGTGCGCGCCGCCGTCCGAGACGCCCGGAATCGTGTAGGGCGATTCCATGATCTCGGCCATGTGATCCTCGTTGGCGTTGGTCACCTCAGTCAGGAACTCGGCCTTGAGGTCGGTCGCCAGGGCGAGGTCCAGCATCGCGTCGATCGGGTGCTTGCCCATCTTCTCGCCGACCTGGGCGAGGGTCAGTCCGACGTACTCCTCCAGCTCGGGCTTGGCCTCGAGGTGCTGGATCATGACCTTCTCGATCGAGCCACCGATGGCCTGCGTCTGGCCGAGCTTCTCGATCGCGTCGTCCATCTCGGCCTTGAGACGCTGACGCACCTCAGGGTCGGCAAACTTGGACATCTTCTCTTCGATCGTGCCGGTCGTGGCGTAGTTCCAGGCGGGTGACGAGTCGTAGAGGTTCCAGTCCTCGAGCGTGTAGGCAAACGCCGAACGGATCGTGAACGCCTGGCCAAAGATGCGCTCGCCGCGGTCGTTGCACTCATGCAGCCACTTGAGCGACTTCGTGTGCGCGTCGGGTCGCTGCATGCTCGGCGCGATCACATTGTGCAGGATCGGCCGACCCGAAACCTCCGCCAGCTTTGCCTCGAACGCGAGGTCCGACTTGATGTCGCCGGTTGCCTGAGTGATCTGGATGAAGCCTTCGTCGCGTTCGCGCAAGACCTCGGCCAGCGCCAGACACTCGTTGTCCGACATGATGTCGGTGACCATCGGCGTGCCGTCGTAGTCGGCCTGGACCGAATTCTCGCCTAGTCGCTGGGTTGACCAGCCGCAGGCGCCGGCGTCCATCGCCTCGTGCAGCAGTCGCTGCATCTCGCGGATCTCATCGTCGTTGGCTCGGCGGTTCTTGGCCGCCTCAAGGCCCATCACCCAGATCATCAATGGGGCGATCGGCATGTAGGACAGGCAGTTGACGCCCTTGGGGATACGGTCGAGCGTTTCCAGCCATTCGGGGAAGGAGACCCAATCCCAGAGCATGCCTTCTTTCATCGAGTCGAAGGGGATCGCCTCAGTGCGCGACATGGTCAGCATGGCACGGTCGCGCTCTTCCGGTCGGACGGGTGCAAAGCCGAAGCCGCAGTTGCCGAGTACGACCGACGTCACACCGTGCCAGCCGGAGATCGTGCAATACGGGTCCCACTGGATCTGCGCGTCGTAGTGCGTGTGTAGGTCGACAAATCCCGGCGCGACGATCTTGCCGTCGGCCTCGAGCACCTGGTCGGCGTCCATCGGATCCATCCGACCGCCGATCTGGGCGACTTCGCCGTCCTTAATCCCGACATCAGCGACAAATCGGGGGACACGGGTCCCGTCAACGACGGTTCCGCCGCGGATCAGTACATCGAACTTTGCCATCTCAGTCTCCTTGAACTGTGTGTTCCCTTGTTGCTGATACTCAGTCCCCGCTTCACGCGGGGACCCGCTCCTTCTCGCAGTAGGGCGGGATACCACTATTGACGCCCGCCCAAGCAGGCCCCCGCGTGAAGCGGGGGCTGGAACCAGGCCTAGCCGCGACCGTGTCGCAGCAGCTTGCCCGGCGTGCTACCGGTTGATTCTCCGTCCTGGAAGGTGACTTCGCCGTTGACCAGGATCCAGCGGTAGCCGTCCGGTCGCTGGACCCGGCGCCACTCGCCGCCAGGGAAGTCGTAGACGACCTCGCCGGTCCACTCTGGTGTGATGTTGAGCGCGTCGAGGTCGTAGACGACCACGTCTGCCGGCGCACCCTCGACCAGCGTGCCGCGGTCTCGGAAACCGGCCGCTCGGGCAGGCAGGTTGCTCAGTCGGTAATGGGCCTCCTCGAGCGAAAGCTGCCCGGCGTCGCGGACGAGCCACATCAGGAAGTCGGTCGGGTACGAGCCGGCGGTCAGGAACTTCGTGTGGGCGCCGCCGTCGGAGACACCGGGGATGCAGTACGGCGAGGTGATCATCTCGGCCGTCCACTCGTCGTTTTGCTCGCGCATTGGGGTCAGGAACTCGGCCTGCAGGTCGGTCTCAAGCGCTAAGTCGAGCATTGCGTGGACTGGGTGGTATCCACGCGCCTCGGCCACCTGACCGACGGTCATACCGACAAACTCTTCCAGCTCGTCCTGGTGGGCGAGGTCCTGGATCAGCAACTCTTCGATCGGGCCGCCCAACGCCTGGGTTTGGCCGAGCTTCTTGATCGCCTCGTCGATCTCGTCGATGATTCGCGCCCGCACTTCCGGGTCAGCCATCTTGGCCTTGCGCTCTTCGCGTGTGCCGGTCGTGGCGTAGTTCCAGGCCGGCGACGAGTCGTAGAGGTTCCAGTCTTCAAGCGTGAAGGTGAAAGCGGCGCGGATCGTGGCGGCCTGGCCGAAGATGCGCTCGCCGCGAGCGTTGCACTCCTCCAGCCACTTCATACGATTGCGGTGCAGATCAGGGTTCTTCGGGTTGACCGCGATCAGGTTGTGCAGGATCGGCCGCTTGGCGACCGCCGCGAGTTCCGACTGGAACTCCAGGTCCTTGTCCAGATCGCCCGTGAACTGGGTGATCTGGATGAAGCCTTCATCGCGCTCGGCGAGCACTTCACCGAGAGCGAGGCACTCATTGTCCGACATGATGTCGGTCACCATCGGCGTGCCGTCGTAGTCGGCCTGAACCGAGTTCTCGCCCAAGCGCTGGGTAGACCAGCCGCAAGCACCAGCGTCCATCGCTTCATGCAGCAGACGCTTCATCTCCGAGATCTCGTCGTCGTTCGCGCGCCGTGACTTGGCGGCCTCGAGGCCCATGACCCAGGTCATCAACGGCGCGAGCGGCATGTACGAGAGGCAGTTCACGCCCTTAGGAATGCGATCGAGCGTGTCGAGGAATTCCGGGAAGGTAATCCAGTCCCAGATCATGCCTTCCTTCATCGAGTCGAAGGGAATCGCCTCGGTGCGAGACATGGTCAGCATCGCGCGGTCGCGCTCTTCCTCGCGCACCGGCGCGAAGCCAAAGCCGCAGTTGCCCAAAACCACCGAGGTGACGCCGTGCCAGCCTGAGATCGTGCAGTACGGGTCCCACTGAATCTGGGCGTCATAGTGCGTGTGCAGGTCGACAAAGCCCGGCGCGACGATCAGGCCATCGGCGTCGAGCAGCTGGTCGGCGTCGGCGGGATCCATCTTGCCGCCAATCTGGGCGACGACCCCATCCTTGATCCCGACATCGGCGACAAATCGGGGGACGCTGGTCCCATCCACGACAGTGCCACCACGAATCAGAATATCAAACTTCGCCATCAGAAACTCCAAGCGATCCAGCTCTCGCGCGTACGCGCAATCAACGGTTGCTCGGAGGATAAGGAAAATGGAAAGACCCCGTGTGCCAGCTCTGATGCCAACGCCGGGAACGATTCGAATGATTGTTTACGAGCCGACGATGTCCGAACTGCGTCGTTCGCGTTTTCGATTCGACGTTCCCCTATACTCCAGAGCATGATGCCGTGTATGTCTGGGGGAGCTGAACCGCGGGCTGTTGCCCGCGGGGTGCTCGGGGCCTGATGAAGGGCCACCGGTCGGTGGCCGCGTCTGCTTTCACTATCGATCCTTGTTCCGACCACAGGAGTTCCCGCTATGGCTGACCGAGTCCGAATCTTTGATACCACCCTGCGCGACGGCGAACAGGCCGCTGGCGTCTCCTTCTCCGCCGAGGAGAAGCTGCAGATTGCCAAGCTGCTCGAGCGCATGGGCGTCGACTGCATCGAGGCCGGCTTCGCCGCCGCATCGCCGGCTGACTTCGACGCCGTCAACCGCATCGCCCGCGAGGTTCGCGGCACCCAGATTGCCACGCTCTGCCGCGCCGTCCCCAACGACGTCGACCAGGGCTGGGAGGCAATCCGCGACGCCGAGAGCCCGCGCATTCACGTCTTCCTCTCCTCGTCCGACATCCACATCGCTCACCAGCTGCGCAAGGACCGAGAGTCGGTCCTGCAGCAGGCACGCGAGATGGTCGCACGCGCCAAGCAATACACGAGCGACGTCGAGTTCTCGCCGATGGATGCGACCCGCTCGGACGTCGACTTCGTCCGCCGCATGCTGCGCGAGGTAATCGAGGCCGGCGCGACCACGATCAACATTCCCGACACTGTCGGCTACGCGATCCCCGACGAGTTTGCCCGCTTCATCACCGGCATCCTCGAGGATGTGCCTGGCGCCGACAACGTCGTCGTCTCGGTGCACTGCCACAACGACCTGGGACTGTCGACCGCCAATTCGCTGGCCGCCGTTAGCGCAGGCGCGCGACAAGTGGAATGCACGATCAATGGCCTGGGCGAGCGAGCCGGCAACACGTCGCTTGAAGAAACCGTAATGGCGATCCGCACCCGCGCCGATCACATGGGCGTGGAGATTGGCGTCGACCCGCAGTACCTGGTGCCCGCTTCACGCATGGTCCAGGACTTCGCCGGGATGCACGTCCAGCCGAACAAGGCGATCGTCGGTCTGAACGCCTTCCGACACCAGTCCGGCATCCACCAGGATGGTGTCGTCAAGATGCGCGAGACCTACGAGATCATGGACCCGAAGGAAGTCGGCTGGGTCGAGGGCTCGCAGTTCGTGCTCTCCAAGCTGTCCGGACGCGCAGGATTCCGCTCGCGACTGGAAGACCTGGGCTTCGAAATCGACGATGACGAGTTCAACGCCGCATTCACTCGCTTCCAACAGCTCGCCGACCGCAAGACCGTCGTCGACGACCGCGACCTGGAAGCGATCGTGATGGACCGGCTCGGTCAGCCGACCGAGGGCTGGCAACTGGTCACGATTGAGATCTCTGCTGGCACGACCTCAACTCCCTCGGCAACGATTACGTTGCGCTCGCCGGATGGCGATGAGTGCACCGGAACGAACACCGGCACCGGACCGGTTGACGCGATCTACCAGACCATTCGCGAACTGACCGGCGTCGCCGACGAGCTGGAGGAGTACAACGTCTCCAGCATCACCGAGGGACTGGACGCTCAAGGTGAGGTCACGATTCGGATTCTCGTCGATGGAGCGACCCACACCGGCCGCGCTGCCGACCAGGACATCCTCGTCGCCTCCGCTCGGGCGTACATCAACGCGATCAACCGGCACGTCGGCGGCCAAACGGGCGCCACGGCCGCCGCGACCCAGGAACGCACTCCATAGCTTCACGACGCTGAACGACTGAACGACCGCTGAGGAGACCGAAATGGCCGGACGCACCGTTGCGCAGAAGATCTGGGACGAGCATCTGATCCGCAGTGCCGAAGGCCAACCGGACCTGCTCTATATCGACCTGCACCTGGTGCATGAGGTGACGTCACCGCAGGCCTTCGAAGGCCTGCGGCTGACCGGTCGAAAGGTGCGTCGCCCCGATTTGACGCTGGCGACCCAGGACCACAACGTCCCCACCGACACGCGGATCGAGCCGTATGCAGATCCGCTGTCGCAGCAGCAAGTTGAGTCGTTGCGTGCAAACTGCGAGGAGTTCAGCGTGCCGCTCTACGACACGCTCGACCCTCGCCAGGGCATCGTCCACATCATCGGCCCGGAGCAGGGACTGACGCAGCCAGGCCTCACGATCGTCTGCGGCGACAGCCACACGTCGACGCACGGAGCGTTAGGCGCGCTCGCCTTTGGCATCGGCACCTCCGAGGTCGAGCACGTGCTTGCCACCCAGACGCTGCCGCAGGCACCGCTCAAGCAGATGTCGATCGAGGTCACCGGCGAGCTCCCTGACGGTTGCTCGGCCAAGGATGTGATCCTCACGATCCTCAACACGATCGGTACCGGCGGCGGCGTGGGACATGTGATCGAGTATCGCGGTGACGTGATTCGCAACCTGTCCATGGACGGCCGGATGACGGTCTGCAACATGACGATCGAGGGCGGCGCACGCGCCGGACTCGTCGCACCCGACCAGACCACCATCGACTACGTCCAGGGTCGCCCACACGCACCGACCGGCGCGGACTGGGACGCGGCTGTCGAGCGCTGGGGTGAGCTGATCACCGACGATGACGCCGTGTTCGACACCGAAGTCGTGATCGACGGCTCGGAGATCGCGCCGTTCGTCACGTGGGGCACCAACCCGGCCCAGAGCGCGCCGGTCACCGGCTCGATTCCCGATCCGGCCAGCCTCGCCACTGCCTCAGCGCAGGAATCGGCCGAGCGGGCGCTCGCCTACCAGGGTCTGACCGCCGGTACACCGATCTCCGACATCGCTATCGACCGCGTCTTCATCGGCTCATGCACGAACGGCCGGATCGAAGACCTCCGCGCTGCCGCCGACGCCATCGGCGACGGCCGCGTTGCCGATGGCGTCAACGCGATGGTTGTGCCGGGGTCCGGTCTTGTCAAAGTGCAAGCCGAATCGGAAGGCCTGGCCGATCGCTTCCGCGATGCCGGTTTCGAATGGCGCGATGCCGGCTGCTCTATGTGTCTGGGCATGAACCCCGACATCCTCAGCCCGCAAGAGCGCTGCGCCTCAACCAGCAATCGAAACTTCGAGGGCAGGCAAGGCCCCGGAGGTCGAACCCACCTGGTCAGTCCGGCCATGGCAGCTGCCGCAGCAGTCGCAGGCCACTTCGTCGACGTGCGCAGTCTCTAACAGCGGCTGCTAGCGCCAGAGCGCGAGTTCTTCTTCGCGATCCTTGCTGATCGTCTTGACGTCAGGCCCGAGAACCATTGTGTACGCCTGGTCGGGTCGATGCTGAGGCCAGCCTGGTAAGGCATTCGTGGCCGGATTTCCAGAGCGGGCGAAGTTGATCCACGCGTCCATGACGAATCCGCTGAGCTGATCGACCTGACCTCCGGCTCCGGTGAGATTCGGAGTCCGATCGGCGGTACCGAACACGAATGGAATATCGATGGCATGTGGTGCACCCAGGGTGCCATCGAGCATTGGGCTCTCCTGATTGAAAAGGTACCCATACGTTCCAGCTGGACCATCGCTGTGCACATCGAGGAGGTCGCGCGTGGAGACCCGGAACACGCGGTCGGTCATGATCGCGTTGTAGATGCCGAATGCCTCAGTGCTCTCGCCCCGGCCGACGCGAATGTCGCGATAGCTGTTGAACAACTCGGAGGCCTGTGTCACTCCGCCACAGAGCGGCGCCATTGCGCCGATCGCTGCTTCCTCGTTCAAGTCCGACACTCCGAGAGCCCAGGCCAACAACGTCCATTCATCACGAATGGTGCCTGCCAGCAGGTCGACATCCAGCGCTCGGCCGCTGCGGACTGCGTCGATTGGCTTGGCATCAAGAAAGTCGCCGTCGATCACTGCCGCGAAGAGTCCCAACTCGCCGTCGAGACGCTCGATCAGCTCCCGGTCGAGCTGCAATTGCTCTTGGCCCTCTAACAACCGCTGGGCCGGGATCGCGCGCAACTCTTCAGTATCGGGAGATTCGCCCAATCCAATGGCTCGGTAGAACAGTGGCGCACCGTTAGTTGCCTGTTCGAGAGTGATTCCCTGGTCAGCACCTCCACTCTGCATGATCGCCCGTTGGAACAAGCCGTCCGACGTGGGCGTGCCCAGCATCGTGGCGACGCTCGCGCCACCGGCAGATTCTCCGAAGATGGTGACGTTGTCGGGGTCGCCTCCGAAGGCGTCGATGTTCTCGCGCACCCAAGCCAGCGCCGCGACCTGGTCTTTGAACCCATAGTTACCAGGACTCTCGTCTGCGCCTGCGACCAGCGGATCAGCCAGGAATCCGAGCGCGCCCAGCCGGTAGTTGATCGTGACAACGACCACATCGCCTCGCGCTGCGAGCCGATCGCCGGAGTACCCGGGCTCCGAGCCAGAACCGAGCGTAAAGCCGCCGCCATGAATCCAGAACAGTACCGGGCGGGCAGCATCGTCCAGTCCAGGAGTCCAGACGTTGAGATAAAGGCAGTCCTCGGAGAGAGGCTGCGGGATCGCCCCTAACTCGCCCATCGAGGGCATCCAAGTCTGCACCGATATCGGCCCAAAGGCCAGCGCGTCGCGGACGCCCGACCAGGGTTGAAGCGGCTGCGGATCCCGCCATCGCAGATCGCCCACCGGCGGTTCCGCAAAGGGAACGCCCCTAAACACGTGCAACCCGTCCTCCAACTGGCCGCGCAGTTGACCCTGTGCCGTCTCCGCAATGGTCGGGTCCCAGGACATGGGCTGTTCCTATCCGTGACGCTTAGCGCCAGAGAGCAAGTTCCTCTTCACGCTCCGCCGTGACGGTTCTAACGTCGGGTCCGAAGACCATCGTGTACGGCCGGTCGGCCCGATACTGCGGCCAGCCCGGGAGCGCATTCGTGCTCGGGCTGCCGGACCGGGCAAAGCTGGTCCAGGCATCCATCATGAAGCCGCTGAGCTGATCGACCTGCGGGTCGTCACCGACGAAATCGCGCATCAGGTCGTTCGTTCCCCAGATCAGCGGTACATCGAGCGCGTGCGGAGCACCCAGGCGACCCTCAAACATCGGCGATTGCTGCTCAACCAAATAAGAGAACGTGCCGCCTGGAGAGCCCGTGTGAGTGTCGAGCAGACGGCGAGTTGAACCGCGGTACTGACGGTCGGTCATGACCGCGTTGTAGACCGCGAGCGGGTCCGTCGCTTCACCCCGCTGGATGCGCAGCATTCGATACGTTTCAAAGCACTCGCCCGCACGATCATGGCCGCCGACCAGGGGCGACAAAAATTCCAGGGCCCGCTCCTCGTTCAAATCCGTCAGACCCGTCATCGCCGTCAGAAGCGTGCACTCGTTGCGCATCGTCCCCGCCAGCAGATCGACACCTGCGCTGCGACCATTCCTGACCGCATCCACCGGGACAGCATCAAGGAACTCGCCCTCGATCACGGCGTTGAAAATCCCGTGCAAGCCGCCGGCGGGATTGGTCGCTGGATCAGCCCCCGCCAGCGCAATCTGAGCGCTCAGTAGGTCGTTGGTCGGCAGACGACGCAACTCGTCGGCCGAAGGCTGATCGAGTCCAAGCTCTTTGTAGTAGAACGGCAACATCTCCTTGACCGATTCGCGCGAATGCAACCGATCGGCAGCGCCACTCTGGATGATCGCGTGATGAATAAGGCCTTCTGCGAGAGGAGACGCGAGCAGAATCCCGACCGCAATCCCGCCGGCAGATTCTCCGAAGATCGTCACGTTGGACGGGTCGCCGCCGAACGCGGCAATCTCGTCCTGCACCCACTGCAGCGCGGCAACCATGTCGTGGAAGCCTAAGTTGCCCTCGGCCTCGTCGCCCTCGGCGAGCACCGGGTCGGGCAGATAGCCGAGTGCCCCGAGCCGATAGTTGATCGTGACGACCACCACGTCGCCGCGAGATGACAGCGGTGCGCCGTTGTAGGCGGGTGACGATCCGGATCCGCTGAACAGTCCGCCGCCGTGAATCCAGACCATGACCGGTCGCCGGCCATCGTCAAGTCCCGGGGTCCACACGTTCAGGAAGAGGCAGTCTTCCGACATCGGCTCCTGACTATGGCCCATGATCCCCGCAAAGGGCCCGGCCGCCGGACGCGGCGGCTGGACGGAGATTGGTCCGAACTCAAGGGCGTCACGAACACCGTCCCAGGGCTCCACCGGCTGCGGCCGACGCCAGCGCAACTCGCCGACAGGCGGCTGAGCAAACGGCACACCGCGAAAGACGTGAATGCCGTCCTCGACTTGTCCTCTGAGCGCTCCTTGACGAGTCTGAGCCGTTGTCGGATTCGTGGCCATGTCACTTCCCCATCGAGGCGATTCGAACTACTCGAGCAGGTCGGACGACCAGATTTCGCGCTCGGTCTCGCGATCTTCACGCAGCGTCTTGACGTCCGGGCCTAGCACCATCGTGTAGCGCTGATCGGCGCGGTACTGCGGCCAGCCAGGCAGCGCATTGGTGCTGGGGTTGCCGTCGCGAGCAAAGCTGATCCAGGCGTCCATGGCAAAGCCAGAGAGCTGATCGGTCTGCGGGTCTTCACCGATGAAGGGGCGCATCTGGTCGCCCGTTCCCCAGACAAAGGGAATGTCGATCGCGTGCGGCGCGCGCAGTCGACCATCCATTGCTGGCGATTGCTGATTGAACAGGTACGCATACGTCTTGCCCGAGCCATCGAGCGCGCTGTGTGCGTCGAGCAGACGGTCCGAGGGGATACGGAACACGTAGTCGGTCATGACCGAGTCGTAGACCGTCAGCGGATCGGAAGCGGCGCCGCGAGCGGCTCGAGCGTCGCGGTAGTGGTCGTAGAGTTGGTTCGCGGTGTCGGCATCGCCTGCGGTCACGGCCAGCGCCCCGCGAGCACTGGTTTCGTCCATCTCATTGACGCCTTGCAATGCAGCCAGCAGCGTCCACTCATCCTCAATCGTGCCGCAGAGCACATCAACATCTTTGCTCAGACCGCTGCGCACGGCCTCGATCGGCAGGGTCTCGAGGAAGCCTCCTTCAACCACCGGCGAGAACGCCATCACGAAGCGTCCGGTCAAGGCATAGGTTTCCGGATCCGCCATCAGTGCATTTTGGGCGTCGAGCATGTCCTGCGCCGGGATGCTGCGCAGCGCTCCCGCATCCTCCGGGCTGACCTCAAGCACGGCGCAGTAACGTCGGCAGACTTCCTCGGCGATGTCGGTCGGCAGCGAGTGATGGCCCGCGCCCGACTGTGGAATCGCGCGCTGGAACAGTCCTTCGGCCTCGGGGGAACCGAGCAGGACGCCGACGCTCATGCCGCCGGCCGACTCGCCGAAGATGGTGACTTTGTCGGGATCGCCGCCGAAGGCGCTGATGTGGTCGCGCACCCATTGCAGGGCCGCCACCTGGTCGCGCATACCGTAGTTGCCGCTATGCGGATCGTCGCCGTCGGTCAAGGCCTGGTTGTAGAGATAGCCCAGTGCTCCGAGGCGGTAGTTGATCGTGACCACCACGACATCGCCGCGTCGAGACAGGTGCTGGCCGTCGTAGATCGGCGTTGCGCCAGAGCCACCGGAGAATCCACCACCATGGATCCAGAACATGACGGGTCGCTTGGCGTCGTCCATGCCGGGCGTCCAGATGTTGAGGCTGAGACAGTCCTCGTCAACCGGCATTTCCCACGCGCCAAGCAATTCGAGCCCAGGCATGAAGGTCTGCATTGAGCGTGGTCCCGGCTCATTGGCAACCTTGACGCCGTCCCACGGCTCGGGCGGTCGTGGCGCGCGGAATCGGAGTTCGCCAACGGGCGGAGCGGCAAATGGGATGCCGCGGAAGACGTTTAGATCGTCCTCAGTCTGTCCCTGGAGTTGGCCGTACTTCGTATTGACGATGGGAGGCATGTGCTGGTCCCTTCAGGACATAATTCGGATTGGCGATAGCCTGCACTGGCACGCCGGCACTGGCAGGCTGGCAGTCATGATAAGGCGGGGCGACATGGCAATCGGACAGATCGGGTTGGGCCTGGATTTCTCGCTGGGGATGTCCTTCGAAGATCAGCAGACACTCGCTCGCGAAGCGGCTGACCTGGGCTATCAATCGCTCTGGACACCCGAGGGCGCCGGTCTCGATTCATTCCATCTCTGCGCCATGCGCAACCAGGCGAGCGGACTGGCGACCGGTATCGGCGTCTGCCCGATTGCCTATCGTTCGCCGGTGGCATTCGCAATGTCGGCCGGGACGGTCTCTGCGATGAGCGGCGGCAAGTTCTCGCTGGGCATCGGCTCCGGCGGCATCTATCGGGCTGACGCTCGTCAACAGTTGGGTTTGCCTCGCCGCTCGACGCTCGGCGTGATGCGTGAGTACACGGCGGCGGTCAAAGGACTGCTGGCTGGAGAGTCCGTGACCATGAAGGGTGAATCGGTCCAATACGACGGCGTCCAGCTCGGCTTTCGGCCACCGCCGACTCCCGTGCTCGTTGGCGCGCTGGGACCTCAGATGATCCAGCTCGGGGCCGAGGTCGGCGATGGCGCGGTGCTCAACTGGTGCGACCCGGAGCGGGTGCAGTGGAGCCGAGACCGGCTGAACGAGGGCGCCGCCAAAGCAGGCAAGCGTCCCGAGGACGTGCAGTTGGTCGAATACATCCGCATCTGCGTCGACGAGGATGTCGAGACGGCACGAATGTCGTACGCCAAGTCGATGTTGGGCTATGCCCTGGGACAGTCTGTGCCCACGGAGCGATTGCGAAAGTTCGCCTATCGAGCCCACTTCGAGCGTATGGGCTTCACCGACAAACTGGCGTCGCTGGACGACATGAGGCGAAGCGGAGCATCGGCCGACGAGGTCGCGGCGGCGGCGTCAGAGGAACTACTGACGAGGGTCGGCTACTACGGCAACGCCTCGGGAGCCAAAGCCGCGTTCGAGGCCCTCGCCGACGGCCTCGACACGGCGATCGTGCGCGTCGTCGCGGCCAAACCCGGTCTCGAATCAGTCCGAGCCGTCATGCAAGCCTGCGCGCCAAACGCCTAGGCACTCTTCAGACTCACCGGACGCCGACTCTCCCGATACCCCCACGCAGGGCTACGTCCCTGGGATCCCTTCGTCCCACCCGGAAGCAGAATCCGATAAGATCAGAACACATGACCTTTCGATGGCTAGAAGTGGAATCCATGCGCTACAGACATCCCGAATCAAATCGAGACGTTCCTGCTCTCACCTGGATCCATCGAGAGGAATTCACTCAAAATCGAGACGGTTCCAGACAAATCTGGACGAATCTGGACAAATCTGGACTCCCAAACGCACGATCATCAGTGAAAGACAGGAGATCCGTCGCAATCACCCAAATTTTTCGTCCCGAAAGAACCCGCCACCCTCCGCGCGGTGAGAAAGGAGCCTAGGAACAGACTTCGTCGAGCGCTTCGCTGAGGATGTCCATCGCACGATCGATCTGATCTTCGGTCGTGCTCGCGGGTGGGACAAAGCGTAGGACGGAGCCTTCTCTTCGGACGCTGAAGATGAGGCCGGCTTCGAGGCATTGCTCGGCGATCGCCTGGCCCTCTGTGGTGGCCGGCTCTCTGGTTCGTCGGTCTCGCACGAGTTCGATGCCTTGCAGCAGACCTCGCCCGCGGACATCTCCGACGATCTCGAACCGCTCAGCCAACTCGGTGAGTTTCGTCTTCAGATAGCCGCCCAGTTGGCGAGCCTTGCCGGCCAGGTCTTCCTGCTCAAGGACATCGAGAGTGGCCGTGCCCGCAGCACAGGCGAGGGGATCGTTTGAGTGCGAGTGAGTGACGATGAACTCGTCGGCCACAACCTGTTCCTCGATCTCAGCAGAGGTCGTGACCGATGAGATGCAGATTCCGCCGCCGAAGTGCTTGGCCAGGGTGATGATGTCCGGGACAACACCCTCGTGCTCAAAGGCAAAAGTGTCGCCGGTCTTACCGAGCCCGGTTTGTTCTTCATCGAGGATGAGCAGCATGCCGCGCTCCTCGCAGCGGCGCTTGAGTTCCGACAGCCATCCGGCTGGAGGTTCAATGACCCCGCCGGCTGAGAAGATTGGCTCAGTCAGGACAGCGGCAGGACGCGAGGTGGTCTGTGCATCGATCAACTCAAACGAGGCGTCGAGACAGGCAAGCTCGCAGGATTCTGGTTCGAGGCCGATTGGGCAGCGATAGCAATACGGCGCCAGCATCGCCATCATCCCGGGCTGCGGCGGACCATAGCCGCGATGCCAACCGGCGAATGTCAGCGACCGCGTCGTATCCGACATGCCATGGAACGACATGTGCGGACTGATAATCTCGAAGCCGCCCGTGTACTTCCGGGCGATATTGATCGCCGCCTCATTCGCATCGGCGCCGGATTGCAGGAACATGCTCTTCTGCAACGGGTCGGGCAGTAGCTTGCCGAGCCGCTCGGCCAGTTCAATCTCCCGGTCGTTGTAGTAACTGCTGTGAGCGTGGATCAGCGTGCCGCACGCTTCGGCGACCGCCTCTGTAATCGCAGGGTGGTTATGTCCAAGCCAGGCGCACATCTGCCCCGAGTTGAAGTCGAGGTACTTCTTCCCATTGACATCCTCGACTTCAGAGCCGGAGCCGTGCACGAAGATCGGACCTGAACCCGACTTGTCCATCCGCCCACCAAAGGAGAATCGGCGGGCAGATTCGAGCAGTTCTGATTCGGATTTCATGGCCCCGTCAAATCGGAGCGGGACTACGCGCAGGCCTCGTCGTCGAGCGACCAGCGGTTGTACTCCGGATCCGGCTGGTCGGCGAGCGCCGCGCGAGCGTCGAGCCACATCTGTCGCCAACGGGAGGCGTCGCCGAGGACGGCGTCCGGATCGCGCTGACTTCTCGCGACGAACCCGGGGAATGCCTCGCGACCAGTGGCCTGGCCAGGCGGGTGGTAGCGAAGGTCAAAGCTCCAGCGGATCCGCTCGCTGAGATTGGGCAGCGCCGCGTGGATGGTCTTGCGATGCAGGAAGAGGCAGCCGCCAGCGGGCAGCGGCACGGCTCGAGCGCTGTCTTCGCCGGGCAGGATCGTGGATGGGATGTTCAGCCCCTGAACGCCCGAACAGTGGGTCAGCACTTCGCCGCGATGCGATCCAGGAATGACCTGAAGGCAACCGTTCTCGGCATCCGTGTCCATCAGTGGGAACCAGACCGTGAGCATGTCGGTGTCGTCTGCCGAGGCGTTGATCACGCCCGAGTCCTGGTGCCAGGGAGTAGCGCCGTAAATCACGTTGCCGTCGGCGTCGCGCGGGGCAATCGACTCCGGAACCTTGACGCGGACATGCTGGACCGGGTTCGAGTAGATCTCAGGACCAATGAAGCTCTCGACGGTGTCGAGAAGACTGGAATTGGTCAGCGCGTCGAAGACAGCCGGTCCGGCCCAGAACGGCGTGTCCGCCTTGATCCCTTTCTGAGGCAGGGAAAAGTCGAAGTACTGAGCGTGCACTTTCTGGGACTCGACGTACACCTGGCAAACGCGCTCTGCGAACGGCAACTCGGCGTGAGTGTCCGTGATCATGCCCTGCGCGTGGAGATCGCGCGCAAGCATGTCGAGCACTTCGGCGTATTCGTCCATGACGGGATTGATCACTTCCTCAGGGTCGAAGACCTCGTCAACGGCGAGGAATCCGAAGGTCTCAAAGTGGTCAAGCTGTTCGGCGGTCAGGGTCGGCATGGGCGCTCTCTGGCATACGTTGATTGTCAGGATTGCTTGAATCTTAACGCCTCCGAGCGGGGTGACGGACGCAATGTCCGGCCCCGCTCGGAGTTGAACTTGCTTCGTCGGTTGGCGTTACGCGTCCTTGAGCTTCTGGATCGCCGACAACGTTCCTTCGCCGCGGAGCTCGGCTGATCCAACCGGCCAGTTGACGTTCGCGGATGTGATCGTCGCTGAGGACACCTCGGTTAAGAACAACCACGAGTAGTTGTCGTAGAACGTGACGTAGAGCTCCTCGAGCAAGCGGGCTCGCTCGCCCGGGTCGAGAGCCTGGTTCTGGGCCTGGTAGAGCTCTTCAATCTCGGTCTCCGGGTAGACGCTAACGGCGTAGAAGCCGCTCTCGGTGACGCCGGAACCGATCACCGTCTCGGGCTCGGCGATCGTGTTGGTGAAGAACCAGAACATGCCCGGCAACTCGAAAGTGCGCACGGTGCGGAAGTACTCGGAACTGAGGTATTCCTTGATCGTGGTGCGGATGCCGACGGCCTCAAGGTACTCCTGCACCGGCAGCGCCATGATCGGCACGATCGGCTGGAAGTCCGTCACGATGTGCAGATCGATATCGAGTCCGTCCGGATACCCGGCCTCGGCAAGCAATGCTTTCGCCAGCTCAGGGTCGAAGCCGTGATAGCGAGACTCCAGCGCCTCGCCGGGATAGCCAATTGTGCCGCGATAGGGACCAAAGGCCGGGCCTTCAGTGCCGGTCAGCAACCCGTCGATGATTTCCTGACGATTGATGGCGAGATTGGCGGCCTCGCGCACGCGAATGTCGAGGAATGGGTTTGGTACCCCGTCGACCTCGGCCACACTGTCATGGGTGTTGAACATGATGTAGTGGGAGGGCTGACTGGACGGCTGGTACAGCACCTTGAAGTTCGGGTTGTCGCGATACGGCTCTGCAACATCGGTCGGCAGGTTGTAGACGGCGTCGATCTCGCCGGCCTCGATGCCGGCGATCTGGGCCAGAGGCTCGGGCCGAATCTGGACCTCGAAATCCTTGAACCAGGCGAGGCGCGGGTTGGTCAGTCCGTCGCGTGCCTTGTGGTAGTCCTCGTTCCGGGTCCACTTGGCACCCACGTCGGGGTTTGACTCGAGGAAGCGGAACGGTCCCGTGCCCACGGCAAAGACGCCGTCGACGTGCGCGTCGCCGTTTTCGATCACATACTCCTTAGAGACGTGGCGGACAGCGCCGGACATGATCGAACCGGCAAGGGAGGCATTCGGCACCGGCGTTTCAACGGCGAAGGTCAGGTCGTCAATCACGCTGTAGCTGGCGAAGTTGTCAGTACCGAAGGCCTCACGCGCCGAGGCCCACTCGTTCGGGTGGTCGCTGGTCTCGCCGCCCTGGTGATAGTCGGCTGCCGACGAAACGCGCTCGAAGTTGAACTCCAGGTCGTGTGCGGTGTACGGCGTGCCGTTGTGGAACATCACGCCCGGCGTGACGTGGAAAATCAAGTTGGTCGGGTCGACGATTTCCGGATGCTGTACCAGGTTCGGCTCCAGCGCTGCAGTCTCGGGATGGTTGGACATGCCGGCATCGAAGGTGCAGGCGCCGTTGACGTAGTTGGTCTGTGAACCCGATCGCTGGGGGTCGAGGCCGGCTGTGTAGCGGCCAATTGCGACGCGTACTGTCGCGTCGAGGTCGACCTCGGGCTCGGCGGCTTCGACGTCCTGCTCGGCCTCTTCGCGCTCGATCGCCTCGACTGTGCCTTGCTCAGCTTGCTGTTCCTGCTGCTCAACCTGTTGGGCCTGTTGTTCCGCCTGCTGCTCGGCCTGCTCCTGCTGCATCGCCTGCTGCTGTTGCTGCTGTTGTTGAGGCTCAGCGGCGGGTTGGGGCTGGTCTTCCTGTTGCTGTTGAGCTTCAACAACGGCCTGTTGGCCGTCGTCATCGTCGTCGCCACAGCCAACCAGGGCTAGACCCGTCGCGCCAACACCGGCTCGCGCTGACGCGCGCAGCAACGTGCGACGCGACAGCCGCCGATGCGACATGCGCTTCCAATAGTTTCGTGTTGCCATTCTTCATCTCCTCGCCCGACGGGCACGTCCCGCCGCAGATTGCTACGCATAGTAGGCAATTTCGCGCGAACGTATCAGTCGCGGTGACGACCCATGCGTTACGTCAACCAAGATTGCGCAAACGAGGGTCGAGCAGGTCGCGCAGCCAGTCTCCGACCAGATTGCCGCTCAGAGCGACCAGCATCAACGCGAGCCCTGGCATCCACATCACCCACCAGGCGTGGGTGAGATAGTTCCGGGCTTCGGTAATCATCCGGCCCCAGGTGGCCTGTTCGACCGGCGCTCCCACTCCGAGGAAGCTCAGCGAGGCCTCGGCAACGATTACAATCGGGATTTCCAGCGTCATGATCACGACGATCGTGTTGAACACATTGGGCAGCAACTGCTTGCGCATGATCCACCAGTTGCTGCCGCCGGCCGCCAGCGATGCGACGACAAACTCGCGTTCCTTGAGCGAGAGTACTTCCGCCCGGATCAATCGGGCATAGACCGTCCAGGTCCACACCAACAGGATCAGAATCACGTTTCTCAGCGAGGCACCGAGCACCGCGCCTAGCAGCACTGCGAAGAGGATCGCGGGAAGCGCCAACTGCACGTCGACGTAGCGCATTAGCAACTGGCCAACGATGCCGCCGCGCCACCCGGCGAACAAGCCGATCACCGTGCCGAACAATGCTGAGCCGGGGACGACAATCGCCACGACAATCAACGAAACGCGAGCGCCGTGTACGACGCGCGTCCAGATGTCACGACCGACGTGGTCCGTGCCGAGGGGAAACTCGGACGTGCCGCCGGAAAAGGCCGGCGGTTCGAGTCGGGACAGCAAATTCGTGTCGCCCGGATCACCCGGCGCGATGACATCGGCGAAGATTCCCAAAACGATGAACGCGATCATCACGAACATCGGAGGCGCAACTAGCAAGTAGCGCCTTCGTCGCTGCGAGACCTGCCAGCGGCGCCTGGACTCCGTGTTGGCCGCCGCGACCGCTGCTTGGCTCTCTGCTGAGATCGACATCAGAGAGCCGACATTCGAATGCGGGGATCGATCACCCGGTAGGTCATATCAACGATCAGATTGCCGAGGGTAATCGAAGCCGCAATGACGACTAGACCAGCCTGCACGGTCGGGTAGTCGGACTGCAGGATCGATTCGATCATCAGTCGCCCGATACCGGGCCAAGAGAACACGACCTCGATGATCACGGAACCCGCGATCAGACGGCCGAGCTCGATTCCGAGAATGGTCATCACCGGGATCAACGCGTGTCGGAGCCCATGCCGGAGGATCACGGTTCGTTCAGTTAGACCCTTGGCTCGCGCCGTTCGAATGAAGTCGGTGCTCATTACGTCGATCATTCCCGAACGGGTCAGACGCATGAATCCAGCAGCAGAGAGCAATCCGAGAGCGAATGCAGGGAGCACCAACGAGCGGAAACCCTCTGCTCCCGCCGTTGGGAACCAAGAGACCTTGGTGGCCAGGAAAAAAATCAGCATCAGGCCGAGCCAGAAACTCGGCGTGGCCTGACCAAACACAGCAACCAGGCGTGCCAGCCAGTCCAATGGCGAGCCTCGCCGCAACGCGGCGAGGACTCCTAACGGCAAGCCCAATCCAAGCGCTACGACTAGTCCGGCAGCGGTCAGCTTGACGGTGCCCAGCACCTTGTCGGCGACGATGTCCAGCGCTGGACCAGTGCGATGGTAGGAAAAGCCCAGGTCGCCCTGCACGGCATCGCCGAGGAACTTGCCGTACTGCACGATCAAGGGATCGTTCAGACCGAGTTTCTCCCTGATCCGCTCGTAGTCTTCATTGGTTGCGTCCCACGGCATCAGCGAAGTCTCGGGATTCCCGATCAGGCGCGAGACGACAAAGACGATGCTGACGACCACCCAGACCACGACGATCGTCTGGATCAGTCGAATCAGGAGTAGATTGGCGAACTGCATCACTCACTCCGCGGCGCACGATGGAGTGACTGCCGCTGTCTGCGGCATTCTAGCCAGATGAGGTGGCAGCTTGCAGACTTACCAGCTATCGATGTAGGGGCGTCGGCCTTTGCGTATCGGTTCGGAATTGGGGACGGCGTCTAGCAGGCGGATGATCCATTTGCGTGTGTCGGCTGGGTCGATCACGTCGTCGGATTCGAGCACGGTGGCGGCGTTGAAGGCGTTGCCACGCTCATAGGCGTCGGCGACCATCTGCTCGTAGACGCGGGTTCGCTCTTCGAGGTCTTCGATTTTCTCGAGCTGCGCGCGGGCGCCGAGCTTGACGCCGGCTTCGAGGTTCATTCCGCCGTACTCGGAGGTTGGCCAGCCGACGTTGAACAGGCCGGCCTCCGTGCTACCAGCAAGCATGGCCAAGCCACCAAGTCCGTAGCACTTGCGCACGGTGAGGGTCATCTTTGGCGTGGTCAGGTTGGCCAGCGAGACGAAGACGCGGTGGCAGTGGCGGACCAGTGCGGTCTTCTCGACCTCGGGGCCGACCATCATGCCGGGGGTATCGACCAGGGTGAGGACGGGGATGTTCCAGGAGTCGCAGATCTGTGCGAAGCGGGCCAGCTTGTCCGAGCCGTCGCTGTCGACCGCTCCACCGAGGTGCATGTTGTTGTTCGCGATGATGCCGAGCGGCCGTCCCTCGACGCGGATCAGCGAGGTGATCACGCCGATGCCGAACTCAGGGCGTAGCTCGAGGACGGAGTCGTGGTCGGCCAGCAGGTCGATCACCTTGCGGATGTCGTAGGTGCGGAGCCGGTTCTCAGGAATCACGTGCCGGAGCTGACGTTGGTCGGGAGCGGTCCAGTCCTTGAGTCGGCCCTGGAAGTATGAGAGGTACTTCTTGACCGCCGCCATCGCTTCCTCTTCGTCCTTGACGAAGATGTCGACGACGCCATTCGGCACCTGCTGTGACATCGGGCCGAGCTCCTCGGGCAGGAAGAGTCCGAGTCCGCCGCCCTCGATCACCGCTGGTCCTCCCATGGCGATGTTGGAGCCTTCAGTGGCGACGATGATGTCGCACATGCCGAGCATTGAGGCGTTGCCGGCGAAGCAGCGTCCGGCGGTGATCGAGACCATTGGCACCTTGCCAGAGAGCTCGGCCAGCCGCTCGAAGGTGCGGACGGCGCGCGCGGCGACGCGCGTGTATGCCCAGTCGGAATCGCCCGAGCGTCCGCCGGCGCCCTCGGCGATGAACACTAATGGCGTCAACAGACGGTGCGCGGTCTCGACCATGCGGTCCGTTTTCTCATGTCCGCGGCCGCCCTGAGTCCCGGCCCACACCGTTTCGTCGTAGGAGACGATCGCGGTGCTGGCGGCTTCATTGTCAAAGAGGTCGGCGTTGACTGTGCCGATGCCGCAGATCAAGCCGTCGGCAGGTGAGACTTTTCGCAGCTCTTCCCACGAGCGGTTTCGCCGCTGCGCTGCCACGGCGAGCGGCATGTATTCGGTCCACGTGCCGCCTTCGACCAGTTGGCTGATGTTCTCCCGAGCAGTCCGCTTGCCTTTGGCATGACGTCTGGCGACTGGTCCCTCGCGATTGCGGTCGAGTAGCGCTTCGTGCAGGTCGATGTTGTGCTGGAGGTCTGGGCGAATGTAGTCGAGGTCGATGTCTCCGGACCCGTCGTCGACGGCGGGTCCCACATCGGCAGGCTCGATGAAGACCAGCGGATGACCCTCCCAGATGATGTCGCCGACCGAGACGGTGATCTCCTGGACGATGCCTCCGATTTCAGATGGGAGCACGTGCTCCATCTTCATCGCGTTCATGATGATGACATCCTGGCCGGCGACCACGGTGTCACTTTCGCCAACAAGGATCTCGATGATCGTGCCCTGGATTGGCGCGCGCAGCGGCTCAGTGCCGGGCGGGCCGATGATTTCGGGTGCCGGGAATCCGGCGCGGTCTTCCTCGAGGCCTCGGTTGACGTCTAGCGAGGCGGCACCTGCTCCTTGGCGGAAGAAGTCCAGCGCGGCGAGCGGGTCGCTGATCTGATTCTCGACCTTGGCCCCGGCCCAGGCCGCCTGACCTGAGGCAGATGCGCCGTTGTCCGAGTTCGAGGCGAGGTCGGCAATGTGTTCATCGATCCAACGGGTGTGGACATCGCCGGCAATGAACTCGGGATGACTGAGGATGTTGCGTAGGAAGCCAATGTTGGAGTCGGGGCCTTCAAGCTGGAACTCGTCGAGCGCTCGCTGGGCTCGACGAACGGCGTCGCCGAAGTTGCTGCTCTGGTGTCGGGTGACGACCTTGGCGATCAGCGAGTCGAAGTTGGGATTGGCCGCGTAACCGGCATAGCCGTAGGTGTCGACGCGGACGCCGGGTCCTGCGGGTGGCCGGAAGGTGCGCAGCGCGCCGGCGGATGGGCGAACGTCGCCGTCCTCCCGCATTCGCTCAAGGTTGACCCGCGCCTGGATGGCGTATCCCCTCAGCGACGGCGGTGAAGCGATGCCCAGCCCGTCAAGCGTCGCACCTTCGGCGATGCGGAGCTGACACTCGACCAGGTCGAGACCGGCGACTTCTTCGGTCACGGTGTGCTCGACCTGGAGGCGGGCGTTGGCCTCGATGAAGGCGAAGTCGTCATTGGTGTCGGCGTCGACGAGGAACTCAAAGGTGCCGAGGTTGGAGTATCCGCCGGCTTCGGCGAGTTCGACTGCTGCCGCTGTGATTCTCTGGCGAAGATCGTCGCTGAGGGTTGGCGATGGCGCGATTTCGATCAGCTTCTGGTAGCGTCGCTGGATTGTGCATTCCCGCTCACCGACGTGGGACACGGTGCCGTGCTGATCGCCGACGATCTGGACTTCGATGTGCCGGGCCCGGGGGATGAAGCGTTCGACGAAGAGCGATCCGTTGCCAAACGCGGCCTGAGCCTCGCGGGTGCAACGCTCGAAGGCATCCTCGATCTCGGAGGCCTCATTGATGGCGCGCATGCCGCGGCCGCCGCCGCCACCGATTGCTTTGATCACCATTGGGCGACCGTTGAGCTGTTCGAAGAACGCTCGGGCGCCATCGAGGTCAACGGCGTGGTCGGTGCCGGTCAGGACGGGCACGTTGCGTGCGCCAGCGAGTGTGCGGGCTCGGGCCTTATCCCCGAACAGCGCGAGTGCGGCGGGCGATGGTCCGACGAACGTAATGCCTACCTCTTCGCAGGCTCGGGCGAAGTCGGCGTTCTCGGCGAGGAAGCCGTAACCAGGATGAATCGCGTCGCATTCGTGTTCCTGGGCCCGTCTGATGATCTGCTCAATGTCGAGATAGGCAGCCGGCCCGATGCCCTCCAACGGGATGACCGTCTCGGCGTGCTGGATGTGGTCGGAGGTGGCGTCGTCCGAGGAGTGCATCGCGGCGGTGGCGATTCCCAACTCGGTCGTGGTGCGAAGTACACGGACGGCGATTTCGCCACGGTTGGCGACGAGGAGACGTTGAATGGGCATGGTCGGACCCTACGAATCGTGTGGTTGTCGTGCGAGGCGAGTGTTGAGGTCAGCCGCGTGCCACAGCATCGGTGATCAGGGCGCCGAGCGCCTCAGTGCTGAGGGGCTCGTCGCCTTCGGTAGCGAGGTCGGCTGATCGGTGGCCGGCGGCCAGGATGTCGGTGACCGCGCCTTCGATCGCGGTGGCTTCCGCTTCGAGGCCAAGTGAGTAGCGCAACATCAGCGCGGCGCTGAGGATCATCGCCATCGGATTGGCGATGCCCTGGCCAGCGATGTCTGGGGCAGTGCCGTGGATCGGCTCGTACAGGCCGAGAGTTGAGCCGTCTTCTGACGCTCCCAGCGACGCGGAAGGCAGCATGCCCATCGAGCCGGCGAGCATTGAGGCTTCGTCGGTGAGGATGTCGCCGAACATGTTCTCAGTCACGATCACGTCGAAGTAGGACGGGTGGCGGATCAGGTCCATGGCGCAGGCGTCGACGAGACGGTGCTCGAGGGTGACATCGGGGTAGTCCCTGGCGACCTCTTCAGTGATCTCTCGCCACATGCGAGATGTGTCGAGGATGTTTGCCTTGTCGACCGATGTAAGTAGCCCACGACGCGCCCGCGCGGTCTCGAAGCCGAGGCGGACGATGCGTTCGACCTCGTGTTCGGCGTAGGCGAGGGTGTCGACGGCCTTGCGTTGGCCGTCTTCCTCCCAGCGGCGCTGTGGCTCGCCGAAGTAGATGCCGCCGGTCAGCTCTCGGAGGACGACCATATCGACGTCCTCGACTGTTTCGCGTTTGAGCGGGGTGGCGTCGGCGAGGATGGGCAGCATCTTGACCGGTCTGATGTTGGCGAACAGGCCGAGACCCTTGCGCAGTCCGAGGATGGCCTGCTCGGGTCGTACCGACGCCTTCGGATCGTCCCATTTTGGACCGCCGACGGCGCCGAAGAGGACGGCGTCCTGGGCCTGGCACATCGCTAGTGTTTCGTCGCGGAGGGCGACGCCGTGGGCGTCGATCGCTGCTCCGCCGACGAGGTCTTCAGTGTACTCGAAGGAGTGGTCGAAGCGGCCTCCGACGGCGTCGAGCACGCGGACCGCTTGCCCGATGACTTCGCCGCCGATGCCGTCGCCGGGCAAGAGCGCAATGCTGAAATGGGCCATATGTGAGTGTTCCTAGTCTTCAGTTGAGCGCTCGCCCGGAGCGCGTTCCGGCGAGACTCAACAGCCGGGCTCGCCGTAGTTGCCGCAGCAGGTCTGCCGCTTGCGCAACCGATCCCAGGTGATCTCGAGCATGCTGAGGACGATGTTGCGTTGCTCACTATCCCTGCGGAGGTTGGCGATCGCGTCGCTGAAGGACGGTTTGGGTCGCTCACACATCGTAGGCCACTTGCCGTTCTGCGCGGACTTGAGGTTCGCACGCTAGGGTACCGACCCGCGCACGTGGCCTTTGACGAGCGGTCTATTCCTCTATGGGACGCTCATCCTGAGCGTCGGGCGGCCCCGTTCAACAACCGGGGTCGCCGTAGCGACCACAACACTGCTCGAGTCGGCGCAGTTTGATCCAGTTCGTCACGATCACGCTGCGGAGGAAGTGCAGCAGTCCTTCGCCGTTGCGCAGGTTGGCAAAGGCGGAGCCGCCTAAACTGGGCTGTTGCTCGCACATAAGGCTCCCCCTCGATCATCGAGGCCGAGTCAGTTTCGAGCAGGATACGCAATCTGTATCGAGACCAGCTTTATCCATTGGTAAAGCTGATGGTCTGCCATCGCTACTCAGAGGACTCACAGACTGCGCCTGTCAGGATTGGGAGGCCTCGCTGAACTGGGAGTGGTGGCAGAGCTGCTACTCATCCTCTTTCTGCATGCGCTCGGCCCGAGCGCGCTCGCCGCTGACTCAACAGCCTGGGGCGCCATAGTCGCCACAGCAGTTCTCGACCCGCCGCATCTTGATCAACGTGTTCTTGATCAGGCCGTAGATGGCGTGACGCCTGCTGATCGATCGGCGCAGGTTGTTGATGCTGTCGCGGACGGAAGGAGTCGGGTGTTTTTTCATATTCGCTTCTAGTGAGCGATGACCAGGTTGAATCTGTTGACTGGATCACCAGACCGATTGAGAGCGGCGCCAGGGACTGACCAGGTGAGCACTCAGGCCGTCGGCCGACTCATGGTTGGGAAGTGCCTGGACCATGGGGGGATCCTAGACAGTTACGGGCTTTGTCGTTGGACGGTTGGATTCGTAGTCGGCGATCAGGTCGTCGTGCTCGAGGGTGAGGGAGATGTCGTCGAGGCCGTTGAGCAGGCAGTGCTTGACGAAGGGGGCGATGTCGAAGGAGCGGACCCAGCCGCCGGGGGCGGTGACGGTCTGGTCTTCGAGGCTGACCGTGATCGGGGTGTTGGACTCCGACTCGACCATGCGCATCAGTTCTTCGACGTCCGGTTGGGGGAGCTGGATCGTGAGCAGGCCCATCTTGGCCGAGTTGTTGCGGAAGATGTCGGCGAAGCTGGGAGCGATCACGGCCTTGACGCCCATGCCCTGGATTGCCCAGACGGCGTGTTCGCGGGATGAGCCGCAGCCGAAGTTTAGTCCGGCCAGCATGACGCTGGCGCCTTCGAACTGTGGTTGGTTGGTGACGAAGTCGGGGTCTTTGGCCCAGGCCTCGAAGGCGAAGGGGCCATAGCCGGTGCGTTCGATTCGCTTGAGGTACTTGGCCGGGATGATCTGGTCGGTGTCGACATCGGCGCGGTCGAGCGGGAGGCCAGTGCCGCTGAAGGTGGTGACGGGATCCATTGGTTGCTCCTCGGACGATTGATTTTGAGACGATCTGAGCGTACTAGGGTCGGTTGCGATTGCGATCTGCGATGGCTCGTTTCGTCGTTTCGGGAAGCGCGAGGGGAATGAGCACGGTGGACCCGGGTGGTTTGGTTGACCCCCTGAGAAAAAAACGAGACGAAAAAAAGAGAGAAGAGCGCCATTACAGCGGGTCTTCGGACTCCTCGGTGGGTTCCTCATCCTCAGAATTGGCGCCGATGGAGACGCGCGATTGGGTCCCGACCACAGAATCAGAGTGGTCGTAGAGGTCGCGGAGCTTGTGACGGGCGAACTCGTATGGGTGGGCCTCGAGGAGCAGTTGATTGGCCGGGTTGCCGGGGCGGGTTGCGTTGATCAGCTTGATCACGGCGGCAAGCCGGACGTGAGCCGGGTTTGGTTTGTATGAGAGGCGGAGGAGCCGGTCGATGGTGGCTCGGTGGTAGAAGGGATTGGGCATGGTGATTGGCTCCTCTGGTGAGCTACGTACTTATGTTCTTATGATAGTGAGAATCGGTTCCCGTGGGTGCGTTGTGGAGCACGGACCGAGATTCCCGCGGCGAGCGCGGGAATGACGGAGGGGGGAGGGAGGTGGTGCGGGTCCTTCGGAGTTAGGTGGCGTGGGCCCGGTGGGGTTAGTCGGCGAAGAAGTCTTTGAGGGCTGCTTCAGTCTCTTCCGGCAACTCCTCGGGGAGGAAGTGTCCGCAGGGGAGGCCAACTCCGGTGACGTTCGTTGCCCAGCGATGCCAGGTGGCCATGAACCGGCCTCGCCGGTTGGGCTGTCGAGCGCCTCCCCAAATCACGAAGAGGGGGCAGGTGATCTTCTTGCCTTCTGAGCGGTCGGCGCGGTCGAGGCGGAGGTCGAGGCGGGCGCCGGAGCGGTAGTCCTCGCACCAACTGCGGACAGTCTCCTGGTCGTTGGCGGCGGCCAGGTATTCGGCCATCGCGGCTTCGGTGAAGACGGTGTTGTCGTCCTCGCCGGCCCATGATCCGAGCATCCGCTTGAGGAAGAAGTCGGGCGCACCGTTGATCAGGGTTTCGGGCAGTGGCGCGGGCTGGGCGAGGAAGTACCAGTGGAAGCCGCCGAGTCCGCCGGCGATGCCCATCTGCTCGAACTGCTCGGCAGTGGGCACGATGTCGAGCAAGGAGAGTCGCTCTACGCGGTCAGGATGGTCGAGGGCGAGTCGGTATGAGACGCGGCCGCCCCGGTCGTGGCCGGCGAGCGAGAAGCTGTCGAAGCCGAGGTCGGCCATCAGGTCGACCATGTACTGGGCCATGGCGCGCTTGGAGTAGGCCTCGCCGCCGCCGTCACCCGGCGGGGAGTCGCTGGCGCCGTAGCCGAGCAGGTCGGCGACGACGACCGTGTGATTCTCGGCCAGACCTGGAGCGATCTTGTGCCACATGGCGCCGGTCTGCGGATAGCCGTGGAGCAGCAGGAGCGGCGAGCCTGAACCGCCTACTCGGGCGAAGATCGGTCCGGTCTTGTGCTCGCGGAAGCCGGGGAACAGGGTGTCGGTGTTGGGCATCGGCGGGCCCCCTCCGTCACTTCGTGACACCTCCCCCAATGGGGGAGGTCTGGATCTGTTTCATGACACTTCCTCCTGAGGAGGAGGTCTTACGTTGACAGCCTCTACAGGGCGACGGTGCCGCTGATTGCGGGCTGCATTGGGTCGCAGATGTAGCGGATCTTGGGCAGCGTGATGTTGGCTGTGGTGTAGCTGGCGACGATGGGGTAGACGGGCCGCAGATCGGGAGCGTCCCAGAAGCCGCTGTCGAAGGCGTCAATCTGGGCACTGCCGCGATCGGCGCGGCTGACTTCGAACTCTGGGTCGACCTGGACGAGCCAGGGCTTGGTCTCGCCGTCGCGCTCGACATTGGCGACGTGCATCCCAGCGGTGTAGAGCAGGTCGCCGTTTCCGATCGGCACCGGATCGATGAGCTGCGCTGAGAGGACGGTCACGTTGCCGTCGTTGACTTCGATCGACTGGCGGTCGTATCGCTGTCGCAGCATCGGTTGGCCGATGGTGATCGGGAAGCCCCAGCGTTCGGCGAGCGCGGTGGCTGCTTCGCCCTCGGTGCAGACGGCTCGGGTCGGCAGACCGCGGGGCCGGACGGCGGCGCGGCAGCCGACACGGACGACGGCCAATGTAAACGCACCTAGCGGGCCATCGTCGGCGCGCAGTCCGATGACATGGAGCGTTGGCGGGATGGTCGGGTGCAACGCGGGCGGCAGCAACTCGGCCATGACGGCGTCGTCGATTTCGTAGATAACCTGCAGCACCTTGACGTTCGGCAGGGTCAGCGCCGCGGTGTCGAGGCTGGCCATGGTCGGCGCGTATTGCGTTAGTAGTCCTGGGTCGGCATTGCCATTGATTGGCATCTGCGGCCTTTCGTTCGTGTCGTTCGAACTGCCTCTGCGATGTGAGAAGGCGACTAGTCGCCGGCGGCGACGGTCGCGGCGAGTTCTCGTGGGTCGGAGGTGGTGGCCGGCTTGTCGTCGGCGAAGTGGGGCATGACCTCTTCGCCGAAGAGGCGCAGGCTGTCGAGTACCTGCTCCTGCGGGATGGTCTCGAGGGCGTTGAGCAGGAAGTTGATCTGGTCGACGCCGCAGGCTTCCCACTTCTTGATCTCTTCAACGAGTCGATCGGGGTTGCCGATGCAAACGCCCTCGGGCGCGGAGACGCCCTCGCCGGGGTTCTGGGCGGCCTGCTGTCGGGTGGCGGCGAGCAGGCCGGGGTTCGGGTAGCTGCGCGTGGGGTGGACTTCGCGGACGGGGAGCAACTGAGCGGCGAGGTAGCCGAAGGAACCGGTCAGGCGGCTGCCGGTTTTGATCCCGGTCTCGTTGTCGGGGTGGCAGAAGAGGAAGTTGACGGTGGCAACGCGCTCGTTGACGAATGCACCGGCCGGCTCGCAGTCCTTGATGATCCGGCGATAGCGGTTGACCTTCTCTTCTTGCTCGGCGAATCCACCGAAGGTCAGACCGAGCGAGCCCATGCCGCGCTCAGCGGCGTCGACCTCGGTGCCGGGGGAGGAAACGGCGACCCACATCGGCGGGTGCGGCTTCTGGTAGGGCTTGGGCAGGACGGCGCGGGTTGGCATCTTGAAGGCGCGGCCCTCGTAGCCGTAGCGCTCGTTGGTCCACATCTGGGGGATCGTGCGGGTGTACTCGTCCCAGGTTTCCTTGGTCTCGTCAGGATTGGCGTCCATGCCGCCCAGCTCGGTCCAGGTGGCGGAGCGTCCGGTGCCGAACTCGAGGCGTCCGTCGGAGAGGATGTCGAGCACGGCGGCGCGCTCGGCGGCGCGGATCGGGTGGTTGAACTGGGGGACGCAGACGACGATGCCGTGTCCGACGCGAATTTGCTTGGTCTGCATGGCGCAGGCGGTGAGGAAGAGCTCGGGCGCGGAGCAGTGCGAGTACTCCTCGAGGAAGTGATGCTCGACCGCCCAGACCGAGTGAAAGCCCAGTTCGTCGGCAAGCCTGACTTGCTCGAGGCAGCGGTGATAGACCGTGTGCTCGATGTCGTTTTCCCAGGGTCGGGGTACGGAGATTTCGTAGAAGATGCCGAATTTCATGGCGTTCGTCCTCACTCGCAAGGAGGCTGGGGCTGGTTCGATCAGATGGTAACGGACACTTCATGAGGTGCGGATATCATCCGCCCATGGTCCTTGACGAGCTACATGAGCTGATTGAAACGCTGCAGGGTCGGATCGACGCGCATGGCCCGGCGCTGCAACAAAGCGAAGCGCTGACTCGTTACGTGTTGATCGATCCGCTGCTACGCGGTCTGGGATGGGATACAGGCGATCCCAACCAGGTGATTCCGGAGTACCGCTCGGCCGCTGGCTCCGCTGACTATGCCCTGTTTGGTCAGTCGAACAAGCCGCAGGTCATCATTGAAGCGAAGAAGCTCGGTGCCCAGCTGGATTTCAAGGTTCGGCAGCAGGTCACGGGCTATTGCCAAGAAGAAGGCATTCCCTACGCGGTGATCACCGATGGTCAGCGTTGGGAGCTCTACGACGTGTTCAAACCTGTTGCCATGAAGGACTCAATCGTCGTCGAGATTGATCTGGAGGGGCCGACTGCGAAGACGAGTTTGGATTCGTTGGCGTTGTGGCGTCCGAGCGTAGCCGAGGGCAACATCCAGGTTGGTCCACCGCCTGTAGCCGAGCATTCTGTGTTCCCAGAAGGCAAGGCGGGTGCGATTCCGAAGAAGGAAGTCGCCGCGCCACTTGGGCCAGAATGGCACAGGCTTACTGACTTCAAGCCCAAGCGCGGGAGTAAACCTGCTGCGGTCCGACTCCACGATGGCACGGAAGTGGTCACCGTGAGTTGGGCGAATCTGAACGCCGAGATCCTCAGCTACCTGAAATCAGGTGGACATCTCAGCAAAAGTGACCTGCCATTCAAACTGGGCAATGCATCCCTATATCTGGTCAACACAGTCAACGACAAGGGTGATGGCCAGCCGTTCAAAACATACCGGGCCGTGGACGGCTGGTTCATGAATGCGAACTACAACGCCGCGCAACATATGAACAATGCCAGGGGCGCTGTTCTCAAGGCAGGACTCGATCCCGACAGTTTCGCGGTGAAGCTGTAATAGGAAACTTGCTACGCGGACTTGCACTCCCTGGCGAGATTCTGGCTCGAGGGGGAATGGCGGCGTCGAGTTGGGCGGCGTCGGACCCTCACCCTGACCCTCTCCCAGAGGGAGGGGGGACTTGGGACTGGGGAGGGGCTAGGTTCTTTGGCCGAATTCTCGGCTGGTGTCTACTACGGCTATGGCGGCGATTCCTTCTTCGGAGGACATGACCTTAACGCCCTTGGTCGAGCGGCCGCACTGGCGGAGTTGTTGGACTTCGGTTCGGAGGATCTTGCCTCCGGCGGAGATGACGACGAGCTCTTCGTCGCCCCGGACGACGGCCATGCCGACGACTGGTCCGGTTTCGTCGGAGACTTTGTGGCCGATCATTCCCTTGCCGCCGCGTCCCTTGGTGGTGTACTCCGCCTCGGGGGTTCGCTTGCCGAAGCCGACGGCGGTCACGGTGAGGATTTCGGATTCCGGCTCGACTGTTTGCAAACCGATCAAGGTCTCTTGCTCGACGTTGATGCCTCGAACGCCGCCGCTGGTCCTAGAGGCCTCGCGCAGCGCGTTGACGGCGAAGCGAACGGTACGCCCGTCGGTGGCCGTGACGATGACATCATCGCCGGCGTGGGCGAAGGCAGCTTCGACCAGTTCGTCATCGTCTCTGAGATTGAATGCGAGCAGCCCGCTGCGCCGCACCTTCTTGAAGTTCGAGAGCCTGGTCTTCTTCACCTCGCCACGCTTGGTGCCGAGGATGATGTAGTCGTCATCGAAGGATTCCACTGGGATGATCGTGGTGACCTGTTCGTCGTTGTTCAGATCGACGACGTTGCGGACGGGGAGTCCTCGCCATTCTCGGGAGCGGGCTTCGATCTCGTGGGCCTGGAGGCCGTAGACGCGGCCTCTTGAGGTGAACATGAGCAGGTGGTCGTGGGTGTCGCAGGCGACGAGGCGGTGTGGCGCTTCGACAGTGGTGGTGCCGTTCTTGCGCTCGATGCCCTTGACTCCCTTGCCGCCGCGGCGTTGCGAGCGGAAGGCATCGACCGGCTGTCGCTTGATGTATCCGTGGCGGGTAAGGGTGACGACCGATGACTGGTGGGGGACGAGGTCGGCGGCGGAGAAGTTGTCGACCGATTTCTCGATGATGCGGGTCTTGCGGTCCTCGCCGTAGGTCTCGACGAGTTCGTCCATGTCCTCTTCGATCAAACCGTCGATCTTCTTCTCGTCGTCCAGCAGCCCTTGGAGGTACTCGATTGTTGCCGTGAGCTCGTCGTACTCCTCTTGCAGCTTGGTCCGCTCGAGTTGCGCGAGTCGTCGGAGCTGCATCTCCAACACTGCTTGCGCTTGTCGCTGCGTCAGATCGAACGGGTCTTCTTGCAGGCGATCGCGTGCGGCCTCGGCTGACTCCGCGGCGCGGATGGCTGCGATGATGGCGTCGATCTGGTCAATCGCTTTGAGCAGGCCCTCGACGATGTGGTGGCGGTCGCGGGCTTTCTCGAGATCGAACTCGGTGCGCCGCGTGATGATGGTTCGGCGGTGACGGATGAACTCGCGCAGGAGTTGGAAGAGGGTGAGGGTGCGCGGCAGGTTGTCGACGAGGGCGACAAAGTTGCCGCTGTACTGCACCTGCAGCGAAGTCGATTTGTAGAGCTGGGAGAGAATCGTCTGGACATGACCGTCGCGGGTCAATTCGACGACGAGGCGCATACCGTGGCGGTCGGACTCGTCCCTGAGGTCGCGGATGCCTTCGATCTTCTTATCGCGCACAAGGGCAGCGATTTGCTCGATGATCCGCACCTTGTTGCCCTGGTAGGGGATTTCGGTAAAGACGATCTGGACGCGGTTGCCGTTCGCGGTCTCCTCGAGGTGCTGCTGGGCGCGAACGGTAAATCCGCCTCGGCCAGTGCCGTAGAGGCGACGCAGGTCCTCTCGGTCCTCGCCGGCGAAGATACTGCCGGAAGTGGGGAAATCGGGGCCCTTGATGTGTTGCAGCACGTCGTCGAGGGTGGCGCTGTCGTCGGACAAGATCAACTTCACGGCGGCGGCCAGCTCGGCCAGGTTGTGCGGCGGGATGTCGCAGGCCATGGCCACGGCGATGCCGGCGGCGCCGTTGAGGAGCAAGTTAGGAGCGCGGCCGGGGAGAACGGTTGGTTCGTTAAGCGATTCGTCAAAGTTAGGCGCGAAGTCGACGGTGTTCTTGTCGAGGTCGGCCAGCAGCTCTTCGGCGAGCCGAGAGAGACGCGCTTCGGTATAACGCATCGCTGCTGGCGGATCGTTATCTATAGATCCAAAGTTGCCCTGACCATCAACTAACGGATGACGTAGAGAAAAGTCCTGCGCCATACGTACCATGGCGTCATATACGGGTTGGTCGGAGTGTGGATGATACTTACCAAGCACTTCGCCGACGATACGAGCGCACTTACGATGCGGTTGATTGGCCCGCATGCCGAGATCGTCCATTGCATAGAGAATGCGGCGCTGGACTGGTTTGAGTCCGTCACGCGAGTCGGGCAATGCGCGGGAAACGATTACGCTCATCGCGTAGTCGAGATAAGACGAACTCATCTCCTCGACGAGGGTACGCGTGGGCTGATTGGGGGCAGTCTGTTCAGTAACCAAGCGGTAGCTCCAGAAGTGGACCCTGATGTGTCATTCTAGCACAATGTGGACATAATTTCTGGCGTGATTTGATGGTCTGAATCACCTCGCGTGATGACCTGCCAGCCGTCGGGAACGGGGTTGCGACGGCTCGCTGAGTCATCGAGCTCGAGGTCTGTTTGGTGGCTGCGTTGCTGACGATAGACGTCCAACCAGCGCGTCGATCCGGCCTGCTGCAAGAGCGAGTCGAACCACCAGGCGTAGATGGCACGTGGTTGCCGGATTTGGGACGAGAGCATGGCTTGCGCGGCTAATGGGGTGCCGCCGACCAGCGAGTATCGGGAGCCCTCCGTTGCGGAGATGATGTTGAGCTGCTCGGGCGTCAGCCACTGCAGCCAGGTCAGGCAGATGGCGCCGGGGCGCTCGGCCAGGGTGACGGGGATGTATCCCTTGCGAGACCGGATCGGGCAGAAGGCGACATCGAGATCGCGCAAGATTGCGGGCAGGATGGGAATGCCCTGCAGATCGGCGTGGGTTCCGGAGAGCTTTTCGTGGAGCTGCCTTGGATAGCCGTTACTGCCGACTGCGAGCAGCGGGATTCTTCCGGTGGTGCCGGGCTGGGACCGGAGCGGCCAGGTCTTACCGGCTCGGTAGAGCAAGGGACCGCGATTGTCGCGATTGCGGGCGTCGGGATAGAGCGCCGGGAGGTCGCTGAGGCTTGGCCAGGTAGTGACGATGGATGACGCGCTCATTGAGACACCGTATCGCGGTTGCTGTCACTATCTCGAAGCGCAGCTAGGCTCACCAGCAGGATTCCAGAGAGCGAGGATTGGCCGATGATGCGATACCGGAAGCTGGGGCGGACAGGCCTGGTTGTGTCGGAGATTGGTCTGGGCGGCGGCGGGATCGGTCACGTCTGGGGCGAGACCACAGACGAGGAGATCGGCGAGACGATTGCCCTGGCCATGTCCGAGGGGATCAACTTCTACGACGTGGCGCCGAGCTACGGCAATGGCGCCGCCGAACGCAACCTGGGACGCGCACTGCTGGAAGCGAAGGAGCACCGCGGTGAGCAGATGCTGGTCGCGACCAAGGTGTCGTTGAGCGAGGACGACCTGGCCGACATCCCGTCTGCCGTGGAACGCGGCATCCACGAGTCGCTGGAACGGCTGCGGCGTGAGCGAGTGGATGTCTTCCAGTTGCACAACACGATCACTCAGGGGCGCGGTGATTTTCGCCGCTCGATTGACTTGTCGGACGCCATGCTGGCCGTCGAGACGCTGCATCGGCTGAAGCAAGAGGGCCTGACGCGGTTCGTCGGGATCACCGGGATGGGAGACGCGAGCTCGGTCCGGGAGGTGCTGCGGTCGGGCGATCTCGACACCGTGCAGTGCTACTACAACCTGCTCAACGACTCGAACGCGAGGGCGCTGCCAGAGGGTTCGTCGCTGCATGACCATGGTCAGCTGCTGCCGCTGGCAGCGGAGCTGGGGATCGGGGTGATCGGGATTCGCAACCTGGCTGCAGGTGCATTATCGGCGGGAGTAGACCGCGACGTCGAGCCGGATTCCCTGGTCGTCCAGGATTTCCGGAGGGCGGAGTCCCTGCGGTTCCTGGAACGAGATGGGGTGCCGTTGTCACGTTGGTCGGCCGGGTTTGCGCTGCAGCACTCGGCGATGTCTACGGTCGTGCCAGGGGTCAAGAACCGCGAGGAGTTGGCCGACCAGATCGCCGCTGTTGACCTTCCTGCGATCTCGGGGGAAGACGCGGAGCGGCTCGAGGAGTTGCGCGGTGGCGACTTTGGTGTTCGCCAATCAGATCGACGTGTGTTGTAGATATCAACTCATCGAAGTTGGCTGGTGAACGGGCTGCACGTGCTCTTAGCCAGGTCGGTTGTAGTCTTACCCCAAGCAGTGAGTGCTGAGAGTGGTCGCGTGAACGAGACGGAGATCCCGGACATCGTCATTCGCCGCCTGCCGCTGTACGCTCGCGAGCTTGGGCTGCTGGTCGGAGAAGGACGTGACTTCATCTCCTCACAGGAGCTGGGACATCGGTTGGGCGTGACTCCGGCGCAGATTCGCAAGGACCTGTCGTACTTTGGTCGCTTCGGCAAGCGGGGTCGCGGATACGAAGTGGTCGGCTTGAGAGAGCGGCTGCGCAGCATCCTGGGACTGAACGGTCGGGTGAAGGAGATGGTCCTGGTCGGCGTTGGCCAGCTCGGACGCGCAGTGCTTGGTTATGGCGGATTCCGGCGCGGTGGCTTTGAAATGGTGCGAGTGTTTGATTCGGATCCCCAGCAGATTGGCCGGACGATCGACAGACATCGCGTGGATGACGTTGCCAAGCTGCCGGAGTACCTGCGACGGACGCGGGTCTCAATGGGGATCGTGGCAGTCCCGACTGATGCTGCGCCATCGGTGATTGAGACGCTGGTCGAGGGCGGCGTGCGAGCGATTCTGAGCTACGCTCCGGTGTCGATGAGCGTGCCGTCAGGCGTGCGGCTGCGGCAGATTGATCCGGTTATGGAGCTCGAGAGCATGGCCTACTACCTCGAGGAGCCGTTCGACGGCTACGTAGAGGATCATCAGGCGGAAGTAACTCAAAACTGATCCTGGGACCGCCTAGCGGGTCTCAGCGCCGCTGAGCACACTCTCCTGTGCCACCAGATTCGGTCCGACAATATCGAGGTTGTCGAGCGCCTCGGCCGCACCGAGCGCGACGGCGTCTTCGGCGTTGTCGGCGATCGTGACCGGAATGCCGATCTGTTCGGCGAGATAGGCGTCGATGCCTTGCAGCCTGGCTCCGCCGCCGGTGAGCAACAGACCGCGATCGATGATGTCGGCGGTGAGTTCGGGTGGCGTGCGTTCGAGGGTGCTGCGGGTGACTTCGACGAACGTTTGCAACACCTGCTGGATCGAGGGCACGAGTTCGTTGGACGTGATCGTCACGCTGCGCGGCATGCCGCTGGATTGATCTCGGCCCCGCACTTCTGCGCGGATGGGATCTTCGACTGGAATGGCCGAGCCGGAGGCGTACTTGAGTTCCTCGGCGGTCGGGTCGCCGATGAGCAAGCTGTGACGTCGTTTGACGTGCTCGGATATGGCCTCGGTCAGGAGGTGTCCGCCGACGCGGGCCGATTCCCAAACAACGACGCCATACATCGAGAGGACGGCGGCCTCGGAGCGTCCGGCTCCGAGATTGCCGATCAGTGCTCCGCGGGCGTCTCCCATGGGCACGCCGGCGCCGATCGCGGCGGCAAGCGGGTTGGCGATCAGATGCGCTGGCCGTCTCGCTCCAGCCTGTTCGGCAGCGTCGCGGACGGCTCGTTGCTCGACGTTGGTGACTCCGGCGGGAGTCGCGATCATTACTTCTGGACGGACCAGATTGAAGCGTCCGGTGACGAGTGACATGTAGTAGCGCAACAGCGCCTCGACGATGCGGTAGTCGTCGATCACGCCCTCGCGCATCGGGTTGATGACGTTGACCGACTCGGGGGTGCGGCCAATCATGTTGGCTGCATCGGTGCCAGCGGCGAGTACGGCGTTCTCCTGGGTCGACAGGGTGACGACAGTGGGCTCGTCGATGACAATCTGACCTCCGCGTCCGGGGACGGCGATTCGCAGCCTGGAGGTTCCGAGATCGATACCGAGTCTTTTCGCGAAAAACATGGTCCCCGTATCAGGTCAATCGGTTCATTCAGCGTAGTCAGTTGGTCAGTGTATCGGCGGTTTGCGCCAACTCAATATCGGCTCCGAGACCTCGCAACTGTCCGGCGAGATCCGCGTAGCCGCGGGAAAGGTGGTTGACTCCGTAGATGCGGCTCTCGCCCTCGGCGGCCAGCGCGGCGACGATCAGAGCGGCGGTCGCGCGGATGTCGGTGCCGCGTACGACCGCCCCGGAGAGCGGCGTTGGACCAATGATCACGGGGGCTGCGCCGCCGGCGATGATGTTGGCGCCGAGTTTCCTCAGTTCATCGAGATGTTGCATGCGGTTTTCGAAGACGCGTTCGTGCACGATCGATGTGCCTTCGACCTGGGTGAGCAATGCGGTGATGGGCGCCTGGAGATCGGTTGCGAAGCCGGGGAAGGGCAAGGCCTGCAGATTTGTCGCGACGAGATGTGCGTCAGGGGCAACCGTGAGATCCAGTTGGTCGTCTCCCTGGCGGACGTCAGCGCCGATATCGCCAAGCTTGCTCAAGAGGGCTTCGAGATGCCTGGGATTGACACCCACCAGGCAGATGTCGCCTCGAGTGGCGGCGGCCGCGATCAGCAGCGTGCCGGCTTCGATCCGGTCAGGGATTAACTCGTGGTCAGCTCCGGAGAGTTCATCGACCCCGTCGATCGTGATGGTGTTTTGACCGGCGCCGGAGATTCGTGCGCCCATGCGGTTGAGCATGTCCGCCACGCAGACAATCTCCGGCTCCATGGCTGCGTTGACGATGCGGGTGCGTCCCTTGGCCAGGACTGCGGCGAGGAGGAGGTTTTCGGTCCCGAGGACGCTGGGGTAGTCGAGCACGATGCTGGCGCCTCGGAGACCTTCCGGTGCGCTGGCCACTGTGCGTCCACCGATTGACTCGACGTCGGCGCCGAGCGCTCGAAATCCAGCCAGGTGGACATCCAGTGGACGCGCGCCGATTACGTCGCCGCCGGGCGCGCCGCACGTTGCCTGGCCGGTTCTGGCCAGCAACGGTCCCATGACCAGGAACGAGGCGCGCAGCGCCGCGGCGAGACCGTCGGGTGGACTGCCGCTACAGACGCCGGAGGGACGGACAATGACTTCGTTGTTCGACACATCGGTCTCGACGCCGAGCACCGTGAGGATCTCAAGGAATCGGTGGACATCTTCGATGTCGGGCACTCGGCGCAAGCGCGAGGGATGGTCGCTCAACAGGGCGGCCGCCAGGCATGGCAACGCGGCATTCTTCGCGCCGTTGACGCGAAATTCGCCGACGAGCCGGCGTTGACCCTCGATTCGCAGACAGGGTTCGGAGTCGGGGCTCATACGCTGACTGTAGCTGGCGAACTGAGCAACCGGTTCGATGGGCGATTAGCCGCTCGGGCGCCCCATTTCGCGGCCACCGCCGCCTCGGCGACGGCGGTGTTCCAGCACTCGGATGCGCTGCAGCGAACGGGAGAGGGCGGCCTGGGCGCGAGCTCGATCGGCGTCAGTGGCCTGCTCAAGCCGTTCGACTGCTCGCCGGCGGGCTTCTTCGGCGCGTTCAGAGTCGATCTCGGAGCCGTGCTCGGCAGCATCGGCGAGGACGGTGACTTCGTCCGAGTGGACCTCGAGGAAGCCTCCGCTGACGAAGAACTCCTCTACGCCACTGTCGCTTTTGACTCTCAGCTCGCCGGGTACCAGCGATGTGATCAGCGGCGCGTGGTTGGGCAGGATGCCGAGTTCGCCGAGCGAACCGGGGGCGATGACCTCGTCGACGTCCTCCTGACGGAGCAGGCGACGCTCGCCGGTGATGATCTCGAGCGTGAGCGGCATGGTGTCGTCCCCTCGGCGTCAGCCTCAGCAGATTGTGGCCAACTAGGCCGCGTCCTCGGCAGAAATGGCGGCGCCCTTTTCGACGGCCTGCTCGATCGTGCCGACGTTGAAGAAGGCCTGCTCGGGCAGCGCGTCGTGGGAACCGTCGAGGATCTCTTTGAAGCCGCGCACGGTGTCGCGGACCGAGACGTACTCGCCGGTCAGACCGGTGAACTGCTCGGCGACGAAGAACGGCTGGGTCAGGTAGCGCTGGATCCGCCGCGCGCGGGCGACGGTCTGCTTGTCTTCCTCGGAGAGCTCGTCGACGCCAAGGATGGCGATGATGTCCTGGAGGTCCTTGAAGCGCTGGAGCACGCGCTGCACCTCGCGGGCGACATCGTAGTGCTCCTGGCCGACGATCTTCGGGTCGAGCGCGCGGCTGAAGGAAGTCAGCGGGTCGACAGCGGGGTAGAAGCCCTGCGAGGCGATGGCGCGCTCGAGCGCGACGACGGCGTCGAGGTGGCCGAAGGTGGTGGCGACACCCGGGTCGGTGTAGTCATCCGCGGGAACGTAGATCGCCTGGAAGGAGGTAATCGAGCCCTTGTTGGTCGAGGTGATGCGCTCTTCGAGCTCACCCATCTCGGTCGAGAGGGTGGGCTGGTAACCGACAGCGGAGGGCATCCGACCGAGGAGCGCGGAGACTTCCTGGCCGGCGAGCGTGTAGCGGTAGATGTTGTCGATGAAGAGGAGGACGTCCTGGCCCTGCTCGTCGCGGAAGTGCTCGGCGAAGGTGAGGCCGGTGAGGGCGACGCGCAGGCGCACGCCAGGCGGCTCGTTCATCTGGCCGAAGACGAGCACGGTCTTGTCGAGCACACCGGACTCGCGCATCTCGTGCCAGAGGTCGTTGCCCTCGCGTGAGCGCTCGCCCACGCCGGCGAAGACGGAGTAGCCGCCGTGCTCGGTGGCGATGTTGCGAATCAGCTCCTGGATGACAACCGTCTTGCCGACGCCGGCGCCGCCGTAGGCGCCAATCTTGCCACCACGGGTGAAGGGGCAGATCAGGTCGATGACTTTGATCCCGGTTTCGAGGATCGTTGTCTCCGACGCTTGCTCTTCGTACGTCGGTGGCAGTCGGTGAATCGGTGAGCGTGCCCCGTCGGCGGGCATGTCACCGAGGCCATCCAGCGGCTCGCCGAGAACATTGAAGAGACGTCCCAGGGCAACTTCGCCGACGGGGACGGCGATGGGCTGGCCGAGGTCGGCCGCGTTGTCGCCGCGACTCATGCCGTCAGTTGAGTCCATGGCGAGGCAACGGGCTCGGTTGTTGCCGAGGTGCTGCTGGACCTCGGTGACGACGCTGGTGCCGCTGCCCATTGTGACGGTCACGCCGCTAAACAGCGAGGGCAGACTGTCGGGCGGGAATTCGACATCGACGACGGTGCCAATTACCTGGACTACTGAGCCATCAGCCATGTTGTTCTCCCATCTGGAGGCTGTCTAAACCGCGCCGGCCACTTGGGCAGAGTGGTTGGACAGCCATGCGAGTTTGAATTGTGTCAGATCGTCGACCTGCCAGTTGGAGGTCAGATCCAGGTCGCTGGTGAGTTCGCTGCGGACGAGGACCACCTTCATCCCGGCGGCGCTTGCGGATTCGACGCCGGCAGGGGCGTCCTCGATCGCGATGCAGTTTGACGGGTCGAAGCCGAGCTTCTGGGCGGCCTTGAGGTAGATCTCTGGCGAGGGCTTGCCCATCGAGACTTCGTCGCCTGCGGTGGTCAGGTCGAAGTACTCCCGCAGTCCGGCTCCGGTCAGAGCGGCCTCGACCCACTCTCGGTGAGAGGAGCTGGCCACTGCGATCGGGATTCCTTCGTCGTGCAGTTGCGCGACCAACTCGCGGGCTCCCTCGATCAAGGGTGCACCAGCCTGATACTGGGCAAGGACGTCGGCGTTGTAGCGGGCTTCGAACTGCTCGAAGGGCATCGTGATCGGGTAGCGCTCACAGAGGTCGTCCCAGGTGCTGGTCAGCGTGGTACCGAGGTAGCGGAAGTAGTCCTTGAGCGGGAACTCCACGCCCTGTTCAGCCAAGATGACTCGGACGGCCTCGTAGTGCAGCGGCTCGGAGTCGAGCAGGACTCCGTCCATATCGAAGATCACCGCTGTGGAGTGTTGCGGCATCGGCTAGCCCTTGAGCGCCTCGACGCCGCCGGTGATGTCGAGCAGCTCAGAGGTGATCTGCTCCTGGCGGGCCTTGTTGTAGACGAGTGTGAGGTCGGAAATCATGTCGTTCGCCGCGTCGGTGGCGTTGCGCATCGCGACCATGCGGGCTGATTGCTCAGAGGCCGCGGCCTCGAGGACAGCCTGATAGACCAGCAGGTCGACGTAGCGCGGCAGCAGATCGGCGAGCACCTCTTGTGGAGAGGGCTCGAAGATGTATTGCGTCTCGCCTGATGAGTCCGCATCTCCTGCCTGGGGCGGCTCTACGGGGAGAATCGGGACGGTCACGGGGACTTGCGAGACCGTGTTGATGAACGATGCGTAGACGAGCAGGACCCGGTCGACCCGACCTTCGGTGTAGTCATCGATCGCGATTCGCGAGATTGGCTGGGTCTCGGCCAGGCCCGGGTAGTCGCCGAGTTCCTGGAAACTGGCGCGGAAGTTGATGCCGAAGCGCTGGAAGTAGTCGCCGCCCTTGCGGCCGACGGGGATCATCGAGATATCACCGGAGCCACCGGCCTCGGGACCGAGGACGATTTCGCCGGTATGGCGTTCGAGGTTGGCGATCAGACCACCGCAGAGCCCGCGGTCGGGCGTGATCAGGATGACGGCGGTCTCGTTGATGTCGCGTCGTTCAAGCAGCGGATGTGCGGACTCGGGGTCGCCGGCGACGCCGGAGAGGTGGCCGAGCACCGACTGCATCTTCTCGGCGTAGGGTCGGGCCTGGAGCGCACGGTCCTGGGCTCGGCGCATCTTCGATGCCGCGACGAGCTGGATCGCGTTGGTGATCTTGGCCGTGTTTTCGACCGAGCGGATTCGCCGTCGGATTTCGCGGGTGTTGGCCATCGACCCCTACTGCTCTCTGTGGTGGACTCGGATTCGCTGGACGTCCTAGAAGGGGACCGTGTCCTTGAACGTCTGCAAGGCGGATGACAGCGCCGACTGGTCACCGTCGGAAAGCTGTCCACTGTCGGCGATGCCACCGAGCAGGTCGCGATGCGATGTGCTCAGATAATCGCTGGCGCCGTTGGCGAAGTCGTTGATCTTGTTGACCGGTACATCGTCGAGGATGCCGGCGTTGGCGGCGTAGAGCAGTGCGACCTGGGTCGACATCGCGATCGGCTGCTGCTCGGGCTGGACCAAGAGCGCGGAGAGGCGCTGGCCTCGCTCGAGCTGGCGGCGGGTGGCGGCGTCGAGGTCGGAGGTACCGAACTGGGCGAACGCCTGGAGCTCGCGGAACTGGGCCATGTCGATGCGGAGCTGACCGGCCACCGAGCGCATCGCGCGCTTCTGGGCGGAACCGCCCACGCGCGAGACGGAGATGCCGGCATTCACTGCCGGTCGCTGACCGGCGTTGAAGAGGTCGGCCTCGAGGAAGATCTGGCCGTCGGTGATCGAGATGACGTTGGTCGGAATGTATGCGGAGACGTCGCCCGCCTGAGTCTCGATGATCGGCAGCGCGGTAATCGAACCGCCGCCGTTCTCATCGGAGAGCTTGGCGGCGCGCTCGAGCAGTCGCGAGTGGAGGTAGAAGACGTCGCCGGGGTACGCCTCGCGGCCGGGAGGACGGCGCAGAAGGAGGGAAATCTGGCGGTAGGCCCAGGCGTGCTTGGAGAGGTCGTCGTAGATGATCAAAGCATCCTGGCCGCGCTCCATGAAGTACTCGGCCATGGCGACGCCGGAGTAGGGGGCGAGGTACTGCAACGCCGCAGATTCCGCGGACGCGGCGTTGACCACGATGGTGTGACCCATCGCGTCGTGCTCTTCGAGGGTCGCGACGACATTGGTCACCTTGGCCTGCTTCTGGCCGATGGCCACGTAGATGCAGATCAGGTCCTGGCCCTTTTGGTTGATGATCGTGTCGATCGCAATTGAGGACTTGCCAGTCTGGCGGTCGCCAATGATCAGCTCGCGCTGTCCACGGCCGATGGGAATCTGAGAATCGATCGCGAGAATGCCGGTCTGAACCGGCGTGTCAACCGAGGCGCGGGTGACCACGTTGGGCGCGATGCGCTCGACCGGTCTGGTCTCGGTGGCGCCGAGCGGGCCCTTGCCGTCGATCGGCACACCCAGGCCGTCAACGACGCGTCCGATGAGTTGATCACCGACGGGCACTTCGGCGACGGTACCGGTGGAGCGGACTTCGTCACCTTCTTCGATGACGCGGTAGTCGCCCATGATCACGGCGCCGACGATTTCCTCTTCGAGGTTCAGCGCCATGCCCATGACCGGGTCGGATCCATCCTTGGGGCGGAACTCGAGCAGCTCGCCCGAGAGTGCGCCGGCGAGGCCATAGACGCGTGCGATCCCATCGCCGCATTCGACGACGGTACCGACCTCGGCCGAGACGACCTGGCTCTCGAAGCCTTCAATCTGCTGCCGAATCAGTGCAGCGACTTCTTCTGGTCGGACAGCCATTATGCTGACTCCTTCGGTGTGTTTAGCCCTGCGCGAGCGAACGGCGCATGGTGGACAGACGGGTGCGCACCGATCCGTCGATGATGCGGTCGCCAATCTTGACGACTGCACCGCCGATGATCTGGCTATCGACCGCCTCGCTGAGCGAAACGGTTTCTGCATTGGTGTAGCGCCGCACTGCGTCTTCGACGGCGGCGCGGGCGTCGTCGGAGAGCGGAACCGCAGTGGTCACGGTGGCCTCGGCGACGCCGCGGACGCTATTGAGTCGCTCGCGGAACGCTTCGATGATTTGCGGTGCGAGATTGGCTCGGCGCTTGCGGACGAGCAGTTTGGCGAAGTTGGTGGCGTTGCCTTGCACGTCCGCCAGGGAGTTGTCCAGGACCTGCTCCTTCTCGGCCTGCGGGACGCGGGTCGAGACGAGGAAGGCGTAGACGGTCGGCTCGCTGAACAGCGCGGCAATATCGTCGAGATCGGACAACCAGCGATCGTGAGACGCGGAGTCGTGGGCGATGCCGAAGACGGCATCCGCATATCGTCGTGCGGCTGGGTCGCTCAACGCCACGATGCGCTCCCTTTCGCTGACATCCTCTGCTCGACCTGCTAGTTCTGCTGTCCGCTTGACGACTCTGCCAGGACATCGGCGATCAACCGCTGGTGCTCGTCGGCGTCGAGAGATTGCTCGATCACCCGCTCGGCGGCAGCGATCGCCATCCCGGCAAACTCGTTGCGCAACTGCTGCACAGCCTGATCGCGTTCCTGCTCAATCTCAGAGCGGGCCCTTTCAATCAGCTGTTCGGCCTGGCCGACGGCGTTTTCTCGCGCTTCGGCCTCGATGCGCTGGGCGAGTTCCTGTGCCTGGGCGACGAGGCGCTGTGCTTCGTCGCGGCCGACCTGGATTTCCGCCCGGGCCTCGGCCCGTGCTTCTTCGGCGGCCTCCTGGGCGCGCTCGGAAGCAGTCAGGCCCTCTTCAATCCGCTTGCGGCGCTCATCGAGCACGCGACCGAGCGGCTTGTAGAGCAGCACGAAAAGCAGAGCGAACAGGATGCCGAAACTGATGAAGTGGGTGATCAGTCCGGCCAGGTTGAGACCGAGAGCGTCCATACCATCCTGCCAATCAGTCTGTCTCGTCTGCCGATCCTGTCAGCGCGACCGCGGGCTCGGTGGCCGGCGGCGACGCGCTGCAGTGTCTGGCGGGGTCAGGTTAGAAGACGAAGCCAACCATGACCGCGACGACGAGCGAGTAAATCGCGATCGCTTCGGTGAACGCGATACCAAGAATCATGTTCGTCTGGATCACGGGGGCGGCGTCTGGGTTGCGACCAAGTGCCTCGAGGGCGCGGCCGGCCAACATGCCAATGCCGAGCGCCGGTCCGATGGCGCCAAGGCCCATGGCCAGCGCGGCTCCGACATACTTCATCCCGTCGTCGCCGATCTGCAGAATCAGGTCGAGCATTCCGTGTCCTCTCCGAGCGGTCTTCCAAGACCGCGCTGCACGCTGTGTTGCTTGAGGCGGCCACCCAAGCAGGCGCCGCCGCTTTGCCTGGAGTTACTTAGTGCTCTGCCGCCTCGTCGTGGTGCTCGTCGTGATCGCCGACCGCAGTCGAAGCGAAGACCAGCGTCAACATGGCGAAGACAAACGCCTGGATGAAGCCGACGAACACTTCGAGACCGAAGAAGACCGTCGGCACCACAAAGGCGACCAGGAACATAGAGATAAAGAGCACGACTTCGCCAGCGAAGATGTTCCCAAAGAGACGGAAGGTGAACGAGATGATGCGTCCGACCTCTGAGACGATCTCAAGGATGCCGACGAAGACTCCCATCGGACCCTTGACGATCGCGTGGGAACCGACGCCGATGTACTTGCCGAAGTTGGCTCCGATCCCGACGCCGCGCATGCCGAAGTACTGCACAGCGAGGAATGACCAGAGGGCCAGCGCCAGCGGCAGGTTCACGTCGGAGGCCAGGGCTCGGAAGATCGGGAAGATGTGGCCGACGGTCTCGCCGGCGAAGCCCTGGTCGTCGAGCTTCTGGACGAAGCCGATATGCGCGGTGTTGACAGTGGTCAGGGCCGCTTGGCCTTCACATTCGCGCTCATCGGAGGGAAGGCAGACTTCGTTCTGGCCGTTGATGACGACCGGCTCGGCGAATGCGTCGTAGGAGAAGTCGCGGGGAGTATCGAACAACGTGCGTGGCGGGATAATCTTGAATCCAGAGCCACTCAGGATCGGTCCAGTGGCCCTGACGAGTTCCGCATCTGCGGAGGCCAGCGGCAGGTTGTAGAAGATGGCATCGTGCACATACTTCTCATCGACACCGGCATGCTCGAGCCGTTCGGCCAGCGCGTGTTCCAACTCTTCGCCTTGCAGGTCTGACGGCAGCGGATCCGAGACGAACTCAGCACGCACCGCAGCTTCCACGTCGCTGATGTGTCCTTCCATCAGCTCGGCAATATGTTCGTCCGACTGCGCGTGGGTTTCCTGGAAGCTCCCCGTCTCGTAGTCGCTGAAGTGAATCGGTAGGTAGAAGGCGGTCTGGAACGTCTCGTTGATCTCGGAGATCTCGGCGGACGTCAATTCTCGTTCGCCATCCTCGAGCTCGTGGACTAAGTCAATGACGCTGATTTCCATCTCGTGGAGGTAGTGATAGCGGTAGTTCTCGACCGGGCCGATGACGTTGTTCCAGGGGAACAGCGCGAACCAGTTGCCGACCAGCAGGAAAATGAAGATGGTGAAGACGAAGGGAAAGAACTTCTTGCCGTTGCGCTCGCCGCCGACCTGCTGGGAAATGTTGAGGAAGGCCTCGTAAATCGCTTCGACCAGGTTCTGGAACCCAGACGGGACGAGGGCCGATTCAATGTCTCGGGTCCGTCGGTACACAACGAACGCGGAGATTGCGAGCAAGGCAATCACGACCCAAGCTGAGAGGATCGTGTTGGTGATTTCGTAGGAGCCGATTGAGATGACCGGCTCGGCGGCGAGGGCGATGACCGGCGCGGGAGCGCGGACGAGGAAGAAGCCCAAAGCGGCGAATGCGAGGACCGCGATGATGATCAGGCGTCTTCGGCTCACGCGCGCTCCTCCTCATCCTGTTCGTCGTCTGCCGGCGCGTCGTGGCTCGGGCGGCGCCGCTCTGCTTCTCGCTGCCGCGCTTGAGCGGCGAATAGATCCTGCAACATTCGGTACCCGCCCCAGCCGGCCGAGGCCAATCCGAGGGCGAGTCCGACGAGGGTGAGCGCGAATCCCGTGCCCAGCTCGTCGTCCAGCAGGACTCCGCCAACAACGCCCAGCACGATGCATGTTGCGACGTACCAGCCGATGCCCATGAGTTGCATGGCCGGCGGCCACTGTCTCATGGAGACTCCCCCTGCTGGAGCAATGCGAAGATTATCACAAAGTTCACTTGCGACAAGATGCCGCAAGAGGCACGCTAGGCGATTTGGTGCGGGCGATTGTTTCTGTGTCGCGGATTACTCGAAACAATCAGGGCCAGGTCTGTCACTCCCACGCTTCCTGCGGGAATCCAGACCGGCAAGACAGGCGCACCAACTCAACGAGACTTTTGCGGCAGCCGCGGGGATGACGAAGCGAACGGACCTATTCGAAGTCGTCCATATCAAGCGATTCGATGAAGTCACGGAAGGCCGACATTTTCTCGAGTTCTTCCGGCTTGACCGGTTCCGGTCGGCCCTCTTCGTCGGTGGCGACGAGGCCTTCGTCGTCGAGCAAGACGCCGGCCTGGTCGATCACAGCGTCCTCGACGAAGATCGGGGCTTCGGCGCGGACGGCCAACGCGATGGCGTCGGATGGGCGGGAATCGATCTCGACCTGCTCGTTGTTGACATCGAGGAAGAGTCGGGCGTAGTAGGTGTCGTTGCGGACTTCAGTGACGACCACTTTGGTCACGTTGGCGCCCAGCTCCTGCATCACGTTGGTCATCAGATCGTGGGTCATGGGGCGCTGGACGGAAACATCCTGCAAGCGGATCGCAATGGCGTCGGCCTCGGCCGCACCGATGTAGATGGTCAGGTAGCGGTCGGCGTCCTTTTCCTTGAGCACGACGACGCGGTTGTAGTTCATCAGCGAGACGCGAAGGGCTTCGATCGTGACTTCTTTCATGTCGCGGTTCCCTTCCACAAGCACTCGGCTGCGATTGCTGTGTCAGATTAGCGTAGGCCGCCCGTGGCCAATGGGGTTGTGGCCACCAACGATTAATCCGCTGAGAGCTCCGGCGGCGGATGAGTCGGCCCTCGGCGTCCCAGCCATAGCGAGGCGAGCGTAATCACGAACAGGCCGCCGCCGAGCAGAAACAGTCCCTGACGCACGCCGGCGGCATCGGAGACGCCCCCGACCAGCAGCAGCGCCAGCATCGATACGGCATTGGCGAGCATCATCTGAGTCGAGAAGAGGCGCCCTCGCATTTCGGGCGGGGCTCGCTCCTGCAGCAGCGTCTGAGCCGGCGCGTTGACCATGGCGTACGCCAGTCCCAGCGGGAACGCCATGATCAAGGTGGCCGCGAGCAACCAGTCCTGAGTCGAACCGGATGCGCGCAGGAAGTCGAGCACGCCGAAGATGGTCACGATCACCGTAATCACGGCCAGTCCGATCGAGGCCATCGTGATCACGCGCACGTGTTGTCCGAGTCGGGGGACGAAGATCAATGCGAGCAGCGCCCCGAAGCCGGTCGGCCAGAAGACGAAGACGGCATCCTCTTCAGCCCGGCCCAGCACGTCATGAACGAACTGTGGCACCAGCACGGCGAACATGAACAGCAGCATTACTCCGGAAATCAGCTGGATCAGTGCCAACGCCGTTATGCGGTCTCTCCAGACGAGTTCGCCGGTGGCACGGATGTCGTGGAGAGTCATGGCGAAGGCGGTGCGGATCTGGCCGAAATCCTGGGAAACGCGGTGCGGCGTGCGATCGTATGGAGTCAGCGCTGGCAGGAATGCCAACAACACAGCGGTAAGCGCCAGCAATACCGCGCTGAGGATGTATGAGGCGTCAAACCCGATCACTTTGAGCATGATTGGGGCGATGGCCACGAGCCCAATCAGTTGTGTCGAGGTGGCGGTGAACTGAAAGGCCGAGTTCGCCGAGAGCAGTTGCTTCCGTGCCACAAATCGGGGCAGGGCTGCCGCGCCGGCGGGAACTGCGAACTGGCCGGCCAATGCCGTGCCAAAGGCGACCGCGTAGACCGCTCCGACCGAGACGTTGTCGGCCAGCAACAACAGGGCGGTCAGGCCTGCCCGAATGATCACGGCAATGATCAGGATTTTCCGCTTGTCGAACCGGTCCAGCAACACGCCCGCGATCGCGCCCGTCGCCACAGGTGGAGCGGCCAGGCAGATCACGAGCAGTGTCGAGGCGAACGGCGAGCCGGTTTGCTCGAGCACCCAGATCAGGAGCACAAACTGGATCGCAGAGTTGATCGTCAGCTGGATGCCAGTAGCGGACCAGAGGGCCAGGAAAGGGCGGTTACGAAACAGTGCGCCGACGGGCGGGTCGGGAACTGTTCCCGAGTCTGTCTCTGGGTCCGTGGTCACGGGGTCTCGCGGGTGGGAATCGCTGCATTGGCCGCAGCGCGCAACCTGGACGCCTCTGCGCGTATGTCCTCCGCTTCACCCGCATAGATCACGGATCTGGAAGCTGAGACCAGCAGCCCGCGCCCGCTGGCGTCGACGCCAGCCTGGACCGAGGCCTCTAGATCTCCACCCTGCGCTCCGATGCCGGGCAGCAGAATCGGCATCTCAGGACAACGAGCGCGGACCTGGACCAGTTCATCGGGCCAAGTTGCACCGACGACGAGGCCCAGGTTTCGGTGGTGCGTTTCGCCCCATTGGCGGGCGCGCTCTGCGACGCTGAGATAGAGGGGCTCGCCGCCGGCCATCGGCAACGACTGGAGATCGGCGGCGCCGGGATTCGACGTCCGGCAGAGTGCGAACGCTCCACGATCCGGGCGCTGCAAGAAGGGAGCGACTGCGTCCCCGCCCAGGTAAGGATTGGTCGTCAGGGCGTCGGCGCCGAACCATTCAAATGCGGTGGTGGCGTACGCCTCGGCGGTATTGCCGATGTCGTTCCGCTTGGCGTCGAGAATGACCAGCGCGTGCGGTGCGAGACGGCGAATCGTTGAGATGGTGTCCTTGAGCGCCTGCCAACCGACATTTCCGGCAACCTCGTAGAAGGCCGACTGCGGCTTGAACGCGCAGACGAGGTCGGCAGTGGCCTCAATCACCCGAGTATTGAAGCTGAGGATTTCGTCCGGCGAGGTGCGCTGCGGCTGAGGATCGAGCCCGACGCAGATCAAGGAATCGGCGGTGTTCATCGCTGCGACGAGGCGGTCGGCAAATGGTGAAGTCGCCATGCTGCAAGGGTATCCCCGACCTGGGTCGGTCGTAGGCTGCGGGGGTGTCAAATCAACAGGCCGACCCCGCCCTTGAGCTCCAGGTCTACCTGCAGCCGCCGCCCGCCCCGGCGCTCAAGGGCATGGCAGTCGTCGTGCTGGACATTTTCCGCGCGACGACCGTGCACTCGGCATTGTTCGCCGGCGACACCCGCTGTATCTATCCAGTCGCCGATTTCGCGGGAGGCGTTGCGCTGCGTGATGCACTGCCAGAGAGCCGCCTGATCGGTGAAGTAGGAGCGCTGCCGCCGCCCGAGGCGGACTTTGGCAACTCGCCAACTGAGTTCGACTCGATGGATGTCACGGGCTGGACAGTCGTCCACGTGACCGGCAATGGCACCAGAACACTGGCCGGCGCGATGGAGGCCGATCTTGTGCTGTCGGGATGTCTGCGCAACATGTCGGCCAGCATCGAGCACCTGTTGGCGGCAAGACCGGAGCGAGTCGCCATCGTCTGCAGCGGCGACCACGGCGGAACATCCCCTTCCGTCGAGGATGCGTTCGCGGCTGGGGCTTATGTCACCGCGATCAAACGCTCCGTGCCCACGGCAGTCCTCGGGGGCGGCGCTCGCTTGGCGCTCAAGCTGTACCACGCCTACGCACGCTCGCCCTCGCGGGCGTTTGCCGATTCGCCGCATGGCGATCATCTCCGCAAGCTGGGATTCCAGGCCGACTTCACGTACGCCGGCGACGTCGATTCAGATTCGACCGTGATCGCGCTCGGGCTAGACCGCTCAGGACGGCCCGTCCTTGAGCGCGTCCCAGCTCTGCTGCATTGAGTTGATTTCGGCCTGGGTCGGTTGGTGTCCGCCGTAACGGAAGTTGCTGAACGCCCGCGAGATTCGTTTTGGCGTGGGGCTGTGGTAGGCACGCTCGAGCGCGTCGGCGAACTGCAGCGGCGTCCGGTGGACTGCCCGCACCTGGCCCTTGGTTTCAGCGTGCTGGAGCACGTCGAAATACAGTTCCGCAATCGGAGCATCCAGGGCGTGCTCCTCCTTCTCACGGCGGAATCGGTCCCTGAGTCCACTGAGCGCGGACATCAGGTCGCCTTTGAGGTCTGCCTCGGCCCAGAGCGACTCGCGAAGCTCCTCGGTTCGTGCCTCGCGGTTGACGAAGCGGCGGAAGAAGTAGAACGCCGCGATCGCGAAGACCAGCACAGCGGCGATCCCGCCGAACACGCGAGAGAGCACGATTCCCGGTGTCGGATCAGCCTCTCCCACCTCGGCTTCATCGATTTCGGGACCTCGGCCGATCCCTTCACCAATCTGTTCGATTGGTAGCGGAGCAGGTTCACCGATCCACCCGCGGACCTGCTCGACCAGCCAGAACAAGGGCCAGAGGATGTACGTGATCACCGTGATGATCGCCCGAATGCCGACGCCAATCGCATCGAGCACCGGTTCGACGACGCCCGAGCCGGCGACCAGACCCACGATTCCCGTAACGATTAACAGGAACAGCGCCACTCCGATCACCATCGCGACCAGCGTCGCGGCAACCGAGGCGCCGGTCTGGGCAGCGCCCAGTCCTTGCACCTGGTCGGAGTTGGCTGCGGTCTTGAGGGCGACGGTAAGTAGTCCGACCACGACCCAGACGATGCCCAGACCGCGGACGTGATCGACCACGCCGCCGTTGTCGGCCAGTGCCAGGCCAAATGCCAGGACGATCAAACCGGTGATGGCATAGCTGCTGAACGATCGCTCGGGCAGGTCGGTCGAACCGAGCGAGACGCCGCGGAACCAGATCGGGATCAGCATCAGCGCCGCGAAGAGTTGGTCGATCTCGCCTGGCATCGTCGTCCCGTCGTCGAGCACGACGACTTCGCGCCAGACGGGACTCGACGGTCGGCCAAGCTCCAGCAGCCAGGACATATTCCAGACGCGGGCCGATTCCGACAAGTCGGCAGAGCCAATGATCTGGAGTGCAATCAGCGTGATGAACAGGCCCAGCCAGAAGCGTTGCTTCATAGAGAATTCGCGACTGCCCAGCCAACGGGAGACGAGGAATCCGAGGCCCAACGTTCCGCCCACGGCCCAGACCGTCAATGTCTCGCCCGCGTCGTAAGCGACGAGGCGCGGAATCAGCTTGGCGATGATGATCAGCAGCACCGCCTCGCCGAGCAGCAAGGATGCCGTGTAGCCCCATTCAACTCGCCGGCGTGATGAGACGGATCCCACCGTCGCGGCGGCGACGCTCACGACGACCTATCCGGTCGTGCCCAGGGGTTGTCAGGATCGGATCCCGGTGTTGGCGCTGGCGCAGCTGCGGCAACGGGCACACGCTGTGCGGTTTCCTTCGATTCCGCGTCAACCGATTCGTCGGCGCCGACAAAGGTGGGCAGGTCGACATCTTCGATCGGGTCGGGCGGTCGCTCACTGGCATAGAGCCGATCAGTCCGAGCCCAGGGGCCAGCCTCGCCGACGCGCTCGTAGTGCAGGCCTTCCAGGGCGCTGCGGATGTCGTAGACAGGAGAATCGGCAAAGGTGGCCGGCGGATCGTCGATGCCGACGTAGATCAGTCCGATCTGCGCTCCGTGTCGTTTGAGCCTGAACAGAGATGACTCTAGTTCCGGCGTCAGAACCGCAGTGACCAGAGCGAGCGTGGACCCGTAGGACAGTCGCTCTTCGCTCAGCATCCGCTCGATTCGTACGAGCGTGAAGACGTCGGCCATCGCCAGCGCCTCCAGGATTTTGGTCATTTGACCCGGTGATCTCGACGGCGGCACACGAATGGCCGTGTCGTGTCCCGGCCAGGTGCAGTTCGCCAACAGCCCGACGGGCACGCGGTCCGCAGAGAAATCCTGTGCCAGTGACGCGGCGACGGAGACGGCTCGCTCGAAAATGTCGCCGAAGAACCCTTGCCAGGCATGAGGCAGCGTGGAGACGTTCAGAGCCACCACCGCGATCAGGTCGCTCGAGGGGTCATAGACGCGGGATTGGAGCATCTGGCGACGCGCGGTGGCCTTCCAGTCGACCTTCTTCATTGGGTCGCCGGGGCGGTAGTCTCGGATCGTTTGCAGTCGGGTTGGGTCCTCGAAGAGACGCTGGCCTCCGCGTCGTTCGCCCTGAGGGCGCAACTGCGGCAGGCCCAACCGTTCGAGCGCGATCACCTCCGGATAGACCCACAACGTGTGCTCCGAGTCGTCTGTCCGTTCTCGCCGGTAGACACCGAACAAGTCGCCTGATTTGAGATCGATCCGCGCCAGCTGGAAGTGTCCGCGGGTAATCAGCGGAATCTCGAAATGCCAGGTCAGCCGTTCGTACCAGCGCATCGAAGTCGAGCGAACGACGACCCCTTCCTGGGGCGCGGATTCGTGCAGCTTGCTGAAGGGCTCATTCGAAGGCTCCAAGATTTCGGGCAGATTGATCCGAACCTGTAAAGCGGTCAGCGGGATGATCTTGCGATTCTCCAGCCGCAGGGTGAGGTCGAGGTTCTCACCGACAAAGGCGTGGGTCTGCGAGATCTCGACGTTGCTCTCGAGCCGGTGCAGTGCGTAGCGAGTCCAGGTCCAGGCCGCCCAGCCAGCGACCAGCACGGTCGCCGCGACGAGCGAGACGATGATCTCACCGGTCGCGACGCCAAGCAGCACGACGAGCACTGTCGCAGGCGCCCAGATCGCGCGGATGATCCGGTTGTCGTGGCGGAAGCCCCACTGGCCGGAGACAATTCGTTTCTCACGCTCATCACGACGCGCTTCCGCTTCCAGCTCGCCGATCATTCCGCCGCCGCCCATTATCGACATGGCGGACCCTCTCGAAAACCCGGAAGGGTGCTAGCTGCCGGCTGCCGCGGCGTCGATCGGGACAGGCACGCGGTTGAGCATCTGCTCGAGCAGCGACTCGGGCGTCGATGAACGCAGACGAGCATCAGCCGAGAGCATCAGTCGGTGGGGCAGCACGACGCGCGCCATCTCCTGCACATCGTCGGGCAGAACGAAATCGCGTCCGCGGAGCGCTGCCAGCGCGCGTGTCGTGCGCAATAGAGCCAGCGAGGCTCGAGGTGAGGCCCCGAGCTCAAATGCCTTCTCTTCGCGGGAGGCCTGGACGATCGCGACGATATAGCCGCGAACTGCCTCGCTGACGCGGACCTGTTCGACGGTCTTCACCATCAACCGCAACTGCTCGGATTCGACCACTGGATCAAGTTCTTCCAACGGTTGCGACCGCTCGAAGCGCAGCAGAATCGCATCCTCTTCGGCCGCGTCGGGGTAGCCCATGCGCAGACGGAGCAGGAACCGGTCGAGCTGGGCTTCTGGCAGCGGAAAGGTGCCTTCGAGCTCGACCGGGTTCTGCGTCGCGATCACAAGGAAGGGGCGCGGCATGGCCATCGTCTCGCCCTCGACCGTGAGCTGGCGCTCTTCCATCGCTTCGAGCAACGCGGCCTGGGTACGCGGCGAGGCGCGGTTAATCTCATCGGCGAGCACGAGCTGCGCCAGCAACGGGCCGGCACGGAACTCAAACTCCCCTGATTTCTGGTTGTAGATGTTGACGCCGGTGACGTCAGAGGGCAGCAGGTCAGGAGTGAACTGGATGCGTCGGAATGAACAGCCGATCGAGCGGGCGAACGACTTGGCCAGCATCGTCTTGCCCAGTCCGGGCACGTCGTCGAGCAGGATGTGGCCCTCGGAGAGGATGGCGGCGAGCGTGTAGTCCAGCACCTGCTCACGACCGACAATCACACGGCCCACATTCTCTCGCACACGAGCGGCCGCGTCTGCAACGTCAGAGAGCGTGGGAGGCAGCACAGAAGTAGTCATCTCGGCAGACTATCAGCAGGGTTGGAGCGCTCACCGAAAGGGCTGGGAGTACCATCTGACCGACGCAAGAACAGCGAGATGAGGACGACATGCGGGCGGAAATCATCAGCATCGGCACCGAAATCCTGATGGGCGAAATCCTCGATACGAACGCCAACTTCATGGCTCAGCGTCTGCCGGCGATGGGCGTCGATCTCTACTTCATGCACCAGATCGGTGACAACAAAGAGCGGCTGGTCGAGCTGATCCAGACAGCCAAGGGCCGTTCGGACGTGGTCATCCTGACCGGCGGTCTCGGGCCGACGGAGGACGATGTCACCCGCGACGCGATCGCCGAGTCGGTCGGCGAAGAAGCCTACGTGGTTCCCGAACTGGAAGCGCACCTGCGTAACTTCTTCGAGCGCCGAGGCGGGCGGATGCCCGAGCAGAACGTCAAGCAGGCCACGATTATCCCGTCGGGCGAATCGATTCCCAATCCTCGCGGCACGGCGCCGGGATGGTGGGTCGAGAAGGACGGCGCGATCATCGTGGCGATGCCGGGTCCGCCCGCCGAAATGACCGGCATGTGGGAGAACGAGATCGCACCGAGGCTCAAGGCGCGCTCGGACGGCGGCGTGCTGATTTCTCGGACGCTGAAGACCACCGGTCTGGGCGAATCAATGCTGGACGAGTTGCTAGGCGATCTGCGGCACCAGCCAGATCCAACGGTCGGGGTCTATCACAAAGCGGACGGCGTCCACGTGCGTCTCGCCTCGAAGGCGATGTACGACGACATCGCCCGCGACCGGATCGCGCCCGTCGAACAGGAGATTCGCTCGATGCTAGGCGACGCGATCTGGGGCGCAGACGAAGACACCTTCCAGGAGGCCGTCGCGTCGCTACTCAAGGATCGCGGCATGTCGATCGCAGTGATGGAGTCTTGCACGGGCGGTCTGCTTGCAAGCACGATCACCGACGTCCCGGGAGCCAGCGGCTACTTCAGCGGCGGACTCGTCACCTACACCGCCGAGGCCAAGATTCAGTACGGCGTCGAGGCGGCGATCATTGAGGAGCACGGCGTCGTCTCCAACGAGACCGCCGTGGCAATGGCGGGCGCCGTGCGGCGGCAGTTCGACGCCGACATTGGTGTCGGCATCACCGGCGTCGCAGGCCCAGAGCCGCACGGAGGCCAGCCGGTCGGCGCGGTCTGCCTGGGGATTGAAACGACGGGCGAGAGCTACGCGACGGGCTACACCTTCGCCCAGACGCGAGCGGCGATCAAGGCTCGAGCCGTCACCTCGGCATTGACGCTGATCCGTCGCGCGACACTCGGTGAGTTGATGTCGGGCTCGTCGGGCGTGTACCGACGTCTGTAGTCGTCAGACCGCCCGAATCGTCAATAGTCCGTCGACATCTTCTTCGACAGCCTCGCCGCGGACGACCAGTGCGTCGATGTGGCCGGTGACTTCGGCCATGGCCTGCCAGATGCGGCGGTCGGGCAGGCGCTTGAACATCGTCGAAAGCAGCTCGTACGGCGTCATCGGACCCTCCGCAAGGATGTCCTTGATTTGCCCCTGCCGCTTGCGATGATGCCGCCGAACGTTCTCGATCTCTGATGCGACCTCATCCGACGGCTCACGGTGTCCCGGATAGAGATAGGACACGTCGAGCTGCTCAATACGGTCGAGCGACTCAGCGAAGGCGGGCAGGCTGCGAAAGCGTTCGGGCGGCTCAACCGAGATGTCAAAGTGCCAGCCCGGATTGGAGTTGAGCCCGGGAATCACCTGATCGCCGCTGAACAGGGCGCCGGTATCGGATTCAAAGAAAACGCTGTTGCCCGGAGTGTGACCCGGTGCCGATACGAGAGTGATGCGCCGATCGCCCAGCCGGATCTCTGCACCGTCCGACAGTTCCTGATCAGCTCGAAACGGCGTGCCACGAATCAGTCCAGGCCAGCGCTCGCGCCGCACGCCGCCGCCGGTGTTGTCGCCCGAGCGATACGCCTGACGCATCTTCTCGCGAGCTTCAATGAAGCCGCTGATCCGATCCTCAGGCACGCCCACACGCCGCATGTAGTCAAAGACGTACTGCGTCTGGTACCCAATGATGTTGCGCCCATGCAGGAATGACTGCGCCTCGAGCTCGGAGGCGACGACCGGAACGCCTTCATCCTGCCAACGAAAAGCGAGCCCACAGTGGTCGATATGGGCGTGCGTGATCGCGACGTACTTGACATCGCTGATGTCCAGCCCGGCGGCGTCGAGCTGGGCGGCAAGCGCGTCCCAGGCGCCGTCGTAGTCCGGACCCGCATCGATCATGATGATGCCGTCCGACGTCGGCAACGCGTACGCCCAGTTGTCGCCCAACGCAATCGGCAGGACGCCGTGTTCCGTGATCATCGAGTCCGACACGCAGTCAGGCCTGCGGCCGGTCGGATTCGTCGAGCTGTTCGGTCTGCGGCGGCTGTTCGCCATCCGCCTCGCTGCTGCGTGTCGTGGACTCCAGTCCAGGGATGTTCTTGATACTGCCCACGATGTCGATGCCGGTCAGTGATTCAATCACTTCGGGGACCTGGGCCACGGTGCGGGTCACGTCTTGAGTGAGCTTGCTGATGCCGCCACCGCCGTCGCCGCCCCCGCCGAACATGACGATCCGGTCGGTGCGGGCGAGCGGCTGAGCGACAGCCTCAGCGACTGCGGGCAGGGTTTCTAGCACCTGTTGGATCACCGCTGCCTCGCCGTACTCCTTCCATGCAGCCGCCTTGAGTTGCATCGCGGCTGCTTCGGCGGCGCCCGTCGCTTCGATCGCCGCCGCTTCTGCCTCACCGGTCAGCCGAATCACATCGGCCTGCGCCTCGCCCTGCCGACGTGTGGATTCCGCCTCACCGGTCGCCTGAGCAACGACGGAGTTGCGGTCACCCTCTGCAATCGTTTCCAGGCGGTAGCGTTCGGCTTCGGCAGGCTTGCGGATGGTCGCCTCAAGCTCGCGTTCTCGCCGTTGGATTTCCTGTTGTTGCAGCTCGATCTGCTTGGCGCGCTCGACGATCTCGATCTCGACCTCTTCGCGACGGATCTCCTGCATCGTCTTGGCCCGCTGCAGTTCATCGGCCAGTTGCGCCTCTGCCTGTCGCGCGTTGACCTCCTGGTCGTAGGCGGCCTTCTGGACGTTGAAGCTTCGCTCGGATTCGGCGATCTTCGTCTCTGCCTCGTACGTCGCCGCCTGCTGCGCGCGTTTGGCCTCGGCGGATCGGATGCCGGCATCTCGTTCGGCTTCCGCTTGACCGATGGTCGCGTCGCGCCGGACTTCAGCGGTACGACGGACGCCCAGCGCGTCGAGATAGCCACCGTGGTCCTTGATGTCGCGGATCGTGAACGAGACGATCTCCATGCCCATGCCCGCGAGGTCCGGCGACGCCACGGTTCTTACCTGGGAAGCGAACTTTTCGCGGTCGCTGTAGATCTCCTCGACGGTCAGCGTTCCGAGAATGGCGCGCTGATGACCTTCGAGCGTCTGCAACGGGACGTCCATCACTTCGATCTCGGTCTTGCCCAGGAACTGTTGGGCGGCGGTCCGGATCGCCTCTTCCGAGCGGGCGACCTTGACCTGCGCCACGCCATCGACCGAAACGGCCACACCTTCGCCTGTGTAGACATTTTCGGTCTTGACGTGAAGTGTCATCACACTTAACGGCAGACGCTGAGATCGATGAAAGATTGGAACGACGATCGTGCGTCCGCCCACGACGACCTTTGGCTCTTCGCCCCCACCGGAGCGGATCAGCGCTTCGTTGGGTCCGACAGTTTGAATGATTCCCATATCAGTGATTCCTTCGCTTTCTAATCATGTGTGCCAGCGAGACATGCGCCAGGCGATCACGCCAGACGCCGCGGGCCAGCTGCTGCGTAGCATTGTCAGGCTCAACAACCTTGAGCACTCCGCCGGCGTAGACGCCGGTGACCACCACCGATGCTCCCTCGGGAAGATCATCGCCTTCGGTCATCGCCGTCCACTGTTCGCCATTGACGACAATCTCGCCGCTTGGGTTGAGGATATCGACGACGGTTCCCGCCTGGGTGATCAGCCGCCGTTCTTGGCTGGGAATGAATGCCTCGGCCTTTCCACCGCCGCGACCCAGGACCCAGAACATGGCGATTACCGACACCGTAACCGCCCCAAAGACCGCCAGGACCCAGCGCGAGATTTCGAGCGGATCATCGAGCGCCGTTGGCTCGGGAAAGATCTCGCCAAACAGCAGGAACCCGGCCAGGATCCAACAGATCACTGCGCCCATTCCCGCCCAACCGAATCCGTCGAGCTGAGACTCCAGCAGCAACAGCACGATGCCGGCGACAAGCAACAGGACACCCGTGAAGTTCACCGGCAGCAGCCCGATTCCGGCAAATCCGAGTACGAGACCAAGGACGCCTAAGACGCCCGGACCGAAGTTGCCCGGATCGCGAATCTCGAAGATGACGCCATAAGTTCCCAGCAGAATCAGCGCGTAGGTCACATTTGGATTGGTCAGGATGTCTAAGAAACGCTCCACCAGCGAGCGTCCCAGCTCGTCGAGTTGAGCCCCCGCCGTACGCAGGGTGCGAGTCCCCGTAGTGGTCTCAACCTCAGCGCCGTCGATCTTGTTGAGCAGTGAATCAAGATCGACCGACACGTGATCGATCACATCGAGTGCGAGCGCCTCGTCAGCGGTGTAGGCCTTGGCCTCGAGCACGGTGAGTTCAATCGCCTCATAGTTGCGACCACGCGCGCCGGCGATGCTCCGGATCAGAGCAGTGATGTCCTCATCCACTTTCTTACGAAGCGTCGGCGGCAGATCCTCGCCGGTACCGGTAACCGGCGCTGCCGCGCCAATATTGGTCGCCGGCGCCATCGCTGCGATGTTGGCCGCAATCGTGATGATCGTGCCGGCCGAGGCCGCCTGCGCCCCCGATGGCCAGACGTACGCAACCGTCGGGACCGGTGAGTTGAGCAGCTGCTCAGCGATGTTCCGCATCGAGGAGATCAAGCCGCCCGGCGCATCGATGCGAATCACGAGCGCCTCAGCCCCGCGGGACTCGGCCTGGTCGATCACCCGCGAGAGATAGCGCTCGGTAATCGGCTCGATCGGACCGTCAATGTCCATGACCAGGACGAGCGGCGGCTCGTCGTCCTGTGCGAAGGAGTCATGCGGCAGCAGCAGGGCCAGCGTGCCGAGCAGAACCGCGGCCCACAGCCAGCGCACAACCCACCGTCCGATCAGTTATCCGGTCTCAGCCCGGATCGCGTCGTGGAGCACGCCAAGCTGCTCGATCATCGCGTCGATCGAGCGGGCGCCGGCGACGAAGATGCCGGTCACGTTGACGGCGGCCCAACCGAAACCGGTCTCCTGCGCAGCCGCAGCCGTCCCGGCGACATCCGCCGGGCGCGCCCAAAAGTCGCGGGTCGAAGCATCGCCCGCCCGCGGCGGCATTGTAAGCTGGCACTGGAAACCGAGCGCCTGCGGATCACGACCGGCCTGCTCCGCCTCCTCCTTGATCACCCGGATCGACTCCGCAGCCTCCTCGCCCAGCACACCCGATGCCATCCAGCCGTCGCCGAACCGTCCGGTCCGTCGCAATGCAGCCTTCGAAGTGCCGCCGATCCAGACCGGAATATCGCCACCCTCCGCGATCTGCAGCGGCTTCGGCTCCATCGCCATCTCCTTCGATACAAAATGCTCGCCCTCGAAGTTGATCGAGGAATCGCTCCAGCAGGCCTTCATCAGCGCAATCGCCTCGTCCATCGCGGCGCCGCGGGTTCGGTAGTTCATGCCGAGGGCCTCATACTCCGAGTCTTGCCAGCCGACACCGACACCCACCCGCAACCGTCCACCTGAAAGGGTGTCGAGCGAGCTGAACTGCTTCGCTACCAGCACCGGCTGGCGCTGCGGCAAGACCAGGACCTCGGTACCCAGCCCTACCCGCTCGGTCACCGCAGCGATGTAGCCAAGCGTGATCAGCGCCTCGAGAATCGGCATGTTGGATGGGTACGGTCCGGACTCACGATCAGGCCGTGGGTGACCCATGACGACGTGATCGAACATGTCGATCTCGTCGTAGCCGATCTCTTCAATCGCTTTGGCGAGCCGACTGATTTCGGCCGGCCCGTTGCGATGGACGACAGATGGAAAGTCAACGGTCAGTTTCATTTGAACAGCTCCAGAAGCTCGCGTTCGAGTGTGCATCACGGACGGACGGGCTGAAGCCGTCGTCCGGCGATTATGCTAACCGTGACGCCGAGACATCCAGTGCATGCATCCAGAGCAACGGAGAGCGCCATGGCCGAAATCACCATCAACGCAAACGGACCGATCCTGATCTCGACCGAAGGACTGACGCTGAAGGCCAACGACGGCTCAACGATCCCCAATCCCAAGGGCTCGATGGCCGCCCTCTGCCGCTGCGGCCAATCCGACATGAAGCCCTTCTGCGACGGCTCCCACAAGGCCTGCGGCTTCGAGCACGATCCGTCGACGGCGTAGCCGACAACAGTCAGCAATATCGGATGCCGCGTCTCATGGCACACGGCGTCCGTCCGCATTCTCCTTTCTCCCCCTCACGAGGGGCCGTGTCGCGGAGCGACGAAAGGGGTCTCCGGTCGGCAGAGTTTAGAGCTGCAACCGAGCCCCTCAGCCTTCGACCGCTCCCTCTGCCAGGGCCAGCAAAGCAATCCTGTTCATCTAGACGCAAGTACTCATCGCGTTGGCGGATCTCGCAGTGACTCCCCCGCTGGTCCTCAACTGGCTTCACGAAGCCGTGATCGGCATCGAGGTCTGGCAATTCATCGGCCTCGGTGTGATGGCAGTGATCATTGTCGTCGCGCGATTCGGCATCGTCATCGGGCTGAATCAGGTCATCGTCCGGCGCACCGCCCCGGAGCGACACGAGTTCTGGCGTTACGAACTCAGGCGCTTGCAGCGCCCGTTGCTGCTCATGCTGGGTGCGATCACCCTGGCGATCGGTTTTCCGGTCCTCGACTTCGATCCCGATGTCGAGAATGTCGTCGAGATCTTCTCCAACTTCGCATCAACATTCGCCGGCGTGCTGGTCGGGTTCCGCCTGGTCGACGCCGCAGCCGACTACTGGCAGCAGGTCGCCGAGGAAACCGACTCCAAGCTCGATGATCAGCTCGTCCCGCTGGCTCGCACCACGGGCAAAATCTTTGTTGGCGCAATCGGCGCCGTCTTCATCCTGCAGAACCTCGACATCAACATCACCTCGTTGATCGCTGGTCTCGGCCTAGGCGGGTTAGCCGTCGCTCTGGCAGCGCAAGACACGCTCAAGAACCTGCTCGGCGGCGCGACGATCCTGGCCGACAAGCCGTTCCAGGTCGGCGACTGGGTAGTCATGGGCGACATCGAGGGAACGGTCGAGCAGGTCGGCTTCCGCTCCACCCGCATCCGTACCTTCGCCGACTCGCTGATCACCGTGCCCAACGCGCGCATGACCGACACCGCCGTCAACAACATGGGCCAGCGCACCTGGCGTCGTTACTACACGACCGTCGGCATCGCCTATCACACCGATCCCGACCGCATCCAGGCGTTTGTCGAGGGCGTCCGCGCCATCGTGCGCGCGAACGAGAAGATGCGCCACGACTACTACATCGTCGAGCTGCATAGCTTCGGCGACTCGGCGCTCAACATCATGGTCTACACGTTCATCGGCGCGTCCAACTGGAACGAAGAGCTGCGCACGCGGCACGTCTTCAACCTCGACATCATCCGCCTCGCGAACGAACTCCAGGTCGAGTTCGCCTTCCCCACGCAGACGCTGCACCTAGCCAGCCGGGTAGAAGGCGCACAAGAGATTCCGGACCCTCGCTCGCGCGACAGCCTGGCCGACACCATCGAAGACTTCGCACCCGAGGGAGAGTCCGGCCAGCGAACCGACGACCCAATCACCAGGGGCTACGACAACGGCTGAGTCTTGGCCGTAGCGTCATGACCATTACCAAAGAGTGCTCTTCGATCTTCCTAGCCTCTCGGTGGCAGAGTTGTTCTGCCGTCGGAGGAGGCGCGAATCATGCTGGAACTGGCTGTCTTTCACAACGGCGCGGCCGACCTGCCGCTGACGACAACGCACGAAGGGGTGGTGGTCAACGACGGAGACTTGAACGAGGTCCACGAGTCAGGCCGTCGGATCATCGCCAACCAGGTACGGCAGGGCGTGCTCGCTGACCAACTGGGCTTCAACTACTGGTTCATGACCGAGCATCACTTCCAGCCGGAAGGCGCAGAACTGTCGCCGGCCCCAATGCAAACCGAGACCGCCATCGCAGCGCTGACTTCTCGAATCCGGCTCGGACAGATGGCCAACATCCTGCCCTGGTGGCATCCGATCCGGGTGGCCGAGTCTGCCGCGATGCTCGACGTGATCTCGGGCGGCCGGTTGGAGTTCGGCGTCGGACGTGGCTACCAGCCTCGCGAGGCCGAGGTCCTGGGCGGAGCCATGGGCGCCACGATCCAGGATCAAGAGCGCAACCGCTCCTACTTCGAAGAGGCCTACGAGATCATCATGAAGGCCTGGACCGAGCCGTCCTTCTCGTACCACGGCGAGTTCTACCGCGTCCCGCCCTCCTACACGAAGTGGAACCACAAACAGACCATCGCCTACTTCGAGCAAGAACGAACGAAGCATTCCGTCGAAGACGTGCTCGACCTCGGTCCGCCGGACATGTACTCGATGGGCAGCCCGGTGCTGGCCTCGACGACCAAGCTGCGCGAGATCTCGGTCATCCCGCAGCCGCTGCAGAAGCCGCACCCGCAGGTCTGGCAACCGGTGACTTCGCCGCGCTCGATTAACTGGGCGGCCGAACGCGGCGTGAACTGCTTCACCGTGCCCGAGCCGACCTCTCGGCTGGTCGGCAACGTCGAGCGTTACTACGAATCGTCCAAAGCGGCCGGCTGGCCCGACCGGCTCGATCGCGGGCCGTTCAAGTTCGGCTGGGACTCAGAGAAGAAGCGCGGCTACGGCTGCTGCCGTTACATCCACCTGCTCGATCCCAACGACCCCGAAGGCGACATGGAACGCTTCAAGCTCGGCCTCGAGTTGCAATGGGACTACTACGGCCCATTCGGCTTCGCCGCCGTGCTGGCCGAAGCCGACGAGGATCCATACCCGCTCGACATGCGAGTCACCGCAGACCTACTCATCGACAAGCAGGTCGCGATCGTCGGCACGCCCGACCAGGTGGTCGAGCAGATCATGGCAGTCAAAGAGGGCGTCGGATACGAAGACTTCCTCTTCACCACCTGGTTTGAGATCGGCGGTTACTCGCACGATGAGGTCGAGCACCAGATGCGGTGGTTCGCCTCCGACTGCATGCCGCAACTGGCTGATGCCTGCGGTGGCATGGTCGTCAATCCACCGGCCAACGCGGTCGCACCCGACCTCGCGGCCGTCGCGGGCGACTAGAACGCGCCCAAACCAATCCCTCCCGCACAACAAACAGCACTAGAAACTGCACGAGTCAAAGCGAAGGAGATTCGCAATGGGTATCAAACTTCATGGTCTACAACTGGGCGGCTTCCCCGTCCCCCTCGAGATGCTGTTCGACACCGGCGGCGTTCGCGAGACGATGCGCATGGACGACGGCGATATCGTCAATGGGCTCTACCAGTGCCCCTCGCTGTCGTACATCATCGAACACCCCGATGCCGGGCTGATCGCCTTCGAGACCGGCGTCTCGACCAACTGGGGCGAGGAGTGGTTGTCGGACTGGACCGACCTTGTCGATCTGTCGGGAATCACGCCAGAGGTCTGCATGGACGCCCAGCTCCAGGCCAACGGTTGGGGCGTGGAAGACATCTCGCACGTGATCCAGGGACACCTGCATGCCGACCACGCCGGCGGGCTGCGCATCTTCGAGGAAGCCGGCGCAACTGTCGTCGTGCATGAAGATGAGTGGCGGTTCTGCGTCGGCAACGTTGAGAGCGCCGACGCCTTCTTCGTCCGCGCCGACTGGAACTTTGTCTCCCGGGCCCCGCAGATGCTGATGTACGGCGATCAGGAGATCTTCAAGGACGTCTGGACGCTCTCGCTGCCCGGTCACACGCCCGGCCAGATGGGACTGATGATCCGCCTCGATTCCACCGGCTGGGTGATGCTGACCTCGGATGCGATGTACTTCCACGACACGATTGGCGAACCCAACGCGACCTCCGTGATCAACATGCAGCCAGAGGACTGGCACAACTCGATCGCCAAGATCGCGAGAATCGCGGCCGACCAGGACGCGTTCCTGCTACCGGGTCACGACACCGTCGGTTCGCAATACACCGAAGGCGTCGCCGAAGCCAAACGAATCGACTTCGCCCCAGGGGCTGTCTACGAGTAGGCACGGCTTCCGATCGAGGTCTCACGGTCCCGCTTGACGCGGGGACCAGCCCTCCATGCAACTGTCTAACGTGCTGCTCTGTGCAGCTTGAGCGCGTCCCCGAACAATTCGAGGACTGGCGATCAAGCGTGCCAGTATCCTCGCCACTGACCTAGAGCAGAATGACCTAGAGCAGAACACAGGAGCCTCCAACATGAAGAACATGCGCATCGGCGTCCACATTGCGTTGCAGAACATCCAGATGATGAATGCGCCCTCACTGATCGACGGCATTGTCGCAGCCGACCGCGACGGCCTCGACACCGCCTGGCTGACCGTCGGCGGACCAGCGCCAGACCCGTTTGCCGTCTTCGTCGGCGCCGCACTCTCCGGCGCAGAGCGAATCACCTTCGGCACCTCGATCGTCCCGACCTACCCCCGACACCCAATCTCGATGGTGCAGGGCGCCGCCTCGGTCGATCAGATGGCGCCGGGCCGGTTGATCCTCGGCCTCGGACCGTCGCACAAGCCGGCCATCGAGGGCACCTGGGGCATCCCCTTCCACAAGCCGCTCTCGCACCTGCGTGAGTACGTCACGATCTGCCGAGCGCTGCTCGAGAACGGCGAGGTCAACCACGAGGGCGAACTGATGACCGCTCGAGCCCAGTTGCCGGGTGGTCCGACCCAGGTGACGACGATGATCTCAGCCCTGCGCGAAAAGGCCTGGTCGCTGTCCGGCGAGATCACCGCCGGCGGCATCTCCTGGATGTCGCCATTGCCCTACATCCGCGACGTCGCGCTGCCGGCGCAGCAGGCCGGCGCCGATCTGGCCGGTCGCGACCGCCCGCAGATGGTCGTCCACACGCCGATCATCCTGAGCGAAGACCAGGAAGCGATCCGAGCTGCCGCCAAGCGCCAGTTCGGTTTCTACCAGCGCCTGCCCTACTACTCACAGATGCTGCAAGACGCCGGCTACGACGAAGCATCCGGAACCGACTTCACCGACCGAATGGCCGACGCATTGATCGTCTCAGGCTCAGAGTCGGAGGTCGGAGACAAGGTCCGAGCCATGCACAACGACTACGGAGTCGACGAGCTGCTCGCCGCCATCGTCGTCCTAGTCGACGACGCCGAGTCACACATCGAACGAACCCGCGCCTTCCTCGGAGAGCTTGCCCAGTCCGACTAGTTCGGTCCGGCGGGTTTCTGCGGCGCAGCGTTATCTGGGATCAACGCGGTCGATGGAGCTTGATCGCCTCCATCAAACGCGTTGGACTCATCTCGTGTCGACATCCAGGTCCGGAGGAGCAATAGAGAAGCAACAAGCAGGACAACACCGGCGCCAACGACCAGGCTTCGCCCTTGTCCCCAACTGCCGAACGTGGCGCTCAGGAACGCAATCCCAGCACTGCTCACTGCACCGCCGACACCGAGTAAGGCGGCAACTCGCCCAAAGTAACCAAATCGTGTGTGACTCATGGCGATAGCACTAGCCCCGAGCCCTGCCGCCGCGCTGGCTGCGCCAAAGGGAATCATGAGGGCCAATAGTGGCCAAAACGTATCGGCGGCAGCGATCGACATGCACAGAATCGCCGCGATACCGCTACACAGAAGCACGGTCGGCCAGCCGCGCCTCCCGCTGATCACAAACGCCAAGCCGACAGTTGCAACGACACCTGCTCCGCCGCGAGCAAGCATCAACCAGACAAAATCCAGCCTGTCGGCAAGATCGAAGTAATCGAACACCGCGACGCTCGATGAGAAGACAGCCAGAAACCCGCTCATGACGACGGTATAGATCCAGAGCGCTCGCAATCGTCTTGCGCGGACCAAAAGGCCAAGAGCCTCGCGGAAGCCCCCAGGGAATCGCACGTTTCCTGCGTATCGAGGAAGCCTCTTGGTCAGCAATCCAGTTATAAGGAACACGAGTGCTACATAAAAGAAAGTTAACTCATACGGTGCATCCCAGAGTGTTTTGCCGAACACCAATGCGCTGAACGGGACTCCTAGTACAGAGGCAATCACCGTTGACCACGAGAGCATGACAATCGACTTCGTGAGCAGAGCGCGAGGCACCAGTTCCGCCACGAGTCCCCAGACTAGGGGAGTCGTCAGTCCATACAGGATGCCAACAACAACGAATGTCACGTACAGCAGCGGGATGGTAGCAATGCCGGTCAAGGCGACCATGCCTGCAATCAGTGAACACGCCACCATCGAGAAGTAACACAACCTGATGGCGCCCTGCTTGGGATATCGATCGCCCAGGCGCAAGCTCAAGACGATGCCGGCAAGAACGGCAAGATGTCCGCCAAGACCAATTCGCGACAGCGAATCGCTGGTGATGTCCGAATCAGCTAATGCGATTGTCTGAATGGACCAGAGCGCGCCCAACCCTGCTGCAGCAAGTCCGTTGACAATCCAAGCAATCCAGAAGCCAGGGATCCGGAATGGACCCGGTTCGCTCAGTCGATCCGTCGTGGCCGGACTGGTCAATGCAACGGCGTCGCCTTTAGGCTCGCTCACCGCGGCTTCTGACCCTCCATCAACACGACTGGAGCAAGCCTCGCCGCGAACAGCGGGCTGACGGCCGGACTCGGCGCGAGCTTCGGCTGCAGCGGTGCGGATTCCGCTGACTCGGCATCGTGCGGCTGCTCACCACCGAATGCCTCGATTGATGCTGCAGCTGTGCCAGTCTCCGGCGGGATATGGCGCGTCCTAAATCTGGAGACCGCCATCAATCCGGTCCCGATCACGACCACCAGGCCAACGATGTACAACGTCTCACGGCCGCCGATGCTGTCGGCGACGATGCCCCAGACTGGCGCCAGGATGCCCTGTACTCCGAACGCCATGAACACCCAGCTAATCACCCGACCGAAGTAATCGGCGCGGGTGTTCGACATCAGGATGGTCTGATTGAGCAGCATCACGGCCGAACGACCGCCCCCTGCGACGGCTGAGACAATCAGCAGGATCGCGTAGCCGGGCGCCGCTGCGGTGAGCCAGATGCCGCCCGCCAATGCGATTGCCGAGATGAAGAGCAAAGGCCAGGCGAACCGTCCACCAACGAGGCCGGCCAGGGCGAGGTTGATCGGAATCGAGGTTGCACCCCAGATCAACGCTACGACGGTCGCTTCCTGCTCCGAGCGTCCGAACTCCTGATTGAGCAGTCCGGGGATCAGAGTTTGCAGAGCGAAGCCGGTGACGACGATCAAAATGAAAAAGAGCCAGAGACTGCGTAGTTGCGGCCGGCTGACGATATAGCGCAGGCCGGCGGCCATCTCTGTGAATACGGCCTTGCGTTGGTCTGGGGGCGTGGCTGCGCCTGATCCACGGATCATCAAGGTCAACGGCAGCACCACGACGAACAGCGCAGCCACCAACAGGTAAAGGACGCCGGAGTTCAAGCCCATTGAGAGGACCAGGATCGAGGCCATCATCGGGCCAAGAAGCGCGGCCACGTTGATCGACATGTTTTGCAGCGCGACCGCATTGGGGAGCAGTCTTGGCGGGACCAGCTCAACTACCCATGCCTGACGAGCCGGACCCATGAGCGAGAACGTCGCACCCATCAGGAAGGTGGACGCGAACAGCATCGGGATCGTGATCCTGTCGGTCACGATCAGAATGCCGGTCACGACGATGATCGCGCAGGGGATGATCTGACTACCCGGTACCAGCGGTTTCTTCGCATAGCGGTCGGCAATCACACCGCCAAACGGCCCGAAGAGAAGCTGTGAAACCATCCCAGCCTGCGCGATACCCGATGCGGCGTACGAACCAGTGATCTCGTAGGCAACGATCGGCACCAGGATGAACGTTGTCATGAACGCGGTCGTCGCCAGCAACGACCCCGACCAGAGCAGTCGGTACTCACGCACGGACAGGGAAGCAAAGGTGACGCGGAAGCGATTCATTCGTGTCAGGCTAATCGCCGCTAGTGATCGCAGGCCGCGGCTTCTGCCCCTCCATCAGCACGATCGGAGCAACCTGAGCGGCAAACAACGGACTGTACGCAGGGCTGGGCGCAACCCTGGGCTCGGGCCGTATCGCTTCAGGCTCGGGCGGGACTTCTCCGGCCAGAGCGGCGGCGGCAGTGCCCGACTCCAGCGGCAAACGTCGCGTGCGCAGCCAGGAGAGGACCATCATGCCCGTCCCGGCCACCACGATCAGGCCAACGATGTAGAGCGTCTCGCGGCCGCCGATCGCGTCAGCGATCGCTCCCCAGACCGGCGCGAGCATCGCCTGCAGACCGAACGCGATCAGCACCCAGGACATCACGCGGCCGAAGTACTCGGGCTTCGTGTTCGACATGAGGATCGATTGATTGACCAGCATCACGCCCGAGCGTCCGGCCCCGGCAACCGCGCTCAATGCCATCAAGGCAATGAACGTCGGAGCCCAGCCAACCAGCCACATACCGAGCGCCAGCAAGATCCCGGTGCCAAACAACGCCGGCCACGCTTTCCGGCCCGAGACAATGCCCGCCAGAGGAATGTTGATCAGCAGAGCCGAGATGCCAAACACCGAGAAGACGATGATGCCGTCATTGGGATCTCGTCCAAACTCGCGATCAAGCAGGCCGGGGATCAGCGTCTGCATGGCGAACCCACAGACCACGATCAACATCCAGTACAACCACAATGATCGCAACCGCGGACGACGACGCAGGTAGTGGAAGCCATCCATCAGCTCATGCATCGGGGACGGACGACCGCCCTCCGGCGGCGGCGTTGCGGGCGTGTTGGGCAGGATGGTGGTCAGCGGAATCACGATGACAAACAGCGCTGCGACCATCAGATACAGGTAGCCGGCGTCGAAGCCGAAGAGCAACACCGCAACTGATCCCATCATCGGTCCAAAGACCTGCGCGATATTGATCGACATCTGCTGCAGGGCGACCGCGTTAGGCAGCAAGCGCCGAGGCAACAGGTCAGTGACCCACGACTGCCGGGCCGGTCCCATGAGAGAGAATGTCGACCCCATCAGGAATGTGGAGACGAACAGCAGCGGAATGTTGATTCGGTCGGTGACAATCAAGATGCCGGTCGCGACGATGATCGCGCAGGGCAATACCTGTCCAGCCAGGACCAGCGGTTTCTTCCGGTAACGGTCGGCGATCACACCTCCGGCCGGTCCCAGGATGAGCTGCGCGATCAACCCCATCTGGGCGATCCCCGAGGCCGCATACGAGCCCGTGATCTGATAAGCGACGATCGGCACCAGCACGAATGTCGTCATAAACGCGGTCGTGGCGAGCAGCGAGCCAATCCAGAGCAGCCGGAACTCACGCACAGCGAGAGCAGCGAAGGTGTCCCCAAGTCGGACCATTGAGTGAGCCTAGTCGCCGCTCGTGATCGCAGGCCGAGGCTTCTGCCCCTCCATCAGCACGATCGGAGCAACCTGAGCGACGAACAGCGGACTGTGAGCAGGGCTCGGAGCGACGCTCGGTTCCGGTTCAGCCGGGACCTCGTCGGCAACAGCCGCGGCCGGTGTTCCGACTTCCAACGGCAACCGCCGAGTTCTGATCCAGCCGAGAAACATCAACGCCGTCGCGCCGACGACGATCAATCCGACCAACAACAGCGTTTCGCGACCGCCAATGACATCGGCGATGATCCCCCATCCCGGCGCGATAATCGACTGCAACCCGAATGCCATCAGCACATAGGCCATCACGCGACCGAAGTACTCGGGCTTCGTATTCGACATCATGATCGACTGGTTGACCAGCATCACGCCCGATCGTCCCGCGCCGGCGACAGCGCTAAGGATCAGGATCAGGCCGTAGGTTGGCGCCCAGGCGACCATCCACAGGCCGACGGCCATCAGGATCGCGGTGCCCAGCAGCAGCGGCCAGGCGAATCGACCGGAGACCAGTCCCGCCAGAGGAACATTAATCAGCAACGCCGAGATACCGAAGATCGAGTTGATGATCACGGCGTCGTTGGAAGATCGGCTGAATTCCTGATCGAGAATGCCGGGCATCAGAGTCTGGATCGCAAAGCCGCAGATCACGACGACCAGCCAGAACAGCCACAGAATGCGCAAACGCGGATTTCGCCTGAGATAGTCAAAGCCCTCGCCGAGCTCGCGTCGAGGCGAGCGCCGAACCACAACCTTGGGCATCGTCTTGGGCAGGATGTGATTGATCGGGACGACGATGATGAACAGCAGCGAGACGCCGAGGTACACCTCGCCTGCCCCAATAGCGAACGCGCCGATGACGATCGCCGCCATCGTCGGACCCAACACCTGGGCGATGTTGATCCCCATTTGCTGCAATGCGACCGCGTTCGGCACGAGGCGCTCAGGCACCAGCTCCGCGACCCACGACTGACGCGCCGGACCGGTCAGCGCGAACGTCGCGCCGCTCAGCAGGGTCGACGCGAACAACAACGGGATCGTGATCAGGTCGGTCGCGATCAACGCGCCGGTGCCGGCGATCACAATCAAGGTCGAATACTGACCCCACAGGACAATCGGTTTCTTGGGAAACCGGTCCGCCACCACCCCACCGAGCGGCGTAAGGAAGAACATCCCAACGCCGTTGCCCATCGCGGCGAAGCCCGAGGCCGCGTAAGACCCGGTCAGCTGATACGCGACGATCGGCACCAGCACAAACGTCGTCATGAACGCCGTCGTGGCGAGCGTCGAGGCGATCCACTGGCGGCGGAAATCGCGGACGGCGAGCGCGGCAAACGTGGCGCGGAAACTGTTCATCTGGCGAGCAGGCTATTCGTCGGTCGAGGCTAGTCGCCGCCGGGGACGCTAGTAGCCCGGTGCTTTTGCGACCCCATTCGCACGACAGGAGCCAGTCTGGCCGCGAACGCCGGACTCGGAGCTGCGGGCGGTGCAGACGGTGCAGGTGCAGCCTCAGTCGCGATCTCTCCAGCAGCGATCGCGGCTGGCGTTCCCGCTTCGAGCGGCAGCCGCCGAGTACGCAGCCAACCCAGCATCAAGAGAGCGGTCGCGCTCAGCACGATCATCCCAACGATGACCAGCGTCTCACGGTCACCGATCGCGTCAGCCGAAACACCCCAGATCGGAGCGAGCAGGGACTGTGCGGCAAAGCCGAGCACCACGAACGACATCACCCGTCCGAAGTACTCAGGCCTTGAATTCGACATGATCAGCGCCTGGTTGACCAGCATCACCCCGGTCGTCGCGAGACCAACCAGGATCGCGACCAACATCAGCGCAAGGAACGTCGGTGTCAGCGCGCCCAGGACGAAGACCATCGCCGTCATCGCGCCGAACCCGATCAGCAACTGCCAGGCCAGGCGTCCCGAGATCATCCGAGCCAGCGGCACATTGGCGATCAGCGCCACCACACCGACGACCAGGTAGAGCAAGAATGTGTCGCTGGCGGGCACGCCGAAGTTGCGCTCAATGAATCCCGGCAGCAACGTCTGCGAGGCGAAGCGGCAGACCGAGATCACCATCCAGAAGGCCCACAGCATCCGCAGTCGTGGACTCGACCACATGTAGTGGAAGCCGGACCTCAGCTCCTGCACCACACTGCGTCGCGCGGTTGCGCTCGCCGCGGCAGCATTGGGCAGCATGGTGGTCAACGGCAGCGCGACCAGGAAACAGCCGGCGATCAGGAAGTAAATCTGTCCCGAGCCAAACGCGAACACGATCAGCAGGACCGAGCCGAGCATCGGGCCGAGGACCAGCGCAAGGTTCTGCGAGACCTGCATCAGTCCGACGCCGCTGCCCATCAGCTGACGGGGAATCACCTCACCCATCCAGGCCTGACGCGCCGGACCCATCAACGCGAAGCCGACGCCCATCAGCAGGCTCGAGAGGAACAGCATCCAGAGCGTGATCACATCGGTCACGACGAGCACGCCGGTCCCGAGCATCAACAACCCGGGAATGATCTGTCCCAGCAAGACCAGCGGCTTCTTCGCATAGCGGTCGGCGATCACCCCGCCGATCGGTCCCAGCACCAGCATCGAGACTCCGCTGCCCATCAGCGCCAGGCCCGATGCGGTGTAGGAGCCGGTGATCTCGTAGGCCACGATCGGCACCAGCAGGAAGCTGGTCATGAACGCCGTCGTCGAGAACAGCGTGCCGCCCCAGAGCAACTGGAAATTGCGCGCCGCAAATGCCGCAAACGGCCCACGCATCAGTCGCCGCCTCCCGCCAGTTGGGTCGGACCGATCATCGCGTCGCCGACCCGCGGCTTCTGGCCCTCCATCAACACAACAGGCGCAACCTGAGCCGTAAACCCCGGCACCGGCTGACGGCGCAGCGGCGGACCCGACCGGCGCGCCGTCGCGGGTCCAGTCTCAGCCGCTGCCGTACCAAACTCCAACGGCAAATGCCGAGTACGCAGCCAGGCAATCACCATGAAGCCCGTGATCACCAGCGCGATAACCCCAATCACGACAAAGGTCTGGCGTCCGCCAAGCGCGTCCGCAACACCGCCCCAGACACCGGCCATGATCGCTTGCGCGCCGTAGCCGAGGGTGATGAACGACATCACGCGACCGAAGTACTCGGGCCGCGAATGCGCCATCATCAGCGACATCGTGACCAACATCACGCCGGAGGTGCTGGCTCCGTTGAGGATGCTCATCAGCAGCACGCCGCCAAAGCTGGGCGCCCAGGCGACCAGGAAGAACGACACCGCCGATCCAAACCCCGTGATCAGCAGCAGCGGCCAGCCCCAGCGCCCGCCGACCAGCCCGGCCAGGGGAATGTTGAACAGGAACGAGGCCGCGCCAAAGATCAGGTAGACGGTGAAGGCATCGGTCGAGGGGCGGCCAAACTCGCGCTCGACGTAGCCCGGCATCAGCGTGTTGAACGCGAAGCCGCAGACCACCATCACCATCCAGAAGACCCAGAGCACGCGCAGGCGCGGAGTCTTCAGCAGATAAGCGAAGCCCAGCTTCATCTCGGCAAGCACGCGCGGCGGCTCGCCCTCGCGTCGCGCTGGTTTGGTCTTCGGCAGCATCGTCGTCAGCGGGATGACGATCAGGAAGAAGCTGGCGACAATCAGGTAGAGGTAGCCGGTGCTGAAGGCGAACGCTGCCAGAAGCACCGCGACAAGCATCGGCCCAAAGACGCGGGCCATGTTCTGCGACATTTGCTGCAGCGCCACCCCGTTGGCCAGCAACCGCCGAGGCACCAGCTCCCCCAGCCACGCCTGTCGAGCAGGCCCCATCAACGCGAAGCCAAAGCCCATCAACAGCGTCGAGAGGAACAGCATCCAGACCGTGATCACGCCGGTCACGATCAGGACGCCGGTAATGATGATCAGCAGGGTCGGGAAGATCTGACCGACGAGCACCAGCGGTTTCTTGGCATACCGATCGGCGATCACACCACCGAACGGCCCCAGGAAGAACATCGAGATACCGGAGCCCATCTGGGCGATCCCCGAAGCGGCATACGAGCCAGTGATCTCATACGCCACCACCGGCACCAGCAGGAACGTCGTCATGAACGCCGTCGTCGAGAGCAGCGAACCGGTCCAGAGGAATCGATAGTCGCGGTGGGCAAACGACTCGAACGTCCGGCCCACCCTGCTCATGACTGAGCCTTCTGCGGATCCATGAGCGCAACCGGCGCCACCTGAGCGGCGAAGGTCGGTTCCGCCTCGAGGCCGTTCGAACCAGCAGCTCCTGTCGGCGAAGGACGCCGCACCACGGTCCCGATCCGCCGACCCATGCTGGCTGCAGCCGTCCCCGCTTCGAGCGGCAGATTCCGAGTCCGCAGCCAACCGACCAACATGAACACCGTCGCCCCAGCCGCAATCACACCGATCAGCGCCATCGTCTGCGGACCGCCGATCGCATCAGCGATCCCGCCCCAGACCGGACCAAACAGCGCCTGGAAGCCAAACGCCATCATCGCAAACGACATCACCCGCCCAAAGTAGGCAGGCTTCGTGTTGCCCATCATCAACGACTGATTGACCAGCATCGTGCCCGATCGACCCGCCCCGATGAACGCGCCCAGGATCAGGAACATCCCATAGCTCGGAGCAATCGCCACCAGCCAGAATCCAACCGCCATCACCACACCCATGATCAACAGCAACGGCCAGGCCCAGCGGCCCGACACCGCGCCCGCCAGCAGGATGTTGATCACCAGCGACGACACGCCAAAGATCAGGAACGTCGGACCAACATCGGTCGGAGCCCGACCAAACTCCTGAGCCAGCACCCCGGGCAGCAGAGTCTGAAAACCCCAGCCACAGGCCACGATCAGGAGAAAGTAGAACCACAGAATCCGCAACCGAGGATTACTACGCAGATAGCGGAAGCCCTCCGCCAGCTCAACGCGCATGGCCCGCCGTTGCTCGACAGGAGTGGCTGGCCCCTCAGTACGGATCGATGCCGTCATCGGCACGACGATCGCAAAGAACGACGCAACAACCAGGAACAGAATCCCCGTGTTCCCACCCTCGAGCGTCATAAACAGCCCGAACAGAGCGATCAGCGTCGGTCCCAGCACCTGCCCGGTATTCATCGACATCTGCTGCAGCGCCACAGCATTAGCCAGCAACCGACGAGGCACAATGAAGCCGGTCCAAGCCTGACGCGCCGGACCCATCAGGGAGAATCCCGCCCCCATCACCAGCGTCGCCACCACGAGCAGAGGCACCGAAATCAAATCCGTAACAATCAACGTGCCCAGCGCCCCGAGCAACACCCCCGGCAACGCCTGCCCCACCACCACCAGCGGTTTCTTCCGATAACGGTCGGCGATCACCCCACCGATCGGACCCAGCAGCGTTTGCGAGATCCCCGACCCCAGCATCGCGATCCCGGCCGCCGTGTAGCTCCCAGTCAGCTCATACGCGACCGAGGGAATCAACGAGAACGACGTCATAAACGCCGTCACCGACAGCAGCGAACCGCCCCACATGTAACGGAAATCGCGCACGACGAACGCCGCGAACGTCTGACGGATCTGTCTCATATCCGTTGCGCCCTCGAAAGCGCCTCGAAATCAACCTGATATGTGCGCAACCGCGTCCTCACTCCGACCTCAGTCAGGCTAAGCGCCAACAACAGTTCGCGCTACGCGAAACATCTCCCCAGACGCCCCTCCCTCCGTCGCCCACATTGCACAGCGGCTTGCGTTTCCTAGACAGAACACATATACGGTATACAGAACGCACAGTCCGAACGAAGGAGCGAAAACACATGTCTTTCCCGCAATATCCCAATCCCGCTCGCCGAGCGCGAATCTTCCAAGCACACCAGCTCAGGCAACAGGGCCTCACCCTCCGACAGATCGGCGAGATCATGAACTGCGCACCATCAACCGTCGCCGGATACCTCCGCGACTATGAGCTCTTCCGCAACGACCTCATGCGCGAACTCGCCGCCGACCAGATCGTCTCCCACTTAATCCATCTCGCCGACACCGACGATCCCAATCACGACCAACGACTCGCCGACGTCCGCGAACTCCGGCTCCTCCTCGCCTCGCTGCCCGAAATGAGGCGCGACGAGAACGAACGAGCCCGGGAACTCAACCAGGGCGGAGTCGTAGTCGACCAATACGGCAACCGACATCCCATGCCCGACCGCCTCTACGCCCCAACCACCGAAGAAGAGCAACACATCCAGCAACTCCCCAACAACACCAACAAAATCACCCCCGCCGGCCGCCCAAGCCCAGATGTCCCTCTGGCCTTCATACCCGCGACTGAGGATCGAAGACCTCTCCCATTGGGGGAGGTGTCGCGAAGCGACGGAGGGGGCGGCATCCAACACTCGCCCGACACTCCACTTCCAGCCCCAACGCAGGAACCCGCTCTGCTCCCCCAACCCACGCCCGACGCTCTAGTTCCCGCCCCCGCGCGGGAACTCGCCCCCCTCCCCCGACCGGAGCAATCGGACCAAAATCAAACAAAACCGAACAAATCCGAACAAGAATCCGCCCCAAACCCCGCCCAGGACAGCAAGTCAGCCGATTCCGACCAGAATTCCCTCCCCCCATCCGTACAACAGACCCTCGACGACATCGATCAGCAACTCAGTGAGCTCCTCAGTTACCGAGACTGGCTCAACGACTACCCGCCCCACAACCCCTACCACCCGCAACGCCAACAAGCCCTCAGGCTCGTAGAACGGAGAGACGCCCTCCTCGCCCAGGCCAATCAATCTGACGTCGCCTGACCCGCGCTTGACCCGCGCTTGACCCGCGCTTGACCCGCGCCTGACCCGCGCATAACTCGCGCCTAGCCCATACTTGGCCCATGCTCGGCCTGCTCCGTAGCGCTAAATCCGCCGATTCGCTAACCTGACATCGGTTTCGCGCGAACCGGTTAGTGTTCGCGTATGCACAGAGCTACAAGCATGAAGGATGTGACCCATGGCCAATGTTCCGGGCGCGGAAAACGCGGAAGCCGCGGAAGCGACTGACCCCTTCGCCGATCGCGAGTGGAGTCCTGAAGAGGTCGCCTACAACGGCAAAATCATCAACGTCCGTCTCGGCGACGGCAGCGTCGAGCGGGAAGACATTCCCGAGCAGATGTATAAGGACTACCTCGGTGGGTACGGCATCGGCGCTCGCCTGCTGTTCGACCGCATCCCGACCGGCGCCGACCCGCTCGGCCCGGACAACGTCCTCGGCCTGATGCCCGGCCTGCTCACCGGCACGCCAATCTTCGGCAACCGCTTCCAGGCCGTCTGCAAGTCGCCCTCCACCGGCGGCTGGGGCGACGCCAACTGCGGCGGAGACTTCGGTCCCTACCTGAAGTTCGCCGGCTGGGACGGCATCCTCTTCTACGGCCAGGCCGACAACCCCGTCTACATCCTGATCGACGGCGACGACGTCTCGATCGAGGACGCCTCCGAGTACTGGGGCCTGGGCGCAATCGAGGTCGAGAACGCCTTCAAGGACAAGTACGGCAAGAAGACCTCGGTGGCCTGCATCGGCCCCTCCGGCGAGCAGCTCTCCTACCTCGCCGGCATCTGCAACGAGCACGGCCGCCTCGCCGCCCGCTCCGGCGTCGGCGCAGTCATGGGCTCGAAGAAGGTCAAGGCCGTCGTCGTTCGCGCCGGCGGTACCCCGCGCGAGAACTTGCTCGGCCGTGACACCGGCGTGCGCGAGCTCGCCCGCCAGTCCCGCAACGAGTTCATCGCTCCGCTGCGCGACTTCTTCGCCGGCTTCGGCACCACCGGCATCAGCACCGGTTCCGCCCACAACGGCGACTCCCCCGTCCGCAACTGGGGCGGCGTCGGCGTTGACGTCCTGCCAGAGGTCGACGCCATGTCCGGCATGGCCTTCAACGCCACCCGCATGACCCACGCCGAACTTGAAATCGACCCCGAGACCGGCATGCCGCCGATCGACCCCAATCACTCGCCCGCGCCGCGCGCGGTCGACGTCAACGGCAAGGCCGTCCGACACAAGAGCTACGGCTGCTGGCGCTGCCCGATGGCCTGTGGCGCCGAGTCAATCGAATCGCCCCACGGCACCGTCGCGCCAGGCTTCGCCGAGGCCGAGCACGAGAAGGGCGTCTTCAAGTACCCGGTCGACACCCACCGCGCCGAGTACGAGACCGTCGCCTCCTTCGGCACCATGAACCTGACCTGCAACATCGACATGCTGCAGGCCGCCAACCACTGGTGCAACGAGTACGGCCTCGACACCATCGGCGCCGGCACCACCATCTCCTTCGCCATCGAGTGCTTCGAGAACGGTCTGATCGACCTCGAGGACACCGGCGGCGTCGAGCTCACCTGGAGCAACGACGACGGCATCATGGAGATGCTCCACTTGATCGGCAAGCGCGAAGGCTTCGGTGACCTGCTCGCCGACGGCATGCAGGTCGCGGCTGCCAAGATCGACGAGAAGAACGGCGACAGCCGGGCTCAGGAATTCCGCACCGACGTCGGCGGCCAGGAGCTGCCGATGCACGACGCGAAGCTGCAGCCCGAGTACTGGACGACCTACAAGCTCGACCCGACTCCGGCCCGGCACACCCAGTACGAGGGCAACTCCCGCTTCGGCGGACCCGAGTACCCGGCTGCGCCGCGCGACTTCAAGGACTACGAGAACCGCGGCGAGCACCACAAGGGCGCCTCGGAGTACATGCACATCTCGAACTCGACCGGCATGTGTCAGTTCATCATGATGGCCGCTCCGACCGACCGCTTCCCGCAGTGGATCAACGCAGTCACCGGTTGGAACCTCACCGGTGAAGAACTGCAACTGGCTGGAGAGCGCATCTCCAACCTACGCATGGCCTTCACCGTTCGCGAGGGCGACAACCCGCGCCAGCGCTTCGCACCGCCGCGCCTCTGGGGCGGCGAGGGCACCGTGCAGAAGACCGGTCCGTTGGCCGATGTCATCCTCGACATCGAGACCCTCGAGACCGACTTCCTCAACGCCTGCGGATGGGACACCGAGACCTGCCTCCCGAGCCGTGAAAAGCTCGAGTCGATCGGCCTCGCCGACGTCGCCGACGCGCTCTCCGTCTAACAGCGTCGAACGCAAGCAAGCTCAGAGGGCGGACTTCGGTCCGCCCTCTCTGCGTCTAGGAACCAACCACTCCCCCATTCCCTATCTCTCCCCTCAGGGGGTGAGATGCCACCACTAACTCCCCTCTCCCCCCTCAGGGGGGAGATGCCGAAGGCAGAGGGGGGTGAAAGTCAAAACACAAAACAAAGCACCCGAACAGGAACAAACACCCAACCGTGCGCAACCGACTCAGCGGCTTCGCCTCGCGCCTCCTCCTGATCCCCCTCGCCGGGATCGTCTTCGGCGCCGCCCTCGGCGCCGGCTTCCAATGGGGAGCCCCCGAGAAGCAAGACGTCGTCCGCGTCTACGACTCCTCACTGCAAGGACGAGTCGGCAGCGACGGCGCCCCGACCGGCGACATCAGCGGCTTCGTCACCGAGCGCTCCGGCGACGCCTGGATCGTGCGAGTCGGTGACGAACTAAAGACGATCCGCTTCGCCAACGACTCAGTCATCGAAGCGATGCTCCCAGTCTGGACCGATGTCATACAGCCCGGCGACTTCGTCGTGGTCGGAGGAACTGACGACAACGTAAACAGCTTCATCACCACCGGGATCGTGATCATCCCCGCGTCACAGGCGTTGGTCGGCGATGCCGTAGAAGAAGCCATCATCGAAAGCGCGGCCCAATGATCCGCCGACTAACAGGCTGGCTGATCATCCTGGCCGCACTCGGAGGCGCCGGAGTCGGAGGCTGGTACGTCGGCTCCGACGTGGTCGCAACCCAGCCAACAGAAGAGGACTTGGTCGTCGCCGAAACCGTGGTCGCCGGTCGCCTGCAGATCGAGGTCGACCAGGCAGACTACCCCAACACCGCACTAATTCTCGGCGCAAGCGGCCTCAGCCCCTTCGGCAACTCGGAAGGCTTGCAGGGACGTCAGGTGCTAATCGGTCGAGTAGTCTCAGCCTCCGACGGCTACCTGGTCATCGAGACCGCAACAGGTCAAGCAGCAATCCAGCTCACCGACGAGACAACATTCCTGTTGCGAATGGAGCGGGTCGGTCCGCGCGCCATCGGAGCAGGAGCCGCAGTCACAATCATCCTCGACGAAGACGGCGAAACAGCGCTCACGGCCCTGGCCCTACCCGCCGAGTCAAGACCAACCCTCAACACACCCGAACCAGCCCGAGGCGGCTTCGGAGGAGGAGGCGGCTAGTCGTGCGAGTCAGCCCGGCGCCCAATCTCGAGGCGCGCCGACTCAAGCAACTCCTCACGCTCGGCAATCTCACCCTCGATCACAATGTGCTCCTCGCCGGTACCGTCCAGGTACCAGCGAACGTTGCCCATCGTCTCAACCCGGCGAACACTGCGCAGCTCCGCCCACTCAATCGTCTGCTGCTCAAAGCCAGCATGCAGAGCTGTGACACCGGCCTCATGAACAATCACCGCAGTCGTCTGACGCTGCCAGGTGATAAACACGACCGGCAGCATCGCCGCAGTAACGACAAGAAAGAAGATCGCCGCGCCACCCGCCTCAGTACTCCCCGTAGCGAGCCAGATGACACCAGCAACAATCACCGCCAGGAGCGGAAAGACAAAAGTCGCGTTGTTGTACCAAGAGGCCTGATACGTGTGCGCGCTGCGGACACCCGGATAGCGCAGCAGCGCCTCGGCATCCTTCTGACGCAAGTCGTCAGCGCCCGAGGGGACGTGACTGGCATCCGACATGGCATCACCGAAGGAGGCGCCTAGGCGTGCTCGAGGATCGCCGCAGCCGAGGTCATGGCGCAAGTGCCAGGATTCTCCTCGGTCTGGAACGCCTTCACCACGCCGCCGTCAACCAGCATGGCAAAGCGAGTGCAGCGGAAGCCCAGGCCGAGACCCGACAGGTCGAGGCCAATGTCCATCGCCCGCGTGATGTCGCCCGAGCCGTCGGCAAGCATCGTGATGTGCCCGGCTCCATGGGCCTCGTTCCAGGCCTTCAGCACGAAGATGTCGTTAGTCGACATGCAAATCGTCTGCTCGATCCCGGCAGCCGCAAGTTGGTCGGCCGACGCCGCAAATGTCGGCAGATGATCGTTAGTGCAAGTCGGCGTAAACGCGCCGGGCACGCCAAAGATCACAGTCTTCTTGTCGCCCACCAGCTCCCGGACGTTGGCCGGTCCCGGTCGACCGTCGGCGATGACGGTCCCGTTCACATCAGGCAGGGTGTCTCCAGCAGAGATTGGCATCTTGGTCTCCTCAGAATGGAATGGTCGTGGTCACACTAAGCAGCCTAATGGCAGGCCAGGGCAAGTCTCTCGACGCAGACTTAGACTGCGCGAACACAACAAGAAGACAGTGAGGGGCTATCCATATGGCAATCGATCGACTTGAGGGACGAGTGGCGCTGATCACCGGCGCGGGCTCCGGCATCGGCCAGGCGTCGGCGCTGCGCATGGCCTCGGAGGGTGCAGCGGTGATGTGCGCCGACATCAATGTCGAGGGCGCACAGACGACCGCAGCCCAGATCGCCGAGCACGGCGGCCGCTCGGCCACGATGGAGCTGGACGTCACCTCCGAGGACGCGGTCAAGGACGCTCTCGCCCAGACCGTCCAGGTGCTGGGCGGGCTCGACGTGATATTCAACAACGCCGGCGTCGGCGGCAGTCAGTACGGCTGGGATCGAACCATCGACGTCAACCTGAGCGGGGTCTACTACGGCACCTTCCACGGCGCGGCGACGCTGGCCCAACGCGGAGGCGGGTCGATCATCAACACGGCCTCAATCGCCGGCCTCAACGGTCTGGTAAGCGGCGCCTCAACCCAAGACATCGACCTGGAAGTAGAAGAAGGCGCAGGCGCATACGTCGCCGCCAAGCACGGCGTCGTCGGGATCACCCGGCAATTCGCAGTGACCTACGGGCCCCGAGGCGTCCGCGTGAACGCTGTCTGCCCCGGATACATCCACACGCCGATGACCGCCCAGATCCGCGAGATGGAAGGCGCCGAGGAGTTCCTCGCATCTCTGCATCCGATGGGACGGCTCGGCCAGCCCGAGGAAATCGCGGCTGCAGCAGCATTCCTCGCCTCCGACGACGCCAGCTTCGTCAACGGAATCGCGCTGCCCGTCGACGGTGGCTACACAGCTCGCTGAACAAGACCTCCCCCTCTGGGGGAGGTGTCAAGGAGTGACGGAGGGGGCACACTATGGCAATGGCAAGCATCAACGGCGTCGACCTCTACTACGAGGACACCGGCATCGGCGACCCGATCATCTTCCAACACGGCTACACCGCCTCGCACGAGGGCTGGTCGGGCGTCATTGAACGAATGAGTGCGAGCCACCGCTGCATCGCGATGGACTGTCGCGGCGCCGGCGACTCCGCCCATCCAGACGACGGCTACACGATCGAGCAACTCGCCGCCGACGTGGTCGGCATGGCCGACTACCACGGCTTCGACAAGTTCCACTACGCCGGCCAGAGCATGGGCGGTCTGATCGGATTCGAACTGGGCCTGTCCTATCCCGACCGATTGCTGAGCCTGTCGCTTTCCGCGCCGGCACCGGCGGACGGCATCGCGATGCCGCAATCGGTTCGCGACACAATGCGCGAGCACTGGGCGAACAAGGATCGAGACCTACTGATCCGCACCTCGCTCGCCGGCGTACCGCGGGAATCGGCCCATGCCGACGTACCGGCCCAGGTGGACCGACAGCTCTCCGTCTCGGAAGGTCACTACGACGGCTGCTGGGACGCGATGGTCAACTACCACAAGGGCGACCGACTCGGCGAAATCCAGACGCCAACCCTGCTCCTCGCAGGCGCGGCCGACTCCCTCCTGACGCCCAACCTCAAGGACTTCGCCCGCCTCGGCAACGCAACGCTACACGTCTTCAGCCGAGTCGGACACGGAGTGCCACGCGAGGTGCCCTCTGCCTACGCAAGGGTCATGACCGACTTCCTAGAACACGGTGTTGTGAATGCCAGCACGGTCGCCAAGGCGGTCGCGGAAGCAGCGAACGCCTAGGGAAACAACACGCCGTAGCCGATTCACAGCACGGTCATAGTTGGCGGCGTGATCGCCTTCAACTTCGTCGGAGACGGCATCCGAGACGCCTTCGATCCAAGGCTCCGCAACGTCCGCTGACCAGAGTTGCAAAAGCATCTCTCGCTAGGCATACTTCCTCGAACGAACTGCCGAACTGTTCAGGCCGGCGTAGAGAGTGAGTCCCTCATGAGCGAGCGAAACTATTGGCAGCGGATGAAGAAACGGCAGTTCAGCAGGCGATCACTCCTACGAGCGTCGGCCCGGGCGGGCATTGGCGCGAGTGGCTTGCTTCTGATCGGCTGTGGTGACGATGACGACGGCCAGCAGGCAGCGCCGGCCGCCGCTCAGGCGCAGCAGCAACAGCAGCAGCAGGCCGCTCCGGCTCAGCAGCAAGAACAACAGCAGCAACAGGCTGCTCCCGCTCAGCAGCAAGAGCAACAACAGCAGCAGGCCGCCGTCGCCCAGGCTCAGCAGGCGGACGATGGACCGCGGAAGGGCGGCAGGCTGATCGCCGGCGACACGACCAACTTCGAGGACGATGTCACCCTGCCATACGCGATCGCCGAGGGCCGGTTCACGCAGCCACCGGACGCCTCCATCTGGGATTGGTTAGCGCAGCGTGGAGACTCGCTGGAGCCGGAGCCTCGGCTGGCGGAATCGTGGGAGCAGAATGGCGACGCGACGGCCACGATCTTCAAGTTGCGTCCGGGCCTCGAGTTCCACAACGGCAAGCCGCTCAACGCCGAAGCGGTCAAGCTCAGTTACGAGGCGATGAACTGGGAGGACACTCCGAACAGCCAGGTGCGCGGACTTGCAGGTGTGTATCTCGATTCGATCGACGTGATTGACGACGTGACAGTGCAGTTCAACCACTCGAACTGGCCAGGGCCTGTCATCTACGACCTGATTACCTTCGCACCAATCGCTGACGCAGACAGCATCACAGCTCTCGCCGCCATGGAGGAAGTCAATGGCAGCGGTGCCTTCAAGTTCGACTTCGACCAATGGGAACCAGGAGCAAAGTGGGTGTCGGTCCCGCACGAGAATCACTACGTGCAGCCACACCTCGACTCGATTGAGTACCGCAAGATTGCTGACGAGGACACAATTGTGCTGGCTTTGGAGAGCGGAGAGCTCGACATGGCCGTTATTCCTCTGCCGCAATACAACCGTATGAGCGAGCTAGAGCACCTCACCACCTTCGTCGGCGCGGTCGGCGGCTACTGGGTCGTGGGACCGACCCAAACCGCACTCGGCGGCGGTCACCCGGCGAACGACGATCCGCGTTTCAGGCGTGCGCTGCAAAAGGCAATCGACCGAGAACGCATCCACGAGGATGTGTTCTACGGCGTCATGCCGATCGTGAACCAGATGTGGCCGCCACACTCGAGTGCGTATGACTCGCAGTACGACGACCTTGCCTACGACCCCGAGGGCGCCAGAGCGCTGCTGGAAGAAGCTGGACTGGTGGGCACGGAACTGGACATGCATATCTTCGAGGGCTGGCTCCCCGCCGGTGCACCGGAGATCATCCAGGCGAACTTCAACGCGATCGGACTGGAGGTCACAATCAAGGTGATCGACCGGGCGGAATGGATCGAGCTCTTCCTGGCCGGTCAGATGCCCGGTCTGTACATGGCAAGCACGGGCTTCTTCTGGATGGAGCCGGAGACACTGCCGAACATGAACTATCAGTTCCGTCAGCCGGTCAATGCCGTTGCTGAGATCTCTGATAGGTACACGGCGATCCTAGAAGGCTTTGCCTCACGACCGACGCCTGCGGAGCGGCAACAGTTGTTCACTGATTGGAACGAGCTCTACGCTGAGTCGCCCTGGCTGCTCCCCTACGCCGGCGCTGCCAACGTCGGCGCCTACAACCACGACCGCGTGGGCGGCTTCTACTCCCAGATTGTGTCCGGCAAGGTCTTCAAGGAGGACCTCTGGCTGAAGGCGTAGCCGATCGATTGGCTTCGCCCGGATCTCCGGGAGCGCTCGGCAGCCGCTCAGCACGCGTCCACTAGTGCTGTCCACGCGGTTGTCGGCGCCACCTGGCGAGCGCTCGCTGCCCGCCTGGTGAAGATTCGGTATGGTCGGCTGCCAAAGGAGCGTTGTCCATGAGTTCGTTCCTGATTCGGCGCCTCGCTCAAGGCATCGTGACGGTGGTGTTGGCCAGCATTCTGGTCTTTTTCGTCATGCGCTTGATTCCGGGCGACCCTGCGTTGTTGCTGGTCGGCACCGACGCGAGCGCCGAAGACATCGAGCAGGTGCGGGAGCGGCTCGGGCTGAATGAGCCACTGGTTCAGCAGTACATCGATTGGCTGGCCGGTGCTGTGCGTGGCGACTTTGGGCCCTCATTCACAAAGGGCACCGAGGTGAGCAACCTGATGAGGGTCGCCCTGGTGCCCAGCGCAGAGCTAGCGGTGGCCGGATATCTGTTTGCACTGGCCTTTGGCATCCCACTTGGAATCGTGGCTGGCCTGAAACCAGGTGGACCGGGCGACTACGCCGCCACCGGTTTCACCATGTTCACGCTCGGCATCCCAAACTTTGTGCTCGGAATCATCCTGATCTGGGTACTAGCGGTCCTGCTCGGATGGCTACCAATCACAGGACGAGTTGGGATCGACGAGGATCCCGTCGAAGCGCTCAAATTCCTGGTCATGCCAATGATTGCCGTGGGCGCCGGAACAGCGGCCGTGCTCGCCCGCTTCGTGCGCGCTTCGATCATGGAAACGCTGAACCAGGACTACGTGCGGACAGCTCGCGCGAAGGGATTGCGAGAGCGATCCGTGGTGATGCGACATGCGATGCGCAACGCACTGATTCCGGTGATCACCGTTGCGGCGCTGCAGATCGGCTTCCTGATCTCCGGCGCGGTGATCGTTGAAGTGGTATTCGCCCGCCCAGGCTTTGGCTCGCTGCTCATCGGCGGCGTCGTCGGCAGGGACTATCAGCTGATCCAGGGCATGCTCGTGGTGCTGGTCACAGTCTTCGTGGTAGTCAATACGCTCGCCGACGTCGCCTATGGGCTCGCTGATCCACGAATCCGGGTGAGCTGATGGCGAACTCACCGGAACAGGTGCGAGTCTTCAGAAGTGCGAGCCTGCGTGCGCGGGTCCTCGAGCTACGCCAGCAGTCGCAATGGTTCGACGTCGCCTATCGCGTGGCCCGTGAGCGCCGAGGCCAAATCGCGCTAGTGATCCTTGGCGTGTTCCTGGTCTGCGCCCTGTTTGCCGGGCAGATCGCTCCCTATGGCTATGACGAGCAGCTACGCGGCGCCAAGCTCTTGTCGCCCTCATGGTCTCACCCCTTCGGCACCGACGAAATCAGCCGCGACCTGCTCAGTCGCATCATCTTTGGCATCCGAGTCTCGCTCTTCGTCGGCGCTGGATCGATCGCGATCGGGATGCCGATCGGCGTCGCCATCGGCTACACGGCCGGCTATTTCGGCAACTGGGCCGACGCAGTCGCGATGAGGCTGATCGACACAATGTTGGCATTCCCAGGGATTCTCACGGCGTTGGTGGTATTGGCTGTTCTTGGAACGGGCACGCGGGAAGTGGCAATCACGCTCGGGATCGGAGCCGTACCCGTGTTCGCGCGACTCGCGCGTGGTCAGATGCTGCAGGAGAAAGAGCGCGACTATGTGATGGCAGCCCGGACCCTGGGCGCTGGTCCAGTACGCATAATCATGCGCCACGTCTCGATCAACACCTTGCCACCGCTGATGATCCAGGCGGCGCTCTACATGGCGTTCGCCGTCATCGCAGAGGCATCGCTCAGCTTCCTCGGCTTGGGCGCATCACGCCCGACCGCAACAATCGGGCTGATTCTGAACGCAGCCAGGCCGTTCCTCACACTCGGCGCGTGGTGGTTCATCCTGACGCCGATCGCGGCGCTCGCACTGATGTTGATCGCGCTGAACTTCCTCGCCGACGCGATCCTCGAGGCGACGAGCCCTTACGTACGCAACAAGTAAGGCACACTAGTCGAACGTGATCACGAAGCGGCCTCGGTGGCCTCCCTGTTTGAAGAGACGGTGGGTTTCAGAGGCTTGTTCGGCTGGGTAGGTGGAGTTGACCCTCATCGTGACCTGGCCGTCTTCGACCTGCTGGCGGATTTCATCCAGGAGGTCGGCGCGACGGTCGTAGGTGAAGACCATCGTGACGTGAAATGTGATGTCGCGCTCGGGTTCACCCTTCCAGCCGCGGACGCTGGCGTATTGGCCGCCGTCCTTGATCGCTCCGACAGCGAGCTCGTTCTGGACCGCGCCGTCGGCAAGGCCGTCGACGCCGTCAGGCATGACCTTGCGGATCTGCTCGGAGATGTCGTCGCCGCGCGGCACGATGATGTCTGCGCCGAGGTCCTTGACGAGCTGCGTGTCCTTCTCGGAGGAGTCGGCAATGATGGTCAGACCGTCGGCCTTGCCCAGCTCGACCATGTATCCGCCGTAGCAGCCGGCCGCGCCGGTGACGGCGAGTGTCTGGCCGGGCTGGAGATTCATCTGGTCGAGCGACTGTCGAGCGGTGAGCGCATTCATCGGCAGGGTCGATGCCTCGGCGTGGTTCGAACCAGCGGGGGCACGGGTGACGGCGTCGGCCTTGAGCACGATGCTCTCCCGGTATGCGCCGTGGCTACCTCGCGGAATGACCATGGCCATGACCGCGTCGCCGACCTGGAGGTCAGTCTCGGTGTCGGGGCCGACCTCGTCGATCACGCCGGCGGCATCCATGCCAGGAATGTAGGGCGGCGGACCGGATTTGAGCAGCGCGTCGGCTCGAGCGCCGCCGCGGATGAAGGTGTCGGTGGGGTTGACCGTGGCCGCATGGACTCGCAACCGGACCTCGCCCGGTCCGGCATGGACCTCTGGCAGATCGACGATTTGCAGTGCTTCCGGTCCACCGAACTCGATCACGCCTACGCCGCGCATGGGGTGCTCCCTCGTTGTGCGGAGGCGAACAGTCAGCCTCCGTGATTAACTGCGGAACAGGTTAGGGCCTGCTCAGACAGCAACAGTAAGCCTGCTCCGGGTCTGTCTACTGTCTCGACATCGTCTGGCGTTGCCGTTCCGCTTGTGCATGGAATGCGGCTTCACCTTCGAACGGCGTGACCTCAATGTCAACGGTGTGGATCTCGCCCTCGAACTCGAATGGCGGATCGTAGTTGTCGCCGACGGGTGAACGACGGTCGGCCCCTATGTCAGACTCTCCGTGCGCGAAGAGGATTCGACGCTGAAGTAGGTCCACCTGACCAGAACCAATTTCCTCGCCGTCGATTGAGAACGAGACCCGCGCCGGGCCACTTGGCGAATCACTCTCCAACGAGACGCCGATCACAATGTCACCATCAGGTAAGGGTCGGTCGATCCGGATCCGAGACCAGTCATCGTAGGCGTGATAGTCGAAGTGCAGGTGGTTGTCCTTGATGTACAGCGTGACGCCGGTGTGGATCGAGCCTCGATTGAAAATCACCCCCTGCTGCTCCTCGGACGATCTCGACACCGCCGCCTCAAGCGTCCAACTGCCCAGATCGATGGCCGGCGATGTCTCGACCGGCATGTGGGCGATCGGCGGGGTGTAGTGATAGCGCAATCCATAGTGCGGCGCGCCGGGTCGCTGCGCCGGCTGGTTGATCTCGATCGTGCGGTCGTCAAGCGGCAGGACGCCGTGTTTGCCGGCCTCGACCCACCAGCGGTCGATCAACTCACGCAGCTTCTCCGGCTCCTGCTCGGCAAGGTTGTTGGTCTCGGAGAAGTCCTCATCGACGTGGTAGAGCTCCCACTCGTCGTCCGACCACTCGGTCCGGAAACGATGCCGGGACACGGCCTTCCAGCCGTCGACCCAGATGCCTCGGTGTCCGAACATCTCGAAGTACTGGACTTCCTTGGTCGTGTTGGCGTCGGGATCGTCGAAGGCATAGGCGAAGCTCGTGCCGGCGATGGGAATTTGATCCTGGCCGGCACGCTTCGACGGTGGCTCAACGCCCAGCGTGTCCAGCACGGTCGGCATGACATCGGAGACATGGTGGAACTGGTGTCGCAGCGCGCCGCGGTCGGAGATGCCGTCGGGCCAGTGCGCAATCAGCGGCACGCGCACGCCGCCGCCGTGGGTGTTCTGCTTGTACCAGCGCAGCGGCGTGTTGCCAGCCTGGGCCCAGCCCCAGGGATAGTTCGAGGCCGAGCGCGGCCCGCCGATCTCATGCAGGCGCGACTGGACTTCATCGAGGTCGTCCGCTGGCCCAAACAGCCGTGGTTCATCAGACACGCCCTGTGGTCCGCCTTCCTGTGAAGCGCCGTTGTCGGCGAGTAGCAGGACGATCGTGTCATCCAGTTGCCCCGATGACTCCAGGTAAGAGAAGAGTCGCCCAAGCTGAGCGTCGGTGTGCTCGAGGAATCCGGCGAACGCCTCCTGCAACGCCACCGCGAAGTTGCGGGCGTTCTCGGACATGTCGTCCCAGGCATCGACGCCCTGGTTGCGCGGCGCTAGTTGGGTGCCATCCGGGACGACGCCCATTTCCTGTTGCCGAGCAAACCACTCGTCGCGGATTGCGTCCCAGCCGACATCGAACTTGCCTCGATAGCGATCGATGAACTCCTGCGGCGCCTGGTGTGGCGCGTGCGTCGCGCCGAGCGCGAAGTACAGGAAGAACGGCTGGCCGGGGTAGACCGACTGATGGTCGCGGAGGAATCCGACGGCGTGATCGACGAGGTCCTCGGTCAGGTGGTAGCCCTCTTCCGGACGCCGAGGTGGGTCGATCAGATGGTTGTCCTCGCACAGTTCGGGATAGAACTGATCGGTCTCGCCCGAAAGGAAGCCGTAGTACCGATCAAATCCCCGCTGTAGTGGCCAGTCGTGGAACGGTCCGGCCTGACCCATCGAGTCGACCGGGCAGAGGTGCCACTTGCCGACCGCGAAGGTCGCATAGTTTTCGTCGGACAGGAGCTCTGCCATGGTGGCCGCATTGCGCGGAATCGCGCCGCGCATGTGGGGAAAGCCGGAGTCGAACTGGGTGACCGAACGCATGCCGACCGTGTGATGATTGCGTCCGGTCAGTAGCGAAGCACGGGTCGGCGAGCAGAGCGGCGTGACGTGGAAGTTGGTGAACCGCAGACCGTTTGCGGCGAGGAGGTTGATATTGGGCGTCTCGATCGTCGAGCCGTAACAATTGAGATGAGCGAAGCCAAGATCGTCAAACAGGATGATCAGTACGTTGGGGCGATCTTGCGGCGCGGTCGGGAGCGGCGGCCACCAGGGCTCGGACTCACGGAATGTGCGCCCAATCCGTCCTTCGAACTCTTCAGTCGTCGTCATAGCCAAACTCCTTTAGTCCAATGGTCGAACGCAGCGGAAGCCGGTGTTGCTGGTTGCGCTGTCGGGGGTGAGCGCCATGCGCGCTGCCGTCCGGTAGCGCAGGCAATAGCTCTCGTGGCAGAGAAAGCTGCCGCCTTTCAGCACTTTCAGATCGCCATCCGGCGGACCTGACGGATTGACCGGCGGTTCGGGATTGTGGAAGACATCGAACCAGTCGGCGCACCACTCCCAGACATTGCCGGTCGTATTGAACAAACCCAGCCCGTTTGGTTCGTAAGCGTCGACCGGGCAGGTCGCGTACCAGCCGTCCTCCAGGCCGTTCTCGGTCGGGAAGACGCCTTGCCAGACGTTCATCCGGTGCTCGCCGCCGGGCGTCAGTTCGTCACCCCAGGGGTAGAGCTGCGATTCGAGCCCGCCGCGGGCGCCGCGTTCCCACTGCGCTTCGGTCGGAAGCAGTTTGCCAGCCCAGTGCGCATACGTGAGTGCGTCGTTCCAACTGACGTGTACGACCGGATGATCGATGCGATCGTCGATGCCGGTCGCCGGACCTTCTGGATGTTGCCAGGAGGCGCCCTCTACCTGTCTCCACCATGGCGCGTCGGCCGCGCCGCGGGTCGGCGGGAAGTCGTCGGGCAGCAGTCCGGCGAAGACGAACGACCAGCCAATCAGTTCCGATTCGGTGCGATAACCGGTGTCCTCGACGAACGCTGCGAAGTCAGCGTTTGAAACGACGCAGGTGTCGATCACGAAGGCGGTGAGTTCAATCTCGCGGAGGGGACCCTCGCCATCTCCGGGATAGGAGAGTTTGTCAACAGATCCCATGACGAATGAACCGGCCGGTACTGTCGCCACGCGCGCTTCGTTCCTTCCACTTTCAGGAGGAGTTGCCCCGAATGGGCGGAGGGGGTCACTTTGGTGCCCCCCTCTGCCTTCGGCATCTCCCCCCAAGGGGTGGAGAACAGAGCTCCGCGATGCGCCACAGCAATCAGTCATCGAGTCACCACTGCGAGTCGCATCACTGCTGAGCCATGAGCAGCTTGAATGCATTCCTCGCTGCCTCGTATGCCGCCCCCGACTTCGGGTATGGCGTGACTTCGAGGGTCAACTCGTGGATTGTTCCCTCGAACTCGAATGGCGGCTCATAGGAATCTGTGACCGGTGACTTACGGTCAGAGCCGATGTCAGCTCCACCGCGTCCGCCGAATCCGCCGCGCACGAGGAATGGCACTTCGCCTTCTCCGGCACGTTCTCCATTGATGCGGACGGTGACATGACCAGGCGCTGACGGCGCTTCGCCGTCCATGCTCATGCCGATCGTGCAACGACCGTCGGGCAGTTCGATGTCGGAGACGATCTGCGTCACTTCAGTGAAGGCGTTGTAGTCGACTCGCAGTCGGTTGTCCTTGATGTAGAAGCTGATCCCGCCCATGACTGATCCGCGAGAAAAGATCACGCCGTCCCCCAGCCCGTCGCGCTCGATCTCGGCGTCGAGCGTCCATGATCCCAGGCCAACTGCTGGCGCGATTTCGCCCGGCAGATGAGACACCGGCGGCGTGTAGCGATACTTCAGTCCGTTGTGTGGTCCGCCTGGACGTTGCGTCGGACCGCCGAGCTGGAAGCTGCGGTCGTCAAGCGGCAAGACACCGTACTTGCCGGCCTCGACCCACCAGCGGTCGATCAATTCACGGAGCTTCTCCGGCTCTTCGGCCGCGAGGTTGTTGGCCTCGGAGAAGTCCTCGGCGACGTGGTAGAGCTCCCATTCGTCGTCCGACCAGGGGTCGTTCTTCTGGTGCCGTGTGACTGCTTTCCAGCCATCGACCCAGATGCCGCGGTGGCCGAGCATCTCGAAGTACTGCACCTCTTTGGCGGTGTCGGCGTTGGAATCCTCAAAAGCGTAGGCGAAGCTGGTGCCGCTGACCGGCATCTGCGTCAGGCCGGCGTATTCGTCTGGCGGGGTCGCCTTGACCGATTCCAGCACGGTCGGCAGCACGTCGCTGACGTGGTGGAACTGCCGGCGGAAACTGCCGCCGTCCTTGATCCGGTCGGGCCAGTGGACGATCAGCGGGACTCGGACGCCGCCGCCGTGGGTGTTCTGCTTGTACCACTTGAGCGGCGTATTGCCAGCCTGCGACCAACCCCAAGGATAGTTGGGCGAGCTGCGCGGACCGCCGATCTCGTGCAGCCGCGACTGCGCTTCGTCGACGTCGTCGAGCAGCGGCTGCCCATAGCGCGCCGTATCGGACACGCCCTGCGGTCCGCCTTCCTGGCTGGCGCCGTTGTCAGCCATCAGCATCAGAATCGTGTTGTCGAGCTGGCCTGAATCGTCGAGATAAGCGATCAGACGCCCGATCTGCTCGTCGGTGTGGGTCAAGAATCCTGCGAAGGCCTCCTGGAACGTGGCCAGGAAGCGTTTCATGTTGGGCGAGAAGTCGTCCCACGGCTTGACCCCCGGATTGCGAGGCGCGAGCTCGGTGCCTTCGGGAATCACGCCCAGCTCGAGTTGTCGCGAGAACCATTCCTTGCGCACCTCGTCCCAGCCCTGGTCGAACTGGCCGCGGTATCGCTCGATGTACTCGGCCGGCGCCTGGTGCGGCGAGTGAGTTGCGCCGAGGGCGAAGTAGAGGAAGAAGGGTTGTCCGGGATAGACCGACTGGTGGTCGCGCAGGAATCCGGTGGCCTGATCAACGATGTCCTCGGTGAAGTGATAGCCCTCCTCGGGCGTCCTCGGCGGGTCGATCAGGTGATTGTCGTAGCAGAGATCTGGGTAGAACTGGTCGGTCTCTCCGGAAAGGAAGCCGTAGTAGCGGTCGAAGCCACGCTGCAGCGGCCAATCGTTGAAGGGTCCGGCTTGCGAGCAGGTCTCGGACGGGTTCAGGTGCCATTTGCCCACAGCGAAGGTGGCGTAGTTCTCGTCGCGCAGCATCTCGGCCATCGTGGCGGCGTTGCGGCTGACGGCTCCGCGCATGTTGGGATAGCCGGGGTCGTAACTGGAAATCGAGCGCATCCCGACGGTGTGGTGGTTGCGTCCTGTGAGCAACGATGCTCGGGTGGGCGAACAGAGCGCGGTCACATGGAAGTTGGTGAAGCGCAGACCGTTGGCGGCCAGCTTGTCGATGTTTGGCGTCGCGATCGTCGAGCCGTAGCAGCCGAGGTGCGAGAATCCAGTGTCATCGAAGAGGATGACAACGACGTTGGGCCGATCCTGCGGTGCGGTCGGCAGCTCCGGCCACCAGGGCTCGGAATCGCGGAAGGTTCGACCAATCACTCCACCGAAGTTTTCTTGCCTCGTCATCACGTTCTCCTCAAATGCAATAGATGTGGGCGCATGCCGCTCAAGATAGTGAAGGGCATACGCGTCTTGGTAGCAGAGATGGCTAGATCGCTAGCATTTGCCTGATTACTCAAGAATCGGCAAGGGCGTCACTGATGGATGAGCAGCAGGACGGCATCTTCTCGGGCGTGCGGGTGATTGAGTTTGGACTGTTTGTTGCCGGACCATATGCGGGCGAGCTGCTGGCGCACGGCGGCGCGGACGTGATCAAGATTGAGCCGGTCACCGGAGACGCGACACGATGGAACAGCACGATTGTCCACGGCGAGGGTCGAGCCTACATCATCAAGGCTCGAGGCAAGCGTGGCGTCCCGCTCAATTTGGGACATCCAGAGGGCCGCGCGATCACCAGGAAACTGGCGCTGTCTAGCGACGTGTTGATCTCCAACATGCGCCCCGGCGCGCTGCAACGCGTGGGGTTGGACTATGAGTCGCTGAGCGCCGAGAACGAGCGGATCATCGTGGCCGAGATCTCGGCGATGGGCGAGCAGGGTCCGTTTGGCATGCATCTCGGTGCAGACTTCCAGGCTGCGGCAGCTTCGGGATTGGCGCTGTCGACGGGCAACTTCGAGGGCGATGAGCCGCGCGTCCTCGACGCGTTCCTGGCCGACTTCCATGCCGGCACTTTGCTCGCGTTCGGCATCGCCGGGGCGCTGTTTCGACGAGAGTTCACCGGCCAGGGTCAGCATGTCAAGACGTCGCTGTACCAGGCGGCGATGGCGCTTCAAACGGCGACGGCCAACATCTTTGACGCCGTCGACGGTTGGAAGCGAGAGTTCGCCGACTGGATGGAGGAGGAGCGTCCGCACCCGAGCGTCGCGGCCCAGCGTCGACGCGAGCACACGGCGCTCATGGTGGGCGGATTCTATGAGACGCGGGATGGTCACTGGATCACACTTGGCGCGTCGGCGCTGGCGTTCAAGCGACTGCTCGATGTACTGGGGATCGAGGATCCCAGCGCTCACGACCCAGACTGGCAAATGCCCGACGATCCGCGACAGCACTTTATGTCGCTGCGAGAACAGATTCGCAACATTGTGATTGAACAGGACGGCGAGGAGCTCCGCGATCGGATGCAGGCAGCAGGCGTGCCTTCCGCGTTGTTGACCTCACTGGAGGAAGCGCTGCTGAGCGAGCATGCACGGGCCAATGATTTCGTGCATAGCTTCGATCATCCGACTGTGGGTCCCGCGCTGATGCCCCAGGCTCCGGTTAGTTTCAGTCGCGAGCGGTATCAGGCTGCCGAGCGCACGCCGGCGTTTGGGGAGCATTTGCGCGAGGTGCTATGCGAGCTTGGCCTCGACGACGGAGACATCGATGCGCTGATCGAGAGCGGAGCGGCGGCGGAAGAGCTGCCCTAAGCGCCGCGTAGGCGCGGGTCGAAGATGTCTCGGACGGAGTCTCCGACCAGGTTGAATCCGAGCACTGCGATGGTCATGGCGACGCCCGGGAAGATGCTGAGGTGTGGGTACTTCCAGAGTGTGCGTGCCTCGGTGAGCATTCGGCCCCAGGATGGGTCGGGCGGCGGGACTCCGAGTCCGAGGAATGACAGTGCGCCCTCGAAGAGGATGGCGCCGCCCAGGATTGCGGTGACGTAGATCAACAGCGGCGGTCCCATGTTGGGCAGCACGTGCCGCCAGAGGATTCGGAAGGGTGACGCGCCGATTAGCTGGGCAGCCTCGACGTAGCTCTCGGCCAGGGTCGCGAGGGTGCTTGCCCTCACAATGCGAACCATGCTCACGGCGAAGAGAATGCCCATGCCCAGGGCGACCGATTGCCAGCCTCGGCCAATTACCTGTGAGAGGAGCAGCAGCAGGACGAGACCTGGGAACGCGAGCAGCATGTCGATGATTCGCTGCAGGAAGAGATCGACCGCGCCCTTGGCGTAAGCCGAGACCATACCCAGGACCAGCGCGGATCCGACTCCGATCGCCATTGCTCCGAGCGCCAGCGACATCGAGAGTCTCGCGCCTGCGATGACACGGGCCAGGTAATCGCGTCCGAGGCGGTCGGTCCCGAACCAGTGCTCGCCGCTGGGTCCGGCCAGGATGTCGGTGGAGATCGTTGCCCCGTCGCCGGCGATGAGTGGACCCACAGCGGCCAAGAAGACCACGAAGACGACGATCAACGCCCCAAACGCGCCCAATGGATGCTGACGCAGCAACCGGCGCACGCGGACGATGCGGGGTGGCTTCTCAGCGATCCCGAACTCGTCGAACGTGATTGTTCTTGGCTCTGCGCTGCTCACTGGAACCGAATCCTTGGATCAAAGAGCCCGTAGCTGAGGTCAACCAGGAGGTTGACCATGATGAATGCCGCTCCAAAGATCAGCATCCAGACCTGGACGACCGGCAGGTCGTTGGTCAGCAACGACTGCACGAGATAGCGGCCCATGCCGGGGATCGCGAAGATCTGCTCGACGATTACTGCGCCGGCGACGCCGTTGGCGAAGACGAGACCGATCAGGGTGATGAGCGGGATCATTGCGTTTCGCAACGCGTGGCGGAAGACGACGACGTATCCCGTCAGACCCTTGGAGTAGGCGGTGCGCACGTAGTCCTGGCGCAGCACTTCCAGCATCTCCGAGCGCGCGACGCGCCCCAGCACAGCTGCACCGGCCAAGGCGGCAATCGCGGCAGGCACGACCATCTGGACGATGTTGGTTTCGGGTTCCTCCCAGAGCTGGACATAGGGAACAGGCGGCGCATAGCCCCAGAGAACCAGAGGTATGACGATCACGAGGGTCGCCAGCCAGAAGTTGGGGACTGCCAGGAAGAGGATCGTGACGAAGCGGATGCCGTAATCGTCAGGCCTGTTCTGGCGGACAGCCGACCACACCCCCGTTCCAATCCCCAACGGGATATAGATGATCAAGGTCAGAACGAGCAGCTCGATCGTGACCGGCATGCGGCGGCCGAAGTTGTCGATGATCGACTCTTTGGTTAGCCAGGAGGTGCCGAAGTCGCCGGTGAGCACCTGTCCGACCCAGTTGATGTACTGCTCATGGACCGGTTTATCCAGACCGAAATGCGCTTCCAGCTTGGCCCGGTCATCCTCGTTGGCAGTCCCCGGGAAGCCGGCCGACAGCCGCGCGTCGATCACCGAACCCGGCACGAGCCGAATCAGGCCGAAGACGAAGATCGACAGCAGCAGCACCGTGAGCGGCAAGAGCATCAGGCGGCGGAAGATGTAGTTGCGCATCGCCCTCTGCTCTGATTACCGGCTCGATTGTCCAGCGTGGTTCGGTGTTCGAGCTCTCCCCGGCAGTTTGCCGAGGAGAGCGGGATGTTCGGCTATGCCTCTGCGCCTTCGGGGATTTCGTCGAACCACATGCCCCAGAGGATCGCGTTGGAAGCGGTCGGGCCTGGCGTTGGACGGAAGCCCCTGAGGTAGGAGCGGAAGGCGATGACGACCGTGCTCCACGACCAGTAGAGTCGTGGGTTCCACTCGTTCAGCAGACGGTCCTGCGCCTCGTCGTAGATCGCCTTGCGTTCTTGCACGTCAAAGACGGACCGTCCCTTCTCCACCAGCGCATCGAACTCGGGATTGGAGAAGTTGCCATAGTTCTGGCCGCCGGTCGTGTGCAGATCGTTGAACAGCAGGTCCGGATCGGACGCGCCCTGTTGACCGAGCATGATCATGGAGAACTCTCGATTTTGCCTGGCCGCCAGGGCGTCAGCGGTTGTCAGCTCGTTGATGCCGATATCGATACCCACTTCGCCGAGGTTCTGCTGCAAGACCTGGGCGTAATCCGACGCATCGGGGGCCCAGATGTCCAGCGGCGGGAAGCCGTCGAGGTCCACTCCGGTCGCCTCAAGCAGCTTGCGCGACTCGGCCAGGTCCTCTTGGCGGAGCTCGCCGGAGCGGTAACCGGGGAGTTGTCGCAACTCATCCTCAGTGCGCCCGTAGGGAGCGATGGCGACGGCGATCGGGCCACCGATCACCAATTCCCCGAGCGACAGGGCAATGAGCTGCTCGCGATCAGCGGCCAGGTGGACTGCAGTCCGCACGCGCGGATCGGTGTAGGGCTCGACCTCGGTGTGGATATGGGTCGCCATGCCGTAGGTCACCGGATTGGGGACGCCGGTGACCGCGTCTTCGCCGAGCTCGGCGATGGCTGAGTCGAGGTCGACCGGACGGCCGAACCACTGGTAGTTTAGGAAGTCGGTCTGACCGTTGACAAATGCCGCGATCCGAATGGCGTCATCACCCAGGCTGATGCCCTGGTAGCCGTCGAAGTAGGGCTGGCCTTCCTTGTAGTAATTCGGGTGTCGCTCTAGATTCAGTTCGACATCAGCCTCACGGGAGACGCCCATCATCGCGCCGGTGCCGATTTGGGCCTCAAAGTCTGTGGAGATCGCTTCGTCGCCGAACGCGTCAACTGCGTCGCGAGACACGATCAGCATGTTGTCTTCGGCGATCGCGGACAGAATCGGTGAGAATGCCTCTCCGGCCTTGACCGTCATTGTGAATTGGTCCGCTGCTTCGAACTTGTCGATCAGCGAGAAGCGGTCCTTGAAGACGAATTCGGGATTGTCGAAGCCGAACCGTTCCAGTCCGAAGACGGCGTCCTCGGCAGTGAACTGACGGCCCTCCAGCGGCGGCTTGTCGTGCCAGTAGACGTTGGGCTTGATCGTGTAGATGAAGTTCAGTTCGTCAACGACCTCAGGCAGCTCGGCCATGCCCGACGTGATCACGAATCCTTCGTCGAGGTAGTTGAGCCAGTCGTAGATTTGATGGACGCCGGCGTAGGTGCCGCCGTGGATCGCGATGGCCGGGTCGAAGATGCCACCGTCGGACATGACGATCCTCAGGGTGCCGCCATGCTTTGGTTCGCCGTCGGCAGCGGCCTGGGCGACGGCGGCCTGCTGTTCTTGCTGCTCTACGTCGGTCGCCGTCTGGGCCTGATCCTGCGCCGCTTGCTGTTCCGCCTGTTGCTCGACTTGCTGCTCGTCCTGCTGGACTTGAGCGGCGGATTGTTGGCCGTCGTCGTCATCGTCGCCGCAGCCGACTAGGGCCAGTCCGGCTGCTCCGACTCCGGCACGGGCGCTTGCCTTGAGGAGCCCGCGACGGGACATTTGCTGTCGGCGCATCCGGGTCCAATAGTTCCGCTCTGCCATTGTGTTGCCTTTCCCTGAAACTGCGCCACTGATATACGCATGAAGTTTCGGTAACAAGTTCGCGAAGTATGCCGATCCGCAATCGGGCTGTCAACTTGCGGACCTGGTTCGCGGCTTAGATCGTCCTGGTTTCGTCGAACCAGCAGGTGTTCATGACCTGGTTGGTGGGAGTGATGCCGGGGGTTGCCCGGAAGTCCTGGAGCCAGGGTCGATGGCCAACGGTGGGCAGACTCCAGTGCCACCAGAGACGGGGTGCGTGCTCTTCCAACAGCTTGGTCTGAATTTCGTCGTAGATTTCCTTGCGACTCTCCACGCCGAACGTGGTGCGACCCTTGACGAGCATGGCGTCGATTTCGGGATCGGAGAACTCGCCGTAGTTCTGCCCTCCCGTGGTGTGCAGGTCGTTGAAGAGAAGATCGGGATCGGCGGCGGCCTGCTGGCCGAGCGTGATCATCGAGAACTCGTGATTTTGACGTGCGGCGAGTGAGTCGGCGGTAGTGAGCTCGAGGATGTCGACGTCGAAGTCGATCTGGCTGAAGTTCTGCTGGAGCACCTGTCCGTAGTCGGAGGCGAAATCTCCCCAGACTTCCATCGGCGGGACGTTGTCCTTGTCGTAGCCGCTGGCCTCGAGCAGTTTGCGTCCTTCGGCCAGGTCTGTCTCGCGTTCACCTGCGGTGCGGTAGCCGGGCAACTGGGAGAGTTGCTCGAGACCCCAGCCGTATGGTGCGATGGTCTCAGCGACCGGGCCACCGATAACGCCGGCGCCGAGTGTGATCGCATGCAGCGCGACGCGATCTGTGGCGAGATGCAGGGCCAGACGCACACGCGGGTCGGTGTAGGGCTCGCGCTTGGTGTGGATGTGCGTCGCCAGTCCGAAGGCGACGGGATTGGGGACGGCGACGATCGAGTCTTCGCCGGCCTCTGCGATCACGGTTTCAATCTCCTGCAGTTCGCCGTACCACTGCAACCAGAGGAAGTCGGTCTTGCCGTCGATGTACTGCGCGATCCGCAATGCGTTGTCGAGGCCCCAGATGATGTTGTAGCCGTCGAAATAGGGCAAGGTTCCGCCGTCGGGCGATTTGCGGTAGTAGTTCGGGTTGCGCTTGAGCACTGTCTCGACATCGGGCTCGCGAGAATCGAGCATCATCGAGCCGGTGCCGATTACCGCGTCAGGGTTGCTGGAGATCTCGGCGTCGCCAAACTCCTCGACGACGTCGCGGGCGACCATCAGCGCTCCGGTCTCGGCCATGGCGACAAGGAGCGGCGCGAAGGGTTCCGACGCTTCGACGTGCATGGTGAACTGGTCGACGGCCTCGAACCGTTCGACGAGCGAGTAGCGGTCCTTGTAGACGAACTCGGGGTTGTCCTGGCTGAAGCGCTCATAGCCGAAGACCGCGTCCTCGGCGGTGAACTGACGGCCATTGACGGGCGGCAGATCCTGCCAGTAGACATCCTGCTTGATCTGGTAGACGAAGTTGAGATCGTCGATGATCTCGGGTAGCTCGCCCATGGCGTCGGTGATGACGTTGCCAGCGTCCATGTAGTTGACGAAGTCGAAGCACTGGAAGATCGAGGCGTCGGTACCGCCGTGGATTGTTGCGGCCGGGTCGAAGAGGCCACCGTCGTCGCCAGAGATCTGGACCATGCCGCCGTGGCGTGGCGCTCCGGCGGAAGCAGCCTGCGCCTGCGCGACCGCCTGTTGCTGTTCCTGCTGTTCGTCGGCCGTGGCAGTCTGCTGTTGCTGTTGCTGCGCTTGCTGTTCCGCCTGTTGTTCGGCTTGATCCTGAGCCTGCTGGACTTGAGCGGCGGACTGTTGGCCGTCGTCATCGTCGTCTCCGCAACCGACCAGGGCCAGTCCGGCTGCTCCGACTCCTGCCCGAGCGCTGGCTCTGAGCAACCCGCGCCGCGACATTCGATTTCGGCGCATCCTGGTCCAATAGTTTCGCTCTGGCATGTCCATCTCTTTCTCACTGGCATCTCGTGTGGTAGCGAAATGCGCGCTCGGACTGGAGAGAGTATGCCTACACCAGATTGAGATTTCAACCTGGCCACTCAGGGCACTCAGGGCACTCAGGGTGAGGCGACTTTGCTGAACTGCTTGGAGGGCATGGTTCCAAGGACGGGGGCCCAGCCGGGCTCGGGGTGCGGTGGGTGTGCGGCGAGCCAGTCTTCGTTGATGGCGGCTCCGAGGCCGGGGGCTTCGGGGACCGCGTAGAAGCCGTCTTTGTGGGCTGGGAGTTCGCCGATGCAGGCGTCCTGGAACCAGCCTCGCATTCCGCCTTCGTGGATTTTGAAGTTGGGGATCGAGGCGTCGACGTGGAGGGCGGCGAGGACTTCCATTGGTCCATGGATTGCGTGGGGCTGGACTCCGACGTATTGGGCCTCGGCGAGGGCGGCGATGCGTTTCATCTGGCCGATGCCGCCGGTCTGGATCATGTCGGGCTGGATCATGGCGACGATCTGGCGCTGGAGGAGGTCGAAGTAAGTGAAGGGACTGTAGATGCGCTCGCCGGTGGCGATGGGGATGTTGGTCCCGCGCGCGACCTGTTCCATGGCGTCGATGTTCTCGAAGGGGACCGGCTCCTCGTAGACGAAGGGGCGGTATTGCTCCATCGCGTTGCCGATGCGGATTGCTTCGGCGGGGGTGAGGCGTCCGTGGACTTCGACGAGCAGTTCGACCTCGAAGCCGACGGCGTCGCGGACGGCGGCGAGGGTGTCGATGGCTTTCTGCTCGGCCTCATAGCTGATGAAGAGGCCGCGGTGGTCGAAGGGGTCGCCTTTGAGCGCGGTGAAGCCGAGCTCAAGCTGGCTCAGCGCGAACTCGGCGGCGCTTTCGGGCGAGGGGCCGTCCCAGCGGCCGTAAGTCCAAATCTGGTCGCGCATCTTGCCGCCCAGTAGCTCGTAGACAGGCACACCGAGGGCTTTGCCTTTGATGTCGTAGAGCGCCATTTCGATCCCGGCCTGGGCGCTGTTCTGGATCGGTCCGCCGCGAGTGAAGAAGCGATGGTGCAGGGTCTGCCAGAGTTCTTCGATGCGGAACGGGTCTTCGCCGATGATCATGCCGCCGTATTCCTCGACCAGCGAGGCGACGGCCATGGGTCCGCAGGTGGCGTCTCCCCAGCCGGTGATGCCCTCGTCGGTCTCGACCTTGACGAAGACGTAGTTCCAGGGCGGGAAGTTGAACATCGGGTGGGCGGTGGTGCCCGGCGATGCGGGAATGGCGCTGATGTTGGTGATCTTCATGTTGAGCCTCTCCGGCGGTTGGAATTGCCGGGAGGCTAGCAACTGGCGATCGGTGTTTGCCTAGCGGGGCGGGCGGCCGAAGAGCTCTCGGACTAGGGGGATTTCCTCATTTCGTCGGGGGACGTAGCCGAGTGGGTTGTCCCAGCTGGCTGGGTACTCGGGGCCGGTGGGCTTTGGGGGTCTCGGGGGTAGTTGCGGTTTCTCGGGCTTTTGGCGGCGCTGTTTCTTTGTTTTTCGGCGCTTGGAGGTGGATTTGGCCTGTTTTGCTGGGGAAGTGGCTGGAGCTTGTTCGGATTTGTTCGGATTTGTTCGGGTTTGTTTGGTCTTTTGGGAGTTTGATTTGGGTTTGGTGGGGTTTTCTGTGCGTTTCTTTGGGGAAGTTGGAGGTGAGAGGGGCGCTGCGGTGTTGGCGGAGTTGGGTGCACTGGGCCCCGCGTCCCCGGGTCGTTGCCCGGGGCGGGCGGGGCGCGGGGCATCGGAAATGGGAGGGATCGGGGCGTCGGGGAGGAGTTGTCCGGTGGCTGCGAAGTGGTTTAGGGGGGTTGGGTCTTCCCAGAGGTCGTTTTCTATCAGGGTTTTGGCTAGTTCTTCTGCGGCTTTTGATTCTCGGGTGAAGTCCTTGATTTGTTCTTCCTGGATTCGGCGGTCTCGTCTTTGGCGGCGCTCGGTGACTTTGTCGAGGGTGTCGACCTGGAGTCGGAGTTCTCGGGCGGTGTTGATGTGTTGCTGGTGGAGGTCGGGATCTGGCGTGTTGATTCCGGCGAGGGAGTGGACGAGTTGGTCGGCGGCTAGCGATGCCGTGATTTCGTCTCGGTGGGCGTGGAAGTCTTTGATGTAGGCGGCGACGGTGGAGACGGAGCGGTTCATTCGCTCGCCGATTTGTCGGTAGGTGAGTCCCTGGCAGTGGAGGCTGTGGGCCTGGATGGCGTTGGCTCGTCGTCTGGGGGTCATTGTTGGGCTCTTTCTATTGTGTACGTATGTTCTCTAGGGTAGCGGGTGTTGGGTGGGTGTGGGGCGGGTCCCCGCTCGGGGGCGGGGACGGGGGATCTGTTTGCTTTGGGTGAGGTGAGAGTGGCGGTTTGCCGCGAGCGAAGTTGGGTGCTCTGGGCCCCGCGTCAAGCGCGGGGCATCGGAAAGGGGGACCCTCACCCCAGCCCTCTCCCAGAGGGAGAGGGAGTGGGAAGGGGAGGGAGTGGGAAGCGGAGGGAAGGGGGCTGGTCCCCGCTCGGGGGCGGGGACTGGGGATGTGGCTGAAGTGAGGGTGGCGGTTTGCCGTTAGTGATGTTGTTAGTGGAGGGCTTCGGCTAGGGCTAAGTTTTCGACTTCTTTGTCGGTGTAGTTGAGGGTTTGGGTTAGGACTTCGTGGGTGTCTTCTCCCAGGAGGCGGGCTCTCTCTAGCTTGCAGGGGGCTTTGGATAGGCGGAATGAGGGCTGGGGGGCTCGGTAGGTTCCGAGGGCTGGGTGTTCTAGGCGCTGGTAGAAGTTTCGGTGTTGGAGTTGGGGGTCGTGTTCTAGTACGTCTTCTCCAGTCTGGACGACTCCGGCTGGGACTCCTTGGGCCTGGAGGTGTTTCATTAGCTTGAAGGCGTCTTGTTGATTGGTCCATTCCTGGACGATTTGGTCTAGTTCGTCCTCGTTGGTTTTTCGAGTCTCTAGCGTGGCGAAGCGTGGATCTTCGGCGAGGGCGGGTGTTTCCATTGCCTGGCAGAGGGATTGCCACTGGTCTTCTGTGGTTATGGCGATGGCGCACCAGCGGTCGGCGGCGCAGCGGTAGGCTCCGTGCGGGGCGGCGTCGGGCTGTCGGTTGCCTTTTCTGTTGGCGACTCTGCCGTTGACGGTGTAGTCGAGGATGGAGGGGGTGAGCCAGTGGACTCCGGCCTCGTACTGGGAGAGTTCGAAGTACTGACCCTTGCCGGTGCGACGTCGGTGATCGAGTGCGGCCAGGAGCAGGGGGATGTTGAAGCGTGGGGCGATGAAGTCGGTGTAGGCGCTGAGGTAGCCGGGCTCGTCGTCGGGCCAGCCGGTGAGTTCATTGAAGCCGGCGAGCGCGGCGTAGTGTCCGCCGCCGCCCTTTCCGTGCGCGTGCGGACCGTACTGTCCCTGTCCGCTGGAACTGAGCACGATCACGTCTGGATTCAGCTCGCGCAGCGCCTCATGGCCCAGGCCCATGCGCACCATGGCTCCGGCCGAGAAGTTGTCGAAGACGACGTCGGCCCATTTGACTAGTCGGTGGGCGATGGTCATGCCTGCCTCGGTCGAGAGGTCGACGTTGATTGCTCGACCGCCGGTGCGGACCTGTGCGTACTCGCCGCAGCGCTCGGGGTCGGGTTCGTCGTCCTGGAATGGGCCGACGATTCGCAGGGCGTCGAGGCGGGCGGTGCTCTCGACGTGCACGACGTCGGCGCCGAAGTCGGAGAACGCCTTGATCGTTTGCGGTCCGACCATGAACCAGCCGAAGTCGGCGATCTTGATGCCTTCCAGCGGCCTGTAGTCCGGCGTGGAGTCCGGCGTGACGCCATTGGAGGCTGCGCCACTTATCGGTGCGGGGGTGCTGGCGATCTGTTCGGGCGCTCTGCCGAGCTGGGCGAACACCTCCTGGTTGTGTTGTCCGAGGGTCGGCGCGGGATGGGTCTGGGCTGGTGTCGGATGATCGCCCTGTGCGAACGGTCCGGGCATGCGGATGCTGCGGCCGAGCGAGGGATGATCGACGTCGCGCCAGAATCCTCGGGCCTTGAGTTGTTCGTTGGCGAGCGTGTCGGCGGTGGTTGCGGAGGGGAAGAGGGCAAAGTCGTGCCGCACCGCGGCATCGAGTAGTTCGCGCTTGGTCCGGCCGATGAACACGTCCTCGAACAGTCGCGTGAAGTGTTTCCAGTCGGTTTCAGTGATCTGCTCAAGTTGCAGGTTTTCCCAGTCGATTGACTGCAGCTCGCGCCCCTCGCCAAGCTCGTTGAGCCAGGCAAACAACCCGCTCAATCGCTTTGCGGCACCTGGTCCGATTGGGGCAACCCAGATCACATAGCCGTCGCGGCATTGCCAGGTCCAGGACAGGTTGCCTTCACCTACATTCGGGCGAGCGTCCCGAGGGAGATTGCGGCCGGTCATGTCCCAGCTGCCGGTGATTTGATAGAGGCCTCGGGAGGTTGCTTCCTGGATCGAGAGGTCGACGTGTTGACCTCGGCCGGTGCGGGCTCGTTGGGTGAGGGCGACCAAGGCGCCGATTGCGGCGTCTCCGCCGGCGTGGAGGAATGACTGGCAGTCGTCGCTGATGTGCGCGGGTGGTCCGGAGGATTCGCCGGTGATCGACATGTTGCCGCTCATGGCCCAGAAGACGATGTCGGTGGCCTGGTAGTCGCGGTAGGGCCCGGTCTGTCCGAAGGGGGTGATGGAGACGAGGATCAGTCCGGGATTGGCCTGGGACAGTGCTTCATAGCCGAGGCCGAGGTCGTCGAGGTGTCCGGGGGCGAATGATTCGAGGACGATGTCGGCTGATTGGGCGAGTTGGAGGAATTGGTTTCGTTCTGTGGGGTCGGAAGGGTCGATGGTGACGCTGCGTTTGTTGGTGTTCCAGGCGAGCCAGCGGAGGCTGCGGTCGGGGCCGGGGATGTCGTCGACCCAGGGTCCACGCTGGCGGGATGGGTCGCCGTCGGGTGGTTCGACCTTGATGACGTCGGCGCCGAGGTCGGCGAGGAGTTTGCCGGTGAACTGGCCTCGCTCGTTGGTGAGGTCGAGGACTCGGTAGGGGGAGAGCAACTGTGGATGGTCGGTCACGGCGGGGCCTCCGGGACAAATCTAGCAAGTGGGGGACTGTCGCGAGGCGCGGGGACGGTGGTGTACTCGGTGAGAGACCCCCGTTCAAGCCGGGGTCAGGCTCCTCGGCAGACGCGGGGATGACGGAGTTGGAATGGGAGTGTTTCGCCTGGCCGGTCAGTTGGCGGGGGGAACGGGGTTGATCGGCGTCGGCATTGGACTTGCTGCTTCGATCAGTTCGGCGGCGGCGAGGCAGAGGTCTTCTCGCCAGCGGTCGGCGTAGACCTGGACGCCGGTTGCGAGACCGTCGGCGACGCCGGTGGGCAGCGCGACCGAGGGCAGGCCCAGCACGTTGCCCGGGCTGATGAAGTGCGCGGTGCCCAGCGTCGTGTCCAGGCCGGTTTCGGGATCCAGGTCCGAATTGATCGGCCAGGGCAAACACGTCCAGGTGGGGCCGATGGCGACGGGGTACGCGCCGAAGAAATCGGACCAGAGGCGGCAGAGTCGCGAACGCTCGGCATGCACGTCGGCGTTTGACAGCGGCGCGGAGGCGATGCGGTCGACGATCTGCCGATGGATGGCGGCGAGCTGCGGAGTGAGCACCGCTGTTGCCTCCTGGAGCGATTGCTCGTCCATGTCGGCGGCGATGATGTAGTTCCAGATCTGATTGACTCGGTCCAGCTCCGGCGGCACGACCTCTTGCACGCTCCAACCGTCGGCGGCGAGCAGCTCTCCGGCACGGCGGATCTCGGCGACCGTCTCGGCTGGCAAATCGAAGCCGGGGATCTCGGTGATCAGTGCGGCCTGTCGCATTGCCGGTTCGGGACCTTCGAGCGGGGCGTCGACGGAGCGGGGGTCGCGAACGTCGCGGCCGGCGAGCACGGAGAGTCCGAGGCGGAGATCGGCGACGGATCGCGCCATCGGGCCTTCGACGAGCATTGCCTGGACGGCCATTCCGGCGTCGACGCCCATCGAGAGGACGCAAGGGATGCGTCCGGCGGAGGGCTTGAGCGAGGTGATGCCGCAGCAGTAGGCGGGGTTGCGCAGCGAGCCGAGGATGTCGTTGCCTAGGCCGATCGGCGACATGCCGGTGGCGAGCGCTGCGGCCTCGCCGCCGCTCGAGCCGCCGGGTGTCAGCGCGGGGTTCCAGGGATTGAAGGTGCGCCCGTGGAGAGGGTTATCGGTATCGAGGCGGCCGCCCATCTCGGGGAGGTTGGTACGCGCGAGGGGGATCGCGCCGGCGCGCTTCATGCGTTCGACGACGGGCGCGTCGCTGGGAGGCATTGCCTCGGCGAGGGCGGGAATGCCCTGCGTGGTCGGCGAGCCGACGCAGTCGAGGTTTGCCTTGATCGTGAATGGGACGCCGTGCAACGGGCCTGAATTCTCGCTGCGGTCGGCCGCGTCGGCGCCAGCCCGTGCGGACTCCTCGAGCACGAGGGTGACGGCGTTGACCTGGCCGTTGACTTCGGCGATGCGGTCGAGGTGGGCCTCGACGACTTCACGGCTGGAGACCTCACGGCCGCGAATCAGCGCGGCCAGCTCAACGGCGGTGTGTTTCCAGAGCGCATCAGGCATTGGTATCTCCTCGTGGTCGGCCGGGTCACTTTGGACCGAGTTTAGGCACTTGCGGGACGATCAGTGGCCTGGGAGGCGCTGTTGTATCGGTGCGGGCGGTGGTGAAGTCGAGATGACCCCGTTCAAGGCGGGGGCAGGCGAGGGGCGTTGGACTAACTCGGGGGACCCTCACCCCAGCCCTCTCCCAGAGGGAGAGGGAGTGGGTAGCCTGAGTCGGACAGGTCTGTGGAGTGGAGATTCTGATGAAGATCACTGAGATTGAGACGTTTGTTGTTGATGCGGGTTGGCGGCCGTGGCAGTTTGTTGCGGTTCGGACTTCGGAGGGGATTACTGGGTATGGGGAGATCTCGGACGGTCGGACTCCTTATGGGATCGTGGGGACGATTGGCGATTTGAAGCCGGTTCTGATCGGGCGTGATCCGCTGGCGGTCGAGGCTCGGTATTGGGACATGTATCGGATGGCTCGGCAGTCTCCGGGCGGGGTCGTGGCCAAGGCGATCGCGGGGGTCGAGCTGGCGCTTTGGGATATCAAGGGGAAGGCGCTTGGTGTGCCGGTGTACTCGCTGTTTGGCGGGCCGACTCGGGAGCGGCAGCTGATCTACTGGTCGCATTGCGGCAGTTCTCGGGCGAGCAACTTCGAGCGGATCAAGTGGCACAACGGCGATGACTGGGTGATTGGAGCTCCGCCCGTGCGGACCATGGATGATGTCACAGCGCTGGGCGAAGAGGTGCGGGCCAAGGGCTTTCATGCGCTGAAGACGAACATTCTTTTTCCCGGTGATCCGACTCGCACGTTCGGGTTGCAGCAGGATGTCGAGAACATCGATAGCAATACGACGCCGGCGGTGCTGCGCCACGTTCCTGAGTACATCGGGGCGCTCAAGGCAGGCGCCGGGCCGGACGTGCAGATTGCCCTGGATATCAATTTCAACTGCACGCCGTTGGCGGCTCGGCAGATCTGCCAGTCGATCGAACACCTTGAGATGATGTGGGTCGAGATCGACATGTACGATGCCGAAGCTCTGGCCGATGTGCGCAGTCAGACGACGGTGCCGATTACCTCGGGGGAGAACCTCTACACGGTCCGCGATTATCTTCCCTTCCTTGAGCATCGGTCGATGGACAATGTGATGATCGATGTGTGCTGGCAGGGGTTCTCGCGGTCACGAGATGTGGCGCTGCTGGCCGAGAGCTATGAGCTCAACGTTGCGCCGCACAACTACTACTCGCACCTGGCGTCGATGCATGCCCTGCATCTGTGTGCGACGGTGCCGAATGTGCGGATTATGGAGATCGACATTGACGACGTGCCATGGAAAGACGACTTGACCGGTGGGCCGATCGAGATCGTCGATGGTCACCTGCCGCTGCCGACGAAGCCTGGCTGGGGCGTCGATCTGAACGAGGATCTGGCTCGTCAGAAGGTCTGGGAGCGGGGCCGCGGTCCTGGGTTCTCGTCGGGTCGGAACTAGCTACTTGGGAATGAGGGAGAGCGATTCATGAAGATCACTGAGATAGAGACATTTGTTGTCGACGCGGGTTGGCGTCCCTGGCAGTTTGTGGCGGTTCGCACCGACGAGGGCGTCACGGGCTATGGCGAGATGTCGGATGGGCGGAATCCTTACGGCATCGTAGGCACGATCAACGACATGGAGCCGATTTTGATCGGCAGCGATCCGCTGGCGGTTGAGGCTCGGTACTGGGACATGTATCGGCTGGCGCGGCAGTCTCCGGGTGGGATCGCGGCGAAGGCGATCGCCGGGGTTGAGCTGGCGCTGTGGGACATCAAGGGCAAGGCGCTGGGGGTGCCGGTCTACTCGCTATTCGGTGGTCCGACTCGTGAGCGGCAGATGATCTACTGGTCGCATTGCGGATCGTCGCGGGCTCGGAGCTATGACCAGATCCTCTGGGACAACGGCGATGAGTGGGTTGTCGGGGCGCCGCCGCTGCGGACGATGGAGGATGTGACGGCGCTGGGGGAAGAGGTGCGGGGCAAGGGATTCCATGCGCTGAAGACGAACATCGTTTTCCCCGGTGATCGGACCGGCGTCTACGGACCAGGCTGGGGTGGCGTGGGGAACATTGACCGGAATGCCGTGCCGTCGCTGCTGCGGCACATTCCTGAGTACATTGGCGCGCTCAAGGCAGGCGCCGGTCCGGATGTGCAGATCGCTCTTGATCTGAACTTCAACTGCACGCCGCTGGTTGCTCGGCAAATCTGTCAGGCGCTTGAAGACCTGGAGATGATGTGGGTCGAGATTGATATGTATGAGCCGGAGGCGCTGGCCGATGTTCGGCGGCAGACCACGGTGCCGATCACATCGGGCGAGAATATGTACACGATTCGTGACTATCGGCCTTACTTCGAGCATCGATCGATGGACAACGTGATGATCGACGTGCCCTGGCAGGGGTTTGCTCGGTCTCGGGATGTTGCGCTCTTGGCCGAGAGCTACGAGCTCAACTGCGCGCCGCACAACTACTACTCGCACCTGGCGACGATGCATGCGCTGCATCTGTGCGCGACGGTGCCGAATGTGCGGATCATGGAGATTGATATCGACGATGTGCCGTGGAAGGACGACCTGGGCGGTGGATCGCTGGAGATCGTGGATGGTCACCTGGAGCTTCCGACGAAGCCGGGCTGGGGGATCGACTTTGATGAGGACGTGGCTCGGGCGAAGGTGTGGGAGCCAGGTCGCGGTCCGGGGTTTACGGCGAATCGGCGCTAGCCGCTTCGTGTTCCCCTAGCATCGGCAGTGACTAGGGAGCGACCTATGGCGCAGGACACCTTGCATCTCACTGCCGTCATCCGGAGCGAGGACGGCCAGTACGTCTCACTCTGTCCGGAACTCGGCGTGGCCAGCTGTGGGGATACCCCCGACGAGGCTCGAGCCATGCTGAAGGAAGCGTTGGAGTTGTACCTGTCACACACTCCGGTCGAAGAGTATGACTACCTGTTCGATGGTGAATCGGTCTCTATACCGGTGACAGTCACCGGCCTGCCAAGCGAGCCTTGCCAATGCCGAGGTAGTCATACTTCGCATTGCCCTGAGGTCATCGTTGGCTAGACTGCGCCGACTGCGTACCTTCGAGGTCGTGAGCATTCTGGAACGCCACGGGTTCGAGTACGACCAGCACAACGGCAGCCACATCATCATGGAGCGCCGCTCCGACGCGTTTCGGCTGTCGGTGCCCGATCGAGGCAATCGGCCGCTGCCAAAGGGAACTCTTAGCGCCATCGTGCGTGAGACGGGCATCCCTCGACGCGAGTTCGAGTGACTGACACCGGAGGCATTGGGCGCGCCGCGCCTGCAGTTCCTTGCCGACAACGGCGGGTGCCGTGGTCCGTGATTCGTTATCTTCTGATGCAACCCTTGAGTCAATAGGAGAGCTGAACATGCATGACATCGTGATCCGCAATGGACGCATTATTGACGGGACAGGGGCTCCTGAGTTTGTTGGGGACATTGCCATTGATGGCGACCGGATTTCGGCGGTGGTTCGCGATGGTGAAGGTGTGGTTGGCGAGGGGCGTCGTGATATTGACGCTTCCGGCAAGGTCGTGACGCCTGGTTGGATTGACATTCACACCCACATGGACGCGCAGGTGTCGTGGGATCCGTTCTTGACGCCGTCCTGCTACAACGGCGTGACGACTGTGGTGATGGGCAACTGTGGGGTTGGCTTTGCTCCGGTGCATGAGTCCGACCGCGAGTGGCTGATGGACCTGATGGACGCGGTCGAGGACATTCCGGCGACGGCGATGTCGGCCGGGATCACGTGGGAATGGGAATCGTTCCCCGAGTATCTGGATGCGATCGACGGCAAGCCTCGTGTGATCGACATCGCGGCGCAGTTCCCTCACTGTGCATTGCGCACTTACGTGATGGGGCCTCGCGGCGCCGACGACGTACAACCCACCGATGAAGAACTGGCCCACATGCGACGTTTGGTGCGCGAGGGCATCGAGGCCGGCGCGGTCGGCTTCTCGTCCAACCGTCTGTTGGCTCACCGGACCAAGGAAGGTGAGTTGATCCCGGGCACGCTGGCTCAGTACCCCGAGCTTGAGGCGGTGGCGGAGGGGATCGAGCAGGGTGGCGGCGGCGTCTTCCAGTTGGTCGGTCCGTTCGAGCGCGAGTGGGTTGAGACCATGGCGCTCGAGCACGATCTAACCATTACCTACCTCTCCGGTGAGGGCTCTGTTACCAACGGCGCCGGCTGGAAGGAAGGACTCGAGAGCGTCGAGGAAGCGACCGAGCGCGGCGTCCGGATCTTCCCACAGGTGCGCGGACGCGGCACCACGCTGCTGATGAACCTCGAAGGCTCGATCCACCCGTACTCGCTCAACTTCGCCTACCGCGAGCTGGTCGAGCACCTGCCGCTTGCCGAGCGTCTCGAGAAGATGCGAGACCCTGAGATCAAGGCGCAGATCCTGGCCAGCGACTGGGACCTGACCAACGACGTGCGCAAGAAGGTCAACAACGCCGAGGATCACCCGTTCCTCGTCGACACCACGCCAGGCAATCTGATGCCGGGGATGCTCGAGATGGTGTTGGGTTCGCCCGAGACCGTGTACGTGCTCGGCGACCCGCCGGTGTACGAACCGGAGTACGACCGCTCGGTTGCAGCGCACGGCGAACGCAACGGACTCAGCGGCCAGGAAGCGTTCTACGACCTGATGACCCAGGGCGACGGCTCGACGTTGTTGCTCGTTTACCTCGAGGGTTACTCGCAGGGCAACTTTGACTATCAGCGCGACCTGATGATGCACCCGCTGACCCGCAACGGTCTGTCAGACGCCGGCGCGCACGTGGCGGCCGTCTCCGATGCTCACATGGTCTCCTGGAACCTCGCCTACTGGGGTCGCGATCGGACCCGCGGTGATCGGGTGCCGCTGGAGACGATCGTGCACAAGCAGTCCGGAGCCAACGCCGACCTCTACAGCCTGCGCGACCGTGGCGAACTGACCGCGGGCAAGCGAGCCGATGTCAACGTGATCGACCTCGAGCGCCTCGACACCGACGCGCCGCACATGGTCTATGACCTACCCGAAGGCGCAAAGCGCTTCATGCAGCGTCCGAACGGTTATGTCGCGACGATTTGCGCGGGCGAGGTGATCCTTGAGGATGACGAGCTGACCGGCGCACTGCCAGGCAAGCTGGTGCGGGGTCATCAGACTTCTTCGGCCTGAGGCTTCATCCCGCTGGCTTGCGTGAGTCCTGACCAGTTGGCGCGCTTGCGGGCGTCGAGCACGCCTCCTTCTGGAATGGGACGCACGCCAATGGTGTTGGCGGCCATCCAACCGCCGTCGACCAGCAAGGTGTGTCCGGTGACGTAGCTGGCCATGTCGGAGAGCAGGAACACCACAGCATTGGCGACCTCGTCCGGCGTACCTAACCGCTTGAAGGGAATCAGGCCCTCCGCGGTTCGCTTGACACGCTCGGGCGATGCCGGAATCCGGGGCGTCGCGATGCTGCCCGGTGCGACGGAGTTGACGCGAATGTTGTGGGGCGCCAGCTCAACGGCCATGCTGCGCACGAGATTGATCAAGCCGGCCTTGGCTGCGCCGTAGGACGCGTGATTGGGTGCCGACTGCATCCCTTCAGCCGAGGAGATTCCAACGATGCTGCCAGGGGCCCCGCGAGCGATCATCGATCGGACGACCAGCTGAGCGTTGACGAAGAAGTAGCGCAGGTTCATCCGGTGATCGCGGTCCCACTGCGCCATCGTCATCTCAGTGATCGGATTGAACGATCCCTGGCCGATAATCGTTACCAGCAGGTCGATTCCGCCGAGTTCTTGTTCGGCCCGTTCGAAGACTGTCGCCGCTTGCACGTCGTCAAGCATGTCGGCAACGAGAGAGACGGACGGCTGGCCGAGCAAATCGACCTCTGCGGCCACGTGGATCGCGCGCTCGGCGTTGATGTCTGCGACGGCGACGCCGCAGCCTGCCTCAGCGAGCAGCCGCGCTGTGCTCAGGCTGATGCCCTCGCCGCCGCCGACGATGAGCGCCGACTTTCCTTCGAGCTGGAGTAAGGAAGTCTCCATGAGATGCCTCTCCTCACGGTACTTAGCGCTGGCGGTTGAGCGCCGCTCGTCGCGTGCACCAGGTCCGACGGGTTGGCGTCCCTTCCCGGCGAGCCTGGAGCGACTTGTCCAATTGATGCCAAAGCTAACCTGCGATGACCTTGCTCTAGAACAGGCGAGAGGAACGATTGAGATGAAGGGCTACATCGTCATCGACACTGAAGTGCGCGAGTAACCAGGATCTGTAGGATTTGATCGCTTTTGCATCCACGTCTCTATGAAGCTTCTCAGGTTGTGATGATCAGGCGATTGGCTCACTGTTGACTACCCGGAGCGCTGAACAGCCGATCCAGTACGAGCCAGAGGAGGCGTGCCCTCCGACAATTGCCCTGACGGTTGGACTTCAGGGTGCGGCGTTGGTGCTGGCGCCAACGGTGCTCAACGTCGTGATCGCGTTTCGCGCCTCCGGCCTCGACGACACCTGGCTGACGTGGGGCGTCTTCGCTGCGATGTTGATCTGCTCGGTGATCACCGGGTTGCAGGCATTCCAGTTCCGGCGATTCGGCGCCGGGCACATCGTGCTCGCCTGGCCGGCGGCGATGTTCATCGCGATCATGGTGTCGGCCGTTTCTGCGGGCGGACCGGAGACGTTCGCCAGCCTGTTGGTCATCTGCAGCCTGATACAGATTGCCCTGGCCTGGTGGCTGCCGACGCTGCGCCGGATCGTCACGCCGGTCGTCTCGGGCACGGTGACCATGTTGATCGCCGTCAGCGTCTTGCCGATCGCGTTCAACAGCGTGCGCGACGTGCCTGCCGACGTATCAGTGAGCGCCGGCCCCGTGATCGCCGTCGTGACGTTGCTGGTTTCGGTCGTGGTGACCCTGCAGGCCAAGGGGCGCTGGCGGTTGGTCGCGCCATTCATCAGCCTCCTGATCGGCAGCGCGGTTGCGGGCGCGTTTGGGGTGCTCGACGGCGATCGCATCGCCAACGCGGCTTGGTTCGGCGTCCCAGAGCTGCCGGACCTGAGCTTCGAACTGTCGCCCAATGGCGAGTTCTGGGCGCTGTTGCCGTCATTTGCGATTCTCACCCTTGTGCTTGGACTGAAGACGATCAGCGATGGCGTGGTGATCCAGCAGGCTTCGCGTCGGCGGCCGCGGGCGATTGACTTTCGTCGAATCCAGGGCATCGTCAGCGTCAATGGCCTTGGCATGCTGTTTGCCGGTCTCACCACCACACTGCCTCCAATGGCAAACGCTTCGTACAGCCTTTCACTCATCAACCTCACGGGCGTTGCCGCTCGCCGTGTTGGAATCGGTGTGGCCGTCGTCATCCTGTTCATGGCGTTCTTCTCCAAGTTTGCCGCGGTCCTGCTCACGATTCCCGGTCCTGTGGTCGGGGCGTTCTTGATGCTTGCGATGCGGATGCTGTTCGTCAGCGGTTGGCAGACGATCCTGCGCGACGGACTCGATCCGCGGCGGATGCTCGTGGTGGCGCTCGCCAGCGCGCTGGGGCTGGGTCTGCACCAACATCCGATTATGACCGATCTGTTTGGCGACGATCTGGGCTCACTGCTCGGCAACGGCGTCACGATCGGCGCGGTGGTCGCGATCGTCATGACGTTCTTACTGGATGCGACGGGCACCCAGCGCTCGCGCCTCGAGGTGACCCTGGATATGGCCTCGCTGCCGGCCATTGATGAGTTCTTGGAGGGGCTGGCATCGAGATTGCGCTGGGATGAGGCCTCCTCAATGCGGCTGCGGTCTGCCGGGGAGGAGACGCTGGCCACGCTGTTGGTTCAGGATGAGGACGATGCAGGCGGCGATGAGCGACCGCGGCTGAGCATCGTCGCGCGGCCTCAGACGATGATGGTGGAGCTGGAATTCGTGGCAACGACGCGTCATGAGAACATCGAGGATCAGCTCGCCTATCTGACCGAGGAAGCTCCGGTGCCGACCGCGGATGACCTGTCGCTGCGGCTGCTGTGGTACCACGCGTCCGCCGTGAAGCACCAGAAGTTCCATGGCGTGGACATCGTCACGGTGCAGGTCGAAGGCAGCTCCTGAGTCGGGACCCGTCGACCAGATTGAGTCGGCCTTGAGCCCACGTGCAGTTACGGATCTTCCACTGGACGGATCATTCTCCATTGGGAATGAACTCCTTGATCGTTGCAAACGCATTTCGCAATCGGCATACTCCCAGAAATCCGCTTTGAGCCGACTTCGGTTCGATCGATGGGCTCTTCGCGGATCGGCGAATGCGATTGGTTCGAAGCGCGAGGGGCGCTTCGACAACCTGAGCTGGCACGTTGGAGTAGAAAGGCTGGATTGAGCGAGTCCCGACCGCTGCCGCCGCTGAAGAGAACCCGAACCGAGAGAGAGACCGAAATATGACCGAACGAAACTACTGGCAGCGAATGCGCCGATCACGAATGACCCGACGCGCCCTGTTGCGGGCCTCCGGGCGGGCGGGGGTCGGAGCGGCCGGACTGGCGCTGGTTGGTTGCGGCGATGACGACGATGACTCGGCGACGCAGGTTGCCCAACAGCAGGACCAGCAACAGCAGGCTGTGGCTCAGGCTGATCAGGACCAGCAGCAGCAACAGCAGGCGATGCAACAGCAGCAGGACCAACAGCAACAGCAAGCCGTTGCTCAGGCGGAGCAGACCGATCAGCAAGAGCAGCAGGCCATGCAGCAACAGCAGCAGCAAGAGGAGCCTGTGGACCTGTCGCGCGAGGGTGACACCGACTGGGAACGCACCGTCACCGTGGCGGTCCCGAACGCCGTCGGCGGTCTCGATGTGATGGGGCCAGGCAACTACACGCTCAAGTGGAACGGACCGTTGCACTTTGACCGTCTGCTGCAATACGACCTGGTCACGCGCGAGATCGTGCCGCTGGTGGGCAACTACGAGTGGATTGACGACTTTTCGGCGGTACTCATGCACGTGAACCCAGGCCACGCCTGGCATGATGGCACGCCGCTGACGGCAGAAGATGTCAAGTTTTCAATCGACCGCTCAGCCGGGAATGCCGCTTACAACGAGAGCGGCGTCTATGAGTCGGGCGTGGCATACATCGTCGCGCAGGTCAATGATGAGGTCACCGTTATTGACGACTTGACCGCGCGGATTCCCGTGAGGTCTGAGGTGACGGCGCCGAACAGCATCGGCACGACGATGCCGCTCGTCCCGAAGCATCGAGTCGAAGAGTTGGGTGACGAGGGATACAACCGCGACGGGCTGGCCAGCGGACCGTTCAAGCTGGAATCGTTCGAGCCGGACATCGCTGTGCGCAGCGTCCGTAATGACGCATACCCAATCGGCTACGAAGACCTCAATCGCCAGCACCGCCCCTGGGCCAAGGAGATCATTCAGTCGGTGCGACCAGAGCCGGTCGCGCGGCTGGCCGCGATCCAGGCGGGTGAGGCAGATGTCGCTCCGTCGCTGGAATGGGAGCTGGTGCAGGAGTTTGTCGACGAACCGGGCTACGAAGTGCTGTTCGATCCGGGCTGCTGCCCGCACACGATCTTCCCCAACACGATCGTGCCGATGTTTGAGGACGGCAGTAATCCATACCGGGACCTTCGCGTGCGCCAGGCGATGAACCACGCCGTCGACGTCGAGACGATTTACAACACGCTGGCTACTGGACGGGAACAGCGGGCGTACGGCATCGGCACCCGACAGCTCGGCGGCATGCAGCCGGAACAGTCGGGTCCGTTGACGATGGAATACAACGTCGAGAAGGCGATGCAGTTGATGGATGCCGCCGGCTACGGCGAGGGCTTCGAGTCCGACTTCTACGGCACCGCCGGTTTCTTCGCGCTCACCGACGTGATCGCGCTTTCTGTCCAGCAGTACCTCGATGTGGTTGGCATCCGCACGAACCTGCAGCTCGATCCGCTGCCGGACTTCCGTGCACGGATGGCCCAGCGCGATGTGCCGGGGCTGCACTACTACTTCACCAATCAGTCGGCGGACCCGTTCCAGGTGATCGCTGCCGAGGTTGCGATCGGCGGCACCCTCTCGGTCGCGGAGTACCCCGAAACGGACATTCAGGATCTCGTGGACGAGCAGGCGACAGAGTTCGATCCGGCGAAGCGGGCATTGGCACTCAACAGGCTCGCCGAGCGGATTTACACCAACGCCTCCTGGCTGTTCCTGTTCGAGACCGTCGGTACCGGAATCATGCGCGACGACCTTGAGTGGGATATGAAGGGCAACTCGCGCGACTACAGCGGCTTCTGGGGGATTCGACCGCTCGTCACCTAGCGATGACCACTGGCTGCAGGAGGGCTGCGCATGGGTGCTCAGAGCGTCTCGACGATCTTTGTTTCGCGCCTCCTGCAGGGGATCCTCGTTGTGTTTGTGGTTCTCTCGGTCGTGTTCCTGGTCTCCCGACTGGCCAGGAACCCGGTCGAGTACCTGACCACCGACCAAACGACCCAGGAGGAAAAGGAGCTGCTGAAGGAGCAGCTCGGTTTGAGCGGGCCGATCGGCATTCAGTACATCAATTTTCTGATTGATGCCGTCCAACTCGACCTGGGTAACTCGTTCATCAGCGCGCGACCGGCGTTGTCCGAAGTGGGTACCCGGGCGTCGAAGACGCTGCAGTTGGGTGCGGCGGCGCTGATCTTCTCGCTGGTTTTGGGCGTCCCACTGGGGGTGATTGCAGCGCTCAGGCGGGCGACGCCAACCGATTGGTTTGCCCGGTTGCTGGCTGTGCTTGGACAGGCCGTACCCAACTTCTGGTTGGGACTGATGCTGATCTTCTTCTTCTCGGTCCAGCTCGACTGGATGCCGACCGGCGGCAGCGGCGGCGTGGAGCACCTGGTGTTGCCGACGATCACGCTGGGCCTACTGGCCTCGGCCGTATCGATGCGACTGACGCGCTCAGGCATGATCGACGTCATGGGGACGGACTTTATCCGCACCGCTCGGGCGAAGGGTCTGCGAGAGTCGTCGATCATCTGGCGTCACGCCGTCCGTCATGCACTGCTTCCCGTGGCGACCATCCTCGGCATCCAGGTCGGCTACATGATTGCCGGGACGGTGATCGTCGAGCAGGTCTTTGCCTGGCCGGGCATCGGACGGCTGATGCTGCACACCATCCTGGTCGGCGACTTTCCAGTGATGATCGCCGGGATTTTGGTGATATCCACCAGCATCGTGGTCGCCAACATCCTGGTTGACCTGTCCTATCCGATCATCGATCCGCGAATCCGAGCAGGAACTCGATAATGGCGGCTCGGGCGGTCGCAGCGGCACCAGCGTCTCTGCTCCGAGGCGTCAGCCTGGGCGGGTCATGGCAGCGCGCCGTCATGCTCGCGCCGGCGATCATCATCCTGCTTGCGTTCCTGGTCGCGGGGATCTTTGCCGATCTGTTGTCGGCCTACGACCCCGAGCAGATTGTCCTGATCGAACGTCTGATCCCGCCGGCGTTCCAAGAAGGCGGTACCCTGGCGCATCCGCTGGGCACCGACAACCTGGGCCGCGACATCCTGTCTCGCGTCATGTACGGCGCCCGGGTGTCGTTGCTGGTGGTGGTGACATGTATTCCGGCGTCGGCCCTGATCGGGACGCTGTGCGGACTGCTCGCGGGCTGGCGGCTGGGCTGGTGGGACCGATTCTTGATGCGGATCGTCGACGTGCAACTGGCGTTGCCGGCGATCCTGTTTGCTCTGCTGATCTCGGTGGTCTTCGGGGCCAGCCTGCTCAATGTGATTCTGATCATCATCATCTTCAGTTGGTCCGGCTACGCCCGGTTGGTCCGGGCCGATGTGCTCTCGCTGCGGGAGCAAGAGTTCGTGGTTGCGGCTCGCGCCAGCGGGGCCAGCGACAAGCGCATCCTGTTCCGACATGTCCTGCCCAACCTGCTCAACACGATTGTGATCATGGCGACGCTGGACGTACCGTCGGTGATCCTGATCGAGGCGGCGCTCAGCTTCCTCAGCATCGGCGTTGCTCCCGGCACGCCGTCGTGGGGCGCGATGATCTCCGAAGGCCGCAACTTCATGACGATCGCCTGGTGGCCGATCTGGATGCCGGGGATCGCGATCCTGTTGGTCTCACTGACGGGCAACCTGATGGGCGATTGGCTGCGGGATGCTCTTGATCCTCGGTTGCGCAACCTTCGTTGACCGGTGGAGCGGTGACCAGCGATAGCATCGAAGGGCTGTCTCGATTCATTCATGGAGCGCCTCGATGACCAAGATCACCGCCGTTCGCTCGCGCATGCTGCGCATTCCGCTTGATACTCCGACTTCGTTTTCCAATCGCACCGTCTATCACCGGGACCATCCCGTGGTCGAGGTCGAGTGCGACGACGGGCATGCCGGGATTGGATTTTGCTACGCGGGCAACTCCAACGGTCAGTTGGTGACCTCGGCGATCGACAACCTGTTTGCGCCGCTGCTGATTGGTCAGGACCCGTTCCGGGTCGAGGGTCTGTGGGCCGCGATGTACCAGGAGTCGCTCTTGCATGGGCGGGCCGGCTCGACGATTCGGGCGCTCTCGATGCTCGATATTGCGCTCTGGGATCACAACGCCAAGGCGGCGGGTTTGCCGCTGTACAAGCTATTGGGCGGCTACTACGAGGACACGGTTCCGGCGTATGCGTCGGGTGGGTACTACCTCGAAGGCAAGGGTCATGAGGGTCTGCAACAAGAGTTGCTGGGCTATGTCGAGATGGGCTTTGACGCGGTCAAGATCAAGGTTGGGCGTCTATCAGTGCGCGAGGAAGCGTCTCGGATGCAAGCTGCCCGTGAGGCGGTCGGGGCTGATGTGCACATCATGCTCGACGCCAACAACGCCTGGTCGAATCTTGAGGATGCGCTGCGCTACATGGCCGCCTACGAGCCGTCGAACCCCTACTGGATGGAGGAGCCGTTCTCGCCGGATGCGATCAACCTGCACGCGAAACTCGCGCAGCGCACCGGCGTCCCGATTGCGACGGGGGAGATCGAGGTCGGTCGCTGGCGCTTCAAGGATTTGATGGACCAGGACGCGGCGATGATCCTCCAGCCCGACGCGGCAGTGTTGGGCGGGGTGACGGAGTTCCGGCGGATTGCCAACACGGCTGCGTCGTACGGCGTTTCGATCTGTCCTCACTGGTTCCATGACCTGCACCGACACCTGGTGGCGTCGTCGCCGAATGCGACGTATGTCGAGTTCTTCCCCGACGACCAGGTGCACAACTTCCGCAACATCATCGATCGGCAGACGGAGGTGCGAGACGGCCGGTTGGTGTTGCCGGACACGCCGGGTTTGGGGTTTGAGTTCTTGCCTGAGGCTCTGGAGCGGTACGCGGTCAACGACTAGCAAATCCCAGTCCCCGCTTTGTGCGGGGACCTGCTCCTTGTGGTGTTCAAGGAGCTAAGCGCGCAAACTCTCTGCCGGCCGAGCGGGTCCCCGCGTGAAGCGGGGACTGGGAATGCTGTGTGTACGAAGGTATCTGCGGGGACGCGCGCTCTGCCTGCCGAGCAGGTCCCGGCTCGGAGGCCGGGACTGGGAGTGCGGCGTGTACGAAGGTGTTTGCGGGGACGCGCGCTCTGCCGGCCGGGCAGGTCCCGGCTCGGTGGCCGGGACTGGGAATGGGGCGTGTACGAAAGTGTTTGCGGGGGCGAGCGCCCTGCCGACCGAGCGGGTCCCCGCGTGAAGCGGGGACTGGAGCCTCAGACTAGCTCGCGACTACGACGCCGTTTGCGATTGCCAACTGGCCCTGGTGGTTGCGCATCTCGTAGAAGATGACCTCTCGGTCTCCTTCGTCTCGGACCTCACGTGCGTTGACGGTGACGTCTTTGCCGGGGATGACCATGCCTCGGAACTGGCCGGCGTAGCGGGTGACTCGGGTTGGGTCTCCGCCGAGATTTCGGTTGATCACTTCGCGCAGCGCGATGAGGAGGCTGGCCGAGCCGTGCAGGATGATGTCGGGCAAGCCGGCGGCCAGTGCGACTTTGCGCTCGGTGTGGATCGGGTTCCAGATGTCGGCGCACTCGGTGTAGACGTGGGGCGCTTGCGGATCGATCGGTAGGGTCGTGGTCCAGACGGGTGTATCCGCGTCTGTCGAACGCTGTGGCAGCGGTGGCGCGGATTCCAGTTGAGCTTCATCGCCGTCCAGCTCGGCTCCTCGAGTGATGCCGCTGCTGTCCATGATCGCGACGGTCTCTCCGCGGCTGTCCCGGAATGTGAAGCGCTGCGTGCTGAGCACGCCTGGGCGAACCTGCTTCGCGGCGATGCTCTGCCCCTGGCAGGTGATGATGTCGCCCTCGCGAATGGCACGATTGAATCTCACGTCCAACGAGGACTGGACACCTCGCCGCACGAGTTGCAGGTCGACGTCTCGCTCAGGAGTGAAGCGGCTGTTCCATTGCCAGGTGAAGACCATGCCGGGATGCGCGATCAGGCCCTCGGGACGGTCGTCCTCGAAGTAGACGGGATTGAAGTCGTCGATACCTCCGGCGAAGGCGGTGATGCTCCGCGCCGTGACCTCAAAGGACTTGGCGATGGTGAATCCGCCCACGTCCGCAGGCATGCGGAGCTCGCTCGTGCTTGTTGCGGTCGTCATACTCTTGCCCTGTCAGTCGACTCTGTCTTGTGCTCGTACCTATCCCAGTGCAGAACTTCGTCCAGCGGGCGTCGGCGGATCGGTCCGAAGTTGCCCGTCGGCCAGCCGAGCGGGATCAGGACCATCGGCAGGATGTGGTCGGGCAGGTTCAAGACCTCTTGCGCCTTCTCGCGACCATCGCCGATGAAGGCGAGCGTCGTCGGGACGCTGCCGACCTCGAGTGCACGAGCCGCGAGCAGCAGGTTCTGGACTGAGCCCCAGACCTCCGTCGCAGCCGCTGCACCCTCGCCAAACGTGCCCTGTGGAGCGCGGACCATGTCGGCGCAGGCGATCACGATCGCGGGAACCTCGTGCAGATGATTCATCTGGTACTCGACGGCGGCCAGGAAGCGCTCTCGACGCCCCTGGTCAACGTGCGGATTGGCGCCCTCGCGATTGTTCTCGAGGTAGATCGAGACGCCGGCCCGGTTGAGATCGGCGAGTTGCTGCTTGACCTCAGGATCTCGGACGACGACCCAATGTCGTGACTGCCGATTCGACCCGCTCGGACCGAGATGCGCGGCCTCGATCAGTTGCACGAGGACATCCTCGGGAATCGGGTCGGGCTTGTAGCGCCTCATGGCGCGGGCGGTCTCGATGACTTCGAAGAACTCCATGCATCTGCTCCAATTCGATTAGTCGCCGTAGGAAATCAATTCGACGAGGTTGCCGTCGGGATCGCGGGTGTAGACGCTGACGCCCTCTGCCGTGCCAGCGCTTCGTCCGCCGACTCTGTTGGCCGGGCCTTCGATCACTTCGCAACCGGCAGCTTCAATCGCCGCCGCGGCTGTCTCGGGGGTTCCGTCCCAGACGAAACAGAAGTCACCGCAGCCCGGCTCCGCCGTTGGACCGCGCAGGTCGAAGTCGGGATTCTGCCAGAGTTTCGGATCGTGAATGTTGATCTTCTGGTCGCCGCAGGCGATGGCGAAGGCGGGGAAGTCGCCGCCGCGCCATTCGGCTTCATGCAGGATGGTGAATCCGAGGGCGCGGTAGAAGCCCATCAGGGCTTCGGGATCGCCGGCGGGAATCGCGACGTGGTCCATACCTGAGACTGTCATCGTGCCTCCGTTCGTGATCGCGCACACGCTGCTCTGCTGAGCGAAGAGTAACCGCTCCCGCTGTTATCCTTGCCTCGCCTGAGAGCTGATTCCCAACCACTCATACATTCTTGGAGTGACCATGCCCGACATCTCTGTTGAAGACACATTCCCGCGCAAGCGTCTGACCATTGGCGACACCACGATGGCGTATGTCGATGAGGGCGATCCCGACGGGGACCCGATCATCTTCCTGCATGGCAACCCGACGTCGTCCTACCTGTGGCGCAACATCATGCCGCACCTGTTTGACTCGGCCCGCTGCCTGGCGCCCGACCTGATCGGGATGGGCGTGTCGGGATCGTCGCCGAGCGGCTCGTACCGCTTTGTCGACCATGCCGGCTGGCTCGACGCGTGGATTGAAGGCATGGACCTGGGCGACAACCTCACGTTCGTGATTCACGACTGGGGCTCGGCGCTGGGGTTCCACTGGGCCAATCGGCATCGCGACCGGGTCAAGGGACTCGTCTACATGGAAGCGATTGTCCGCCCGGTGACATGGGACGAATGGCCCGAGGCGGCGGCTCGCATCTTCCAGGGCATGCGCTCGGAGGCGGGTGAGTCGATGGTGATCGAGAAGAACATCTTCGTCGAGCGAATCCTCCCGGGCAGCGTCCTGCGCGGTTTGACTGAGGAAGAGATGGCGGTCTATCGACTGCCGTACCTCGAGGAAGGCGAGTCGCGCCGTCCGACCCTGACCTGGCCGCGTGAGATTCCAATCGATGGCGAACCGGCAGATGTCGCCGAGATTGCGCAGAGCTACGCCGACTACCTCTCCTCGGATGACTCTGCCCACGTCGCCAAACTGTTCGTCAACGCCGAACCCGGCGCCATTCTGCAGGGCGCGCAGCGAGAGTTCTGCCGAAGCTGGCCCAACCAGACCGAGGTCACCGTGGCCGGCAACCACTTCGTGCAGGAGGACTCGCCGCACGAGATCGGCGAAGCGATCCGCGAGTGGTACGCCGGGATCTAGTTGAGACGGTACGATATGTCCGAAATCACCAATGCCGACGAAGCGCGCGCCGCGCTGGCGCAAGCGCGGGAGGAGTTCCGCGAACTTGTCCTGGGGCTGTCCGAAGCGGAGTGGGGTCGTCGGAGCGACAACGCCGGCTGGACAAACGGTCAGCTCTGTTGGCACATCGCCTTAACGGCGGGGGGCGGCAAGCTCCGGGTCTCGCGGCTGCGCCAGAACAAGGGCATGAACCCGCCCGCTCCGCTGATGGGGGTCCTTAATCTGGTCAGCCTCTGGTTGGTGCGCATCCGCTCGCGAGGCGCGACGCCGGAATCAGTGCTTGCCTTCTTTGACGAGGGCTTCGCGGACACGCAGGGAGTGATCGACACTGTCGGCGAGGATGAATGGGGCAATGGTGCGGATTTCCTGGGCGAACCGATGACCGTCGCCAGCTCGTTTGGCTTTCTCGGCGGACACATCGCCGAGCACGCCGCTGAGTTGCGACGCGACTAGGCCGGCGACCAACCGATGGCGCTGAGTTCGCCGGAAGTCTTCGAGCTCTAATCGCGGCTGCGCACAACGAACAGGACCGAAACATGTCAGAGATCACCAATGCCGACGGGGCTCGCGCCGCGCTGGAGGAGGCGCGAGCAGAGTTTCGCGAACTTGTGTTAAGCCTGTCCAGCGAGGAGTGGAGTCGGAAGAGCAGTAACGGCGGTTGGTCGAATGGCCAACTCTGCTGGCACATGGCTTTTGGTGCAGGGGCAAGCGGTCAATCAGTCTCGAGGCTGCGCCAGAACAAGGGCATGAATCCGCCCGCGCCGTTGATGGCAGTGTTCAACTTAGCCAGCCTCTGGATGGTCCGTATCCGCTCACGAGGCGCCACCCCAGACTCCGTGCTGTCCTTCTTCGACGAGGGCTATGCCAAGACCGTCAAGCTGATCGACACCATTGAGGACGACGAATGGGGCAACGGTGGCGTCTTCCTTGGCGAGCCAATGACCGTTGCCGGCATCTTTGGCTTCATGCGCACGCACGTCAGGGAGCACACTGGCGAAATGCGACGATCCTAGGTCGTACGCACCAACATGGCACTCACCTCGGAAGAGATCTTCGAGCGCTTCCCGCCTCTGCGCGACATGGAGGCGGTCGTACTGTTCCAGGAACTCGGCTACCGATTCACCGACGCCGGCGAGGGTTGGTGCGAGATCACCTTGACCGCCTCGCCCAAGACGCACAACCTCTACGGGATTGTCCACGGCGGCGTCTGGCTGTTGGTCGCCGACTCGGCAATGGGCGGCGCGCTGGGAACGATCCAGGCGGAGGGCGAGCGGGTGATCACGGCACAGTCGGAGTTTCGCTGGTTGCGAGGTCTGGACGGCGACGTGATCCGCGCCCGGGCGGAGGTGATCCGTCGCGGCCGGACGTTGAGCCATTGCTCGGTTGACCTCTATGACGAGCAGGACCGCCACATCGGGCACGGCAATGGCACCTATGTGATGCTCCCGCCTGAGTAAGAAAAGTGCTCCGGCTGAAGCACTACCCTAAGCCTCCAACGTATTCGAGGGAGGCATGACTTCATGGCCGGACGACTTGAGGGCAAGACTGCACTAATCACTGGCGGCGCGCGTGGACAGGGTGCGGCTGAGGCGATGTTGTTTGCCGCTGAGGGCGCGACCGTCGTGATCACCGATGTGCTGGACTCGGACGGGGCGGAGACAGCAGCAACCAGCGACGGCATCCGCTATCTGCACCACGACGTGACTAATGAGGACGAGTGGACCGCGGTCGTCCAGGATGTGCTCGAGGACTACGGCAAGATCGACGCGTTCATCAACAACGCCGGCATCTACCGTTCGCGACCGATCGCCGAGACGTCGGTGGAGGAATACAAGCTCGTGATCGAGATCAACCAGGTCGGCGTGTTTCTTGGTCTGAAGCATGTCGGCCCGGTGATGTGCGAGGCCGGATCCGGCTCGATCATCAACATCTCGTCGATCGCCGGCATGCGAGGCGGAGCAGGGTCTCTGTCGTACACGGCGTCGAAGTGGGCCGTGCGCGGGATGACCAAAGTGGCGATGAGTGAGTTTGCGCCCTCGGGCGTGCGAGTCAACTCGATTCACCCGGGCCTGATTGAGACTCCGATGCTGCAACAGCTTCCGATCATTGAGCAGGGTCGCGGCGACGTGCTCATGCAACGCATTCCCTACGGTCGGTTTGCCGAGGCAGAGGAAGTGGCCAAACTTGCGCTCTTCCTTGCGTCTGACGACTCCGAGTACATGAACGGCACCGAGTTCATCATCGACGGCGGGATGATCCAGGGCATTTAGAACAACGCATACAGCTCCACCCGCGATGCGGGTGGAGTCGCCCCAACGGGGCAGTAGGCAGTCTGGTCAGATGCGCCGGCTGCGCGAGGACTGAGGCACGCGACGATGGCAGGACGACTTGACGGTAAGGTGGCGTTGATCACCGGCGGCGCGCGCGGTCAAGGTGCGGCTGAAGGTCGACTGTTTGCGGCCGAAGGCGCCCAGGTGGTCCTGACCGATGTGCTCGACGCCGATGGCCAAGAAGCCGCCGCATCGATCGAGGGTGCGCGCTATCTGCATCACGACGTGACCCAGGAGGCGGAATGGGAATCCGTGGTCGCGGAGGTGCTGGAGGACTACGGCAAGATCGACGCCTTTGTGAGCAATGCCGGTATTTTCGTTTCGCGCCCGATCACCGATACAACGGTTGAGGAATACATGCGCGTCGTCCAGATCAATCAACTTGGCGTATTCCTCGGCCTCAAGCACGTGGGCCCGGTGATGACTGCAGCCGGTTCCGGCTCGATCATCAACATCTCATCGGTTGCTGGCATGCGCGGCCCGGCGAACATGGTTGCGTATGTGGCGAGCAAATGGGCCGTGAGAGGGATGACCAAGACAGCGATGAACGAGTTCGCACCCTCCGGCGTACGAGTCAACTCGATTCATCCGGGTCTGATTGAAACGCCGATGCTGGAGCAGCACCCGATGATTGAACGGGGAATGTCCGACCAGCTCGTGGCTCGGGTGCCGTACGGCCGGCTCGCCGAGGCAGAGGAGGTAGCCAATCTGGCGCTCTTCCTCGCCTCGGACGACTCCGAGTACATGAACGGGGTCGAATTTCTAATCGACGGCGGCATGAGTCAGGGCATTTGATCGGACGAAACGGCTTCCCCATGAGCGTGCCCTCGGTCCAATACACACACACCGAAGATGATGTCGCCATCGCCTGGGTCGAGCGCGGCGTCGGTAAGCCGCTGGTTGTTTCGACGGGGCCAATGCTCCCGCTCAACATGGGCTGGGATCCGGGCGGCATCTGGCACCGGCTCTCAGAATCATTCCGCGTGATCCGCTTCGATCCGCGCGGCTGCGGACTGTCGGAGCGTGATGGCGTCTTTGGATCGTTCCACGACGAGGCGATGGACCTGACGGCGGTCGTCAATGCCGCAGGCGCACCGCGAGTCGCGTTGATGGGTCACTACATTGGGACGCCGGCCGCCGTGATTGCGATGTTGAATGAGCCGGAGCGATACACCCACCTGATGTTGCATTTGCCAATCGCGATGGGTGGCGACAGGTCGGGCATGGTTCAGCACAGCGAGGTCAGCGACCTGATCGACAGCACCGTGGAGAATCTGCTACGGCTGGGCTGGCAGCATCATGACGAGGCAGCTCGCCGGGCGTTGCTGACAATGATCGCCCCCGCGGCGAACGAAGACTCGTTGCGCAACATGTCGCAAACGATGCACCATTATCCGTCGATGAACCGACTCTTTGGTCTGGTGCGTGAGATGCGTGACCTCGATCTTCGAGACCAGCTGCGAGATGTCGAGATACCAACCCTGATCTCCATTCCGTCCGAGAGTGAAGGATTCGATGGGGGATACAGCTCGATGGGTCGGGACTGGGCGCGCATCATCCGCGGCGCGCGGCTGATGGTCTTGCAAGATGACACGCCGGTACTGATCGACGGATCGGAAGCCGTCACCCAGATCGCCGATGCGCTCGTCGATTTTGTCGGCGTTGATGCACAGAGCCGAACGACCGGCGAGGCCACACGCACGATTCTCTTCACCGATATCGAGGGGTCGACTTCGATGGTCGACCGACTTGGCGACGACGAGGCACGCGCGATCACCCGCGAGATCGAACAACTCACCCATACCGTGATCCGGGAGCATCAAGGTGTCCAGGTCAAGACGATGGGTGATGGAGTCCTGGCCTGGTTCGGGGCCGCTTCGGCGGCGGTCGAGGCTGCGGTGCAGATCCAGTGGCAACTGGCCCACCATGAGCGCTACAGCGATGTCCAGGTTCGAATCGGGATCAGTGCCGGCGAGCCGATTGCCGAGTCAGATGATCTCTACGGAACCACCGTCAATCAAGCCGCCAGGATCATGTCGCAGGCGCGAGGCGGCGAGATTCTCGTATCCGACCTGGTACGCGGATTGCTGCAAGGCCGGACGTTTGACTTCGAGGATCAAGGATCGCATCAACTGCGCGGATTCCGAGAGCCGGTACAGATATTCAAAGTCGACTGGGGCAATCCGCAGACATCCCAGGCCGACCTAGAAGGGAACACCTGATGACCGAAATGACGAAACGCGAACGAGTTCGAGCCGCCGCGGCAGGGGAGCCGGTCGACCGGGCTCCCGCCTCGCTGTGGGGTCACGACTTCCTGCGCGAGTGGAGCAACGACGAACTCGTCGGCGCGACCTGCGAGCAGTACGAGGCCTACGACTGGGACTTCATCAAGATCAATCCCCGCTGGTCGATGTTCCCCGAAGCCTGGGGCGCGGTCTACTCACCACCGGTTGAGCAGACCAACCAGACCATGGTGAGCCCGGCGCTGACCGAGCTCGATGAACTGCACGATGTCGTCTCGGTCCACGCCGAGCGGGGCGTGCTTGGCGAACACATCGAGTCGACCCGCCTGGTGGTCGAGCGGACCAAGGGCGAAGTTGATGTCGTCCAGACCGTCTTCTCGCCGATGGCCACGGTGGGGTTGATGTTTGGTCACCCGCGAGCGTTCAAGCAGGCCGCTCGCGAAGCGCCGGCGGCGGTCCACTCCGCCATCGCGCGTGTGACCGAGACGATCATCAACTACAGCCGCGCGAATATGAACGCCGGCGCGTCAGGCGTCTTCTACGCCCCGCTGCAGTGGGCCAGCCACGACAACTCGACGCCCGACTTCTATCGCGAGTTCGGCCGCCCCTACGATCTCCAGGTCCTGGATGCGATCCGCGACGCCGAGTTCAACATCCTCCACGTCTGCCACACCAACAACATGCTGGCCGACGTTCTCGACTACCCTGTCCACGCCTTCAACTGGGACGACCGCCACGACACCAACGCCAGCCTCGCCGATGTCTGGTCGCAGACCGACAAGGCGGTGATGGGCGGCGTCAGCCGATCAGGTCTGGGCGAGCTCGGCCCCGACGAGGTTCAGGCCCAGGCGTCAGAGGCAGCGAGCGTCGGCAACACGAGAGTCTTCGTCACCGGCGGCTGCTCGATCCCACCGCACACGACACCCGAGAATCGAGCTGCAGTCGCGGCCGGCGCCCGGGGGAACTAACAGGAGCGGCGGCTACTCCGTCGGAATGCGGTACAGCTCCGAGGCATTTTCTTGCAGGACTGCCGTGCGGACCGCGGGATCCAGGTCGCCGAGGACGTTGGCGATGTGCTCCTGGCTCCTCGGGTAGAGACAGGTCGGGTGGGGGAAGTCGGTCTCGAAGAGGACGTTCTTCACACCGATCTGCTCGATTACCTTGCGTGGCCCAAAGTCCTCGAACCAAAAGCAGGCCCAGATGTTGCGGCGGAACTTCTCGGTGGGCCGCAGCTCGTGGTGCTTGACCTCGGTCGGCACCATCTCGTCCCACTGATACTCGCAGGCCTCGAGCAGGAACGGGATCCAGCCGATGCCGCTCTCGACCGAGACGAACTTGAGCCGCGGGAAGCGCTCGAGCACGTCGCTGTAGAGCAGGTTGGAGATCATCCGCGCGTTGTCGATGTAGATGTTGGCCGCGCCGATGGCGAGCTTGCGCTCGGGACCCATCGATTCCCAGGGCGATGAGACGAACGGCGAGGGCGCGCCCTTGGCGCCGCCGGAGCCGATGTGGAAGTTCAGCACGACATCGAGGTCCTGAGCAAGCTCGAAGAAGGGATCCCAGTGCGGAGTCCCATAGTCGGGCAGGTCGAACTTCTCCGGCGTGTCGCAAATCGTGTAGCCCCGACAGCCGTACTCCTCGACCGTGCGGCGCATCTCCGCGAGCGTCGCATCGAGGTCCCAGAAGGGCAGCAGCGCCTGTGGGAACAGCCGACCTTCCGACTCAATCTGCCACTCGCCCATGGCGTCGTTGTACGTCGTCACGCAGGCGTTACGCAGCTCTCGGTCGGGAATGTTGAGGAAGTTGGCCGACGCGAACCCCGAGATGTTGGGATACACGATCTGCGCGTAGAGACCGAGCCGCTCCATCAGCTCCAGTCGAGCCGGCACTTCGTAGGCCGCAGCATCCAGTCGGTCGAAGTCGTGGATGCCGAGCATCCCCAGCACTTTGTCGCCGCTGCTCTCGACGACCGAGAGGCCGACCGGTCCAAGCGGCACATCGCCATCGACGAACCACATATGCTCGCCGTCGACCTTGCGAAGCTGGGGCATGCGGTCTCGCAGTGTCGCCGGGGCCCTGGAGGTCCACATGTCAGGCGGCTCGGTGACGTGCGAGTCGCAGTCGATCACGTTGATCCCCTGTATTGCGTTGAGCATCGGGTTCTCGTGCACGGTCGGGTTGGCGCTGACCATGATGTTCTCCAGTCTCTCGTTGGATTGGCGCGATGATAATCCTCGGAGCGCGGCTCTGTGATCACTCGCTCGCTTCGCTACCGCGCAGGAAATCTGCGACGCTCAGAGCCAGGAGCGCCGACGTGACGGCCAGACCAGTGTTGACCAGGATCCAGGGCCAGTAGATGTCCTCGGCCAGCCAGCTATCCCCGGCGCCGCTCTCGGCGATGCCGAACTCCAGCCACAGGTCGAAGATGACGAATAGGCCAAATGCGACATTCAACGGGCTGACGATTGGACCGTCAATCCCGCGACCCGCGATCCAGCGTGCGATGAAGGCGAAGAAGATCATCGACGTGGCCCAGGTGAAGACCGGCGCTGGGAAGCTGACGTTCGACTGCCAGATTGCCACGTTCATCCAGAACTGAAAGAACGAGAAGACCAACACCCAGACAACCAACGGGCGCGAGGCGTACGGAGCCAGCAGTCTTGCGGCAATCACGGTCAGGATCAGGATCAACGAGAAGGGCCAGAAGATCGGTTCCTCGGCAAGCTCAGGAGCCACCGAGGACCAGCCCAGCACAGCCTCAGCGATGAACAGGCCAAGCACCGCGAGCACGACGGTCATGTTCTCGGTATCGGTCAGGTTGCCGCGCAACGGGCGCATCGTGAGGACGCGCGCGACGATCACGATGGTCACGATCTCGGCGAACCACCAGATGGTCGGCTGATCGACATTCGCCAGTTCGCCAATCGTCTCCAGCAAGAAGATCAGGACCGACGTCAGGATCACAAAACGCCATGCCGTGTCATCCCAGATGGCACGCAGCGCTCCCATTGGGTCGTTCAGCAATTGCTCATGATGCGGCATGACTGTTCCTTCCCGGGCTCGGCGTTTGATGCTGCGAACGTAGGCCATCGAAATCGACGATGTCGTACGTTGCGGGCAACCCAGAACACAGATGAGGGAACCATGTATGGGAGTTCTCGACGGCAAGGTCGCACTGATTACAGGAGCAGCGTCCGGCATCGGACTGGCCAGCGCCCAGCTCTTTGCTCAGGAAGGCGCGCAGGTCGCGATGTTCGACCGCAACGCCGATCTCGTCAACGAGACCGCGCGAGAGATCGGTTCGAGCGCCCTCGCGATCAGCGGCGACGTGACCAGCGAGGACGATGTTGCGGGCATGGTCGCGAGCTGCGTGGAACGGTTCGGCCGGCTCGACGTCGGCTTCAACAACGCCGGCATCGCCGGTGCCGCGCCGATCCACGATCATGAGCTGGGACACTTCCAACACGTCGTCGACGTCTGCCTGACCGGCGTGTTCCTCTGCCTCAAGCACCAGTCGAAGCAGCTCATCGAGCAAGGCGAGGGCGGTTCACTGATCAACACAGCCAGCATCAACGCGACCCAGGCGACCAAAGGACTCAGCGCCTACTGCTCGGCCAAGGCGGGCGTTGCGATGCTGACAAAAGTCTCAGCCCTCGAGCTCGGAGAACACAACATCCGGGTCAACGCCATCGGACCGGGCCACACCGAAACGCCGCTCACCGCCCGCGCCCGAGACGTCGACGGCTTCGACGAGGCCATGATCGGAGCGACGCCGCTCGGTCGCCTCGGTCTGCCAAACGACATCGCACAGATGGCTCTCTTCCTGGCCAGCGACGCCAGTCCCTGGGTCTCCGGACAACTCCTCTACGTCGACGGCGGAATCACTGTCAATGAACTCCCGCCAGGATTCAATCTGCTGGAGGCACAACCACGCCCTCCCCGCGCGGACTAACCCGACAGCCCTCGACGATGCCGCATCCCTCCGGTCCCCTCTCCCCGAGGGAGAGGGTTAGGGTGAGGGCCGGGCCCGGGCCTTCAGCTAGTCATGCCAACATGGACGGACTCGGGGACCCTCACCCCGGCCCTCTCCCAGAGGGAGAGGGAGTACCAACCCCAAACATCAGAGTTCTGCATTGGAGCGAAGAATGGGACAACTCGACGGCAAGGCGGCACTGATCACTGGTGCGGCTTCGGGAATTGGACTGGCAGCGGCCAAGCGATTCGCCGAGGAAGGCGCACAGGTCGCTCTCGCCGACCGCAACGCCGATGGCGCCGCTGAAGCGGCTCGCGAGATCGGCTCGCAAGCGATGGCGATCACCGCCGACGTGACCAACGAGGACGACGTCGCCAACATGGTTATGTCCTGCGTTGACCGCTTCGGCCGGTTGGATGTCGCGTTCAACAACGCCGGTATTGGCGGCTTCTCGCCGATCCAGGACTATCCGCTCTCGCAGTTCCAGCGCGTGATCGACGTCTGCCTGACCGGCGTCTTCCTCTGCATCAAGCACGAGTCCAAGCACCTGATCGAGCAAGGCTCGGGCGGCTCTATCATCAACACCGCCTCCTTGAACGCGATCCAGGCGACCGAGGGGCTGGCCGCCTACTGCTCGGCCAAGGCCGGGGTAGCGATGCTGACCAAAGTCTCCGCCCTGGAGCTGGGCCGTCACGACATCCGCGTCAACAGCATCGGTCCGGGACTGATCCGCACGCCCCTGACCGAAGGGCTTCGGGTAGTACCGGGCCTCGAAGACGCCTTCGCCGCCGAAGCGCCATTGGGCCGCATCGGCGATCCCGAAGACGTCGCTCAACTCGCCCTCTGGCTGGCCTCTGATGCGTCCTCGCTGATGACCGGGCAGACCGTGCAGCTCAACGGCGGCGCCGACATCAACAAGTACCCGCCGCTATTCGAGTTCTTCGGCCAACAGCCGCAGTAGTCCGTAGACTGCCTGCCAGCCTGTTGCCCCATCCGGGGCGCTATTGGCTTGGAGGAGCGCATGCGCGAGTTTGCTGGCCGCACGGCGGTGGTTACGGGAGCAGCAAGCGGCATGGGCCTCGCCTTCGCTCGGCGCTTCGCCGCCGAGGGCATGAACGTCGTCCTCGCCGACATCGAGGAGGACGCGCTCAACGCTCAGGTCCAGCGGCTGGAGCAGGAGGAGCGCAGAGTGCTCGGCGTCGTCGTCAACACGATGCGACGCGAGACGCTGGTGAATCTGCGCGACGAGACGATCGAGCGCTTCGGCAACATTCACATCCTCTGCAACAACGCCGGCGTCGGTGGACTCGACGATGCCGGAACCGGCGCGGACGGCTTGATCAAGGGGCCCTGGGACGTTCCCAACACCACCTGGGATTGGGTCATGGGGGTCAACTTCTGGGGCGTGCTCTACGGCTGCCAGGTGTTTATCCCGCACATGCTGGATCACGGCGAGGACGGGCACATCGTCAACACAGCCTCGCTGGCGGGCCTGATTCCGGGCGGTGGCGCATACAGCGTCTCCAAACACGGGGTGCTCGCACTTACCGAGGGCATCTACCAGAGCTTCGAAGCGATGGGCGCCAAACTCAGCGCCTCGGTCTTGTGTCCGGGTCTGGTCAACACCAACATCGGGCGGTCGGAGCGCAATCGGCCAACCGAATTCGGGGATCAGATCGAGCCAAGCGGACCTGTCCAGGAAGGAATGCTCGCGATGCTCAGCAGCGGGATGGCTCCGGAGCAGGTCGCCGATCAGGTCTTCGAGTCGATCGTTGAGCAACGCTGCTACATCCTGCCGCATCCGTCGTGGGATGAGTTCATTCGCCAACGAGCGGAACACATCCTCGCGCGCGGAGCGCCGCTCCAGCTGGACCCAGAGGATATGGCCCGCCGACTGGCAGCAGGCGAACAGCTTTAGGCAGTTTCAGCGAGGACAGGAGAAACGTGATGCGTGAGTTTGAAGGCAGGACAGCGGTGGTCACGGGAGCAGCAAGCGGCATGGGTTTGGCGTTTGCCCGACGCTTCGCAGCCGAGGGCATGAACGTCGTCCTGGCCGACATCGAGCAAGATGCTCTCAACGCCCAGGTCGTGAGACTCGAGCAAGAAGAACGAAACGTCCTCGGCGTGGTCGTCGACACCATGCGGAAGGAAGCTCTGGAGCATCTCCGCGATCAGACGATCGCGGAGTACGGCAACATCCACATCTTGGTCAACAACGCCGGAGTCGCCGGCGGCGAGGATGCCGGCGTGTACCCCGACGGCCGGGTCCAGGGCACCTGGCAGGTTCCCGACGAGACCTGGAACTGGGTCATGGGCGTCAACTTCTGGGGCGTGCTCTACGGCCTCCAGGTGTTCGTCCCGCACATGCTCGATCACGGCGAAGAGGGCCACATCGTCAACACGGCCTCGCTGGCCGGTCTGATGCCCGGCGGCGGCGCGTACAGCGTCTCGAAGCACGCCGTGTTGACGATGACTGAAGGGCTCTACCAGCAGTTCCAGGCCATGGGCGCGAATCTCAGCGCCTCAGTCCTCTGTCCCGGCTTCGTCAACACCAACATCGGCCACGCCGACCGCAATCGTCCCGAAGAGTTCGGCGGCGAATCGGAGCGCAGCGCCGAGCAGGAACAGGCGCTCGAGTTCATGCTCGGCGGCGGGATGGATCCTGACCAGGTCGCCGATATCGTCTTCGACTCAATCGTCGAACAGCGCTGCTACATCCTGCCCCATCCCGCCTGGGACGATGTCGTGCAAGGGCGCGTCGAACACATCCTCGCCAGGCAGGCGCCGATCTCCGTCGACATGGAAGAGATGCTCCGACGCCGAGCGGCGGGACAAGAAGTCTGACCGGAAGTCCAGACCAACAGGAGAAGTGAATCATGCGTGAGTTTGCAGGCAAAACAGCGGTCGTCACCGGAGGCGCGAGTGGAATCGGTCTGGCAATGGTCGAGCGCTTCGCCTCGGAGGGCATGAACGTCGTGCTGGCCGACATTCAGGAGGACGCGCTCCAGGCGCAGGTTCAGCGGCTGGAGCAGGAGGAACGCTCAGTCATGGGTGTCGCCGTCAACACGATGCAGCGCGAATCGCTGGAGCGAGCCCGCGATGAAGCGATCGAGCGCTACGGCAACATCCACATCCTCTGCAACAACGCCGGCGTGTTCAGCTTCCAGGACGCGATGAGCTTTGGCGATGAAGCGATCAACATCTGGGATGTCGAGGACAGCGTCTGGGAGTGGGTGATCGGAGTGAACTTCTGGGGCGTGCTCCACGGCGTGCAGACGTTCCTCCCGCACATGGTCGGACACGGCGAGGATGGCCATGTGGTCAATACGTCCTCGGTCGCCGGCATCACCCCGGGCGGTAGCGCCTACAGCGTCTCCAAGCACGGCGTCCTGACGTTGACCGAGGGACTGCACCAGAATCTGCAGCAAATCGGCTCAAAGATCGGCGCATCCGTGCTCTGTCCGGGAGCAGTCCAGACCGAGATCATGAACGCCGACCGCAATCGACCCGACGAGTACGGCGGCGCGGGCGAACGGTCGGAAGGGGAAGCCGCGGCCTACAACGCCTTCCTCGCAGGAGGCATCGATCCGGCCAACGTGGCGGAGCAGGTGCTGCAATCGATCATCGAGGAACGCTGCTACGTGCTGCCGCATCCCGATTGGGACAACTTCGTGCGGGAGCGAGTCGAGAACATCCTTGCCCGGACGGTCCCAGCAACAAGAGACACGGCTCGGTTGCTGCGCCGCCAGGATCCCGGTGAGCAGCGGTAGGGGCCACTCGTAGACTGTGCGGACATCCAACTCACGACTCGGAAACTCTCTGAGAGGACTGACCATGCGTGACTTCAGCGGAAAAACGGCGGTAGTGACCGGAGCAGCCTCGGGGATGGGCTACGCCTTCGCCGAGCGCTTCGCCGCCGAAGGCATGAACGTCGTCCTCGCCGACATCGAGGCTGACGCGCTCAACGCCGCCGTCACGAAGCTCGAGCAGCAGGAGCGCAACGTCATCGGGGTCGAAGTCAACACGATGCGTCGCGAGACCCTCGAGAGCGTCCGCGATCAAGTGCTCGACAAGTACGGCAAGATTCACGTGCTCTGCAACAACGCCGGCGTCACCTCGCGTCGCGACGGCGGACTAGGGTCTGGCGTGGGCGCCGTGCCCGTCTGGGAAGTCCCAGACTCAACCTGGGACTGGGTTATGGGAGTCAACTTCTGGGGCGTCCTCTATGGACTCCAGGTATTCGTTCCCTCCATGCTGGAACACGGCGAAGTAGGCCACATCGTCAACACGGCATCGGTCGCCGGACTGATCCCCGGAGCATCGGCCTACAGCGTCTCCAAACACGGCGTCCTGACCCTCACCGAGGGCCTCTGGCACCACCTCCGAGCCGCCGACTCCAACATCTCCGCCTCGGTCCTCTGCCCGGGCTTCGTCAACACCCAGATCAACGAGGCCGAACGCAATCGTCCCACCGAGTTCGGCCAGTCGATCGAAGCCAACGAAGCTCAGCGCATGGTGTCGCAAGTCTTCCTCGGAGGCGGGATGGACCCAAACGACGTCGCCGAACTCGTCTGGCAGGCGATGGTCAACGACCACCTCTACATCCTCCCCCACGACGGCTGGCGCGACGTCATCCAGGGTCGGATTGAAGCAGTCCTGGACGGCCAACAGCCGGTCGAGGTCGACTTCGAGAAGATGATTGGACGTCGCGCACAAGGCGAGAACATTTAGGGCGAGAACATTTGAGGTGCGAGCCTGATGCGAGATTTCAGCAACGGGACCGCCGTCGTCACTGGCGCAGCCTCGGGCATGGGTTACGCGTTTGCCGAGCGCTTCGCCGCCGAAGGCATGAATGTTGTCCTCGCCGACATCGAGGCCGAGGCGCTCAGCGCCGCGGTCGCCAGGCTGGAACAGCAGGAACGCAGCGTCGTCGGCATAGAAGTCAATATGCTGCAGCGCCAGTCGATCGAGTCGTTGCGAGACCAGGCGATCGATCGCTTTGGCAACATCCACGTACTCTGCAACAACGCCGGCGTCGTCAGCAGTGAAGACGGTGGAATTCGCAACATCTGGGACATCCCGGACGCCACATGGGACTGGGTGCTGGGTGTCAACTTCTACGGTGTGCTCTACGGGATCCAAACGTTCCTGCCGCACATGATCGAGCATGGCGAGCCAGGGCACGTCGTCAACACCTCGTCGGTGGGCGGGATCATCGCCGGCAGCGGAGCCTACAGCGTGTCCAAGCACGGAGTCCTGTCGATCAGCGAGGGCCTCTATCTCGACCTCCGCGCGAACAACTCCAATGTCTCGGCGAGCGTGCTCTGTCCCGGACTGGTGAACACGAACCTGCTGAACGCCGAACGCAATCGACCTGATCACTTCGGCGGACCGACCGAACCCTCGGAAGAGGCCTCAGTCAACGAGACGACGCTTCGCGCCGCGATGGACCCGAGCAACGTGGCTTCACAGGTCTGGGACGCGATCGTCAACGACACGTTCTACATCCTGCCGCATCCGGGCTTTGACGAGATGGTGAAAGATCGGGTTGACCGAATCGTGTCACGAGGCGCGCCGGCACCGCTCGACTACGAAGATTTGGCCAGGCGTCGCGAGGCAGGTGAGCTGGTCTAACCGGGGTTGGGGAGCTACTCGTCGTCGCCCGACTCGAGCTGAGCCGCAAACGCTTTCCGCCCGACCCGCTCTTTCTCGGTCTTCGCGAGAATCGTCTCAGGAATCCAGAATGGCAAGTTGTTGTCGGCTCGACTCGGAGCGAGCAGATCGTCGAGGTCCATGACCAGTTCTCGACGGTCGTACTTCGTCTGCTCGTGGCCTTCCCACATCGGCAGCATCGCGATCGCGTCGAACGGACAAACCTCGACGCAAATGTTGCAGCGCATGCAACGACCGAAGTCGATGTAGAAATCGTCGATCACGGACTTGTGATTGCTCTTGCCGGCCGCGCTCGCCGGGTTCTTCATCAGCGTCGTCGTCATGCAGTCGACTGGACACGCCGCAGCGCACTTGCCGCAGCCGGTGCAGTTCGGCTCCTCGAGTTGGTGGTTCCAGATCAGGTAAGGAAAGGTGCGCGCGCGCTTGGGCAGTTGCTTCTTCTCATACGGATAGTGCACCGTCACCGGCCCGCGCCTCAGCACCTTGGCGCCCCGAACCATCACCTTGAACACACCACGCATGGCCCGCTCCCTCTACTGCAGCGCTACCAACTCAGGATAGCGCACGACGACGTCCGCTCAGAGTGACATCTCAGGCACCTCACCGGGAATCAACAGCGGCGAGCCGGTCCATGTCGAGACCTCGGCAGGCGAAATCCCGGGCGCCGTCTCGCGCAACAACAAGCCATCTCGCGTCACGTCGATCACCGCCAGGTCGGTGACGATCACATCCACGCAACGTTCGGCAGTCAGCGGATAGTCGCAGACCTCAACGATCCGAGGCTCACCATCGCGGGTCACATGAGCCATGGCAATGATCAGCTTCCGCGCCCCAACCGCCAGGTCCATCGCCCCGCCGACACTACCGCCGCCGCGAGCCGGCACGTACCAGTTAGCCAGGTCTCCCGTCGCCGAAACTTGCAATCCACCGAGAACAGCCGCGTCGATATGCCCGCCGCGAATCATCGTGAAAGAGTCGGCCGTATCAAAGAAGCTGGCTCCCGCGACGAGGTCGACCGGCTGCCCGCCCGCGTTGATCAGGTCGGAGTCGAAGTCGGACTCGGAAATCCCCGAGTACCCCAGGATCCCGTTCTCCGCCTGGAACAGGATGCCGTCAGACGGCTCGACGAACCCGGCCACCAGCGTCGGCAGGCCGATCCCAAGATTGACGCCCGACCCAGGCTCCAACTCCCGAGCCGCCCGCAGCGCGATCAGTTCACGGCTCAGGCCCGTCGGAGGCGTCGTGGATGCCATGGTCAGCCGTCCCAGCGCACCGGGATCGGTTCGCACTCCACCAGACGGTCGACATAGATGCCCGGCGTGCCCACCTGCTCGGCCGGAATCTCGCCCGCCTCCACGATCTCCTCCACCTCGGCGATCACCAGGTCAGCCGCTGTCGCCATGACTGGATTGAAGTTCAACCCAGCCAACCGATACTGCAGATTGCCCTGACGGTCCCCGCGCCAGGCCTTGAGCAGGGCAACATCGCCTCGCAGCGGACGCTCAAGCAACCAGCGCTCCCCGTCCAGCTCAAGCACCTGCTTGCCCTCGGCCATCATCGTGCCCAGACCAGTCTTGGTCAGCACCCCGCCGAGACCGGAACCGCCCGCGCGCAGACGCTCAATCAGCGTCCCCTGAGGCACCAGCTCAAGCTCCGCCTCCCCCGCCCGATACTGAGCCTCAAACCGCGAGGATCGAGTCCCCGACGCCCGAATCGCAAACGTCGCAATCACCTTAGCCAGTTGCCGCTCCTCACAGAGCTCATCCAAGAGGTCCCCAAGCCCAATATTGTTCGCAACCGCCGTCAACCCAGTCTGCCCACTCCGCTTCAGAGCAAGAATCAGATTGGAAGGAGTCCCCGCCGAAACAAACCCACCAACCAAAACCGTCGCCCCATCAGAGATATCCAAAACCGCAGAATCAGCCGAATCAAACACCAAAACACCCATAAGCCGATCCTACCCGCCCGCAAAGACCTCCCCCTCTGGGGGAGGTGCGCCGAAGGCGCGGAGGGGGCTTCCCACCTAACCTCCGCTGTCCAATGCCCCCTGCCCCATCCCAACCCCCTCTCCCTCTGGGAGAGGGCTGGGGTGAGGGTCCCCCCAACTCCCAGTCCCCGCTCCACGCCAGGACCCGCTCGGCTCCCGCCTCCGATGCCCCGGCGCCCCGCCTGCCCCCGGCTTGAACGGGGGACACGGGGCCCAGAGCACCACACAAGACCACCTGCAACCAGCCAGCCTCACCTCAGACTCACCATCCCCTCCCTTCCTCCCAGTCCCCGCTTAACGCGGGGACCCGCTCGGCTCCCCGTCCCCGCCCCCGAGCGGGGACCCGCCCCCTCCCACTCCCTCTCCCTCTGGGAGAGGGCTGGGGTGAGGGCGCCCCCCTCCGACAACCAGGCCACAAACCAAACCACACAAAAGAGAACAAACGTACATACCATAGATCCCCTCTAAGCAAACAGACAGGAGACCAATCCAATGTCCACAATCACAGCAGCAAACACCATCCAACGATCCAACCCCCCACTCGAATACAGCAAGAAAGCCATCCGAGAACACCTCCAACACCACGCCACCAACGGACCCGCCTACGTCCAAATCCAGGCCACCAACGCCTTAGCTCGAATGATCGGCCTCTACGAAGACGCCAAGCAAGGAATCACCAACGCCGCCGAGACCGCAGTCGAAAAAACCAAGAGTCGGTTCCACGGCCTCAAGTTCGAGGGCTATGGCGGCTACGACAAGGCCGTTGCCAGTTCCGATGAACAGACCAACGAAGACGACGAAGAAGCCGCCAATCAAGACGATGACGACGTCCCCTAATCCCCACACCTCACAGCAGCTCAACACCGAGCTGCTGCACGACGGTCGCCGTTTTTTTCTCCGCGATCGACGCCCCAACTTCAATCGCACGCTCCTCAGCGCCCCCTACCCGACGCCGGACACCAATCCGGCACCGGACCGCCTCACCCTGCCGCTCGTCACTCATCAGATATCTTGCTCGTATCTGGCACCTGCGCCTGAAGGAAGCTAATCATGCCTGCCCCACTTGAAGGAATCCGTGTCGTCGACTTCACCCGCTATCAGAATGGCCCGCACGCGACCGCGATGCTCGCCGACATGGGTGCCGACGTGCTCAAGGTCGAGATGCCCGGCAACGGCGACCCCGGCCGCCAGCTCGGCGTGGGCGCTGACGGCTTCTGCTCCTACTTCGAAGCACTCAACCGAGGCAAGCGTTCGATGACGCTCGACCTCCGGGCCGAGGGCGCGATCGAGGTCGTGCACAAGCTGATCAAGGACGCCGATGTCCTGGCCGAGAACTTCCGGCCCGGCTATCTCGACTCGATCGGACTCGGCTACGACGACCTCAAAGACGTCAATCCGCAGCTGATCTATGCGACCAACTCAGGCTTCGGCCCCGAGGGCGAATGGGCCAGCCGCGGCTCCTTCGATGTCGTCGCGCAGGGCATGTCGGGCGCAATGATCGCGCTCGGCGGCGGACCGGGCGAGCGACCGATCACCGCACCCTGGGGCCTGGCCGACCAGACCGGCTCCCTGCTCTTCGCCTACGGCATCGTGACCGCCCTCTTCGCACGCTCGCAGCACGGCGTCGGACAGAAGATCGACGTCTCACAGCTCGGCGCAATGCTCACCCTCCAGGCCCTCTCGCTGCAGGCCTTCCTGCACAGCAACTTCCAACCAATCCTCAAGCCGGGCCGCTCATTCTCGGCCACGTTCAGCTGGTACCAGGCCGGCGACGGCAAGTGGCTCACCATGGGTCTGCTCGACCCCAAGAGCTGGCCACCGCTCTGCGAGGCGCTGGACCGTCCCGACCTGCTCAACGACGAGCGCACGACCGACCCATTCCAGCGCCGCGACAACGAAGAATGGCTGCGCTCGGAGCTGGAGCAAACCTTCCAGAAGCGATCCCGCGAAGAGTGGCTTTCCCGCCTGATCGCAGCCCGGATCCCCTGCGGTCCGGTCTACGACTACGAGGAAGTCGCCGAGGACAATCACTTCTGGCTCAACGGCTACCTCCAGGAAGCCGCGCACCCACACTTCGAGCACCACAAGGTCGTCGGCATCCCGGTCAGCTTCAGCGAAACCAAGACCGAAGTGCGCTCATCCGCCCCAGAGCTGGGCCAGGACACCGAACTAGAACTGCTCAACCTCGGCTACGACTGGCCAGACATCGAGCGACTGCACGACAGCGGCATCACCGCCGTCCGAAGTCAGGGCTCAGCGGCCGCGGGAGACTAACCGTCCAGCAACGTTGGCAACGCCGAGGTCCAAACGTCCGACGCGTCAGCCAGCAGAAGATCGATTGCACCGATCCTCAGTCGGTCGCCGCCGACGGTACCAATCCGCGTCGCGACCAGATCGCGCTCGCACGCAATCCGCTGCAGATCGTCAGCAGCATCGGACGCCAAGCTCACCACCGCTCGACCGCCGGCCTCGCCAAACAGCGAAGCGTCCAGCCGACCAACAAAGTCGGCCTCAACCGATGCCCCGATCTCCCCGGCAATCGCCGACTCAGCCAGAGCCACGGCCAGACCGCCATCAGAGCAGTCATGCGCCGACTTCAGAATTCCCGACTCAGCAGCCTCCACAAGAACGTCGACCAGCGCAACCTCAGCATCCAGATCAATCGCAACCGGCCCAGCCGACATGCCACGCAGCACCGAGAGGAACTCGCTCCCGCCAAGCGTCGAGGCGTCCTGCTCAAGCCCACCACCAAGCAGCCAGATCTCATCGCCCTCATCCCGGAACGCCATCCGAACCGCCCTAGTCACATCCGAGATGATGCCAAGCATCCCAACCACCGGCGTCGGAGTGACCGGTCCGTCCTCGGACTCGTTATACAAACTCGCATTGCCCGAGACGACCGGCGTACCGAAGGCACGACAAGCGTCGGCCATGCCACGAATCGACTCGCGGAGCTGGAAGTAGATCGGAGCGCGCTCAGGGTTGGCAAAGTTCAGGCAGTCAGTCACCGCAACTGGCCGAGCACCGCTGCAAGCAACATTGCGCGCCGCCTCGGCAACAGCGCGTGCGGCTCCCGAGTACGGGTCAAGTTCGACCGCCCGACCGGGTCCGTCGGTGCAGAGGGCCAGTCCCTGCTCAAGACCCCGAATCCGCAACACAGCCGCGTCCGAACCGGGCGTCACCACCGTGTTCGTGCCGACCATGTGGTCATACTGCCGGTACACCCAGCGCTTCGAGGCGATGTTGGTCGAGGCCAGCAAGCGCAACAGCACACCGTTCGCCTCAGAGACTGCCAGGTCCGGCAACGACGCCGGATCCCACTCCGCGCGCATAGCGGCGTCAGCGTCCCGCGCAGCATCGGGCGTGTAAGCAGGAGGACTCGTCATGATCGAGACAGGTGCGGAAGCGACCTCCGCCTCGCCGTCGAAGACCCGAGCGATGCCGTCACTCGTGACATCGCCAATCACCTCAGCGTGCAGATCCCAATGCTCAAACCAGCCTCGGACATCCTCAACATGGTCCGGCTTGACGGCCGCGATCATGCGCTCCTGAGACTCCGAGAGCATCACCTCATACGGCGTCATTCCCGACTCACGGCGTGGGACGTGCTGCGTCTGAATTCTGATTCCAGCGTTGGCGCGCTCCGCCATCTCGACGGTCGAGGAGGTGATCCCGGCCGCGCCGCAGTCTTGCAACCCTTCGAGCCAGTCACGGTGCTCGCGCACGAGTCCGACACACGCATCCATCAACGACTTCTCCAGGAACGGATTACCGACCTGGACCGCCGGTCGACGCTCGGCCGACGACTCATCCAGCTCCACGGAAGCAAAGGTCGCGCCATGCAGGCCGTCGCGGCCGGTGTCGGCGCCGACAATCATCAGCTGAGTGCCAGGCGGTCCAGCGGTCGCCGAGATCAGGGAGCCGTGCGGCGCGATACCCAGGCACATTGCGTTGACCAGCGGGTTGCCGCTGTAGGATTCTCCGACCACCAACTCACCGCCCACGGTCGGGATCCCAAGGCAGTTGCCGTACCCACCAATCCCGGCCACGACCCCTGTGCAGAGGCGTCGGTTGCGACGATCCTCCAGTGGACCGAAGCGGAGGGAGTCCAGCAGCGCGATCGGTTGGGCACCCATCGCGAAGATGTCGCGCACAATCCCACCCACTCCGGTCGCGGCACCTTCATACGGCTCAATCGCCGAGGGATGGTTGTGGGACTCAATCTTCATCACTGCAACCCAGCCGTCGCCGATGTCGATCGCGCCGGCATTCTCCTCGCCGAGGTTGGTCAGGATGCGTTCGTCATCGGTCGGGAAATGGTGAAACAGCGGCCGCGAGTGCTTGTAGCCGCAATGCTCGCTCCAGAGTGCGCCGATCATGCCCAACTCGACATCCGTCGGCGCCCGGCCGAGCATGTCGCAGGCCCGCTCGTACTCGTCGCGGCTCAGGGCGATCTGGGCGAGCACATCTTCGTTGACCTCGGCCGGCGCGGCATCGGCTGGCGGCGCAAAACTTGGCACGCTATCCCCACCGCTCGATCATCGATCGCCAGATGTAGTTGCCGTCGGTCCCTCCCAGCAACGAGTCCGAAGCTCGTTCCGGGTGAGGCATCATGCCCAGCACATTGCCCATCGGATTCACGATTCCGGCGATATCGCGCAGTGAACCGTTCGGATTCTCGCCCGAATAACGGAAGAGCACTCGATCGGCATCCTCGAGTTCTTCCAACACTGATTGCTCGGCGAAATACTGGCCTTCGCCGTGTGAGATCGGTAACTGAATTACCTGGCCAGGCTCGCAGGCGCTGGTGAATCCGGTGTCGCTGCGCTCGACGACCAGTTCCTGCGGGTGGCAGCGAAACTGGAGGGATGCGTTGCGGAGCAGGACTCCCGGCAGCAATCCTGCCTCGCACAGAATCTGGAAGCCATTACAAGAGCCGAAGATTGGCTTGCCCGTCGCCGCAAATCGCTCGAGGGCTGACATTACTGGTGAGAACCTGGCAATCGCACCGCAGCGGAGGTGGTCACCATAAGAGAACCCGCCCGGGAGGATCACGCCGTCGTATTCGTCCAACGAGGATTCCTTGTGCCAGACGCGTTCGGCTGTCTGATCGAGGCCTTCCAGCGCGTGGACGCAGTCCCAATCGCTCCAGGTGCCGGGGAACACGAGCACGGCGAATCGCATGAGCCGATGCTATCTGTCGTGCTCGTTATGGCCAGTTGCCAACGAGCTACAGCGCCGGATTTGCCGGTGACTCTTCGCGCGGCGTGGTCCGCAGCTCGGCTTCGGCTGCCGGCGGATACTCGATCCGCTGATGATGCACGCCGACGAGCGTGTGCTTGAAGCTGGCTGAGATTTGACGCAGCTCGCTCAGGGTCAGGTCGCAGTAGTCCAACTGCCGCTCTCGCAGGCGCTCGTCGAAGACGCCGTCAATCAGCATCCCGATCCGGTCGGCTTCACGCTCTCCGCTGGCGCGGACGACCGCCTCACAGCTATCGGCCAGCATCACGATCGCCGTTTCCCGCGACTGCGGCGCCGGTCCCGGATAGCTGTAGTCGCGAGGATCAACCCGTGGATCGGACATCGCGGCCTTGCGATAGAAGAAGGCGACACGGCGTGAGCCGTGATGCTCGAGGATGAAGTCGCGAATCCGCGGCGGCAGCCGATCGCGCCTGGCCAGGTCGTCGCCTCCAGTGACGTGCTCGATGATGAGCCGCGCGCTCTCGCTCGGATTCAGTTCGTCGTGTGGATTGGGTCCATCCTGGTTTTCGATGAACATCGCCGGTCGGTTGAGTTTGCCGATGTCGTGGTAGTAGGCGCCGACCCGAACTAGCAACGGATCTGCGCCGATCTGGGCAGCGGCGCGCTCCGACAGAGTCGCGACTAGCAGCGAGTGATGGAACGTTCCCGGCGCTTCTTCCTGCAGCCGGCGCAACAGGGGTCGCTGCAACTGCGCCAGCTCGAGCAGTCGCATCGGGGTGGTGATGCCGAAGAGCGCACCCAGCAATGAGAATGCGCCGATCGTGATTACCGCGACTAGCGCCGCCGTCACGAGCGCAGCGAGTGCGAGCCAGCCGAGCTGATCGGTCACGCGTTGTGGATCCAGTAGCCAGATCGCCGCACCCGCCAGGAAACCGGTCAGTCCGGCGGCGATCCCGGCGAGGCCATATTGCGCTAGCGCCTGTGCTCGCGTCGCGGCGAAGACGCCGCCGAGCGAACTGGCGAGGAAAAAAGCCAACGGGCGGAGCGCCAGCGGTCCCGACGGGGCCAGTCCGTAATCGGGCAAGACGATGGCTGCGAGACCTGCCAACACGGCGATTAGGACTCCTGTCGTGACCCCCAATCCTGTGCTCAACAGCGCTGCGACCAACACTGGTCCGGCGGCCAGCGGCAGCATCAGGTCGAGCGACTCGTCGATGCCGCCGGGTAACGCAAATTCAAACCAGAGGCGGGCGGCGGCGACGGAGAATAGGATTAACACCGCCAGTAGCAGGATTCGTCGGTCGCTGGCCGCTTCTTCGGGCTTCCAGATCATCAGGAAGATGGCGAAGACGCCAGCGGCGCTGACGCCGAGGATGACGATTGCGCCCAGAGATTCGAGTTGAATTCCAGCGGTCCGGGGGGTGAGGTATGCCAGCGCCTCGGCGGCGGAGTCATTGACCGCCTGACCCCGCTCAACGATCAGTTCACCTTCAACGACCGTTCTCGACACGCCGGCGACCGAACGGGCCGCGCGATCGCGCGCTTGCTCCGTGATGATGGCTGATTCGATCATCGTGGGACGGAGATATGCAGCTACGAGCGAAGCGATCAAGGTCGTTTCGGTTAGAGACAACGTGGCGTCAATGCGGTCGTGGAGGCCGAGGCGTACTGCGTCAAGGTCCTCCCCATAGAGCCGCTCCTGGAGGAGACCTTCTAAGACCAGCTGAGACTCGCGATGAATACTGGTGAATAGCGGGTCGGACACGGCGAGCAGGAACGCTTCGTCCCGCTCCACCAGTTTTGATCCGGGTACGCCGGCCGGTAACACTGGTTCTGTCTGTGTGGCCTCGTCCGACTCTGTCGCTTCCTCTGACTGGTCTTCCGCCGCCTCTGTTTCGGCCGAATCAGTGTTGCTTTCTTGTTCAATCGCGAGAGGCGCATTGCGCGCCTGTCGTTCCAGTACCACGGCGTCCAGATACAGCCGTAGTGCTTCCAACTGCGCGGGGCGGATGTCGGGATTGAACTCGAACTGAGTGGCGACCTCGGCCCGCGCTGCTTCCTGGGCTTCAGCAGTCAACGTCTCGCTGATGAACATGGCTTCGTGCGACGCGACCACATCACGATCAGAGACTGTTCCCAATGCGGGGAACTGCTCGGCTGGTCGGAATGGTGTCAGCGCGAGCACGATGCCGATGGCCAGCGCTACTCCGAACAGGCCTACACGCCACGGAGTGAAGTAGGTTGACTGGCTCATCACAGGATCATTGGAGCATGGTCATCGATATTCGGCACGGCAGACGGCATCGTGGGCTCCACGAACCAATGATACATTCGCCGTTACGTCAAGAACGATTGGATTTGGTCGCCTACGAGACCGTTACTCCGACTCAGCGGCCTCGGCCAGCAACTCGCCGACGACGGCATTGACGAGCGACCCATCCGCCTCACCCCGCAACTCGCGCATCAACATGCCCATGACCTTGCCTCGGTCTCCCGGCCCAGACGCGCCAGTTTGCTCGATCACCGCTCGAGCTCGCGCTTCTACCTCGTCGCGAGATAGTTGGGTTGGCAAGTACTGTTCGATGATTCCGATTTCGGTGCGTTCGATGTCCGCCAGGTCCTCGCGCTCACCCTTTTCGAACTGCTCGATCGATTCTCGGCGTTGTTTCACCTGTCGTTGCAGAATCGCAAGCACGTCGGCGTCAGCTAGTTCGGTACCCCGCTTTTCGATCTCCGCGTTCTTGATCGCCGCCTCGAGCATCCTGATCGTGTTGCGGCGCGGGGCGTCCTTGGCCCGCATTGCATCTCGGAGATCAGAGCGCAATTGGTCTCGAACACCAGACATCGGCTCACATTTTCTCTTCGCGCCGGGACCCGCCGTCTGGTCGGCGCAAAGGACTCGTGGTACGGCCCTGCGGCGTTAGTCGGCCGAGGGGAGCACCTTCGGCTGCATCAGTTCCATCTCTCGCTCGTCGACCTTCAAGTCGCACTCACCCGGCTTGATGCAGAGCACTTCAATGCCCGACTCTTCGTCTCGGTATCGCTTGCCCAGTTGGACTGCCATCTTGGCTACTCCCCCACTCGCTCAGTGGTCTGTTCCTAGCCGACCTTCGAATCTGCTGGCTGTCGCGTGATTCGAACGGCGCTTATGTTGTCGTCGAACGCCTGACGCTACTTCTTCTCTTCGAGAGGCGTGTCGCCACACTTGAGCTCTGCTTCACCGCCGCGCGTCACGATGAACTCCGCGCCGCAGCTCGGGCAGAAGTAACGCTTGCCGGTCTGTGCTGCTGCCATCCTGATTTCTCCTGACCCCGCCTACTCGCTGGCGAGGGTTTCTTCAACGCCGAACTTGGAATACAGGTCAGCGTACCAATGACGATCGATTCAATCTGCGCGCGAACGCGACCACTCAACTGAGCTTATGACGACCCGGCGTGGGTGCTCAACCAGTCGCCCAACTCGGCTGAGGTCTGACCACAGGTGTTTGACGTGACCTGAGTTGCGGGCGTGGGCACCGGCAAACCGGCCGCGAATCGCTCCTCGGCAGTGATCAAGTTTTGCTCTGCGGTTCGAAACTCGTCGGCGACCTTGAGCCAGGCCCGATTCATGGCGACTTGTTGCTGAACGCTCGAGGCTGCATCGAGTTCGGATTGGGCGTCAGCGATCACCGCTTCGTCTTCGGACGTACGGAGGGCCACGGCGGCCAGCACCAGGTCCGTGTAATCGTTCTCATAGGCAGCCAGCGCGTCCTGGGCTTCTTCCAAGCCCTCGCCGGACTCTTCTGCGGCGGCGACGGCCTCGCGGAGACTGATCAGTTCCGCATCTTCAGCTTCGCTGCGAGCAACTGCGCCTTCTGCTGCCTGGATGTCGGCGAACCAGCCGGAGGCTTTCAGGGTCGCTTCTGCTGCCTCGAGTCCGATATGCAGGTTCTCAATTGTGACTTCGTCCTCGTGAACGGCGTGTTCAACCGCCTTCTCCCAAGCGTTGCCGGCGTTCGTTGTAATGAGGGTGACCAGGTTGTCGATCTTGAAACCGTCAAGTGAGCCGCCTTGATCGAGGCTCCATGGAGGCATCGGCGTTCCGTTGCGTCCACAGGTGATCGTGTATCGATACTCATTCTGCAGAGTCTCAAACTGACCCTGGTTGTCGGTCAGGAAGGCGTAGGTGTTGTTCGGAGTATTGAGCGCCGGCCCAACCAATGAGGCGTCCGACTCGGAGCCGCGCCCGTCGTTGCCGTGGCACTCACGGCAGTTGCGCGAGAAAGTGAAGGCGGCTCGCTCTGCGTCCTTAGTCAGGATTTCCGATCGTGCCTCCGTGCGTCGTCCGTTATCGAACCACGTGTAGGCGCCCAGTGAGGCCACCGACAGCACCAACAGGAGCACCATTGCGAGAATCTGCTTCTCGGTGTTCTGTCCGCTCATCGCGCTCTATTCCCCATGTGCGTCCCCCGCCTAACTGCCTGGCAAGCGACTGGCTGGCTGTCTAGCCGTACGAGGTGGTGCGCTGAGGATTATCCTCACCGCCCTTTTTGATGTTGCCGGTGTTGACCGTCAATGAGCCATCGCTATTGACGGTGATTTCCATCGTGTCCATCGGCCGCGGCGCCGGTCCAAAGACTCGGATGCCGCCGCGGGTGTAGGTCGAACCGTGGCATGGGCAGCGGAACCATCCGGTCACGCCTTCGAATGGGAATCCAGGACGCCAAGGGATCGTGCAGCCCAAATGGGGGCACTTCCACCACAGCGCGAGGAGGCCTTCATCGCCTTCTTGCCCGAAGCCTGCGTGCGTGCCGTCGCCGGCCTGCAAATGTGTGAGGTAGAACTTGCCGATCTGAATCGGCGCTGGGTCGGCGCCAACGGCCGGCACCGCGCTCGCGGCGACGCTAATCCGGCCACCGAAGCCGGTCACACCGCGCGGCCAGAAGTTGGACAGGAATGCGCCCAGACCACCGGTCAAGCCAAAGGTGAAGATCCCCCAGAACGACACTCGCAGTAGCTGACGCCGTGTGACCTGTCCCTGGCGAGCGCGCCGACGTTGCGCCCTCGTGACCATTGCCCGAGCGCCTTCGCCGGCCTGAACGACACCCTGTCGAGATTCGGCACGCAGGTGGGGAGCGCGCTGGGGACGCGAGCCGCCAGAGGGCTCGGCCGGCGCGGGCACGCGGCGTTGCTGTCCGCCTTCACCCGTTTGCTGTGTGTTGCCGTTGGCCACCAGTTACTCCTCCAGCACCACGATGTCCCAGGGCGGCTTGAGGTCCTGTCCCTGGCCACGGAAGGCGGTACCAACGATCGTCGTCGTCAAGTAGACGCCGATGAAGGCCGAGAAGATCAAGAGGGCGATGTCGCGGCGGGTCTGGATCCAGCCGAGCATCTTGCAGAAGAGCACGAAGAGGACCGGCAGGCCGACCATGGTGGCCACCGGGATGATCTGTTGCGAGAGGAATGAGGGGAAGTTGAGATTGAGCAGCCACGGATCTGTGGTTGTACCGGGAATGCCTAAGGGGATGGCACGCCAATCGGCAAACATTGTGAATCCGCCGATCGAGAACCCTAATGAGTCCCAAGGTATGCCGGTATCAAAGCCTCGCAGGTTGCGGAACCAGTCGAGACCGCCCGGCCAGGCGAAGTCGCTGTTTAGTCCGAGGCCGCGGATGACGTTCTCGGTCCAGACGACGTGCAAGGACCCGTCCCAGATGATGAGCAGGCTGGTGATCAGTGTGGCGGCCGTGAAGCCGAAGACCGTCAAACGACCGGCAAACTTGGTTCCGAACCAGACGCCCTGACCCTCGGTGTCGCGGTCCCAGTAGGGAATCGCAGCCAACAAGACCAGGGCGATAGTGGGGACGATGACGCCGGCCCAGGCGGGCTCCATGTGGAGCAGCAGTTCCTGCAGATTGAGGAAGTACCAGGGCGCCTTGGATGGGTTCGGCGTGGTGTCGGGGTCGGCGCGGTTGAGCAATGGCGCGTTGACCATCGCCGACAGCACCATCAATGCGATTGAGAAGATCAGCGCGGAGATGAACTCGATGAAGACCAGGTCCGGCCAGACCAGGACCTCGGCCTCGCGCTCTCGGCGGGGGCGTGTTCGGATTGCGGCAGCAGCACGGCTGACCATCGAATCGTCCTCCCGCTACAGCGGCCGTGCGAGGCCGCCGTCACGGCGAACTCGCCAGAAGTGCACGGCCATGAAGATCGAAATCACCAGTGGCAATCCAATCACGTGCAGTGTGTAGAAGCGAATCAGCGCGTTCGGTCCCACCGAGAACCCACCAAGCAGGAGGAACTTCGATTCATCGCCCAGGACCGGGGCGGAGCCAACCATCGTGGTGCCCACGGTGATCGCCCAGAACGCGAGCTGGTCCCAGGGCAGCAAGTAGCCGGTGAAGGAGAGCAGGAGGGTGAGGATGAAGAGGACGACGCCGACGACCCAGTTGAACTCGCGCGGCGGCTTGTAGGCGCCTGTGTAGAAGACGCGCATCATGTGCAGCAACACGAGGATGATCATCGCGTGCGCCATCCAACGGTGCATGTTGCGCAGCAATTGGCCGAAGCGCACGTTGGCTTCGAGCGCCTGGATGTCCTGATAAGCGCGCTCGACTGAGGGCACGTAATAGAACATCAGCAGCACGCCGGTCACGGTCAGGCCGAGGAACATGAAGAACGACAGCCCGCCGAGGCAGTAGGTATGCGTGATCTTGACGTGCGTGCGGTGGATTCGAGTCGGGTGGAGGTGGAGGAAGACGTTCGTTGCCACCGCCAACATCTGGTTGCGCGGCGTGTTCGGGTAGCCGGTTCGGAAGATCGACTGCCAGACGTAGTTCTTGAAGATCAGGTCGTAGATCAGGTCGTTGATCGACTTGCGCGGCGCGCGTTCAAGATTCGCCATGGTCGATTAGCGCTCCCACCAGCGCCCGAGGATCACCAGGGCGCCGAAGCAGAAGAGCATTGTTAGCCCCACGAGCGGCAGTTCCATGATCTCGGAACGAAATGGAATCGTTACGAGGGCAACTGTCAGCAGGTCCACCAGCTACCTCTTCCCACGTTTATCCCGAGCGCCCCATCAGGAGGCGCTCAAGAAATGTAAGCCCGCGCGGAATTGTGGTCAAGATCGCGGCCTCGCTCTGGCGGCTGATTTGCACGTTTGGCCTTTGGTCAGACCACTGTGCCTGCGCGCATTATCGCAACTCGACCTGATACAGACGAGTCCTGCGGAAGCACTTCACCGATTCTCGTCCCGTCCCGCAGCTGATCCAACACGGCATCCACGTCTCTGACCGAGACGACAATCGCAATGCCCAACCCCATGTTGAAGACGCGATACATCTCTGCGATCGAGACATCGCCGCGTTCTCGGATCAGTTCGAAGATTGGCGGTTCTGGCCACTGCGAGGAGTCCAGCTCAGCGCGCAGACCGTCGGGCAGCACGCGCTCGAGGTTGCCGGCGATTCCTCCGCCTGTGATGTGCGCGACCCCCTTGATCCGGTCAAGCACTCCACGTAGCGGTGGCCAATAGGAGATATGGGGGCGCAATAGCGCGTCGGCCAATGATTCACCGAGTTGTTGCTCGTGGGTTTCTAACCGGGTTCGGCGGTCATCCCAGGAGCCGTCCTCTGGTCTCAGCCTGAAGACGGATCGCGCCAGTGAGTAGCCATTGGTGTGTAGCCCGTTACTCGGCAGGCCGAGGATTACGTCTCTTGGTTCGATCCGAGCGCCCGTGATCTCGTTCCCGCGCTCCAGTATCCCGACGATCGTCCCGGCAAGGTCGAAGTGTCCGGACGGATAGAGGTCTGGCATGTCCGCAGTTTCGCCGCCGAGCAAGGCGATGCCGCTTTCGCGGCAAGCCGCCGCCACGCCCGAAACCACAGATACTTTGTCGTCTTCTGACAGTTCGTTGGCCGCCAGGTAGTCGAGAAAAAACAACGGAGCGGCTCCGGCGCAGAGGATGTCGTTGATGCAGTGGTTGACCAGGTCTCTGCCGACGCCCTCGAGCCGTCCTGCGAGGCTGGCGATCATGACTTTCGTGCCAACTCCGTCGGTGGAGGCGGCGAGCACCGGGTGCTTGTAGCCGGACAACTCGAACAGCCCGCTGAAGGCTCCAACGTCACCCAACTGCTCTGGTCGGGTTGCGGATTGTGCGAGGTCGCGGTAGCGAGGAATCAAGCGGTCGTTGGCGTCGACATCGACACCCACTTCGGCGTAAGCCGACGCGCTCTGGTCAGCCTGCTTGGTCTGGGACATCGATCAGCGACGCTCCGGGACCAACGCAACCATCGTTTCGTCGGAACGACCGTTGCGCCGCGGGGCTCTTCCGTTTCCATTGCCATTCGCTGGCGATGCGGTGATTAGCGGCACGGTCAGCGTGTCCATTTCGAAGTCGGTCTGGACCGAGACCGGGTAGTCGCCGTTGAAGCAGGCGAGGCAGGTCGTCTTGCCCAGGTCGAGCGCGCGCTGGAGCCCGTCGAGGCTGAGATAGCCGAGTGAGTCAGCACCTATATGCTTTCGAATTTCCTCGACCGACTGGCGCGCGGCGATTAATTCCTGGCGGGAGGCCATGTCGACGCCGAAGTGGCACGGGTGCTGGATTGGCGGCGCGGCGATACGCATGTGAACTTCGGCGGCGCCAGCTTCGCGAACCAGCTTCACGATTCGGGGCGTGGTCGTGCCGCGAACAATGGTGTCGTCGACGACGACCACTCGTCGTCCGGCGAGCACCGACGGCATCGGGTTGTATTTCAGATGCGCTCCGAGGTCTCGCAACCGCTGGTCGGGCGAGATAAAGGTTCTGCCTACGTAGCGGTTCTTGACCAATCCCTCGGAGTAGGGAATGCCTGACTCAAACGAATAGCCAATCGCGTGCGCGGTCGCGGAATCGGGCACGCCGATGACGACGTCGCCGTCGGCCGGGTGCTCGCGGGCCAGTTCGACGCCCAACTGAGAGCGTGATTGCCAGGCGGCCTGACCATCGAGGATCGAATCGGGGCGAGCGAAGTAAATGTGCTCGAAGACACAGCCAGCGGGCTGTGCCGGGATGATTGCCTGGAAGGAGCGCATGCCGCGCTCATCGATGGTGATCAACTCGCCCGGCCGGACTTCGCGCAGCAGTTTCGCGCCAAGCTGGTCGAGCGCGCAGGTCTCGGAGGCGACCACATAGCGGCCTCCGACCTCTCCGATGCATAGCGGGCGCACGCCGAATGGATCACGAGCAGCCATCAAGCGGTCGGGGGTGAGCAACACCAGTGAGTAGGCGACTTCGATGTGGCGCATCACCGCGCTGAAGCGCTCTTGCCACATCGTGTCGGGGTCTGACTCGTCATTGCCAAACAGGAGCATGTACTTGGCCAACACCTCGGTGTCGGTGGATGTCTCGAAGGTGGCGCCGGTTTCAGTCAGCTCGACCCGCACCTGCGCTGCGTTGACCACGTTGCCGTTGTGCGCAATCGCGACCTGATCGCCCGTCTGCGGATCATCAATCAGGATCGGCTGGGCGTTGCGGAACCGGCTGGCTCCAGTCGTGGAATATCTCGTGTGGCCGATCGCGGCGATGCCCTCGAGCTCGGCCGCGCTCTGCTCGTCGAAGACCTGGGCAACCAGACCCATGCCTGTCTTGACGCTTAGCTTGCGGCCGTCGGTGGTGCAGATGCCGGCGCTTTCCTGGCCACGGTGTTGGAGGGTGTGGATGCCGTAGAAAGTCTCGACTGCGACGTCCACCTCAGGCGCCCAGATGCCGAAGACGCCGCACGCCTCACGGGGGCGGTCATCAATCTCGCGTAGGGGGATGCTTGGGCGCGGATGATCTGGTTCGGAATCGGCAATCGGCTGATGCACGCGCGGGCCTCGCGTTAGTCGATACCGTCTTGTCTCTGCACGTTAACGCACCTGATCCGTGGGTACCAGACGTCGATGCTCAACCATGAGACATCTGTCCTCTACAGCACGCAAGCCAGCTGCTCGCGCTTGCTTGAGACCGTCCTGATTGACGATGCCGAGTTGCAACCAGACCGTCCGCACTCCCTCTGGCTGCGCGGCGATCGCGTCAGCGATCGGTCGGTCGGTGTCGACTGAACGGCGGAACACGTTGACGGTGTCGATCTGTATGTCGGGCAGCGCTGTCTGGGCTTCCGAGAGTGTCGAGTAGACGGCCTCACCCAGGATCTCGGTGCCAGCCGCGGCTGGATTGATTGGAATGATCCGGTAGCCGTGTTGCTGGATGTAGGCGGTGACGCGGTGTGAGTCGCGTTCCGGCTTTGGCGAGAGACCGATCACAGCGATCGTTTGCATATCGGACAGCGACGCTTCAACGTCGGCGTCGATCTGATCCTGCCATTGCTGGTCGTTGTCTGTCATCTGCGTCTCCTACCAGATTGGTCCTCGGATCGGGGCTTCGGTCAGTGCGGAGAAGGCCTCCGCGACTTCGAAGATCTGCTGTAGGCCTTCTTCCTCGTGCTGGCGGGGCGTCGAGACGGAGCCGAGCACATGCCTGGTCCCGCTCTTCTTGACGAGCACGAGCTGCCACTGGGCGAACTCTTCGGCTGGCAGGGCACCTCCGGCACGCGCGATCTCGCGGCCTTCGTCCTCGACCAACAACTCGCGGATCTTCCAGAAGGGGATTAGCTCGTTGGTCCCGATGCCGAGTCCAAGGAAGCGCTGCTTCATTGAGACGTTCTGGCCGCGACGGTCGGCGACGATGTTCGCGCCCATTAGTGCGTAGACCAATGAAATTCCGGATAGCGGCAGTAGGACGACTGCGAATAGCAGCAGGATTCCCATTAGCCAGAAGGGGAAGGAATCGACCGATGTGCCGAGCAAGGCGAGCAGCCCGGCGGTCAATGCGACGCCGATCAGCGGCACGATGACTGCGGATTTCGGGGGACGGATCTCGATCCGGTTGGGGGAGATGTTGACCACGCGTCGATGCAGGAACAGGGTGCGATCGGCCAATGGTTCTTCGATGGCCTGGGGACGTTCCAGCAGACGCTCCTCGGCGTCGTCGAGGACTTCGTCCAGCTCGCCGAGCGGCGTCGATTCGGTCGATTCCGTCGTCACACCGCCAGCCTAACAACGGCGATATGCTCGGCTCATGGATCGCACGCGCCTGACTGGTCTGATCCTGATGATCGCTGCGGCGTTTCAGGCGCTCTGGTTCGTGCTTGGCGTGCGCCGCCGTAGCTACGCCGCCGTTGCCATTCCTGCCGGCGTGATCACTCTGACTGCTGCCGTGCTGATCTTCTGGGTCGGGTGGACGACCTATGAGCTCGAGGATGATCTCGAGGGATTGAACTTCGTGCCCGAGCCGCTGGACGACATCTAGTCGCGAACTGGCCGTCAATCTGCCCACTGTGGACCTTCGATTCGACGTAGATCGTCCTGCGAGATTGTTGTCAATAGCTCGCCGACCAGTGATCCGTCGGGCAGCGTCAGGCCGGCGGCGAGGTCGGCTAGCGGTCGCAGAACGAAACCTCGCTGGGTCATGAAGGGATGCGGGATTTGGAGTCGGGGGGCGTCGATGACCTGGCGGCCGTAGAGCAGGATATCGATGTCGATTGCTCGCGGGCCCCAGTGCTGTTCCCGTACCCGGCCTAGGTCGTTCTCTATGGCCTGCATTGCATCTAGTAGTTCGATTGGCTCGAGGGTTGTTTTGCCTCTTACGACTGCGTTGAGGAAGTCTGGCTGATTGGTGACGCCCCAGGCGTCTGTTTCGTAGAGCGATGAGACTCGGACCTCGTCGAGGGCGCTGCGAATCCCCTGGACTGCCGAGCGCATCGTTTGACGACGGTCGCCCAGATTGCCTCCGATGCCGAGGAATATGTCAGCTTTTGGGGTCATTGGCGCACGATGTCATCGGCCATTCGGACGACTCGGCACATCTCGGCGACGTCGTGGACGCGGACGAGGTCGGCGCCGTTGGCGACAGCGAGCGCCGTCACTGCTGCCGAACCTTCCAGCCGCTGCTCGACTCCCCAGCCGAACTGCTCGCCGGTCATTCGCTTTCTGGACATCCCAACCAGAATTGGTCGCTGCAGAGCGCGCAATTCCGATAATCGCCGAAGGATTTCAGCGTTCTCCGACCGTTCCCAGCCGAAGCCGAAGCCGGGATCGAGGATCACTCGCTCATGATCGACTCCGTGTCGAGTTGCGATCGAGAGCGACTTGCGAAAGCCATCGAGCACGGTTGCGACTGGATCTTTGGAGCTCACTCGACGGCGTTGGTTGTGCATGGCGATCACCCAAGCTTTGCGGGCCGCTGCGATGTCGGCGAGGGCGGGATCGCTCCGCAGACCGTTGATGTCGTTGAGCACGTTTGCGCCGGCGTCGAGGGCGGCCAGCGCTACGGCGGGCTTGGTCGTGTCGATGGATATCGGCGTGAGGGGCAGGCTCGATGAGACTAGCTCGACCACTGGCAGGACTCGCTCGAACTCGATCTCCTCGGACACCGGGTTGAATCCTGGCCGGGTCGATTCTCCGCCGATGTCGATGATGTCTGCGCCGTCCTGGACCATCTGCTCGGCCCGGGCCACGGCCCTTGAGACTTTGGTGACACCGTCGCCCGCGAAGGAGTCAGGCGTGACGTTGAGAACCCCGACGATCAGCGTCCGCGAACCCCACGGAAACGCGTCCAGCTCCACTACAACCCCTTCACAACGATGACTCGCGCACTCGGGGCCGGCCGTCGACCTCGATCATCTCTAACTGTTTTCGCTCGGCGACGTCACCGGCGATCACGAGGTCGATTTCGGCCGCTTTGACTGTGTCCGGTTGGTCGCCGTCGTCAATTCGCCAGGCCCTGACCGAGGGCGGTTCGTCGGCCAATGAGACGAGCACCCAGTAGGGCCACTCGGTTGCGCCCTTGTGCAGGCGGGCGATGTTCAGGTCGGTCGGCGAGGGTCGGGCGTCGGAGGCGACGTGGGAGTGGTAGATGACGAGCAGGTCGCCATCGGCGTCGTCGATGGCGTTGTACAGGTGGAGGAGTTGCTGGGGCGGGATGTTGAATCGCCAGGGCGAGGCCTGATCGTTGGTGGCGCGCCAGAGTGTCAGTGCACCGTCGGCAGCGCGGCCGATGACACCGCAGCATTCGTTGGGAAGATCTTCGCGTGAGTGCGCGATCATCTCGTCGATCAGGACCTGCGGCAATTGGAGAGTCATCGGCTGGTCGATTCATTGAGTGCGGAGAGGGATCGAGATTCCCGCTTGCGCGGGAATGACGGAGGGCTGGGATGGGGAATCTCGGCGCCCCAGGTGTCCCAGCCCTGGATTTCGGCGTCGCGCGCGAAGAGTTCGATCTTGTGTTGACGCGGGAACATCTCCTCGATCCTACGCCGCACTTCGATCGGTTTTCTCGAGTGTTCGCTGCGTCGCTCCGAGACCAGTTGCCGGACGTTGCGTGCGCCCCTCGGCGTTGGGATTCTGCCGCGTTTGAAGACCAGGCAGAGTTCGCACTGGGACATCGTGTAGAAGCCGGGGTTGACTCGCTGTTTGTCCCAGACGAATGCGACGGTTGCCCAGGCGAAACCCCAGGCTTTGCCGAGATCGATTGCCTGGTCGAGATGGGGCGAGGTTGCCCACATGAAGAGCAGGGAATCTGTGGCCGTGATCGACGAGACGTCTAGTTCCATAAGGTCGCTGAGCGTGACGGTGGGATAGTGGCGGATTGCGCCGCCGGAGTCGCCGCTGCCCGGTCCGGCGTGCTGGAGTTGGCCCTTGTAGTCCCAGGGCGGATCGGCGTAGATGACGGCGTAGCGCTGGTCCGGATCTGGAGTTGGCAGCGGCGGGAACTTCTCCGGCATTAGCGCGCCTCGTTATGACAGATATCTGAGGGGGCGCGTTCACGAGAAAAAAGAAAATCTTGACCTTGGAGGCACGATTCTGTGCTCAGGGCTGAAGATTGTGCCGCGCAGCGATCGGATTTGTTCGGGTTTGTTCGGATTTGTTCGGGTTTTTTCGGGTTATGTACAGAGAAATTCATGGCTGTGCAGGAAATTTCGAGGATGTTTGGGAGCGAGGACATGGGCTCGATGGGCTTCTCAGCAGCAGGAAGGAAGGAACGTGCTCCTGATTGTTGGCCTGCCAAATCTTCTTGCTTCCTCGCGCGGAAGCCGCGGTCTCTCCAGACTTGTTCTCGCACTGACATTCTATCGCCTGCACTGGCTAATCGGGTGTCCACTCGCGCAGATCGCCGTCGTCGTGGCAGGCTCCGGGTTGGAGCGTCATTTGCAGGTACGGGCGGCTCGCAGTTGGCGGGACGAGATGGTCGAGCCAGTGGTCTCGCTCTTTTTCGGGAATGAGTGATCCGATGTCGCCGAAGCGCAGGTGGATGACCGAGTCGTTCTCGACGATGCCGAAGTCGATCACGGCTTTGCCGGGCTGGAGGAGGCGTCCGACGGTGTTAGTTCTCAGGATCTTTGCGCCCGAGTCGATGTAGTGGGTCAGGACCGAGGCGGAGAAGTGAATCGGCAGGGTTGAGGCGTCGCCGGAGCTGACGGCTCGGGCGACTGTTCGTTTCCAGACGGCGTCGTTGGGCACGGGGGCTGGCCCTCACCCTAACCCTCTCCCAGAGGGAGAGGGGACTTGTTGGCCACCTCTCCTAGCGAGAGAGGTGACTTGTGGGTCGCCTCTCCGAGGGGAGAGGGGGCGGGTCCCCGCTCGGAGGCGGGGACGGATGATTTGGTCTAGGCGCTGGGGTTTTCGATTGGGACTCCGACGACGGAGCCGTATTCGGTCCAGGAGCCGTCGTAGTTTGTCGTGTTGTCGATACCCAGCAGGTAGCGCAGGGCGAACCAGCTGTGGGAGGAGCGCTCGCCGATTCGGCAGTAGGCGATGACCGGCTGGTCTCCTGTGATGCCCTGTGCCTGGTAGATCTCGCTGAGTTCGTCGGCCGACTTGAAGGTGGCGTCTGCGGCGACGGCGGTCGCCCAGGGGATGTTGGAGGCGCCGGGCACGTGGCCCTTGCGTTGCGCGGTCTCGGGCAGGCCCGGAGGGGCCATGATCACGCCGTTGAATTCGTCCGGGGAGCGGACGTCGACGAGCTGACCGCCGGCTTCGACGTGGGCGAGCACGTCGGGCAGCTTGGCGCGGAGGGCTTCGTCGCGCTCGGCAACGGCGATGTTTCCGGAGCCGGAAGCGGGTGCGTCGGTTGTGGTGGCGCGACCCTCGGCTTCCCACTTGACCCGGCCGCCATCCATGAGGGCGGTGTTGGTGACGCCGTAGAGCTCGAGCATCCAGAGGGCGTAGGCGGCGAACCAATTGTTGTTGTCGCCGAAGAGGACGATCTGTGAGTCGTCGTTGGCGCCGGCGCTGCGCAGGAGGTCGGTTACGACCTCACGTGAGGCGACATCGCGGGAGACCTGATCCTGGAGCTGTGATGTCCAGTTCCAGGCGACGGCTCCGGGCGGGTGGCCTTCGTCGTAGGCCGAAGTGTCGACGTCGACTTCGATCAGGACGACGTTTGGGTTGTCGAGGTTGTCGGCGACCCAGTCGGTTGAGACGAGCTTCTCGGGGTGTGCGTATTCAGCCATTTTGTGTTTCCCTTTCGAGGGTTCGACGGAGGGCCCCCTCCGTCACTTCGTGACACCTCCCCCAGAGGGGGAGGTCTTGTTCACCACCAGATTTTGCCTTCGATTTCTTCGTCTCCGGCGATATCTTCGTAGTCTCGATTCCAGAGGCCGGTTGAGAGGTACTTCCAGCCGCCGTCGGCGAGGAGGACGACGATGTTGCCGTTGTCGAGTCGCTCGGCGGCTCGCTGGGCGGCTCGGATTGCGGCTCCGCAGGAGATTCCGGCGAAGATGCCTTCTTCCTCGAGCAGTCGCTTGACGACCGCGAACGAGGTACGCGAGTCGACCATGATCCTGCCGTCGAGGACTGACTCGTCCAGGACCGGCGGTATGTAACCCTCTTCGAGGGAGCGCAAGCCTTGCACGAGGTCGCCGGGATGCGGTGCGGCGGCGACGATCTTGATGTTGGGGTCTTGCTCCTTGAGGTAGCGTCCGACGCCGGTCAGGGTTCCGCCGGTTCCCAGTCCGGCGACGAAGTGTGTGATCTCGGGGCAGTCTCGGTAGATTTCTGGGCCGGTGGTCTGGTAGTGCGCGCCGGGGTTGGCGGCGTTCTCGTACTGCATCGGCATGAAGACGGAGGGGTCGGCCTCGTACATTTCCTTGGCCATGCGAACTGCGCCGTTGGAGCCGGTCTCGCCGGGGGAGAGGACCACTTCTGCGCCGAAGAAGGAGAGCAAGTCTCGGCGCTCGACGGAGACCGACTCGGGCATTACGCAGCGCACTGGATGTCCGGTCAGGCGACCCATGAGGGCGATGGACAGTCCGGTGTTGCCCGAGGTTGGCTCGAGGATGGTCTGTCCGGGCTTGAGGGAGCCGTCTGCGTGGGCTGCGTCGATCATTGCTCTTGCGATGCGGTCTTTGACTGAGCCCGTCGGGTTCTGGCCTTCGAGCTTGACCCAGATGGCGACGTCGGGATTGGGCGACATGCGCTGCAGACGGACGAGCGGCGTGTCGCCGATCGTGTCGAGCAGCGACTGGTAGCGCGCCGACTTCGCCGTCGCAGAAGGGGCGGCGACCATCAGGACGCGCCTCCGACATAGCTGTGATCGCCTCCGGCGAGCGCCGGCAGGATGGCGAGCACGTCGCCGTCTGTCAGCGAGGTGTCCATGCCGTCGAGGAAGCGGATGTCCTCGTCGTTCAGGTAGATGTTGACGAAGCGGCGCAGTTGGCCGTCCTCGAGCAACTGGTGACCGATGCCCGGATACGACGTTTCCAGCGTGGTCAGCAACTCACCGACGTTGGCGGATTCCAACTGGACTTTCTTTTCGCCGTCGGTGAACTTTTGCAGCATCGACGGGACCCGAACTTCAACAGCCATGCGGTAAATCCTCTCGCTTGTGTGCGGGGGGAGCGGTCTAGTTCTCGTGGAAGGGTGAGCCGCAGAACTCTTCGTAGTCGATCAGTTCGGTCACCGTTGGGGCGTCGCCGCAGAGCGGGCAGCCGGGGTCTCGGCGGATCTTGACGGTGCGGAAGTCCATTGCCAGTGCGTCGTAGAGCAGCAGCCGATTCTTCAGCGGCTCGCCCTGTTCGAGCAGGACCTTGATCGCCTCGGTCGCCTGAATCGCGCCGACTGTACCGGGCAGCACGCCGAGCACTCCGGCCTCGGAGCAGGAGGGGACCATGCCGGGAGGCGGCGGTGAGGGGTAGAGGCAGCGGTAGCAGCCCTCGCCGGGGAAGAAAGTGGTGACCTGACCCTCGAAGAGGAAGATTGAGCCGTCGACGAGGATCTTCTCGGCGAGGAAGGCGGCGTCGTTGACCAGGTAACGGGTGGCGAAGTTGTCGGCGCCGTTGATGATCACGTCGTACTCGGGAATGATCTCCATGGCGTTGTCGGAGGTCAGCGGTGAGGTGTGCGTGACGACGTTGATATTGGGATTCATGTCGAGAATCCGGTCCTTGGCCGAGTCGACCTTCATCCGTCCGATGTCGGAGGTTCCGTGGATGATCTGGCGTTGCAGGTTGGAGCGGTCGACGACGTCGAAGTCGGCGATTCCGATGGTGCCGATGCCAGCGGCGGCCAGATAGACGAGGACGGGCGAGCCGAGGCCGCCGGCGCCCACGGCGAGAATCTTGCCGTCGATCAGCTTGCGCTGTCCGAGCGGGCCGACCTGGTCCATGATCAGGTGGCGCGAGTATCGCTCGACCATTTCCGGGGTCATGGCCGCGCCAGCGCCACCAGCGATGGCCGGGATGACGGCCAGTTCGTCACCGTCGGCGACCGGTGTTTCGGGGCCCTCGAGCGAGGCGATCTCGTGGTTGTTGACGTAGACGTTGACGTGCTCGAGCAGTTCCTGCTCGCCGTCGAAGACCATCTCGCCGAATCCGGGGAAGCGCTGATCGAGATCGCGCAGTACGCCGTTGACGTCGATCCCGTCGGCGTCGACGAAGGTGCGATTGCCGGTGATCTTCCGGAACGGCGTCGGAATGTAGACCTTCACGCTCATGGACTTGTCCTCTCAGTCTCTCGACTTGCTCGTTGACTGCATTCAGCTCTCGGAGAGCGGCATTGAGAGGTACCGCTCTCCCGTATCACAGATCGTGGTCACGACACGACAATCGGGACCGAGACGCCTGGCGACGATGTTCGCCGCGTATACGTTCGCTCCCGATGAAATCCCACACAAGATCCCCTCTTCACGCGTTAACCGAAGCATCATCTGCTCGGCATCGCGATCGGAGACTCCGATTACTTCGTCGTACACCTCACGGTTCAGCACACCGGGGACAAATGATGCGCCGATGCCCTGAATCGCGTGGACGGAGAATCGGCCGCCCTGCAACACGGGGGAGCGCTCAGGCTCGACCGCGGTGACGGACAATCCGGGCTTGCGGTCTCGGAGCACTTCGCCGACGCCGGTGATCGTGCCGCCGGTGCCGACTCCGGTTACGAATGCGTGCAGACGCTCGCCGTCGGGCATTTCTCGGCCTTCGAGGGCCGACCAGATTTCCAGCGCCGTGGTGCGGCGGTGGATTTCGGGGTTGGAGAGATTCTGAAATTGTTGGGGCATGAAGTAGCCGTCTTCCGAGGCCAACTCCTCCGCCGCGTACACCGCGCCCGTCATGCCCTCGATTGCTGGCGTTAGCACCACTTCTGCACCGAATCGCTCCAGCAGTCTGCGGCGTTCGTGCGACATGTCTTCGGGCATGGTCAGGATTAGCCGGTAGCCCTTGACGGCTGCGACTAGTGCCAGGCCTACTCCGGTGTTGCCTGAGGTTGGCTCGACGATGACGTCGCCGGGTCGCAGCGCGCCGCTGCATTCCGCGTCGTCGACCATGGACTTGGCGATCCGGTCCTTGACCGATCCGCCGGGATTGAGCGATTCCATCTTGGCCACGACCTCGGCACCATCGTCGGACACGACTCGTTGCAGCGTGACCATCGGCGTGGCGCCGATAAGATCAAGCACGGAATCTGCCAGCAGCGGTCGAGTCAGGCTCAAGGTGGGGTTCGTCTCGTCCAGGTAGGTGGTCAAGTGGTTGGTCTAGATGTGGTATCGACCGCCGGTTGGTGATCCCATCAGGGCGGATTCCGCGGCCAGGTCGGCGATGGTGCGGTCGGCCAAGGTGTCCAAAATGGCGGCGCGCACGTCGTCCCAGAGGCGGACTTGGGCGGCCGCCCCGGTACAGCGTTCGGAGGCTCGGCCGTTTTGCGCGCCGCGCTCGAGGCAGGCTGCGAGCGTCAAGGGACCCTCGAGGGCTTCGACGACTCGGTCTAGTCGAATGGCATCCGGCGCCATCGCCAGTTGATGTCCGCCCTGAGCACCGCGTGCCGAAGAGATGAACCCGGCGGCGCGCAGTCGTCCGAGCACCTGGCCGGCGAGCGAAGGCGGGATGCCCTGACGCTCGGCGATCTCTGATGAAGGAATCGGTGTGCCGTCGTCGTGTTGGGCCAGATCGACCAGGGCGCGAATCCCGTAATCGCTGGTGGACGACAGCTTCATCATCTGGAGAACATCCCCGCCGTTTCGCCTCGGGAGCGATGCGGATAATCTTGACTGAAATAGTAACATTTCCCCTCGACCAGCCAACGTGGTCGCGGAGAGCGCAATCGGAGTGAGTGAATGACGACGACCGCCAGTGCATTCGAGGCGACAGAGATTGAGGCGACGGCGCTCAAACTGGCCAACGCGCATCCTGCCGACATTATCGCAGCGGCGCTGTCCAACTTTGACAACCTGACGATTTCCTTTAGCGGCGCTGAAGATGTGGTGCTCGTCGATTTGGCCGCGAGCGAGGCGAGGAAGCTGAATCGGTCGTTCAGCGTGTTCAGTCTGGATACCGGGCGGCTGCATCCGGAGACGCTTGAGTTCATCGAGCGCGTCAGAGAGCACTACGGCGTCCCGATTCAGGCATACCACCCGCAGGCTCACTCGGTGGAGGCGCTGGTCCGAGAGAAGGGTTTGTTCAGCTTTCGGAACGATGGTCACGGGGAGTGCTGCGGGATCCGCAAGGTTGAACCGCTGGGTCGAGCGCTCTCGTCGGTCGACGCTTACGTCACGGGGCAGCGGAAGGATCAGTCACCCGGCACGCGGGCGGAGATTCCGGTGGTCCAGCTCGATCCTGGATTTGGGCGCGCGGACAATCCGCTGGTCAAGTTCAATCCGCTGGCTAACTGGACCTCGGCTCAGGTCTGGCAACACATCATGGTCTACGGCGTGCCCTACAACCCGCTGCACGACCAGGGATTCAAGTCGATTGGCTGTGCGCCGTGTACTCGCGCGACGCATCCTGGGGAGCACGAGCGCGCCGGTCGGTGGTGGTGGGAAGAGGCGACGCAGAAGGAGTGCGGCCTGCACGCCATCAATCTGGACGGTCCGCAGCCGTAGCGACCAGGATCGCGTCAACCAGTTCGCCCGCTGCGATTGGCGCTTCCGCCAGTAGCTGTCCATCCCTCGTTGCGACGACCGGCACTGAGTCGCCGTATTCACCCTCCTGAACCGACCAATCGAACTGCATCGCCGCGGCGAGCGAAGCCATCAGCTCGCGGGCCTGTTCGCAGGCGCCGCAGTCGGCCTTGACCCAGAGCACGAGTTCGAGCGAATCAGCCACGACCGAGACCTCCACGGCGGCTGCCGCGATGAGTGTGTCGATCGATCGTCACGCCGGTCGGTACCGGCGGCTGGAGGTGTCGACGCAGGTGCAGCGCCATCCAGACGGCTGCGACCGCCGTCACGATAGCCAGTAACTGAGGGACGGATAGCGCTCCGGCGATGGCCGCTTCATCGGTCCTGAGCAGTGAGAGGGATCCTCGGACTACGGCGTAAGCGAAGACGTAGAAGGTGAATCCCCAGCCCGCTCCGACACCCATTCGGCGCAAGAGGAAGAGGCCGCCGAGGATCATGAAGTCGAGGATGGGCTCGTAGCCGCCGGCGACCGGGTGCACGGCGACCGGCGCTTCACCGTCGAAACCACGAGAGCCTCGGAACCAACCGTCGATGCCCGGCGCCGACCAGGGGCCGTCGGTGAATGGGTGCGTGTATCGGAAGGCCCAGGGCAGCTCCGAGGCGTTGGCGAAATGCTCGCCGTTGACGAAGTCGCCGAATCTGCCGATGGCCTGTCCGAGGATCATCCCGGGGGCGGCGACATCGAGCGCTACCCACTTGGGAAAGTTGGGCTTGAAGAAGGTGACGTAGAGGAAGCCTCCGAGCACGCCGCCGATCATTGCTCCGTAGATCGAGATGCCGCCGTCGGTCAGTGCGAAGATGTCGCCGACCTTGCCAATCTGGTCGGTGTGTTCCAGGACCCAGAGGAGTCGGGCGCCGATGATGCCGGAGAGCACGGAGACGACGGCGATCGACATGGCGTCGTCTTCGGAGATTCTCGCTCGGCGAGCGAGCCTGACGGCCAACCAGACACCGAGTGCGATGCCGACGGCCGTGAAGAGGCCGTGCCAGGTGAGTTCGAATCCGCCGGTGTCGATCAACACCGGGTTGATGTTGATGTTGATGATCGCGACCAGATCAGGCATCGTCCCGCCTCCCGTCCTCAGGTTGAGCGTAGTCGCCTCCGAACAATCCGCGGCGTGGACCAATGCGCAACCTGCGCTTCTGAGTCGCGTCTCCGCTGGCGAGGTGTTGCAGTTCTGAGGTCATGTCGATGCCGTGTCCGGCCTGTCCAGCGAGTTGCACCTGATCTGCTGTGACTCGCGCCCAGATCCGGCGTCGTGGCATGAAGAAGGTCGTAGTCATGCCCACGATCCCGAGTCCGATTCCGACCCAGAAGGCGATCCCGCCCGGGTCGCGGCGGACGTTCAATCCGGTGAATTCACGTGGTCCGGCGAACTGGTAACGCATCCCGGACTGGACGATCTCCTGACCCTCGTCCAGCTCGATCCGCCCCGCCGTGCCGCCCAGACCGAGGATCATCCGCGACGGCCGACCGACCTGTCCGCCGGCCGAGGATTCGTTGGTCGATCCGACCGCTAGTTGGACGCTCTCTCCGCCCAGGGCGTCGAACTGCTCGGCGGTTCGGGCGAGACCGAATCGCTCCAATGCGATGAGTGCGTCGCCGCTGGCGCCGGGGATTTCGCTGGCCACTTCGTAGAAGACTGACTCGGCTCCGAGCCAGGTCAGCTCGATTGAACCGACCGAGCGGGTCTCGTCGACTTCCAGTGATCCTTGCAGTGCGGTGTCGGGCTCGGGGCCGAGATAGGTCAGGCTGAGGCCGCCGCTCAGATCTGCCGACTCTCCGATTGCCAGCCCTCCTCGTTCGTCCTCGCGGTCGGGTGAGTAGTAGAAGAACCCTTCGCCGGCGGTGCCGTCGCGGAAGCCGACCCAGAGCAGTTCGCCTTCGCGGATGGGCAACGCGGTCAGCCGGGCCTCGTTCTGGGATTGATCGAGGGAGACGGGGCCGTCGAAGACCACTTCGCCATTGAGCGAGACTTGCATTCTTGGGGCAGATGGCGGGTCGACGCCCACTCCGAGATCTGCGAATGCCAAACCGCCGGGACGCTCGGGGGTGGGGATTACTCGGTACCAGAACTCGAAGCTGCCGGTGGTGGGAACCAGGGTGACGGCCAGCGAGCGGAGGCCGTCGAGTGGGATCAAGGTGTATCCGGCGACTCGTGGATCCTCAGATTCTTCATCGATGACGACGTCGGCGACCTGATGCTCGAGCGAGATCACTTCCTCGGAGACGACTGCGCCGCTTCGCTCGACCCTGATGCGGGGTCCGACGATCTGTTGGTCGAGGAAGTGGGTCTCGGAGTAGAGCAATTGGCCCGACGAGTGGTCGAAGACGCGTAGCTCGGCTCCATGTTCCCAGTAGGCGGCCTGGTGGACTCGGTAGCCGGCGGCGTGGACCGGTCCGTTGACGGTGACCTCGCCGCCGCCGACCTCGTGTCCTCCTTCGGCGACGCGAACGAAGCTGCGGAAGTCGAGGGCCTGTCCGTCGTCGGCGAAGCGGGCGACGGCGTCGTCGACGATGATCTGCACCTGGGCTCGATCGTCGCCGGGTGGGAAGAGGATGTGCGACTCGCCCTCGGCGACCCAGAACTGGTACTCCTCGCCGGCGAACTTGGTGACGAGCGTTGCGCCGAGCAACAGGAGCAAGGCGAGGTGAGTGACGAAGGTGGCCAGTTGGGCCCAGCCGAAGCGATCGGCGAAGAGCATCACTTGGCCGTCGCCGGTTTCGACTTCCTCGACTCGGTAGCGCGCTGATCTGAGCCGCTTGATCAACTGTTGCTGGGCTGATTCCGGGGCTTCGTCCTGGCCGATCGCCGCCGAGGCTCGATGGCGGGCGCGGTCGAAGTAGGCGGCGTTGACTCGCTTTGGCGGTCGGCGCACGGTGCGCCAGATTGGGGGGGCTCGGCTGACGGTGCAGACCGAGATGGCCAGCGCGACCAGGGCCACGACCGCGTACCAGTAGGGCTGCTTGTAGAGGTTGAAGACGCCTCCGTTGGTCTCGTAGAACCAGGGGAAGTCGGCGAGGACGTCGGTGAACCCGCCCCAGGTGGGGCGTTGGGCCTCGATGTGTTCTTCCACCTGAGCTGGGATGTCGGCGAGTTGCGGCGGGACCTGGGGGATGATGACGCCGATTGCCGAGAAGAGCGCGGCGGCGAGGATGAGGCCGATGGCCCATTTGACCGACGTCAGCCGACGCCAGATCCACCAAGCAGGGTCGGGCCAGGTATCACGCCGCATGAAACTCAGCGTATCGGCGGACTCTTCAATCCCGATCCGGTGAGGGGCACGAGGACTCGCTCGTCATCCTTGATCATTCCGCGCTCTGTTAGACGACTCAGTGCGGCGAGGGGCACGGCTGATGTCGGTTCGATGTAGAGGCCTCGCTGTGCGATTGTCTGTAGCGCGGATTCGACCTCGATTTCTGACACGACGGTGGCTGCGCCTCCGCTTTCGCTCAGTGCGTTCAGCATCTGGTCGAGTCGGGGCGGCTTGGCGACGGCGATGCCGTCGGCGATGGTTGGCTTTGGGTCGGATGGGTTGTGGTTGCGGAAGGCGGCGGCCAGTGGGCTGACGTTCATGGACTGGATGGCGTAGAAGCGTGGCATGCGCTCGATTTGCTCGAGTTGGAGGAGTTCCTGGAATCCTCGATGGAGGCCTATGAGCAGCGAGCCGTTTCCTACGGGCAGGACGATTGCGTCGGGCAGTCCATGTTGAGTGATTTCTTCGGCGGCTGGTTTCATGCCCTCGCTGAAGTATGGGCTTTGGTTGTGGGAGAGGTAGGGGATTCCGTGTTCTTGCGCGTATTGGTCGGCGGCTGAGGCGACGGCTTCGCGGTCTCCGTCGACGGCGTGGATGTTTGCGCCGACCGCGGTGATCTGGGTTTGCTTGACCTGCGGAGCGTCGGTGGGGACGAAGATTTCGGCGGATATCTGGGCGGCGGCGGCGTAGGCGGCGAGCGCTGCGCCGGCGTTGCCGGAGGAGTCCTCGACGAAGGCGGTCTGTCCTGCGCTCCAGGCGGCGGCGATGAGCATGGCGGCACCGCGGTCCTTGAAGGAGCCAGTCGGGGCGAGGTACTCGAGCTTGAGTTCCAGACGCAGTCGGCGGGCGTCGGGCCAGTCGAAGCTGATCGTGGGCGTTGAGCCCTGGCCGAGCGGCAATGCGGTGAGCGGTAGACGCATGCCGCCTTCGGGCAATCGCGGATAGTCGATTGCGAAGAGTCCGCCGCAGTCGGCGCAGGCGAGTTCCAGCGAGGCTGGGGCTTCGTTCCTGCAGTCGAGGCAGCGGAGGTGGTGCCGGACGACGGGCATCAGGCGAAGAAGCTTCTCAGGTCGTCGAGGAGGAGGTCGGGGACTTCCATGGCGGGGAAGTGGCCTCCCTCGGGGAACTCGGTCCAGTGGACGACGTTGAAGGCACGTTCGCACCATGACTTTGGTGGGAGCGGGGTGCCTCGGTTGAGCTTGACGAAGCCGGTTGGAACCTCGGCTCGCTGCCCCTCTTGCAGGCGGACCTGTCCGCCGACTTCGGCTTCAATCTCAGCGGGAGGCCTCGTCGCCTCGTGGTAGATGCGCATTGCCGAGGACTGGGTCCTCGTGAACCAGTAGATCGCGACGGTGGCCAGGAGTTCGTCTTTGCTGAAGCGTCGGTAGAGGTCGCCGCCTCGGGGACGTTCGTCGTCGCGCATGATGTCGGCGAGGATCCACCATTTGTCGACGATCCAGGCCATCAATCCGACTGGCGAGTCTTCGAGGTGGAAGGCCATGGTCTGGAACTTGGTGCCGTGGATGCCTCGATGGGCGGCGTCGTCGCGGATGTATGGCGCCTGCTCTTCGACGAAGAAGTGTTGCTCTTCCTCGGTCTGGGGACCGGCTGCCGAGCCTCCGGGCGGGAGCGCAGCCATGGTCATGTGGATTTGGGGGATGCGAACGGGATGGCGGAGGGCGAGTTGTCCGCCGACGGCGGCTCCCCAGTCGCCACCGTGGTAGAGGAATTCCTCGTAGCCGAGACGCGACATCAGATCGGTCCACATGTCGGCGATCGCCGCCGGGCCGAGGCCGGCTTGCTTGGGGATGTCCGACCAGCCGTAGCCAGGCAGGGACGGGCCGATCACGTGGAAGGCGGGGGCGTTGGGGTCGGCGGGATCGGCCAGCTCGTCGATGATTTTGTGGAAGTCGTAGACGGAGGACGGCCAGCCGTGCTGGATCATCAGCGGTCGGGCGTCGGCTCGGGGGCTTCGGCGATGAATGAAGTGGATGCCCAGCTTCTCGCCGTTCCAGGCGGTGAGTGAGGTCTTGAACTGCGGAAAGCCGTTGAGCAGTGACTCGATCTTGCGCCAGTCGAACTCGTCGGCCCAGTAGGACGCGAGGTCCTGGGTGAAGGCGAGATCGATTCCGTAGAGCCAGTCCGAGCCGGGGACTTCGGGCAGCCAGCGGGTGTCGCGGAGTCGGCGTTGGAGCTCGGCGATCTCCTCGTCGGGGACGTGGATTTGGAATGGCTGCATGTCGTGCCCGGCTCGCGGCGGCCCCCTCAGTCGCTCCGCGACAGCTCCCCCAAGGGGGGAGCGACTTAGAGATCAGCGGAGGGGGCGGAAGAAGTCTCGGATGTCCTGGACTAGGAGGTCAGGTTCTTCCAGTGCGGCGAAGTGGCCTCCTTTGTCGTGCTCGGACCACTGGGTGATGTTGTAGCCGGGTTCGCACCAGCTTCGCGGGGCGGTGATGATTTCACCGGGGAAGATCGAGAAACCGGTGGGAGTTTCGAGGCGTCCGGGGAGGAAGTTCTCGGCCTGGTTCTGGCGCATCTCGTAGTAGTAGCGGGTCGAGGAGTTGATCGTCTGTCCGAACCAATAGATCGAGATGTTGGTCAGGATTTCGTCTTTGGTGAAGCGCTTTTCGATGTCGCCGTCGCAGTCGGACCAGGAGCGCCATTTCTCGGTGATCCAGGCGGCGAGGCCGGCGGGCGAGTCGGTCAGGCCGTAGGCGAGGGTTTGAGGCTTGGTGCCCTGGATGGCCTGGTAGCCAGTCTCCTGGGCCTGCCAGTGGCCGGCCTTGGCTGCGACTGCGCGCTCCTGGTCGGTCCAGGTCTCCGGATCGGTCTCCGGCGGTCGGCCGATGGGCATGTTGATCTGTGCGCCGATGCAGTTGTCGGGGTGCTGATAGGCGACCTGGGCGGTGACGATCGCGCCCCAGTCGCCGCCCTGGGCGCCGTACTTCTCGTAGCCGAGTTGCTCCATGAGGGCGCCCCAGAGCAGTGCGGTTCGCTTCTGGCCGAAGCCTCCGGAAGTCGGGATCTGTGAGAAGCCGTAGCCGGGGATCGAGGGGGCGACGACGGTGAAGGCGTCGGCTGGGTCGCCGCCGTGTGCGGCTGGGTCGGTCAGAGGGCCAAGGATCTTGATCGCCTCGTAGAAGGTGCCGGGCCAGCCGTGGGTGAAGACCAGAGGGAGCGGGTTGTCGCCGACGCCCTCTTGATGGACGTAGTGGACGGTGTAGTCCTCGACGCCGTCGGCGGAGACCTGGGTGGTGAACTGTGGGATTCGGTTGAGGTAGGTCTCCTGCACGCGCCAGTCGTAACTGGTGCGCCAGTACTCGCAGAGTTCTTGCATGTAGGCGAGGTTGGATCCGTACTGCCAGCCGGAGTCGGAGACTTCCGAGGGCCAGCGGGTCTGGGCGAGTCGGCGCTTGAGGTCGCGGATCTCGGTGTCGGGGACTTCAATCTTGAATGGTTCGGGCATGTGATGATCCTCTCGCTGTGGGCGAGTCCGTTGTGATGTGATTCGCGCGCAGTATCGCATGAGGTCGGCGTTGATTGACCGATTGGACACGAGAAGCCTGGGGCGGTGGGCGTCCCAGGAAAAAAAGAAAATGCGAAAAAAAGAGGAGGTGACTTGTCGTTACAACGGGTCGTCGTCTTCTTCGGCCGGTTCTTCCTCTTGAGGGATTGGGGCGTCGTGGGATGGGACGAAGCTTTGAGAGTCGGCTCGGTCATAGAGGTCGCGGAGCTTGTGACTTGCGAATGCGAATGGGTCGGCGGTTCGAAGCATCTGTTGGATCTGGTCTCGGCGCGGGTTTGCCGGGGATAGTTCTCTGACCAGGGCGCAGACGGCGCGCACCGCGATGTAGGAGGGGTTCTCAGGGCCGGCGAGTCGGGCGAGGCGGTCGATTCTGGCTCGGAAGTGGAACGGGTTGGGCATGGGGGTCTCCATTGCGGTATGCCAGTATGTTTGTTCTGATTGTATCAATGCTGATTGATGTTGGGGTTTGGCCGGGAAGGAAGTGAGGCGAGGGACACTCTCTGGCTGCGCTCGGTGATCGAGGTCTGGGCCCCGCGTCGGGGCGCGGGGCATCGGAGGTCGGTGCGTGTGGAAGCCAGGGGGTGGTTGACGGCGTGTTGGTCTTAGAGATTGAAAACGGGGGAGAGGGGACCCCCTCAGCCTTCGGCAGCTCCCCCTGCAAGGGGGAGCGGGGGACCAGGGGTCAGTTGGCGTGGGTTCGCCTGTTCTGTCCGAACTGGACCTAGCGGAGGGGGCGGAAGAAGTCCCGGATGTCTCCGACGAGGAGTTCTGGTTCTTCCATGGCGGCGAAGTGTCCGCCTCGGTCGTGGACTGACCATTGCTGGACGTTGTATTCGGCTTCGACCCAGTGTCTGGGCGGGCCGAAGATTTCCTTTGGGAAGACTGAGAAGCCGGCGGGCGTTTTCAGTGGTCCTGGTAGTGCGTTGGCCTGATCGTGCTGTCGGCGCTCGTAGTAGTAGCGGGTGGCGGAGTTCATCGTGCGGGTGAACCAGTAGATCGAGATGTTGGTGAGGAGCTCGTCCTTGTTGAAGCGCTTTTCGATGTCGCCGTCGCAGTCGGACCAGGTGCGCCATTTCTCGGTGATCCAGGCGGCGAGGCCGGCCGGGGAGTCAGTCAGTCCGTAGGACAGGGTCTGCGGCCGGGTTCCCTGGATCCACTGGTAGGCGGCTTCCTTCGACTGCCACTGCCTCATGCGGGCCATGACGGCTCGCTCTTCGTCGTTCAAGTTCTCCTCCGGGTGATCCGCCGGCGGCTGACTGTTGGGCATGTTGATCTGTGCGCCGATGCAATGCTCAGGGTCTTCGTAGGCGGTCAGCGCTGAGACCCGGGCGCCGACGTCGCCGCCTTGTGCTCCGTATCGGTCGTAGCCGAGCGTCGCCATCAACGCGACCCACATTCGAGCGGCACGCATGTGTCCGAAGCCGCCCGTGTCCGGAATCTCCGAGAACCCGAACCCAGGCAGTGACGGCGCGATGACCGTGAAGGCGTCCGCCGGGTCGCCTCCGTGGGCGGCGGGATCGGTGAGCGGACCGAGGACTTTGCTCACTTCATAGAACGATCCGGGCCAGCCGTGGGTGAAGATGATGGGGAAGGGATTGGGTCCGACGCCCTCCTGCAGTACGAAGTGAACCGTGTAGCCGTCGACGCCGTCGGCCGAGACCTGGGTCGTGAACTGGGGCATTCGGTTGAGTCGAGCTTGCTGGGCGGGCCAGTCGAAGTCGGTGCGCCAGTACTCGCAGAGCTCCTGGATGTAGGCGAGGTTTGAGCCGTATTGCCAGCCGGAGTCGGTGACCTCTGAGGGCCATCGGGTCTGGGCGAGTCGGTGTTTGAGGTCTCGGATTTCGGAGTCGGGGATGTCGATGGTGAACGGGTCGGGCATGATGATCCCTCCGGCGGTCGGCCTGGAGGGACAGGCTACGGCTTGCAACAATCGGGAGGCTCTGGGGGTGCTTCAGTCGTTTGGCCAATGGAGGCTGAGGCTAGTGAATCAGTGTTGTGCAGGCGTCGATCGAGGTCTGGGCCCCGTGTCAAGCACGGGGCAACGGCTAGTAGGTGAGCTTGAGCTCGCTTGCGGCGACTGAGGCCTGGGCCCTGTTTCGTGCACGGGGCGACGGGGAGTGAGTGAGCTTTCTTTAGCTCTCTACTACGTCTCCGGCGACTGGGTCGATTCGGACGCCTTTTTCTTCTACCCAGGTGAGGGCTCGGTCGATTTCGTCGTGGTCTCCGTCGAGTTCTAGGACGACCCAGCCGAAGTCGTGCTCGACGTCGGCCATGCGGATGTTGGTGACGACGTCGAACTCGTGGCCGACGAGGTAGATGACTGGTTCCTTGACGGCGTCGCCTTCGAAGGTGAAGCGGACTCGGCGGGTCGCCATGACTAGCCTCCTACGCCGACGGCTTGAGGCGCCTCGGCAAACGCGTCCTCGAAGGACTGCAGTGTGCCTTCGACCGGGATCGGTTGCGTGACGTGCTCGACGACGGCGTCGGCGGTCTTGAGTCCGCCACCGGTGATGAAGGCGACGGTTGTCTCCTGGGGGTCGACCTGACCGTTCTCAATCGCCTGTCGCAGGCCGGCGATGGTGACTCCGCCGGCGGTCTCGGCGAAGACGCCTTCGTACTCGGCCAGCATCTGGATACCTTCGACGACCTCTGGGTCGGTGACGGCGGTGGCGCCGCCGTCGGTGCGCTTCATCGTCTTGAGCGCGTAGTAGCCGTCGGCGGGGTTGCCGATGGCCAGGGACTTGGCGATGGTGTCTGGCTTGACGGGGCGGATGTTAGTGGTCTCGTTGCGCCAGGCGGTGGTGATCGGTGAGCAGCCTTCTGCTTGCGCACCGATCATTCTGATTGGCGTCTCGTCGATCAGGCCGTACTGCTGGAACTCCTGGAAGCCCTTGTGGATCTTGGTGAAGAGGGAACCGGAGGCCATCGGGGCGACGACTTGTCGTGGTGCTCGCCAGCCAAGCTGTTCGGCGACCTCGTACGCGAGCGTTCGGGAGCCCTCGGCGTAGTAGGGACGCACATTAATGTTGACGAAGGCCCACTGGCGGTTGTCGGCGAGCTCGGAGCAGAGCCGGTTGACGTCGTCGTAGGACCCGTTGACCGAGACGATTGTCGGGTTGTAGATGGCGGAGCCGAGGACTTTGCCGGCTTCGAGGTCGTGGGGGATGAAGACGATGGCGTCCATACCGGCTCGGGCTGCGTGGGCGGAGACGGAGTTGGCGAGGTTGCCGGTGGAGGCGCAGGCGAGGGTCTTGAAGCCGAGCTGGCGGGCTCGGGAGGAGGCGACGGCGACGACTCGGTCCTTGAATGACCAGGACGGGTTGCAGGTGTCGTTCTTGATCCAGAGTTCGCGCATGCCGAGGCGCTCGGCGAGGCGCTCGGCCTTGAGCAGCGGTGTCCAGCCGACGTTGAGGTCGACGATGAAGTCTTCGTCGACGGGGAGCAGATCGATGTAGCGCCAGATCGAGCGGGGGCCGGATTGGATTCGCTCGCGGGTGATCCTGGACTGGATGCCGTCGTGGTCGTAGGCGACTTCGAGCGGTCCGAAGCAGAAGTCGCAGACGTGGAGGGGCTCGAGCGGGAACTCGCGGCCACACTCACGACAGGCGAGACAGGTGGCATAGGTCATCGTCGGTTGGGTCTTTCGCTAGAACGGGACAGGCGGCGGAGCGTGAGCGTGTCGGTCCTCCCTCGCCGCGCTTCCTGCTATGGGCGCTAGCGAGGCAGGACCGTGGGCATCGCCATGCGGCCCAGCATCATCGCGTCAACGGTCATGCGCTTGGTCATCATCGAAATCGTACAACAGTGGTTCGGGTCAATCCCAGACCTGGGACATGTTGATTACAAGGCCGCTACATACTTGCTGGGTCCGGCTTAGCCGTAGCGTTCTTCGAGCCAGGGGTCGCCGTGCATGTGGTAGCCGTACATCTCCCAGAAGCCTGGGGCGTCTCGGTTCATGAACTCGAGGCCTCCGACCCACTTGGCCGACTTCCAGAAGTAGAGGGAGGGGATCACCCCGCGGACCGGGCCGCCGTGCATCGGGTCAAGCGGCTTGCCGTCGTGGGCGATTGCGAGCATGGCGTGGTCGTCGGCGCGGATGTCGGCCATGGGCACGTTGCTGGTGTAGCCGCCGTAGCAGTGGAACATCACGTGGGTGGCTGAGTCTTTGACGCCGAGGGCTTCGAACAGGTCGGAGAGCAAGACACCGTCCCAGGTGTTGTCGTAGCGGGACCAGTGAGTGACGCAGTGGATGTCGTTCTTCTTTTCGGAGACACCGATCTCGGCGAACTGCTCGTAGGAGAGAATCCGCTCCTGCTCGACCTCGCCCCAGACCTGGAGGTTCCAGTCCTTGGTCTCGACCACGGGCGTACCGCCATAGGTCAGGACGGGCCACTCGCGGATCAGGCGCTGACCCGGTGGCAGCCGATCATGCCCGGTTTCCTTGCGCCGACGCTGCAACTCCGAAAACGGCACTCCAGCAAGAATCTCGCTCACAAGCCTGCTCCCCGATCAACGCACAACACACTCAGATTATCCGAATCCCTGGTCGGCGAGTGTAATCTCGATGTATGGCCGATCTGATCCCTGAGATTCAGAGCGAATCGACGCCTGAACCGATTTCCACACAGCCCCGAGTCCGCCGACCACACCGCCGCTTCATCGCGCTGGCGGCGCTCGTGATCATCTTCGACCAGATCACCAAGGTGATTCTGCGCGAGACGCTTGAGCTGGGCGACCGCGAGTGGTTGGCGGAGTTCTTTGCTTTCTCGCACGTCGCCAACGACGGCGGCGCGTTCGGCATCTTTGGCGGACAGAACACGATGCTGGCCGTTTCGGCTGTGGTCGCGATCGGCGTGGTGGCGATCTACTACTTTTTCCCGCCGATGGACCACTGGCTGATTCGCAGTGGGCTGGCGCTGATCCTGGGCGGCGCGATCGGCAACTTGCTCGATCGGATCTATCAGGGTCATGTGACCGATTTCATCGACTTCATCCACTTCCCGGCCTTCAATGTGGCCGATGCGGCGATCAATGTCGGCGTCGCCGCGATCGTGATTGCCCTACTGTTCAGCGACCTGATCAAACGCAACCCGAGATCACCATGAGCGAATCAACGACGCCGGCGCTGGAGCTGATGGCCGACCAGGACGGGGAGCGGCTCGACCAGTTCCTGGCCCGACGACTGGACGGCGCTTCTCGGAACCAGGCCCGACACTTGATCGACGATGGACTTGTTCGGATTGACGGTTCGCTCGAGCGGCCTGCTTACAAGCTGCGGTTCGGCGAGTTGGTCGCAATTTTTCCTCGCGAGTCCAGTCCAGTCGAGGACGCAGCGGAGATTGAGCTGTCGGTGGTCTACGAGGACGAGCATCTGGCCGTCATCGACAAGCAGGCTAAGCTCACCGTCCATCCGGCACCGGGCGAAACTCAACCCACGCTGATCGGGGCGATTCTTAATCGTTGGCCCGACGTGGCGAAGATCGCCCATGACGATCCTGAGTCCGATCCGCAACGTCCGGGCCTCGTGCATCGGCTGGACCGCGACACGACCGGCTTGCTGATGGTGGCCAAGAACGCCGACGCGCTTCGCTCGCTGCGCGACCAGTTGCGCGAGCGCACGATGGACAAACGCTATCTGGCCGTCACGGTGGGTGCGCCTGATCCTCCGGCCGGGCTGATTGACGCGCCGATCGGTCGCGATCCGTCTGATCCCCGGCGCATGGCGATCCTTGACCGCGCGCGCCCATCTCAGACCGGTTACGAGACGATTGAGCGATTCTCAGATGCGGCGTTGCTGGAGTGCCGGCTGATTACCGGTCGCACGCACCAGATCCGAGTCCATCTCTCTGCGATTGGTCATCCCATCGCCGGAGACACGATGTACGGCTACAAGACGCCACTGATCGGTCGCCAGGCGCTCCATGCGAAGCAGCTCACGATTCGCCATCCGGCAACGGACGAATCGCTCACGGTGGAAGCGGAGCCGCCGGCCGATTTCCGCAGTCTGCTCAGTGAATTGCGCACGGGCGAACTGCTGCTTGGCGACCAACAGGCTCCCCGAGCGCAGCGGGGATCGGCTGATAATGTGAAACAGCAATCACGGTCGTCGAGACGCAATCGACGTCGGCGCACCCAACGCATCCGCTAATCGTTTCATCCCGGAGATCTGCCCATGAGCGTCCGCGTTCGCTACGGACCCTCCCCGACCGGTGAGCCGCACGTCGGCAATATCCGCACCGCCCTGTTTGACTGGCTGCTCGCGCGCCGGTTTGGCGGTCAGTTCATCGTTCGGATCGAAGACACTGACCAGTCGCGGGCAGTCGAAGGGGCGGAGCAGGTCATCCTTGACGCACTCACCTGGCTCGGTCTCGACTGGGACGAGGGACCGGATGTTGGCGGGCCGTTTGGACCGTATCGGCAGTCGGAGCGGTTGCCGATGTATGTTGACGCCGCCCAGCGGCTGATCGACGAGAGCAAGGCGTATCGCTGCAACTGCACGTCTGAACGGCTTGACGCTTTGCGCAAGTCTCAACAGAAGGCGAAGCAACCACCCGGCTACGACCGACGGTGCCGTGAACTCAACGTCTCCGAGTCTGAGGCGCATGTCGTCCGATTGGCCATGCCTGACGATGGCGACACGGTCGTCAATGACTACCTGCGCGGTGAGGTCTCATTTCAGAACTCGCTGCTCGATGATCATGTGCTGCTCAAGCGGGACGGTTTTCCGACTTATCATCTGGCCTCAGTGGTCGACGACCACCACATGGAGATCACTCACGTGATTCGGGGCGAGGAATGGTTGTCGTCGGCGCCTCGCCATGTGCAGACCTACGCCGCGCTTGGCTGGGGTGAGCCGGCCTGGGTTCATATTCCGATCATCCGGGGGCCGGACAAGGGCAAGCTTTCGAAGCGTCATGGTGCGACGTCGATTCGCCAGTACGCGGAAGAAGGATTCCTGCCTGAGGCGTTGCTCAACTTCCTGGCGCTGCTGGGCTGGTCCAAGGACGAGACGACGACGATCATGTCTCGCGACGAGATCACCGAGGCATTCGATCTCGAGGGACTGGGACTCGCCTCGGCGATGTTCGACATCGAGCGGCTGCAGGAGATGAATGCTCGCTATATCCGCGAGCTCGAGCCCTCCGACTTCCTGCGGCGGGGCCGGCCGTACCTGGAAGCGCGAGTCGGATGCTCGGTCGACGACGATTCGCTCAACCGGCTGCTGACGATTGCTCCGGCGATCCAGGAGCGGGTCAAGTTGCTGCCCGAGTTCGCCGACTACACCGACTTCTTTTTCAGCGAGGGCCCGCTTGAGTATGCCAATACGGAGTTGATGGGCCGTGCGTACAAGAACAAGCCCTGGGCCGCGTTGGAGTCGGTTGAGGCTTCGCTCCAGACTCTGCGCGAGCTTGATGAGTCCAGCTGGACGACTCCAGGTCTGGAGTCCACGCTGCGAGACCTCGCCCACCAGCGGGGTGAGAAGCCGGGCGCTGTGTTCACTCCGATCAGAGTCGCCGCGACCGGCAAGCGTATTGCGCCGCCGCTCTTTGAAACGCTGGAAACACTCGGCCAGGAATTGACGGTCGAACGGCTGAATGCGGCAGCGGAGCGGCTGGCCAGGCCGGACGACTGACGGCATGAGCAGTGATAAACTTAGGCACTGTTGGGGATTGGTCTAGTGGTAGGACGACTGACTCTGGCTCAGTTAGCGGGGGTTCGAATCCTCCATCCCCAGCCAATCGAATTTGTCGGTCGCATCTCGCGTGGGGCATTCGTCTAGCGGCCAAGGACACCGCCCTCTCAAGGCGGAGATCAGGGGTTCGAATCCCCTATGCCCTACCACTCTTATGCCAAGTCCAATTTTGTTCGGTGATGGTCGTGCGGACTGTGGGACTTGGACCGATTGGCTTGACTTAGGTCTGTGGAAACGCGACGTTGAGGAGGGCCTCGTTCAGTTTGACCCATTCTTCATGCGGCGGCATGTGGCGATCGCCTAAACCGGCGGACAAGATCAGGACCATGCCGATCGCGACGGCCTGGATCAAGAGCGTGACCGCTGTGGTGCTGAATCCAGCGTCCTCTGTCGCTTCGGCCATCGCTCGCTCCACGAGGCGATTCACCTGGTCGCCACGTTCGTTGAGATACTGACTCAGTCGCTCCTGCACGGCCTCGTTGGTGCGAGCAGTCGCGAATGCCTGCACTAACACCTCTTGAGCTGGATCCGGCCTCAAGAGGAGAGCCGACCACATGGAGATGAGGTTGAACGCCGGAAGTTGGTCGATTCCCAGTTCCTTCAGCCTCTGTTCTGGCAGCACTCGATGAAACATGTGATCGACGGCGTCGGCCATCATGTCATTCTTTCGCGGCCAGCGAGCGTAGATGGCGCCGCTCGTGACACCGGCACGACGTGCGATGTCGTTGACGCCTGCTCCTTCGTAGCCATGTTCGACGAACGCCGAGGCGGCAGCGTCCAACAGCTTCTTCGTTGTCTCATCAACGTCACTTCGGCGACGCATCCCTCCACTTGCAGGCATGCGAATCCCTCTCAGGCTGGTCGTACGTGGTTGACTATAGGGGGCTCGGGACTATCTACGCCGTCGTACCTAAGCCGCAAAGAGAACCCTGCCAGCGTCGCAGACCAAGGGGCTCGGCCGGTCTTCCACACCAATATGAAAGAAGGCCAAGAAAATCGCACGCCAAAGTGTGTGTGCGGTGTCCGCACCGTTGCCAGTCGATTCAACTCCCAACAGCCGTAATGATCCATCCGCCATCTGACTGCTTGTTGGCCGCGAAGTCGTATTGAACACCGTTGACCGTCGAGTCCCGGAGGGAAAGCGAGTTCCCGTATGTGAGGAACAGGAAGTGTGCTTGTCCGCTGCTATCCACCGAGAACTCGACGGACGTGCCTGGGTAGACGCAGCTCTCTCCTGGATTGACGATCAGGTCAACCATGCAGTCTCCGTCTGCAGAAGTCGACTGCGATTCATTCAAAGACGATTCACTCGTCGCGTTCTCCATCGGCGGTTCGGTTGCGTCTCCCGTAACGCCATTCTGGGCTGCGGCCTGCAGAATCTGAAGGATTTCCGAGTAGCCCTCCTCGATGGCAATGTCGATTGGGCTGACGTCATTGAACTGATCCAAGATCTGGTTCGGATTCGAGCCCGCGGCGACGAGGAAGCGCACCATCTCGGCGTCGCGCTCTTTGACTGCGAGACTGAGCGGCGACTCCTCATAGAACTGCTCCATGTCGACCACGTTTGGATCTGCCCCGGCATCGAGCAGTATCTGCACAACATCCGCGTCGCCCAGCCCGACCGCGTAGGTCAGATGAGTTCCTACGCGGAAGTCGGGGTTGATTTTCTGGTCAGGATCGGCCCCCGCCGCGATGAGCTTCCGCAGCATCTCCTGGTCTCCAGACTTGATGGCCAAGCTGAGCGGCGTCTGGTCGTAAAATTGCTCGGTGTCGACTACGTTGGCATTTGCCCCAGCATCAACGAGCTTCTGCACGACGTTCACATTGCCGAGTCCGACCGCGTAAGTCAGATGGCTTCCTACTCGGAAGGCCGGGTTCACTCCGGTGTCGGGATCAGCTCCTGCCGCAATCAGACTGTCTAGCAACGTCTCGTCCGCAGCTGCGATCGCCAGGCTGAGCGGCGTCTGGTCGTAAAATTGCTCGGTGTCAACGACGTTGGGGTCGGCATCGGCGTCGAGGAGTATCTGAGCGATCGCGGTCTCAGACAGGCCGATTGCATAGGTCAGGTGGGTCCCCACGCGGAAGTCCGGTTGGATCCGCTTGTCAGGGTCGGCTCCGGCATCGATCAGAATCTGAACGATGTCTGAGTTCCGGCGGCCAATCGCCAGGCTGAGCGGTGTCTGGTCATAGAAGTACTCGCCGCTCACCAAGTCCAGGTACTGCAGGCACGACGCGACGATTGATCGAACCAGCGTGGCGTCGGTTGCGTTCACTGCAGCATGCAAAGGCGTGTGCGCTGATGCCTCGACGCAGGTGTACGGGGGAGAATCCGAATCGGATTCGTTCATCGCGGGCATCTCGACGCCGGACACATTGATGACCGAACTGAGCAACCAGCGGTCGACCCGAGCATTGACTGGGAAGAACCGTGAGCGAGGCAGAATCCGCTCGGCGCCTGTCGGGATGAATCCGAACTCCACCCGCCCGTCGTCAAGCCGCAGCGCGGTGATTTGGCCGAGATCCGCTCCGTCATGGAACACCGCGGAGGAGACGAGCCATTGACCAACGGATGATGCGGGAAAGAATCGAGAGCGTGGCAGGATTCGCTCACGGCCTTCGGGCTGGAATCCGAACTGGATTCGACCGTCCGACAACAACTGCGCCACAATCCTGCCTTCGACCGATGCCTCGGTCATAGCGCCGTCTTGTGCATCCGTTCGCCAGACGACGAGAGTGAGAACCAGCAAGATGAGGCCGCCAGCGATCACGAAGCGACTTACAAGCGTGAGCATTTGCGGGCCTCCGATTCAGCAGTCATCGTTTGAAATAATGATAGTGACCATTATATCCAAGAAAGCAACACCGGCGTCCTGCTGCACTCCTGCTTCAGTAGCCAGGATGAAGACCGATCCGCCGACGGATTGATGTCCCGCGTTCAAGGATGTGCCTTGCCGCCACCCTTCACTACCGCCACGCCTCGGCAGCAGAGAGTTTCAGCTGCTCCTTAGTCGACCAGATGACTCTCCGTCGTTAGGACGTCACTTCCCACACAACAGTTCGCAGTAGAGTCCCGCGTGGCCTACTGATAGTGTGCGGATTTCTGGCGCGACGGCTTGTGGATATGGCTGGCCCGTGCGAGTAGCCGGGCTCGTGTGTTGAGCTACCTAGCTTGTGGGGTCGATCCCGAGCGTCTTCGCCAGTGAGGCGACGGGGACGGCTGCTTGCTCGACGGCGTTTTCGATCGCTCGCTGCCAATACTGTGCGACCGGTGCTAGTTCTTCTTCGTTGAAGCGACGCTCCCGCATGGCGAATGAGTTGCTGGGGTAGACCAATGCGTCCATCGGCGGGCCGACATCTGCCGAGCTCGCTTCGGTCGAGTTGAAGGAGAGCATGCCCAGTCGCAGTGCTCGCTCCAGTGAGGCGTCGTAGCGCAGTACGCGGTCAAGGATCGGCTTGCCGAATCGGGTGTCACCGATGATCAGGTATGGAGTGCCTTCAGACACCTCGACCCAGTTGCCCTGGGGATAAAGCAGAAAGAGGTGCGGGGAGTCGTCCTCGGTTAACTGGCTGCCCACGATGCAGTGCAGGTCGAAATGCAGTCCGGCCTTGATCAGCCACTCATTGTCCTCGTTGTAGACCCGCCGCATTTCCTCCGCCAGCGCGTTCACCGCCTGGTAGGAGCGAGATAGTTGTTCGCCGCTCTCCTGCAAGCGTTCCTCGAAGTAGGTGATCGCCTTGTCGCGAACCGATCGCAGGCCGCTGGAGAGCACAAACATGGAGTGGCCTTCGCCCTCGTGGACGGCGATCTTCTTGGCTGTCGAGACCTCTGAACCGCTGGTGATCCGCGTGTCTGCGATGGCGACGAGGCCATCCTTGCATTTGATACCGAGGCAGAAGGTCATCTCAGCTCTGGTCAATCTTCATATCGGCCTGGCTTTGCCGTTGTGTTGGGCCGGCGGTGGGCTCTGCGCGGAAGATATCGTCCGTGATCGCCTGGTCGATATCAATCAGTCGCTTTTGGAAGAAGTCGAGGAACTCGTGTAGGCCCTCGTCGATCAGCTGTTCCATGTCTTTGACGCCAATGTCCAGTTGGAGCAAGGTGATGCCTCGTTCGGCTGCGGCCCGCCGACGATTAGGTGTGTCTGCCGTCGCCTGTTGGAAGTGACGATGCAGCGCCAGTACGCAGAAGGCGAGGCTGCGCGGGAACTCCTGCGAGAAGATCAGCAACTGCGCAACCTGGATGCCGTCCACTTCACTGTGTCCCATCCGACGATAGGCCTCGCGGGCCGATGCGGAGCGCAGGACCGCCATCCACTGGAAGCGGTCGAACGGTCCGCCGACCGAGTCGTCACCCGGGAGCAGGATGTGGTACTTGGCGTCGATGATGCGGCTGGTCATGTCTGCCCGCTCGACGTACATCCCGCAGCGGAACCACTCTCGGCCTTCATCTCTGAGCACGGTGTTGTCGTAGAGTCCCAGAATCGTCTGCGTTCGCCTTTGCGTTTCCGAGCAGAACTCGTGAATGTCGCTGGCGATGTATTGCTTGCGCAGCGCGAGGTAGAGATAGAGCGCGTTGATCTCTTCCCAGACCTCCCGAGAGATGTGTTCTCGCAGCCCGCGAGCCAGTTCACGCGCGCCGACGATGGTTGAGCGCAGCGAAGCCGGGTTCTTCATTGAGTAGATCAGGAACTCTGAGTGGGTGAGTTCGGGCGACTCGATCAGCGTGTCCCAGAAGAGCTGATTGGAGGCGGTGGTGCTGACCAGGCTGTGCCAGATTTCCTGACCGCTCTCGAGCAACACTTCGTGCTCCACCCGCGCCATGCGGGCGATGTTTTCGGCGCGCTCAAGGTAGCGTCCGAGCCAATACAGGTTCTCGGCCACACGGCTGAGCATCAGGAGGGCTCCTCGTTCAGGACCCAGGTGTCCTTGCTGCCGCCGCCTTGCGAGGAGTTGACGATGTACGACCCCTCGCGCAAGGCGACGCGGGTCAGGCCACCGGGGATCACCCAGGTCTCCTCTCCCGATAGTACGAACGGGCGCAGGTCGGCGCGGCGCGGTTTCAATCGGTCGTTGTCGAATGTTGGAATCGTGCTGAAATTGAGTAGCGGCTGGGCGATCCAATTGCGGGGTTCGGCCTCTACCTGGGCCAGCGTTTCTTCGAGTTCGGTGGTGGAGGCCTGCTCGCCGATCAGTACGCCATAGCCACCGGAGGCGTTGGCCGGCTTGATCACGAGCTCGCGTGCGTGTGCGCGAATGTGATCCAGCTCGGAAGGGACCAGCGGCGAGTACGTCTCGACGTTGGGCAGAATCGGGTCTTCGTTGAGGTAGAAGCGGATGATCTCGGGCACCCAGCGATAGACAACCTTGTCGTCAGCGACACCGGCGCCGGGCGCATTGACCAGGGTCACGTGACCCTTGAGGTAGGCGCGCATGAGTCCCGGCACGCCCAGCAGCGAGTCGGCCCGGTAGACCGTAGGGTCGAGGAAATCGTCATCAATCCGGCGGTAGATAACGTCAATCCGCTCAAGGCCGGTGGTCGATCGTAGGTAGACATGGTCGTCGTCGCCGACGGTGAGGTCGGAGCCTTCGACCAGCGGAATGCCCATCTGGTTGCTGAGAAACGAATGTTCGAAGTAGGCGGAGTTGTAGATGCCCGGCGTGAGCAACACCGCGCGCGGCGGATCGCCGCTGTCGTCCGGCCGCACGGAAAGCAGCATGTTCATCAGCTGGTTGGGATAGTCGGCGACGGCGCGCACGCCCCATCGCGGGAACAGATCGGGCACGACTCGCAACATCACGGTGCGGTTCTCGAGCACGTACGACACCCCTGACGGGGTTCTGAGATTGTCCTCCAGTACGACGATCCCGCTTTGTTCATCGCGGACGAGATCGCAGCCGGCAATGTGCGCGTAGATGCCTATTGGGGGGTGAAAGCCCGCCATCTCCGGCGTGTAACCCGGGGAGCTGAGGACGATTTCCTCGGGGACCACATGCTCTTTGATGATGCGCTGGGGTCCGTAGATATCGAGGAGGAACAGGTTGAGCGCCTGGAGTCGCTGCTTGAGCCCGGCTTCGACCGCTGACCACTCCTGCGCGCCGATGACCCTTGGGATCAGGGAGAACGGGAAGATTCGCTCTGTTCCCTCTTCCTCCGAGTAGACGTTGAACGTGATGCCCGCGCTCAGGAGTGCGAGATCGGCGCGCTCCTCGCGTTCCAGGTGATCCTCTAAGGACCAGCCTTGGAGGATCTCGCCGAGTTCTCGGTAGTCGTCTCGGAATGCTCCGGCCTCGTCGAACATTTCGTCGTCCGACGATCCTTCGGCCTGATAGCCCTCAAGCAGATTGTTCGCCATGGTTCGAGCCTATCGGCGCAAATGGTATGACAGCGCTTCGGTCGGGCGTGAGTGCGGAACACAACTCAGAGCGCGCCCGACGTGACCCGAGATCGGCTTCGTTTGGTCTCGAATGAGCCTGGAAATCAGTGCGACGGGGACCCGAGGTAGCTGGAGCGAAACTTCACGCCCCAGTGCCCGTCCTGTTTGGTGATGATCCAAAGGGTGTCGAACTTGTGGTAGACCGTGCCATCGGCCCGGGTTCGATGATTGATCAGTGCGCAGTGCGCTTTGTCGGGCCCTTGCTGCACGACGTCCATTGAGACCGTGTCAGTGTGATGCCAACCCTCGGCTTCGAGTCTTGCTTGCCCGCGACGGCTGATCTCGGCGAACGCCTCGGGGCTCTCGATTGTCGTGAAGACGCCGTCCCAGAGTCGCACGTGGGGATAGTTGAGAGCCGCGGCCAAGCGTTCATGGTCTTGGGCGTTGAACGCATCCTGGAATGCGTCGACCGCTGCTTTGGCGTGTTCGGCGATGTCGGCCATTTGAACTCCCTATCCAGAGTCTGGGCGCTCAGATTAACCGACCTGGACGAGGCTTGGACTTGGCCTTACACGTGGCGTGTTCATTGCGAGCCTCCTGGCCGTCCCTTGGCGCTCGATCGTTAGTCTGCGGTTGATTGACCGCGAACCAACGAGGAGACGATTCAATGGCCATTCCCGCTCTCGACATTGAGGCATACCTGGACGCCGAGCACCTCGCAGTGCTTGAGGCCATGCCGGTGCGGCTGAATCTGGACGATATCCCGGCCACACGCGCGGGGATGGCAGAGTTGCGTGGCTTGTTGATGGCTGCTCCCTTACCTGACGGCGTCGCCGTTGAGGATCACATGGCCCCCGGCCCGGAGGGGGCTCCCGAGGTGATGGTCCGCACGTATCGTCCTGCCTCGCTGCCGGCCAACGCCCCGGCGTTGTACTGGATTCACGGCGGCGGCATGGTGCTGGGCAATGTCGAGATGAACGACCCGTACTGCGCTGGCATCGCAGACGAGTTGAACGTTCTAGTTGCGTCAGTCGAGTACCGGCTGGCGCCCGAGCACCCGTTTCCGGCCCCAATTGAGGACTGCTACGCCGGCTTGCGCTGGTTCGCATCGTCTGCCGACGAACTGGGCGTAGACCGCAGTCGGATCGCGATTGGCGGAGGCAGCGCCGGCGGAGGATTGGCGGCGGGGTTGGCGTTGGTCGCTCGCGACCGGGGCGAGGTCGAGGTCTGTTTCCAGATGCTGGTCTACCCGATGCTGGACGATCGCAATGCGACTCGCAGCAGTCACGCGATTGTCGACTCGCGGGTCTGGAACCGGGCCGCCAACCTCTCCGGTTGGAACGCGTACCTCTCGGGCGACGCTGGTGGTGACGATGTCTCCCCGTACGCAGCGCCTTCGCGGGCCACGGACCTTGCAGGGCTCCCGCCGGCGTACATCAACGTCGGCACGCTCGATCTGTTTCTTGACGAGGACATCGCCTACGCGCAGGCGCTGCTGGCCGCGAACGTGCCGACTGAGCTGCGCGTGTATCCGGGCGCCTTCCACGGCTCGCCAAGTATGGCGCCGGATGCCGAGATCTCGAGGCGTTGGAACAGCGACGAATTGTCGGCGCTCGACCGTGCGCTCAACGGAGCTGGCTAGCTACTCATGGTTTGAAGGCGCCGTGAATTGAAGCATTGCCCTCGTTCTTGAGGAGATGCTGAGTGATCGCGCTAATCTTCCAGCCATCCTTGCGTCGGACCAGGTCGAAGTCGTAGGTTCCGAACGAGTGGAAGTGCCGATCGTCGTCGCGCTGGAACCGGTAGATCTGATAGTTGCACGAGGCGGACGCGTGATCGTCGGCTCTCTGCGAGACCATGAGATTGCTGTGGTTGTGCTGCATGACCAGTTCGCTCAATGCCTGCCGCCTGAGTTCGATGTAGTCGTCGGCGAGGACGTGAGCTGGAGCCGTACCGCGGAATGACGAATAGTCGATGAAGAGTTCATCGTCCAGGCAGGCGCGTAAGGCCAGCCAATCGTGTTGGTCAAAGGCTCGCTGAAAGCGACAGATTAGATCCGAAACGTGCTCGTACATCACAGACCCCTGGACTTGGACCGTGCGTTCATCGAGGCACGCTAACCTGCCTCGGCGGGACGAGTCATCAACACGCCGAAACGGAAACCGAGCTTATGGATTGCGGAACTTTCCTGCTGTTGCAGTCGCCGGGCGCAGAGGACCACGCAGAAGTGTTCGCTCGTGCGACGGACATGGCCCAGACCGCTGACCGGCTTGGTTTCGACAGCATCTGGTGCGCGGAGCATCACTTCTCGACCTACGGCTACCTATCGCGCCCGCTGATGTTCGCGCAGCACCTGGCGGCACATACCGAACGAATCCGTGTCGGTTCTGCCGTCGTCGTGCTGCCTCTGCATCATCCGCTGGTCGTGGCCGAGGAGATCGCCACCGCCGACGTGCTCAGCGGCGGCCGACTCGATGTTGGTCTGGGACGCGGTTATCAGCGCTACGAGTTTGACCGGCTCGGCCATACGCTCGATGAGAGCCGCGAACGCTTCGACGAGTCCGTCGACATCCTGCTCAAGGCATTCGCCGGAGAACCGTTCTGCCACGAGGGCAAGTACTACCAGTTCGACGAGACCAGCATCTTTCCCATGCCGGTCCAGCGGCCGCATCCTCCTTTCTGGGTGGTCGGGCAGAGCCACGAGTCGATCGCGGCGATCGGTGAGCGAGGCTTCAACTTGGTTTCTGGTGGCTTCGGCATCCCGATTGAGCGGTTGGCGGAGTTCCGAGAGACCTTCGACCGCGCGATTCCCGATCCGGTGCAGCGGGAGTCAGTCCGCGTCAGCACGCAGCGTCCCGTCTACGTGACGCATGACGAATCCGAGCTGCCGGACATCGTTGAGCAGGCTCGCTGGAACATGCGCGTGACCTTGAGTCTTCGGCAAGGTCTGGCACGCGTCGACCACGGCCAGGCGGTTGCGATCCCGATGGACAGCGAACCGACCGCTGAAGAGCTGCTCGACCGCTACTTCGTGATGGGCACGCCCGACACCTGCATCGCCAAAATCAAGCAGCTTGGCGAAGTCATGGGCACCGATCACTTCAATGCCAACTTCTGGTTCGGCGACCTGTCGCAGGAGCAGGTGCAGGGATCGATGGAACTGTTCGCCGAAGAGGTGTTGCCCGTGATGAAGTCGGGCGAGTTCTAGGCGCCGCCGGTCACGTCGATCGTGACGCCGGTGACGAAGTCGGCGTGTGACGAGGCAAGGAAACAGACCACGTTGGCCTGATCGATCGGCTCAGCGAGGCGGCCCAGCGGCGTTCCAGCGACAGCACGCTCTTTCATCTCTGACGGCCGGCCTTCCCAGTGGCGACGGATGCGTTCGGTGAAGGTGACGGAGGGTGCGATCGCGTTGACATTGATGCCCGCCGGACCGACTTCCAGCGCGAGCTTGGTGGTGAACGCGATGATGCCGCCCTTTGCCGCCGCATAGGCCGACGAGCTGCTGGCGCTCTTGCCGCGGCCAGCGATCGAGGCGAAGTTCACGATCTTGCCTCCACCCTGCTCTGTCATGTGCGGAATCACTGAGTGGCAGAACAGGAAGGTGCCGCTGAGGTTGAAGTCCAGCACCTGCTGCCACTCATCCATCGTCAATTCGTCGGCCCTCGCAGACGAGTTCTCGATGATCGTCGACCCGCCGACGCCGTTGATCAGGATGTCAATCTTGCCGTAGCGATCAATGACGTCAGCAACGACGGCATCGACTTCATCTTGTCGCAGCACGTTAGCGGGATATGCCTGGTGCGGACCGCCGCCGGCCTGGGCGAAGGCCTCCATCGCGCCGTCGAGCAGTTCTCGGTCGTAGTCAACGGCGGCGACGATCCCCCCCTCGGCCGCGATGATCCCGGCGCTGACGCGGCAGATGCCGTTCGCGGCTCCACTAATCAACGCGACCTTGTCTTCGAATCGTGCGAATGAGGTATCTGTCATGTCGATGTTCCTTATCAACGCCTTGAGGAAGATGTTCCTTCTCTCTCAGGAGACCTGCGCGCACATCGCGAGATCAAGATTCGAGTCCAGTCCCCGCTTTACGCGGGGACCCGTTCCTCTTCGCGCGATTCGACACTACCAAATGGCAGCCGGGGGCCGAGCGGGTCCCCGCGTAAAGCGGGGACTGGAACCCCCACCTTGAGGGGGACAGGATCGAGCAGTTGCATGATCGAGCCCGCAGGCGCTTAGCGGCCCTTGAACTCCGGCGCACGGCGCTCGCGGAGGGCGGCCCGGGCCTCGTCGGCGTCTGCTGACGTTGCGAGAATTGGCGAGGCGTTCGAGGTCAGCACTGCTGTGGTCTCGAGCGTGCTGTCCATAGCGGCGCGAATGACCCGCTTGTTGATCCATGAGACCATCGGCGGGTTGCGCATGATCCGGTCGCACAGCGCGCGCACCTCGTTCTCCAGGTCATCGGCCGGGACGAGCCGGTTGAGGACGCCCCACTCAGCGGCAGTCTGGCCGTCGAGGTGGCCGGTGAAGGCGAACTCAAGCGCTCGGCCGAGACCGGCCAGCCTGGACAGGTAGTACGCGCCGCCGTTCTCGATGATCTGGCCAACTTGTTGGTAGGCGATGAATCGAGTGTGCTCGCTGCCGTAGCGGATGTCGCACTGCAGCGCCATGTCCATCCCGAAACCGGCTGCGACACCGTTGACCATCGCGATCGTCGGCTTGCGCACGTAGGAGATGTCCCGCATCAGTTTGGTCAGGCCGTAGAAGAAGCGCTGGCGCGTCGCATCAAGGCCACCGGCCTCGTACGGGGCGTTGCCGAGGTAGTTGTCGTCGGGCTCGAACTGTCCGAGGTCCGAGCCGCGCACATCCACGCCGGCGCAGAAGCCGCGTCCGACGCCGGTCAGGACGATCACCTGCACATCCGGGTCATCGTCGCCGGCGCGCATGTACTCGCCGACTTTGGCCAGTGTGCTGGTTCGCTCGGTCCCGCCGACGGCCGCATTCAGCTTCTCGGGGCGGTTGAACTTAATCCACAGGATCCCGTTGTCCTCCTTCTCGTAGAGCAGGTACGGGACGAGTTCGAGTTCCTGCATGCGACCCCCTCCGGACAGCTCGGTGGCTCAGATTGGAGTCGAGACTAACGCCTCCGAAACTCCAGCATGTCCCGCTGCTCATCGGGGTTGGCGTGCTGGGGTATCGAGTACTTAGACTGCCGAACTGAGCTATCAGTCGAGTGAGGACTTCTGCGATGACAACGATCTCCGCTCCTTTCGCTTACGTAGACACGACCTGGCCGGTACTTGAGCGTATGGCCGAGGCTCATCGCCGCAGTTGGGAGATGCTCGCTGCGCCGGGTGAGTGGTGGACAGGGGCCGAGCGAATATCGATCGCCGCCGAGAGCCGGCGCGCGTCCGCTCTGGTGGACGGTCTATCTGATCCGGGTCCCGGTCCGGCGGCATTGCCTGAGGCGGCCACATTCGCGGTCCACAAACTGATCGCCGATCTGCCCAACGTCACCAAGGAGTGGTACGACGAGGTGACCACAGCCGACGGGATGTCGGAGGTGCACTACATCGAGCTGCTCGGTGTCGTGGTTCATGTCTGGTCGGTGGATGAGTTCCATCGGGCGCTGTCGCTGCCGTTGGAGCCGTTGCCGGACCCGGTCGGCGGCGAGCCTTCACGGATCCGTCCATCTGGCGCCAAACAGCACGGAAGTTGGCCGCCGACTGTCCGGCCCGAAGATCTGGACCAGCGTGACCTGGACATCTACGGCGGAGCGGAGCACGCCGCCAACGTGCGAGCGGCGATGAGCCTGCATCCGGACAGCGTGCGCTGGCTGGATGACCTGTTCGACGCCCACTACCTGAGCTGGATTGAGATCGGTGGGGAACAGGAGTCGTTCCGGGTTCTGACGCGTCCGCAGCGCGAGCTGGTGGCAGCACGAGTGTCAGCCTTGAACGAGTGCTTCTATTGAACGATTTCGCACGTGATGCTGCTCGGTCGGAGCAGCGAAGGCGACGACTCGGTGAATCTCAATGGCACGGTGCGCAACGAAGTTGATAGCGGCGTCGAGCACGGTGAAGTCCTGTTGCGCTATTCGGACGCTGCAGTCGGCCACACGTCGGATCTGGCCGCAACCCGCGCTGCGGTCAACGAGGCGATGGGGCCTGATGCCGTTGTGGATTGCGCCGCAACCATCGCAAACTTCCAGCGGATGGTGCGGATCGCCGACGGCTGCGGGATTCCCCTCGATTCGTTCTCACGACGCGAGTCGGAAGAGTGGAGGAACGGCCTGAACATCGACGGATTCCGCAGTCGTCAGAACACGTTCAGCTAAGCACGCGCCACTTCGAGCAGAGAGTTCTTGGGCGGCTAGCCCTCGAGGATGAGCTGGGTCAGTTCGTCAGGCGTGCTGAGCATTGGATAGTGTCCGGTGTCCAGTTCATGCCAGCGGGCTCCGAGCTTCTCGGCGCAGCGTCGCTGGTGGGCCTCACCCGGGTTGGGCGCCTGGCGGCACCAGATCACGGTGGCGTCCCAGGATTGGTCCCAGAACGATTCGAGCTCAACTGGTTGGTTGAACACCGCAGCCGGGTGCTGCCCGAATCGGTCGGCGGCCCACTGCGCCAGTTCCGGATCCATGCTGGCGCTGAGTGTTTCGAGCATCGAACCCTGCGCGGGGCCAGTCGCGACCACTGACGCGTCGATCGCCGCTCCTGAGACGATGTCACGGATCATCTCTCCGCTCACCAGCGCGAGCGCATCGGCGAAGACCACGCGCTGAATCCGCTCGCGGGCGAGCTCGGCGACTCTGGCCAAGACCATGCCGCCCGACGAGGTGCCGACCAGGACAACGTCGTTGAGATCTTCGTAACGCATCAACTCAACGATTTCGTCGGCATGGGTCTCGGTCGAGATACCGGGTCGGACCTGGGCCGAGCGCTCCGCGCAGCCGTCGAGCGACTGGGCGTACACGTCGTGGCCGGCTTCCCGTAGTCGGGCGGTGACGGGCGACCAGATCCATCCGCCCTGGTATGCGCCGTGGATCAGTAAGAACGTAGCCATGCCCAGCCTCCTCTTCTCCAGCCGAGGCTAACGCGTCACCGACTTCAGCCATCGATGATCGACCGGGCGGCATAGTTTCTTCAGTCGGATAGCGGTTTGTCGGCGCACCAGTTCAGGCCGTTGCGGACCAGTGTGGCGAACGACGGGTGTTCCCAGGTGCGTGGATCATGGCCCAGCTGGGTACAGAACACCCGAGAGCTGCCGAACGTCCGAGTCCAGGCCAGCGTGTGCATGGAGTTCTGGTTCTCTGTCGTCAACAGCACGTCGCAATCGTCGCCGCAGTCGGCAATGCTGTACGTCTCGTCCTGGATTGAAAAGTCCGAGAGTCCTACGGCTGCCGGATGTGTGAGATTGACCTGCACTTCGTAGGTGCTCTCCCAGGTGTCTTCGACCTCGATGCGCCGGTCGGGCATGCCGATCACTTCCGACCAATAGCCGCCCGTTCCCCAGTTGAGCAGCGCGTGATGCATCACGAAGATTGGCATGCCGGAGTCAATCATCCGCTCCAGGCAGTCGATGGTCTTCTGGTCCGGCTCGTCGCGCAACATGGTGTAGAACAAGGTGACGTCATAGCTGTCGCGCATGTCCTGATCGTCTGAGGGCGGCTCGACGATGCCGTGATCACCGCGAAGGTCGGGACGGCTGATCCGATGGCCGTCCTCCATGAATGAGTCGTTGCCGGCTCCGAACAGCCATTGGTCGAAGTGATGAACGTAGGCGTCGACCCCGTTCAGACTGTTGAAGAAGTCGATGAACGGCCGAACATGGAAGTAATGCCCGCCGGTCAAAACTGCGACTGAGAGATTGGTCATGGCGATGTCCGTTTCGATGTAGATCTATTGCCGAAGCTAGCGATTTCGGCTTGCTCACGTGTGCTGGACACACTCGCTGTAGCTTGCTGAGGATCGCGACAGCACCAGATTGCGAAAAAGGATCAATCAATATGAGCACGAAGCGCATCGCCGTCATTGCCGGCGACGGGATCGGCAAGGAGGTCGTGCCGGAGGGCATTCGCGTGCTCGAAGAGGCCTCGACCAAATTCGAGATTGACTTGGAGTTCGACTTCTTCGATTTCGCCTCATGGGATTACTACGAGCAACACGGGCAGATGCTGCCCGACGACTGGAAGGATCAGATCGGCGGTCACGACGCCCTGTTCTTCGGCGCTGTCGGCTGGCCGGACAAGATTCCCGACCATATCTCGCTCTGGGGATCGCTGTTGCAGTTCCGACGGGAGTTCGACCAGTACATCAATCTGCGTCCAGCTCGACTGATGCCGGGGATTGTCGCGCCGGTAGTGCGGCGCGACGGCAGCCCTCGTGAGCCGGGCGAGATCGACATGTTCATCGTGCGCGAGAACACCGAGGGCGAATACTCGAGCATCGGCGGACGGATCTTCTCGGGCACCGAGCGCGAGATGGTGATGCAGGAGACGGTGATGACCCGTGTCGGCGTCGACCGGGTGTTGAAGTACGCCTTCGACCTCGCCCAGTCGCGCCCCAAGAGGCACCTGACCAGTGCGACGAAGTCGAACGGCATCGCGATCACCATGCCGTTCTGGGACGAACGCGTGGAGGCGATGGCGGCCAGTTATCCCGAGGTCGAGGTCGACAAGTTCCACATCGACATCCTCACGGCGCACTTTGTCCAGCGGCCTGACTTTTTCGATGTGGTCGTCGCGAGCAACCTGTTAGGCGACATCCTCAGCGACCTCGGTCCGGCCTGCACCGGAACGATCGGGATCGCGCCGAGCGCCAATCTCAACCCGGACGGAGTGTTCCCGTCGCTCTTCGAGCCGGTTCATGGCTCGGCGCCGGATATCGCGGGACAGGGAATCGCGAATCCGATCGGCCAGATCTGGTGCGGCGCAATGATGCTGGACTTTCTCGGTCACCGCCGCGCGCACGATGCAATCCTCGGAGCGATCGAGACAGTGTTAGACCCAGCAAGCGGCGCGCCTCGCACCCCGGACATCGGCGGAACGGCTTCGACCACTGATCTCGGGGCTGCGATTGCCGAGGCTCTCTAGCGGGATCACAGCGACTTCGTGGTTGACCGCCAGTTCTCCGAGCCGTTTCTGGCGGAGTTGTACGACTCGTTCTCGCGGGAGACCGGGGATTTCGAGTTCTACCTGCCATTGTTGATGTCGGCGAGCAGCGTGCTCGATGTGGGCTGCGGCACGGGCGAGTTACTGCGACTGGCAAGAGAAGCCGGTCACAACGGGCGGCTCTGCGGACTCGATCCGGCTCCGGCGATGCTTGCGCTGGCGCGCCGCAAGCGGACGGACATTGAGTGGATTCTCGGCGACCTATCCTCGGTCGAGTTACACGAAGAGTTCGACCTGGTCGTGATGACCGGTCACGCATTCCAGGTGCTCGTCGAAGACGCTCGACTGCGAGAGTCGTTGGCTGCAATCCGCTCGGTGCTATCGGCGGAGGGGCGCTTCATCTTTGAGACTCGGAATCCGCTCGGCCGGGCGTGGCAACGTTGGACTCCCGACCATTCGGTCGAGACGACGCATCGTGGCCAACCGGTACGAATGTCACATCTGGTGGAGACACCAGTCAACGGGGAGCTTGTCTCGTTCACCACGACCTTTACGAGTCCGGCGTGGGCTCGGCCGGAAACCAGCCGGAGCACGCTGAGATTCCTCGGGACCGAGGATTTGTCCTCGTTCCTGTCTGCTGCGGGATTAGCGATTGAAGAACAATTCGGCGACTGGGATGGACAGGCGCTGACTGCCGGCAGCCCCGAGATCATTACGGTCGCGAGACGGGCCTAGAAGCCTGAAGCCAGGCTTCGACGCGAGCGGTCAATCAGGAAGAGGAACACCGGGGTGCCGATGATGGCCGTCAAGACGCCTAGTGGCATCTCCGCCGGTGAGGCAATCGTTCGGGCGCCGAGGTCGGCGCCGAGTACCAGGATCGCGCCCGCGACGGCGCTGGCAGGCATCAGCCGCCGGTGATCGGGGCCGACCACCAATCGGACCATGTGGGGGGCGATCAGCCCGATGAAGCCAACCACACCGGCCACAGCCACGCCTGCGCCGGTCGCCAGGGCAGCGGCTGTCACGATCAGAAGCTGTGTCCTCTGGACACGGACGCCCAGATGACGCGCCTCGGCGTCGCCCAACGTGAGCAGGTTCAATGCTCCTGATTGTCGAACGAGGATGACGATGGCAACCAGGATGAGTGGTCCGGCCGAGTAGACGAACTCCCAGAGTGTGCCGGCCAGACTGCCCAGCATCCAGAAGACGATGTCGCGAAGCTCGGCGTTGTCGGAGAACGAGAGGATGAAACTGATCGCCGCGCCGAGCAGGGCATTCACGGCAATGCCGACCAGCAGCATCGTCGCCATCTGCGCTCGTCCGCTCCGGCGCGCGAAGCCGTAGATCAAGAACGTCAACACCAGGCCGCCGGCAAATGCGGCGACGGGCTGTGCGAACAGACCCCATCCGGTTATGCCCAGCACGACCGAGAGGGCGACCGCGAAGGCAGCGCCGCTGGAGACGCCGATTAAACCCGGATCAGCCAGCGGGTTGCGGAACAATCCTTGCAGCGCGGCACCGGAGACCCCCAGACCAGCTCCAACCAGGGCGGCCATCACCATTCGCGGGACGCGAATCACCCAGACGACTGCTTCCTCGCGTGCTGTGTACTCGATACCGAGATTGATGCCCAACTTGCCGAAGAGAACGCCAATGATGCGCAGGACATCGACATCGAACGCGCCCAGAGCCAGATTCGCGAGAATCAGACTGAGCAAGCCGGCGAACATCGCAACCCAGACCAAGGGCCCAAGCACCCGGGGGAGATGGATGTCTCCTGTTCCGCCCAGTTCGGGACGCCGCTCCCGGAGCTGTGCCAACGGGCCTTGCGACATACTTACTCGCTCAAGATCTCAGCCTGGATTGACCCAGGAGAACATTGCCAGATCAGCGATCGTTGGATGTCGCCGGTCTCACCATGGTCACAGTCCGCGAGGGGAGTTTCGAATCGATCGGCAGGCTGCCAGAGGCTGAGTTGTTCGTGGCTGCCAAGCCACGATACCTGTCTCCGGCGCAGCAGCGGTCCAGTCCCCCGTGCCGAAATGCACATGTCCCCAAAACCTGCACTGGCATGCAGTCGGAGAACGCCGCCAGGACGAAGCGACATGCGTCGATCGGCGAGGCGCGCGGCCGCGGATTGTTCACGGTTCTGGAGCTGACCGCAGATCGTCGCACGAAAGCACCGTTGATGTCGATCGATCCCGATCTGACCAGTCGGGTGGACCAGTTCTTCCGCGACGAGGTGATGTTCGTCAACGTCCGCGGAGATTTCATCTTCGGAAGCCCGCCGCTCTCGATTACGGAAGACGAACTGCGCTGGGCGCTGTCAATCGTTGACCGTGTACTCGAGACCACCGACGAGGCGGCACGCTCCTAGAGTGGTTGGGTCGGCAGAGAGACGGTATGACACAGAGAGGACGGAATCTGACCGTGACTGACTACAAGACCAGTGACCGCTATCAACAAGGCGTCGAGCTGATGGAAAGCATCAGCATGAATCCTGCGGGCATGGACGCCATCGCCGCGGCCAACGGGGAAGTCGGGCCTGATGTCGCCAGGATGTTGGTGGAGTTCTGCTTCGGCGATGTCTGGGCTCATGGTCCGCTGGATCTACGAACCAAGCGGGTCATCACCCTGGCAACAATCTCGGCGGTTGGACGCGAGCGACAGCTGCGCGGACACATCGCCTACGCACTGGCTCAAGGATTCACGCGCGAGGAAATCCAGAGCATCTTCGTGCACCAGTTCGCCTACGGAGGATTCCCCATGGGCTTGACGGCACTGCAGGTCGCTGCCGAGGTCTTCGCCGAGCTCGACGCCAAGGAAGACGGCGACTAACCGACAGTGGGAAGACCTTCGCCGCTGCGGACTTCGTTGATGGTCTCTAGCACCCGCTGCTCAAAGGGGGCGTATTGGACCTCGAACTCCTCAACCAGTCGGGAATTGTCCATCAAGTAGAGGCCTGAGGCGTCGTGCCCGCCTTCGTCAGCATCGAACGTGATCTCAGCGTTGGGCAGGAACTGACGGACCGCGTCGGCAAGATCGCCCATGCTGGTCGCGTGACCGCCCGAGTTGTAGATCGCGTGTGCGGTTTCCTCGGCCAGCGTTACGCGGACAAAGACTTCCGAGATGTCCTCAACGTGCAGCGGCAGCGTCATCGTGTCGCGATGAGGGAAGCTGACCGGCTCCTCGCGCGCGGGCAGCACCTGGCATTGGACGTGATTCATCGAGCCGCGCACCTTGTCGGGGCCGGTGATGTTGGCCGGCCGGATTCCGGTGATCGCCATGTCGTAGGCGCGGTTGTACCAGTCGGCCTGGTGTTCGTTGAACCGTTTCGAGACCGAGTAGATGCCTGTGCCCAGACACAGGTCATCCTCGGTCACGATCTTGTCGCCGTGCAGTCGCTGAGGACCGTAGACGGCGAGCGAGCTTGCGTAGACCACGCGGCGGATGTCGAGCAGGCGCGCCGCCTCGAAGCAGTTGTCCATGCCGAGGATGTTGATTTTGACCTGCGGATGCGGATCGCGCTCGGAGGCGCCCAGGACGTAAGCAAGGTTGATCACGCGGTCCGGCTTCGCCGCAACGAGCGCTTCGACGACGTCTCCCATCACGGTGATGTCGCCGTGGATGATGTCGATCTTGTCGCGCAGCGGGTCAAGGACGGGGGCGTTGGGATTGATGTCCATGCAGTGGACCTCATGCCCGTGCTCAACCAGCCGCCGCATCACCCGCGGCCCAATGAATCCGCTGCCACCAAGCACTGAGATACGCACTGTTATCCCCCGTTCTGCCGCCCTTGAGGACGAAGACCCAGCCGCGAGATCCTAAGAGCCGTTAGCCGACTCCTGTGACAACGCCTCGGTGGCAGCGTCTTCGACGATGGTGCCCTTGAAGAAGTTGGGGTTGTTGTGGGCGTAGAGGCGGAGCTGGTTCGTGAACGCGAAGTCTCGGAAGTCCTCCGGACTGATCAGGCCGTTCTCAACCGGCTCGTACGCCTCGGCGACCGCCTCCGACATGTCGGGCACGTCCCAGTGACCGAGGTCGGTGCTCATGAAGGCGCGAATCTTGGCGCCGAATGGGTTGACCTTGTCATCGAACGCCCAGGCTGTGATCGGGTCGTCTGCCTCGCAACCGAAGTAGAACGAGGGAATGAATCGGTCGTAAAAGTCCTCAGCCTTCTCGATGTTCATCTCTCTGAAGTTGTCCCGCAGGCGCTCCTCGACGTCGGGCGCAGTCATGCCGAGCGTCCTGGGCAGATTCTCCAGCTTGCCTTCCGTGAGCTCGCCGCCGTAGCGAGTAAACAGATCCTGGGCGAGCTCGATGTCGATGTTGGCCGGATCAAGGTTGTGGAGTTGGTCCGGGCCGCGCTTCTCCCAGCGCGCAATGATGTCGGCGTAGATTCGAGCTCCGTGCGCCACGCCGCCTTCGAGCAGAGCCACTCGCAGCTCAGGGAATCGCGTCGTCACACCGCCCATCAGCAACGATTTGCAGAGCACTTCACCGGCAGCGGCGAAGTGACCGATGTGGTTGTACATGTAGTTCGAGATCGAGGCGCGGTCGATAAACCCCATACCCGAGGAGTGCGAGGCGACGGCGAAGCCGAGATCGAGACAGCGCTGCCAGAACGGGTCATAGTCGTATTCGCTGTCGATCGCGAATGAGTCCAACCAGGTCACCTGCTGCGCAAGCTCGGGATACTTCTCGGCCACCGCCGGCACCGGGCGCCGAATGAAGGCCGGCATCTGCGCGACCTTGAGTCCCAACGAGTGCGCGTGCTCCAGCTCGGCGATGCCTTCCTCGGGCGTGTGCATGGGAATCACCGCCGCCACGGTCATGCGGTCGGAAAAGCCGCCGTACTGCTCGGCCGTGAATTCATTGAAGGCCCGGCAAACGGCTTGTCGCACTTCATCGTCCTGCATGTGCGGGAAGCCAAGACCAATCGTCGGATAGAGCACGACGTAGTCCATGCCGACTTCATCCATCCGCTCGTGGAGCAGTGCGGGCATCATCGCCGTCGCGCGGTCCAGGGTGTTCTCGGTCGGCAGCGCCCACCAGGGCGGGACCGTCACACGCTCGGCGCGGCGCTCGTCCCAGCTCATCGCCGCCCAGCGACGGCTGACGCTCGAGTCGCGGTAGCGCTTGACGACCTCTGAGCCGCCCACATCCTTGAGATAGTCAAAGAAGGTGGGCATGAACTCGACGATGTGGGAGTCCCCGTCAATGATCGGATGTTCGAGCTGCGAACGTATGGCGGAAGACGCCGATTCAGTAGAAGTGGTCATCGTTGATGCTCCGATTGGTGTGTCTGGTTCGCTGAGGATAGTGAGTTGACGGCGCAGTCTGTTAGCGGAGTCCGCCTGACGCCTCATGCCCGGCGGCGTCGCCCGATCCAGAAATCAACCGACGTTGGATGAACCAGGAGAAGTATCCGTCGTACTTGCGTTGCAGCGACGGCTTCTTCCAGTCGTATCCCGTAATCATCTGTCGACAGCCAGACGCGCCGCATTCGCAAGTCATCTCGTATGGCTCGTCGTCGGTCATGGCGTAGTCGATTGTGAGTTCCTCGTCTTCGGCGATCTCGTGCATGGCGACGAACACGATCTGGCCCTGCAGACCCAGGTTTGGCTCGCACGAGTGGTTGAGATGCATCATCCCGCCCTCACGCTGCGAGGACGAGATGGGCCCGATGTGCAGATCCTCGGTGATCTGAATCTCGGCCGGTCCCAGCTCGTTGGAGACCTCATCGCGCTGCGAGCGGGTCAAGACGTAGCCGCCCTTGACCACGACAACTTCATCCCTGGCGATCGGCTCGCGGGCGAACAATCCGCGGCCGTGAATCGCGCTGTCTCGCTTCTCGACTTTCGGTGAGAACCAGGTCAAATCCATGACCGGCTCCCAGCAACTCTTGAGACGCAGTCGTGCCTATCCGATGCCCTTGTTCGGATTGATCAGGTACTTCTCGCCGGTCGCTCGCTTGTTGTAGACCGCGATGTTGTCGGGGTCCAGCGCTTCGGCGAGCGAAATCTCCTTGGCGTAATGACTCGCAAACGTGGTCGTGACCTCGTCAGCGACGCGCTGGCGCAGACGCTCGGACGCTTCCGGACCAACCCGTTCCAGGAAGGGTGTCAGCAACCAGCCGCCCAGCCCCCAGGCCAACCCGTAGGTGCGATGCAGGACTGTCGGTGAGGTGTCGAGTCCGCCGTAGATGTAGACCTGCTTGTGCACGTTGGATCCGTAGCGGTTGAAGCCGGGATCCTTGGTCTTTGCCGCAGCTTCCATGCAATTCAGGAGTTGGTTGGCGAGCGGCCCTCCGCCCGTGGCGTCAAACGCGAGCGTCGCGCCGGTCTCGATGAGCGCCTCGGTCAGATCATCCTCGAACGTCTCCGAGCTGGTGTTGCAGACGTAGCGCGCGCCGAGTCCTTGTAGCAACTCGATGTGCTCCTGCCGGCGGACCACGTTGACCAGATCGATGCCTTCGTCGTTGCAGACTTTCTGCAGCATCTGACCCAGGTTCGAGGCGGCCGCGGTGTGCACGAGCGCTGTGTGACCTTCGAGCCGCATCGTCTCGACCATGCCCAGCACGGTCAGCGGATTGACGAAGCAGGCCGCGCCTTCCGTTGCGGTCGTCCCCTCCCGCAGCTCAAGGCATTGGGCCACGTGCATCACTCGGTACTGCGAGTACATCTCCCTGGCGATCGCGCCGACCATCTTGCCCTTCAGCGCCTGAGCCGCCTCGCTCGAGCCAGCCTCAACAACAACGCCGGCGCCCTCGTTGCCCGCCGCCAGGGACTGATCAAAGCGGTCCGCCTGCGACGCCACCAGCTGTGGAGGGATCGGTGCAGTAACGACCGGGTTCTCTGCGTTTCCGGACACCTCGGCCTGGCTCATGTCGGCTGGGCCAATCAGCAATCCCAGGTCGGACGGGTTGATTGGCGACGCCTCGACACGCACGACGACCTCGTCGGGGCCAGGCGCCGGAACATCCACTTCGGCGATTGAGAGCTCGAGTTGCCCCTCGCTGGTAACCGTTGATCGAATCTGGCGTGATTTCACGTTGCCCTCATCCTCTTAATCGCCCGCGACGACACGCAGGCATCGCAGGTCAGCCTACTGAACCAACTGACGCAGACTCGACGAGATCGCGGAGCGCCATGTACTCGGCGCTCGATCGCGCTATTCCGGCTTGCGAGCGTGGAGGAAGTACATCGGCGTGAAGATGCCGAGGCGGCCTGCTTCGGCCATCGCGGCAGCGCAGGTATTCAACTTCTGTGACACGTTGACCGATCCTCGCGGCACGATGCGGAGCGTCTCGAGCAACCGCAGCGTGTTCGTGGTCACAGCCCGTCCGAATTTGGAGCTGCGAAAACTGGCGAACGACACGCCCGAGCCGGTCAGCGGTTCATACCAGGGAATCTGCGGACCAGGCTGTTCGATGAGGTTTCTGGTTTCCAAGACCTCGAAGCCAACTGTCCGCAGCGCATCGTCAACGGTTGCGAAGTCGTCGATATCCAGCAGCGCGCCTCCCCACTCAATATCGGCTTTGATCCTCAGATGCTCGGCGTTGTTCGGGTCGAATCGATCCGTCATGCAGTACTCGTACGCGCCGAAACAGGCGCCCGGCTTGAGCACTCGAAGTACTTCGCCGTACACGCCGACCTTGTCTGGCGCATGGCAAGTGGCTTCGATGTCGTAGACGGCATCAAAGGTGTTGTCGGGCGCATCGATGTTTCCGAAGTCGCACTGCAGAAACTCTGCCAGATGGGCAAGGCCTGTCTCTTCTGTTAGCTTCCGGGCCCGTTCGATCTGGTATCCGTTCGTATTGATCCCGACGATCTTGGCGCCCGAGAAGCGAGCAATCTCGATCAGCGGACCGCCGACACCGCAGCCAATATCGGCCACGACCATTCCCGGCCGTAGGCCCAGCGAGTGCGCCAGGAAGTGCTCATGCCTCGCCAGCGACGCCTTGAAGCTCTCACCCGGGACGCGCGGAGCAAAGTGAAACGACCGGCCCCAGCCAAACTCGTAGAAATCGGTCACCAAGTCGTAGTAGAGCTCGGCGATCTTCCTTGATTCATTCTGTTTGACCTCAAGAGTCTCACGCCTGGCCTCAGTGAAGTCGGTTTCGTACTCGCGGACATCCGGAGCGGCGCCATTGGTCGGTTGGTTGCCCTTAAGAACATCGGTGAGCTTGACTGCCATAGAAGCGATTCCGGTTCGATTCGCGCAGGTTGATTTTCGCCGAGCCTACGACACAAGGAATCCGATGTCGAACACATCGGTTTTCTATCGGAAACCCAAGAGTCTTGCCGCGACTTTCGACGCGATGCGCGACGTCCAAGCAGCTTCTAGCATGGCCCCATGCCATCCCTTGCCGCGAGCGTGTCGTGGATGTTCCAGGAAGCGACGCTACTAGACAGGTTCAAGCTTGCGGCGGATGTGGGCTTCCGCGCGGTCGAGATCCAGGCGCCATACTCGGAACCTGCGAATCTGCTCGCCGAGCGCATCCGTGACGCCGCAGTGCGACCTGTTTTGATCAACATGCCGGTCGCGCTAGCGGCCGTGCCGGGCGAAGAGTCAGCCTTCCGCGACGGATTGGCCAGGACTCTCGAGTACGCGACCACAATCGACTGCAAGCAGATTCACTGCCTGGCCGGTCGCACCGACGATCCCGCAGCAGAATCGACCTTCGTCCGCAATGTGCGCTGGGCGGCCGACCGAGCTGCCGAGCATGGCCTTCGCATCTTGTTGGAACCGCTCAACACCGTCGACAACCCTGGCTACTTCCTGACCGGCAGCACTCAAGCACGGCGCATCATCGAACAGGTCGAGCGTGAGAATGTACGTCTGCAGTGCGACTTTTACCACCTGCAGATCATGGAAGGTCATCTGGCCCAGACGCTGGCCGACCAGTTCGATGTGATTGGCCACATTCAGATCAGCGGCGTGCCCGGTCGGAACGAACCGGACGACCGCCAGGAGATCAACTATCCATACTTGCTGTCGATGATCGATGAGATGGGCTTCGACGGCTGGGTCGGCTGCGAGTACCGACCGCGCGCCGGCACCTGGGATGGTCTCGACTGGGCCCGGCCGTACGGTGTGCACAGCGAAGCAGCGCAAGATCGCGAAGGAAAAACAACATGACCGATGCACCAGCGAATCGTGTGGCGTTGATCACCGGTGGAGGCTCCGGCGTCGGACGCGCGTCGGCGCTCGCGCTGCTGCGCGATGGCTGGACGGTCGCAATCACCGGCCGACGGCTGGAGCGTCTCGAAGAAACGCAGCAGATGGCCGGCGATGACGCTGACCGGTGCCTGTCAGTCGTCAGCGACGTGTCGGACCCAGACTCGATCGCGGCGCTGTTCGCGAGGGTGCGCGGGGAGTATGGGCGCCTGGACATGCTCTTCAACAATGCTGGAAGCGGCGCACCCCCGGTCCCGCTGGAGGATCTGTCGCTGGAGCAATGGCAGCGCGTGGTCGACCTCAACCTGACCGGCTGCTTCCTTTGCACGCAAGAGGCCTTCCGGATCATGAAAGACCAGGATCCTCGCGGCGGGCGAATCATCAACAACGGCTCGATCTCAGCCGACCGACCGCGGCCAAACTCGGGGCCGTATACGGCGACCAAGCACGCGCTCACCGGCCTGACCAAGTCGACGGCGCTCGATGGTCGCAAGTACGACATCGCTTGCGGGCAGATCGATATCGGCAACGCCTTGACCGAGATGACCGCCGGGATGGGTCGCGGTGTGCCGCAGCCGACCGGCGAGCGGATGGTTGAACCAACCTTCGATGTCGAGCACGTCGCCGACGCGATCGTCTACATGGCAAACCTGCCGCTCGACGCCAACGTGCCCTTCATCACCGTGATGGCGACGAAGATGCCGCTGTTCGGGCGCGGCTAGTGCATCACTAGACCGCCGTCGACATTGAACGCCTGGCCGGTGATGTTGCGAGCACCAGGACCAGCCAGGAACCGCGCCATGTCGGCGATGTCTTCAGGCGTGTTCGCCCGCCCGATCGGAATCCGGGCGTCGCGAGCTTGCTCCAGCTCACTGAGACTCGCCCCGGTGCTCTTGGCGCGATTATGCATGTTCGTAATCGATAGTTCGGTCATCGTCACACCGGGACAGATCGCGTTGACGTTGATGTCATGCCGAGCCAGCTGATCGGCGGCGATCATCGTCATCGCCAGCACCGCACCCTTACTGGCGGCATAGGCGGCGTTGGAGGTGCCGGTGTAGCCCTTGCCGGCAATCGATGCGATGTTGATGATCCGACCCCCGTCGCCCTGGTCGATCATCTCGCGGGCGGCGCGCTGCATGCAAAAGAAGACGCCCTTGGCGTTGACCCGGTGGATGCGATCCCAGTCTGATTCCTCAACATCCATGACGTAGAGATAGCGAGTCACCCCGGCGTTGTTGACGATGATGTCAATCCGTCCAAGGTTGTCCCGGGCGGTGCCGATCATGCGGTCAATCTCGTCGAGGCTGCCCATGTCGGCATGGATGGCGACGCTTTCGCGGCCAAGCGCCTCGATCGCAGCTCCGGTGTCTTCCACGGTGTCAGGATTGATATCGGCGACGGCCACGTTTGCGCCGGCCTCGGCCAGATGCAGCGCAATCGCACGACCGATCCCCTGTCCAGCGCCGGTGACGACCGCGGTCTTGTTCTCAAGTTCCATCGGACACGCGTTCCCTTCACAACTGGTGACGAGCTCAGATGTTAGGCCTCAGATTGCTCGCCAGCTGAGCACCGGCCGACGGGCCGCCGTGGTCTCGTCGAGCCGACCGATCGGAGCAGTCCAGGGCGCACCATGCAAAGTGTCGGGATCGCTGGCTGCCTCTTCTGCGATTGCAATCAATGCCTCGGCCAGAGCTTCAATCGCTTCCGGCGGCTCTGTCTCGGTCGGTTCAATCATTAGCGCCTCTTCGACGATTAACGGGAAGTAGACCGTCGGGGGATGGAAACCATGGTCGATCAAACGCTTGGCGATGTCATACGTGCGCACATTGTGCTCGCGCCGTTGACGCGAGCCGGAGAACACGACCTCGTGCAAGACGGGTTGGTCGTATGGAAGGTAGTAGTGGCCGTGCAGCAGCACGCGCAGATAGTTCGCATTCAGCACGGCTTGGCCAGACACCGCCCGTAGCCCGTCCAGTCCCAGCGCTCGCATGTACGCGTACGCGCGGAGCAGCACGCCGACGTTGCCGTGGAACTGCTGCAACTTTCCGATGCTGCGCTCCGGCGCGGCCAGGCGGACGAGTCCGTCATCGCCTTCCTCGACGATCGGCGTGGGCAGGTAGGGCGCCAGCTCTTCAGTGCAGCAAACTGGACCGGCGCCCGGTCCGCCGCCGCCGTGAGGCGTGCTGAAGCTCTTGTGCAGATTCAGGTGCGCGACATCGAAACCCAGATCGCCGTATCGCACCCGACCCATGATCGCATTGAGATTCGCCCCGTCGGCGTAGAGATACGCACCGGCGTCGTGGATCAAGTCGGCCACATCCTCGATCCCCTGCTCCCACAGCCCCAGGGTGTTGGGCACGGTGACCATGACTCCGGCGACGGTCTCGTCCAGTTCCCGCTCGATGACTTCCCTGTCGAGCGAGCCGTCTTGCGCCGTCGGAAGATGAGTCACCGTGTAACCCGCCATCGCGGCGGTGGCCGGATTGGTCCCATGCGCCGAGTCCGGGACGAGGATGCGTCGACGCGAGGCCAGTTCCCCGCGATCCTCGAGCGCGGCCGTAATCATGAGCACGCCGGCCAACTCTCCCTGCGCACCGGCCGCGGGAGCGAGACTGACATGCGGGAGGCCCGTAATCTCCGCCAGACCGCGGCGAAGCTCCAGCAGTGTGCGCAGCGTGCCTTGCGCCTCTTCCTCTGGCGACTGCGGATGTGCGTCGGCGAATCCTGGTAGGAACGCGATCAGATCGTTGACCTTGGGATTGAACTTCATGGTGCAGGAGCCGAGCGGATAGGTGCCTGAGTCGATCCCATAGTTCCGGGTCGAGAGCGCCGTGTAGTAACGCACGAGCTCGCCCTGGCTCATCTCCGGCAACGTCACCGATTCGCGCAGCAAGTGGGAATCGGGAAGCGGCGTCTGCTCACCCGTCCAGGTGGGCACATCGACGGCGCGGCGTCCCGGCTCGCCACGGTCGAAACTCAGGCGAGCGCCGACATCCTCTTTCCGAGGCCCAGGCGCCGTCATACCTCGTCTCCGATCGCGGTCAGTGCATTGATCAGCGCGTCGACGTGCAAGTCAGGCGTGGCCTCGGTCACGCAAAAGAGCAGCGCGTTACGGGCTTCCGGTTCTGGCCGGTCAGATACGTCAAGTCCTGCCGTGATGCCTCGCTCCGACAATCGCGCTGCAAGATCAGCGGCAGGCAACGGACCGCGCACCAGAAATTCCTGAAACCAGGGTCCTCGTTCTTGAACCTCGTAGCCCGGAGTCGCAGCAATCCTCCTGGCGGCATCGTGAGCTCGCTGGTAGCAGAGCTCCGCCGACTCGCGGAGTCCACGCGGTCCAAGCGCTTGAACAGCAACTGTGAAGCCCAGAGCGATCAACGCCTGCGCGGTCGACACGTTGGATGTCGCCCGCTCGCGTCGGATGAACTGTTCGCGCGCTTGCAGGGTCAGGACGTAGCCCGTTTGTGGCTCGCCGTCGTCCGCGGGCTGAAGCTCCTTCGTCCGCCCCACGATCCGGCCCGGCATCTGTCGCAGATATGGCAAGCCCGCCGCGAACAACCCCAACGATGGTCCACCAAACGCCGTCGCTCCAGCCAGATCCCGACCCTCGCCAGTGACGATGTCGGCCCCGGCATCACCGGGCGCTTTGAGTAGTCCCAGAGCAAACGGATCGGCCACAACCACCAGCAGCGCGCCATGGTCATGAGCGTTGTTCGCGAGCGGCTCGAGATCCTGGATCGTGCCGAGAAAGTCCGGTTGTTGGACGACCAGGCAAGCGTGTTCTTCGTTCACCTCATCGGTCGACGTCACCGCGTCGACTCGCAAGCCTGCGCCCCGCGCATAGGTCTTAACCACATCGGCGGTTCCGGGATGAATCGGTTCCAACAACGCGATCGCCTGACGTTTCGTGTAGCGCACTGCGAGCAGACAGGCCTCAGCCGTCGCGCTGGCGACGTCATAGAGCCCAACATTCGCCACGTCCATGCCGGTCAGTTCGCAAACGACCGACTGAAACTCAAACCCCGACTGCAGCGTCCCCTGGCTGATTTCCGGCTGGTATGGCGTGTAGGCCGTGACGAACTCCGAGCGGCTGGTCAAGTGCGAGACGATAGACGGTACCGATCGTCGGTACGCGCCTGCGCCAAGGAAGCTGGGCCGCGACGGCGCCGCATTTTCCGCGGCTCGGTCCGTGAGCAGCGCGATCAGTTCCGGCTCCGTGAGAGCGGGTGGCAGGTCAATCTCGGGATCACGCAGGTCGGCAGGCAAATCGGAGAACAATGAGTCGAGATCGGCAACACCGATCCGCTCCAGCATTCGTTCACGATCTGCCTCGGTCGCCGGAATGTAGGGATGCGGGGACCCAGAGAGCGACGACGTCACCGCTAGTCCTCCGGGATTTGCTCGCGATACGCGTCGGCGTCGAGCAACTGCTCAAGCTCGCTTGCGTCGTACAAGCGCACGCGGACGATCCAGCCGTCACCGTAGGGCTCGTCGTTGACCAGTTCCGGCCGCTCCTCGAGTTCGCCGTTGATGGCAATCAGCTCGCCCGTCACAGGAGCGAAGAGTTCGGCAACGGTCTTGGCCGACTCGATCTCGCCGAATGGCTCTCCCGACGTCAGTGCCGTGCCCTCGGACGGCAGTTCCAGGTAGACCACGTCGCCTAGCTGCTCCTGTGCGAACTCCGTGATCCCGATCGTGACCTCGTCAGGGCTGTCGTCATCGCGGCGGAGCCATTCGTGGTCGGCGGTGTAGAGCAGGTTGTCTGGAATCTCGTATGTCATCGCCTTCAGTCCTTTGGTGTTCGATAAAACGGTCGGCGGACCACCTCAACCGGCAGCGACCTTCCGCGGACATCAACCTCAAGCATGGTGCCGCGCTTCGCCAGCGCAACCGGCAAGTACGCCATGCCAATTCCCTGGCGCAGACTCGGACTGTGTCCCCCACTGGTCAAGCACGCGACCGATTCCTTGCCGCCCGCCTCGCGTACCTCATATCCAGCCCTGATCACCCCGCGCGCTCGTGCCGCTAGATGCGCCAGACGCCGCGTCCGAGGTTGGGCCTTCGCCTGTACGAGCGCTTCGCGCCCAGTGAAAGGAGCGCCATCGTCAAGGCTGACAGCAAATCCGAGACCAGCTTCAAAGGGATGAGTGCTCGCATCAATGTCGTTGCCATGCAGCGGTAATGCCGCCTCCAGACGCAACGTGTCCCGAGCGCCGAGTCCCGTTGGCGTGGCCCCACCATCGACCAGGGCATCCCAGAGATCGCCGGCACGCTCAGCGTCAATGATGCACTCCCCACCGTCTTCGCCTGTGTAGCCGGTACGAGCGAACAGGACCGGAGTGCCCTGCCAGTCCAGCTCCGCGCAATCGCGCGGTTCCATCGCTGGGATCACCTCGCCCAGGATGTTTCCCAGCAGTCCAATCGCTTCAGGCCCCTGAACTGCCAGCATGACTGTCTCCGGCGTGACCTCCGAGGCCGCGTCGCCCGCGACAGCCTGTAGCCGTTCGAAGTCCGATTCAGCGTTCGACGCGTTATGAATCACCAACCAACGATCGCCCGGCAGGTGATAGATGAAGACATCATCTTCGATCCCGCCATCATCGTTGCAATAGAGCGAGTAGTGAGCCTTGCCCTCGGGCAGGGTGGTCACATCAAACGTCGTCACTGAGCGCACCTGCTCAGCTGCCTGAGGCCCCTCGACCCAGGCACGAGCGAGGTGTGAAACATCGAATACGCCGACGCGTTCACGTACGGCGTGGTGCTCGGCCACGATGCCCTCGTATTGCAACGGCATCTCCCAGCCGGCAAAGGGCGCGAATCGTGCGCCAAGGGCGATGTGTCGCTCGCGCAAGACCAATTGCGTGAGCGGACTTGCTCGTTCTGGGTCTTTCATCCACCACACTGTACTTAGTGCTATTGATTCCGTCTTGTCTTCACGATTGAAGTCTTCTATCGGACAGCACTCAGCGATGAACGCCGATCACTGAGTGTTCAGCCCTTTCCAAACCCTCGGACTACTGCAACACCATGCCGCCATCGACCATCAGCGATTGACCCGTGATGTAGTCAGAATCTGCCGATGCGAGGAATGCCGCAGGGCCAGCTATGTCCTCTGGCGAGGCCGTACGCCCCAACAGAATCCGCTCCGAGAACTGTTCCATCCCCTCGCCCGGTCGTTCCGTGATACCGAACTGCATGAAGTCTTCGTCCAGCCCTTCCCACAGCTCAGTCACGACGATGCCGGGACAGATGGCGTTGACGGTGATCCCATGCTTCGCGAACGCCCGCGCGCCGGCCTGCGTCAGCGCGACGACCGAGAATTTCGTCGCTGAGTAGTGAGGCTGGATGTCGTAGCCCTCTTTGCCGGCGATCGAAGCCGTGTTGATCATCTTGCCGCCGCGACCCCGCTCGATCATGATTCGGCCGGCCTCCTGCATGCAGATCAGCACGCCCAGCCCGTTGACGCGCATCAAGCGCTCCCAGTGTTCCTCGCCGACTTCCATGAACGGCCGAATCTCGGCGATGCCGGCGTTGTTGAAGATCACGTCCAGCCCGCCCGTTGCCTCAACGACGGCCTCCAGGGTGGAGCGCACCGCCGAGCGATTCGAAACATCACACTCATAAGCCTCGGCTTGCCCACCATCGGCCGTGATTTGAGCAGCGACCGTGAGGGCGCCCTGATAGTCCAGGTCGACGACCGCGACGCGGGCTCTGTCCGATGCGAGGCGAATCGAGATCGCCCGCCCGATCCCGCTCGCGCCTCCCGTGACCACACAGGATTTTCCTTCCAACTTTCCATCTGCCATGACACTCATCCTCTCCACGGGACAACGTCGAGTACCGCGAATCCTAACTTCGCCAGCCCGGGATCACTTGGCGCGTAGGCGGAGATCGTTCCTCTGAAATAGGGAGATCGACCGTCGCTACCCTGCGACTGAAGGAGAGATGTCATGGGTCAACGCTTGCAGGACAAGGTCGCCGTGATCACCGGAGGAACCAGCGGAATCGGCGCAGCAACTGCCGAGCTGTTCGTTGCCGAAGGCGCGAAGGTCGTTCTAACCGGACGGTCCCGAGAAAAAGGTTCAGCGCTGGCCGAACGGCTCGGTCCGAACGCGGTCTACCACGAAGCCGACGTCATGCGTGAGCAAGACATCAAGGCCTCGATCGACCTCTCGGTCGAGCGATTCGGCTCGCTCGACATCCTCTTCAACAATGCCGGCGGGCCCACCAGAGGCGCATTCGAGACCATTTCCAGCGATGACATCGATTACGGGGTCCACCTGTTGCTGAGCAGCGTCATGCTGGGCATCCGCTACGCGATTGAACCGATGAAAGCAGCCGGCGGAGGATCGATCATCAACAACTCGAGCATCGCCGCGATTCGCTATCGCCAGGGCGACCCGCTCTACTCAGCGCTCAAGGCCGCCTTGACCCATTACTGCAAACTGGCCGGTGTCGAACTGGGACCACACAACATTCGTGTCAACGTGATCTCACCTGGCGCCATCACGACGCCGATTTTCTACGGCGGTTCGGCAAGGGCCAACACGCTCTCCGACGAAGAAAACGCGCGGAAGATGGCAAAGCTCGCAGGCAACCTGGCCAAGGCGACTCCGATGCCGCGAGCCGGTTTCTCAGAGGACATCGCTGAAGCGGCGCTCTACCTCGCTAGCGACGCCGGCCGCTTCGTCAACTCGCACGACCTCGTCGTTGACGGAGGTCGGACCTCGATGTTCAACGAATGGGGCGAAGGCGACAGGCCGTAGCCTCCTTGCCCTGGTCTCCTTGCTCAGGACGTGCCCGGCGACCAGCCGTAGATCTGTTGCAGCGTCCCACCCATCAGCGCGGAGCGTTCGTCGTCTGAGAGCGAGTCGGTCTGGCGGAATGCTTCCACGCCCTGCTCGAAGGTGAGCAAGTTGACCGCCCGCGTCCAGTCGGTGCCCCACATGCAGCGTTCGAAACCGAACGCCTCGAACAGCCTGCCCAGTGGCGCCCAGATGTCGGGGTAGGGGAACGGCTCGTGCGACAGCGTGCAGGCGCCCGAGATCTTGATCGCGACGTGGTCGAATTCAGCCAGCGAAGCGACGTTGTCGATGTCCGCCCAGGGCTCATCTGGAGCCGGCGGATCGAACGGTTGCGGCAATCCGACATGGTCGATGACGAGCTGCGTATTCGGGTGTTGCCGAGCGATCTCACGGAAGATCGGTAGCTTGCCCGAGCACAACACGTTCACGGGGAATCCGGCCTGCGCGCCAGCTTCGAGAATCGCACTGATCCCAGGATCGTCGGCTGAGACATCCTCGAAGCTGAGCACCACCCGCGCACCAACGACGCCCGGCGTCGCAGCCCACTCCTCAACTTCTTGAGCAACGTTCTCCGAGCTCGGATCAAACGGGCGCACCAGGCCAAATCGACTGGGGTGCTTGTCGTACACCGACAGCACATAGGTCGGGTCGTAACCGTAGATCGTGAACGGCGAAATCAGGATCGCTCCATCGACGCCGTTGGCGTCCATGGCCTGGACCATGTCGTCGCCGGTGACCTCGTCGGGACCGGTCAAGTGGGAACGCCAGGGGTTCTCCGGCGTGTTGCGCTCGTAGGCGTGAACCTGAACGTCGATCGTTGGTGTGTCATTGGGCATCGTGGCTAAGCCTCTTGTCGTGGCGCCTTGCAGCAATCGCTGGGAAGGAGTCTAAGAGAGCAACTAGCGCCGAGATGCGGCCGCCTTCGCCTTTGCCTTCTCGGCCCGTCGGGCGGCCATCTGCGCCCGACGCGCGAGCGTGCGCTCGATGTAAGGAGCAATCTCGGGCGTCTGACAGCCCGTCTCCCCGTGGTCGACCTCGACCGGACCGACCCGGCGAGCCGCCGCCACCACAGAACGGCGCAGATTCCCATTGCGCAAACCGATCGCGATCAGCGCGCCGTTCATCTCATGTCGCACCCGGTTGGGCCGCTCGTTGATTTCACTGCAAATCTGACCCACAAACTCGCGCAGCTCGTCGTCCGTCCACAGATCTGCCTGCTCGGCCGTACAAGCCACGATGAACCAGCCCACCGACGCCGGCCACTCGTCCGAATGGTCGCGGAGACCATCGCTGACCGATCTCGCAAGCGGCGATTTCGCGATCAGCCCACCCAGACCCTCGGCCAGAATGTAGTTGTCGGCAACCCGGAGCCACTCGAGCGCGAGGCTTTCGGTCATCAATGAGGGATCGGCGATACGCGTCGCCAGCACGCGAGCATCGTGATTGCCGCTCTTCCAGAGCTCGATCGCCAGCTGTTGGTCGCCGCGCAATGGCTTGCCAATCCGCCCCAACTCCTTGTAACTCACACCGAACATCGGCTGCGCTGCGCCATGCTGCGCATAGACCTTGCGGTTCTGAGCCGTGCCGACCGCTTCAAGTTCCGCCATCACGTCCAGCAGCGTCGCCATGACTCTCAGCTTCCCCTGTGCTCTTCTCCAGAGATCGAATTCTAGGCTGCCAAATCCGAGCAGCGTGATACCGTTCTGTTCCGAACCAGGAGGCTTCGCGATGACGTCCCAGCCCGACACCTCGACCTGGAAGAAGACGCCAGACGGCATCGCCATCCCGCCACCATCGCCAGACGATGTCCTCTACGAGGCCACCGACAACGTCGCAAAGATCACTCTGAACCGCCCAATCGTGCTCAACGCGATCAACCGCAACGTCACCCGCCTGCTCGACGCCGCGCTCGACCAGGCCGAGGCCGACGACGACGTCCGCGCGGTCATCCTGACCGGCGCCGGACGAGCCTTCTCCGCCGGCGGCGACCTCTGGGCCTCGCTCTACCCGGACAACGACCCCGCGCCGGACTCGCTCGACGTACAGATGCGGATCTGGTCATTTCCCAAGCCCGTCATCGCAGCCGTCCGCGGACACGCAGTCGATCAAGGATGCGAGCTCGCCGGCGTCTGCGACTTCACCATTGCATCAGAAACCGCACGCCTCGGAGAAATCCAGATCCGCCACGGATTCGGCATCCCGGTGCTGATCACGCCATTCCTCACCACTCAGAAGCTGGCCAAGGAAGTGCTCCTGCTCGGCGAGGTGATCCCGGCCGAGGACGCGCTACGCATGGGCCTCGTCAACCGAGTCGTCCCCGACGATCAGTTAGAGGAAGTGACCTCAGAAATGGCCAGCAAACTGGCCTCGTTGCCTCCTTCGGTCGTACGACTGAACAAGCGCCTCGTCAACATGGTCTACGAGCAGATGGGCCTGGTCGACGCCGTCCGCTACCGCGACAACGAAGCGCTCCAAGAACTGCTGGAAGCAGAAGACACCGTCGGAGCAGGTCGTCAGCGGGTTAGAGAGGAACAGGGCTGGGCCGCGTTCAAACGCGAGCGCGATCAGGGCTACGAGGAGCCCACCGGCTCAGACGAAGGCAACCCTAGTCAGTGATGTAGGTGTGAGTGATCACTTCCCACACGTGCCCGTTTTCGCAGTCGAAGTAGAACCCACGACCCTGATGTCGGTGATTGATCTTGCCGTCACTCCGAGAGCCAGGACCGCTCCCGAACGTCACACCTTCGTCCTTGACCCGCTGCAGGATCGAATCGAACTCCTCGTCCGAGGCCAGAAACGCGTAGTGGTTGGAGCCGGGATCTTCCGAGTTATCAAAGTCGAGAGTGAGCGTGTCGTTCACTCTGACCGGCGCGTAATGTCCCCAGGTCCCTTCATAAGTCAGACCGAAGAGCCGAGCGATGAACTTCGCGGACCGCTCCTTGTCGTAGGCCGGGACGATCGTGTGATCGAGCTGCAACGGCATGTGGTCCCCTCTCTCTTTCAGGAGATTCCCAATACAACCAAATCTACCGACTCTGGAGAGGAATGAGCCTCACTGATCCCGTGCAACCCTGCCCGGCCGCCACTCCATCTTCATGTAGACATCACCCTGCTCCAGCTCGGACAGCATCTGCTGGAGCCGACGCTCCTTCGTCTCAGGACGCTTCGCTCGGTTGATCCACCCGAGGTAATCGTTCTGCTGATAGTCGGGCCGACCGCGATAGGCATCCATCAGCCCGCGGGTGATCAAGGCGTCTTCGACGACGGACGGCATAGGTTGCTTCTCGCGAGTCAGTCTGGATCCACGCTCGGTCACCATTCCACACTCCGACCGTTCGATGTCCGCCCCGAACAGGCTACGCACCGACACATCATCGTGTTCTCATCGATAGCCTTCAAGTCAGGACTGGAGGACTGCTATGAACGCCACCGTACGAGTCTGCTCGCTCGAGGAATTGCAGCGCGAGGGCGTGCGTGTCGTCTCGACTGGACAGCGGACCGCCGCCGTGTTCTGGCATCGTGACCAGGTCTTCGCGGTCGACAACCGCTGCCCGCACATGGGCTTCCCACTCAGCCAGGGCACCGTCGCCGACGGCATCCTGACCTGTCACTGGCACCACGCCAAGTTCGACCTCTCCGGTGGCTGCGCATTCGACTTGTTCGCAGACGATGTCGCGGCCTTCCGCGCCGAAGTTCGCGACAGTGTGGTCTGGCTCGATCCTGAGCCGGTCGAAGAGGAGGCGGTCGCGCACTGCACTCGGAAGCTTTCCGAGGGTCTGGAACAGAATCTGCGACTCGTGATCGCCAAGTCGGTGATCGGACTGTGCGAAGCGGGTCGTGAAGACCTGGTGTTGGCCGAAGCCGCACGCTTCGGCGTCAAGAACCGCGCCGCCGGCTGGTCCAGCGGACTCTCGATCCTGACGGCAATGGCAAACGTCCTCCCGCATCTCTCACCCGACGACCGGCCACGTGCGCTCTACCACGGCGTCGTGCATGTCGCCCGCAGCGTCCAGGGCCAACCGCCCGATTTCGACATCGCCGCCCTCGACACTGACGAAAACCGCCCAGAACAGTTCCGCACCTGGTTCCGGCGGTTCTCCGAGGTCCGCTCCCGCGACGCTGCCGAACGCTGCTTGCGCACCGCCGCCGTGGCCGGTCTGGACGAGGCGCAGCTTGCCGACCTCCTCTTCGCCGCCTCCACCGACCACACCTTCATGGACGTCGGCCACACGCTCGACTTCGCCAACAAGGCATGCGAACTACTCGACGTCGTCGGCTGGGACATCGCTCCCGATGTGCTCAGTTCGGTGATCCCAACGATCACCGGCGCACAGCGGATGGAAGAGACCTCCGCCTGGCAACATCCCGTGGACCTGCCTCAACTGCTCGACGAAGCGGGCGAGGCGCTCGATGAAGCGCTCGTGGTCGGTGGCGAGCGCAACGAGTCTTGGGACGAGCACCGACCTATCGCCGAGTCGATCCTCGATGACTCACCCAATCGCTCGCTGCGCCGCATCGTCGACGCCGCCCGCGCCGGCGCGCCCTTGACCGAGCTCAGCGCCACCGTCGCCTATGCCGCCGCTCGCCGGCCGATGCACTTCCATATCTCCAATGAGTTCGGCGATTGGAACACGGTCCACCACACATTCACGTACACCAACGCAGTCGACCGCGCCATGCAGCGCGCGCCCTCCCGAGAGCTGGCGCGCGGCATCCTCGACGGCGCAGCCTCCGTCTACCTCGAACGCTTCCTCAACATGCCGAGACAGCCGCGACCAGAGCCGAACGGCGGCTCAACCTCGACCGACGATCTGCTCGATCACTTCGACCGCCAGCAGCAGGTCGATGAAACCGCCCAATCGGTAGCCGACCTACTCGCAGGCGGCCAGCGCGACGAGGTCAAGCAATCCTTGGGCACCGCGCTCCTGCGAGAAGACGCCGGATTCCACTCGTTCCAGATCTACGACGCGGCCCTACGCCTCGTCGACAGGTTCGGAGGCCGTCCCGAGGCGGACGACGTGCTGATCGGAGCCAGCCGCTTCCTCACCGCCCACGCGCCGACAGTCCGCTCAATGGGTCAGACCTACGAGACGGCAGCGCGCCTCCATCGAGGAGAGGCGCTGCACGCCTAAGGCTCACTCGTAGAGACCCAAGACCAAAGTCTCATCAACGCTCCCAGCCATGCCCAGCCGTTCTAGAGTTAGAACATATGAACTTTCCAAGGAGATCGTCTATGCCAAACCAATACCCAATCACAACTCAGCACCCTTTCGAATGGCGGCTGGCGAGCGCCCACAGAGCGACGATCTGTCAAACGGGTTCGGCCAAAATCGAACAAAACTAAACAAGATGCTCCGAAATGGGACTGCGGAAACCTAAAAAAACCTGAAAAAACCTGAAAGAGTTTGACGACGATCTCCAGCAATTCACGGGAGATCGTCCTTGAAGCAGCCCAAGAAAAAAATTCGACCTGAAAGCTGAAAGCGTCTAACACCAACACACTCTTCACGACCAACCTCACGACAGCCTGAGTCAGCTATCCGCCGCCGAAATGCGGACCCTCTAACAAATCCCGTAGTCACCTCAATCTCCGAGGGGGCGATTACGGTAGTCCCATGTTCAGCCGAACGCTCCACCACCTGGATCCGCGCCGGACCTTTGGCCGCACGCGCGTCATTATGTTCGTCCGACCGGTCCAGGAGTTCATCCAGACCGAGAGCGCCAGCGCGGTCCTCCTGATCGTCGCCGCCGCCGTCGCCCTGATCTGGGCGAACTCTCCCTGGAATCACGAGTACGAGCGCCTGCTCAACGCCAACATCAGCATCGACCTGGCCATCTGGGCAGTCGAGGGCTCGCTCCACTTCTGGATCAACGAAGTGGCGATGGTGCTCTTCTTCTTCGTCATCGGACTCGAGATCAAGCGCGAAATCACGATTGGCGAGCTCTCCGACCCACGCGTCATGGCGGCCCCAATCGCGGGAGCGATCGGCGGCATGCTGCTCCCGCTCGGCCTCTTCCTGCTGATCGCTCAGGGACCCGAAGCGCGCGAGGGCTGGGCAATCCCCATGGCGACCGACGTCGCCTTCGCGCTCGGCATCGCCACCCTGTTCGCGTCCCGCGTGCCGATCGGCCTGCGGGCAATGCTGCTCACCTTCGTCATCGTCGACGACATCGGAACCGTCTTCGTCGTCGCAGTCTTCTACTCCAGCGACATTCAGATGCTCCAGGTGTTACTGACCTGTGCGCTGGTGGCACTCATGATGTTCCTCTATCGCCTGGGCGTCCGAAACATGATCATCTTCGCGACCGTGGGACTGGTCGCCTGGGGGACGATTCTGGAGTCGGGCGTCCATCCCACCACGCTCGGCGCAGTGCTAGGCTTCCTCACCCCCTGGCGACCACCGGTCCCGCTGGACGGCTTCGTGCGCACCGCCCGCCGACTGCTCGACCGCTTCAGTACGGGCGGCAGATCTCCTGAGAGCGCCCTCGGCCACGACCAGGTGGTCGACGCCCTGCTCGGTCTCAGCGACCTCAGCAGCAACGCCGTGCCCCACGTCGATCGACTCGAGCACCAGCTCCATCCATGGGTCGCATTCCTCGTGATCCCCGCGTTCGCATTAGCCAACGCGGGCGTGCATTTCGATGCAGATGGCTTGAACGCCGCTTTCTCAAGCAGCGTCACCTGGGGGGTGATCGTCGGACTGGTGATCGGTAAACCCGTCGGTCTGGTCGGGGCGACATGGATCGCGGTCAAACTCGGCGCCGGCCGCCCCGCCGGCGTGACCTGGCAAGGTATCTGGGCGATCGGTCTCGTGGCCAGCATCGGATTCACCGTCGCCCTGTTCGTCGCCGACCTCGCCTTCACCGACCCGGAACTGCTGAAGCACAGCAAGATTGGCATCCTGACCGCCTTCGCCCTCGCCGGCCCATTCGGCTTCGCCGCGTTCCAGCTACTGCCGAAGATCCCACCCCGACACCGACCCTTCGCCCTGGACGAGTTTGATGTTGACCCTGCTGATCCCCCGGAGAGGACGACCGCGTAGCTTTCAACTTCGACGAACTGTCCACTGGCCGAGCTACCCACATACCTGAGATACTCTCGGCGAAACCCTCCGCGACTTGCCTGTGGTCGTCGGAAACGACAGGAGATTCGGATGACGCTTGACGTTGCCACGAAGATGTTCGTGGAAGAGGTGCTGAACAGTGGCGACTCGGGCGGCGGGTCGTTCGAGGGTCGGACGCCCCAAGAGGCCCGGGCGAACCGCGCTCAACTGGCCGCGCTGAACGGACCGGCTCCCAGAATGGCCCGAGTCGAAGACCATACGATCGAGCAGGGAGACGGCAGTTTCCAGGTCCGCGTGCTCGTGCCGGTCGAGCCGCCCGCTGGAGTGATCGTCTACTACCACGGTGGCGGCTGGGTGGTCGGCTCGATTGGAGAGTCGGACACGCTGGGCCGCAAGCTGGCCGAGCGAACGTCGTGCGCGGTTGTGCTCGTCGACTACCGCCTCGCGCCAGAGCATCCCTATCCGGTCGCGGTCAACGATTCGTACGCGGCGCTCGAGTGGGCCGCCGAGCATATGAGCGAGATCGCAGGAGGCGATGTCCCACTGATCGTCGCCGGTGACAGCGCTGGTGGGAACCTTTCCGCTGTCATGTCGCTCCGCGCGCGGGACCGCAACGGTCCCAACATCGCGATGCAGGTGCTGATTTACCCGGTCACCGATGCCAACTTCGACCGACCTTCCTATCTGGATCCCGAGAATCAGTTGCTGCTGACTCGGGACTCGATGATCTGGTTCTTTGACCACTACATCCCGGACACGGCTCAGCGCACCGAACCCGAAGCATCGCCGCTCTACGCGGAGGACCTCAGCGGGCTCCCGCCCGCGGTCGTGCTGACCGCCGAGCACGACCCGCTGCGGGACGAGGGCGAGGAGTACGCGCAGCGGCTCGAAGACGCCGGCGTCGAAGTCGAACTGCAGCGGCACCTGGGCCAGATGCACGCCTTCTTCGCCTTGCTGATGCTTCCGGGCAGCGAACGCGGCATGCAGCAAGTGGTCAAGGCAGTTCGTCGGCTCGTCGTGCGACACGCACACGCCACGAGTTAGACTCGACCTGATCAGATCGTTCCCATTGTCAGAGAAGTCCGTTCTGCCAACCTGGACGGACCGGAGAGAAGAACGAATATGTCGGACAACACCACCACTCACTACGACGCTGTCGTCATCGGAGCCGGCTTCGCCGGGATGTACATGCTCAAGAGGTTGCGCGACGACCAGGGCATGAACGTCCAGGTGTACGAACGCGGTAGCGGCGTCGGCGGCACCTGGTTCTGGAATCGCTACCCGGGGGCACGCTGCGACTCGGAGAGCTACGTCTACTGCTTCTCCTTCGATGACGACCTGCTGCAGGAGTGGAACTGGAGCGGCAAGTACCCGGAGCAGCCCGAGATCCTCAGCTACCTCAACCACGTTGCCGACCGCTTCGACCTGCGCAGTGGCATTCAGTTCAACACCAGCGTCACCGCTGCCCATTACAACGACGACACCGGGTTGTGGGACGTGGAGACCGACCAGGGCGACCGCGTGACGGCCAAGTACGTGGTCACGGCGATCGGCTGTATCTCCACCGGTCAGATTCCCCAGATTCCCGGACTCGACTCGTTTGAGGGCGAGTGGCACCACACCGGTGCCTGGCCGCACGAAGGCGTTGAGTTTGAAGGCAAGCGAGTGGCCGTGGTCGGCACCGGATCCAGCGGGATCCAATCGATTCCGGTGATCGCGCGCGAATCCGAGCATCTGACGGTCTTCCAGCGCACTCCCCAGTACACCATTCCGGCCCAACACGGCACGGTCGATCAGGCCTTCCTCAAGGAGGTCAAGGCCAACTACCGACAGATCCTCGACGAGGCCAGACACACCGCCGCCGGCTTCCCGTATGACGCTTCCGAGACCTCGGCCCTTGAGGTCAGCGACGAGGAACGCCAGGAAACCTACGAACGCCTCTGGGAGAAGGGCGGCTTCCACTTCATGCTCGGCTCGTACAGCGATATCGCTACCGACCGCCGCGCCAATGACACGGCCTCTGAGTTCATCCGCGGCAAGATTCGCGAGATCGTCAATGATCCAGAAACCGCCGAGAAGCTGCTGCCTCGAGACCACCCCTTCTCCTCCAAGCGGGCGCTGATCGACACCAACTACTTCGACACCTACAACCGTGACAACGTCGATCTGGTCGACATCCGCCACTTCCCCATTGAGGAGATCACGCCAACCGGACTGCGTACAGCGGACGGCCAGGAGTACGAGGTCGACACCATCGTCTTCGCCACCGGCTACGACGCGATGACCGGCACCTTCTTCAACATCGACATTGCTGGCCGCAACGGACGCCAACTCAGGGAGAAGTGGAGTGGCGGCCCGACGACTTACCTCGGTCTCGCCACGGCCGACTTCCCCAACATGTTCATGATCACGGGCCCGCAGAGCCCGTCGGTGCTGAGCAATATGCCGGTCTCGATCGAGCAGCATGTCGAGTGGATCTCTGACTTCATCGAGTATCTGCGCGAACGCGACATCGACGTGGTCGACGCCGACCCGCAGGCTGAGGTCGACTGGGTCCAGCACGTCAGCGACATCGCTGACCAGACGATGTACATGCTCGCCGACTCCTGGTATCTGGGCGCCAACATCCCCGGCAAGCCAAGGGTCTTCATGCCCTACGCCGGAGGCGTCGGCCCATACCGAGAGCGCTGCGACGAGATCGCCGAGAACAGCTACGAAGGCTTCATCATGAGCGACGCGCAGGAGCCTGTCCTGGCGGACTAGCAGGTTCCGTTGCGAACGCGGGGTCGGACCCGGGCGCTGGTTCCCTAGCGCACCGTCAGGCGCTCGACGGCCGACTCGTTCAGTTCGATGCCGTAACCCGGCTTGTCGCTCAGTTCGATGCGGCCGTCCTTCGGAATCACGGATTCGCCATAGAGGTCGGCGACATCGTCGACGGGGCCCGAGAACTCCTCCGAGTACTCGTGCGGCCGGGTCGCGTTCTGGACCGTCGAGTAGACGTGCAGCGAGGCCATCGAGTTGATTCCGGCCTGCGGGCTGTGCGGCATCACCGGCTTGTTCAGCACGGTGGCCATGTCGAAGATCCGCTTGACCTCGCTGGGACCGCCGGCATTGAGGATGTCGGGCTGCAGGATGTCCACGTTGCCGAGTAGGACCAGGTGCTCGAACCACCAGCGGTAGGCGTCCTGCTCGCCGGCCGAGACGGCCACATCCAGCGCGTCTGAGACCTGCTTCAGGCCTGGCAGATCGTAGTGCGGGATCGGTTCTTCGAAGTGGTCGATGCCCAGCTCCTCGAAGCGGCGGCCCTGCTGGATCGCAGTTGAGACCGAGTAGCCGTTGTTGGCGTCGAAGCCCAGGTACTGGCCTTCGTCGAGATACTCGCGGACTAGCTTGAAGATCTGAAAGTCCTTCTCGGGGTCGATGTCCTGTCGCCATCCTCGCCAGTCCATTCGGATCTTGAAGTAGTCGTAGCTCGTCTCCTTGCCCTCGCGAACGAGCTCGAGCATCTCCTCCGGCTGCATGCGCCAGCCCGATCCGACGCTCCAGTACAGGGGGATTTCGGTGCGCCTTGCGCCGCCCATCAGCGTGTGGACTGGCAGGCCGGTCTCTTTGCCCAGCAGGTCCCAGAGCGCTACGTCGACTACTCCGACTACCCAGCCTGGGAGCTTGTAGGCTCGCTCTCCTCGTCCGAGTGCGAGGGTTTCCCAGTGGCGGTCGATCAGGCGTGGGTCTTCGCCGATGAGGGCCGGCTTGATGTCGGCCTCGAGGTGTGCCTCGAAGACTGGTCCTTTTGAGCTGGTGTTGTAGTTGCCTGAGGGCACCTCGGCCCAGCCTTCGATGCCTGTGTTGGTGATGACTCGGAGCAGACCTTTCCCGATCGTCAGGGGGGTACAGGTGATGTCGGTGATTTTCATTGCCTTGACCTTTCCACGCGTTCAGTGGCCAGCCCCCGTATATTCGCACTAACTGTTCCTTGACCTGTTCGTCGACCTGGAGGCTTGCATCATGACCAGACCATTGCTTGAGGGCATTCGTGTTCTTGATTTCACCCAGTTTCAGCAGGGGCCTTCGGCGACTGTGTTGATGTCTGACCTTGGGGCTGAGGTGATCAAGGTGGAGCGGTTGGAGGTTGGCGACCCTTCTCGGCATGTGGGCCGGCGCGGGGATGGGTTTTCTCAGTATTTCCATACTCACCACCGTGGCAAGCGCAGTATTGCTGTTGATCTGCGCTCTTCGGAGGGTCGCGACCTGGTGTATGAGCTGGTCACGCGGGTTGATGTGGTTACTGAGAACTTCAAGCCTGGGGTGATGGATCGGCTGGGGCTTGGGTGGGAGGACCTTCGGCAGCGCAACCCGAAGTTGGTCTTTGCCAGCGCGAGTGGGTTTGGTCCGAAGGGACCTCGGGCGAACGCGACTTCGTGGGCTTCGGTCGCCGGTGCGGCTGGGGGTGGGATGTGGCCGAACGGGGTTCGGGGCCAGAATGGAGCGAAGCCGTATGGGAATGTGGCTGCGCCTGATCCCGACCAGACTGGAGGCATGATCTTTGCGTTTGCGATTGCCAGCGGGCTGGTTGCGCGGGAGCGGACCGGAGAGGGACAGCTGGTGCAGACGTCGCTGTATGGCAGCCAGATCTGGGGTCGGGCGCCGGCGATCAACGCGATTGCCAACGGCAACATTGTGCCCTCGGCGCGGAACATGCCGATCTCGAACATGTTCACGTTGCAGGCGCAGGGGTCGGACGGCGACTGGCTGTTTGTTGGGTACATCACCGATCGGTGGGTGCCGATGTGCCGCGCGCTGGAGCGCGAGGACCTGGTCACGGACGCTCGATTCGCCACGCTGCCCGACCGCAATGCCAACCTGGAGGAGCTGCGCGGCGAGGTGGCTACGGCCATCGCGACACGTCCTGCGGCTGAGTGGCCCGCTCGATTCGACGCTGAGGAGGTGCCCAGCACTTTGATCCAGGACTACCCGATGATCGCCGAGGACGAGCAGGCGGCTGCCAACGAGTACATCGTCCAGTACGAGGACGAGCGCTTTGGCACGTTGAAGACGGTTGGCTCGCCGATTCGGGCGAACGGTGTGCAGGGTCGGGTGCAGTGCCTGGGTCCGGAGCTGGGCCAGGACACCGACGCTCTGCTTGCGGAGATTGGGTGTTCTCCCGAGGCGATTGCTCGGCTGCGGGAGGCTGAGGTGGTCGGGTAGATCCTGTTCAGGTGGGGTCGAGATTGCCGCGGCAATCTCGGCAATGACGGCGTTTGTTTGGCGTGGCCTCCTTTCGCTGAGGCGGGCTGGGCGTGGGGGACCGAGCGGGTCCCCGCGTGAAGCGGGGACTGGAGCATGGGTACCGCCACGGGCTGGGCGTGGGGCGCCGAGCGGGTCCCCGCGTGAAGTGGGGACTGGAGGATGGGGATCGCGGCGGGCTGGGCGTGGGGCGCCGAGCGGGTCCCCGCGTGACGTGGGGACTGGAGCTTCGGGGGTGCTTTTGGTCAGGCGGCGGCTGGATCCTCCTGGGTTGCGGCGGCTAGTTGAGCCTCTAGGGCTTGCTTTTTCTCTACTAGGCGGAGGGCTCTTTGGCGTTCGGGGTGGTAGGGGTTGTGTGGGGGGTAGTCGTTGAGCCAGTCTCGGTGTTGGAGGGCCATTTCGAGCTGGTGATCGAGCTTCTTGATGGCCTTTTCGATGGATTTGGTGGATTGGTCGGGTGAATTTTGGTCAGGATTGGCCGATGTGCTGTCCTGGGCTGGGTTTGAGGTGGATTCTTGTTCGGTTTTGTTCGATTCTGTTCGATTCTGTTCGGTTTCGACGGGTTGCTCGGACTTGAGTTCGGCCGCGGGTTCTGGCTCGGGTTCTGACTTGGGTTCTGAGGTGGATTCGGGGAGGGGTGGGCAGTAGAGGACGACGTCGGGACTGGGCCGGCCGGCGGGGAGTTGGGTGGGTGGCTCTTTGCTCTGTTGCTGTTCTTCTTCGGTCGGGGGATAGAAGCGGTCGCGCGTGGGGTAGCGGTTGCCGTAGCGGTCGACGATGACGCCGCCGCTGGTCAGTTCTCGGGTGCGGTCGTCTTCGTCGCGGCGCATCTCGGGCAGGGCGGTGAGGAGCAGTCGGAACTCGCGCATGGCGGCGAGTCGGCGGTCGTGATGATCGGAGTCGACCTGGGCGAGCTGGATCGCGTGGATGACGATCTGGTCGGCGGCGACCTCGCGCATCAGGTCGAGTCGGAAGAGCTCGTAGTCGCGCAGGTAGCCGGCGACGGTGGAGTGGGCGCAGCCCATGATTTTGGCGATCTCGCGGAGGGTGAGTCCCTGTGAGCGAAGTTGGTGGGCCTGGAGGATTCGGGCCCGTCGGGCAGGGTTGGGGAAGTTGGGATGGGACATTGGTATCGCTCCTTTGTTCTGTTGTTGATACGAGATTATATGTTCTAGGAGTGTGGGTGTGGGCTTGGTTATGTTTTCTGGGTTGATTTTGGGGACCCTCACCCCGGCCCTCTCCCAGAGGGAGAGGGAGTGGGATCCGGAGGGCGCTGGGGAGAGTGGTTGTTGCTGAGAGGGACGGTTTCGTGCTGGCTGGGTTGGGTGCTCTGGGCCCCGCGTCGGGGCGCGGGGCATCGGAAAGGGGAGTTGCTCAACAGGGTGTGGAGGTGGGCACTTGGTCGATTATGTCGTTGGCTAGCTGTAGTTCTCGGACGAAGCAGATGACCTGGTGAATCTGATCGATCTCTAGGCCCTCCACGGCAGGCATGTTGCCGAAGTCCCAGTGGTGTGCTCGGACTCCTCGCGCGACGGCGATCACGAAGCTGGCGTTGGAGTGATGTCCCGGCTCGTAGATTTGATGGACGAGCGGTGGTCCTTGATTGGTGCCCGACGCGTTGTTGCCATGACATTGTGAGCAGTTGGCTGCGAACAATGTTTTGCCCGCTAGTCCGGAGTCTGAGTGTTGCCCTGCAACTACCGAGGCAGGCGCGGAGTCTTGGGCATCGTGGGCTTGCGGAGCGGCGTATTCGGCCTCGTCTCCTCCTGTGCATGCTGCTAACAACAGGATTGCCCCGACGGTCAGCATCGCCAGGGCTGTTGCGTGAAACTTCCCGCGCATCACGTTAGGCATTCCTTTAGGCACTGTCTTTTGGCAATTGTACGGATTGTTCAGGTGAGCGTTGTCGGTGGTGTTGGGTGCTCTGAGGGGACCCTCACCCCGGCCCTCTCCCAGAGGGAGAGGGAGTTGGGATTCTTAGCGGTGTTTAGATTGCTGCCAGGCGATCTTCTACTTGCGATAGGAGGCTTGCGGCGTTTTGTCCTAGCCAGCCTTCTTTGATTTGATCTTTTAGTGGTAGATCCTGGAGTTCCTGGACGGCTCTTTGGTAGGGGATCATGTTGTCGGTGGCGAAGAGGACTCGGTCTCCTAGGAGGGATGAGTTTCCGTACTGCATGAGGGTTTCCCAGCCGGTGCCGGGGGTTCCGATGTACTTGGGTGCTACGGCGCCGATTTCGATGTAGAGGTTGGCGTGCTTCCAGGCGATGGCGACGAGCTCGTTGACCCAGGGCCAGCCTCCGTGGTTGGCGACGATTGTTAGGTCGGGGAAGTCGCAGGCGATCTCGCAGAGGTAGAGGGGGCGGCCGTACTCGATGGAGCGGTCGTTGGAGAAGTTGATCGAGGAGTGAATCGTGACGGGGACGCCGAGTTCCTGACATTTTGAGTAGAGCGGGTAGAAGCGCTTGTCGTTGGCCAGGATTTTGTATGAGAAGGGCTGGAGGTTGACGCCTTTTGCGCCTCGCTCGCGCACCTCTTCCTCGACGACCTGAGCCATGTTGTCTCCGGCGGCGGGATTGACGGTGACGTAGCCGGTGAGCATGTCGGGGTGTCCGGCGACGATTCGGTGGACGGCGTCGTTCATGGCTCGGTAGTCGCCGGCGCCCCACTCGGCCTGGAGGACGGCGCGGTCGATGCCGGCCTCTCCGATTGCGGCGATCATGGCCTGGGCGTCGGCGCCTCCTCCGCGTTCGCGGGTGTAGATGCGGTTGTAGTTGGCGAGGTAGCTGCGGTCGCTGAAGCGCTCGTCGCCGTAGCTGGATGGATCGGTGTATTCGCGGGGTGGGAGGGTGACTCGGAAGTCTATGATTTCTGGCATTTTGGGTGCTTCCTTCTTTGGCCGTCGAGTAGGGAGGCCCTCACCCTAGCCCTCTCCCTCGGGGAGAGGGGATCAGAAGGGGAGAAGGGATCGGTCAGGGGATTACTCCGGCTTGTTTCATTTCGGCGATCTTTTCCCAGTCATAGCCGAGTTCCTCTAGCACTAGTTCGGTGTGCTCGCCTAGCTCGGGGGCGCTGCAGAAGTTGTCGGTTGGGGCCTGCTCGAGTTGGAAGGGGACCCCGAGGATCTTGAACTCTCCGACGGTCTTGTGCTGCATGGTTCGCACGTAGCCGTTGGCTGCTGCCTGCGGGTCTTCGGCGATTTCGACTGTGTCGGCGGCGGGGGCCCAGGGGAAGTCGTTGGCGTCGAAGAGGGCGGCCCAGTGGTCTCGGGGTTCCTGGGCGATTCTTTTTTCGATGGTCTCGACCGCTTCTCGGATGTGCTTGCGCCGATTGGAGACTTCGGCGAATCGTTCGTCCTTGGTCAGTGTTGGTTGCTCGATCACCTCGGCGAACGGACCCCAGAAGCGTTCCTCCTGGATCATGGCGAGCTGCATCCACTTGCCGTCGGCGGCCTGGTAGGAGTTGTAGAGCGGGTTGAAGGCGCTGTAGCGGTCGGTGCGGGGGAAGTTCTCGCCGGTGGCGAGGGCTCCCTGGATGGCGAAGCCGTTGGCCCAGACGCCGCCGCCGTAGAGCGAGCAGGTGACGAACTGTCCCTGGCCGGTGAGTTCTCGCTGGTAGAGCGCGGCGAAGATGGCGGCGGAGATGTTCATGGCGCTGGGCAGGTCGCCCATTGCGCCGACGAGTCGGACGGGCTCGCTGTTGGGCGGTCCGAGGGTTTCCATGAAGCCGCCGCGGGCCCAGTAGGCGAGTTCGTCGAAGGCGGGTCGGTTGATGTCGGGACCTTCGGTGCCGTAGCCGGTGGCGTGGGCGTAGATCAGGCGTGGGTGATCGGCCTTGATTGAGGCGTAGTCGATGCCGAGGCGCTCGAGCGCGCCGCGTCGGAGGTTGACGATGAAGACGTCGGCGTCGGCGAGGAGCTTGCGCAGTGCTTCGTTGCCCTCGGGGCTTCGCACGTTGAGTGCGATGCTTCGTTTGTTGCGGTTGGCGATCTCGAAGACCCAGTCGACGTTGTCTCGGACTCGGTGGACGAGTCCGCGCATGGGGTCGCCCTCGTGTGGCTCGATCTTGATCACGTCGGCGCCGAGCTCGCCGAGGATGCAGGCGCTCATTGGGCCGAAGAGCCAGGTGGCCATCTCGACGACTTTGAGTCCTTTGAGCAGCGGCTCGGGCTTGGATTCTTCGTTGGTCACGGGCACTCCATCCTCCGGCAAGCGCGGACTCTGCGAGGCTAACCGCTTGGAGGAATCGGAGGGTGGTTCTCGATCGGATGGGTGCTTAGTCGAGATCGTCTTCGATCTGCTGTAGGTGTTCGTCTCGGTGGGCGGCGCGGTCGATGGCGTAGGTCAGGTTGGCGTTTTGTAGTGCGTCGACCTGCTCAGTGGTGAGGGACTCGACGAGCTGGTCGAGTTGCTGGGCTGCGTCGACGGCTGCCTGGCCGATGGTCCTGGGGTTGAATGCGGCTGCCAGGGCTTCGAGCGTGGCGTTGGTGGCCATGTCCTCGGACGGAAATGGTTCGCCGCTGGCGAATCGCTGTAGCGCGGCGACCTGTCGGGCGTCCCAGAAGGCGAGGTGGGCGAGCGCGAAGCCGACTGTCCAGTTGCCTCCGAGGGAGCGGTTGAGGTCTTCGTCGCTGAGTCGCGATACCACTGCGCTCAGACGGTCGGTCGATGTTTTGTTGGATTTGAGAATGTTGTCGGTGGCTGCCACGTCTTCTCCGTCTACTCCGGGTTGAACGATCAGGTGGGGTCAACGTTAGTTGGGTCGTCTGGTTTGGCCTGTCGACGCACGTATTGCCGGGCTCCGGCGAAGCCGAGCATCAGGGTTCCGGCCACCGCGATGGCGGCTATTGCGGCCCATCGTTCTTGTCCTGAATCGTCGGCCGCGAGGCCGCCGTTGCCTGTGTTGGGGAAGCCGGCGTCGGGGGTGGTTTGCACACCGCTGTCGAATGCTGCGAGGTCTTCTCCGGCTAGCTCGACTGGTGCGGTGCGGCCGCAGCGTCCGACATCGACTCCGTCCCAGGAATAGACGACGTACTCGACGCCTTCCTCGAAGGGGTATCCGCAGGCTGCTGAATCTTGCGGCGTGAACAGCGTGAGGGTCTCGGAGCTAGGTCCCTTCCAGACCGTGGTCACATCGAAGTTGACCGTGAGCCAACCTTCTTGACGGTGTGGCTCGATCGAGCTGACCGTGCCGCGGAAGACTAGCGCCGATCGGTCCAATTGTTCTTCGGGGGTGCGGGGAGCTGCGCATGAACAGGCAAATGTGCTCGTTGGAGCGATGGCGAACCAGAGACCAACCATGGACAGGACCAACAACAGGCGCACTAGCATCCGACATCTCTCAGCTTCTCCCGTGCCCGACTTCACGGTAGTCGGTTGGTGACCCAACTCTTGATGGGCGAGAATCGAAGCAACGGGGAGATAACACTGGAGGAGACCGATGCATCACCTCGCGAGCGCCCCCGCCTCCGAGCAGCGGCCTACTCCGTATGCATTTGCTACACGGCGGCCGTGCTTGCTGCCTTTTTCTGGTCAGCCGCGACCAGTCGGTGCAGGCAGGGGCTAACCGAGAGCGGGTCCCCGCTCGGAGGCGGGGACGGGAAACTTGCTTTTGTCAATCTCTGGAAGGAGGAGGTTAGCGATGAGCGAGATCCAGAAGATCACGCCGAACCTCTGGTTCGACCACTCGGCGGAGGAAGCGTCCGCGCTTTATGTTTCGCTCTTTCCTAACTCGCGAATTGTCAACATCGAGCGGATTCCTTCAGGTCCTGGGGAAGAGGGGGCGATTGTGGAGTTCGAGCTCGACGGGCAGCGGATGACTGCCTTCGATGGCGGGCCGATGTTCGAGTTTTCGCCGGCGGTTTCGTTCGTCGTCTCCTGTGAGACTCAGGAAGAGATCGACCACTACTGGTATGGGCTCTCGGAGGGCGGCGTCGAGGAGCCTTGCGGTTGGCTGAAGGATCCGTATGGTCTGTCGTGGCAGATCCTGCCGGCGGAGCTGTCGGAGTTGACGAAGGCGGCACCGGTCGCGGTGATGGATGCTCTGCTAGCGATGGGGAAGATTGAGATTGAGCCTCTTCGTCGGGCGGCCGAGCGGGCCGTTGAAGATAGAGCCGATTGATCACGGAACTGTTTGTTCGGTACGGCTCTTGCGCCGCCGGCGCCATTGAGCGAACCAGACGACGCTCATGAGACTGCCCCAGATGCCAATGCCGAGTACCACGTAGATCCAGGTGTTGTCCTCTGGTGGGTCAGGTCGTTCAGGAACCAACCGAACAGGAGGAGCATTGTCGCGTTCCGGCGCTTTTCCTTCACCGAGCTGGTCGATGATCCTCGAAGTTTGATCAACAGGGTCCGTCAGACCGCAAACAGTAACTTGACCGTCGTGTTCAACGAAGACTAGATATTCGACACCGACCTGGAATATGTAGCCGCACGTATTGCCCCCACTTGACCAAACCGTGATCTCGGCCGAGACAGGCCCCTTCCAAACAGTTGCTACTTGGAACCCAACCTCAAACCGACCTCGCTCGTCCTGGTCGAATGAAGTGACCACTCCTCGAAACACGAGCAGCGAGCGGTCCACTTCGGCTTCAGTTGTCTTGATTCCCTCGGCGCATTCACAAGCCTGAGTTGGTTGCCGCTGGACGATCACGGACAGGCCGACCAGGACAACGACTGACAACAGGCGCAGCAGCAGCATCCGGCGTCCCTCAACTTCTCCCGCACCCGACTTCACGGTAACCGGTTGGTGACCGAACTCTTAATCAGCGAGAATCGAAGCAACAGGGAGATGCACGGGAAGAGACCGATGCATCACCTCGCGAGCGCCTCCGTCTCCGAGCAGCGGCCTGCTCCGTATGCACTTGCCACACGGCGGCCGTGCTTGTTGCTTCTATCTGGTCAGCCGCGTCCAGTCGGTGCAGGCGGGGGTCAACCGAGAGCGGGTCCCCGCTCGGAGGCGGGGACGGGAAACCGTGTTTTTCATCAATCTCTGGAAGCAGCGCGGAATGACGGATCGCTGTGGTGGGGCGGAAGAGACAACCTGAAGAGGCGCTAGACCGAGTCTCGCGAATGGGTCCTCAGACCGGCACGTGTTACAGCGAGTGTGCCTAACTCCAGCTTGATACCCGTGCTGTGGGTGGCGAGATTCCCTCTGTCGCGTGGTGAGCCGCAAGAACGTACCACTGCTCAGTCCGAGGCTGGCCGCCGTTTCCACAACAAGAGCGCGATGAGCGCCGCTCCTGCCAAGGTAACGATCGAAATCAGCCATATTGTTGGTGCGAACGTTCGTGTGATCTCAGGATCAGCAGGTGCCGTTGGATTGTCATCTCCTTCCGACAGTCCGTTGTTGGTGGTGTCTCGTCTGTCCGGTGGTTCGCTGGTGTTCGGCGGATAGCCTTGGACACTGTCGAACGCATACGGGGTCGAGCTATCGATTTCTGTCGTGCGGCTGCAGAATGACACGTAGCTGCTGAGAAATTCGTTGTCGTCATAGACGAAGACGATGTACTCAAGGTCTTCCTGAAAAGTGAAACCGCATTGATTAGAACGTGTCCATATCGTGACCTCTTCTCGTAGCGTGCCTTTCCAGACTGTCAACACATCGAAATCGACATGATATCCACCGGTCGGAAAGGCCGGTTCGCTCCGTGTGACGACTCCTCGAAACACCTGTGCGGACTTGGTGAAGTCGTCTGAAGCACTCCAATTCTCTTCTGGGCATTCACATGCCTGCACTCGCGTGTCCAGGCTGCCAAGGAGCGTCGCCGCCAGAGCGATCGATAAGATCAGTCGAACCATACCCAGGTCCTTCGTTCAGACCGAGTACAGGAGCTCTCCGTCGACGTAGGTCTGTTGTACTTGCATTTCTCGGATGTGTTCGGCGTCTACCAGGGTTGGATCGTGGCTTAGTACGACCAGGTCGGCTCGCTTGCCGACTTCGATTGAGCCGACTTCGTCGTCTCGGAACATGGCGACGGCTGAGTTGATTGTTTGGGTTCGCAGGGCTTCAAGCGGTGTGAGGGTTTCTTCTTCTGCGATCAGATCGCCCTCGCGGGAGTGGCGAGTGGTCAGGGCGTAGAGACCGAGGAGGGGCTCGACGGGGGCGCAGGGGAAGTCGGAACCGGAGGCGACGGTGACTCCGGCGTCTAGAAACGAGCGGTAGGGCAGGGGTGGGATGGTGAGGCCGGCGTCGGCGATGAAGTCGACGAAGCCCTGGCCGACTGAGTAGAGGAAGGCGGGCTGGTGCGAGATGATCACGCCGAGCGAGGCGGCGCGTTCCATCTGGCCGGGGTCGGCGAAGAAGAAGTGCTCGATCCGGTAGCGGGCGTCGCTGCGCGGGATCTCTCGCTGGACGCGCTTGTAGGTGTTGAGGGCTTGCTCGATTGCGCGGTTTCCGAGGCAGTGGATTGCGGTTTGCAGACCGTGCGAGGCGGCGTTGAGCACGAGTTGGTCGACCTCGTCCTGGTTGTAGTAGGGCTCGCCGACGTCTTCGAAGGTGCCGTCGGCGTGGCACTTGCGCAGCGCGTTGGAGGGATAGACCGGGTCCATGAACAGCTTGACGATGCCGCCGCGCAGGCGGTCGGACACGTCGTCCTGGAGGAACGCGCCGTTGGCTGCGGCCTCGGGCGCGCCGAAGAAGCCGTTGCCGCCGCGCATCTGGTGGATCACGATGGGCAGCTTACCACGCTCGTCAGCGATGCGGTACATCTCGGCGCTCTCGGGCATGACGACGGCGTCGCCGACGCTGGTCACGCCGTGCGAGAGGTGGCGGAGGGCGTTCTGTTCGACGAGGTCGGCCACGATTTCGGGACCGAGGGTGTCGATGTGGGCTCGCATGGTGGCGTGATGCACCATGTCCGAGGCGCGCTCGTAGAGCATGCCGGTTGCTTCGCCGCTCGCGTCGCGGACGATCTGTCCGCCACGTGGGTCGGGGGTCTCGAAGTTGATACCGGCGATCGCCATCGCGGCGGAGTTGGCGTAGGAGGCGTGGTAGGAGTAGTCCATCACGCAGACCGGATTGTTGGGGGCGACGTCATCCAGCTCGGAGCGGGTTAGCCAGCCGCCCTTCTCGTGTCGGGCGCTGTAGCCGAGCCCCCAGATCCACTGGCCCTCGGGCGTTCCTGCAGCCGTGGCTGCGAGCGTGTCGAGCACGGCCGGCTTGCCTGCCAGCGGTGGGATTCGGCAGTCGACGGAGCGCGGCTCGAACGTGGTCATTGAGAAGTGGTTGTGGGGGTCGCAGAAGCCGGGGATCAGGGCGCGACCCTGGAGTTCGACGTGGGTTGCGTCGGGGCCGACGGCCTGGCGCGCCTCGTGGCTGTCTCCGACGGCAACGATCTTGCCGTCGCGTACGGCGACACCGGATGCGATTCGGTCGAGGCCGTCCATGGTCAGGATGCGTCCACCGGTGAATAGCAGTTCCATGACTTGCTCCTTCGCGACGCGAGCTGAGCGCCGAGAGGAGGCTAGCGTTTGCCTTTCGACTTGGTGAGCTGGTGATCGGTCAGATGGCTAACATGGAGGGGTGGTCACGCGAGCGAGCTCGCGACCAGGGCTTTGTCTCCGGATGTCGACATATGAACCGCCGTGATCAAGCTCTTCAAGTTTCCGACGCTCTCCGGCTGGAGAGTTATCCGCATCCGTATCCCGAGGGCTGGTATCGGTTGGCCGCTTCCTCGGAGATCCGCCGCGGTGACATTCGCTACATGGAGTGTCTGGGCGGACAGTTTGTGGTCTGGCGCGAGAAGGACGGTGGTGCCGTCCACGTGATGGACGCCCATTGTCCGCATATGGGCTCCAATCTCGCCCTCGGCCTCGTGCGCGGGGACTGCATCGAATGTCCTTTTCACCTCTGGCGATTCACGGGGGCTGGTCGGGTGGCGCACATCCCATACAGCGACCGCCTTCCGCAGCGAACGGCCGCCAGGTCGTATCCGGTGCGGGACGTTCACGGGCAGATTTTCTTGTATCACGCCAACGACGACACGACTCGCAACGACCCGGCAGAGCCGCCGTACGAACTGCCGACGTTTCCCGAGCTGGACGACGGCAGGATGGTTTACCGCGGGCAGCATGATGCGGGACGAGTCGGGATGCACATCATCGAGTTCGCCGAGAACACTGCGGATACGGCTCACTTCCAACCGCTGCACGGACAGTTCAAGATTCCCTGGACTGAGATTCCGGTTCCCGGAGTCGAGATCGTCCACTCGCCCCAATGGATGCCGGATGAGGAACTGCCATGGGCGGCGCACCTTGACGATGACGCGGGGCTGAGGGTGCTGGGACACCGGCTCGTAGAGAGACTGGCATTGGCGCGGGTGTCGTTCTGGGGACCGGGCAGCGTGATGACCTTCCGCATCGGTGTCCCCGGCATGGGCGAAGTCTTGCTGTTTCAGACTCATCTACCGGTCGGGCCGCTGGAGCAGCAAGTCGCCTTCCGCTGGTATGCCGATCAAAAGATGCCCAGGCTGTTGGTCGGAGGCGTTGTCGGCGGTTGGGTCTCGCAGTGGCGAGAGGACCTCGATATCTGGGGCAGCAAGATCTATCGAACCCGACCGCTGCTGTCCGGTGACGACGGTCCAATCCGTGCGATGCGCCGCTGGTATCAACAGTTCCTGCCGGACGAGCGGTCGGAGGGCACCCAGCTACGCATGAACTCTGTGCCAGAGCCTGCTGAACAGCGAGAGACTGAGTCGCAGATCGGCGCGACCACTCTCGGAGACACCGCGGACTGACGCTCGCTGCTCGGCTCCCTGGCGCAGCTAGGCGTGCTACACCGAGTAGAGCAAGTCTCCGTCGACGTAGGTCTGCTGGACCACCGTTTCCTGGATGTAGGTTGGGTCGACCAGGGTTGGGTCGTGGCTGAGCACGACCAGGTCAGCTCGCTTGCCGACTTCGATTGAACCGACTTCGTTTTCGCGGAACATGGCCGTGGCCGAGTTGAGCGTGTAGGTTCGCAGCGCCTCGAGAGGTGAGATTGCCTCATCAATCGCGACCTTGTGGCCGTCTCGCGCTGTGCGGCCGACCAGGCTGTAAAGGCCCAGTAGGGGTGGGACGGGCGCGCAGGGAAAGTCTGAGCCAGAGGCGACGAAGGCTCCGGCGTCGAGCATTGAGCGATATGGGATCGGCGGCGCATCGATCCCGGTTTCTCGCGTCATGGTTTCGAAGTAGTCGCTGATCAAGCTGAGGAAGGGCGGTTGATGAGAGATGATGATGCCGAGCGCTTGGGCTCGCTCGATCTGGTCCGGCGTCGCGAAGGAGAAGTGCTCGATTCGGTAGCGCGGGTCGCTGCGTGGGATTTCGCGCTGTGCGCGCTCGAAGGCGTTGAGCCCCTGTTCGACGGCTCGATTGCCGATGCAGTGGATGGCGACCTGCAAGTTGTGAGAGGCGGCGTCGAGGACGAGGTGATCGACCTCCTCCTGCCCGTAGTAGGGTTCGCCGACCGGTTCGGTCGTACCGTCGTCGTGGCAGATTTCCAGCGCCGGACTTGGCCAGACCGGGTCCATGAAGATCTTGACGATTCCGCCTCGGAGCCTGTCGGAGACGTCGTCCTCTATGAATGCGCCGCCGGCGGCGTCCTCGGGTGCGGCAAAGAATCCTGGGCCCCCGCGCATCTGGTGGATCACGATCGGCAGCTTGCCGCGCTCGTCGGTCAGGCGGTAGATTTCGGCACTCTCGGGCATGACGAGGGCGTCGCCGACGCTGGTGATGCCGTGGGAGAGGTGACGCATTGCGTTCTGCTGAACCAGGTCAGCGACGACATCTTCGCCGAAGGTGTCGATGTATGAGCGCATTGAGGCGTGGTGGACCGGGTCCATTGCACGCTCCCAGAGCACTCCGTTGGGCTCTCCGTTGTCGTCCTTGCGAATCTCTCCTCCGGGCGGATTCGGCGTGTTGCGGTCGATGCCGACCAGGGCCATGGCGGCTGAGTTGGCGTAGCAAGCGTGATAGGAGGAATCCATTACGCAGACCGGATTGTTCGGCGCGGCCTCGTCCAGTGCATTGCGATGCAGGACTTCATCGCCTGACGGCTCGAGGTTGGGGGCGGCGAAGCCCAGTCCCCAGATCCACTGTCCGTCGGGACTGCCGTCGGCGGCGGCGGCGATGGCGTCGATCACTTGTGCCGGCCCGGCCATTGGCGGCGTGCGGCAATCGACCGAGCGGGGCTCGAACGTAGTCATCGAGAAGTGATTGTGCGGGTCGCAGAAGCCGGGCACGAGCGCGCGGCCTCGAAGATCGACGTGGGTTGCATCGGGGCCTACGGCGGCGCGCGCTTCGGCGCTGTCGCCGACGGCGATGATTCGGCCGTCTCGCACGGCCACTCCGGAGGCGATCCGATCCATGGCGTCGATCGTCAGGACTCGTCCGCCGGTGAATAGCAACTCCATGATGGCCTCCTCAGCGGCGTTCTAGCGGCGCCGCACTGAGGCTAGCGATTCTGGCAGGTCGACGACCTGGGCACCGCTTCGAGGTCACGGAGGAGCATTCATCAACATTGTCCACACCATCAACCGCGCCTCGTCCTGCAGTCCGACCAGATTGCACAACTGAGTCTGAGCGCAGTATTGTCCACATCCGGAGGTTGATGACGTGCTGACGACTGCGGGTGCTCGCAATGCACTGGAACAGTTTGGCCTGGAGCACAGGTACTCCGGTAGTGGTCTGACTGTCCTGGTCCGAGATGCGAATCGCGAGCTTGGTTCGCGCGGGCACAGCGAGCATCCGGTTACGGTTGAGCGAATTGCGCCATTCTTTGGCGACGCTCAGGTCTTGGACTGGACGCTCTATTGCGAGACCTGTCATGTCTCGCATCACGTGCTGTTGGCCGCGCCGCTCAGTCAGTCGTTAGAGAAATCCGAGTCGTCGGAACGCCTCACGGACGTGGATTCACCACACAAGCGGCGCTGGACGCACTGGCCTCCGACTCCGGGTCTGATGCAACGACTCCTGGGTTGAGTGTCACTGAATTGAGTGGCACTGGCCGCTAACGGTTGGCGCCGTTTTCTCCGCCGCGCTGTTCCATGCTGACCGATGTTGGGTCCTCGATTGCCTCCTTGATCGGGATCAGTTCTCCGTCCGGACGTGGATAGTTGGCCCAGTGACCGGTCGGTTCCTCTCCGCGACAGATGATCGAGTTGTCGTTCCAGCCGTTGTAGGCGCGGACGTCCTTGGACAGGTAGCGCATCGCCAGGCCGCAGCGGCGGCGGTTCGACTCGTTTGGCTCGGAGCCGTGGAGCACCCAGTCGCTGTGGAGAGAGATCTGGCCGGCCTTGAGCTCGAGCGCGACCGGCGGGTCGCCATGCTCTTCGGGGTTCTCGACCGTTTGATTGAGGACGTTGTGTTCATCGGCGGCGCTGTCGCGGAACTCGACCTGGGCGTTGAGGTGCGAGCCGGGGATCACCTGCATCGCGCCGTTGCCGAGGTCGACGTCGTCGATGGCCAGCCAGGCGGAGACGACCTTGCTCGGTGTGAGCGGCCAGTATGAGGCGTCCTGGTGCCAGCTCACGCGCATGCCGTCGCCGGGCAGCTTGGCGAAGAAGTGACTGTGGCGCAGGATGACCGTCTCGCCCAGCATGTCTTCCATGACGTCGATGATCCGGCTGTCGGTGACGATGTCCCAGACACCCTGGCAATGCTTGTGCCAGTTGGTCAGCTCGTAGCTGTTCCAGCCGGCTTCCAACGCCTTGGGCAGCAGGTCGTCGAAGTAGCTGCGGATTGATTCGATCTCCGACTGCGAGAAGATGTCGACCGGGAAGACGTAGCCCTTCTCGTTGTACTGCTCGATTTGCTGTGTCGTCAGTTGTGCCGGCTCTTCGACACCCAGCGGGAAGAAGCGAAGATCTCGCTGGAGGTCCGGGTATGCGTTGGTTCGTTGGGTCATGGATTTGATTCCTTGCTGGCGGAAATGGTCGCCTGACTCCTGCAATGTAGCTAATGCCTGAGTGCGGACTTCTGACCGCCCTATGGGGACATGTGTTCCTTCAAGAAGTCGATCTGGGCCTGCTGATAGGCGTTGTCGCCGTCGCTCATGGACAGCAGATGCCAGCCCTTCTCGACGGTGAATAGCTCTGCGCCGGGAATCTGCTGGGCTGCGTCCTGTGCGTGTTTGTAGGGAACATCGCCGTCGTGCGTGCCGTGGACGACGAGGGTTGGGCACTGGACCTGGTCCAGCGGCAGGGGATCGGTCTCCGCGAAATGCCTCATGTCATTGTCGAACCCTGCTCGCAGTGCGCCGAATGATGGACCATCCACGAGTTTGTGCAGCAGGTCGAGCTTTTCCGGATTGCCGACGACATCGGCCGTGATCCGTTTCCGGTCTGCGGCTCCGAGGGTGCTCTCCATGCTTACGAACTGGCTCACAACCAGGCGAGGCGCGTGACGCAGCAATTGTCCCTGGAGCCAGAACATGATGGGGTTCATGAACAGCGCGACGGTCCAGGCAGGCATCTCCGGGGCGTAGGTTTGGGAGATGGCGACCTCGAGGATTAGCCCCCTGGTGCGGTCGGGATGGCGAGCCGCAAACTCGATGCTGCTCGGTCCGCCGCCCGAGAGACCGTAGGCGGCCACGTGGTCGATGCCCAGCTCGTCCAACAGAGCCACGGCCGCGTCCGCCTGGTCGGCGAAGGTGCGGCCGGTCTCGATCGGCGTTCGCAGATATCCCGGGCGAGAGGGCGTGATTGTGCCAAATCCTTCCGCCTCGAGCGGCTCGCCGATGAAGCTGGCGTTGTGGCCCTGAGGGGTGCCGTGAAAGATCAGGACATACGGCGCGTCGCCGTGGCGCGCGAACTCGACTGGACCTCGCGCGGTCTCGACGACCTCGGAGGCAGCGTTGAGCGCTTCCATCTTCTTGTCGCGGCCGATGCCGAGCAGAGAAGCCATGTCGCCGTCCTCCGAAGTGAGCGGTCGCCCGTATGGTCGTTCGCTGTTGGCTAGGCTATCCATCCTGGAGGGACGTCATGAGTGATGCTCCAGGGACTGAGCGCGAAGCGATGGTGACCGTTGTGGCGACTCGGCTGAAGTTGAGGAACTGGCGGTGTCTGCGTCAATTCTTCCGTATCAACCGGGCGGTCGAGCGGCAGCTGCAGGCCGACCCGGGATTGATCAGCTATCGGCTGCGGGCTGACTTCATCCGACTGCGATTTTGGACGATGTCGATCTGGTCGGGAGACGAAGCCATTGACGGCTTCGTGCGCACGGGCAATCACCTCGAGGCGTTAACGGCCTTTGATGAGATCGCGATTCGGGAACAGTCGGCGTTCGTGCGATGGAAGACCTCTGAATCGCAGGCTGTCACCTGGCAAGAGTGCCGCGAGCGCCTGGCGTCGTTTCAGGAGGCTTCGTAATGGTCGTCGGTCAGAATCGTGGTCTGGAACCGTTTGGTCCCGGCAGCGTTCGCTGAGGCCGAATCCGGGCTACTGGCGCAGGGTCGTCCGTCCAGCCGGCTGCAGGTGTGCCGTTGCCGCTGGCTCCGTTGGAAGCGGTTACGGCTGCCAGAGGCCTTGCTTCCGGTGAGCCTCCCAGGGCGCCTTCCGGTACTTCGGGGAGGTCTTCCTCGCCGGTGCGGAGTCGCTTTTCTCGGAGAGTGAGCACGGCGAAGAACGCGACCACGCCGACTCCCGCCGACAGCCAGAAATTGCTGGTGATCGCGACTGCCAAGGCCTCTGGTAAGGCCGCAAGGATTTGCATGAATCCTGCTTCGCCGATTTCGGCCAAGAGGCTGCCGCTTGCTTCCTCGCTCAGTAGCTGGGTTGGGTCCGCGTGTTCTGCGAGTTCGGCGGGCAATCGAGCGGCGAGCTCACTCGTCAGTCGACCGGTCACCAGGGCGCCGACCAGGGTCACGCCGATGATTGCTCCGATCTCCTCGAAGAACTGCGTGGCGCCGGAGACCGTGCCGAGCATGCTCTGGGGGAGCGCGTTTTGCGCTGCGGTCAAGAGGGCCGGGTAGAGGGTGCCGAGACCGATGCCGAAGAGGACCAGTCGCCAGACCACGTCGACTGCTCCGGACTCGGTGCTGAGCTGAGTCATCAGCCAACCGCTGATTACGATGATCACCGTGGCCACGACGGACATCGCCTTGTAGCGGCCCGTCCGCGAGACGATCTGCCCGCAGAGCGCTGCGGCGATCACAAGCGAGATGATCTGCGTGCTGAGGAGCAGTCCTGAAGCGGTCGGGGTGTAGCCGAGTACCCCCTGCATGAAGTAGGCGAGGAAGAAGGAGACCCCGAACAGGCCGCCGCCGATCACGGCCATGACGACAGCGGCGACTCGGAATGTGTGGTTGCGGAACAGCGCGCCGGGAAGGATGGGTTCCTTGGCCACCCGCTCGGCGCCGGCGAAGGCAAGGACTCCGATGGCTGAGACGCCGAGGAGAGCGAGCGTCTTAATGTCGAGCCAGGCCGTGCCGGTCGACACCAGTCCCAGCGCCAGCATCGCCGGCATCAGGGCCCACAACATCGCTCCGATCCCCAGCCAGTCTATTATGACTTTCCGAGGCGGCGGTCGTAGCCAAGGCATGATGATTGCGATCGAGGCAAAGGCCAGCGCAATCAGCGGGAGGATCGACCAGAAGACCCAACGCCAGTTGAGCGCGTCGACGATGAGTCCGCCGAGTAATGGTCCGACCAACCCGCCGATTCCGAAGACCGCGGCAAAGATGCCCATGTACTTGGCGCGCTCGACCGGCGGGAAGAGGTCGCCGGAGATCGAGAAGGTGTTGGCCATCAGGATGCCGCCGCCAATGCCCTGGAGGGCGCGGAAGCCGATCAGCATTTCCATTGAGGTTGCAAAGCCGGCCAGGGCCGTGGCGCCGGCGAAGATCACCAGACCCCCCAGGAGAAACGGCTTGCGACCGTAGACGTCAGACAATCGGCCTGCGATTGCCACTGCGGGCACCGACGTTGCCATGAAGGCCGATTCCATGAACGCGATCAGGTCGATGCGACCTAGGTCGGCGGCGAGCACCGGCGTCGCTGTAGCGACGATCGAGTGTTGTACCGCGGAGAGGAACATTGCGACGACGGCGCTGCCCAGGATCAGCATCTTGGTGCGATGCGGCAGACGGAAGCCGACGGAGGCGGCTGTCGGAGTGCTGGGGGCGGAGTGGCTCATCAAGGGTCCAACGACGCGGTCTCGGCAGAGCCCAGACCAAGCTCGAAGATATCACCGCCGCTTGGACATCCGTAACAGCCACGCCTCATTGAAGCGGATCGACAGGACGGTTGACGAGCATTGACGACGAGCATTAGGGAAGAGCATTGACCTATGGTCTGAGAGTGAGCGTTCGGTAGCCTGCATATGTCAGCCCTAGGATCATCAGGAGTAGCTGGCTGCCATGCCTTCCGCGACCGACCCTTCACTGCTCGCGAACCGGTATCTGGACGATCACTCGGTCCAGCCGGCGATGACGCCAATTCAGAACGAACTCGGTTGGCTGTGTGAATGGAACAAGCTCCGGCTCACGCCGACCTACTACGGTCTTGGTGTGCCGCGAGGACAGGGCGAGCCGGTCGTCGTGGTGCCCGGCTTCATGGGCACCGATCTGTCGATGATGGAGCTCTACTGGTGGCTGGCGCGAATTGGCTATCAGCCCTACTACTCCGGCCTGGGCTTGAACGTGGATTGCCCTGATGCCTCTGCAGACACCGTGCTCAGTGTCGTCAGGAGAGCTGAGCAGGAGACCGGCCAACGAGTCCACCTGCTTGGCCACAGCCTCGGGGCACTGATCGCGCGAAGCGTGGCGTTCCAGCATCCCGAACTGGTCGACCTGCTGATCTCACTGGCCGCGCCTTTCAACGATGTCGCTCATGTCCACCCGGTGCTGATCGAAGCGATGGATGCCGTGCGCCGTGGAGCCGGATCAAATCTGACCTGGAGCATCGCGCCGGCCTGCTACAGCGGCCACTGCACCTGCCCGTTTACCGAGAACATCATGCGTCCGCAGCGGCCGACGTTCCGCCGATACGCGCTCTACGCCAGTCGAGACGGGCTGGTCCTGCCTGAAAGCTGCATGGAGGAGGAGTCCGAGTACAACATCGGGATCCCGACGAGCCACTACGGGATTATCTACAGCGGCCAGGCCTATCGGGAGATTGCGAGGCTCTTGGCCGAATCGAAAGACGGCTGACGGTTTTTTTCTGCTGGTAGGACGAGATTCCCGCGCCGGAGCGCGGGAATTACGGCTGTGGGCAGCCTTGCCTTGGAAGCCCTGCTCTGGAGGTGGCTAGGCCTTCGCCTTGGCCTCTTCCTTCTTTTCTGACGCGCCGTTGGTTCCGATGCCGAAGGTCTCCATGCTCTTCTGCATGAAGTCAGCCCAGGGATTGGCGGTCTGCCACTCTCGCGAGACGGCGAGCGCGGCCTCGGCGGCAGAGCGACTTGAGCTGAGCAGGGTGTCAAGCGCTTCGCGACCCTCGCTGCTCGCGGCGATGGCTTCCTTGTAGGCGTTCTGGGTGAAGTCGAGCGCCTGGCTCTGAGCGGAGACTGCGGACTCCATGATCGCGGAGTAGGCGGCGGCGCGGTCGGTCGGATTGGCGGCTACCTGTCGGGCCAGCTCGATCGTGCGGCGCTGGGCCTCGGTGGCATCGGTCAGGAGTTGCTTGGAAAGCCTCGCGCCGCGCTCGTTTGCCTGCTCAATCGCGCTCACGAGCGCGTCGTAGCTGGTCAGGAGGGCGTCGAAGTACTTGTCGGTGGCGGATTGTTCGGTCTGCTCGCTCATGAGGGTCGCTCCATGTCTGTCGTCGTTCGGCTTCGTCTGAGGTTGCTGAGGGGAATGTATGCCGGCCCACATCTATGTGCAAACTGCATCTTGCATCGTTTGACACTTAGCGGCAGAATGCGGTTATGGCCGAAGAACCGGGACGCAAACGCACGACCTCGCAGCCGAGGCTGCACGGCGAGATGCTCGCCACCAGCCTGCTCGCATTTCTCAAGGGCTGTAACGCGTACGGCTACCAGCTCAATCAGCAGTTGAATGAGTCTGGGCTGCCCGAATCGGACAGCGGCACGGTCTACCGGGCGCTGCGGCAGCTCGAGACCAGCGGGTTTGTCTCGTCGTTCTGGGATACCTCCGAGCAGGGACCGGCGCGTCGGATGTACTCGCTGACCGCGGCCGGCGACATATTTCTCAGAACCTGGCTCGAAGCCTTGAACCGATACCAGGAAGTGCTGACCGGCGCCCTCGAGCGTTTCGAGGAAGCCGCCCAACCCACCCAAGATCCAAACACCGAATAGGACTTCCCATGGCCAAGACCGAGACCTCTGCTCCAGATCCTTCCGCCATCTGGCAGGACTGGATGACCCAGTCGGAGCGTCAGTGGAACGAGTTCTTCAACCAGATGATGGGCACCGAAGAGTTCAGCGAGAGCATGGGCCGCAACCTCGATGTCTTTCTGCACTTCCAGAAGACCATGAGCGAGGCGATGGGTCCGTATCTGACCGCGATGAACGTGCCGACCCGCACCGACGTCCTGGCGCTGGGTGACCGGCTGCTGGCGATGGAGAACCGCCTGGCGGCCATCGAGGCGCAACTGTCGACGCTGCAGATGAGCATCGAGCAGGGCGCGACGAGTAGCAAAGGCAACACAAAGCCGCGGCGCACGAAGCGTCCAGCAACTCCCGACACAAACTAACTGTTCGCGACACATCAACTTAACGTCCATGTAACTCGTTGCTTACCAGCAACGGGTCTTGGCGATAGACAATCACTGTCATTGCACCTGTTGTGCAATGTTTCTTCAATCCGTGGAGTGACCTATGACTCTTGCTGTTGCTGAGCCTGCGCCCTCTGCCTCCGTTGACGACCAAATCCCTACTGCGGACGCCGAATCACCAGATATCGCCACGACCGTCCAATCGACGGTTGAAACCATCTTGCGCCGCGGACTGGTTGGCCTTGAATACATCTCTCTTGACGACCCGCAGCCGGGCTCGACGCCCAAGGACACGATCCTGACCCAGGGATCGATGAAGCTGTACCACTACCGGGCCCAGACCGACGAGGTCTACCGGACACCGTTGCTGGTGATCACGTCGCTGGTCAGCAAGCCCTACATCCTCGACCTGACGCCCGGCCAGAGCATGATGGAGTTCCTGGTCCAGGCGGGCTACGACGTCTACATGATCGACTGGGGCATCCCGATGCCCGAAGAGAGCTCGCTGACGCTCGACGACTACGTGCTGAATCACCTGCCCGCCTGTGTCGAGCGGATCCTGGAGGATTCTGGCGAGTCTGAGCTGAACATGCTCGGCTACTGCCTCGGTGGGACGCTTGGCGTGCTTTATCTCGCGGCGCACCCAGAGGCGCCGGTCGGCAACATGGCTTGTCTGACCACGCCGGTCAACTTCAAGGGCATGGGCCTGTTCACTCAGTGGACCGACGAGCGCTACTTCGATGTCGACCGGATCGTCGACTCGCTGGGCAATGTGCCCGGCGAGATGCTGCTGTCCGCCTTCGACATGCTGCGGCCGACCGGCCGGATGACCAGCCCGATCCAGGTGCTCGACCGGATCCGCGACGACAAGTATGTGCAGTCGTTCATGATGCTCGACCGCTGGGCGTCCGACCAGATTCCCTTTGCCGGCGAGGCCTTCCGCCAGATGGTGAAGGAGCTTTACTGGAAGAACGCGATGCTTGAGGGCACCTTCGAGCTGGGCGGCAAGCCGGTTGAGCTCTCATCAATCAAGACGCCGATGATCCATGCGATGGCCGAGCACGACCACATCGTTCCCTATGAAGCAGCCAAGCCACTGCTTGAACAGGTCCAATCGGAGGACTCGGAAGCCGTCGTGTTGCGCGGTGGGCACGCCAGCCTGGTTGCTGGCGGTAATGCCAAGTACCGACTCTGGCCTAAGCTGGATTCATGGCTTTCGGTTCGTTCGATCTAACTGCGAAAGACCGCAATATGCGCTACCCAGCCTCGGGAACCATCGCCGGCAGTCCGGTCAAGCTCAGGCTGATGGAACGTGGCGATGCCGACGCCATCGTCGCGTTCGCACGTCAGCTTCCACTCCATGATCTGCTGTTCCTGCGACGCGACATCACCAAGCCAGAACAGGTCGAAGTCTGGGTGGAGCGGATCGAAGCCGAGCTGACCACCTCTCTCCTGCTCATTGAAGAGGGTGGAGAGATCGGCGGATACGCGACCATCGACCGCAACGATCTGCCCTGGTCGCCACACGTGGCCGAGCTTCGTGTGCTCGTCGGCCCCGGGCTGCGAGAGCAGGGCGCCGGACGCTTGCTGACCGAAGAGGCGTTTCGGATCGCGCTTGAGATGAAGGTGGAGAAGATCATCGCCCAGATGACGATCGACCAGCAGCAGGCGATCTCCGTGTTCCGTTCCCTCGGGTTCAAGCCTGAGGCAGTCTTGCGCGAACACGTCAAGGACCGCGATGGCGACAAGCACGATCTCGTCATCCTCAGCCACGACGTCGCGGAAGCCCAGCGTCGTCGAGCCGCCACCGGAGTCCTTGAAGCCGTCAGCGGCTGATTGCTGAGATCCAGTCCTCGGTTCACGTGGCGACCTGCCCCCATCCCACTCCATAGCTCACCAGCAGATAGCCCGAGCGGCCCGAGCGGGTCCCCGCGTAAAGCGGGGACTGGGTGATGTGGGACGTCCCCGCCTGGGTAAGCAGTTGGGGCAAGCAGTTCAGGCGCAGTCTTCGGGACCTATCCTCGACTCGGATAACCGAGGTGCCCCGTGGTGGAACCGTTAGAGGGTCTACGAGTCGTTGAGTTTGCGATTGCCATCCAGGGACCGCTGGTTGGCGGTTTCCTTGCCGATATGGGCGCCGACGTGGTCAAGGTCGAGCCGCCCGGGGGCGATCCAAACCGCTGGCACACTGGCGTTAACTGGACCGCGCCGCCCGAGACGCCGGGCGCGCAGTTTCTGTCGGTCTCGCATGGCAAACGGTCGATCTCGCTCGATGTCCACACTGAGGTCGGCCGGGAAGTGCTGATGCGCCTCGTCGACCGGGCGGACGTGTTTGTCAGCAACTTCCGTGAGGACTCGCTCGAGCGCATGGGTCTGGGTTATGACGAGCTCTCGAAACGCAATGAGCGACTGGTTTACGGCATTGCCAATGGCTTCGGACACGAAGGGCCGGATCGCAACAAACGCATGACCGACCAGTACGCCCAGGTTCGCAGCGGGATCGCGAACATGGTCGGCGAACCGGAATCACAGCCGATGATTGCCGGTTCGGTGATCGGCGACACCTCGGGCGCGATGGGACTCACGCTCGCGATCATGACGGCCCTAGCTGCTCGCGAACTGCATGGCGTCGGACAGAAGGTCCGCACTTCGGCCTACGGTGTGATGGTCTGGATGCAGGCCTGGGAGCTTAATCACTCTTCGATTTCGGGAGCATTGCTCTCACGAGAGGGCCCGCATCATCCCAACGTGCCGGGGAGTGCCGGCACCTACGTGACGGCCGACGGCGGCGCTTTCCACGTCGACGTGCAGGGAGACGAGGCCTGGCAAGACTTCTGCGAGTTCGGTGGCATTCCCGAAATCGCATCGGATCCTCGCTGGAATGTCAGCCAGAAGCGCTCGCCATTGAGCGACTTCCGCTGGGTGGAACAATCGAAGCTCTTGCGTCCGCATATGGCGCGCGCCATGAAGAACCGAACCACCGACGAGTGGGAGCAGTTCTTCGATCAACGTCGCGAGTACATCATGTACCAGCGAGTCTTTGACTACGAGGACGTCATTGCCGACCCGCAGGCGCTTGAGAATGGTTACGTCGTCGAGAAGGATGTCCCCGGCGTCGGCAAGAAGCCAATGGCCGGCAACTTCGCGCAGTTCAACAAGACGCCGGCGACCGCCAAGCCCTGGTTTCCTGAGCTGGGTCAGCACACTTCGGAGGTGATGTCGGAACTTGGCTTTAGCGACGAAGAGATCGCCGAAGTAGAGGCCCAGAAGAGCCCACGGCTGCCGATGTCACGGCGCGGCCGTTCGCGAAGGGCTTAGTCGCCTCTACACAGTGCTGCCATGTCTCGCGCCGTGGCCAGGGCCAGATCGGTGCAGGGCAGGACCATGTTGTCTCCGCCGTGGATTGTGCCCATCACCTGTCGGCAGCGAGCTGATTGTCCCGCTTTCAGCAGCAGGCGATAGAACTCAATCCCCTCGTCGCGCAATGGGTCGCACTCGTTGACGCTGATTACCGTCTCGGGGAAGCCTTGCACGTGCTCTTCATTGGCGAATAGCGGCCAGGCTTCTGGGTCCTGTGCGTCGAAGGCGTCCATGCCGTAGCCCAAGGCCCCGAAGTTGCTGTGTACGTCGAGGAAGAGGCCGTTGTTCTCAGTTGACGACGGCAGGTCATCGCGCGGCCAGCTCCCGGCGATGTAGGGGCACATGGCGTAGAGACCCTTGACCAGGCCAGCGTCACCCTCCCGGACCAACCGTAGACCGACAGCCAGGGTGAGGTTTCCGCCGCCGCTTTCGCCCGCGACCACGATTCGGCTGGTGTCAATGCGGAACTCATCTGCTTTTGAAATCAGCCACTTCAGACCGGACACGCTGTCGTTGAGTCCGGCCGGAAATGGTTCGACCTCAGGCGCGGATGACGGCACGACGCAGTTGCGGAAGTCGACCATCGCCACCGCGACGCCCTGGTGTGCGATCATCCGGCCCCACGATTGGTATGTGATGTCAAAGGCGGACATCATCGCCATGCCGCCACCGTGGATGTAGTAGATACAGGGCAGTGGACCATCGGATTCAGGCCGGATCAAGGACAGATTGACTGTGTTGCCGTCCGGCTGGGAGATGAAGGTCTCGGTGGTGATTGTCAGTCCCTCGGAGGGTGCGACTGTTTCGGCCTCCTCCTCGGTGAATAGCTCTAATGCGTTGAGTCCCTCGAGTGCTTCCGGTGTGTTCATGGCCGCAACAAGTTCTTCGCGGGAGTCGAAGTTGGGGAGCGGGAACGCAGGTAGATCGCCAAACATCTTCTTGATGCGTGGGTCGATGCGAGGATCTTCAGTCATCTGGCTCATGGTTGGCTCCAGTCAGGGTGTGCGCCGCAAGGCTAGCCGTCGGCCGCGCCACGATCGTCACGCCAGTGCCGCACGTTCTATCTCAAGTCGATCAACCTGTTCGTCGAGGTCCCGAGTATGCGCCCTTTGCCCGTCGCTTGGACGGTCATCTCTGCGGTCCCATCTGGGCGCGCTATTGGTCATGCAGAGGCATCGGAAGCTGGACTGCACGGAGAAGGCTGGCGTCGGTGGGCAGCATGATCGAGCAGTGTGACCATCGTCGGTGCCATGCGGGGACGGTCCCAGAGTCTTCTATCGAGCGGCCCGGAGTTGCCAGTCCATGGCAGTGGGATCCTCAACCGACCAACAGCTGCATGACTGGCGGGCGATCTGCCTCGGATCGATCAGGCGAATGGCGCCTCGCCGAATTGAAGAAACGAGACCTTCTCGGGTCAGCTGGGACAGTGCGGCGCTGACTGCTGGCCTGGTCGCGCCGACCACTTCGGCGAGTTCTTCATGTGTAATCGGTACGAAATCGTCGTCCGTTTCATTGTGAATCAAGGAGAGCCAGGCGCAGCACCGGGTTGTCAACGGATGGAAGCGCGCACACACCGCGTGCAATGCCGCAAGGTGGTAGCTGCGATCGGTAGCCCGGGCAAGCTCGAGACGGAAACTCGGCCCATCGGCCGCGAGTTGTCGCAGAACAGTCGCTGGAATCACGAGCGCCTCACCTGAGAGTCGGACCTTGAAGCTGAGGAAGTACGGCATTCCATGCAGTGCTCGCATGCCGCCGATAACGCCTTCCGGGCCGATAAACACCGGCTGGATGCACTCGCCGTTTTCGGTTTCCAGCACTCCTCCGTAGATTCCACTTAGCGGAAAAACGACGTTGCCCCGACTGAGCCAGCGATCGAGCCGGTCGCCTCTCCGGAGGAAGACCAGGGAGGCATTGACCAGAAACTCAGCCAAGACATCCGCTGACAACTGGGCAAGGATTCGATTTGCACGCGCCCGATTGTTCCAATCAACTCGCTTTTCAATCGATGAACCATTTTGTGTTGCTTGTACCATCGTCGGCTCCCTATCAGATGCCGCCCGTCGATCGCGGGGACAGTTTGATCCGTTTGCCGTCGAATGGATACCGGAGTCGTACTCTTGACCCGAACCAGGCAATCGAACACCATGGAGGATTATCGCGTTTGAGATTTGCGTTCGCAACACCTACTCTGTCCGCGACCTGATATTGGAACGACGGCCTGATCGAAGGGCACCGTCAGGGGGGTGTTCTGATGGATGAACGAGAAGCGCTGCTTGAGGTACGCGGACTACGCAAGTGGTTTGGCGGTGTGCATGCCCTGGATGGCGTTGACCTTGACATCTACGACGGCGAAATCTTGGGCATCATCGGCCCCAACGGCTCTGGCAAGACGACATTGTTCAACGTCATTGCAGGAGTGCACAAGCCGACTGGTGGGGTGGTCAACTGGATGGGTGATGACATCACCGGCAAAGCGGCGGAGTCGATGGCGGGGCGGGGGATCATCCGAACATTTCAACAGGCTATGGCGTTCGAAGACCTAACCGTGCGGGACAACGTGGGGATTGCCTGTCAGCATCGACCACGTTCGGCTCGAGGTGACCGATCATATGAGGGACTCGCCTCGGCCGACGAAATCATCGCGTTCGTTGGCCTGAGCGAGTTTGCCAACGAAAAGGCGACCAATCTTGGCTTTGGCAACCTCCGCCGCCTTGGTGTGGGCATCGCCATTGGCGGCCATCCGCGACTGTTGATGGCCGACGAACCGGCGGCCGGTTTGAATGACAACGAGACCGCCGATCTGAGCCAGCTGATTGGGTCGATTCGCGATCGCGGAGTGACAGTTGCCATCATCGACCACGACATGAATCTGATGATGAAGATCTGCGACCGACTGGTGGTACTGGACTTTGGACAGAAGATTGCCGAGGGTCAGCCGGAGGAAGTTCGGAGCGATCCAAAGGTGCTCGAAGTGTATTTGGGGGAAGATCTTGCCGCTGCTGCAAATTAGTGACCTGCACACCGCGTATGGCCGCACACGCGTCCATCGAGGTATCGAGCTCAGCGTTGACGAAGGGGAGATCGTCGCCATCCTTGGCCCGAATGGGGCTGGCAAGTCGACATTGCTCAGCGCGATCGCCGGCTTGATCCGGCCGACGGGCGGACAAATCTTGTATCAGGACCGGGATCTGGCCGGCTGGACCGCCGACCGCGCCGCGAAGGCAGGCGTCAGCCTAGTGCCCGAGGGTCGGCGCATCTTCCAGGGCATGACTGTTCGCGACAATCTCGAGCTGGGGGCTTACGTCCAGAACGATCGGAGCTCGGTCGAAGCGGATCTCGAACGAGTCCTGGATTACTTCCCAATCCTGAGGGAACGGCTCGATTCGCAAGGGAGCGATCTCAGTGGCGGACAGCAGCAAATGCTCGCCATCGGCCGCGGTCTGATGGCTCGGCCCACGCTCATGTTGTTGGATGAGCCGTCGCTCGGGCTCTCGCCAGTGCTTGTCAAAGAGCTGGAGACGATCATTCTTGGGGTTCGAGAGGAGTTTGGCGCCTCGGTGCTGCTGGTGGAACAGAATGCCAGTCTGGCTCTCGCGGTGGCGACGCGCGGATATCTGATGCAGACCGGTTCCATTGCCGCCGAAGGATTGCTCGACGAAATGCGGGATACGGGCCTGATGCGAGAGCTCTATCTCGGCGCGGACGCCGCCGGCGGAGACTAGTTTCGCCATCCAGAGCCTTAGTCGAGGACAGCAGCGCCAGCTTGAGCGACCTCCGTGTCTTGCTGGTAGCTGCCCCCGCTGACGCCGACCGCGCCGACGATTGCGCCGTCGCTGACCAGTGGGACCCCTCCGCCGATCATCATGAAATTCGGGATCGCGGTGACGCCATGGAGCAACGGTGGATCGTCTTCGATTGCGGAGTACCACTGGTCGGTTGCGAGTCCGAAGCCGACGGCGGTGACGGCCTTGGACTGCGAGACATTGACGCTTGCCAGCAGCGAACCGTCCATACGCAGGTAGGCCTTGAGCTGAGCTGATTCGTCGACAACGGCAATCACCATCGGGACGCCGAGTTCATTCGCCTTGGCGACCGCGGCTTCGATTACCTGTTGCGCGCCGGCGGCGCTGATCGTCTGCTTGGATGATGTCGTCGCCATTTCTTGCTCCTGTTCCGTCGCTTCAGGTCCATCCCGTCATTGCCCTTGACCATTGTCTCCAACGAAGAGGTCGAGTCCGACGATTACGCCGCAGAACCACGCAGCAGCCCCTGTGGCCGCACCAACAAGATGAGGATCATCAGGCCGAAGGCGTAGGCATTTGTCCACTGAGGCGCGAAGTATCCCTGACTCATTGCTTCGAGGAGGCCGAGGAAGAGTGCCGCGACGACCGCGCCAGTGACGTTGCCCAGACCACCAATGATCGCGACGGCAAATCCTTTAATGACGAAGTTCGCGCCGACGAAGGGAGAGACGGGGAAAAAGGAGATCAGAAGTCCGCCGCCCAGTCCGGCAATCGCGCTCCCGACAATGAAAATCCCCATCACATAACGCCTGACAGGAATGCCCATCAGCGCCGCCGTTTCGCGATCGGTGGCGATTGCTCGTAGCGCTCGGCCCCAGCGAGTCCGCTGAATCCCGTAGAACGTGGCACCAAACAGGGCCAAGGTGGTACCGATCACGAACACCCGGGTGGCCAGAACTCGGACGTCGCCGACATCCCAGACGACGTTGAGCGGCCTGGGGATGTCGACGGCATCGGCATTCCAAATGCCTGCTACGACGTGTTGCAAGATGAAAATCAGACCGATTGAGACGATGAATCCGTTTATCGGCTCCGCCAGGGTGAACCGGAACAACCCCCGTTCCAGTGCGAGCCCGAGCAGGCCCACCACGGCAATTGCGAGCATTAGGCCGAGGAAGTAGAAGCCGAATCCGGCCCCTAGGCCAACCTCCACAATCAGCGCCCAGACGGCGTAGCCGCCGATCATCAACATTTCGCCCTGAGCGAAGTTGACGATCCCGGTCAGACCGAAAATCAGCGTGATCCCGATCGCGATCAGCGCGATCACGCTGGCGATCGACAATCCGAGCACCACCTGCTGGAGGAAGGTATCCATCTGGTCGTCGTCCTCTCGCCGTCGCATTTCCGTACAAAACGGACGATGCAATCTTGCCCCCCTGCGAGTGCCGGTCAAGCTAGCGGAGCGGCAGAGGCCGTTTCGTCATGGCGCTTACTGACATCCCATGCCGGAATTTTCATCTTGCTCCAAAGCCTCCGAGATGAGGCTGCTGATCGTCGCAACGGCGCAACTGTTCGCGCCTCGGCGAACGGAAGGAGCGAACTCCATGACGAGAACGAGATTAAGGGCTTTGCCAGGGAGTCGAACGTTGCTGCTCCTTCTGAGCGCTGTCGTTATGGGAGCGATGATTTTCGCGGCCTGTGGCGACGATGAAGAGCAGGAGCAGCCGGCGGCGGCCGCTGCGCCGGCCGAGCAGCAGGAGCAGCAGGAACAGGCCGCTGCACCCGCGCAACAGGAACAACAGGAGCAGCCGGCCGAGGAAGAGGTCATCTGGATCGACATCGGTGTGGTCGCCCCCAGTTCGGGTAGCTACGAGGTCTTCGGTCACACCTACGAGGCATCGGGCAAGCTAGTAGAACACGAGATCAACACCGGCGCCCAGTACTGCATTGACCAAGGTGTCTGCGAAGAGGGCGGCGGCTTCCTGATCGACGGCAAGCTGCACAAGATCCGGATCCACTTCCGTGATGACCGCAGCGACATCAACGCCCATGTGGCGTTGGTTCAGGAGCTGGTCCGCGATGTCGGCATCGTCGCTTGCATGTGCGGTACGCCGCACGACTTCGCAATCGCCAGTTCGAAGGTGACGCAGCCGGCGAAAGTGCTGCACTTCTCCGGTTCCAGCACCCTCGAAGAGATTCTGACCGAGGAAGCGACCGCCCCAGGCGGCGAGAACCGCTACCTCTTCCAGACCGAGACGCGCGAATGGCAGCGCAGCGGCAGTGTTATGAAGGGCGCCGTTGACCTGATCGACCCGGACTCGGAGGTCTCGGTCATCTTGATGCTGAACGACGCCACCGGGCAGTTCCTTGGTCCGTACTTCAAGCGAGCGCTCGAAGCCAACGGCCAGACCGTGCCGGACATCATTTACTGGGACCCGGAAACGACGGACTTCTCGCCACTGTTCTCGCGGGCGAAGGGCCACGACCCCGACATCGTGCTCTTCCTCTACGACCCGGACCGAGCCATTCAGGCCATTCCTCAGGCGCTTGAGATCGGCGCGGCCAAGAGCGGCTACTTCATGTTCGGGATCGACCCCGGCGAGTACCAGAAGCGCGAGCTCCAGTCCGAGCTGCCGGTGGCCATGGCCTGCGTGCCGATCTGTTGGGGCGCGACCGACCGTCAGCAAGCGGCTGATTACTGGATTCGCTACGAAGAGTTCGGCAACGAGCTGCGCTCCTTCTCCTCGGTCAGTCTGCTGACCTACGACGACTACTACATGCTGATCAAGGCCTACCAGGCCGCCGGTACCTTCGAGGACCCGGACGCGGTGGTCAATGCACTGCTCGAGGTGCGACACGACGGCGTGATTGCCGACGGGTTCTACTTCGACAGTCGTCACATCGTGGCGCACGGGACCGAGGTCTGTGTGTCGCGTCAGCTCGAATTCGAGTGCCAGTTCACGCCGCCACCCGACGACCCGCCACCCGGCACGCCGGGCTTCTGATCGGCGGCGATCGCTGAAGAGACGCGGCTGCTGCTACCTCCAGCGGCTGTGTGTCACCACCGCGCTGTTGGTCGCCTCTGACGGGGCGGCCAGCAGCGCGGCACGCTCACTAAGTCCAGATCAGCGGCGGTGGCATGAGTGAGGGAGTCGCCCGATCCAGTGCGTTCCCGGCGATCGAGGAAGGTGTAGGACCAAGCTGTGATTGCTAACTTCTGGGATTCACGCGGCAGTTCCGTCACCAGGCAGTTCGTCAGGCAAATCACCCGCGAGTTGACACCGGCGCAGACCGTTCTGTGGACTGCGCTCGTGGTTGTGATGGTGCTCTTCCCGACGATCATTAGCAGCTCGCGTTTCCTCGATGTGGCGATCACCTACGGCATCTTTGCGATCGCGCTCTACGGCCTGGGGTTTCTCTACGGCCAGACCAACTATCTCTCGATTGCCCACTCGGCCCTGATGGGCGTTGGCGCGTACACCGCGGCAATTCTGTTTATCCAGCTTGGGTTCGGATTCTGGGCCGTGCTGCCGCTGGCAGCGTTGCTGGCCATGGTGGCGGCGCTGCTCCTTGGATACCCGGCACTGCGAGTGAGCGGCTATCACTTCGTCATCGTCACTTTTGCCGCGTGCGAGCTATTCGTGCTGGCAACCAGAAACCTTGGCGGCGCCGAGGCCCGCAAAGGGCTGACTGGTGGGGCGCAAGGACTCGACATCACCGAACCTGTGGGCCAAGTCTTTGGCCAGAGCTTCGACATCAACCTCGAGTTGGAGCCCTTCTATTACCTCGTCATCGCGTTTCTGTTTGCCGCGATGATCGTCTCGCAGGTGTTGGTCTCCTCGCCCTTAGGCCGGACTTTCCGTGCGATCCGGGAGAATGAGCCGCTCGCGCGTTCCGTTGGAATCCGGGCGAACTGGTACAAAATTCTTGCGTTCGGCATCAGCGGCATCTTTGCCGGCGTGGCCGGAGCGTTGTTCGCCTACAAGCTGCGCCACATTGCTCCCGACTTGTTTAACTCGTTCGAGGGCGTGGAACTCGCGCTGATGGTTTTGCTGGGCGGATCGCGTCGGTTGATGGGTCCGGTGGTTGGGGCGATCATCGTTGGCTTCCTGCCCGACGTCCTAGATGTGATCGGCATTGGTCTGACGCCCTTCCAGCGTCAGATCGTGTTTGGCGCCATGCTGATCGCAGTGATCATCCTGCTGCCGCACGGTCTTGTACAAGGCATCGCCGATCTCTACGGCTACGGCAAGCGGTATCTCGCCGATCTGCTGCGTCCGCCGCCGGGATCGGACGGAGGGGAGGCGACCGGCCCAGATCCGCCTGAGGAACTGCCGGTCAGCCAGGACGAAGCCGAGGGTGTCGCTGAAGAGCCCGTCGTGGAGCAGGAGCCCGAACGGGTCGGCGAAGGCTGACGTAGCCAGTAGTTCCTGGGCAGCGGATATGGGATCAGTCGGCGACTGTTTGTCAACCCGAGGTGACCGCGCGACTCGACAGGTCACGGACCCGTTGGTACGCGGCCTTCATACCGCTGACGATGCCAAGCGGCAGCAGCAAGATCAGCAGGATCAGCGCCAATCCGTAGGCAATCTGGATGTAGTTGGGATTGTCAACGAAGGGCAGCTCGGGGATGAACTGCACCACGGCTGTTCCGACCAGTGGGCCGAGCAGCGGGACCGCACCGCCGAGCAGCACCATTAGGGCCAATTGGATCCCGTCTTGCGCGCCAAACAAACTGGGCTCGATGTGCTTGAGCAGGAAGGCGTAGTGGACGCCGGCGACGCCAGTGAAGGCGCCGCTCATCGTAAAGGCGAGAATCTTAGTGCGTGCCAGGTGGATGCCGATCGATTCGGCCAGGTCCTCGTTCTCGCGAACGGCTCGCATGGTCGCGCCGAACCCGGAGCGGCGGATGAGGTAGACCGTGGCGATCGCGATGACCAGGTAGGCGACGGTGACGTAGTAGATCGAATTAGCCGATTGAAGTCCGATACCGAGGAAATCCGGTATGCCGCCTTGAACAATCAGGCCGAGCCGGCGACCGCTTTCGAAGCCTCCGCCATTCTCGAGCACGATTCGTACCAGTTCGCCGAATCCGAAGGTCGCGATGAGGAAGAAGTGACCGCGAATCCGTAGCGCGGGATATGCGAGCAGCGCGGCGGCAACCGAAGACAGGAGCACGCCCAGTGGCAGGACTGCCCAATAGGACCAGCCAAACTCGCGGAAGAATATCGCACCTGTGTATGCGCCGATTGCCCACAGGCCAGCGTGAGCGAGCGAGAGAATCCCTGCTTGGCCGAAAATGATAGCCAGTCCGTAGACCGCAATCGCCGTGGTGCCGGTGACCGTTGCCAGGAACAGGTGGCGGCTGGTGGTGAACTCTGGAAGCAACAGAATGAACACGCCGACCGCCGCGATGACGACGACCCGTTCGGCCGTGGACATCCGGTTTGGGCCGGCGGTTGCATCGGCGAGTTGGTTCAGGACTCTGGTTTTGATTCGCATCTGACCGTGCAATCCCGCGGTCCGGCTAACGAGCCGGAGGACCTTGCAAGCCAGTCAGCAAACCTCGCGGCCGGACCAGCAGGATGATGAGCATGACGATGAACGCATACGACTCTGACCATTCGGGCTGGAAGTACTGCGTGCCCATGGCTTCGGCCAGTCCAAGCCCGAACGCCGCGAGAATCGCCCCAAGTGGATTGCCCAGACCGCCCGCGAGCGCGACGGCAAACGCCTTGATCACAAAACGGCCGCCGATGAACGGGTCAATCGGGAAGAGGCCGATCATCAGCGCGCCGCCCAACCCCGCCAGCAGGGATCCGATCACGAAGACGATCATGATGTAGCGCCGCACCGGGATTCCCATCAGCGCGGCGGTGTCGCGATCGATCGCGCTGGCGCGAAGCGCTCGGCCATGGCCGCTGCGATAGATCGCCCAGAGCATGGAGGCCACAACGACTAGCGTCGTGCCGACCACCAACACGCGCATTCCCGGAATACGCGCGCCGCCTAGGTCGAACACTTTGGTGATCGGCGCCGGCACGTCGACGATGCTGGCGCCAACCGGAGACAGTTCGACCAACAAATGCTGTAAGACGATGATCAGACCGAGCGACACGATGAAGCCATTGATCGGCGAATCGAACGTAAATCGGAAGAGGCCGCGCTCAAGAGCCAGGCCAATCAGGCCGACGGCGACGATGGCGAACACGATTCCGATCCAGAAGCTGCCGCCGATTTCAACGGTGACGAACCAGGCGAGGAAGCCGCCGATCACCAGCAGCTCGCCGTGAGCGAACATCACGAGACCGGTGAGTCCGAATATCAGGGTCACACCCAGTGCCATCAGTGCGATGACAGCGCCGATGGATAGCCCGTTCACTACCTGCTGCAGGAAGATATCCATCGCGGTTTCACCCTCACCGATTTCCCTGTCTGTACCGCGATAGGTGCGGCAGACTCGGATTGCGACCTGCGTCAGGGAGCCCTCGCGGCGTTGTAACGCGCGCGAGGGCTCAGATCGGCCACTGCTCCCGAAAGATTGGACGGAGCAGCGTGGTTTGCGTTATTCCTCGCTTCCATCCTGGTTTGCCAGCACGAACTCGTCGGTCACGCCGAGCGCGTCGGGACCGTACTCCTCAAGCGAGAAGTTCTGGCATGCGATTTCTCCGAGCTGGACCTTGCAGGTGTCGTAGCCATGCGCGACGCGATGCCATTCCGCATCCATCGTCAGCGTTGGACTGAGCACTCCATCAATGCTGATGCCCTCCATCGCTTCGGCGATCGCCGTGGTGTCATCGACGGTGCCGGCCTGCTTCATCGCCTCAACCAGCATGAACACGTAGTCGTACTGCCAGAGGGTGATGTCGGTCAGCGGCGCCGGGGAGCAGCCGTCGGGGTTACCGCACTCGAACTCGTTGACAGCTTGGTAATGTTCGCGCGAACGCTCACTGGTGTTGATCGCGCGGCAGAGGTTGATGCAGGCCAGAACGATCGGATCCTCGTTGTCGATTCCGCCGGGGAAGTTCTCTTGCCACCAACCCGGGTCGACTCCGAAGACCATGTAACCTCCGGCAACTTGAAGCTCTAGCGCCTGCTCAGCGATGAGGACCGAGTCGGCCGCGATATACCAGTTGTGCATCCAGTCGGGGTCTAGTCCCTTGAGACGAGTCAGGAAGGGAGTGAAATCGGTTGTGCCAGGCGGATAGAAGACGACCGGGTGGGTCTTCTGTCCGAGCGCGGTCAGCACGCCGTTGTAGAACCGACCGAGGAACTGCCCGGAAGGGTCGTCGGTGGCGAGAACGACCGAGGTGTCGCCTGGCTGCGCGCCCAGCAACTCCAGGACACCGGCTGCGGTGATCACACTGCGAGTCAGCTCGGAGGGTTCAATCTGGAACAACCACTTGTGGGTGGTCTGAGACGATTCCGGGTTGAGTACGCCGTCCTCGGAGGTGAGGATGCTGAGCGCCATGAAGTGCAGGATTTCCTCGGGCTGGGTCAGTTCGGAAGCGGCCAGACCCACACCGTGGGGCAGCGGTCCGAAGATGATCTTGATGCCTTCATCGCGGATCAGCTCCTGGACAGCGGCAATGCCAACGGCGTCGTCTGAGCGGCTGTCACGGCGCAGCACCTCGATCGTGTAGGTGGTGTCGCCGACCACAAAGCCGCCTGCTTCGTTGATCTGCTCTACGGCGAGCAACAGGCCGTTCTCCTCCGATTGGCCATAGAACGCCAGACCGCCGCCGGAAAGCGGCTGCACTGATCCGATGCGAACTACGCCAGTCTTGGCCGCCGGCTGCTCCTGCTGCTGTTGTTGTGCCTGCTGTTGTGGCTGAGCCTGTTGCTCCTGGGCCTGGGGTTGGTCTTGCTGTTCAGGTTGTGGTTGCGCTTGGGCGGCGGCCGGTTGCTCGTCCTCGTCACCGCCGCATGCGGCGATAGCAAAACCGAGCACCAGTACAGCCAGTGCGGCACCGACCAATCCCATCCAGCGCCAACGGGTCAGGCGACTGTGAGTGTCGGGGTCGGTCATATCGGTGCCTCCAGGCTGCTGCGCTGCACCGATGGGTTCGGTCAGCGCACGTTACTCATACGTATGGCCGGGCATGAATTCGACCGGTTTGATTGCCAACTCTCCTTGCGAGTACTGCATGCCTGATTCGTCGTGTCCGGGGAAGATGAATGCGTCCAGTTCTGAAGCGATCTGCTCGACCTTCCCACAAGAATTGAGGAAGTCCTCGTTGCTGGTATTGACGAAATTGGGGATCGGCGGCGGTCCAAAGGCGTCATGCGTGCTGACCGCGTCGCCAGCCAGCAGAGCCCAGCCGGTCGTCTCGAGCCGCACCAGGACGCCCATCGAGCCCGGTGTATGACCGGGCAAGCTGATCGTCCATAGGTCTTCAAAGATCTCTTGGTCGCCGTACATCAGCGTCGGATTACGCCGCGAAATGAAGTTCCAGTCCTTGCGCACGAAGAAGTTGTCCGCCGACCAGATGTTGGTCGCATAGCGGTGCTCATCCTCATGCAGGACAATCTGAGCCCCAGCGTCTTCGAAGGCGCGTAGGCCGCCGGCGTGATCCGCATGGCAGTGGCTGAGAATCACATAGTCGAAGTCGTCCGGCCCAAGTCCAATCTGTTTGAGCGAGTTCTCAAGCAGCACATCGTCGTTCAGTTCGCTCAGGTCGATCGTGGCCTGCCAATCGGGCAGCCACTCCTCGGCGAAGTTGGTCGAGATGCCCGTGTCGTAGAGGATCCGCCCGGCGGGGTGGTTGATGATGTAGGCCAGCGACGGACAGCGGTACCACGTACGTGGCATGGCTGTACGGCCGGGCAGGAGCATGTCATTGGGGTTCGGATAGCCGAGCAAGCCGTAGTCCATGCCCATGTAGCCCAGCTTTAGGCCCTGGAGTGTGATTCCCATGGTGCGTACTCCTTTCCGTCGGTTGACCCAGTCCACCGGCGCGGGCTCGGAGCCCGCGCCGGTGGACGGCACGCGCCTGTGGAGGCGCTGATTACGCGCCGTTGGCCGGGCCGGTGAGCGCCGGCCCGACGTCCGGGTTGACCACGAGACCGCCGCAGGCGTCGGCGAGTGCCGGCATGCACTGGTCTGCGAACATGTGCATCTGTTCCTCGATCTCTTCGCCCCGGTAGCCGCCCATCTCGAACCAGCTCGTGAACATGAAGTCCTCGTAGCCGACCATGTCCTTGATCTCCATGATCTGTTCGACGATCTGGTCGGGGCTGCCAACGAAGGCGAGGCCCTTGTCGATACAAAGGTCGGCGGTCACGGGGCGGTCGGGCGGGGGCGGGGGCTCATCGATGTCGGTGATCACACCACCGAAGCCGAAGGCGCCGAGGTACGGCCAGGCCGCTTCCATGCCGAGCTTGTAGCGCTCAAGATCGTTCTTTTCGTCGCCGGGCTTGAGGATGTGGACGTAACGCGCCGGCGAGAAGCCGCGCTTGACGTCCGCGTCGTAGCCGAACTTCCATGGACCCTCACGGTCGAGGCGGTCCGGCCACTTGTTCCGCTCCAGCGTCTCGTAGTAGCGCTCGACGTTGGCCTTGAGCCGCGAATTGGGCTCCGGAATCGTGTAGCAGTTCACGCCGTTGGAGGCGGCCCACTCGATTGAGCGTGGGCTCGTCACTGGCATCCACATCGGAGGTACCGGCTGCTGGATCGGGCGCGGATAGACGCTGATTTCCTTCAGCGTTGTGCCGGTCGCGTAGACCGGTGGGCCCGAGGCGTACATATCCGGCGCGCCGATGTCGAGCACGCTGTCCAGGTCCCGGTCCACGTGGTCCTGGCTGAAGTAGGCGATCGTCGACGGGTTGCCCCACTTCGTGTAGCTCGGCGGCAGGTTGAAGAACTCGCCGGTGTGGCTGAACGAGTGCTCCCTCCAGGCCTTGTTGATGATCTGGAAGCACTCTTCGAAGAAGGAACGGTTGCGCTCCTGGTCCTGGATCGTCGCGCCCTGCGCGCCGCCCAATACCTCGGTCTCGCGCGACTGATAGCCGCGACCGACACCGAATTCAAGCCGTCCACCGCTGATCACGTCAAGCATCGCGCCCTGCTCGGCCAGGCGGATTGGGTGATGCCAGGGCAGGATGTTGGCCATCTGGCCCAGGCGAATCCGGCTTGTCTGGGCGGCGATGGCCGTTTCGGCGACGATCGGGTTTGGGCTGAACTCCACGCCCTCGGGCTGCATGTGGTGTTCGGTCATGAACCAATAGTTGAAACCGAGCTCCTCGGCCAGGATGCCTTGACGGACCTGATTGATCAGGACTCGCTGGAAGCTCTCGCTAGTCTCCTCGAGCGTTCCTGAATTGACCCGAGTGCCATTGACCACGTTGCTATCGAGGTCGACTGCACCGTTGTGGAAGATTCCTAGTTCAAGCATGGTGTTCCTTTCGTTCGCCGCCACCGGCGAGGGTGTTGACCGCCGTGGGATCGGACGGTTGCGCGTGGTTGAATGGGTCTCCTCTGGCCCCGACCGGATCCGCGGTCAGGGGCGTTGGCCTGGTGGGCCATACTCCAACACAGCGCATGGCCCACTTGCGTAGCGGCAGTCTGCGAATCGCGGCATGGAGTGTCAGTACGCGCCATGACATTCGGCAAATCACTCTGCTTCTGGGCTTTCTGCGGTCCAGCGCAGCTGAGAGAGGCGTCCAAGATTTGAGGAGATCGGCGCAGTTGTGGCAGCCTTGGGCCTAGTGCCAGTCGTGGGCGGTTGGCATTCGGATGTCGGCTCCGATGGCTTTGATCTGTTCGGCGACTATGTTTGTGGTTCCGTCCCAGCGGTCGATGCGGCCCTGGAGCAGGATGAGCTGGTTTGAGAGGGCGCGGCGGCACTTGGCGAAGACTTTTGGCCAGACGATCGACTGTATGTCGCCGGTCTCGTCCTCGATCGTGACGAAGACGGTGCCGTCCTGGCCGCGGGGGTGCTGCCTCGCGATCGGCCAGCCGGCGACTCGGATCCAAGCACCGTCCTCGCAGTCGTAAACCTCGGCGGTTGTGAGTACGCCATCGTCGAGGGTCGGGCGGATGAACTCCATCACGTGACCGCTGGGATAAATGCCGAGCGTCTTGTACTCGCCGACCATCTTTTCGTAGTCGGAGAAGTCGTCGAAGCGCGGTGGGGCCTCGGCGACGGAGACCGGGAAGGCGCGCTGGCCGGCACGCTTGGGACGGATCGACAGGCCGGCCTCCCAGAGCGCCTCGCGGCGGTTGGGCGTGACGGCGTCGAACGCGCCTGCCTCGATCAGCGAGCGCACTGACTGCGGCTTGAGGCCGGTGCGGCGGACCAACTCGCCTGCGTCGGCGTAGGGACCGCGCTGCTCGCGTTCCTCGACGATGAGCTTGGCCGACTCGGGGCCGATGTCCTTGATCATGCCCAGGCCCAGGCGGACCCCCTCCGCCCCCGCATCAAGTGCGGGGCAGGCTTTCGGCACCTCCCCCTGCAAGGGGGAGGGGGAACAAGCAGGCTTCGCTCGGACCTCGCTGCAGTTGACGCATGGGTTGAGGAAGTGGACGCCGAACTTGCGGGCGTCTTCTTTCAGCGTTTCGACTGGATAGAAGCCCATTGGCTGGTTGTTGATCAGGGTGACGAAGAACTCGAGCGGGTGGTAGCGCTTCAGCCAGGCGGCCTGGTAGGCGGTGATGGCGAAGGCGTGCGAGTGCGACTCGGGGAACATGTAGTGGCCGTTGATCTTGCTGAAGATCTTCTCGGCGATGTCGGGTGGTACTCCGTTCGCGTACGCGCCCTCGAGGAAGCGCTCGCGGTGCATCTCGATCAGGTGCTCGCTGTTCGCCCTGGCGAACGCGCGTCGGACTTCGTCGGCCTCGGCCGCGGTCATGCTGGCGACATCCATGATCAGCTGCACGACCTGTTCTTGCCAGACGATCACGCCGTAGCCGCGCTCGAGGGCGCGCTCCTCGAGCGGGTGGTCGTACTCCCACTCGACGCCGTGGCGGTAGCGGTCGACGAACTGGCTGACGGCGCTGCCTTGCGTCCCGACGCCGGGCCGGATGAGGGCGACCTGGTAGGCGAGGTCGAGCAGGCGGCGCGATCTGAGCCGCTGGCCCATCTTGAGCTGCGCCGGCGACTGGAGCAGGAAGACGCCTTTCGACTTGCCGGCGTTGATCATGTCGTAGACGCCGTCGTCCTCGGGGCTGAGCTGGCTCAGGTCAGGGCGCTCGCCTTCGCGCTGTTCGATCAGGTCGAGCGCCTCCTCGAGCTGGTCCAGCACAGGCAGCGAGAGCAGGTCAATCTTGGCGAAGTTGGCGTCGGCGACGCTGTCCTTGTTCCAGTCCATGATGAAGCGACCCTCCATGGCGCCGGCCCGCACCGGCACCATCTCGGGGATCGGCGAGTCACTGAGGATCATGCCGCCGACGTGCTGACCCAGCCCGCGCGGTGCGTTCATTAGCTGCGGTGCGAGCGCGATCAGGTCGCCCCAGCCGTGTGCGTCGACCTTGTCGCGGAAGGCGGACAGTTGCTCCATCTCCTCGCGCAGGCGCGCGCCGTCGTGCGAGTGGATCTGTTTGGAGAGCAGCTTGAGGTCGTCCTTCGGCAAGCCCAGTGCTTTGCCCAGATCCTGGATGATGCCTTTGACTGAGTAAGTCGAGATCGCGCCGGTCAGGACGGCGTAGTCGCGGCCGAAGTACTCGTGGACGCGCTCGATCAGCTCGTCGCGCAGGCCACGGGGGAAGTCGAGGTCGATGTCGGGCAGCGAGGTCATGTCGTCGGGCAGGAATCGCTCGAGGGTCAGTTCCCACTTGAGCGGATCGACGTGGCTGATGCCGATCAGGTAGCCGACCAGCAGCGCCACCGACGAGCCGCGTCCGCGTCCCGGGGGACGCTTCTCGAGCGGCGTCTCGGGCTCGGACAGCCCGCGCTCCTCCATGATTCGCTGGGCCAGGCGCACGATTTCGCGGTAGAGCAGCAGGAAGCCGGCCAGCTTATGTCGGCCGATTAGCCGGAACTCCTCCTCCAGCCTGTCTTCGACTTCTTTCGTCACCGACCCGTAGCGCCGCGCGGCGGCTTCGTAGCAGAGCCGCTTGAGGTAGCTCTCGGGCGTGTAGCCGTCGGGCACGATCGGATCGGGCAGCGTGTAGCCGAGGTCGGTGCTGAGGTTGAACTGGCACTGCTCGGCGACCAGCCGCGTGTTGCAGATGGCTTCGGGGAACTCCGAGAACAGCTCTGCCATTTGTGACTCGGATTTGAGATGGAGATGATGGTTGGGCTGGATGTGCTTGAGCGCCTGGTCGATCGTTGTGTTGCACTTCGCTGCGACCAGTGCGTGTTGCAGGCGGTAGCGCTCGGGCGAGTGGTAGTGGACGTCGTTCGAGGCGACCAGCGGCGTTCCGACCTCGCGGGCTAGCCCGACCAGCTCGCGGTTGCGCTCGGTGTCGCCGCGCAGGAAGTTCTGCTGCAGTTCGACGTAGACCGAGTCTGAGCCGTACCAGTCGCGATAGCTGCTCAGCAGCTCGCGAGCCTGGACTCGCTCGCCCGCTAGCGCCAAGCGCGAGAGCGCGCCATGGCGTCCGCCAGCGAGTAGGACGAGGCCTTCCGCGTGTTCGGACAGATGCGCCGGATCGAGCCGGGGTTCGCGGCGGTCGACTGTGTTGGCCAGCGTGAAGAGTCGTGAGAGGTTGGCGTAGCCCTCGCGGGACTTGACCAGCAGCGCCACCCGCGACTCGTCCTGCAGCGTGAGTTCACCTCCGGTGATCGGCTGGATCTCGAGACTATTGGCCAGTCGGGCGAACTCCAGCGCGCCGCAGAGGTTGGTGTCGGTGAGGGCCATCGAGGGCATGCCGAACTCTCGAGCCTGGGCCAGTAGCTCGTGGCCGTGTGAGGCTCCGAGGCCGAAGGAGTGGAAGCTCTTGGTGTGGAGTTCGGTGTAGGTCATGTTGGTGCGGTTGCCGCTACGTCAACTTCGTTCCCAGTCCCCGCTTTACCCGGGGACCTGCTCTCTCCCGCAGCCTTTGAGGAGACGAAGTCGATGCGAACGCCGAACCGAGCGGGTCCCCGCGTAAAGCGGGGACTTGAGATATCGGAATCTGTAGCGGCATTACGCCAATCCCTCGTACAGGTCACGCCACTCAGGATTGAGTTCCTCGATCACTTCCTCCTTTTGCCCCCTGAGCCAACGCTTCATGCGATGTTCCCGGACCTTTGCGGACTCAATCGACTCGTGGAGTTCGTACCAGACCAATCGCCGGATCCGGTATCGAGCCGTGTGCGCGCTTCCAACCCCTTGCCGGTGCTCCCAGACACGCCGAATCAAGTCGGTCGTAGAGCCGATGTACAACGGAATCCTGCCGCTTTCCGGCCTATTGCCTGCAAGGATGTACACGCAGGCTTCGCGATCCATCATCTGTCCTTTCTTTGTTCCTAGTCCCCGCTTTACGCAGGGACCTGCTCGGGCAGCACGGCCATAGCAGAGCCTTCGTGCCTCCGACGCCGCAGGGAGCGGGTCCCCGCGTTGCGCGGGGACTGGGAAGGACATTGGCGTTGCATTGGCCGAACCGAGCGGGTCCCCGCGTAAAGCGGGGACTGGGGTCGAGGCATCACGCTGTTTGCCGGTACCACTGCTGATCTTCTTGATCTCGGTAGATTGTTAGTTGCTGACCATCTTCCTGGCTGATTCGGTAGTAGCTGCGATTCATGGGGGTTGGGCGCCACCAGAGGTCGAAGCTCCATTGGTCCTCGATGCTTGACACCTTCTGCCACTGATTGCCGAGTCGCAGCGCTGTGGGCTCTTGGGTGGGGCCTTCTTGCACCTCGACCGATGTTGGTGTGGTGAGTGGGCGCATGCTGTCGGTGGCGGCGGGGTCGATGGAGACCTGGACGGTTCTCATCTCGGGGGCGGGATGCCAGGGGGCGACGTCGACCAGGCGGTGGAGGGCGTGCTTGCCGTTGAGGCGGGCCTGGAGCTGGCGCTCCGTCTCTAGTAGTCGGCGCTCTCGGTCGGCGCGGATGTCGGGGAAGAGTGAGAGTTGCACGCCGGTGGCTCCGCTGAGGTGGCCGAGCGTGACTGTCATGGCCTCGACGGGGGCCTGTGGGTGCTCGGTCTCGAGCCGGCCCTTGATGATCTCTGCTGCCCGCTTCCAGTTGCCGACCCGGTTCTTGAAGTGGAACTCCTTTTGCCACGTCGACGCTTCGGTGGGGGCGTCCTCGAGCGTGCAGGCGAGTGTTGCGGTGCCGGCGTAGCGGCCTTGCATTTGCGGTTGGGCGAAGACTCGGGTGAGCAGGGTGTCGACCGCGACGCGGAGGAGTTCCAGTGAGGCCGAGGCGGCCGGCAGTGTGACTGTCTCGGTGATCGACTCCTCCTGCACTCGCGGACGGAGTGGTCGTTCGTCGATGCCGGAGGCGAGCTCCCAGGCTCGCTGGCCCTGGTGTCCGAAGCGGTCGAGCAGGGCGTCCATCTTCTGTTCGGCGATGTCGCCCATGGTGTGCAGGCCGAGCCGGTGGAGGTCGTCGAGCAGAGCTGGCGAGGTGAGCTGTGCGGGCAGCAGATTGACGGAGTGCGGGGCGAGGAAGGTGGCGGCGTCCTTTGGGCGGCGGCCGATTTTGCTGAGGCCTGCGGCACGGCGGGTTTGGGCGGCGACGTAGGCGGTGAACTTGTTTGGTCCGATCCCGATGTGTGGTTGGAAGCGTTCGGGGACGGCGGCGAGGAGCGTGTCGAGCATTGGCTGCTCGCCGCCGTACATTGCCTCGAGCCCGTTTAGGCCGACGTAGGCGACTCCTAGCTCGCCATCTTGGTCCGCTCCTTCGACTCGGTCGCTGACGTCGTCGAGGGTGCTCAGGAGTTGTTCGAACTCTCGGGTGTAGTGGGGTTCATCGGCCTCCAGGACTACGGCGTCGGGCTGTAGGGCGAGGGCCTGTTCGAGGGTCATTCCTGCTTCGACGGCGTCGGCGGCGGGGAGGCGGTCGATCACCATTGGTCGGGTTCCTGCGCGCTCGACGATTAGTCCGGCTCGGCCGGACAGATCGGGTCGGCGGGCCAGCTCGATGCGGGCTCGCAGGTGGGTGATGAGGACGCAGGCGATGGTTTCGGAATCGGCCATGTCTGGTCGGCCTCTCTGGTGGTGGGAGGGCGATCGTACTGAACACTCGTTCGGTTCACAAGTGTTGAACGCCTGTGCTCAGGTGGCTCACATAACGGGCACGGCGGGGCTGGGGTGGGGGTTGCCCGTGAAAGAAAAAAACGGGGTGGGCTGAGGCGGGCCCTTACAAGCCGTTACAGGGGGTCGTCGTCTTCCTCGGGCGATTGCTCCTCCTCGAGGAGGATGGGATCGGTGGCCGGGAAGGGGGCGGCGGGATGGGCATGGTCGTAGAGGTCGCGGAGCTGGTGTCGGGCGAACTCGTAGGGGTTGGCCTGCTGGAGCATCCGGCGGATGAGCTCGCGCTGGGGATTGGCCGGGGAGAGATGTTCGGCGAGGGCGCAGACGGCGCGCAGTTGGATGTGGGCCGGGTTGGAGCGACCGGCGAGGCGCGTGAGCTGGTTGATGGCGGATCGGAAGTGGAATGGATTGGGCATGATGATCTCCTCTGGGGTTGAGGATATCGCTCCTTTGTTCTCTTGGACAGGTGTTCTGTGACCGGGAGGTGTCTGTTGGTGCACTGTCGGTGGTGTTGGTGAGGAGGGCAAAATCCGAGCTGTAAGAAAGCCCTGCGACTGAGCAACATGGTTGCCGTAGTTGCCAGATGATTTGAGGAGAACACTGCCCTACGCCGCCACTTTCGACTTCGAACTCCTGACCCGCTGTCTCGCCTTCCTCGTCACGTTCCTGCCAGATGCCAACAACACTTACGTTCGCGTCTACCACCGTTTGTACGTCGACCTGACAAGCCTCTTCGACCGTTCCTCGATCTAATAGCTATGGCCGAGTTCAGGAATCCTTACTCTCACAACATGACCGCGCATCCATTCCTACCTCGCATCTCCAACTGCTGCCTGGAAGCCTATGAATACGCAAAGTTAGGTCGGACGCGCTCGCCTTCTCTCCCTACTCCTGATTCAACTGCCGATTTCCTGCAGCTAGCTCTTAAATTTCTTGCACAGCAGGAGAAGGTCTTTGGCAGTAACTTCCACACGGCTGTCGGCAACAAAGCCGTCGAGACGCTGTGATGAAATTTCACTGATCCTCATTCTCTCGCGGCGGATGTCTCTTACGAACGAGATGAATGCCTCATCTTCTATAAGCGATCTCACTAGATCTCGCGCTTCGATATAATCAGGATCTCGGCAGGTGATTCCTTTTGCATGCTCGTTAACATCATTTTCATGAAACTTTGTTTCGTCTTGAAACCAAGTGCAGATTCCCTCTTCTAAGACGGTTGCACTGCCTCTTTTCACTGGATCTAGCAAATGAACACACTCATGCGCAATTTGCCAAGCTGCATGACCCTCATTACGTCCATTCCAGGGTCCACTAGATACGTGTATATCTACGATACATCCTCCATTCGTATGGTACTTTTCCCGAAAAAAGGTCTGCGGAGTGTCCTGCTTATTGGTTGAGCAGCAGACTTTCCCAAACTGGAATCGGGTATCGCGGGGGCCGAAAAGAGTCTCGAGCTTTTCGATGTACGCCATTGCTCTAGTGCGTAGCTGACTCGAAAATTCCCTATCATCCATCTGTACCTCCAAACGGATCCTCAGTTCGGCGGAACCGTAGTCGATTAATCTTATCATCAAGGGTGCGCGGCGAACAATTGTAGGAAATGACATTAGAGCTTCCAATCTCGATACTCGCTTCGACCCCCTGTTACTCCAATGACTCCAACTCGGCATCCCAAACCACCGCTGGACCCGCCACCTCCGATGCCAGTGCCCTTGCGGCTTCCGGGTTTCTTGAGGCGTTTGAGATCAGGACTATGAAGTTGGCTGAGTCGGGGACTCCTTTTCGGCCTCCTTCTGGGGATGTGAGGACTTTTGCTGCTAGCTGGGGGGTGATTTCGTCTCCTAGTTTGGCTCCGGCTATCTGGGCGACGATTTCTGGGCGATGGGCTGATTTTTCGTCGAGGGGTCTTCCGAGGACTCCGGCTCCGATGACGGCGGCGACGGTGTCTACTGCGTCGGGGATGACTGGTTCGTGGCTGGCGGGGGCTTTGAAGGGGCGGCCTTTTGAGCCGTCGGCTTCGACGGCGACGAGGGTGGCGAGGCCGGCGTCGACGGCTCGGCGTGGCCAGGTGGGGTCGACGCCGAGGACGCGCTCGCGGTCGCCACGGCCGGTTCCGACGACGGCGGCGGAGAGGCCTCGGAGGCGGATGTCGTCGAGGGCGCCGGCGCGGAAGGCGTCGTCGCGACCGATGGCGAGGGGCAGGGTTCGTCCGTCGCGAGGGATGGTCATCTTGGTCGTGGTGGTGAGGACGGTGAGGCCGTCGCCGGCGGCCGCTTGCCACTCGGCGGCGAGGGCGAAGAGGACGGTGGTCTTGCCACCGCCGCCGACGGAGGCGAAGACGGCGGGTCTGGTGATGCCCAGGGCGTCGTGCAGCGGCAAGTTTGGCGCGTCATCCACGCGTCACCTCCAGCCCGCAGCGTAAACTCAAGCCATGAGCGACGTGTTTTCCGTGGTGATCCTGGCGGGCGGATTTGGGCGTCGGCTGGGCCGCGACAAGGCGACGACGGAGGCGGGCGGTCGGCCGCTGCTGCACTGGAGCGCACTGGCGGCAGCGGAGGTGTCGGAGGACATCGTGGTCGCGATGCGGCCGGACCAGGAGTTTCCTGCGCTCGACGGCGTTGTCTGGCGTGAGGCGATCGATCATCGGCATGATCGAGGTCCGTTGGCCGGTCTGGAGGCGGCGCTGCCGTTGATCGAGCATGAGGTGGCTGTGGCCGTGGCTTGCGACATGCCGTTTCTGCGGCCTGAGCTGCTTCGGGCGGTGGCCGAGGCGTGCGATGGGGTCGAGATTGCGATGCCGTATCTGGATGGGGTGGCTCAGCCGCTGCTGGCTGCTTATCGGCCGTCGGTTGTTCCTCGGGCGACGCAACTGCTCGATGATGGCGACGGCCGGATTCGGGCGCTGTTGCCTCTCGTGGCGCATCGGTTGCTGGAGGTCGAGGAGCTGCGCGCGCATGATCCGGAACTCGCGTCGTTTACGAATGTCAACCGTCCTGAGGACCTCACTCGAGTTGATGTCATCCTCAGTCAGCAGAACCAGTCAGCGCCCGCTACGAGTCTCCCGCCACGGCGGGAATGACGGATAGTGGGTTGAGCGAGTAGTTGAAGGGACGATCCGATGCCGATGTTCCGACGAGTCCTGACCGGCCGAGTGGCGCCGGGCAAGCATGGAGAGTTTCTGCGCGCCGTTGAGGCGGCGCTCGACTATCAGGCAGCGCGTGGGATCGAGGCTCAGTTCTCGGTCTGGGATGCGATCACGGGGGCGGCGTCGACTGTTGAGATCGTGGCTGAGTTTGAGGATCTCAAGGAGCTGGAGCAGTTCGAGGAGCTGGCCGCGCAGGATCAGCACTTTGCGCAGCTTCGTCGGGCCGTTCGTGAGGCGATGGTCTTTGACTCGGCGACGATCAACATTTATCGCAATCTCGTCTAGGAACGCGTAGGCAGTCATGGTCCGAGTCGACCCGGAACGCCAATCTGAGTATCGCGAGGCTTACGAGGCCTGGCAGAAGCAGCTGTCGCGGTTGCATGAGATCTTTCTTGACGGTGAGCCGCTGGAGCCTCCCAAGCTGAAGGGGTTGCTCAACCGGGAGGCTCGCGCGAAGCAGCGGTATGACGCTGCTCGGGAGGCTCTGTTGGGTATTGGTGGGCTGCCGATGGCTCCCACGGGACCGAGTGGCGGCCTCATTGGACGCTCTCCTGCCGCGTCCATACACTCAGGGACAGCGGACGGAGAGCCCAGCTAGCACTGGCGTCCATCGCTGACGGCCTGCCGAGCGGGGCGAGATTCCCGCCGACGCGGGAACGACGAAAATGTGCCTCAATGAGCGACGACTATGGCGTCGACCTCGAAGAAATCCTGCGTGTCATCGACCGTGCGGCGGTGTTGATCGTTCGGTTTGATGTGCTTGAGCCTCGGTTGCTGGTTGATTTTCGCGCGGACCCTCCGGAGACGCCGATTATCCAGCTGGTTGACCGTGTGAACTCGGCTGAGGAGCGCTTCCGGCACTTGAAATCGCTTCGGCCGAGGCTGCCTCTGCCGGAGCGGATTATGTCGTTTCCCTGGCCTCGAGCGGTGAGCGCGTTTGAGGAGTCGGGCATCTGGGAGAAGATCGAGGCGCGCCTGGTCGGGCTGGGCGCGGATGAGGACCATATCCAGAACATTCGACAACAGCTCCTCGATGGTGAGCGCGCCGTCACGATCGCCGCGATCCGCGGCGGTGAGGGATTCCGCACTATCTGGGAACGGCAAGGATCCGACGCGTGAGCGAACATCATTCCGAGCTTCCACTGATCGATCTGCGTTCCGACACCGTGACCAAGCCGACGGCGGCGATGCGCGAGGCGATGTTCGAAGCTGAAGTCGGCGACGATGTGTTCGGCGAGGATCCGACGATTACGCGGCTTGAGGCGGCGGCGGCTGAGCGGACCGGCAAGGAGGCCGCGCTCTATGTGTCCAGCGGGACGATGGCCAATTTGGTCTCGTTGCTCTCGCAGACGCGTTCCGGCGACGAGTTGCTGGTTGGCGACCGGGCGCACATTGTGCGCTCGGAGGCGGGTGGCGTTTCTCGTCTCGGCGGGGTGCTGGCGACGACTCTGCCGAATCAGCCTGACGGCGGATTTGATCCTGAGTTGATCCCCGGCGCCGTGCGACCCGACGACATGCATCAGCCGCGAACGACGCTGCTGGCGCTGGAGAACACGCACAACTTCTGCGGCGGGACGGTGGTCTCGCTGGAGCGCACCGAGGAAATCGCGGGTACGGCGCGCGATCTCGGTCTCCGAGTTCATATGGATGGCGCGCGGATTTTCAATGCTGCGGCGGCCTCGGGCCATAGCGTGGCTGAGCTCGCCGGACCTGCCGATAGCGTGACGTTCTGCCTGTCGAAGGGGTTGGGGGCGCCGGTGGGATCGCTGATCTGCGGCGACGAGGCGTTTATCGGAGAGGCTCGACGGACGCGGAAGCTGGTCGGTGGTGGGATGCGGCAGGCTGGGATTCTGGCGGCGGCAGGACTTGTGGCGCTTGATCAGATGGTCGACCGGTTGCAAGACGATCACGCCAACGCGCGCCAGCTCGCTCGCGGATTGGCGGAGCTTGGCTTCGACATCAACCCGGAGAGCGTCGAGACCAACATCGTCATTGTCCAGCTCGACGCCTCTGATGATCCGACTCCCTCGCCGAAGTTGCAGGCTCAGCTCAAGCAGATCGGCGTGCTAGTGACGACGCCTGACCGGACCAAGATTCGGCTGGTCACCCACGCTGATGTCAGCAGCGACGATTGCGCTGAGGCTCTGCGGCGGATGGCCGAGGCGGAGATCGGCCCTGGCGGCCGCGGCTCGTGAGTGGAAGTCGATTCGGTTTGATCCCTCCAGAGTCCTCTTCTGAGGGTTGGCCTGCTCGGGGGCCGCGAGAGAACGGGTCCCCGCTCGGAGGCGGGGACGGATCCGCGCTCGGAAGTGGGGGCGGGGTGATTGCTGTTCCTCGGCGGGTTCGGGGCTTGGTCAGTTTGATCCTGACCGGCCTGATTGCGGCCTTGTTGGTTGCCTGCGGGTCTGGGACGAACTTTGAGGACCCCGTGGACCCGGTTTCCCAGATTGCCTGGCCGGATTTCGAGCGACTCCATTACGACATGTTCGACCAGACCGATACCAAGCTTGGGACGCTAGTGCTGGAAACGGTCCGGCAGGACGACGTGTATCAGCTCTCGCTGTTGTTCAAGCTTGACACGGCGGACGGGGTCGTCACCGACGAGGTGACCGTCTGGGTGGACTCTGAATCGCTGCGGCCCATTCGTTACCGGCGACACGCGGAGTCCTCGGAGGAGACGTTGACTGCCGAGGGGGAGTATCGGGTGAACTCGGATGGCGAGATTTCTGCTGTGGTCGTTTTGGATGAGGATGGCGAGGTGACTGAGGAGTCGGTTGAGGCGGGGGTGTTTGCGTTTGATAACGACTCGTCGGCGTGGCTGTGGCGGTCGCTGGCGTTTGAGCAGGACCTTGAGCTGACGTATCGATCGGTGAACGTGGTTCAGGGGCGCAGCCAGTTGGTCCAGGTTGCGGTTCGGGGTCAGGACACGTTGCGGGGGCCTGATGGCGATGTGGTGGTCTGGCAGGTGGTGGCGACGCCCGGTGTGGAGATTTCGCGGGCCTGGTATGAGATTGAGCCGCCGCATCGGTTGATCCGCTGGGATCAGCAGCCTCGACGATTCATTTTGACCAAGATCGAGACTGCGCCGTAACAGGTTTCCGACCAGATACCCAAAGATAACGTACGAGATTGATCGTACCCCCCTATGAATATGATCCTGCGGGTACATGTGAAACCGTAGGAGGATTTGATGACCAGAGTCTTGTTCGGGTTCATCGTTGGGGTCGCGGTCACGGCTGGCTTGTTGGCCAGCGCATTTGCCCTGTCGAACGCAGGGGGAGCTGAGATTCGCGTCAATGCACGGCTGTTGGACGACGGTCGGGTGGAAGTCGCTGTGCAACAGCGGCAGGGCTCGGAGTGGGGCGAACGGGAAACTCCCGATGCGCGCTTCCTCAGACCGGACGCTGAGATTGGCCGCTGGTATGCCAGTGGCTCCGTCCAGGCTGCTATGCCGAGCCAGACGGAACCCGAGGAGGCTGAGTCCGCTCAGTCGACGAGCGATTCAGAGCAGGACCCCGCGGCGGTCGATGTTTCAATGATTGACCAGCCCGGGGCTTACTACCTGTGCCTGATCACTCACGAGCAGGTCAACGACGACGATTTCTGGGACCTGTTGCGGCGTGGCGCGGAACGTTATGGAGAGGCGAACTATGCCCACTTCGACGTGTTCGGCGCGCCGACGGTTGAGGAACAGGCCCAGTTGCTCCGCGACTGCGTGGCATCGGGTGCTCACGGCGTAGCGACGACGCTCCCTGATCCAGACGGGATGGCCTCGGCGATCGCTGAAGCGCGCGATGCCGGGGTTGTCGTCAACTCGTTCAACTCAGGCGTCCTTGACTACGAGCGGGTCGGCTCGACCAGGCACGTGGGCCTGGACGAAGTCGCGGGTGGCCGACAGGCGGCCGAGCTGTTTGCCGAACACGATGTCGTTGGCCCCATCTTGTGTGTCATTCATGAGGCCGACAACAGCGGGCTGGATCAGCGCTGCGACGGACTCGAGGACTCGCATGAGGGCGGCGTGGTCAGGTTCTCGGTGCATGAGAGTGGCGTTGCAGATCTCGAGGCGACCGAGGCGGCCATTGCCTCGCGACTAGGCGATGGGGATGCCGCGCCATTGGCTGGTGTGCTGACGCTCAACGCCCGTATCGGCGTATCGGCCCTGCACGCTATTGAGGGGATTGATTCGGAAGTCGCGCTTGCCACGTTCGATCAGAACCTTGAGGTGTTGCGCGCGATCGAGAGTGGCGACATTCTCTTTGCCCTCGACACTTTGCCCTGGCACCAAGCCTGGTTTGTGATGAGTTCACTGACCGCCGACGTCTTCGGATCTCGCCTGATCACCGAGGTGTATCAGCTTGACGATCCATTCTTGATCATGCCGACCACGGCGGTGATGCTCACTCCGGATCTCTTCACCAAGGAGAACGCTGGCGATTGGGTGCAACTGCAAGAGCAGCTGTTTGCTGAACTTGCGGCCGCGCAATCGGGTAACTGATTTGAGCGGTGACGGGTGACGCCGATTTTGGCGTCACTCGTCACTCGTCACTCGTTAGTCGTCTCGGGGGCGGGCCCAGGTTGGGCGGTCGACTCCGGCTGGTGGGGCGAAGGTAGCTTCTTCTTCGCTGGGCGGCTCGGGTTCGGGGATCTGTGGTTCCCAGGACTCGTCGGCGTCCTCTGGCGGTTCGGTGATTGCGGCTGTTTCGGGCTCCTGGGGCAAGTCGGCGCCGAAGACGTGGCGCGCCTGTGCGTCGCTGATCTCGGGGTGGGCGACACGCTCAGCGGCGATTCGCTCCTCGATGGTCGGGGCGAAGTCGGCGCCATGGGCTCCGACGGCTGACACTTCCTCGCGGACGTCGGAAGGAAGTTCGGCGGCGAAGTGCGAGCGCTCTTCGCGGACGGTGTAGCGGAAGAGTTCTTGCTCATCCGGCTCCAGCAGTCGGCCGTCTTTCATTTCCTCGACCCGGGGGACGAGTTCCATGACGGTGCGGTCGTGGGTGGTGGTGATGATCGTGACGCCTTGCTCGACGACGAGGTCGTGGAGGAGGCGGAAGATCGAGACGGCGGTTGTGGAGTCGAGTTCGCCGGTTGGCTCGTCGGCGAGGATCAGGGCGGGCGAGTTGGCCAAGGCCCTGGCGATGGCGACGCGCTGTTGCTCGCCACCGGAGAGTTCGTAAGGTCGGTGACGGGCGCGTCCGGCGAGTCCGACGGCTTCGAGCAGTTCTTCGGCTCGGCGTCGGCGTTCTCGGATGCCGGCTCCGGCGATGCGCAGTGAGAGTTCGACGTTCTCGTAGGCGGAGAGCAGGGGCAGCAGGCCAAAGGACTGGAAGACGAAGCCGACGCGATGGCGGCGGAGCTGCGTGAGTTGACGCTCGTTGTACTCGGTGATGTTCTCGCCGTCGATGGTGACGTGGCCCGTGGTGGGCGAGTCGAGGCCGGCGATCATGTTGAGCAGCGTGGTCTTGCCCGAGCCGGAGCGGCCGATCAGAGCGACGAACTCTCCTCGGGCGACCTGGAGCGAGGCGTCGCGGACGGCCCAGATTTCTTCGCCGCCGACGACGAACCTGCGGGAGACCCCATGGACGTCGACGACCAGATCCTGCTGGTCGCGGGCGGCGATTCCGTTTGTTGCCAGTGGAGTCGTCATTGTCGCTCAGCCTCTTTATCTCCGGCGTCAGCTTCGTGGGCCGGCGTGATCACGATCCGCCCGTCGTGTGAGTCGACGTAGGCGCGGCGGCCGAGTGCGACCTGATCGAGCAAGGGTTTGGGGATCTGCAGGCGGCCGGCTCCGTCGACCACGGCGAATTCTTCGTGGACGACTTCGGCGATCTCAGTGCCTGGATTCTCGACTCGACGGACGGTCTCGGTGGCGATGCTGCCGTCGCGAATTGCGACGACGCGGTCGACGCGTGCAGCGATCGCGGGGTCGTGGGTGACGATGATGATCGTCAGTCCGAACTGATTGGAGAGACTTCGGAAGAGGTGGAAGATTTCTTCCGAGGTGTGAGTGTCGAGTTCGCCGGTGGGCTCGTCGGCGAGGAGCAGGGGCGGATCGTTGGCCAATGCGACGCCGATTGACACGCGCTGCTGCTCGCCGCCTGAGAGCTGGTCGGGACGCTGCTTGCGCTTGTCTGTCAGCCGAACGGACTGGAGTAACTGCATGGCCCGTTCTCTGGCGTGCTTGCGGGAACGTCCGGCGAGGATCATCGGGACTTCGATGTTTTGCTGGGCGTTGAGGTAGGGGATCAGGTTGCGGCCGGTTTGCTGCCAGACGAAGCCGACTTGCTCGCGTCGGTAGTCGACCAGCTCCTGCTCGGTCAGGGCGAGCAGGTCGGACTTGTTGACGTAGGCCTGACCGGCCGAGGGCACGTCGAGCCCGGCGAGCACGTTGAGCAGGGTCGACTTGCCGGAGCCGGAGGCGCCGACGATGGCGAGGACTTCGCCCTTGCCGACGGTGAGGTCGAGGCCGCGCAGAGCGACGACCTCGAGGTCGGCGATTTTGTAGATCTTGAACAGGTCGCGGCAGATGACATGCTGCTCGGCCGCCATGTCGTCGGGACGAATCGGCGGCAGCGCCGCATTGGTCGTCATCGCTCACCCCGGGAATCTGCTGGAATCACACGCACAACAAGAGCAGGATACCCCGAGTTCTGGTGAAGGGGTGAGGCGCTTCTGAATCCGGGCATTGTGGGGTGGTCCGGGGCCGGATTGTGGTCCGGCGTTGGGTAGGGGGCGCTGAGGTGTGCGCGATTGAGTTGGGGGCGGCTGCCGCCTGGAAAAAAACGGCGAGCGTTGTGCAGCAGCTCGAAGATGAGCTGCTGGGAGGTGTGGGGATTAGGGGACATCGTCATCGTCCTGGCTGGCGGCTTCTTCGTCGTCTTCTTCGCCAGACTGTTCTTCGGCCTTGGCCTCGGCTACTGCTTTGGCGTAGCCGCCCCAGCCGTTGAACTTGAGGCCGTGGAAGGGGCTCTTGGCTTTCTCGACGGCGGTTTCGGCGGCGTTGGTGATGCCTTGTTTGGCGTCTTCGTAGAGGCCGATCATTCTGGCTAGAGCGTTGGTGGCCTGGATCTGGACGTAGGCGGGTCCGTTGGTGGCGTGGTGTTGGAGGTGTTCTCGGATGGCTTTCTTTGAGTATTCGAGGGGTGGGTTGGATCGTTGGATGGTGTTTGCTGCTGTGATTGTGGTCATTTTGTTGGTCTCCTGTCTGGGTTTGATTTAGGGGATCTAATGTATGTACGTTTGTTCTCTTTTGTGGGGTCTGGTTTGTGGTCTGGTTGTCGGAAGGGGGGGGGCACCCTCACCCCAGCCCTCTCCCAGAGGGAGAGGGAGTGGGAGGGGACGGGGAGCCGAGCGGGTCCCCGTGTGAAACGGGGACTGGGAGGAGGGGAAGGGGATGGTGAGTCTGAGGTGAGGCTGGCTGGTTGCAGGTGGTCGTGTGTGGTGCTCTGGGCCCCGCGTCGGGGCGCGGGGCATCGGAAGGGGAATGGCCGTCAGAGAGAAGCTCTGTCAATCCTGGTATTTCGCCGCTCTGGTAGGGTGCCAGCCATGTCCTCGTCAGAGTCCTCGCAGCGAGATTTTGGTTCGGCGTTCCAGCCTCTTCCAGAGGTCAGCCCGGAGGCGCCTCACTGGGGCGAGCGATTCGTTCGGGAGATGCCGTCGCTGGAGCCGCCCTACTACGGGGTGAATGTGGCGGACGTGCGCCGCGAGAACTACGACGCGATCTTCCAGAACATCGAACAGCAGGTGCAGGGCGCGGAACTCCTGTTGGGCGGGCGGCTGCACTTCTTCTCGGCGACGGACTACGACGAGGTCCGGCGCGTCATGTTCATCATCTACTTCGCAACCTTTCCCGACGCTGAGACCGTCAATGAGACTCTGCGCGGAGCGGGTGTTGACCTGGCCGACGACGCGACCGGGTTTCCTGACATCTGGACGGAGTCCGACCTCTGGATAGAGTTCACCCGCCTGGCGGAGGGCTACACGTGGTGGATCACCCCTGCGCTGCCAGCGAACGAGTCTCCATAGGGTTGCGTGCCATACGCGGTCGGTCATCGCGTGGCGGCTGTTGTCGAGCGGCGGGATTGTCGGCTGGTGGTGATGTTTGGTGCTCTGGGCACCGCGTCCCCCGTTCAAGGCGGGGCGCGGGGCGTCGGAGGCGGGGCGGAGGGGGTCATTGTGTGGAGCGGGGGCTGGGAGTTGGGGGGACCCTCACCCCTGTCCTCTCCCAGAGGGAGAGGGGGTTAAGACTGGGTGGAAGTGGTTAGGCGGGGCCTATGCACTTTCCTATGTTTTCCAGGAACTCTATTGGTGTGCACTTGTCGAACCATTTGCCGGTGTGGAGGGTGTACTCGTGGAAGATTTTGAGGGCGCCGAGGAAGAGGAGCCAGCGGATTGCTTCTGGTTGGGTGAGGGGGGCTGGGGTTCCGTCGGTGGCCTGAGCCCAGCCGGGGCGTAGTTTTGCGGGCCAGTGGGGGCGGGCGGCGACGAAGAGGAACCAGAACTCGAAGACGTGGGGGAAGAAGATCAGGATTTCTCTTCCGGCGCCGGCGGCGAAGGCGAGGAAGCCGATGAATCGCCAGCCGAAGAGTCCGAGGGCGACTCGGCGTTCCCAGCCTGACCATTGCAGGGCGACGATGAGGAAGAGCCAGATGTAGACCTGGTCGACCCACTTGTCCCATTCCTGGTAGTTGGAGAGTCCGCCGAGGTCGATGGCCTGTCGGAGGAAGAGGTCGGAGAGGTCGATGAAGACGGCGAGCAGTCCGCCGACGAAGGCCCAGCGCAAGACCGGCAGGGAGCCGGCGATGCGGATCAGGGCGATGATGAGACCTTCCATGGGGGCAGGCTAGGGCGTGGGGAGAGCGTTGGGACGGCGTGCTGTTGGGGTCGAGATTCCCGCGGCTAGCGCGGGAACGACGGAATTGGGGGCTGGTCTAGGAGGGGTCTTCGTCTTCGGGGTTGGCCAGGCGCTCGAAGCGGCCGGTGACCTGGAAGATGGTTCGTTCGCAGATGTTGAGGGCTCGGTCTCCGATTCGCTCGAGGTTGTGTGAGCACCAGAGGACGTGGGTGATGGCGTCGGACTCGTCGGCGTCGCCTTCTGCGTCGGCGATTCGTGCGATCAGGCGCTCGTGGATGTCTCCGTAGATGTCGTCGACTTCGTCGTCTCGCTCGACGGTCAGTCGTGCGAGGTGCTGGTCGCGATCGAGAAAGGAGCGGGTGGCCGATTGGAGCATTTCGCGGACGACATCGGCCATTCGCCAGAGGTCCGGCTCGGTTGCGGCGACGGGGTTGTCCTCGAGGAAGATGGCGTTGCGGGCGATGCCCTCGGCGTGGCTGGCGATGCGCTCGAGGTTGAGGGTGATGGCGACGATCGACATCAGCTCGCGCAGGTCGCCGGCGACGGGCTGTTGCAGCGCGATGATGCTGGTGACGGCTTCTTCGATGGCGTAGCGGACTGACTTGGCGTCGTGGTCGGCTTCGCAGACTTGTCGTGCGAGCACCAGATCTCGGCGCAGCAGGGCCTGCATCGCATCGACGATTGAGCGATCGGCGCGCGCGTGTTGCAGGCGCAGGCGATCCAACACATCGGCGCGATCAGCGGAGTACGTCAGCCGGACGGTTGACATATCCCCCTCAATCTTCGGGCCGTTTGCAGGATTGCCCTGAGGAGCAGGTTAGCCATACCTGCCGGTAATATAGTCTTCCGTCCGCTGATCGAGCGGATTTGTGAAAATGTCTTGCGTGGGGCCGAACTCAACGAGGCGTCCGACGCGTTCCTCGCCGGCGAGCAGGAACGCCGTGTAATCGGAGACGCGGCCGGCTTGTTGCATGTTGTGGGTGACGACGACGATCGTGTAGTGCTCGGCCAGTTCGCGCATGAGGTCTTCGATTTTGAGCGTGGCGACGGGGTCGAGGGCGGAGGCGGGCTCGTCCATGAGGATGATCTCGGGCTGGACGGCGATGGCTCGGGCGATGCAGAGTCGCTGCTGCTGACCGCCGGAGAGGGCGAGTCCGGACTTGTCCAGTTCGCCGTTGACTTCGTCCCAGAGGGCGGCGCGGCGTAGCGCGTCTTCGACCAGGCGGTCCATGTCTCCGGAGTAGCCGTTGATGCGGGCTCCGAAGGCGACGTTCTCGTAGATCGATTTGGGGAACGGGTTGGGCTTCTGGAAGACCATGCCGATTCGTCGGCGGACTTCGACGGCGTCGACGTTGGGGTCGATCAGGTTGCGGCCTTCGAATTCGATCTCGCCTTCGATCCGGGCTCCGGGAATCAGGTCGTTCATGCGGTTGAAGCAGCGCAGCAGGGTGGACTTGCCGCAGCCGGAGGGTCCGATCAATGCCGTGACGCGATTCTGGGGGATCGGCATCGTCATGTTGTCGATGGCCTGGAAGGATCCGTAGAACGCCGAGACGTTGCGCAGTTCAAGCGCCATGTCGACTTCTTCGGTGAAGTCGTGTCGAACGGCTTCGAGGGTGGGGTCGAGATGGACTCCGACGCCGGCGGCGGCGTCTTGTTTCATGTTGGGAGGCGGTGGCGGCGCGGCGCGTTCGGGCGCAGCTGCTTCGGTCGCGCTGGGTGCGCTCGACCTCATTATGTTGAAGAAGTTTCGTGACATTTGCGGCTCCCGTTGCCTGTGTCAGTGTAGCTACCAGTCGGTGCGGGTCCGCTGTCGCATGATGATTGCGGCGGCGTTCATGAGGAGCAGGATGACCATCAGGACGATGATGGCGGAGGCGGCGATCTCGTGGAATCCGGCCTGTGGTCGGGCGACCCAGTTGAAGACCTGGATGGGGAGGACGGTGAAGTCGTCGGTGGGGGAGTCGGCGAGGAAGGCGATGAAGGTGAGGGCTCCGATAGCGATCAGTGGGGCGGTTTCGCCGATGGCTCGGGACATGGCGAGGATGTTGCCGGTCAGCATGCCTCCGAAGGCGTAGGGCAGGACGTGGAATCGGATGACCTGCCAACGGGTGGCGCCGACCGCGTATGCGGCTTCTCGCATGGAGGGCGGGACGGTGCGCAGGGCCTCCTGGGCGGAGACGATGATGATCGGCATGACGAGCAGGGCCATGGTGCAGGCTCCGGCGAGGACGGAGCGTTCGAACTCGAGGACTCGGACGAAGACCTGGAGTCCGAGCAGTCCGTAGATGATCGATGGCACGCCGGCGAGGTTGGAGATATTGACCTGGATCATTCGTGAGAACCAGTTGCGGCGGGCGTATTCCTCGAGGTAGATGGCGGCGCCGACGCCGAGGGGGAAGGCAATGGCGGCGGTGATCACCATCATGTAGAGGGTGCCGACGAGGGCGGAGAAGATGCCTGCGTCGCTCGGCTTTCGCGAGGGATAGGAGGAGAGGAACCAGGGGTCGATGAAGAGGTAGACGATCCATCCGAGGATCATGATCGCCGGGATAATGAGAGACGGCTTGCGCATCTTGTGCGACCAGAACCAACCAATCGCCAGGACGGCCAGGGGGATACCGATGCCCATGAGCAGCAGTCGCACGAACTGGAAGCCGGAGGCCTCGGCGAAGAGCTGGAAGAGGTTGCCGCTGGCGCCGTCGATGCCGACGGCCTTGGCATACTCGACGAAGTAGGCGGATTCGAAGCGGACGTAGAGGATGTGGACGAAGATCGCGGCCGGGGCGACGACGATCAGTCCGATCAGGCGCTCGGCGAGCTGCGGCAGTCCGGGCACGAGGCTGTTGACCAGGCGGGGTCCGACGAAGGGCAGGAGGATTGCGACCGGCAGGGCCCAACTCATCCAGCCCATGCCCTGGGGTGTGGGCAGATCGCTGATGATGCCGCCGCCGCGCGCTTCGCGATCGACTGCGCCGCCATCGGTAAACAGCCGGGCTGCGCCGTCGACGGCGATCTCGACGATCAACGCGCCGAGCATGATCATGGAAATGGCGATCGCGAGCAGGGCGAAGACCATGAAGCCGACCGAGACGCTGCGGCGGAAGCGCACGCGCGGGGCGAAGGAAGTGAATCGGGCGGTCGGAGCTGCGGCGCTCATTCGTATTCCTCGCGGAAGCGACGCGAGACCCATTGGGCGACGATGTTCATCACCAGGGTCAGGACGAAGAGGGTCATGGCGACGGCGAAGAGGACCTTGAACTCGATGGAGGTGGTCGGTGTGTCGCCGAGCGAGAGCTGGACGATCATGGCGGTCATGGTCTGGACTGCTTCGAGGGGGTTGACACCGAACTGCGGGTTGCCGCCGCCGGCGATGGTGACGGCCATGGTCTCGCCGACGGCGCGTGAGGCGGCGAGGATGATCGAGGCGACTACGCCGGAGAAGGCGGCGGGCAGGACGACGCGGAGGGAGACTTCCATGCGGGTTGAGCCGAGCGCGTAGGCGCCTTCGCGCAGTGAGCGGGGCACCGCATTCATGGCGTCCTCGGAGAGGGAAGCGATGATGGGCACGATCATCAGTCCGACGACGATGCCGGCGGAGAGCGCGTTGTAGATTCCGACGTCCTGGCCGAAGATGTCGCGAATCACCGGTGAGACGGAGACGAGGGCGAAGTAGCCAAAGACGACGGTCGGCACGCCGGCGAGGATTTCGAGGATGGGTTTGACGATCGCACGAACCCGCGGCGGCGCGTACTCGCTGAGGAAGACGGCGGCCATTAGCCCAAGGGGAATGGCAACGACTAGGCCGATCAAGGCGATCATTCCGGTGCCCCAGACCAAGGCCCAGACGCCGAACTGCTTCTCGGCGAAGAGGGCCGACCATTTGGTCGAGCCGAAGAAGTCGATGAAGGGGACCTCGCGGAAGAACTCGACGGTCTCGAAGATCAGGACCAGGACGATGCCGATGGTGACGAAGGCGGAGAGGGTGGCGGTGAGGAAGAGCGCGCCGTGGATCAAGCGGCCCAGCGGCGTCTCGCGTCCACTGCCCGGGCGCGACGGTTGCAGTCGGTCGCGCCAGAGCTCGGCCAGCAATGAGCGCACGGTGTCCTGCGGTGGTTGCGCTTGCGGCTCGTTGGGCTGCCGTGCTGCCATATTGAGTCTCGCTACCGCTCAGGCAGGGTCTGCCCGGTCGTGGGTCGGCCGGCGATGGGAGAAAAGTATGCCTGCTACGGAATCTCGCGGTTAACGCTCAGTAAGTGATGAGGGGGAACGCGTCGGGGGTTGCATTGGATACGGCGCAGCGCCTCGACCAACTCGAAGAAGTGTGAGTTGGTCGAGGCGCGTGATTGGTGGGCGTTGCCCTACTACCTGACGGTTTGCGGTTACTCCGCGCCGTAGATCTGGGCCAGGGTGGCTTCCCCGTCGGCCTCGGCGATCGCGGAACCGGTCTCGCCGTTCTGTACTCGGTCGAGCGCGGCGGCGTAGATGTCAGCCGGTAGCTGGACGTAGCCAACCTCGGGTGTGTCGACGAGCCAGGTGCCGTCGGTGAGGAAGTACTCGACGAAGGCAGCGACTTCCTCGCGCTCCAGTGACGCGACCGAGACGTAGATGAACAGCGGTCGCGAGAGCGGGTTGTAGGAGCCGTCGTTGATGGTCTCGTTCGAGGGGGTAATCGCCTCGCCGGCGTCGTTTATCACCGGAACCGCCTTGAGCGCGTCGGCGTTGTTGGCGTAGTAGCTGAAGCCGAAGTAGCCGATCCCGCCGCGGTCCGAGGCCACGCCCTGGACGAGGACGTTGTCGTCCTCGGAGAAGGTCGTGTTGTCGGAGCGGTGGACGCCGCCATCGCCGTTGATTGCCTCGGTGAAGTAGTCGAAGGTGCCGCTGTCCGCGCCAGGCGCGTACAGCGAGATCTCCAGGTCGGGGAAGCCGTCGCGGACGTCGGCCCACGATGTGGCGTAGTCGTCGGGACGGAAGATGTGGTTCAACTCGGCCACGGTCAATTGGTCGACCCAGTCGTTGTCGGGGTTGATCACGACGGTCAGGCCGTCGAAGGCGACCGGGACCTCGACGAAGTCGATGCCAGCCTCGGTGCAGAGCTCGACCTCGGAGTCTTTGATTGGGCGGGAGGCGTCGGAGATGTCAGTCTCGCCGGCGCAGAAGCGCTTGAAGCCGCCGCCGGTGCCGGAGACGCCGACCGTAACGCGCACGCCGCGCTCGGTGAGGATGCCAAACTCTTCGGCCATCGCCTCGGTGATTGGGAAGACGGTCGAGGAACCGTCGACGGCGATTTCGCCTTCGAGTGCTGAGAGGTCAGCGACCATTGGCTGCGAACCTTCGACGCCGAAGATTTGGCCCAACGATGCGCCTTCGTGGGCGGCGGCCATGGCCGAGCCGGTGACTCGGCCTTGCACGCGCTCCAGCGCGGCGGCGTAGATGTCACCTGGTAGCTGGACGTAGCCGACCTCGGGTGTGTCGACCAGCCAGGTGCCGTCGGTGAGGAAGTACTCGACGAAGGCGGCGACTTCTTCACGCTCGAGCGAGGCGACTGAGACGTAGATGAACAGCGGTCGCGAGAGCGGGTTGTAGGAGCCGTCGTTGATCGTCTCGTTCGAGGGGGTGATCGCCTCGCCGGCGTCGTTGATGACCGGCACCGCCTTCAGCGCGTCGGCGTTGTTCGCGTAGTAGCTGAAGCCGAAGTAGCCGATCCCGCCGCGGTCCGAGGCCACGCCCTGGACGAGGACGTTGTCGTCCTCGGAGAAGGTCGTGTTGTCGGAGCGGTGGACACCGCCGTCGCCGTTGATCGCCTCGGTGAAGTAGTCGAAGGTGCCGCTGTCGGCGCCGGGCGCATAGAGCGCGATTTCGAGGTCGGGAAAGCCGTCGCGGACGTCGGCCCATGAGGTGGCGTAGTCGTCCGGGCGGAAGATATGGTTCAACTCGGCCACGGTCAGTTGGTCGACCCAGTCGTTGTCCGGGTTGATCACGACGGTCAGACCGTCGAAGGCGACCGGGACCTCGATGAAGTCGATGCCGGCCTCGGTGCAGAGCTCGACCTCGGAGTCTTTGATTGGTCGGGAAGCGTCGGAGATGTCGGTCTCGCCGGCGCAGAAGCGCTTGAAGCCGCCGCCGGTGCCGGAGACGCCGACCGTAACGCGCACGCCGCGGTCGGTAAGGATGCCGAACTCCTCGGCCATGGCCTCGGTGATCGGGAAAACGGTTGAGGAACCGTCGACCTGGATTTCACCCTCGACCCCTGACAGCTGTTCGCGGGTTTCCTGTTGCTGTTGCTGGGTCGGCGCCGCAGCGACGGCCGCCTGCTGCTGTTGGTCCTGGGCGGCGCTGGTTGGCGCGGGCTGGTCCTGTTGCTGGTCCTCGGCCGCGCTGGTTGACGCGGGCTGATCCTGTTGCTGTTCCTGTTGGGCCACTGTTTGCTGTTGCTCGTCATCTCCGCTGCAGGCGACGAGCAGCATGGCTCCTGCCAGCAGGGCGACGATCAACAGCGGCAGCCACCGCGTTGACAGCCTGTAGTTTGCGATTTCCAAGACGATCACGCTCCTCTCGCTCTGTGACCGGCGAGTCTCAATGCCGGAAACACCACTCGTGGCTCGCTCTTCCTGAGCGCTCGCCACACTACGCACCAGGCGCGATGCACAGCTTCAGTCCTGTGACCGGGTTCGCGTTAACCATGCGGATAACGGGCCGTTAAGAGTGGGTTATTGCCAACAGGAGACCAGTGCGTCACTGGTCGAGTTGCGCTTGATTGTTGACTGCTTTTCCCGGAGGGAGAGGGCACCGGTCTCCCACAGGCCGGGCTAGGGCCTGTTCACATGGGGGAGCGAACAACCGTATGGGCGGTCTGGGGCATAGTCGATGGGGAGTGGGACCCCCTCAGCCTTCGGCAGCTCCCCCTGCAAGGGGGAGCGGGGAATGCTGGCGCCCCATGCAGGGTTCGTCAGCATCCATGTGATCAGGCCCTAGCTCTGTTGCGCGAGGGGCACGCTGAAGCCGAAGGTTGAACCGATGCCGGGCGCGCTCTGCAGTGAGACCGCGCCTCCGTGGACCTCGGCGATGTGCCGGACGACTGCCAGGCCGAGGCCGGTTCCGCCGCCCGACTGCCGGGCGCGGTCGACTCGGTAGAAGCGCTGGAAGATGCGCGACTGTTCGGCCGGTTCAATCCCGATGCCGGTGTCGCGCACCTGGATCCAGACCATGGGGGCCGGATCGGCATCATCGCCGAACTCGGAGCGGACTTCGATCGAGCCGCCCTCGTCGGTGAACTTGACGGCGTTGTGAAGCAGATTGAGGAGGGCACGTTCGACCAGTTCGGGGTCGGCCATGATCATTGTCTCTGCGGAGCCGTTGTGAGCGGAGCAGGTGACCGACAGTCCCTCGCGTTCGGCTTGCGGCCTGATGCTCTCGACGGCGTCTTCGAGCAGCGACTCCATGCCGACGACTTCCATCTCGGGTTCGGTCAGGCCGGATTCGAGGCGGGCGAGCGCGAGCATCTCCTCGACCAATTGGCTCATGCGCTCGGCCTCGGACTGGATGATCGACCGGAATCGTTCCGAGTCTTTCGGCTTGCTGACGACTTCGAGCGTCTCGGCGGCGGCGGAGATTGATGCCAGGGGCGTTCTCAACTCGTGGGAGGCGTTGATGAAGAAGTCGCGGCGGGCGATCTCGGCCTCGTAGAGGTCGGAGAGGTCGTGCATGGCGAGGACGACTGACCATGGTCCCGATTGCGCGAGCGCCGAGACCGGCGCGACCACCGTGCGGAAGCGTCTCTCGGCTCGCAAGACGACCAGGACAGCCGGGGTGCCGTCCTCGATGGCGAGGCGGACGGCTCCGTAGAGGTCCGGGTCTTCGACCGCTTCCAGTAGTGGAGAGCCGATCATGTCGCGATCGCCGGAGCGCAGGGCGAGCTCGGCGGCGGGATTGAGGTACTGGATTCTGGCGTCGGCGTCGAGGGCGATGACCATGTCGCCGGTGGAGGCGAGGGCGCGTTCCAGCTGATCGCGTTCGGCGGTTCGCGACGAGAGTTCGTCCTGCAGGCGCTCGGCGGCCTGGGACTGGCCGGCCGACTGTTCACGCAGTTGCGCGGTGGCGCGGGCCATTGATCTCAGGCCGGTGGCGCATAATCCGAGGCCGACAGCGAGGGCGATTCCGCCGCCGATAAGCGAGACTGCTGAGGCGAGCAGTCCGACTCCCAGCAGCAGTGCGGCGACACCAACAGCGACCGTACGCACGGTTAGCGCTCGAATCGATACCCCGCTCCCCGCACCGTAATCAGGTGGCGCGGCGGGCCGTCCGGATTCTCGATTTTCTTGCGCAACCAGCGTACGTGGACGTCGACGGTTCGTGTCCCGCCGGAGAAGGAGATGTCCCAGACGTCGTTCAGGAGCTGGTCTCGCGTGAATGCGCGACCATCGCGTTGGGCGAGATAGGCGAGTAGCTCGTACTCCTTGGGGCGAAGCGCGATCGGCTCGCCGTTTCTGGTCAGCAGGCGGCGGTTGAGGTCGAGCTTGAACTCTCCGAACTCGAGCTCTCTCGCCTCGACCGCGACGTCCTGCTTGCGGCGCAAGTGGACTCGGACTCGAGCCTTGAGCTCGGCCAGCGAGAAGGGCTTGGTGATGTAGTCGTCGGCTCCGAGGTCGAGACCCCTGACGCGGTCTGACTCGGAGGTTCTTGCGGTGAGCAAGAGGACCGGGGCCTGCGATGTCTCGCGGATTCCGCGCAGGACGTCGAGTCCGTCCATACGGGGCAGCATCAGGTCCAACAAGACCAGGTCGGGTTGCAGGGCACGGGCCATCGAGAGTCCCTCGATGCCGTCCTCGGCGGTGCGGACTCGGTAGCCTTCCATTTCGAGATTGAAACGGAGCGTTTCGGCCAGCGGTCTCTCGTCCTCAACGACCAACAGGGTGCGCATCGCATGGCCTCTCAACGAATCATCGTCAGTTCAATCGGGGGCCATGAACGCGGCAGCCACTCCACATTGAGGGGACTGCCCGCAATTCGCCAAGACCATGCTATGCGCTGGGATGGGCACTCCGTCTTTACCTTTTCGTTAACCGCTCTTCGCGGGTCGGTCGTTCTGTTGGTTCGGTAACCTGCGGCCACGGTCGTCTCGATGGCGTCACAATGGTCGCAATAGTCACACACCTGAAGGAAGAAGATCATGCGATTCGGATTCTGGGCTGGGCCGTCAAATCCGTGGGCCGAAGTGCTGACCGTGGCCAGACACGCCGAACGAACGGGTTGGGATCGGATCTGGTTCGCCGATCACTTCATGCCGAACAAGCCGGTCGGCGAGGACGCCTCGGACGAGCTGTGTCATGAGTCGTGGACGACGCTAGCCGCGTTTGCCTCGCGCATTCCGCGGATCAAGATGGGGCACATGGTCTCGGGAAACACGTACCGGCACCCGGCAGTGACCGCGAAGATGGCGGCGCAAATCGACATCATCTCGGGCGGCCGCTTCGTGCTCGGACTGGGCGCGGCCTGGCAGGAGAACGAGCATCACGCTTACGGGATCCATTTTGGCACTCTGAAGGAGCGGATGGACCGCTTTGAAGAGGCCTGTCAGTTAGTGACGGAGCTGTTTCGGTACCAGAAGACCAACTTTACGGGTGAGTACTACCAGCTTGTCGATGCGCCGCTGGAGCCGAAGCCGATCCAGACGCCTCTGCCACTGATGATCGGCGGCGGCGGCGAGAAGCGCACCCTGCGGATCACGGCGCAATACGCGAACGAGTGGAATGTCTGGGGCACGCCGGAGGTGCTGATTCACAAGCAGTCGGTGCTTGACGCGCATTGCCAGGACGTCGGCCGAGACCCGGCCGAGATCGAACGCTCGGCCTGCATGTTGCTGATGATGACCGACGACGATGAGGTCCTGGGACGGGTTCGCGCGAGCGGACGTCCTGTGCTGGGCGGATCGAACGATGAGATCAAGCAGACTGTCCAGGCCTACATCGACGCGGGGGTCGACGAGCTGATCATTCCTGACTTCACGATGGGTTCGAACGCGTTCCAGCGGACGGAGCAGATGGATCGGTTTATCGAGGAGATTGTGCCCGAGTTTCGCTAGTCGCGGTTGTAGCCTGACGCCGCAACTGAACAACGAACTGGAATGAGTGATGCCAGACGCACCTACGTTTCCGGCCTCTGAGACTGCGCTGCTGTTGGTTGATGCTTTGAATGAGTTTCTTAAGCCGGGGGGCAAGTTGTATGAGATGACGAAGGGGACCGCTGAGGCGGTGGGGACGGTTGAGAATCTTCGTCGGGTGACTGAGGCGGCCCGGGCTGCGGGCATCCTGGTGGTCTATGCGAATCACCATGCGAACCGCGAGGGCGACTATCACGGCTGGAAGCATCCGGCGCCGTCTCATGTGGGTGTGCAGCGGCTGGGCGCGTTTGAAGCGGGGAGCTTTGGCATCCAGGTGATTGATGAGGTGGCTCCGCAGGCGGGCGATGTGATTGCTCAGGAGCACTGGACGTCGAGCGGATTTGCCAACACCGATCTTGAGTTCCTGTTGGGCAAGCATGGGATCGAGCGGGTCGTGGTGGCCGGGAATCGGGCCAACACGTGCATCGACTCGACGGGGCGCTATGCCGTCGAGATGGGGTTTCATGCGACGCTGATCTCGGACGCGATTGCTGCCTTCTCGGAGGCGGAGATGGACGCTGAAATCAACATCAACTGGCCGTCATATGCGCATGGGGTGGTGACCTCGGACGAGTTCATCGCCGCCATCGGTCAGGGCAACTAAGCGCCATGGCCGACGTCCGCAATTTGGACTACCGGGAGCGCATGCGCACCGAGTTTCTTGAGGGTGCGGCGACGCTGCCATGGGACGAGATCTGGTTGCGGATGGCGAATGCTCGGTTCGCGTTGATTGACGCGATTCAGGACGTGAGTCAGGCGCAAGCCGACTGGACGCCGTCGGGCGAGATGGATGCCGAGAATGAGTCGAGCTGGAGCATCGCCGAGGTGATGCGCCACGTGATCACGGCGTCGCCGAACGTCGCGGAGATCATCGTCGCCACTGCTTACGGGCAAACCGTGACCAAGGGTCCACCCGGTCAGATCACGGCGCCGGCGTCGGACGTTGATGATTTGCGTCTGCAGGTGACGTCGGTGAGTGAGCGGCTGCTCAGTGTCGGCAATGTGCTGCCGGACGAGGTTGGTGATGAGACGACGGTGCCGCACGCGTTCTTCGGGGAGTTGCCGTCGATGGCGTGGCCGCTATTTCAGGCGTTCCACGACGGTGATCACACGCGACAGATCATCGCTCTCAAGTCGCACCCGGACTATCCGTCCTGAGGCTTCGGGGCGACGATGTAGCCGTTGAGATCGCCGATCATCTCCCAGCGATCGGGTTCTTTCCAGATCAGCCAAGCGGCGAGGGCGCAGGTGAGTCCATCGAGGGTGTCGTCGAGGCGTTTGAGGCTCTTGCCTTTGGCTTCCTGTGCGGTGTGAGGAGTCAACGCCTCCTGCACGGCTATCGACTCAAGCAGATCAGGCGCTTCTTTGTCAATCAACTTGACCAGGTACTTCTGGTATTGCTTCAATCCTGCTCTCTTGTCCGCAACCAGCCCCTTTTTGTACTTCAGCCGCTCCGATAGGCCAAAGAGCCTCACGTGGATTGTGTGGGGGTAGACCTCAACGGCGCAGGGACTCTCCTCGTTGCCAGCCAACAATCTGTGGGGATCAAGTGTGAATCCGAGATCGGCAAGTGCTACACCTAGATTGATTCCGGCCTTAAATCCCTTGTTGACAGCGGCGTGGGACGAGTGAGCTGATGCCTTGTACTTACCAAAGCGGCGAGCGATTTCGGGCTCTACCCAGCGCTCCGGTGTGTACAGCACTGGAGCATCGATCGTGACGACGAGGGGACCCTCGACCTGATTGAGTTCGTCAGCTAGCTGTTCGGTTGCGCAGACGTCGGCTTCCAGGCGCGTGCAGCGTAGGTTTTCGCGGGAGTCGCCTTCTAGCCAGCAGATTCCGCTTTCGTTCTTGGTTGTCCAGGCTAGGTCGAGGCCGATGAAGGTGGGCATGGGGCGTTGGACTTCCAATCCCCCGTACGGCGAGGACCCCCTCAGCCTTCGGCAGCTCCCCCTGCAAGGGGGAGCTGGGAGGGGCGGGGACTGGAACAGTGCCTAGCGGTTGCGTGGGGCCTGGGAGTAGTCGCCGAAGGGGCCGTCTCTCCAGGCGAGGGCTCCCTTGAGGCCTTCGTCCCGCATCCGTCGTGACCACTCGTAGTGCTGGCTGGTGAAGGTTCCAACTGCGTCGAGGTCGGTCGAGGAGCGCAGCGAGGAGTAGATGCCCATGTTCTCGTAGAAGCGGTTGACGTGGACCTTGAGCTGGGCGAGGTGGTCGGCGGGCAGGTTGGAGACGCGCTCTGCGAGCGCCATCGTCTTCTCTTCGAGCTCGTCGCGGGGGACGGCGTAGTTGATCAGGTTGAGCTCGGCTGCTTCAGTCGCTCGGATTGGGTCGCCGGTGTAGAAGAGTTCCTTGGCTTTGCGCATGTTGGTCAGCAAGGGCAGGATCGCCGAGGTTCGCGAGCCGGCGAAGCGCAGGCCGGGGTGACCGATCTGGGTGTCATCTGCGGCGACTACGAGGTCGGCCATCATCGAGAGCTCGAAGCCACCGGCGATGGCGTATCCGTGGAGCTGGGCGATCGTGATCTTCTGCATGTTCCAGAAGTAGAGCCAGATGTCGGTGACGCGGGCCATGCCGCCGCGGATGCCCATGATCAGGCGGTTGCCTTCGTCGTCGACGGTGCGGAATCGCTTGTGCACGGCGTCGGCGCCGTAGCCGCCGGCGGGAGTGAGGTCGTAGCCGGCCGAGAAGGTGCGGCCCGCACCTTTGACGATGATTACGCGGACGTCGTCGTCGGCCTCGAAGTGTTCGCAGGCGTCGCGGAAGTCGTAGATCAGCTCCTGCGAGAGCGCGTTCATTTTCTCGGGCCGGTTGAGCGTGAGCACGCCGATCCGGTCGTCGGTGCCGGTTCGCTCGAGCAGTACATTTTCGAATTCGGGCAGGGACATTTGTTGATTCTCCAGGGAATGGCAGTAAGTCGGACTCAGCGTAGCCGACGACCATTGATAGGCTTCGTTTGATTTCGTTTGAGGTTGGGAACGGAGCGAGGTTGGTCATGAGAGCAATGCTGTTGGTCCTGATTGCTGCTGCCCTGTTGCTGTTGGCCTGCAGCGACGAGATTCCCGCGGTGACCGTGGACGTGCCGGAAGCGGAATCGGACACCGTCTCGAGCCTCGTGGCGAACGCCGATGCGTTTGCGTACGAGATCGGCGAGTACGGCGGCTCGCTGACGTTTGCCACGATCGCGGAACCGCTGACGCTGAATCCGGCGCTGTCGAATGACGCGGGATCGTCGGGCGTGCTGGGCAATCTCTTTGAGGGCTTGACCGATATCTCGTGGCTGACCGGTGAGCCAGAACCGAACCTGGCTCACACCTGGGACGTGTCGGACGACGGCTTGACGTGGACGTTCTACCTGCGGCGCGACGTGCACTGGCACGACGGTGAACCGTTTACAGCCGAGGATGTGGAGTTCACCTTCAATCAGATCATCTACAACGAAGACATCCCCACTTCTACTCGCGCTGCATTCACCTTCCGCCTGCTTGACGACGACGGCGAGTGGCAGGAAGCTCCGATGTCGGTTACGGCAATCGACGAGTACACGATCCAGTGCGTGCTGCCGGTTTCCTTCGCGCCTTTCCTGCGCTCGATGGCGACCGCGATCTACCCGCAGCACATCCTGCAGCCCTACGTCGATGCTGGAACGTTCAACGAGGTCTGGGGCATCGAGACCGACCCGTCGGAGGTGATCGGTACGGGACCGTTCCTGATCGAGGAGTTCATCCCGGAAGAGCGAATCGTTTTCCGGCGCAATCCGGATTACTGGATGACCGATGACGCAGGAAACCGGCTGCCGTATCTCGATCGCGTTGTGCAGGTGATTGTGTCTGATCTCGCGGCCGAACTTGACGCGTTTCGTAGTGGCGTAGCCGATGTTCACGGCGTACTGGGTCATGAGTTTGCGGACCTGGAACCATTGGCCGAGGACGAGAACTTCACGATTCACCGCCGAGGACCGAATTTCGGCTCGGTCTTTCTGACGTTCAACCAGAATCAGGGAACGAATCCAGAATCCGGCGAGGCGTACGTCTCGGAGGAGAAGCTGTACTGGTTTAGCAATCTGGAGTTTCGGCGAGCGGTGGCTCATGTCGTGGACAAGGACGCGATCATCGAGCAGGTCCAGCATGGCCTTGGTTATCCGCAGTGGTCACCAATCAGTCCGGCCACCGGCGACTTCCACAACCCGGATGTCGCGACTTATGAGTACGACCTGGCTCGAGCCAATGAGATTCTAGACGAACTGGGTTGGATCGACCGCGACGGTGACGGCTTCCGCGAGGATGATCGCGGCAACGCGATCGCGTTCACGATGGCGACCAATGAGGGCAACACCGTTCGCGAACAGGTCACGGGCATCATCCACGAAGGCATGATCGAGATTGGTCTAGATGTTGATTTCCTGGTGATCGACTTTGGTGCGCTGGTCGGCCAACTCACTTCGTCGTTTGATTGGGACGCGATCGTGATCGGTTTCACCGGCGGACCTGATCCTCACGGGGCCATCGTGCTCTGGCACAGTTCGGAGAATCTCCATCTCTGGTATCCGAACCAGCCCGAGCCGGCGACGGCCTGGGAAGCAGAGTTGGACAGCGTCTGGGTTCTGGCCAGCCAGGAGCTGGATCGGGAGCTTCGCTTCGATCTTTATCACCGAGCGCAGGAGATCGTGGCTGAGAATCTGCCGGTGATCTATACGTCACATGCTGAGCGTCTGAGCGCGGTGCGAAACGTGTTCGGCAACACGACAGCGACCCTGTATGGGTTGTGGGATGTTCGGTATCTGTATCGCACGGACAACTAGATCGGCTAGACAACCCACGCCACGATCTACGGCATCGTGCTCTTCGAACTCCTCAAGCGCGTGTAGCCAGGTAGCTCTTGACAGCCGATTCAAACAGCTCCGTCGAGGGAACCTGTGCCAAGTCGAACTGCTCGTCAATCATGATGAATTCTGCACCAACGACGCCGCCATTGATGTCGAAGTCGACCAGGCATTCGTCTCCAATCTCTCTGGTCTTCACGATCGGTTCATCGCTCACCTGAACGTAGAGAATGTCTCCCTCTTCGTTTTGAGTCACCGCAGGAAACTGCGACATTGGTCCTACTCCAAGACAATCACAAATCTCGCCACGCGACAGTTGCCACAGTAATCGGCTCGACGCCTTCTCGGATGTACACCTTACAGATCTGGGTGGCGAATCGTCGTTCGTATATGCGGCAGGGGGTGCCTGAACCTCGGACGGGCGCTGGTCTCGTAATGTCCGGGTCAGACAGGACCGTCTCAATCAATTCTTCCGAGATGCCACGTTGTCCCATCCTCGCCCTCGCATGCGGCTCGTAGAAGATCTCCATGGCCGCCAAGATTAGCCTCTGATGGACGGCGGCGCTCAATGAAATCGAACGCAGGACAGACCCTTCGCGTTTTCGCCGCGCTACACAACTCCGGGTCGACCGCCAATCATCCTCGACAACCTGCGCGTCTACGCCTTATCCTGTGTCGGAATATACAGTTGCCCGTGCGGCGTGGGCCGCAGCGATCGGATGCGGGACGGCCCGCTGACGCCTGAGGAGTCTGACGATGGTCACCGTTGACAAGCTGGAAGAAATGCGCCTTGAGCCTGAGGTTCCCGACCTCGATCTCTCCTGGCTCAACCTCGATACCGAGTGGGGCGTCTCGGCCGAACCTGGCCGCAAGGGGCTGACCCTGCAACAGATCAACAAGACCCTGTACGGCGACATTCCGGCGTCCTCCAGCGACAGCTCGGCTCGACCGCGCGGCGCGGCGCCGGCTGAGGGCGCCACCCCGCGGATGACTCCGTGGGTGCTCGGGGAGGCGACCGAGACCTTCTCTGATTCGGCCGGGTTGCTCTACGACGAGGCCGTCTCGCGGCAGTGGTCGTCGGCCACCGACATCCCCTGGGACACGCTGGACGAGCTGCCCGAGGACATCGAGCGGGCGATGGCGCAGCTCTGCACCTCGTTGACCGAGGTTGAGTTCATCGCCGGCGACGTGCCCGGCAAATGGCTCCCGCGGGTTGCCGCCGACCACTTCGAGTCGGGCCTCTTCCTGATGTCCCAGGTGATGGACGAAGCTCGCCACACCGACGTGTTCCGCAAGCGCGCGCTGGCCAACGGCGGCGGCCTGCTGCTGCAGGGCGGCGGCGGTGGCCTGCGTCAGATCCTCGAGGCCGAGGACTTCACCCAGATGTCGTCGATGCTGCACATTCTCGGTGAGGGATTCGTGCAGTCGCTCTTCCGACTGGGCGAGCTGATCGCGCACAACGAGGCAGAGAAGCGGATCTTCCGCCTGGCTGCGCAAGACGAGTCGCGGCACGTGGCCTTCGGTGTGACGCACCTCAAGTACACGTTGGAGAACGAGCCTGAGAAGGCCGAGGAAGTCCACTGGACGCTGGACATGTTCGAGAACACGCTGGTCGACCCGGATCAGGCGAATCCCGGACTTGCCGGCGCGCTGGTCTACCTGCTCGGCGATGGCGATGTCGACGAGGGCTGGCGGCTGTTCTGGCACGTGCGCCGCAAGCAGGTGTTGGAGTACCTGCACCGGCTCGACGTTGCCGGACTCGGCGGTCGGCTGGAGACCGGTCGGTTGCATCCGGCATTGTCTGGCGCGCTCGACGAGAACTAGAAGCGCTCATCGGATCTCGCAGGCGGCGCGGGTTGCAGCCCGCGCCGCTTTTTTCTGTGGAGGAGGATCACCATGCCTGACAGTGATGTCGTCAAGGCCGCCAAGGAACGCCTGGAGCAATCGGGATTGCCATCGGATTGGCTCGACATACCGGTCCACTGGGGCGTCAAGGCGAAGGAACAGGCGACGGCAGAGAACGGCGGGCTGCGGTTCGAGTACCTCAACGTTGATGTCTACGGTGAGGTCCCGGAGCACTGGGACAACAACACGGAGATCCCGCGCGGTGCGGTGCCCGACACGCGGACCGAGCAGATGGGTTACTCGATCTTCGACAAGGCTGAGGTCTGGTCGGACCTTTGCGCCGGACTGTATGAGGATGCAATCGCAGACCGCTGGAACTCATCCGCCGACATTCCCTGGGACACCCTGGAACCGATCGGATCCGACATGGAGCGCGCGGTCTGCCAGATCGCGACGTTGATGTCGGAATACGGCTGGACGAAGGCGCAGACGACCGGTCGCTGGTTGCAAGAGATCTCTTACGGCTACATCGAGGTGAAGCTGTTCCTCGGCACGGTGGTGTTCGACGCCGCGCGGCTGTTCGAGGTCTGGCGTAAACGAGCGCTGGCTAACGGCGGCGGACTCGGTCGTGGCGGGCGGAACTGGAAGTTCCTTCCGCTGACTCAGAGCTATACGTTCTCGGAGTTCGTCGTCGCCTCAATCATGCACGACTCCATGCTGATCGCGTTGCTGCGTCATGGCGAGCAACTTGCTCAGACCGAGGCTGAGCGCAAGATCTACGAGCTCTGCCAGCTGGACATCGAGCGGCATCTGGCTTACTTCGTCGATCACATGCGCTACCTGATGCTCAAGGAGCCGGATCGGCGCGAGGAGATCCATCGCTACATGAACAAGGCCGAGTGGTACCTGGCCAAGGATGGCGATGACACGCTCTACAGCGCGCTGGGCGTCATCTTGGGCGACGGCCGTGAGGGTGCCGAAGAAGCGATGGCCGACGTGGCTGAACTGCGGCGCGAACAGGTCGAGACGTATCTCGGCTATCTGCGGCAGTGTCATCTGGGAGATCGGGACGATCGGTTGAATGAGGAGCTTCGCAAATGGGCTGGGATGGTTGAGCTGGAGGAAGAAGAGAAGATTCCAGTCTAATTGTGTCTCGTCATTGCCGCGCTCCGTCGCGGCAATCTCGCGGCGTGCCGCACTCACGTCAGTGCCCAACGCGGCGAGATACCCGCGGCAAGCGCGGGTATGACGGAGTGGTACCTACGCCAGACAGCGCAGCGGCTGGCCGCCGTTGTACTCGAGCATCTGGCCGAAGGCGGTGGCCATGTCGATCTCGGTGCCTAAGGCTTCGCCTCGGAGTTCGCTATAGGCGCGGTGCAGGTTTCCGACGATTCGCTCTCCGTCGGTCCATTCGCCGAAGCGGCCCAGGTCGAGGTCTCGGGCAGCTTCGAGGGGATCGACTCCGGCGACGAAGGCGGACTTGGCGGAGTCCTGGACGAACTCCAGGTAGGCGTCGACTTCGTCAAGGACCGAGGCGTCGGCGACCGGACCGTGACCGGCTATGACTGTTTCGATCGGCAGTTCCTTCAGGCGGACGAGCGCCGATCGCCAGCCTGCGACTGAACCCATCAGCGCGAACGGCGTACCCTGGTTGAAGATGATGTCGCCGGCGATGAGCACCTGGCGCTCTGGAATCCAGACCACCGCATCGGTGTTTGTGTGCGCGGGAGAAACGTAGATCAGTTGTAGCTCAAGGTCACCGGCGTACAGCGTCATGGTGTCATCGAAGACGACGTTTGGCGCGACCGGTGTGACGTCGCCCCACTCGACCGTGGGGAACATTACCTCCACTCGTTCGCGCTGATTCGGCGCATCGCGCAGGATGTCGTCTCGGCAGTTGCGATGTCCAACAATCACCGCGTCATCGGCGAAGAGACAATTGCCGTAGGTGTGGTCCATGTGCGAGTGCGTGTTGACGAGGGTCCGCACCGGATTGCTGGAGATGCTTGCGATCGCCTCCTGGAAGAGCCGGGTACGACGTTCGTTGGCGCAGGCGTCGATCGCAATCACCTGGTCGCCGACATCGACGAATGCTGGGTTGTTTAGACACCAGGAGCCGTCGTGCTGGATGTAGGCGTAGATGCCTTCGGAGACCTCGACGACTTCGGGATCGGGCAGGATATCGCTGGCGGTCGTGTGTTCGGTGCTCATTGGTATGTGCTCGCTCTCGCCTCTCTCATCTAGGCCAGCCCTCACCCTAGCCCTCTCCCACTGGGAGAGGGGACTACGAGTCAGGCGTTGGCATAGAACTCGAAGTCGTCCATGATCCGTTGGTACCGGCGCTCGACGTGGGAGCGCAGCTCGGGGTGTGAGAAGATCAGCCAGCGATTGGCCTTGACGCCCTTGATCACGATGCGGCCGACGTCCTCGGGGTCCATCTGTTGCGACATCATGCCAGGACTGAAGCCGGATTCGGGACCGTCCTTGGGTCCGCCGAACTGATCGGGACGATTGCGTCCAGCCTCGCCGATCAGGGTGTCGACGCCGCCGGGACAGAGCGCCGAGACTCCGATGTCCTCGGCGGCCAGCTCATTGCGCAGCGACTCCGAGTAGGCGAAGGCTGCGTGCTTGCTGGCGCTGTAGACGCCGAGTGGAACCACCTCGTTGAGCCGTAATCCGGCCATCGAGACGGTGTTGACGATGTGCGCCTCGCCGTCCTGGGCTCGCATGCGCGGGAGGAAAGTCTGCACGCCGTTGACGACTCCGTTTAGGTTGACTGCGAAGTTCCAGTCCCAGTCGGCCTGTGTCGCGTGACTGACGGGGCCGGCGGTCATGACGCCGGCGTTGTTGACAAGCAGGTTGAGCTCGCCGAATTCGGCGTAGACCTGCTCGGCCAGCCATTCATAGCTCACGTTGTCGGTGACATCGAGGTCGACAGGCAGCGCCTGCACTTCTTTCGCCTCGACCTCTGCCGCCACTGCCTGGGCCGTACCCTCCTGGACGTCGGCGAGGATTACATGCATGCCCTCGTCGGCGCAGGCGAGGGCGATGCCACGTCCGATGCCGGATCCGGCGCCCGTTACCAACGCCACCTTGCCGCTCAGATTCTCCATCGGCCACCTCCTTCACGCTTGCTCAAGATTGCACAGAGGCTAGCGTTACCCTCTCTGCCATGACGACTGAAGCGACCCTTGAGGCTGTCCTGAGCGCGTCCACATCGGCGTTAGCAGGGATGAGGGTGCTTGAGGACGGGGGCGGGATTGCAGCGTCGTACGCAGGCAAGCTGCTAGCCGACCTCGGTGCGGACGTGATCAAGATTGAACCGCTCGGTGGCGACGAGGTGCGTGGCAAGCCTCCGTTCATGGCCGATCAGCCTGGCCGCGAGCGGAGCGGGCTGCACCTGTTCCTGGACACGAACAAGCGCAGCGTGACGCTGAATCTGGAGTCTGCGGCCGGACGGCGGCTCTACCGAGCGGTCGCTCAGCGGTGTGGCACGGTGATCACGTCGCGACACATTGCCGAGCAACGGGAGCTTGGACTGACCTGGGAAGACCTCTCGGTGGATGCGCCTGAGTTCAACCAAGTCACGATCACGGTGTTCGGTATCGGCACGCAACGCGAGGGCTGGCAGGCGGAGTCGCTGGTTGCTTCACTGGCCAGCGGGATCTCGTTCAAGATCGGCGATCCTGACCGCGCACCGCTCGGCTTGCCATACGACGCGCCTCAGTACCAAGGCGGCATTCATGCGGCGATCGCGGCTCTGCTGTCACGTCGGGCGACTCGTGAGGATGGGCTAGGGCAGCATGCCTGGCTGTCGATTGTCGACATCATCAGCAATGTGATGGCCGGTTCGGGGGTCGCGCCGTTTGTCTTCACCGGCCAGGCGCGAGGCCGCGCTGGCACGCATATGAACGCCTTCTATCCCTGGCAGGTCACACCGGTCAAGGACGGCTACTACGAAGTGATCACGATGGTCGACCGTCAGTGGAACCGCTTCATTGAGTTGATGGGCGATCCCGAGTGGCAGCATGACGAGCGGCTGAAGAATCGTTGGCTCGCCTTCCAACACACCGAAGAGCTCGACGCTTTCTGGCATCCGTGGATGAAGGAACGAACGAAGGCTGAGCTGATGGAGATCTTTGGTGAGAATCACATCTCGTTTCAGCCGGTCCACACGATCGGGGAAGTGGCGGAGTCCGAGCACCTGAAGAGTCGGGAGTTCTGGTCGGAAATTGAGCATCCTGAGTCTGAGGAGCCGGTCCGGTTGCCGGGGGCGCCGTACAAGTTGAGTGAGAGTCCGTGGTCGATACGTCGGAGGCCGCCGGTGCTGGGAGAGCATACGGCGGAGGTGTTGTTGGAGGTTGGGGTGCAAGTCGCGGACATCCAGAGGCTTCGCAGATCCGGGGTCGTTTGATCCTTCCATCATTCCTGCATCCCCTCCGTCATTCCTGCGCAGGCAGGAATCACGAAGCACCCAACATCGACCACATCAAGGGGCCAGGACGTACCCTGACACACAGCGTGCCGTCCTCTTCCGACCGCTCAAGCAAGGTCCTCATACAGATCGCGAAGCGACGGATTCATCTCCCGGATCTCCCGCAGCTTCCACTCCCGCATCCAACGCTTGAGCCGCTTCTCCTTCGTGATTGCGTCCTCCATCGTGTCATGCAGCTCGTACCAGACGAGTCGAGTGACGTTGTAGCGACTGGCGAACTCACTGCCTCTCCGCTGCTTGTGCTGGTAAGCGCGTTGGACGAGGTCTGAAGTTACTCCGGTGTAGATCGGTCCGAACGGGGGTCGGTTGATGAGCATGTAGACGGCTGGTTGTCGCGGCATGGTCAATGGATGATGGAGCAGAGGATCCCTGCGATCAAACTGCCGAGGTACGTCGTGGTTCTGTGACCCGCATTGGCCTGGGTGCTTCGTGGTTCCTGCCTTCGCAGGAATGACGGAGCGGGGGACAGAAATGACGGAGGGGAGGTTGCGCCTACTTCAGCATGTAGCGGACGATTTGCTCGGCGGCGTCGGTGTGTTTTGCTAGTGACTCGGTGTCTATGCAGCGGTCGTAGGTGTCTTGCGGGCTGTGGAAGTAGGGATGGCCTCCGAGGAAGGAGGCGAAGCGGCCGTTGATTTCTCCGATGTTTCTGGCTTCTCCGAAGCCGGCGTTTCCGACCGGGAAGCCTCGACGCTCTAGCCCCTGGGCCGTGAGGGCCTTGGTGGCGACGTTGAAGAGTTCGTCGTCGGAGGCGGCGTAGCTGGGTTGGCCGTTTCTTGAGCCGATTGAAGCTCCGAGGTGCATCCAGGCATGGACTTCGTGGGCGGCGTCGCCTAGTTCTTGGATGTAGTGGTCGAGGCCGAGGTGGTGGAGTTCGTGTCCGCTGGAAGCGACGAGGTTGAGCGTTCGGCGGCCCGGGTTGGCGGCGATTCGGCCGGCGACTTCCATCCAGATTGCGATGCCTCCGCCGCGCTCGGCGGCGCAGGTGTACCAGCCGGACTTGGGTGTCATCAGGACCACGGGGACGGCGTCGGGATCGGTTCCGGGAATCGTGGCGACGACGTTGTCTGCAGGTGCGTCGACGCGGCCTCCGTCGCTGATCAAGGTGATCTCGGAGCCGACGGCGTCCAGCAGGGGGTCGGCGTCGATTGGGGCGACCTGGAGGACGGGTAGCTCGATTGGGTCGAGCGGGCGCTCGGCGTTTCTCACGACGGGGTAGCCGTCGGGATCTCCCATCACCATGATGATCCCGTCGGCGCCGTCGGCGCGGGCTAGCTCGAATGATGTGTAGACGCCGGCAGCCATCCGCTCCTGATCGTCGGGTTCGAACTGCCAGAGGACGAATCCTGGACCGTTGTCGGTGCGCAGGGTTCCGGTGAGACCGTTGTGGTCGGTGAAAGCGCTGTCGAAGGTTGGGACGGCGGGAATGTCCCAGCCGCCGAAACGGATCGAGGCGTCGTAGATTTCGACGCGCGGGAAGCGCCAGGTTTGGAAGTCGGCCTCGACGCCGACCTTGCGCAGTTCCTCCATCATCCAGACGGTCGTGCGATCGTCGGCTTTGCGGCCGGTTCGATGGTCTCCCATCTCCTCGTAGGCGCGGATTCGGCGCTCGGCGGCGTTCATGGTCAGGCTGCTCAAATCCTCAGTCAGCGACTGCTGTGGAAGGGACCCCCTCAGCCTTCGGCAGCTCCCCCTGCAAGGGGGAGCGTGAGGCTTCGCGGCGGGCGACTTCTTGCTTGACCATCGGGATCAGCTCTCGGCCGTAGTCGATGGAGTCGGGGAGGGGGTCGAAGCCTCGTATCAGGATGGTCGAGACTCCGAGGTCGATGTACTTGAGCAGGACTTCGGCGACCTGTTCGGGGGTGCCGACGAGGGCGGTGCTGTTGCCGGCGGCGCCGGTGGCTCCGGCGATTGGCATCCAGAGGCGCTCGTCGTGGATGTCGCCCTTCTCGGCGAACTCGAGCAGTCGCTGCGAGCCACGCGATTGCGGTCGGAAATCGAGCGACTGCTTGCGCAGCTTGTTCACGGCTGCGAGGTAGTTTTGGGCCTTTTCCCAGGCCTGATCCTCGGTCGGGGCGATGATTGGGCGGAAGGAGACGGAGAGTCTTGGGTTGCGTCCGTGTTCGGCGGACATTCGGCGGACGCGCTCGATGGTTGATTTGATTGAGGCGCGGGGCTCGCCCCACATCATGTAGACGTCGGCGTGCTTGGTGCCGGTTTCGAAGGCGATGTCGGATGCGCCTCCGAAGTAGAGGGGTATTCCGCCAGGTTGGGTTGGCAGGACTTCGGGGTTCTGGCCGACGATCTGGTAGAACTCGCCGTCGAAGTCGAATGGCTCGCCGCCGTGGGCGTCGTGCTCCCAGGTTCGGCGCATGACGGTGAGGTACTCGTCGGTGCGGCGGTAGCGCTCGTCGTGGCCTTTCCAGTCGCCGTCGCGCTGCTGCTCGGTGTCGTGTCCACCGGTGATGATGTGGACGGAGACGCGGCCCTTGGTGAAGAAGTCGAGCGTGGCGAACTTGCGGGCGGCCAGGGTCGGCGTGACGAATCCGGGCCGGTGGGCGATGAGGAACTTGATCCGCTCGCTACAGGCGGCGGCGGCCTGGGCGACGTGGAGTCCGTCGGCCGAGGCCGAGGTGTAGCCGACAAGCACGCCGTCGAAGTCGGAGTCCTCGTGGGCTTTGGTGAATCGACAGAGGTAGTCGAGATCGATGCCGCCGCCGATGATGTGCATCGCGGCGTTGGATTCGGACGGCTTGACGCCGATCATTCCCAGAAATTCGACGGGCATGGCTTACCTCCATCAACTCAGACCTTCAGGATAGAGGTCGGGGCGTCGGGGGAGAATTTTCCGAGCGGAATCGGCGATGTGCTGCTGTGGGCTGGGAACTGGGGCGAAATCCGATCGGATTTGATCAGATCTGTTCGGATTTGTTCGGGTTTTTCCGCGTAATGTTCTCGGTTCTGCGGGTTTGATCGTGTGTTGATCGGTAGTTGCGGGTTCTTCGTCAATCAGGGCAGTGGTCGCCGGTGAATTGATCGAACATAACTTCTAGCGTGCTTCTCGGAGGGAGGTGGGAGGTTGTCAACAATTTTCATTTTCTCGAACCGTTCGCAACTATCAGACAGCTGAAGCACTGGGCTTCGGTCAGATCGCGTATCGTGGCCGAAGTGGTTGATTGAGGAATCGCAGATGACGGCACCGCACGTCGGGGCGGCAAAGCCTGAGACGATGCGTGACGATTTCCCAGATCTTTCCAAGCAGCGTGGAAACGCAACGGCTGGGGACTCCGTCGACAATGACACGATTGGTCAACGGGCCCACGAGAGGATCGTCGGGATGGAGCGGCCGCCACTGCCGATGATCCTAGAAGAAATGCGGGAGCACGTCGGGCACTGATTCGCTGCGCTGCGAACCAACAGCGGCGTGGATTCGGTTGCGCAAGAGGATCTGGGGCAGCTTCGCGAGACGCAGGCTGCGTAGATCGACTGAGGACGGCGCGAGGGCAATGTCAGCTGATGGGTTGGGAGCTCGAGTCTCCCTCTCGCCTCGTGCTAAACATCATCGTTCTTAACGTGATACGATGATGTTGGAGGCGCATTTCATGAGCTCATCCTTCCAACCCCTTCAGCCGAAACTCCCGATCGTCATGACTGATTTGCACGAAGTAGTCAGAGTTCTCGCATCCTTGGATCTCACCATCGCTGACTTAGAGCGGCCTATCGCGTCAGCCCGGGCTTCAAGAGCTGAGTGGACCATCGACCATCCGCCAACGTCCCAAGGGACTGGACCGCATGACGCGGCAGTCGCCACCTTGCGGGGCCGACTACGGCGGCGAGGCTGGAGAATCGTCAACGAGGCGAATCAGGCACTCGCCCTCCATCCGGATAGAGAAATCGCAATCATGGTTGCGAATGGTGACGCAGCCACAGGCGATCCAGATGGACAGCCTCGGACGCGGGCAGCAAAGGGTAAGAGGACTCGTCGCGCAGTGGCCCAAAACCAACTCCAAGCTTCGTTCTACCAGGTATCGGAGGAGTTTGATCCACCCGAACGGGAGACCTGGGGTCTGCTGATCTGGATTAGTCCCAGCACTCACTCTGTTAGAGCTGAACTCTCCCAGCCTGCAGGCTTCGATACCTATGGCCGTGTCTCTTCGTGGGACTGCCGCCTGATTCTCACCGATTTGCTCGGATTTGCCGATACTATCCCGGCTGCGCCGTCTCCGGATGACTGGGGATATCCTGAGCGCATTAGAGTATCGGTGAGGAGGAAGACAGAATGGGATCCCGTGAGTCCCTCAACCCAAGCAGACTCACCCTTGCCCGAGAACGCAGAGGGCTGACTAAGGTTGGTCTAGCACTGGCCGTAGAACTTGCACCGCGCACCATTACACAATACGAACGAGGTGCACAAGAACCACGACCAGAGACCATACGGAAGATCGCGAACGCTTTGGACTTTCCTGATGCGTTTTTCACGCGAGATGATCCCGACGGGCCCAGCATCGAGGCTGCCAGCTTTCGTGCTAAGAGCCGAATGTCGGCCCGAGTCCGCGATCAAGTTCTGGGGTTTGCAGCCATCGCTATGGATCTTTCCCATTGGATTGACCATCGCTTCATAACACCTCGGCCAGACGTGCCACAATTCCGAAACGTGGCTCCGAGCTTGGCAGCAGCGTCGTTGCGGCGCGAATGGGGATTGGGAGAGGCCCCTTTGCCTCATACGATCGATCTCGTTGAATCGCATGGTGTGAGAGTGTTTTCACTACCACACGAGCTTGACAAAGTGGATGCAAACTCCTTCTGGCAGGACGACCGACCCTTCATATTACTTAATCGCAGCAAATCAGCTGAACGTAGTCGGTTTGACATTGCCCACGAGCTAGGACATCTCACTATGCATGACGGCCATTCAGCCCACGGTAAACTGGCTGAAGCGCAAGCAAATGATTTTGCATCGGCATTCATGATGCCTGAAGCAGATGTCGTGGCGCACGCCCCAGCAAATCCTACTCTCACTAGTCTCACATCCATAAAGCGTCGATGGGGCGTCTCTTTGTCCGCGCTTGTTCGTCGCCTCTACAAGCTTGGCCTACTCTCCGAATGGCAATACCGCGATCTGTTCATCAACATTAGCCGGAGAGGCTATCGAACATCCGAACCGGCGGGGTTACCAATAGAGAGATCGCAAGCTATCGATAACATCCTCTCTGCTTGCGCTCAGGTTAGGATTTCATTGCAGGACATCGCTAGAGAGCTTGCGATGCCTTCAAATGATCTAAACGCGATGATGTTCGGGCTGGAGTTGCTGGCCGGTCAGCAATCTGAGATTACATCTCACGCAGATTCGGCAATGTACAGTCTCCGGGTTGTCAAATGACCGCCAATCACTGAATCCTTCACGGCTCGGTGTTCACTTTATGGATGACCGGTCGATGGTTGGGTCAGGATTTCTGCCCCTGCTTTTGCTAGGGGCTGGCTGCGCGCGAATGACAGAGAGGGCCGCAGGGGAGGAGCGGGGATGGAGCGGGTCCCCTCGTGTCGCGGGGACTGGGGATTTCTCTTGTTGCTTATGCGCCTCGGAAGACTGGGCGGCGCTTTTCCATGAAGGCCTGGCGGCCTTCTTTGTAGTCGTTTGAGGCGAAGCAGGCCTGGACGAGGCGGTCTACTTCGTCGAGGTTTCTTATGTCGGGATCTTTGGGGATTTCTTGGATGGCTCGGCGGATGGCTCGGATGGTCATGGGGGCGTTTTGGGCGATGGTGGCGGCGAGGTCTTGGACGGTGGGTTCGAGGTCTTCCTGGGTGGTGACCCGGTTGATGAGGTTCCAGCGGGCGGCGTCGGTGGCGGGGAAGCGCTTGCCGGTGAGCAGGATTTCCTGGGCGGCGGCGAGGCCGACGAGGTCGACGAGGGTCTTGACGCCTCCGTAGCCGTAGCCGAGACCGAGGCGAGCGGCGGGGACGCCGAACTGGGAGTCGTCGGAGGCGATGCGGAGGTCGGCGCGCAGGGCGGTGAGCAGTCCGCCGCCCATGCAGAAGCCCTGGATCATGGCGATGATGGGCTTGTCGAGCTCGCCGTAGGCGCGTCCGGCGGCGGCGCCGATTTTGTCGTACTTGGCGATGGTCTCGGGGTTGGAGCGCTGGGCCTCGAACTCGGAGATGTCGGCGCCGGAGACGAAGGCGCGGTCGCCGGCGCCTTTCATGACGACGACGCGGACGTCGGGGTCGTCGCGGAAGGTGTGCATGATGGTGGGGATGGCGGCGTTCATGGCGACGCCCATGGCGTTGAGCTTGTCGGGGTTGTTGAAGACCATCCAGCCGATGCCGTCCTCGGACCAGGCGAGCATTCTGTCGGTTTCGAGTTGGACGTGGTTTTTCATTGGTGGTCTCCTGAGTTCAGGCAGTTTGGCTAGAGGGTAGACCGTGCATCGTCATGCCCACCTGTCTCTTCGTGCCCAGTGTTCCCCAGTCCCCGCTTTTCGCGGGGACCAGCTTGGTCGGCACGGCCATTCTGGTGGCTGAGCGCAGTGCAGGGAAGGAGCGGGTCCCCGCGAAAAGCGGGGACTGGGAGAGTCGACTTTTGGGATTCTGCAGGGAGGAGGGCTTTAGATGACGCCTCGGGTGCGGAGGTCCTTGATGGCATCGGTGGTGTAGCCGAGGTTGGTGAGGACTTCGTCAGTGTGTTGGCCCAGGGCTGGGGTTCCGAGGCGCATTTTTTCGGGTTGTGGGGTTCTTGTGAGGTTGATTGGTTGTCCGACGACGGTGATTTCGCCTCGCTCGGGGTGTGGTGCCTGGCGGGCGATTCCGAGGTGCTTGACCTGCTCGTCCTCGAAGGTTGCGGGGATGTCATTGATCGGTCCGCAGGGGACGCCGGCCTCGTTGAGGCACTGGATCCAGTGGGCGGCGGTGTTGGTGCGGGTGCGCTGGTTGATGTCTTCGTTGAGGGCGGCTCGGTTCTTTGAGCGCCGGATGGAGCTGGCGTAGTCGGGATGGTCGAGCAGTTCCTCGGCCTCGATGGCGCGACAGAGTCGGGTGAACATGACGCCGCCGGATGCGGCGATGTTGATCCGGCCGTCGGCGGTCTCGTAGACGCCGGTCGGCATCGAGGTGGGATGATCGTTGCCAGCCTGAGGCGGAACCTCGCTGTCGATGGTCCAGCGGGTGGCCTGGAGGTCGAGCATGGCGATCTGCGCTTCGAGGAGTGAGGTGTGGACCCACTGGCCCTCACCTGAGCGCTCGCGCTCGAGCAGTGCGATCAGGATGGCCTGGGCGAGGAAGCCTCCGGCGGTGAGGTCGGCGATGGGGATGCCGACGCGGACGGGTCCGCCGCCGGGCAGGCCGTTGACGGACATGATGCCGCCGAGTCCCTGAGCGATCTGGTCGACGCCGGCTCGCCAGGCGTAAGGTCCGTCCTGGCCGAATCCAGAGATGCTGCCGTAGACGATGCGTGGGTTGCGGGCGCGGCAGGCGTCGTAGTCGATGCCGAGGCGTCGCTTGACGTCGGCGCGGTAGTTTTCTACGACGACATCGGCTCGCTCGACCAGGGAGAGGAAGATTTCGACGGCCTCGGGCTCCTTGAGGTTGAGCGTGAGCGATCGCTTGTTGCGGTGCAGGTTGAGGAAGTCGGAGGAGTCGCGGCCGCCAGTCATGCCCTCGCCCTCTTCGGGCTGCTCGACCTTGAGCACGTCGGCGCCCCAGTCGCCAAGTTGACGGGTGGCTGTGGGACCGGCGCGGGCTCGGGTGAGGTCGAGGACGAAGAGGTGGTCGAGTGGGAGGTAGGTCATCGGGCTGTGAATCAGACTGGTACCGGCGTGGGAGCGGACAGCTCGGACTGATAGCGGATTTCGGCGTCGTCGCTGAGGAGTCCGGTGTTGGACCAGTGTTGGAGGCGCTCGGCGATCCTGGCGTTGGCTTCGAGTCGGACGCTGGCGGCGTTGTTGCGCAGGTCGAGGGCTTCGGGGAGGGGTTGGTCGATTCCCTGTGCTGCCCGCTCGTGCATGGCCCGATGGTCGTCGATGGCTTCGAGTGGCTGGAACTCAGCGCCGGGCTCGGCGGTGGTGGCCCATAGGGTGTAGATGGCGTTGTGGTTCCAGCTGCAGGCTTCGCAGCGCCACTCCTCGAAGAGGTTGAAGGCTCGGTGCGCGCCTTGTTGGCTGGAGCGCTCGATGCGGAGGGCGGTTTCGACGATCTCGCCGGCGAAGGGGTCGTGCTCGCCGGAGCCTGAGCATCCGTGGGACTTCCAGACCAGTCCGTGGCTGGTGTAGAGCAGTGCCATGACTCGGTGCAGGCGGTCGAGGTCGGGGCGCGGGGCTCGCCACTGGTCCTCGACCTCCTCCTGGATGCGCCGGAGGTAACGGAGTTCGTTGAGTGATTCCTGGCTTCTCATGGGTCGGTTCCTTCGTGTGGCAGGAGATCAGGCTAGAGGTTCGAACTCACTGAGCAGGCGGACATTGACGTATATGCCGCGTGCGGCGCGTTGGAAGCGAGCGTCGGCAGTCCAGAGGTCGCAGTCCAAGGATTCTGCGAGCGCCAAGTAGACGGAGTCGTAAACAGCGCCTTGGCCGAGCCGGTCGGCGATTGCAAGGGCTCGCTCGTACAGAGCCATGGAGTGTCGAAACTCTATGCCGGTTGACGTGAGTGCCTCGAGCAAACCCGCTGCTGCATCGACCGTCAATAGGTCCTGCTTCACCCGTTGATGCAGAGTGTTGGCCGTTTCAGCCAAGAGGATGTAGGGCGCCACTGCACGGACTGAGTCTCGCCTCCACTCGCTCGCAAGAGCCTCCGCGGTGTCGGAATCATGTTCGCGAATCAGCCATTTCACCGCGATGTTGGCATCGATTACGACAACGCCAGTCACCGCCACTCTTCAAGCTGTTTCGTTCGTTGCTCCCGCGCTTCGCGGATCAGATCAACCGAGTCACCTTCAAACACACGATCGCCAAGCAGCTCATTGCGGAAAGCGATCAAACCATCAATATCGAAGGGCTTGAATGCCTGATTCGGAGTGTCGTTCTCGTCTCTGGCCAATTCGCTCTCTATGGCGTCCAGGCAGTATTGATTGACATCGACTCCCCTGCATTCGGCGGCGTCCTGCAATCGCGCCTTGACGTTGGCGCTCAGATGAATCGTCAACTGTTCCTCACTGGTAGTGGTCATGACTGTCTCTCGCGGGGCATCCGGCAGCTCTAGCCCACGATACAGAGATTGCGCTACTCGCCTTTGAACTCGGGTTGGCGGCCTTCGGCGAAGGCTCTGGGGCCTTCTTTTGAGTCGGCGGTTTGGCCGACGATCCAGCGGAGGGAGCCTCCGAAGCGGTTGGCCTGGGCGAGGGTCATGTCGCCCTGGGCGTTGATCAGTTCTTTCATGGCTCGGACGGCTATGGGCGCGTATCCGGCGACCTGACTGGCCATTTCCTGGGCGGTGCCGAGCAGTTCGTCTTGCGGGACGAGGCGGGAGATCAGGCCCCACTGGAGTGCTTCCTCCATGCTCAGGCGACGGCCGAGGTAGAGCATCTCGTTGGCATAGGCCTGGGGGATGGCTCGGGGCAGACGCATTGGGCCGCCGGCGAGGGGGAAGAAGCCGAGGGTGATCTCGGGCAGGCCGAGGCGGGCGCGGGCGTTTTCGGCGCCGATCCGCATGTCGCAGATGAGGGCGATCTCGAAGCCGCCGCCGAGCGCGTGGCCGTTGATTGCCGCGATCAAAGGCTTCTTGGCGTCGAACTCGTCGAAGCGGTCAGTGGCATTGGTGGGGAAGTGTCCGGCCGGACCGGCTGAGGCAGCTGGTCCGTCGCCCTGGGTGAGGTCGGCGCCGGCACAGAAGGCGCGGTCGCCGGCGCCGGTGATGACGGCGCTGCGAATCTCGTCGTTGTTGCGGACCTCGACCAGCGCGTCGATGAGCTGGGAGCCGAGAGCGCTGTTGATCGTGTTCATTTTGTCGGGGCGATTGAGGGTGATTGTGGCGACTCGTTCGGACACATCGAACAGGACTTCATCGGCCATGTGGGCGTCTCCTCAAGGGAATCTTGGTGTGGTTTTCCTGCAGTTACCTGCATCAGGCAGGATAAGGGCAGCACCTCGCCACCTTAGAATGGCGGCCAGACCGGGCGCGTGAGCGCATGTGGAGAGGAGCGGGCATGGCAGGGACACCACTGGAGGCGCTGGGCGCGTTGGCCGAGTCTCTGGGGGCGGAGGCGTCGGAGGCGGAGCTGGAGCTAGCTCTGCCGATCGTGACTCGAACTCTCAGGAACGTATTGCGCACTGATCCGCTACCCGATCTTGGCGAGACCGAACCGGCGTTTGGGCTGCGCTTTGATGTTGGTGATCTGCGCGGTGAAGGGGAGGACTGAGATGGATCATCGAGAATCGTATGACCTCTCAATCGTTGAGGCGGGCGCCGCGCTCAGGGACGGAACGCTGACGGCTGTTGACCTGACTGAGTCTGTACTGTCGCGGTTGGAGGCGACCGAGCCGCTGCTCAACGCGTACATCACGGTCACTTCCGAGCTGGCGCTCGAGCAGGCTTCGGCGGCGGATGACGCGTTGCGTGACGGTCGCGATCTGGGTCCGCTGCATGGGATTCCGGTGGCCTTGAAGGATCTAGTCGATACGGCAGGCATTGTCACGACTGGCGGTGGCGGCTTCTTGCGCGACCGCGTGCCCGATTCGGATGCGGTGGTCTACACGAAGCTCAAGGAAGCCGGCGCCGTGATGCCGGGCAAGCTGAATCTGCATGAGTTTGCGTTTGGCACGACGAGTCGGAATCCGCACTATGGAGCGGTCTGCAATCCGTGGGATGTGACCAGGTCGCCGGGTGGGAGCAGTGGCGGATCGGGTGCGTCGGTGGCCATTGGGTCGTCGCTGGGTGCGCTGGGTTCGGACACGGGTGGCAGCATCCGGATTCCGGCGAGTCTGTGTGGTGTGACTGGTCTGATGGGGACGTATGGTCGGGTGTCTCGGAGGGGCGTGCTGCCGCTGTCGTGGACGCTGGACCATGTCGGTCCGCTGACCAAGACGGTTGAGGACGCGGGACTCGTGCTCAATGCGATCTCGGGCTACGACGCCGAGGATCCGGGCAGCGCCGATGTTCCAGTCGGCGATTGCACCGAGTCGTTGATTGAAGGGGTGGACGGCATCCGGATCGGCCTGCCGCGCCAGATGCTCTGGCAGGGTTGCGATGAAGATGTCGTAGAGCACTGCGAGATTGCTGTTGACCACCTGCGCAGCATGGGCGCGACCGTGACTGAGGTTGAGATGCCGTTGCAGACTGATCGGCCTCGTGGGTTGACGATCATTGCTGAGGCGGCGGCCTACCACGCGAAGTGGCTGAACGAGCGGCGTGATGAGTATGGCGACATTCTTGAGCGGGTCGAGGCGGGGCTGTCGGTATCGGCGATTGATTACATCAACGACCAGCGGCTGCGGCGCAAGTTCATCGACGAGACGGTCGAGGTGCTGCAGGAGGTGGATGTGTTGATCTCGCCGACTTGCTCACGGACGGCTCCGCTGATCGAGGATGGTGATCCGACGGCTGAGCTGGCTCGATTGACTGCGCCTTACGACGTGACCGGGATTCCGGCGATCTCGATTCCGTGCGGGTATGACCGTAATGGGATGCCGATTGGGTTGATGATCGGTGGTCGACACTTTGATGAGGCGACGGTTTGTCGGGTGGCTCATGCGTATGAGCAGTCGACGGACTGGATACTTCAGCGGCCGGAGCTTGAGGTGTAGGGAGGCGCTACGGTTCCCGTTTTCGAGGGGACGTGTTTCCTTGTGGTGGCTCGTGGCGAGGAGCAACTGGCACGGTGTCGAGTGGTGGTGACCGAGCGGGTTCCGGCTCGGGGGCCGGGACTGGGAACGGGAACGAGTCCCGGCTCGGGGGCCGGGACTAGGAACGGGAGCGGGTCCCCTCGTGAAGCGGGGACTGGGAATCTAACTACCGAGGTTCTTCAGAAACGTTTCTAGCGCCTCGACGACCGCGTTGGATTGTTCGACGACCAGGGCGTGACCGGCATCTGGGATGAGCTGCGATTGCGAGCCGGCGGCGTCGGCGAGGAGTTGGGCGTGGTCTGGGAGGACGAGGACGTCTTCTTCTCCGTGGAGGACCAGCATTGGGATGTTGAGTGTCTTGAGGCGCTCGATGGGGTCGAAGATTAGAGCGGACTGGAGGGGGCCGAGGGTGGCGATCATTGGGGCTCCCTTGCTTCGCTTTTCGACGGCGTCGTCGAGCATGTCGGGGTGCTCGTCGATGAAGTCGGTGGCGAAGAGGATGTCCATCATCGCAGCGGCGGCCTGGGGGACCGGGAGTTGTGCGCCTCGCATCATGTATTGCATGGTCTCGGGGGGCGTGGGCGGGCCGGTTGGTCCGGCGGAGGTGGCGCAGGTGACGACGCCGCGTACCAGCTCGGGCGCGGCGAAGGCAGCGCCCATCGCGACGGTCCCTCCGAGGGAGTTGCCGACTAGCACGGCGGGGCCGGCTTCGAGGGTGCGGATCAGGTTGACGGCGTCTTCGGCGAACTGGTCGACGGTGTAGCCCTCGGTCGGCTGGTCGGACTCTCCGATGCCTCGCTGGTCGTAGCGGACGACGCGGTAGGAGTTCGAGAGCGCCTCGGCGACGGGTGCCCACTGGTCCATGTCCATGAATCCGCCGGCGATCAGGATGACGAGGGGGCCTTCGCCCTGTTCATGGACGTCGAGGGCGAGTTCTGGAGCGATTTGTAGTCGAGTCATGGCGGAGATCGTAACGCAGGTATCCTCCGCTCATGGCGGACGACTACGCGGTCCGGGTGCTGCGGGTGATTGACGGTGACTCCGTCAAGGTGCGGCTGCCCGACGGGGGTGAGCATTCGGTGCGGATGTATGGGATCGATGCGCCGGAGAAGGATCAGCGGTCGGGTGGTGATTCTCAGGACTACTTGCAGCGCGTTGTTAAGAGTCGGCGAGAGTGGCGTCTGCGGGTGGTTGATGTGGACCGCTATCAGCGGTTGGTCGGGGTGCTCTATCCGGAGGGAGGGTCGGTGCGGGACTCGGCCAACCATGCGATGGTCGAGTCGGGGTTGGCGTACTGGTATCGGGAGTACGGGGGCGAGGAGCTGGGGTTTGACGACTCGGAGCGGTATGCGAAGCGGGAACGGGTGGGGGTGTGGGGGCAGCAGAACTCCGTCAAGCCCTGGGATCATCGACGGGCGAAGCGGGCTGATCAGAAGCGTCGTCGGGAGGCGGCGGAGTCTCCGTGGGTGATTCTGATTGGTGGGATGTTCAAGTTGGTTGGGTCGATTTTGATGGCGTTGCTGAAGGCGTCGACGGCTAGTTCGGGTGGTCGGAAGAGGCGTCGTCGGCGTCGTCGGGGGTGGTGATGCTTGGCGCCGCGGGAAGGGACCCCCTTCGCCTTCGGCACCTCCCCCTGCGAGGGGGAGGAAAGGTTGTGACTTACGCGCCAGACTCGACCAGGTGGGAGCTCTTTGGGGCTAGGAGGTGACGGCTCCTCGTTCGGCTCCGGAGACCAGGGTGGCGTATTTGGCGAAGACTCCGTTTTCGTAGTTGGGACTTGGGGCTGACCAGTTGGCTCGGCGGCGGGCTAGTTCGGCTTCGTCTACGTTGAGGTTTAGCTCTCGATTGGCGATGTCGAGGGTGATCTGGTCTCCCTCTTGGACGAGGGCGATGGGGCCTCCGACGTAGGCTTCGGGGGCGACGTGGCCGGCCATGAGGCCTCTTGTGGCTCCGCTGAAGCGGCCGTCGGTGAGGAGTGCGACGGATTCTCCCAGGCCGGCTCCGACGATGGCGGCGGTGACTCCGAGCATTTCTCTCATGCCGGGGCCTCCCTTGGGGCCTTCGTAGCGGATGACGACGATGTCGCCGGCGTTGATCTGGTTGTGGGTGACGGCGTCCATCGCGTCTTCTTCGCGCTCGAAGACTCGGGCGGGGCCGGTCTGGAGCTGGCGCTCGTAGCCGGCGACCTTGACGACGCAGCCGTCTGGTGCGAGGGAGCCCTTGAGGATGACGAGTCCGCCGGTTTCCTTGAGCGCCTGGTCGATGGGCAGGATGACGTCCTGGCCGGGGGTTTCCTGGGCGGTGTCGGCGGCCTCAGCGATGGTTTGTCCGGTGACGGTGATGGCGTCGCCGTGGAGCTTGCCGCCTTCGAGCAGGCGCTGGGCCAGCAGTGGGGTACCTCCGGCGCGGTCCATGTCGAGGGCGACGTAGCGGCCTCCAGGACGTAGGTCTCCGATCAGTGGGGTTCGCTCGGAGATCTCGTCGAAGTCGTCGATATTGAGTTCGACGCCGGCTTCTCGGGCGAGGGCGAGGAGGTGGAGGACGACGTTGGTAGAGCCGCCGGTGGAGGCGGCGCAGGCGATGCCGTTCTCGAAGGCTTCGCGGGTGAGGATGTCGCGTGGCTTGACGCCTCGCTGGAGGACGTCCATGACGAGGTGGCCGGTGGCCTCGCCCACGTTGTGCTTGCGCGGGTCGGTGGCTCCGACGGTGGCGGAGCCCATCGGGGAGAGGCCGAGGAACTCGAGCGTGGTGGCCATGGTGTTGGCGGTGTACTGGGCTCCGCAGGCGCCGGCGCCGGGGCAGGCGTTGAGGGCGACCTGGTGGAGTTCGTCGTCGTCGATGGTGCCGGCCGAGTGCTGGCCGACGGCTTCGAAGACATCCTGGATGGTGAGGTCGCGGCCGTCGTGGTGGCGTCCGGGGGCGATTGAGCCGGAGTAGAGGGCGACGGATGGGATGTTGATGCGGGCCATGGCCATGGCGGCGGCGGGGATGGTTTTGTCGCAGCCGCAGATGACGACGGCGGCATCGAAGGCGTAGCCGACGGCGCAGAGCTCGATCGAGTCAGTGATGATCTCGCGTGAGATGAGGGAGGCTTTCATGCCTTCGGTACCCATGGTGATGCCGTCGGAGATGGAGACGGTGTTGACTTCCATGGGGGTGCCGCCGGCCTCGCGGATGCCTCGCATGACGTCCTGGGCAAGTTCTCGGTGCGAGAAGTTGCAGGGCATGGTGCCGATCCAGTTGTGGGCGACCATGACCAGGGGCTTGGAGAGGGCTTCGTCGTCGAAGCCGACGGAGTAGAGCTGTGAGCGTGCGGCGGCTCGGCTAGGGCCGTCGACGAGGACGCTGGAGCGTTGTCTGAGTTGGTTGTTGGATTGGTCTTGAGCGGTCATGTGTTTGCCTGATCTGGATCTGTCTGGTTTCTGCGTAGCCTAGCTGCGGTGTTGGATTGGACGGACACGGCGAAGCCGCCGATTGGGTCGGCGGTGTTTTCGGGGATTTGGGCCGCAGGAAAAAAAAACGGCGGGAAAAAAAGAGAAGCGAACTGGGGATTAGAGCGGCTCTTCCTCCTCTTCTGGGTTGGGTTCATCGAGGGTCGGTTCGGCGTCGAGGGACCTTTCGCTCGTGAGGCGTTCGAGCAGTGAGCGGGCTGAGCGCTGCACGTAGGCCGGGCTGTCCTGGATTAGCTCACTCAGTTGGGCGAGTAGGAATTGGGGGGTGCAGATGTCGTGACCGGTCGGCGCGATCGCAGTTACTGAGGCAGTTTGAGGATTCATGACTTGCTCCTGTTTCACTTTCCGGTGGCGCTGTGCCGGCGCACGTGAATGAACTTATGTTCTTACGATATCAGGGACACGTAGGTCTGGGAGCGGTTAGCATGCGAGAGTTGGAATGATTTCAGGCGGTGGTGGATGAGTCAAGGCGTCGGGGCAGAGACGAAGCCGCCTGGATTCTTGCTGCGCATCTTCCCGGCGATGGGGTACCTCGAGTACCGCCGCATGTTCTACGCGGCGGGCTTATCTTCGGTTTCTCTGTGGGCCATGATCGTCGCCAGCGGCTGGCTGGGCTATGAGCTGACTGGCAATCCATCCGGCACCGGGATCGTCACCTTTGCGGCGATTTTTCCATGGGTGCTGGCTCCGTTTGCGGGCGCGCTGGCGGACCGCTTCGATCGAGCCAGGATCGTGGTCATCTGCCGCTGCGGAGCGGCATGCTGCGCGCTCGGACTTGCCTTCCTGGCTTTCAGCGGACAGATCACCATATGGAATCTGGTACTCATCACGCTGCTTTCGGGCGTCATTCGCTCGGGTGAAATGCCCGCGCTGCAGGCGCTGTTGCCGAATACGGTCAAGTTGAACGCCTTGCTGAGCGCGGTCACGATGGCGTCGATGATGCAGTTCGGGTCCAAGGTCGTTGGTCCGGTTGCGGGTCCGGTCTTGCAGGCATTTGGTCCCGAGTGGGTGTTTGTCGGGGCGGCGCTGTTCCTCGGACTGTCGGTCTTGCAAATGACGCGGATGACCACCCGATCGACCGGTGGCATCCAGGGTCACACGCATGGCGTGTTTCGGGACACCCTGGGACACATTCGCGATGGATTGCGCTATCTCGGGCGAACGCCATCGGTGCGGCTGATGATCATCATGGTCTCGTTGCACTGCATGTTCACGATGGCCTTCGACTTCTCGCTGTTGCCGGCCTACGCCGATCTGATCCTGGGCGGCGGACAGTCGGAGTACGGTTACTTGCTGATGGCGCTCGGCGGCGGCGCCCTGGTTTCGTCGGTGGCACTGTCGATGTTGCCGTTGGGCGCGATCCGCGGGCGCGTATTCATGGTCGCCGGGATCTTCTCGGGGTTGTCGCTGGTCTGGGTCGGATTTGCTGATTCGCTGCTGATTGCGCTGATCGGCAGTGTGATCGCTGGGGCGAGTCAGGCGATGTTCATGGTTCTGACCAGCGCCATGATCCAGGCGGTTGTCCCCGACTCCGTACGGGGACGGGTGATGTCGTTGTACGCGATGTTTGCCGGCGGGATCATGGCGCTGATGATCCTGGCGAACGGACTGGCGGCGGACTTCGTCAGCATCCGCCCGTTGCTGATCGGTCCCGGCATTATTTTCGCGGTGATCATGGTCATTGCGCTCGTGCTGCCGGGAATCCGTTCAGTGATTCGCAATGGCGAACTGATCGAGGAAGGGCGGCGCATGGTCAGGCAAGCGGCGCGACAGGCGGCGGCTTCGGTGAGCGCTGCGGTTGGGCCACTCGATCTGGCGGCACGTCCGGCTCCGCAGCGGAGCGTGGCTGAGGAGCGGCTCGGTGTTGGTGGCGGTGGTGGTGGAGCAGGTGGCGGCGGTGGGGGTGGCGGCGGGTAGTCCGGCGGGGTTTCAGTTACGGATTCTTGGACTCTTCGTGGACCATGTCGAGATACCCACGGCAAGCGCGGGTATGACGATGTTGTTTTGGGGCTGTGGGTGTGTTGATTGCGCCTTTGGGCTGTCGGTATGACGACGCTTTCTTGAGGGCGGACTAGAGCGGGCCGGGTACGGCCGGTTCGAGAGATCTATGTCGGTCTTGGCGGTATTCCAATGGGTGGATCCGACCTTCCTCAGCCTGCGGCAGCTCCCCCTGAGAGGGGGAGCGGGGATCAGTCGGCGCCGATTCGGAGGATTTGGCCGATGGTCATTCTCATGTAGAGGGCGACGATGACGGCGATTGCTCCGAGGAAGACGAGGCCGAGGACTCCGTAGGCTCCTCCGATGGTGGCCCAGTCGGTGACGGTGACGAAGGGCGGGAGGACGGTCTCGCCGGTCTCGACGAAGCCGACGAACTCGAGCATCATCGTGCCGAGTTGGAGTCCGACAGCGGTGCCGAGGGCCATGGAGACAGCGATGATCAGGATTTTCTCGATCCCGACGACCAGCAGGACCTGGGGCAGGGAGAAGCCCATGGTCCTGAGCACGGCAAACTCGCCTTGTTGTTGCTGGGCGACGAGGACGGAGGCGACGAGGAAGCCCAGAGCGGCCAAGAGCACGATCGCGATGAAGGTGAGGAAGAGCAGGCCCTCCCAGCCAGCGGCTACGAGTGGGTCCTCGTCCTGCAGGTTGCGGATCGCGTCGACGTCGTATGCGTCGTGTTTCCAGGGTGGAGTGACCTCGAGGTAGGTGCGGAGCTGGCGCAAGCCGTCGTCGTCGGTCGGTTGGATCCAGACCTCGTTGGGTGCGGCTGCGCCAATCGTTGCAGGGTTGCGGTTGACTCGGTAATAGAGGTAGTCGCGGTTGGCGATGATCAGCGATCGGGCGTCCTCGGGGTCCCAGGTGGGGAACAGATCGAAGGAGCCGACGATTTGGACGGGGACGTAGATGCTGGCCATGCTCAAGAGCACGATCTGGCCCTCGTCGAGGGAGGCTTCGGTGAGGAAGTCTCGACTGACGATGACGGGGACGGGGGAGTCGGGCCCGGCGAGACGGATGCCTCGGGGCAACCCAGAGCGGACGTCGCGGTTCCAGATGTAGCGCATCCCGAACTCGCCGTCGCGGGCTTGATCGGGGGAGAGACGTGCGTCGTCGGGCAATGCGCCGGCGCGAGTGGTGTCGGTGAAGACGGTCCAGCGTCCCTGATCTTCGAAGCTCTCGATGATCACACTGTCGTCGAAACCAGCTTCGATGATGTTGTCGGGCAGTTGGGACTGCATTGTGTACTGAATGGCGTCGTAGCCGACGGTTCCGGAGAAGTTGGCGGTGCCTCCGGTGCGGATGGAGATTCCCTGCAGCGTCCAGGGTCCGACGTGCGGGGCACCGGCGCCGATGGAGAGGTCTCCGTAGAGGAAACGCCAGCCCTCTTCCAGCTCGGCGCCACCGAATCCTCGTCCTCGGGGGAGGCCCTGGAGGGCGACGTCGCGGTAGCGTCCCTTTCCGTCCTGGAATCTGAGGTTTGGCGCGACCACGCCGCTGGTCTGGGGCAGCCAGAGCCACATGCCGACATAGGTAGCGTCGGCGGGCACGACGATCTGTTCGACGTCGAATTCGGGTCCGGTGGCTCGATTGACGAGCTCGCGGACGTCGTTGAGGGCGAAGTCTTCGCGGTACCAGAGGACGTCGGCGAAGGAGTCGGGATCGATGCCGAGGATGGTGGCATCGGTGACATCGAGCGCCCCTCGGGAGAAGGACGCGTTTTGTCGGACGACGTAGGAGATTTCGCCGATGCCAGGCGCCTCGGCGAGGTCATCCTGCAACATCTCCACGGATGCGCCGCCGCTACGCAGATCAGCCAGGCGCAGTGCTGCTCCGGATTGGTAGGAGGCGCGGTCATCGAATGATTTGTCGAGGGTTGCGCCGAAGGTGCCGCCGAACATCCCCAGCGAGGTCGCCATGATCAGGAGGAGTGCGAGGCGTCCGGGTTGGACCGGCGCTCGGGTGAGATGCCAGAGCACCATCTGGGTGGAGGCGCCGCCCAACACTCTGGCGATGCCTCCGAATATGGAGAGGATTAACGGGAAGAGTCTGAGGAAGAGCACGGCGACCGTGACGACGAAGACCGCGGGAGCGATCAGTAGGAGCGGGTCCTGTTGGAGGCCGCCGAACAGGTCCTCGGTGACCAGGGATCCGGATTCCTGGAGCTGGAAGAAGAGCAGGGCTCCGACGCCGACGACGACGAGGTCGAGGTAGTAGCGCTGGAAGACGGGTTTGTCCTCGGGTCTGGAGGTTGAGCGGGCGAAGTGGACGACGGTGGCGCGGTTGGAGCGCCAGGCCGGCCAGATCAGGGCGATGAAGCTGAGGGCTGCGCCGACGCCGGCCCAGATGTAGACCTCGCCGGTGAGTTCGACGCTGAGTCGCGCGCCTCCGGTGAGGCCCTCGAAGGCGGGCGAGTAGCCGAGGAAGGCGATCGCCTCTCGGGCGACTAGCGGTCCGAGTCCTAAGGCCAACGCGACTAGCAGGAGGCCTTCGAGCGTGGAGATCGACATGATGTGGCCGAGGCCGGCGCCTCTCGATTTGAGTAAGGCGACCTCGCTGGATTGGCGCTCGACGACCATGGTCGAGACGAGGACGAGATAGAAGAGGACGATGCCGACGATCTGCAGGGTGAGCACCAGCAGTGGAATGGAGGAGAAGAACTCCTTGGTCTCGTAGTCGTTGAGGACGTTGACGACATCGGTCTCGACGCGGGCGCGCTCGATTTCCTTGGCGATGGATTCGAAGGCGGCGCGGAAGCGCACGGCGGCGAGTCCGGCTTCATCGGCGACGAAGGCGGAGCGCTCGACCTGGGCATAGACCTCGAGCCGGGCTCGGAGCTCGGGCATGTAGCCGGCCATTGAGTCGATCAGGGTGGACTTGGGTGCGAAGAAGGCGAAGGCGTCGGTTTTTTCGATCGGGACGTGGAAGTGGTCTCGGCGGACGCCCCAATAGCGGGCGGTGTAATCGATCGGGCGAACCAGTCCGACGACTCGGATCTGTATGGGTTCGGCGTCGTCGCGCCAGGAGGCGTGGATGTCGCGGACCTCGCCGATGGCGAAACCGCCGGATGCGGCGGCCTCGGTTCCGATGGCGACATCGATGATCGGTGGTTCGTCAGGGGTGGCAGCGGGCGCGGCGTCGGGCCACTGCCCCTCGACTAACTCGATGTGCTCCTGGACGCCTTCGAACCAGAGGACTCGGGCTCGGTCGCGGGGATCTTCTTCTGGTGGGATTCCTCCAACCTCGGTCATGAAGAAGGTGGCGGAGGTGAGTGATTTTTTGGTGTCGGAGATGTAGTCGCTTGGGATTCGCAGGCGGCGGTCGATGGTGTCGAAGGACTCTTCAGCCAGGTTGCTGGATAGTCCGTGCGCGGCGTTGAGGATGCGGACGTCGAGGTCGGCGTCGGAGACCCGGCGGAGGTCGGTTTGCAGGCCGAGGTCCTGGAGCGCGTTGCGATAGATGGTGGTCGAGGCCATGAGGGCGACGGCGAGGATGACACCGACGGCGACGGCCGCCATCAGGCGCCGGTTTCCATTGAGCCGGCGCACAGCGATTCGGAGCGCCGTCGGAAGGGATCTGAAGATTCCGCCCATGCTGCCCTGTGCTGCCTCGTCGTGCCTCGTGGTCCTGGGCGCTGCGTCAACTACCGTGCAGCGGGGCCAGGGGTATGTTCGACCGCCTTGCCTTCGTAGACTACTAGGGATTGCCGAAATTCAAGCGTCGGGCTGAGCGATCAGCGGCGGCGGAATCTGAGCAAGTAGCGGGGGACTGGGTGGAGTCGTTCGGGGCCGTCCTGGGCTTTGTGTTGCGCCGCATGCGGGATAGCTGGCGGCTGCAGCTGGTGATCGCTGCGGGGATTCTCGTGGCTGCGGTGTTGATGTCGTCGACGACGATCTATACACGCGCGGTCTCTGACCTGTCGCTGACTGTCAGTTTGCGCGAGGACCTGACCGAACGCCGGCAGATGTTCACGTACCTGACTGGTGTGCCGTTGGCCGGTGGGCCGAATGAATCGGCTCGGGCGTACACGGAGGAGTCGATCGACGAGCGGTTCGGCGAGCTGGAAACGCAGCAGTTGCGCTTCCGCTCGACGGTGCCGACGAAGATCGACCTGCCACTGCGTCAAGGGCAGGTGATTCCTCCAACCGCCTATTTCGGATCGCTCGACGATGCGTCGTCAAACGTGACGCTGATTGATGGCCGATTCCCGGAGGCGCCGACGCTGAGCGAGGACGGCCGGCTGAATGGGCGGATCGAGGTCGCGTTGCCGGAGCTGGCGGCGTACGCCTACGGAGTCGGGGTGGGTGCGCAGTTGCATCTCGTGGACGGCTACGACGAGTGCGATCGGGAACCCGATCCGCCGCCGGGCGGTCCACCACCGCCGCCGCGTCCGCCTTGCGAACCGACGATGCTGGTGCAGCGCATCATTCCGATCGAAGTTACCGGGATCATCAAGCCGGACAACGTCGACAGCACTTACTGGAAGCGTGTTCCTCGTGAAATCAGGGCGGGCGTCTACTCGACCGGCCCGCGTGCTCAGGTGGTTCCGCTGATCGTCGACTCAGACACGTTCGACGATGTGCTGCCGAGCGTGATGAGCGGCTACCTGGTCAATACCCAGTGGATCTCGGAGATTGACACGGATCAGCTCAACGTTGCCGTGCTCGGCGACACGCGCGAATCGTTCGACCTGTTGCGCGAGGACCTGCGCTCGGTTGGCGGCGGGGTGCGATCACCGATCGAACCGCGGCTGGAATCATTCGTCAAGGACCTCAACTTCACGCAGGTGCCAATCCTGATGCTGCTGGCGCAGGTGGTCGGGATCGCTCTGTTCTATGTGGTGATCGTCTCTGGGGTGCAGGTGGCGCAGCGGCGCGAGGAGTTGTTCTCGATGCGTTCGCGCGGCGCGTCGATTGTCCAGGTGATCTCGCACACGGCGATTGAAGGGGTCTTGCTGGCGATCATTGCTGCGGCGGTCGGACCGTTCATCGCGATGGGCGTGATTGGTCTGCTGGGCTATACGCCCGTGTTCGAGCCGCTGACTGGCGGACACACGATTCCGACGACGCTGACCGACATGGCGTTCCTGCTCTCGGCGGCGGGCGCGATCGTAGCGGTGCTGTTCACGCTTGCTCCGCTGGTCATTGCCAGCCGGACGCGGGTGCTGTCGGAGCGGTTGCGCGGGGTCTCGCGGCCGGCGGGTCCGAATGCGTTGCAGCGTTACTTCCTCGACGTGGCGCTGGTGCTGGTGGCGGTCGGACTGATTTTCGAGGCCGACCTCAAGGGGACCGTGTTTGAGCGCAACAGCGTCGGTGGGCTGTCCGCGGACCCGTTGTTGTTGAGTACGCCGATCCTGTTTGCGCTGGCGGCGACGCTGGTGATTCTGCGTTTCCTGCCGTACTTCTATCGATTCTTCGCATGGCTGACCTATGACCGATTCCCGCTTTCTATCGCGTCGACGCTGCGTTATGTGAGCCGCACGGTTGGTCCGGCGGCTCGGCTGACAATCCTGCTGATGCTGGGCGCGGCGCTGGGGACATTTGCGGCCTCGTATGCGGACACGGTCGAGCTGTCGCTGGCCGAGCGAATTGAGTATGACAACGGTGTCGAGTTCCGCGTGGGGCTGGGGGAGAGTGGGTATACGTCGGCGAGCGGCGTGCGGAATCGACTGGGACCGATTGAGGGGGTTGAGGGCGTTGCCTCGGTGCACCGGAGCAAGGTATCGGCCGGGCGGAGCATTGGGACGACGACGAGTGTGACGATCATGGGGTTGGAACCCAAGGCCGCCGTGGACATGATGTGGTTCCGTGAAGACCTGTCGCTGATGACGTTTGAGGATTTGATCGGGACGATCGACGTGCCTCCGGTTGGTCGTGGGGTTGGGATTCCTGCGGAAACTGAGACGCTGCGTGTGTGGGTGAGGATGGGCGAGGGCGAGACGGATCAGTCTTTCTGGATCCGGGTGCGGGACGGTGACGGTCGGTATCACACGGCCGGTGGAATAGCGATGCCCGCTGCCAGCTCGCCATGGACCGCCATGGACATCGACTTCCAGTCTGAGATCGTGGGCGGCGGCGCGACGGCCCCGTACTCGCTTCACTCGCTGGTGATGAGTGAGCCGTTCGGTCTGTTCGCCTCGGAGCCGTCGACGGTCTACTACGACGCGGTCACGGCGATCCAGCCGGACGGACGGGAACTGATTGTTGAGGACTTCGAGAATCGCGGCTGGCTGGAGTTTGTCCAGCGGCGCGGCTCGGGGGACGAGATTGAGTTTGAGCAGGACGACGATCCGGTCTCGGGTGAGTATGTGATGGCGTTCTATCCGGGGGTTGGCCAATCGCCTGGACTTCGAGCGGCCCACTTCGCCGATCCGTCGTTCTGCAGCAACACACGGTGCACGATCCCTACGATCGTGAGCGCGGATTTCGCCGAACGACAGCGACTGGAAGTGGGCGATCGGTATCCGTTGCGGATGGACACGATGGTGGTGACGGCTCGGGTGGCGAGCATCGTGGAGCTGTTCCCGACGCTGCGACCGGACGAGCTGTCGTTCATCGTGGCTGACTACGATGCGCTGTTCCACATGGGGTCGGTGACTGCGCTGCGGCCGGGCGTGACTCCGACGGAGGTCTGGCTCGACCTGAGCGACGATCCCGAAGTGCGAACGGCGGCCAAGGAGGAGCTGGATCGTCCGCGCTACTCGCTGGGCAAGTTCTTCGACCGGGATGAGCGGCTGGACGACAGCGGCCGCGATCCGCTGACGACGGCGGGCGGCTCAGGGATTCTGCTGGTCGCGTTCATTGCGATCTCGTTGCTGCTGGCGCTGGCGTTCCTGGTCTCGATGGCGGTCTCGGCGCGGCAGCGGAGGCTAGAGATGGCGCTGTTGCGGACGGTTGGCGTGGGCAACGCGAGCATTCTGATCCAGTTGTTCCTCGAGTACACGATCATTGTCGGTACGGGTCTGGTGCTGGGTGTGGTGTTGGGCAACCGGATTTCGCTGTTGCTGCTGGCCTACCTGGAGATCGATGAGACGGGTCGGACGGTGCTGCCTCCGTTCCAGATTGAGACGGACTGGCAGATTCTGGGCGTGGCGTTTGCAGTGTTGGTCGGGGTGCTGGTGATCGGTGTGCTGGCGACTTGGCGGTGGTTCTTGAAGCTGGAACTAAATCGGGAGCTTCGGCTGACGAATTAGGTACCATTGGGGTCAGAGGGTGCAATGAGAGAACAGATGATTCGCATCCAACGGACCTTACAAGCGATTACCGACCGTTTGCCGGGTGGCGACCGACGCCGAGCCTTACGAGGGCGGGTGAAGCCAACAGGGCTGTCCGAACTTGAGCTCGAGCGGCTACAGGCGAGCTCTGATCATCAAGCCGGGATCGCTGGTGGCGGACATATCGGCACCACTGGCGGTCCGATTTAGCTAATTCCGAGTCGGTCACGCCGCCTACGACTTGATTTCATCTGCTCATGGACTGGAAAGCTCGATCGCACGGCCTAGCCGTGCGGGGATCATTTGGTCGGACTTCAGGCGCAGAGCAATAACGGTGTCATCGGTAGTGAACACTTTGGTGGATTGGGATAGTCGGGTTCCACTGACCTGAGGCCTCATCAGCTGATGCGGTTTCTGAGTCCAACTGTGTGCCAACTGGAGACTTTCGAGTCACTACTTTTCTGTCATTTCAGGCTTTGCCTTGAATCCTGTCTGATAGGGGCGAGATTCCCGCCTCCGGCGGGAATGACGGGACTGGGAATCATTGGTTTACGTGTAGGTCTTCCACTGGTGAGTGACTGTCAGAGTCGCTGACTCAACTTGGGGACCGAGCGGGTCCCCGCCTGAAGCGGGGACTGGGAGTTGGTGATTGCCTCGGTAGGTTGAGCAGTCTGCGGTGGCTAGAGGCGGCTCAGGGGGCGCTTTCGGGCGAGCCAGCCCCGGATGTCGGGGGCGGCCAGGGTTGCGGCGGCGGCTGGGGTTCCCCAGGCGATGCAGGCTACTCCGCAGGTGGCTCCTGAGGCGGCGATGCCGAGGAGGGCGACGATGATGGCCATTGGGGCGAGGGCGTACCAGGGGGCGGCGTCGCGGCGGGTTCGGGCAACTTGCAGGAGCATCAGGAGGAGGCCGGCGGCGGCGATCACGGCGCAGATTATGTAGAGGCCGGTCGAGTCCTGGTTGAGGAGGGTCGCGACGAAGGCGGCGACGATGCCTGCGGTGGTCATGGTTCCGGCGAGGAGTGTCATGGGGTCATGGTAGCGCGGAAGCTGGCTGCTCCTTCTTTCTATGGGAGAAGTCAGGCGTGAAGTGTTTCGTTTCGCGCCGGACCCTCACCCTAACCCTCTCCCAGAGGGAGAGGGGATCAGAATCAGAGATCTGAAGGGGTGGGGACTGGGCGTTAGCCGGTGAGGCGGCGGTAGAGGGATGGCAGGCGGCGGGGCAGGGACTCGATGTCGGCGACGACCTCGTAGGCCATGTCCTGGCACATTTGCTTGAGGTAGTCGTGGCCGGCTCGGTCGACGGTGAGGGCGAACGGAACCATGCCTTCGCGGCGTGCCTCGGTGAGTGCCATCTTGGTGTCGTGGATGGCGTATTCCTTCTCGGTGCGGTCGCGACCGTAGCCGTGGTCCTGTGGCCGTCCATCGGAGAGCAGCATCAGGATCTTGACCTTGGCGTCGGTGTTCTGCAGCTTCCAGATGCAGTGGCGGATGGCGGGACCCATGCGGGTTGAGCGGACCGGGGCGATCTTGTCGATTCGCTCCTTGATCCGGTCGCCGAAGGGCTCGTCCATGTCCTTGTAGACGAAGAACTCGACGTTGTCTCGGCCGTAGCCGGAGAAGCCGTAGACGCCGTACTTGTCGCCGATCGTCTCGAGCGCCTCGATCAGCAGCACAGTGGCTTCCTTCTCGAGGTCAATGATGCGCTTGCCTGGGTGTCGGGCAGCTTCAGCTCGGCGCTGGGCCCACCAACTGAGGTACTTGCGCGGATCGTCGTCGAACTGGTCGTCCTGGCGCTGGTCGTGGTGCTTCTGGATTTCCTCGTCGGTTGAGGCGGAGACATCGAGCAGGAAGGCGACGGCGACGTCGCGCTCGACCTTGTTGCGTCGGTAGAAGAGCTTGGTCTCGGAGGCACCACCGGCGATTTTCTCGGTGTACCACTCGATCACGGCGTCGAGATCGTAGTCCTCGCCGTCGGTGAGGCGCTTCATCTTGCGGAACATCTCGGGGCGCAGCATCTCGAACTGCTTGCGCGTCTCCTGGACGAGCTGGGTGTGCTCGTGCAGGGTCTCGGCGTAGTAGCTGGTCGAGCCAGCCTCGCCGCGTTGTTCCTGGACTCGGCACCAGCGCGGCTTGTAGTCGGCGGCGCGGAAGTCCCACTCGTCGTAGTAGAACGAGGCGGCCTCGACGGGCAGTTCTTCGCCGTCTTCGGCGCCGGTCGAGTCGTCGCCCATGGCCTGCTGGCCTTCCTGACGCTCGCCCTGGATCTGGTTGACTTCCTTGAGCAGGTTGTCGAGGAACATGCCCGACGACTCGGCCAGGTCCATGTCCATCAGTTCGTTGATCGAGATCTCGACCGACTTCTCCAGCAATTCCTGGAGCTGCTCTTTGGTCAGCGGGATTGGCGGAGCGTCGCCGGAACCGGTTTCGCCCTTGAGCTTCATCAGCAACTGGACGAGTTCGGGCTTGAAGTCTCCACGGAAGTCGACCGGGTCGGGGCTGTCGTAGGGCTGCTCTTCGGAGCCGGGCATGAAGGGCATGAACGACTCTTCGAGTCCCGATGAGCCTGAGCCGGGCATCATGTCAGTGTCTTCGCCGCCGTCGGGGTCGCCGGACATCTCTTGTTCGAAGTCGGACCAGTCTTCGGTTTCCAACTCGACGTTGGGGATGCTTGACAACCACTCGTAGAGCAGCGCGGTCGCGGCAGCGCTGTCCTGGACCGTCGCGCCGTCCTGGCGAATTCGATTGAGGATGCGCAGCGGTGCGCGCATTTCCTCGGCCAACTCGTTGGGCCAGCGGACTCGACCGATCTCGTCGAGCGAGGCGCGGAGCAGGTTCTCGACCATCGCCTGACGGGCAGGCATGTCTTCGACCGGACGTCGGCGGTCGATGGCCGCCTGTTGGAGGCGGGAGAAGGCTCGGCGGACGCCGGCGTACTCGCGCTTGACGATCGTGTCGATGCGGGTGTCTTCGACGATCGTGAAGAGGTCGTGCGCGAGGCGGCGATCATCGAACTGGTCGAAGAAGAGCTCCATATCAGTGTGAATCTCGGCCTCTTCGCCTTCGACGACCGCCGGGGCAACTCCGTTACCGGAACCGTTGCCATGGCCGTTGCGGGCGCCGTTCTGGTCGGCCGGGAAGAGTGCCGGATTGATCTCGGATTGGTACTCGAAGGAGCCGAACTCGAGGCGTCCTGCCTGGTGAGTGGCGAAGACCTTGTAGACCGAGAAGTTCTCTTCTTTGGTCGGGTAGCGCTCGACGTTCTCGGGTAGGTAGATTGTCGTGCCCTCGGTGGTGGGGCTGCTCTCGTCGACCCAGCCGACGCCCTTGGCGGTCAGTTCCTCTGACGCCTTGACGCCGACGTCGACGCCGGTCAGGGCCTTGCAGTACATGCGGATGAGCTCCGAGACGCGGTCGAGGTCGACGCGGCTGCTGAGCGCTTCCATGACCTCTTCGCCGCGGGCCGACTCGAGGCGGAAGAAGGCCTCGCCGCCGTCGCGGGATTGCTGGAGGATGTTGAGTCCGAACTCCTGCCAGCGGGCGATGTCCTCGATGCCGAGTCGCTGCGCGACGCGCGGGGAGGATTTGATGAACTCCATGGCGGCGTCGCCGGAATGCTGGGCGAGCTGCTCGGACAGCTCGAGGAGACCCTCGTGAATGTCTTTGTCGACCTCAGAGAGCGCCTGGGCGGCCTCGATGAAGTAGGGGTGGCCGAGGCGGCCGACCTGCATTGCGACCTGTCCGGAAAGGGAGAGGTAGCGCGCGCGCTGTTCATCGGAGACCTGGCGCAGGGCGCCTGGTCCGCGCTCGAAGTAGACGCGGGCGTCGACCCATGCGGTGCGGGCGACGATGCCGCCGAACTCAAGGAAGGGTGCTCGGTCGGAGCGGTCGAGCTGGGAGAGCACGCCGGGCGCCATACCGAGGCAGGCGGAGGCGAGCTCGTAGGAGTGCGATGCGAGGGAGTCGATCAGGTCGACCAGCAGGCGCATCTGGGAGAGGGGTAGGTGAGGGAGAATCTGTGGCGAGACGTCGAAGTATTGGGCCGACAACGAACCGGACTTCCAGGTGCCCTTGTAGAGCGATTTGCCCTGGGTGGACCAGTCGTTGGCCTGGGACACGGAGAGGTGCGGCAGGACGGCCGGAGAGGCTCGGAATAGCGCGCCAGAGAGCGCGGGTGAGGTATCCATCAGATCGATGCCGACGGCGCACCACTCGCGCATACGGTCGTAGGTGATTTGCTCGAGGACTGGTCCAGAGGCGCGGAAGTACTCGGACGAGGCTTCCCAGCTACGGAGGGAGTGGCGAGCGATGTCGAGGCCGTCGCGCAGCCATTGGGCGAGTTCGTCGGGCTCGAGGACCGGTTGCACTGCCTCGAGCGCGGTCTCGAACTCCTGGGCCAGGGCGGGCGGGAACTGGCGCAATCCCTCGCGGGCCTCTTCGACTAGCTGTGCGGTCATGAGCGTCTCGTTTCGTGGGGGCGGGTCGGGCTGGGGAGCGCCCCCCTCTGTCACTCCGTGACATCTCCCCCCGCTACGCGGGAGGAGAACGCTGGCTGCAGGGCTTTACTGCGCCAAGCTGATCTGATGAATCTCCGCGTGATCGTCGGACGTATCCAGCACAGCATAGGTCAGGACCTGGTCAGTCCCGCGCATTTCCCCGGTCGAGCCGGGGTTGATGATCAGCGCGGGTCCGATTCGCTTGACCAGTGGTGCGTGGGTGTGGCCGTAGATGATGAAATCGGCTTCTTCTTCGGCCAGTCGCTGGAGCTGTGGGTCGTGAGGGAAGAGGTAGTCGCGGTACGGCGCCCAGGGGGTCGCGTGGAACATGAGCAGCTTCTTGGAGCCGATATCGGTGCGGATCAGGTGAGGTTGATCGCGGGTCCACTCGAGCAGTGACTGGTCCACACTGGCGGAGGCCTGGGCGCGGGCGCCGGCCTCGGAGAGTAGGATTTCCTCGTGATTGCCGAGCACGTAACGTCCGCCGAACTGCTTGAGGCGATCGGCGACATCGTTGGAGAAGCGGTATTGGTAGCAGGCGTCGCCAGCGCAGAGGAGCTCGTCGATGTCGCCCATTTGCTCGACGGCGCGATCGAGCGCGGCCGCGTTGCAATGGATGTCTGAGACGATGCCGATCCGCACGAGAGACTCTGGCCGGTCCTAGTCCTCGAAGATCGAGGAGACGACTTCCTCGATCGAGCGCTGCACTTCACCGTCGTCGGTCAGCGGCCAGACGATTGAGACCTGGCAGGCACGGCGCGGAGAAACACCCTGAGCGATCATTCGGCCGGCGTAAATCAGCAGGCGGGTTGAGGCGCCTTCGGCCAGGCCGTGCTCGCGCAGGTTGCGAATCTTCTCGGCCATTTTGGCCAGGTTGAGTGCGACTTCCGGGGTGCATTCGGCTTCGTGCTGGACGATTTCCGCCTCGGTCTCGCGGGGCGGGTAGTCGAACTCGACGGCGACAAAACGCTGGCGGGTTGACTGCTTGAGGTCTTTGAGCGCCGACTGGTAGCCAGGGTTGAAGGAGATTACGAGGAGGAAGCCGTCGCGCGCCTGAAGGAGCTGCGACTTTTTCTCGACCGGCAGGATGCGTCGGTGGTCGGTGAGCGGGTGAATGAGAACGGTGGTGTCTTTGCGCGCTTCGACAACCTCATCGAGGTAGCAGATGGCGCCGGCCTTGACCGCGCGGGTCAAGGGTCCGTCGATCCAGACGGTCTCGTTGCCCTCGAGTAGGTACCGGCCGACGAGGTCGGAGGCGGTCAGGTCTTCATGGCAGGCGACGGTGACGAGGGGCAGATTGGACTCTTGCTCGATCTCGGTCTTGCCGTCACGCACCACCGCGAGCGGGCGGTTGAGGTGATAGGCCATGTACTCGACGAAGCGAGTCTTGCCGCAACCGGTCGGACCCTTGAGCAGAACGGGAATCTTGTTGTTCCAGGCCGCCTCGAAGATTTCGATCTCATCGCTCACGGGGACGTAGTAGGGCTCTTCTTCGAGCCGAAACTCTTCGACAGCCCAACTCTTGTACTCGGTCAACGGTGCGGATGCAGTGGTCATCAAACGCTCTCCCGCTCGGCCGCTTGGATTGCGGCGAGTCTATGTGCGCGGTTTCCTGTCAGGTCGTCGGTTGATTGCCGTTGTCAGCCTAGCTGCCAGCCGATTGCTGGGATTGCATCCCGGCCCAGGCGCGCACGACGCGTTGCGCGGCGACCTCCATGGTGCAGTCGTTGGAGATCAGCACATCGGCGTGCTTCAGACGTTCGTCGTTGGTGATTTGCGAATCGATTCGCTTGTCCGCTTCTTCAGCGGGAAAGTTGTTGCGCGCCATCAGGCGCTCACGGGCGGTGTCGCGGCTGACGGCGACGACCCAAACTTCGTCGACCAGGTCCTGCCAGCCCGCTTCGATCATGACTGCGGCCTCGAGGACGGCGACTTCGGTGCCGTTGGCTGCGAGGCGATCGAGTTCGGCTTCGGCGAGGGCTCGGATGCCGGGCCAGACGATGTCGGTCAGGCGCTTCATTCCGTCGGGATGGCCGAAGACCTTAGGCCCGAGTTTTGATCGGTCGATTGTGCCGTCCTCGGCGACCAGGTCGTCGCCGAAGGCAGCGACGACCTGCTTGAAGGTCTCGGTGCCTGGTTCGTAGGTCTGATGGCCGAGCAGGTCGGCGTCGATGGTGGCCGCGCCGAGTTCTCGGAGCTGGTTGACGATGGTTGACTTGCCTGAGGCAATCCCGCCGGTGAGTCCAATTGAGCGCATCGTAGGTACGCGTCCCCGCAGCTTGGCGCCGTCCTAGCGCCACTAGCCAACTGTCTTGATCAGATCTGAAGACAACCGGCCACGCGGACGCACGCTGGAATGTCAGGCTATTGGTGGGGCTGGAAGTGGTCAACCAAAGCGCAAATGTTACGGGGTGGTTAGCCGCCTGGGGGCGAGTGCGAACTGTGTCACAGTCAGCAGGATGCCTCTGACCAGATTGATAGGGTTAACAACCAATTGACGATCTTGCGGATGCCGCTCTGATTTTTTCGGTCGGCGTCCGCATTCATGATCCGCGGAGAGCCGAGGCGTTGCCTTTGGCGACTCCTGCAACCACCGCGCACTCTGAACGACACAGTTCACTGCGCCTCCAGAGAGCATGTGGGGAGCCCCGATGGTTGCTGCACCTCGGCCGGAAGAAGTCAAGTCTGACACGACTGACTGCACCGACGGGCGGAGCTGTCTCCTCGAAGCGGTCGAAGGGCTGAAGGCAGAGGCGTTCGACATCCCCAATGTGGTCGGCAACTGGAGCGTCCGCGACTGTCTGGGGCATCTCGTTGGCTGGGACGCGTGGGCGTTAAACGTGCTGGAGCGCTCGGCTGCGGGCATGCCGGTCGGCCCATTCCCGACGGAGCGCGAGATCAACGATGCGGCGCCCGGGGACTGGATCGGTCGGCCGATCGACGACCTGCTGAATATGCTGCGCCAGATTCGCTACACGGTGGCGGACCGTGTCAGCCGGCTGACCGATGAGGAGCGGGACCTGAAGTCCCTGGCGGTTGAGGAAACCCAGATCTCGGTCAATGAGCTGGTCGACAGCCTGATCGAGCATGACATGGAACACGCCGGCCAGATTCGTACCTGGCGTAAGACGCAGGGCGTCTAAGAGCGGTCCGCAGTCTCCTAGTCCTTCGATTGCCCTCATACCCGTGCTCAGCGCGGGTTTCTTGCATTGCCAACAACGCGGGGGCTGTCTGCTGCTGGTGCAGGTGTTCTGAGGCGGCAGATCGCAGTAGGACGCGACTTCAATCCCGCGGCGAGCGCGGGATTGACGAACGTGGGTCAGCGGTTGACTCCCGTTAGTCGAGGGCCTGGGCGAAGGCGGACTCGAGGGCGGGGAGGACCTTCTTGTAGTCGTCGACTATGCCGAAGCGGGAGAAGGCGAAGATTGGTGCGTCGGGGTCTTTGTTGATCGCGACGATGTTCTTCGAGCCACCGCAGCCGGCCATGTGCTGGCTGGCGCCGGAGATGGCGATTGCGACGTAGAGCGTCGGTGAGACGACGGTGCCGGTCAGTCCTACTTGCTGCGAAGGTGGATACCATCCGAGGTCGCAGGCGGCTCGTGAGGAGCCAACGGCGGCGGTGAGCACGCCGGCCAGACTCTCGAGGTCAGCGAAGGCTTCAGGTCCGCCCAGACCGCGCCCACCGGAGACGACGATCTCGGCGTCTTCGAGGCGGATGCCGTCGGACTCGGCCTGTTCCTTGCCAGTGGTCCTGGCGCGGAGGGTTGGCTCGGCGACGTCGACCGCGATGATCTCGGCGGGGCGTGAGGCGTCGGCTTCCAATGGGTCCTGCGACTTTGGCCGGATGGTGACGACCTGGGGGTCGGTCTGGACGGTGACGACCTGTCGGGCGTTGCCGCCGTAGCAGCTGCGGGTGGCCTTGACGCGGCCGCCATCGACCTCGAGCGCGAGCGAGTCCATGATCGCAGCCGTGCCGAGTCGGGTGGCGAGTCGCGGGGCGAGGTCTCGGCCCATGCTGGACTGCGACATCAGGATGACTGAGGGTGAGTCCTGGTCGACGATTGCCTGGGCGACTGGCAGGTAACTGTCGGTCTGGTAACTGGCCAGGGAGTCGGCGTCTGCGGTGTAGACGGTGTCGGCGCCGGCTGGTCCGGCGGCAGCTGCGGCATCGCCGATGCCGGAGCCGATCAAGGCGAGGGCAACTCCGCCGCCGAGGTCTCCGCTGAGACGAGAGGCTGCGCCGAGCATTTCAAGAGTCGGCGCGGTCAGGCCAGAGTCGTCGATTTCGCCAATGACGAGGATGGAGGTCATAGTCGGGTTCCTGTCCTGTTGGGCAGCGGAGGAGCCCCCCTCTGCCTTCGGCATCTCCCCCAATGGGGGAGAAAAAAAAGGAAGAGTTAGAGAATCTTCGCTTCGCGGAGGGCGTTGACGAGGCCGGCAGCCTTCTCTTCTGGAGTGTCGCCCTCGATGATTTCGACTTCGACGTCACTGGTGGGCTGGAAGAGGGCGTGCATCTGTACGCGCGCGCCGGCAGCGCCAACTTCTGAGGCGTCGAGACCCAGGTCTCCGGCGGTGAGCTCGGTGACTTGCTTGCGGGCGGCCTGCATAATCTGGCGGAGCTGCGGGTAGCGGGGGTCACCGAACTCGTTGGAGATGGTCAGCACGCATGGGGTCGGAAGCTCGATGTTCTCGAAGCCATCGGCGACGACGCGGGAGACGGTGATGCTGTCGCCGGACATTTCGACGGCTCGGAGCACAGTGGCCGAGGGCAGGTCGAGCAGTTCGGCAACGATGCTGCCGACGGTGCCCTGGTCCCAGTCAGCAGCCTGTCGGCCGAAGATCAAGACATCGGGGACGCCGAGGTGCTGGATCGCCTTGGAGAGCGCTAGCGCGGTGGTCCAGGCGTCGCCGCCCTCGAAGGCGTCGTCCTTGAGGTGGTAGCCCTCGTCGGCGCCCATCGCTAGCGAGTGCTTGATCGCGTCGCGGGCGGAGTCGGGGCCGAGCGAGACGATGTTGACGCTGCCGTCACCGGAGGCGTCCTTGATCCGCAGGGCGGCCTCAACAGCCTGGGCGTCGAAAGGGGAGATGACGGGCGAGATGCCCTGTGCAGGTAGTACCTGCATGGCCGCCTCGTCGACCTTGAAGGCCGCGGCGGGCGTTTCGGGATCGGGAATCTGCTTCACGCAGACGATGACATCCATCGGTTCCTCACTGACTGGAAAGGTGTGTTCGAAGCGGTTTCAATCGGACGGAAATCTGGTCGCGCGTCCAATTGGCTATTGTGTCGCTGCAGCGGTGCTGGGGCAGTCAGATGGGATACAGACCAGCTGACACGGTTGCTGTTGCAGGGGGCAGGTGGGTCATTGACTCCATTGGTCTCGAGGATCAGCGGGGAGAAGTGCCTATTGCAGAAGGGTCCTGCAGATCGCGGCGTCCCGACCCCCTCCACCCGCTTCGCGGGAGCTCCCCCTGCCAGGGGGAGCAAAGGAACGTTCGGAAGCGCTATTCCGACTCGGCGACAGCAGCGGCCTGAAGGAGCTCGGCGACGTCTAGGACTTTGAGCTTGTCTTCGTCTTCGACGTCGAGTTGGACGGTTCCGATTCCGGAATCGAACATCTGGATGCAGAAGGGGCAGGCCGTGCAGGCGGACTCGGCTCCAGTGGCGACGGCTTCTTCGACCCTCACCTCGTTGACGCGGCTCTTGCCCTGTTCTTCCATCCACATGTTGCCTCCGCCGGCTCCGCAGCAGAGGCCCTGCTCGCGGTTTCGCGGCATCTCGATCAGGGTGACGTTGGGCACCTGCTCAAGGATTCGTCGAGGGGCTTCGAAGATGTCGTTGTGGCGGCCGAGGTAGCAACTGTCGTGGTAGGTGATGGTCTGCTCGGGACCGTCGTTGGTCGGGACGAGGCGGCCTTCGTCGACGAGTTGCTCGAGGAGCTGGGTGTGGTGGATGACCTTGAACTTGGCTCCCATGTCGGGGTACTCATTGAGGAAGGTGTTGAAGCAGTGCGGGCAGTGGGTGATGACCGTCTTCTGCTCGTCGTTGACGCCGGTCTCATTGAAGAGCTCTATCAATCCTTCGGCGAGGATTTGATAGAGGTATTCGTGCCCCAGACGTCGGGCGGGGTCGCCGTTGCATGATTCCATGCCCTTGATCACGCCGAAGGAGACGTTCGCCTCGGACAGAAGCGAGACGACTGAGCGCGTGATGTCCTGCGCTCGATCGACGAATGCGCCGGTGCAGCCGACGAAGTAGAGGTAGTCCTGCTCGCCGGTCCACTCGGGCACCTGATCTTCGATGCCTTCCATCCAGGAGTCGCGGGTGTAGGGGGTGCCTCGCCAGGGGTGTCCCTGGCGTTCGAGCGTCTCCAGCGTGCCCTGGACGGTGTCGGGCATGCGGGCTTCTTCCATGACGAGGGAGCGGCGCATGTCGACGATTGTCGGGACGTGCTCGATGAAGACGGGGCAGGCTTCGACGCAGGCACCGCAGGTGCGGCAGGCCCAGAGGGATTCGTCGCGAACGACTCCACCGACCATCGGCGCTTCATCGTCGAGGCCGAAGTTGAGGTCGTTGCCCTGGACCAGGTTGGCGACTTTCTGCTCGCCGACGGCGGTGGCGTAGGACTTGAGGTCCTGGATGATGTGCATGGGTGAGAGCGGCTGTCCGGCGATGTCGGCCGGGCAGTTGTCAGTGCAGCGGCCGCAGCGGACGCAGACGTCGAGTTCGAAGAGCTGCTTCATCGAGAAGTGTTCGAGCTGGGAGACGCCGAAGTGCTCCTGCTCCTCGATGTTCTCGATCATCTCAAGTTTGCCCGGCGCCGAGGTGCTCTTGAGGAAGGCGTTGGCCGGCGCGAGGACGAGGTGGTTGAGCTTGGAGTAACCGAGCAGCGTGATCCAAGAGAGCGCGCCGATCATGTGGATCCACCAGAAAGTCGTGTGGATGTCGAGCGCAGCGGAGATCTTCACGCCGGAGAACATCAAGGCCACGACGTAGCCGACCGGTGACCAGTACGACCACTCGGGGTGCACATCGATTTCGGAGGTGTGGATGCGCAGACCTTCGACGAGGAATCCGGTGATGAGCAGGGCGCCGAGGCCGCCGACGATGAGCCAGTCCTCCCAGGTCGGGAGCCAAGCGGTGCGCGGTCGGACCCAGCGGTGGGCGACGGCCATAGCGACGCCGATGATGCCGACGAGACCGAAGATGTCGGCGACCAGGGAGTAGCCGAGGTAGCGCGGTCCGACGAGGATGTCGACTGGGACGTAGTCGTCGATCGCGAGTAGTGCCGTGACCAGGAAGAGCACGATCATCGAGGTCATGATGCACATGTGCATGACGCCGGAGTACGGGTCGGTGAGGACGCGTTCGGTGCCCGCACCACCTTTGAGGACTCGGCCGAGGCGCTGCGGCATGTTGTCGAAGTTGAAGTTCGGCTTGCCGAGTCGCCAGACGCGGGAGCGTCGGACGAGGCCGTAGATGATGATCCCGATCACGAACGGGAGCAGCATGTAGAGCACCCAGAAGTGATCGATGTTGAAGAAGAGTTCTCGGTGCGCGCCGGTCACGCGGACGGTCTCGGCGCCTGAGACAAGGAGGATGCCGCCGAGGGGGAGCCAGGCGGGGATGGCTAAGGCGGAGACTCGCTTGCCGGTCGAAGTCGTTCCTGTTTGGCGCTTGGATTCAGCCGCTTTGTTCACCGCAACACCCCCAACCGACGAGTCGATCCTCAATCTTGCGTTGGGGCATTATCGCACGTGACCCGGGGAGAAGTTCAGCGCCCGCAGTTATCGAGATTCGGTTGGACGGGGGTCTCGACCATCTTGCCGACGCTTGGATACCAGTAGAACCGGAACGGGGAGTCGAGTGCAGCGGGATAGAGGCGCAGGTCGACCGCGCCATGAAGTGAATCAATGAACCGCTCGGCGTCAGGGGCGGATAGGACGCCATCGGCGATCCTCCAACGGTCCGTCAATAGGGGCCCATGGTTGACGCGCCAGTAGACGCGAACGTCGGTCGGCGGGTCGCTCAATTCAACCGGTTGCGTGTCAGGTTGCCATGTAAGTTCGACGACGAGCCGATTGCTGATGCAACCGATGACCAGGTCGGGTGCACTGGGCAGGCCGGCTCGGTGGTCAACGAAGTTCACGACGAGAGAGTGGACGATTTCGTGATCCGTGTCTGTGACGGTTCCCCAGACGAGGCCGCCGCCCTGGTAGCGCTCGGGACCGGGAGGCATCTGCATCGGGCTGTAGGTGAAGGTGGAGGGCACGAGCAGAACTTCTCCAACGGGCAGAATTCCCTCAAGGGCGAACCCGTTCACGTCGGCCAGGCGATGCACGTCAACGCCGAAGGCGTTGGCAATGCCGACTAGCGATTCACCTTCCACAACGACGTGTTGGCGCGCAGCCGGAGCTGACTGGTCGTGGGGCCGGCGCTCGATATCGAGCGCGTCTATCAGGCGCCGCTCAGGAAGATCTTCGTCGGAAACTGTTGCAGGTTCCTCTTCCTGCTCGGATTCACCTAGTTGATCTGCTTCTGAAGACTCGACAGCAGTTTCGTCGCTTGACGCAGTGTCATCGCTCTCCTCCTGGGACCCTGCCTCATCGGACTGAGATGCGCTGCTCTGGCCGGGATCCTGTTCTTCGTCGGAGGGCTCAGTCTCCGATTCTTCCTCGGGCTCGTCGGGCTGGGACTGTGCTTCTTCCGGCTGCTGTTCGGATTGTTCGTCGTCGCGGGGGAGGTGTTCGGCGGTCGGTAATGGCTGGGGGTCGGATTGGGCCTCGATGACCAGCCAGGCGGACGCTGCGATGATGGCCGCCAGCACCAGTGCTGCAAGTATGGGGATTCGTCGCATGGCGCCACGCTAGGGAGGCGCATAGCTGGAGGTCGTTAACGCGATGGTCTCTGCTGTGGACACTGTGGGTAGGAGGTAGTTGCCCACCACCGTCGCACGGGCGACCAGCGTGTCTTTCGGAACCCCGACACCGAGGGAATCGCAGCGTGATACCCGCGTTTGGCGCGGATATCACGTGTTGTCAGAGAGACCCAATCGGACGGTTGCTAGCCGTTCTTGGCTTCGCCGTGGGTTTTTCGCAGGTCGTTCTTGAGGACCTTGCCCATGTGGTTTCGGGGGAGGGTGTCGACGACCGCGAGGTAGGTGGGGGCCTTGTAGCTGGCCAGCTGACTCTTGGTGTGGGCGACGGCGTCGTCCAGACTGAACCTGTGGCCCTCGTGCAGGATGACGACAGCCTTGACTACTTCGCCCCACTCGAGGTCGGGCGCGCCAATCACGGCAGCCTCGGCAACCGCCTCGTGGCCTTCCAGCACCTGCTCGATCTCGCCGGGCGCGATGTTTTCGCCGCCTCTGATGATCAGGTCCTTGGTTCGGCCGGTGATGAAGAGGTAGCCCTCGTCGTCGAGGTAGCCGACGTCGCCGGTGTGCAGGACGCCATCGCGGATGGCGGAGGCGGTGGCCTCTTCCTGCTTCAGGTAGCCGCTCATGATGCGGTCGCCGCGGACGCAGATTTCGCCCTCCTCGCCAGCGCCGACCGGCTTGTCGGCAGGGTCAAGGATCAGGACTTCAATGTCGGGCATAACCTTTCCGACCGATCGCAGACGGTGCTCCTTGACGGCGATCTCCTCTGGGGATCCATCGAGCCGGTGGTCGTCGGGTCCGAGGAAGGAAATCGTGCTAGTCGACTCGGTCTGGCCGTAGGCATTCATGAAGCCCACATTGGAGGGGAAGGCGTCTACCGCGGCACGGATCACGTCGTAAGGCATCGGCGCGGCGCCGTAGGTGAGGACCTCCAGCGTTTCGCCTTTGAAGTTGGCGAAATTCTCGTCCTCCATCGTTCGCTTGAGCATCGTGGGCACAACCATCGAGTGGGTGATGCCATGCGTGTCGACCGCGTCAATCCAGGCGCCGGGCGAGAACTGCGACAGAATCACGAGCGTGCGTCCGCCCCAGACGGAGGAGATCATGGTGGTCGCGCCTGCGATGTGGAAGAGCGGCACCGAGAGCAGGGTCTTGTTATGTATGCCAGACGGGTCGGCCATCTCGATCGTGTTCATCGCGTAGCTGGAGAGGTCCCCGTAGGTCACCTGGACGCCCTTGGGCATTGCGGTCGTGCCCGAGGTGTAAATGATGACGGTCGGGTCGTGGTCCTCGACCGGGGCGTAGAGGAAGTCGTCGGAGCCGGCCTCGATCAAATCGCGGTAGTGCTTCTGGCCCAGCGAGACATCGTTCTCGAGTGCGATGTAGTGCTCTACCGAGGGGCAGTCATCCTTGATCGCTCGGACGAGGTCCTGGTAACGATCGGAGACGAAGATTGCCTTTGCCTCGACAGTGTTGATCATGTACGTCAGCTCTTCGCGCTTGGCGCGGTAGTTGAGCGGGACGAAGGTGACGCCGAGCTTGGCGCAGGCGTAGTAGATGATCACGTACTCAGCCGAGTTGACGGACATGACACCGACGTGGTCGCCGTGCGAGAGGCCGATGCCTTGCAGGGCGTTGGCCAGCACCGTGACATCAGCGGCGAGCTCGGCGAAGGTCTTGCTGGTCTCGTCGCAGAGCAGTGCGATGCGGTCAGGGACGTTGGCTGCAGCGATATCGAGCATGTCGGCGGTATTCACGTGGGAATCTCCTTGACTGGGCGGGCTGCACAAAACACGGACGGCGCCTGCGCCTTGCGGAAGTGAAGGGGTTAACGATCAGACAGTGTATTGGCCAATCGGCGTGCGGTCTGCGTGTCCTTGCGGATCGCAGCTGACATAGGTAGATCGAGGCCTCTTCGGATGCTGCGCTTGACCGCCGCGGTCAGCTCGGGGTTGGCATCGGCCAGGCGTTTGGCGATGCGTTCGACGGTTGGTTCGAGGTCTTGTGGAGTAACAACTCGGTGGACGATGCCCCAGGTAAGAGCGCGCTGCGCGTCGATCGGTTCACCGCTGAGGATGAGACCTCTGGCCGCACCAGCGGGAGCGATACGGGGCATCATTTGGGTACCTCCTGCGGAGGGGATGTAGCCGAGTGTGACTTCGGGCAGTCCAATCTGCGTGTCTGCCGCGGCGATGCGCAGATCGCAGTAGAGCGGGAGTTCGATTCCTGCGCCGAAGCAGAATCCGTGGAGCGCGCCGATGGTCGGGATGGGCAAGTCTTCGAGCAGTGCCCAGAGGTCGCGTTGGCGGCGGGCTTCTCGTGACTCGTGTAAGGACGGCGCGGTGCCGAACTCGGAGATGTCGGCACCGGCGGAAAAGGCTCGGGGTCCTTCGCCTCGGAAGATGAGGACTCGGACATCCGGGTCGAGCAGCGCGGCCTGAATGAAGGCCCAGAGGTCGTCGCGCATCGCCATGTTGATCGCATTGAGCGCTTCGGGTCGATTGAGCGTGATGCTGGCCGCGCCGTCGAATGGTTTGTCGTAGAGGATGAGCGGATCGGGCATGGCTGGATCGTAGTACCAGTCCCGGGCTCGGTACGGTCACTGAATGTTGGTCGTTTCTGTAGAGCACTACCGGGAGTTGGGCGAAGAATGCCTACGCGGGCAGGGGCAAACCTGATCGGCGGCGACCCGATCGGGGCATCAGAGATGGCGGGGAAGACAACAGCTTCGGCTCTTCGCGGGTCCGCAGCGTCGCGCGGTCTCGACCATGACGGCGAGCGGGAACTTGATGGAGTGCTCAGCGTGCTCGGAGAGGAAACAGATGATCCGGAGTTGTACCGATGTTTCTCTATCGCGCAGCTTCCCCTGCGAGGGAGAGCAGGGGTTAACTGTCCTCTGAGCGGCTCGGGCTTAGCGCCAGTCGGGCCTTCGGATTTCGCTTTTGCGCCGGATTTCCCAGAGACGCTCGATGTCGCCGTTGATCTTCTCGTGGAGTGCGTCCATCTCCTCGCGGCCGGGGCGCATTTCGCTGGACTTCCAGCGGCGGATGGCAGCCTTGTCTGACTTGTCCAGTTCCACCTCGTCGAGCATGTGATTGACGACGTTGCTGAACACCGCCCACGCCTCTTCGATGTCGAGTTCTACTTTGACCATGATCTTGTTCCTGTCTGTTCCGTGGGGTCCGAACCGTTAGCGCACCGTGCGGTAGTAGTCGCGGCGGCGAACCTGGCGGGTGAGTTCTTCGTCGATGGTGTTGCCGAGCGCCTCGTTGACGCCGTTGGCAACCGCTTCCATGGCTGCATTGCCTTCGACGACTCCTGCGCGCCAGTCGCGGATCGCCTTGATCGCATCTTCGGACAGCTCGACCTGGTCGAGCACCTGTGCGGTGATCAGGGTCATCAATGACCAGGTTTCTTCTTCATCCAGAATCAGTCGCATCGTGTGGGCCTCCTGTGCGGGATCGATGCCCGCTGCTTTGGATTGGTTCAGGTTCCGCTGAACTGCGGAGCACGTTTGCTGACAAAGGCTTCGACGCCTTCGGCGCGGTCGGCCGTGTCCTGTAGCAGGATCGTCAGTTCGGTCTCATAGTGAAGCGCCTGGGCCAGGGGCATGTCGAGCCCGTGACGGATGGCGTCTTTGGCGTAGCGCGTGGCAAGTGGGCCTCGCGACGCGATCGAGCTTGCGAGTTGCATGGCTGCTTCGGCGGGGTTGTCGGCGACGGCGTTGACCAGTCCCCAGTCGAGCGCGGTGTGCGCATCGATACTGTCTTCGAGCATCAACAACTGAGTTGCTCGCGAGCGGCCGATGGCTCGGGTCAGACGTTGCAGACCGCCAGCGCGAGGAAACTCCCTGGTGATCGCGTCGAAGCTGAACCGCGCCTCGGTTCCGGCTACTCGGAGGTCGGCTGTGAGAGCCAGTTCGAGGCCGCCGTTTTGTATGGGACCTTCGAGCACAGCAATGGTCGGTTGAGTGAGGTCGGCAAACGGGGAGAACAGATCGCCGAATGTAGTTGCACCGTCGAAACCGGACCAGACTCTCCGGTCGGGATTGAGGATGATTGCCCGGACGTCATCGGGGACTGACTCGCAGATGTCGGTGAGCTGTACGACGAACTCGGCATTGAGCGTGGTACCGCCGCCTATCACGGCGATGTCGTCGATTCGCTCGAGGCTGAGCATGGGCAAAGCGGGCATCCGGTTGATCGTCTCAGTTGCGTCTAAGTCAGTCAGTGTACCGAAGCCCTGGGAATGAGCTGGAGTCGTTGGGCTCGCCTCGCCGGCGTGGCCCTGGCTGCGACCTCGATTTCGGCGCGATCGCGGAGAAGGGGTAGGTGACGGTCCTTCAGCCAGGCGTCGGTCAAGGGTCCATTGGCGTGCAAGGGATCGTGGATCTGTTCTCCAGCGAGGGCGAACTGTGCCTCGGGTGGATCGCTGAGTTTGACGATGAGGCGGAGCGCTGGAATCGCGGTTGAGGAATCGAAGTGATGCAGTCCGAGAACTCCGGATTGAGAGATAGTGTCGGCCTCTCCGCCGTAGGGGAACGGTCCCGGCGAGAGGAGGGCACCGATCACCGGGGCGTCCGACAGGCTGTGCTTGAGGATGAGCGGCCGGCAACGGCCCCAGGTCCAGGTGGATCGATCCGGACCGAACTTTCGTCGCAGCACCTTCAGTGCCTCGGCGTGGGCATCGGCGAGTCGCTGCCTGGCCGCGTCAGGGTCGGCAGCAATCCTCTTTAGCGCCCAGGAGGTTGCGTGCGCGGCGAATATGTCGAGAGTGGGGATCGCAAGCAGCGGTTCTAGCAGCTCTCTCCCGTTTGGTCCTAACAGTTCGGCCAGCTCAATTCGCCGATACTCGATCAGTGTTGCGGCGACGACAGCGGCGTCCACTGATGTGGCTTCCATGCTGCCGTCCCAGTCGGCGACGGACTTGTCAGGTACATGGCTCGCGAACTCGCGCAGTGGCAGGGATGTGCGATCAGCTTGAATCGCGGCGAAGGTTTCCGGCGTGTGCGGAGTTGATTCCTCGAGCAGCTCGCGAATGCGGGTTGCTCGGGCGGGGTCGAGGTATTCCGCTCCGAAACAGCTGTCCTCGAAGGATGCCAGGGGTGCATTGGCGCTGACGACTATGCCGCCGGGTGGATCGACGACATGCGGTAGTTGATCGCCGCTGAGCGCCTGGGTTGGCGCGCCGCCTCGATCGGTCGGGGCCCAACCGGCCGCGGGGAATCGTAAGCTCGCCATTTCTCCGGCTGGCACGTCGGCGCTGACTCGGAGACCTACCTGATTTTGGTCGGCGTAGGCGTAGCAAAGATTGAAGTCAGCCATGTCGCCGGCGGCGGCGCTGAACTCTTCCCAGTTGCGTGCTGAGAGCATGTCGGCGATTCCGCCGCCGCCATGCCGCGGCGCGAGGATCCGCGAGTGGAGCGAGATTGCACGACTACCGTTCCAGCGTTGATTGATATCGGCAGGCAAGACGTCACTGACGATCGGGCCGTTGACGGTTTCCCGCAGGGTGATCTGCTCGCTTGGATAGCCGCGCACTTCGATCGTCTCTTCATGCTCTGAGACGTTGAGCCAGCCGTCGGGGGTGAGCGACTTCTTGCCGTCGTCGGAGAGCTGCTCGACGACGGCGATGTTCATTGACATCAGGGCGGCGGTGGGGCCCCAGGCGATGTGGTCATTGAAGCCCCAGACGATGCCAGGCAGTCCAGGGACACTGGCGCCGGCGGCGTTGAACTCGGGGCAATGTAGATGGACAAAGTAGGTATGCGGCGGCGTGACTGGGTTGAGGTGGGGGTCGCATGCGAAGAGTGGGACACCGTCCTTGGTGTGGCGTCCATCGACGGCCCAGTTGTTGGATGCGCCATTCTGCAGGCCGAGCAAGTCCGATGCGGATTTGGCGGCCCTGTGAATTGGCGTGGCAAGTTCGACATAGGGAGCGTCGTGAGGAATGGCGGCGGCGGTCTCCGGAGAGAGCGGTGGGTCGAGTTCGTGCAGTGCGTCTAGGCCCAGGGTTTCGACGATCCGGGCTCGCATGAGCTGCTGTTCCCAGGCCGGGGCCAGGAGACAGGAGAGTAGTTTGCCCCAGGCGATGCTGTCGGCGGCCTGCCAGGGTCCGACCCAGTCGCCGAGCACCTGTGCCTCGAATGGTCTGGGAGCACGGGCGATGGCGGCATTGATCCCGGCGATGAACGGCGAGAGCTGCTCGCGTTGTTCGCCAGGGGTTGCATCCCAGGCGGCTTCGGAGGCTCGTCCGAATCCGAGTGTGCGACAAAAGCGATCGGCCGGCAGCGCAGCGGGGCCGGCGATTTCGGCCACCCTGCCCATGGCTGCGCGGCGGCTCCACTGCATCTGCCAGAGCCGATCTTGCGCCTGGACGTAGCCGAGTGCGAACAATGCGTCGTCGGCCGACTCAGCGAAGCAGTGGGGGACATCGTATCGGTCACGGACGATCTCGACCGGCGCTTTGAGCCCGGCGACCGTGGTCTTTCCTCGGCGCTTGTGAGTCTGAGGCGCCTGGAGCGCGTTAGAGAGCGTTGTCCCAGCCAGCGCGCGCAGCAGCGACCCACCCTGTCGCAATGACAACGACAGGGCTCGCCAATCGATGCCCAGCATTGGGTCAGTTGGTGGGCCGCTCATTGTTTGAGCGTAAGCGGTCATAGAATGTTTGCCGACGATGTCTCGGTGAAATTGTGATGTCAGCGGTGGAGGCGGCCATGGATCTGAGTTTGACTGGTAAGCGAGCGCTGATCACGGGCGCTTCCGAGGGCATCGGCCTGTACTGTGCGCTCTCATTGGCGTCGGAGGGCGCGGACGTTTCGATCTGTTCCAGACGGCCGGAAGCACTGGAGCAGGCGGCCGCGAGGATTGATGCTGCCGGGAACGGTCAAGCGCACTGGACGGCCGCCGACCTTGGTGACGCCGACGCTGGCAACCGCGCGGTCTCAGCCGCCGTGGAGGCATTGGGCGGCCTCGACATCCTGATCAACAACATGGGCGTCTCGCTGCGGGGTGAGGGCGACGAGGTCTGGCAGGACATGTTCGATCTCAACTTGATGGCGGCGGTGCGCACGACGCGGGCTGCCATGCCTCACCTGGCGGAGGCTGCGACCGGTGACGGCGCCGACAGTTCATCGATCATCCACATCGGATCGATCTTTGGTCGTGAGGCGGGTGGATCGGCGCAATACAACGCGATGAAGGCGGCGATGCACAGTCACGCGAAGTCGTTGGCGCTGGAGCTCGCGCCGCAAAACATCCGCGCCAACGCGGTTGCGCCGGGATCGATCGCCTGGCCGAATTCTCGCTGGCAGACTCGGTATGAGTCCGATCCTGAGGGGATCCAGCGGAGCGTGCTGGACACGATCGCGTTCAACCGCTTTGGTCGGCCGGAAGAGGTTGCTGATGTGGTCGCGTTCCTGGCTTCGCCGCGTGCGAGTTGGGTAACCGGCGCCTGTCTCAACGTCGACGGCGGGCAGACGCGCTCCAACATCTAGACTTGCCGACAGGGAGAGCAAGCCGGGAGGACGCCATGGCCGAGCACCGCTACGAGCACAGCCGCACCCGGCTCGGCGCGCTGCCCACGCGCGCCTGGGACAGCATGGGCCCGCGGATGCTGCGTCCGCTGATAGGCGGGGCGGTCGGCGCGGCGATCGTGGTGCTCTTTCTTGCCATCCGCGGAGGCACTGCGGTCGAGCTGAACGAGCTGACCGGCACGGCCTGGGGCGGCTGGAGCCGCCACGCCGATGTCCATCTGCTGATTGTGGTGAACGCTGCTGTCGTTGTCGCAATTGCGGTCAACTTCGCGGCCGAGTGGATCCACAACTGGATCTACATCTCGCTCGCTGTGGTCAGCGCCGGCGTGCTGATCGCACTGCGTCAACTCTCCGAGATTGACGGCGCCGGCGGCAACATCATGCTGGGCCTGATCGCGTTCTTGCTGTTGGCCGGAGTGGCGATCGCGGCCTGGGACGTGCGCTCAATCGGCCGCCGCAGCGGTTACTGAGCACCCTTCACTCTTGAGTGATCTTGTGGCCGGCTTCTAAGCAGGCTGGTCGTCTGCGTGGCCGACCTGTTGTTGGGTGTTTGTCGGCTGGGCCCCGCGTCCGGTGCGTCAGTCTTCGGTGACTTCGGTGACGGAGTCTCGGCGGGTGATGGCCAGGTGCGACATCGGCGAGCCGGTGTCGGCGGCGCCGTGGAAGTGGTCCTCGCCGGCCGGGATGATGGCGAAGTCGCCGACCGAGATCGTGTGCTCCTCGTCGGCGGTGCCCACCTTGCCGATGCCGGAGACGACGTAGAGCATCTGCTCGGACGAGTGGGTGTGCATCTTCGTCCGCGCTCCCGCGCCGAACTGGACGACGGCGAGATTGAAGTCCGCGTCGTCGGCTGCGTTCTGACCGCCGATCGAGCCGGCCAGCGCTCGCACCCAGACATCACCTCCGGTGAAGATCGGTGCGTTCCCCTTGTTGGTGTTTCCGTCGGATGATTTCGTCACGCGCATTCGATTCCGCCTTTCCCGTTCTCGTCTTGTCCTGAGTGTGCTAGCCGTTGGCTGCGATGAAGGCCTGGATTCGCTGCCAGGCGTCGTTGCAGGCGTCGACGTGCTCGTCGTAGCTGCGGTCGAAGAAACTGTGGGGTGCTCCTTCGTAGGTGATGATCTCGCGGCTGACGCCACCGGCTCCGAGCGCGGCTTCCCATTCGGCGACGGCTTCGGCCGGGATGCTCTCGTCCGCGCCGCCCATCAGGCCGAGGATTGCGCACTCAATATCGGCGACGGTGGCTGAGGGCGCGGGCCCGCCGTTGAGACCTTCGGCGGTGGGACGACCGTAGAATCCGATTGCACCGGAGAGTCCGTGTCCGGCGGATGCCTGAAGCCAACTGTTGCTACCGCCGAAGCAGAAACCGACGGTGAAGACCGCTCGGTTGGGGTCGTTGGCGCGGAGTACGGCGACGGCGGCTGCCGTGTCGGCTGCGATGCCCTCAGGGGTCGTACCTCGGACGTGCGGCCAGAAGTCGAAATCAGCGTCGCGCTTGCCGACACCTGCCGTTCGTCCGAAGTAGTCGATGGCGACGGCGTCAACGCCGATTTCGGCGAATCGAATTGCGAGCTCTTCGTAGAAGCGGAACAGACCTCGCACGTCTGGCAGCACGACCATCCCGGGGCCGGTTGGAGACTCGGCTTTGGCGTGGAAGGCGGCGAACTCGACGCCGTCGGAGGCGGTCAGGGTCAGGTCTTCAACATCAACCGCGGCCCCGGCGATCGGGGTGATCGCGGGCAGCGCTTCGTATCGGTGGCACATCTTGGTGTCCTCTCAGGCTGGATTGATCAGCGTTGCGAGGATAACCGCACGATCAACGTCGAGGGTGGTCGAACGCAATCAAATGACTCCGGCTTCGCGCAGCTCTGCTCGTGCTGCCTCGTCGAGGCCGAGGAGGTCTCCGTAGACGTCTTTGTCGTGCTCGCCGCGATTGGGAATCGGGCCGGAGAGGGTGGCAGGGGTGCGACCCATCTTCCACGGTGTTCCTGTGTAGAGCGCGCCTCCTCGGACCGGGGCCGCCGATTCGGTGCTGAGGTCGATGTCTGCATTCGAGAGCGTGGCGTAGTCGTCGTCGATCAGCAAGGCAGTCGGGTCCATCATCGGGAAGGCTGGCACGCCGAGCCCCTGGAGCTGGATGCTCAACTCCATCGCCTCGTAGCTGCGGGTCCAGGCTGAGACGGCGGCGTCGAGCGCGTCCTGGTCGTCGAGGCGGCCTCGCATGGTTGACCACTTCGACTGATCCAGGTGCGGCGCCAGTTCGCAAAGCGCGTTCCATTCGTAGTCGGTGCGTACGACGATGGCCAGCCAGGCGTCCTCGCCCAGGGCGGGATAGACGCCGTGCGGGACCATGGCGGAGCCTCGATTGCCGCGCGGTCCGGCGTCGCGCTCGTTGAGCAGCCAGTCCATCAGGGGTTGTGCGGCTCGCTGGAGGGTGGCTTCGCCCTGGGCGAGGTCGATGAACTGACCGCGACCGGTGCGCTCTCGATACTCGAGCGCCGCTAACAGTGCGATGAAGGCGTGGCCGGCCGCGGTTGGATCGAGGTCGGCGGTGTCCTCGCGGGGTTGGGGGTCGTCGGGATAGCCGAGCAGTGACTTGAGTCCATAGAGCGCGGCCAGTGACGGGCCATAGGTAACCAGGTTGCGCCACGGTCCCTCGGTTGCCCCTGAGGCTGAGAGGGCGACCATGATGATCCGCGGGTTGACCTCCGAGAGCGCGTCGTAGGAGAGCCCCAGCGAGGGCATCACGCGCGGGGAAAAATTCTCTAGCACTACATCCGTTTCCTCAATCAGTCGTAGGTACAGATCACGCCCGCGCGGGTCGCCGAGGTGGATCGCAATCGACTTCTTGCCTCGGTCCAGGCCATGGAACGCGCGTGGATCGTCGACGGACGTGGAGCCGCGGTCACCGCCGATTGATCCGACGGGGGCTCGCTGTCCACCGATGGAGACCCCCGAGAGTCGGTGGGGCGCGCCAATCTTGATCACTTCTGCGCCGAGATCAGCCAAGAACATTCCCAAGAGAGGGCCTGCCCATACGTGGCCGTGATCGAGGACTCTCAGTCCGGTGAGTGGTGGCATCGAAAGCGATTCTAACCGTGAGGTCGCATGCAACCGCTGCCGACGATGCCTACCGTTCTGCCGTTAGCCTCCACGCGAGGAGCTACAACCATGCGCATCACCTTTTGTGGGACTGGGGCGGGGGCGGCGGTTAATCCTCGTCGGGGGGCTTCATCGATTCACTTGTCGCATGGAGACTCCCGGTTGCTGGTCGATACTGGGCCCGGATTTATGGAGCGCATGGCAGATTCTGGCCTCGATGCGGATGCTGTCTCCAGCGTTGTGTTCTCTCATCTGCACTTTGACCATGCGATGGGGGTGGTCGAGCTCTTTACTCGACTGATCGTTCGGCGCGGGGCTCCCGTGACGGTGTTCGGGCCTCGCGACACCGATACGTATGTTGAGGCTGCGTTGGCCTTTGCGCGGGTCAACGCGACCAGTGACTACACCCGCAACTGGTTGGACGGCGTCTCGGTCGAGCTGACTCGGCCGGGCGACGAGCGTGAGCTCGGCGGGATGCAAGTGCGCTCGGTCGAGGTGCCGCATGCGCCATACCTGGAGTGCCTGGCGCGCCGATTCGAAGCCAGCGGGAGGACGCTGGTCTACTCGGGCGACACGACTTACGCGCCCGACGTGATGGTCCCCCTTTGCGAAGGTGCGAATGTCCTCGTGCATGAGGGGTACACCGATCTCGTGCTGGAGCGGATGGCGTCGGGTCTGTCTGAGTCGGGACGGGACGGACTGTACGCCGGCGTGCGCGGGACGCACTCGACGGCCTTCGAGGCTGGACAGATCGCACGAGACGCCGGCGTCGAAACTCTCGTGCTGACCCACCTGATGCCGGATGAACGCGACGAGGAGCTGGTCGCCGATGCGCGGCGCGCGTTCGATGGCACGATTGTCGTCGCTTCGGACGGTCTGTCGTTGGAGGTCTGAAGTGGCGGCGATGAAGGTCCGCGAGCTGACAATCATGGTCGGAACGGACCAGATCGATGCGATGACTCGCTTTTACGGCGAGACGCTCGCGCTTGAGCGCGTCGCGAAGTTTCGCGACCCGGTCTTCGAGGCGGCCGGCGGGTTCATTCGCCTGCTCGATCACTCAGAGATTTCAGGGCCGACGCTGGAGCCGGCGCGGATGCAGATCAACCTGTTTGTGGACGACGTCTCCGGCGAGTTCCAACGGGTGATCTCGAATGATCCCACCATCCGCGTTCATCGGCAGCCGGAACGGGAATCGTGGGGCGGCGAGGTGGCGACGCTGCTGGATCCGGACGGGAACTTTGTCCAGTTGTTGGAGCTGGTAGGGGAATAGCGCCTGGCCGTCGCTCACAGTGAGTTGGCAACAAGGCAAAGAGCGGAAGTCGACTTGACAGCAAACATCATGGTGGTCGTGTTTGTTGTCCTGGGGATCGCTTCCGTTGGCCTGGTGATCTTCGGCCCGCGGCCGGCAAAAGGAACACAGCGCGAAGAGCGGGCGGAACGGTACCCGGAAGACGACGTTATTCCGATCCTTGGCCACGAAATCATGGGCGTAGACCTGACTGAGGCTGATTCGTTCGTCGATCGCAATGGCGAGTTCACCGAGTTGTCGGAAGACTGGGACCATGACAACGAATCGATGGATACTTAGCCGGTCTGCCGGTCAGGAGCCGGGCCCCATTACAGAAGAGAGCAGGAAGCGATCACATGACCCAGACAATCTCTGTCGTTGAGACGATCAACCGGCCGCCCGCTGAGGTGTGGGAGGTGTTGACGGATTGGCCGGGCGCTGTTCGTTGGATGAACGGAATTGATTCGATGTCGATTGAGGGTGAGACGCTCGAAGGGGCGCGGGTTCGGTTTCACACTCGAGGGAAGGACCGTGACTCGGTGATCACTCACTGCGAAGCGGGCCGTTCGCTCACACTGCGTTCTCAGCAGGGTGGCGTGACGGCCGATTACACATATTCCATCGAGGCGGTCGGTGAATCGAGCAGCCGCGTCAGCCTGGAGGCGGAGTGTCACTTCAGCGGATTACTGTTTCGGCTGCTGGGGCCACTGATCGGCTTCGCGATTCGGCGGACGGATGGAGGTCAGATTGCGGCTCTGAAGCGGATGATTGAGGAGGAGTAGAAGCGAGGGCCGACAGGACCCCCTCAACCTTCGGCAGCTCCCCCTACGAGGGAGAGCAAGCGAGTTGCTAACGAATGTAAGTAGGTGCTTCGTCGGTGTCGGCGGCGATCAGGGCCATGTCGTCGGCGTCGAGGTCGTCGAGCTCGCCCTGGCGGTAGGCGTCGTAAAGATCGAATAGCTCAGTCTTGTGCGGTCGTTTGCGGCCGATCGGGCACTCTTCCCAGGCTTCGTAGTCCTCGTCGCAGTAGCCCAGACGTCGCTCGCCGCACTTCGGTTGGAGCTGGCGGCCCAACTCGGGTACGACTTTGACAACTTCCGCGCGCATCAGTGAAACCACCTTGCGGAACTCCCATTGGGCGCGCGTGCAGAGTCGCAGGTCGGAAATGTGCAGCAGCGAAGCGAAGTTGACCGTGATCTTGAAGTTGGTGTTGGTCGCGTTGGGCAATAGAAAGCGGGCGTCCTCGGCCGGGATGCCGGCCTCGACCATTTTCTCGTAGAGCGCACCTGCCTGGGCAAACAATGCGGCCATATCGTCGCCGAGTCCGGCCCGCTCGACGGTCCTGGGCACCGTGTAGGGGAAGGCACCGCCCTTGTAGGTGACATAGCGCTGGCTCTGTTGCTCGAAGCTGATGCCGATTCGGTGACGAACGAACTGGTGCGAGAACGCGCGCGAAACGCCGGAGATGCCGAACTCGAAATGCACCTGCTCGAGCGGGGACATGTGACCGGTGAGCAAGCGGGCCTCGACGAACTCGAGCATCTTCTCTGGTGGGATGCGCTCGTCATCGATCCGATCGAGTACTTGCTGCGGGGTCAGCGCTGAGTAGCAGACGCGGTACGCCATGTAGAGGGCCCGGATTGGGTCCTTGGTGTGGTCGATCAGCTTGACGGAGATTGCCACGTCTACCCGTTCACTTCACTCGATGGTTCGCCAGAAGGCTGTCGGATATGTCAACTGAATATAGCGGAGGGTGATGGGAGGCTGACATGGTTTTGCTCAGATGTGCCGAGCCGTGGTCCATGGCTGCCAGCCGCGCTTGCGCCAGATGCGCAGGGCGTAGCGAGCGTTGTAGAGCGGTCGCAGGGCCAGGACTGGATCGAGTTGTTCGCCGATCTCGACTTCGCCGAAATACTTCCACCAGGCATTGATCTGAAAGAGACCGTAACTGCCGCCGGACGGGTCGTCCTTGTTAACTGCGCGAGGGTTCCAACGGCTCTCGTGATACGCGATCGTGAGGGCGTTATCCAGTTCATCCTGAGGCCAGCCGGCGGCGCGCAGGACTTCACGGAGACGTGGCTCAGCAATCTTCATGGCTTGGGTGCGTATTTCGAGACGGTCGAGCGCTTAGGCGAACGTCGTCTCGACCGATGAGGAGGCGTCGAAGAAGTCTTGCAAGGTCTGGTTGAAGCGGTAGAAGAGGTCGCGGCGGTTGTAATCGTCACCCTTGGCGAGCTCTTCCGGGCTTTCCAGATCAATGGTGTTCAGGGTGTGATGCAGGTCAGCGTGGCCGTTGGACTGGATGTTCTCGATCATCTCCTGCCAACGTTCGGTCGGCATGACGAGCGTGAAGTCGAGGTCCTCGACATCGGCCGACTTCGAGATGTCGGCGATCTCCGGGATCTCGTAGCCGTCGAAGACGAGTTTGATCGTGGTTTCTCCGACATTGACGCCCATGGCGCAATCCATCATTCCGAAGTCGCGCCAGTGTGGGTCGTCGGCCACGGTGTCGCGAAGTGCTTCAAACCACTCAACGGACGGGAACTGCGGCATGATGGTCTCCGGTTGGATTCTTTTGTTGGTACGTGGCTGATCTTAGCAACCACTCCTGTTCGCGCAGCGCAGCGTTACTCGGTCCATTCATCGTCGTCGGAAGAACGAGGAGGACGGAACAGGTCACCGATGGCGACGACGCCCGCTGCCGTCAGCGCGAGCAGTCCCAATGCCTTGAGATGCAGCCGGCGAGCACGACTGAGGTCGTCCAGGTCTGGTGGCGGACGCTGCCAGCCGACTGATCGGCCATTCCACGAGGTTCGCCGATCCAGAGCCACCGACATCGCAGTTACGGGGATCGGCGTCTCCGAGCCGAGCGCCAACTCTTCGAGCTCCGGCGGTTGCAGATCTGATCGTCCTCGTGCAGCCAGCGTGGCGGCGGCAGCAATTGCGTCACGGCCGCGACGCACTGACACGAGGCGGCGTCCCGGGTCGAGCATGGCAGTGAGCGGTCCCTCGGTTCCGGGACCTGCCATCGGCCCACCCAACGATTCGACGGCGGCATAAGCGACTGCGCCAGACAGATCGAATGCCGCGTACGCGGCCCAGGGACCGACAACCGTTTCATTGGGTGTATTGCCGAGCCGGCCGATCTCGGCCTCGATTCGATCACTATCCAACGCAGCCAGGGGCCGACCGTCGTCGTCCAATGGTGCGTCGACCAGTTGGCGCTGCAGGGCTTCCGAGTCGCGCAGACCCCGCCACGCGTCGAACGTGATCGCCAGCAATGCCGCCTGGATTAGAAGCGACGTCGCGCGTCCTCCGCCTCCGGGTCGACCTCGCTCGATTAGGGCGGCGCCTCGGATCACGGCGAGCGAGGCGGCGAAGGGAGCAAAGACTCGGAGCCGCGGCGGTAGCGAGGCCAGGTGGCGGCTCTTCGCCAAGGCCCACGCGAGCCAGGTCGGCCGGCCTTCAGGAGGTGGCCCCAAGAGGTAGTTGAGGACGGCCTGAAGGACCAGGGCCAAGGCAAACACGGCGAGTCTGTCGGCGGTTCGTCGCATGGGACTTTGAGCATATCTGCCGGTTCCGCTTCCCTATCGCATGTGTTGTGGTTAACACTCAGAGTGGTCGTTCAGTGGATTTCCACGGCGATAGTTGCTCGAACCGGGGGAGAAAGTTGGAGAGTTCGTGAAAAAGTTGACAAGCGATGTTCTGGACGCTCATAATGTGCTTCGTTTCACAAACTCCCAGTTGTGCGGACATTCACAAAGTCGAACCGCACGGCTAGTCGAGCAGGAAAGCGAGTCGGACCGATGCCCGTTACTCCTCCTTCGAAGTGCCCGCGCTGCTCAGGCATGATGCTGGTCGAATCCGACGCCCACAGCGTCTACTCGAGCTGCCTGTCGTGCGGGTACGTCTACGAGAACAACATCATCTCGGTCTTTGAGCTTGAGCGCGAACAGGCCGTCGAAGAAGGCCGCCAGCGCCGCCGCCAGCCTTCGCACGGCAAGCTTCGACTCTAACCACCACACCCGACGACCCAATCGGTCCGCTCGTGGCGCCGGCTCGGCGTCCCGACCACTCTGGCCCGCGCTAGCCTGACGCTGGCGCGCCGCCTTCCTGGTACGCGCTCTCACGTGAAGCAACGAGAGCTTGACGCGTGGAAATCCGCGAGTATCGGAAAGCGACCCGCTGCGATCACCGCGGCCTTCTACGCCGCTGCCGGGAACCGATGATCGGCCAGTGCCAATACTGCGCCAAAGGCTTCTGCGGTCGGCATGGGCAGATCCAGGACGATGGCCAGGAAATCTGCGTTGAGGAGCGCTGCGAGCGACTGCGCGTCGACGTTGCCCAGCACCTGGTGTTCAAGGCCGCAGCCAAGGAACGCAACGGAGACTCTCTGTGCGGTGAACCTGAATGTCGGCAGCCTCACACTCTGTCCTGCGATCGCTGCTCTTGCCGATATTGCGAGGATCACCTCAGGCAGGTCATCATGACCATTCCCCGAGGTGGGGAGTTACAGACTGAAGCGGTCGCGATCTGCGACCACTGTCGGGCTCGGCTACCCCTCTGGACTGAGGAATGAACCGAGGATCTCTGTGTCGTGAGGAAAGACCGGCGGAGGCCGATCGCCGCTGGGTCGCAGCGGGATCCACGCGGCTGCCAATGCTTCAGGCCCGGGTCTAAGCGAGCCTCCGACCACAGTTCCCTGGTAGGCAATCACTACCGTCTGATCGCCGGTCGCTGACCAGACGCCCAAGAGTCTGCCGGTCTCGACCTCAATACCCGTCTCCTCCCGCACCTCTCGCGCCGCTGCGTCTTCGACCCGCTCGCCGGCGTCAACGAAGCCCGAGGGCCAGGTCCACTGGTACATAGCCGGTTCGTGGTTGCGACGGATGTAGAGCAGCCGATCTTGGTCATCGGTCACGAGCACGACCACGGCGACCTTCGGGTCGGTGTAGTTGATCCAGCCACATGAATCGCAACCATCGACCGTCTGCAACGAAGCGGCACATTGGGGGCAGAACCTGGGTGGAGGCGGCATCTTATGGTGCCCGGAGGCTGAGCCGCTAGAAGACTGGTAGGGAGACCCGTTCGAAATGCTCGTAGTAGCGGCCGTCGGCCGAGCTCCATCGCTTTTCGACGTTGGCGATGAAGTCTTCACCTCGGTCGCCGAACTGTGAGACGTGCCGGGTCAGTGCGCGAATTTTCGTCTGGATGACGTCAGTGATATCGATGTCGTAGTTGGCGGCCATGCTGCCCCAGATGAACAACTCGGCCACTTTGTGACATTCGAGTCCTTCCTCGAGGTGCTCGGGGAAGTTGAGCCGGTCGCGGGCAGTTGGGTAGACGGCGTCGATCGTCATCTCGCCTGTGCAGCGATGGTCGCGGTGGTTGATGAATCCGCGGTATTCGGACAGAGGATCGGACGGGTCGGCTTCGAGGGCCCGACGATGGACAATGTCGGTCGAGTGAGTGAAGACTGCGTGCGGTTGAATCTTGCGGATTGCTTTGACGATTCCACCGAGGTACTCGCGAGTGTATTCCAGTTCACCATCCTCGCCGCCGAGAAAGGTGCAGCTGACGACACCCAGCTCTTCAGCGGCGTTGCGTTGCTCGACCTCACGCATTGGAACGAGGCGCTTGGAGGTCATCTCCGGATCGGCGGTTCCTTTGGCGCCGTTGGTCACGACCAGATAGTGCATTTCCCAACCGAGCGTGGTCCAGAGCGCCGCGGTGCCGCCCGCGCCGAAGTCAGGGTCGTCGGGATGGGCGGCGATCACGAGGCCGACCTTGTTGTCGGTTTCGGGAGGCATCATCATTGGGCGGGTCTTTCGGAACAATGCTCAAGGTTGGGGGTTGACAACAACAGCCTATACGCGCACAATGAACGGGAAAGGACAGAACGTTCGTTCCGCACACCTGCTCGGAGGGCTGCTACACTACTTTTATGTCTTTAAGGACATACGGCTCGCAAACGAAGTGCAAGCGAACGATCGGGGGAAACACAACATGGCAGAACCAACCACACCGAACAAGACAACTACGCCGCCCAGGCGCGGTAAGCGCGGACCACGCTCCGACAAACCCGAACGCATCCTCGCATTCCTCAGGGACTACTTCGCCCGCTATCACTATCCGCCCTCCGTGCGTGACATTGTTGACGGCTGTCAACTCTCGTCCACGTCGGTAGCGGACTACAACCTCAAGATCCTCGAGCGCGAGGGTCACATCCGCCGCGATCGTGAACGTGCGCGGACGATTTCGCTGACCCAACCGGTCCAGCAGATCGCACCGACCCAGGTCGAGCCGGGCGCTGCATCGCACACGGTGCCACTGATGGGTTCGATCGCGGCAGGCACTCGCTCGCTGGTTCCTGATGGCGTCGACGTGGAGCACGCGGAGAGCAACATCACTGTCACGTCGGACATGCTGGCCGGGCGCGATCCGGAGCGTGTTTTCGCACTCACCGTGCGTGGCGACTCGATGATCGACGCATTGATCGCGGACAACGACACGGTGATCCTCGAAGAGGCAAAGCACATTTCCAACGGTCAGATGGCTGCGGTCTGGCTGCGCGAGGAGAACATCTGCACGCTCAAGCGGCTGTTCTATGAGCAGGGCCAGGTGCGGTTGCAGCCCGAGAACCCGACCATGGCTCCGATCTTCACCGACGAGTCGAACATGCAGATCCAGGGACGCGTGGTTTCGATCATTCGCCGACCACAATGATCGACGAAGCGAGTTCAGTCCGCGCAGGGCGTGTGCGTAGACTGAACTCGTGCCACCAGTTCTAACCATCGACGACGTCAGCATCGAGTACAAGACTCGCGAGGGTTCTGTACTCGCTGTCCGAGGAGCCTCGCTGACGTTGGAGCGTGGGGAGATTGTCGCCCTGGTCGGCGAGAGCGGCTCGGGAAAAACCACGCTGGGACTGGCCATTCTGCGCATCCTGCCACGGAACGCCGACCAGACCAGTGGCACCATTCGCTACGAGCGCCGCGACATCGGCGAGTTGGACCGATCTGAATTGCAGCGCATCCGCGGCGATCAGATCTCAATGATTTTTCAGGACCCGATCGCCGGCCTCAATCCGATCATCACGGTTGGCCAGCAGGTCGAAGAGGTGATCACCTCACACCGGACCGTGAGCAAGGGAGAGGCCCGCGAGCGGGCACTCGAAGCGCTCAATGCGATGCAGCTGCCCGACCCGATCCGAATTGCCAAGTCCTATCCCGGCGAGCTCTCGGGCGGCATGTGCCAGCGAATCATGATTGCGATCGCGACCGCGCTTGACCCGCAGGTGTTGATTGCTGATGAACCGACGGCCTCGCTCGACGTCACTGTCCAGGCACAGATCCTCTACGAGTTGGAGCGTCTGCGCGACGAACGCGGCACCGCCATTCTGCTGATCACGCACGACATGGGCGTGGTCGCGCAGATCGCCGAGCGGGTCGCAATCATCTATGCGGGGCGGATGATGGAAGTGGATGATGTCGTGCCGCTCTATCGCCAGCCGCGGCATCCATACACCTGGGCGTTGTTGGACACGTTGCCTCGGCTGGATCGACGTCGTCGATCCCGTCTGCGCCAGATTCCCGGCGGTCTGCCCGACCTGACTAACGAGGGGATCGGCGAGCACTGTGCGTACCTCGAACGCTGTCCCAAGGCGCTGACCCGTTGTCGCACAGACGGCGAACCTGAGTTGGCGGAAGTGGTCGGTGGACGGATCGGTCAGCGCGTCGCCTGTTACAATCCGGTGCTCGAGGTCTAGAACCGCCTTGCGCCGGCCAGCTCGGCGACCAGCAGCTCGACCGCAACGTCATCAGGTAAGCCGCCGTCGTTCCGGCGGTAGTCGATGATTGCGGTTTCCGCCTCCAGAATCCGGGCCAGCGCTGCGTCGGCAGAGGCTTGTGTGTATGCCTGCGCCTGTCGGCGCAGCCGGCGGGCCAGCCAGGCGAAGTTTGCCTTCGCCGCCTTCTGGATATCCTCGTTCGAGCCGCCCTGGTCGATCACCTCTCGTGCGACGACGATCTGCCGATAGGTCCGGGCCAACATCTGGATGATTCGTTGCTCTGGCTCGCCGTCAGCGCGGACGCCGTCGAGTGCTTGCATTGCGTCGGCCAGGCGTCGCTCGGCGACCGCGTCGACGAGGTTGAAGATCGAAACCGAGCGCGATGCGGGGACCATCGCCTCGATGATGGTTTCATCGACGTTTGCGTCGCCGGCGTAGAGCGAGAGCTTGTCGACCGCCTGGGTCAGGGCGCCACGGTCGCCGCCGGCCCGATCGACCAGCGCCTGAGCGGCATTGCGCGTCATATGCAGGTCGCGGCGGCGCACTTCTCCGCGTAGCCATTCGAGTGCTTCCTCGGGCTTGAGCCGTGCGAATTCGCGTACGTCGGCCATTGGTTCGATCAGTTGCAGCACTGGGTTGTCGCGCCGTAGTTGGTCCTCGACGAAGACCAGGATCGTGGTGGGCGGGACCTGCTCCAGCACGTCGGTCAGACCGTCCCACTCACCCAACTGCCGACCGCCGCGTCGGGGCACGCCGAATCGTTCGCACAGCCCGTCAACCCGGACCCAACGCACTCCACCGAGGAATGGCGCCGCTGCGACTGCCGCACCCAGCTCGCCAAGTGACACGCGAGCGCCGTCGAATGAAACGGAGTTGTTAGCCAAGGCGCCATCGGTGTCGTGCTCTCGACGCAGCGCGGCGACCGCCTCAAGCCGCGCGAACCGGTCCTCGCCGTGGAAGAGATAGACCGCCATGGCCCTGAGCCTATCGAGACCTGTCGGAGCGCACTCTCTGGTAGACCAGGACACAGTTCGTGGAGCGGTTCACATGCCGTTCACCTGAGGCAATCTGAGCGCAACTCCTGATGCGTAGGTTGGAGCTGTCTGGAGTTCAGGCATGGCTGTGAACAAGATCGAAGTCCTCAAGTTGACCAAAGACGGGCTGGATGTCCTGCCCGACATTCACCGTTATGCGGCACTGGCCGCGGCGGGGGAGGATCCGCAGATTCCGGCGGAGGACTTTGAGCGCTTCAAGTGGTACGGCCTGTTCCACCGCAAGCCGACGCCAGGACACTACATGCTTCGTATGCGCATCCCCGGTGGTGTGCTGACCTCCGAGCAGATGGCGGTGATCGGTGAGATTTCCAACGCTGTTGGACGCGGGACGGCGGACATCACGACACGGATGAACATCCAGTTGCGCTGGCTGACGATCGCCGACGCGCCCTGGGTCTTGCAACGACTGGCGGCGGCGGGACTGAACTCGCAGCAGTCGGGCATGGACAACGTGCGCAACATTGTGAGCTGTCCGCTCTCGGGCCTGACAGCGGACGAAGTGATTGACACGCGAACCCTGGCATCCCGAATGCAGCAGGCGATTGTCGGCGGCAAGCGGTTCTCCAACTTGCCGCGCAAATTCAATCTCTCGGTCACAGGTTGCCGAGAGGATTGCGGCCACGCCCAGACGCACGACCTCTCCTTCGTGCCCGCCAGGCGGGACAGGGACATTGGTTTCGATGTGTTGGTGGGCGGCGCCCTGGGCGGGATGTCACCCGAGTATGCGCGACCACTAGACGTCTTCGTCACCGAGGACGATGCCGTTGACCTAACCACCAGCATCCTTGAGGTCTACCGCGACCATGGGCTGCGAGAGAAACGCAAGGAGTCGCGGCTCAAGTGGCTGTTGAGGGCGTGGGGGATGGAGCGCTTCCGCGAAGCGGTCGAATCTCAGTTCGGACGGCCACTTCCGCGAGCGGGCACTCCGCTCAGCGAGCGACACGGTGGCGACCACATCGGCGTCACGCCGCAGCGGGACCCCGAGTTGCGAACGGTGGGCTGTCTGGTGCCGGTCGGACGGATTACGGGAGATGACCTGATCGAGTTCGCCCGCCTCGCCAAGGAATATGGGTCGGCCGAACTACGGCTTACGGTCCAGCAGAATGTGCTGATCCCTAACGTTTCAGCGGCGCGGATTCCGGCGCTGCTGGCTGAGCCACTGTTGCAGCGGTTCTCGCCGACGCCGTCCGCATTCATCCGGTCGATGGTTACCTGTACTGGCAACGACTACTGCGCCTTGGCGCTGATCGACACCAAAGGTGAGGCTCTGAAGCTGGCGGAGGCGCTGGACGAGAAGTACACGATCACGGAGGAGGCTGAGCCAGTTCGCTTCCAGATCTCGGGCTGTCCGCACGCCTGTGGACAACACCGAGCAGGAGAGATCGGGTTACTCGGCGCTCGCAAGCGGATCGATGGGGCAATCGTTGACGTGGCCAACATCTTCGCTGGCGGTCAGCTCGGTGACGATGCCGAACTGGGCGAGTTGGCGACTCCGAATGTGACAATGTTTGACCTGCCCGAGCAGGTTGCCGAGCAGATTCGATCCGCCCGTGGTGACGACGTGCTGATTGCTCGGTCTGAGCCGGTGCTGGCCGACTGAGGCTCGCATGCCCCGTTTGCCATTGCTCAGACGAGAAGGATGGAAACGCTCCATCTGCTGTTACTGCGGTGTGGGCTGCGGGGTCAAAGTGCAGACGCGCGACGGCGTGGTCTCGGCCGTCCGCGGCGACGAGGACCATCCCGTCAATCGCGGCAAACTCTGCGCCAAAGGCGCGCTGCTCTCCGACATCTTCGGACTCGAGGGACGTCTGCTCTACCCGCATATCCGCGAGCGGAAGGGTGAGGAGCCGCGTCGCGCGTCGTGGGACGATGCCATCGATCGGGCGGCAGGAGCGATCCGGCGGGCGGTCGACGAGCATGGACCGCACAGTGTGATGCTGTATGGCTCGGGCCAGTTGGTGACCGAGGATTACTACTTGTTCGGCAAGCTGGCCAAGGGATTCATCGGGACGAACAACCAGGACACTAACTCGCGGCTCTGCATGGCCTCGGCTGTGGCTGCCTACAACTTGACCTTCGGCGCCGACTCGCCGCCGTCGAGCTACAGCGACATCGAGCAGGCGAAGACGTTCTTGATCGTCGGGGCCAACATGGAGGCCTGCCACCCAATCCTGTTTGAACGCATCCGTGCTCGCAAGCGAGCAGACCATGACGGCGTCAAGGTCATCGTCGTTGACCCTCGTGCCACGCGGACGTCCGAGATTGCCGATATCCATCTCGCCCTGCGACCGGGCAGCGATGTCGCGCTGCTGCAGTCGTTGTTTTTCGAGGTACGCCTGGCGGGCGGGCTTGATGAGGAGTTCTTGCGCAATCACACGAGCGGCTGGGATGAGGTCGCTGCGTCGCTCTCGGGATGGTCGGCGGAGCGGGCGGTCGAGGAGACCGGCCTTGACGCGGGTGAGATCCTCGAGGCGGCACGAATCATCGCCCACAACGGACCAATGCTGACCTTCTGGACGATGGGCGCAAACCAGTCGACCTCTGGCGTGGATAAGAACTTCGCGCTGATCAATCTCTCGCTGGCGACCGGCAATATCGGCAAGCCGGGAACTGGGCCGTTCTCGCTGACCGGACAGCCGAACGCGATGGGTGGACGCGAACAAGGCGGTCTCGCGACGACGCTGCCGGGGCACCGACTGGTCGCCAATCCTGAGCACCGGGCGGAGGTTGAGCAGGCCTGGGGGATCGCTCCCGACGCGATCTCAGATCAACCCGGCGTGACGGCGATTGAGATGGTCGAGCGGCTTGAGCGAGGCGAGATCAAGGTGGTCTGGGTGGCTGCGACCAATCCGGTCGCGTCGTTGCCCAATAGTGAACGGGTGCTCGCTGCGTTTGAGCGGGCTGAGACGGTGATCGTTCAGGATGCCTATCACCCTACGGAGACGTCGGAGGTTGCGGACATCCTGTTGCCGGCGGCGCAGTGGTCGGAACGTGGTGGGACGATGACCAACTCGGAGCGACGCATCTGCCTGCTTGAGCAGGTCTCGGAACCGCCAGGCGAGGCACTGCCCGACTGGCAGATCTTCGTCAAGATGGCTCAGGCGCTCGGTTACGGTGACGCGTTTCAGTACGACGGGCTGGAGGACATCTTCCTCGAGTACCGCGAGCTCTCTCGGGGTCGGGATATGGACATCACTGGGCTTTCGTATCCGTTGCTGGCTCAGCATCGCGCCGGGGTGCAGTGGCCCTATCCCGTCGCCTCCCGCAGCGGGCCGCCTGAGGACAATCGCCGGCTGTTCGAGGACGGGCAGTTTCCGACCGCCGACGGCCGCGCTCAGATGCATGTGCCTACCTGGTCGCCGCCTGCGGAATCGCTCGACGAAGAGTATCCGTTGGCGCTGATCACTGGCCGAGTAAAGGACCAGTGGCACACGATGACCCGCACCGGACGCTCGGCCAAGCTGATGAAGTCGGAGCGCGAGCCGTTTCTTGAGATCAATCCGGCGGATGCAATTGGGATGGGCGTTCGTGATCGTGAACCGGTGCTGGTCACGTCGCGGCGCGGGACGTTCCAGGCCCCGGCGCGTGTGACCGAGACGATTCGTGCCGGTTCGGTCTTCGCACCGTTCCACTGGGGCTCGCTGTGGGCCGAGAACGGTTCCTCGAATGCGTCCGCGAGTGAGGCGGTCGACCCGCGATCGAAACAGCCCGAGCTCAAATTCGCGGCTGTTCGTGTCGAACCGGTCGCGGCGCAGTAGCCCCGAATACACGACACCCAACGGCAATCTTCGGTTCACCGACGCGAAACATCGTGCAATCGACGCGTAACTGCGCCTGCATAGCGTTCCTATCTGTGACAGGTAGCCGTGTGCAGGTATCGGAGGTGCGCTTTGAACCAGAACGAACTGACCGGCAAAGCAACGTCGATCAATCTCAAGAGCTTTGCCAGTCCACATATGCGGACGTTCCATCTGACCTGGTTGGCGTTCTTTCTCTGCTTCTTTGGTTGGTTTGGCATCGCTCCGTTGCTGGGCGAGGTTCGTGACGACCTCGGGCTGACAACTTCGCAGGTCTTCACTTCGCTGATCGCGTCCGTCTTCATCACGATCTTTGCTCGCGTGGCGATTGGCTGGGTGTTGGACCGGGTCGGACCGCGACGGACATATACCGGACTGCTGATTCTTGGCTCGCTGCCGGTGATGCTGATTGGTTTGTCTCAGAACTTCGAGACCTTCGTGGCGTTCCGCCTGTTGATCGGCGTGATTGGAGCGTCGTTCGTGATCACGCAGTACCACACGTCGGTGATGTTTGGGCCGAACGTGGTTGGTACGGCGAATGCGACGACTGCTGGCTGGGGGAATCTCGGCGGCGGTGTGACCCAGCTCGTGATGCCGCTGGTGATGACAGGTGTGCTGTTCTTTGTGGCTAACGAGGCGGCCGGGTGGCGAATCGCGATGGTGATACCTGGTGTTGCGCTGTTCCTGATGGGCATCGTCTACTACCGGTTCACCCAGGACGCGCCGGAGGGCGACTTCAGGGAGCTTCGTGCGCAGGGCAAGGTGACCAAGCAGACCGAGTCGGGCGCGTTCGCCAAGGCGTCCCGGGACCCGCGCGTGTGGCTACTGTTCGTCATCTACGGCGCCTGTTTTGGGATCGAGCTGACGATCAACGGGATGGCATCGCTCTACTTCCAGGACCGGTTTGGACTCGACATCGTGTTGGCCGGGGTGATTGCCTCGCTGTTCGGGCTGATGAATATCTTCGCCCGGACGACTGGGGGCATCTTTTCCGACAAGTTTGGGATCCGCGGAGGCCTGCGCGGTCGGACGATGCTTCTGGGCGGGGTGCTCTTGCTCGAGGGTCTGGCGCTGATGGCGTTCTCGCGGATGGATGTGCTCATCCTGGCGATTCCGATGCTGGTTGTGTTCAGCATCTTCGTGCAGATGTCCGAGGGGGCGACGTTTGGGATCGTGCCGTTCGTCAACAGGAAGGCGCTCGGCGCGGTGGCCGGGATCGTTGGCGCGGGCGGCAATGCCGGGGCCGTGGCGGCCGGATTTGTGCTGCGAGCCGAGGGCGTGGCAGTCGAGGACGCGCTGCTGTACTTCGGCATCTTCGTTGTCTGCGTTGCCCCGCTGGCCCTGTTCGTGCGATTCCCGAAGCGGGTTGAGGCGGTCGAGCGCCGGCGGATGCGAGAGGCCATGGAGGCTCCAGCAACATCGGCAGTGGTCGACTGAGGGCAGTTCACGGTTCGCGGAGGACGGCGGGTCCGTGCGGGAGGAAAATTTCGGGCTGTTGGGGCGGATCTGCTGTGCTGGGCTGAGGATCGTGCGTTTTGAGGTCCAGATTTGTCCAGATTTGTCCAGATTCGTCCAGTTATGTCTGGGAACAGTGCGGATTGGTCTGGAACGATCCAGACAAATCTAGGAACGTCTCGATTGGAACGGGGATGTCTTCGGAGCGGCATGGAGGTCGACCCCAGGTTCGTGTCGTTCATATGTTCTCATGGTATTCGATCTGAGTTCGGGTCGGGAGATGGCTTGCTAGAAGTGGGCCCGGAGAGTTAACTGGCGGTGGCGGTGGCGGCGTTCATGCTGGTGAGGGTGGCCCTGACCTCATTGATTGCTCCGGGGAGATTGGGAATCTCGCGTTCCTCGTTGGGATGGAGGAAGAGCAGGACGCATCGATCGACCTTGCGACCGAGCGATTGCTCGAGAATCAGGGCGTAAGAGGCGGCTTGCAGGCGGTAGCGACCGACGGCCGCATTGACGGCCTCGCCCGGTTGCAGCGCGTCGGTCTTGTAGTCGACGACGACGAGGTTGCCGTTGGGCAGTTCGTAGAGCAGGTCGATGAAGCCGTCGAGCAGGACGCCGTCGATTTCGACCGCGGCGTACAGCTCGCGCCAGTAGCGATCTCTGGCCAGCGCCTCTCGGACGGCGTTGCTTTCGAGGGCTCGTTGCACAAGTCTCTTGACTTCGTTGGTCGCCTGCCGGCCGAGCGACTCTGCGGCTGCCTGGGCCTCGGAGGTGTTTTCAATGTCGTCTGACGATGGATCATCGAGGTCGATGACCTGGAGGGCTCCGTGTGTGGCGCGACCGATTGCTGTTCCGGCCCTGCCTCGACGCCAAGTGGGGAGATCCTCAGCCGGTTCGAAGTTCGGACTCTGAGGCGGCTCAGCCGCTCCGTCGGTTGCGCGCTTTGCTATGCCGGTCGCCGACTCTCTTGGCAATGCGCCCAGACTTCGGATGGCTTCTTCGCGTTCTGCGATCCAACGCTCTCGAGATTCCCAGGTGTCCGTCTCAGTCGTCGTGTCGGGGGAGCGTTCCAAGATCGGCGGATCCGGGATCTGGTTGTGCGAGAGCCGCCGGCAGGGTGCATCGATCTCTTGCAGCACTTCGTCGATCAGTTGGGCATCACACTTCTGTTTGGTCTTTCGGTAGAGGCTGACAATCAGGCGGTCGCGCGCGCGTGTCGCGCCGACGTAGTTTCTGCGCACGTACTCGTCGCGTTGGAGTTTGTCCTCACGCTCCCACAGCGCGGCGAACCCGGGAGTCTGGAGGTCGCTGCGCAGGCGAATCTCGGGGCTGCCCTGCGGACCCCAGAGCAGCGAGGGCGGAGTGCTCTGCGGTTGTGAGTTGAGGCCGGCGAAGACGACGATGGGAAACTCGAGGCCTTTGGCCGCGTGAATGGTCATGATCCTGACGGCGTCGTGATCTTCTTCCGGGACGACCGACTCGATTACCTGGGTGTCGGCCCCGGCCTGGTACTCGGCCCAGGCGAGGAACTCGCTGAGGGTCGAACCGCCGCCGTCGCAGAAGGCGCGGGCCTGGTCGAGCAGGAAGCGGTAGCGAGCCCAGTGTTCGCGCGGCTGACGCTCGACGACTGCGAGCTCCATCAGCCGACGCTCGCGGATGACCAGGCCAACCAGCGCGCTGACCGACATCTCCCAGCGCCGTGATGCAGTGTCGTTCAGCCAACGCATGGAATCTGCGACAGGATCGTTCTCGGGAACGGACGACGGTCGGTCCTGTCTGTAGTCCCATCTGCCGCCGGCCTGGCGCCAGTGATAGAGATCGTCGTCAGCGCAGGCGAAGGCGGGCGATCGGAGGGCGGCGACCAGAGCGATCTGGTCGGTGGGATCGTCGATTGCCTTGAGCAGGTTCAGCAGGTCTCGAATCTCACGGGTGTTGTAGACGAGTGAGCGGCTTTCCAGCCGGTAGGGAATGTCGCGTTCCTCCAGCGCGGGGAGGAGATGCGTGAGCCCGGTCCTGGTCGGCACGAGGACGGCCGTGTCGGCGAACCGCGCCGGGCGGTGCCGGTCATTGGGCTTGTCGTAGATCTGCCAGTTTGAGGCGGTGATGTCGGCAATCATCCGTGCGAGCGCGTCGGCTTCTAGCGCGCGGATCTTGCCGATCTTCCACTCATACGCTTCGCCCACGACCGTGACCGTTTGCTGAGCGGCGTCCAGGTCCTCGCGGAAGGCGTTCAAGTCCTCCCAGTCAGCCTGGTCGGGTCCTCCATCGATCATCAGCGGTCGGAAGACGGCGTTGACGAACCTGGTGACGCCGGGCGTGGAGCGGAAGTTCTGGGTCAGTCTGGTCAGTCTCTCCTGCTGCTCCTGCTTGACCTGGTTGAACTGCTGGATGTCGGCGCGGCGGAAGCGGTAGATCGACTGTTTGGGGTCGCCGACGAAGAATGCGCGGCCGGGCTTGTTCTGGGTGATGGCGTCGATGATCCGGGTTTGCAGTGGATCGTTGTCCTGGAACTCGTCAATCAGGAGTCGTTTGAAGCGCCGGCGCACAGCTGCCGCGACCGACTCGTCGCTCTCCAACAGGCGGCTGGCCCGGACGAGGAGGTCCTGGAACTCCAGCTCGCCCTGGCGACGGCGTTCGTCGGCGTAGTCGACGACGATGCGGCGGATCTCGTTGTAGACGGGCGCGCAGCAACTGAGCACGATCTGGGATCGCAAGAGTTCTCGTTGCTCATTGAGCTGGGCCATGGTCTCGCGAATCGGGATGTGCGTGTCGCCGGGCCAGCTGGATTTGCGGCCAGATCTGGCGACGCGCAGGGAGGTGGGCGTCGTGTGTTTGAGCAGCCGGACGAGCTTGCCCGGGACGTCGTGGGCGTCTTCCAGGCGCTCCACGAATGGTTGTAGTTGGACGAGCCTGGTGTACAGCTTGTCGGATTCGTCGGTGCAGTGATGGCGTTGCTCGATTGCGCCTCTTAGCTCGGCGATGAACGAAGTGGAATCGACATCCCCGCCCTGCATGCGGGCGCTGTCCTGCTCGGCCCGATCCCAGTCCTGGTGCAGGGCTCGAGCTACGGCTTCTAAGTTTGATAGCTGGATGCCGGCGTCGAAGGCAGTGAGGAGCGGTTGAGCCAGCGCTTCGTTCTCAAGGATCTGATCCAGCGCCTCCTCCCAGCGCTGGGCGAACTTCAGCGAAGCCGCCGATTCGTCGAGGATCTGGAAGCCTGGCGGCAGGCCGGCCTCGATCGGGTGCAGTCGGAGTATCCGGCCGGCGAACGCGTGCAGGGTCTCGATGGCGGCGAGATCGAGCTGCTCGGCGGCGTCGGCGAATAGCTGCTGGCGGCTGGGGTCGGTCGCCTGCTCTCGTTGTTGGTCGAGTTCCTCCAGGACGCGGTCGTAGAGCTCCGCTGCGGCCTTCTCGGTGAAGGTGATGGCGGCGATCTCGTTGGCCTGGACGTCGCCGCTAGCGATCAGGTTGACGATGCGCTGGACCAACTGATGGGTCTTGCCTGTGCCGGCGCCGGCTTCGACGAAGAGTGTGTCGTCGAGGCTGTGCTCGATACGATCTCTGGCGGCCTGGTCGGCAAGCGTCATTCGTCTGGCCCGTCGTCGCTGGGGCCTTCGGAGAGTTCGACATAGTCGGCGAGCTGGGGGTCGAGCTTGATCTGGTCCCAGTGCCGGCGGCGATCGACGGGGCAGATGGCGTCGAAGCTACAGTAGGCGCAGTTGGCAGCTGTGGCTCTGTGATGATCGCCGCCGGGGTTTGCCGGGAATCGTCCGGCGCGGACGTTGTTGACGATGAGGTTGATGGCATGCTCGAAGCGCTCGACATTTGCCTCGTCCCAGTCGACGGGGTTGTACTTGAACTCGCCTCGTTCTGTGATGTACCAGTAGGCGGACTGCACGGTCGCGTCCTGGGGCAGGCCGTAGACCTGTCGCGCCGCGTGGGCGTAGACCGGGAGCTGTAGGAAGCGTCCGCCGACGACGACATCTTTGGCGAGCTCACGAGCGGGCGGAAACTCGCTGCCGGTCTTGTAATCGATGACGATTAGCTGTTCATCGACTACTGAGCGGTCGACTCGATCGATCATGCCGCGGAGCGGCAGGACGGTCCCGTCTTCCAGTGTCAGACTGACGAGCGCATTGCTCTCGGGTAGTTCGCCGAACGCGAGCTCGCCGGCGATCTGCTGTGTGTTGAAGTTGTTGCGATGGTCGTCATCTTGATCGAGCAGCGTTTGGAGGTCGTCGAGGATGCGGCGGCGGTCTCGTCTCCAGAGCAAGTCGCGGCCGGTCAAGCCCTGCTGCTTGGCCTCGTCCAGCTTCTCGCTAGCTGTTTCCGCCAGGCGGTCGCGCTCCTTGCTGGACCACTGTTGGCCCGGAACGGGCTGTGAGGATGCTTGCTTGAAGAACTGTTCGAGGATGTCGTGGATCAGGGAGCCTTTGTCTATCGGAGTGATCTGGAGTTCGTCTCGGGGTTCGTCGCGCTCTTCGATGCGGAGCACTCGTCCGAGGAAATAGCGATAGGGGCAGGTCGCCCAATCCTGGAGGGCTCCGGCTGAGTGCGGCCGTGCCGCGGCGTTGGCTGCGCCGTCGGCGATTAGTCCGTCCCAGCGGGTCAACTGTTGGCTCCAGCGTTCGCTGTGCTGCAGGAGGCCTCGAGCGAGCGCGGGGATCTGGGTTACGAGGTAGTGTCGCTGGGGTCGCTTGGTCTGTCGGACGCTTCTGAGATCGAACTCCTGGGTGTCAGCCGGTACATCGGCGGAGACCACCGATTGCTCGAATGAGGGTGCGGCCTGGACGATTTCTCGTGGGGCTCGGTCGATTTTGGATGCGTAGATGCGATCGCCGGCGTTCAATGTGGCGGCAGACTCGAGCAACCATCGACCTGGCAGTCTGGCTCGCTGCTCGCGCACGTCGGCGCGGGGATAGCTGAGCACGCGCCGTTCGGCGGAGTGCAGCGCTGCGAGGTAGTCGGCTCGCTCGCGGCGCATGTGATCGGAGGCTCCCGGCAGCGATGCGTGCGCGCGGAGTTGGTCGGAGAGGAGCGGGTCTTCGGAGCGGGTCTGGGGAAGCGATTTCTCGGCGGCGCCGACGATGTAGACGACGTCCCACTGCATGCCCGCGGCCGAACTCAGTGGGCCGACGTAGACGCCGTCTCCCAAGCGGCCGTGGTGTCCGGTTGGCTTCTCTAGTCCGCGACGGGCGGCGGAGACGAAGCGCTCGGCTGTGGCCTGATTCAGGTCATCGAGCCATGACAGCTCGGACAGCAGTGTTTGGACATCGTCCCAGCGGGCCAACTCCAGGTCGTCCTGGCCCGATGCTTGGCCGGCGAAGGCTTCGCGGTCGCCTAGGAGTTGCGTGAGCTGTTCTCGGGCGCGGCTTGAGAAGTCCGACCAGTTGCCTGTGGAAGGGGTCTCCGACGCGAACGTTGCCAGTTGGCCGGCGAACTCGGTCAGTTCATCTATCTGTGCGATCTCTGCTTCGACCCATGGCAATCGGCCCGGCTTGCTCTCGTCGGCGGAACGCTGCAGTCGCTGCAGATCGTCGAGACAGGTGGCGCGGTACTGCTGCAAGCGGGTCGACCAGTCGTCTGGTCCGCGTTGTAGGTTGGCTCGCCGTGCCAGTTGATTCCATCGCGCGACGGGCGCCGAATCTCCACCCGCCGTGCGGATCGGCGCGGCCGCCAACCACGGCGCGACATCACTTGGCCAGGCGATCGGCGTGCTCAGCATTAGGCCCAGCAAACCGTCAAGAGTACGACCGGCGATCGATTGGCCGAGTGTCTCGGAGTTTCGGCCGTTCCAGGTGATTCCGGCGGTGTCCAACTGCTCGGCGCAGATGCGCTGGTAAGGCTCAGGCTGCCGATAGAGGATGGCGGTCCGATGCAGCGGCGTGGGGCCATCTGAGAGGAGGGACGCGGAGATTTCCCGGATTGCGGAACGGACTTCTTCTTCGGCATCGGGAGACTGGACGATCTGTTGGGCATTCGGGACTCGCTCGACTGCCTGGTCTGGGTCCTCTCCCCAGGTCTCGAGCTTGTGTCGATCGACCGTCTCGATGTCGCCTGTCACGCCGAGCAGGACCTCGACCCTGGTGTGTTGCGCCAGCGCCGTGAGGAATCTGCGAGCCGCCGAGGTCAGATCTCCGGGCAAGTAGACGATGACGGAGCCGATGTCGCGCAGGACATTGGGGCCCTGTTGCAGCGCATTGGTTGCCGAGTCGGCCAGGTCTCGCTGGGTGTAGAAATCACTGGTCTGGGCGAGATACGCGTCGTAGCGATCGACCAGGTAAGCGGGGATGCAGCCCTGCCCGGCGATGGTGTCGAGCTGGACTCGGTCGCAGTCATCGAATTCGGCGAAGCGCTGGGTCAATGTCCTGAGCACGCCACCTTCGATCGGCACGTCGCCGAAGACGGACGGCCCTGCCTCCGCGACATCTCGGATGGCCTCGTAGCGGCGGACGTCGGGCAAGGGCCGGCGTCCGGCATTGCTGAGGGAGGTCGAGCCGACTAGTTCCAAGAGCGCCTGCAACGGCCGGACCTGGATGTTGACCATGCCACCCGGTCGCCGTCCGAGGGAACGCCGGACGTGATATCCGGCCAGCGACGAAGGAACGACGATTGTGACCGGCTTCAGTGGGTCGGGCTGACCGTCGGTCGTCTTGCAGCGATCGATGGCATCAGCGAGCACGTTCTGCGCTTCGAGACCATAGGTATGAGCAGAGACTGCGATGTCCATGGAGGCAACAGACTTCGTCAGCAACGCGGCAGTTGTGGCAGCAGATCGTCGCCGGCGTCGGGGTGGCTGCGCACGATCTTGCCCTGCGATTCAATCGACACGACGACTGAGACTCGTTCGCCGAAGGGACCGCTGACCACGTAGGAGTGGCGGCCTCCTTCGATGTCATCGATCAGATCGTGGATCCAGACGTTCCAGTCGAAGGGTTCGTCACCGCAGAAGGACAGCGAGTTGCCCGCGCGGTCGCGGCTTACCGCCTTGATCTCCCATTCAGCCACGATGCACCACCATGCAGGTGGGCCGGCTTATGCGTCTTCCCACTGGACGAACATCGGCATTAGTACGTGGACGTAGTTGTCGCGCCCGACCACGCGGAAGACTCCGGGATTGCTAGGACCGCTGGTTTCCATGGCGATCTCCGCCGATGCCGGGCCGCTGGCTATCTGCAGGACGTCCTGCAGATAGCGGACGTTGTAGGCGATCTTTGAGCCTTCGCCTTCGATCACGGCATCGACGCGGCCGCGGTGATTGCCCAATTCCTCGGCGCGCGCGGTCAAGGTGATGTTCTGGTCGGAACTTTCGCCGCTGAAGATCAATCGGATGATGCCGCTCGATTCTCGAGCGAAGACGGCGGCCGAACGGACTCCGCCCTGCAGCACCGAGCCAGGCAGGATTGCCCTGGTCTGGTACTCCGACGGGATCAGTTGGTCGTAGCTGGGGTAGTTGCCCTGGATCAGCTGTGCGGTCATTTGCACGGAGCGGACATGGAAGCGGACGTAGGTGCGGTCGGCGTGGATGTACATCTCGACGGCCGAGTCGTCGTCGGTGAGCAGCCGCTCGAGCTCGGTCAGAGCGCGAGCCGGGACGGTGATCTCGAGCCGGTCCGACATTTCCGAAGCGACGTTCATGTCGTAGACCGCGAGTCGGAAGCCGTCGGCGGCGGCGAGGGTCATCTTGTCGCCCTCGAAGCGGAAGTGGACTCCGGTCAGGACCGGCCGGCCGTCGTCGGTCGCCGCCGCGAAGACGACATGGCGCAGCGCTTCGCGCAGATCGCGGGCGACGATCTTGATAAAGTCGCCCTCGCCGATTCCTGGAATGTTCGGGTACGTCGTCGGTGACATCCCGTGGATCGAAGACTCGTTGGCGTCGGAGGCTCGAATCTGAGCAACGAGCGAGTTCTCGGCGACGTCGATCGTGATCTCGGCTGAGGACAGCGCGGAGATGAGGTCGTTGATGAACCGATGCGGGATCGTAATCGCGCCGGGCTCCGAGACGACGGCGTCGATGCTGCAGATCATCGCGATTTCGGTGTCGGTCGCCGTCAGCCGGACGCCTTCGTCATCGGCTTCGAGGTGGACATGTCGTAGCTGATCGAGTGAATGCCGGGCAGCCACCGCCCGTGACACGACACTGAGCCCATGCTGCAGCGCCGCCTGTGATGTCTGAATACGCATCGCGCCGCTCCCGATTCGAATGGTTTCGTCACTCCCAAGTATTGATTACTTAGGTTATCGATATGTGCATATTGTATCTGATACGCGGAATACTTCCGGCCGTAGATGAGGGCCGGTGGACAGGGTGTGGACAATCGGTCGGCTGGGGTAGCCATTACGGTCGCCCCTCTGAAGACAAGCGACTTCGCTAGGCCGGAGCCTGATCCGGTAGCGCCGCCAGGATGCCGGTCAAGTCGGGTCCGCTCCAGGTTGGGTGGGAGCGCATCATCTTCTCGCGATCGGGGTCGGGGTAGCGCGAGACCCAGTAAACCGGCAGACCGGCGTGGTTGGCGCCGGTGACGTCGGCCCAGGGGCTGTCGCCGACGTAGAGCACTTCGCAGGGCTCCAGCTCGAGGCGCTCGCAGAGTTGCTCGAAGAACGGGCGGCGCGGCTTGTAGGACTGCGCCTCCTCGGACGAGAGCACCATCTCGACTTCGATCCCGGCTTTCTCCAGGGCGTGATCGAGGTGGTCATCATCGGCGTTGCTGCCAATCGCGACCCGGTAACCACGGTTCACCAGCTCCGAAAGGACCGGTGCTACTTCTGGATAGGCCGGAGCGACTGAGAGCACGTCCCAGAGGTGCTGGAACGCAGTGGCCGGCGGGATCGTCTCGACAGAATGATGCTTGAAGGCTTCGCCGAAGAAGTAGGGCCAGGTCTCGGAGAACGGCCGGAAGGTTGGCTCGGGTCCTTCGAGGGGACGCTCGGGATTGCGGCCCTCGCGTTTGGACATCTCGCGTGATGCCTCGAGCCATGCCTCCCAGACGTCGTCGCCGGACGCGTGGTCGACGCCGTGCTCGTGCAGCATTTCCTGGATCAGCGAGGCGAACTGCCTTTCCTCGAGCTGTAGCAGCGTGCCGTAGCAGTCGAACGCGACGGCCCGGACCGTATTGACTGCATCGTCGGCAGGGACGGTTGGCGGGGCGGGCTCGGTTGGAGTTTCAGTGCTGGTTTCGCTCATGCGTCTTCCTCAGATTGACTGTGATTCCAAAGATGCCTGTCAAGTCGAGCGGTGCTGCGCGGCGACTCAGCCTCCCTGACGGGCGAGCCAGCGCGAAGCCTCCTTGGCGTGATAGGTGAGGATCATGTAGGCACCGGCTCGGCGGATGCCGGTCAGCGTCTCAAGCACGACCCGTTCCTCGTCGATCCAGCCGTTGGCTGCGGCGGCCTTCAGCATCGCGTACTCTCCGCTGACGTTGTAGGCGGCGAGCGGAACGTCGAATCGCTGGCTCGCCTCGCGGACGAGGTCGAGGTAGGCGAGGGCGGGCTTGACCATGACCATGTCGGCGCCCTCGGCGAGGTCGCGCTCGATCGCGCGCATCGCCTCTCTGCCATTGGGCGGATCCATCTGGTAGGCGCGGCGATCGCCGAATTGCGGTGCGGAGTCGGCTGCGTCACGGAATGGTCCGTAGAAGGCTGAGGCAAACTTGGCCGAATAGGCGAGCAGTGTGCGGTCGTCGAAACCACCTTGATCGAGCATTCGCCGGATCACGCCGACGCGTCCGTCCATCATGTCGGACGGCGCGATCACGTCGGCACCGGCTTCGGCCTGGCTCAGCGCGGTCTGCGCTAAGAGTTCGACCGAGGCATCGTTGAGCACCGAACCGTCGTCGGCCAAGACGCCGCAGTGGCCGTGATCGGTGTACTCGCAGAGGCAGACGTCCGTTACGACGATCAGTTCGGGCTGGGCTTCCTTGAGCGCCCTCGTTGCCTGTTGGATGATCCCGTCGGGAATCCAGGCCCCGCTGCCCTCGGCGTCTTTCGAATCGGGGATGCCGAACAGCAGGATCGCCGGGATGTCGAGCGAGCGCAACTCGGCCGCTTCCTGGCCGAGCTGGTCGACTGACAGCCTCGACTGGCCGGGCATCGAGGGAATTGGCTCGCGGACATCTCGGCCGGTCGTGACGAACACGGGATAGATGAAATCGGCCGGCGAGAGCCGGGTCTCGCGGACCATGCGCCGCAGACCCTCGGAACGGCGCAGGCGACGCATCCGGTGCGCAGTCGGGATGTCGCCGGCTGCCACGTTTCGCAATGGATGCTGTGCGCTGGTCATGTTGGTTCCAGTTCAGGTTCGACCGGCGGTCCGAGGCTGGCGATGTAGCGCCCGACGGCCTGGACCAACCCTTCGATCGTGTGTGTTTCGGCGGTTGCGACGACGGGGAAGCCCAGTTGGCGCGCTGCCTCGGCAGTGACCGGGCCGATGCACACGGTACGTAGTGAGTCTAAATCGACAAGATCACCGACTAGCTCGACGAGCCCGCGGGCCGTCGAAGGGGATGTCAAGGTCACCACATCGACTCCGCGTTGGAGTTCGGCCAACGCATCATCATCGGCTGGAGGCGTCGCGACGTCGTAGAGCGCTACCTCGTCCACCTCGGCGCCGGCATCACGTAGCCGATCACTGAGAACTCGACCAGCCTGCGCGGCGCGAGCCAGGAGCACCTGCTTCCCGTGCAGGTCGTCCTGCGTCAACAGATTGGCGAGCGCGTCCGATGTGAACGTGCTCGGCACGATGTCGGCCGTGATGCCGCGATCTTCCAGGGCTCGCGCGGTTTCGCTACCGATAGCTGCGACGCGCGACTTCGCCAAGGCTCGCGCGTCCAAGCCGCAACGTCGCAACGCATTCCAGAGTTCTCGGACGCCATTGACGGAAGTCAGGCCTACGATGTCGTATCGCCCCTCGGGCAAGCGGTGAACCGCATCGTCGATTGGGGGCGTGTCGCATGGCCTGATCTCAATCGTCGGCAGCCGCAACACTTGTGCATTGAGAGCGCGCAGTCGCCTGACCAACGATTCTGCTTGCGCCTCTGCCCGCGTCACCAGAATGCGGCGGCCCATGGTGCTCCACGAGGATTCGGGCGTAGCCAGCGATGTCACTTCCCCGATCACGACTGTCACGGGAGGATTCATGTCGGCTGCACGCCGATGGAGCTCTTTGAGCGGAGCGAAGGTCGCCCGCTGCGACGAGGTCCAGGCCTGTTCGATTGCGGCAGACGGCGTGTTTGGCGGTAGACCCGCCTCGATCAGGCGGCTGGCGATTTCGTCGAAGTTGCGCCAGCCCATCATCACCACGATTGTTCCACCGACGCGGGCGACCGCCTGCCAATCGATTGGCGGTGCGTCGCCGTCGCCTTCCGATCCGGTGACGACGGTCACGGCCGAAGCCGCTCGGCGGTCGGTGACAGCGATCCCGATGGCTGCGGCCGCCGCATGGGCGCTGGATATGCCGGGCACCAGTTGAAACGGGGTTCCTGCCGATGCCAGGGCCGAAGCCTCTTCGCCGCCGCGTCCGAAGACGAACGGATCGCCGCCCTTGAGCCTTACCACTCGCAGGCCGCGGTGGGAGCGGTCGATCATCATTTGGATGATTTGCTCCTGTGGCACGGCAGGGCCGCCGGGCGCCTTGCCGACATTGATGAGTTCCGCGTTTCGGGCCAGCCGGAGCAGCTCGGGCGCGATGAGGCGATCGTGGAGCACTACGTCAGCTTCACGGAGCGCCTCTGCGCCGGCGAGCGTGATCAGCCTTGGGTCGCCAGGTCCTGCGCCAACCAGGTAGACAGTTCGGACATCTGCCGACGCTCCACTCACGAGCTCTGGTCCTGTTCAATCAACCGCCGGCCTCCACGCTCGAGAAGGGTTTCTGCGACTTCAGTGCCGACCGCTTCGGGGTCCTCTCCGGAGCGCTGAAGCTCTAACCGCTCTTTGCCGTCTCCGCTCAGCAGGCGTCCTGCGAGGAGCACCTCTCCGCCTCGCATCCCACCGAGTGCGGCCACGGGCAGCGAACAGCCGGCACCCAGAGCGCGCAGCATTGCTCGTTCTGCCGCGACTGCCTGTTCGGTGAGCCTGTGATTGGCCCTTGACACCTGTTCCGTGTCCTCGACACGACATTGAATGACCAGCGCGCCTTGCCCGGGTGAGGGCATCATGAGATCGATTGGTAACAGCTCAGTGGCCTCTCGCCCTAGCCGCTGCAAGCCAACCGCTGCCACGATTACTGCGTCGTACTCGCCCTCTTCGACCTTGCGGATGCGAGTGTCGACGTTGCCACGGATGTCGGTTACAACAAGGTCGGGCCGCAACCGAAGGAGTTGGGCTGCTCGTCGGCGTGAGCCAGTTCCGACCTTCGCGCCTTGCGGTAAGTCGAGTAAGACGGATCCATCGCGGCTGACGAGCGCGTCGCGTACATCTCCGCGCGGCAGGTACGCAGCGAGGCACGTTCCTTCAGCGATTGACGGGGGTACATCCTTGGCCGAATGCACCGCGATGTCAATCTCTCCGCTCAGCAGAGCGGATTCGACGGCTCGAACGAATACTCCCTGCCCACCTATTGCTCGGAGGCTGGATGTTCGGTCACGATCGCCCTGCGTCACAATCGGCACGAACTCTGTTTCGATCTCAACTGCGGCCAACGCCTCAGCGGCCAGGTTGGCCTGCGCTCTTGAGAGGTTGCTGGCGCGTCCGCCCAGCTTCATGGTCCGGACCATGATCATTCGTCCGATGCCGGGATCGCTGAATTGAGCCGAGTGAGGAGCAGCGCCTTGGCCTCTGGGCGGCGTCTCTGGGCCAGCAAGATGCGTATCTGGCCGTCCATGGCGGACTGCCAGGCGTCGGGCGGAATCGAGCGGAACTCACCCGATTCTCGGAGTTCGGTTCTCACCTCGGCAACCAGATCGGCGAGGCTCGATGTTTCGGTGTCGAGGTATTCGGACAGTTCTTCCCTGACCCGGCGTGCCATGGCCGGGCTGCCGCCGCCCGTCGAGATCGCCAGTGTTAGCGGCGGCTTGCGCACGACGGCCGGCAAGATGAAGTCACAGTTGTCGGGATCGTCGGCAGCGTTGAGCGGGACACCGATGGCGCGTGCGTCGGCCTGCAGCGCCGGGTTGCCCGATGGATCGCCCGTGGCCGCCATGACTAACGCACGGCCTTGCATGTCGCCGGTCTGGTAGGCGCGGGCGAGATGCTCGACGCGACCGTCTTCGAGCAACTTCTTCAGCTCGTCGTTGAGCGTCTGGGCGACCACGGTCACGGAGGCATCGGCGGCGAGTAAGCCATTGACCTTTTCCAGGGCCAGTCGGCCGCCGCCAATGACCAGCACGGAGCGGCCTCTGAGGTCGAAGAAGACGGGATAGTACTCAGACGCCACGTCGACTCTGTGGTCTCACTTTGTCGCTAGAGGGCGGCATCGAGCTGAGCGATACCGATCCCACGCTCGCCCTGGACGGTGTAGAGCAGGTAGGCGGCGCCGTTGTCCTCGAAGATGGCCGGGTCGCGCAGTTCGTGCACCGGCTCAGGTGCGAACCCGCGGACGCTTGGCGCGATTGGCAGCGAGGCACCCTCCCAGTCGTAGACGGGACGCAGCACTTCGCGGTGCTCCCCGGCCGTCCATGAGCGCCAGTCGCCCGATAGCTGGATCGGTGAGACGTAGATGCGCTCGGGCGCGTCGCCAGCGTTGGACCAGAACACCCAGAGCGTGTCGTCGCGGCGCATCAGTGCACAGTGGCGCATGGTGTCGGGGAAGAGCTGTGGTCCCTGTTCGAAGTCGCAGAGGCCGTTGTCGGAGCGGTAGATGATGCCCGGCATCGACATGCCGTACCAGCCTGGTTCGTCGACGTCGTCGAGGTGGATCATCCTCAAGTAGCTGGTCGAGAGGCTCTCCTCACCCGCTTGGAAGTTGATGCCGTCGGTCGATGTCGCCACTCGCGAGACCTGTCGACCGTCGAAGAGCTGTCCGTGGAAGTAGAGCCGGATTCGTTGGGTCTCGTCGTCAACGATGGCGTCAGGAGAGGCGATGTGCGGGTAAACGTGCCCTTTCTGCTGGGCGGGCCCGAGCTTGGGGTCGAATTCGTCAGCGGTTTTGGGGAAGACGGTCTGTGTGAGCTGCAAGGCGCCCGGCTCGTGGGTCTGCCACGGGCCGAGCAGATCATCGGCAACGGCGAGGCGGATGTAGGAACCTTTGTGGTCGGCGAAGTAGAGGTAGAACTCGCCTAATCGGTTGGGGAGCCACTCGGGCGCGCGGATCAGTGACGGGCCGTTGATGTTGTCGCCCATCCGGGCGTCCATGTCCGGACGGATGATCGGTCCGTCCGTTGACAATCGGACTGCTCTCATCTCAGACACTCCGTACACAGTCGACCGAGTCTCGCTCTCGCTCATGGTAGGGGCGGATAAGCTCGATCGCATGAGGCTGCAGTACGGGGCGCTGCGAGAGATTATCGAGACGGCGATTCTCGGGCTGATCGTCTTTCTCCTGGCCCGCGAGGCGGTGCAGAACTTCCAGGTTGAGGGCCGCTCGATGCAGCCGACGCTTGCCAGTTCGGAGCTGGTGCTGGTCAACAAGATTGGCTACTGGGAGATCGATCTCGGCCCCTTTGATGCGCTCGTTCCGGGTCGGAACAACGGCGATTTTCTGCTGTCCGGGCCGCATCGTGGATCGGTGATCATCTTCCGACCTCCTTACCAGAGCGCCCATGATTTTGTGAAGCGCGTGATCGGCCTGCCCGGCGACACGGTGGAGATCATCCGGGGACGCGTCTTTGTCAATGGCGTCGAATTGGATGAGCACGGCTACATCTTTGAACCTCCCAACTACCAGTGGGGCCCTGCTGTGATTCCGCCCGAGCACTACTTTGTGCTCGGTGACAACCGGAACAGCAGCCAGGACTCGCATGCTTTTGGTCCGATCCATGAGGACCAGATCGTGGGTGAGGTGATGTTCCGCTGGTTCCCGTTCGACAAGATCTCGAACGATATCTCGATTCATGCGGCTGACTACAACGGAGACGTGTTGCCATGACCGACGCCGAGCCCGATGCGATGACGTTGCTCGAGGAGGCCGGCGCGGTGCTCACGGGTCACTTCCAGTACGCGTCCGGTCGGCATGGCGACACATACATCGAGAAGTTCCGCCTGTTGGAGAAGCCCCATGTGACCGAGGCGCTGTGCCGTCAGATGGCCGACCACTTTCGGCCGCTTAGGCCCGATCTAGTTGTAGGTCCGACCACCGGGGGCATCCTGCTGGCTCATGAGACGGCCAAGCATCTTGGAGAGTCGATCAACGCTTACTTTGCGGAGCGCAGCGATGGTGGCGGGCGTTATCTGGGTCGGGGGTTCGCGATCGACACGGGGCAGACGGTGCTCGTCGTCGATGACGTGCTGACCACGGGCGGCTCGGTGCGGGACACGCTTGACGCGGTCGTCGAGGCCGGCGGCAGGCCGATTGGGGTTGGCCTGGTTGTCGACCGCACCAACGGTGCGACCAGCTTCGGCGAGCTCGAGACGTTCTCTTGTCTGGCGATCGATGTGGCCAGCTATGAGCCCGGTGAATGTTCGTTGTGTACAGCGGGCGTCGAGTTGACGATTACCTAGCCGATTGCGTGGACGAAGAGGCCGGAGCCGACGCCGGTCAGGTCGGCGACTAGCGAGAGCACTAGCGCGTAGACACCGAAGCCGACACCGACGCTGATGATCGCGGCTCGGTCGTCTGCCTCGGGTGCCGCGGCTCGGACTGCGAGGACGGTGAGCAGGACGCCGGCGATCGTTGCGATCAGGCCGACGGCGAAGCTGGCAGGTCCGGCGAGCATGAAGAACTGCCAGACGGCGAAGCCACCGACCAGGGCCATTGAACGCATCAGGTCACGCAACTGGATGTCGACCTGGAAGATTGATTTGAGCGCGTGCCAGGTGAGTCCGAGCCAGAGCGCCCAGGCGCCGAGCGATGCGATGGAGCCGAGGAGGAGGACCTTCAAGGCAGGGTCGGCAATGGTTGCGCCTCGCGTGTCGATCACGACCCACAACCAGGCGCCGAGGCTGGCGACCAGCACACCGAGCAGCAGCACGGCCAGCGCAGGCTTGGTGTCAGACTCATTCCTCGCGACTTCGCCGATCACGCCTAGTTCCCCGGCCAGGAGCTGGCGGTGTAGCGAGAGGGCTCGGCGCCAGTCGAGTGGCGCGTCGAGCGCGGCCAGGTATCTCGACGCGGGTAGCCGGGTTCCTCTGCCCAGGGTTCGGGTCAACACGCCGGCTGGATGGGATCGAAGCTGCATCATCTTGCCTGGTCTGGACTTCGCACCGGTATGGCCTCACTATGAGCGAGTGACAGATGTACGTGATCCGCAAGTCAGTAAATTTGGCATCTCGGAGCTTAACGATGCCGTGGCCGGCTGCCGGCTCTGTCCGCGGCTGGTCGAATGGCGTGAGTTTGCGGCGAGTGAGAAGCGGGCGGCGTTTCGGGATGAGGACTACTGGGGTCGGGCGGTTCCCTCGTTTGGGGCGGACGACGCGAGGATCCTGGTGGTTGGGCTGGCGCCGGCGGCTCATGGAGCGAACCGGACGGGGCGGATGTTTACGGGCGATCGGTCGGGGGACTGGCTGTATCGGGCTTTGTGGCAGGCGGGACTTGCGAACCAGCCGGAGTCTGATTCAGCCGACGATGGGCTTGAGCTCCGGGGGGCGCGGATTACTTCGATTGTGCGATGTGCTCCGCCCGCGAACCGGCCGACTGTGGCTGAGCGAGACCAGTGTTTGCCCTACTTCCGTCGAGAGCTGGAGTTGCTGACGGAGCTTCGGGTGATCGTCTGCCTGGGATCGTTTGCCTGGGAGAACTGTGCGCGGGAGCTTGGGATTCGTCCTCGGCCGAAGTTTGGGCATGGGGTGGAGCACCCAGTGGGTGAGTTGACGGTGATCTGCTCTTATCACCCCAGCCAACGGAACACGTTTACCGGGTTGCTCACTGAGAAGATGCTGGCGGACGTCTTTGCCAGAGCGGCGGAGCTGGCGGGTTAGCCGACTAGCCGACGCAGAGTCCTCCGTCGGCGCAGCAGTCCTCGAGCGATGCCGATCCGGCAGTCACCTCGGTCAGGGGGATCAGGTTCTGGGCTCGGGAAGCGTAGGAGGCTTCGGGCAGGTCGTCGGTGATTGTGTAGACCTCCCAGCGGGTGCCGGAGGGGTCGGAGACCCAGACCTTGTCCTGCTCGGCGTGGCAGCAGGCGACTCCGTCTTCGATTTCCATGTCGAGGCCGAGATCGCCGAAGCGCTGGGTCTCGGTGTGGACCTGGGACGGGGTTTCGACTTCGACACCGAGGTGATTGAGCGGGGCGGCGGCTGCGGGATTCTCGATCAGAACCAGTTTGAGCGGCGGGTCTTCAACTTCGAAGTTGGCGTAGCCGGGACGGACCTTGTGCGGTTCGGTCTTGAACATCTGGGCGTAGAAGTCGATGGCCGAGTCGAGCTCGGCGACGTTCAATGCGAGTTGGACTCGTGACATGTCTCAGTCTCCTTAGTCGACGACGGCCAGCTCAGGCTCGTCGCTCGTCAGTGACACCGTATTGCGTTCGTGGACGATTGGCATGACCCAGTCGCCGAAGCGGGTGGCTTCGTCGTCGTGGGGATAGCCGGAGAGGCAGAACTCGGTGCAGCCGATGTCGATGAATTGCTGGAGGGTGTCGGCTACCTGCTCAGGGTTGCCGACGACGGCGAGTCCGGCGCCGCCTCGCACGGTGCTCAGGCCGCTCCAGAGATGTGGGGCGATGCGGTGGTCGTTGTCTTTGGACTGATCGGCGAGCTGCCACATGCGGCTGTCGGCCTGGGACTCGCCGCGCCAGTTCTTGCGGAGCTCGCGCTGACGATCGGTGGTGCCGTCGATCAGGCTGTGGGCAGCGTCCCAGGCCTCTTCCTCGGTCTCGCGAACGCAGACCTGCATTCGCATACCGAAGGTGATGTTGGGCCGTCCGAATCCTTCCGCTCGCCGTTTGACGTCGACCACTTTGACGGCGGTCGCCTCGGGGGTGTCGCCCCAGAAGAGGTAGCAGTCGGCATGCTTAGCGCCGACATCTCGGGCGGCGTCGGACTCGCCGCCGATGTAGAAGCGCGGCCAGGGGTCCTGGTAGGGCTTTGGGTAGGCGTGGGCGCCCTTGAGCTGGTAATGCTTGCCTTCCCAGTCGATGCGATCGTGGGAGGTCCAGAGCGCCTTCATCACCTGGACGGACTCATCCATGACTTCGTAGCGCTCGTCGTGGCTGTAGGTGATGCCGTCGCCAGCCAGTTCGCGCGGATTGCCGCCGGCGATCAGGTTGAGGTAGACGCGGCCCTGGGAGAGCTGGTCGAAGGCGCCGATCATGCGGGCCATCTGGGTGGGCAGGATGTAGCCCGGTCGGGCAGCGACCAGCATCTTCAGCCTGGTCGTCTTGGCCGACATCATCGCGGTCGAGATCCAGGCTTCCCAGCAGGTTGGGGTGACGGGAACGAGGGCGTACTCGAAGCCGGCGGATTCGGCGGCCAGGGCGACGCGCTCGAACATCTCCATGGAGGCGGGGATGAACTGGTCGGGGTCGGCGAAGTTGGTCAGGTCGCCGTGTGTGGGGATGTACCAGCCGAAGCGGATGTGGGAGTCAGGCATAGGATTTTCCAAGTCGTCGGCAATGTGCGAAGTGTAGGACAGGCGGGCGGGCGCAGAGGGAAGGGGATCGATTGAGTCCCCAGGAAAAAAAACAAAGCCGAAAAAAAAGACGTTCGGCGCTACAAGGGATCGGTGTCCTCCTCGGGGGACTCTTCCTCCTGGAGTGTGATCGTGTCGGTTGATTCGGTTGGCAGCAGGATGGTTGGGTCGGTGCGGTCGTAGAGGTCGCGGAGCTTGTGCCGGGCGTATTCGTAGAGGTTGGCCTCGTTCAGCATCTGTTGAGCGAGGCGGGCTCGCTGTGTGCCGGGCATGAGCTCGTGGGCGAGCGCCGAGGCGGCGGCGACCTGAACGTGCGGCGGATGAGGGTCGGAGGCGAGTTGGGCGAATCGGTTGAGGACGGTTCGGTAGTGGAATGGGTTTGGCATTGGTTCGCTCCATTTGCGCTTAGTCGTACTTGTGTTCTCACTGTATCTAGTTTGGGGTTCGGTCGGAGTTGGCGTTGTGCGTGGGGGGTTACATCGGCTTTGTTGAGTGGTTGGAGATGGTGGAACCTGGGGTGCCCTCACCCCGGCCCCCCGCATCGAGTGCGGGGCAGACTTCTCCCAGAGGGAGAGGGGGGTTCCTGCCGTGGGTATGACGGATCTTGGGGGGACCCTCACCCCAGCCCTCTCCCAGAGGGAGAGGGAGTTTTCTGGGGCGCCCTCACCTCGGCTCTGTCCCAGAGGGAGAGGGGGTTTTCTGGCGTTAGATTGGTTTCTGGTTGCTGGACATGATTGAGGAGATTCCGATGAGTTTGAATACCTATCTGACGTTTGCGGACAACTGCCGTGAGGCGTTTGAGTTTTACCGCTCGGTCTTTGGCGGGGAGTTCTCGGAGTTGCAGACGTTTGGCGATGGTCCGCCTGACATGGGGGTTCCGGAGGAGGCGAAGGATCTGGTCATGCATGTCTCTCTGCCGGTCGGGGAGAGCGTGTTGATGGGGAGCGACTCGAATCCTGCGTTTGGCGGTGGACCGGTGATGGGGACGAACTTCTCGATCAGCTTTGCGGCGGCCAGCCGTGCCGACGCGGACGAGAAGTTCGGCGCGCTCTCGTCGGGCGGCCAGGTGGACATGCCGATGGCGGAGATGTTCTGGGGGGACTACTTCGGCTCGTGCACCGATCAGTTCGGGATTGCCTGGCAGATCCTCTGGCAGCCGCCTGAAGAAGACTGAGATGTGGTTCCTGGATCCTGGGAGCCCTCACCCTAACCCTCTCCCAGAGGGAGAGGGGATCCGAAGCAACTACGACTTCGTACACACTGAGAGTTAGGACGTGAACTCATGGGCAAACTTGACGGCAAGGTGGCGATCATCACGGGCGGCAATAGCGGAATTGGGGCCGAAACCGGACGGCTCTTTGCGGCTGAGGGGGCGAAGGTCATCCTGATGGCTCGCCGGGTGCCGGAGGGCGAGGCGATCGTCGCGGAGATCAATGAATCGGGCGGTGAGGCGACGTTCGTCTCCTGTGATGTTGGAGATAACGACTCTGTGGTCGCGGCGGTCGATCAGGCGGCTCAGGCGTACGGTCAGATCGACCTGCTGTTCAATAACGCCGGCGGAGGCGCCGGCGGCACCTTCCCGAACGAGCCCAACGACGAGTGGTTGCGGGTGATCAACGTCAACCTGACCGGCACGTTCTATGTCAGCCAGGCTGTCTGGCCGCACATTGCGGCGCAAGGCGGCGGCGCGATCGTGAACATGTCCTCGCTGGCCGCGCAACGAGGCTTCTCCTCACGGATGCAGGATGAGTTTGGCACGGCCTCGGCGTCGTACTACGCGGCGAAGGCTGGGGTCGATGCGCTGACGCGGTACATGGCGGGGGCTGGCGGTCGGGACAACATTCGAGTGAACTGCGTGCGCCCGGGTCAGATCATTACGCCGGGTGCGACTCGGGGAACCTACAACGACCCCGACGGCGGGCACCACGTGTTCGAGAAGATGTTTGAGTTCGCGCAGATCGTGCAGGGTCCCGGCTACGCGATCGACGTGGCCAACCTGGTCCTGTTCCTTTCCTGCGAGGACTCGCGGTTTATCTCGGGCGAGATCATCAACATTGACGGGGGCGTCGCGGCGAAGATCTAGGACGCGGCCTCGGTCTGGGCGCTGGCCGCGTTGTCGCCTGTGACCTGGGCGTTGATTTCGGCGTCGATCCAGTCGGTGATGATCTTGCGGTGGGCGATTCGCCAGGCGCCATCGACTCGTTGTAGGCGGTCGACGTAGCGTCCCTGGAACGTGATCCTGGCGGGTTCGCCGAAGGGGTTGTCTCGGCTCGCTGCACTGACGACCGTGCAGTAGGACGACATGGTGGCCTCGTCACCATCGCCGTCGATGACGAAGTTTGAGGGCTGGTGTCGGGAGACGCGATCGTCGGGGCGGTCGTTGTCGGCGGATGCCAATCCCCAGAGGGCGTCGCCGGTGATCCAGAGTTCCTGCAGTTCCATTTCCATGACGGCGTCGTCAGTGAAGCAGGCGCGCCAGGAATCGGGGTCTCGGAGATCGAGGGCCTGGCTGTAGCGTCCGGCGAGGACGATGATTTCTGAGCGGTCGTCGGCGGTGAGGGGCATTATGCGCTTCTTTCGTTCGTGGGTTCAACGATCGAATGAAGGCTAAACAAATCAGCGCCTGTCAGCGCAAGTGAGGCAGGCTTCGGAGTCGTGGGTAGAAGTCTCGTCGGTGGCCGATGTGTTCGATGACCAACGAACGATCGGTCTCATTGATCGTGTATGCAGCTCGATAGTCCCCAGAGCGCACCACCCAAACTTCCTCGTAACCTTCGAGCCGCTTGCCCCTGTGCCGCCACTCTCCAGTCAGAATTCGTTAGAGTCGCGCGAGCAGCCGGTGCTGGCTCTCTTCAGGCAACTGGGCCAGGGTCCGATTCGCGCGATCAGTGAAATCAACCCGGAAGCCCTTCGCCACTACTCGAGATCGTCAATCTTCTCGAGATCCTCGAATGTCAACCCATGCTTGGCCAGAACTTCTTCGAATGAGATCAGCGGACCGTCTAAGCCTGCTTCACGGCGCTGCCGACTTTCGACCGCCAACGTCCCCAGGATCGCATCCTCCCAATCCTCGTCCGTCCATTCCTCAATCGGAGGCAACTCGCTCAGGTCAATAACGTCCCAGTTGACTAGTTCTACGCGAGGGTCGGCAGTAGATGGACGGGACATGATTTCCTTCTCTCAAGGCTCCATCGTATGCCAACTCAGCCCTGGTATTCGGGGTCTCGGCGTTCGGCGAAGGCCTGGGTTCCTTCTCGGGCGTCTTCGGCGCTGAAGGCGAGGCGTGAGTATTCCTGGTAGAGGCGGAGGCCGTCGGGGAGGGACATGTCTCGGCCTCGGCGGGCGAGTTCCTTGGTCAGGCGGATGGCGAGCGGGCTGTTGACGGCGATTTTGGCGGCCATGTCGTTGGCAGTGTCGAGCAAATCTGGGGATTCGACGACCTTGCTGACGAGGCCGATGCGGAGGGCCTCGGCGGCGTCGATGAACTCGCCGGTGAGGAGGAGGCGCATGGCGTCGGAGGAGCCGACGAGGCCTGGCGTTCTCAAAGCTCCGTAGCCGTGGAGGATGCCCCAGCGGGGCTCGGGGCAGCCAAACTGCGCGGTGGTGTCGCAGATGCGGATGTCGCAGTAAAGGGCGAGCTCGAGGCCTCCGGCGAGGCAGTAGCCGTTGACTGCGGCGATGGTCGGCTTGGCGGTCTCGAGGCCGTTGTCGAAACGCTCGCCGGCCCACGGTTTCCAGGCCTGGCGTTCGCCGAACTCGAGGAGGTCGTGGCCGGACGAGAATGCTCGTCCGGATCCACTGAGCACGACGCAGCGCACCTGTGGATCGGCGTCTGCCTCTTTGAACGCATCGCCGATGGCGTTGTACATGGGGTCGGTCATCGCGTTGAGCTTTTCGGGTCGGAGCAGTTGGACCGATGCGATGTGTCCATCGACCGAGTAGCTAATCTCGTCCATCTTTATCTCCTTGCAAGTCGGTGATTGTCTGGGCAAGTTGACTGCCAAGATAGGAAATCGCAGACTTCGTCTCAGCATGCATAGAATGAGCGGGACACAGCAGCCGTGACATTGCGGCATTCAACCCGAAAGGGAGACCGATGAAGGTCAAGGAACTTGGTCACGCGGTCATCAAGGTCAGGAACATGGAGCGCTCGGAGGCGTTCTACGGCGATGTGCTGGGGATGAAGCTCGCCGCTCGTCACGAGCAGATGCCGATGAGCTTCTACACGCTCGGCAACCACCACGACCTGGCCTTGCTTGAGGTCGGCGAGGACGGTCCGGAGACGGCGGATCCCAAGGCGCCGGGTCTGTACCACCTGGCGTTCTGTATCGGTGACTCGCTGGATGAGCTGCGCGAGGCTCGGGATGAGCTTGAGGCGGCGGGGGTCAAGGTGTTTGCGACGATCGACCACGTGGTGTCGAAGTCGCTGTACCTGAACGACCCAGATGGGAATGGCGTTGAGCTGTACGTGGATGGCTCGGACGTCTGGAAGACCGAGCCTCAGGCGGTCGCCCAGGGCGAACCGATGAAGCTGTAGCGTCGGCTAGTCAGCGCGATCGGCGGACAATGTCGTAGATGCTGTCGCGGTTGCCGATGGCGTGGACGGTAAGCATCTGTGACGAATCGTCGATGACGTAGACGATGCGAAGCTGTCCAACTCTCGAGGCCCATCTCGGAGGATGGCCCTTTAGTTGTTTCGCCTGATGGCCTCTTGGTTCTTCTGCGAGTTGAGCGACGCGGCGAAGGACTCGCTCTCGATCGCGCTGGGGCAGCCGAGCTAACTGCCGCTCCGCACGGGAGGTGTATTGGTAGCGGTAGGCCACAGCGGTTTAGTCCGCTGCGTCGGTCCGCGAACGGTACTTTGCCTCGATCTCTTCGCCGGAAATCAAATTTCCTTCGCCGGATTCGATCTCTGCCTCTGAGATTGCTGCCAGCGTGAGCAAACCCGCTTCTTCCCAGTCGTACTCGGTCCACTCTTCGACTGGTGGGAACTTGTCCATGTCGAGGACGTCGAAGTTGACCAGCTCTAGTCTTGGGTCCACGGTCTTCGGCTTCGGCATCGTTGCTTAGCTCCGATTTCCTGACCCATTGTAGTTGGCGGGACTAGCCTGGGACCGACTGGAGCATTCCATGAGTGAGTCCTACGGCGCCACTCTTGATGAGCGTGAGGCTTTGCTTGAAGCGGCGCGGTCGATTGCGCCGCAGATTCGCGCGGCGGCTGATGACATCGAGACGGCTCGGCAGCTTCCTGAGCGTGTCGTTGATTTGCTCAAGGGCATTGGCGCGTTTCGGCTGATTCAGCCTCGTTGGCTGGGTGGGCACGACGCCGATCCGGTCACCCAGATTCTGTTCATTGAGGAGATCGCCAGGGCTGATGCCTCGGCCGCCTGGTGTGTGATGATCGGCTGTGACAGTGGGCTGGTCAGTCGGGAGCTAGATCCTGAGGTGGCCCGTTCAATGTTTGCCGACATCAACTCCGCAGCTTGCGGTGCCGCGTTTCCGCCGGGCACGGCGGTGCGGGTCGACGGTGGATATCTGGCGACTGGTCGCTGGCCCTATTTCAGCGGCGTGACCCATGCCGACTGGGTTCAGTTCAGTTGCAAAGTGATTCGCGACGATACGTCGCAGGTGATTCGCGACGATACGTCGCAGGTGATTCGCGACGACACGTCGCGGGGCAACCATCCGGCTTACATCCGGTTGGTCGCTCCGAAGACGGAGGTGACCGTCGTCGATACCTGGAACACGACGGGGATGCGTGGGACCGGCAGCCACGACGTTGAAATCTCCGACCTGTTTGTTCCCGACGAGCGCAGCATTCTGCCTCGACCGTCTGCGCGCTCGGTTCCCGGCGAGCCTTTGCGCCACCCCGCCTGGTTGTTGCCGAAGCATCTCGGTGTGCCGCTCGGATTGGTCCAGGCGGCGCATGATGAGGTTGTTGAGATTGCCAAGGATCGAGTCGCTGTTCGCGGAGCGCTGCGGGACGACGCGCTGACGCAGGCGACGCTGGGCGAGACGTCGGCTCGGATCGGCGCTTGCCGTGCGTACGCGTTGTCGGCGGCCGACGCGGCCTGGCAAGAGGTCTGCGAGACCGGTGAGATCTCGGATCTGAATCGGGCGCAGCTTCGCCTGGCGATTACGTTCGTCCATCGCGAGAGCGTCAAGATCGTCGAGCAGCTCTATTCGATCGCCGGCTCATCTTCGCTCTACAAGGAACGTTCGACGCTCGACCGACGTCTGCGCGACATGCACGCGATGAATCAGCATGTCGTGCTGGGCGCGTCTAACTATGCGGCTGCCGGCCGAGTCCTGCTGGGGCAGGAACCCGAGGCGCCGTTCTGGTAGCGCTCCTACCTAGCTGCGATACATCGGCGCCATGTAGAACCAGACCGGCTGCGGCGCGCCCTGGGCCGCCAGCGCTTTGCGCACGGCCAGGATCAGCTTGCCCGCTTCGGTCTGCTCGAAGAACCAGGATTCCGCTTGACCGCCGCCAGCATTGGGCGCGCCAGCCAGTTCCAGCGCGGCTTCCTCGTAGTACGCACGAATATCATTCGCGACCGCCGTCGTGTGTCCACCAGGTATTCCGGCGGACTTCCACGGCGTTCCGTCAACGATTTGCTGCAGCACGTCCAATGCGCCTGGCACACCGTCGGGGTCGACCGCCATGCCGACCTCGCTCAAGCCGCGACGTGCCAGCGCGCGGTCGTACGCCTTACGCAAGCCACGTGCTTCATCGACCGCTGGCGCCAGCTCCGGATCGAATCGCGGTGGCACGGAGCAGCTCAAGGGCTCCTTGCCGCCAATGATCTCCTCGGGATGGTCTTCCAGAACTGGTCCCGTTTCCTGCTCCAATAGCAAGAACGCTCGGCGTAGCACGTCGTGCTGGAACTCGGGGTCGTTGGGCTTGCCCAGTGGCCGACCGAGCGGGAACTCGCAGTGCAGAACTCGCGGCGGACGCATCCGTTCGCCGACGGAGCGGATTGCTGTGGTTGTTACTGTCGCCAGGCCGGCGGCCTCGAAGACGTGGGCGAGCGTACACACGGTACGCGAGCAGAGCGGTCAAACCGGCGTCAGGAAGACGACGTCTACGCCGTCGGCCTTGAGCTCGGCCGCGCAGGCCGGTCCAGAGTCGTGCCGGATCGTGGCGACATCGTCGGGCTGATTGCCGGCGAACGAGTAGTGCTTTGAGGCGACCGAACCGATCACGCCCTGCTCTACGAGCTCGTCCAGACGAGCGAGCGGATAGACGACGTTGTAGTCGATTCCGAACGCGGAACGGTCGAAGTTGGGACTCCAGTGCCCCATGACCAACTGGCGCTGGTCGTGATCGAGGGCGCGGTAGCTGGCGTCGTTGACGGTGAAGGCTTCGCCGTCGCGCGGATGCAGCGCAGCCGAGGTCACGACTGCCACTCGGGCTTCGGCCAAGGGCGGCGGTACGGTCCAGGCGGTCTCGGAGAATTCGGGGACGGGTAGCTTGCCGATCTGTTCTCGGATCAGGGCGTCGCCCACTGGTTGCTCTGCCATTGTTCACTTCCCTACGTTGAGTCTGCGCTCGACTGCATCAGCGACGCATTGGTATCACCACGTGTCGATGTTAGGACGCCGACCTCGGCGAATTGGTTCTGGATTCTCGCAGGCCATCAGTCCTCTGACAATCCAGCGACGAGTATCGGCCGGATCGATCACTCCGTCATTTTCGTGCACGGAGGCGGAGTTGATCGCGTTGCCTTTCCAGTAGGCCGTCGCGACCAGTTCCTCGTAGCGGGCTGCGCGTTGTTCGATGTCCTCGATCGCCTCCAGTTCGGCACGGTTGCCCAGCCGAATTGCGGCCTCGAGGTTCATGCCGCCGAGTTCGGCGGTCGGCCAGGCGAGGGCGAAGAGTGGGGCTCGGGAGCTGCCGGTCATCATGGCCTGTGCGGCGAGTCCGTAGGACTTGCGAAGGATGATCGTGAATCGCGGCGACTGGGCGTTGGCCAGTGTGACGAAGACGTTGTTGCACTTGCGGGCGAGGCCGGTTCGTTCGATGTCGGGGCCGACCATCATGCCGGTCGTGTCGACGAGGACGAGAATGGGGATGTTGAAGCAGTCGCAGAGCTGGGCGAAGCGGCAGAGCTTGTCCGCGCCGTCGCTGTCGACTGCGCCGCCGAGGTGTTGGTTGTTGTTCGCGATCACGCCGACCGGGTGGCCTTCGATTCGGATCAACGACGTGATGATGCCGACGCCGAACTCGCCTCGCAGCTCGAGCACCGAGTCGATGTCGGCCATTTGCTCGATCACTTTGCGGATGCTGAACGGGCGCTTGCGGTTCTCGGGGATGGCGTGTCGCAGGTGGCGTTGATCGACGCAGTCCCAGCTGGGGATCGAGCCCTGGAAGTAGGAGAGGTACTGTTTCGCCGCGGCGATTGCTTCGTGCTCGTCGTCGACGAGGATGTCGACGCTGCCGGCGGGTCCGAGGTCGGACATGGGACCGATCTCCTCGGGGGTGAACAGGCCGAGTCCGCCGCCCTCTATGGTGGCTGGTCCGCCCATGCCGATGTTGGCGTCTCGGGTGGCGATGATGCAGTCGGTGATGCCGAGGATTGAGGCGTTGCCGGCAAAGGTACGGCCTGCGGTGATGCCAATCATCGGGACTGTGCCGCTAATCCGGGCCATCATGTCGTAGGTCGGGACCCACTGGCCGGCGGCCGAGATGTCGGAGAAGTCGGTGTCTCCGGAGCGTCCTCCGGCGCCCTCAGCCCAGACGATCAGCGGTGTGGCCTGTTCGTCGGCGAACTTGATCACTCGGTCGGTCTTCTGGTGGCCCATCATGCCCTGGGTACCGGCCCAGACGGTCTCGTCGTACATCGCGACCAGCGTGGTCGCGCGATGCTCGTCGAACAGTTCACCGTTGACGGTGCCGATTCCGGTGATCATGCCGTCAGCCGGGGCACGAACTCGCATCTCCTCGATCGACATGATCTTGTGCCTTGCGGGTAGGACGAGTTCGCCCATCTCGACCCAAGTGCCCTCATCGACGAGCTCGGCCAGGCTTTCGCGCTGAGTCAGCTTGCCTTTGGCGTGACGTCGCTCGACCCAGGGTTGGCGGTTTTCGTCCTTGCCTGCGGCGAGGTTATCGAGCAGTTTCTGCAGGTCGGGTCGGATGTAATCGAGGTCAATCTCCGCTTCTTCTTCGCGTATTGCCTCGCCGACGTCGGCTTGCTCGATGAAGGCGAGTGGGTGTCCTTCGTAGACGACGTCGCCGACGGCGACCGTGAGTTGTCGGAGGTAGCCGCCGATGTCGGAGTTGATGATGTGCTCCATTTTCATGGAGTCCATCACGAACATCTGCTGGCCTTCGCGGACCGGGTCGCCTTCCTCGACGAGGATCTGGATGATCGTACCCTGGAGCGGTGAGGGGATTGGTTCGGTGCCGGGGGGTCCGACGATGGTGGGGGCCGGTTGGGCGCCGGGCGCCATGGTCGCGACGGCCTGTTGGGCTCGCGTGCCGGAGCCTTCGCGGAAGTAGTTGAGTCCGGCAAGCGGGTCGCGAGTGTCGAGCTGGGCTCCGGCGAGTCCGGTCTGCGCGTCTGATGTGCCGTTCGCCACCGGAGTCTCGACCGACGCCGCAGCGGCCAGTTCGGCGATGTGATCGTCGACCCAACGTGTGTAGATTCCGCCTGATGCAAAGTCGTCGTGGGCCAGTGAGTGCTCGAGGAAGGAGAGATTGGCTTCCACGCCGTCGATTCGGAACTCGGCGAGGGCGCGCCTTGCCCGTCCGACGACGTCCGTGAACTCGGAAGATGCGGAATAGGCGATCACCTTGGCCAGCAGGGAATCGAAGTTTGGGTTGGTGGTGTAACCGGGATAGCCGTAGGTGTCGACGCGGACACCGGGTCCTGAGGGCGGCTCGAAGGCGGTCAGGGTGCCTCCGGACGGTCGCACATCGCCGTTGGGCTCCATGCGCTCCATGTTGACTCTCGCCTGGATGGCGAACCCTCGGGCCTGCGGAACGTCTGCTTGCGAGAGGCCCACGGCTGCCAGCGACTCGCCTGCGGCGATTCGTAGTTGGGCTCGGACGAGGTCGATGCCGGTGACTTCTTCGGTGACGGTGTGCTCGACCTGGAGTCTTGGGTTGGCCTCGATGAAGGCGAGGTCCGATTCGTCGTTGGCATTGACGAGGAATTCGAAGGTGCCCAGGCTGCGGTAGTGGTCAGACTCGGACAGACGCACCGCTGAGGATGTCAGACGCTCTCGTGCATCGTTTGAGAGTGACGGGCTCGGAGCCCACTCGACTACCTTCTGGTGTCGGCGCTGGAGGCTGCATTCGCGCTCGCCGAGGTGGGAGACCTTGCCGGAGCCGTCGCCGATGATCTGGACTTCGACGTGCCGGGCTCGCGCCATGAGCCGTTCGACCAATAGATCGCCATTGCCGAAGGCTGCGGCCGCTTCGGATTGGCAGCGCTCGAATGCCTCGGCGATCTGGACCTCGGCTGTGACCACTCTCATTCCGCGTCCGCCGCCACCGGCGATGGCCTTGAGCATCATCGCTTCGCCGTCGCCGAGGGAGCGGAAGAACTCCGTGGCTCCGTCACGGTCAATGGCGGCTTCAGTGCCGGGCAGGACGGGGACATCGAGCTCGACGGCGAGCGCTCGGGCTCGGGCCTTGTCGCCGAAGAGCTCTAGCGAATCTGGGGTCGGTCCGACGAAGGTGATCCCGGCCTCGTCGCATCGACGCGATAGATCGGCGCTCTCGGCCAGGAATCCATAGCCGGGATGCATCGCGTCGCAGCCGGCCTCGGCAGCTGCCTCAATGACGCCTTCGATGTCGAGGTAGGCGCGCGCGCCGACGGCGTCGAGGGCGACTGTCTTGTCGGCCAGGCGGACGTGGAGCGAGTTGGCGTCGTCCTGTGAGTGGATGGCGACGGAGGTGATTCCCAGTTCTCGGGCGGCGCGAATCACTCGAATCGCGATTTCGCCGCGATTCGCGACCAATAGTTTCTCGATGGGCATGGTGGGTCCTCCGTCGGAGGTGAGGGTAGTGCCGATGGAGACTATCGCGTAAACCCATCCATCTCAGACTCGTCATTCCAGGCTCCGCCTGGAATGACGGAAAGAGGTGTTATGCGCGGGGCCTCCGATGGAAGCGGTCGGCGCGTTAGTCCACTTCCGGCAGCCGCCGGCGTCGCACGCGATCGTCCCCAACAGATGCGAACAGCGTCATCCATTCTTCACCGGTGCCCAGAACCTCCAGCAACCGAGCCAGGTGGCTCTCAATCGATCCGGTGACCCTCAACAAGATGACGCCGGCCCTGGCCGGCTGTCCCCGATTGAAGATCAAGTCGCCAAAGTCGGTGTCGTAGGTGATCAGCACGCGCTGCAGCCTGCCCGCCAGTTCCAGTATCTCTTCGTCGCTGAGACCAGGAGCTACTTCCTGGATCCATTCGACATCCAACTCCGCCGATCTCAACCCAGAGACCATGTGAGGGGGCACGTTTTCATCAGCCAGGTACTCCGCCAACGGTCAGGCGTGCTTCCTGGCCAGGTAGTCCGCATGAACCACGTCGCTGGCGAACCGCAAGCAGGCCTCGATGTCCTCCCGCGTGATGTGCGAATAACTATCGAGCAGTTCATCTATGGACCATTCATCAGCCAGCCTGTCGAGGATGAACTCGACAGACAGGCGCGTCCCCTTGATCACCGGCTTTCCCACCAGCACTTCGGGCTTCTGCTCGATTCGATCTCGCCAGCACATCTCGGGGACTCTCCTCCTCTGATGGTGTCAGAGTAGCCGGAACTACGCTGCCCGACGGCGCCGACTCAGGCGGCCGCTTCCAGGCTGGCGGCCAGCTTGACCAGCGCCTGCGCCCAACCTCCGCCCGCGCCCTCGGCCATTTGCGGGTCGGGCCAGCCGTCCTGGCGCATGGTCAGCTTGGTGCGGCCGTCGCCGAGGTCCTCGAGCGCAACCGTTAACGTCGTCTCGCCGTGCATGTCAGCCGACATCGTGGCGACGAAGCGCTCGAGCGGTTCGATCTCCTTGAATACTCCGAAGTTGCGCATTTCCCAGCCGTCCGGAGAACGCATGATCAGCGTGTACTCGCCGCCGACTCGAAAGTCGAATTCGCAGGTCGGGACGGTGAACCCTTCAGGGCCGTACCAGCGTGCGAAGTGGTCGGCCTCGGTCCAGGCCTGCCAGACGAGTTCGGGCGACGCATTGAAGATGCGCTCAAGCTTGACGCCCTGATCGTCGGTGGTGATGGTGCTTTCGGCTGCGGTCATTGCGGGGGATCCTGTTCTTTGTCCTCGGTCGATGGTGCTTGTTGACGCTTCCGATCATCCTCAACATTGCTCTGCAGGTCGCTGAGGTATTCGTCCAGACGATCGAGTCGTTGTTCCCAGAGTTCGCGGTAGCGCTCGACCCAGTCTGAGACATCCTTGAGTGGCTCAGGGGAGAGCCGGCATGGCCGCCACTGGGCTCGGCTGCTGCGTTCGATCAGTCCTGCCCGCTCAAGCACCTTGAGATGCTTTGAGACGGCAGGCATGGTCATGTCAAACGGCTCGGCCAACGCGGTCACCGAGGCCTCACCGTCGGCGAGGGTCGTCAGGATTGCTCGCCGGGTTGGATCGGCCAGCGCGGCAAATGTCGCGCTGAGCGGATCGCGGAGTGGAGTGGCGGTCGGCACTTATTTCACTTATCGGTTATCTAACCTATTGGTAAAGTAAAGGTTCCCCGCGAGCCTGTCAATGTCGTTGCTCGCGTCATTGCCGCACCCTGCTGCGGTAAGCGAGCCTGTGACTTTAGGGGACTCCGGCTAGAAGGAAAATGCTTCGACCTGCTCGCAGGCGTTGGCGACATAGGCTTCGAGTCCTTCTCGGCGTCCTAGCTCGGGGCGGTCCCATTGCCAGCTGATTAGTACTAGGCGGCGAATCAGGAGGAAGAGCGGTAGCAGGGAGAGGGCTTCTTCGCTGAACGGGCGCAGCTCGCGATAGCCGGTCACGAGGGCGTCGGTGATGGCCTCGAAGTAGGGAAAGTGCTCCAGGCCGAAGAGGACGACGGCGAGATCGTATTGGTGCCAGCCGAAGCCGGCGTCGTCGAAGTCGAAGGCCTGTAAGACGCCTGATGGATCGATGAGGATGTTGTGTGCGTGTAGGTCGGCGTGGATCATCGAGTAAGTGCCTTGATCCTTGCCGTATTCGGTGAGCGCGTCGCGGATGGCCTCGCGCGCCCGGGCGAGGACTCCGCGTTGCGTGTTGGTCAGGATGGGAATGTCCCAGAAACGGCCCCAGAATGGCGTTTCGCCGACGTAGCCGGGGACGTCGAAGGCGTGGCGGGTGAACTGGGGCGGCGGCGTCCAGTTGCAGGCCTGGTTGTTCGCCGCGCCGATCACGCGGCCAATCTGACGAAAGTACTCCACAATCTTCGACTCATCCTGTTCGGCTTCGATCACCGAGCTGAGCAACTCGCCCTCAAGCCAGTTCACCAGTCCCACGCCACGGGCAGACTCCCCATCCGGTGTCAGGATCGTGGCGTATCCCGGACCGTCGAGCGTCCGCACGCCGACCGGGACATGAATCCCCACGTCGTTGAGCGCCTGCGTCCAGATCAACTCCGACTCAAGCTCGGGCAACGTGTGATAGCCGGGCCGGTGGATCCGCAGCGCGTATTGCTGACCATCAGGCATATCGAGCCGGAACACTGTGTTCTCGCTGCGCGAGACCAGCTCGATCGCTACAGGCTTGAGACCCCAGTGCGGCAGCGACTGCTGTGCGATCGCGTAGAGATCGGCGTCGCTCAGGTTGGTGGGCTCGGGCATCGATTGGATTGGATCAGGTTGGATCGGCGATCGCGGCCTCGAATGCTTCGAGGAACATGTCGGCCTGTTCCTGTTTGAGCACGAGCGGTGGACGGACTTTGAGCACGTTTCCGTGTTCGCCGGCGCGGCCCATCAGGAACCCGGCTTCTCGGAGGCGGTTGACGATCACTTCTGCGCCGGCTGGATCGGGTTCTTTGCTGTCGCGGTCCTTGACCCACTCCATGCCGATGAACAGCCCGTGGCCGCGCACGTCCGACATTGGCTCACAGCCTTCTTGCAGCGAGCGCAGGTTGTCCATCAATTGTCCGCCGACCGAAGCAACGCTGTCGACCAGGTGCTCATCCTCGATCACGTTGAGTACGGCCTGTCCGACGGCCGCCTGCAGGGGGCTGGAGGCGAAGGTGTTGAAGTAGCGCGTCTTGTTGCGGAAGGTCTCGACGAGTTCTTGCGAGGCGACGACGCCGGCGAGTGGCAGGCCGTTGCCCATTGGCTTGCCCATGCTGACGATGTCGGGCGTGACGCCTGTTGTCTCGTAGCCCCACCAGTTGCCGGAGCGAGCGAAGCCGGCTTGCACTTCGTCGCAGATGAACAGGCCTCCGGCGTCGCGGACCATCTCTGCGGCCCGGGGCATGAAGGCGGGCGGAATGTCGGGGAGTCCCTCGTTGGCGAGGATCGAGCAGACCAACATGCCGGCGAAGGGGACACCGTCTTCGGCGAAGCCGTCGATTTCCTCCCGGAGCCGGGCGAGGTAAGCCTCGGTCAATGCCTCATCATCGAGGTCGTCCTCGATCGGTCGATAGCGCTGCGGCACTGGGATCGAGCGGAACTCGGGCTCGTTGTCTCCGCGCAGGCGCGACAGCTTGCGGACCTCGGTCGAGTTGCCGTGGTAGGCGGCCTGGGTGTAGATCAGGCCTCGACCGTCGGTTGCGGCGCGGGCCATGAGGACGGCGACCTCGTTGGCCTCGGTGCCGCTGCAGGTGAAGACGGCGGTAGTCAGGTGGTCGGCGTGCAGCGAGGTGAGATGCTCGGCGTAGTCGAGGATGCCTTCGTGCAGGTAGCGCGAGTGGACGTTGAGCGTTTCGGTCTGGCGCTGCATCGCTTCGACGACTCGGGGGTGGGCGTGGCCAACGCAAGGCACGTTGTTGTAGAGGTCGAGGTAGCGGCGTCCGTCGGCGTCGTAGAGCCAGACGCCCTCGCCGCGGACGATGTGCACAGGATTCTCGTAGAAGGTGGCGACGCCTGCGCCAAGCAACCGTTCCCGGCGTGCGAGCAGGTCTTGAGTCGTTGGAGTTGTCATGCTGGGATTGTGGGCGCTGCGTCGGACGGATGCAAGCTCCGACGCCTAGACTCCGCCCAAACTCCCGCGGTCTGAACTCAACTGGGAGGAGACCTTCATGACCGAGTCGATCAGCACCACCCCGGGCGCCAAGATGATGTTCATGATTCGCCGTCGCGAGGACGCCTCTCGCGACGAGATGTTTGTGCACTGGTACAAGAACCACATGCCCGGCGTTCTGCAGGCGCAGCGGGATGCGGAAGCGGCGGGCAGAAAGCCGGCTCGCAAGTACCTGGTCACCTTGTTCAACAGCGAGCAAGGCGAGCGCAAGGATCGGCCGACTTACGACGGCATGGCCCAGCTCTGGTTTGACCGACCGCTGCGCAAGCCCAACGGTCCGATGTTCACTGAACCGAGAGATACCTTTGACCAGAAGGTCGAGCCGTTTGTTCCCTGGGCGACGACGGAGCATGTGGTGATCGACGGGGCTGAGGATCTGCCTGTGGAGCCTTTGACGCTCAACGAGCCATTCCCCACAACACGCAGCGGACTGTTCAAGGTCACGTTCCTGGTCGGGGCGAAGGATGGTGTCAGTTGGGATGAGTTCTACGGCGCCTGGCTGGAAGACCATGCGCCCAACGTCAAGGAGACGATGCACACCGTCGGAGGGCTGCGCTACGTGGTCAGCCATAGCATCGATCCAGACGACGAGCCCTACGCCGGCATGGCCGAGCTCTACTTCCGCGACCCTTCGGGCTGGGATCGCTACGGAGAAGTGATTAGACCCGATGCGTTTGGTCCCATGGTTGATCGAGAGTCCCTCACCTGGTTCGGCTCGGACACTCAGCTGATCGGCATTGCCTAGAGGCGCACCGGCCGATTCCGTGCCACACTCACTCCTTGCCGCGGGAGCGTGGGAGTGGCTTCAATGTTTTCCTCTGGGGAACGCTGCCGCCGCTCTAACGGGGATCCCGCCTGGATCCTGACGCCAGCACTATTCATCAGAATCACACCTCCTGCGACGAGTTCGACCTCCCTCTATCCATGACGCTTAGAGCTGGGACACGCTCCAACTACGATGAACTGGCCCTGACCACGAGCCCCGACAGCAGGATCGGGATGCCGCAGGCTTGCGATGAGTATTACTCAGATCGCTATCGCTGCCCTCATGTTGTTCCTCGGCTCTACGGCACTCAGTGCGACGGGCTTTGGCATTGGTATGGTCGCGATGCCCGGCCTGCTGTTCGTCCTGGAGCCGCAGACTGCGGTGGTCGTTCTCAACACTGTCGCGCTGGCCATTGAAGCATGGATCGTTGTACAGGCTCGCAGGGACATCCCCTACAAGGAGGTGTTGCCGGTCGTAGCTGCAGGCGCTCTTGGTGTGCCGGTTGCCGTATACATCCTGAAGTTTGCCGACCCAAGCTTCATGCGGATCGGGATATCGATACTCGTCCTTCTGTTTGCAGCCCTTGCGCCGGTTAACTTCCGAAAGGAGTTTCGATACACAAGGATCGTCGGCGTCTTGGCAGGGTTCTCAGTAGGCGTCGTACTTCCCGCGTTCGGTGTCGGCGGCCCGCTCGTCACTCTTTACTTACTGACGCGGAACTGGGAACGAACGTCAGTCAGGGCAGCGATGGCGTTCTATCTGTTCGTACTAGATGTGTTTGGCGTCACGGGGTACGCCGTCGCCGGACTTTATACTGCTGAGAGGCTCACGTTAATCGCATTGATGATCGTTCCCATGCTTGCTGGGCTGGCGCTTGGCGCAGTGCTTCTCAAACGAATGAGTGAGCGTGTGTTTCGCCGTGTCATTGTGATCATCATCGTCGCGTCCAGCATATCGGTGCTGGTTGGGGAGCTGACAGGTCTCTAATGGAACCAGTGTCCTAATGGAGTTTCCGTGAACTATTCGCCCGCTGTCGAACATTCCGACAAATGAAGAGTCCGGTCAATCCTTACTACAGGCGAAGATCCAGTCCTCTAGTTGGTCGAGCTCTGTTCCTTCATCCTCAAGAGACGCGAGGTAGGGTGTGGAGCAGGAGTAGACCATGACCGATCACCTCGCCTACGCGACCATCGAAGAACTCGCCCCACGCATCGCCTCGGGCGACCTTTCGCCCGTCGAGTTGACTCAGATGCAACTCGACCGCATCGAAGCCGCCGACGGCCGGCTCAAGAGCTACGCCACCGTGATGGCCGACTCTGCCCTGGCGGAGGCCCAGCAGGCGGCTGACGAAATCGCCGCCGGCAACTATCGCGGTCCGTTGCATGGGATTCCGATTGCGGTGAAGGACCTTTGTTACACGACTGGGGTGCGGACGATGGGTGGGACCAAGGTGTTAGAGGACTTTGTCCCGGACTTTGACTCGACGGTCGTGGCGCGCTTCGCCGCGGCCGGCGCCGTGCTGCTGGGCAAGCTCAACCTGACCGAGGGCGCGATGGCGGGCTACAACCGGGCACGGCAGGTGCCCGTCAATCCGTGGGCCTCGGATCGCTGGACTGGTGTTTCCTCGAGCGGCTCGGGTGTCGCGACGGCTGCCGGGCTCTGCTACGCCTCGCTGGGCAGTGACACTGGCGGTTCGATCCGCGGCCCCTCGGCGTCCTGCGGGATCGTCGGGCTCAAGCCGACGTGGGGTCGGGTCAGCCGTTACGGGGTGCTGGACCTGGCGCAATCGCTCGACCATGTCGGACCGATGTGCCGCTCGACCTGGGACTGCGCCGCCACTTTTGAGGTGATCGCGGGCGACGATCCAAATGATCCGACGACGTTGCCCGAGCCGGCGCCGGCGATGCTTGCGGGAATCGATGGCGGTCTCGCGGGGATGAGAATCGGCTATGACGAGCGCTATGCGAGCGATGAGGTCATCCCGCCGATTGCCGAGGCGGTCGCGGCCTCGGTCGAGACGTTGGCCTCGCTGGGCGCGGAGATTGTCCAGGTCGAGCTGCCCGACTTCAGTCCGTACATGCCGGACTGGCCGACGCTCTGTTCGGTCGAGGCGCTGTATGCGCATCTCGATCACTATCCGAGCCGCGCGGGCGACTACGGCAACTGGTTCGGGGCCTGGCTGGAGCTGGGGTCATCGGTCAGCGCCACCGAGTACGCGGCGGCCTGCATCCGACGCGAGGAGCTACGTGGGTTGCTGGCCAGGTGCTTTGCGGACATCGACATGCTGGCCTGTCCGGCGCAGGGGACGTTGCCGCACCAGGTGACTGAGGACATGATGTACGACGACGAACCAGGTGATTTCCAGTGGTCTCGGCTGCAGTACACCGCTCCGTGGGACATGAATCGCGCGCCGACGCTGACCCTGCCCAACGGTTGGAGCGAGCAAGGCCTTCCGATCGCGTTGCAGCTCGTGGGGCCGCTGGGTAGCGAAGCGTCACTCTGCCGGGCGGGGTACGCCTACGAGCAGGCGACGGACTTCATGCGTAATCCGGAGGTGTAGTTGCCTTCTGTCCGACAGCTAGCTGATTGCTCAACTGGGCGAGATTCCCGCGGTTAACGCGGGAATGACGGAGCTGGAGGGATTCTGCGCGGGTTAGTAGTCCGTTGACTCGCCGCGTTCTTGTTGGGCTTTGCGTTCGTTCATGAAGTCGCGCATGCCGCCTCGGCTGTCGGGTGGCGGCGGGGCCATCCTGAGCCATGAGTTGAGGCTGGTTGTGTAACGGAACTGTGCTCCCCAGCCGAGCATGTCGGCCTGGGTGTGCCACATCTCTTTTTTCGTGAGCAGGCTGGCGAGCGGGGCCTCAGCGACGCTTTCGGCCATCTCGCGAACGGTCTCGTCGAGGTCGGAGGCGGGCACGCTGCGGGTGACGAGGCCCCACTCCTCGGCCTCTTTGCCGGAGAGCACTCGGCCGGTGAAGAGCATGTCGTTGGCTCGTCGGGGACCGACGAGGTAGCTCCAGAACGGGATCGAGCTGGCTCCGCCCATGCGCATGAATGGTTCACCGATGACTGCGTCATCGGCCGCGACGACGAGATCGCAGAGCATTGAGATGTACATCCCGCCGGCCAGCGCGTGCCCATGGATTTGAGCGATGATCACCTTGGGGTTGTCCCAGATGGCCTCGTAGATGCCCCTCATGATCCGCTGGTGCTTGTGTCCGTTGACGATGTTCCACTCGGTCCCACCGTCGGGCGGGTTGATGTAGGGGCTGCCGTCGATGTCGTAGCCGGCGCTGAAGGCGGGGCCGTTGGCGCGGAGGATTGCGACCTTGAGCGTGTCGTCCTCGGCGACCACGTTGAGGGAGTGCAACAGGTCGTCCAGCAGCGCGTGGTTGAGCGCGTTGCGCTTGTCGGGGCGATCCATGGTGATCGTGGCGACGGGTCCGTCGGTGTCGAACTCGATGGCGGTGTAAGTCATGCAGTCGCTCCTCCAATGCTGTTGTTGCCGATGACGGGTTGGTGTGCGTTGTCGCCGGCTCAGGTCATGTCGTGGATTTGCTGGCCTCGGTCGTAATGGGCGGCGGGGAGGGCTCTTCCTGGTCCGAGTAATCGCAGCGCTCGGACGACCCAGGATCGCGTGTCGGCTGGCGTGATCATCTCTGAGACCAGGCCGAGGTCGGCGGCCTGCCACGGTCCATCTGATGGGGGCGACTCGGGGTCTCGGGCGAGGTAGCCGGGGCTATCGGTCACAGCGAGCCTGGCCGATGGCCAGCACCACATGAAGTCGAAGCCGGTGCCGAGTCCGCCTAATGCGAACTCGCCGAGGGCGTGGCCCCAGCCGGTGATGATCGTGATCTTGGCCGCGTGCGAGGCTCGCAGCGACTCGACGGTCCGTGCGGCAGCGAACATGAACTCTGGGGTGGCGGCGTCGGCCGGTTCGTAGCCGAGCGTGTCCTGGGTGGAGAGGAACGGAATCTGGTAATCGGCGCTCCAGGCAGCGGCGGTCGAGATTCGCTTCATGTCAGAGGTCGTGAGTGTCATGCGCGGCGAACCGCCGGTCAGGGCGAAGGCAACCGGGAAGCCTTCGATCTGCCCCACACCGACCGCACAGCTCTGGTCGGCCGGGCCGAGCAGGGTCACGCTGTCGGCGTCGAAGATCGCCTCGATCTGCTCGCGAGGCGTCGCCGCCATGTCTTCGTCGGTGAGATCGAGGGCGGCGCTTGACAGTGCTTCGGTGAGTGGTTGGAGCGGTGTTTCGAGCTCGGACGGGAGGGTGCCGAGGAAGCGCCTCGCTGTCCCAATGGCGTCGGCGTCGGTTTCGCAGACCACGTCGGCGACGGCGTCGGGCGAACCGTCAAGGGCGCCGAAGCGGGCGTGCGTCGTGGCGATCAGCAGGTCGGAGCGGATGGCCAATGATCCGTTTTGTCCGGCGCATAGCCCACAGGCGACTGTGATTAGTGGGGCCTCGCGCTCGGCGATGTCGCGGGCGGGGAGCTGGTCGGCGACGCGGCTCAGCAGAAAGCCGCTGTGCATGTCGAACTCGGGCGATTCCTGTGCGGCGCCGTCGGCCAGGTAGACGATCGGGAGGCGGCGGTAGATCGCGTTCGAGATCATTCGGTTGCGCTTGTTCTTGCCGACCTGTGCGTCGGTCTGGGCCAGCGCGACGGGATCCTCGGTGAGCACCACGACACGGCGGCCACCGATTTCGGCATAGCCGGTGATTACGCCGTCGGCCGGGGTCTCGGCTGCTGCGTCGCGATGCTGGCTCTTGGCGAATGCGCCGATTTCGAGGAAGGATCCTTCATCGACCAATGCGACAATGCGGGCTCGCGGTGTCAACTGGCCGGGCTGCAGCTCGCGGTCACGGTCGAATGCGTCGATGTGTGCGCGCTCCTGTTGCACACGTTCCATTCGCTCGGCCATCGACAGGTTTTTTTCGGGGCTGACGTGGCGTTTCGGTCGGGTCGTCATCTTCGTCCTCCCCGTCCCAGCGCTTCAAATGCCTGAATGACGCGCGGGCGCGTCTCGGCCGGGTCGATGATGTTGTCGATCGTCGCCATCTGTGCGCCTCGCCAAGGATTCATGTTGCGACGGAAGGGCTCGGCCAGTTCGTCGAGCATTCGGCGGTGGTCGTCGCGGTCTTCAATCTCGGCGAGTTTCTTGCGATGCACGACTGCGGCGCCGCCTTCGGGGCCGAGATAGGCGATCTGGGTGGTCGGCCAAGAGAGGGTGATCGCCTCTGGGTCGCTGCCACCCATGATGAAGTAGCCCATGCCGATGCCCTTGCCCAGCGTGACGCAGACGGTCGGCACCTCTGACTCCATCTTCTCGGAGATGTAGACGGTGGTCTCGGTGAGCAGGCCCTTGTGTTCCTCTTCCTGGGTAGTCATGATTCCGGGCGTGTCGCAGAACGTGAGTAGCGGGAGAGAGAAGGTACGGGCCGTCTTGACGATGCGGCGGGCCTTGCTGAGCGCGTCCATGTCGATCGCGCCGCCTCGTACCCTGGGCTGGTTGGCCATGATCGTGACCGTGTGCCCATCCAACCGGGCGAACCCGGTGACCAGGTTCATCCCGAACTCGGGCTGCCACTCGAAGAAACTGTCGCGGTCGACAATTCGCTCGATGATTTTGCGTACGTCGTAGGGTCGGTTTGGATACTTCGGCACCAAGGAGCGCAGTTCCTCGTCGCAGCGATCCTTCGGGTCGCCGGTCAGGATTCTCGGGGCGGACTCGAAGGCGTGGCCGGGCAGGTAGGAGAAGCAGGTGCGGAGCGTTTCCATCGCCTCGGCTTCGTCCTCGGCACGTCGGCAGATCTGACCGGTCATCTTGGTGTGGACGTCGACGCCGCCCATCTCGTAGAGGTCGGGGCGTTTGCCGGTGGCGAATTCGATGATGAACGGGCTGACGAAGGTGGCTGTGGCGCGGGGCGTCATGACGGAGAAATCGGCCACCGAGGCGGCCCAGGGCGCGAAGGAGTTGCCCAGGATTGCCGTGAATACTCCGCCGCGCCGGGGGACGCTCGAGCGCGAGCCGACGTTTTGTCCGCCGACGGCCGAGAAGCCTGAGGACATGACGTGGTCCTCGATCTGTCCGCCGGCACCCTGGAAGAGATAGAACATAGGCAGGGCGGCCTTGTCGACGATGTGGCCGACGGCTCGCATGTTGACTCGGGAGCGGAGGTTGTAGGCGCCCACTCCGCCGGAGGTGTCGTGGGCCTTGTAGAGCACTGGTCGGCCGTGGATTTCGCCGAAACCGAGCTGCAATGGGGTAGGTCCCAAGCCGTAGCCGAACGCCCACTGGCTGCCCGGATCCAGCAGCAGTTCGATTCGTTCGCTGGCAGTCAGGAGACCGCGGCTGTGGGCCCGTTCGTCGCCAGTTGGATTGGGGGCGAAGAACTGCTCTCGCCGACGCCGAAGCTCGGCGAGGTTCTCCAGGTCGTCAGTTGTCTTCATGGTTGCCCAGTATGACGTATCGATCGCAGCGACCACGGTGAGCGCATGAACTCATCCGACCATTGCAGACGATCAGCAGCTAGATGTCGTCGAGAGTGAGAGGATGTGGCTGGCTGCCGTCGATGTCGGTGAATCCAAAGTGCAACGCGAGATCGGCGCTTGTTAGTCGCTGACCGCTGCGCTCTAGAACAGAAGGATCGGCGGCCAGTGAAGCTATGGCTCGCCCAGTGAACTGAGGCGATTCGGAGTTGCCCAGATCGAGGAAGTCGCTCGACTGCATCACCGTTTCCGTCCGCACTAGTCCGGGGTACAGCGAGACGACCGCGATCCCGTGTTCGCGCAACTCCAGGGCGCTGTCGGCAGTTAGTTTGTCGGTTGCAGCCTTGGACATCCCGTACAGCACATTGCCGCTGTACTTCTGCGCCGCCCAGAACGAGATATTGACAATCAGACCACGCCCGGCAGCGAGCATGATCCGTGCGGCATGCGCACTCGCAATGAAATGCGCCCGGACGCCGGCATCGAACATCGCGTTCCAGCGATGCAGCGGCTGTTCCCAGAATGGCAGGGCCCAGGTGAACTCACCGTTTTCGATCATGCCCTCATAGCCGCCCCAGACGTTGTTGACCAACACATCCAGCGAACCACTCTGGTCTGCGATCTGCGCGAATGCATGCGCTACGTCGGCGTCTACCGTGTGGTCGCAGCGGACCGGAGTGATCTTGCCAGCCACATCAGAAGACAGCGAGAAGTGGGTTTCCATGACGCTGCGGCCAGTCACATAGACTTCTGCACCCGCCGCTGCGAGCGCCTCAGCGATGCCCTTGCCGACGCCACGGCTCCCGCCCGTAACGAGCGCAACCTGGTCGACGAGTGATGGAGCGACTACGGCTGGATCAGCCGTTGACACCGGTTCCCCAATCGATCGCGTTCTTGAGCAGCTGCTCGTATGGCTCCGTCTCCCATGGTCCGCGGAAGTGGAGCGGTACGACGCCGTCGGGCGCGATGCTCTCGTGCACCGAGCGCTGTCCATTGGTCAGCGGCGTGTGGCAGTGTCCTGGCGAGATGTACGCGACTTCGCCTTCGCCGACCTTACGCGCGAAACCGAGCGCATGCGACTTGCCGTCCGGCAACAGCGAGAGGTCGCCACCATAGATCTCGTCTACAAACGGCGGCTTCTCAATGTCTTCGGTGGTCAGGAGGACCTGCGTATCGGAGTGAATAACTTCGACCATGTACGGCTCATCTTGCACCGCGAACGAACTCGGCAAGTTGTAAGTCAGTGGATGGTTATGGTCCTGGACCTTGACATCCATCTCACGAATCGGCGGATGGGTCATGAAGAATCCGCCGAGCGCTTCGTGATAGTCCATCTTGACCAGCCGGCGGCGACCGTCCTCGCGACCGATGCGCTCTGCCTTGCCACCCGAGCTGCCGTGCAGTGCTAGCCATCGCCCGCCGTCGCCGACCCAGTCGCGGATCACTCCGGTCTGGTATTCGTCGGCGAATGGACCAGCGACGTAGCAGAGCAGCAGGTGGGCGTCGCGGATCCACTTGTGGCAATCGGTGAAGTCGCTGCTCACGGTCGTGTGAACGTCTTCATTCGATTGCAGCGCCATCAGGATGCGCATGCGTGCGTAGTCGATGTCGTGACCGGCGTGCTTGCCCGGCGGGAATCCACCGGCGACGACGTGGACTCGGATTGGTGTACTCATGAGAACGCCCTTCGATCAGCTCAACTTGCAGCGATGCTAGCGCCCGCGAACACTAACCTGCGCTGGAAGCAAGCGGGGCAAGAGGAGCGAACATCATGGAACCACTGCTACCGATGGCCGAAGCGATCGCCGGACTATTGCGAGAGCGAGGCGAAACCGTCGCGATCTGCGAGACCACAGCGGGCGGCCTGGTCTCGGCGGCGCTGCTCTCGATCCCTGGCGCCTCTCGCTACTACGCCGGGGCGGCCGTCACGTACACGGGGGTCGCACGATCCGTTTTCACGGGTATCAGTCTCGACGACTACCCGGGAGTCCGCTCGAGCAGTGAGCCGTACGCGAAGATCATTGCCGAGACGATCCGCGAGCGCCTGGGAGCGACGTGGGGGATTGGGGAGACGGGGGCTGCCGGGCCTGGTGGGAACGTCTACGGGGATGCTTCGGGACACACGTGCATTGCGATCGCGGGGCCGTCCGAGTACGTCGAGACGCTCGAGACGGGGCTCGAGGATCGGGAAGAGAACATGTGGCTGTTCACGAAGCGGACGTTGGAGGTGTTTGAGTCGGTGTTGCGCGAGGCATCCGACTGAAGCACAGGCATCCTAGTCCCCGCTTCACGCAGGGGGACGCACTCGAGCTCGCGGACGCTGTATGGATCTGGTCCCCGCGTGAAGCGGGGACTGGATCCCTAGCGGGAGCCTGGCACGATTCCGCGCACTGATGTCACGATGCTGAACAGGCTTGTGCCTGCGGTCATGAACAGGGTTGAGAAGTTGTCGCCGCCGAAGGTGAGATTGGCGGCGTGTTCGTCCATCTCGAAGACTCCGAGGTAAGTACCGTCGGCGGCATGGGCTGAGACTCCGCCGGCGCCGGTGGTCCAGAGTCGGCCGTCGGTGTCGACCTTCATCCCGTCGGGTGCTCCAAGACGGTCGTCGTTGGACTGGTCGACGAAGAGGATTCGGTCTCCGAGGGTGAGGTCGTCGTTGACCTCGTAGCGCCAGATGAGGCCCTCCTGGGAGTCTCCGATGTAGAGCTGGGACTCGTCGGGGTTGAAGGCGAGACCGTTGGGGTTGGAGAATCCGGTCGGCGCGACGAGGCTGAGCGAGCCGTCGGGGTCAATCCGGTAGACGCCGCGGAAGTCGAGCTCGGCTTGCTGGCCTTCCTGACCGAAGCGGGGCGTTCGGCCGGTGTCCATGCCGTAGGCGGGATCGGTGAAGAAGATTGCGCCTGAGGAATGAACGACGAGGTCGTTGGGGCTGTTGAGCTGCTTGCCGTCCCAGCTATCTGCCAGTGAGGTCTCGGTGCCCGGCGATCCATAGGGCGCGCTGGAAACGCGGCGGCCGCCGTGCTCGCAGGCGAGCAGGTTGCCGTCGGCGTCAAGGGTGAGTCCGTTCGACCAGCCTGAGGGCTCTCGATAGACCGCAGCCTCCGACTCGCCCGGTCTCCAGATGTGCTGTCGGTTGCCGGGGATGTCGCTGAATACCAACGCGTTGTCGGACGCGATCCAGATTGGGCCCTCGATGAAGCCAAATCCGCCACAAAGTCGGGTTTCTTCGCCGAGCAGCAGGTCGGAGATACCGTTGTCGTCTTCGATTCGCATGGTCAGATCCTGATCTAGTCCTCGTTCTCAGGGATGGTAGCCGCAGCAGCAGGACGTTCGGGCAGCCGGTCGGTGGCGTTCCAAATCCGATCCATGATCGGCCGACCCTCGCCCGCAGGGTCGACGAATTCAGGACGATAGAGCCAGGGCAGGTCTCTGGAGTGCGCGCGAATCACGACGGGCCGAACCCGGTAACCCAACAGCCGATCCTTGGTGAAGCCCAGCTCCATCAGCATTCCCTGGGTTGTGGCGACCGACCAATTCTGGTCGAAGATGAAGTTGCCGAATGAGTAGGCGACCAGTTGATCGCCGAAATGCTCAACGGCCTGGACCCAATGGGGATGGTTGCCGAACAGGAAGGTGGCGCCGGCTTCCATCGCAACGCCGCCCAGTCGGCGCTGGTAGGCGACGGGATTGGCGGAGTACTCGACACCCCAGTTGACGCCGACCAGGACGTGATCGGCGAGCTTGCTGGCGGCGCTGACGTCGCGGCGGACATACTCCGCTTCGAGCGGCGCCGTTCCCGGCTGGTCGTCTTCGGCGTGATACCAGGGAGCGATGATGTCGTAGCCGAGGAAGGCAAAGGTCATCTCGCCCTGTTCGGTACGGACTCGTACGATTGCCGGTTCTCGTGCCGCCTGCAGGTTTGCGCCGGCGCCGGCGGTAATGATTCCTTCTTCGTCCAGTCGGGCGAGGGTCTCGTAGAGTGCGGCGACTCCTGAGCAGCCTTGCCAACAGTCCATCATGTGATTGCCGACCGTCAGGACGACGTCGAGTCCGGCGTTGGCCATTGCGGGCACCGCCCGATGGCTGCCGGTGAAGATCACCGTCTCGACGCAGGGGGTCAGTTCCTCGTTGTTGGTCAGCGGATGTTCCAGCGGCGCGACGGCGATGTCAGCGTCGACGAGGACGTGGCGTACACCGTCGAACATAGCGTCGTAATCGCTGAGGTTGGCCAGAACATGATTAGTGCAGCGGACGGGGAGGAGCTCACCGGTGACAGCCATGCCGACTGGATCTAGTCTCGGCGCGACCTGCACGGCTCGATCGGCGAGGCGTTCGACGGCTTCATCGGTGGTCCGTGCGCGGACCCAGTGGAGCAGCCGAAGCGGCGACTGGCGGGCCGGATCTTGATAAGGATCGTGGCCGTTCACCGTGAGCGCGAGTACGCCTATCGCAAAATGCTCGGGCTCGACCAGAGCGAACGCTCCTGGCGTCGAAGCAACCTGACGGATCACTTCTTCATCTGGGACCGATTCGATCCGCAGTTCAGCAAACGAGACTTGAAGAGCGGAGCTGATCAGGGATACCTGCGATGTCGGCAGGAGAACCTTGATGCTCTGCTCGCTGCCGCCGAGCTCTGACCAGTCCGTAGTCTGGCCTCGCAGGATTCGGCGCACGTCGCCGTAGGTCAGGTCGAGGACGTCTCGGCGTTGGTCGGTGATTGCTGCCCAGCGAGCGACGACGACCATCCGCGAGCAGGGAGTCGGACGATTGGAAATCAATGGCTTCGCTGAGAGGTCGTCCCAGTCGCAGGGCTCAGGATCCGCGGTGCTGACAGACAATGATTCCGTGACATGCGGCTCGGTGACGGGCGATCGGGCGTCGGCATGGGCGCGTTCGACGATTGCGAGTACCGCCAGCATTGCTGAGATTGCCAGCAGTGTCCTAACACCGCCGAAGATCATCCTGCGTTGGGCATTGACTCTGATCCAACCCTGCCGGAACGTCCGCGTCAACACGTTCATCAATGCGCCACGCGTCACCCCAGTTGGCGATTCTATCGTGACCGCGTGGTCTTGGGACTGGTGAAACCGGAACGAGAAGCAATCGTGTTCGATCCGGTCCGGCCAGCGTTTGGAGTGTCGTTATCGCGTTCGTTCTCGTTATGAAAAGATGGACGCTGTCGGGGACAGCAGCGCTGCACTGGATGTGGGGCATGGGACTCGAACTGGCCAACGGGGTGCGTCGGTGCATGAGCGGGCTGTTGTTCGCGCTAGTCGTTGGCTGCTCTTTGCTGTTTGTCGCTTGCGGAGGTGATGACGCGCCTTCCGAGTTTGAATCTGAACCTGCCGTCCGGGAACAGCAGGCAGCATTGGAGACGGAGCAGACGGAACCGCGACCTGCATCGAGCCAGGAATCGACGCAGGCGTCTCGCGCTGAGGCTTCGACGGGCGAGATGTCAGAGTCGTCTGAGCTGACGGTCGAGGAGGACCCGGCTGACCGGTCAGCTGAGCAACGCGTACTTCGCCGGGGATATCGGCAATCTTGACAGACGGGCCAACTACTACCCAGTGATTGCCGTCTGTGCGGTCAACTATGCCGACGAGCGCAGCTCTTACTCGGAGTTGGGCGCAAACCTCTGGATCTGTGGTCCGTCCGACGATTCCGGTGCGCTTCCCGATCTGCCCAGCATCTCGACGACCCACAACCGCAATCGCTACCGCGACACGTTCGGCGGCACCTCGGCTTCGGCTCCGATTGTCTCGGGCGTGGTCGCCTTGATGCGTGCGACGAATGAGAACTTGACCTGGCGGGATGTGAAGTTGGTGCTAGCCGAATCGGCGCGCAAGAACGACCCCGACAACACGGGCTGGTTGACCGGCGCGACCAAGTTCGGATTGGATACCGAGTCTTACTCGTTCAACCATGAGTACGGCTTCGGAATGGTTGACGCCAAAGCCGCGGTCGAGCTGGCCAAAACCTGGACGACTCTGCCTCCCTGGAGAACGAGCGAAGCAGAATCACAGATTGGCGCGCAGTCGATTAGCGACGGCTCAACGATTTCTAGCACTCTGGAGATCGACAACTTCGTGGGTTTCGTCGAGTTCGTGGAAGTCAATATTGACCTGGACCACAGCTATTTCAGAGACCTTCAGATTGTTCTGACCTCGCCGTCAAACACTCAGTCCATCCTGACCACTTCGGCCGCCGTTGAGTTTGGGGCCGGACTGTATGGCGGCTTCCGGTTCGGGTCGGCCCGCCATCTGGGAGAGAATCCGCAGGGAACCTGGACCCTGACTGTGCAGGACCGCCAAACTGGCGATTCCGGGACATTCCGGTCCTGGAGCATGAAGGTCTACGGTCACGGGATCACTCCGAACGGCACCAAGATCGACTCGCTCGTGCCCGGAGACCAAAAGATTACGGTCGACTGGAGCGCGCCCGAGGACAAAGGCCAGAGCGACCCGACGAAGTACGACCTGCGCTACAAGCGCTCCGACGACACCAGTAATGACTGGGTCGAGCGACCGGAGATTGCCACCGACGACACCGCGTCGTACGAGTTGACCGGGCTGGAGCCTGGGGTCTTCTATGACATCCAGATGCGGGCCCACAACGATGGAGGCGAGGGGACATGGTCGGGGTCGACCAGAGGCAACACGTCGCCGGTCGCACCGACGATCGCGCCAGCCATCACCGGCATCGCTGACCGCCATCAGGAGTTGGTCGTGACGTGGAAGGCGCCACGCCAAGGTCAGGTCGATCTCACCGGCTACGACGTTCGCTACATCCTGACCTCGGCTGACGAGACCGACGACGCCAATTGGTCGAGCAGCACGTACAGCGGCCCAACTGACGACTTCGTGCTGAGTCACTCGATCGCGGGATTGATGAATGATCAGCAGTATGACGTGCAGGTGCGAGCGGTGCGCGGATCGGACGAGAGTCCTTGGTCGGAAACCATGACTGGCACCCCCTTCCGGAAGAACCAGGATCCCAGCTTTCCAATGTCCGAGGCCGGCGCCCGGAGCGTCAACGAGAACACCAAGGACGGCGAATCCATCGGCTCCGCAGTGCGCGCCACCGATCCAGAGAGCGACAGCCTGACCTACAGCCTGACTGGGCCCGATGCCGCGCAGTTCGAATTCGACAGCGCTACAGGCCAGATCCAGACCTTGACTCAGTTCGACTTCGAGAGCGGCAGGACGCAATATCTAGTCGACGTCAATGTCTGGGACGGAATGGATCCGAACGATGAAGTCGAGGATCCGCCGGTCGTCGACGACACCAAACGGGTCACCATCACCGTCGAGGACGTCAATGAGGCACCGATGGTCTCGGGCAGGCAGGACTTCGACTTCCGCGAGGACCGCGGACGCTGGGATGTGGGCTCTTTCTCGGCGGCTGACCCCGAGATGGACATGATCGAGTGGACACTTTCAGGTGAAGTACGGGGCGACTTTCAGATCGACGAGTTTGGACAGCTCAGCTTCAAGATTCCTCCAGACGCTGACTCGCCAGTCGACTCGGACAGAGACAGCAAGTATGCGGTTGAAGTGGTCGCCTCGGACGGCAGCCTGAAGGGGTCGCTCGAAGTCTCGGTGAACGTCGAGGACATCAACGAGCCACCGGTGATCACCGGCGACACGGACATCGACTTCAACGAGAACTCGACTAGCCGGGTGGGGATATTCAACGCCCGCGATCCTGAGAACCCGAGCAGCCCGGTGATCTGGTCGCTGGGTGGGTCGGACGCGAGTCAGTTCGAGCTCAGGGGCAGCAGTCGGGGTAGACGCGACCTCTACTTCAAGTCGGCGCCTGACTTCGAAGAGCAGGGCAGTTACAGCATCACGATTCAAGCTTCTGATGGAACTCTGACGGGTCGGCATGACGTGGACGTCAACATCACGGACCTGGATGAGCGAGAAACCCTCACGTTGGCCTCGGACCAGCCTGTCCAGGACGTGCTGTACGAGGCGACGTTTTCCGAAGCGGATACTGCGGCCAACCGATCGTGGCAGTGGCAACGTTCGACCAGTCGGAGCAGCGACTGGGCAGACATCACTAGTGCAACTTCTTCCAGCTACCAGCCGGACCTTGATGACGTCGATTACTACCTGCGCGTCACCATCAACTACGACGACACGCATCAAGACGATAGAACCGTGACCGCAACGTCAGCTCGGAGAGTGATTCGGAATCGGCTGAGCAACAACAGTCCTATGTTCCCTTCATCTACGACGGAGGGCGTTATTCCCGAAAACTCCAGCGCTGGAACTCAAGTGTTGAGCCCCATGATGAGGGAGAGATTAGAGGTCGTCGCCGAGGATGCGGACAATGACCGACTAAGTTACTCGCTCAATGGATCCGACGCGGACAAGTACCAGATCAGTGGTTCCGGTGTAATCACGCTTCGAGACCGAGTGCTTCTCGATCACGAACTTGATTCTTCAGATTCCGTGACGGTGACTGCAAGGGATGCCTACGGCGGTGAAGACTCGGTTGCCGTGACGATCACGGTCGAAGATGTCAACGAACCGCCGATTGCATTCGATGACACGATCACGATTCAGGAGGACAGCCCGGCCACGATCTTCGTGCTTCAGAACGATCAAGATCCTGAAGGCGTTCCGCTCACCGTGACTCAGGTCGCAACAACTCGCAACGCAGGCCTGTTGCTGAATCCGGACGCCATGACCCCAAACAACAACATCTTCTACGGCCCTATTGCCAACTTCAATGGTCGGGACGACTTCACCTACCGAGTCTCGGACGGAACCCACACGGTCTCGGCCACGGTCATCGTGGTTGTGAATCCGGTCAACGATCCCCCGGAATTTTCCGCCGATCCGGTGGAGCTTGAGGTTGCGGAAGACGCCGAAGAGGGTGATGAGGTTGGCAAGCCGGTGACGGCCACTGACGTTGACAAGGACCGACTGACCTACAGCATGTTCGGTGCGTCCGAGTTCCAGATTGATAATCGCACTGGTCAGATCACGGTCGCGGCGAATGCTGTGTTCGATATCGGCAACACTCCTTCGTACATCGTGACGGTCGAGGCTCGGGATCCCGATTTCGCCAGCGACTCGGTTGATGTAACGATCAATGTCGTCGAGCAGGTCACGACGACCAACGGCGGTGGGGGCGGGGGCGGTGGAGGCGGCGGTGGTGGGCCGCCTCCAGTTCCGGTTCCATCGGACGAAGAGTTCGACTGGAATGTGACTCGCGATATTGAAGAGTTGCATCGCGACAACGACCTGCCGACGGGGTTGTGGTCGAACGGCTCGGTGCTCTGGGTGATCGAGAACTCTGCGACTGGTCCGGACCTGGTCTTCGCGTACGACCTCAATACGGGGGAGCGGCTGGAGGCGCACGAATTCGAGCTTGACCGGCGTAACCGCTTCTCACACGGGATCTGGTCGGACGGCGAGACAGTCTGGATCGCCGACAGTGGGCAGGACCGGTTGTTCGCATACCAACTCGATACCGGCGTGCGGGAGGAGTCGCGCGACCTCGAGCTCGACGAACGTAACCGCGATCCACGTGGGATCTGGTCGAACAGTCAGTTGATGCTCGTGCTCGACGGCGTCAAGGATGCGCTGTTCGTCTACGACTTCGATTCGGGTCGGTTGCTGGCGGAGTTCCGACTCGACAGCCTGAACAAGAGTCCGCGGGGGATCTGGTCGGACGGGTTCAAGATCTGGGTATCGGACGACGGCGCCAAGCGGCTCTTCACTTATCGGATTGACGGCGAAACGTTGACTCGACACGAGGAGCAGGAGTTTAGCTTCCGGCCGCTGCTCAAGGCAGGCAACGGTGACCCGCGCGGGATCTGGTCGGATGCCGACGTGATCTTCGTCGTCGACGAGCAGGACGATCATATCTACTCGTACAACATGCCCGATGCAATCGATGCGCGGCTGGTCTCGCTTGAGCTGAGCGATGTCGAGTTCGGCGAGTTCGCTCCCGGCCTGACCGATTACACCGCGGTGGTGCCACCGGAGCTGGCATCAACCACGGTCAGGGCTGTCGCGGCTCAGGATGATGCAGCGGTCGAGATCACGCCGGCCGACGCCGACGATGACTCGGAGAACGGTCACCAGGCAGCATTGGTCGATGGACAGGACATTGCGGTTTCGGTGACGTCGGAGGACGGTTCTCGCACCTTGACTTACCGTGTCGCGATCCGCCACTGCCTCACCGGGTTGAGCAACGAGCGACTCAGCCATGGTCATTACGTCGGTGGCAGCGTGAGCGAGTTGATCGATTGTGCGCGTAGCCTCGGCGCTGACTCGCTCTATCACTACGACGGGGGTGGTTGGGTCGGCTACTTCGTTGATGCGCCGGAGTTCCTCAATCATGCGTTCCGTGACCGCTTCAGCGGTGGTGTACCGGAGGATGAGACATTGACTGTCAAGCGCGAATCAATCGGCGTTGGGTCGCCGCCTGACAACTGAGCCAACTGAGCGGGTCGATGCGATGCTTGGTCTGAGGGAGACCGAGGATGCATATCGACATTGGCGAGTGGCAGATTCGTAGCTATCGCGCAGACGATGGTGAGTCGCTGGCGCTGGCGGCCAACAATCGCCAGATCTGGCGGAACCTGAACGATTACTTTCCTCACCCCTACACCCTCGATGACGCCCGCTATTGGATTGACTTCACGCAGAAGGAAGCGCCAGAGCGGAACTTCGCGATCGCCTCTCAGCACGGTGTTATCGGCGGGATCGGCTTGAAGCTGCGTGACGATGTCTTTCGCAAGTCTGCCGAGATCGGCTACTGGCTGGGCGAGCCTCACTGGGATCGAGGCATTGCCACGCAGGCATTGCGGGCGCTGACTGAGTATGCATTCGAGCAGTTCGATCTCGTCAGGATTGACGCCGGCGTCTTCGAATGGAATCCGGCGTCCTGTCGCGTCTTGGAGAAGGCTGGGTACGTCCGCGAGGCACGACTGCAACGGTCGGTCTGTAAGGACGGCCAGGTGATCGATCGGTTCATTTACGCCAAGCTACGCGATTAGGCCAAGCGGCTCGTCCCTCGACTGAACTCTTCCAACCCGAGATCAGGCGCTGGCATTCTTTATCTGGTCGGTTTACGATAATCTCATTATGACAAGAAACAGTAATATCTCTTGCGAGGTCGCATGAGGTAACGGTCAGTCCGCGTGGGTATTGCTCAATGATCATATCTGGTGGAGCCCTGGCACTGACGGGAATCATGCTGCTGGTCAATCTGAACCTGCAGTTCAATACCGCGTCCACCACACTCGATGCCCCGCAGGCTCCGGTTGTTCACCAGTTGCATGACCGAATGGTTGAGATCGATTGGAACGACGTGCCGGGTGCGGATCGGTATCAACTACAGCAGTGGCATCCGTCGGGCTGGATTGACCTACCAGATGACGATCTGGATATTGTGGTCGAGTACTACGGTTCGCGGGCAGTCGTCACTAAGAGCTCCCAGGGGGCGTTGATCAACACGTTTCGAGTCAAGGCAATGGGCTGCGGCCGTGCTTCAGATTGGTCAGCATATGGTCGTAAAGCGGAGCCTGAACACATCGCTCAATCGACCGAGCCACATGGGAGCATTGATCCGTACATCGCCCACACGGAGCCCGATGTTATCTGGTCAGGATTGCTGACAGCCGGCATGGCCGGTAGTCGCACTCGCGATTACGGCTATTCGTTAGATGGCAAGGTCGGCCTGCTGTCGCCCAACGCGTTCACCTTCGAGCGGAACCGGCACCAGGTGGTCCATGCCCTACAGGCGAGCGACGGGTTCTTCCTGGAACTGCGGCATGGCGGCCGGGTCCCGACCGACTTCACGCTCATGATCCACAACGCTGAGTCGCCGGAGATTACCAGGCTCTCGAGCTGCGACAGCGTGCATTTGCCCTCCGACGTCGGCGACAGATTCCTCTGGCCCGGCGCCGACGTGGAATGGGTGGTGGGTAGCCACGCGGCATTGAGTATCAGTCTCACACGTGACTCCGCGGATGCTGGCAGCGAGCGCCTACTGCGACCGGTGCGGCCATTGACCGCGTCGTTCGAGGGGGTTCCGTCGCATCACGAGGACGAGGAGTTTTCGTTGTTTGTTCGCTTTAGCAAGCCCGTCGCGGTCGGCGCCGATTCGTTGCGTCTCAGCGCGCTGCAGATTCGCGGAGGCGTCGCGACGGCTGTTGAACCCGTTGGAGGTCGCCGAGACCTCTGGGAGATTCGGATCTCGCCTGACAGTCGCCGCAGTGTGCGTCTGCGTCTGAGCGGTGACGCGACCTGTGCGACAGCGGGGGCGATCTGCACCCAACATCGCCTTCGGCTTTTCAATCAACCAGAGGCCGTCATTCTTGGGCCGCCGATCACAGCCCGATTGGTCACGGGTCTGGACTCTCACAGTGGTTCTCACCAAGTCCCGGTCCCGATCCAGTTGAGCGAACCGTTGCTGACGACCTCGCAGATCCTCAGGCAGCAAGCAATTCGGGTTTCAGGCGGTTTCCTAACCGACTTGCGGCGGGTTGAGGGTCGCAGCGACCTGTGGGAACTGATAGTTGTGCCGGAGTCGCCTGCCGCTGTTGAAGTCACATTTGCTCCGGCTGGCAGGTGTGGAGCCGATCGGGCAAGTTGCCTCGATGACCTGTATCGGATCGCCGAACCTCTTGAACTGAGCATCCCGCCGGCGATCGTATATCTGACGTTCGATGACGGTCCGAATCCCGTGTTCACGCCGCAGATTTTGGACATCCTGGCATGGCACGAGGCGCGAGCGACGTTTTTCGTCACGGGCGAGAGCGCCTCGCTGTATCCGAACCTGATCGAGCGCATTGTTCGCGAGGGCCACACGCTGGCCAATCACACCTGGGACCATGTCGCGCTCGACACCCTGTCCGCGGAGGAGTTTGATGAGACGGTCCTGCGTACGCAGCAGGCGCTCGGCGAGCACGCCACGCCTTGCATTCGTCCTCCCTACTACCGCGCTGATGAAGAGACCTACGTGCGGGCGGCTCGCTTGGGACTGCAGGTGATTATGGGCAACGTGAGGCCTCGAGACTGGACGCTACCCGGCGCGACGGAGATTGCGGACCGGATTGTCGGCGGCGCGGCGCCCGACGCTGTGGTCGTGCTGCACGACGGTGGGGGCGATCGCAGTCAGACGGTCGAGGGTCTGCGCCTGGCGCTCGCGAGTCTGAGCTCACAGAACTACTCGTTTGAACCGGTTTGCAACTGACGCACTGAGTTCTCGGAGGGGACACCAACCCCGTTCGAGCTTGCAGGTCTGCCATTGCGCGCGTGCGTGGCCTGGGGTTTGCTCACTGAATTGAGCGTGAACAAGATGCGAACCTGTTCGCGGCTGTGGAGCAGACGCCAGATCAGCGCGAAGAGGCCGCCTGCTCCGATCAGGATCGCCAGCAACAGGCCAAACGAGGCCTGAAAGCCGACTACGTCGGCGACCGTACCAGCCTGGGGCACGATCACTGCCAAGACCAACGCCGCGGAGAGTTGAAACATCGAAAGCACGGTCGCGCGCTGGTCGGACGGGATGCGCCGATTGATGTAGCCGGTGGCGATCGGACGGATCATCCCGCGGACCACGGCCAACAGACCAATCGCACCGACCACCCAGAGCGAATCCCAGAGCGTCGGCGCGAGGAGGATCAGGGCGCCGAACATCAACGGGATCAGTAACGAGCGGCGTTCGCCGAAGCGGCTCGCCACCCAGGCGGCGAGCAACGAGCCAACCACCATGCCCGCGACCGGTGACATCAGCATCCCGGAATAGACGAAGCCTGTATCGACGCCGGCTGCCGGGTCGACGCCGTGGTGGACGACGAACGGCTGGAGCAGAAACTCGGTGACCATGATCACGCCATAGACCAGGGTGCCGAGGAGGATGTACCAGAGCAGCAGTTTGCTGCGCCAGACCACCATCACGCCGCCGAACATGTTGCTGAACAGACCGGGCTTGCGCGCCTTGTTGGCGGCCGTTGACGCGCCGTTCCTGGTTGATCCCTGAGCGGCGAACTCTGCTTCACTCCGTGGCGGCTCGCGGAGGAACAATGCAATCACACCGGCCGTGCCCATGGCGATTGCGCCTAGCAGGATTGTCGACGAGTAGCCGACCAGCGCGACGAGCGGTCCGCCGAGCAACGTGGCAATCAGCATCGAGGCGAATGCCAGCGCCTCTGAGCGGCCGATGTGTTTCTCGTACTCATCGGTCCGCCCGATCTGTCTGAGCGTGTCGTAGACCAGCGCGTGGCCGGCGCCGGAGTAGAGGGTCATCGCAGTGGCGACCGCAACATAGGCGGCGACGAGCACCACGTAGGTCGAACTGAAGGCGAAGACCACGGAGCCGAGGCAGAAACAGAATCCTCCCAAGACCAGCGAAGTGCGTCGACCCCAGCGGTCGGCGACCGCCCCCGTCGGCACCTCGGCGAGGACCACCGTGATCCAAAAGATCGACTCGATTGTTGCAATCTGGGTCAGCGTCATACCCCGCAGTTCCTGCAGGTAGATCACCCAGATGGGCATCCAGATGAGGAAGCCGCTGACGGCGTAGAACAGGTAGTAGACGGGAATGTTGCGAGCGAAGCGCCGGCGCAAGTGTTGCAGCTCGCCCGGCGCAACCGCGGGCCCGCTGGGGGCGATCGACATGGCGACCCAAGTCTAGTCGGCGACTGGTCGGTCTCGACGTGTTTGCGCCGTTCTCGAAGCGCATTGCGAGGGAGTTTCGCTTAGCGATTCTTGGTTCATTGCCAGCTTTGGATCGCTTCACTACATTGCGCGGACATGGGCAGCACACTTGATCATCTGAGCCGGCTGATCACGGTCCGGCCGTACATCACCCTCGTGGTCATTCTGATCATCACGGTGGTGCTGGCTGCTGGGGCATCGCAGCGGGCCGAGATCGACGAAACCGACGGATTCCTGCCGGCCGATAGCCCGATCGCGCTGGCTATGGATGACATCAGCGAGCTGTTCCCCGAGTCGGGCGGGATCATCACATCGACGATCATTTTCCGCGGGGAAGCGCTGACGCCCGAAGCGCTTGCGCAGATGGACTCGCTGACCGAACGGATTCTCAATGATCCGGACGTTGAGGGCTTGCTTGTCAGCGGTCATCAGGCGATTACGCCGGCCACGTTGATTGGTTCGGCGTTGCAGGTGGACGACATCGGCAGCATTTCCCAAGACGCGATCGACCAGACTGCCGCCGCTCCTGAGATTGGTGCGGTCCTTGACGCGATTACTGGAACGGATGAAGACGGCACGGGGATCACCATCTCCACGTTCCGCCTGCGGGACACTGGTGACGAGCGGCCGGCCGCAGCGGAACTTCGGATTCACGAATTGGCCGTCACTATCGATGGTCCGCTGCGTGTCAGTACTGTGTCGCCGGCGGTCGTTGAGGATGAGTACACGGAGGCGAACCGGACAGGGACACTGCCGCTGATTGGGATCGCGCTACTGCTGATCGCGGCGTTGTTGCTCTTCTTCTTGCGCTCGATCTCAGACCTCCTGCTCACGTTGCTTGGTCTCGTGGTGTCGTTGATCTGGCTGGTCGGACTGGAAGGCTGGCTAGGGCCGAATGGGCTGGGGCTGACCGGGCGACCGAGCGGCATCTCGGTGATGATCCCGATCATTGTGATCGGCCTCACGGTCGACTATGCGATCCAGGCGCTGTCGCACTATCGCGAACAACGAGCTGCAGACCTGCCGGTCACGGATGCCTTGCGAACCAGCATGCGGATCGTGATGGTCCCGTTGTCGCTCGCAGCGGTGACGACGATCGGCAGTTTGTTCGCTCAACTGCTTTCGCCGATCCCCGCGATTGCGGACTTCGGCGTCGTGGCGGGGCTCGGCGTGGGCATGAGCCTGATCGTCATGCTGACCCTGATTCCGGCCGCGCGCGCGATTCTTGATCGGCGACGAGAAGCACGCGGCACCTTGCAGTCCCCGAAACTGGTGGCCGACGCGATTCCAGGCATTGGGCCGTTGGCTGGCGCGCTTGGTCGCTCCGTGACGCGCCGACCGATGCCGTACATCGCGGTCGTTGCTGCGATCTCGATTGGGCTTGGGATCGCGTCGACCGACATCGAAGCGAGATTCACCATTCATGACGTGCTGCCGACTGGTGGCGATGCGCTCGCCGACTTGAACACCCTGGAGGCAGCCTTTGGCGGCTCGACCGAGGTCGTCAACATTCTGATCGAAGCCGAGGCGACTGACACTCGGACGCTGCTCAACTTGCAGGACTTGCGAATCGCCTTCGAGGACGAACAGCGGCGGCCGGCGGCGGCGGCCGGGCCGATCGAGAATTCGTACGAATTGCTGGCCAGTGACTGGGTCGAGAACAGTGGCGAGTCGGACGAGCGATACGACGCCCAGCTCGCCGAGTTGTACGAGGACGCGACGGCCGGGTTGCGACTCGTCCCCGCTCAGATGCAGACCTTCCTTGAACAGCTCGAGCAACGCCACCCCACGATTGGCAACTACCTAGTCAACGACCCGTCAGGGCCGGACCAGATCTTGGTACAGTTCCCGGCTTACGGGCTAGACGCCGACCGGGTGCGGCACATCCAGGGCGAGTTGGAAGACATCTGGCAAGGGGACGACGGCGCGATCACGGCGACCGGCGATGGCATTGTGTCGGTCGCGGTGACGGACGAGATCACGAGTCGGCAGACGGAGTCGATCGTGGCGACGGTCATCGTGGCGCTCGCGATTCTGACGATCTTCTACTGGACGACACTGCGGCAGGCGGCACTCGCCATCGTCGCAGTCGGCCCGATTGTGCTGGTCTTGCTCTGGGTGCTCGGCACGATGGCGCTGGTCGGGATTCCTTACACGCTGACCACCTCGATCATTACGGCGCTGTCGATCGGTATCGGCGTGGACTACACGATTCATGTGATTCAGCGTTACCGCGAAGAGTTCAGCCGCTCTCGCAACCCGGAGGACGCGGCGGTCCGCACGCTGGCGACGACTGGCTCGGCGTTGTTGGGGTCCGCTATGACGACGGCGCTCGGGCTGGGTGTGCTGGCCTTTGCGCCGACGGTCGCGACGCAGCAGTTTGGGATCACCGCGGCGATTACGATTGCCTACGCGTTGATCATCTCGACGATCCTGGTGCCACCGGCGATGACAATCTGGGGCGCGTACCAGAACATGCGGCTGCGCTCGGCACTCGAGCGTTCGTGGGCCGAACTGGATGAGGCGCTCGAGGACTAGTCCGAGCACTCACCGCTTAGGGACGTCTCCGTACCGAACTCAGACGGGTAGCTCGTGCCGCTGTTCGACGATCCGGAAGAGGATCTTGTCGCTGGGCGACTGGGACGGGAACGAGTTGACCAGCCGCTTGGGCGGCTTGGCGGCAAACTCGAATTTGAAGAAGTGGGCCAGCATGAGCAGGTTGAGGGCCAACTGGACCTCTGACCAGCGGAAGCCCCTGCAGGCGTGGGTTCCCAGTCCGTACGGGGCGTAGGCGGTGCTGAGATGCTCGTTGCGCGGCGGCAGATAGCGGTCGATGTCGAACTTCCATGGCTCGGGGAAGACGTCTTCCATGTAGTGGGGGGCGGTTGAGGCCACTACGACGCGGGAGCCGACGGGCAGCTCGAAGCCTTCAACGACGCAGGTGTTCATGATGTGCTTCATCGCCATGGCGACGATCGGGTACATGCGCAGTGTTTCCATCAGCAGTCGATGGGTCACGTCGATGTTGGCGGGTCGCAATGACTCACCGTCGGCGTTGCCGTCGGCGAACAGTGCGTCCGCCTCGGCCGTGACTCGCTCATACAGCTCAGGGTGCGAGACCATCGCGTACATGGCGAAGCCGAGTTGGTCGCCCAGGTACATGCTGGCCATCAGCATTGTGCCCAGCGGGACGCCGAGGTCGGTTTCCGGCAAGAACTGCGGATCGCTTGCGTTGAGACCGAGGTAGCCGTCCGCCACGTCTTGCGGCTTGCCGAGCCGTTGGGCGGGCGTGTGGGTCCTCTGGATCCGGGCGATTAGCTCAGCGACTTTCTTCGCCCGCCGCTTTGTAGTCGGCGTTTTGAGCATGAAGTCCGGCAAGACTTTCAGCAGACCGACATTGAGGGCGCGCACCTTGTAGTCGATCACTTCGTTGATGATGTCCTGGGTGTCGGTGCTGATCAGGAGGGGCGAGATCTGCGTGTTCATCAACTCGCGCAAGGTGGCGGACGCCTTGATGACGTCGCCCGGTTGCCAGGTCGCCAAATGTCCATGCGCGTTGTTCTGGACTTCGTCGATCCGGTTGGTGAGTGCCTCACGGGAGTATGACGGCTGAATGGCCTTGCGGTAGCGGAAGTGGTCGGCACCGTCCATGGAGTGAATCGAACGGGAGACTCCGTAGATCTCTTCGAGCTTCTGGAAGTACTCCTTGGCTCGGAAGTACATGCGTCCGTGCTTGTGCGCCCATTGGTTGGTCTCCGGGCTGGCCAGGTAGATCGTGCGTTCCTTTTGGAACGGGGGCGTGATCTCGAACACCGGGCCGTGCTTGGCCGCGAGGTCGGCGAACAGGGCGGGGAGGTTGCCTTCGCGCATGTGGCGGTTGAAGAGCAGGTCTCGCAGTGGGGCCTTGGGGACGGACTTGTGCAGGGGTGGGTGCTGCAGCAGTGGAGCGGCGACGCTTTGTGTGACGGCGTTGGCGATCGACCGGCCGATTTCGTCCAGGTTGCTGATGAAGTCAATCCGGGCTCGTGACTGTTCGTCGAGTTCGAAGATGTAGCCGAAGACGCCGCAGGCATTGACGAGGCTGATGATGATCATGTCTCGCGGGTCGGGGATCTCGTTTTCGAAGATGACGCGGCTGATGCGCGTGCGGACGAAGTCGACGACCGAGCCGTCGCGTGAGCTCATGTACTCGTCGAGCTGGCCCATGTTCTGGGCGAGGGTCCAGAACTCGCCGGCGTGGTGCTTGAGGATTTGCTTGTCGACCAGATGCTCGAGCCGCTGGTCAATGATGGACTCGGCGCGTGGCGCGAGTCGCTCGACCCAGTACTGGGCGTTGTGTTGTTCTGGCTCGCCGGCGATTTCCTTGAGGATCGGGTCGAGGACGTGGTCTCCGGTTGGGGAGTTGTCCACGACGAACAGAGTGTCGGGATCGGAGTCCAGGCGGGACATCAGCGATAACTGGGCGATCGCGGCGCCAGCGATGGTGCAGCTCAGGGCCCAGCCGGGGACTTGATAGAAGAAGCCGCTCTCTTCGTTGAGCAGCATCAGGATGAGGTCCTCAGTCAGGCTGAGGGTCTTGGTGGTGGGGTCCACGGTGGCGGTGGTCATGGGTACGTCTCGGCGGAACTTGCTTCTTCTCGGGTGTTTCGCATTCCACACTCCAGCGTAGTCCAAGTGGAATCATGTGGCTTACGTTCGGCGGTTTAGAGCAGGGCAGAGCGCCTGCGCTGGATCGCGGCTGAACATAATCGACGGCTTGGGGGGCGGATTCCTGGGGTTTCAGGTTTTCGGGGAGAATTTTTTTCTTGGGCGGCTTGGGACTGATGTGCCTTGAAACACTGGGAATCGTGCGTTTTGGCTTTCAGGTTTTTCAGGTTTTTCCAGGTTTTTCCAGGTTTGTGTGATCGGATTTGTTCGGGTTTGTTCGGGTTTTATCGGATTTGATCGGGGGTGATCGGATTCGGTTTGGTCATCTTTGGTGAAGTTGGATTGGTGATCGGGGTCGCTCACTGGGTCGGGTGTGAGGGTCGTTGGCTTCATCATATACGTACATGGGTTCTGTGTGGGATGCAGCGGGTTACTGTGAGTCGGCGCTTTGTTTGATTGGGAGCTGACTTGGTGGTGCCCTTGGTCCGGATTGAGAGCTGGGACGATTGGACTCGGGTCTATAACGACGCCTCGGTGTGGCGGCCTCTGATTGATGCGATCTGTGCCAGGGAGGGGATTGGGTACCGGGAACTGCGCGCTGCCAGTGCCAACACCAATGCTGTCTTCCTGCTGGACCGGGCCTATGCGCTCAAAATCTTTAGCCCCTTCTGGGACGAGTACGAGTTTGAGCGGACGCTGCTTGAAGCGCTCAGGGATCATGCGGAGATCCCGGTTCCGGACGTCGTGGGACACGGACACATTGCGGACGGTGGGGGAGGCTCGTGGCCTTACCTGATTACTCGCTACTGCGAGGCGCGGCCTTTCTCGGAGATTCGTGGTGCACTCTCTGACGAGGACGCCAGGTCGCTGGCGGGGCAGCTCGGCGGAATCGTGCGAGCGCTTCACGACCTGGATGCCGGGGCGTTGGCCAGCGACACGACTGAGCGGGTTTGGACCGATGTCGTGTCGGAGCGGCGGCGGAAGGTGCTCGCCGAACTGACTGAGACTGGGGTGCTGGCAGACGGCCTCGTTGAGCCGCTTGAGGCCCTGTTGGACGAGGCGAATGCGGCTGACGTCCCGGGGTCGCGGATCGTCGTGCATGGCGACCTCGGGGCGGATCACGTGCTCTGCGCGCAGGTCGAGGGTGGTTGGACGATTGCAGCGCTGATCGATTTTGGGGATGCCAAGATCGGGGTGTTGGAGTATGAGTGGATGCCGGTCTGGATGGGGTTTTGCGGGCGCGATCCTACTCTCGCTCGTGCTGTGCTGGACGGATACGGGCCGGGCTTGCTTGTTGACGGTGACTTCCCGACACGGGCGGTCGCCTGGACTCTGTTACATGACTTCGGCAGCGATGAGCTGATCAGCCAATGGCGAGATCGGGATCAGCCGGCGCCGATCGAGACGATGGCGGAGCTTGGAGCATGGCTTCGTCCGGGGTCGATCTTGGGATGACTCGGGACCGCCTCGGGATGGTGATGATCGGGTTTGGTTTGGTCATTTTCGGTGGCGTTGGATTGGTGGTCGGGGTGGCTGTCTGGGTCGGATTTGTGGGTTCGTTGGGGCCATTAGCTACGTACAGGTATCCTATCTAGATGAGTGTGCGTGTTGTGCAATCATCTTCGTTTTCGCGGCTGAATCAAACTGTCATGATGTCAGGAGTACAAGTTCCGCATCTGACTATGCCTTCATCCACAACGCAGACAACACGGCCTGTGCAAACAGCTGCCGTTTCACTGGCTGAAACAAGTCCACCACTCCCAGGATCATCCCTATGAGGATCAAACTCGAGAGCCCGTACAAGACCATCGCAACCCTCGAAACCGCAGAACTCTCCGATTTTGCGCTCCTGATTGGTCGCAATGGAGCGGGCAAAACGCAACTCCTCGAAGCTCTGAGGGATCAACACGCGTCGATTCTCGACGTTGGCGGGACCGATATCGAAATGTACGATATGGCCTCCTTCCGGCCTCCTAATACAACCCTGGCTGGCCGCAGCGCCAACCAATTCGCCACGATGACCGCAGACGCATACTTGGCGACCCGGCCCGATGGGCCACGACCCATCGATGCTGCAGAGGAGATCTTCTTCAAGCACGCTGCTGAGAGCGAGCGGGCTTCCGGAGGACAATCTCGGGACGGATTCGTGAGCAGCCTCAGGGAGGACATCCGGCAGTTCCCGGACTTCAGAGCTTTCGCGAGAAATCACGCCTCACCATACCTTAGTGAGCTCTATTCGCAGGTGCTGGAACCGCTGTTGCCCGTGGACCCTCGACGCGGAAACAGAAGGAGCCCAAATCAGTCCGCAATCAGCTTCGGAGGTGACCAGGCCGCCTTGCTTTGCACAGCAATGAAGATAGCGGGCAAGTTCCCCCACGAACTGACCCGTGATGACATCATGCGCGCTGGACAGTATGAGGGCAACACAATCGCAAACTCCCTCAGCGAGGTCTTTACGGCATACAAGGTTGAGCAGTTCATCTGGGCTCACAAGAGGATCGAAACGGAGTACGTCGAATACGCCAATCTCATCGCCGAATACCAGTCCAAGCAGCGGCCTCCTTGGGACACCATGCGGGAGATTCTGTCCGAGATGCGGGAGAGGACGGGACAAGAGGGGCTCTTCAACTTCGACTTCTCGGATCCAGATAACCACAATCTGGACATGGGTAGCTACGAGCAATTCGCCTTCAAGGCTGAATTGACTAATCGGTCCACAGGAACTCAATATGAGATTGACTCGTTGTCCTCTGGAGAACGGGTGCTCATGGCCCTGTGCCTCGCATCCTTCAACCAGTATCTCGGGCGACGCATACCGGGGCTGCTCCTGCTCGATGAACTTGATGCAGTGCTGCACCCTTCAATGGCCGCTGCACTAGTCAGCACTTTGAAGTCTCTCTTCGTGTCCCAAGGGACGAAAGTGCTCATGACGTCTCACTCGCCCATGACAGTTGCTGCTCTGGATGAAACGGACATCTTCCGCGTCGCAAGGAAGGGAACCCATGTCACGGTTTCTCGCACGACCAAGGCGGAGGCAATTGAGGAACTTTCAGAAGGACTCGCCACCGTGGACGTCGGCCTTAGGATTGCGGCGTTCGACGAGGCGAAGGTCACGATCCTCACTGAGGGAAACAACACTAAGCACCTCAAGCGCTGGGCAGAGTTATACTATCCGAACGAAGTTCGAGTCTTCGAAGGGCTTGAACGATACACAAGCAGCAACCAGCTAGTTGCTTACGGGCGGCTGCTTGGATGGATGACCACAAACACCCACTTCATCATTGTGTGGGATTGTGACGCTTCTGACAAGGTCGACGAGTTGCAGAAGGACCTGAGGGATGGTGCCAAGGTGACCCCCTTTGCGTTTACGAGGCGACCGGGCAATACAATCACCCGCAAGGGTATCGAGAACAACTATGACGAGTCGATTCTGAAGCCCTTCTCGATCAATAAGACCGACAACGACGGAACGTTGTTGGGCAGCGACCTCCCCAAGGATCGAAAGTCCAAGTTTGCTGAACACATCCTCCAACAAGGGGTGCTTGAGGACTTTATCCATTTTGAAGATCTTCGTGCGGTCGTCGGAGGAATCCTAGAATCGGCCAGTTAGTCGTCGACTCGGCGAGATACCCGCGGCGAGCGCGGGTATGACGGAGCGGGGCCGGATTAGTCCATCGTTGGCACGACCGGCTCGATGTGTGGGCCCTCTGGGACTCGAACCCAGGACCTTCGGATTAAAAGTCCGCTGCTCTAGCCAACTGAGCTAAGGGCCCGCAGCCAGTTTAGGCGGGTCTTCGGCTTTGGGCGGGCCTTCGGCAGGGGGCGTTCTGGCTGAGTAGCCTTGGCCTCAGCTTGCGGAGTTGGATTGCGTGGGGGCGACGGCCATGGCGGAACCGATCAAGGTTGGTCTGATTGGGGCGGGCGGGATTTCTCGGCAGCATTTGCCGGGGTATCGGCTGGACCCGGCGCGGGTTCGGCTGGAGGCGGTCTGTGATATCCGCGAGGAGGCAGCTCAGGGTTTTGCCGCCGAGGCGGATATCGGCTCGGACTCGATCTTCACCGACGCTCGGGAGATGTGCGAGCTGGCGGATATCGATGCGGTGGACATCTGCACAATCCATGACACGCATGCGGAGCTGGCGATCGCGGCGGCTGAGGCGGGCAAGCATGTGCTGCTGGAGAAGCCGATGGCGATCTCGGTGGAGGAGTGTCGGGCGATCGTGGAGGCGACGGAGTCGGCAGGGGTGACGTTCATGGTGGCGCAGCATCTGCGTCATGTGCCGACGTATGTGGCGCTGCGGCGTCGGATCCAGGCGGGCGAGCTGGGGCGGATCTGGTCGGCGCGGGTGGACACGTTCCTGACGGCGGCGCTGGATGATCCGAACCAGCCGATTGCGCCGCGGTCCGGTTGGTGGGGATTCGACGGCAAGCGCGGCGGCGGTGGGGTGGTGACGTTGCTCTCGGTGCATCACCTGGATCTGATGCGTTTTTTCGTGGGCGAGGTGGTGCGAGTCGAGGCTCGGGCCTGGCGTGGGCATCCGAGCTTTACGAACGAGGCGGAGGACCGGGTGGTGGCGACTCTGGAGTTCGCGAACGGGGCGATTGGGACGTTGACGGCGAGTCTGACGAGTCGGGCGCCGTGGTTGTTCCAGACGGTGATCCTGGGGGACGAGGGGGCAGCGTGGACGCCGCCTCCGGCGGAGAACACGCCGTTGATGTGGCATCGGGTGCCGGCGGTGATGACGAGCGCTCAGCAGGAGGGCGAGGAGAGTTTCGATCCGGTGACGAGTTTTCAGCCGGTCGATACGAGTGAGGTGTCGCTGCCGACGGAGAATCCGTATGTCAACGAGATCATTCACTTTGCCACTTGTTGTGAGGATGGGGCTGAGCCGGTCAGTGGTGGTCGGGACAATCTGGAGACGATGAAGATTGTGTTTGGGATCTATGAGTCGGCGCACTCGGGGCGCGCGGTGGATCTGGACAGTCTGTAGGCGGAGGGAACCGAGCGGGTCCCGGCTCGGGGACCGGGACTGGGACCATAATGGGCGGTCGGAGCGGGTCCCCGCGTGAAGCGGGGACTGGGATTTGGGGGATAGGCTGGGTCTCGTTATGCGGGAGCTGGCGATTCTTAGTTTTGTCACCCTGGATGGGGTGATGCAGAGTCCGACTAGTCCGGAGGAGGATCCGTCGGGCGGGTTTACTGGTGGTGGTTGGGGGGCTCCTTACTGGGAGCAGGTGATGCCTCGGGTTTACTCGGAGGCGATGTCGGAGCCGTATGACTTGTTGTTTGGTCGGAGGACATATGAGGTGTTTGCGTCTCATTGGCCGAATGTTGGCTCAGACGACCCGGTTGCGGCTCGACTGAATGGGGGTCACAAGTATGTGGTGACTCGGTCGGCTGAGCTTTCGTTGGTCTGGGGGCCTGCGACTCGGATTAGTGGAGATGTGGTTGATGAGATCGCGAGGCTGAAGGCTGGTGAGGGTCGGTTGATCCAGGTTCATGGGAGCGCTGAGCTGATTCAGACTCTGCAGGCGCGTGACTTAATTGATGAGTATCGGCTGTGGACGTTCCCGGTTGTGGTTGGTAGTGGGAAGCGTCTGTTTGGTGCAGGTTCTTTGCCTCGGAAACTGGAGCTTGTACGCACTGGATCGACGGGGAATGGCGTGGTGATGTCGATTTATCGGCGCAGACCGTAGCTCGCACGCATCAGTCTGCCAACCCGCGTCGGGGCGCGGGGTGGCGGAACGAATCGCTATCTCGTGTGCTCGAGGATTGCTGGAATCATTGAATCCCAGACTTCTCGTGGAAGTTCGTGGCCGACGCCTTCCATCGTCAAGAGGGTTGAGCCTCTGATGGCGGCGTGCAGGGCCTGGCCGTGGTCGTAAGGCAGGATGGGATCCTCGTCGCCGTGGATCACGAGCGTGGGGGCGCTGATCTGGTTCAGGCGGTGATGCCAGACGTCGGATTGGGCCATCGCTGGGGTGTGATTGACGGAGCTCGCGAAGTTGATCGCGCGGTCGAACTCGTTGGCGATGGCCTCAGTCATGCCGGGTTCCTGGGGATAGCGGGAACCCTTGATCGTGGAGAATGACTCGACCTGCATGTTGATCACGGCCTCGCGGTCGGTCCAGTCGATTTGGTCCCTGCTGGCTACAAGTTCGAGCACTTTGGCATGCGGTGGAGAGAGTTCAACGACGTCCTTGCCGGCGAACGCGTCGGTGACCACTCCGGCCTGCGGAGTCGACATGATTGGCGTGAGCGAGAGGACACGGTTTCGGTGGTCGAGGCCGACTAGCTGCGTGATCATGCCACCCATCGAAATGCCGACGATATGTGCCTGCTCGATCTGATAGGCGTCGAGCACCGACACCGCGTCGGCGGCCAGGTCGTTGAGGGTGTAGTTCGGTTCGCCCGGTGGACAGTGCGGCGTGGTCTTACCGGTGTCGCGATTGTCGTAGCGGATCACGAAGCGCCGGCCATCGGCCAACCGCTCACAGAACTCTTCCCGCCAGCCCATCATCGAGCCGCCGGCGCCCATGACCAGGAGGATGGCTGCATCCGTAGGATTTCCGAACGAGTCGGTGCAGATCGAGATCTCGTCGGCCTCGATCATGCGCTCGCCGTGATGGCTTGCCATGTGCGATCTCCGAAGTCTCCTGCAGCAGTCGAGAGTCAGCTGGTGTGGTCGAGGATTGCGGGGATGACGACGTCCCAGGTGCCCTCAGGGATTTCGTGGCCGACTCCTTCGAGAGTGAGCATCCTGGCTCCGGGGATCATCTCGGCGAGCGCCTGTCCGTGGTCGTAGGGCAGGATTGGATCGTCGGTGCCGTGGATGACGAGCGTGGGGAAGTCGAGTCCACCGAGGCGGTCGTGCCAGGGCTCGGATTAGGCGATGGCTGGGCCGTGGTTGGTCGTGCTGGCGAAGCTGATGGCCCGGTCGATTTCGGCGGCGAAGATCTCTTCGCGGGCCGGGTCGAAGGGGTAGGCAGATCCCGAGAGCACCTTGAACATCTTGATTCGATTGGCCAGCAGCGCGTCACGGTCGGTCCAGTCCAGCGCCGCGCCCTCCATGATGGTCTCGATCACCTCGGGCGTGGGCGGCGAGAGCGTCGCTTCCTTGCCCTCCATCGAGTCAAGCACGGCGCCGCCGTTGGGCGTGGACATGATTGGCGTCAGTGTCAGTACACGCTCGGGATGGTTGAGTCCGATCACCTGGGTGATCATGCCGCCCATCGACGCGCCGATGATGTGGGCCTTCTCGATGCCATACGCGTCGAGCACGGCGGGACCGTCGGCGGCCATGTCGTTGAGCGTGTAGTTGGGCTCGCCGGGCGGGCAGGAGGTGGTCTTGCCGGTGTCTCGGTTGTCGTAGCGGATGACGAAGCGTCTACCGTCGGCCAGGGCCTCACAGAGACCAACATCCCAGAGCAGCATCGATGCACCCGCGCCCATGACCAGGAGGATGCAGGGATCGGCGGGGTCGCCGAAGGAATCAGTGCAAATTTCGATGCCGTTGCCCTCGACGATGCGCTCGGGATGGTGGATTGCCATGGTGATTCTCCGGTTGGTCCTGTTATCTACTGCAGCGCACCCGACGCTACCAGCTCAACGATCCGGTCATCCGAGTAGCCGAGCAGTTCCCTGAGGACGTAATCGTTGTCGGCGCCCATCGTTGGAGCGACCTTGGGACGGCCCGCAGGCGTGCGGCTGAAGACGATCCTTGCGCCCTCGACGACGGACTTTCCCTGGGTTGGATGGGCGAGCTCGACGAAGTGGTTGCGGTGCTGGAGCTGGGGGTCGGCGAAGCAGGCGGCGGAGTCCTGGACGGCGTGAGCGGGGACTCCGACGGCGAGGAGCGCGTTCATTGCCTCTTCGGGCGAGCGTGTTGCGGTCCACTCTTCGAGCTGTTCGCCATTGAGTACGGATTCCAACGCGGCGCGGTCGGCGTCGTTACGGCAGGCGATTGCGACCCAACGGTCTTCGCCTTCTGAGGGGAAGATGCCGTGCGGCGACATGTATGGGTCGCTGTTGCCGTTGGCCTGCCACTTTTGGCCGGTCAGGCGGTATCGGAGGAAGGCCGGCGTGAGGAAGTGGATTGCGGCTTCCATCTGCGAGACGTCGATGTACTGGCCGCGACCGGTTCGTCCACGCTCGTCGAGTGCTGCCAGCAGCGCGGCCGAGGCGAAGCGCGGCGCGACGTAGTCGGTGTAGGCGCCGAACGGGCCGGCGGGTGAGCGGTCGGGCCAACCGGCGAGCGGCGTGAAACCGGCGAAGGCGGCGGCGAGGTTGCCGAAGCCGGCGAATTCGGCCAGCGGCCCACTCTGACCCATCAGGCAGGAGGACATCATGATCGCGCGTGGGTTGACCTCATGGATGGTCTCCCAGGTCAGGTTCCAGCCGCGCATAGCGCGCGGGGTGAATGATTCCGTGACGACGTCGGCCCAGCGGACGAGGTCGAGGATTAGCTCGCGACCCTCGGGATTGGCCGGGTCGATGGTGGTCATGCGCTTGCCAGCGTTCATGTTGTGGAACATCGACGAGCCTTCGCCCTGCGTCGCTTCGTCGTTGATGAAGGGCTGCAGCGTGCGGGCGGTGTCGATCCTGGTGCTGGACTCGACGCGGACCGTGTTGATGCCGAAATCGCACAGCGCTCGCGTTCCGGCTGGGCCGGCCATGACCCACATCAGGTCGAGCATGTTCAGATCGGAGAGCGGCGGGTCGGTCGGAGCTGCGCCGCCTGCGGCATGGAGGCTGGCCGCGGTGCGGGTTTCGGCGAGCACTTCGTCCGTGTGTTCGCCGAGCATTGGCGCGGGGCGGCCGTACTCGATCGGCGTTTCGGAGAGGCGAGCGAACGGTCCGGGGAACTTGAGTGGTTGCCCATTGCGTTCGACCTCGCGCCAGTAAGAGCGGGCGGCCAGATGCTCGTTCTCGTCGAGGTCATCCATGGTCGAAACCGGCACCAGCAGCAGGCGGCGTTCCTGGGCGACCTGGAACAGCTCGGCCTTGGTTTTGTCGGCGCAAAGCGCGCCGATGATGTCGCAGCAGCGGAAGTACTCGGACAGTGGTTCTTGTCCGCTGAGGATCAGATTGGTGTAGTTGAGCCAGTCCTTGTCGCGGGTTTCCTGGTCGCAGTAGCCCTCCTCGAGCGCGTATTGCATCAGCCGATCGGTAAAGGGACCGATCGCTACTCCGAAGAGGTAGGTGATGGCGACGTGGCCGTCCTTGCAGGGCCAGAAGAGCCGGATCTCGAGCGGGCCAAGCGAAGCGCCCACGGCGGAGCGCGCAAACTGTCCTGCGTTATTCGCAGCAGCGATGATCCCCGACTGGGTGGCCTGTGCATATGCGGCCTGAGCCGAGACATCGATGAACTGCCCCAGTCCCGAGCGCAAGCGCTCGTGCAGCGCCATGAGGACGCCAAGCGCGGCCTCGGCGCCGGCGTGCAGGGCGGTCTGCGGCAGTTCGACCCTGAGTGGTGGGCGGTCTCTATCGCCGCTCTGGATCATCGGACCCGCCGCGGCGGCGATGGTGAGGTCGGTGGCGGGCCAGCCGGCCTTCGGTCCGGATGAACCGAACGGCGTGATTGCGACGTAGATCAGGCCTGAGTTGATCTCGGCGAGCACTTCGTAGCCGATGCCGAGCGCGTCCATTGCGCCGACGTCGGCCGACTCGATCACGGCGTCGGCGCTGCGGGCCAGCTCGACAAACTGCCGGTGACCTTCCTCCGATTCCAGATCGAGGACAACGGAGCGCTTGCCTCGCGCATAGGACTGCCAGATCAGCGAGTCCTCGATGTCGCCTTCGTCGGAGCCATCGGCGAACGGACCTCGCCGTCGGGCCGTGTTTCCGCCGGGCGGTTCCATTGCGATCACGTCTGCGCCCAGATCGGCGAGGATCATTCCGCCGATCAGGCCGCGGTCGTCGGTCAGGTCGAGAATTCGATAATCGCTGAGCATGGCGAACTCCTCCCGATGTGCACCATTTGCCGTCCTGTGTGGCGGATCGTAACGAAGCTGGAGGAGCGTCGAAACTCAGATTGCCCAGGGTGCCGTGAGGAGCGTCCGCGCGATTTCGGCGACCCTGTCCTCGACGGCATTGAGTGCGCCGCGCAGGTCCTTGGGATGTCGCTGGAACCACTCTCTCATACCTGCCGCCGCTGCCTGGTGGAGCGCAGTACCGACGTTGATCTTGGCGACTCCCAGCTCCACGGCGACTCCGAGTTCGTCGTCGGTCAGACCGCTGGCGCCGTGTAGCACTAGTGGGACGGAGACCGCGTCGCGAATGGCGCGCAGGCGGTCGACCTGGAGTCCTCCGGCGGTTGGACGGCCGTGCGTGTTGCCGACGGCGACGGCGAGCCAGTCGACCCCAGTGGACTCGACGAAGCGGGCGGCCTCGTCAGGATCGGTCCAGGACGCTTCGCCAATGGTGACGCCTGCCTCGTCGCCGGCGACGTGTCCCAGTTCGGCCTCGAGCGGCAACCTTGACCAGATTGTCAGGCCCTTGGCCGACTGGGCGAGGGTGACGTGTCGATCGAAGGACAAAGTGGAGCCGTCGATCATTACGGAGCCGAATCCGGCGTTGATCGCGTTCGTGAGTTCGTCAAGCGTGTCGGCGTGATCGAGATGCAGAGCGATCTCAGCCTCGGACTCGTCGGCGATCGATTTCACAATCAGATGGGCAACGTCGACGCCTCCGATGAGCGAGAGTCCGGAGCGATTGAACTGGATCAGGAGGGGTCTCTGAGCTGATTCCGCTGCCTGGACAACGCCTCGCAGCATCTGGATGGTCGAGACGTTGGCGCCGATCACGGCCCGACTCCGAGCCTGCGCTTGTGCGATGATTGGGCCTGGATCGACGAGCGGCATGTACGCAGTGTCCCACAGGCGGCGCTCCCGCTCGTGCGCGGCTGGGTATGTTCGGCTCGCGCGCGGCAAGGGGAGAGCGCTCAGGTGAACCGTCCGGGTGGGCAACGCGATCTTGATGGACTGGAGGACGACCAACTGGTCGCCGTCGCGCTCGACGGCCGATTGGATGCGTTCAACGTCCTCGTTTTACGCCATCAGTCGAGAGTTCGTGCGACTTGCCGTGGCATCGTCGGGATGGCCGAAGCCGATGACTTGATGCAGGATTCGTTCATCAAGGCCTGGGATCGGCTGAGCACTTACAAGCAGCGGGGCAAGTTCCCGGCCTGGCTGGGCGTCATCGCGAGGCGCACCTGTTTTGATTACCTCAGGCAGCGTCAGCGGCGGCCGACGACCTCGCTGGACCGGCTGACCGAATCGCTGGGCGATCAGTTCACGCCGGAGTCGGGCGATCGTTCGCTGGATGAGCACTTGTTGAACATCGAGCTCAGCGGCACGCTGCGTGAAGCGCTCGCGTCGCTGCCGGAAGAACAGCGCCGGGCGGTCTTCTACCGGGACGTCGCCGACATGGAGTATCGGGAGATCGTCGATGCGACGGGCTGGTCGATGGGTACAGTGAAATCGCGGATCAGTCGGGGGCGATCGGCGATGCGGGATTTTCTCAACGAACGACAGGCATTGGAGCAGTCTCGTGCCAACGGCTAATCAGCTCTCGTCCCCGCGCCGAAGCGGTGCCGAACATTATGTACTCAACGTACTCAATGTTCTGGGCGACACCTATCGATTGACTGATGTTGGGTCTGGATGGGGAACCATTGCGGTCGGATGTGCGTCTAAATTTGTAGATGGGCTGACTTCAGGGCGAGAAGTCGTCGCCGGCGGCGGGCTCATTGGCAGGACCGAATAGTCATGTTCTTCGGGATGCGTATCCGTTCACTGATCGGTCGTCGCGACTGGCGCGAGGATGTGTCGGCATACATGGACGGCGAACTGTCGTTGGGAGACCGGGTACGGGTCGAGATGCAACTCGCCCAATCGGCGGAGATGCGGGAATATCTCGCCGACCTCGAGGAGATGCGGTCGGTGCTCAGGGCTTTCGAGCCGGCGGCCAGCGCCACGCCATTCCAGCTGACCACTGAGATGCTCAACGATTCCGCGCGCATGGCGGTGCAGCCGACCATTGCGACTCGCGCGCTTCGACTCTCGATGTCGACCGCTGCCATCGGCGTGGCTACGTTTGCCGCCGTGATGGTCTTTGACGCCGTGGACTCCCCGACGGTGACATTCACGACTACGTCGGCCGGTGATGATGGGGGCGGCGTGCCGACTGCGGCTGTGGTCACCGACGAGATTGAGGTCGAGACTGAGTCGTCCACTTCTCAGCAGGTAGTCCGACTTGAAGCGGGAGCAGCGGCGCAGGAGCAGCAGGCTGAAGAGTCGGCAACCGTGGCATCCGTCGAGGTTGAGGAAGAAGAGCAACAGGCGGCGCAGGAGGCTGCCTGGCAGTCTGAGCAAGAGGCCGAGCAGGAGCAAGCCTACGAAGCAGCCGAGGAAGAAGCGCAGCAGCAGGTGGAGGCGGCCAGCCAGGACGCGGCGGCAGATGATCCGTCGCGCCGCGCGATCACGGCTGGGCGCGGTGGCTCTGACGGTGAGACTGGAGACGCGGACCAGGTGACGGCCGAGGACGTCGTCCAACAACAAGACGACGTGGAAGCGAAGCGAGCATCCGTCGATGAGACCGAGGCCTCGGAGCCTCAGGCAGCAGCGGTGGCTGAGCAGTCCGATCAGGAACAGGCAGAGGCCACGGACTCATCAACCGCTGAAGTCGACGAGGATCAATCGCAGGCCGTATCCCAGACGCAGACCGAGAGGCGCACGGTGGCGACCTCGGTGCGGCATTCCCAGTCGGATTGGCCGCTGGAACAGCGACCACGATCGAGCACCGTGCAACTGGCCCGCGACCCGAGCTGGGAAGAGCCTGTGCAAATCGTGCTCGCGGTGATCGCGATCGGTGCGACGCTGCTCTGGCTCAGCCTGACGATCGTGGACCGCCGCCGCAGGTCATGAGCACCCGTCCCGCGGGGAGTTCGCGAATGATGGCGCGAGCCTTCGAACTCGCTCGGGCCGTCCGCGGCACAACGAGCCCCAACCCGGCGGTCGGCGCCGTCATCGTCGATGGCTTGCAGATTGTCGGAGAGGGTGCGACGCAACCTCCGGGCGCGCCCGATCCTTCCTCGAGATTTGGTCGTCCGCAGCTGCGACCTGGCGGACCACATGCAGAGGTGATGGCGCTGCGTGAGGCGGGTGCGCGTGCTCGCGGCGCGACGATGTACGTGACGTTGGAGCCCTGTGCGCACTTCGGTCGCACACCGCCCTGTACCGACGCAATCATTGAAGCCGGACTCGCGCGGGTGGTGGTCGCGGTCGGCGACCCCGACCCTCGTGTGGCCGGACGCGGCCTCAACCAACTGCGCGAGGCAGGCATCGAAGTCAGCCTCGGCGATGGAGCGGCTGAGGGCGCCGTCCACTACGAGGCTTATGCTCACCACCGACGTAGCGGCCGGCCGTTCGTGACGGCCAAGTTTGCCGCCTCACTGGACGGCCGGATCGCCTCAACGAGTGGCGATTCCCGCTGGATATCGGGGCCGCAGACGCTGCAGTGGGCTCATCAGCATCGGCCGTTGTTCGACGCGATGCTGGTCGGCGTGGAGACGATCATCGTCGACAATCCACAGCTCACGGCCCGGCCCGAGCGCTGGACCGGAGCGGTCCCGCAGCCGATGCGTGTGGTCGTCGACAGCCGTGGACGCACGCCGCTCGAGAGCCGGGTGCTGGACGGAACCGACACATCTCGCACCTTGATCGCTACGACCGATGCTGCTCCAGGCGAGTTTCGAGAGGTGATGGCATCGCGCGGTGTTGAGGTAGCCGTCCTCCCCGGCGATCCTGCTGCCGAAGGACGTGTTTCGTTGGCGGCGTTGCTTGAGCTCCTCGGCCAGGAGCGTGGTGTGGTCAGTCTGTTGGTTGAGGGTGGCGGCGAGGTGTTGGGCTCATTCTTCGACCAACGTTTGATCAACAAGGTGACGGCGGTCGTGGCACCAATGATCATCGGTGGTGACGCGCAGACCGCCGTGCGCGGTCGTGGCGCGGAGCGAATGCGCGATGTGCTGCGTCTGAACCACATGAACGTCGAGCGGCTGGGCGCCGACCTGCTGGTGACCGGTTATCCGAGTCATCCGGAGCGAGATCTGGACGTTCGCATTCGTCCAGCCGGGCAGACGGATGTCGACGCAGTAGACCAACTGCTCGCCGCTCAGATCATCGAGCGCGCGCCGACCTGCGACGAGTTGTTGGCCGCGGCTCGGGCCGGCGAAGCCGTGGTCTGGCTGGCGACCATCCAGACGACGCCGGCCGTCGATGCCGGCGAGTCGAACGAAATGGAAGACATCCTGGGCGTGGCGGCGGTCCAGTTTGAGCGAGACGAACGCGCTTCGATTCGCTGTCTCGCCGTACGACCGGATGCGCCCGGCAGTGTCGCCGAGCGGCTGCGGGACGCCTGCGAGGCCTCGGCCAGCGGACGTGATGCCACATGGCTGACGCTAACTGTGTCGACTACGCCGGGCGTCACGGATGAACAGTACAAGTCGGCTAGCTATCGCTACTATCGGCGCGATGCTGATGGATCCGAAGTCCTGATCAAGCGCCTGCGCTCGTAGCAATCCGCGTCGTACGCAACGTATTCGCTCCACAATTGCCTGCTTGAGACGTCCAGTCTGGTGACGCGTTATGGGCGTGAATTGGTGCTCGGCGGCTAGCATTGAGGCCGATAGTGCGGCATTTGGGGGAGACTGACGATGTTCACAGGGATCATCGAAGAGGTCGGCGAAATCACCGAGGCGGCGGAAGGCCTGCTTCGGATCGCTGCGCCGATGATCCTCGAGGATGCCAATCTGGGCGACAGCATTGCGATCAACGGGGTCGACCTGACGGTCACGCATATCGAGTCTGGCCAGTTCCTGGCCAACCTGATGCCCGAGACCTACCGACGCTCCAACCTGGGGGAGCTCAAGGTCGGTGACCGAGTCAACCTCGAGCGCTCGGTTCGACCGATGGACCGGCTCTCAGGACACATCGTCCGTGGAGTCGTGGAGGGTCGCGGCGCATTCAGGAGCACTCGACCGGAGTCTGACGCGATCGTCGTGACCTACGATGCGCCGGCGGACCTGCTGCGACACATGATCGTCAAGGGTCCGATCTGCATCGACGGGGTCTCGCTCACGATCATCGAGAAGGACCAGTCCGGATTTGCAGTGTCACTTGTTCAGTACACTCAGCAGCAGACCAACCTCCTCGACCGGCAACCTGGTGATGCTGTGAACCTCGAGACCGACATCATGGCGCGATACGTCGAAGATCTGCTGGAAACCAAGATCGATCAGCTCCTGGACGAGCGGCTCGCAGCGCGGGAGTCAAGTGGAGGCGGAGCGCGATGACCGACGCTGAAACGACCGCCGCAACGACCGAGAACCAAGCGGACCAGCCGAAACCGCGGCGTGCCCGGCGCAAGTCCAGCGGCAGTCGGCGCAAGTCTCCGTTCTGCACTGTCGAGGAAGCGATTGAAGCGTTCGCGCAAGGCGAGCCGCTGATCATCACCGACGACGAGGACCGCGAGAACGAGGGCGACCTGGCATTGCCAGCCCAGTTCGTGACCTCCGACACGATCAACTTCATGGCCACGCATGGCCGTGGTTTGATCTGCGTCGCGATGGAGGGCGCGATCCTCGACCGCCTGGGGCTGCGCCTGATGGTCGAGCAGGGATCAAACACCGCGCCGCTGGGGACCGCGTTCACCGTCTCGGTGGAGGCGCGCTCAGGCGTCACGACCGGCATTTCGGCCCCGGACCGCGCTCGCACGGTCCAGGTGCTCATGGACCCGAACTCGGCGCCCGACGACCTGGTGCGTCCGGGGCATATGTTCCCGCTCAGGGCGCGCGATGGTGGGGTCCTGGTTCGAGCCGGTCAGACAGAGGCCTCGGTCGACCTCTGCCGGCTGGCCGGACTGCAGCCGGGCGCGGTGATCTGCGAGATCATGAAGCGCAATGGCGACATGGCTCGTCTGCCCGAGTTGGTGCGCTTCTCCCGTCGGCACAACATCAAAGTCGTCTCGGTCGAGCAGATCATCCAGTACCGACTGCGGACCGAGCAGTTGGTCGACCGAGTGTCCGAGGCCAAGCTGCCGACCCCGATGGGTACGTGGCGACTGGTTGGATACCGCACCAAGGATCACTCCGAGGAACACGTGGCACTGGTGATGGGCAATGTCGATGGCGGCGAGCCCACCCTGGTCCGAGTCCACTCCCAGTGCTTGACCGGTGACGTCTTCGCCTCGCAGCGCTGCGACTGCGGCGAGCAGTTAGATATCGCGATGCGAATCGTCGCCGAGGAACGGCGGGGCGTAATCGTCTACATGGCGCAAGAGGGGCGAGGGATCGGCCTGCACAACAAGATTGCGGCGTATGCCCTGCAGGATCAGGGCATGGATACGGTCGAGGCCAATCTCGCGCTCGGATTCTCCGCAGACCGTCGCGACTATGGCATCGGGATGCAGATCTTGCGTGACCTGGGTGTGCACCGGATTCGCTTGATGACCAACAACCCGGCCAAGCGCCACGGACTCACGGGATACGGCCTTGAGATCGTCGAGCGTGTGCCGGTGATTGCCTCGGCCAACCCTCACAACGTGCGCTACCTGTCGGTCAAGCAGGAGAAGATGGGTCACTTGCTCGATTCGGATGCGATTGAAGCGACGGAATCAGCCGACGACGGCCAACCTCCCACTCGCCGAGCCGCCATCGGCTAGGCGACGAACAAACGACCATGCCCAACGTCCACGACGGCGCGGCCAATCCGGACCCGGAACACGGGCCTGCCAGCGGTCTGCGTTTCGCGGTGGTCGTGAGCAAGTTCAACGACTTCGTGACCAGCAAGCTGCTCGACGGCTGCATCGACCACCTCGAGGAGAATGGCGCCGACACGGATGAGATCGATATCTACTGGGTCCCCGGTGCGTTCGAGATTCCGCTTGCCGCACAGAAGTGTGCCGAAACCGGCCGCTTCCATGCGGTCATCTGTCTGGGCGCGGTGATCCTTGGCGAGACCGACCATTACCGGCTGGTCGTTGACGGCGCCACGCAGGGAATCGCCAGGGTTGGCCTGGACACCGGCGTGCCGGTGATCTTCGAGGTCTTAGCCACGCAGACGGTCGCGCTCGCCATGGCCAGAGCCGGCGGTTCGGCCGGCAACAAGGGTGAAGAAGCGGCGCAGGCGGCGATCGAGATTGCTCGCTTGCTGCGGACGATCGAGTAGTAATCGCCTAGCTCTGGCCGAATGTATTGGCTCGACTGCTGAAGTCGTTGACTCCCAGTGCGTCCCGCCAGGGTTCGCTGTCCTTTTGGACCGTGGCATCCAGCGGGATGCCGCAGCCGTCTGCGATTCTGACCATTCGTTGGAAGTTTGCAACGACCGCAGCGCAGTCGATGACGCCGTGCGCTCCCATGGCGGCATTGAGCGCCTCGCGCGCTTCAGCGAGGTCAGGGGCGCGGCCGACTGCTGCGTCGGCGAAGCGCAACAGGACTTCGCCGTACTCGACGCCGCTATCGACCTGGTTGCTGACCGTGCCGTTCAGGTTCAGCGCGTCGTTGTCTTGGCTGCTCCGACCGAGCAGCGTGACGTGCGAAACCGTTCAATAGAAGCACTCGTTCAAGGCCGACACGCGGGCGGCGACCAGCTCACGCTGCGCAGTGCTGAGTGCACGGAACGGCTCCTGCCCTGGGTCAGGCTCAGCGCCCCCGCGGTAATGCGCATCCAACATGTCGTTCAACCAGCGCACACTGTCGGGGTGCAGGCTCATTGCCACGCGCACGTTTGGCGCGTACCTGGCTCCTGCATAGATGTCGGCTTCGCTCGCGGCGAGGTCCTTGGGGAAGATCGTCGGCGGCCAGCTGCCATGGTCGGACAGGCCTTCAGGGCGACGATGTGTCGGTTCTCCAGGGAGGGGGTCGGGGAGTGGTTCCAATTCGATCTCGAGCGCGCGGTGGAACTCGTCGATCGACCAGACGTGGACGAGCGCTCCCATCAGCTCGATGTAGCGCGCGTCGGACATTCCATCGGCGTTGATCGTCTCTTCGTACCACTCGCGAGAGACGTTGGACAGGTCGCCGATCAGCTTGTGGACTGTGTAGACGGCTGCCTCGGGCAGCTCGGCCGGGGCAGGCCCGGGATCGGGCAGGCCGTCGATCAGCGCCGACGCTCGGCGACCTTCGGCGGCGATGCTGATCCGCTCGGCACCGGTCCACCATTCTCCCGGGGCTGCCAGGCGCTCCCAGCTGCGGACGTGCGCGTTGCGAATGCGGTCAGGAATGTTCCAGATGGCATCGGCGTAGGCAAATGGTGCGGCGGTCGTGGTCATGTCGATCCCTGACTCTAGGCAGTGTTGGCGGCCGAGGCGTACTCGTGCAGGCCGAGTTCCTCGCGGCAGTCGTCGGTGGCGTCCTTGGTGAACTCATCGAGTGGGATGCCGCAGCCGTCGGCGATGCGGACCATGCGCTGGAAGTTGGCGACTACGCCGGCGGCATCGACCAGTTCCTGAACGCCGAGTTCGGCCGCGATCTCTTCGCGAAGCCCTGGCAAGGCCTGAGTCTGACGAACGGCCGCCTCGGCGAATGCGGTCAACAGGCCGCCGTGTGGGACGCCGCTATCTGACTGGGGATTTACCGTGCCCTGCAAGTTGAGGCTGCCGAGGGTGCCGGTCCGCTTGCTGCTCTCACGGAGCATGCGCACATGCGAAGCGGTTCAATAGAAGCACTCGTTGAGGGCTGAGACCCGCGCCGCGATCAGCTCGATCTGGGGCCGCGAGATGGCGCGCAGAGGATCGGGCTGGCGCATCTCGGAGAAGGACAGGTAGTGGCCCTCGGAGAGGTCGTGCAGCCAGCGCACGTTCTCTGGAATCAGCGACAGCGCCGAGATCACGTTGGCGCCCCACTCCATTGGTCCGTAGAGCATTTCGTCGCCTGGGTTCAGGCCATCCTTCGGCACGATCTGCGGCCAGGAGGCTCGCTGCTCCGCCTCGGCAGGTCGGTTGCAGGTTGGATCGCCGGAGATCGGCTGCGGCAGCGGCTCGAGCTCCAAACCCAGGGCGCGATGGAATTCGTCGATGGAGAGCGCGTGGACAACCACAGCGACCAGTTCGACGTAGCGATCTTCTGTCATCCCTTCAGAGGCGATAATTTCCTCGTACCACTCGCGGTTTAGGTTGGCGTTGTCGACGACCAGCTTCTGGATCGCGTAGACGGCGGGCTCGGGCAGGATCTCGCTGCCGACGGCTTCGAAGTCCCGTGCGGCACGCCCGATTCTTGCGATCTCGACGCGCTCCGCACCGGTCCACCAGCGGCCGGCATTGGCAATGACCTGCCAGCTCATTCGCTGGGATGAGATCGTTTTTTCGCGGATCGGCAGGTCGACGCCGACGTAATCAAAGGCCATCTCGACACCTCGCAACCTGACAAGAGAGTAGCGTTTAGCCAAGTGAAATCCTGATTCAGGATCTGATTCCAGCAAGGAGCGTTCAAAATGGCGCAGACACTTGATGTCACGGGCGGACAGTTGATTTATGACGAGTTTGGCGACGGCCCGGAGACGACCGTCTTCGTCCACGGAGCGGGTGGCAATCACCTCAGCTGGTGGCAGCAGATTCCGGTCTTCCGCGACCGCTACCGCTGCGTCACCTACGAGGTGCGCGGCTGGGGACAGAGCCGCGACGACTCGGGCGAAGGACGCAAGGCGTTTGCCCGAGATCTCGGCGAGCTGATGGACGCGCTCGAAATTCCCGAGGCGGTGCTGGTCGGGCAGTCAATGGGCGGCTTTTCGATCCTGCCGTTCGCCGTTCGTAACCCGGAGCGGGTCAGAGGGCTGCTGATGGCCGACACCTTCCTCGGAATCGACGCGCCGGAGCTGATCGACGAGATGCGCAAGGCGCTTGAATCAGCGCAAATCAATCAGGAAGAGGGCGGATTGACGCGAATGGTTGGTCCGGCTTACCTCGAGCGGGAGCCCAACGGCGTGTTCCTATACAACCAGATCAGGGGGTTGAATCCGCCGCTTGACCCAGGTACGCCACTGTCGTTCGGCCAGGAGGATGGCGCGGTTTCGAAGGACGAACTCCCGGCCCTTACGATGCCGACCATCTTTCTCGCCGGTGCGGAGGATGCGATCATCCCAGCGGAACTGATCGAACGCGCGGCGCAGATGGTGCCCGGCGCTCAGTACATCCAGGTCCCCGAGGCCGGGCACAGCGTCTACTGGGAGCTGCCCGACGAATTCAACAACATCCTGGAGCACCTGCTGCTGGAAGCATTCGTCTGAATCCTTGGCAGCGTTCGATCGCACGGACGCTGATAGCCTCGGACTGATTTCCCAGCCGCTGAGCGGAGCATGCCATGACGTACCACGAAGTGATCTATGAGCCCGGACCGGTCGCCCGAGTGATCATGAATCGGCCGGAGTATCGCAACGCGCAATCGCGGGTGCTGCTGGAGGAGATCGACCGCGCCATCCAAGAGGCGGTCGACGATCCTGAGGTGCTGGTGATCGTGCTCTCCGGCAACGGACCCGACTTCTCGGCCGGGCACGACCTCGGTTCGCCATCCGAGATCGCCGACCGCGAGATTCGCGGGTGGGCCGAGGACTTCGTCGGTGTCTTCGATCGCCAGCGGGACACGCGGATCACCAACACGATGCGCTGGCGCAACGCGCCCAAGCCGACGATCGCTATGGTCCACGGCAAGTGCATCTTTGGCGGTTGGATGGTGGCGGCCTCGATGGATCTAATCTTCGCCTCGGACGATGCGCTCTTCCTGCCTTCGCACACGCAATACTTCTCCGCGCCCTGGGACATTGGCGTGCGCAAGGCCAAAGAGATTCTCTTTCAGAATCGTTTCATTCCGGCACGCGAGGCGATGGAACTGGGCTTCGTCAACCAGGTCTATCCGGCCGAGGCGCTGGAGCGAAAGACGCTCGAATATGCCAACGAGGTCGCCGAGCGCACGCCGATGGCGCTGCGTCAGATCAAGCACTCGATCAACAACATGCAGGACGGCCAAGGATTCACGACGCACATCAACGCCAGTTTTATGACCTATGCGACCGGGGCGCGATTCGGACAGCCGGATCCGCGCATGGTCCAGGGCAAACGCCAGCTCTCGCCTGTTGGCGAGGCGTTGGCCAAGTTGCAGAAGCCCGGTAAGTCGTAGGAGGACCGGTCGGGTGAGCGAAGGGAACCTGCTGCATAGCGTTCGAGTCGTCGAGTACAGCCGAGACGTGCCGGCTGCGGCCTGCGCACTCGAGTTTGCGCGCTGGGGCGCGGAAGTTCGCACGATCGAAGCTGCCGATTCTCGGCTGCATGATGCTCCCCCGATCCTCGAGCGCGACGGCGAGACGATCTCCCTGCTGCGCGAGTCGCTGCTGGTTGGCAAAACGCTGCAATCGGGAGCCTGGCGAACGGAACTTGCCGAAGCGGATGTGTTCGTTACGGATGCGCCGTTGCCGGAGTTAGACGGAATCGCCGACGAGTTCCCACGGCTCGTGGTCGTCCACTCGTCGCCGTTTGGCACCGATGGCCCCTACTCCGACTACCTGTCCGACGACTTGATCATCCAGGCGCTGTCTGGCTTCGCCACCACGAACGGATTGCCAGACCGCGAACCGCTGGCGGCTCCCGCTGCGATCATTCCTCGCACGATCGGCATCCTGGGCGCTGTGGCGGCACTTGCGGCATTGCTCGAACGGATCCACTCCGGCAAAGGCGAATGGATCGAGCTGTCCTCGCACGAGGCCTGCTCGACGCTGATCATGTCGCTGCGCTCGGAGTTCCTCGGCGAGGCGCTGCCCAGAGTCGGCGGAACGCCGGGCTGGGCCGAGGTGATGCAGACGACAGACGGCTACATCACACTCTCGCCCTGGTCCAAGGAAACGCTGCGTAACGCGCCGATCGCATTTGGCTGCGACCCACCTCCGGACGAGCTCTTCGAAGGCGATGCTCGCTTCGCCGAACAAGAGGCGTCCCTGAAGTACATGCGGCCAATCGTCGAATCGCACGATGCGACGACAATCTGGACGAAGTTGTCCGAGCTCGGCACCGTAATGGCGATGCATCGCACGGCTCAGCAGTTACTCGACGATCCGCAGCTCAACGCCATGGACTTCTTCAGGACCGAGAACGGTCGAACCGGCGCCGGACGCGCCATGCGGGTGACGGAGGTCGCAACCGAGCAGGAGCGAGTAGATCGATATTCGCTGCGAGCCCGCCCGGAGCGTTCAAGCGGGCCGCTCGACGGATTGCGGGTGGTCGACTTCACCCATGCCTGGCTGGGACCGTATGCCTCTTCACTGTTGAATGATCTGGGCGCTGAGGTGATCAAGGTCGAGGGGCCGAAGCGACCCGATCTGTGGCGCTACGACGCCGGCGGTCCGATGCGGGTCGCCGCGCCGGACGCGCACCCGTTGAATGTGCGGCCCAACTTCAATATGGCCAATCGCGGTAAGCGGACGATCTCGATTGCGCTCGATACCGAAGAGGGCCGCGAGCTGGCGCTGGGGTTGGTTGCTAGAGCCGATGTGGTGCTGGAGAACTTCCGGCCGCGCGTGCTCCAGAATCTGCGGTTGACGCATGAGCACATGCGTGAGGTCAATCCGCATATCTCACTGGTTTCGTTCTCCGGCTTTGGCAACGGAGGTCCGTACGACAACTTCCGCGCCAACGGTGGCACGACCGAGGGCAACGCCGGCTGGGACATGCTGCTCGGCTATCGGGGCGACAAGCCGGTGATGCTGGGCACTATGCAGGCCGACCCGATCGTCGGCGCGCAAATGGCGGCCTCGGCGCTGGCCGCCGCGCTGCACGCACAGAGTGCTCGGTCAGCTCTGCATGTCGAAGGGTCCATGTTCGAGTCGGCGGTCGCCTACATCGATGAGTACCTGTTGGCCGCGTCGGCGGGGCAAGCCATGCCCGAGCGCAAGGGGAATCGGCAACCCGGCACCTCGCCGCACGAGTGTTTCCGCTGTGCCGATGGCGTTGACAGCAGCGACGAATGGATCGCGATCTCGATCCAGGAGGATGAGCAGTGGCTCCGCCTGGCGGAGAAGGCGGAGTTGGATCGTCCTGAGTGGCGGACGGCCGAGGGTCGCAAGACGGATGAGGTCAACCTGGAATCCGCATTGAGCGAATGGACACGCGGCTGGAATGCTCAGACGCTGCAATATCAATTGCAGGCGATCGGCGTGCCAGCGGCGGCCGTGCACTCGACCTTGACTCACCTACGTGATCCGCATCTTGCCGCCCGCGACTGGTGGCTACACCTCAGCCATCCCGACACGGGGACTCGGCAGTATCAAGGGTTCCCCTGGCGTCTGGCTCGACGGCCGGCAGCCTGCCTGCGTCCGGCGCCTCGGATGGGCGAGCATACGGTCGAATTACTCAGTGAGGTGCTGTGTCTTGGAGATGCAGCGATCGAGGAGTTGATCGAGAGCGGTGTCGTGGCCGGGTTGACGGCTAAGCAGTCACCAGGCGAGCCGGCGCCCAAGCCGATTAGCCCGCGTTGACCGATTGTCAGTCCACTAGACCGAAGGCCTGCAGGTAGAGTTTCCGAGCTTCCTCTTGCGTCTCGCCCTGGCCGAGCCAGCCGTCGCCCACCCGGATCTCGAAGTGCAGGTGGATGTCAGTGCCGGGATTGGCGTACACCTCCTGCTGGCCGGATTCGCCGGGGTAGCCAATGAGTTGGCCTTGCTCGACCTCGACTCCGGCGGCGATGCCATCGGCGATTGCCGAGAGGTGCGCATAGCGGGTCACGATCCCGCGTCCGTGGTCGATGTAGATCTGCCGTCCGCGCAGTTCGTCGAGGATGTCTTCACCCTCCCAGTTGGCGTCGATGAATCGTTGCCAGTCGGCGGGTGTGACTTCCACGTAATCGATGTCGGCGCGGATGACGACGCCGGCCTTGGCGGCAAGGATTTCGGTGGCGTAGTCGACCCTGGTGCAGGAGGCCCATTCGTAGAAGTCGAGGCCCTCGTGGACGCCGTCGTTGCGATAGGTCCGAGGGGAGCCGGGCAGGTGACCTGCGAATTCTGTGATGCAAGCACCGGCTATCGGGATCCTGAAGCCACGCAGCGGGTGGTCCATCTCCTCGGTGGCCGGCGACTGTACTTGGTCGACGGATTGTTGTTGATCTTCCTGGTCCTCCGCCGCCTCTTCAACAGCCTCGACCTCAGCAATCTGTTCTTGTCCGAGTGCTTGCTGTTGCTCCTCGGTCGGTGCCGACGGCTGAGCAACCTCAGTGCCGTTCGGTTCGCTCGAGCTGGACGCCTCTTGTGTCGTCTCCTGCTCTGTCGGGGTGACGACGGTTTCGTCGACGGGCTGAGTCTCAGTTGCGTCGTCGGAGTTGGTCGCCTGGACCACGGCCACCGCCGCCGCGGCGGCGAAGATGGCGATTGCGGCCAACACGTACAGCCAAGTCGGGCCGATCAGCCAGCCCTCGTTCTGGTTGGAGGAGGAGCGGCGCTGGACGCCTCGCGGACCGGGGAGTCCTCTACCCGGCTGTTGCTGTCCCCAGGGGCTATCTGAGCGGGGGATAGCCTTCCTCCTCGAGCGCGGCGTCTATCTGCTCGGCCGACGCCGCATCGGCGTCGTACTTCACATCGACGCGCTTCTCGTCGACATCGACGGCCACTGAGGCCACTCCCTCGAGCGCGCCGAGCGCGCCGGTGATGGCGTTGGCACAGTGTTCGCAGGAGATGTCGGGTGCGGTGCGGGTCAGAGTGGATGTCGCGGCCATGGCGATGCCTCGTTCTTGTGCTGGCAGATCGACTTTACGTTATGCGAAACGGCGTCCGAGCGCAGATTCCCTGGCCGACAGTGCGGCATGCAATGCCTCAGCATGTGCTCGTAGCGCGGCTGCATCGTCTAGAGGAGCCAGTTCTGCGGCCTCGGGACCGTAACGCCGTTCCATGGCCAGAGCGATCAGTCGGTCGGCAAGCCGTGGGTTCTTGGGCAACACGGCGCCGTGCAGATAGGTGCCGTAGGTGTTCTTGAGCCTGGCACCCTCAAGGCCGTCACCCCCGTTGTTGCCGAAACCGCTGACCACGTCGGCGAACGCTTCCTGTCCGTCGTTGAGATAGGTGCGCCCGCCGTGGTTCTCGAAGCCGACGACAGTTTCACCTTCCCAGAGCGCCACCACATTGCCGACACAGCGGGCAATCTTCGGGCCAGGATGCGCGGCGACGGCGTCGAAGATGCCGATGCCCTCCATGATCTCGCCGTCCCAGCCTCGGTAGTGGTGTCCAAAGAGCTGGAATCCGCCGCAGACGGCCAGCACCACGCCGTTCTCGTCGACGTAGTCGCGCAGGGCATCGCCGCGCTGCTGCAAATCAGCCTGGACTCGGCGCTGTTCGCGGTCCTGTCCACCGCCGACCAAGACGATGTCAGTGTCTTCCGGCGACCAGTCGTCGCCGATGTCGACTCCCTTCACGTCAGCTTCGATCTCGCGGGCAGCGCAGCGTCGCTCGATGGCTCGCGCGTTGCCTCGGTCGCCGTAGAGATTGAGCAGGTCCGGATAGAGGACCGCGACGTTGAGCTGGTGTCGGTCGGTGCTGGTCATCAGGCGACATCCCAGAGGCGCGCCGCACCCATCTGGCCGAGTCGTTGGCGGACATCGAGCATCGCTGTGTAGGTTGGCAGAATCACCAGCTGTTCGGACGCTGGAACAGAGTCGAGTGCTGCGCGCAGCGCTGTCCCGACATCGTTCGCGATCGGCGCGCAGGGCGGAGGTAGGCCAGCGTATTCGAGCCTCAGCGCCATGTCGGCGGCTCGACGACCACCGACCGTGAGCGAGGCGCAGTGCTCGGCCTGCGATTCCCAGTCCACGTCCCAGATCCAGGACACGTCGGTACCGTCGGCGATGCTGTCGTTGAGGAGCACGAGCAGGTGATGGCGTTCGCCCGGCTGCTGTAGTGTCCGCAGGGCCTGGTTCATGCCGGATGGATTCTTGCCGAGCAGCACCCGTACCCGGCGGCCTTCGACGACCACCTCCTCCTGTCGGCCGAAGGCCGGCTCGTGTGACTGCAGACCTTGACGGATGGTGTCTCCGGGCACGCCCAGCGCCGTCGCGGCGGCAGCTGCGGCCAGGGCGTTGTAGACGCTGTACAGACCCTCGGCGGGCAACGCAATCTCGGTTGATGACTCGGGCAGCCGCAATGTGAAGGTGATCGAGCCGCTGCCTGGTGCGATGTTGTCGGCAGCGATCTCGGGACTGGGTCGCTTGGTGCCCGACTCTGTGTGCCAGCGTCCGAGTTGAGCGAAGTAACGGCGCGTGTAGCGGAAGTCTTCCTGCGTTTGCGGATCCCAGACTGCGTCCATGATCTCGCCTGTCGGCGCGGCTGGGACGTCCGGATCCTCAATGCCGTAGCGCAGGCAGGGCCCGTTCCAATGAGCGCTGAGTGAAGCGATCAGCGGATCATCGACGTTGAGGGCGATCGTGGTGTCCCCGGGGAATGTGCTCAGGGCCTCGGCCCAACGCAAGGCGATCGACTCGATCTCGCCGTAGCGGTCGAGCTGGTCCCGCATCAGGTTGGTGAAGACGACAGTGCTTGGTGGGGCAGCTTCGGCAATGGCTGGGAGCGCGGCCTCGTCGGCTTCGAGCACCGCGCTGCATATCGAAGGCAGGTGGCCTAGCGGCGTTGCGGCCTCGACCAGGGCCGCGGTCACGCCGCGCATCAGGTTGGATCCGGAGCGATTGTGGACGACGGTTCGCTCGTCGGCTCGTAGGATGCGCGCCAGCATCGCCGCGGACGTGGTCTTGCCGTTGGTGCCGGTAATCAGCGCGGTTGCCGACAGCCCTCGCGCGAGTTGGTCGGCGGCGTCAGATTGCAGCCGTTCTACAACGAGGCCAGGCAGTGCGGTGCCGCCTGATCCAAGCGCCCGCATGCCCAGGCGGGTTGCTTTCCCTGCGAGGACAGCTGCGGTCAGGCGAGGAGATGGCATGGTTCGTGCGCCGCGCGTGGTCACGCTTCCGACTGTACCGCTGGCAGCCATCAGGACCCTAGGCTCCCGAGGAAGGATCCAGCCGCGGTGACGGTCCCTGACCCAACGCCTTGAGGATCTGCTCCAGCCCGACCACGCCGAGCAGGCGTCCGCGCTCTACGACGGGCAAGACGAAGGTGCGTTCTTTCTGCAAGCGTCGCAATGCCTCGTCGGCCCCGGAGTCGGGCTCGAGCGGCTGGACCTGCCCCGCCTCGAGCATGATGTCTCGCAAGGTGTCGTTGAGATAGGCCTCGTCCTCGAGCAGCAGGATCTGTACCGCTGAGGCGATGCCGACCGCGGTCCCTCCCTCGGACACGATGAACACGTCTTGCTGGTCCAGTTGGGCTCGTGACGGGGCGAGGATATGGATTGGCAGGCTGGCCTCTGCCGTTCGCGCGACCGGTGGCTTGAGCATCAGTTCGCCGACCCGCAGCGCGGCGAGATCGCGCTCGAGTTCGGAGGCCTTGACGCCCTGCGCGGCCTGTGTGATCAAGAGGAAGCCGATCAAGGCGACCCAAATCGGGCTGAAACCGCTGCTGAAGATTGCAGAGTCGGTCAGCAGGCCGCCGACGCCGTAGATGATCATCACTCCGCCGAGCAGTTGTCCCATTCGCGCGGAGGCCCGCGTGGCGCGGTGTCTCGATCCGGTCACGCGCCAGATCAGCGAGCGCATGACTCGACCGCCGTCGAGCGGGAAGCCGGGCAACATGTTGAAGGCCGCGAGGAATCCGTTGAGCACTCCGAGGGCAAAGACCACTCGCTGCACCGTGGTCTCGGCGGGAAGCGCGAAGTAGGCGACGAGGACGAAGCCCACGCCCAAGATGAGAGAGGCCAACGGTCCGACGATCGCAATCCAAAACTCCTGGCCCGGTCGATGCGAGTCCTCGCGGATTAGCGAGACTCCGCCGAAAAAAAATAACGTGATCGATGAGACTTCCATGCCGTACCGCTTTGCCATCAGCGAGTGGGCGAGTTCATGGATGAGCAAGGAGACGAAATAGATCACCCCCGCGACCACTCCATAGATCCAGCGCTCGGCTCCGCCGAGCCCGTCGAGCGAGTCGGGCAGGACCTGGGTCGCGATCAGGAAGACCAAGAGCGCGAAGACAAAGAAAAAAGACAGGTCTAGACGGATCGGAATCCCAAAGACCCGACCGATCTTGATGCCCTGCCCACCGAACATGCCAAATCTCATGTCTTCAGCATATGTATCCGCCAATGCCCGTGAAGCCGACGCCATCGACATCTGCGTCGCGGTCGACTGATTGGCCCCTGTGAGCGTCCCTGGCAGCCGCTATGTCGATGTTTTCCCGCTGTCCGAGTCAGAGATGGCCCGCTCCGGCCAAGGCATCGGTCAGGCCTTTCAGCGAAGGCAGCTCAATGTCGGCCGCAATGGCCTCCTCGCCCTTATCGCCGACTAGCACTGAGACCGCGAATCCTGCGTGCCTGGATCCGAGAATGTCGGCCTCGGGAGTGTCGCCGACGAAGGCGGTCTCATCTCCACCGGTACCTAAGGCTTGCAGGGTGGCCTGGAAGATCTCAGGCCCCGGCTTCCAACTGAGCACGTCATCGGACCAGATCCAGTGGTCGATCCAGCGGTCGAAGCCTCTGGCGACGAGGGCGCGCTCAACATAGCGACCGGGCGCCAGACCTGTGTTGGAGACGACGACCAGGCTCAGTCCTCGCTGCTTCAGCGATTCGAGTTCCTGTTCGACGCCGTCGATGATGTCCGGCGGTTCCCAGCTCGCGCTCTCGCAGACCGCGCCGGTCAGTGCGGCCAACAACTGATCGTCCTCGACCGTGTTGGGGCACTGTTCCAGCATCGAGCGGCGGACCGCGTTGACCCGATCATCACCGGAGAGGTCGATGTTGGACTGGTGAGCGACGACGAGGGCGTCGATGGCGTGGCGGATCGCTCTGGGGACGGCCTCGGCCGCACCCGGTCCGGCCCCAGCCTGCTCGTAGGCTTCGGTCAGCCGTGCTTCACGACGACGCATGCGTCGTCGCCCGCCGCCGGGGGCGTCAACGATCAGCGTGCCCCACAGGTCGAGGGCAACGGCGTTCAGCTTGGGCAATGTTGATGAATCAGCGTCGCGGCGTCAGCCGGATGAGGACGGCTTGTCCTTGTCTTCCGACGCGCTGGACGACACGGTGGCTTCTTCGGAGTCATCGCTATCGCCATCTTCTTCGGCCTCTTCCGAATCTGATGTGCGTGCTTCCTCGCGGAACTCGCGCAGACCGGTACCGAGCGCCTTGCCGACGCCGGCCAAACGACCCGCGCCGAAGACGACCAGCACGACGATCACGACGACAATCGCTTCGACAGGACCAAACCCGATCAGTGCCATACCGAACTCCTGCTGTGCCGCCGGCGCTCAGCGCGCGCCGCTCCCTGGGTGCGGCGCGTCGCCTCGGACTTCCTCTCCGACCTGTCCAAGTAGTTGGGCAATGTCGGAGCAGGCCCGGTACGGGCGGCCGATCTCTAGCTTACCAGTGTTCCCCGCCGAGAGCGGGGCTCGCTTATGCTTCCAGCTTCTCCACGAAGATGCGCATGATCCCGCCGCAGATCTTGTCCTCGCCGTCGACCGGCTCCGTGAGGTCGACGGTGACCATGCGCGGGTCGCCGTCTTCGAGCGCGTCCATCGCTTCTTGCCAGACCTCGGCCTCACCGCAACCGCCGCCGATCGTGCCAACGAACGTGCCGTCCTCGCGGACCAGCATCTTGGCGCCGGTCTTGCGGGGCGTCGAACCCAGCGTCTGAGCGACGGTGGCCAGCGCGACCGGTGCGCGCTGCTCGAATGCGCTGGACATTGCTTCGTATACCTCGTCTTGGGGCATCTTCGTTCCTCTTCGTATCTCCACCGTTAGTTTAGCGCCGCGTAGTCGCCAGGAGCCGGCCATACTCCGACATCGGCTGGGCTCCCCCGCCGCGGCGCACCAGGATGATCTCTCCGAGCACCGAAACGGCAATCTCCTCCGGCGTTTCCGCGCCGATATCAAGTCCGATTGGGGTGAACACCCGGTCCAGGGCCTCGCGGTCGAGTCCCTCTTCCGCCAGATGCTGGAGCACGGTGCGGGTGCGGCGTTTGGATCCGATCATGCCCACATAACCTGCTCCGCGCTCGGCGACTGTGCGTAGCGCCAACTCGTCGACTTTGTGTCCTCGCGAGACGAGCACGATGTAAGTGTTGGCGGTGATCGGGAAGCGCTCAAGCTCCTCGCCGAAGTCTCCGCAGATGACGTTGGCCTCGTATGGGAATCGGTCTTCGTTTGCGTAGTCCTCGCGGTCGTCGATAATCGCGACTTCCATACCCAGCGTCGCGCCGAGCTGTCCCACGGCGAGGCCGACGTGTCCACCACCGACGACGAGCAGCGTGGCAGCCGGCTCGACCACCTCCACGAGGATTTCGACGATTGCGTTGGCCGCTTCGATGGCACGACGGCCTTCGACCAATTCTCCGTCGGGCGTGAAGGCGCAGGTCTGGACCATGTGCTTCGGGATCGCCGAACGGGCAACGTCGGTCACCCCGGTCTGTAACGGTCCGCCGCCGATGTCTCCTAGCTCATCGTCGGCGTAGACCAGCATCTTGGCGCCGAGGGCGACTTCGACGCCTTCGGTCGCGCCCATGACGGTGCAGGAGGCGACGGCCGGGCCCTCGCGGGCGGCGGTCAACAGGGCGCGGGCGATCTCAGCGGAACTGGCCATGGCTAGAGGATACGCGGGGGGTTAGACGTTGAAGAGGATGTGCAGCACGTCGCCGTCCTGGACCTCATAGTCCTTTCCCTCGGTGCGCGAGAGGGCGCGCTTCTTGGCCTCGGCTTCGGCGCCCGAGGCGCCGACTGCCTCGCCGCAAACCAACAGGTCGTCCCAGCGCACGACCTCGGCACGAATAAAGCCGCGTTCGAGGTCGGTGTGGATCTTGCCCGCCGCCTGAGGCGCGGTGTCTCCGGCGCGCACGGTCCAAGCGCGGCATTCGTCGGGTCCGACCGTGAAGAACGTGCGCAGGCCGAGCAGCCGGAAGGTCTCTTGCAGCGCGGTCTCCACCGCCCCGGCACCGACCCCAAGATCTTCTCGGTATGCGGCAGCCTCTTCGTCGTCGAAGTCGCGTAGCTCCTCCTCCAGCCGGGCCGAGAGCGCGATCCTCTCGACTCGGCCGGTGGCGGCGGCGTCCTCATCGACGTTGAAGATGGTCAGCATGGGACGCTCGGTGAGGAATCGGTAGTGGCGGATGTCGGCGCGTTCGAGCTCGGAGAGCGGTGCATCGAGCAGCGTGCCGCCGTCGCCGAGGTGCGCTTGCAGTCGACGCAGCAGGTCTGTTTCACGATCGGCGGCGACCCGCTCCGCGGCCTTCATCGACTTGGTCTCGTCGGCGATTCGTTGCAAGCGTTTTTCGATCAGGGCGAGGTCGGCGAAGGTGAGTTCGAGCTGCATGGCTTCGATGTCGCCTTCGGGATCAATGCGCTCCGCCGGATGCGGCACGGCGTCGTTGTCGAACGCGCGGACCACGTGGACGACCGCGTCGAGCTGCGAGAGCTGGTCGAGCAACTTCGAAGACGGGGGCTCGTTGCCGCCGCCCAACGCTCCGGCGAAACCGGCGCCGGGAAAGTCGACCACGTCCAGCACTGCTGGGGTTGTCTTCTTGGGAAGGTAGAGCTCCGAGAGCCTGGTCAGGCGGACCTCGGCGGCCGGGACCACTCCCTCGTGCGGTTCCATGTGGGTCGTGAAGCCGGTTGCGCGGCCAGCGCCGGTCAGCGCGTTGAAGAGCGTCGTCTTGCCTGAGCGCTCGAAGCCGATCAGTCCGATGGAGGTCATGGCTTCATCGTTGCACGGCTGGTGGTGATGGTCAGTCTCGTACTCGCCAGTTACCAGGCTCTCGTCGTTTCCGCGCTCCGCCGCAGCAACCGCGGGTCAGACGAAGCTGCCTTGAGGTGGCGTGTCTACCGATTCCCTAGCTCACTCGGATCAAACTCGGTCACGCCCAGTCCCGGACGCTCCGGATCCTCAAACACTTCATCGACCAGCAAGATCGAGTCTCGCATCGCCGCCCAATCGACGGTTGCGGCTGCTTCTTCCGGCTCCTGCCAACGCCACGCCTGGTGTTCGTCTGAGAGTGTTGGCTCTGCGCTTGTCGCGACGAGGGCGGCGAAGGCGGGGACGAAGTAAATCGTGTCGTTTTCCGGGTTGTAGAAGGTCTCCGGCCGGTCGATGCGGAACCAGCGCTCAACTTCCAGGCCGGTCTCTTCATCGGTCTCTCGGATGGCGGCTTGCCAGGCGGTTTCTCCCTGTTTCTCCTCGATGTGGCCGCCGACGGTCTGCCAGGCGCCGGCGAATCGGTGGCCTTCGGGGCGCTGGAGCATCAACAGTTCGATGCCGTCCGCCGTCGGGCGCACGATGTAGACGGCGATGATGTTGCTGCGCAGGCGCGGCACTGGAGGCGCTACTCCGCCCACTTGGGGATGGTGGAGTCGAAGGAGTCATAGAAGGTGACGTAGGGCTTCACGTCGAGCACCGGCGTGCCGTTCACGAGATCAAGGCCGACCACTTTGGCGATGTTGCCATCGACCGATTCCAAGGGACAGATCGAGATCGAGATTGGGTTGGGCCGATGCGCGGTCCGGGTGGCGAAGACACCAACCTCGGGGCTGTCGCCGCCGCCGGAGGGGTGCAACTTGAGCAGGGCGCGGCCCTCGTCCGTTACGTCACCCATCCAACCGATCACGAAGAGGTGCGAAAACCCGGACAGACCGTCAAGCGCCGGCTCGAACTCGGGCCGGAAGACGAGTTCTGAGCGGACCTGCGCCCAGACGCGGCCTGAGGTGTCATTGATTGCGTTGCGCACCACGGCGACGGGCGAGAGGTCGTCGATTCGTTCAGGCAGAGCATGAAGCGCGGCGTCGCGGGCGACGCTGGGATTGACCAGTCGGAGGCGCTCGCGCCAGCTCGTCATTCGGGCCTCACTTCTCGTTTCCGAAATCACGTCCGGGGCGTTATGCCAGTGGTAAACTGGATGCAGTCAGAGTACCGCTCTGGGCTACCAGTTCCGGTGCTCGCCGCGCGGCGCGGTTTCGCTCTTGTCAGGATTTGCACTTTGACCCAGCAAGAACCTGGACAGTCTGAGCCCGCGCCCTTGGGCGCCCAGCTGGCGCTCGAACCAGAAGTCGACCCCCCATCCAGCAACGGCGCCGGCAGCTACGACGCCTCCGATATCGACGTGCTTGAGGGCATTGAGGCTGTTCGCCGACGACCCGGCATGTACATCGGTTCAACCGGCCAGGCTGGGCTACACCACCTGGTCTACGAGATCGTCGACAACTCGGTCGACGAGGCGATGGCCGGTCACGCCACGCGGATCGATGTCACGCTGCAACCAGGCGGCTGGGTCCAGGTTCGTGACGACGGACGCGGCATCCCCACCGACCAGCATGCCAAGACGGGCAAATCGGCGCTCGAGACCGTGCTCACCGTGCTCCACGCCGGCGGCAAGTTCGGCGGCGGCGGATACAAGGTCTCGGGTGGTCTGCACGGGGTCGGCGCGTCAGTGGTGAACGCGTTGTCTTCGCAGCTGGAAGTCGAGGTGCGGCGCGACGGCCAATCGCATACCCAGAATTATGTGCGCGGAGTTGCGACCGACAGCATCAAGCGCAGCAAGCTCTCCCGCGACTCGTCGCCCCAGACCGGCACGATGGTCCGCTGGGTTGCCGACGACGAGGTGATCGACCATCTCGAGTATGACTTCTACACGCTGGCTCAGCGTTTCCGCGAGATCGCTTATCTGAACAAGGGTCTCTGGATCTGTTTCCGCGACGAGCGGGGCTTCCCGCCCGACCTCAGCGAGGCGGAGCGGCGCTCTCGCGAACCGCTGGACGAGAAGAACTTCTACTTCGAGGGCGGCATCCAGTCCTACGTGCGGTTCCTCAATCGCGACCGCGAGGTCCTGCAGGCGCTGCCCTTCCACCTTGACCGCGAGGTCGGCGTCAACGGGACGGCGGTGGTCGTCGAAGTGGCCATTCAGTACAACGGCGACTTCCAGGACTCGGTCTACGCCTTTGCCAACACGATCAACACGCACGAGGGTGGTTCGCACCTCACGGGGTTCCGCTCGGCGTTGACCCGTGCAATCAACGACTTTGCCCGGCGCAACAAGCAGCTCGGCGACAAGGACCCGAACATCACCGGCGAGGACACCCGCGAGGGCCTGACCGCGGTGATCTCGGTCAAGCTGGGCGAGCCGCAGTTTGAGGGTCAAACCAAGACCAAGCTGGGAAATCCCGAGATCAAGGGGATCGTTGAGTCGGCCACGGCCGAGGCACTGTCTGAATACCTCGATGGCCAGCCGCGCGAGGGCCGCCGGATCGTGGAGAAATGTCTGACTACGGCCCGAGCTCGTGAGGCGGCGCGGAAAGCGCGCGCGATCGTCCAGCGCAAGGGCGCGCTCGAGGGCGCGTCGTTGCCGGGCAAGCTGGCCGATTGTTCGGAGCGGGACCCCGAGCTGTCGGAGCTGTTCATCGTTGAGGGTGACTCCGCAGGCGGCTCGGCCAAGCAGGGCCGCGACCGGCGCACGCAGGCGATCCTGCCGTTGCGCGGCAAGGTGCTCAACGTCGAGCGAGCCCGGCTGGACAAGCTGCTCGGCCACGAGGCCTACCGCACGCTGATCACTGCGCTGGGCACCGGCATCGGCGAGGACTTCGACCTGTCCAAGCTGCGCTATCACAAGGTCGTGATCATGACCGACGCAGACTCGGACGGGGCGCACATCCGCACATTGCTGCTCACGTTTTTTTTCCGCCACATGCGCGACCTGATCGACGATCGCAAGCTCTACATTGCGCAGCCGCCGCTCTACCGAGTGCAGGCCGGGCGGCAGAAGGCTGAGTGGCTCTACTCAGACGCTGAGCTTGATTCGTTCATGGACAAGCAGAAAGAGGGCCAGAAGAAGGTCTCGGTCCAGCGCTACAAAGGTCTTGGCGAGATGAATGCCGACCAGCTCTGGGAGACCACGATGGACCCGCAGGCGCGGGTGCTCTGGTCGGTCGACATTGCCGACGAGCACGCGGCCGATGACCTCTTCGTCAAGTTGATGGGCGACGATCCGGCCAAGCGGCGGCACTTCATCGAGCAACACGCCGACATGGCCAAGATCGACGTCTAACGCCGTGTCCGAGTCCTCAGGCGCTCCAATGGTGGCGATCCCGCCAGCGCTGCGTCGTTGGTGGCGCGGCCAACCGCGATTGGCGCTGGAAGACTCGCCTGCCGCCCAACTCGTCGACTTGACGGCGATGGCGCCGGTCGAGCGGCTGCTCGTCCTGGGGCCGGACTCACCCGCGCTCGCCGCTCTGATCGCCGACACCGCGGAACTTCAACCCACACCGATCGCAGTGCTGACCGATGATCGTCCACCAACCGAGGCTACGGACGTCCAGGTCGTGCGCGCCGAGCCGCACGGGCTGCCGCTTGATGACGGATCCGTCGACTTCGCCGTCGTCCCCCACCAGTTGCGGTACTGGAACGACGAGCGCGCCCTGCGCGTGCTACAGGAACTCTGGCGGGTGCTCGATCACAATGGAGTCGCTGTGCTCTGGGAGGTAGCGCCGGCGCGGTCAGAGGTGCTCAACACGGTCTGGTCGGCATTGCTTGGTGGAAACGGGATGCGTCCCTACCTGCGAACCTTCGGCCAACTCGGGCAGCTCGCTTATGACGCCGGCTTCGCCTGGATCCAGACGCTGCCGTTGCGCCCATTCCTCTTGCCGCCCGGTCCCCGTCTGACGGTCCTAGTACGCAAAGAGCACTACACGCCGGAGAATGTGGGGCGGCACCAGGGCGCGTAGGGGGCGCGTAGGCGCTACTGGTACAAGCGGTGTTCCTGGGCGTAGGTCAATACGGCCGATGGCACATCCTCGGAGATGTCCTCCCCGGCACGGAGCCGATCCCTGAGTTCCGACGCTGAGAGGTCAATCGGGTCCATCGGGACCCAATCGAGCCAGCGGCCCAGGCCGTAGACGATCCGATCGAGCTGGCGGCGGTCGAGCTCCGCTCCCGGCCTGACCGCAGCGGCGATCCGGGCGCAGGTCAGGATCTCGTTGGGCTTATGCCAGTGGGGCAGGTCGAGCACGGCGTCCGCGCCCATGATCCACCAGAGTTGCTTGGCTCCCCGATCACGGAGCTCTCGCACCGTGTCGAGGGTGTAAGTGGGGCCGTCTCGTCGGACTTCCATGTCCGTGACCTCGAGTCCGCCCTGGCGTTCCTCGACCGCGGCGATCGCCATGGCGAGGCGGTGCGAGGCGGAGGTCACCTGACGGTCGCGCTTGCGCCAGGGGTCGCCGGCGGGGACCAGAATCAATCGGTCGAGTTCAAGTGCCTGCGCGGCGGTGTCGGCGAGGTGCAGGTGAGCCCGGTGCAACGGGTCGAACGTACCGCCCAGGGCCCCAACGCGCTCGTGCGGCTCAAACCGAAGTTCATTGCACTCGGCCACGGACGTCAGCGCTCCCACTCCCACTTGATCCGCGACCGGCCGATGCGAACCGTATCGCCTGGCTGGCACCCTGCTCGGTGCAATGCCGAGGCGACGCCGCGCCGGTCGAGCCAACGGTAGGTTTCGGCCAGGGCCTCATCTTCTCCCAGCTCCATCATCGAGACAAACCGCTCGACCGACGCCCCGCTGACCTGGAACAGGCCGGAGGCAAGCTCTTCAACCTCGAACCGGCGCCCGTCCTGCTTTGGTCGCACGACAGGAATCTTGGTTGACCGAGGCGGCTCCTGCTCGCGCAGTTCAGCGAGCGCCGAGGCACAGGCCGTGACCACCGCGTCCGTGCCCTCACCGGTTGCGGCGGAACAGAACAGAAGTGGGCGTTCGAGCCCGGGAAACTGTTCCGCAATCTCTTCGCGGAACAGGTCAACGTCTTCCAGATCGACCTTGTTGATCGCCACAATCTGGGGGCGCGCTGCTAGCTCTGGTGAATAGCCTGCCAACTCGCGGTCAACCAGTTCCTTCGCTGCAATGGGATCGTCCTGGGACCCGTCGATCAAATGCACCAACAAGCGTGTACGTGAGGTATGTCGGAGGAAGTCGTGGCCCAGCCCCGCGCCATCGGCCGCACCCTCGATCAGGCCTGGCAGGTCGGCCATCACAAACTCGTCCCAGCCGACCGAAACGACACCGAGGTGCGGCTCCAGCGTGGTGAAGGGGTAGTCGGCGACGCGCGGTCGGGCGGAGCTCAGGTGCCGCAAGAGCGAGGACTTTCCGGCATTGGGCAGTCCGACGATGCCGACATCGGCGAGCACGCGGAGCTCGAACTTCAAGCGGCGACGCTCGCCCGATTCGCCCTTCTGCGCGACGCGCGGCGTCTGGTTCGTGGAGCTGCGGAAGTACATGTTGCCCTGCCCACCGCGGCCGCCCCAGGCCACGACCAGCGACTGCCCATCTTCCTCGAGGTCGACGAGCTGATCAGCGGATGATCCGTTTACCGCAGACACGATCGTGCCGACCGGCAGCTCGAGCGCCATTGTCGCGCCGGCGCGTCCGCGCTTTTGGTTCGTGCCGCCGTTGGTCCCAGACTCGGCCCTGAAGCGGCGCTGCCGGCGGTAGCGACGGAGCGTGTTGAGCTGTCCGTTGGCTACGACGACGACATCGCCGCCTCGACCGCCTCGACCACCATCGGGGCCGCCGCGGGGCACAAACTTCTCACGGCGAAACGACACCGCGCCTCGACCGCCGGCACCACCTTCAGCCTCGATCTCTACGGAATCAATCATGAGTCGAGTTTATCCACACACTCGACTTGCGCTCCGGATCAGGTGAATTGCAATGATTCGTGAGGTAAGAAGATCTGTTGTCGTTGTTGTAGGTGTTCAGGGAAATGGGGATAAGGGTGCACAAGCGCCAGCAGGACTGGAGCAACGCAGGATCTGGTTGTTGGCTTGCCGTGGAGATATCGGTTCCGAGCATGGATGTCACGTTGATGGCATGTGGAAGAGACGGATGTGGCGATGGAGGCCCTAGCAGGGCTTCCGGAAGAGTGTTGGGAGATGGGAGAGGGTTAGAGGTGTAGCCGCGAGCGGATCTCGGAGATTTGCTGGATCCACCACTGCGCTTCAGCATCGGCAGAGTTTGACAGCAGCTTCTCGACCTTGTCCCTGCCGTGAAGCACTGTGGAGTGGTCACGGCCCCCGAGTGCCTCTCCGATCGCATTGAGCGAGAGGTCGGTGTGATGACAGGCCAGGTACATGACGAGCTGGCGCGCTCGGGCGGTTCGTCTGTCCTTGCGTGGAGCGGTGAACAGGTCCGGCGCGACACCGGTCAGGTCAGAGGTTGCGGCGATCAGTTCGGCGACGGTCGGCTTGGCCTTGCGCGACTCTTCAGGGACGTGACCAGCCAGGGCCCGCATCACGATGCCAGGTGTTACGGGCGAGCGTTCACTCTCCGCGAACACGCGGACCCGTTGGAGCGCACCAAGCAACGAGCGCACGTTGGTGCCGCCGCGCTCGGCGATCATCAGGATCGTCGCCTCGTCGATGTGCATCTCCCAGTCGCGAATCTTGCGCTGCAGGATCGCTATGCGGAGCTCGACATCGGGAGGATTGATCTCCACCACGAGACCACCCTCGAACCGCGTGACCAGCCGCTCACCGAGGCCAGTCAGCAGCCTGGGCGGCAGGTCGGAGGCGATTACGATCTGGCGTCCGCGCTGGTGCAGCGCATTGAAGACATTGAAGAACTCGTCCTGGGTCTGGACCTTGCCGCCGAGCTTTTGCACGTCGTCAATGATCAGCACTTCGGCCGACTCGTACTTCTCCTGGAAGGCGGCGCGCTCACCGGCACCGACACTGTTGACGAACTGGCGCACATAGGACTCGGTATCGACCAGCAGGGTGTAGTGCGATTGCATGGTCACGTGGGCGATGGCGTGCAGCAGGTGGGTCTTGCCGAGGCCGGAGTTGGCGTAGATGAACAGAGGGTTGGTGTCCTCGCCGGGGTGGAAGGCAACTCGGCGCGAGGCGGTGACGGCGATCTGGTTTGATGTGCCCTCGACGAACCGGTCAAACGTCGCCTGGTTGAGGACCGCTGGTCGACTGCGCGCCGGTTGGATCGGCAGGCTGCGTTCGCCGGAGAGTGGGCCGTCCGATTCCGGCAGATCGAGTGCCGGCGTGACCGGCTCTGGCCTCGTTGCGACACGCAGCTCGATCTCCATCTGCCGACCGGCGGCCTGCCTGACGGCCGATGCGAGCTGCGGGTAGTAGCTGCCGCGCAAAGTTTCAAGCTTGATGACGGTCGGCACGCCAACGTGGAGGACGCCGCCACGGATCTCGATAGCGTGGGTCTCAGCGAACCAAGTCTCGTACGTCTCGCGGTCGAGAGCGTCCCGCAGCACTTCCAGAGTGCGCTGCCAGATCGCTCGGTGATCTGAGTGGGGGTCGTTGAATGAGCGGGCGGACCGGGTGACCATGCCGATGACGCCTCCTTATGGCAACGACCAACAACGTGATGCACGCGACCCCGACCTTGAGCACGCAGATGTCGCTCGGCGGAGGGGCTGCTTGAGGGAACATACTAACCAGCATCTGCGCACACAACAGTCAGCGGTGGAACCCGGCGCAGGGGACTGTTGACCAGATAAACCTTCCACTGTTTCCCCAAGCTGTCCACTTTGCGAATATTGGCCACTTGACAACCACTGTTCTGGAATGGAAACAGCCAGAATGGCCCCCAGATCCGCCTTCGGGAGCGCTGATGCCTAACGCGCCTAGAATGCGCGAGATAATGCTGCAACGACCCGGTCGCGCAGCGGAGCAGCCGCTTGGCTCGACCACGATTTTCGAGCCGGGAAGGACGGCGAATCATGTTGATCGCCATCGATATCGGGAACACGACCCTCCAAATCGGCGTGTTTAACGATCGTAAAATTGTTCATACTTGGCGTCTGGCTACCCAACACGACCGATTGTCGGACGAATACGGAATCTTCGTCGCGTCGTTGCTCCGCTACGAGGGCATCCAGATTGCCCAAATTGACGGCGCGATCATCTCCTCGGTGGTGCCGGCGCTTGCACCGGTGTTTCAGGATGTTTGCCGCAAGTTCCTTCGTACCGAGCCTCTCCTGGTTTCTTCCCATATGAGGAAACCGGTGCGGATCGGCATCGAACACACGGAAGAACTGGGCGCCGACCGGATTGTTGACGCCGTCGCGGCATGCTCGCGATACGGTCCGCCCCCACTGATTGTGGTCGATTTCGGTACCGCGACCGTGTTCGACGCGATCAACGAGCACGGCGTCTACATCGGCGGCGCCATCTCTCCAGGAATCGGTATCTCGACCGACGCCTTGTTTGACCGCGCGAGCCGGCTCGCGCGTATCGATCTGGACCGCCCGCCCGCGGCGATTGGCACCAGGACCGAAACGGCGCTGCAAAGCGGAATCCTGTTCGGTTACGTGGGCCTGGTCGAAGGGATCATCGAGCGATTCCGGCAGGAGTTGGGACATGCCAAGGTGGTCGCGACCGGCGGTTGGGCACCGAGAATTGCCGAAGAAACGAGCGTGCTCGACATCGTCGATGAAGACCTGATCCTCTGGGGTCTGCGCGAGCTGTACTACTACAACGCCGAAGGTACCCCGTGAGCCCCGACGGCTCCGACAGTACCGCCCCAGCCCCGCAGCCGTTGCGCGGGCGCCGCGTCACGCTCGGAGTGACCGGCTCAATCGCGGCATATAAGAGCGTCGAGGCGGCTCGCCGGTTAGAGGACGCCGGAGCCATCGTCGACGTGGCGCTCACTCCGTCGGCGGCCGGCTTCATTCCGCCGTTGACCTTCCGTTCATTGGTCAAAGGTGAAGTCGCCGCCGACCTCTGGGATCCGGCAGCGCCGGCTGAGCAGCATGTCGCGATGGGCCGCCGGGCGGACGCGATGTTGGTCGCTCCGGCATCGGCGACGACGATCGCAAAGCTGGCTCAGGGCATCGGTGACAATCCGGTCACGCTGACGGCGTTGGCGACCAGCGCGCCGTTGGTCGTCGCCCCGGCCATGGATTCGGTCATGTACGGCCAGCCGTCGGTGCAGGCGAATCTTGAGCTACTCAAGGCGCGCGGCGTGTTCATCGCTGGCCCCGCCATTGGCCGCCTGGCCTCAGGTGGTCGAGGTCTGGGACGTCTGATCGAACCAATCGAGTTGGCGGCAGCGGTGCGTTCGGCGATTGGACGAACCGTTGGCGACCTGCGCGGGCGGCACATCATCGTCACGGCAGGCGGCACCCGCGAGCCGATTGACCCGGTGCGTTACGTGGGCAACCACTCCAGCGGCAAAATGGGTGTCGCCGTCGCGGAAGCCGCTCGCGATCAGGGCGCAGCCGTGACGCTAATCACCACGCAATCGCCACCAGAAGGTCGCTACGGGATTGTGGTGCGCTCAGTCGGCACGGCGATCGAGATGCAGACCGAGATCCAGAACGCGGCTCGCGGAGCGAATGCGCTCGTCATGGCTGCGGCGGTCGCCGACTACCGGCCCGCCGAAGCGGCGGAGTCCAAGTTGAAGAAGCAGGACGCCGAGGCAGAAGGCATGACCCTCGAGCTGGTCGAGAACCCCGACGTGATCGCCTCGATTGACGCGCCGCACCTGCTCAAGGTTGGGTTCGCAGCCGAGACGGATGACCTGATCGAAAACGCCAAAGTCAAAATCGAGAAGAAGGGCCTTGCGTTCATCGCCGCCAACGATGTCAGTCAGTCGGACGCCGGCTTCCAGGTCGACACGAACCGAGTCGTCCTGCTGGACACTGCCGGCGAGCCCGAGCGTCTACCGCTGCTGCACAAGTACGACGTCGGTGTGGCGATCCTCGAACGTCTGAAATCCCATCCAGACTGGCCGGTCCGGGTCGACTAGGGGGTCCCCCGGGACCTGAGTCCAGCGGGAGCCGGTTACTTCAGCTTGACCGCTGTGCCGTACATGTAGACCTCGGCCATGTTCTGACCGATGTCGGACGTCATCATGCGTGTGCCGACGATTGCGTCGGCGCCCATCGCGTTGGCAGAGGCTTCGAGCTTTTCGCTTACCTGCGCCCTCGTGTCGCTCATGAGTTTGGTGTAGGCGTGGATCTCTCCGCCAAACATGCTCTTGATCCCGGCCAGGATGTCTCGGCCGACATTCCTCGAGCGCACGCTGTTGGCGCTCACCAACCCCAGCACGTCGACGATCTCTCGGTTGGGGACGGAATCGGTCGTGACGATCTGCATGGTCAACCCCTGTCGAACTGAACCGGCATTCTGAAGCTCAGCCTATTGAGCAGCGTCACGAGCATCCATGCGGCAGCGCAGATGGCGATTCCGGCAAATGCGTCGATTGTCCAGTGGTTGGCCGTCGCCACGACAGCCCAGGCCTGAGACGACGGGATAGCCACGGCGAGCGTGCGCATCCCCGGATGCCTCGAGGTTTGCCAGACTGCGAGTCCGGCCAGCAGCGCCCAACCGACGTGGAGCGACGGCAGGGCGGCGTACGGATTGACGAACACTCCAACTTCCTGTGCCTGATAGGCAGGAGCCGCGCGGAGCGCGAGCGTGTCGATGTAGCCCAGCTCGGGCATCAGTCTGGGTGGCGCAGTAGGGAAGAGGAAGTACGAGATCGCCCCCGCAGCGCCGGAGATCAGCAGCGCGTTGCGAAAGTTACGCCAGGTGTCGCGGCGTGAGCGCCAGAGCCAGACCGCTAGCACGATCAGCAAGGGCATGTGGCCCCAAAAGTACGTGCCGTTTGCGAGATCAATCAGCGCGTTGGAGCCCAAGATCGACTCGTGGATTGCCGTTTCCCAGTCGAGCCGGAGCCGCTGTTCTAGCTCGAGAATGTCGCGGGCACGTTGGAAGGCCTCGGCAGCGCGGTCAGCGACGGCGCCTCGGACGAGATAGTAGATAACCGCCGCGACCGCGACTGCCGCCAACTCGCGAAGGAACTCACGCATTTCGTCACAGTATTCCCGGTGATCGTTAGGATGATCTGCATTGCCCGACCCTGTAGAACCGCGCCTTGAGTGCGCCTTGAAAGATTCCCATGGACATCACTGCCAGCGGACAGCCTGCATTGGAAGCGGCCGCCGACCACCTGCTGATCTTCGCGACCAAAGACGACGACATCCTCGACGGCGGGGCCTTGCGCCAGCTCAACGACGCCCTTGATGGCGGCCTCGAGCCGCTGGTCAAGGCGGGCGAATTGTCGGGCTCTGTCAATGAGACCGTCGTTGTCCACACTTTCGGCCAGACCGAGTCGCCTCGCGTCGTGATCGCGGGTCTTGGCCCGGCCGAGAAGATGGGCCTCGACGAGATCCGCAATGCCGCCGCCAACGGTGCACGCAAGGCACGCTCGCTCTCATCAGGGACGATCGCGGTCGCGGTCGATGGCGAGGAGTGTGGCTTCTCGACCGAGGAGATCGCCGGAGCCGTTTGCGAGGGTCTTGATCTCGGCCTCTACCGCTTCAACCGCCACCAGTCTCCGAAGAAGGAGCCGAACGTGCTCGAGCGCACTTCGCTGCACTCGGACAACGTCAGCGGCGTCGAGTCGGGGATCGAGCATGGTCGCTCGCTGGCAGGCGCAGCCAACTTCGCCCGCGACTTGGCCAATGAGCCGTCCAACCTGCTCACCCCGACCGAGCTCGCCAACCGCGCTGAAGCCTGGGCATCTGAGCACGATGTCGACATCGAAATCATGGATGAAGCCGCGGCTGCCGAGCTAGGTATGGGCTCGTTCCTTGGCGTTGCCAAGGGTTCCCACCAACCGGCCAAGTTCTTGATTATGCGTCACCGAGGCGGCGCCGACGAGCCCGGGCTCGGCTATTGCGGCAAGGGGATCACCTTCGACACCGGAGGAATCTCGATCAAGCCCGCCGCCAACATGGAGGCGATGAAGCAGGACATGTCGGGGGCCGCCGCGGTCGTCGCGTCAATGGGTGCGATCGCCGACCTCAAGTTGCCGATCAACGTGACCGCGCTTGCGCCCTGCACCGAGAACATGCCTGGCGGCAACGCGATCAAACCTGGCGACCTGCTGACTGCGATGAACGGTGCCACGATTGAAGTCATCAACACCGACGCTGAGGGCCGCCTGGTTCTCGCGGACGCGCTGTCCTACGCCAACCATCTGGGCCTCTCCCCGCTGATCGACGTGGCCACCCTGACCGGCGCTTGCGCGGTCGCGCTGGGTGATGTCGCGACCGGCGTGATGGCCAACGACGACGACCTTGCGGCAGAGGTGATCGAAGCAGGCAAGCTTGCGGGCGAGAAATTCTGGCAACTGCCGATGTTCCCGGAGTACGACGAGCAAATCCGCAGCCAGGTGGCCGATGTCAAGAACACTGGTGGTCGGCTTGCTGGTGCGATCACCGCGGCCAAGTTCCTGGCGCGCTTCGCCGGCGACACGCCCTGGGCGCATCTCGATATGGCTGGTACCGACGACGCCAGCAAGACCCGGGGCACCCAGGTCAAAGGCGCATCGGGCGTGCCGGTGCGTTCGCTTGTACGGTTTGCGGCGGCCCGAGCTGAAGCCTCCGCGTAGACTCCAGATAGATACCGCCTAGGAAGAGGGCGCAACATGGCCGAATTTGAACCCTTGACTGACCTCCCCGAAGAGGAAGAGCGCGCCATGCGCGACAAGTACCGCGCCGAGATGACTGAGCTCGCCGACAAATTCTGCGAAGAGCGCGGCTACATCCTGATGAACGCCGATCAGACGATCGAAGACTTCGTCAACATGCGGATGCGCTTTGGCAAGTTCTTCTGTCCCTGTCAACCAGCCAACAACGACGACACGATCTGCGTCTGCGAACCGGTCCTCAACGGTCTGGTCGACTTTGAGGGCACCTGTTTCTGCAACTTCTTCACCCTTCCTGAAGGCAAAACGCCGATCAAGGAAGAGGTCGCGCTGGATCTGTAGGCGAAGTCGGACCGCCCTTGGGCAGCCCTGTTTCCAGCCGCCATAAACCAATTAGTTGTGATGTTGGAAGATCGGCAGCGGAGCCAGCGGCGCGTATATCTCCACCGACAGCTCGTAGACCTGGTCGGCCCAAGAGTCCCAATCTCGTCTAGCGACCTGTGCTTGCTCGGATGAGAGAGCGGCCTGAACGACGGATTCGTCCTCGAAGGTGTATCCCATCAAGTGGGCGCCAGCGATGGGGTCGGAGCCCCTGACCCGGAACGCCGAGACGATCCCCGGGATTTCGAGCACGTGGGGGAGGTGGGTTCGGCGATGCCAGTCCTCGAACTCCTCGAGTACCGTCGGGTCGATTCGGGCCCGGACGATCATGATCGGATGTCTCATCAGCACGGCCATGCTGCGCAGTGTCGCATACGCGACCGATTACCGACTGTCCGGACGGACAGTCTGGTAACGTCTAGACAACGAGACGACCACGCAGCGCAGCGGCAGGGAGCAGGCGGCTTGGAGAGTCGCCAGCAGACTCGAAGAACCAGGTATTCACCAGGATCCAGGCAGCCCCGTCGCGCAATATCGCCTGATGGCGCGGAGCACACATGCTGAGTAAGGAAGAGAAAGCCGCCATCGCGGCGAAGTTCGGTCAGCACGAGAGCGACACTGGCTCGCCCGAAGTCCAGATTGCCCAGCTGACGGAACGGATCTCGCGGCTGACCGACCACTTGCGCGAGCACCGGCACGACTACCACACTCGGCGTGCGCTGATGAAGCTCGTGGGTCAGCGGCGACGACAGCTTCGCTACCTCAACAGCGAGGATGTCAACCGCTATTCGACGCTGGTCAGCGAACTGGGTCTGCGCCGCTAGCCGACTCGCCATCACACCGTTCGCGCTGCACACGATCTCGGACGTACATCGGCGACGCGCCAACCAAGCGCCAGCGATCTTGAAATCGCGCCACATCCGCCGAATACACACCACCCGTTGTTGAGGAAGCAGCGACAGGGACAGCAAGTACAGGCAAGTACCAGGAAGTACAGGAACCCAGATACCTATGGAAATCACTACCCGAACTGTCCAGCAGGAGATTGCTGGACGCACTCTCACGATTGAGACGGGCAAACTCGCGCATCAGGCCGGTGGGGCCGTCACCGTTCGCTTCGGCGACACGATGATGCTCGGCACCGCTACCGCCTCCAAGCCGAGGCCCGGGATCGACTTCTTCCCGCTTTCGGTTGAGTTCGAGGAGCGCCTTTACGCCGCCGGTCGGATTCCCGGCTCGTTTTTCCGCCGCGAAGGTCGCCCAACGACGACCGCCGTGCTCTCGGCGCGGCTGACCGACCGACCGATCCGCCCGCTCTTCCCCAAGGGCTACAACGACGACACCCAGCTGATCCTGACGATCTTCGCTGTCGACATGGAGAACCCGCCCGACACCCTGGGCACGATCGCCGCGTCGGCAGCGCTTTGCGTCTCCGACATTCCCTTTGACGGCCCGGTCGCCTCTGTGCGCATTGGACATGTCGACGGTGAACTTGTCCTCCAGCCGACCTTCGCGCAGCTCGAGGTCTCCGACCTCAACCTTGTCGTCGCCGGTACCAAGGACGCGATCACGATGGTCGAGGCCGAGGCTGGTGAAGTGCCGGAATCGATGCTGGTCGAGGCGTTGGCTCTTGGACAGGAAGCGATCACCACCATCTGCGAGATGCAGGAAGCGTTGGCCAGCGAGGCTGGGCGCGAGAAGCGGGCATACACCCCGCAGGAGGTCGACACTGACGTCCTTGCCGCGGTTGAGGAACGTATCGCTGCCGACCTCACTTCTGCCCTCCGGGACGCGGAAGACAAGGCTGACCGCGACGCTCGTCGGGCCGCCGTCAAAGCGTCGTTGCTCGACAACCTCGATGAGGACGCTGACGCCGAGGCGCACCAGGAGGCGTTTGAAGCCGTCGAGAAGCGCATCGTGCGGCGCAGCATCCTCGACGACGACGTGCGCGCCGATGGCCGCGGCCACGCCGATCTGCGGCCGCTGTCGGCAGAGATTGACCTGGTCCCGCGCACCCATGGCTCCGGCCTGTTCCAGCGCGGCGAGACGCAGGTGCTGAGCTTCACCACACTGGCCGGCTCGGGCATGGCCCAGCGCATCGACGACCTCACACCTGAGGACTCGAAGCGCTTCATGCACCACTACAACTTCCCGCCCTTCTCGACCGGTGAGACCGGCCGTGTCGGCAATCCGTCGCGGCGCAGCATCGGCCACGGCATGCTCGGCGAGCGTGCGATGGCCGCCATCCTGCCGCCGTTCGAAGAGTTCCCCTACACGATTCGTCTCGTCTCCGAGGTACTTGCTTCCAACGGCTCGACCTCGATGGCCTCGGTCTGCGCATCCGTCCTTTCGATGATGGACGCGGGCGTGCCGATCAAGACGCCGATCGCCGGCATCGCGATGGGCCTGATCAAGGAAGAGGATGACGTCGCGATCCTGACCGACATCGTCGGCATGGAAGACCACCTCGGCGACATGGACTTCAAGGTTGCCGGCTCGCGCGACGGTGTGACCGCGCTGCAGATGGACATGAAGGTCAAGGGCATTGACCTCGAAATCCTGACCCGCGCGCTCGACCAGGCGCGCGACGCCCGCCTGCAGATCATGGACGTGATGACCGAGTGCATCGCTGCCCCGCGTGAGCAGATGTCGCCGCACGCGCCGCGCATTCTGCGCATCGACGTGCCGCAGGACAAGATCGGCCAGTTGATTGGTCCCGGTGGCCGCAATATCCGCGCGCTGCAGGAGGACACCGGCGCCGACATCTCGGTCGAGGACGACGGCGCGGTCTTCATCACCGCCGTCGATCAGAAGTCCGGGGAATCAGCTTACGAGCGCATCTCGGCGATGACTCGGGACATCGAACCGGGCCAGATTTACACCGGCAAAGTCGTCCGCATTCTGCCCTTCGGCGCGTTCGTCGAGATGGTGCCGGGCAAGGACGCCCTGGTGCACATCTCCGAGCTGGCTGACTACCGCGTCGACAAGGTCGAGGACATCGTGAGCGTCGGCGACGAGATGCAGATCATTGTGATCGAAGTCGACAACCTGGGTCGCGTCAACGCGTCGCGCAAGGCGTTGCTGAACGGCGAGACCGACTCCGGCCCGCGTGAGCCTCGCGAGTCGCGCGACTCGCGCGAGCAGAGAGAACCTCGGGAGCGCCGCAACCGCGACGACCGTGGTCCCCGCCGTGATCGAGATCGTGACCGAGACCGAGACCGCGAGCCCAGAGAACCACGGGAACCACGAGAACCGCGTGAGTCGCGACAGCGCCGCCCTCGGGTGCCGCGCGACCCCGAACCGGTCGAGCCGGCCGAAGCGGAGGAAGTGGTTCAGGAGGAGCCGGTCGTTGCTTCGGTTGAGGCTCCGGAGCCGGAGACCACTGAAGCGCCCGCGCCGACTCCGCTCGCAACCGCAGCTGCCGACGACGGCTCGGCCGCCGTCGCGCCGCCGCGCGAAGGGCAACCGCGACGCCGGCGAAGGCGTCGACGCCGAGGCGCCGGTCAACAGCAGGGTGGCGACGGCAACCAGCAGTCCTCGCCGCCAGACTCCAACCGACAGCCTGAGGAACCGCGCGATCAGCGGCAGCCCAGGGGCAACACTGAGGACCAGGAGGAGCGCCAGCCGGAGACCAACATCGCTCCGCGACGCCGCGGCGGGATCCTCTCCCGTGTGAACATCCGCCGCGGACAACAGCAGACCGAGGGCGACGGCCCGCCGCCGCCGCCACCACCGCCGCGCAGCGACTTCGGCGCTCCCAGCCGCTGAATTGAGTTGCGGGACGATTGTTGAGTAGGTGAGTCATGATCCGCCCCAGCATCCGAGTCGTGATGAGCGGCGCCGGCAACATGGGCCAGCAGATCATGACCGCGATCGAGTCGGCCGAGGACCTCGAGCTGGTCGGAGCGCTGGACGGCCTGTCCAGCAATTCGTCGGTTGAGATCGCTGGTCGCGATGTACCGCTCAGCAACTCGCTTGCCTCGCTGGCCGCATGGGCGCCTGACGTTGTCGTCGACTTCTCGAACGCTGAGTGGACGGGGCAGCTGATTCCGGCTGCAGTCGATGCCGGCGTGCGGCCGGTGATCGGCACCAGCGGACTCTCAGACGAAGTCGTTGCCGATGTTGAGCTCCGAGTCAACGACGGTGGCCTCGGAGGTGTGATCGCTGCTAACTTCGCGCTTGGCGCGGTGATGATGATGCATCTGGCCAATGTCGCGGCACCGCTGTTTGACTCGGTTGAGATTATTGAGCAGCACCACGACGGCAAGGTCGACGCTCCGTCGGGCACTGCCGTCGCGACTGCGCAGTCGATGCGCGCCGCGCGCGACCGCGACTTTAATCGCAACGCCGCCGAGCGGCACAACGTCGAGGGCTACGATTCACGCGGCGCTGAGCTTGGCGGGGCGTCGCTCCATTCGGTGCGACTGCCGGGGCTGGTTGCCCACCAGATGATCGTCTTTGGCGGCACCGACGAGACGCTGACCATCCGTCACGACTCGATGAGCCGAGCCTCGTTCATTCCGGAGATCCTGCGCGCCGTCCGCGCTGCGCCCGAGCTCGACCACCTGGTGATCGGCCTCGACCGCTTGCTTGGACTGCGCACTGATTAGCTCGATTTCGCCAACACACACCACGCAACACAAGGAGACACACCGTGGGACGTGAACTGACCGTTGCCCTCGTCGGAGCCACCGGCGTCGTGGGGGCCGAATTCCTGAAGTGCATGGAAGAGCGCAACTTCCCGGTCAAGGAACTTCGGCTGCTTGCGACGAAGCGCTCTGAAGGACGCGAACTCACTTTCCGCGGCGAGACCCACATCGTCCATGAGACCACGCACGACGCTTTTGACGGCGCAGACGTGGCGTTCATCTCGGCGTCGACCGCGGCCTCGAGGGAGCTCTGCCCGGTCGCTGCTGGGAAGGGTGCGGTCGCGTTTGACGACTCGTCCGCATTCCGCCAGCAAGAGGGTGTGCCGCTGGTCGTTCCTGAGGTCAACCCTGAGGACCTGCGCCATCACACCGGGATCGTCTCCACCCCTAACTGCACCACGGTGCCGCTGGTGCTTTCGCTGCACCCGCTGATTCGGGACCGTGCGGTCACCCGTGTGATTGCGGATACCTACCAGGCGACGTCCGGTTCGGGCGGTGCGGCCGTCGTCGAACTCAAGGAGCAGAACGCTGCGCTGGTGGGCGGCGGCTCGATCTCGGACGAGCAGATTTCGGAGTACCCGAAGCAGATCGCCAACAACGCGCTGCCCCAGGTCGATGTCTTCCTTGAGGACGGCTACACCAATGAAGAGCGGAAGATGTTGGTTGAATCGCGCAAGATTCTTCACCAGCCTGAGCTGCCGCTCTCGGCGACGTGTGTCCGTATTCCGACCGAACGCGGCCATGCGATTGCGGTTCACGCCGACTTCGACCGGCCGATCACGCCTGAGGAGGCGCACGAGCGGTGGGCTGCGCAGCCGGGCCTGTCGGTGATTGACGGGCGAGCGGCTGGGGAGTGGCCGACGCCGCTCGACGCCGATGGGATTGACGACACGCTGGTCGGTCGAGCCCGGGTCGATGTGACCAACCCCAACGGTCTTGCCTGGTGGGTGGTTGCCGACAACCTGCGCAAGGGCGCGGCGCTGAACATCGTGCAGATGGTTGAGTGGATGCTCGAAGACGGTTGCCTCTAGCGCCGACCGACTATCCTCGCGGCCATGCGGGCTACGGATACCAGTCAGATCGGTCGCACGTCTCTTCAAGTCACTCGGCTTGGATTGGGTGGGGTGTTCCTCGCTGCCGACGCGGGAGCCGACGAGGCCGCTGCGCTCATTGATCGTGCGGCCGCCCTTGGGATTCGATACTTCGATACGGCGCCGATGTACGGCGTCGGCGAGAGTGAGCGTCGCTATCGGGCGCCGCTCTCGCGGCTCGACCGCTCGGACTTCGTGCTGTCGACCAAGGTTGGACGCCGTCTGCAGGAGGATGCCGGTGGGTCTGAGCCCTGGCACTTCGATTTCAGCCGCGAGGGCGCACTTCGATCCTTCGAATCGAGCCTCGAACGACTGGGCGTCGACCACGTCGACATTCTGCTCGTCCACGATCCCGACGATCATGCGGAGCAGGCGCTGGGCGAGGCGTTTCCAGCGTTAATCGAACTTCGCGAACAGGGCCTGGTTGGTGCGATTGGCGCGGGGATGAACCAGTGGGAGTTGGAGCTTCGCTTTGCGCGCGAGCTTCCGCTGGACTGCTTCCTGCTGGCCGGGCGCTACACCCTGCTTGAGCAGGGCGCGTTGGCTGAGTTTCTGCCCTATTGCGAGGCCAACGGGATCAGCGTGATCGCGGGTGGGCCTTACAACAGCGGCATCCTGGCGTCGGACTTGAGCGGGCGGGTGAGCTACAACTACCGGGCTGCTCCGGTTGAGATGATCGAACGGGCCCGTTCGATCAAGGTGGTTTGCGACCGCCACGATGTGCCTTTGAAGGCGGCGGCGTTGCAGTTCATCCTGGCTCATCCGGCCATCGCTGCGGTGATTCCCGGGGCTGCCTCGGTGGCGCAGGTTGAGGACAATGTGCGGATGGTCGAGGCGCCGATTCCGGGCGCTCTCTGGGCGGAGCTGCAGGATGCGGGCCTGCTCCACCTTGAAGCGCCGGTGCCTGCCTAGCGTCTCCTGTCTGGGCTCGTTGCAGCTGGATTTCCTCGGCAGGCGCGGGTTTGACGCGTTTGGTTTCGCAGGGCGCATTATGCACCAAGCCAAGCTGAGCTGGTGGGCAAGTGAGCAGGCGCAACCTTGTAGCCTTGATGTTCAGACTGTGGCAGTTGGAAAGCTCCGATCATGACTGAACCGAATGACGCGCCCACTTGGGGGCGCCTGTATACCGCGATGGTGACGCCGATGACTGAGGCCGGTGGGGTTGACGTCGAGCAGGCGCAACACCTGGCCGGCGCTCTATTGAAGTCGGGCTCCGACGGTGTGGTTGTGGCCGGGACGACCGGAGAGTCGCCGACGCTGACGCATGATGAGGAGCGGATGCTCTTCCGTGAGCTGGCTCCGATCGTGCATGACGCCGGCGGCACGCTGATCGCCGGGACCGGGTCGAACTCGACCGCCACTGCTGTCGAGGCTTCCGAGCAGGCGGCGAAGCTTGATATCGATGGGCTGCTGCAGGTGGTGCCGTACTACAACAAGCCGTCGCAGGAGGGTCTGTACCAGCACTTCAAGACGGTGGCCGACGCGGTGCCCGAGACTCCGATCATGCTGTACAACGTTCCCGGGCGGACCGGGCTGAACATGGCGGCGACGACGACGGTGCGGCTGGCTGAGGACTGCCCGAACATTGCGGGGGTCAAGGAGGCTTCGGGCGACCTTGAGCTGATTGCTGAGATCATTCGGACGGCACCGCCTCGGTTCCGGATGTGGAGCGGCAACGACGGCGACAACCTGGCGCTTCTGTCGATGGGTGGGTATGGCGCGGTGTCGGTGCTGTCGCACCTGGTCGGTGGGTCGATCAAGGCGATGTATGACGCATGGGAGCGCGGTGATACGGCGGAGGCGGGGCGGTTGCAGGTGAAGTTGGCTCCGCTGGTCAAGGCGCTGTTCCTGATTGGCAACCCGGCTCCGGTGAAGTGGGCGCTGAACGATATTGGCTTCAACGCTGGGCCGTTGCGGGCGCCGCTGGTGGATCCGGACGAGGAGATCCAGGCGACGATCCGCTCCGCGCTTGAGGTCGCGGGCGGCCAGGACTTGATCTAGTCCGGGATGAAGTCGGACTCGGCTGAGGCCTGGGGCTATGCCCTGCTGCTGACGCGGCGCGTGTTGACGACGGCGCTGGCCGGGGCGACTGAGGCGCAGTTGCACGAGATCACTCCGATTGGTTCGCTGGCCGACTGCGCGTCGGAGGCTTGCACGATTGAGGCTCGGCTGATCTGGCCCGAGGATTTGCCACCGGCTCAGCTTGATCCTCCGCAGACTCCGGTGCAGATTTTGTATGCGCTGGTGCGGCATCGGGCGGTGACGGAGGAGGTGTTGATGCAGGCGAGCGACGAGGTGATGCAGGGGGCGTGGTGGACTCGGGCCAAGCGGTTGGCGCAGGATCCGGCGCAGACGCTGACGGAGTCGCTGCAGGAGCTGGCGCTGCAGGAGTTTGCGATTGCGACGCGGTCGGCGAGCATCCGGGCGCAGGTTGACTCGGCGTGGACGGCGCAGCCGGAGCTCGCGGAGCGGGCACAGCGCGCGATCGCGGCGGCTCGCTGACGACGTTTGCTGGCCGGGTACTGTGGCCAGGTTCTTCGCTGATTGGACGTTGAAAGAAAAAAACGGACGGTTCCGCCGCCTGGCGTGTGGATTATGGCGGTTCGTCTTCCTCGTTGGCTGCTTCTTGCTCTTCGGTGGCTTCGGGATCGGTATGCGCGTCTGGGTCGGCGGGCTGCTGCTGTTCGGCGGCGCGGCGCGCCTCGATGATCATGGCTTCGACCTCGTCGAGGGCGGCATCCATTCGTTGATCGCGCAGTGGATCGGCCTGGGCGTGTGGGTCGTGAGTGTCTCGGAGCATGGAGGCCATGGCTCTGAGGGCGCCGAGTCGGACGTAGCTGGGTCCGTTGGCGGCGAGCTCGCCGAGGGCGCGTTGGACGGCTTTGGGTTCGAAGGCGATGCATGGCGTTTCTTTGGACATTGAATGCTCTCTCAGCTGTCGATAGATGGGATCGATGGTATGCGGACAGGTGTTCTGCTTACAAGAGCGACTAAGTTGCGTATTTTGCAGAGATATGGGTGGGTTGCGGACGGGAGTAGTGGATGCGGGGGGACGTTACCCCCTCCGCCTTCGGCACCTCCCCCTAAGAGGGGGAGGAAGGGGAAACGGAGGGATGGGATTTGGAGGGACCCTCACCCCTGCCCTCTCCCAGGGGGAGAGGGAGTTTTCTTGTCGTTGTACGGGGTGGATTGTTAGGGGTTTGGGTTTTGGTGATGGACCTGGATGGTTAGGTGTTGCAGGCCTCTTAGGACGATGTTTTGGCGGTAGCTGGGGGGGTGGGCTGTGAAGTTGATCTGGTCGTAGCGTTCCAGGAGGGTTTCGAAGGCGACTTTGGCTTCTAGGCGGGCTAGTGGGGCTCCGAGGCAGTGGTGGATGCCTCGGCCGAAGGAGATGTTTCCGGTGTCGTCTCGGGTGATGTCTAGGCGGTCGGGGTCGGGGAAGGCCTGGGGGTCGCGATTTGCGGCTCCGATGAGGGGCGTGACCAGGGAATCCTGCTTGCCCTGCTTGCCTCCGATTTGGGTGTCCTCGACCAGGCGTCGGACATCTATCTGAACTGGTGAGTCGTAGCGCAGGAGTTCCTCGATCGCGGTGGGGATTAGGTCGGGCTGTTCGCGCAGGAGTTGCAACTGTTCGGGATGCTCGAGCAGCGCCTTGAGGCCGTTGCCGATCAGGTTGGTCGTGGTCTCGTTGCCGGCGACAAGCAGCAGGCGCAGGGTGATCTGTGTCTCGTCGTGGCTCAGCGTCTGGCCTTCTTCCTCGGCGATGACCAGACGTGAGACGAGATCGTCCCTCGGTTCGCGGCGGCGATCCTCGATGATCGGCGCGAAGTATTCGGCGAGCGCCTCGGCGTTGTCGAGCAGTTCTGATAGCTCGGCATCGCTGAGGTTTGGTTCGAGGCCTCGGATGATCTGATCGGACCAGGCCTTGAACTGTTCGCGGTCTTCGGTGGGGACGCCGATCATCTCGGCGATCACGAGCATCGGCAGCAGGTTGGCGAAGCTGGCCATGAGGTCGAACTCGTTGCTGTCGTCGAGCTGATCGAGGAGTTCGTGCGCAGTCGCTCGAATCTGGTCTTCCATCCTGGCGATCTGGGGCGGAGTGAAGGCTCGATTGACGAGTCCTCGGAGGCGGGTGTGATCGGGCGGGTCGCGAAACTGCATGGATGGTGAGAGTTGGCGGCGGGCCTGTTCCTCGGCGACCGGGAATGGCTCGGTGCCGCGGATGACGCTGCTGAATCGGCGGTGATCGCGGAGGATGGCGTCGACGTCCTCGAATGGGACGACGGTGATCATGCTGGTCAAGGGGCTGTAGTGATACGGATCACGCTCGCGCAGCGCGCGGTAGGTGGGATAGGGATCGGCGATGAAGCTGGGATCGAGCAGGTTCCAGACGACGCCGGACTGGATTCGCTCCTGGAGGAATCGGGCGCGGATGTAGATTGGCGCGATCGCGGAGATGAGGTGGTCGGCGAGGGCCATCAGTTCAGGCTTCCATCGCCTGAAGCTAGCAGGGGTTTTGGTGATTCCTGAGGGCTTGGATGGGCAAGCCTCGGGCGAGATTCCAGACGGAGCCTGGAATGACGGCGCCTCTTGCATTGGGATCTGTTGAGAGCCCGCTGGTTTTGCTCGTCGGGCTAGTAGGCGCCGCACCAGTCGAGGTTTGGTTGGATGGGGGTGCTGAAGGCTCCTCGGAGGTCGATCTTGGCGGAGATGTAGTCTCCGGCGAAGGGGAGGCGGACGAAGGCGGTCTCGTAGCCCTTGGCGACGGCGAGGAAGAGGGTGGCGTCGAAGAGTTGGGCGGACTGGTGCTCGACGGTGTCGAAGAGGAGGCGGACGTCGGAGTCGTCGGCGGAGCGGGTGAAGGTGACGCTGGCGGGCACGCCTTGGTCGTCGAGGCCGGCGGCGATGTTTCGTTGTCGGGCGTCGTAGGAGGGGAAGGCGGCGGCGTAGATCCAGAGCATGCCGCCCTCGATCTGGGAGTCGCAGACGAGTTCGAGTCCGATCATGTCGAAGTCGATGTGGTCGGTGGTGGAGAAGATGCCGAGCACGGTGCGGAATCCGTAGGGTCCGTCGTCGACGGTGAGGTAGTCGAGGAAGTCCTGCGGATCGGCGTCTGTCTCGCGGATGGGCAGATTGGGATGGGTGACGACTGCGGGGAGGGCACGGGCGACGAAGGTGGCTTGCTCGGGGCCGTTGTTGGCGACGATCTGGGGCGGTTCAGAGAGTGGCTGGCGCTCGCCTCGCTGTTCGGCGGCGGCTGGATTCTGCTGGGGTTCGGAGCTCGTGCAGGCGAGGCCGGCGGCGACGGAGATCATGATGATCGTGATGGATATGAGGGATAGCATCGAGCTTCTCTATCTCAAGGTGGCAATACGATATCCAGAGTGTTCGGGCCCGTGGACGAGGAACGAACGCAATCACGGCGCAACCACAATGCCGTCACAACGCAATCACACTGAGAGCTTCTTATGACCTGGGAATCTGAAATCGCCGAGATTAGCAAGCGTAAGGAGCTGTCGAAAGCTCGTGGTGGGCCTGAGGGTGTGGCTCGACAGCGTCGGCGGGGGAAGCTGCTGGTCAATGAGCGGCTGGATGGGCTGCTGGACTCGGGATCGCTGCACGAGTTCATGTCGTTGGTCGGGAGTCCCGAGCATGATGATTCTGGTGAGCTGGTTGGGTTCACGCCGAAGGGGTCGATCGAGGGGTTTGGCAAGGTCAACGGTCGGAAGATTGTGGTTTCGGCGGGCGACTTCACCGTGCGCGGCGGATCGGGCGGGGGTGATGGGTCGAGCACCGGTCTCGGGTCGGAGAAGGCGTCCAATCAGCGGGCGCTGGAGTGGCGCGTTCCCTATGTGCGGATGCTGGACTCGGCGGGCGGATCGGTGCGCGGGTTCGAGACGCTGGGTCGTACGTATCTGCCGGACGGGAATACGTGGTCGACGTTTGATACGGATCTGATGCGGGTGGTGCCGGTGGTCTCGGCGGTGATGGGGTCGGTGGCTGGGTTGCCGGCAGTCAACGCCTGCATGGCCCACTTCACGATCATGGTGAAGGGGATTTCGCAGCTCTTTCCGGGTGGTCCGCCGGTGGTCAAGGCGGCGCTGGGTTATGACATCACGAAGGAGGATCTGGGCGACGAGCGGGTGCACGTGTATCAGTCGGGGTCGGTCGACAACCTGGCCGAGGACGAGGAGGACGCGTTCCGGCAGATTCGGCAGTTCCTGAGCTATCTGCCGCAGAGCGTCCATGAGATGCCGGAGCGGACGGAGCCGACAGACGATCCGAATCGGCGGGAGGAACGGCTGCGGCGGCTGGTGCCTCGCGATCGGCGTCGGGCGTATGACGGCCACCGGGCGATCAACTGGTGCGTCGACCAGGGATCGTTCTTTGAGATTGCTCCGTTCTATGGGCGCTCGCGGATTACGGGTCTGGCGCGGATCAATGGGTATCCGGTCGGGGTGATGGCCAACAATCCGATGCATGAAGGCGGGTCGACGGACGTCAAGGGCGGGAGCAAGGTGATTCGCCTGATCCAGCTGTGCGACATGTTCCACCTGCCGTTGATCTCGTTTGCCGACGAGCCCGGGTTCATGGTCGGCCTGGAGTCGGAGAAGCTGGGCATCGAGCGGGCTGGGGCTCGGCTGGTGATGACGACGTGTCAGTCGCGGATGCCCTGGGCGACGGTCGTGATGGGCCGCATCTTCGGCGTCGCGGGGCAGTGTCAGCATCGTCCGACGGGGATGTTCCAGCGTTGGGCGTGGCCGTCGGGTCGGTGGGGATCGATGCACATCGAGGGTGGGGCGATGGCGGCGTATCGGCGGGAGATCGACACGGCGGACGACCCGGAGGCGAAGCAGGCGGAGATCGAGCAGCGGCTGCAGGATCTGGCGTCGCCGTTCCGGACGGCTGAGGCGACGGGCCAGGACATTATTGATCCAGCGGATACCCGTCCGTTGCTTTGTGAGTTTGTGGAGGATGCTCAGGCGATTTTGAGGACTCAGCTGGGTCCGAGTCCTTATCCGTATATGCCGTAGTTGTCGGTCCATCGTCGTCATACCGGCGCTAGCTGGAGTGACGGAGGTGGCCTCGGGGTTGTCGTGCTTTGAGACTCTTACCCTGTTGCCGATCGCGACAGTAACTGCTGCGCGACGGTCTGGGGTGGCGCCTGATGCGATGGCTGGCTGTTGCTGTTCTTTCTGCTCTGCTGGTGAGTGCTTGTGGCTCTGATGCCGACCGGCCGCTTCATCGACAGGCGACTGATTCATTTTGGCGCTGGGCGGAGTCGTTTGAGACTGCGGAGTTTCGGGTCACTGCGCTTGGGGTTGGCGAACGACCTACTGGTGAGTTTGAGTTTGAGGGTGAAGCGAAGTATCGCAAGGATCCGGAGTCGGTCTGGACGATCCTTTATCTCGACGGTGGGTCTGAGGATTCTGCGGCGGAGCGCGAGAGTTTTCAGCAGCTCCGCGTTGAGGACGACGAATTCCTGTTGAACTTTGGCATCTGGCAGCACGTGGGCTCGGGCGATGACTCGCAGAGCATTGCCCTGGAGAATGAGCTGCGGTCCATGTTGGGCACGTCGATCATTACGGATCGCGACATGTTGGCGGGCTGGCTGGAATGTGCGGAGACGTCGTTTGGTGAGACCAGTCTGGAGCCGTGGCAGGATCAGCCATCCTGGATTGTCCGCTGTCGAGCCAGTTCCGGGCTGGAAGACCCTGCAGAACGCGATGCGGCACGGGCGCTGGTCAAGTCGGTCATGGGCACGTTGTTTGGACAGGCGCCGGGAGCGGCGAGTCAGCTGGAGGAGCTGATCGAGGCTGCGGAGGTTGGGTATTTTCTCGCGCTTCAGGCCGTGGTCAACCGCGAGACCGGTGCCTTGATCATGGTTGACCTGGCGATCACGTTGTCGCAGGAGGGCGCCAGGTCGGACATCCGCTGGCAGACTGAACTGGTCACGTACAACGTGGCGATCGATTTTCCCGACCTGCGGGGAGTCCCCCGGAGCTGAGGACACCGGGCGGGGCAGCTGGCGTGGCACCGGGCGTGATTGCGAAACCCTACCCTGACCGCATTGCAGCGAGATATCGCAGAGCTGAAGGGGCGCAGCATGTCGGACCACATCACCGTTCACGTTGGCACGATTGGACAGGGGCTTTGGCGGTCGCCGGATGGGGGTGGGGTTTGGCAGAAGGGTCGGGCGGTTGGTGAGCAGTCGGTGCGGTCGCTGGTGGTGTTTCCGGATGACCCGAGTCGGTTGATGGCGGGGGCGGATGTTGCGTTGCTGTTGTCGGACGACAATGGCTCGTCCTGGAGCGTGGTCGACAGCTATGAGGCCGACCGGCAGACGTGGTCGCTGGCCGTCGACCCGGTTGACACGAGCACGATCTTTGCCGGCGGACGGCCGGGAGTGCGGCGCTCGCGCGACGGGGGACACTCGTGGGATGACCTGCCGGTCGACATTGTCGAGGAGTGTCCGATTGGGACTCCGCGGACGACGGTGGTCGTGATCGACCCGCTCAACTCTCAGCGTGTCTATGCGGGGGTTGAGGTCGATGGGGTGCACAAGTCGATCGACGGCGGCGACACCTGGGTTCGGGGTAATCCGTTGGGTCCGGAGACGTTCCAGGCCGACATCCACTGCATGGGCCGCTCGACGGCTCCCGAGGGGGCGGCGACGTTTGCGACGAGTCCGTTTGGGATCGCCCGCTCGGACGATGAGGGCGAGTCGTGGCTGCAGCATGAGTTCCCGCCGTTGACTGAGCGGACGCCTCGGTCGTACTGCCGCGCGATGATCGTCAAGCCCGACGATCCGAACACGATGTTTGTGGCGAGCGGTGACGGGATCCCGGGCACGACCGGAGCGATCCAGCGCACCACGGACGGCGGCCGAACGTGGGCGACTTGCGAGCTGCCGGAGAGCCCAAACTCGGTGATTTACTGGCTGGCGACACATCCTGACGCGCCGGACACGATTGCGGCGGCGACCCTCTACGGGTATGTCTACCTGAGCGACGATGGCGGCGATTCGTGGCGCAAGCTGGACCGGGAATTCGGTGAGGTCCGGGCGTTGGCGATCACTCCGGCGTGAGCCGGACGCGCAGGGGTCGCAGGTGTCGCGCCGCTTGCTCGCGGCCGATCCGTGCATCTGGCTAGGGAATGCCTTTCGGTAGGCGATGGTCGGTTGATTGCTCTGCCGTGCAGCCATGCATGTTTCCGATGGACTGGTTCTGAGTCACTTTCAAGTGACAGGTCTGCGCCCGTTTCCGCGATAGAGTGAATCGACATAATTTCCTCTGCGGGAGGCGGCCGAATGCGTGCGTTGTTTCTGTTCTTGATTGCTGGCGTTGTGGTGTTGGGGTCGCTGCTGGTTGGCTGTGGCGGCGATGAGGAACAGCAGCAGATCCAATCGGACCAGGAGCAGTCTGGGCAGACGGGGCAGACTGAACAGTCGTCCTCGACGGCAACTGCGGAGCGCTCAACTACCGAGGAGCGCGCCCAGCAATCCCAGGAGTCCGCGGAGCAGGACGCCGAGCAGCAGATCCAAGAAGAGGCCGAGGCGGAAGTTGACGCGCGGGACGTCGATCCACTCTTTGCCGAAGCGTCGGCCGCCTTTGAGGCCTGGGTGGCCGAGCTCGAGACGTTCGAGATGGAGATTGACGTCGATATCAACCTGGGTGGGTTGTCGACGCAGCTCAGCACATCGGTCGTTGCCCGCTTGCAGCCGTTCATGGCGCTGACCACGATTGACGCCAGCTCGCTGTTTGAGATGGCCTCGGGCCTGGCGGACGATGAGCAGGCTGATCTTGATGAGCCGCTGTTGATGCGGGTGTTGCTCTCTGACGACACGGCCTATCTCTCAATGCCCCAGATCGACGGTTGGATTGACCTCAGTGATCAGTTTGAAGAGACGCTCAGCAGTTTGACGGCGATGCTCGGCGCGAACCCGGAGGACTTGACCGATCCCAGCCAGTTTGGGCAAACCCTGGGCTGCATCGAGGCCGTAGGCGGTTCAATCTCCGAGGGTGAGCACGGCGGCCAGGCTGTCTGGTTCCTGGAGTGCCAGATCGACGTCGACGGCCTGAACGCCGCGGCCTCAGAACAACTGCGGGCGTACGGCATTGATGTGGCCGATGCGGGGATTGAGACGATGCTCCTGCGATTGGCGGTCAGCCAGAGCTCTGGTGCGCCGCTGCTGGTCGAATCTGTGGCGACGCTGCGAGACGCGTTCGGACTTGGTGGCGGCGAGTCGGAGGATTCGGATGAGGACGCGCCCGAGTTCTATGTATCGAGCGTGTCCAACCTGATTTCCTGGAACGAGCCGGTCGAGTTCCCGACGCCTGAGCCACTGGTCGACAGTGCGTTGCTTGGGGATTTCGCGGCAACGGACAGCGATGAATCGCCGGGGAGCTTTGGTTCGGATGACGAACCGCCGGAGCTGCCGACTGTTGAGCAGTTGCTCGAAGAGGTTGCCATCTGGGTTGCCACTGCCGACGAATTGGACATGCAATTTCTCGCCCAGGCGGTGATCGACGGAGAGCCGCGCGTGGCGTCGACCAGTGTGCGCGGATCGCGGAGCCAGGGCGCGTTCGAGACTGTCGTCAACATCGACGACGGCAGCACGTTCCGGCTGCTGTGGAATCGGGACGGGATCTGGACGAGCGACGCAGAGGAGGACGGCGAGCCGATCTGGGCGCCCTCCAGCCCGGCGCTGCTCGGGTTTGCCGGGCTGACGGTTGATCAGTTCCTGGCCAATCCTGACCGGCTCAACCTCAATCCGCTGCACTCGTTGCTCAACATCTCCTGGTTGACCAGGACGGTCGAGGGCGGCCGGCCGGCGATGTACGAGCTGGTGATCGAGAGTGGTCCGTTGACTCCAGGAGACCCGCAGTTTGATCATGTCGTTGAGATTCTCAAGAGCGGCACGGCGGAACTTCTGGCCGAGAGTGTCGTGATCGAATCGATTGAGTACTACTCGACCGTGCTGACGATCGTCGGCGAACGCGGTGAGTTGACCAGTCAGGTGACCACGGCGGAGTTCCAGACAGGCGCCGGGCGGGTCGAGTTGGTGGCCAGCCTGACCCTGATCAGCAATGGCACGATCGAGTTTTCCCGGCCGACGGAATAGTCCGGCACCAGATACGTCCACTTCGGCGCTTTTAGATGTCGTGTTAGCCTGCATCGCGATATGTCGGTGCGCGTAGAGCGAAGGTCGGCCGTTCCTGCATACGGCCGCTGCGCAGCCCGACGGAAAGGTCTCGTGAGATGACGACTCGAAACTATTGGCAGCGGATGCGACGGAACAAGATGTCGCGGCGTTCGCTGCTCCGAGCATCGGCGCGCGCCGGTGTCGGCGCGGCTGGTCTGGCGCTGGTCGGCTGTGGCGACGATGACGACGATGCGCAGCCCGCGGCGGCGCAGGTCCAGCAGCAGCAACAAGAGCAGCAGCAGGCGATGGCCGAGCAGCAGGCTGAGCAGCAAGAGCAACAGGCCGCCTCGGCACAGCAACAGCAGCAACAGCAGCAGGCCACGGTCGCGCAAGCTGACACGGGTGTTGCGATTGCCCCACGGATCAACCCGGCGATTCACCTCAACACGACCTCGCTGGACCCGCAATTCGGGACCTCGGGTACGGACGCGTACTTCTTCCAGATGTTCCACGACTATCTGGTGATGCACGACAATCAGAGCAACCAGATCGGCGACATCTCGCTGGCTGAGTCGTGGGAGTTCCCTGACACCACGACGATCAACTTCAATCTGCGTGACGGCGTGGTGTTCCACAACGGCGACGCGTTCACGTCGGAAGATGTGAAGCTCAACCTCGAGCGCGTGACCAGCGAAGGCGCGACGCCGGCGCCCAACTTCTCCGTGGTCCACACGGTCGAGACTCCCGACGCCCTCACCGCCACCTACTTGATGTCCGAGCCGTCTGCCGGTGTCATGCACCTGCTCGGCGACCGCGGTGGGGCAATTGTGCATGTGCCCACCGCCGATGAGCTGGGCGACCAGTATGGTCTCCAGCCGCTGGGCACCGGCCCCTACGAGTTCTCGGAGTGGGTCGACCAGTCGCACGTGCTGGGCAAGCGCAACCCGAATCACTGGATGAAGGGGCCCGCTCCCGGAGCTGCGACCGGAACCAACGCGCCCTACTTCGACGAGATCAAGTACAACATCATCACCGAGAACTCGACGCTGATCGCCACCGGCCTCGCCGGTGACCTCGACTTGATGTTCATCCCCGAGCCGCAGTTCATTCCTCAGGTTGAGGATGACCCGAACTGGGACATCGTCAAGATGGAGGGCGCGTTCGTCTCGGAGATTCTCGTCCTGAACGCGAAAAAGCCGCCGCTGGAGAACATGAACCTGCGGCTGGCGATCATGCACGCGGTGCACCCTGAGGCCGTCAACCAGGCGGTGCACAACAACCTCAATATCCAGGCGCTTGGTGGACAGTGGCCGAACGGCACGCTGGCCTACAGCGAGGTGCCCGGCAACCCGCAGGTCGCCTACCCCGACATCAACGCGCGTCGCGAGCGAGCCAAGGAGCTGCTGGCAATGTCCGGGGCCGATGTCGAAGCGATCAACGCTGCGGGCGGCCTCAAGCTGACCACATACGTCAACCAGGTCAAGATCGACGCTTGCCAGATCTACGTCCAGCAGATCAAGGAAGTGCTCGGGATCGACGTGGTCTTCGAGCCGCTGGAGTTGGTCCAGTTCATCCCCGCCTTCATGGACAACGGGGAGTACCACATGACCATCACCGGTTGGAGCCGATACCCGGAGCCCGACTGGATTGCCTCGCTCGCCTACACCGAGGGCGGCACGTACAACCCCGCCGACGAGAGCGGGGTCAAGAGCCCGATCCATCCGGACCTGGACCAACTCGTCGCCGAAGGCCGGCAGGCCTACGACGTCGAGGAGCGCCGCGAGATCTACGCCAGGGTGAACGACATCATCGTGGGCGAAGGCCACTTCTACACGATGCTCTACGGCGTCAACTTCACCGGTGCGCGAACCGCCATTCAGAACGCCCAGGAAACCCTCTTCAATGGAGAGGGCAAGTGGCAGACCCGTTGGCTATGGAGCGACGAGGTCTAGGCGATAGCAGCGCTCCCCTTCGGGGGAGCTGCCGCGCAGCGGCTGACGGGGCCGGCCTGAGACGAGACTGCCGTCCGAACTGAGGCAGCGCCCCCGTCGTCACTTCGCGACGCCTTCCCAGAAGGGGAGGTCTAAGGCAGCGCAATGTGGACATATGTCTCTGTCCGTGTGCTCCAGTCGATCGTGGTGATCATCCTCGTCGCGATCGCGTCATTCGCGATCTTCCGGGTTCTGCCTGGTGACCCAGTCGCTGCCTTGTCAGGTGAGGGCGAAGCGATCTCGCCGGAGCGACGCGCGATTATCGAAGAACGTCTGGGGTTAAACAAGTCGGTCCCTGAGCAGATGGTCACCTGGCTCGGCGACATCATTACCTCGGGCGACTTCGGACAGTCGACGCTGACCAACCGCGATATCGGCCCGGAACTGCTGCAGCGCTTGCAGAACACGCTGCACGTCGGTGTGGCGACGATCATCGTGGGGATGCTGATCGGTGTTCCCGCCGGGGTAGTGTCGGCGATCAAGCCCAACTCTGCGATTGACCGCGTCGTGACCACGCTCTCGGTCGGTGGCGTCGCGATTCCCGACTACCTGACGGGACTGATCCTGATCCTGATCTTCGTCGTCACCTGGAACGTGCTCCCGGCTGCGGGATTCGAACGGATCTGGGTTGATCCGGTGGCCTCGATCAGATCGTTGATTATGCCCACTCTGGTCGTCGGTTGGGTACTGTCTGCCATTGTCGCCCGCCAGACGCGATCTTCGATGCTGGAAGTGATGCGGCAGGACTATGTCCGCACGGCCCGAGCCAAGGGTCTCCGCGAGCGCCGCGTGATTGCGCTGCATGCCCTGCGCAACGGTCTGCTGCCGGTCGTCACGATCGTCGGCCTGTTGCTCGCCCGCGTCTTCGCCGGCGCCGTGATCGTTGAGCAGATTTTCAACATCCCCGGCATGGGCCGCTGGTTGGTCCAGGCAGCGTTGCAGCGCGACCTGTTGATTGTGCAAGCGATGATCCTGGTGATCGCGATGGCCATCGTGATCGCTAATTTGCTGACCGATATCTCGTACGGCGTGCTGGATCCGAGGATCCGCTATGGCTGAACGAGCGACTGCTGAAACCACGGCAGGCGGTTACGCGATCCCGGACAACGTCGGTCGCTTCGAGCCGCTGCGCATCTTCATGCGCCGATTCCTGCGTGTGCGGTTGGTCAAGCCGGCTCTGCTCATCCTGGTCGTCTTCGCCCTGGTCGCGATCTTCGTGGATGTGTTCCCGATTCCCGGTTTCGAGGAGCAGGCAACCGACGATCAAGGCCTCTACATCTCCTGGCAGTCGCCAAATGCGGACCACCCATTCGGCACCGACAAGATCGGCCGCGACACTTTGTCGCGCGTGCTCAACGCAACACGCGCGGCCCTTGCCGTCGGCTTCGGCGCGTCGCTCTTTGGTGCGATTTTCGGACTGCCGATTGGGATCGCTGCCGGCTACGCGCGCGGCGTTGTTGACGAGGGCCTGATGCGCCTGATGGACGCGGTGCTTGCCTTCCCGGGCCTGATTCTCGCTCTGGCGCTGGTCACCGTGCTGGGCAGGGACATCATCAACATCATCATTGCCGTTGGGATTGCCAATATTCCCTGGGTAGCTCGGATTGCGCGGTCGATGGCGCTGTCGGTGCGTGAGCAGGATTATGTGCTCGCGGGGCAGACGATTGGCGCGAGCAACCTGCGGATCATGATGCGTTACGTGCTGCCGAATAGCTTCCAGCCGGTGATCGTGCAGGTCTCGCTCGGGGCTGGGTTCGCGATCATTGCTGAGGCTGGACTCTCGTTCTTGGGACTTGGCATCCGACCGCCGGACCCGACCTGGGGTGGGTTGGTCTCCGAGGGGCGACAGGTGATCATCACTGGCAACGGATGGTGGTTGTGGGTCTTCCCCGGGGCGTGCATTGCCCTGTTGGTCTGGAGCCTGAACATCATCGGCGATGGGTTGCGCGATGTGCTCGATCCGCGTCTGCGCGGCGCGCTTGAGGGCGATTGACCCCAGCAGGTTTAGATTCCCGAGATTGCCAACATTTGCCAGACTCCGTTGCGGAGTCCGGCCAGGGCGAGCGCTTCCTGTGTGACGCCTTCGCGCTCGACTCGGAAGGTGACGTTGGCTCCGCTTTCGCCGCAGTTGACGACTTCTGTTGAGTTGACGGGTACGTCGAGCTGATCGTCGTCGGCGCTGCGCATGGCCGCGGCCATCTCGGGAGCGGAATCGATTTGGATGATTACCCCCGGCGGCCCGACCAGGGTGAAGGGATAGGCGAGGGAGGCGCAATAGTCGTCGATCTTGCGCGCGCCGAGCAGGGCAAGCGTGGACTCGACGGCGGCCAGCACGGCGGCCTCCTGGGCTGAGTAGTCGCCGCCGTCGACGAAGCTGTCGGTCTTGAGCTGGGCTTGTAGGCCCCAGCCTTCTGCGGTCAGGGTTGCGACGTAGACGACGCGGTTGGAGGCCATCGGGCGGTCATCGGCGTTGTAGCGGGTCCAGCCTCCGGCGATGTGGGCCTTGTTCTCTGAGGACTGCACGGTTCTGGGCGGCGTCGACTTGGAGCGGGCCCAGCCGGTTGCCTCGAGGTCGCTCCAGAGCGGGGCTGCGAGGTATTCATCGGCGTTGGTGAAGACTCTGGTCGGGGGACGCCAGTGGACGGAGCTGTCGGGTGCGGCGGCCGAAACTCTTGCGTGGGGCCAGGAGTTGACTCCGGCCCAGCCGTCGGCGTCGCGGGCGTTGAAGGTCTCGAGGAAGGCGAAGTAGGCGGCCTCAGGAGTTTCGTAGTGACCCATTTGCGCCCCTTCAGTTACATGTCTGGACGCACCGCTGATACCGCCGAGCTGGCCCAGACGCCGTCGCGCTCGACGAACAGGGACGATTGCTGGAAGGAGTCGCCGGCGCTGGTGACCGTTTGCTCGATTAGCACCCCTGATGGACCCACGGCCGTCACCTGGGCTTCGTACGAGACCGGGCGCGGCTCGCTGGCCCACTCGCGGTAGGCGTCGGCCAAGGACTCGCGGCTTTCGTAGCATTCGAGCTGGCCGGGGGCGAAGACGACGACGGCCGGGCAGTGGAAGCAGTCCAGCCAGGCCTCGGCGTTGCCAGCCTCGAGCATGGACATCTCTCGCTTCAGGGCGGCCAGCGCGGCCTGAAGCGCCGGTTGTGCTTCTTCGCCGCTGAGATGGCCCTCTACGCCGAACGCGCCCTGGATGCCCCAGCCTTGTTCCATCTTGGTTGCGATATAGAGCAGGCGGTTGCGGCTGATTTCGGAGCCGTCGGCGCGGAATCTCGTCCAGCCGCCGGCGAAGTGGACCTTGTCTGAGGAGCGGTGGACGACTCGCGGAGTGATTGGCTGGGTCCAGGCCCAGCCGGCTTGCTCGAACTGGTCCCACGATGCAGAGGCCTCGAACTCCTCGGGAGTCTGCTGGATCGATGGCTCGACTCGCGTGGCGGCGACTCGCAGGTGGGGGTAGGACATGACCCCGGCGCGGCCCGACGCCGATTTGGCGTTGAAGGTCTCGAAGAAGGCCCAGTAAGCGGCTTCAGGGGATTGGTATGCGCCCATTGGACGCCTTTCGAACTGTTGGGACGGTCAGGCGATCGCGGAGACGGCGAGGATCTTCCATTCGTCTGCTCGTTGGGCGACGAGGAAGGACTGGTGGAAGGAGTCTTCGCCGCGCGTGATCGACTGTGAGAGGGTAACGCCGTTCTCGCCTGCGGCAATCACGTCCGCTGTGTATTCGATTGGGAGTGCCTGGGCGGCCCAGTCTCCGTAGGCGGCGCGCATGGCTTCGGCGTCCTCGATGGTGCTGACCTCGCCTGGCGCGCCGATGAGGGTGAGTGGGTAGTGGAAGCAATTGAGCCAGTTGTCGACGTCTCCGGGCTCGAGGGTGGCCATCAGTTGCTCGAGCGCGGCGAGCGCAGCTGTCTTCTGCGCGCTGCGGTCGGCGCCCTTTTGGTAGCCGTCGATGCCGAACCGCGCCTGAATCCCCCAGCCCTCTTCCATGCGGCTCAGGACGTACAGCACCCGATTCGTGACGATTTCAGAGTCGTCGGCGCGATGCCGCGTCCAGCCGCCGGCCAGGTGTACTTTGTCGGCCGAAGCAAAGACGACTCGCGGCGTGATTCCCTGGGTGCGGACCCAGCCTGTTGCTTCGAATCGTTCCCAGCCGGCGCGTTCCGCCATTGCGGCGTAGTCGTCGGCGGTCGGGTAGACGCCGGATGCGGTGCGCGGTCTGGTGGAGCTGGCGGGCGGCGGTTGTTGAGCCGCGGAGACTCGGACGTGCGGGTATGACATCGCGCCGGCCCAGCCGGCCGGGTCTTTGGCGTTGAAGTTCTCGAAAAAGGCCCAGTACGCGGCGGTCGGGGTGGGGTGTGCGCCCATGACTTGTGTTCCTTTGCCAATCTGGGGAAGGACCCCTCAGCCTGTGGCAGCTATCGCTGCGAAGGAGAGCAACGGAGTCCAGGCAGCCGACCTCCGCGGAGGGTCAACGGTGGCTGTTACTCAGCCCACTGACCGTAGTTCTCGTGGCCCAGCGCGTCGTTGTTCGGGTCGACGAGCGGGTCGACGGCGGGCAGCGTTTGCAGCCAGGTCCAGATGTCGGCGATGTCCGCGACCGAGATGTCCTCGGCTGAGAACTCTTGCATGATGCCGCGCGGCTGTCGGTACTGCGAGATGACCCCCTGGATGTCGAGGCCGGTACGGGCGATCGTTGGTCCGACGATTCCCTCGCCCGTTTCGCCGTGGCAAACCTGGCAACCGTTGGCGATATACAGGTCGGCTCCGCGCAATGCGTTGCCACCGGCGCGGACGGCGTCTTCGCCGCCGTACTCGTCGTCGCTGAGGTTCTCAATCGGCAGTGGCGCGGCCTCGGCGCAGGTCTCGGGCGGGCGCTCGGTCAGCGAGAGCGAGGGATGGTCTTCCTTGCCCTCTTCGATGCAGAACAGGCCGGTCTCCCAGCCCTCGGCCCCGGCGACCTCGGAGAGGGCCTTGGCCTCGACGATGTGGCGGTCGGCACCCTTGTAGACGGCGAAACCGACCAGCGCAAAGATGCCGGCTGCCATGAGGGCGAAGACCATGATGATGCCGAAGGACTGCGGAATCCCGGTGCGACTCGGCATAGACCTCTACTTCATCTCGCTGCAGATTTGCTCCGGTTGGGGCCGCCCACATATTGTCGCGCGACTCCGACGTATCCTACCGCAGCATCTGGTTAGGTGGAATTGTTTGGTGTCTGTCTGGTCCGTCATACCCGCGCTTGCCGCGGGTATGACGAGCTCTCTTGACGCCCTAACTCTTCGGAGCGGAGGGTCGTTTCTTGGCGGCTCCGTAGTCCTGGAAGGGGCCGTCTCTCCAGTCGAGGGCGGCTTTGAGGCCCTTTTCCTGGGCGATTCTTCCGAAGTCGCCGGCGGACTTGCGGAAGGTGGAGAGCGCCTGGATGTCGGCGCCGACCTGTAGTGCGGTGCGGAAGCCCATCACCTCGTAGGCCCGGTTGAGGCCTCGCTTCGACATCTGGACCATGTCGGGGGCGATGTTGGCGATGCGCTCGCCCATCTTTTCGGTTTCCTCTGCGAGCTGGTCGACCGGGAAGGCTCGGTTGGCCCAGCCCAGCTCGACTGCCTCGAGCCCGGTGACCGAGTCGCCGGTGTAGCAGAGCTCGCGCGCCTTGCGCATGCCCATGTGCCAGGGGTGGTAGAGGATGTCGACGGTGGTCATGGCGCGGACCGGCGGGTAGCCGATGATCGCGTCCTCGGCGACGTACATCAGGTCGCACATGGAGGCGAGCTCGGAGCCGCCGGCCAGGGCGTAGCCGTGGACCTGAGAGATGACCGGCTTGGTCAGTTCCCAGATCTGCCAGTAGCCGGAGAGCAGGTGCTGCGGCCACTGTCCCTGTCCGGGATGGATGGGTCCGACCGAAGGCAGGCCGGAGCGGTAGTCAAGGTAGTCCGACTCGGAGAGGTTGGGTACGGGGGTGATGTCGTAGCCGGCGGAGAATGTGCGGCCTGCGCCGCGGATGATGACGACGTGGACGCCGTCGTCGGCCTCGGCGACCTTGAGCGCGTCGAACAGCTCGGCTCGCAGCCGGTGGCTCAGTGCGTTCATTTTCTCGGGGCGGTTCAGCGTGACGATGCCCAGCCGTCCCTTGGTTTCGTAGAGAATGTCTTCGTACTCGCGCATGGTGTTACTCCTCAGTGACGCGTATCGGCGTGTGCTGAATGCTCGAAACTATCCCGTGCAGATTATCCGACGTTGAACGGCCGACACTTAATCGACGCCGTAGAGGGCGGAGAGGATCTCGGTCAACGGCGCTGCGCCGCGGATTACGCCGCGGTAGACGCCCTCTGAATCGAGGACGAACAGTTCGGGTACGCCGTCGACTCGGTAGTGCTGCGCGACGGATCCATCGGCATCGTCGAGATGCAAGAGTCCGGTGCCGAAGTTCTGGATGAATGCTTCTCCGGCCTCGTCGTTGACTTCATAGACGTTGATGCCGATCACGCGCACGTCGGGCTCAGAGACGGCTAGATCGCCCAGGACCGAGAGGGTCTCACCGACGAGCGGCGCCCAGGATGACCAGAACACGATCAGGGTGAGCTGTTTTGCGCCGGCCCTCGCGTCCGACAGCGAAGTGAGTTCGTCGGTCGTGGAGCCGAGCCTTGGCAACAGGAATTCCGGGGCAGCCTTGCCGACCTCGAGCCGACGGGCGCCGACGGCGATGCCGGCCTCGGACTGCCAGAGTTCCGGATGCGGAGCGGCAGGCAGTTGGAGCGGAACGGTGCTGGTCTGCTGCCACTGATCGGTCGGCGTGGATGCCCAGTCGAGGAACCAGCTGGTTCGCCTGATGCCGCGCGCCCGGCCTTCGATTGTCAGGGCCAGACCCAGATCGAGCCGCTCTCCGACTCGCCGGACCCTGATCCAGACGCCGGTTTCCGGTCCGATATGGACGGTGCTGGTGCGGAGCCAGCGATTCTCGGGCGCCCGCTCCACGCGCAGCATGCGCCGATCGGGGCACTGACGGGTCTCGCCGGCGATCGCGTCGCGCAGATCGAAGCAGAGTTCTAGGACGCCATCCGACGACATCCAGGTCGCGACGCTCGCGTCCAGGGAGAACTCCTGGGCCTCGGCGTCGGTGTTCGACTGGAAGAGGGCCAGGGTCGCGGCAGCCGCGATCAGGACCAGAACGCCGGCGACTCGGGCCGCCACGGTCGCCGAACCTGGCATCACGAAGGCAGCATCGAGAAGTTGTGATTGCCGAGGAATGCGCCTGCGCCAGCGACCATCAGGGTCACGAGGAGGCCAGAGATCGAGAGCGCGATCGTGATCCGCCGGACTCGTCTCAGTTCGGGCGTGTCCTCGTCGGCGTTAGCGGTCTGGCGGGCGAGTTCAAGTTGGCGTGGTCCGAAGACGAACTGGTGGAGGCCGATCAGCCCGATCATTACGGCCCAGAGCGCCATTTTGATCACGAAGATGTAGCCCCAGCGGGCGGCGTAGAAGTCGCTGCCGAAGTTTTCTACCTGATCCAGTCGGGGATCGACCATCGCGCCGCCGGTGATCACGATGATCACCATCGTGACGATGCCGACTCGTCCGAATCGCTTGGTGAATCCCTCGAGCGCGTTCAGCCAGATGGTGCGGTCGCCGACGGCGCGGAGAGCGGGGACGACACAGGCCGCCGTGACGATTTGGCCGCCCAACCAGATGGCGACGCCGATGACGTGCAGCCAGATGAGAATCGAGATGACCGTTTCCGACATCGCTGTCCTCCGACCTCGATTAGACCTCGGTGTGCGACCGAGTGCTACAGGATCGGGTCAACGATAATCGCCTGGTCTCGTTCCGGTCCGACGCTGACCAGAGCGGCCGGCGCGCCGATCAGGTCCTCGATGCGTCTCACGTAACGCTGGGCGTTGGCGGGCAGATCGTCGAAGCGGCGGCAGTGGCTGGTCTCTTCCTGCCAGCCGGGCAGTTCTTCGTAGATCGGCTCTGCCGCCTCCAGCGCGAGGCGCGAGCTGGGGAAGGCATCGACTCGGCGGCCGTTGATGTTGTAGGCCACGCAGACCTTGAGCATCTCGAACTCGTCCAGTACGTCGAGCCGCGTGAGCGAGATGCTGTGGCATCCGTTGAGGCGGATGGTGTAGCGCCCGGCGACCGAATCGAACCAGCCGCAGCGACGCGGCCGACCGGTGGTCGTGCCGTATTCCTGTCCGGCGTCGCGCAGACGGTTGCCTTCGGCGCCGTGAAGTTCGGTTGGCATTGGGCCGTTGCCGACGCGGGTCTGGTAGGCCTTGTAGACGCCGATCACGCGGTCGATGTCTCGTGGGGCGATTCCCGCGCCGACGGCTGCTCCGCCGGCCATGGAGGTCGGGACTGAGGACGTGACGTAGTCGTAGGTGCCGGCGTCGAGGTCGAGCAACGAACCCTGCGCGCCCTCGAGCAGGATGCGGTCGCCGCGCCGCAGTGCCTCGTGGCAGATCAGTGATGTGTCGGTCACGTACGGCGCCAGACGGGCCCAGTACTCGCGGTAGGTCTGATAGACCTGATCAAAGTCGAGCGGCTCGACGCCGTAGAGCTTGGTCAGCATCTCGTTCTTGTAGTCGAGCACCAGTCGCAGCCGAGTCATGAATCCCTCGGCGTCGGCCAACTCGGACATCCGGATGCCCCAACGCGCGACCTTGTCTGAGAACGCCGGTCCGACGCCCTTGCCGGTCGTGCCGACCGCCGACTTGCCGCGGAACTGTTCTTCCTGCTGGTCGATGATCGGGTGCCAGGGCATGACCAGGTGCGCACGGTCGGAGACCTTGAGCTTGTCGGTGCTGACGCCGCGTGTTTCGAGCATGGTGATCTCGTCGATCAGCGCCTGTGGATCGATGACCAGTCCGTTGCCGATGATGGCCGTTTTGTCGGGATAGAAGATGCCGGCCGGGACGAGATGTAGGGCGAACTTGCCCTTGGCGTTGACGATCGTGTGTCCGGCGTTGTTGCCGGCCGAGTAGCGCACGACGATCGACGCATGGCGCGCCAGAAGGTCTACGACTCGTCCCTTGCCTTCATCGCCCCACTGCCCACCAATCGCCACGACTGCCGGCATCTCTGCGCACTCCAACTCAGGCGCTCAACCGCCAACGGCGAGCGCCACGACTGTTTCGACCGTGATCAACACGACCGTGAAAGGGAGGATCACCGCGATCCGCAGGCAAGCGTAGCACGCTCCGAAGGCGGTATCCGAGCCGAACGCGCTCGCGGTAATCTGCGCACATGCGCGAGTCCGCCGACTGCTCTGACCTGCCTCCTGCCCCGTCCGAGACCATCACTGAGCGCAAGGTCGCGCTGGACGGACAGATCCTCGAATTTGCGCTGGAACGCTGGCTGACGACGCCTGAGGTGATCGTCGGCCGCTGGGTCGCGGACAAGGATCCGCGGGCGATCAGCCGCTATCCCAGAGCCGGGGGATTCACCAGCTGGGGCGTCTGGTGGCCGGGCAAACCGTACAGCGCTTACCGACTGCACCGGCCGGACGGCTCGCTGCGGATCTATCGGCTGGATACGGTCGACCATGTCTTCTTCGACGGTCAAACAATCGAGTTTCACGACCTGCTGCTCGACGCGCTGATTCGTCCCGACGGCGAGGTCACGATCGAGGACGAGGACGAAGTCGAGGAGGCGACGGCCGAGCACAAACTCAGTCTCGATCAGCGCTGGCGGATCGATTGGACGCGGGATCTTTACCAGAACCGGTCGGAGCTGCTGATGGAGCGAATTGACGCGGCTGTCGGTCAGGCCATCGATGCCGTCCGGAACGGCGGCTAAGATGGCCAAGCCATTCCTCAAGTGGGCGGGCGGCAAGACCGCGCTGCTGCCCGAGCTGCTCAAGGCGGCCCCGGAGCAGATCGAGACCTACTACGAGCCGTTCGTCGGGGGTGGCGCCCTCTTCTTCGCGTTGCAGGCAGCGGGTCGTTTCAAGCATGCGGTGCTCTCGGACAGCAATCAGGAGCTGATCAACGCCTACACCCAGGTCCGCGACAATGTCGACGGTCTGATCCGGGCGCTGCAGGTACATCAGCGCAAGTACCGTGCTGCCGAAGATCGAGCCGAGTACTACTACACCATTCGTGGCAAGCGGCTGACATGCGATCTGGGTGGCGCGGCCAACCTGATCCTCCTCAACAAGACCTGCTTCAACGGCCTCTATCGAGTCAACAGCAAGGGTCAGTTCAACGTGCCGCACGGCCGGTACAAGAACCCAACGATCTGTGACGAGGTGAATCTGCGTGCTGTGTCGGAGGCGCTGCAGGGAGTCGAGTTGATGGTGGCGGATTTCACTGAGGCTCCCTCACCGGCCGGCGAGGGTGACTTCGTCTACTTCGACCCGCCGTACGTGCCAGTCAGTGAGACCGCGTACTTCACGTCGTACACGGCCAAGGACTTCGGCAAAGAGGAACAGGAACGATTGGCGACAGCCGCGGCCACCCTGGCATGTCAGGGTTCACAGGTGGTCCTGTCAAACTCAGGCCATCCGGATGTGGCTTCGATGTATTCATCGGATCTGTTCAGGCTCAACGAGGTGCGAGTCAGGCGAGCGATCAACTCAGATGCCAAAGGGCGTGGACCCATCGGCGAATACCTGATTCAATCCGCGTCACCACTCCCGTCGTTCCTGCCTTCGCAGGCATCTCGATGCACCTGACGGTCTTCGGAGTTTGGTCTGCAGCCGTCTCTCGACCTTACCGAGCGAGACGTCTGAGCGACGGCGGTGGTCTTCTTACCGGGCAAACCCTGAGGATCGTGATTCCTGCCTGCGCAGGAATGACGAGCTTGGACCCTACTCCGGTCGCTTTGGGATCATCACTGCGCGGTGGAATGAGAGCACTTCGGTGCCGTCCTGATTTGCGGCGGTCGTGTGCACCGTGACGATGCCCCGGTCAGTCTGGCTTTTGCTTTCACGGACTTCCAGGACCTCGGTTTGGGCCTGCAGTGTGTCTCCGTGGAAGACGGGGGCGGTGTGCCTCAGATCGGTTGTGGCGAGGTTGGCGATTGCTTTGCCTGAGATCGTGGGCACGGTCATTCCGAAGATCAATGAGTAGACGAACGGCCCGGAGACGACTCGCTGGCCGAACTGAGTGTCTTCGGCGTACTGCTTGTTCGTGTGCAGCGGATGGTGATTCATCGTCAGCATGCAGAACATGAGGTCATCGGCCTCGGTCACCGTCCGCGCGGGCCAGTGCTCGATTACTTCGCCGACCTCGAACTCGTCGAGATAGCGTCCGTACAGTTCCTTCGTCGGCATCACAGTCCTCCGGTGTGAGTTGTTGGCTTACTCGACCGCGTACAGCTCCAGCAGACGCCGCGCGATCACGATGCGTTGGATTTCGTTCGTGCCTTCGGCGACGGCCATCAGCGGGGCGTCGCGGTAGAAGCGCTCGACCGGTAGCTCTTTCGTGTAGCCGACGCCGCCGTGGACTCGCATCGACTCGAGGCTGCACTCCAGCGCTACCTCAGTCGCGAACAGCTTGGCCATGCCGACATCGAGGTCGGAGCGCTGGCCGCTGTCCTTCTTGCGTGCGGCGTCGCGGGTGAGCAGGCGCGCGGCGCGGATCTTGGTCGCCATCTCGGCCAGCTTGAGCTGGATCGCCTGGTGCTGCGCGATCGGGCGGCCCATGGTCTCGCGACGCTGCGCGTAGACGATCGCCTCGTCGAAGGCTGCCTGCGCGACGCCGGTTGCTCTCGAGGCCACGTTGATTCGCCCGATCTCCAGGCCGGAGATCATCTGCTGGAAGCCGCGGCCTTCTTGCCCGCCGAGCAGGTTGTCCATCGGCACGCGAGCGTCCTCCAAGAACAGCTCGGCCGTCTCGGGACCCTTGTAGCCCAGTTTGTCGATCGTTCGCGCCATCGAGAAACCCGGCGTGCCTTTCTCGACCAGGAAGGCGGAGATGCCGCGATGTCGCGGCTGCGCCGACGGGTCCGTCTTGGTCATCGCGAGGTAGACATCGCCTCGGTCGCCGTTGGTGACGAACAACTTGTTGCCATTGAGGATGTAATCGTCGCCGTCGCGTGAGGCGGTGGTGCGGATCGCCTGCGCGTCCGAGCCGGCGTTGGGTTCGGTGATCGTGAAGCAGCCCTGCTTCTCGCCGGTCGCCAGACCGGGCAGGAAGCGGTCCTTCTGCTCCTGCGTGCCGTGCTCGTCGATGATCCAGCCGTCGATCACGTTGGTATTGATGATCCCGGCCAGGCCCATCCAACCGCGCGCGATCTCTTCGATCACGGCGGAATAGGTCTCGAATGAGAGTCCGAGTCCGCCGTGCGACTCCGGGAAGGTGATCCCGAAGATGCCCATCTCACACATGTCGGCGTGGATCTTGGTGGGGAACTCGCCCGCGTGCTCTAACTCGGTGGCGTAGGGGATGACCTGTTCATCGACCCAGCGGCGCACATTGCGCGTGATCTCCACGCCGGTCTCGCCGTCGCCCGCAATAATCTCCCGCACATCCGAAACACCAGCCATCAGCGCGCTCCAATCTGCCGCAACACTGCCTCATCCGAGTCGCGGACCCATTTGCGAACTCAGTGTATGCGCGGTAGTTTCAGGCTCGACTTGAGTGGCCGAGAGGGACCCGTCCGATGTCGTCCGATCTGAGCAAGCAGCGGAGCGAGTGGCGGGAGCGGACGGAGTCGGTCGACGCCGTCCTGCGCGCAGAAGCCGACCGCAACGAAGAGCTCCGGCATCTCTCGCCGGCGACAATGGAGGCGCTGCGGGGCATCGAGGGCTTCGGGATCTGTACGCCTACTGAGCTCGGCGGATCGGACCTGCATCCACTGACCCAGCTCGAGACGGTCGCCGCAATCTCAACGTCTGCCCCGTCGGCGGGGTGGAATCTGATGAACGGTTGCCAGGAGTCGGCCTGGCTCGCGACCCGACTGCCTGACGAGACGGCGTACCGGCTGTTCGATCCGGAGGTCACAGCGCAGCATTTCCCGGTCGCGGCCGGTGGGCTCGCGCCTGCGGGCGAGGCTCGGCAGGTCGATGGCGGCTGGATCATCAACACGCGCTCGTCGTATGCGTCGGGCATACACACGGCGGATTATGTCCTGGCACAGAGCTTCATTACCGATGTCGAGTTGGAGCCGGGTCAGCCTCGGCCGACCGTCACGCTCGCCGCACCGCGTGAGGACATCGTGATCGAAGACACCTGGCACACGCTGGGCATGCGCGGCACGGGCTCGGCTCACTACCGCTTTGACGAGCTCTTCGTCCCCGACGCCATGCGTCTCGAGAACCTGGACCGGCCGCCGCTGCGTGGAGAGGGGTTCGTCACTCGGCCGAATCCGATCTTTCTGGTCCCTGCGATGTATGCGACCAGCGTCGGCATTGCCCGGCGCGCCCTGGAAGAGTTCGCCACTCATGCGCCGACTCGGAAACGGCAAGCCTACGGAACGCTCATTGTCGAGCGGGAGCGAGTGCAACATGACATCGGTCAGGCCCAGGCGATGCTTGAGGCGATCGAGGGCTACGGCCACCGGCTCAGCGAGCTGCTCCACGACACACCGATTGACACGCCGGAAGAGACCATTCGGCTATGCGATCGTGCGCGTTCGGCGTATCGCTGGTGCAATCAGACCACGGAGCGGATCGTGCAGATTGTGCACGAGCACATGGGCGGCGCCGACGTCTTCGAGACCAGCATGATCCAACGCCTCCTGCGGGACATCCAGACCTCGTCGCAGCATGTGATGCCGGGGGACAGCGCCTATGTGCGTCTGGGCCGACATCGGCTTGGTCTTGAGGTCCGGCCGGGGATCTAATGTGCGGTCCGCATCTCAATGGCGTCCTCCGAATTCCAGTCCCCGCTTTACGCGGGGACCCGCTCGGCTCTTTGTATCGACGAGCCTGAACTTCAACAAACGCTGAGTGGGAACAGGTCCCCGCGTAACGCGGGGACTGGGAGATTAGGAGCCGCGTACCCTAGACGAATCCAGCGGAGCGAGGCGATCGATGACCACCACCCTGTCCGACCAGCGAGCCGAATGGCGCGAACGGATCGCCGCCATCGGCGACACCCTGCGGGGTGAATCGGAAGCCAACGAGGAACTGCGGCAACTGTCTCCTGCAACCGAGGCCGCGCTGCGTAGCGTGGACGCGTTCAGTCTCTGCTCGCCGGTCGAACTGGGCGGCGTCGACGCGCATCCCGTGCTCCAGATGCAGGTTGCTTCCGACATCACGTCCCACGACTCCTCCGCCGGTTGGTGCACGCTGATTGGTGCGCATGAGTCGGCCTGGGTGGCGTCTCGGCTGCCGGACAGCGCGGTCGAGCGGATTTTCGTCGACGCCGGCTCGCGCTGGCCCGTGACTTGCGGCTCTATCGCGCCTGAGGGCACGGCCGAGCAGGTCGAGGGCGGCTGGATGGTCAACGGACGCTGGGGCTGGGCTTCCGGGATTCACCACAGCGACTACGTGCTGGCTCAGTGCCGCATTCCGGCTCAGGAGCCGGAGCCGGGCAAGCCGCCGCCGCTGGTGACCGTCGCCGCGCCGAAGTCCGATGTCGTGGTGGAAGACACGTGGCACACGCTCGGCATGCGCGGCACGGGCAGCACCCACTATCGATACGACAACGTCTTCGTCCCTGACGAGATGTGCCTCCTTGGATTCGAGCGGCCGCCTCTGCGCGGCGGGGAGTGGCTGCGTCGGCCGACCGTCACCTTCCTGACCGCAGCCGGTTACGGTTTCCCGCTGGGTGTGGCCAAACGCGCCATCGAGGAAATCACCGGACAGGCCACGGCCCACACGCGCACTGGTCAGCGCGCGTCGATCTCCGAGCAACAGCACTTCCAGGGCGACCTGGGACGCTGCGTGGCGCAACTGGAGATCATGGAGGGCTTCGGCCACCACTTCTTCGAGGAGCAGCTGACCGCGCCCGTGCGCTCGGTTGAGGACGCGGTTCGGATGGACGATCGCGCCCGGGCGGTCTTGCGCTGGGCCCACCAGGCGGCTGAGGACATCGTCCGCACCGCCCATGAACACGCCGGCGGGCCGGCCGTCTACAGCGAGAACGTGCTCGCCCGACTACTGCGCGATATCCAGACGGTCAGCCAGCACGTGATCCAGACTCAGTCCGCATACATCCGAAGAGGCCAGCACCAGCTTGGCATTCCGGTCCGGCCGGGACTCTGACACTCTCACACTCTGCCCGGGAGGATCTCGCATGGTGATCGAAATGGACAGTCAGCTCAAGCGCGAACTTGCCGATTGGCGCGAACGGGTCGAATCGATTGCCCCGACGCTGCGCGCGCACGGCCCTGAATCGGTCGAGTTGCGCACACTCGCGCCGGCGTCCGTTGCGGCACTGGAAGAGATCGAAGCGTTCAAACTCTCCGGACCCCGAGAAGTCGGCGGTCTCGATGCCCACCCGACAACTCAGCTTGAAGCGTTTGTCGACCTGGCTCGCGCCGATGTCTCGGCCGGCTGGTGCACGATGGTCCAGTCGATGGTCGCTGGACTGGCCGGAGCGCACCTGCGAGACGGCGACGCATTCGATCGGGCGTTTGGATCGTCCTACCCGAAGTTCTCGGGCACGACCAATCCCGAGGGCACGGCGCAACCGTTCGAGGGTGGATATCAGCTGAATGGGCGCTGGTCTTACGCGAGCGGAATCCGGCACTGCGACTGGGTCCTGGGCGGCGTCCGCCTGCTCGACGAAGACGGCCAGCAGCGGACGGACGAACAGGGTGCGCCGCTCTGGACGGCGATGGCGATTCCGACCGACGGAATCGAGATCGAGGACAGCTGGCACGTGACCGGCCTGCAGGGCACCGGCAGTCCGCACTACCGGGCGAATGACCTGGTGCTCTCCGAGAGTCACCAGATGCCGTTCGGCGGAGCCAATCCCCGACGAGGCAGCGCCTGGTTCGACATCCCGATGACCACGTTCCTGGTGGTTGGCGTTGCTGCCTCGTGCATCGGCATCGCCGAGCGTGCGCTCGACGTGTTCCGCGAGCACTCGACTCGCGTCCGCTTCTCCACCGGTCGGGCCGTTGGTATGCGCTCTGCCATCCGCAACGATTACAGCGTTGCGGCACACAGCGTCGAAGCCGCGCGGGTCTACGCCGGCCACGTCCTGGCCGGGGCCTGGGAGCAGCGCCAGCGCGGCGAGCCGATCAATCAAGCCGATGAATCGCGAATCCGGGCGATGGGATCGTGGGTCGGCGATGTCTGTTTGGACGCCGTCCGATCCTGCTACCGAGGCCTGGGCGCGGCAGCTAACTTCAGCGACCATCCGATGGACCAGATCAACCGGGACATGCTGGCCGCCTCCAATCACGTCTTCATCTCGCAGATCAACTACGAACTGGACGGAGCGAGACGCCTCGCGCCTGATTAGGAGATCGTCATGAGCCGCACCAGCCCCGAACTCCGGCGAGAACGCACGGACTGGCTGGAGCGCGTGGAATCAATCGCGCCTCGGCTCCGCGAGCACGGCCCTGAATCGATCGAACTGCGCACCCTGTCCCCGGCGTCCGTCGATGCGCTGAGCGAAATCGGCGCCTGGGCCATCTCCGGGCCGACGGAGGTCAACGGCCTGCTCGCTCATCCGAGCACCCAGACCGAGGTCTTCGCCGAGATCGCCCGCGCCGATATGTCGGCCGGCTGGTGCACGATGATCGAGGCGGTCACTGCTGGGTTGGTCGGCGCACACTTGCGCGACGGTGCGCCGTTGGAGGCCGTTTTCGGGCCTGGATTCCCCAGAGTCGCCGGGACGGCCAACCCCGAGGGCACGGCGCAACCGTGCGACGACGGCTATCGGATCAACGGACGCTGGGCGTTTGCCAGCGGAATCCGACACTGCAACTGGGTGCTGACTGGCCTCCGGCTGCTCGATGAGCACGGCGAACCGCAAGTCAATGACAAGGGCGTTCCCCTGACGACCGCGATGGCGCTTCCGACCGGCGCCCTCGAGATCGAAGACAGCTGGCACGTCATGGGCCTGCAGGGCACCGGCAGTTCGCACTACCGCATTGCCGACCGCGTCTTCTCGGCCGAGTACGAGATGCCGTTCGGCGGTCCCAATCCGAGGCGCGGCGGACCCTGGTGCGATGTGCCCACGATCACGTTCCTCGCACCCGGGCACACCGGCATTCCGCTCGGCGCGGCCGCCGCCGCCCTCGATGTCGTCCGAGACACCGCCACCCGAGTCCGATTCGGCTCGACCACATCCCTGGGAACGCGGCCGGTCATCCAGCGGGACTTCAGCGTCGCCGCCAACCGACTTGCCGCCGCCCGAGCATTTGCGCTGCAGGTCTTCGACGACGCCTGGGATCAGCGACAACGCGGTGAGCTGATCACTCTGGCCGACGACGCTCGGATCCGCTCAATGGTCGCCTGGGTGACCGACACCTGTCTCGACGTGGTTCGCTTCGCCCACCACGCGCTCGGTGGCGCGGCCAACTTCACCGATCATCCGCTGCAGCAACTGCTGCGCGACTTGACCGCCGCCTCGCAGCACATCTTCGTCTCCGATTTCGCCTACGAGCGCGACGGTTCCTTCCAGTTGGCTCCAAGAGGAGACGGCTCATGAGTCGCAACACGAGTGAACGTCAGGCGGAGCGCGCCGATTGGATCGAGCGAGCCGAATCGGTCGGACCGACGCTGAGCCAACACGCCGACGCCTCCGCCGAGGCCAAGACCCTCGCACCCGAATCGATCGCCGCACTCGAGGATGCAGGCCTCTTCCGCATGGCTTCTCCCCGAGAGGTCGGTGGCTTCGATGTCCATCCTGCCACGCAGGTCGAAGCATTCGAGCAACTCGCCAGCGCCGATGTCTCCAGCGGTTGGGTCGCCATGATCCAGTCCGAGTCGCCTGCGTTGGCTGCATCGCACCTGCCCGAGGGCGCTGGATTGGAAACCGTCTTCGGCCACAGCTTCCCGCGAGTCGCCGGAACGGCGAATCCCGAAGGTGTCGCCACGGCCTTGCCCGATGGCACGTTCAAGCTCAACGGTCGCTGGTCGTTCGCCAGCGGTATCCGACACTGCGGCTGGGTCCTGGCCAACGCGATCGTGCGCAAGGAAGACGGCTCTCGTCCGACCGCGGCCGATGAGCTACCCCCGGTGGTCGGCTCACTGGTGCCGCTCGAACAGGTGCTCGTCGAGGACAGCTGGAACGTGATGGGACTCGAGGGCACCGGCAGTTGCCACTATCAACTCGACGACGTGATCGTCGAGCGCTCGTTCATGACCTCATTCGGCGGCCTGCACTCCTACCGCGGAGGACCATGGTTCGACAATCCCACGATCACCTTCCTCAGCCCGGGGCATACCGGCATCGCGCTCGGTTCCGCCCGTCGAGCGCTTGAGTTGCTCACTGGCGAGGTCGGTAACCGAACCCGCTTCGGACAGGCCAGCTCGGTCGCCGATCGCGGAGCCTTCCAGCGGGACTATGGCGAGATGTCCTGTCGCTACGAGGCGGCGAGGGCCTACGCGCTCTCCACGCTCGACGAAGCCATGGCCCAGCGGGAGGTCGGTGAACCGACGTCGTTGGCCTACGACGCCCGGATCCGCGCGATGGTCACCTGGGTCACCGACACCTGCGTCGACGTGGTCCGCTTCGCCCATCACCACGGAGGCGGCGCGGCCGCATTCACCGACAGCCCGCTGCAGAGGGTGCTGCGCGACATCCTCGTCGCCAGCCAACACATCTACGTTGCCGACGTCGCCTACGAGAGAACGGGCGCCTTCCGTCTCGGGAGAGAAGCCAAGGGCGGGTTCTAACGAGCCGCTAGGGCTCAGGCTCCTGGTCCACCAGGTCACACGAGACCAGCCCGGAAGTCCGTTCGATTCCACTTATCCACTCCGCGAATGCCTCTTCCGCCGGCACGCACACTGGGGCATCGTCGACCCAGAGAAATCTCAGTGCCGCCATGCCAGTCCAGGAATCGGGCAAGGGACCCGACAATTCCGGACTGTCGCTCAGGTATAACTGTCGCAGCCTGGACAGGCTGCCCAGTTCAGCCGGGATCGCCCCGCTCAACTCGTTGCCGCCGAGATACAGGACGGTGAGCTCGGTCAAGTCGCTGAGTTGCGCCGGGATCGTCCCGCTCAGAGCGTTATCGGAGAGCGAGAGCCGTTGCAGGTTGGCGAGCGTGCCCAATTCAGTTGGGATCGAGCCGCTCAGCCGGTTCCGTTCGAGCCGGAGCTGCTTCAGTTTGGACAGGTTGCTTAGTTGGACCGGAATGTCCTCGCTGAGCTTGTTGCGATCGAGGCGCAGGGAAACCAGGTTGGAGAGATAGCCCAATTCAGGAGGAATCGCTTCGCTCAAGTTGGTGCCGCTGAGAGACAACTGCATCAGGTGGTGCAAGTCGCCAAGCTGAGGCGGAATCTCGCCGCTCAGCCAGTTGAGGTCCAGGAGCAGGACTCTCAACTCGCTCAACTCGCCCAACTGGGCCGGAATCGGTCCGCTCAGGTTGTTGTTCCTCAGATCGAGCCGCTGCAGCTTGTTCAACTGCCCGAGTTCGGCCGGAATGGGACCGCGCAAGCCATGCCCTCGAGACTCGCCACTGTCGACCGGCCGTACCCAATCGGGCATGTAGAGTGCCAACTCAGTGACCCGGCCTTCGCCATCGGTAGTCACGCCGTACCACTCATCGAGCGGCCGATCGCTCAGCCAGTTGGTACTGTCTATCCAGTTCGGGCCGTCGGTTGAGTGATAGAGCACGGACAGCGCCTCGCGGTCCGAAAGATCGTGTGCGGCGACGCAGTTCACGACGCCTTCCCGATAGTCGAGGCTGCGCAGCCAGGCCTGGAACTCCCACTCCACCGGCGCGCAGAGTTCCGTGCCATTGACCCAGAGCCCGGAGAGTTCTTCCGCACCGATCAGCGAGGCAGGCAATGAGCCGGACAGGTCTGGATTGTTGGCAACGTATAGCCAGCGCAGTTCCTCAAGCTGGCCCAGCGAAGCCGGGATCGCGCCGCTCAATCCGTTGCCCGTCAGTTGGCTGCCGGCACTGCCGATCGGCTGCTCCCCATCGATCGTATAAGGCACCAATTCGGTGACCCGCCCGTATCCGTCCGTCGTCACCCCGTACCACTCGCCCAACGGCAAGTCGCTGAGCCAGTTGGTGTTGAACAGCCAATCGGGCCCTCCCGTGGCGTGGTAGAAATCGAGGAGCGTCTGCCGGTCTCGGTTCGGCGCTGGCGCCGGGCAGTTGACGATGGGCTCCTGCAAGCCAAGGCCGCTCAGCCAGGCCTGAAACGTGTCGCCTGCATGCGCGCACAACTGCGTGTTGTTCAGGCGAAGCGTGTTGAACGACAGACGAGTGAACGAGGCGGGCAGCGCACCCGTGAGGTCTATGTTGCCGCCCAGATGCAGCTCCCGCAGCCGCGACAGGTAGCCCAGATCAGTCGGGAGCGGCCCGCTCAACTGGTTGTTGTTGAGATACATCTGCCAGAGGTTGTATAGGCTGCCCAGTTCAGCCGGAATCGGGCCGGTCAAGCGGTTGTGGTGGAGATACAGGCGACTCAGGTCCCTCAGTCCGCGCAGTTCAGCCGGGATCGGCCCGCTCAACTGGTTTTGGCCAAGGTTCATGTAGTTCAGCCGACCCAGGCTGCCCAGTTCCGCCGGAATCGGTCCGCTCAAGCGGTTCCGCGAAAGGTCCAGAGATCGCAGGCGGCGCAGGTTGCCCAGTTCGGCCGGAATCGGTCCGCTCAGCTGGTTGCCCTCGAGGAACAGCTCGCTCAAGTTGAGCAAGTCCCCCAGCTCGGCCGGGATCGATCCACTCAGCAGGTTGTCATCTAGCGACAGGTTGTAGAGCTTGGTCAGTCTGCCCAACTCGACCGGGATCGATCCGCTCAATCCGTTGCGATCCAGACCCAATCGCTCCAGGTTCAACAGGTTGCCCAGTTCGACCGGAATCGGACCGCTTAATGAGTTGTGCCAGAGCACCAGCGACTGCAACTGGTCCAGTTGCCCGAGTTCCGGGGGGATCTGGCCTCGCAACCCGTTGCTTCGCACATACACACCATCGGCAAGCGTGTACATCTCCAACTCAATCACGCGACCATCGTCGTCCGTGGTCACCCCGTACCACTCGTCCAGCGGCCGTTCGCTGAGCCAGTTGGCGTTGTTCACCCAGTTCGCGCCGTCCGTGGCGCGATAGAGCGCGACCAGCGCTTGGCGGTCAGTCTCCGTGCTGCCCACAAATCGGTCGCCGCGTTGATGCGTCGGAGTCTCGAGCGGCTCTTCCTCAGTCAACGCATCGCAATCGACCACGCTGGCCTCGTCGAGGCCGTCCAGCCATGTCTGGAACGCAGCATCCGCCGGCGCGCAGAGTTGTAAGGCAGGCGCATCCGGACCGGTATAGATAGTGTGGTCCGTCACCCGAAGAGTGGTCAATGCGGTCAGGTCAGTGAGCCAGTTCGGCAGCGGGCCGACGAGACCCGCACCGGCTGGCAGCGAGAGTAGACGCAGATTGGTAAGGTGTCGCAACTCCGATGGAATAGCGCCGCTCAACTCGACCCCGGCGAAGAACAACCCTTCCAACATGCTCAGCTCGCCTAGTTGTGGAGGGATCGGCCCGCTCACCTCGGTGAAGCGGAGATCGAGGTAACGCAGATTGATCAACTGCCCGAGTTCGGGCGGGATCGGCCCGCTCAGACGGTTCGATCTGAGGAACAGTTGCTCCAGGTTGACCAGCTTTCCCAGTTCGGGCGGGATCGGTCCGCTGAGCGCGTTCTCCATCAGAACCAGCGAGCGTAGATTGGTCAACTGGCCCAGCTCCGCAGGGATCGATCCGCTCAGATGATTGCCGTCCAAACGCAGAAACCGCAACTCGGTCAATCGACCAAGTTCGGGCGGAATCGGTCCGCTCAAACGGTTGTTGCTCAGGAATAGGCCAATCAGCCGGTCGAGTTGACCAATCTCCGCTGGGATGCGGCCCCGTAGCTCGTTGGCTCTGAGCGAGGGCCCGTCAACAGGAATGCTCCCAAACAGGTTGAGGGAGTAGAGCACCAACGAGACGACCCTTCCGTCTTCGTCGGTCCCCACCCCGTACCACTGGTCGTGCGGCTGATCGCTCATCCAGTTGCTGTTGTTAACCCAGCTGGGACCATCCAGAGCGAAGTAGATAGCCTCGAGCGCTGCGCGGTCCCGCTCGATACCGTCCTGGTCGGTTTCCTCTTCCGCCCAAATCTGACCGGACGCTGCCCATGTCAGCCCGACCAGTAGCCCCGTCAGCAACATCGCCTGCACGCCTCGGCGCTGGATAGTATTCGCCAATCGGCTCATGGCGCGGGAGATCTAACGAGCCGACTCCATCGCGGCGATCTGTTCTGACCAGGCCAGCACGTTCTCGGCCTGTTCGAGCACTGGCTTGTCGATCATCTGGCCGTCCAGCGCGACTGCTCCGAGATTCTGCTCGACGCCGTCCTGGTAGGCGTCGACTACTCGACGGGCCCAGTCGACATCATCGGCCGGCGGGCTGAAGACACGATTCGCCGGGCCGAGCTGATCCGGGTGGATACAGAACTTGCCCTGGAAGCCGATCTCTTTCATCCGCCGCAGCTCATCCTCGTAGCCCTCGGGGTCGCGAATGTCGGTCCAGGGCGTGTCGAGTGGCGCGATCCCGGCGGCATGGGCCGCGTTGACCGACGCGCGACGCGCCAACTCCAGCTCGGCCCCGCCCTTGGTCCGCCGCACGCCGATGCTGACCGCATAGTCCTCGCCACCGACGCAGATGCCGACCAGCCGCTCTGAGGCGGCGCAAATCTCGTAGGCATTGGCGACGGCGTGGGCATTCTCGATCCAGGCGGCAATCTTGACCTGCCCATCCTCAAGACCACGCGCGCGCTCCAGCAGCGTGAGGTAATCGTCGATCCGCTGCACATCGCGTGCAGACTCAATCTTGGACACGCTCACCCCATCCAACCAGGGCTGCACGATGGCGTCGAGTTCTTGTTCGATCAGTCCCGTGTCGTAGCCGTTGGTGCGGACGAAGACCTTCCGACCGCGCTTGGGGAAGTCGGGCAGGACGCGGCAGAGCAGGTCGCGGGCGGCCGGCTTGTCGTCCCAGGCGACCGAGTCCTCGAGGTCGAAGCAGAGCACGTCGGCCTCGGCGTCGCGGGCCTTCTCGATGAATCGCTCGCGAATGCCCGGCACCGACAACATCGATCGCATCACAGTGGCTGCCACTACGAATCCTCCTCGTCTACTGCTGTCTCCGGTTCAGGTCGGGCAAACGTCGCCCGGAGAGCTTCTAGTTCAGATGATTCCCCCGTCGCGCAGCCGCGGAAACCGAGTGAGGCGGCATATTCGGCGTCGGGCGGCGATCCGTAGGCGACCGGCAGGTTGAATGCGGCCGCCGTCATCACGACCTGCGAGCTGGCCATGGCAACCGTCGGGCTGTCGGGCTGCACGCCCAGCGACTCGGCCATCTCCACGTGGTTGTAGGCGATCCAGGTCAACCGATCGGACGAGTCGCGCATTGCCGAGAGGCAGTCGGACATGATGTTGATCGCCCGCGGGTCGTGGAATCCAACCGCCATCGCGGTCAGGCCGGGGCGGATCTCCGCGCGGATTTCGAGTTCCTCCAGCACGCCTTCGAGGTAGCGCAGCTGATCGACGCTGGCGACAGTCTGGACGGCGACTCCGTAGACGCCCGATTGCAGGGCACTCTGCAGATACTTACGAGCCAGCCCTGAGTCCAGCGGAGGAATGACGATATAGACGGGAGGTCCAAGTTGAATCGCTGAGGCCACGCGCTCGGTCGAGGCGGGGTAGTGGCTCTCGTCCTGCGGGAAGACGAGGATGAGCGCGTCGGCTTGTTCCGCCTCCGACGGATCGGGCAGGGGCGCGTCGGGCAGTACGACGAACAGGGCGCGGACGTCATCCATGGCCAGAATCCACGTCTCCGTCAGTTCGGGCTGAAGCTGGTGACCCGCTCGAGTAGCGCATCCCGCTGATCGAACGGACCGACCACGGCAGCGGCGAGATTGTCCTCACGCAGGATTCGCTGCGCGACGCGCTGGATGTCGGCGGCTGTGACGGACTGGTAGCCGGCAATCGTCTCCTCGACCGGCTCGATGAACCCATTCGAGAGCAGCATCCCGCCGGCGCGGTGACACCAGCTCGCCGCGGCGTCGAGGCCCAGCCGGAAGGAACCGATCGCGTGCTCGCGGACTCGCTCGATCTCTTCATCGGTGACCGGCTCGGCGACGAGTTTGCTCAACTCATCAAAGACCACATCGACCGTCTCGAGCACGTGTTCATCGGTGACACCCGCCATGATCGTGAGATGCCCGGCGTCGTCGAATGCGGACGGATGTGAGCCGACGGAGTAGGCGAGGCCGCGCTTCTCGCGGATCTCGGTGAACAGGCGCGAACTCATGCCTCCGCCGAGGACTTCGTTCATCAGGCTGAGCGTGTAGCGGTCGGGGTCGAGGCGGTGAATCGAGCGCAGGGCCAGGGCGAGATTGCACTGTTCGAGGTTGCGAACCTCAATCTGCGCCAGGTCGTCGGACATTGTGGCGCCGGCTGGCTCTCGAGCGGGAGCCGCCGCGCTTGACTCGGCCGACCAGCCCGCGCCCCAGTGGCGCTCGGCATATTCGACGACCTGCTCGCGCTCGACGTTGCCGGCAACCGATAGCACGATGTTCGAGGGTCGGTACCAGGTCTCAATGTGATTGGCGAGGTGCTCGCGCGCGATCGCATCCACGGAATCGAGGTCGCCGGCGATCTCCCAGCCCAGCGGCTGCTCGCCGTAGGTCGCCTGGGTCAGCAACTGACTAACCCGTTGCCCGGGCTGGTCGTGCGCGCGGCGGATCTCGGAGCAAATCACGGTGCGTTCGCGCTCGATCTCCGACTCGGCCAACAGCGAGTGGCGGACCGAGTCAGCGAGCACGTCCATCGCCAGCGAAAGCCGGTCGAAGGGCACGCGATTCCAGTAACAGGTCAGTTCCCGCGAGGTGAAGGCGTTCAATGAGCCGCCGGCGCCTTCGATCGCGGCCGAGATCGCCGTCGGCTCCGGTCGCGATTCGGTGCCTTTGAACAGCATGTGCTCGAGATAGTGGGACAGGCCCAGCGTGTCTCGAGCCTCATCGCGCGATCCAACGCCGACATACGCGGCCAAGACCGCCGCCTGCGAATGCGGGATTGACGTCACCACGACTCGCAGGCCGTTCGGCAGCACGTCGATCGTCGGCTCGACGGTGACCTGAGCGTTGGATGTACTCGGCATGGGCTGTCTCAGCATACCCGCGCCTCCGTATGCTCAAGCCACCCCACAGCAGAGTGGTAGCAGAGGACGAGGAACAACTGGTGCAGGCATTCGTCGAGGCGCGATATGAGTATCACTGGGCGCCATTGATCGGCTGTCTCGTTGCCCAGCTCGACCACATCGGAGCGCGCCAACCGAGCTACGTGGTCGGCGCAACGACCGGGATCAGCTACCAGCCGCCGCAGGACGCCGAACTGCCGGCGCTGCTCTCAGACGGCCTCTCTGCCCTCGGAGTCACTCCCCGGATCACTGACCTGACCTACCCCAATCGGCTGCAGCGCTTTCTCGCACGACGACGGATCCGCCGAGAGTTGCAGGCCGACCGGCCGGTGACGACCTATGGAGTCGGCGTCTCAGCCTTCGGCCCGGCCTGGGGACTGATCGTCGGCTGCGACGATGATCGCAGCGCCTGGCGACGCGATGGTCCAATGACCGAACAGGTCTCGCCATGGCTCGGAGAGTCGGAGTTCAATGATTCATCGGTGCTGATCCTGATTGCCGCCACACAGGTCCGAGAACCCGGACCCGAGGACATCAAGCAAGCCTCAGTGCGAGCACTCGACCAGGCCGTGACTCGAGCCCGCCAGGACCTGCTCGACCGAATCGCGCTCCTGGACAGCGACATCGAGGTCGAACCGCAGCAATACTCACACGAGGCCCAGGCCCTGGCCGCCAACTGGGGAGAAGCGGCCAACTTCTGGCGAGAGTTCCCTCACGCCGAGTACAAACCAATCGCACAACAACTGGCGGTGACCTTATCCCGCTACGCGACCCTCTTCCCCTACCCAATGGGCGGTCAGCCGAACAATCCCGGCGTCCGAAGTGCAGCCGTCCACATTCTGCACGAGGCCGCCAGCGTTTTCGGCACAGGCCATTGATACACTCCCAACCAACCAGCGACGGAGACCCCGATGGCCATCAGCGTCAAACTCTTCATGACCCTCGTCCCGCTCTCCAAGTCGAAGAAGTCCAGCATCTCCGTCGACTGGTTCGACGGCATTACGGCTCAGCACATTCTCGAGACCGAGGAGTTCTCCGAGCAGGACCAGGAAGCGATCGCAGTGGTGATCAACTCGGTCCAGGCGCAGCCGGACGACCCGCTCAACGACGGCGACCAGGTTGACCTACTGGTCAATCTGCAGGGTGGATCAACAGGAGCAACATCGAGCCAGTGAGCAGCGACGACCCGTCACCGAGGTACATCTTCATCACCGGCGGCGTGATCTCCTCCGTCGGCAAGGGCATCGCCACCGCCTCACTTGGACGACTCCTCCAATCGCGCGGCCTCTCGGTCACCGTCCAGAAGCTCGACCCCTACCTCAACGTCGACCCCGGCACGATGTCGCCATATCAACACGGCGAGGTCTACGTCACCGACGACGGCGCCGAAACCGACCTCGACCTGGGCCACTACGAGCGCTTCCTCGACCAGAACCTGACCGCAGCCTCATCCGTCACGATGGGCCAGATCTCCGCCGACGTGATCGAGCGCGAGCGTCGCGGCGACTACCTGGGCGGGACGATCCAGACCGTTCCCCACGTCACCGACCTGGTCAAGGAGCGCGTCCGCGGCCTGGCCGAGAGCGCCGGCGTGGATGTCCTGATTGTGGAAGTCGGCGGCACGGTCGGCGACATCGAAGGTCAGGCCTTCCTCGAAGCGATCCGCCAGATGCGTTACGAGGAGCCACGCAACGGCACCCTCGCGATCCACGTGACGCCGCTGTTCCACCTCAAGGCGACCGACGAACTCAAGACCAAACCCACTCAGCACTCGGTCCGCACCCTGCGCAGCATGGGCATCCAGCCCGACATCATCATCTCGCGCACCGACATCCCCGCCGACAAGTCGATCACGGACAAACTTGCGCTCTTCTGCGACGTCCCGACCGAAGCCGTGATGACGCTGGAGACGGCCTCGTCGATCTACCAGGTGCCGGCCATCCTCGAGCAGGCAGGTCTGACCGAGCTCACGCTCGAGCGCCTCGGCCTGACCGCCAAGCCGTCGGAGCCGGGCCGCTCAATCGGCAACTGGCTCGAGTGGACGGACCGTCTCGCAGAGACCGACCGCGTCTGCCGCGTCGGAATCGTAGGCAAGTACGTCGAACTGCGCGACGCCTACCTCTCGGTCAAAGAGGCCCTGATCCACGCAGCCGCGCAACGCGGCGCCAGCGTCGACATCACCTGGATCCAGTCCGACGACCTCGACCACGCCGATCAACCCGAAATCGCTGCCGTCCTGGCCGACGTCGACGGCGTAATCGTCCCCGGCGGATTCGGCGAACGCGGCATTGAAGGCGAAGTCGGCGTGGCCCGCTTCGCGCTCGAGCAGGACATTCCCTACCTCGGCCTCTGCCGAGGAATGCAGAACATGGTCATCGCCTTCGCCCGCGAGCGGCTCGACCTGCCTACCGCCAACACGACCGAGGCAGACGAACACACCGACGCGCCGGTGATCGCCATGCTCGACGAGCAGCGGGAACTGACCCAGATGGGCGGCACAATGCGGCTCGGCAGGTATCCCTGCCAGCTCTTGCCCGAAACCCGCGCCTATGCCCTCTACCAGTCGGAGTTCGCCTACGAGCGCCACCGCCACCGCTGGGAGTTCAATCCCCAGTACCGCGACCGCTTCGAACGCGCCGGACTGCTCGCCAGCGGGACCTCGCGCGACGGCGAACTGGTCGAGATCGCCGAGGTCTGCGACCACCCCTTCATGCTCGGCTCGCAGTTCCATCCCGAGCTCAAGTCCCGCCCCGAGCGTTCGCACCCGCTCTTCCTCGGCTTCATCGACTCCGTCCTGGCCGAGTCCGAGACCGCGCTGCGACACCCCGTCGGCGCGACCAACAACCTTTGATGCACGACCGCCCCACCAATCACCAGGTCGACCCAACCGCGGCCGTCATGGATCGTGCGACACACTTCGCCCCATCGAAGAACACCAGAGCGATATTATGGTCCTCATCGGCCCGGCCCGTCGAGGCCGAGTCAGTGACGAAGGAACCAGCAAACGTCATGTCCAAGCTGCACAAACAGACCCGACAAACGTTTTCCATGGTCCACGACACAGCGACCGACATCGAACAAAATCGAACAAAACCGAACAAATTCGACCGAATCGAACACCGCCGGCAACCGAAACCACCTGGAAAAACCCGAAAAAACCCGAAAAAACCTGAAAGAGTTCAGGCCACGATCTCCAGTAAAACACTGGGAATTCGTGCTCCGGGTCGTCCGAAAAAAAAGGTTGCCCAAAACCTGAAACCCGACCAAACATCCGGCGATCTCTTCAGTAGCGTTCCTCGACAGCAACTCGAGCAGCACCACCCGCCGACACCCCTCGAGTTCGCCCATGAGTGAGGACGACATCTTCCGCTTCCTCACCATCGTCGCCGCGCTCATCTACGCGGGCGGCGTCTCCGCCCTGACGCTCGCCCTGACCCGTGCCTGGCAGACCGACGATGCCGTCGAGCGCGATGTCCTCTTCCGCTCCGCCGACCGCGCCCACACGCGGTTGCTGCTGCCCGGCATCATCGCGACCGGAGTCCTCGGCGCGATCTGGGGCATTCGAGCGGAAGCAGTCGACCCGATCGAGACCGGCTGGCTGCTGGCCGTCGAGATTCTCTACCTGGTCTCGCTCTTCGTCCTCGTCCCCGGCATGTTCGCCGGCGTCCGACGGGTGCGGCTGCTCTCGCTGCAGGCGCGCAAGACCGGCCAGATTTCCGACGAACTTACCGACGCCCTCAACGACCGCGGCCCACTCGTCTTCGCCATCCTGATGACGGTCCTGCTGCCCATTCAGGTCGCTCTCGTTACCCTGCAGCCGTAGCTGCTCAGTCATGTCGCAGCCATAGCTGATGCGACATAATGCAGCCATAACGATCGGTAAAGGAACTCGCCCGACATGAAGATCTTCCTCGACACCGCCCGACTCGACGAGATTCAACAGGCCGTCGACTGGGGCGTCTGCGATGGCATCACCACCAATCCGTCGCTCCATTCCCGCGCGGTCGCGCACGAGGGCGACGATGCGATTCCCTATCGCGAACGCATCCTGCGCATCGCCGACATCGTCGACGGACCAATCTCGGCCGAGTGCGTCACGCGCACGACCGCTGAACTGATCGCCGAGGCGCGTGAGCTGGCCAGCTGGCACTCCAATGTCGTCGTCAAGATTCCGATCGACGGCCCCGGGCTGGCTGCGATCAAGGCGCTCTCCGAGGAAGGCATCCGGATCAACACGACGCTGATCTTCTCGCTCAACCAGGCGCTGCTCGCAGCCAGAGCCGGCGCGGCCTACGTGTCGCCCTTTGTTGGGCGGCTCGACGACATCGGCGAGAACGGCATCCAGCTCGTCGCCGACACGGTCAATCTGCTCGATCGTTTCAACCTGCCCGCCCAGGTGATCGCAGCCTCATTGCGCAACACCGACCACACCGCCGAGGCGGCACGCGTCGGCGCGCACGTCGCGACGATCCCCTTCCCGGTGCTGGAGCAGATGCAGCAGCACCCGCTGACCGACAAGGGCATTCAGGCCTTCCTGGACGACTGGCACCAGGCCGAAACGGCCCTGCGCGCGCAACCGGTTTCGTAACGTTCCCCGGTTGACCTGTCCAAAACATGTTCAAAACGTCGCCAAAACACGGCCAAAACGCGCCAAATTGCTTGCCAACGCGCGAATAGCAAAGCTAGGATTGGATTTGTCCCCATCAGTTTGGTTTCAGCGCCCGCGCCCGTTGTTTGACTTGGCGCCGAAGAGCGTAGGAACCCGGTTCCACACAGACTGAGTCTGTACCCATTCTCCCCGCAACGACGCCTGAACCCGATAGCCGTCAAGTAACGAACACGCGATGCGCCGATACCAGAGGTAGCCGATGACGAGCCTGAACATCCCCGAACTCGAACACTTGACTCGCGAGGAACTACTCGCCAAAGCTCGAGAGCTTGAAGTCACAGGCCTCTCTGGTCTGAAGAAACAGGACATCGTCCTGCGCCTGTTACAGGCGCAGTCGGAAGCCGAGGGACACATCCTCTCCGGTGGCGTCCTCGAAGTCGTCGACGATTCCTACGGCTTCCTGCGCGGCGAATCGCTGCTGCCCGCGCCCACCGATGTCTACGTCTCGCAGAGCCTCGTGCGCCGCTCCGGTCTGCGCACCGGCGATTACGTAATCGGCTCCGTCCGCCCGCCCAAACAGGGCGAGAAGTACTACGGACTCTCACGCGTCGACATGGTCAACGGCGCCAACGCCAACGAAGCTGCCTCTCGACCATTCTTCGAGAACCTCACGGCGGTATTCCCGCATCAAAAGTTCCTGCTTGAGACCGAGGACTCGGCCGAACTGTCCGGTCGCGTCATCGATCTCGTCGCCCCGATGGGTCGTGGCCAGCGCGGCCTGATCGTCAGCCCGCCCAAGGCCGGCAAGACGATGCTGCTGCAGTCGATCGCCAATGGCATCGCCATCAACCATCCCGAAGTCCATCTGATGGTCGTCCTGATCGGCGAGCGCCCCGAGGAAGTCACCGAGATGAAGCGCACGGTGCGCGGCGAGGTCATCGCCTCCACCTTCGACGAACCAGTCGAAGAGCACACCCGCGTCGCCGAGCTCGGCCTCGAACGCGCCAAGCGATTGATGGAGATGGGCCGCGATGTCGTCATCCTGCTCGACTCGATCACCCGCCTGACCCGCGCCTACAACCTCGAGATGCCCTCCACCGGACGCACTCTCTCGGGTGGCATCGACCCGGTTGCGCTCTACCCGCCCAAGCGATTCTTCGGCTCCGCTCGAAAGGCGGAAGAAGGCGGCTCGCTGACGATCATCTCCACCTGTCTCGTCGACACGGGCTCCCGGCTCGACGACGTGGTCTTCGAAGAGTTCAAGGGCACCGGCAACTGGGAAGTCCGCCTCGACCGCAAGCTGGCCGAGCGCCGCATCTATCCCTCGATCGACATCGCCGCCTCCTCCACCCGACGCGAAGAGCTGCTGCTCACGGGCGAGGAGCTCCAGCGAGTCTGGCTGCTCAGGCGGATGATGTCCGTCCTCGCCGGCTCCGGCGGCAGCGCCACCGAGCCGACCGAGCGCCTACTCGACCGCCTGGCTCGAACCAAGTCGAACACCGAGTTCCTCGAAAACCTCACCGCCGCCGAGGCATAGTCGTCGAGGCACTGTCATGACCCAGATCGAAACCGTCCTCGGACCAATCGACTCCGCCGACCTCGGCTTCACCCTCTCGCACGAACACGTCGCGATCACGCCCAACGTCATCACCCAGCACTACCCCTGGCTGATCGACAAGGAAGCGGTCCTCGAGCGAGCGATTGAGGAACTGACTGAGGCCAAGCAAGGCGGCGTCGACTCGCTGATCGAGCTCTCCACGCCCGACCTCAACCGCGACGTCGAGGCGATGCGCAAAGCCTCCGAGGCGTCCGGCGTCAACGTCATCTGCGCGACCGGCATCTGGCGAGACGTCCCGCGCTGGATGTGGGCCAAGGACCCCGACGAGATCGCCGACATCTTCGTCCGAGAGATCGAAGTCGGCATCGCCGACACGGGCATCAAAGCCGGCGTGATCAAAGTCGCCAACGACGCTGAAGGCGTCACGCCGGAGGGCGAACTCATCCTCCGAGCCGCCGCCCGGACGTCGAAGCGCACCGGCACGCCAATCTCCACGCACCACTGGGCCCCGCTCGAAGTGGGCCGGCGACAGGCGGAGATCTTCCAGGAGGAAGACGCGCCGATGGACCGGATCTGCATTGGCCACACCGCCGACACCGTCAACGCCGACTACATCGAGGACCTGCTCAACACCGGCGTCTACATCTCGATGGACCGCTATCCCGGCCCCGAGGACGGCGCCGAACGCCCCAACTGGGTCGCCCGAAATGCAACGGTCAAAGAACTGATCAATCGCGGCTGGTCGCACAAGCTGATGCTCGGACACGACTACGCCGCCTTCCCAGGATCGCCGCGCGACTACCCGACCCGCTACCTCTTCCTGACCACCACCGCGATCCCGGCCCTGCTCGCCGACGGCGTACCGCAGGAGACCATCGATCAGATGATGGTCACCGTTCCGCGCGCCTTTCTGAGTGGACTCAGCGGAGAATCAGCGTGAATCGGGATGAGGTCGCCGACCTCTGCGAATCGCTGCCCGGTTCTTGGCCCGACTCGCCATGGGGCGAAGACGATCTGGTCTACAAGCTCGGCAATCGAAACGCCGACGGCAAGGGCGGCAAGATCTTCTGCTTCCTCGGAGGCGGTACAACCGAAGGCAAGCCGCACGCGATCTCGCTCAAAGCCGACCCGGCCATCGTCCCCGCCCTGCACCAGCAGTACGAAGCCGTCACCTTTCCCGGTTACCTGAACAAGTCCCACTGGGTCGCCGTCACGCTCGAGTCCGACCTCCCCGACGACGAACTGGAAGAACTCATCGTCGATTCCTACGAGCGAATCCTGAGCGGCTTCAGTAAGCGCCAGCAGCGGCTGATCAGGGGCGAATCGAGCTGAATCGGGGTCATCATGAACCGAGATCAAGTCGCCGACTTCTGCGAAACCCTCATTGGCGCCTGGCCCGACACTCCCTGGGAAGACGACCTGGTCTACAAGCTGGGCAATCGCAATGCCGAGGGCAAGGGCGGCAAGGTCTTCATCTTCTTCGGACAGCCCAAGCCCGATGGCGTCCCCGAAGAAGTCGCGATCAAGACCGACCCGGCTATCCTCCCTGCCCTGATTGACAAGTACGAATCCGTCTCAATCCCCAGCTATCTCAAGAGGGGCGGCTGGATCGCCGTCGAACTCGAATCGGACCTGCCCGACGAGGAGCTGGAAGAGCTGATCGTCGACTCCTACGAGCGAATCCTGGGCAGCTTCAGCAAGCGCCAGCAGCGCCTGATCAGGGGCGAAGAGTCGTAACCCTCAGCGTGGAACCACGGACAGTTCCACCCGCGATGCTCGGTCGGCGTTGTGGTGGACCGTGTTCAGCGCGGTCCTGGTGTGCGTCTGCCGGCCGATTGGTTCACCGGTATTGGGATTGACGTCGAACCTGGGGTAGTTCGACGACGAGATCTCGACGCCGATTCGGTGGCCGGCCTTGAAGACGTTTGACGTCGGGTACAGCTCGATCGTCACCTCGACCACGTCTCCGGTCGAGACGAGGTCCTCGCGGTCGTACCCGTTGCGGAAGCGCAGGCGCTTGATGCTGTCCGTGAGCCTCAGGTGATAGCCCTCGGGGTAGTCGCCGTTGGGTGGGTAGCAGTCGAGCAGTGCGGCGGTGAAGTCGGTGTCGGGTGCGCTGGTCGAGACGAACAGGCGGACGGTGACCGGACCGCTCACTTCGACATCCTCGGCAAGCGGCTCGCTGCGGAACGAGAGCACGTCGGACCGGGACGCGGTCGGCAGATAGGGCGGCTCAGCGCCCATCACGTCGGGTCGGGTGCGCTGGTCGGCGCCGCCCGGCAGGATCAGTTCGCGTGAGCGCTGGGTGGGCGGCCAGATCTGGGACTTGAGCGTGGGATCCTCGGGCGCGAACTCGCGCAGTGAAGACACGTTGGCAGAGATCGAGGGGACGGGGTTCTTCGGATCGAACTGGTAACTCGACGACCCTCCGTCCTCACCGGCGGTCTCGATGGCGAGCCCACCGCCTGGATGCAGGAACCAATCGACCTGCTCGGATAGTGACGGCGGCCATGAGGATTCGTCGCGCCACTCGCCGCCATGGTCCATGCGGCCTGACGTGATCCGCTGTCCGCTGCCGCCGCCCATCACGAACATCTTGACCGGCGGCATCTCGGCCCAGCCGCTGTCCAGATCCTTGAGCGTGTGGTCAAAGAACTGCAGCCGCAGGTCGGAGATGCTCGGCGCGAGGTTGCCCGAGGTCGGCGCGGTGGGACCGAAGTCGACGTCTCCCGACCAGGTCCGGTCGAGGGTGACTTCGCCATGCGTCCAGGGACCCATGAGCAGGTACTGGGGTGAGGACATCGCCTCGGAGAAGGCCATGAACGACTCGGTCGTTGCTCGCGTGTAGCTGTCGTACCAGCCGCCGGAGTAGACGCTGGGCACGTCAGCGGTCTGCTCGAGGAAGCGCTGGAAGTTCATCGACGGCAACTGCCAGAGCCAGTCGTCCTCGCGTGCGAGGGTCATCAGGTCGATGGCCCAGCGTTCGTAGTCCTTGGTCAGCGAGAGGGGCGTGTCGCCGTCACGCCAGGGCAGGCGATTGAGATATCCGCGCAGGTCGACGGCGGCCTGGTCGAGTGCGGCGTAGAGGGCAGGATCGCGGACCGCCTCGGGACTGACTGGCGCGTTCCAGAAGGCCCAGGCGAGCCAGCGCAGTTCGAGTGCTCCGCCCTGTCGCAGCGAGGAGGTGAGGCCGTTGTAGGCTCCCTGGTTGACCCACATCGCCGACAGGTGCGGCGGATTCTGGGTTGCGGCGGCCGATTGCACCCAGCCCATGTAGGAGGTTCCGACCGTGCCGACCTTGCCCGTCGACCAGGGTTGGTCGGCCAGCCACTCGATCGTGTCGTAGCCGTCCTCGGCCTCGTTCTTGAGCAGATAGAAGTCGCCCTCCGACGCAAACCGTCCGCGAACGTCCTGCATCACCCGCGCGTAGCCGCGTCTCGCCCACCACTCGCCGTCGGCGGCGAAGCCGAGCTTGTCGTAGGGCGTGCGCGTCAGCAACGTGGGCCAGGGGCCTTCGAGCGCGACGCCGTCGCGGGCGGGCAAGTAGACATCGGTCGCCATCGTCACGCCATCTCGCATCGAAACGCGGCGGTTGCGCTGGATGATGACTTCGTATTCGGGTTGTGAGTGTTGGTCACCCATCTCAAGCTCCTCTGGCCAGTAGCGGCGTCACCGTCGGCGCTGTCGGAATTGACGCCCTGGTGACATTGACGTGGTTGTCGGAAGGCGGATCGACGCTGACGCCCATCTCGCGCACGAAGGCTGAGAGCGGTTCCAGGCCTGTCGATACCTCGTCGGCCGCTTCGGGTTGATAGAGCATCGGGATGACGAGCGGCGCGGCGATGGCTCCGGCGATTCCGGCAGCGGCCCCTGGGGAGAGATGCGAACCGCCGCCACAGGGCAGCAGCAGGACATCTGCGCGCTGGAGTTCCTCCAGCGCTGCGCGCTCGGGCATGTCCTGCAGATCGCCCAGGTGGGCCACGATCACTTCGTCGATTGTGACCACGAAGGCGACGTTGCGCGAGCCCTCTCGTCCTGGCGTGCGCACGCCGGTGGCCAGGACCCGTTTGATCTCGTACTCGCCGGGCGCTTCCAGCGTGCGCTGCTGTCCCGAGGACTCGAGTGTTACTCCGTCGACCCAGTTGTGCGACGCGTCTTGTCCGCGCGAGACGGTGATGATGTCCGCCGCCGGACGGTTCAGACGGAATCCGGTCTCGGGAGGGCAAGGGTCCATGACAACGGCCGCCTCGCGACCGCGGAGTCGGAAGGCGGCGTGTCCATACCAGGCAATATCCATACCAACAGCCTACGGAGCAGGTGACATATGCGCTGTCCCCGGGTTTCCGTCATCCCTGCGCTCGCGGCGGAAGGGACGAGTTGAGGTGAGCGGCTGACCCAGGCAGTGAGCACCGATCCTAGTTGACCAGTACGGGTAGTTCGTCACCTGGCACCATCTGATGCGGCATCAGGATGAGTGCGGCGTTTTGTCCGTGGGCTCCGTAGGCGGCCGTGGCGGTTCCGACGATTCGATCTTCGTACAGCTTCTGGACGAATCCGAGTTGGCAGGCGATGTCTTCCTCCTGGAAGGTTGCGTGCGGGGGAATCTTGCGCTCGTCCACGATCATCGCTGCGGCGACTGCGGAGAGCGCGCCCGATGCTCCGACTGTGTAGCCGACGTTTGGGGTCGCAGTCGTGGTGTACATGTCCAACGTGCGGCGGCCGAAGGCGCGCTCGATGATGTCGGTCTCGCGCTCGTCGCCGAGCTTGCTGCCGAGTCCGGCCGCGACGACGACATCGATCTCGGACGGCGAGATTTCTCCCGCCAACATGGCGTCGCCGGTGGCGCGGCGCGCGACCTCGACATCAGTCGGCGCCTGACCGTCGCCCATGGGGCCGGAGGACATCGCCTCGCCGGCGATCTCGGCGTAGACGTGGATGCCTCGTTGGGTGGCCAACTGCCGGTCCTCGAGCATCAGGGCGGCGGCGCCCTCGCCCAGAATCATGCCCAGCCGATTGGCGTCGAACGGTCGCTGCGCGCCGTTGTCATCCGAGCGGTCCAGGAGGCCAGAGGACTCGTACGCATTCCAGACATCGGGGCGCAGCGGCGCTTCTGCGCCGATGGCGATCGCTGCCCGCACGATGCCTGAGCGGATCATCTGAGTCGCGAGCACGACCGCGGATAGCCCGGATGCGCCTCCGGCCGAGACCGTGAAGACGGGGCCGGCGATGTTCAGTCCGAGCGAGGCTCCCGACAGTCCCGAGCCCAACTGCGCCCATCCGTCGCCGTCGCCGGGGTGTCCGATCCCGGTGACCGCGCCGACGGCGAAGGCATTCTGCTGATTGAATTCGATTCTCGCGTCGGTCTGGGCCTGAATTGCGGCGTCGAGGCCGAGCTGCGAGGCTCGGTCCATGCGTCCCAGCAGCCAGGCGGGCGCTCCGGATGGTCCGCGCCAGGACTCGTCGACCTGTCCGGCCGCGGCTGGTCGCGAGGATTCGAACGCCGTCAGCGGTGATGTGCACACGCGACTGTCGCAGAGCGCCGACCAGTAGTCGGCGGCGGTCAGTCCGGCGGCCGAGACGGCGCCGACGCCGGTGATCACGACCCGCCGGCGTTCGCCCGCGTGCTCATCGAAGGTGCCTCGCAGCGCGCCCCCACTGACCATGGTTCGACCCTCTCAACGTCCTCACATTGCGGCGCAGTTGACGTGTTCTGTCGACCACGCTGCAACGGTGAATTGCTTTGCCGATTGCTCGAAACGCTGTTACGATTACCGCGTTGGCACTCTCGGTAGGAGAGTGCCAAATGCAGCCTAGCGGAGCTTTCCGGACGGAACACGACTCGGTACGAGCCATGACCTCCGAACAGTTGTCAGACCGACGCGCCGGCATTCTGCAGCTCGTCATCCAGGACTACATCGAGACCGCGACGCCGGTTGCGTCGCGTCATGTCGTCGAGAAGTACGCTCTGCCCGCATCGCCAGCCACGATACGACACGAGATGCACGCCCTCGAACAGGGCGGCTACCTGACGCACCCGCACACGTCTGCGGGCCGCGTCCCCTCCAATCGTGGCTATCGACACTTCGTCCAGTCGCTGATGGGCCACGCGGAACTCGGAATGGCCGAGCAGGCCTCAGTCCGTCACCAGTTTTTCCAGGCCGCGCCCGCCGTCGATGAATGGGTCGAGCTGGCCGCCACCGTGCTCGCTCGCTCTCTGGGACTGCTGGTCATCGTGGCGCCGCCTCACCCGGAACGGCTCCGAGTTCGCCAACTCGAGCTGATTTCGCTGAATGAACTGCTCGTGCTGATGATCGTCGTGGTCCAGGAAGCGCGGATGATCCGCCAGCTGATGCCGCTGCCTCAGCCGATCGAGGTGGATGAGCTTGATGATCTGGCGACCCGACTGTCGTGGATGCTGCGCGGCCAATCGGCGCCCGACGTTCGCGAGGCGGCTCGCCAGGCGATCGATACTCCCGAGACGCACCCGGTCGAACATTTCGTGCTGGACACGCTGGCGCAGGTGCTCGACCGCGACGCTCAGCGCGCGGGAGTGCCGGCGATCGCGGGTCTGGGCGGGATGATGGCTCAGCCTGAGTTCCAGCAGGAGCCGGAGCGCTCGCTGGAGCTGATCGAGCTGGTCGATCAGCACGCAGCCCAAGATCTGATTCCGCCCGGTGTGATCGACGACGTCACGATCGATGGGGCGATGCATGTCCTGATCGGCGACGACCATCCGACCGAGCTGCTGCAGGACTGCTCGCTGGTGCTCGCTCCATACAGCTCCTCCGGCGTCTCTCCGGATTCCCCGGAGATTCCTGGATACGTCGGAGTGATGGGGCCAACACGGATGAACTACCCGCGCAGCATTGCCGCCGCGCGCTTCTACTCGCAGCTCCTCCAGGAGATGATCGACGCCGTCTATGGAGTCAGCCGATGAGCCATGACAGTCAGTCAACCGACCAGGTCGACGAAGTCATTGAATCCGATCCCGAAGCCGAACCATCCGTAGAGCCAGCCAACGAGTTGGAAGCGCTGCGCGAGGAATCGGCGCGCAACTATGCCGGCTGGCAGCGGGCTCAGGCCGACTTCGAAAACCTGAAGCGGCGTTCCGCGCAGGATGTTCGGGATCGCGTACAGCAGTCGCAGCGTTCGATCCTGCTCGATCTCCTCGACCTGGCCGACGACTTTGAACGTGCCAACCGCGAAGCTCCGGCCGACGAATCGAACTCAGACGATCCGTGGCGACAAGGCGTGGAGCTGATTTCGCAGAAGCTGAGCGCGTTGTTGCTGCGCCAACAGGTCAAGCAAATCGACACCGTCGACCAACCGTTTGATCCTGAGGTTCATGAAGCCGTCGGCCAACTGCCCGGCCAACACAACGAGATCGTCGCCGTCCTCCGGACTGGCTACACCGTCGGCAATCGAGTCCTGCGGGCGACGCAGGTGATGGTCGGCGACGGCTCGATCGAATCCCCGGACACACCAGAACCAGCCAACGAACCAGCCAACGAATCAGAAGACGAAGTTACTGAGTAGGAGCACTCCTATGCCCGGACGAGTTATTGGCATTGACCTCGGCACGACCAACTCCGCCGTCGGCGTCATGGAAGGCGGCGAGCCGACTGTGATCCCGAACGCGGAAGGCAACCGCACGACCCCGTCGGTCGTGGCGCTGACCAAAACCGGTGAGCGGATCGTCGGCACGGCCGCCAAGCGACAAGCGGTGACCAATCCTGAGGACACGCTGTTCTCGGTCAAGCGGCTGATGGGACGCCGCTTCGAGGACCCCAACGTGCAAGGCGCGGTCGGCCGCTTGCCCTACATCGTCGACGCCGCTGAGAACCATGACGCTCGAGTCAATATGGGCGGCAACCCTTATTCACCACCCGAGATCGCCGCGATGGTGCTGCAGAAGCTGAAGGCCGACGCCGAGGCGTACCTGGGCGAGACCGTCAACGAGGCCGTGATCACGGTCCCCGCTTACTTTGATGACTCGCAGCGCAACGCGACCAAGGACGCCGGACGGATCGCGGGACTGAACGTTCTGCGAATCATCAACGAGCCGACCGCCGCCTCGTTGGCCTACGGCCTGGAGAAGACTGAAGACCATTACATCGCCGTCTACGACCTCGGCGGTGGCACCTTCGACATCTCGATCCTCGAGTTGGGCGAGGGCACCTTCCAGGTCCGTTCGACGAACGGCAACACGTTCCTCGGCGGCGACGACTTCGACCAGCGCCTGATGGACTACCTGGTCGACGCGTTCCGCAAGGAGCAGGCGATCGACCTCTCCCAGGACCGGATGGCGCTGCAGCGGCTCAAGGAGGCCGCTGAACGGGCCAAGGTGGAGCTCTCGACCACGCAGTCGACCGAGATCAACCTGCCCTACATCACCGCCGACGCCTCCGGGCCTAAGCACTTCACTCACACGCTGACCCGCGCGCAGCTTGAGCAGCTCGTCCTCGACCTGGTCGAGAGCACGCTGGAGCCCTGCCGCAACGCGCTTGACGACGCCGGGATTTCGCGCGACCAGGTTGACGAGGTCGTGCTCGTCGGTGGTCAGACTCGGATGCCGCTGGTCCAGCAGAAGGTCGAGCAGTTCTTTGGCAAGGAGCCGCACCGCGGCGTCAACCCGGACGAGGTCGTGGCGCTCGGCGCGGCGATCCAGGCCGGTGTCCTGCGCGGCGAGGTCAAGGATGTGCTGTTGCTCGATGTCACGCCGCTGACGTTGGGGATCGAGACCCTGGGCGGAGTCTCGACGCCGCTGATCCCGCGTAACACGACGATTCCGACCTCGAAGTCGCAGGTCTTCTCGACCGCCGCCGACAACCAGTCGCAGGTCGAGATCCACGTGCTCCAGGGTGAGCGCGAGATCGCCGGCGGCAACAAGTCGCTGGGCAAGTTCATTCTGGACGGCATCCTGCCGGCGCCTCGCGGCATGCCCCAGGTCGAGGTCACGTTCGACATCGACGCGAACGGCATCCTCAACGTCGGCGCGCAGGACAAGGGCACCGGCAAGGAGCAGCGGATCACGATCCAGGGTTCCTCCGGTCTCTCCGACGACGAGATCGCGGCGATGCAGCGAGACGCCGAGGAACACGCCGAGGAGGACCAGCGCCTGCGCGAGCTGGCCGAGGTCCGCAACAGAGCCGAGACCACGTCCTACGAGGCGGAAAAGGTCCTGCGCGACCAGGAAGACAAGCTGGACGAGGAACTGAAGACCGAGATGCAGGGCAAGATTGATGCGCTGCGAGCCACCCTCGAGATAGAGGATGCGGCGGCGATCCAGTCTGCGCTCGATGATCTCAACACGACCTTAATGAAGGTGGGAGAGAAGGTTTACGGCCAGCAGGAACCGGCCGGGGCGACCGCCGACATGGGCGGCGCGGCACCGCCTCCGGACGACGACACGGTCGAGGGTGAATTCCGCGAGGTGTAGGAATGTCGGTCTGTGGCTCGTCTGGCGACAGCGCTTGACGGTACCCTGATCGCACTTCCGCGCTCAATGACGAAACTGCCTGATGGCTCAATCCGACGACTTCTATGAGATTCTTGGCCTCTCGCGGGAGGCATCGCAGGATGACATCCGGCGGTCCTTTCGCAAGTTGGCGATGGAGCATCATCCCGACCGTGTGACCGACCCGGCGCAGAAGGAGGCCTCGGAGGCCAAGTTCAAGCGCATCGCCGCCGCGTACGAAGTGCTGTCCGACCCTGAGAGCAAGGCGAAGTACGACCAGTACGGTTCGGTCGGCGCGTTCGCGCAGGGGACCGGCTTCGAGGGCTTTGACTTCGGCGGCTTCGGCGACATCTTCGACGCCTTCTTCGGTGGTCGCCGCGCGGCGGGTCCGATTCGCGGGGGCGACCTGCGGATCCAGATTGAGTTGGAGTTTGTGGAAGCCGTCTTCGGCTGCGAGGAAGAGATTCGGGCGTCGCGGTTGGAGCACTGCACGATCTGCGGCGGCTCGGGCGGCGAGCCTGGCACCCAACGCGTGGCCTGCACCGTCTGCGGCGGCTCGGGAGAGATCCGACGCACGCAGAGCAATGTCTTTGGACGCTTCGTCAACGTCGCACCCTGCGAGCCCTGCGAGGGCGAGGGCGCGGTGATCGAGCATCCGTGCAAGTCCTGCGGCGGGATCGGCCGAGAGCAGCGCAATCGGCGGCTCAAGGTGAAGATTCCTGCGGGTGTGACCGACGGCGCGCAGATGCGACTCTCGGGCGAGGGCGATGCCGGACTACGCGGTGGACCGGCAGGCAACCTCTACGTGGACATCGCGGTGCGTCCGCACGAACTATTCCTGCGCGACGGCAACGACCTAATCCTGCCGCTGCACCTCAACGTGGCGCAAGCGGCACTAGGCGCGACGGTCAACATTCCAGGCATCAATGGACACGACCAGCCGCTCAACATTCCCGCGGCCACCCAGCATGGCCACGAGTTCCGTCTGCGGGGCGAGGGTGTGCCACACCTCCGAGGCCGTGGTCGAGGCGACATGCGCGTTCAGGTCAACGTCGATGTGCCGACCAAGCTGACCGCAGAACAGCGCGAGTTGTTCGAACAACTGGCCGAGCTGCTCGACGAACCTGCCAACCGCGGTGGCGATGAGGATGGCATGTTCTCGCGTATTCGCGGAGCCTTCACCAATTAGTCGGTCGCCAAAGCTACTCCGAGTCGCCATCAGCGTCGATGCGACGCAGTCCGAGTTGGCCGTCGCAGCCTGGGAGTTGGCTGGGGTCTACAATTCCAGCATTGAGTATCTGCTCGACGAACTGACCGAGGAACCCTGGCCCGGGCACGACAACCGTACTGAGCGCGCGGAAGTTGCTGCCTATCTCAGCGCTGACCAGTGGGCCGACATCGAACCGGCTGCACGGGCATCAACCATCAATCTCTTCGGAAACGAACAATTGTTTCACGTGAAACAATTGCCGGACCGTGATTGGCGCACCGCCTGGCACGACCACTTCGACATCGTCAGGATCCCGGGTCCGCGACCAATCATCGTCCGTCCACCGCACATCCTCTACGAGGCGAAATCGAACGAGCTGGTGATCGACCTTGTTCCCGGCCTTGCCTTCGGCACGGGCCAGCACCAATCGACGCGGCTTTGCCTCGGCTTGCTGGCTGAAGTGATCCGTGGTGGAGAGCGGGTCCTGGACGTTGGAACCGGGAGTGGAATCCTGGCGGTCGCCGCGGTCAAGTTGGGCGCAGCGTCGGTCCTTGCGAGGGACATTGATTCATTGGCGGTCGATGCCGCGCGTCAGACGGTGCGGCAGAATCGGATCTCGGAACTGGTTGATGTCGAAGAAAGATCAGTTCCGTTTGACGAGCAGTTTGATGTCATCACGGCGAATCTGACCGCGGACATTCTGCAGTACCTGGCGAATGATCTCGCCGGTGCTCTGAAGCCGGGCGGGAAGTTGATTGCGAGCGGGCTGGTCGAGGCTCGGCAGGATGAGGTGGTCGCCGGCTTGAGCGATTGTGGCCTGCGACTTCTTGACGATCGCTCCGAGGATGAGTGGCGAGCTCTCGTTTTTTTTCGCCCTGAGTGCTTACCAGGCCGGTGAGGCTCCTCCGTCGATGTTGATCGCGCAGCCCGAGATGAAGCTGGCCGGGCCGGAGGCGAGGAAGACAATCATGTTGGCCGCCTCCTCGGAAGTTCCGATTCGCTTGACCGGGATTCGCTCGCCGACGCTGTCCAGGAACTCTTCGTAGGTGGCGTCGGGCATCTGAGCCTGGTGGAAGCCGTGCCACTGGGCGGAGTCGACCGAGCCGATGCAGGCCGCGTTGACAAGGATCTGGTCTCCCGCGACCTCCTTGCTGAGCGCTTTGGTCATGGCCAGGCCGGCTGCTCTTGAGGCCGCGGTCGGCATTGAGCCGGCGCCTGGCGTCTTACAGCCGATGTTGAGCAGGTTGACGATGCGTCCGCCGCCGCGCTCGCGCATGGAGGGGATGCAGAGCTTGGCGAGGCGGATTCCGCCGTAGAGCTTGAGGTCGAGGTCGACTGCCCAGGTCTCGATGTCGTGGGATTCGATCAAGCCGGAGGATGACTGGCCGGCGTTGTTGATCAGGATGTCAACGCCGCCGAAGCGTTCGATGGTGGCTGCGACGATGCGCTCGCATTCGGCGTCGGAGGTGACGTCTGTCGAGATCGCCAGGCACTCTCCGCCTACGGCTTCGACGGCTGCCTGCGCTTCGTCCAGCGGTCCCTGTCGGCGTGCGCCGATCGCTACCTGGGCTCCTTCTTGTGCGAGCAGGATTGCCGTTGCTCGGCCGATGCCCTCTGATCCGCCCGTGACGATTGCCACTTTCCCGCGTAAGCCGAGGTCCATGATCCGGCCGTCCGTTCTATCTGATTCCTGTATCGTTCTTGTCCCAGCGGAGTCTAACGCTCGTTTTGAGGGAGGCTCGGCACGATGACTCGACACGACGATCAACCACAGGACGATTCTCAGGCGCTCGGTCTGGTACCGCGGTACTTTCTGGACGAGTCGGCACGGGTCGATGGCGACAGCATTGTCATCACCGGGGGCAAGGCGAATCGGCTGAAGCGGGTGATGCGGGTGCGGCGGGACGACCGGCTTGAGCTGATCCATCCATCGAGCGATCGGCTCTACTGGGCGGTGGTCGAGCGGGTGACGCGGGATGACGTGATCTGTGAGGTGATTAAGAGCCGTCCGCGACGGGCGCTGCCGCCGCCTCGGATCGTGATTTCGGCTTCTCTGATTCGGCCGCAACGTTATGACTTCATGATCGAGAAGGCGACGGAGCTGGGTGTTGATGAGATTCGTCCGGTCTGGTCGCAACGCGCGATCATCCGCGGCGACGCGACGCAGCGGTTGCATCGGTGGCGGCGGTTGGCGACCGAGGCGGCCGAGCAATGCCGTCGGGAGTATCGACCGGAGATCCTCGCGCCGGTCGAGGTCGTGGACCTGGTCCAGGAGGAGCCGTCGCCGAATGGGTTGCGGCTACTGGCGTCGGCGCTGGAGCCGGACCAACGGATCGCGCCGATCTTCCAGGAGCGACGCGAGGATGGCCTGGCCGAGCCCGACCCGGTGCATCTGCTGATCGGTCCGGAGGGCGGCTACACGCCTGAGGAGGCCGAGCTCGCTCGACGTCACGGTTGGCGGCCGTTCTCGCTGGGCAATCGTCCGCTGAGGGCGGAGACGGCGGCGATCATTGCGATCGCGCTGACGCTGGAGGCGGCTCGATATTAGGCGAAGTCGGTGCGGGCTGGGCGTGGGCGACCGAGCGGGTTCCCGCGTGAAGCGGGGACTGTGGCACCGGGGCGGGGGTTGGACTCCTTAGGAGTGCATGTGGGTAGGCGGCGGCTGGATCTTCCTGGGTTGCCTTGGGGTGGGGACCCTCACCCCAGCCCTCTCCCAGAGGGAGAGGGAGTTGGGACCGGGAGGTAGCGGAGGCGGGTCTTAGCTCTTGGCAAGGTTGGTTGAAGTGAGGGCGTTGGCTGGGTTTAGTTCCTGGAGGGGATCGGGGAATTCCAGGAGGCGGAGCCAGGGGAGAGGGTTGACGGTTACTCCTCGGACGACGACTTCCCAGTGGAGGTGGGGTCCGGTGGCTAGACCGGTGGCTCCCATCTTGGCGATCAGGTCGCCTTGCTCGACGACGGTGCCGGCGTTCTGGAGGACCTCGGAGAGGTGGTAGTAGCCGGTGAAGACGCCGGCTCCGTGGTCGACGATGATTCCGTTGCCGCGACGCCTGGTGCGCCCGGCCCAACTGACGATGCCGCTGTTTGCGGTGACCACGGCTGAGCCGGTCTCGCCGCCGAAGTCGATGCCTGTGTGGTACTCCTCGATTGGGCCGCCGTTGAAGGAGCGCTGTTCTCCGTAAAGCGCGGTGATCTGACCGCTGGCGGGTGGATCGAAGACGCCCAGCCAGTGCAGTTGCGGGGTTAGCTGGCTCTGGTAAGGCAGGCGCACGGACTCGTCGGCCTGGCGGATGGTCGGTTGGAGGAGGGCGGCGTTGGGTCCGTCGATCTGGATGTTGTCGACGGTCCACTCGACGGCGGTGATCTCGATCACGGTTTCTTGCCAGAGAAGCTGTTCTCCGCGCGGGCCCCAGACGGCGACGCCCAGCGATTGCGGTCCGACGGGGGCGTTGGCGTCGATGCCGAAGAAGCCGAGGAAGCGGTCGTCCTTGCGCAGGAGCGAGAATGCCTGGCCCTGCCATGACAGCGAAGCGGCGGCGGCTCCGGGCGCTTCGATGACCAGCAGCACCGTTTCGCCTTGCGAGGCGGGCCTGGGGATCACGTAGACGAGCGGCTCGGGCGGTACGAGATCTGGCCCGGCCTGAGCGACTACCTGCGATGCGGCCTGTTGGGCTTCGGCGTCTTGCTGCTGGGATTGGAGTGCGTCGTCATCGTCCCGGGCAGGCGGCGGAGTGGGCGCGCGATCTGTGGCGAAGGGGTCGAGGTCGTCTCCGCCGCAGGCGGTGAGCAGCACGCCCGCGCCGGCGCCGACGAACGCTCGCAGAATGGTCCGCCGACTGAGACGGAGCGGTCGCTGCACGAGTGGCTGAACCGGTTGCTCCACCGCGTCACACACTGCCCGCTCAAGATCTCCCGAATACGCCATAGCGACGCAACCACTTTACACACATGAGTTAGGCTCTCATCAAGTGTCCCTCAGACCAGATGTCGGCAGCCGCACTCGGTCGGGCGTGACCGCCATGAGGACGAGTGAGCGGTAGACCTGTAAGCGGAGAACTCCCCGATGGACGATCCCCGAACCGTGCTTCTCAGTGTCGTGGCCAATGTCGAGCGCGTGATCCTGGGCAAGACCAAAGAAGTGCGGCAGGCCGTGGTCGCGCTGGTCGCCGATGGTCACCTGTTGATCGAGGATGTGCCGGGGACGGGCAAGACGATGCTTGCCCGGGCGCTGGCCGTCTCGACTGGCTGCACGTTTAACCGGATCCAGTTCACTCCCGACCTGTTGCCGTCGGACGTGACTGGGGTGTCGGTCTACAACCAGAAGACTCTCGATTTCGAGTGGCGCCAGGGTCCGATTTACTCGCAGATCGTGCTCGCGGACGAGATTAACCGTGCGACTCCGAAGACTCAGTCGGCTTTGCTTGAGGCGATGGAGGAACGTCAGGTGACGGCGGACGGGGTGACTCGTCAGTTGCCGCCGCCGTTTATGGTCCTGGCGACTCAGAATCCGGTCGAGTACGAGGGCACGTTCCCGTTGCCGGAGGCGCAGCTTGACCGCTTCTTACTTCGGATTCACCTGGGCTATCCGGACGCCAATGATGAGGTTGCGGTGCTTGAGGGACAACAGCAGCAACACCCGATTGAGTCGCTTGCGCCGGTGACATCGCCGGAGGAGGTTCGGGAGATTCACCGGGTGGCTCGCGATATCTGGGTCGATCCGCAGCTCAAGCAGTATGCAGTGCAGCTCGTGGCGGCGACTCGGTCGCACGAGGCGGTTTACCTGGGGGCGTCGCCTCGCGGATCGCTGGCGTTGTTCCGCTGTGCGCAGGCGTCGGCGCTGCTGGCCGGTCGTGACTATGTGATTCCGGACGACATTAAGACGCTCGCGCATTCCGCTCTGGGGCACCGGATCATCCTGAGTCCCTCGGCGCAAGTTCGCAATCAGGACGCGCGCACGGTGATCGACGACGTGCTCGAACGCGTGGCGGTGCCGGGCGCTCGAGCCGCATCATGACCTGCCGGCGCGTCGGTCCGGATTGCAGATCGGACTAGACCGTGCGCGGCCTCGGCGCAGCCCTGAGCAGCCCCTTCCGCAGCGCCTGGCGTGCGACGTTTGGCACGCGCCGCTCGATGAGCATTGTGATCACGCTGACGATCGTGGCCTTTGCCGTGGGCTTCGCGTCGAACTACTGGCTGCCTCAGCGGCTGGGATACACGCTGCTCTTTGGTCTGTTGTTGGCCGCATTGTGGACGTGGTCGTCGGGACAGGGAGTTCGGGTTCGGATGTCGCGGTCTCGAGACCGGGTTCAGGCTGGTGAGTCGATCATTGAGCGGTTTGAGGTGATCAACGACTCTGCGATCCCGAAGCTGTGGCTGGAGGTTGAGGAGACTTCCGATCTGCCCGGGCATACGGCTCAGTTTGTGACTTCGTTGGGTCGCACCGGGCATCGCAACTGGCGGGTGCAGACGCAGTGTGATCGGCGAGGGTTGTACAACCTGGGACCGATCACGGTGCGCAGTTCCGATCCGTTTGACATTTTTCATCGCGAGCTGCGCTTTGGACATCGGCGTGGACTTGTGGTGTATCCAAGGGCGCTGGAGTTGCCGCGCTATTCGGCGCCTCCGGCGAACCTGCCCGGTGAAGGTCGGTTTCGGCGTCGGACGCACTACGTCACTCCGAATGCGTCGGGGATTCGTGACTATGAGGCTGGTGATTCGGTCAACCGGATTCACTGGAAGAGCAGCCTGCGCACTGGCTCGCTCAAGGTCAAGACTTTCGAACTCGACCCTGCGTCGCACCTCTGGGTGATTCTCGATCTGTCGAACCAGGACCACATGGGTTCGGGCGATGATGCAACGATCGAGACGGCCGTCACCGTTGCGGCGTCGGTTGTTCGGTTGTTCATCAACCAGAACCGCTCGGTGGGTCTGATGATGTTTGGCGAGCGGCTCGATGTGATCGAGCCCGATCGGGGGTCGCAGCACTTTGGCCGGATGCTTGAGTCACTGGCGGTGGCTCAGCCGGTGGGGACGGTGCCGGTGGCCTCGATTCTGTATCAGCAGTCTCGACGCTGGGGCCGGCATACGACTGTGATCGTGATTACGGCCTCGACCGACCCGCGCTGGCAGGGTGCGATCCGGACGCTGACGCAGCGCGGGGTCAAGGCTGCGGTGGCGATGCTGGACCTGGAATCGTGGGGCGGACGGGCGGGAGCGGCGGCGACTGCGGTCGAGCTGCGAGCGCTCGGTGTGCAGGTCAACCTGATTCGCAAGGGCGACCACATTCCTTCGGTGATGGTTGGTCAGATTCCGGGCGGCGGCAGGGCTGCCGGCGTCGCGCTCTCGGACGCGCCGTCGAATGGGAGCAATGGCGGAGGCAGTGTCCCGGCGGCCCAGGCCAACATGGAGATGGAAGAGGTTCCGGCTGAAGCCATCATGGCCGAACCCGACTGGAGCGGCGGCGGTGATTCCGGCGGAGCGTCGAGTGAAGAGACGCCGGTCCAATGAGTATCAGACCGCCCGGCAACGACGACTCCAACGAACCGACGACGCTCGTCGCCGAGGCGGAGCGCCGTTTTTTTGCTCGTCGCTCCGGTGGCGAGACGCTGGTCATTTCTGGGCAACAACGTCGCTTGACGCTGACTCAGCGGGCGCTGGAGACGACGATCACATTCGGGATTCTGCTGCTGGTCGCGCTCTCGACGGCGAACAGCATCTACATCGCGGGCTGGGTCGCAGACATGCCGGACCTGCGGATTACTGCGGCCGTTGGTGTCTTGCTGGCCATCTTCCTGGGACGGGTGAAGCGGCTTCGATGGCCGTTCGCGATGCTGATCGCGATCATTGTCGGCGGCGTGATCATCATGGCGCAGATCACTCAGATGGAGACACTCGGTGGCCAACCGCTGTTCTGGGATCGCTTCACCGACTTCGGCTTCCGCTTCCAGGACTGGTTTACGCAGGCGTTCAGCGCCGGCCTGACGACCGACAACCTGCCCTTCGTCTTCTTTACGGACGTGTTTGTCTACATCGCCTCATTCCTGGGGGCGTACGCGGTGGCTCGTTGGCGCAATGCCTGGGTGGCGATGATTCTGCTCGGCGCGCTGCTGGCGGTGAATGTGTCTTACCTCTCCGACCGCCAGTGGAACCTGTCCTACGGTTTTTTCTTGACCGGTTCGATGCTGTTGCTGATGCGCGCCTCCTTGCTGCGCCGGATGGACCGCTGGCGAGAGCAGGGTTCGGCCTATCCCGACTGGATTTCGCTTTCGTTCCTCGGCGCGACGATGATTGCGATCGTGCTCTTGCTGAGCCTGTCGCGGGCGATCCCGAGGCCCGATGAATCGCAGGCGCTCGAGGACGCCTGGGCCACGATTGCCGAGCCGTTCGACGGACTCAACGACGACTTCCGCCGTATCTTCAGCGGGATCGATTCGCGGCGCGGTGTGCCGGTGCATTCCTTCGATGACTTCCTCGTCCTGCAGGGTGATGTCGACCCGGGCGATGCGATCATTATGCGAGCTGCGGCCACTGAGCCGGGCCTACTTCGTGGCGCGGCGTATGACGAATACACGGGACGGGGCTGGCGCCAGTCGCCCTCCGTCGCGCGGACGGTGCCGGAACTCCAGCCGATCAGCGGCAGCGCGCCAGCCGACGAGACCTCGGTCAACAACGAGGGCACGGTGATGATCAGCGAGTACCTGGAGCGGCGTCCGGTGGCGGCTCAGATCTCGGTCGAGAAGTCTCCGGCGGTTCTGTTCTCGTTCGGCGCGCCGGTGATCGCGAACAAAGACACTCGCGTTGACACGCTGGCTTCGGTTGACTTCACCGTTGATTTCGCTGAATCGGAGCGCTTCTCGGGCACTGATCTCGAGCCCGCCCTGGCGGCGATTGGTGATCGGATCGCGGCCGGCAATGCCGACCCGGAGGACGAGATCGAGGTGCCATCGCCGGATGAGGTCGCCTCCTACGTGCCGGTCCAGTACACGCTGATCGATGTGGATGTCGACTCGAAGACGGGTGCGCCGGTCGGCCTACTCTTGCGCTCGGTGCCGGAGGAGACCGACGTGCTCTCGCTGCGTCCAGCGCAGCGGAGAGTTCGGGCCGGCTTCACGTATCAGATCACGGGCACGGTCTCGGGCGCCAATGAGGAGGCGCTCGCGGTCGCCGGGCACGACTATCCGCTCTGGGTGAGTGAGACGTTCCTGCAGTTGCCCGACTACACCGAGGAAGAGCGGGCCAACCTGTCGAATCTGCTGCAAACGATCGCCAGGAGTTTCAACCTGGGTCCCGATCCGCTGCGGGAGGATGGGGGCTATAACCCATACTCGATCGCATCGGCGATTGAGACTTATCTGCGCGCCGCTCCAGCAATCGATGAAGACGGACAACTGGTGCTCAACGACGATGGCGAGCCGGTGCCGCTGTATCCGCTGACGACGGAGATTGACCTACCGCCGGCCAAGTCGGACGCGGTCTACTGGTTCTTGTTCGAGAACATGGAGGACGGCTTGCCGATCGGTGGGTACTACGACTACCACGCCTCTTCGATGGCGATCCTGCTGCGGGTGGCGGGCATTCCTGCTCGAATCGCGACCGGTTTTGTGCTGAGCGTCAACAACTTCGACGACCGCACGCAGAACTACATTGTGCGCGGCCACGACGCCTATGCCTGGGTCGAGGTCTACTTCCCGGAGTACGGCTGGGTCGATTTTGACCCGACGCCCGGCGTGTCAGCGGACGAGGCACTGGCGTCGATCGCCGGTGGGGTCGGCGGCGGCCGCCGGATTGCGGCTCAGCGCCTGACGACGCCGCGATTCGATCTGCGACCCGGCATCGGTGGGACGAGTCTGGCTGATGTGGTGTTGGACGACATTCTCCAGTATCTGGCTGCGGGCACGCTGCCGGGCGAAAATCTCCAGCTCAATCAGGGGCCGAGCAAGTGGTACTGGCTTGGTCCGACGATTGGGGTTGCCGTCTTTGCGGCAGCGCTGGCCCTGTTCCTGACGGTCTGGCGCATTTCGCTGCGCGGGCTGGAGCCGACGGCTCGGCTGTGGGTGTCGACGTCCCGGTTGGCTCGCTGGATCGGCGTGCGGGCGGATCCGGCGACGACGCCGCAGGAGCATGCGCGGCAGATCGATGAGATGTTGGGACTAGGGGATCTCGCCATTGGTTTGGCGAACCACTACATGGCGACTCGGTTTGGTCGGAAGACGTTAAGCGATGAACAGCGGGAGCAGGCCGTTCAGGCCTGGAAGCGTCTGCGGATGAGTCTGATTCGTCGCGCGTTGCGGATTCCGGTGAAGCCGGCTCCGGCGATTGTTGAAGAGGTTGAGTCTGCGCCTGCGCCGGCGGGCGACTAGCGATTACCAGTCGAGCGGTTGGCCTTCGAATTGCAGTCTGCCGGCTGCGAGGCGTTCTCCGGGTACGGCGCGCAGGGCGTCGAGGACGGCGAGCGCCTGCTCGAGGCTGGCGTTCTCTAGTGGTAGCTCTTCGAGCGCGGCTTGGAGTTCTTGCATGGCTTCCTGTCGGCGTTCGAGCAGGGATTCTTCCTCGGCGAAGGTTGGTGTGATCGGTCGCGCTCCGCTCCCCTGTCCAGGCATCTGCGCTCCCTGATCGCCTGCGCCGGGCTCGGTTGCCTGTCCCTGGCCGGGGTTGCCTTCGTCTTGGAGACTGGCCTGGGATGCTGCGGACTGGCCTGATTGGTTGCCTGGTTCTGCTTGGCTGCCGAGACCTCCTTCTTCTTGCGCGGCGGCATCGTCCTGGGGTGTGGCCAGCAACCCGTTGACGATCTCGAGGTTGATTTTGGCGTCGAGCAATGACGGTGACTCGCGCAGGGCTTCGATGTAGGCCAGACGGGCGCCGAGCAGGTCCTCGTTGGACCAGCGGTGATTACCGGCGTGGAACCAGGCCAGGCCGCGGATTGAGGCGTCGTCGGAGCGGAGGGCCGTGAGCGTTTCTGTTTCAGCGCGTTCGAACTCGCCCAACTGATGCAGCGCTCGTCCAGCGTTGAGGTGCAGGCGCGGGTCGATGCCGGCGTCGGTGCGCTGGGCCAGGCGCTGAGCCTCTCGCCAGGAATCGAGGGCTTCGGCGTATTCCCCTGCCTCGTAGAGGATGACGCCTTCGCGATTTGACTGGTCGACGCTGGGTCCGCCGCAGCCGCTGGCGACGAGCATCGAGGCTGCCAGCGCTCCGATCGAGGCCAGTCCCAGGCGTCTGCCGGGTGTTAGCCCGAAGACTCGCGCGGCAACGGAGGCCAGCAATAGGAACGCTGCCGCTCCGGCGAACCACTGGAACTGTTCTGCCAGCGCCGTCTCTTCGACGACGACCTCGCGAACGAGGTCGAGGGCGGCGAGGTCGGCGTTCATGCTCGCCATCGTGCCGGGCTGGTCGAGCTCGATGTAGCGTCCGCCGCCGGCTGAGGCGATGCGTTGCATGTGGGCCTGGTCGAGTCTGGTGATGATTGGCGTGCCGGTCGCTACGTTGAGTTTTGGCTCCTTGCTTTGACCCAGTGGGATTGTGGCGCCTCGCTCGGCGCCGACGCCGACGGCGAAGACCTGCAGGCCGAGCTCCTGTGCGGCCGAAGCTGCAGACTCTGCGTCGCCGTCGTGCACTTCACCGTCGCTGACTACGGCGATCGCTCCATTGACCGCTCCGGTTCCGTCCTCCTCGGCTGCGCGGACGATGGTCGTGGTTGCCAGCTCGATTCCATTGGCGATGTTGGACCCGGGCGTGACCAGGGCCTCGCCTGGTTGCATGGCCTCCAGCACCTGCAGTGCGGCTTCGTGATCTCGGGTGAGCGGGAAGCGGAGGAAGGCGTCGCCGGCGTAGATCACCAGTCCGACACGATCGCCTCGCCGACCGTCGATTAGTCGGCGGATCTCCGACTTGGAGGCTGTGAAGCGGCTGACCGGTTCACCGAGGCCGTCGGCAACGTCCTCGGCGGCCATGCTCTCGGACACATCGAGGGCGACTACCAGGGAGAAGTCGGAGAGACCCAGCGTTTGCTCGCCTGCGTCCCACATGGGGCGTGCGGCTGCGACGGCGATGAGCGCCAGTGCAAGTAGCAGCAGGGTTCGTGAAGCGGGGATGCCTCGCCGGACTCCGGCGACCTGGGCGCCGACGGCCATGCGGTGCAAGCGGCGGGCTCGCCAGAGCCACCACCAGCCGATGCCGGCGGCGGGAAGTAGCGCCAGCAGCGCGAGCATGGCGGGGAAGCCGAGCGCCATCAGGGCAGCCTCCGCCACCAGCTTGAGCGCAGTGCGATCTCGAGCACGACGAGCAGTCCAGCCGCGATCAGGAACCACGGTGCGAGTTCCTGGGTGGTCAGGAAGATCTCGTCACCGACTCGCTCCCGCTCCAGCTCGGAAATCTCCTGATAGGCGTCGGCCAGTTCGCGTGCGTCGGTGGCGCGGAAGTAGACGCCGCCGGTTTCGTCGGCCATGTAGACCAGGGTTAGTTCGTTGAATCCCACGCCGACCTGCTGCACATTCGAGGGCAGGCCGATCGTATAGAGCCGCACCCCGGTCGCCCGAGCCACTGCCGCCGACTGATTGGGTGTGATGTCGGGGACGTTGTTCTCGCCGTCGGTCAGGACGACCACGATGCGCGACGCGGCGTCGGAGCCGCGCAGCAGATCGATGGCCTCCATCGTGGCGACGCCTAGTGCGGTGCCGTCGGGGATCAGACCGCTGCGCACCGAGACCTCGACCATCTCATCGATGGCATCGAGGTCGAGTGTCAATGGGCTCAGCACCAGGGCTCGTCGCTGGAACATGACCAGGCCTATCCGGTCGGTGCCGTTGGCGTTGCGCTCGGCGATGAAGTCGCGGGCTACGCGGCGAGCTGCTTCCATCCGGGTTTCATCGTTGTCCAGTCGCGCCGTCGCCATTGAGGAGGAGGTGTCGATCACGAGGACGATGTCGATTCCCTCGGCCGGCTTGACGGCCTCGACCGTGGTGGCCTGTGGGCGGGTCGCCGCGAGGACGATCAGCACGAGGGCCAGCAGGCGTAAGACGCCGAGAAACGGGAGTGTCCGCATCCGCCGGCTAGGGCGACTGGCCAATGGCGGTGCGCCGAAGAGTTGGGGTAGGAGGTAGCGAGGGCGCTCCAGTCGCGCCTCGCGGCGGAGCAGCCAGAGCAGCGGGAGTAGGAGTGCAAAGAGGGCGAACAGGGCGGGATCGTCGAATCTCACGACGATTCCCCGTCCGACCAGATGGCTTCGGCCAACTGGACGTAGCCCTTGAGCCGCTCAGGTGTCGGGCGTTCGGCGCCGTACTGGACTCGGTCGCAGGCTTCCAGCAGGCGAGTGACGCGGAGCACGACCACGCCCGGCGCGCCGACCGCGGCCAACGCCGGTCCGATCTCGGAGGACGTGAGCGCGGACGCGGGCAGCGGCCAGTCCTCGCTCAAGCGCGAGCGGACAGAACTGGCCAGTTGGCGGCACTGGTCCGCGACCCCGAGCGACTCGTCCAGTTCGAACGACGTTCGCTGTGTGAGCATGGGTCCGGCGCCGTCCGGCGCTGCGACCGTTGTAGGTCGACGGTAGCGTCGACGAATCAAGCGGGCGAGGACGAATCCGAGGCCAATGCCGATGATGGCGATGATCCATGGCGTGAGTGTCCGATTGTCACTGGCAAGCAGATCGGGCGCGGTGATCGGTCGTGGTTGGGATTCTGCATCCAGCACGGAGGTGATGGTGATTGAGACCGGCTGCAGTGTGATCTCGGTCAACGAGCGATCGGCCTGTTGAATCGGGATGCTGGGTAACTCGACCTCGAATGTGGCGGTGCCGAAGGCGCGGGTCTGGAAGACGACCAGCGTTTCTGTCTCGCTGACCTCGGTGATCACCGGGGCCGAGGGCTCCATCCCGCCCATCTGCACGACCGATCCGTCCATCAGGACTCGGTCGCCTGGTTCATGGTTGACCGTGACTTGCACCTCAACCGGATCGCCCACGGTCAGTCCGGATTCGGGCACGATGGCCACATTGGCTTGCGGATCTTCCGCCCCGGCGATGGACACGCTCGCAAGTGCAGCGAGCCCGACCAGCACCGAGACTGCGGCGCGAATCACTGTCGGCTCCGCCGCTGGCGGAAGAGTCCGACCAGCAGGGGGACCCAGTCCTCGTTGGTGTCGATCATGAGCGCGTCGCAGCCACATTGGCGCAGGCGAGCGAGCATGCGGCGTCGTTCCGATGCCAGCTCCGATTGCTGCGTCCGTGAGATGCCGTCGTCGGCGAGCAGTGTGTCCTCGCGTTCAGCACCGCCCCAGTGCACGATTTCGCCTTGCCCAGCGTCGGCCAGCGCCGTTTCGCGGGCGTCGCGCAGGCAGATGGCGACGACGTCGTGGCGTCGGCTGAGCTGTGAGAGCGCCGACTCCCAGACGTGGTCGGGATGGGTCTTGACGAAGTCGGAGATCACGATCACGACGCCGCGCTTGCGCATGACGCGTCCGGCGTAGCGGAGCGCTCGGGCGAGTTCGGTCCGTCCTGTGGCCTTGAGCGTGAGCAGGTCTCGGAGGATTCGCAAGACGTGGCTTGATCCCTTGGCGGGAGGCACCGCGAGCAGCACGTCGGTGGCGAAGGCGGCCATTCCGACGATGTCGTTCGCTGCTGCGGCGGCGAGACCCAGCACTCCGGCGATCTCCACGGCGCGGTCGTGGACCGACGGTCCCGAGGCCGCGTAACTCATTGAACCTGACACGTCGACCAGGATCAGCACGGTCTGCTCGCGCTCCTCGACGTAGCGTCGGACGACGGGCGTTCTGAGCCGGGCGGTGGCTTTCCAGTCGATCGATCGGACGTCGTCGCCCGGGTTGTAGGGCTGCAGCTCGGCGAATTCGAGTCCTCGGCCGCGGAACGCGGTGCGGTACTCGCCGGCGATTGCGTCTCGCAAGGCGCGGCGGGCTCGGACCTCGATGTGGCGGACCTGGCGGCGGACCTCGTCCAGCGACGGCGTAGTTGGTTCTGCCTCCGGGACGGGAGGAACGATCCACTCGCGCATCCGTTGCAGGCGGGACATGACAGGCCTAAGGCATCGGGAGGGCCGTGAGCAGCCGCGCGAGCACGTCGTCAGCCGTTACCTCGTCTGCTTCGGCTTCGTAGCTCAGCACGATCCGGTGTCTCAGCGCGTCGAGCGCCATGGCCTTGACGTCGTCGGGGATGGCGTAGTCGCGGCCGGAGAGCCAGGCCAAGGCACGTGCGCTCATCGCGAGTGCGGTGGTCGCGCGAGGCGAGGCTCCGAAATCGACGTAGGCCGAGAGCTCACGGACCTGTCGGCCGGGCGCGCGGGTCGAGCGGACCAGTTGCACGATGTAGTCCCGCAGCCTCGGCTCCATGCGCACATTGGCGACTGACTCGCGCGCCTTGAGCACGTCTGGCAGGCGCATGACCGGATCGACCGAGACGGTGTCGCCGGTCAAGGTGCGGTCGAGGACTTCTCGTTCGTCCAGTTCGCCGGGGTAGTCGACATGCACGTTGAGGAGGAAGCGGTCGAGCTGCGCCTCGGGCAGGGGATAGGTGCCCTCCTGCTCGATTGGGTTCTGGGTGGCCAGCACGAGGAAGGGCGCGGGCAAGGGGAAGGTCTCGCCGCCGATAGAGACCTGACGCTCTTGCATCGCCTCGAGCAGTGCTGACTGGACTTTGGCCGGCGCGCGGTTGATCTCATCGGCGAGCAGGACGTTGGTGAAGATTGGACCCTGGCGCACTTCGAATCTCGATTCGGCGGCGTTGTAGATCTCGGAGCCGGTCAGGTCGGCGGGCAGCAGGTCCGGGGTGAATTGGATCCGGGCGTAGCCGGCGTCGAGGCAGCCGGCGAGGGTTGAGACGGTCAGCGATTTGGCCAGTCCTGGCACGCCTTCGACGAGGCAGTGGCCGTCGCAGAGGAGTGCGACCAGCAGTCGTGTGACCAGACCTTCCTGGCCGACGATCACTCGGCCGATCTCGCGGCGCAGCGAGGCCAGGGGTGAGTCTTCGGGCATTTCAGGCGTAGAGAGCGGGGCGGTTTCCACCGGAGGCGCGGGGCGTGGAACGGCTGGTTCTTCGGTTGCGGTTGGTCGATCGCCTCTGGACCATTCAGACACGTTGCCCCGACCTTCCTGCCCGGCCATCTGGCCCCGCCCGCTCAGTGTATCCACGAAGGCGTACCATTCACGGACAATACGGGCCTCAAGCGAGAGCGCAGGTAGTGATCATGCGATTTGGCGTCGGTGTTGGCAATATGAATGGATTCAACGACGAGTCGGGCCCCAACGCCTGTGTCGACGTGGCGCAGGCGGCTGAGGATCTGGGCTTCGACTCAGTCTGGACGAATGATCACATCGTGGTCCCGACTCAGATCGAGTCGCGCTATCCCTACAACGATCTGGGCGAGTTTCCAGCGCCTTCGACGATTCAGTGTTTCGATCCGCTGGTGGTGATGTGCGCGTTGGCCGAGGCGACGCAATCGGTTGAGATTGGCTGCTCGGTCCTGGTGATTCCTTATCGCCATCCCGCAGTGGTAGCCAAGATGCTGGCCGCTGCCGACCAGATCTCGGGTGGACGGATTGTGCTGGGTGCGGGGGTCGGCTGGATGCGTGAGGAGTTTGAGGCGCTCGGCCTGACCGAGGTCCATTACCGGCGTCGGGGCGCGGTGACCAATGAGTATCTGCGGGCGATGCGCGAGATGTGGACGAATCCCGGACCGTCTTCGTTCCACGGTCAGTTCGTTGAGTTCCACAACGTTGGCGTCTATCCCAAGCCTGTGCGTCGCGAGGACGGCGGGACGATTCCGATCGTGATCGGCGGCAACGGGATCAACGCCTGGCGTCGAGCCTCACGTTATGGCGACGGCTTTCACGCCGCGTTCCAGACGGTCGAGAACATGGCGATTGAGGTGGAAGGCGTGCGCAACGCGTGTGAGCGTGATCGGCGTGATCCGGACGAACTGGAGATCCAGTTGCTGCAGAACCTGCGGCCGTCGACGACTTCGTTGGACGAGGAGGATCGTCCGCTGCTGCACGGGTCGCCCGATCAGATTGCATCGGACCTGCTCGCCTTTGGCCGGGTCGGTGTGGAGCACCTGATCGCGACGCCGATGATGGTCGATCCTGAAGGGGACACGACGGTCGAACGGGTGCTGAACAGCATGCAGTTCATCTCTGACGAGATCCTGCCCGCGTTTGCCTAGTAGAGGAGCATCGAGATGAAGTTTGGAATCCCGATTGGCAACTTTGGCACCGCTGGGAAGTTTGGCGACATCAACGACGTGGTCGATGTGGCCGAGCGCGCCGAGTTGCTCGGATTTGACTCGGTCTGGGTGCATGATCACGTCTTCATGCCGGCGACGATCAAGTCGCGCTATCCGTACAACGACTCCGGCGTTGCCGGGTTCGCGTATCACCAGGACATCATGGACCCGTTGGCGGTGATGTCGGCGGTCGCGGTGCGCACGTCTGAGATTCAGATTGGGACCTCGGTTCTGATCATCCCCTATCGGGATCCGCTTTACCAGGCGCAGGCGATTGCAACGATTGACCAGCTCTCTGAGGGCCGGGTGCTGCTGGGCATTGGGGTCGGCTGGATGGAGGAGGAGTTTGAGTCGCTCGGGCTGGGCGGGGAACCGTTTGATCGGCGCGGCGCGATGACCGACGAGTGGATGTCGATTGCGATCAGCGCCTGGACGCATGGCGTCTCTCGCGAGCCGATCTCACACGAGGGTCACTTCCGTCAGTTCGACGATTTGGGTGGGCTGTCGGGATGCTTCCAGCAGCCGCATGTACCGATCTGGATCGGCGGCAAGGGGCGGATCGCCGCTCGGCGTGTGGCGCGGTATGGCAGCGGCTACCACACGATTACGTCCGAGCCGGACCAGATCCGCGAGGAACTGGCGATCGTCGGCGAGGAGATGGAGCGCGCCGGCCGGGACATGTCGGAGCTGGAGATTTCGATGCTGGGCCCGATGATCCTGCTGGACGGCGACCCCGATTCCGTGCGGGGATTCCCGGCGGTTGTTGGAGGGTCGCGGGACGAGATCGTGGACAAACTCGGGCAGTACGCGGAGGCTGGACTGGAGCATGCGCTCAGCATTCCTGCGTATCGGACGCCGAACTGGGACGTGCCGCCGGATCAGCAGATGCAGGCGATGGCGGAGTTGGCGGAGATCGTGGAGGAGCTGCGTTAGCCCTAAATCGATCGGTTTCCAGTCGCAGGGTCCTTCCTGTGGAGGGAGATCCCTGCGCACTCCGCTACTTCTTCGTCGCCGCACTTGCTGCGGTAGTCTCCGTTCAGTGTGGGCTGAAGTCCAAGGTGGCTACGGCGAGATACCCTCGGCAAGCGCCGGCGTGACGTTGGATTGATGGGGGCATCTGCTGGCGAGGCGGAGAGCGCTAGCTGAATCTGAGGACCAGGACTGCTGCCGCTAGGAGCGCAGCCCAGAGCGCGGTGAACTTGAACAACATCGAATTCACGGCCAAGGTGATATCGGCGCGGATGGAATCGCGAAGAACATCGAGATCGGCCTTCGTCGCTACCGGCGAGAACTCATCCTGGAGCGCGTCGGCGAACTCTTCGGCGTCCTGGTCGCCAATGTGAGTACGCAGTAACTGGAAGAAGCGCAGCCTGTTGATGCGATTGAAAGTTGCCACGGAGTCAGTTTAGCTCTTGCAAGAATGATCGTATCGGTTGATTCGTATCTGTTACTCGTCCCTGCCTCATCTACTGCTGTGGAATGAGCGCCACGCGACCCGTCTCTGCCGATTGGCGCATGGCTTCGATTGCGATTTGCGAGTGGAGGCCGTCGGTGAAGTTGGGTTCGGGTGAGTAGTTCTCGTCGATGCCTTGTTCGAAGGCCTGGATCAGGCGGGCTGAGACGCCGACGGCGCCCGTGGGTAGGGTTTCGGCCTGGTCGTTCGGGGCCTCGACTGGCTTGAACTCTTGCTCTCCGACTCGGCCGAGTTTGACTTCGCCCTCACTGAGCATGCTGCCGGGTGAGTTGGCCTGGATGACTCCCTCGGCGCCGGTGATCACGATTTGCAGGCCTAACGGCGGGTCGGAGACCCAGGACATGGACAGCGTGGCGGTTGCTCCGGAGGTGAACTTGAAGCTGGCGCTGATCTGATCTTCGCTGGTCAGACCATCGGGTAGGTCTCTGGGTGGGATTGAGTTGAGTTGGGCGGAGACTTCTGCGATGTCACCGAACCATTGGCGGAATCGGTCGAGGGCGTGGGAGCCTAGCTCGTTGAGTAGGCCTCCGCCGTGGGCTGGGTCGAGGCGCCAGGGGCGGTCCATCTGGATCATCGGGTTGGTGGTGTGGAGGGTGATGCTCGCGTGACGGACCTCGCCGATAGCGCCGTCGTCTAGCAGTTCTTTGACTAGTTGCCGGAGCGGGGCGTAGCGGAACTCGTAATTGACCATCGCGGTGCGGTCGGATGCCTCGGCTGCTTGCGCGAGGGCTCGTGCGTCCTCGACGTTGGTGGCGAAGGGTTTGTCGACGAGGACGTGTTTGCCGGCGGCGAATGCTGCTCGGCAGAGGTCGAGGTGCATGTGGGGTGGGGTGTGGATGGCGACTGCGTCGATTTCGGGACGGTCCAGCAGGGCTGCTGCTTCGTGGGTGGCGAAGGGAATTTCTAGGCGCTCGGCCATCGACGCGGCTCGTTCGGGTTTGCGGCTCCAGAGGCCTGTGACTTCCCAGCCGGCGGCTCGGAAGGCGGGGACGGAGACTCTGGTACCCCAGCCGGTGCCGAAGACTCCGACGCGTCTGGGAAGGTTGGTTGGCATTGAAGTGTGTGAAGTATCCGAGCGGAGCGGGCCCCGGCTCGGAGGCCGGGGCTGGCTCTTGGTTAGTCGGAAGCGACTGTGAGGTCTTCTCCGGTCCTGGTGTCGACTTCGAATGCGGATTTGAGGTCGAGTTCCTTGGCGATCTCTCGTGTGGCTGGGAGCACTTCCTCGCCGAAGAGGCGGAGGGAGCGCATGGAGTCCTGGTGAGTCATGGCTCCGTCGCCGTCCCAGAAGAAGATCTGGCCGGGGCGGAGGTACTCGAGGACGTGACGGATCTTTGGGATCACCGTTTTGGGCGTGCCCGTGATGATCGTCATGCGCTGCTTTTGGTCCTCGTAGGAGCCGAAGATGTCGGAGGCCTCGGGCTGCTCCTTCTCGCGAGCCGCGAGCGCAGCCTCGGCGGCGGCGGTTCGGCCTCGTGAGGCGGCGGCGGCGAAGTTCTGGATCGTGGGCAGGACGTTGGTCCGGGACGTGAGTCCGGGCAGGTTCTGCAAGTGCGACTTGACCACACCCTGGTTGCCCTCCAGGAAGGGGTTTGAGGGGCCTTGCAGGTAGCGTCGGCCGGCTTCCTCGGCCAGTTCTTCGGTCTCGTCGACGTGGACCTTGAACAGGTAGCCGTGGTGCTGTGAGCCGGCTTCGTAGCCGTTCTCCTTGGCGACCTCGTCGTAGTAGGCGAATGACTGCTTGGTTGGCTCGAGGTCGGTGGCGAGCATGACGTAGGGGTAGCGATGCTCGGCGGTCCACTTGACCGTGTTGCGGCTCATGATCCCGGGGATCCAGATCTGCGGGTGCGGGTCCTGGATCGGCCGCGACCACGGGTTCACGTAACGGAAGTTGTAGTGCTCGCCCTCCCAGCGGAAGGGGCCGGGGGTTGACCAGGCTTTGACGACGAAGTCGTGGGCTTCCTGGAAGCGTTCCCAGTTGAAGGGCGCCTGGGCGTTGTGCGAGACCGACTCGCGTCCGCCGCCGCGGACCCAGCCGGTGACCAGGCGACCTTCGGAGATCATGTCGATCTGGGCGAGGGTCTCGGCCAGCCAGAGGGGGTCCTCCCAGATGGGGAGGATGTTGCCGAGCAGGACGATCTTGGCCTTCTTGGTGATCCGGGCGAGGATTGCTGCCTCGACGTTCATGACCGAGCCCATGCAGAAGGGCGTTGAGTGGTGCTCGTTGAGCATGAGGGCGTCGAAGCCCATTTCCTCGGCGTAGATCTTCTCGTCGAGGTAGCGGTGGTAGAGGTCGGAGCCGACCCTGGGGTCGTAGGCCGAGTTGGAGGCGTCGAGGTCGGTGAGGTCGAGTCCGGTTGCGCCGAAGAACCCTGTTTGTGGGTCCTGGTAGGGGCGCTCGGTGAAGTAGCCGATCAGCATGGCGGGTTCCTTTGCATTCGGGGGCAGTATCGGAGTTTGGTGATGGGATTTCCAGAGTTGGCGTCGGGCACGGGGCGGGGGACCTATCACTGGCTGGATCGTTTCTGGGAGCGGTGCGGCCCAGGAAAAAAAACAAGGCGAAAAAAAAGAGAGGAGGGGTATTAGAGCGGTTCGTCGTCCTCCTGAGGAGTGGACGCTTCGTCGTCTTCGTCGGCGGTGTCCGTATCGGCGGCAGGCGCGGGATCGTCGGCGTTGAGCAGACGCATGATGTCGTGGTGCCTGGGGTTACTGGGGGAGAGTTCGGAGACGAGCTTGCAGGCGGCATTGACGGCGATGTAGCCCGGGTTCTGGGGGCTGGCGAGCTCGACGAGTCGGTTGATGGCGGCCTGGTATGTGGTTGCGCTGGGCATGTTTGGTCCTTCTCTGGAGTTGGCTTTGGGATCGATGGTATGCGAACGGATGTTGCATGTGGGGTTGGGTGGTGTGTCTGGGTTGTCGGAGGTTGCTTCGGACGTTTGGGCGTTGAGGTGGCATCGGCGAGATACCCGCGGCGAGCGCGGGTATGACGGTGGTTTTGGGGCTCGGGGCAACGGAGGGGGTGGGGGCGAGTTGGGGTTTGAAGTGCTTAGACTGCGGGCGAGTTGGAGGGTTTGTCATGGCTAAGCCTGTGGTGATTGAAGCGGCGATCAATGGGGGGACTCCGAAGTCTCGGAATCCGAACTCTCCTCGTTCGGTGGAGGAGATTGCGGCTGATGGGGTTCGGGCGGTCGATGCCGGGGCGGCGATTGTGCACAACCACAACGACGACCAGGTGATCGTGCCGGGCGGTCGGACGACGGCGGGCTGGCATGATCCGCAGCCGTATATCGACGCCTGGCGCGAGGTGCTGTCGCAGCGGCCGGACACGATTCTCTATCCGACGATGGGGTCGGGCGGTCATGACTCGGAGATTGCGGTGCGTTACTCGCACCTGCCGGCGTTGAATGAGGCCGGGGTGCTGGGACAGGGGCTGATCGATCCGGGCTGCGTGGGGCTGGGTCCGGCGGATGAGCATGGTTTGCCGGCGCCGACGGACAACGTCTACATCAACACCTACCGCGACGCTCGGTACATGTTTGAGACCTGCCAGCGGATGGGTCGGGGGGCGTCGATCTCGATCTTTGAGCCCGGTTTCCTGCGGGTGGTGCTGGCTTATCACGCGCAGGGCTTGGTGCCGCAGGGGTCGCTGGTCAAGCTGTACTTCGGGGGGATGGAGCGCGGGCCGCTGGGGTTTGGCATGTTCCCGACTGAGCCCTGCCTCGATGCGTATCTGTCGATGTTGGAGGGAACGGGGCTGGAGTGGTCGGTGGCGGTGCTGGGCGGCGACAGTGTTGGTTCGGGCTTTGCGCGGTTGGCGCTGGAGAAGGGCGGACATCTGCGGGTCGGGCTGGAGGACTTCTACCAGTGGTCGAGGACGCCGAACAACACGGAGTTGCTGGAGGAAGCGGTCAGCCTGTGCGACGAGGTCGGACGGCCGGTGGCGTCGCCGGCTGAGGCGCGGGAGCTGCTTGGATTGCCGACTACGCCGTAGGAGAGGGCCGTAGGAGCGGGCCGTTGGAGAGGATTGCCTGATGTTTGAGATGCGTCCTGAGGCCTTGCGCGAGTTCCTGGCAGAGCCGCTGCCGGCGATCCTGTCGACGTTGCGACGGGACGGGAGTCCGTACACGATTCCGCTCTGGTACCTGTGGGAAGGCGAGGTTCCGGACGACATGCATCCGGCGAGCAAGCCTCCGACGGGTCACGCCTGGTTTCTCGGCGCGCCGACCACTACCTGGGTTCGCCACCTGCAGCACGATCCGCGGATGTCGCTGTGCATCGATGTGGAGGGTCCGCCGGCTCGGCATGTGGGGATCGACGGGACGGTTGAGGTGATGTCGGAGGCGGATGCCGATCTGTGGGCGATTATGCGTCGGCTGGTGGAGCGGTATGTCGGGCGGGGCGATCCGGCCAACGATGAGGCGGTTGAGCAGTACCTGGAGTCGACGCGGTCGATGACGCCGGTGTTGTTCAAGGTGACGCCAGATAGGTGGCGGGCGATTGATCTGTCGGAGTTTGAGGCGGGGCGGGACCGCTGAGGGGGCGGGGACGTGGCTTCGGACGATTAGGCGCTGAGCCGGATAGGGCGAGATACCCGCGGCAAGCGCGGGTATGACTGAGGAGTGGAGTAGGTAACGCGGGACGCTTGGGAGCGGGAACGGGTCCCCGCTCGGGGGCGGGGACGGTTGGTCTGCTTTGAGGTCGCGGTGGTTGGCACGGTTGGGGGCGGTTGGCGTGTGACGAATCTGTGTTGGCTTACTATCGACTCAATCACTCTGTGTTGAACCGTTGACGAACTATTGGAGGCTGATATGCCGCGTATGCGTGGGGATGCGATTCGCAAGTTTCTGGAACAGCCGATGAATGGCGTGCTGGCGACGCTTCGGCAGGATGGCCGGCCTTACACGGTTCCGTTGTGGTTCCTGTGGGAGGGCGAGATTGATGATGATGCGCATCCGGTGCGCAATCCTCCGCGGGGGCACTTCTGGTTGACCGGTACTCACGGCCGGGTCTGGTGCCGGCAGTTGATGAATGATCCTCGGATGTCCTTCTGCGTTGAATCGGCGGGTCCGCCGGCTCAGCACGTCGAGGTTGATGGCACGGCCGAGGCATTCATTTTGCCCGACTTCGATATCTGGCCGATTTCGCGCAAGCTGGCCGAGAAGTATGTGGGCCGCGGCGATCCGGCGAATGCGGAAGCGGTTGAGGCGTTTTTCACCAACATGCAGACCGAGCCGCGGATGCTGTTCAAGGTCACGCCGGAGGTCTGGCGGGCGATTGATCTGACGGTGTATCGGGGCAAGCGCAGCGATCGGGAGCATCAGGCGGCTCAGGGCGCCGCGCCGGAGGCTCAGGCGGTGCGGTGAGCCTGCGGGTCGGATCAACTCGGCAGGGTGTCCGCGGACTGGTTACCAATCCCGACTTTCGTCGGGTCTGGGCGGCGGGCGCCGTCACCGGCATGGTGCGCTGGCTGGACATGCTGGTGCTCACGCTGTTTGCTCGCGACCTGACGGAGGCGGCGGGGTTCGTGGCGCTGGCATTCCTGGTGCGGATGGCTCCGCGGCTGTTGTTTGGGATGTTTGTCGGGGCGCTGGCGGATCGGTTCAACCGCAAGAAGATCTGGATCGGTTCTTTGCTGATCCTCTCGGTCTTGTACTTCGCTCTGACCGTCTACGTGATGTTGCTGGGGATCGATTTCTGGTTGCTGCTGGGCTTCGTGTTTGTCGCGGGGACGGTGTGGTCGGTGGAGTTTCCGACTCGGCGGGCGATGATCGCCGATGTGGTCGCGCCGCACCAGGTTGGTCGAGCGGTCGGGCTGGACTGGTCGACGGACTCGATCGTGCGGATTCCCGGACCGCTGATTGGCGCGGGTCTGCTGCAGGAGCTGGGAGCGGAGTGGGCGTACCTGTTCACCGCTTGCGCGTTCATTGTCTCGGCGGCGATCGCGTCGACGCTGAGCTATCGGCGGCCGATGCGCAGTGGCGATTCGGCGAGCGGGTTCGGTGAGGTCGCGCGGGAGACCTGGCGCGATATTCGTGAGGGCTTCAGATTCATCCGACGCAGCGAGCTGCTGCTGGGCACGCTGGGCGTGACGCTGGCGTTCAACCTGCTCTTCCCGGCCTACAACGCGGCGCTGCCGGATATTGGGCAGGAGTTGCTGGGTGTCGACAAGCTGCGGATCGGTGTGCTCGAAGCGTTGGTTGGGGCTGGGTCGTTCTTTAGCGCGCTGGTGGTCGCGGGTTGGAGTAGCTGGGGGCAGTCGGGACGGATCTATTACGCGGGGACGGCGTGGTTCATTCTGTGCGTGACGGGCATGGTGCTGTCGCCGTGGTATCCGTTGTCGATGTTGATTTCGTTCTGTATGGGCTTTGGGTTCTCGGCGTTTGCGATCATGCAGACGGCGCTGTTGGTGACACGGACTCCGGCGGAGATGCGGGGGCGGGTGATGGGTGTGTTGTCGATGGTGATCGGAATGGGTCCGGTGACGGGTCTGCAGGTGTTCTTCATGTTCGAGTGGTTCGGGATCCAGGGCGGCGTGATCTCGGTTGTGATCCAGGCGTTCGCGTTGATGCTGCTGGTGATTCTCGTCTGGCCGGCGGTGGTGCGCCGGTTGGTCGGGTCGGACCCGAAGGTGGCGGCGACGTTCGCACCGCAGCGCGTGCGTTGACTAGGCTGCGATCTATTGGAGCAGTCCGATGACGACGATGCGGCGACGGCAGCAGTTCAAGGCTGAGGTGTTGACGACTCGCGGGTCGATGCTGACTGAGTGCTTTGTGATTATTGATATTGAGACGACTCGCACCGGCGATGTGCGTGAGCGATCTTGGCGCGGGAAGATTTCGTCGCTGTCCAATCCGGAGCATTCGCTGGGCGGGTCGTATCGGCTGCGCGCTCGGGGCGAGGATGGGGACGGCGCCCGGATCGAGATTATTGATGGATTTGAGGAGCGGCTGGGCGTGACGTCGGACGAGTACAGCTTTGTCGGTAGCGGCGATCCTCCGAAGTCGCCGGAGCGTCGGCGAAGACGGCGTTGAGGCAGGGCGCCGATTACGATTTTCAAGAGGCAGACGAGCGAACGGACGGACACGATGGCGACAACGCAGGCGGTGGATGCTTCGGCGGAGTTGAGGCGGCAGGTTGAGGCGGCGAAGGCGGCGTCGCCGGCGCTGGGTTGGGCATCGAGCGAACAGAAGAATGCGGTTCTACAATCCGCCGCGGCGCTGTTGCGCCAGCGGAGTGACGATGTCGTCGCAGCCAATGCGGAGGATGTGGCGGAGGCGAGTGGACATCTGAGCGAGGCGATGATCGATCGGCTGACGCTGACGGCGGATCGGGTCGAGGGGCTGGCTGTTTCGTTGGAGGAGTTGGTTGCCCTTGATGATCCGGTCGGCGAGACGATCGACCGCACGACGACCGAGTCCGGGCTTGAGATTGAGCGGGTTCGGGTGCCGCTGGGCGTGATTGCTTCCGTTTACGAGTCCCGGCCAAATGTGACGATTGATATTGGCGCGATCTGCCTGAAGTCTGGGAATGCGTCGGTGTTACGGGGCGGTCGTGAGGCGCTGCGTTCGAATCAGATCCTGGCCGACGTGTTGAGCGACGCGCTGGCTGCGAATGGCCTGCCGGCCGACGCGGTCCAGCTGGTGCGCAGCACCGACCGGGCGCTGGTTGGCGAACTGCTGGCGATGAATGACCTGATTGACCTAATGGTCCCTCGGGGCGGGCAGGCGCTGATCAATCGGGTTCGGCGGGAGGCGTCGATGGCTGTCGTGGCTGGTGGCGTGGGGATCTGCCACACCTACATCGACTCGGCTGCCGACCTCGAGATGGCTCTATCGGTTGTGGACAATGCGAAGCGGCGGCGGGTGAGCATTTGCAATGCGCTCGACGTGATGCTCGTGCATGAGGCGGTTGCTCCGCAGTTTCTGTCGGAGCTGGGTCGTCGCTGGGCGGGTGATGGACCGACGCCGGTCGAGTTGCGTGCTGATGATCGCGCTCGCGATCTGCTCTCATCGACGCGGGCAAGCGTGCATCCAGCGGGTCCCGACGATTTCGACACTGAATTCCTCTCGTTGACTGCCGCTGTGGGCGTGGTCGACGATGCCGACGCTGCGCTCGCGCACATCGCTGAACACGGCAGTGGACATTCCGAGGCGGTGATCACGGCCGACGAGGCGTTGGGCCAACGATTCCTGCGTGAGGTTGATGCGGCGGCGGTCTATGTGAACGCCTCGACGCAGTTCACCGACGGCGGGCAGTTCGGGCTGGGGGCTGAGGTTGGGATTTCGACCGGCAAGTTGCATGCTCGAGGGCCGATGGGTCTGCGCGAGCTGACGTCTTACAAGTGGGTGATTCGCGGCGACGGGCACATCCGACCCGTCTGAGCCGCGGTTGAGAGAGAACGAACCATGCCCGAGAGACCCACAGCCACACTCGCCGGAGCGGCCATGCGCGCCGCCGCAACCGACTTCGCCAACAGCCTGGATGCGGAGCAGCGCGCGACGACGATTTACGACTACCTCGATGGCGAGCGGATCTTCTGGTACTACCCGCCGACCAATCGTCACGGTTTGCCGTTGCGCGACATGTCAGAGGCCCAGCGTGGACTGGCCATGGATCTGATGAAGGCCGGGCTGAGCGATCGGGCGTATGAGCAGGCCGCGGGAATCATCGACCTTGAATTGATCCTTGGCGAGATTGAGGTCGGCGCGGGGCGCAAGACCTTCAAGCGGGACCCGGAGCTTTACTACTGGACCATTTTTGGTGATCCAGCGAACGATGAATCTCCCTGGGGTTGGCGGGTTGAGGGGCATCACATCTCGCTCAACTTCTCGCTCTGGGGAGACGGCTTGCTCGCGCTGACGCCGTTTTTTTTCGGCACGAATCCGGCGGAAGTGCGTCATGGGCCCCAGGCCGGGTTGCGCATCCTGGACAAACGTGAGGATCTCGCATTTGACCTGATGGCGTCTCTGGACGCGGAGCAAGCTGAGCGTGCCGTGATCTATGCCGAGGCGCCGTGGGACATCCTGACCTTCAACGCTTCGCGGGCGGTGATGCCGGCGTATGAGGGGCTGGCCGCGTCGGAGATGGACGACGATCAGCGGGCCGTGTTGGACCGACTGATTGACCTCTACGTCGATCAAGCTCCGGCCGACCTGGCCGACGACCGCCGCGCTCGAATTGCTGCGGCGGGTCGAGAGGGGATGCACTTCGCGTGGGCCGGCCCGGCTCAGAGCGGGGAGCCGCATTACTATCGGATCCACGGCGGGAACTTCCTGGTGGAGTTCGACAACCGCCAGAACGGGGCCAACCACATCCATTCCGTCTGGCGCGACGTCGAGAACGACTTCGCGAATGATGTGCTGGGCGAACACCTGATCCTCTACCACGTCCTGTAGCGGCGAGCAGAAGACGCGAGGCGGCGAGACGATGTTTCACTACGAACGCGAGAGCCGCACGGCGCAGTCGGAGTGCTACGTGGTCGAGAACGAGGCGGGATCGCGCGCGCGGGTCGACCTGCACTATGCGTCGCCGTTGGTCTACGCCACGCTCTGCGTGCCGGAGTCGTGGGCGGAAGAGGATATCCAGGACGTGATCGCCGAAGTGGACGACCGCTGGGCGCTGACGGCCGATCCATTGCGCGATGATCTGATCGTGACCGTCTGGCGGGGCCAGGAGGTCGGCGTGTACTCACAGGAAGCTGGAGGGGGCGATGACTGAAGAAGATGCGTCGGTTGAGGGGGCCGTCGACGCTCAGCAGGACGAGGCTGAAGCGACCGATGCGCTGCAAATGCTGTTCGACGGCCACGTCGATGTGATGCTGCCGCCGGAGGAGATCGAGGAGTTTCACGACTTCATCCGCGAAGATGCTTTGATGCGGCGGCGCTTTGCGGTCTCGTTCCGGCTGGAGTGTCGCTGTCTGGCCTGGATTGGGTACTCGCTGGCCAACATCGTGACCCATGAAGAGGGGATCGAGTTCAAGGCGAATCCGATGCAGACGTACGTACCCGACCACGAGCCGGACGTGGAGCATCCTGAGGGCGCGACCGAGGATCCGCCGGAGCAGTTTCTCGACTGGCCGATCTGGCCGCTCGAGATCTACCAGGACGAACTTGAAGAAGACCTGGGCGAAGACGAGGACGAGGAGTGAGCCCCAGACCTGGTGTCAACGGTCGATTCGCGGCGGTGTTCTTCGACCTGGACGGCACGCTAGTCAGTGAGCGCACCGGCGTGCGCGAGGCTCGCACAGCGGTCGGCACTCGGATGATCGAGCTGGGCCTGTATGACAAGCCGGCCTCCGCCTTCGCGGACACCGTCGAGATGGTGATCGGCGGGATCATGGAGGACAACGATTGGCAGTGGCCGCTCTGGCTGCACGCCGAGGAGTGGATGAAGCGGAGTCTGGCCGTCAGCGGTGTAACGGTCAGCGAGGATGAGTTTGTTGAGCTGAACCAGGTTTATCGCGATGAACGTAGTGATCGGGCGACTGCGATCGCCGGCTGGTCGGACGTGTTGACGGCGGCGCGGGCCCACGGTCCGATTGGCCTGATTACCAACTTCAATGATGGTCCGATGCAGCGGGAGAAGATTCGCGGGGCGGGTCTTGAGGGTCAGTTCGACGGGGTGTACATCTCGGGAGAAGTGGGCGTCTGGAAGCCTGAGCCGGGCATCTTTGAGCATGCGGCGCGGGATCTCGGCGTGGATGCCCGCGATTGCGTGCATATCGGCAACAACATCCAATCGGATGTCGAGGGGGCTCTGGCGGCAGGGATGCGAGCGGTGCTGGTCGAGGAGGATGATCGGCCCCGGCCGTCGGGGTTGAATGGTGATGTCGTGTGGTGTCAGGATCTGTTTGATGTAGCGAATTGGCTGTTTGGGAGTTAGGGCGTGCCCAGGCACCCTAGGCCCTCAACCCTGGATATTCGTCAAGGGTCTAGGGAAAAGTTGGCCCAGCGTGACCTCGACTTTGAGGACGCTGAACTCGCGTTTGAACGTAATCCTCACTGGAGATGGCAGCCACCTAGGCCTCGAGTCATTGACGGTCGAATGGAGGGCATGCAACCAGGGCGTTGGCGAATGACCGGGCGCGGGTCGAGTGACCAGATACTGACCTTCATCGTCGAGCCCCCGGACTTTTCTGGGAGGTCATATGTGGTTACGGGATGGGCAGCGTCACCGCCAGATCGAGACCGTTACAATCGGAAGCAGTGGAGAAGCAAGTGAACCAGGAACAGCAGGCTTGGCTGGAGAAACTCAAGCCGGAAGTACGTAAGGTTGTCGAAGCCGAGATTGCGTTCTATGACGACGAGGAACTGTGGGATTTTGAGGACGTGGATGATGATGATTGGGAATCTGCCCCATGGGCCGGCGCAGGATCAGGAGTAGTCGCGGCAGCCGACTGAAGCTGCCAAACGGACTGCTTACTTTCGAGCGATTGCTCGCTTTGCTGCGTTGACTACTGACTCTGCCGTTAGGCCGTATTCGTTGAGTAATGCTTTCCAGGGGCCGGATTGGCCGAAGGTGTCGTTGATTCCGACTTGCTCCATGGGTGTGGGGCGGTGGAGGGCGAGGGTCCGGGCGACGGCTGAGCCGAGGCCTCCGATGACATTGTGCTCCTCGGCGCAGACGATGGCGCCGGTTTGCTCGGCGGCTCGGATGACTTCCGCCTCGTCAAGCGGTTTGATCGTGGCCATGTTGAGGACGCGCGCACCAATGCCTTCCTTGGCGAGCGCGTCGGCGGCGCGAATGGCTGGCTCAACCATCAGCCCGCAGGCAATCAACGTGACGTCGTCCTCTTCGCGGATGTTCTCTGCGCGACCCAGTTCGAACCTCGGGTCACCGAGATGGATGATCGGCAGCTTGGGCCTGCCCAGCCGGATGTACCAGGGCTCATCGTCCTCGGCCGCCCGACGGATCGCCCAATCTGCCTCGACCGCGTCACTGGGCACGACGACGTTCATTCCGGGCAGTGAGGTCATCAGGGCGAGGTCTTCTATTGCCTGGGCCGAGGCGCCGTCCTCTCCGACGGAGATGCCTCCATGTGAGGCGATCAGCTTGACGTTCATCCGCTGCTGCGCGATCTGGACGCGGATCTGGTCGAAGCAGTGTCCGGGCATGAAGACGGCGAAGGAGGCGGCGTAGACGGTTTTGCCGGTCGAGGCGAGGCCGGCGGCGATGCTAATCATGTTGGCTTCGGCCGCACCGACCGTAAACCAGCGCTCGGGGAATGAGGCGGCCAGTTTGTTGCCGCCCGTGGATGCGGCGAGGTCGGCGTCGAGCGCGACGATGTCGTGTCCTGCTTCGGCCAGCTTGACCAAGGCAGGACCGTAGGCCTCGCGCGTAGCGGCAGGCGGTTGCTCGGGAAAGGCCGCGGGCTTGATCGAAGTCACGACAGACCTCCGTCGATCTCTTCTAGCGCCTGGGCAAGCTGTTCGTCTGATGGTCCTTTGCCGTGCCAGCCGCCGGGATTCTCGGCCATGAATGAGACGCCGCGCCCTTTGACCGTCTCGCAGATCACGACCTGCGGGGCGTCGGTGCGGGCGCGGGCGGTGAGCAGCGCGTCGCGGACGGCTTCGACATCGTGGCCGTCGGCGTGCTGGACGCCCCAGCCGAAGGCGGCCCACTTGTCGCCGACTGGGTCGATGCGCATAATCTCGTCGCCGGGTCCGTCGTTCTGGAAGTGGTTGCGGTCGAGGACAGCCGTGATTCGGTGCAGGCCGAAGTGGGAGGCGGACATGATTGCCTCCCAGTTCTGGCCTTCGTTGAGCTCTCCGTCGCCGACGACGACGAAGATCTGGCCTTCGTCATCGGGGAAACCGTTGAGCTGGTGTCCGAGGGCGACGCCGACGGCGAACGAGAGTCCCATGCCGAGCGCTCCGCCGGACATCTCGACGCCGGCCGGCTTGTTGCGGATGACGTGTCCTTGCAGTTCGGTGCCCAGCGAGCGGAAGGAAGAAATCAGGTCGGCGCTGAAATAGCCGGCTTCGGCCAAGGTGGCATAGACGACCGGAGTGGCGTGTCCCTTGCTGAGGATGACGCGGTCGCGGCGCTCCCATTGGGGATTGGCCGGGTCGTGACGGGCGACGCCGCCGAAATAGAGGGCGGCGAAGATTTCGGTGGCAGACAGCGAGCCGCCGGGATGTCCGGACTGAGCGGCGTGAGTCATCTCCACGATGTGTCGACGTATCCGCTTGCAGACATCGAGCAGGGTGTCGGTGTCGGCGGCGGTCGCAGGCGGTGTGGTCATGTGGCTCTGGATTTCCTAGGCAGAAGGGCGCTGTTTGAGCGCACAATCATGCTAATGGTGGATTGAGATTGCAGATAGGAACATTGGATAACCCTGAGGAGATACGGATGCGGTTGTTCATTGAAGCAGAGCTGGACCCGTCGGCCCTGGACGACGTCTGGTCAGTCGGTGAGCGGATGCGCAACTCGCCGGGCTTTCCCTCGGACTCGGTGCGATGGGTCAAGCGTGAGGCGATGCACCTGACGCTTCGCTTTCTCGGCGAAGTGGACGAGGGCCAGGCGCCAGATGTGAGCGGCGCGCTGGACGAGTTGGAAGGTCGCGGACGATTCGATCTGCGGATCGTCACGGTTGGCTCGTTTGGTGGTCGTCGGCCGCGCGTGATCTGGGTTGGGTTCGAAGAGGATGGTGGTTATGCAGAGTTGCAGGACGCGAAGGGGCGGCTCGATGACGTGCTGACTGAGATTGGATTTGAGGCTGAGCGAGGGCTGTATCGGCCGCATCTGACGCTTGGCCGGGTGCGGCGACAGGCGACGAAGGGAGATCAGGCAGCGATTCGCGCGGCGGTCGAGGCCGCGCCGCCGTTGGACATCACGACGTCGGTGTCGAGAGCGGCGTTGGTCGAGTCGACACTGTTGAAAGATGGACCCCGGTATCGTCGGCTGGCGATTACGGAGTTGTAACATTCGGGTGTACCATTGCCCGCCCGGCGGTGCGATTTCGAGGGAGTTAAGCGATGCAGAGCAGTCTCATCTCGAAGATCGAGAAGGCGCGGATATACGCGGAAGAACTGGAGCGATTCCAGGTGCTGTCGTTGCGCTGCGACGTACGCGGCGACTCGACGACGCATACGGCCGAACTCGGCGCAGACGGCTGGAACTGCGACTGTTATTTTTTCCAGGACGCGAAGACCTGCTCGCACACGATGGCGCTCGAGCGCGTGCTCGACCAGATGCTCCCAGAGCGGTACCGCCCGGCATTCTCCGGCGCAAAGTAGATTCAACTCGAAGCGTCATTCCCGCTCGCGGCGCGGGAATCTCGCGTTGTCCTGGGCAGACCACTCAGAGGACATCGGCCGAATGAGCGCTCGCTCGTTGATTGACTGGGAAGTTGCGGTCGAATGCGACGGACACCGTCGTGTGGCGTGTTACTGCACGCGGCGGAAGACGAGGCAGGCGTTTTGGCCACCGAAGCCGAATGAGTTCTTGAGGACGGCGTTGACCTCGGCTGCTCGCGACTGGTTGGGGACGTAGTCGAGGTCGCAGTCGGGGTCGGGCGTCGTGTAGTTGATCGTTGGGTGGATCTGGTTGTCGGTGATTGCTCTGATCGCGGCGATGGACTCCAGTCCGCCGGCGCCGCCGAAGATGTGTCCGATCATCGACTTGGTCGAGGAAATGGGAATGCTGCGCGCCGCTTCGCCGAGCGCGATCTTGAGCGCTCGGGTCTCGGAGGCGTCGTTGAGCGGCGTTGAGGTGCCGTGTGCGTTGACGTAGTCGATCTCTTCGGGCTGGATGTCGGCGTCTTCCAGCGCCCAGTTGATCGCGCGGATCGGGCCGGCTCCGTCGGCGTCGGGCATGACCAGGTGATGGGCGTCGGCGGAGGAACCGAATCCGGCGACTTCTACTTGATAGTCGACGCCTCGCCGCTGGGCGGACTCCTCCGACTCGAGCACGATGATGCCGGCACCTTCGCCGGGGACGAAGCCGTCGCGGTCGGCGTCGAAGGGACGCGATGCGGCGGTGGGTTCTTCGTTCTTGGTCGATAGGGCACGCATGACGGCGAATCCGCCGAGTCCGAGCTGGCAGAAGCCGGCCTCGGTGCCGCCCGTGATGACGATGTCGGCCTGGCCGTTGCGGATCACGTTGGCGGCGTCGCCGAGGGCCTGGGTGCCGGCGGCGCAGGCGGTGACGACGGTCGTGTTGTAGCCGAGCAGACCGAACTGCATGGCGATGTTGGCGGCAGCCATGTTGGGCAGGACCTTGGGCAGGAAGAGTGGGTCGAGGCGCATGCCTCCGCGGTCGAAGAGCGTGCTCGCGGTGGCCTGGATTTCGGGATAGCCACCAGCGCCGTTGCCGAGCACGACGCCGATCCGGCTGCGGTCGGTGTCGTCGAGGTTGAGCTGAGCGTCCTCGATTGCCTCCTGCGCGGCGGCGACGGCGAACTGGCTGAAGCGCGCCATCCTCCGGGCCGACTTGAGGTCGATGAAGTCTCGTGCGTCGAAGTCGCGGATTTCTCCTCCGATCGTGCAACTGAAGCCGGAGATATCGAAGTTTTCGATCGGTTTGATCGCGCTCTCTCCGGCGAGCAGGTTGTCCCACAGCAGGTCCACGCCGGGCCCGTAGGGCGAGATGGCGCCCATTCCGGTGACAACTACTCGGGGCCGGTTGGGCAGATTGGGCCGGTTTGGAGCAGGCTCTGACTCATTCATACGGTCGGATCCTCGGCTCGACGGACGATCTGCGTCTCTGGCGGGGCGCTCAGGAAGCGTCGCGCGTCGGCGGCGAGGGAGAGGGAACCGAGTACGAGGATGAGATCATCGGCGTGCGCCTGCTGGCCGGCTGCGCTGAGGGCGGCCTGGGGGTCGGTGTGGATGGCCAGGTCGCCCTGCCAAGCGGGGTCGGCGAAGGCATCGGCGACCTGCTCTGGTGGTCGGGCGCGCGGATGATCGGAGGTGGTCGCGTAGACGTGTGCGCTACGCCTTTGGATGATGTTGGCCATGTCCTGGAGCGCCTTGTCGCCGAGGACGCCGAAGATGACGTGGAGCTGTTCGTGAGGGAAGTAGTCGCGACAGGCGTCGAGCGCTCGCTGGACTGATTCGGCGTTATGGGCGCCGTCGATCACGACCGTGGGGGGTCCGCCGGGCTCATTCGACACAAATGCGTCCGGTAGGTCGAACGACTCGAGGCGGGCGGGCCAGCGCACAGTGGCTAGTCCTTTGTGCAGTGCCTCGGAGGAGACGGCGACGGTGCCGGCCGCTACCAGGGTGTCGATTGTGGCGATGGCGGTGAGCGCGTTGTCGACCTGGTGTCGTCCGAGTAGCGGGAGCAGGTGCAACGATCGGGGCTGTTCTCCGGGTCTCGGGTTGCGGCGTTCGACGCGGAACCACTGTCCCCATGGTTCGACGCCTGCTGGTTGGCTGCGATAGTCGGCTCCTACGTCGATCAGCGAGACCGGGACGTCGTCAGCGGCGTTGCGGACGACGTCGGCGGCTTCCGCGTATCGCTGTGGCGCGAGCACGGCGCTGCGACAGGCGGCGCTGATGATGCCAGCCTTCTCGGAGGCGATCTGGGTGATCTGGTCGCCGAGGATGTCGGTGTGTTCGTGCGAGAGGGAGGTGATCACGGCGGCGTCGGTGCTTGAGAAGACGTTGGTGCAATCGAGTCGGCCGCCCAGACCGACTTCGACGATCTGCACGTCGACATCGTGGGCGTGGAAGGCGTGGAAGCTGAGCGCGGTGAGGATCTCGAAGGTGCTGATGTGTCCGGGGTCTTCTGCTTGCTCTTCTTCGATCACGTGTCTGATCTGTTCGCAGAGTCGGCTGAACTCAGGCTCGGGCAGGGGCGCGCCGAGGATGCGGATGCGCTCGGTGAAGTCGTGCAGGTGGGGACTGGTGAAGAGACCGGTGCGGAATCCGGCGGCGCGCAGGATTGACTCGAGGATGGCCGCGGTCGAGCCCTTGCCTTTGCTACCGGCGATGTGGATCGTGGTGCGGCCGTGTTGCGGGTCGCCGAGGCGACGCAGGATCGAGCGAATTCGGTCGAGGGCGAAATCGGGCTTCGAGCGACGGGGGCCGGAGCCTCGCTCGAAGTCGGCAAACGACATCAGCCAGTCGACTGCGCTCGAGTAATCACCGATCGGTTCGCCGGGACCGACAACTGCTGACATCGACTTCTCCCCGCTCGACTACTCGTCGCCGATGCGACCACCCACATCGGTCCGCTCACCATGGCGATGTGGATGCCCGTCCCGCTTCCTGATTCATTCATCGTACGCCACTTGATCAGGCGGTTTCATGCTGCGACGATCCGCCCAAGAGGAATTGCGCTATGTCGCGCAACATGTCAAACAACGGGCGGGCGGGACAGCGATGGCGGACGCAGGCGGCGCACTAAAGACACTGGCCGAGGTTGTCGCCGAGACGGCGCCGGCGGAACTGGTCACGGATGGATTCCTGACCGTAGTCGGCGCGATCGCCGACGGGGCCACGCGAGTCGATGGCCTGACGCGTCGGGCGGCGCTGGCCGGCGTGCTGGGCGACACTGGCGAAATGAACGTCCAGGGCGAGATCGTGCAGGTGCTCGACGCAGCGGGGACGGACGCATTTGTCTCGTCGCTGCGCGATTGTGGCGCGGTGGCCGCGCTGGCCTGCGAGGAACTGGAAGAGGCGGTCTTCGTCTCGGACGCCGCTGATCATCCCTATCTCGTCATGTTTGACCCGGTTGATGGCTCGTCGAACATCGATGTTGCCGTGACGATTGGCTCGATCTTCGCGATCTATCACCGGCCCGACGATTCGCCGGTCACGGATGCGACGCTGCTGCGGCCGGGCCGCGAGCAGTGCGGCGCGGTTTATGTTGTGTACGGATCGTCCACGGTGCTGGTCGTGGCGACCGAGGGTCGGGTGGACGGCTTCACGCTCGACCCGGCATCGGGCGAGTTTTTGCACTCCCATGACCAGATTGAGATTCCGGCCAAGTGCGGGGCCTACTCGGTCAACGAAGGCAACCAGGGCAACTGGCATCCCGAGATGCAGGCGGCGGTTGCCGAGTTGCGTAACGACTATGGGCTCCGTTATGTGGGATCGCTAGTGGCCGATTTCCACCGCGACCTGCTCAAGGGCGGGATTTTCCTGTACCCGGGCGACGTCAAGTCGCCGGCCGGCAAGCTGCGACTGGGCTATGAGGCGAATCCGCTGTGTTACGTCGCCGAGCAGGCCGGCGGGGCCGGATCGACCGGTTCTGAGCGGATCCTTGACGTGCAGCCTGAGCTGCTGCACCAGCGCACACCGCTGATTGTGGGTAACGCCGACGTGGTCGAACGCGTCGTCGCCAGATTGGCCGAATAACACCGACGCTCCCCAACCAAGAGACCCAGTTCTGGAGAGGCGAACCCCGATGACTCACCAATTGCACGAGACCGCGCGGGCGCTAGTCGCCCCCGGGCGCGGCATTCTGGCCGCCGACGAATCGAGCCCGACGATTAAGCGGCGCTTCGACTCGATCGGTCTGGAATCGACAGAGACCAACCGTCGCAACTGGCGGCAGCTGCTGTTCACTTCGGAGGGGATCGGCGACTGGATCTCCGGCGTGATCCTGTTCGAGGAGACGCTGGCGCAGGACGCGTCGGACGGGCGCTCGCTGGTAGAGGTGTTGACCTCGAACGGCGTGATCCCGGGAGTCAAGGTGGACAAGGGCGCGAAGGACCTGGCCGGGTCGCCGAACGAGAAGGTGACCGAGGGTCTGGACGGGATGCGCGAGCGGCTCGAGGTCTACCGCGAGCAGGGCGCACGTTTCACCAAGTGGCGCGCCGTGATCGATATCGCTGAAGACCGGCCAACGGCGTACTGCCTCGACGTCAATGCTCATGCGCTGGCTCGGTTTGCTGCACTCTCGCAGGAGGCGGGGCTGGTGCCGATCGTCGAGCCCGAGGTGTTGATGGACGGCGAGCACGATATTGCTGCCTGCGCTGCCGCGACCGAGGCAGCCTTGCGGACTACGTACGCTGCGCTGGCTACCCAGAATGTCGACCTTGAGGGCACGCTGCTCAAGCCAAACATGGTGCTCTCGGGCAAGAGTGCTGCCGACCGTGCGCCGGCCGAGGTTGTTGCTTCGGAGACGCTGCGGGTGTTTGCCAACTCGGTGCCGTCGGCGGTGCCAGGCTGCGTCTTCCTCTCCGGCGGACAGTCGGACGAAGAGGCGACGGTCAACCTCAATGCGATCAACCAGGCGGCCGCTGGTTCGTCCTCGGCGCCGTGGGAGCTGAGTTTCTCCTACGGTCGCGGACTGCAGGCGACGCCGCTCTCTGTCTGGGCCGGCAAGCCGGAGAACGTCGGGGTTGCGCAGGCTGCGTTCCAGGAGCGTGCGCGGATGACCTCGGCGGCTCGCAAGGGTGAGTACGCGGGATAGATCCATAGGGCTCCACCTTTTCGGGGGAGCTGGCGCGTAGCGCTTGAGAGGGCCGCCCGAGCGCGGAGCCCCCTCCGTCACTTCGTGACGCCTCCCCCGGAGGGGGAGGTCTAGGAACCGGAAACCAGTGCCCCACCGACTGTTGATCGCGACCGGGAACCCCGGGAAGATTCGCGAGTTTCGCAGGTTGTTCGACGCGCATGTTGATTCGGAATGGGAGTTGGTTGCTCCGGCAGAAGTTGGCCTCAAAGACTTCACCGTTGTTGAGGACGGCGAGACGTATGCGGAGAACGCGGGTCGCAAGGCGCGCTCGTATTCGAACGCCTGTGGATTGCCGGCGCTGGCTGATGATTCGGGGCTGGAGGTTGATGCGCTCGATGGCGCGCCGGGTTTGTACAGCGCTCGATATGCTGGAGAGGCAGCGGATGACGCCGCCAATCGCACGAAGTTGCTGCAGGCACTGATTGAAGTCCCAACCCAGCAACGAGCGGCGCGATTCCGCTGCGTAATCGCTCTCGCCTTTCCCTACACGACCAACGTGCGGCTGGGCGAGGGCGTGGTAGAAGGATCGATCGCGATGGATGAGCGCGGCGACCTGGGGTTCGGTTACGACCCTATCTTTGCGTTGCCCGATGGTCGGCGGATGGCGGAGCTGGCCGTGGCGGAGAAGAATCGGATCTCACATCGCGCCCGAGCACTGGCGAATGCCTCGTGGGCGCTCGACGCAATGGCTAAGACGCTGGATCAGTCAGGCAAATTATCGTGAACCCGACCGCCGAGGCGCCCGTTGACCGGCTGGGTCGCCGTTTTGCCGACCTGCGCATTTCAATCACCGACCGCTGCAATTTCCGCTGTCCGTATTGCATGCCGAAGGAGATCTTTGGCCCGGGCTACGAGTTCTTGCCTCGCTCGGCGATTCTGAGCTTCGAGGAGATCGTCCGGCTGGCGTCGATCTTTGGGCGGATGGGTCTGCGCAAACTGCGTCTCACAGGCGGTGAACCGACCGTGCGGGCCGAGTTGCCGACACTGGTGCGGATGCTGCGCGAGGCGCTGCCGGACGTCGATCTGGCGCTGACTACGAACGGTTCGCGTCTGGTCTCGCTCTCGGAAGAGTTGAAGGCGGCGGGGCTCGATCGCGTGACCGTCAGTTTGGACTCGGTCGATCCTGAGATCTGCCGCGAGATGAACGGGGTCGACTTCCCGCCTGAGCGCGTGCTCGAGGGGATCGACGCGGCGTCTGCAGCCGGGCTGGGGCCAATCAAGATAAACGCCGTGGTCAAGCGCGGGGTCAATGACGAGGGCATCGTGGACATGGCCCGTCACTTTCGTGGCACAGGGCACATCGTGCGTTTCATCGAATACATGGACGTCGGGGCGACCAATGGCTGGAAGCTGAACGAGGTCGTGTCGGCGCGGGAGATCATTGAGCGGCTGGAACAGGTAGAAGGGCTGGAAGCGGTCGAGGCGGCCTACCAGGGCGAGGTCGCCAAGCGCTGGCGCTGGTCGGATGGCAGCGGCGAAGTCGGCGTGATCACGTCGGTGACCGAACCGTTCTGCGGCGACTGCACGCGGGCGCGGCTGTCGGCGGAGGGATCGCTCTACACCTGTCTGTTCGCCTCGGTTGGCAACGACCTGCGCGGTCCAATGCGCGATGGAGCGACTGACGAGGAGCTGTATGAGCGGATTGCCGGCGTCTGGACGGTGCGGGAGGACCGCTACTCGGAGCTGCGCGCGGCGATGACCGATGATCTGCCGGTCCGCGACCGGGTGGAGATGTCGCACATTGGCGGCTAAGCAATCCCCGGAGACGCAGACGGAACTGAGTCACATCGACGCGCAGGGTCGGGCGCGGATGGTTGATGTCGGGGAGAAGGACGTGACCGAGCGTCGCGCGGTGGCCGAGGGCCGGGTGCTGATGCAACCCGAGACGCTGGAGTTGATCCGAAACTCGGCGTTGAAGAAGGGCGACGTGCTGACCACCGCCGAGATCGCCGGCGTGATGGCGGCCAAGCGTACCCACGAACTGATTCCGCTCTGTCACCCGCTGATGCTGAACAAGGTGTTGGTTGAACTGAGCCTGGTCGAAGAGCCGCCATCCGTGGAGATTCGGGCCGAGGTGCGCTGTTCGGGGAAGACGGGTGTTGAGATGGAGGCGCTGACGGCGGTCTCGGTCGCCGGCCTGACGGTGTATGACATGGCCAAGGCGGTCGATCGCGGGATGCGGATCGACGCGGTACGGCTGAGGGAGAAGGACGGCGGGCGCTCGGGATCGGTGCGGCTGGCTTAGGCGGATAGACCAGCGAACGACCGCTGCGAAATCTCGCCGCTCAGGCCAGCGGCAGGCGCGGCAGTGACTGGCTGAATGCGGCCCGCCACCGTGGGAGCAGGCAGCCTAGCCGCCGGGGTTGACCAGTGATTCGAAGTCCTGGTTGCCTCGGAGGCTGTCGAAGTGGTCGTCGGTTCTGGCGGCTTCGGCGTAGCGAGGGTTAAGCGTGGTGGCCTGGCGCAGCGCGGCGATCGCGTTGTCGGCCTGTTCCAACTTGGCGGCTGCCGAGGCGAGACCGTAGTGAGCGCCGGGCTGGTCGGGCTCGAGTCGAACGGCCTCCTGGAAGGACTGCAGAGCCTCCTGGGCCCGGTCCTCGTAGAGCAGGGTCAGTCCGAGGTTGGTGTGTGCCGCGCCATCGTCGGGGCGCAGTCGCAACGCGTGGCGGAAGTCACCCTCGGCGGTGTCAAAGTCGCGGCCGAAGAGCCGGAGCAGGCCACGGTTGACGTAGATGTCGGGGTCGTCCGGGGCGAGCTCGATGGCGCGCTCGTAGTCGTTGGCGGCCTCCTCCGTGCGGTCGAGCCGGACGAGCGCGTTGGCGCGGTTGTAGTAAGCGGCGGCCGAGTTGGCGTCTAGCTCGATCGCGCGGGCGTACTGATTGACGGCGGCGTCGTAGTTGCTGGCGCCGAAGTAGGCGTTGCCCTCGTCGAGGTGCGAGGCGGCGCTGCGCTCGGCGGGGATCGTCGGCGCGGCGTCGTTCGTTGCCGACGGTGCGGCTGCCGATGGGGTGGGGGCAGGAGGCGCCGGCGGTGGCGCGGGCACTGCTGCCGGAGCGGCGGCGGGTGTTGGTGGAGCTGCGGGTGCCGACGGAGGGGGCGCCGGAGGAGCTGACGGTTGCGTCGCTGCTGGAGGAGTCGCTGCTGGAGGAGGTGCTGCCGGTGGAGTTGGCGCAGGGGCGAGCGGTGGCGCTGGAGGTGTTGGCGCAGGGGCGGCGGGTGCGCGCGGTGCGGGCGGAGGCTGTGGCGCTCGCGCGGCCGGAGCCGGAGGAGGAGCCGGTCGTGCCGGCGGCGGAGACGGCGGGCTCGCCGACGGGGCGCTCGCCATGGGAGTTTCGTTCGTCGAGCTGCCGGTCGCCTGGGCGATCTGGCGGGCCATCAGCTCGGCCTGCTCGCGCCGAGAGCGCTCGTTGCTGAGCTGTAGTTCAAGGTGGTCGATTCGCTCTTCAGTCAGTTCGCGCTCGAGCTTCTGCTGTGATTGCAGGGCGCGGTAGATCCAGACGATCGCAGCCCAGGGCAAGAGGACGCGCAAGACGATGGCGATGAAATTCAAGGGGTGCTCCTCTGCTACGCGATTTCTGAGTGTTGCGAGCTAGCCAGCTGGCGTTCCTCTGAGCGTGGTTCAGTCGGGTTGTTGTTCAAGCAGGTCGCTGATGGCATCGAGTCCATTGAGCGCCAGGGTCAGCCGGTCTTGGGCGGTCAGATCCTCGAGTTCGATCAGCGTTTCGTCACGCATCGAGACCGGGTCGTTGGCGCCGAGGAAGGCGGCTGGACCTTCGTCGTCGAATGAGAGCTGCAGCTCGCGCAGCGTGCCCTCTTCGGTCACAATCACGCAGCCGATGTTCTTGTCGCGCACGCCGTCGGGCTCGACTTCGACCCCCATGGTGAAAAACGCGCCGGGAAACGGCGGGAAGGGCCGCAATTCGAGCGCCGCCTCGTGCAACAGCGCTTCGACCTGATCAGCGGCGGCCGACAGCGCTTCGTCGGCCATCCGACGTCGGAGCTGGTTGCGTATGGCTCGCTGGCTGGTCTGCCGCTCAGTTTGCTGAGCGGCGGCGGCATCGGAATCGGACATCGGCCTCGATCACGTGTGGTTCCCGTGCCTGGGAAGCGTCCAAGCATTTCAGGTGGATGAAATATGAGTATACGCAGGGTCGGGGAATTTCACCGCCGATCTCGTAACAGGGCCCGATCGCTGCTGAGCGCTATGTCGAAAGTGAGTACGATGGTTGCGGGGCGAGTGGGTCTGTCAGCTTGATCAACGGGACGAGTGGATGACTCAGCCAAGCGAAGCCGCAGGTTCGCAGTCGCGGACGGTCTGGAGTTCGCAACTGCGAATCGTGGCTGGCCGGGCGGTGGAGGAAGCGCCTCAGATCGGTTTCGTCGAGAAAGTTGATCAGGTCGGACGCCTGGTGCGGCTCTCGATCCTGGCCGAGTCGGCCGCGGAGGGCGCCGATGCCTTCATGGATCAGTTCGTGCGGCGGATCGGTGAGTTGTTCGATCCGGCGGCGCGATCGCTGACCGGCGCCGTCAAGTTTGCCGTCGCGACGACGCATGAGGAGCTGCGCGGTTGGAATCGGCAGCATCTGCCGGCCGAACATGCGATGTACGGCATGTCCTGCCTGGTCCAGCGCGACGATCAGCCGGCGGTGCTCGGGCAGGCGGGTCCCTCGGTCGGGCTGATGGCGGGCGACGCCGGACTCGCGGGGTTGCGCTCGACCGCGCTTTACACACATTCGCCGCGCAGCGAAGATCCGGTTGCGGCGCGGATCGGCAGCTCTGAGCCGGTCAACGTGCAGTTTGCGGCGTGCCCCGACGCAGCCGATGGCTGGGCCTTGCTGCTGACCTCGAATGCAGCCTCGCTGTTCGATCCGCAGCGTCGAGTCGCGCTGAGCCGGCTCGCGGTCGACGAGACGCTACGCCATCTCTACGCCCCGATGGTCGGCCTGCGCGACGGGGCTGGACTGGTCGTGAGCTTGACCGGCGGCGGGCCGCCGACGCTGGCCGAGGCCCAAGAATCCGAAGCCGAGGATGATGGGGCCGAGGAGTTAGCCGAGGACTATGACGATGGCGCGGAGGATGAGTTCGCCGCTGAGCCTGACGAGTCGCAAGTCTCATCGGGACGCGCCGACCAGGATCAATATTCCAACGATGAACGCATCCAACAGGCCCGCATGTCGGCCGATCAGGTGCCCGAGCGTCAGCAGTCTCGCGAACAGCAATGGGATGTCTCGTTTGCTCCCGTGCCGCCAGGGGAACTTGAGGTGGTCGGCTGGCCGGTCAATCCCTTTGCCGTCGCTCAGGTCGATCTGGTCGAAACGACGATCGCCCAGGCGGCGGCACCCTCCCCGCCGATGACCAGGCCGTTGATTGAACTCGGACGGGCGCTGCCCTCGTTGCTTGAGAATCGGCGCGAGCCGGCCGTCGAACGACCGAAGATTCGCAGCCGAGACTCGGGCGCCAGGAGTGCCTCGTTCCGTCGAGCCGGGTTGGTCCTGCTCAGCATGCTGGTGCTGCTGGCCGGGGTGGCTGCCGTGCTGCTTGGTCCCTCGCTGCTGCAGTCGGATGAGGATCAGGTCCGGGCCAGCGTCGAGCGGGCCCGCAACGGGTTGGCCGCCTCGCAGTTGGCCACCACGACGGATGGTGCCACGCTGGCACTTGAGGACGCCTTGGGCGATGTCGAGGCCGCGCTGGCGATCAATCCCCTGGCCGCCGATGCGCTGCAGTTGCGGGAAGAGATCGAGGCGGTGCTGGCTGAGCTCAACCTGGTGTTGTCGCCGGGCGAATTGACCACGATCGCCGAGCTCTCACGCTTTGGCCCCGCGATCGCGCTGGGCATGGTCCGCTTTGGCGGCGGCCGCGCCTTCGTCCTCGACGACGCCGGCGGCCGCGTGTTCAGCGTGATTGCCGACGGTGCGGTCTCGGTGATTTTCCTTGAGGGCGAGTTGCTCGGCGTGGGCAGCCAGTTGCGCACCGGGACGCCGATCTCGATGGCCTGGCAGCCCGCCCTTGGGACCGGCGGCGAGTCGCTGGAGGACGCGCTCTGGATCCTCGATTCTCATTCTCGGTTGTATCGCTGGACACCGTCGGGCGTGCTGCTGATCCCGATCCCCGAGCAGGTGCGACTGGGCTCGGTCGATGCCGTCGCTGCGACCGCGGGCAGCATCTATCTGCTGGATCAGGCAGGCGGCGCGGTCTGGCGCTTTGCGGTTGAACGCTCCGAGTTGAGTGAGCCGGTTCGCGCCGTGGGCCGGACCGACCTGCTCAACGCCGAGGAGTTGGTCGCCACGGTGAATCAGAGCGGTGAGGTGGAGTTTCTCGTCGCCTCCAGCGATGGCCGCTTGCGGCGCTTCAGCGCCGAGGAGGAGTTGCCGCTCGGGCTGAACCTGGAGCGCAACCTGATTCGCCCAGCTTCGCTCTCGCTCGGCTCGCAATCCGGACTGATTTACGTGGTTGATCGGGGGGCCGGCCGGGTGATCGCGATCGGACCGGACGGCGGCGTGGTCAGCCAGATTCAATCGCCGGAGCTGGCCGAGCTGCGTGGGGCCTGGGTCAACGAGGAGTCGGGCCAGATCGTCTATGCGCTGCCGTCGGAAATCCTGATCGGGCGGTTGCCGGGCGGTCAGGAGTGAGCGGGCACTGGCTTGTCCGCCTGGACGAGGAATAATCTGTTGGTCAGCGGCACTTGGTTGAGGTGAATCATGACCTTTCGTGTGTTGGCGTTGGAATCTTCTTGCGACGAGTTTGCCGGCGCCGTGATCGAGGACGGGATCGAGGTATTGGCTTCGGTGGTCGCCTCTCAGGCGGGGATCCACGCTCGCTATGGCGGCGTCGTGCCCGAGGTGGCCGGTCGCGAGCATCTCCGCAACCTGGCCCCCGTGATGCAGGCCACGCTCGAGTCGGCCGGTCTGGGCTGGGACGAACTGGACGCGATCGCGGTCACCCAGGGTCCGGGGCTGGGCGGCTCCTTGTTAGTCGGGGTCAATGCGGCCAAGACTGCCGCCTGGGCGCGCGGCCTGCCGCTGATTCCGGTGCACCACATCGCCGGTCACCTCTACGCCAACTGGCTGCGACCGGCGCGCGATGAGTGGGACGATTCGCCGCCGCCGTTCCCGTTGGTCGCGCTAGTTGTCTCGGGCGGTCACACCGAGCTGTTCTGGATGGAGAACCATGAGCAGGTCGAGCGGATCGGCCAGACCCGCGACGATGCAGCCGGCGAGGCGTTCGATAAGGTCGGTCGGCTGCTCGGTCTGCCCTTCCCCGGCGGACCGGAGATTGAGCAAGCAGCGAAGCAGGCGTCAGCCGAGCAGATTGCGGCGCTTGACCCGTTGCCCCGCGCCTGGCTACCGGGAACGCACGATTTTTCTTTTTCCGGGCTCAAGACCGCGGTGCTCAACCGGGTGCGCAAGATGGAGGCCGCAGGCGAATCGGTCGATGTGCCGGCAATGGCGGCCCGATTCCAGGAGTCGGTCACGCATGTGCTGGCCGAGAAGACCGCTCGTGCGGCCGAGGAACTGGGCGCGTCCTGCGTGATCGTGGCCGGCGGGGTGGCCGCCAACAGTGCCCTGCGCGAGGCGCTCAGCGAGCGCTGCGCCGAGATCGGCCTACCGGTGCGCGTGCCGCCGCCGCGACTCTGCACCGACAACGCGGCGATGATCGGGGCGGCCGCCTGTTATCGACGCTCGGAGGGCGCGCTCGATCTCGATGTCTTCTCGACTTCAGGGCCGACGGTCTTCTCAGCCGGTTCGTAAGGGCGGACGAAGGGGGCGCGCCAGCGCCGCCAGCGGACAGATCCGGCAGGCCCAATGGCGGCAGCGGGTCTGCTCCAGTTCGAGCAGCGCTTGCGTGTGCGGATGTCTCCAATCGAGTTTGACGCCGGCTTCGCCGTCTAGTCGCGCGCGGAGGGCGTCGGTGCGCTGGTAGCGAGCGCCGGGCAATCGAGACCACTGGCGCCACGCTCCGGTCAGCGGATAGACCGCGTCGGCCAGCAACTGGGTGGCGCGCGCCGGTCCGAGACGGCGCGCGATCCGCAGTTCGCCCAGGGCCTCGCGCAGGGGCAATGTGGTCAGCCGCTCGAAGACCGACCAGGGCGAGGCTGGCGGCTTCGTCCAGCGCTGGACGAGCGTCGTCAGGACCAGGCTCAGCCCGCCAGGCGATCCAAGCGCCCCTCTGCCCCGACGCCAGCCGTCGGCCTCGGTCACCGGCGCCACCTGAATCCACTCCTCGGCTTGATGAAGGGCCCGCCACGCGGCGTGCTCGGCCAGCTTAGCGTTGTGCGGTTGTCCCAGCGCGCGGGCGGCGGCGATCACGGCCCGGCGATCGTCGACCGAACCTGGACCGGGCGGGACGCTGAGCGCCTGCAGCTCGTTCATCTTGCGCAGGAAGCGGCGACGAGCGATGCCCGCCAGCTGCGCCTCAACAGCGGCCTCGCCGGACCGTGGCACGATGTCGGCACAGGGGAGCTGATGCTGCTCAACCGAGTCCGAACTCGCCGGCGGCAATGGCGTGGCCCGGGGAATGCGCGCATCATGTGGCGCAGGCTCCTTGTGCGGACGTCCGACCCAGTCGACGACGTGGAGCAGGAGGTCTCGGTAGGCCGGGTCGTCCGCGTGGCCGTGCTGCAGCCAGGCGCGGGCCTCGAGGTGCAGTTCGACGTCGCCGCGCCGCGCCAGGCCCTGGCCGTCAAGGATCTGGGCGCCGCGAAAGTCCGGCCCGGGTCCGCGATTCCAGACCCCCGGCGAGATCACCCGGACCAGGCCGCCGCCAGGAGACTGCAGGAACGGTGCTGGCCAGCGCGACTCGGCCCAGCGGCGCTGGAGCGCCAATTCGCTGCCTGCCCGTTCGCTACATGCCAGTTCGGTCGGTGGCCGGTCAGTCATCTTCATCTCCCACCGTGTCGCCCTCATCGCCCGCATCAATCGCGTCGACATCTTCAGCCGGATCGGACTCGCCCGTGTCGGAGCCACCCGGCTCGAAGGGGAACTCGATGTCCTCGGCGACGCGGGTCAACAGCCGCGCCGCCGTCCCGCGCGGCGTGTACTCGCCGCGCTCCCACTCTGAGATCGTTTGCTGACGGGCGTTCAGTTCATCGGCCAGTTCGCGCTGGCTCATCCCGGCATGGCGGCGCAGCCGACGGATCGCCTCAGCGTCCCAGCTTCCGTCCCGGCGGCGTCTGTCGTCCGTGATACCCATGCGCCAACTCTCCAGGGTGATGTTACACGGTAGCGTGTGACAGAGCGACTGATCAGCTTCGCACGGTGTCGCGCTCAGACCACGATCGGCGTCTGAGCGGACGATCTGGCACCTCCTCATATTGACGCAGCGGTTCGCCCGGCATACGATGAGGTCTCAACCTATGCCCCAGATCGTCATGGCAACCGCATGTCGCGCGCTGGTCGGCTCTGGACGGTCGCTCGACGGCCGTGCATGGCCTCAACTCCGGCGTGCCCAATCGAAGCGGCGCCCTTGGCTTGGTTAACTGCCGACGGCTTCGGCCGTACACGTCGGGAGTTGCTGCCACTGGCACCGCTCGGTTCGTTGTGCCGCTCTGACGCGCTCCAGTCCGTCGATTCGGTCGTGGAGTAGAGCGAATTGTATTGAGGAGGCTCGCTGATGGTGTTGGCGCCGATCGATGAACAGACCACCGCCCTTGGGCAGCCGAGCGAACGCGAGATAATCGACTACTCGCGGCTGCCGGAAACCTACCCGCTGCCGAACCTGATCAAGCTGCTGCGCGATTCCTACGACTGGTTCCTCCAGGTGGGGCTCAAGGAGCTGCTTGAGGAGATGTCGCCGATCGAGGACTTCACCGGCAACCGGATGCAACTCTACTTCCAGCACGACGGCGAGGACGACGGGACGCCGGGCTACGAGTACATCCCGCCCCAGGAGACTCCGCTTGAGTGCCGGCAGAAAGATAAGACCTACCAGGGTGAGCTGCGGGTCAAGGTTGGATTGACCTCGAAGAAGACCGGCGAGAGCAAGCAGCAGTGGCTCTACTTCGGCCACCTGCCGCACATGACCGAGACCGGCACTTTCATCATCAACGGCGCCGAGCGGGTCGTCGTCTCCCAGCTCGTGCGCTCGCCCGGCGTCTACTTCGGCGCCTCGGTCGACTCGGCTTCGGGCCGCACGCTCTGCGCGGCGAAGCTGATTCCCTCACGCGGAGCCTGGCTCGAGTTTGAGTCCTCCAACCGCGACGTGCTCACCGTCAAAGTCGACCGCAAGCGGAAGATCGCCGTAACGACGTTGTTGCGTGCGCTGGACGACTCGGACGATCCGGAGTTCTACGAGAACGGCGATATCGAACAGGGCAAGAAGAAGGAACAGCTGCTCGGCACCGACGAGCGGATCCTGAAGATGCTCGAGGGGATCGACCTCGAGGACTCACAGCACCAGTTCCTCGCGACCACGCTGGAGAAGGAGGCGCCTGGCGTCCCACCCGAGCAGCGCAACAAGGAATGGGCGATGCTCGAGGTCTACAAGCGGCTGCGCCCCGGCGACCCGCCGACGCTTGAAGCGGCCCGCTCGATGCTTGAGGGCCAGTTCTTCAATCCTCGCCGCTACGACCTGGGCCGCGTCGGCCGCTACAAGGTCAACACCCGGCTGAACCAGATGCACGAGGAGATCACCGGGCGCTGCGAGGGCCTCGGGCTCGACAACGAACGTGGCGAGGCCGACGAGGCCCGTCAGCAGGCGCTCTGGATGCGCGACCTGCTGGCGATCGTATTCACGCAGGTGGCAATCAACAACGGGATCCAGAGCGACGACGACATCGACCATCTCGGCAACCGTCGGATCCGTGCCGTCGGCGAGCAGCTGCAGAATCAGTTCCGAATCGGCATGGTGCGGATGGAGCGCGTGATCCGTGAGCGGATGACGATCATCGATCCGGACCAGGCTGCGCCCTCGGCGTTGGTCAACATCCGTCCGGTGCAGGCCGCGGTCAAAGAGTTCTTCGGCGGCCACCAGCTCTCGCAGTTCATGGACCAGACCAACCCGCTGGCCGAGCTGACCCACAAGCGCCGCCTCTCGGCGTTGGGCCCCGGCGGCCTGAGCCGCGACCGCGCCGGGTTCGACGTCCGCGATGTGCACTACTCCCATTACGGCCGGATCTGTCCGATCGAGACGCCTGAGGGTCCCAACATTGGCCTGATCGGTTCGCTCGCCACCTACGGCGTGCTGAACGACTACGGCTTCATCAAGACGCCCTACCGCCGCGTCATCTCGCAGTTGGCGCCCGACCATCCCGATCTGATCGGACGGGTATTGGCCGAACCGGTCGAGGGCGACGGCGGCGCGCTGATCGCGGATGAAGGCGACCAGGTCACGGTCGAGCTGGCAGAGCGGATCAACGCCGCCAACGATACGCCGGTGCGGATCCTGCCCTACGTCTCGGATGACGTGATCGAACTGACCGCCGACGATGAGGCCGACGCCGTGATCGCCCAGGCCAACGCACGCCTGGACGCGCGCGGTTACTTCCTCGACGACCGCGTCGAGGGCCGGCTGGGCCGGCGCTTTGAGGAGTTCGCTCGTGAGGACATCCAGTTCATGGATGTCTCCCCGCGACAGATCGTCTCGGTCGCTGCCTCGCTGATCCCGTTCCTCGAGCACGACGACGCCAACCGCGCCCTGATGGGCGCCAACATGCAACGCCAGGCCGTGCCGCTGGTGCGACCCGAGGCGCCGCTGGTCGGCACCGGCATGGAGCAGCCCGCCGCTCGTGACTCTGGCCAGGTGCTCTCGGCCGAGGCCGATGGCGAGATTCGCCATGTCACCGCCGAGGCGATTGTTGTGCATTACGACGAGCCCGTCGAAGGCGAGCAGTTGCACTCCTACTCCTTGCTCAAGTTCCTGCGCTCCAACCAGGGCACCTGCATCAACCAGCGTGCGATCGTTTCGGCCGGCGACCGAGTGACGGCCGGCCAACCGCTGGCCGATTCCTCCTCGACCGACCAGGGCCGCCTGGCACTGGGCCAGAATGTGCTGGCCGCCTTCATGTCCTGGGAGGGCTACAACTTTGAGGACGCGGTGATCGTCTCCGAGCGGCTCGTGCAGAACCACAAGTTCACTTCGATCCACATGTCCAAGCATGAGGTCGGGGCTCGCGAGACCAAGCTCGGCAACGAGGAAATCACCCGCGACATTCCCAACGTGGCGGACGAATCGCTGGCCCATCTCGATGCCGACGGCATCGTTCGGATCGGTGCCGAAGTCCGGCCCGGCGACATCCTGGTTGGCAAGATCACGCCCAAGGGCGAGACTGAGCTGACGGCAGAAGAGAAACTGCTGCGCGCGATCTTCGGTGAGAAGGCGCGCGAGGTGAAGGACACGTCCCTGCGCGTCTCGCACGGCGTGCGCGGCGTAGTCGTGGACGTGCGCGTCTTCAACCGCGACGAAGAGGATGAACTGCCGGCGGGTATGCAGAAGCTGGTCCGCGTCACGATCGCCGAGCGGCGCAAGCTGCAGGTTGGCGACAAGATGGCCGGACGGCACGGCAACAAAGGCGTGATCTCCACAATCCTGCCGGTCGAGGACATGCCTCACCTGGAGGACGGCACGCCGATTGACGTCGTGCTCTCCCCGATCGGTGTGCCCTCGCGGATGAACCTCGGTCAGATTCTGGAGACGCAGCTCGGTTGGGCCGCCAACCAGCTTGGCTTCCGCGCGATTACCCCGGTCTTTGACGGCGCCTCGGAAGAGGAACTGCAGGACGCGCTGGCGCGCGCCTGGCTGGTCCGCGAGGCACAGGCCTCTCGCGAGCCCAATGGCGCCAACGGCGTCAACGGCGCAGTTGAGGATGAAGCTGAGGAGCAGCCGGATCGTGTGGTCGAAGCTTCGGTGCTTGGCGCCGGGGTTGACCCGCGGACCGCATCATGGCTGGCCGAGCGCGGCTACGACGATGAGACGATTCGGATCGCCTTCGATCGCCGAGACCGCGAGACGACCGGCGCGGCCAGCCGGATCGCGCTCGCAGAGTGGCTGATTGACCACGGCGAGACGCGCGCCGCGCGAAACTGGAGCGACGCCACGCTGGCCGAGCACGCGACCCGGGTCGAACGCCAGCAACGAGTGGCGCGACCGGTGTTCGGCAAGCAGCGCCTGGCCGACGGGCGATCAGGGGAACTGATCGACCAGCCGGTGACGGTTGGCTACATCTATCTGCTCAAGCTCTCGCACATGGTCGAGGACAAGATCCACGCCCGTTCGACCGGCCCTTACTCCTTGATCACCCAGCAGCCGCTGGGCGGCAAGGCGCAGTTCGGTGGTCAGCGCTTCGGCGAGATGGAGGTCTGGGCGCTGGAAGCATACGGCGCGGCCAACATCCTGCAGGAACTGTTGACTGTGAAGTCGGACGACATCGTGGGCCGGGTGAAGGCCTACGAGGCGATCGTCAAGGGCGAGCCGGTGACCGACGCAGCGATGCCGGAATCCTTCCGCGTGCTGCTGCGTGAGCTGCAAAGCCTCGGCCTGCACGTCGAGGTACGAAACCAGGAAGACGAAGCGATGGTGCTTGAAGTGCCCAGCCGCGACGAAATGCCGCAACTGGGCGTGAACCTGTCCGGATTCGAAGGAGAGGATGTGACCAGTGCTTGAGACTCGTAGCACGGAGACCATGCAGATCACCCTGGCGTCGCCGGAGAAGATCCGCGACTGGTCCTACGGTGAGGTGCTGAAGCCGGAGACGATCAACTACCGCACCCTGAAGCCGGAGAAGGACGGACTCTTCTGCGAGAAGATCTTCGGTCCGCAGAAGGACTTTGAGTGCGCCTGCGGCAAGTTCAAGCGGGTCCGCTACAAGGGCGTGATCTGCGACAAGTGCGGCGTCGAGGTGACACGATCTAAGGTGCGACGCGAGCGGATGGGCCACGTCGAACTGGCCGCGCCGGTCTCGCACATCTGGTTCGTCAAGGGCACGCCGGGACGGATCGCACTGCTGCTCGACCTGTCTCCGCGCAAGCTCGAGAAGGTGATCTACTTCGCCCAATACATCATCACCCACGTCAACGAGGAGGAGAAGGCCAAGGCGGTCGAATACCTGCGCATGGACGCGGAGGATGCCGTCGAGGATTTGCGGGAGAAGCTGGTCGAAACGCAGGAGAAGCTGGCCCAGGCGCGCGAGCGGCTGCTGGCCGAGATCGACCTGCGCACTGAGGCCGACACTGCCGAGGTGAAGGAACGCGTCCGCGCGATCGTCAAGGGCCTGCGCGACGACGCTGCCGCTGTTCGCGAGGTGATTGCTGAATTCGACGGCAAGAAGGCGCGGCGCAATCTGAAGCTGGGCGATGAGGTCTTCGCCAAGCGCGGCGACCCCATCATCTCGGAAGTGATGAACGCCGACCTGGACGTCAAGCTGGCTTCGACGATCGCCAAGCACCAGGCGGTCGGCGACGAGGAGATCGCGCAGATCAACGCCCTCGCCGAGGCGGACAAGACCGAGCGGGCGGAGAACGTCGCGGCGCAAGAGGAGCGCCTGCGCGAACAACTCGAACACGTTGAGCAGCGAGCCCAGGAGGAGCTGGAGTCGAGGATCCGCGAAGACCTCGACCCGCTCGTCGATCCCGTCACGACCGGCAACTTCGATGCGGCGATCCTGCCCGAACAGCGGGCCGAAGAGCTGATGGAGCGTTACCCCGGCGTCGTGCGCTGCGAGATGGGCGCCGAGGCGATCCTCGCGCTGGTTTCGCGGATGGATCTCGACGCGACTGCCGAAGAGCTCAAGATCGAAGTGCAGACCAAGGCCGGTCAGCGCCGCAAGAAGGCGATGAAGCGGCTCAAGGTCGTGGACGGCCTGCGCAAGTCGACGAACTCGCCGCAGTGGATGTTCTTCCGTGCGCTGCCCGTGCTGCCGCCTGATCTGCGACCGATGGTCCAGCTCGACGGTGGGCGTTTCGCCACCTCCGACCTGAACGATCTCTACCGCCGGGTGATCAACCGCAACAACCGGCTCAAGCGACTGATTGAACTCGGCGCACCCGAGATCATCATCCGCAACGAGAAGCGGATGCTGCAGGAAGCGGTCGACTCATTGATCGACAACGGCCGCCGCGGTCGCCCGGTGACGGGCTCCGGCAGCCACCGGCTGAAGTCCCTGTCCGACATGCTCAAGGGCAAGCAGGGCCGCTTCCGCCAGAATCTGTTGGGCAAGCGCGTCGACTACGCCGGCCGGTCGGTGATCGTGGTCGGTCCCGAACTCAAGTTGCACCAGTGTGGTCTGCCTCGGCGGATGGCGCTGGAGCTATTCAAGCCGTTCCTCATGTATGCGCTGGTCAAAGAGGAGAAGGCGGCCAACATCAAGTCGGCCAAGCGGATGGTCGAGCGCGCCCACGACGATGTCTGGGAGGTGCTCGAAAGCGTGGTCAAGCAGCGTCCGGTGTTGCTCAACCGTGCGCCGACGCTGCACCGTCTTGGTATCCAGGCCTTCGAACCGGTCCTGGTTGACGGCTCGGCGATCCAGATTCACCCGCTCGTCTGCTCGGCCTTTAACGCCGACTTCGACGGCGACCAGATGGCCGTCCACGTGCCGCTCAGCCATGAGTCGGTGACCGAGGCGCGCCAGGTCATGCTCTCGACCAAGAATCTGCTGCTGCCGTCCAACGGCGAGCCGACCGTCGCGCCGACGCTCGACATGGTGATTGGCTGCTACTACCTGACGCTGAGCCCCGAGGCTGCCCCTGGCGTCACCACGGTGCCTGAGGGCGAAGAGGAGCCGAAAGAGATCCGCTCCTTCCCCTCGTTCGCCGATGTTCGCTTGCAGAACGACCTGCACGCCGTCGGGCTGCACGAGCGCATCCTCGTCCGTGACGAAGCGCGCACCAACGGTGAGCTCGTCGAGACCACGCCGGGCCGAGTGATCTTCGACACGGTCATCCCCGACGCGATCCCGTTCGAGGAGATCAACCATGAGCTGCCCAAGAAGTCGCTCAAGGAACTGATTACGATGTGCCACCGGCTGCTGGGGCCGGAAGAGACCGCGTTGATGGCCGACCGGATCAAGTCGATCGGCTTCCGCTATGCGACCCAGTCTGGCACGACGATGGCGATCGACGAGCTGCGCGCTCCGAGTGAGAAGCCTGGTTACCTGCAGGAGGCGGAGAAGCAGGTCGAAGCGATTCGCGACGACTACGGGCTCGGTCTGATGACCGAGGACGAGCGCTACGCCGCGACGGTCAACGTCTGGCAGACGGTGACCCAGCAGGTCAAGGACAAGATTGACGAGCAGCTCAACGAGCCGGGCTCGCTGCGGCTGATGGTCACCTCGGGGGCGAAGGGCAACCTGGCCCAGGTGACGCAGATGGCCGGCCTGCGCGGACTGATGTCCGACCCGTCTGGTCGGATCATCGAGCTGCCGATTCGCTCCTCGTTCCGCGAGGGCCTGTCCGTGCTCGAGTATTTCATCTCGACCCACGGCGCGCGCAAGGGTCTGGCCGACACGGCGCTTCGAACTGCCGACTCGGGCTACCTCACCCGCCGCCTGATCGATGTCTCACAGGACGTGATCATTCGCGTGCCGGACTGCGTGTCCGAGGGCGAGATGATCCCCGGAATCACGATCGAGGATCGGGATGAGGACAACGAGCGCGTGATCACGAAGTTCCGTGAGAGCGTGATGGGCCGCTACACGGCGGCTCCGGTCTACAACCCCGAGGATCCGGCCGAGGAACTGCTGGGCGCCAACGAACTGCTCGATGAGCCGACCGTTGAGAACCTGGTCATGAACCACGACGTGAAGTCGTTCCACGTGCGTTCGCCGATGATCTGCCGCGAGCAGAGCGGGCTCTGCCAGCGCTGCTACGGTCAGTCACTGGCGACCGGCGAACTGGTGGAACTCGGCGCCGCGGTTGGAATCATCGCCGCGCAGAGCATCGGCGAGCCGGGCACCCAGCTCACGATGCGGACCTTCCACACCGGCGGCATCGCCGGCGTTTCCGACATCACGTCGGGTCTGCCCCGTGTGGTCGAGCTGTTTGAGGCTCGTTCGCCCAAGGGTCAGGCGCTGATCGCCGAGATCGACGGTCGCGTCGACGTGCTGACCGATGGCGAGCTGCGGCGTCTGCGGCTGACCGCTGAAGAGGTCCACCGCGACGAGTACCAACTGCCGCTCAAGACCCGAGTCCTGGTCAAGGACGACGAGGAGGTCGAGGCCGGCTATCTGCTCGCTCGACTGCCCAGGTCGGGCGAGGAGGATGAAGACCCGGAGGCGCGCCAGATTCGCGCCCGCGTCGGCGGCCGCGTGAGCCGCAAGCGTGGTTCTCGCCTGCTGACGATCTCGTACGAGACCAGCGATACACGTGAGTACGAACTGCCAGCCACGGCGCGTCTGCGCGTCGCCGAGGACGATGAGGTCGAAGCGGGCGAGCCGCTGACCGAAGGTCCGTTGGACCCGCAGGACATGCTGCGCATCCTTGGCGAGGGCGCGGTGCACCGCTACCTCGTGACCGAGGTGCAGGACGTCTACCGCTCGCAGGGCGTCGACATTCACGACAAGCACATCGAGGTGATCGTTCGCCAGATGCTGCGCAAGGTGGAGATCGACGATCCGGGCGAGTCGGATGAATGGCTCGCGGGCGAGCTGGTCGACCGGCACAAGTACGAGCAGCGCAACCGGGCGCTATCTGCGGAGAGCAAGCAGCAGGCGTCGGCCAAGCCGGTCCTGCTGGGTGTGACCAAGGCGTCGCTGTCGCAGGACAGCTGGCTCTCGGCCGCCTCCTTCCAGGAGACGACCCGCGTGCTGACCGAGGCTGCGATCACCGGTCAGATCGACCAGCTCAAGGGGCTGAAGGAGAACGTGATCATCGGCAAGATGATCCCGGCTCGAGCCAAGATCGAGGTTCCGCCGCTGCCCAAGCCGGAACCGCTGCCACTGGCGGCTGGCCTGCCGGGCGCATCGCCTGCCGGCGTGTTTGCCAACGACGAAGACGACGATCTGGGAGACTTCGGCTTCGGACTCGAAGACGAAGAGGACGTGGACCTGATCGGCGTCTCGGCCAGTGGCTTCGACGAGGAGGGCGGCTACGTCGCCTTGCCGGAGGAGTAGACGCTCGCCGACTAGTCAAGCGCACTTGAGGGGCGCCCCGCGCGGGGCGCCCCTTTTGCGTTCCGCTTTTCGTTGGTGTCTCTCGCCATCTGCTCATGCGTGGAGGTAGCGAGGGCGGAGGGGGCGGGTGAGCGGAAGGACCCCCTCACCCGCTTCGCGGGAGCTCCCACTGCGAGGGGGAGCGGAGCAGAACTTAGTACGCCGTTTGAGTTTTGGAGACGTGAAGAGGCCCCCGACGCTTAGCGTCGGGGGCCTCTGATGTTGCTCGTTGAGAGCGGTTGGACTTAGTAGTCCATTCCCATGTCGGGCATGCCGGCTGGCATCATGGGGGCCTCGGCGATTTCGGCGACGAGGCTCTCGGTGGTCAGGATCATGCCGGCGATCGAGACGGCGTTCTCGAGCGCGGAGCGGGTGACCTTGACCGGGTCGACGATGCCGTACTCGAGCAGGTCGCCGTAGCGGTCCATCTTGGCGTCGTAGCCGTGCGAGTCGTCGTCGACCTTGCGGATCTTGCCGATCACGACCGAGCCTTCCTGGCCCGAGTTGTGCGCGATCTGGCGGATTGGCGATTCGAGGGCGGTCTTGAGCAGGCGGACAGCCGTGCGCAAGTCGCCGGTCGAGTCGGCCTCCAACTGGCTGAGGGCGCGGTCGGCGCGCAACAGGGCGCAGCCGCCACCGACGACGATGCCCTCTTCGACGGCTGCGCGGGTTGCGGAGAGCGCGTCTTCGAGCTTCGCCTTCTTTTCCTTCAGCTCGACCTCGGTCGGCGCGCCGACCTTGATCACTGCGACGCCACCGGCCAGCTTGGCCATGCGCTCTTGCAGCTTCTCGCGGTCGAAGTCCGACGCGGTGACGTCGATCTGGGCCTTGATTTCCTTGATCCGGTCCTGGATCGCCTCGTCGGAGCCGGAGCCTTCGACGATCGTGGTGTCGTCCTTGGAGGATACCATGCGCCGGGCGCGACCGAGGTCGGCGACCTGGGTCTGCTCGAGCGTGCGGCCGAGTTCCTCGGTGATCAGGGTGCCACCGGTGAGGACGGCGATGTCCTCAAGCTGGGCCTTGCGCCGCTCGCCGAAGCCGGGCGCCTTGACGGCGAGCACGTTGATGGTGCCGCGCATCTTGTTAACGACCAGGGTGGCCAGCGCTTCACCGTCGACGTCGTCGGCGATGATCACGAAGTTCTTGGTGATCTGGAGCAGCTTCTCCATCAGCGGGACGACATCCTGGACGGCCGAGATCTTACGGTCAGTGATCAGGATGTAGGGGTCGTCGATGGCCGCTTCCATGCGCTCGTTGTTGGAGACGAAGTAGGGCGAGACGTAGCCGCGGTCGAGCTGCATGCCGTCGGTGAACTCGGTCTCCATGCGGATCCCTTGTCCCTCTTCGACGGTGATGACGCCGTCTTTGCCGACCTTCTCCATGACGTCGGCGATGATGACGCCGATTTCTTCGTTGTCACCGGAGATGGTGGCGACTGCTTCGATCTCTTCCTTCTTCTCGACCGGCTCGGCCATGTCGCGGAGCTCGTCCACGACGGCGCGGAGGCCCTGGTCGAGGCCGCGCTTGAGCGCCATCGGGTCGGCCCCGGCGGCGACGTTGCGCAGGCCCTCGGTCACGATTGCCTGGGCGAGGACGGTGGCGGTGGTGGTCCCGTCGCCGGCGACGTCGTTGGTGCGGATCGAGACCTCTTTGGCGAGCTGGGCGCCCATGTTGCGGAACGGCTCGTCGAGCTCGATTTCGCGGGCGATGGTGACGCCGTCGTTGATGATCAACGGTGCGCCGAACTTCTTGTCGAGGACGACGTTGCGACCGCGCGGGCCGAGGGTGACCTTGACGGTGTTGGCGAGGGCGTCGACGCCTTCGCGCAGGGCCTTGCGCGCATCCATGTCGAACACGAGTTGCTTAGCGGCCATATTTGCTCCTGGTTGTAACTGGTTGGGCTGGTGGCTGCTGATCCCGCCGAGCGGCTAGACGATCAGCTTGGCCAGGACCTCGCGCTCCTCGAGCACGATCAGGTCCTCGTTGTCGATCTGGATTTCCTGGCCGGTGTACTTCTTGTAGAGGATGCGGTCGCCCATTTCGATGTCGAGCGGGACGCGCTTGCCGTCGTCATCGCGCTTGCCCGGGCCAATGGCGACGACTTCACCCTGCTGCGGCTTTTCTTTGGCCGAGTCGGGGATGACGATGCCGGAGGAGAGCACCTGCTCCTGCTGGAGCGGCTTGATCACGATGCGGTCGTTGAGCGGCTTGAGCTCTGTGGCCATAATGCGGTCTTCCATTCCCTGTGGTTGTTTACGTACCTGATTGCGGACGTTGGCACTCTCACACGTCGAGTGCTAACGAGTGCATCGTAGGCAACGATCGGCGGTGCTGCAAGCAAGCGGGCGTAACCGAAGCGGTCATTACGTCGCCATGACGTTGCCATGTGGTCGTTGCGTAATCCACTGAACTGAGCGGGCTGCGCCATCAGGTCGGAGGCGGGCATGGCGATGCCGGAGGTCGTTGATCCTCCGTGAGAAAAAAAACAGGGGCGAAAAAAAGAGGAAGGTCGGCGATTACAGGGGGTCGTCGTCTTCTTCGAGCGGTTCTTCCTCCTGGGTGGCTAGGGGACCCTCACCCCTGCCCTCTCCCAGAGGGAGAGGGGGACGGAGGGAGCTCTTGGAGGTTGATTCGGTTGGGTCGGCTCGGTCGTATAGGTCTCGGAGCTTGTGTCGGGCGATCATGGCTCGGTAGTGGAATGGGTTGGGCATTGGAGTCTCCTCTTGCTTGATACAGTACTTGTGTTCTGATCGTATCAAGAGTTGGTGAGGCTGGAGCTGGTGTACGGACGGGGAGCCCCCTCCGTCACTTCGTGACACCTCCCCCAGCGGGGGAGGTCTGGAGGAGGGTGTGTCCACCGGGTGTTGGTGTATAGCCTTGACAACCGTTGTCGCGACCTGTGCGGTTTGTGGTCGTGAGATAACTTGATGGCGCGAATCAAGTTGCGCCGTTGGTGGAGGGTGCGTTGCGATGAGTCGATACGTCGGCGATCCGGTGGTGTTCACGGGCAACGCGCATGCGCAGCTCGCGCTCGATGTCTGCGCGGCGCTCGATGTCGAGCTGGGCTGCGCAAACGTCTTTGACTTCGCTAACGGCAACACCTTCGTCCAATTCCTCGACAACATCCGTGAGCGCGATGTCTTCCTGATCCAGCCCGGGGCGAAGCCGGTCAATCATCACCTGGTTGAGCTGCTGATCATGATCGACGCCGCGCGCCGGGCCTCGGCCGGACGGATCACGGCGGTGGTGCCGTACTTCGCTTACGGCCGCTCGGATAAGAAGGATCAGCCGCGGGTGCCGATCACCGCGCGCCTGTTTGCGGATCTGATCCAGACCGCCGGCGCCGACCGGATGCTGACCATGGACCTGCACGCCGGGCAGATCCAGGGTTTCTTCCACATCCCGACCGACGAACTGACCGGCCAGCGGCTGTTGATCGACCACTTCGCCGAGCAGGAGTTCAACGGTGTCGTGGTGGCGCCGGACCTGGGGTCGGCGAAGCGAGCTCGGACCGCCGCCGACCGCCTGCACATGCCGCTGGCGATCGCGGAGAAGCGGCGCAGCGGCAACGAGGACCAGGCCGAGGTGATGCAGCTGATCGGCGAGGTCAATGGCCGGGACGTGCTGATCATCGACGACGAGATCGACACCGCAGGCACCCTAGTCCACGTGGCCGAACTGCTACGCGAAGAGGGAGCGCAACAGATCTTCGGGGCGGCGACGCATGGGGTGCTGTCTGATCCGGCGCTGGAGCGGTTGTCGGCCAGCCCGATCAGCAAGGTTGCGGTGACCGATACGCTGCCGCCGAAGTCCAACGGTGGGGGTTGCGGGCTTGAGGTCGTGTCGATTGCTCCGCTGCTGGGTGAGGCGATTCGTCGGATCCATGAGGGGGACTCGGTCGGGGCGCTGTTTACGTAGGGAACCGTTTCTGTCCGTCTGGCGTTTGAATTCACATGAGGATCGCCGCCTGGGCCCTGTTGTTGCTGGGACTGCTGTTGCTGATCGGCTGCGCGGATGACTCTCCACCCACATTCGTTGGGCAAAAGGAGGCCACTCCGCTCGTAAATCAGATCGATCAGGTCGGCCAGGTCGATCAGGTGCAAGAGGCTGTGACCGTACCAACGTCCGATGTTCGCGACCGATCTGAGCTTGAGCCTGAGACCAAACCGGGGCCTCAGACCAATCGCAACTTGATCATGCGTCTGGTCGGCGACGTCGACGTGTTTCAGTGGCCAGGGGATGATTGGATGCCGGTCTCCAGTTATGGCCCCGGGACCTTGTTACTGGCCGATGGTTGGGCCAGACAGGACAATGGTGCCATCTGGTTGCGCCTAGACCTGAATCAGGATCGCGTTGGTTGGGTGCGGCTCGAGGAATCGCCGCTCAGTGTGGCTGAAGCGCAGTCGCTTCCGATGCGTTCGCAACCGCCGCTTCCGAACGCTCAGCTGCGAGGATCGAACGGTGGCGTGTTGACGGTTTCGCTTCTTGGCAGGTTCACGGACGAGCGCTCGGCAGTGGTGCGCTTCGGTAGCAGTGGACCGGCGCTGCGGGTCAAACCATCGGTGTTGGAGTCGGTACACAATCTCGAGAGGCTGCCCGTTTATGCCGGAGTGGTCATGGGACAGTGGCAGCCCATACACGAGGAAGTCGCGGGACTCGAAGTCGAGGTTTGGCACTGGAACTCGTTCATCTCGGCCTGGCCTACCGGGCCGGCGCTGTCATATCGCCTTCGATGGGGCCGATATCCAGTACTGGGCAGGTCGCTGGATTCGATGTGGATCGCGCTTCGGATCGATTCCCTTGACCCACCAGCGATCTGGCTGTCGGCTGACTCACTGACGTTGGAGTTCGAACCAGTAGACCTTCCGATCTTTCTCAGTGCTGGAATAGAAGTGGTGACGCTTGATTCGGAAGGGCGTGCGGTCTCGTCGATCTTCGCCGACGAACCAGGGAGCTATTGGGAATGGCGTAATGCGGAGGAGCTCATGCTGAGCGACTTGGAAGTCGGGACCTGGTTCTGGGACCCGGAGCGGAATGCCGTGCGCGAGTTGTCCGAGCATCGACTGGCCAACATCTCGCCGGACGGCGCGTATGCGGTCCGGAGGTTCCAGAGCGGTCAAACGACGCCAATCGACTGGCAGACCCCGTGGAACGTGGCTCTTGTCTCACTACAGGACGGAGCCGAGACAACGTTTGAGGCGGTCTATAGGCCCTGGGGCACAGATGCTCCTGGATTCCAGCAGTTCTGGTCGGCCGACTCCCAATGGCTGTTCAGCACAGTCTCCAGAATCGGAGAACCTGACGGGCAAACGCAGCATTTTGCTTTGTCGGTGACCGGTGAATTGGTCGAAATCGTTGCCCCGGAAGGCGAATGGGTTGTCCATTGGGGCGTATTGCAGGCTGTCGAACAGGCTGGTGGGAATGTCCGGTACTTCAAGTCTGATGGCGAGGAGATCGCCCGACCCTGGGGAGACGAGGTATTCGATGCTGATCGGTTGCCGCCGACGGAGTATCCCGAGTTGCCTGAGGGTTGGTGGCCGCAGGAGTGGTCGCCAGATGGTCGGCTGTTGATCGCAACCCGCAGGCAATGGACCGATCAGTTCGATCCGCAAGGTGTTGCCGCTCTATCCCGAATGCAATCAGAGGGTTGGGGAACCTATGAGATCGGGGTATTCGATCAAGCAGGCAAGCTCCGACAAGTCTTCCGGGGATTCGGGGGTCTGGACTGCGCTCAGTTGAGAAGCAATGCCACATGGTCACCAGATGGCTCTCGGATTCTGTTCGGACCGCGCTTCGGGGCTGCGCCTAGCGCAGCAGATGACAGCGACCGCGTCGGCTTGCCGTCTACAATGAATTCGTATGCCCGCCACTGTGGGTTGACTGATTGGGGACTGCTGGATGGGTTTGATTGATCGGGCTAAGAAGCGGGCGGGGTCTTTGCTTGGGGATGCCAATGCTCGTGAGGTGAGTCGGCTGTCTGGGGCTGTTGCGGCGGTGGCGGACTGGGAGCCTGAGTTTGCTCGTCTGCGCGACGATGAGCTGGCGGCCAAGACGACCGAGTTCATCGAACGGCTGGAGGACGGGGCGTCGCTCGACGACATCCTGCCTGAGGCGTTTGCCGTCGTCCGCGAGGCGGCGCGGCGTCAGGTCCAGATGCGGCACTATGACGTGCAGATCGTCGGTGGGATTGTCCTGCATCAGGGCAAGATCGCCGAGATGCGCACCGGCGAGGGCAAGACGCTGGTGGCGACGCTGGCGCTCTATCTGAACGCGCTGGAGGGCGATGGGGCGCACCTGATCACGGTTAATGACTACCTGGCTAAGCGCGATGCGCAGTGGATGGCTCCGATCTATCACTCGCTGGGGATGTCGGTTGGGGTGCTTCAGCATCGGGCGGCGTTCATGTTCGACCCTGAGGCGGACTCGACCGTCGACATCGACGACCCCGAGTCGATGGATGCCGAGGAGCTGCAGCGTCGGCGCGAGCTGGGTGACTTGAAGATGCTGCGTCCGGTGACTCGGCAAGAGGCGTACCGCGCCGACATCACGTACGGGACCAACAACGAGTTCGGCTTCGACTACCTGCGCGACAACATGGTCATGCAGGCCTCGGAGAAGGTGCAGCGCCCGCTGGCCTATGCGATCGTCGATGAGGTCGACAACATTCTGATCGACGAGGCGCGGACGCCGCTGATCATCTCCGGTCAGGCGGAGGAATCGCTTGACACCTACCGCGTGTTTGCCAACCTCGTGCGCGGGCTGCAGCCGGAGGCGCATTTCACTCCGGACGCCAAGTCGCGCACGATTGCGTTGACCGAGGAGGGGATTGCCAAGATCGAGGACAACCTCGGCATTGACAACCTGTTTGAGGGCGAGAACGCTCGGCTGACTCGCTTCCTGGACTCGGCGCTCAAGGCGAACTTCATGTACCAGCGCGACCGCGACTATGTCGTGCGGGGCGGCAAGGTCGTGATCGTCGACGAGTTCACCGGCCGGATGATGGACGGCCGGCGCTACTCGGAGGGTCTGCACCAGGCGATCGAGGCCAAGGAAGGTGTCTCGGTTGAGCGTGAGACGGTCACGCTGGCGACGATTACGTATCAGAACTACTTCCGGATGTACTCGAAGCTCTCGGGCATGACCGGCACGGCCGCGACCGAGGCTGAGGAGTTGCACAAGATCTACGGACTCGATGTCATCGTCGTGCCGACGCACCGTGACATGGTCCGCGACGACCAGGCCGACCTGGTCTTCCGCACGGAGAAAGCGAAGTTTGAGGCGGCGATCGATGAGATCGACGAGCTGACGCAGAATGGCCGGCCGGTGCTGGTCGGCACGGCATCGGTGGAGACGTCGGAGCAGTTGTCGTCGATGCTGCGGCGGAGGCGGATCGCGCATGAGGTATTGAACGCCAAGCAGCACGAGCGCGAGGCGCACATCATCGCCAATGCCGGGGATCCCGGCGCGGTGACGATTGCGACCAACATGGCCGGTCGCGGCACCGACATTAAGCTGGGCGAAGACGTTGCCAAGCGCGGCGGTCTGGCCGTGATCGGCACCGAGCGGCATGAGTCTCGGCGCATCGACAACCAGCTCCGCGGCCGTTCAGGCCGTCAGGGCGACCCGGGCTCATCACGCTTCTACGTCTCGTTTGAGGACGGGATCATGAAGCGCTTCACGCCCGACTGGCTGCCAGGGATGCTGGAGAAGGCCGGGCTTGAGGATGGCGCGCCGTTGGAATCGGGGATGGTGGGCAAGGCGCTCGAGCAGGCTCAGCAGAAGGTGGAGACCTACCACTTCGACATCCGCAAGCATCTCGTCGACTACGACGACGTGATCAACAAGCAGCGCGAGGTGATCTATGCCGAGCGCGACAAGGTGCTGACCGCGCAGGAAGAGTTGATCGAGATCGTCGAGGACATGCTCCTCCAGACGATTGACGATCTCGAAGGCTCGTTTGCCAATGAACTGTGGGACGAGACCACGGCGGACGAGTTCTGGCAGGAATCCGCGCAGGTTCTCCCGCTGACCGGTCTCGACCGTGACGCGCTCTTCGGCGCGGAGCTGGACGAATGTGTTGAGGCGCTGCGCGAGCACGCGGCGCAGGAATTGCGGACGCTGGCCGAGAAGGTCGATTCCAGGACCGCCGACGGTACCTCGGTTGAGTTACTGCGCGGGCTGGTGCTGCGCACGATGGACCGGCTCTGGATTCGTCACCTGACCGAGATTGATGGGCTGCGCCAGGGCGTCGGACTGCAGGCCTACGGCCAGCAAGATCCGCTGGTGACCTACAAGCGCGAGGCGTTCGACATGTTCGACCAGCTCGTCGCCGCGCTGCGGCGCGAGGTCTCGGCTTCGGTGATGCACGCTACGATCCGGGTTGATGAACCCGGCGCGCCAACGCCACCTCGTCGGGCTCGCGGTGTTGCGCCTCCAACCAGCGGAGCGCCGGTCCGGGTGAGCAACGTGCGAGAATCGGGCGGCAGCTCGAGCGGTGGTGTTGCGGTTGCTTCACGACCATCGGCGCCCTCGGGGCAGAAGGTTGGTCGGAATGCGCCGTGTCCGTGCGGCAGCGGCAAGAAGTTTAAGCGCTGTCACGGGAAGGCGGCCTGAGCATGGCAGAGGCGAAGGCCGAGCAGGCAGACGACAACCCCTTCCCGCATCTGGCCGGTCGCGGAGACAATGACGGACCTGTCGAGACCGGCTTCTCCCCAGACCACGGAGCCGATGACGAGGACATCATCAACGCTGAGTTGATGGAGTTCGGTCCCGAGGCGCTGCTGGCGCAGTTTCACGCGCGACTGCACGCAGGGGCGCCCTGGTTCGACGCGCTGCTGGACTGCATCCACGAGTGGGAGCAGCCGCGAGAGACCTTCGATGGTCGCGAGTACGTCTACCTGATTGAGCACGAAGCCTTTGACTGGCTGCTTCTGGCCGAGCGCATCTGCGATTCCGCGCCTCCAGGCTTGCTGCCGCCGCATGAGGTGGAAGCGTTATTGGTTGACGAATCTCCTCCGACGCCGCTGAGCGAGGTCGAGTTCCAGGAGCGACTAGGCACGGCCAAGTACTGGGCGCACCTCAATTTCCTCTACGGCGTGCGCGTTGAGCAGGCGCTGCATCTGGCGGTGGAGCGCGTTCTGCAGAAAGAACGCAGCGGACTTGCCTTCTCACACACTCGGGACGAGCTTGACGGGGACGTGTTTGGCCGTATCTACGGCTCGCGCCAAACCGATTTGCTGCGCGACTTCCGCGCCGCCAACAACCGTCAGGACGCCGATCCTGAGCGGATCGAGCACGCCGAATGGCAGGCGTTCACCTATTGGCTGTTCCGTCGCCGGCTCGAGCGTCAGGATCCGGCTCGGGTGGCTTCGGACACCCGCCAGGGCATGGAAATGCTCTACGAACTGGAAGCGGCCAAGCAGCGTCGCTACCGTCGCCGGGCGGCCGACGCTGAGCGGCCGGCGGATGATGCCGAGATCATTGACGGCGTACTCGTCGCTGTAGGTTAGGTTCGGCGCGCGCCACCACCGACGAGATAGTCAGAGCGCGCCGGACCCGCAACTCACTTCCCTCAGCATCTCAGCCACCAGACCATTCCAACATCAAGCGGAGCTCGGCCGTGACTACCACCGAATTTGACCTGTCAATCCTTAGCGGCCTGACCGGGGCCTATGACGCCTCCCTGGTCGAAGATCCGATCTATGCCTTCTGGGAGGACAACGGCTGGTTCCGTCCGACCGATGCCTCGGAGAACGACGCTGAGCCGTTCACCGTGATCATGCCGCCGCCCAATGTGACCGGTGTCCTGCACCTGGGCCATGCGGTGACGTTGACGATCGAGGACGCGCTGATCCGCTGGCACCGGATGCTGGGCGAACCGGCGCTCTGGCTGCCGGGTCTGGACCACGCCGGGATCGCGACGCAGAGCGTGGTCGAGCAGCAGCTCGCGCGGGAGGGGATGACGCGTCACGACCTCGGGCGCGAGGCGTTTGAAGAACGTGTCTGGGATTGGGTTGGTGTCACTCGTCCGCGGATCACCTCGCAGGCGCGACGGATGGGCGCGTCCTGCGACTGGGAACGCACCGCATTCACACTGGACCCGACTCCGCGCGACGCCGTGCGGAAGACCTTCGTCGACCTGTTCAAGGACGGCAAGCTCTATCGCGGCGCGCGGATCATCAACTGGGATCCGCAGATGTTGACCGCGCTCTCGGATGTCGAAGTGGAGTACGAGGAGGAAGAGGGCAAGCTCTGGCATGTCCGCTATCCGTTCGTCGACGAGCGGGGCAACGAGCTTGAGGATGGCGTGGTCATCGCCACGACTCGTCCTGAGACGATTCCTGCTGATGTTGCGATTGCCGTGCATCCCGACGATGAGCGCTGGCAGCCGCATCTCGGCCGACGTGTTCGTCTGCCGCTGCGTGGCTTTGACCGATTGATTCCTCTGGTCGCCGATAGCGCTGTCGACCTCGAGTTTGGTACCGGTGCGCTGAAGATTACGCCCGGTCACGATCAGCTCGACTTCGAGATCGGGGAGCGGCACGCCCTCGAGCCCATTCGCGTCGTCGATTGGGACGGCGCGCTGACGGCCGAGGCTGGGCTGTACGCCGGTATGGACCGCGATGAGGCTCGCGTGTTGGTCGCGCAGCACCTCAAGGACGATGGCTACCTGGTCAAGACCGAGACGCATGTCCACAACGTGGGGCATTCGCAGCGCTCAGGCGTGGTCGTGGAACCGCTGGTCTCCAACCAGTGGTTCGTGGACACCGACGAGATGGCGGCCGAGGCGGCACGCGTCGTGCGCGAGGACGAAGTCCGAATCGTGCCTGAGCGCTCGAAGAATGTCTATCTGCAGTGGATGGACAACATTCGGCCGTGGTGCATCTCGCGGCAGCTCTGGTGGGGACACCGGATCCCGGCCTGGTACTGCGCGGTCTGCGACGCCGACGCGATCATCACGGGCGACGACGGTGAGATCACGATCGACGAGGGATCCAGCCCAATCGTTGAACTCACCGATCCGACGACCTGTCCATCCTGCGGCGGCTCCGAGCTCGTGCAGGATCCCGATGTGCTCGATACCTGGTTCTCGTCCGGCCTGTGGACGCATTCGACGCTCGGCTGGCCGAGCACGACCGACGATCTCTCGCGCTTCTACCCGTCGTCGGTGATGGAGACCGGCTACGACATTCTCTTTTTCTGGGTCGCGCGGATGATCATGCTGGGTTGCTACAACATGGGCGAGGCGCCCTTCCACACGGTCTACCTGCATGGGCTGGTGCGCGACGCGCAGGGGCGGAAGATGTCGAAGTCGCTGGACAACGTGATCGACCCGCTGGAAAAGGCCGACCAGTACGGCATGGACGCACTGCGCTTCACCCTCGCCACGGGATCGACGCCGGGCAACGACATGCGTCTCACCGACGAGCGCCTGGAGGGCTCGCGGAACTTTGCCAACAAGCTCTGGAATGGGGCGAGGTTTGTGCTCGGCGAGATCGCCAGCGCCGATTCAACATCCACGGCGGGCTCTCTCAGTCACTCCGTGATAGCTCCCCCAGAGGAGCAGCTCTTTCCGCTCGAAGACCGCTGGATCCTGTCGCGGCTTCAGGCAGTGACTGACTCTGTCGACGAGCTGCTCCGGCAATATCAGCTTGGCGAGGCGGGCCGGCAGATTCAGGATTTCCTCTGGGGCGAGTTCTTTGACTGGTATGTCGAGGCGAGCAAAGTCCGGCTGCGCAACGGTGACTTGTCGCCCCTGCCTGTGCTGACCAGGGTTCTGGACGGTGGCCTGCGGCTGCTGCATCCCTGGATGCCGTTTGTGACTGAAGCGATCTGGCAGCAGCTTCGACCGCACCTCGGTGATGACGGCGAGGCGACGGCGCTGATTGGCGCGCGTTACCCGCAACCCGGTGATGCGTCGCGGGACCTCCAAGCCGAGGAGGCGTTCTCGGCGGTTCAGGAGATCGTCACCGCGGTTCGGCAGGTCCGCGCGGACTACCGTGTGCAGGCCGGACAGTGGGCTGAGGCGTATGTGTTGCCGCAATCGGACGTGGCGCAGGCTGTGAGCGCTTCGGCGCCGATTGTCGAGGTGCTCTCGCGAGCACGCCCGCTCACGATTGTGTCGGAACGTGGCGACGCGCCGACCGAGCAGATCGCTTCGGCGGTGCTGCCCGCGGCTGAGGTCATCCTGCCGCTCGGTGGGCTGGTGGATCTGGATCAGGAGCGAGCCAGGTTGAACAAGGACCTCGAGGGCATCCTCAAGCGGCTCAGAGGCGCTGAGGCCAAACTAGCCAACGAAGGCTTCCGCAAGAAGGCTCCGGCCGAGGTCGTCAAGCAGGCCGAGGAGTTGGCCGCCGACCTTCAACGTCAGCAAGCCGACCTGGAGTCGCGAATCGGCGCGCTGGGCTGACGGCTCACACGCGAACCCGACGACGCACTTCGGCCAACAAGAGACAGGCGCCGACCGCTGTCATCGCCGCCAGGGCGTTGAACAGCATGTCTTCCGGACTGAACACTCGGTGCGGCAGCGCTAGTTGGAGCGATTCGTCGATCAGTCCGATCGCCACCACTGCGCCGATAGCGATCAGTCCTGGCAGCGGGACGTGACGGCCCTGCTCGACCCGCTCGGTCAGCGCCGCGTGGATGAACACGGCCAGCACGCTGTATTCAATGAGGTGCGTACGCTCGGCCAGGGTCAGCCGCAGCAGCCCCAGCAGGACGACGGCGGCGAGCCCGAACGCGAAGGCAATCTCCGCGCCGTTGGGTTTCGATTGCAAGCCCCGGGTCAAGATCGTGGCGGCGACCAGGAGCAGGGCCAGGCCGAACACGACGGCGGCGACATTGTCGTCGCTGAGCAGGTCCACCAAACTGCCGCTGAATCCGAGCGAAGCGAAGATGGTCGCGGTCACGGCGAGCGTCCAGAGCCAGAGCCGCCGCTCGCGACGAGAACTGAACAGGGTCATCCGGAATGAGCCGACGGACTGTGCTTCGTCAGAGCGACAGCTTCGACAGCGCGGCGAGGAACTCGGGCACGTCGGTGCGGAAGTCGTCGGCGTTGATGCCGTCGTTGGCGGCGAGGTGTCCGGCCAGTAGTTGCGAGGGCACGACGGCTGGAATCGACAGGAGTTCCGGCGACAGGTCGGCCAGAGCCAGGTGACGCGCCGACTCGGGACCGGGCACGCTCTCAGGCGCAACCCAGGCTGCCGCGCAGCCCATGTCCATGCAGAGTTGGGTGATTGCCCTTGTCCGTTCCGCGGAATCGTCGTTGGCGGCGAACGAGAGGATGCGGTCGGAGTCGACGATCTGGATGGCCGGACCGTGGAGGAATGACTCTGGCTCCTGGTGACGGACCGCTCGGCGTGATGCCTCAGCAATCTTGATGTGCGCCTCCTCGGCGGCGGTCAGCATGGGGCCGGCGCCGAGTGCAATCAATGCTCCATCGCTCCACTCGCAGGCGAGTTCGGCGATCTCATTCTCCAGCGTGAGCGCCGACGCCAGCGCCGAAGGAATCTCGGAGATGTCTCCCAAAGAGCCCGGCGATACGAGGTCGGCGATCATGGCCGCAACGGTCATCGCCGTGGTGTGCGAAATCGTGTACATCGAGGACGGGTCCTGCGTGGTCGTGTGCAGCACCGTGACGCTGTCGGGGAATGAGTCGAGGTCGAATCCGGTGTCGACTTTGGTGATCAGCACGACAGGAATGCCGCGTTCGATACAGAGCGACAGCGACTTGCCGCTGTAGGTCTTGCGCCCCGTGTGGGCGAAGAGCAGGACGGCTTCGCCCTTGGACACGGTCGGCCAGGTGGCGAACTCGAAGCTGGTCAATGGCCGCGCCTCGAGCCCCGCCGCGCGCAACATCCAACTCGCGGCGTTGGCTGCGTTGTAGGAGGTGCCGATCCCGACGGTCCAGACGCGGGATGCCTCAGAGAGCGTCTGAGCAGCCCGCTCGAATGGCTGGGCGCTGCTCAGGACCTTGGCGCACTCAGATGGTTGGGCCTGGATCGCGGGGTAGAGACGGTAGTCGGTGATTGAGACCATGGAGTTTGACTCTCAGTTTGCGCTCTGAATGCAGCAGTCCCAGTCCCCGCTTTACGCGGGGACCCGTTCTCTTCCCCTGTCTGTGAAGAGCTGGCTACACGGGGAGTCACCGAGCGGGTCCCCGCGTAACGCGGGGACTGGAAAGCCACTTGCGGAACGGTGCTAGGCGACAGCTCCTGCTGTCTTCAGGTCCTCACCCTGCGAGCCGTTGAGGCCGATTTCGGCGAGGATTTCGTCGGTGTGCTCGCCCGGATACGCGGGTGGACCCTGGATCTTCGATTCGGTCCGGCTGAAGCGTGGGGCCGGTGCGGGCTGGACGACTCCGGCGACCTCTTCGAATGCGCCGCGGGCCTTGGCGTGCGGGTGATTCGGGGCCTCCCAGGGCTCGAGCACGGGGCCGAAGCAGACGTCCGAGCCCTCGAAGATGGCTTCCCATTCCGCCCTCGTCTTGGTGCGGAAGATGGCCGTCACGCGGTCCTTGAGCTCGGGCCAGCGGGTGTTGTCCATCTGGTGCGGGAGTTCTTCGTTCTCAAGCCCGAGCAGGTGCAGCAACTGGGCGTAGAACTGTGGCTCGATTGAGCCGATCGAGACGTACTTGCCGTCCAGGGTTTCGTAGGCGTCGTAGAAGTGCGCGCCCGTGTCGAGGATGTTGGCCGCGCGGCCGCGTCGCCAGCCGCCCGTCGCGAGGCCAGCGTGGACGGAGGTGATCAGCGATGACGCGCCGTCGACCATGGCCGCGTCGACAACCTGTCCCTTGCCTGAGCGCTGCGCCTCGATCAATGCGCCGAGCATGCCGACGGCGAGGTACATGCCGCCGCCGCCGAAGTCTCCGACCAGGTTGAGCGGTGGCACCGGGACCTGGCCCTTGCGCGCGATCGGTGCGAGCGCGCCGGCCAGCGAGATGTAGTTGATGTCGTGGCCGGCCATCTGTGCGTAGGGACCTTCCTGGCCCCAGCCGGTCATTCGTCCGTAGACGACCTTCGGATTGCGCTCGAGGCAGACGTCCGGGCCCAGACCGAGTCGTTCCATCACGCCGGGTCGGAAGCCTTCGAATAGGGCGTCGGCGCCTTCGATCAGCTTGAGTGCGACCTCGACACCCTCGGGATTCTTGAGGTCGAGGGCGATCGATCGGCGACCTCGGGCGAGCAGGTCGCCAGGCGGGTCGGCCGGCGCTTCGCCCGGCGCGTTCGAAGCGCGGTCGATGCGCACGATGTCGGCGCCCATGTCGGACAGGATCATGCCGCAGAACGGTCCCGGTCCGATGCCCTGAAATTCAATGATCCGAATGCCGGTTAGCGGTCCCATATCGTGCTCCTCACGTGCTGGACGCGTCAAAGTTCGTTTCTAGCAGCAGAGTAACGCGCCATGACATTGCAGATAGAACCCGTCGGCTATGAAGCTGCGCCCGAGGTGATTGAGTTGATCCACCGGGTCTTCGACGAGTACGGCTTCATCTGGGATCCAAAGGACGAGTTCTGGGATCTGCTGACTGAGGAGCAGGCCTTTCCGTATCGATCGCCCATCGGCGGGATGTGGGTGATGCGCGACGAAGACGGCGATGTGGTGGGCTCGATTGCGGCCGAGCGGATTGATGGACCGACGGTCGAGTTGCATCGGCTGTATCTGGATGCGCACCTGCGCGGTCAAGGGTTGGGACGCCGGCTGTTCGAGACGGGGGTCGAGTGGGCCAGGGAGCACGGCGCCTGGCGGCTCGAGCTGTGGTCGGATACGCGGTTTGAAGAGGCGCATCGGCTGTACGAGCGACTCGGTTACGTCAAGACGGATAGTCGGGAATTGGACGATGTCAACGAGACGGTCGAGTTCAAGTATGAGCGGGAGATAGAAACTGGTACATGACTCCAAAGTCTCCTGTCCCCACCTCCGAGCAGGTCCCCGCTCGGAGACGGGGACGGGAACATCTATCCACGATGCTTCAAACATTGACCCTGATCACACCGCGCGGGTACGATCTGTTCGGCATCGGGGAATCTGGTGCTTGTTTCCAGAGTGGGTGACGGCAGGTAGACGTGTCTGAGCTGTTTGAGAACTATGGCGCCGTTCTGGTCGCGATCCCCGTGGGGGTCATGCTGGTCCTGACTGCGCTGTTGGCGACCAAGCTGCTCGCACCACAGCGTCGCACCGCGCTCAAGGGTCAGGTCTACGAGTGCGGCATGCTGCCGATCGGCCGCAACTGGGCCCAGGTTCACGTTCGTTACTACACCTACGCGCTGCTCTTTCTGGTCTTTGACGTGGAAGTTGTCTTCCTCTTCCCCTGGGCGGTCTCCTTCCTCGGACTGATCGAAGCTGACATGGGCAAAGTGATTCTCTGGCAGATGGTCCTGTTTATTGGCACGCTGCTGATCGCGCTGGCTTATGCCTGGCGCAAGGGCGTATTCGACTGGCAACGGAACTAACGGAGCGCAAAGCGAGACGCGGCGTATGACCACCTCACAGCCACCACACATAGGCGATCCCACGCCCGTCATCATCTCGCCCGAGTCGCTCCGTCTGCAGGCGATCGACGATCAGCCGCCGACCGTGCCCTACAAAGTCGTGCTGCCCGGCGTGATGCAAGCGCCGGCCGAAGCGTTGATCTCCGCCGCACGCAAATCCTCGCTCTGGCCAATGACCTTCGGTCTGGCCTGCTGCGCGATCGAGATGATCGCTACTTACATGGCTAATCACGACCTCGACCGCTTCGGGATCGTGCCCTGGCCCTCACCGCGTCAGTCGGACGTGATGATCGTGGCGGGAACGGTGACCAAGAAGATGGCTCCGGCGGTCAAGCTTCTCTACGAACAGATGCCTCATCCCAAGTGGGTGATCTCCATGGGAGCCTGCGCGACCAACGGCGGTCCCTACACGCAGTACGACCGCGTCGTGCAGGGCGTCGACAACATCGTTCCAGTTGACGTCTACGTGCCCGGCTGCCCGCCCCGTCCGGAAGCTCTGATCGACGGCCTCCTGGCTCTGCAGGAGAAAATCGTCGAGGAACGCGCGCGGGGTTACTAGTCCACCATGACATCACGTCGTACGCCGACCGCGCCCGAGGAACCGCCGAGCAACGAGCCGCCTCCCGGCTCGATCGCCGACGTGTACCGCGAGGTCATGCCGCTCGTCGATTTCGATGCCGCGATGACCAAAGGCGACGATGTCGCGTTGACGATTCCGCCCGACTCCATCCACGAAGTGCTTGAGCGTGGCCGCGACGACGAGCGTCTGCAAATGAATCTGCTGCGCAACCAGACCGCCGTGGACTGGGAAGAGCGCGGGCTGGAGATCGTCTATCACCTGTATTCGATTCCACTGCGCCTGGCCGTCACGATCAAGTCCTGGCTGCCGTCTGAAGGCGCGATCGTTGAGTCGGTGACCGACATCTACGAGATGGCGGACTGGGCCGAGCGCGAATGTCGCGAGATGTTCGGGATCGAGTTCATCGGTCACCCCGACCCGCGCAACCTGTTGCTCGACGAAGACCTCGACATCCATCCGCTGCGCAAGAGCCACCCCCTCGCGCCGATCGAGATGGAGCAGGGTGTCGACGTCGAATTCTTCACCAAGCAGCACCCACCGCCCGAACCGGCGGAGGAAGAAGATGCAGCGCCCGAGGCTGCCGCTGCCGCCGCGCCAGAGCGCAAGCGGCTTGAGGACATGACCGAAGAGGAGCGCGAGGAGCGTCGGGCCGAGCAGGCCGAACGCGTCGCTCGAGCTCGTGAGCTCGCTGCGGTCCGCCGGGCCGAGCGTCTGGCCGGTGCGCCGCCCGCGGGCGGTCCTCGACCAGAAGGTGCTGCTCCACCACCAACACCGGCTGCAGCTCCTGCGGCCGCACCCGCCGCTGCGGCGGCTCCGGCAAGTGCTCCGGTGCAGGACGACCGACCACCGGCGCCTCCGCCGCCTGAATTGCCGACCATTCCCGACGCCGAGGAAGACCCCGAGGGTCGCGCCGCCGCCCAGGCCGAGCGCGTCCGACTGGGCCGTGAGCTGGCCGCCGCCAGGCGAGCCCAGTTGCGCGGCGAATAGTCGGCCGCATTGCTTGACGGCTGCAAATTGACGAGGAGCAGGGAGTAGACCGCATGGTCCAGCGAACCGTTGAAGGTGAAGTACTCACTGAGCCCGTCGTCGTCGAGCGCGAGTTCGAGACGGTCGACATGAACATCAATATCGGGCCGCAGCACCCGGCCACGCATGGTGTTTTTCGCATGGTGCTGACCGTCGACGGAGAGATCGTTAAGGACGCGATTCCCTACATCGGTTACATGCATCGCGGCGGCGAAAAGCTGTCCGAGAGCCTCGACTACCGAGGTGCCCTGGGCTACCAGGACCGCACCGACTACCTGGCTGCGTTCAACTCGGAGTGGGTATACGTCAACGCCGTCGAGCGGCTGGCCGGAATCGAAATCCCCGAGCGCGCGGAGTACATCCGCCTGATCCTGTCCGAATTCAACCGGATCATGTCGCACTTCATGTTCATGGGTGCGTTCGGCACCGATGTCGGCTACTTCGGCACCGCGTTCACCTGGACGTTCAAGGAACGCGAGCGCATCCAGGACCTGTTCGAGGCGGTCTGCGGCGACCGGATTATGTACAACTACTTCCGCGTTGGCGGGCTGGCCTGGGAGCCGCACGAGACCTTCATTGAGGACTCGCACTGGGTGCTCGACCAGGTTGAGACCGGTATCGGCGATGTCGACGACTTGATGACCGACAACGAGGTCTTCGTCGCTCGTTGCCGCGACGTCGGCGCGATGAGTGCTGACGAAGCCATCTCATTCGGCGTCACCGGACCGATGCTGCGCGCCGCCGGCGTGCCCTTCGACCTGCGCGTCGACGAACCCTATTCGATCTACGACCGCTTCCACTGGGAGATCCCGGTCGGCGAACGAGGCGATGTCTACGACCGCTACCTTGTGCGGCTCGAGGAAATGCGCCAATCGGTCACGATCCTGCGCCAGGCACTCGATCAGATGCCGACTTCCGGTCCGATCGAACCGGAGCGCATGCCGGCGCGGCTGCGTCCTCCCCCCGGCGAGATCTACATGCGCCAGGAGAATCCGCGCGGCGAATACGGCATCTACATGGTCTCGGATGGGACCGACAAACCGTGGCGCGTGAAGATGCGCTCGCCATGCTTCCACAACCTCTCCTCGCTCAAGCCGCAGGTGATTGACACCTATCTCGCCGACGCTGTGGTGACGCTCGGCTCGATTGACATCGTGCTCTGCGAGGTCGACCGCTAATGCCTCGTCAGCGCCTACTTCGCCGGATCCACTTGATGGGCGTAAGGCAGATCGCGTGTAACCTGCGTGAGCAGTCAAAGGTGGCGCGCTAAATGGTCTTGAGCGAGTTCGCCGGCATCAGCATGCCCGACTGGATTGACGCGATCATCCGCGTCATGTTCATCGTCGCATTGATGACGATCATCGCATTCGCTCTGATCTACCTCGAGCGCAAAATCCTCGCCCGCTTCCAGGCTCGCGTCGGCCCGACCCGCACCGGTCCAATCGGCATGCTGCAGTCAATCGCTGACGCGCTCAAGCTCGTGACCAAGGAAGATGTCCGCCCAATCACGGCGGACCGCTGGGCCTTCGAGCTCGCGCCGTATATGGCCTTTGTGCCGGTCTTCCTCGTCTTCGTGCCGATGCCCTTCACCGAGACCTGGTTCATCCGCGACCTCAATCTCGGACTGCTCTTCGTCTTCGGTGTGCTCGGATTGAACATCGTCGGTGTGGTCATGGCCGCCTGGGGCTCCGACAACAAGTACGCCCTGCTTGGCGGCGTTCGCGCGGCGGCGCAGGCGATCTCATACGAAATTCCCATGCTGCTGATCATCGTCGCCGTGGTGATAGTCGCCGCCAGCCGGATCGCGGTTGATGGCGACGCGTCCGCCGCCGGCTCAATCAACGCGATCGTCGGTGATCAAACCACGACGCCGTACATCCTGCTGCAGCCGCTCGGCTTCTTCATCTTCATCGTCGGCATGCTGGCTGAACTGCATCGACCGCCATTCGACATGCCGATCGCAGAATCGGAAGTCGTTGGCGGCTACTTCGTCGAGTACTCCGGCATGCGCTGGGGCATGTTCTTCCTGGCCGAGTACACCGCGCTCTTCCTGCTCGTGGTGCTGGCTTCGTCGCTGTTCCTCGGCGGCTGGAACTGGCCGTTCGGCGCAGACGTCGGGCTGGGACTGCAGATCGTGCTGACCTTCGTGAAGACGTCGGTGATGATCGTGCTCGTGATCGGATCACGTGCGCTCTTCCCGCGTCTGCGGATCGATCAACTGATGGCATTCTCCTGGAAGGTGCTGCTGCCTTTCGCCATCGTTCAGGTCCTGGCCAACGGCATCATCCTCGCCTACGGCGGGGCCGACTGGGTGGTCGGGCTGGTCTCGTTCGGCCTGCTCGTCGCGCTCGGCGGACTGGTCTACTACATCATGCGCCGTAAGCAGGGCGAAGGCACTCGCACCGTACAAACCACGCCGGCCACGCCGCGCGTGATCACCTCACCAGAAGTCACCCCGGTCGAAGCCGGCGGCGACTAACAGATCAGAGAGAAGAGGAGCAACCGCGTGGAGGACGGCGTCACCGCGACTCAGGTGGTGTTCTGGATCCTGGCCGTGGTCATGCTGATCTCCGCGATCGGCGTGGTCACTGCAGGCAACATCGTCTACGCCGCGTTGTTCTTCATTGCTTCCCTGGCCGGCGTCGCCGGCATCTACCTGATCCTGACCGTCGAGTTCCTTGCCCTCGTCCAACTGCTGATCTACGGCTCCGCGGTGGTCATCCTGATTCTCTTCGCGCTGATGCTCACCAGAGCCCGCGAACGGCCACAAGCCCTGTTCGGACGCTCGCGACCGCTGGGCATCGCCGCCTCACTGGGCCTGCTCGCCGCCTTGATCGGCGGGATCGTCGCCACGACCTGGACGACTCCTGAGTCCACCTCCGCGATTCAGCCGGTCGGTCTGCAGGCAATTGGTGACGCCATCTTCACGATCTGGATCGTGCCCTTCATCATCGTCGGCGTGCTGCTCTCGATCGCGCTGGACGGCGCGATCATGCTCGCCTCACCTGATGAGGATGAGAACTAATGCCGCCGCTTGATCACATCCTGATCGTCAATGCGGTGCTCTTCGCGATCGGCGTGATGGGCGTCCTGACGCGCCGCAATGCCGTGCTGATCCTGCTCTCGGTTGAGCTGATGCTCAATGCGGTGTCGCTCAACATGGTTGCCTTCGCGGTCTACGGACACGTCGACTTCGGCAACATCACCGGGATCATCTTCGCCTTCTTCATCATCGTCATCGCAGCCGCCGAGGTCGCGTTGGCGCTCGGTATCGTCGTGCGGACCTTCCGCAACCGTGCCACCGCCAATGTCGACGAAGTGAACCTCCTCAAGTGGTAACCGGGAGCATGCACCAATGATCTGGGCTGACCACGCGTGGATTCTGCCGGCAATCCCGGCCATTTCCTTCGTCGTGCTGTTCCTGTTCGGGCGCAAGTTGCCGCGCGGCGGCGACTTCATCTCGGTCGGCGCAGCGCTGGCCGTGTTCGTGCTCTTCTTCTTCGTGCTGGAGTCGCACCTCGACTGGTTGGGCGCGGGACTCGGCGGCATCCGCAACGTCGGCACCGACTGGATCAACTTCGACAACTTTGTTGTCCGACTCGGCTTCACCGTCGACTCGATCGCGATGGTGATGGTCTTCGTCGTCTCGACGGTCGCGCTGATGGTCAACATCTATTCGACCAACTACCTGCGCCATCACGGCAAGCCCGAGCCGCGCTACTGGTGGTACTTCGCCGTGCTCTCGCTCTTCGTGGCGATGATGCTGACGCTGGTCCTGGCCGACAACCTGCTGCTCATGTTCGTCGCCTGGGAGGGCGTGGGCCTCTGCTCCTTCCTGTTGATTGGCTTCTACTACGAGCGCCGCTCGGCAGTCGAGGCGGCCAAGAAGGCGTTCGTCACCACGCGACTCGGGGACGTCGGCCTGTTCATCGGCATCATCCTCTTCTGGCGAGCGACCGGTTCCTTCCAGATTTCTGACATCATCGCCGCCGCCGAGGCCGGCCGCGTCAACGACCTGCCACAGGTCATGGGCGACGGCTACCTCACCCTCTCGACACTGATGCTCTTCCTCGGCGCCGCCGGCAAGTCGGCCCAGGTCCCGTTCCACGTCTGGCTGCCCGACGCGATGGAAGGCCCGACTCCGGTTTCCGCGCTGATCCACGCCGCCACGATGGTCGTCGCCGGCGTCTACTTGGTCGCGCGACTGCTGCCGGTCTTCGAAGTCACGCCGGGCGCATCCAACGTCGTGCTCGGAGTTGGACTGACCACTGCCCTGTTGGCCGGGATGATGGCGCTGGCGCAGAACGACATCAAGCGAGTGCTCGCATACTCCACTGTCTCGCAGCTGGGATTCATGTTCGTCGCCCTGGGGGTCGGCGCCGTTGGCATTGCCATGTTCCATCTGCTCACGCACGCCTTCTTCAAAGCCTGCCTCTTCCTGGGCTCGGGATCCGTGATCCACATGACCGAAGAGCAGGACGCGCGCAAGCTCGGCGGACTCTGGTGGCGCATGCCCGTGACCGCCTCGACCTTCATCATCTCCTCGGTCGCGCTAGCCGGAATCCCGCCGCTGTCAGGATTCTTCTCCAAGGATGAAATCTTCGTCGCCACGCTCGGCGGCGCAAACACCGTCGTCGCAATCCTGCTCGGTGTGGCCGCCTTCCTCTCGGCGCTCTATATGGCGCGGCTGGTGATCATCACCTTCTTCGGCCCGCCCAAGGACATCGCCGTGATCAAGCGTGCCCGCGAGGCGGATCCGACCATTCTGATTCCGCTGGTCTTCCTCACGATCCTGACATTCCTCGTCGGCTTCGTCGCCTTCGACCAGGTCGGCGATGCCCTTGGCTTCCCCGGCGGTATCAACAACTACGTTTACTTCCCCGAGCCGCACGATTTCCACTTCTCCAACTCGATCGCCGCCGTGACCGGTACGGTCTCGCTGCTCGGATTCCTCACCGCCTGGTGGTTCTTCTGGGGCCGCAACTCGCATCGCGCGCAAGCGGTTCGCGAGTTCCAGCCTCGGCTGGCTGCCGTCATCGAGAACAAGTTCTACTTCGACGAGGCCTACCAGTGGGGCATCGACCGCGCCATGCTGCCGCTGGCACGGATCGTCGCCTGGTTCGACCGCATGATCGTCAACGACACTGGGATCAACGCTCCGGCCGACGCGACGCGCTACGCCGCCTACTGGCTGCGCTACCACGTCACCGGACGAATCCCCGACTACGCGCTGCTCATGGTTGTCGGCGTCGCCCTCGCGGGCGGCCTCGCCTTCCTGCTGCGCGGATAGCGAACGAGATAGAGAGAGGCACACAGCGTGGACGCAGGCGAAGCACTCCTCCTGCTCTTGCTGATCCCCGGGGCAGCGATGCTGCTCACGATCCTCGTGCCTTCGCGGCACGCCAACGTCGTGCGCTGGATCGCCCTGATCACCACGATCGCCACGCTGATCGACTCGATCTGGATCTTCGCCGTCTACGACTTCGCCCAGGGCGGCTACCAGTTCGACCTCCAGTACCCGTGGATTGAGAACATCGCCTTCCTCGGCGAGAACGGCATCTCGCTGCACCTCGCCGTCGACGGCATCGCCGCGCCCATGGTCTTGCTCAACGGGTTGGTTGGCTTCGCCGGCGTGCTGGTCTCGTGGAAGATCACCCACCGGGTGAAGGACTTCTTCATCCTCTTCATGGCACTGTTCACTGGCGTCTACGGCGTCTACATCGGCCAGGACCTGTTCTTCTGGTTCTTCGCCTACGAGCTCGCCGTGCTGCCGATGTACCTGCTGATCGTGATCTGGGGCTCGACCAACAAGGAATACGGCGCGATGAAGCTGACCATGGTCCTGGTCGGCGGCTCCGTGCTGATCTTCGTCGGCATCTTCGCGGTCTTCGCCGAGGCCGGCGCCGGCACCTTCGACATGGCGGTGCTGCGCGATATCGAGTTCGACCGCAGCTTCGCCAACACGTTCTTCCCCTTCTTCATGATCGGCTGCGGCATCCTGGCCGGCTTGTTCCCCTTCCATACCTGGTCGCCCGACGGTCACGTCGCGGCCCCGACCGCGGTCTCGATGCTCCACGCTGGCGTGTTGATGAAGCTGGGCGCCTTCGGCATCATCCGCCTGGGCATGGAGATCCTGCCGGCCGGCACCGACTTCTGGATGCCGATTCTGCTCGTGCTGGGCGGTGTCGCCGCCGTCTACGGCGCGATCTCCGCGATCCACCAGACCGACCTGAAATTCGTGATCGGGTATTCGTCCGTTTCCCATATGGGCTTTGTCCTGATGGGTCTGGGGACGATGAACAACATTGGCGTCAACGGCGCGGTGCTGCAGATGTTCTCGCACGGCGTAATGACCGCCCTCTTCTTCGCCATGGTCGGCGGACTCTATGACCAGGCCCACACCAGAGATATCCGCGTCTTCGGCGGACTGGTCAAGAAGATGCCGCTGTTCGTGATCTTCTTCGGCATCGCCGGACTGACATCACTCGGCTTACCCGGATTGTCGGGATTCGTCGCCGAGTTCCACATCTTCGTCGGTACGATCGACACGTTCCCGCTGTTTGCCGCGCTGGGCATCCTCTCGGCCGCGCTGACCGCGATCTACGTGCTGCGCCTCATGGGCCGTGCCGCGCTCGGTCCGTTCAACCCGCGCTGGGAGAACCTCAAAGACCTCAGCCGCTGGGAGATTGCCGCGGCGATCGTGCTGATTGCACCGATCATTGCGATGGGCGTCTGGCCCGACCCGTTCATTGACCGCATCGCGCCCACGGTGGCGGAACTGCCGAAAATTGATCAGATCGGCGGGCTGTTCACACTCAGCTCGCTGACCGGACGGTGACACTGATGGACCTTGAATATCAGCTGATCATCCCCGAATTCGTCATGGCCGGCCTAGCCGTGGTGATCATTGCCGCTGCATTGGCGTTCCGCAACGTCGACCAGAAGTGGTTCGGCTACGCGACCGCTGCTGGACTGGCGATCATCGCGATCGTGACGGCGGTCGCCTACTGGGACACCAACGACGACTTCGGCACCGTCCTCGCGGTCGACCACTTCACCGTGCTGTTCCGAGTCTTCTTCCTCGGTATCGCCTTCTTCACGGTCATGGCGGCGGTCCAGTTCGCCGGCGACCGACTCAAGAACCACGCAGAGTTCTACGGCCTGATCGTCTTCGCCACGCTCGGGATGATGTTGCTCGCCGCATCGCGCGAGCTGCTGACCGCGTACCTCTCGCTCGAGTTGCTCTCGTTCAGCTTCTACATCCTGGTCGGCTTCAACAAGCTCAATCCCTTCTCCAACGAGGGTTCGCTCAAGTACATGCTGCTGGGCGCCTTCTCCTCGGCGCTGATGCTCTACGGGATCTCGCTGATCTATGGCGTCACCGGGACGACGACCTACTCGGCGATCGGACCTGACGTCGTTGAGGGCACACGCAACATCGCCGGTCAGCTCGCCTCATTCGCAGGCGGCAGCGGCGGCGTCGATCCCGACGGCGCGCGGCCCGGACTGCTGATTGGTCTTGTCTTGATCACCGCCGGTCTCGGATTCAAGGTCTCGGCGGTCCCGTTCCACCAGTGGACCCCGGACGCCTACCAGGGTGCGCCGCTGCCGATCACGGCGTTCCTCAGCGCCGGCGGCAAGGCTGCGGCCTTCGCATTCTTCCTGCGACTCTTCTCCGAGGCCTTCCTCCCTGCCGCCGCCGAGTGGGTCTGGTTCATCGGCATTCTCGCTGCCCTGACGATGATCGTCGGCAACCTGATGGCGCTGCAGCAGACCAACTTCAAGCGACTGATGGCCTATTCGTCAATATCCCAGGTCGGATATCTGCTCGTCGGAATCGTGGCCCTGAGCGCAACCAACATCGCCCAATCCCAGGATGCTGCCTCTGCGCTGGTCTTACATCTGATCGGGTACGTGACGACCAATATTGCGGTGTTCGCAGCGATCATCGCCTTCTACAACCGCACCGGACGCGACGATATCGTCGACCTGCGTGGGCTGGCTGAACGTCAACCATTCCTCGCGTTCTCGATTGCGGCGGCGTTGTTCTCGCTGGCAGGGATGCCACTGTTTGCCGGCTTTGCCACCAAATTCATCATGTTCCAGGCAGCCTTCAACAACGGCTTCCTCTGGCTCGGCGCGATCGGCGTGACCGCGTCGTTCGTCTCTCTCTACTACTACTTGATGGTGATCAAGCAGATGTACCTCTACGAGCCCGAAGGCGCCGATCGCGAGCGCTTCCACGTCTCAAGGCCGTTGGCTGGAGCGTTGGTGGTGCTCGTCGCCGGAGTCCTCTTCATCGGTCTCTACCCGACGCCGCTGTTCGACGTGATCCATAGCTCGACCGAGGGCCTGTTCGAGCAGGCCGCGGCGCTCTCCGCGTCGGTCGTCAGCAAGTAGATCTCGGCTCCCAGTCACCGCTTCACGCGGGGACCCGTTCGGACTCCACTGTGCATAGACGTTGTTCTCGACGGAGGTGGAACAGGTTTCCGCACGGGGGCGGAACTGGAAGCCCTAGAGAACGGCCAGATACCGACGCAGTTCGTAGTCCGTCACCTGCGAGCGGTACTCGTCCCACTCGAGCAGTTTGTTCTGCAGCACCGTTGACCAGACGTATTCCCCCAGCACGTTCTTCATCAGGTCTGACTGCGAGAACGCTTCGATGGCCCGTCCCTGCGTGGTCGGCATCTCGATGATGTCTCGGGCAGCTCGCTCTGCCGGCGTGAGTTCGAAGACGTTGTCCTCGGCCGGAGGCGGAGGAGCCAGACCCTCGTCGACGCCCTGCAGGCCGGCGGCGAGGAAGGCAGAGAACGCCAGGTACGGATTGGTCGCCGAGTCGGCGCCGCGGTACTCGAGCCGTGTCGACTCGGAGTCGCCGGGTTCGTACTCAGGGATGCGCACGAGGTCGGACTGATTGGAGTGTGACCACGTCAGATAGACCGGCGCCTCAGTGCCCGGGGCAAGCCGCTTGTAACTGTTTGACCACTGGTTGGTGATCAGCGTGAACTGCGGCGTGTAAGCGAGCAGCCCGGCGAGGAATGAGCGGGCAATCTCCGAGAGTCCGCCACCCTCCTCGTAGAAGAGATTCTGCTCATGGTCGAACAGCGACAGATAGGCGTGCATCCCCGACCCATTGACGCCGTTGAGCGGCTTGGGCATGAAGGTCGCGTGGACACCCTGCTTAATCGCCACTTCCTTGACCACGAGCCGCGTCGTCATCACCTGGTCAGCCATGGTCAGCGCGTCGGTGTAGCGCAAATCGATCTCGTGTTGCGACGGCGCAGCCTCGTGGTGCGAGGACTCGACGCCGATGCCCATCTCCTCCAGCGTCAACACCGTCTCGCGACGCAGGTCGGTGGCTGTGTCGAGCGGCGAGAGGTCGAAATAACCGCCGGAATCGAGCGGCGACGGATCGTCGGGCGCGCGGAAGTAGAAGTACTCGATCTGCGGCGCGACGTAGAACGTGTACCCGCGCTGCTGGGCTGATTCGAGTTGGCGACGCAGGATCCGGCGAGGATCACCCTCAAACGGCTCGCCATTGCGCCGGTAGATGTCACAGATCATCCGCGCGACGCGGTGCTGCTGCGGTCGCCAGGGCAAAACGACGAAGGTATCCGGGTCGGGCCGCGCCACCATGTCCGATTCGTCGTGGCGGGCGAAGCCTTCAATCGACGCTCCGTCGAACTCGACGCCCTTCTCCAGCGCGGCAGGCAACTCGTCGATCGTGATCGCGACCGACTTCAGCTGTCCCAACAGGTCGGTGAACCAGAGCCGAACGAAGCGGACGTCATGCTCACGACAGGCGTTCAGGACGTGTTGGTGCTCACTTGGTGGAGCGTTGAGGTCCCCGTTGAGGCTGGTCATGCCGTTGGTGCCTCACGACTGCTCCCTCCCCGTCATCGAGGAGGGAGCCAGGCCGCTAGATGTGGTAGTAGTGGAAGAATTCCGCCGCGACCGGGTGCATGAAGATGTCTCGCGACTCGGCCAGTTTGAAGTCCTGGTACTGGTCGATCAGGTCCTGGGTGAAGACCCCGCCTTCCATCAGGAAGTCGTGGTCGGCAGCCAGGGCTTCGAGTGAGCCTTCGAGCGAGTGAGGAACCGATGGGATACCGGTAGCCTCTTCGGCGCTCAGCTCGTAGATGTCGGTGTCAACCGGGTCGTCCGGCTCGATCTTGTTGCGGATGCCGTCCAGACCGGCCATCAGCATCGCCGAGAAGGCGAGGTACGTGTTGGCCGAGGCGTCGGGCGGGCGGAACTCGATCCGCTTGCTGTTCGGCGACGTCTCGTACGTGGGAATCCGGACTGCGGCCGAGCGGTTGCGCTGTGAGAACGCAAGGTAGATCGGCGCCTCAAAGCCCGGGACCAACCGCTTGTATGAGTTGGTGGTCGGCGCGCAGAAGGCGAGCAGCGCGGAGCCATGCTTGAGCAGACCGCCGATGTAGTGGCGAGCCGTGTCGGAGAGCTCGGCGTACCGGCCGGCCTCGTAGAAGAGCGGCGAGCCGTCCTTCCACAGCGACTGGTGACAGTGCATCCCGGTGCCGTTGTCGCCGTAGAGCGGCTTGGGCATGAAGGTCGCCGACTTGCCGTGAGCCTTGGCCACGTTGCGCACGATGTGCTTGTACCACTGAGTCTCGTCGGCCTTGACTTTCAGCGTGTTGAAACGCGTCGCGATTTCGCCCTGGCCGCCGGTTGCGACCTCGTGGTGATGGACTTCCAGCTCCATCCCCACTGCTTCCATCGCGTCGGCCATCTCCCAGCGGATGTCGCTGAGCGTGTCGAACGGCGCGGTCGGCGAGTAACCCTGCTTCGGCGGGATCTTGTAGCCGAGGTTGCTCTCGTCCTCGTCGCGGCCGCTGTTCCAGTCGGCCTCATCCGACTCGACGACGTAGAAGGCCTGGTTGATCGACATCTGGAACTGGACATGGTCGAACAAGAAGAACTCGAGCTCCGGGCCGAAGAAGGCCTGGTCGGCGATCCCGGAGTCGATCAGGTGCTGCTCGGCCTTCGTCGCCACATAGCGCGGGTCGCGGCTGTAGCGGTCGCCGGTGACCGGGTCGTGGACATCGCAGATGAACTTCAGCGTGGGCACGTTCTCGGTCGGGTCGATGCGCGCCGAGTCGAGGTCGGGTCGGAGCAACATGTCCGACTCGTCGATGCTTTGGAAGCCGCGCAGCGATGAGCCGTCAAACCCCTGGCCGCGCTCGACCAGGTCCTCATCAACCTTCGATGCGGGGATGCTGAAGTGCTGCCAGCGGCCGATCAGGTCGGTCACCAACAGGTCGACGCGGCGAATGCCCTGATCCTGGATCAGCGCCTGAATGTCGCCAAGGGTAGCCATGGGCTCATGCCTCTCTATCTGTCGTCGTGCTGCACGGAGGTCGGGGCCGGTTGGTCTCGCACGCAGGCGCTGCCGCCTGCCACGCAGCGTCATTGATTGCTGCGAATCATCCTATGGGCAGCTCTAGTCCGCGCTGGCGATTTTGGGTTACACCTGAGTTACGCCCTCAGGACCGCGCGATCGAGAAGGCGTTGTGTAGCGGATTTATCGAAACGAGCGCGTGGTTATCGAAGCGGCAGAGCGAACCGATAGCCGACGTTGCGCACCGTCTCGACGTAGCGCTGACCACCGGACTCCAGCTTCGAGCGCAGCCGCCGGATATGCACGTCAACCGTGCGCGAGCCACCGTAGTAGTTGTAGCCCCAGACCCGGTTGAGCAGCGTCTCGCGAGTGAACACCTGCTGGTTGTGGGTCATGAGGAAGCGCAGCAGCTCGAACTCTTTGAAGGTCAGGGTGATCGAACGACCGCCCTCAAAGACCTGGTAGTTCGAAGTGTCCACGATCAGGTCGCCGGCCTCGAGCGTGTTGCGAGTCAGCGCCCGTCCGTGCCGCCAGAGGACGAGTTGCACTCTGGCGACCAGCTCTGCTTCATGGACCGGGGCGAGGATGAAGTCGTCCAACTCCTGCGTCGGACCAAGCAGGTGGGTGTCGACCGGGCGCAGCGCTGCCAGTCGCATGGCATCGGGCCAGGCCTGGACCTCGGCCGGCCGAGACGGCGGCACCGCATGACGCCAGTCGAGCAACAGCACGTCCGGCGCGGCCGCGGGATCAGGCTCGTTGCCCTCGGCTGCCTCGTAGCGCACGACCTGCAAACCGGCGCGCTCCAGGGCCGGCCGAATCGGCGCGATGAACTCGTCGTCCAGCGTCGAGACGGTTAATCGGAACATGTTTGCACCATAGGGCAGACTCGATGGAGGCCTCTAGAGCTAGAGAAGATCTCTATATCTCGTGGCATCTTCAATCGATCGCTGGTGCATGATTGGATGTCCGGTGGGGCGCCATTTGCCTGCGGCGAGACATGGAAGAGTCCTAATCCCCGGCGGTCCGCTATCGATGTTGCGATACGCTCAAAGTCGTGTCGCGGCCGGCGTAGCTCAGTGGTAGAGCAACGGTTTCGTAAACCGTAGGCCGAGGGTTCGAATCCCCCCGCCGGCTCCATCCCGATCCTCCATCGAACACCGGCTCTGTCAAACCAGGGCGTGCCTGCTCTCGTCCACCATGTTGCCCGTGCTACTAACCGGTATGCCGGCTCTTGTCGGGTGGTTGCCTCGCGCAGTACATTTGTGCTGAGCGTGACGCCAACGAAAGGACCGGGCATGTCGTCTCAGCGCCGTCTCAGCATTACTGCCAATGACCACTCGACGGCTCTTTGTCCCTCGCAATCCATCGACTCAGACCTGAAGAAAGCTGAAAAACCTGAAAAAAAGCTGAAAGTCTGGACTCACGATCTCCTGCAAAACACTGGGTTTTAGCCCGATCGGAGGCCTAGGAAAAAAAACTCAGCCAAAACCTGAAAACCGGCCCGCGGAACCCATTCCGACGCGCTGAGGACTTGCGAGAGCGAATGAACCGGAGTTAGCTGCCCGGCCCACCCGGCAAGGGCTCAGATGTCTGTTGAATATCGATCCCACCACCCCGTTCCTGAAGATGCGAGATCGGGACGGCCGGCATGGTGGTGATCTCGCCGCGGATCTTTGCTCCGAATGCGATTGACCAGCGCGCGGCAGCGTCGTTGTCGGGGGCGTCGATGATCGCTACAAAGTCGTGCGCCCCCAGCACCGCGTAGATGCCTAACGCGCTGACGTTGGGTACCGACACCTCGCGCTCGGCGTCCAACGGCGCTCGTGGATTGTCCAGGACCGCATCGATTCCTTCAGGCCAAAGCCGCACCAGCAGGATGTATTGCATGGAGCCTCTCCGTTCCCGTTCGGGCAGCCGTTGCGCTCTCCGACACCGCCAGTATCGCGCCTGCATTGGTGGGTCGCGAATCAGGACGTGGGATACACTTCCTTAACAGCCAGCATGCGCTGCGAAGATCGAGAAGCGGTCGGTACGCGCCGCCTGGGCCAGCCATGACAGCGACGGGAGCCGAGCCAAGATGAACATTTCCATGCTGAACGAGCGTCTGCGCCGTCGCGGCCTCTGGCTGTTCACCCTTCTGGTCGCTGCCGCGCTCACACTCAGCGCTTGCGACCTCGTCGGCAACGATTCGGACGACGAGCAAGAGCAACAGCAGGCTCAGCAGGGAGAAGCTCAACAGGAAGAGGCAGCCGCGCCAGCTCCAGCAGCCCGCCCGGCAGCGCAGCCCCCGGCCGAGGAACCACGGCCGGACCCTCCGCCCGAGGCCGCCGGCGGTGGCGAGGGCGCGACCGCGTACAGCATCGTCTTCCCCAGCATCGCGTTCGTGATGACTTCCGATTCGGTCGCGACCGGACTCGTAATCAGTGATGGATATGTCCTGGTCGACGGACGTTCGCTCGGCGCCGCGACGACCGCGGATGTGCTGCTCTCCAACGGCGAGACGCTCGAGGGTGTTTCGGTGGTCGGCCGCGACCAGTTCACCGGTCTGGCCTACATCGGCCCGCTGGACGGCGGCTTGGTCCGACGACTGCCCGGCGCGCGACTCGGCGACGGCGAAGAGATTCGTCCCGGTTCGTCGGTCTTCACGATTGGCTACAGCGCCGGCGATGAGTCGGACGCGATTCCCGCTGTCTACTCGGGTGTGCTCAGCGGCACCGACGAATGGGACGCCGGCCAGCGAACTCTGCTCCGCACGGACGCTCGACCAGCCAGCGTGACGGCCGGAATGATCCTGGTCGACGGCTCGGGAACGGTCATCGGATTCGCTCCCGAAGCGCTGGTCTCGCAAGGTTGGTACGTCTCGACCGGTGACCTGGCCCGCAGCCTGAGCGCCGATCAGATGGATGAAGATGCTCCGGTGTCCGCGGTCGTAACCGCGATGGAGCACACGCTGACCCTGGACCAGGGCCAGCAGTCCGTGTCCCTCTTCCTCACTGAAGAGGCGATCGGCGACCTCACGCCGCTAATCACCGTCCGAACCGAATCAGCATCGCTCCTGGGACTGTTCGATGGTGCCGGTGAGCTCCAGCAAGAAGCCAGCCTGGTGATTGGTTCAACCATCGTCGCGCTCGCTCCAGAGTCGAGCGGACCGTACGAAATCGTGATCACGCCAGAGCCAGTGATGGCGATGGATGACGTTTCGGATGAGGCCGCGTCGGAGGCGATGGAGGACGACGCAGACGAGCAGTCGTCGGAGATGACGGAAGACGCGACCACCTACGAGGTCAATGCCAACGTGGCGCTGACGGTCGTGGTGGAAGCCGAAGAGATGGCTGTCCTCAATCTCGACGAGCCGTTCGTCGGGAACATCGACTTCCCCGGCGACGTAGACAGCTTCAATCTGGCCCTACGAGCGGGCGCCGAATACGAGATCCTGGTCCAGAGCCTGCTCTTCGACACGGTGCTCGTGGTCGGAGGCGGTGGACTCGACGCCGTTGACGATGACACCGGCGGCGGCCCATTCGGCCGCGACTCGACCCTGACGCTCGCTCCCGAGGCAGACAGCATCGTCCAGCTGACGGTCAAGGACTACGCGGATGTCGGCACGGGCGCGTACATCTTGACGATCACCCAGACCGGGGGCGAAGCGCCCGAGCAAGCTGCGGCCACGGAGGAAGAAGAACCCATGGGCGTGATGACCGCCGATCTCCCGGCACCCTCACCCCCGCCGGCGATCTCGCTCCGAGGCATCGGCACTGAAGAAGGCCTGCAGGCCACGCTGCTGGGCATCGGATCGCAGTCGGTCGGCAACGCGCTGGTGGTCGATGACGCAGACGGTGCATTCGAAATCACCGTTTCCGTGGTCGGCTCCGACGGCGCACTTGGCCGAGTCTCCGTGCTCAATAGCAGCAACGAAGTCGTGGTCGAAGGCCGCGTCCTCGTCACCTGCGGCGGCTCCGGTGACTGCCTCGCCCAGGCAGTCTTCGTCGCCAACGAGGGCCAGGCCGGACAATGGACGGTCGAACTGAGCGCCGACGAGCCCGGCATCAGCGAGTGGCAGATCGAGGTCTCGCGCAACGACTAAGTCGGCAACCGAGCAAGCAAACCACGACGAGGCGGTCCCAGCGGCCGCCTCGTCGCATATCAAGCACCAGTGATCAAACTGTTCAGAGCCTGCGATCGCCCAGAGCACTGAGACCAGAGAAGTGTCGGGGGCCCGTCTAGCGCAGCGCCGACTTCTGCGGTCGGGCCAAGACCATGTGAAGAGCGATGCCGAGTAGTCGCCTGACCCTGGTGCGCACCGGAATCGGCGGGTCAATCGTCAGCCGCGGCAGGGCATTGTCAAGCCACCTGGGCATGTACCAGTTCGCCGGCCCCGCGATCTGCATGAAGGCCGGCACCAGGACCAGTCGCACCAACGTGGCGTCGATGAAGATGGCGAAGGCCATGCCCATGCCAAACTCCTTCACCGCCCGCTCGTCGCCGAAGACCGCGAAGCTGCCGAACACGGCGATCAGAATGGCCGCCGCCGCCGTGATCACCCGGGCCGACGCCCCGATCCCAAACGCCACAGACTCGCCCGAGTCTCCCGTTTCGAGCCAATGCTCGCGGATCCTCGACAACAGGAAGACTTCATAGTCCATCGAGAGGCCGAAGAGGATGGCAAACATGAACATCGGCAGAAATGACTCGATCGGTCCCGTGCGATCGAGGCCAATCAATGACAGCCCCCAGCCCCACTGGAAGATCGCGACGATGAAACCGATCGAGGCCCCGATCGCGAGCATGTTCATCAGCGCCGCCTTGAGCGGCACCAGGATCGAACGGAACGCCATCATCAGCAACAGGACCGAGACGCCGATCACGATCAGGAAGAAGTACGGCATCCGCGAGATCATCTTGGCGGTGACGTCTTCAAACGCCGCCGTCGATCCAGCGATGTAGATCCGGGTGTCATCGGCAGCGCCGCCCAGAGCCTGGGGCACAGCGGTCTCGCGCAGGCGGCTCACGAGCTGTCGAGTCGCCTCATCCTGAGGCGCGGTAGTGGGAATCACGGTGATCAGCGCGGTCCCCCCACCGGGTGACGGATCGGGCGGCAACACGGCGGCAACCCCGTCAACCTCAGACAGCGCCTGGCGAGTGCGCTCCAGAACCGCGGGCGAGAGCTGCTCCGATGGATGGTCGACCACGGCAAACAGAGCGCCATTGACGCCGGGTCCGAACGCATTCGCGATCAAGTCGTAGGCACGCCGAGAGGTGTACGTGTCGGGACGGTTGCCTTCGTCCGAGACGCCCATTTCAAGGTCGAAGGCCGGCACCGTGAACGCGATCAGGATGCCAGACGCGAGCAGCAGATAGACGATGGGACGACGCTCGATCATCCGTGAGAAGCGGTACCAGCGACCGTGTTCTCCGCCCGCCGTGTAGCGCAGCTTCGGAATTGAGAAGCGATCGATTCGTCGCCCAATCAGGACGAGCATGGCCGGCAACAGCGATACCGCAACCAACATCTCGAGCAGGACGACCAGCGAGGCAGCGAAGCCGAGGTTGGCGATGATCGGGATTCCGATCGCGAACAGACCGAGCAGCGCCACGACAACGATGGAGCCGGCGAACGCGACCGCTCTTCCAGCGGTGGTCACGGCGCCGCGCGCAGCCTCGCGCGGGTCGACACCGGCAGCCATCTGCTCGCGGAAACGCGCGATCACAAAGAGCGCGTAATCGATGCCGACACCGATGCCCAGCATGGCTCCGAAGGTGGGAGCGACGGTGGTGATGTCAAGGTACGCGGCAGCGAGGAAGATGCCGACCGTGCCCAACGCCAGGCCGACCAGGGCCGAAACGATCGGCATGCCGGCGGCGATGATCGATCCGAAGCCGATGATCAGGATCAGAAGCGCAGCGATGAGGCCGACCAGTTCCGCCGTGCCGGGCGGCTCGGTTTCGTACTCGCGTACCGGTTCGCCGACGAATTCAACCTGCAAGCCGTCTGTGCGGAAGGTTTCTCCGAGTTCGACCACGCTGCCAATGTTCTCGGTCTCGAGGTGGTTGGCATGCTTGTCGAAGGTGACGCGCACGATCGCGGTACGTAGATCGGGTGAGACGTTGCCGGGACGCTCTCCGGGCAGACTGGCGAACGCGACTTCCTCGATGCCTTCCGTCCCGCGGGCGAATGCCGACATCGCCGACTGCACGTCCGAGTCTTGAATCGTGCCGTCAGGCGTGTGGAAGACCGCGAGCAGCTCGGAACCGGATCGTGCCGGATAGCGCTCAACGAGCAAATCGAATGCGGCTTGAGATTCGGTTCCGGGGACGGTGAATGCGTCAGTCAGCGAACCACCCCAGGCTCGCGCGCCCATCGCCGCCAGCACGATGGCGACCACCCAGAGGAAGATCACCCGCCAGGGGTGCTCGGAGACGAAGACCGACCAACGTTCCATGGGTGCGCGACCCCGCTCGCTCCGCTAGCCGCATGCCAGCGTATATCGGGAGCTCGCTAGGTGGTGCGTCGGTACCTACGAAAGAATGGAATCGATTGAAGCCGGACCGGCGCCCATCAGGATGAGGGCAATGCAAGCGAAAACCAGGAGCACATCGAGCTCATAGCCCTGCTTGTCCGAGGAACCCTGGAAGGGCAGACCCTCTTTGAATTTGTTGACGTAGGTGGCGACCACCATGTTGATCGCGAGCGGGATTGCAATCCAGGGGACTAGCAGTCCGGCCAACAGGAGAATGCCGCCGCCCAACTCGATGCTGGCGACGCCGGGTCCGGCCAGTTTCGGAAACGGCACGCCCAGCGACTCGAGCCAGCCCGAGAAACCGCCAATGCCGCGGCGGAACTTGCCCAGCCCCGCGTCGATGAAGATGACTCCCAGCACGATGCGTAGCGGGATCGGCGCCCACTCCAGCACCTCTGAGCCAAACGGAGCTGTCAACCAGTCTCCGACGTCCATGATTCGCTCCGCTTGCAGGTCTGATCGACGCTCTGGATTAAGCTGGATTCTAGTTGAGTCGAGATCAAATCTCAGCGGGCAGATTGAGGGGAAGCAGCAATGGGCAAGTTTGCAGACGCGATTCGGGATCGACGCAAGGGCAGCCAACGGCGACTGGGATTCGGGGCCGCGGCAGAGGAGAAGCAGCCTTCGATGCTGGTCGGCACGATTGGCGTCGTCGACGGTGCGGACTTCTGTCTGGCGCTGAGCGAAGAGGACATCTCAGCCGCCGAGTCGGCCGATGTCGCTGTCTGGGGAACCCGTCTAGATGAGCTCACAGCAGAGAGTGTGGCCGGGGCGAAAGAGCGTGGAGCTTCGTTTGTCTCGTTTGAGATTGAAAGCGCGCGGGCGGACGGGCTGCTCGACGAGGACATGGATTATGTCGTCAGGTTGGCCGAGTCGCGCATCGACGAGGCGGATGCCCGTGCCCTGGGCAGTCTGCGGCCGGCTGAACTCGCTGTGGAGGTTGAGTTCCCCGTCAGCCTGGGAGCAATTCTCGAACTTCGCCGGCTGGCGATGATCGCGTCGGTTCCCCTGGGCGTCAAGTGTCCGACGGACATTTCATCCGGCGATGTCGAGGCGTTGCGTGACTCCGGCGTGGCGGTGATTTTGCTGGGTCCGAACGTCTCATCGGATGACGTCACGTCGGTCAAGCAGCGGATCGTCGACTTGCCGGAGCGCAAGTCAAAGCGTGATGACGAGGCTCAGCCGTTGATTCCGACGATGAGGCCCGGCGGCGAGAACGGTACTGAAGAAGGCTGACTTCGAAGTCAGTCGCGGAAGACGCTGCGGTTCGTGGGTTCGAGCGAACTGCGCGAGTTGCCGGTCGCCATGCGGAGGAAAAAAATCATGCCGCCGGCGAAGGCAACGCCGATCAGGATGACGATTGTCCAGAGCACGAGCGCCTGGCTCGACTTCTCGGCCGCCGGAGCAACGATCTCTTCACCCTCGATCGGCACGAGCGCATGATCCACGGTGAAGTCGTACGACGAACTGACCTGCAGGTTCTCGCCGTCACCGATTAGCAGGACGCGGTAATCGACTTGCAGCGTGCCGTCGCCTTCAGCGTGGATCGGAACGATCAAGGTGCGCTGGCTGTAGGTGGAGATGTTGGCGTATCCGTCATCGAGGCGGTGGCCGGCACTGTCGCTCACCTCGACGTGGTGGACGCCTTTGATCTGCGCCAGTGGCCGGTCGAAGGTCAGCACGAGTTGGTGCGGAGCTTCGGCCACGGTCGAGCCGCTTTCGGGTTCTGACTGGATCAGAAAGTCACTCGCACCGGTTGGACTGAGCATCGCCGCCGCCGAGAGGGCCGCGATCGCGGCGACTGAAGCGAGCAGTGCGCCAAACAGACGGATGCGAGTGGTCATGGGCGTATCTCCGTTCCTGATCCTACGAACGGATGGCGTTGCCGACAAGGTGTAGCGAGTTTCAAGCGGGTTGATCGACCGTAAGTCGCGGCACACGTGCGGAAATGCTCGTGAACACCTCGTAGGGGATGGTGTTCAGCCGCCGCGCCACATCCCACGCGCTGATTGACTCCTCCCGATCGCTTCCAAAGATTGTCGCAACGTCACCGACTTCTGCGTCGGGAATCTCTGTCAAATCGATCATGGTGGTGTCCATGCAGATGGCACCCCGAATCGGAGCGCGCCGGCCTCTGACCAACATTTCGCCGCCGGACGACAGGGCTCGCGCGAGACCATCGGCGTAGCCCACGCCGGTGACGCCGATTCGGCTATCGCGTTCGGCAGTCCAGAGTCCGCCGTAGGAGACGGATTCACCCTTACTGACCTTGCGAATGGAAAGCAGCGTTGTCCGCCAGGACATGACCGGCTGCAGACCAGCAGCCACAGGGTGCGAGAGGTCGGGTGCCGGGTCCATGCCATAGAGAGCGATGCCCGCGCGAACGAAATCGAGTGACGCTTCAGGTAGGTTGAACGTCGCTGCCGAAGCGGCGGCATGGCGGAGCGGTGCCCCAATCTGATCGGCCGTTTGCTGAAAGCGCTGAAACGCGTCAAGCGAGGCGTCGCGGTCGGGATTGGCGGCGTCGGGGAAGTGCGTGAACACGGCTTCGAGTTTCAGTGAACCGGACGCGCGCACGGCTTGAGCCAACTTGAGCGCTTCTTCGTAGGACAATCCGTAGCGCTGCATGCCGCTGTCGACGTTGATGTGGACCCCTACTGCGCGATCCGCCGCTCGTGCGGCTTCAGCCAGTCGTGCGACTGTGTCGATTGAGTCGACGACGGCCGCAATGTCGTGTCTCGCAATCATTTCGGGATCGTCCTGAAGAACCGGTCCCATGCAGAGGATTGGCGCTTCAATACCTGCATTGCGAAGTACAACCGCTTCGCGCACCGTGAACACGCAGAGCGAAGCTGCGCCGGCCTCGAGAGTGGCCCTCGCAACTGGAATCGCGCCGTGTCCATAGGCGTCGGCCTTGACGACCGCCGCGAGTTGAGCTGGACTCGCCTGGCGTCGGAGGACGCCGACATTGTTTGCCACGGCGGCGACGTTGATCTCGGCCCAGCTCGTCGCGGAAATCGCGGGCATGTGCTGGTCCGACACTTGAGTCATGGGGTTACAGTAGGGTCAGGCGCTGGTGGGGCGGACCTCGGAATCGTTGTGATACTACCTGTAGCGGCTGCCGCTACTCGCCTGTCCCGTTACAGATTGTTGAGCTTGATCGTCCTGGCATATTGCGCCGGGGTGTTGGCGGTCGCCTGCTCGGGGGGTGACGAGGAGTCGACCGAACAAGAACAGGCTGTCCCGCAAACCGAGACTCGGGCGGCCCCGGCACCAGAGCCGACAGCAGCTGCCCAGCAGGCGGAACAGCCTGAGCAGACGGCACGGCCTCCCGCCGATCCGGTGGGACTGCTGATCGCTGAGGCGGCGGCACTCGAGCACAATGGCTACTGGGAACAGGCGCTGGCCGTTCGAGAGTCCGCCATCGCGTCCGGCGGAACGCTTGACATGAACGCCCTGACCGGATTGAAGCTGGATCGCGTTCGGTTGCTCCTGCGTCTCGATCGGCCCGGCGATGCGCAGACAGCGCTGTCACAGATCGACGGATTTCTCTCCCAGGAGCACGCGCGGCGCCATGCCCTCCTCCGCGCTCAGACCGCGTTGAGCCTGTCGCAGCTGGACGTGGCGGTCGAAGCGATGAAGGATTATGTGAACACCGACAGCCCAGCCTGGGCAGTGATGTCGCTGGAGGTGGCGAGGACCCTGCAACGCGCCGGGCGAGGAGCTGAGGCGATCGAATGGGCCGAGCGCGCGCTGGGCGGAACGCTCCCATTCCAGGATCGCCTGCGGGCAATTCATCTAGCCGCAACCGAGCTTGACATCTCGGGGGAAACGGATCGCGCGCTCGCGCGTTATGACGAGCTGTTACGACTCTCGCCATGGCGCGACGACCAGGCTGCGGCGCTCAGCCGAATCGGCGCGTTGCAGCGTGATGCCGGAGACCTTGATGCGGCGCAAGAGGCCTGGTGGACTCTGGTCACTGACTACCGCAGTTTTGCCGAGAGCTCTGAAGCGCTGTCACTCCTCCTGAATGCCGGCGCCGATGTGGACCAACTGACGATTGGTCTGATTCGCTTCGAGGAGGAGCTCTGGGTTGAGGCACGGCACGCCATGCTCAATGTGCTGGGTGGGTCCAGCGATGTTTCCGAGCAGGTCGCGGGTGAGTTCTACATTGCCGCGATCCACCAGGCGAATGGCGACCAGGCGAGCGCGGCGCTGGGTTATGTCGCCGTGATCAATCGTGATGCTGCCGATCCGCTGTCGGCGGAGGCATCGATGCGTCTGGCCGATTTCGCCGTTGGCGACGGCGACCGGATCACGGCGGAGGAGCACTGGCAGCGAGTGATGATGGAGCACCCCCAGCACTCGCGAGCTGCGGAAGCTGGTCGTCGCTGGGCATCGCAACCAGTCGCGCAGGGTCAATGGTCCGAGGCGGCTCAACGGTTCCGCGACGCTGCCAACGCCGGTGCCGACTACTGGGGTGACGCGGTGCGGCAAGAGTTGCTTCACTGGGCCGCATTGATGAATCGTGAGGCGGGCGATCAAGATGCGTCCGTCGACCTCGCGGCGAAGGTGGTGGAAATCGATCCGGTCAGTTACTACGGACTTCGCGCCATGGAGCTGTTGGCAGAGGATGGTCACGAGGTCCTCGAGATTTCGTTCGACGACTGGCTGATGCGACTGACCGGTGATGCCGAGCCTCCGAATCTGGCGCTAGAGCGCGATCCACACTGGTTGGCGGCGCTCGACCTCCGTTCAGGAGGATTTGACGACGCCGCCGACCGCATGTTGTCGCACTGGATTGACGAGCTATCCAGCAATCCCTGGGGCCTGGCCCAGGCTTCGCAGTTCCTGGCTGAGCGATCCGAATTCACCGCGTCGGCTCGCGCTGCGACACAGTTGCTGATCCTGTTTGGACTGAACTGGACCGAGGCGCCACCCGAACTAGTGCGTCTCGCGTATCCCCAGCCGTGGCCCGAGGTGATGGCGTTGCATGCCGCCTCTGAGGACATCGATCCGCTGCTGCTCTGGTCACTGATCCGGCGAGAGAGTCTCTACGACTCCGACGCGGAGGGGCAGGCCGGCGAGGTCGGTCTGACGCAGGTGATCCCGCTCACTGGTGGGGATGTCGCTGCCGGACTGGGGATCGAATATGAGCACTCCGACCTGGCGCGACCGGAGCTGGCGATTCGATTCGGCGCGTGGTATCTCGCGCGTCAGCTCGAGGGATTTTCGAACGAGCCGGTGATGGCGCTCGCCGCATACAACGCTGGTCCGGGTAATGCCGCGAGGTGGGAGAGCGAAGCCGCTATTGGTGGGCCGGATGGATTCTTGTCAGCGCTGGATTTTCCGTCAACCCGAATGTATGTGCAGTATGTGATTGAGTCACTGGCGGCGTACCGGGCGTTGGAGCGCGTTGGGCCAGCACCATGAACGACAATGAACCACAATGAACCACAATGAACCACAATGAACCACAATGGACGAGGCGAGAGCGACGCTCAGACTACGCAGGCCATGTCGCGCGCTGGCGTATACTGAGCGGTACTTGTCCTGCATTCTTCGACCAACGGGCTCGTGTGTCCCGTGATGTGGTGAGGGATTTTGATGCCGAAACGCACATACCAGCCAAAACGAATTCCGCGCAAGCGGGAGCATGGATTCCTCAAACGTATGTCCAGCCGAGGCGGGCGCGCTGTTCTGAAGCGGCGTCGAGCCCGAGGCCGTCGACGATTGACGGTCGTCTGAGCGGCTGACATATCGCGTTGTCTCCCTGCTTGAAAGTGCGCGACTATCCGCACCAAGTGCGCGGTCGAACGTTGTTTCGCGATGCCTCCTGATCAGCGATTGCGCCGGAAGTCGGACTTCGACGCTGTGTTTCGCGATGGTGTCAGGGAAAGCGGGCGCACGCTGTCGCTGCGGGCCCGAGCGCGGGACGAATCCACGGCGCATGACCCATGCCGGTTCGGGTATGCCATCAGTTCGCGCCTGGGCGGAGCAGTCAAGCGCAACCGGATTCGGCGCCAACTACGGGAATCCGCGAGGCGGCTGAACGCCCAAGCCGAATGCGAGGGGTTGGACGTGGTCGTGATCGCTCGACCAGGAGCGGTCGAAGCCGATTTCCGCGAACTGGATGCCGACTTGCGTCGCCTGGTGCGGCGCTCGGTGCGCCAACTTGAACGCGACGGTGGTGGGTCTTGAGCAGATTGACCGCACGCACGATTGTGGACGGGCTTGATCGACTAGTGCTGTTCTTCCTCCATGGTTACCAGCGGATCGTGTCGCCGATGCTTGCAGCGCTGGGTTCCCAGTGCCGGTTTGAGCCGTCCTGTTCGCAGTACATGATCGACGCGGTGAGTTCTCGTGGCGCGATCGTGGGGGTTGCGCTGGGATTGTGGCGATTGCTTCGCTGCAATCCACTCAATCGTGGCGGCTATGACCCTGCGCCAGTTGCCCGTGCGTCGGGTCGGGATGTTTCACGTGAAACAATTTGATTCTCGTGATCCACGTGATCCACTTGATCCGCCGCTTGGACGGATGCTTCTCCGGATCCTGGGCGTCCTGGGCGTCCTGGGCGTTGCGCATCCCGCGAAATTGTTTCACGTGAAACAATTTCGAAGAGCGGTCATCGCATTCGTGCTCGTGCTCGCGGTTCCCATCCTCGTTGCGTGCGATGTCGCCGACCAGCCCGATGGTTGGGCCGCGCCGACGCTCGACCCGGTGGAGCCCGAAACGCGCCTGATCGCACCGACCGGTGAGGACCAGGTCGTCGCGGTGCAGTTGCTCGACGGCAACCTGGGCTCGTCACTCTGGGAATTCCCAGATGATGACGGAAACTTCCCAGGGCTCGACGGCGAAATTGAGCCGGTCGCCTTCTATGCCGATCCAGTCTGGGTGGAGTCGACCGATGAATGGCTGCTGGCCGGCTACTCCGACGGCGCGCTCTACGCGGTACAGCGGGACGGCGAGTCTGCTCGCGTGGTCTTTGAGAGCGAGGATCGGCTGGTTGCCGACCTCGTCGTCGACGGCACGCTGGTGTACCTGGCGGACACGGCATACCGCGTCTATGCAATCGACATCGAGCAACCAGGTGAGCCGGTCTGGACCTGGGATGGCAACTCGGAACTGCAGATTTGGGGAGGGCCGGCATTGGTAGACACCGATCGAGGTCGTCTGCTCATCGTGGCCGGATTGGATGGACGAGTCACTGCGATCAACGTCGACGGTGAGCTCGCAGGCCGTTCGGCCTGGCAGATCAGCATTGAAAGCGGAATCGCCGGCGCGATCAGCGCAACCAACGGTCTCGTGTTTGTCGGAGGCCTGGATCGCACGCTGTATGGCCTCGATGCCGCGACCGGAGCACAGATCTGGGCGACTCAAGCTTCGCACTGGCTCTGGGGCACTCCGTTGATCCGTGATGGCGTGATCTACGCCACTGACTTACGCGGCAATGTCTACGCCTTCGATGCACTGACCGGCGAGAAGCGCTGGCTCCAGCCGTTCGCGACCGGCGACCGGATTCGGGCGCAGCCGCTCTACGTCGATTTCGCGGCAGAAAGCGGCGACGCAGGCGGCATCCTCGTGATTGTGGCGCGGGGCGGGATGATTCATCAACTCAACGCGTCGGATGGCTCGGCGCTGAGGCAGTTCCAGCTGGAGGGCGCCAAGGACCTGATGGCGAACGCCATCTTGCGTGACGACCGGATTCTGGTCAGCGACGAGGACGGTGTCCTGTACGCCGTGCTGCTGGGCGCCAACCAGGCCGTCCGGCTGTACCCACAGAATTAAACGACGATGGACATAATCGACTTCATCTGGAATGACATTCTGATTGGCCCGATCATGAACGGGCTGATTGTGATTGCCCACGCTGTAGACGACAACTACGGCGTGGCGATCATTCTGTTCACGCTGATTGTGCGCGTGGTGACCTATCCACTGACGCTAAGGCAGTTGCGGGCGACTCGCGGAATGCAGGAAATGCAGCCGCGGATGCAGGAGATCCAGAAGAAGTACAAGGATCCCAAGCGGCGCCAAGAAGAGTTGATGAAGGTCTACCGCGAGGCGGGGTTCAACCCGCTCGGTTGCCTCTGGCCGCTGCTCGTCCAAATGCCGATTTGGATCGCCCTTTACCAGGTATTGCGTCGAACGCTGGGCGACACGCCCGAGCAACTCTTGCGTCTGTCCTCAGACCTCTACGACTGGGCCTACATCACCTCCGCCATCCCAATCAATCGCGATTTCCTTTTTTTCGACCTGGGCTCCTCGTCGCTTGAGCAGTCGCTACCGCTCGCGATTCTTGTTGGAGTGACGGCGTACATCCAGCAGAAGGTCTCGACGGCGCGCATGGGTCCGCGCGACGAGCGCTCGGAGTCGATGAACCGCACGATGCTGTGGATGATGCCGTTCATGTTCGGGTTCTTCACCCTGCAGGTGCCGGCCGGACTTGGTCTGTATTGGCTGGTGACCTCGGTATTCACGATTCTGACCTCGTACTACTACTACTTCTACCGACAGGGTCTGAAGTGGTCGTGGAAGTGGCTGCTCTCGTCCGAGCCGTTGCCGGCACCGGCCGCTGCCGTCGCGGCAGCCAACGGCGGCACAGTTGCTATCCCTGCAACCAGCGAAGCGGTCGTCGAAGCAGACCAGGAGTCGGAGCCGCAGGAGGAGCGCCCTCAACGGCGGCAGACCAGCGCGGCACGCCGACGGCGGCAACGAAGGCGACGGGCGAATCGATCGCGTTGAGTGAATCTGGAGTCATCAGGGGTTGAGCCAGCACATCGTTGATGCGATCGAGGCACGACCCGAAGTGTTGTTCAGTTGGAGAAGTAGCCATGGCGAACCGGGAAGTGATTGAGCAGTCGGGTCGGACCGTGGACGACGCGGTGCAGTCGGCATTGCGTCGGCTCGGACTGTCGCGCGCGCAAGTGGAGGTTGAAGTCCTGGAAGAAGGCCGCACTGGCATCTTCGGCATTGGCCATGCGCAGTCCCTGGTTCGGGTGACGCCGCGCGATGGCTCGCCGAGTCGCGGACGTCAGGGGCAAGCCCCGTCGCTGCCAAAGATCGATGACTACTCGGACTTGACGGAACTTGAACCAGGTCAACGAGCAGATTCAGGGCGCCGCGGCGGTCGATCCGGAGGCGATCGACGAGCAACTGGACGACGCTCGGTGGTGCAACCGGCCGGGCAAGAATCCAGCGAGTCAGTCGAGACTCAGCGTGAGGTGCAACCCGATCACCGCTCTCGTTCACGCTCGCAGCAGGCGTCCTCGGGATCGAGCGGTCGCCGCGATCGCGGTCGAGGCCGACCAGGTGGACGCAGCCGCAGCCGCGGTCGGGACGAATCCCGAGAACGACAGCCAGCGCGACCACCAATCGCTCCCTTTGAGCTGTTGGCCGATCCCGACTTCGAGCCCAACGAGGACCCTCGGCAATTCGCCGTTGAGGTGCTCACCGACATCGTGCATCAGCTGGGATTCGATGTGGAAGTGACTGCTCGAGATCCGCAAACACCGATGGATGGCCTCGGTCACGCCGTCGCGGTGCTCGACGTGAAGCCTGTCGGCGATGAGGATCTGGGCCTGTTGATCGGACGTCACGGCGCGCATGTGGCGGCACTCCAGTACGTAGTCAATGTGATCGTCAGCCGCGCGCTGGACGGCAACAATCCCGTCACGGTCGACGTGGATCGCTACCGAAGCCGTCGCGAAACTGCCCTCGAGGAGATGGCACAGCGCGCAGCCTCGGAAGTGCGAGACCGCGGAGAACCGGTCACTTTGGGCGTGATGCCGGCGGCCGAGCGACGGATCATTCACCTGCAGTTGCAGGAGGATCCGGAGCTGAAGACAGAGTCGTTCGGCGAGGGGCAGTCGCGGCGGGTGCGAATTCTGTACCGTGACGACTAAGTCCCGCTGGCCGACGTAACGAGTTGACCTTTATCCTCGTCATAACGGTGCCGGGCGGACTGCTGGAGGCACGCTGACGTGAGTGTGGTCGCGGTCGCGAACCAAAAGGGTGGCGTCGGCAAGACGACGACCACTGTCAATCTGGCCGCCGCCGCCGCTGAGTCTGGCCGTCACACGCTGGTGATCGACGCCGACGCGCAAGCCAACGCAACTTCCGCTCTGGGCGCGCAGTCGCCAGGACTGTTTCTCTACGACGCGCTGCTTGGTCAAGAGACGCTGCGCGCGTGTGTGGTGCCGTCAGTCTGGCCGGGACTCGATGTCGTTCCTTCCTCCATGGATCTCGTCGCCGCCGAGATGGAGCTGGCGGTGCGCGATGATCGGGAGTACATCCTTCGTAGCGCGCTGTCCGAGGTGGCTGGCGCCTACGACCTGGTGTTGATCGATTGCGGGCCGTCGTTGGGACTAATGACGCTCAACGCGCTGTCGGCGGCCGACGCTGCGATCGCCCCTGTGCAGTGCGAGTACCTGGCGCTGGAAGGACTCTCGGCACTTCTGGAGACCATCCGTCGAGTGCAGACCCATCTGAATCCAGGCTTACATCTACTGGGTGTCGTGGCGACCATGTACGACGGTCGAACCCGCCTGTCGCAGGATGTCGCCTCGCAGTTGAAGTCGCATATCAGTGCGACATTTGATACCATCATCCCACGCTCGATTCGCCTTTCGGAGGCGCCGAGCCATCAGCGACCGATCATCGACTACGCGCCGCGCTCGAGGGGCGCAGAAGCGTACCGGGAGCTGACGGAGGAGCTGTTGGGCCGCTTGTCGGCGCTGCCTCCATCGACGTTGTATTCGAGCCGTGTAGGGGATGGAGCGCTGACATGACGACACCGAACCGGATTTCTGGACCAGTGCGGCCGGAAGACGGTCCGCCGCAGGCGGGTCGGCAATGGATCACACCGAAGGCGCCGCGAGGCCTCGGCCGGGGGTTGGATGCTCTGATCCCGTCAGCACCACCGACGCCATCAGGTGAGGGCCAGTTGCAGGCGCCAATCGGTGCGATTGCGCCGAATCCCTCGCAGCCGCGGCAGGAGTTTGATCGGGAGCAGTTGGAAGATCTCGCAGCGAGCATCCGCGAGCACGGGATCCTCCAACCATTGCTCGTGCAGGCGGAAGAAGCGGGTCGGTATCAGCTCATCGCCGGCGAACGCCGCTGGCGCGCCGCCGGACTGGCAGGTCTGGAGATGGTGCCAATCGTCATCCAGGCGGATGCCACCGATGAGGAAGAGAATCGGTTGACCCTGGCCTTGGTCGAAAACCTGCAGCGCAGCGACCTCAATCCGATTGAAATGGCGACGGCCTTCGAGAAGCTCTCTGATTCCGGCTGGACGCAGGAGCGAATCGCCCAGCAAGTCAGCAAGAGCCGAGCCGCCGTGGCGAACCTGCTGCGTCTGCGGCGTCTGCCGGATTCGGTGCAGGACCTGATCGCATCGGGCGCGCTTAGTGAAGGACACGGTCGAGCATTGCTCGGCGCTGCAGAATTTGAACAGGAAGCGCTCGCACTACGCGCCGACGATGGCGGTTGGTCCGTGCGCGAGCTTGAAGCGGCGGTCAAGGCCCTGGCGGAACCGGAAGCACCTTCGCGGAGGCGGCGTGTCGAGCCGTCTCCGACGATGCGGGACACGGTTCAGCTTCTGGAATCGGCGCTTGGAACCAGAGTTGAGGTGCGGGCGGGCTCCATGGGACCTGAGGGCGGCGGTCGTATCGTGATCCACTGGTACGACGAAGAGCAGCTGTCGTCGTTGGCCACTCAGATGACCAGGTTGCTCCCGGATGACCCAGGGGACGGCGCCGAATTCGGCGTCTGAGCTGTTAGTCTGACGAGTCGCCCGACTGCTCGGGCGGCTGATCGACCGGTTGGCGCGCGCGCCGGCGACGACGTCGAGGCCGTCGAGCCTCACCCTCAGCACGTTGCGGTGCTGCGGCGGTCTCAGGTGAATTACTTTCAGGCTGTTGGTTGACGACTTTCTGCTTACGCCTGCGTCGACGACGCGATCGTCGCTTGCCTGAGCCCTCGTCCGTCTCGCCGCTGACAGGTGGTGCCTGCTCTGCTTGAGCGTCCGGCTGCTGCTCAAAGGTCTGCTGGTCAGTCTGCCGATCGGTCTGCGACTTGCGCGAACGACGTCGCCGTCGGCGTGATGGTCGTTCCGACGGCTCGTCCGTTGGCTCGGCAGGTGCGGCGGGGGCGGTTGGAGCGGCGGCCTGCCGCAATGCGGCGGCTCGTTCGTCATCTTCCCGCCTGGCTTCCTCGGCCTTGACCAGGGCCTGGTTGGGAGCGTCCTCGGTGCGAACGGCGAGGCCAATCTCGTCGGCCGGGACGTCGACGCGCTGGGGATGATCGTCGAGCGAGATCGTGACCTTCTGTTGCAGCACGTTGAGCTTGATCACCTTGCCCATACCGGCCGGCGTGCTCACGCGCTTGCCGACGCGCGGCAGCGATCCACGCATCTCGCGGTAGACCTCGTGCTCGAAGGTGAGGCAGCAGAGCAGCCGTCCACAGACACCGGAGATGCTGTCGGGGTTGAGTGACAGGTCCTGGTCCTTGGCGACGCGAATGCCGACATGGGGGAAATCGGTCATCCAGCTCGAGCAGCAGAGCCTGAGCCCGCAGATGTCGTACCCATCGACCAGCCGCGCGCGCTCGCGCTGATTGGCCTGCTGCATGTGCAGACTGACGTCGTACTTGTCCTGGACTTCGTCGAGCAGCGGACGGAAATCGACATGGTCTGGCGCCTGGAACCAGGCCGTGCCTCGGTCGCCGTTGAGATTCAGTTCCACCGCGACCGGATACAGGCCGATGTCATCGCGCACCGCGGTCGAGCGCATCTCTTGCAGGATGAGGTCGGCGCGTTCGGATTGCTCGGCGGCGCGCTGGCGGTCATCTGAATCGGCGAGACGAACGATCGGCCGCACATCGTGTGGGATCGGATTGCTTGGCGCATCGTCGTCCGGGACCGTCACGACGCGAGCGAGTTGATCGCCGCGAGCGCGGTCGACGACGACATAATCTCCCTGGAAGACACGGCCCTTCGGCGCAGCAAAGTGATAGATCCGCGAAGCCTCGCGGATGCGGATACCGATCATCACCTGTTCGATGGTGGTCGAGTCGGGATCAGGTGAATCTGCGGGTTCGTCCAGTGAGTTGTCTGCCGACGATTGAGCGGTGGAGCCCTCGTCGTTGAATTCGTTCATGAAGTTGTCCTGGTAGGCGGAATGTTGAGGAGCAGCACGTCAAGCGCGAGTCGGGCGTTGACGCCCTTCTGGATGAGCGCGCGAGTGCGTTGAATGTTCTCCAGAAAGTGGCTGAGTTCTTTCTGATCGTACAGTGCGGCGACTTGCTCGATCCGCTCCAACTGTGAGACATGGACGATTGCGTCGGATTGGTTGCTCTGGCTGAGCCACAGATCGTGCCACCAGTCGGTCCACGCGTCGAGGATGAGCTCGAGATTGGCCACCGTCTGGGCAGTCGCTGAGCGACCGACGATCTGCTCGGACCAATCGAGCCGCTCAGCGCGCGTGGCGTTGGCGATCCGGACTGCGTCGTCAATCTGCGCTGCGCGCAGCGTCACAGGATCGCCGTCCCTGAGATTGGACTCCAGCCAGCCCGGACGGCCACGCGCGAGCCGGCCGAGCTCGGCCCGACGCTGAGGTTCAGTCGGCAGCTCAATGCCAGCTTCAGTTGTCCAGCGCTGGAGCCAGAGGTCCAGATGTTCGGTCGCCAGGGGAGCGAGGGTCAACGTGCGGCAGCGTGAGCGGATGGTCTCGGAGAGTTGCTCCGCCTGAGCGGTGAGCAGGATGAAGTGGACGCGGTCGGGCGGTTCTTCGAGCGTCTTGAGGAAGGCGTCGGCGGCATCGGTGGTGAGTGCTTCGGCGGGGTTGATGATGATCACCCGCTGGTCGGCCTCGAACGGCGCGAGCGTCGCCACATGCTCGATCCGGCGAATGATGCAGATGCCGATCGTTCGGGTGTTGCGATGGTCGTGGTCCGATTCGGCGCAGAGCGAACCGGGCGCGATGATCTCGACATCGGTGTGCTGCGGGTCGAGTTTGGGTTGTGCGGGGTCATGCAGGCGTCGGCAGGGGCGGCACTCGCGGCAGGGACCATGGCTGCGCTCGTCGGCGGAGTCACAGAGCAGCGTTTGAGCGATCCGAAGGGCCAGGTCTCGTTTGCCGACTCCGACTGGACCGGTGATCAGTAGAGCGTGCGGCAGTCGTTGGGCCTCGAACATCGCGGTCAGCGTGCGAACCGCGAGAGAGTCAGCGTGCGGACCCCAGCGGTCGGAGATTGATGCCGAGACGGTCATCAGAGTTCCAGATGCAACAGATCTTCCAGCGTCTGCCGTCGGCGGACGAGTCGGGCGTCGCCGTCGTTGACCATCACGATCGCCGGACGCAGGGCCAGGTTGTAGTTGCTCTCCATAGCGATGTGATAGGCGCCGCTAGCCGGAATGGCGAGCAATTCGCCGAGCTGCAGCGAGGGCAGGTTGGCGTCGCGCACCAGCACATCTCCAGACTCGCAGAACTTGCCGGCGATCGTCGCCACGAGGCTGGGCACCGTGTTCATCTGCTCGGCGGCCGCTGCTTCATATTGGGAGTCGTACATGGCCGGGCGAATGTTGTCGGCCATGCCGCCGTCGACCGTGACATAATCCCGAGTCTCCGGAATGTGCTTGCGGCTGACGACTGAGTAGAGGGCCACACCGGCGCGTCCGACGACGGAGCGGCCGGGCTCGATGTGGACATCGGGCATGGGCAGGCCGTGCGTGTCGCAGGCGGTGTGGATTGCGTTGGCGATCTCGACGGCGTAGCGCTCGGTCTGGGGGGCGAGCCGGTCGGCTGTGTACGAGAGAGCCATTCCGCCGCCCGGGGAGAATTCTCGCCACTCGTAGCCGTGACGCGACTTCATCTCGGCCGCGAACTCTCCGATCGTGGCGATGCCGTCGGCGTAGGGCTCGATGTTGAACAATGGCGAGCCCAGGTGGATGTGGAAGCCGGTGACGTCGAGGAATGGCGCATCGAGGGCGCGCACGAGCGCCGCCTCGGCCTGTCCCGAGGGCAGGGGGAAGCCGAACTTGCTGTCGCGCAGGCCGGTGGTCGTCTTGGCGTGTGTCTGTGCGTCGACGCCCGGCGTGATGCGGAGCATGATTCGCTGCTCGGTGGCGCTCGCCTGGGTCAGTTCGTCGAGCACGGAGAGCTCGTCGTCATTGTCGACGATGATCCGGCCGACGCTGCTTTCGAGCGCGTATTGGAGCTCTTCCCGCGTTTTGCCGTTGCCGTGAAATCCAATGTGCTCCGGGTCCATGCCGCCGGCGAGGGCGACGTGCAGTTCTCCTGCGGAGACCACGTCCAGACCGAATCCTTCTTCGACGAGGATCCTGGTTAGCGCAGGATTGAGCCACGCCTTTGAGGCGTAGTGGGCTCGAGCTCCGGGCAGACTCGACTGGAAGTCCCTGAGGTAATCGCGGCAGGTCTGGCGGATTGTGTGTTCGTCGTAGATGTAGAGCGGCGTGCCGAAGGCCCCGGCGAGGTCGCGGACGTTGCAGCCGCCGATTTGCAGCACGCCGGCGGAGTTTGCCTGCGCGGTGAGAGGCAGGACATCGGCGAGGGAGTCGATTGGAGCCTGGTTGGTCATGGATGATCCTGTTGGCTGGCTATGCTGCGAACAGTTGGCGAATAGCTGACTGAATGGAGTGGGTCATGAGCATGGAGTTGCATGCGGAATCTCGTCTGCTGCGAGTGTATTCGCGCGTGGTGGTGATGCAGATGTCGTGGGGACCATTCGAGAACAACGCCTTTGTGCTGGTTGACAAAGGCACCGGAGACGCCGCGATCATCGACGCCGTGGCTCAGCACGAACTGGTGATGGCCGGCGTGGAGCAGTCGGGCGCGACGCCGAAGATGGTGCTGTTCACGCATTCGCATCCCGACCACATCAAGTCGTACCACGAGCTGCGCGAGCGGCTGGGTCCCAACGTGCCCTACTACATGCACACTTCGGACACGGTCGCGGACGAGCAGCATCCCTGGTTGGAGACCGACCTTGACATCGACATCCACCTGGAAGGCGGCGAGACCATCCTGCTGGGCAGCTCGGAGTTTGAGGTGCTGCACACGCCGGGGCACACGACCGGCTCGGTTTCGTATTACAACCCTGATCCGGACGACCCGTACTGCGTCGTCGGCGACACGCTGTTCCCCGGCGGCCCCGGCAACACCCGTGGGATGCCTCAGGTGACCCAGGAGGTCCGTTCAATCGTGACCAGGCTCTACGGCTTGCCGGAGAAGACCATGACGTTCAATGGCCACGGTGACGACACGACGATTGGCTCGTCGATTGACGAGTTTGTCCAGGGTGCGATGGCCCATTCGATTGTGCGTGATGATGCCTCGGGCGATACGACGTGGGGTGTGGAGTAGTGGCGCCCGCAACGCACGGAGCGCCTCAAACTACGGTTCTGGATAACGGCCTGCGAGTCCTGTGTTCGCCAATGGCGTCGGCGCGGTCGGCGTCGGTGTCGCTGTACGTGGCCGCGGGCTCGCAATATGAGCGCGATGAGTTGGCGGGGATCTCGCACCTGGTTGAGCATTGCGTGTTCAAGGGGTCGGAGTTGCATCCAACGGCGGCGGATATCTCGATGGCTGTCGAGGGCGTCGGCGGCTACATCAACGCCGGCACGGACCGGGAGCTGACGGTGTACTACGCCAAGGTGCCCGGTCCGGACTGGGAGACGGCGGTCGACGTGGTCGTGGATATGGTCTCGCGACCGAAGCTGCTGCAGGAGGAGTTGGAGAAGGAGCGCTCGGTCATCCTTGAGGAGCTGGCGCAAGTCGAAGATTCCCCCTACCAGCTCGTGGCCGAGTTGTTGTCCGAGGTGCTCTGGCGGGACACGCCGCTGGGTCGTGACATTGCCGGCACACCGGAGTCGGTCAAGACGATTCCTTACGACGACACGGTGGCGTACTGGCGATCCCAGTACTCGCCGGGCAATGCGTTGGTCTCGGTGGCGGGTGAGATCGACCCGGACGCTGTTCTGGCGCGTGTCAGCGAGCTGACAGCTAGTTGGTTGCCCTCAGAGGCTGCCGAGCGTCGAGCCGCTCCCCTGTGTGGCAACGGCGAGCGGGTTGCCCTGCGGATCAAGGACACGGAGCAAGCTCAGATCAGCATGGCTCTGCCGGCGATCACCTCGCGGCATCCCGATCGGCATGCGCTGGGTCTGTTGACCGCGATGCTTGGCGACGGGATGAGTTCGCGGCTGTTCCTGAAGATCCGTGAGGAGTTGGGACTGGTTTACGACATCCAGGCATCGCTGGCGTTGCTGCGCGACTCGGGCGTGATGCAGGTGTCGATGGGTGTGGATCCTGAGAACGTCGAGCAGGCGCTGGCCGCGACCATGGGTGAGCTGTCGCGGTTGCGTGATGGGGTGTCGGAAGAGGAGTTGCAACGGGCTCGTCGGTTGGCGGCGGGACGGATGCTGATGGGGATGGAGGACACGCGTGCGGTCTCGGCCTGGAATGGGAGCCAGGCGCTGTTGCACGAGGAAGTGCACTCCGTGGATGAGGTGAATGAGCGTTACCAGGCGGTGACGGCTGAGGACGTTGAGCGTCTCGCCAATGAGTATCTGCGTGAGGACGAGTTGCGGTTGGCGGTGGTCGGACCATCGGGAGAGACCGAGCGGCTTCAGGAGTTGCTGCGATTCCCGTGATGCGCCCGTGGGTGGTTGGCTACTCGACCTGGTGAAGCAGGGCGCGGAGGTGGTTGATTTCTCCGGCGTGGTAGACGTCGTGGACCGCGATCGCGTCGAGGATTCGGCGGGTTTCCCAGGCTTCTCCCCAGTAGGTGGGACGTGGGGCGACGAGTTCGTGGTCGCTGGCGAGGTGTTTGACTGAATCGATCACGTATTCGTGCGCGCCTTCGAGCCACTCGAGCAGGTCTTCGAATGATGCTTCGCTGATTGGTTCTTCCTGGTCCCAGGTGGTCCAGAAGGTGAGGGTGGCGTCGCCGAAGGCGTGGTTGGCGTGCATCAGTTTGACGGCGCCGCAGTGGACGATCAGGTCTCGCATGGTTCGACCGCCTCCGGGGACGACGGTATCGAGGTCATCGGTGGTGACCGAGGAGAGGTTGGCGATCAGTGAATGTTCGGTCTTCTTGCGGAAGGATTGTTCGAGGCTCCAGATGAGATGTTCGAGGACTTCTCGTGACATAACGTTGGGGGCCTCTTTCTCCTCGATCTTCTTAGAGCACGCTGATTAGTTCATCGGATGTGGCCCGGCGTTTGGCGATCAGGTCGCCGAGCTTGAGTTCGCAGAGTTGGGCGGCGTGTTCCATGCCGCAGACATTGCAGCCGTCGCGGCAGTCGGCGGTGGTGAGTTCTTTCCAGGTTCGCTGCCATTCCTTGCGCAGGAAGGCTTCGGAGACGCCGGAGGCGATGTGCATCCAGGGGAACCGTTCCCAAAGGTCGCGCTCTCGGTGGCAGTAGAAGGCGGGGTCGAGACCCTCTTTGGCCATCGCGTCCCACCAGATGTTCTCGCGCAGGTGTTCGCTCCAGGCATCGAAGCGTGCGCCGTTGCGCCAGGCGGTCTCGATGACCGGGGCGAGGCGACGGTCGCCGCGCGAGAGGACGCCCTCGAGGATTGATTCCTGCGGGTCATTCCAGCTCAAGTCGAGGCGCGCACGGCGCGTCATCTGCTTGAGCATCTGGTGTTTTGGCTCGAGCTCGGCGGGGGTCTCTTGTCGGGCCCACTGGAAGGGCGCGTGGGCCTTGGGTACGTGGTTTGATGTCGAGACGCGGACTCGGGCGCGGTTGCCGACGATCTGCCGTCCGATCTGCTTGACCTGCGCGGCCCAGTCGACGATGCCTTCGACGTCGGACATGGTCTCGGTGGGCAGTCCGACCATGAAGTAGAGCTTGATCGAGGTCCAGCCCTGCTCGAAGGCGTTTCGGGCTGCGTCGAGCAGATCCTGCTCGTCAACGACTTTGCTGACCGCGTTGCGAAGGCGCTGTGAGCCGGCCTCGGGCGCGAAGGTCATCGAGTGCTTCTTGCGCGGCGAGCAGAGCAGGGCGACATCGACGCTGAAGCTGTCGACGCGCGTCGAGGGCAGAGAGACGCCGATGTCGTCGCCGAATTCGGCGCGCAGGGCCCGGACGATGCCTTTGATCTGCGAGTGGTCGGTGGAGGAGAGGGAGACGAGGGAGAGGTCGTCGAAACCGGTGTTACGGAAGAGTTCCCTGGCTCCGGCGACGACTTCCTCGGGCGTGCGTTCGCGCAGTGGGCGGTAGATCATGCCGGCCTGGCAGAATCGGCAGCCCTGGGTGCAGCCGCGCTGGATCTCGATGCCGGCTCGGTCGTGAACGGTCTGGAGGTAGGGGACGATCGGTTTGGTCAGGATTGGTGGGAGTCCCTGGAGGAATCGCTTGACGACGGGCACGGATGCTGCGTCGTCAGTGGCGAAGACTTCGGCCGGCGTGCCGTCGGCCTCGTAACGCCACTCGTAGAAGCGTGGGACGTAGACGCCCGGCGTTCGGGCTAGGGCTCGCAGAAGGTCGAGTCGGGATGCGCCCTGGGATTTGGCTTCGTGCAGGAGCTGGTTGACCTCGAGGATGACGTCTTCGGCCTCGCCGAGGATGAAGGCGTCGATGAATGGCGCGAGCGGCTCGGGGACGAGGGCGCCGGAGCCTCCGGCGAAGATGATGGGATCGTCTTCGGAGCGGTCGAGGCTGCGGATTGGGATGCCGGAGAGGTCGAGCATCTCGAGGATGTTGGTGTAGGTGAGTTCGTAGGAGAGGGAGAAGCCGAGGGCGTCGAAGTCGCTCAGGCCGCGGCGGTTCTCGAGCGAGAAGAGCGGCCGGCCGTGGCTGCGGAGACTGTCGGCCATGTCGGGCCAGGGGGTGTAGCAGCGCTCGGCGAGGGTGTTGGGGGTGTGGTTGAGGATGTCGTAGAGGATGGCGAGTCCGCCGTTGGACTGGCCGATGTCGTAGAGGTCGGGGTAGATCAGCGCCCAGCGGACGGATCGCTCGTTCCAGTTGTGTTCGATCACGTTCCACTCGCCGCCGACGTAGCGGGCGGGCTTGGAGACTCCGCGGAGGAGAGGGTCGATGTCAATGGTGGGCATGGTGGTTTCACGCTATCAGAGGGCGGGTTGCGTTCTCTATCGGAACCGGTGGGCAGGGAGAGCCGGCCCAGCATCGCGGTTCAAGCTGGGAACGGGTATGCAGGGGCCGGGCTGCGGATTGGTCCGGGTTCCGGCGGCCGTGAAAAAAAATCCTGAGGAACGGGCGCGACTATAGGGGGACGTCTTCCTCGGCCGCTTCCGCCTCCTTCTCTGCGGCGGCCAAGCCATCACTGAAGCCATTCATGTAGCCACGGGATTCGGCACCGAGGTCTCTGAAGGACTCGCTCGATTCTTCGCTCAGGCCGAGGGCGCGTTCGACATCCTGGTGGCGGTCATTGAGCGGCGAGAGCTCGCGGACCAGGGCGACCAGGGCACGTATGCGCACGTACCCGGGTTCCTGCTTGTTCATCGCCAGGTTGGCGACCTCGGACATCGTGTTCTGGTAGCTCACGGAAAACGACATTGTTGATCCTCCTCGTCGTCTGCACATCGTCCAGACCATGGTACCAACACATGTTCTGTGTTGTGAGTTGGAGTTGACGGATGTGACACAGGAATGGCGGCAGGGAATCGACATGGGCCTCGAGTAGGGGCGCGGGGCGATGGAGGGGACCACTAGGCCTTCGGTACTGCCTGGAGCGGTGGGAATTTTGCTGTGAATCTTGTATGATGTGTGTGCGCAGAGATGCGCCCGGATTTATTGGGCGGTTGACCGCTCTGGACTGATTGGCGGCCGCATGGCCGCCATTTTCCTTTTGTGGAGCCTGCCGTGATTGAGGCAGTGCGACGGTTGTGGGATTGGTCGCTCTGGCCGGTCTGGTGGCTGCGGCGGGGGTTGCTGCGCTCGATTTCGACGTTGGAGATTCTGCTCGGCGGCTTCGGTCTGGTGGCCGCGCTGGTGACGGCGGCGCTGCTGTCTCCGGTGTTGGGAGCGCTGCCGGGAGCGGCGGGCGACTTCGCCCCGATTGGCATGGCGATCTTGCTGGCCCCGATTGGGATTGGCGTAGCCCTTGGTCGGCGCGTTGAGGTCGAGCGATTCGTCAACACGGTTCGTGGTCGGGCGGATGAAGTGGCAGAGTCGGTGGCGCTGGTGCGGCCGGCCGCTCCGTCGGAGGTGGTGCTGGATACGTCGGCGATCATTGACGGGCGAATTGCAGAGGTTGCCGCTTGCGGGTTCCTGCTGGCGGATATCGTCGTGCCGCGATTTGTGCTGGACGAGTTGCGTCGGGTGGCGGACAGTTCGGATGCGCTGAAGCGAGGGCGGGGCCGCGCGGGGTTGGAGCTGTTGGCTCGGCTGCAGGGTGACGACCATGTGTCGACCGAGATCGTCGACGACGGATCGACGGAGGCGGATGGTGATGTCGATGCTCGGCTGGTACGAATGGCCAAGGAACGAGGATCGGCGTTGGCGTTGACCGATTCCAACCTGGCCCGGGTGGCTGAGCTTGAGGGGGTGCGGACACTGAATCTGAACGCGCTGGCGAACGCGGTGAAGACCAACGTGCTGCCGGGCGAGCCGCTGCGAGTCGAACTGATTGAGCCCGGCCGCAGCGCCGACCAGGGCGTCGGCTATCTGGCGGACGGCACGATGGTGGTGGTGGAGGAAGGCGTTGCGGCGATCGGTGAGGTGCGCGATCTGGTGGTCAAGCGGGTGATCCAGACGCAGGCGGGTCGGATGGTGTTTGCTCAGCTGGTCAACAGCGAGGACGCCGCGTGAGACGCGACCGATGAGAGTGGGAGCAATCATCCTGGCGGCGGGCAGCAGTCGTCGGATGGGTGGCGGCGACAAGCTCCTGGCGGATTTGTCCGGTCGGCCGGTGTTGAGTTGGACACTGTCGGCGTTTGAGGCTTGCGAGGCGGTTGATGATGTCGTGGTGGTGACTTCGCGGTCGAATCGGTCGGAGGTTGCGGAGCTGTGTCGCGGCGTTGGCAAGGTTCGGGCGCTGGTCGAGGGCGGGCAGGAGCGGCAGGACTCGGTCTGGGCGGGTCTGTCGGCGTTGCGGCGGATTGATCTGGTAGCTGTCCACGATGGGGCGCGGCCGTTGATCACAGCCGAGGGGATTGCTGGTTGTGTCGAGCGGGCTGCGGAGGGTGTCGGCGTGATCGCCGGTGGGCCGTCGGTTGACACGATCAAGGTGGTTGGGTCGGATGAGCAGGTGGTTGGGACGCCGGATCGATCAACGCTTCGGGCCGTGGCGACGCCTCAGGTGTTTCTGGCGGAGACGCTGCGTCGGGCGCATGTGGCGGCTCGTCGTGATGGTGTCCTGGCGACGGATGATGCTGGTCTGGTGGAGCGGTTGGGGGAGACGGTCGTGGTGCATGATGTCGGTGGGGCGAATCCGAAGATCACTTCGCCGTCGGATCTGGTGTTGGCTGAGGCGTTGCTGGGGACTCGATACGAGGTGCGGACTGGGATTGGGATTGACTCGCATCGGTTTGATCCGGAGCGGAAGCTGGTGCTGGGCGGTGTTGAGATTCCCGGCGCGGACGGTCTGGCCGGTCACTCGGATGCGGATGCGCTGACCCATGCGATCATCGATGCGCTGCTGGGTGGCGCGGGACTGGGCGATATCGGTGCTCACTTTGGGACGTCGGATCCGGCCTGGGCCGGGGCGGACTCGGTGAAGATGCTTGGGTTGGTGCTGGAGCGGCTATGGGCGGTTGGAGCGGTGCCGCAATCGGTTGATGCGACGGTGATTGCGGAGCGACCTCGGCTGCGTCCGTATGTCGATTCCATGCGTGCGCGGCTGGCGGAGGCGCTGGGGCTGGATGTGTCGGCGGTGAATGTGGCGGCGACGACGGCTGAGGGGATGGGGGCGCTGGGCAGGGGCGAGGGTATGTCGGTGCATGCGGTGGCCACTTTGCGCGTGAGGCGGGTGAAGCGGATGCGCGGCGGAGACGTATAGGCTGCGGCTATGTCTGTGCTGACCCGATTCATTGCCTGGTACAACTCGTTTGTTGACGACACGTGGGCGGACATCCAGTTCACGATGGAGCGCGATCCGGCGGCGACGAACTGGCTTGAGGTGTTGCTGGCCTATCCGGGGATCCACGCGCAGATGCTGCACCGAGTGTCGGGCGCGCTGCTCCGGCTGGAGATTCCGGTCCTGCCGCGTGTGCTCTCGCACCTGGGCCGGAACATGACCGGGATTGAGATTCACCCCGGCGCGCAGATCACTGCACCTTGTCTGATCGACCATGGGATGGGCGTCGTGATCGGCGAGACGGCGAAGATTGGCAAGCGGTGTCATTTGCACCAGGGAGTGACGTTGGGCGGCACGTCGACGATGCGCACGCAGCGGCATCCGACGTTCGGCGAGGATGTGCTGGTTGGGGCAGGCGCTTCGATCATTGGTGCGGTGACGATTGGCAACGGGGCTCGGATTGGTGCGGGCGCGGTGGTGGTCTCGAATGTTCCTCAGTACTCGACGGTGGTTGGGGTGCCCGGGCACGTGGTCGCGTACTACGACCCCGGCGATGACACGGTGCTGCGTCTGCCGGACCCGGAGCATGACCGGATTGAGTCGTTGGAGATGGCGGTCTCGGAGCTGCGGCTTGAAGTGCGGCGGCTTCGGGATCAGGTGGAGGACTCTGAGGCTCGACCGGGGGAGACGGCGGCGGGGTAGTCAGTGCGGTGGTTGGGGGGAGGGACCCTCACCCTAGCCCTCTCCCAGAGGGAGAGGGAATTCAGACCAGAGGGAGGCGGCGGCTGGGTAGTTGGCGCGGTGGTCGGGGGACCCTCACCCTAGCCCTCTCCCAGAGGGAGAGGGAATTCAGACCAGAGGGAGGCGGCGGCTGGGTAGTCGGCGCGGCGGTCGGGGGACCCTCACCCTAGCCCTCTCCCAGAGGGAGAGGGAACTCAGAGGAAGCCCTCTTCCAGAGGGAGAGGGAACTTTGGGGAGATCGTTGATTAGGCTTTGGTTGTTGCGCGCTGTTTGTTGATTTTGTTTGGGGGTTGGTCCGTGGAGCTTTACAACACGCTGACTCGTCGGAAGCAGGCGTTTGCGCCGCTGGATGATCCGATCTCGATGTATGTCTGTGGGATTACTCCGTATGACGATGCTCACCTGGGTCATGCGATGTCGATCATCATCTTTGACACGCTGCGACGCTATCTGGAGTGGAGTGGGCGTCGGGTTCGGTTGGTTTACAACTTCACCGACGTGGACGACAAGCTGATCGCTCGGGCGGCTCAGGAGGGGATCACGGTCTCGGAGCTGGCGGAGCGGCAGATTTCGTCGTTCATGGGTGAGTGGCGTGAGCTGGGGATTGCTCCGGCGGATGTGCATCCTCGGGCGACGGAAGAGATTCCGCAGATGCTGGACTTGATCGGTGGTTTGATCGAGAAAGGGATGGCGTATCCGGCCGGTGGCGATGTGTATTTCCGAGTGCGGGAGATGCCGGGCTATGGGAAGCTGTCGGGCCGTTCGTTGAATGACATGATCTCGGCCGAGCCGACGGATATCGGGGTCGAGAAAGAGCACGCGATGGACTTCACCCTGTGGAAGGGTGCGAAACCGGGCGAGCCGCAGTGGGAGAGTCCGTGGGGTCCCGGGCGTCCTGGTTGGCACATTGAGTGCTCGGCGATGTCGATTCGCTACCTGGGTGAGCAGATTGACCTGCACGGCGGCGGGATGGACCTGATCTTCCCGCACCACGAGAACGAGATCGCGCAGTCGGAGGGGTTTTCAGGGCTCGATCCGTTCGTTCGCCACTGGATGCACAACGCGATGATGCAGGTCGGCGGCGAGAAGATGTCGAAGTCGACGGGCAAAATCGTTCCGCTTCGCGAGGGGCTTGATCGCTATGGGGCGGACGGGCTGAGGATGTTTGTCCTGGGTGGGCACTATCGCTCGCCGTTGACGTACTCGGAGGAGTCGTTGACGTCGGCGGCACGAGGCGCTGAGCGACTGCGGACGGCGGCGATGCTGCCGCTGGTCGAGGGCGATGGGGAGATCGATCCGAGTGCAGCTCGGGAGACGTTCATTGCGTCGCTTGAGGACGATCTGAACACGCCTCAGGCGTTGGCGGTACTGTTTGACCTGGCTCGGGAGATCAACCGGGCGCGGGCGGAAGATCGTCCGGCCGGAGCGGCGCGTGAGGCGCTGGTTGAGTTGGGCGGCGTACTGGGACTGGGCTTCGCCGGCGTGTCGGTGAGCGGCGAATCAGATGCTGGCCCGTTTATCGACCTGCTGGTTTCGATTCGACAAGATCTTCGCGGGGCGAAGCAGTACGAGTTGGCGGACTCGGTGCGCGATCGTCTGACGGACCTGGGCGTGGCGCTGGAGGATACGCGTGACGGTACGCGATGGCGCCGGGTCCAGCCCGAACCTGAGGTGGTCGAGGAGGAGCCCGGCGCCGATTCGCTCGTTGAGAGCGCGCTGCGGTTCTAGTCGCGGATTCTCACGTCGGCGCGGCGGCGTCGGACGACGACGGCTGATGCCACTGCAACGAGCACACCGAGCGTCGCGATTGCCGACCAGAATCCGGTGGAATCGTTGGTGTCGGCGAGGCCGCCGGTTCCGGTGTTGACGTAGAGCGTCGGCACCGCGCCTTCGCAAGGAAGGATCTGGATGTGCGGCGGGATGGCGGCGCCGAACTGAGCGAGTAAGTCGAGGGCGTCGGCCGGTGAGTAGGCCTGGCCCAGGACTTCGACGCTGGTCAGGCGGTTGCCTTCGCCGACGTTGATGGTGATGTTGTAGACCTGTCCGCTGGCGCTGACGGATTCTTCGTAGCTGCCGGGTTCGAGGTTGAGGCAGAGCTCTGCTGATGGCGCTTCTTCCATCATGCTGCCGTCGTCTTCGCATTCGATGAATGAGACTCCATCGGGCAAGGGGTAGGCGTCCTCGCCGGTGAAGATTTCGAGCATGGCCACCGGTGGGATCGACTGTCCGCCGGGCTCGGTGAAGGCGGTCACCACGCCGCCCTCGCCGACGGTGACGGTGAACGAGACTTCGCCTTCGCGGTCCTGGGATTCGGCCGTGAAGGTGTGCTCTCCAGGAGGGAGCGAGATGCAGACACCGGTCGGGCCGACTTGTGCCGAAACAGGTTGCAGGGATGCGAGGCCGAAGGCGCCCGCGACCAGCACAGCCGCAGCCATGGCGATCAGGATTCGTTTCACGAGAGTCCCTTACGTAGCGTCTATTGGATGATTCGAATGATGAATAGACGCAGTAGCAGGATAGAGAGACAGTTGTTTTCGTCAAGTGCAAAAAACTCCGAATGTGAGGTGTGCGTCGGGGAGGCGAGGGTCCAAGGGGGCGGGATTCCCGCTTGCGCGGGAATGACGAGATCGTGACGAGGGGTCCGTCGGGGAGGCGAGGGTCCAAGGGGGCGAGATTCCCGCTTGTGCGGGAATGACGGGATGGCGACGAGGTGTTCGTCAGGGCGGTGAGGGTCTATGGAAAGGAGATTCCCGCTTGTGTGGGAATGACGAGATCGCGAGCGGGGGTTCGGTCTAGGATCGACTCAGGCCCAGGTGGCGCAATTGGCAGCGCAGCCGATTTGTAATCGGCAGGTTGGGGGTTCGAATCCCCCCTTGGGCTCCAAATTGCCTGAGTGTTGTGTGTCTGGTTTGCGTGCTGGTGAACAGATAGCCGGCGTGGTGGGGCTGTCGATGCAGATGTGAGGATGGGTGTTGGGGGGTAAGATGTGGACAGTGTCGGGGTGGGTGAGTGGCTAATACCACCGGTCTGTAAAACCGGCGCCGAAAGGCTTCGCAGGTTCGAATCCTGCCCCCGGCACCAGCATCAGGGAACGAACATAGGCCGCCGCGGCACGCCTGAGTGTTGTCGGCGGTTCTAGTGTTGGATCAGGCCGCACCAGTCAGGATGGTATGGACGGATCCTTGCCCGCATAGCTCAGTCGGTAGAGCGCGTTCTTGGTAAGAACGAGGTCTTCAGTTCAAATCTGAATGCGGGCTCCATCCACAGCATCGGCCGAATCAGCGGACCATTCACGAAGCAGTCAGCGGAGGACACGAAGATGGCGCGACAGGTATACGAGCGAACCAAGCCACACGTGAACGTGGGCACGATTGGTCACGTGGATCACGGCAAGACGACGCTGACGGCGGCGATCACGAAGACGCTGGCGATGGCGAACGAGAACGTGGCGTTTTCGAGTTTCGACTCGATTGACAACGCGCCGGAGGAGCGGGCGCGCGGGATCACGATTGCGATCGCGCACGTGGAGTACGAGACGGAGTCGCGGCACTACGCGCACATCGACGCGCCGGGTCACGCGGACTACATCAAGAACATGATTACCGGAGCGGCGCAGATGGACGGCGCGATCCTGGTGGTGGCGGCGCCGGATGGTCCGATGCCTCAGACGCGGGAGCACATCCTCCTGGCCCGCCAGGTGGGCGTGCCGCGCATCATCGTGTACCTGAACAAGGTCGATCAGCTGGACGACGACGAGTTGCTGGACCTGGTTGAGCTAGAGGTGCGGGAGTTGTTGTCGGACCAGGACTTTGACGGCGACGACTGTCCGGTGATTCGGGGCAGTGCGCTGGCGGCGTTGGAGTCGGAATCGACGGACGCGAGTGCTCCGGAGTACGAGAGCATTCTGGAGTTGATGTCGGCGGTGGACGAGTACGTACCGACGCCGGAGCGACCGCGAGACATGCCGTTCCTGATGCCGATTGAGGATGTGTTTGGGATCAAGGGTCGTGGCACCGTGGCGACGGGCCGGATCGAGCGCGGGGTGGTGAACTCGGGCGAGGAGATTGAGATTGTCGGGATCAAGGACACGCGCACGACGGTGGTGACCGGCGTGGAGATGTTCAAGAAGACCCTGCCGACGGGCGAGGCGGGAGACAACGTGGGTTGTCTGCTGCGCGGCATTGACCGTGAGGAGATTTCTCGCGGGCAGGTGCTGGCGGCGCCGGGCTCGATTACGCCGCACACGGCGTTCGAGGCGGAGGTCTACATCCTGGGCAAGGATGAAGGCGGGCGTCACAGTCCGTTTTTCCCTGGCTACCGGCCGCAGTTCTACATTCGCACGACGGATGTGACGGGCGAGATTGGACTGCCGGAGGGCGTGGAGATGGCGATGCCCGGCGACAACGTGCAGATGCGTGTGCGTTTGATTTCGCCGATTGCGCTGGAGGAGGGGCTGCGCTTCGCGATTCGCGAGGGCGGCCGGACCGTCGGCGCCGGCGCCGTCACGTCGATCGTTGAGTGACCTGGGAATAACGCTTCATGGCACCAGGGGCGCTGAACGTGCAAAGATGGTTCTAATCAGCGAGTCCGACACCTCGGATTGGCGCTGGAGAAAGGGAACTGGCCATGGCGAAGGGTGACCGCGTGTTCATCACGCTGCGCTGCCGCGAGTGCCAGTCGCATACGTATCACACGACGAAGAATCGTCGGAACGATGCGGATCGTCTGGAGCTGACGAAGTACTGCCCGGCCTGCCGAACGCGACGGGCGTACCGGGAGACGCGGTGATCCGTGGCCCGATCGCGAGATAGCCGTCGACGTCGGGGTCGCCGCAGCGGACAGCCGCGCGCAGCCTCGTCGACGCCGCGTCCGACGCGATCGAGCGCGCCGCGACCGGAGCCGTCCGGGGACGCCGCGCCTGATTCAGGTGGCGCGGCCGAGGCGGCGGCGCTGCCGGCGCGTCCACGACGCGAGATCGCCGCATCGAGACCGACCACGGCTGATGCGCCGCGCGTGCAGAGTCTGTTTTACCGGCTGACTCATCCGCGGGCCATCCTGGCGATCATCGACGAGTTGCGTAAAGTTGTCTGGCCGACCAGACAAGAGACGGCCAACCTGACCGTCGTTGTCCTGGTCGTTGCGATTGCGGTCGGCATTTTCCTGGGCGCAATCGACTTTGGCCTGAATCGACTGGTGGAAGAGACGTTGTTGCCCTAATGACGACTTCACGAGATACCCAACAACCAGAAGCAGCCGACAGCGGATTCGGTCGGCGCGAGATTTCGGCGGCCGAACGCGAGCTGCAAGAAGTCATGGCCGCGGCTCGCGCGCTTGGCATCGAGGCCGAGACCGGAGAGGCCGAGCCCGAGATCGACACGACGGCGGCCGAGGCGCTCGTTGAGCTCGGTCTGGATCGACCGGTCGAGCAAGAGGCGACGCCGATCGCCTCGTTCCTCCAGGAAGAAGAGGCCGAAGCGGAAGACGCTGAGTCGGCAGTCTCGCTCGAGGGGATCCAGGAGAGCAACGCCGCCTGGTTCGCGATCAATACCTACACCGGACATGAGAACCGCGTGCGCGATGCGCTGGACCTGCGGATCCGCAATATGGACGCGGAGGAGGAATTCGTCGAGTTGCGCGCTGAGCAGGCGGGCGTCTCGAAGAAGGGCATGGCGGAGAAGCGATTCGTTCTCGTGCCGACGCAGCAGGAGGTCGAGATCCGCGGCGGCAAGCGTCGCGAGGTCGAGCGCAAACTGCTGCCCGGCTACGTGTTGCTGCAGATTCGGCTGGACACGAACACCGGTGGGCCGTCGGATGAGTCGTGGCACGTGGTCAACGGCACTGCGGGCGTGACCGGTTTCGTCGGCACTCGGGAAGATCTGCGCGACCGGGCGATTCCCCTGCCGCCGGCGCAGGTGGCGAAGATTATTGGTCAGACACAGGTTGAAGAGCCTCGCGTTCGCGTTGGCTTTGCGGTCAACGATTCAGTCCGCCTGACGGACGGTCCCTTCCTCGACATGGTGGCCGAGGTTGAAGAGATCAACGTCGAGAAGGGCAAGGTCCGCGTGCGGATCTCGATGTTTGGTCGGGAGACGCCGTTGGAGCTTGACTTCGACCAAGTGGAGAAGCAGTAGGCGGACATCGAGGCAGTCACCAAGTAGGCTGAGCACTTGCGTTTGCGCGCCGCCGAGGATTTCTCGGGGGCGATTTAGGGAGATAGCTGGATGGCGAAGCGTGTACGAGCAGTGTTGACACTGCAATTGGAGGCGGGCAAGGCCAGCCCGGCCCCGCCAGTTGGACCCGCGCTGGGTCAGCACGGCGTGGGCATTATGGAGTTCGTCAAGAGCTACAACGAGCGCACCGCGTCCAACGCGGGTGAGCTGATCCCGGCGCAGATTACGGTCTACGAGGATCGTTCGTTCACGTTCGAACTCAAGACGCCGCCGGCGTCGGATCTGATTCGCCGCGCGGCGGGCCTGGAGAAGGGCTCATCGGAGCCTCGTCGCGAGGTGGCCGGTTCGATCACCTCGGACCAGGTACGAACGATCGCCGAACAGAAAATGCAAGACCTGAATGCGAACGACATCGACGCGGCGATGAAGATGGTCGCCGGGACGGCGCGTTCGATGGGCGTGGAAGTCGAGAACTAACGATGGCGAAGCGAGGCAAGCGCTACCGGACCGCACTGGATGCGTACGACAAAGAATCGCACTACCCGCCGACCGAGGCGGTCGCGCTGATCAAGCAGATGTCGACGGCCAAGTTCGACGAAACGATCGAGTTGCACATTCGCACCGGGCTCGACGTCCGGCATGCCGACCAGCAGCTTCGAGGTACCGCCCGTTTGCCCCATGGGTTGGGCAAGGAAGTCCGCGTGGCCGTGTTCGCCGAGGGCGACGCGGCAACTGCGGCGACCGAGGCCGGCGCCGAGATTGTCGGATCGGATGATCTGATCCAGCAGGTGCAGGATGGATTCACCGACTTTGATGTCGCCGTAGCGCAGCGTGAGCTGATGGGCAAGGTCGGGCGATTGGGCCGCGTCCTTGGTCCTCGAGGACTGATGCCGAATCCCCGAGCGGGGACGGTCGTGGACCGCAATGATGTCGCCAAGGCTGTCGGCGAAGCCAAGGCCGGGCGAGTCGAATTCCGCACGGACCGTGAGGCGTCGGTCCATGTTCCGCTGGGGAAGGCGAGCTTTGGCGCAGACCAGTTGCTCGACAATCTTGCGACGATGGTGACCGAGATCGTCAAAGCCAGGCCGTCGGGTTCAAAGGGGAGCTACATTCGCTCGCTGAACATCGCTCCGACGATGGGGCCAGGCGTCAAGTTGGAACAGACATCGACGCTCGCCTTGCGAATCGACTGAGCTATAGGAACATTGATCTGAGCAGTCCGTCGCGTATGCGTCGGACTGGAGCAGAAAGCTTGGACTAGGCTAGGAATCGAGAAACGGAAGCATTTGCCGCCCGAGACCGCTGGCGGAACTCCTCTGTGGGAGTCCTGAAGTGACCAGCGCAGGCAGCAGCCGAGTCTGAGCTCGCGACACGGCGGGCCGATGTGTGGTTGCAGGTCTGGTGGTCGAGTGGGTTGGGGCGGCGGAAGCGACAGACTTGCATGCAGGTCGGGAGGCGGAATGGCAACTGAGCGAAAACGGGAACAGGTCGCGCTGCTGGAGGAGCGTCTGGGTCGCGCGTCGATCACGATTGGGATCGACTACCGCGGTCTGAGCGTGAAGGACATGCAGCTGCTGCGACGCGCGATTCGGGCAGACGCGCCCGAGACCGAGCTGCGGGTGATCAAGAACACCCTCTGGCGGCGAGCCTCGGAAGGCGTCGGCGAGCCTGACGCTGCCGGTCTGGCCCAAGAGTCGACGGCGATGCTGTTCGGCTTCGGCGACCTGACTGAAGCGCCGAGGGCGCTGCGCAAGTACACGCGTGATAATCGCCTCGAGATCCCGATTCACGGCGTCTACGTCGAGGGTCAGCTGCAGGACGGTTCGCAGGTCGCGGCGCTGGCCGACGTGCCCAGCCGCCCCGAGCTGATGGCCAAGGTCGCCGGCGGGTTGAACAGCCCGGTTTCTGGTCTGGCCGGCGTGTTGAGCGCCGTCTTCCGCGACGTGGCGGCGATCGTGGAGGCTCGAGCGGAGCAGCTGGAATCGGCTGAGGCTGGAGCCGAGTAACGGAACACCTGCCTGGGCGTTGACCCGGGCGCATCACCAGAGAAAACACGGTCTGAACGACCGGCATTGAGTGGAGACTGACATGTCGAAGGTTGACGAAGCGTTTGAACTGATCAGCGCGATGACGATTCTCGAAGCGCGTGATCTGGTCAAGAAGATCGAGGAAGAGTTCGGTGTGACCGCGGCGGCTCCGGTCGCGGCAGTCGCAGCGGCCGGCAACGGCGCGGCAGCGACGGCTGAGGCGGTTGAAGAGCAGACCGAGTTCGATGTCGTGCTGCAGGCGTTCGGCGACAAGAAGATCAACGTGATCAAGGCCGTCCGTGCGGTGACCGAACTGGGCCTGCGTGAGGCCAAGGAATTCGTCGAGTCTGCGCCACAGACCGTCAAGGAAGGCCTGCCCAAGGAAGAGGCCGACGCGGTCAAGGCATCGCTCGAAGAGGCCGGCGCGACCGTCGAACTGAAGTAGGTTTCTCGCCCGGCAGGTCAATCGCATCTGGTGCGTCCTCGCTACGCGAAATGTAGAGAGGGCGCGTCCCGGCGTGCCCGAGTTGCGCTATCGTTAACTCTGATTTACAGTTCCGCGTTGGCATCGACTATCGATGCATGTCCCGGGGCACGCGATGGCGCTAGACAACCCGGTCGCGAGAATTCCCGGTGGCGGATGGCTGCGCAGTGCGCACCGCATCGAGCTGGGAACTGTCGTCGCGTTGTCAGTCGCCGTGGTGGTGGTCGCAGCGATCTGGGGGACGACATCAACGCAAGACGGCGCACGCTCGGTTGGCGCATTGGACGAGCCCGTGCAATCGCCCGTGGTCATACCGACAATGACTGAATCGTCTGGAGCATCTGAGAGTGCTGTGACGGTGGATGTCGTTGAGGCGGAAGTCCAGGCGGCGTCGGTTGGCTCGGTGGCCGTCTCGAGTGATCCCGCGCCTTCAGCGATTCCGACGCAGACTGGCATTGTGCCTGGTCGGCCGGATCCGAGCGGGCCGTCGTTGCCGCATTCGTTTGAGCGTTACCAGGTGCAGCGCGGAGAGTCGCTGTTTGTGATTGCGACGGCGCGGGGCGTCAGCGTCTCCGACCTCGTGGCCTGGAACTGGCACCTGGATGAGGATTCGACCTTGATCCGGGGTGAATGGATCTGGATTCCGCAGTGGCAGATGTCTACGGTGTCTGATGAACCGGGTCTGGTGATCGACGAGGGAAAGGGCGGCCGTGGCGGCGGGTAGGTTCGAACAGTTGCGGGGCACTCAGGCCCCCGATCAGGAGCGGGCCAAGCGAGGCATCGTGCGTTCGATGTTGATCTGGACGCCGGCCTTCGGCCTGTTGACGGTCGGCGCCGTGTACATGATGGTCGATGCGCTGGGCGGGAACGGCGGCGCCTGGTTCGGCTTCTCGTTGTTCGCGCTGATCGGGCTGCTGTCAGGGTTCTCGGCGCTCTCGGCGTTTCGTGATTGGTTTTCCGATCCGATCGAAACGACCGGCCAGGTCGCACGCAAGTGGCGAAAATTCGACCTGCTGATTTTTTTCCGGGCACACTACGTGCTGGTCGCGCGTCGCGTGTACCGCGTGCCGCGCCTGATGTTTGATGAAATGCCGGAGCCGGGCGGCTGGGTCTACCTGAACCACTATCCGCACACGAACGCGCTGGTGTCGTGGCGGCCCCTGGGTGAGGACGAGCGTCCGCGGACCGAACAAGAGATAGAGGAAGAGGCACAGGCGGCCGAGCGCTCGCGCGATCTGGACGACGCGTGGGAGCAGCGACGCCGTGAACGCGAGAGTGAAGCGGCTCAGGCGCGAGAGCGAGTCGATCTGCCGACGTTCGGCGACAGTCGCGACGAGTAGTCGGGTGCGGGATCCGCTGGCCGAGCTGGAGGCGGATTGGGCGGAAGAGGACGCCGAGAAGGCGCGACGGGCCGAAGACGAACCGACCACTCTCGCTCCAATAGCGAAGCGCCGCAAGCCGGGTTCTCGGCTGACAGATCGGATGGACGCTGAGGATCTCCCACGGGAGAGGCTGGTTCGGCTCGGCGCGCACGCGCTGTCGAATGCGGAACTGGTCGCGATCTTGCTGAGCACGGGCGACAGTGATGAGAACGTGCTTGAGAAATCGCGCAATCTGCTCAAGGATCGCGGTTTGGTGGGCTTGTTGCGTTCCGAGGTGCAGGAACTGATGCAGGTGTCGGGTCTTGGGACTGCCAAGGTCACGCGGATCAAGGCGGCCGTTGAGTTGGCCGCGCGTGGATTGGCGGACGACGAATGGCCGGCCCGTGAGCCGTTCCGGTCGTCAAGGCAGGTCTTCGAGCGGTATCGAGGACTGCTGGGTGATCTGGTCCATGAGGAGGTCTGGGTCCTGGTCCTGGATCAGCAGCACTGCTTGATCCGCGAGGAGCGGCTGTACAAGGGGATGGTTCATGGGGCCTCGGTGCGAGTGGCAGAGTTGCTGCGCCCGGTGATCGTGCATCAGGGACCGGCGATGATCGTGGTGCACAATCATCCGTCGGGATCTCCAGCGCCGTCGCGAGCGGATCGCGAGATGACCAGCGACCTGCAGTCGGCGTCGGCGACGATGGCCATCGAACTCCTTGACCACGTGATCGTGACGCGCTCGGACTTTGCTTCGATGGCGAAGTTGGGTCTGCTGAGGGGTGAGCAGTCGAACTCTGCCGGTAGCGGAGCCGTAGCGTCTGAGCCGTCGAGCGAGGAGCGTTACCGAGGCTGACGGGTGTTGTCGCCCGACCTGTGTACAGTGAGTTTCGTGTCAGATTCCGGGCTGATTCTTGGGCTGAGTTGGATTGATCTTGCCATCATTGGGGTGGCACTTGGGATCGGCGTGTGGGGCTGGCGGATGGGGATTCTGAGGGCCAGCGTTGCGCTGCTGGCAATCGTGGTTGGCGTGCTGCTCGCCGGGATGTATCACGAGCGGGTGTTCGTCGACCTGGCGATCGCGGAGTCGCCGTCGGGTGTGATGCGCATGGTTAGTTTCGCCGTGATCCTGTCGTTGGTCTCGGTCGGTGGTTACGTGATCGGCACCTTCTTGCGCGGACTTGCGTCAGTCCTGTTGCTGGGTTGGGCTGATCGTGCGGCGGGGGGTCTGTTTGGCGTGCTGTTTGGTCTCGTGCTGGCACAAGCTGTGATTGCGATCGTCGTGTTGGCTGGCCTCGACGATGCCAATGGTGAGATCGGCGCGTCGGTCCTGGGCTGGGTGATGATGGACAACGTGCCGGTCGTGCGGGCGCTGCTGCCGTCCGAGTTTGACGTCGCCATCCAGCAGTTTGTTGCTGAGGTGGACACGTTGCGCTCGACGGTGGATGGGGCGCAAGGTCCGCTCGGCGGGGGCTAACGTCCGGACGGCTTGAGTCAGAATCCCTTTAACCTGTGACAAAAGTTGCCGCGCTCGATGCGGTGGTACGATCATGTCGGTGCGATGTCGGTTCTGAACAAGTCGGTCCTGGTGCTGAATCAGAACTACGAGCCGTTGCACGTGTGCAACGTTCGTCGTGCGGTGGTGTTGGTCGCCAGAGGCAAGGCTGAAGTGATCGATCGACTGGATCGCGCGAAGGCCTTGCTCCGCACGGTCGCCAATGACTTCGATGTCCCGACAGTGATCCGAATGGTCTACTTCATCCGCCGGCCACGGCCGGTGATGCGGTTGTCGCGTCGCGAAGTCTTCATCAGGGACCGGTTCATGTGTCAGTACTGCGGCCGCCGGACGGCGTTGAAGGATTTGACGCTCGACCATGTGATGCCTCGCTTCCGAGGCGGCAGCCACTCCTGGGAGAACCTGGTTTCGGCCTGCCGTGGTTGTAATCATCGCAAGGCGGGTCGCACGCCGCGTGAGGCGCGAATGAAGCTGCGCACTCAGCCTCGGCGACCGAGGGTGACGCCGGCCAACCTGTTCGGCCAGTATCTCGAAAGTCAGCCCGGCTGGGCGCCGTTCATCCCGGGCGCGGAGCGGGTGTTGTTGGGCGACTGATCGGCTGCAGCGTCAGTTTGGCTGACAGGTTCGGCAGAAGGACGTGACGCGGCGGTTGGGCGCGACCTCGGAGATTGGGCTGTTGCAGCGAGGACAGGGATCGCCGCCCTTGCGGTGGACGTTGAGAAAGTCGCGCGGTTTCTTGTCGATCTGCTGGTCGATCTCGTTTGCCGCGATTCCGGCGGCCCAGGTCAGCGTTTCGTGCATGGCTTCATAGAGCTTGATCCGTCGCTCGTCGGAGAGGGTCGAGATTTTGGTGAATGGATGGATGCCGGCGTTGAAGAGGATCTCGTCCGAGTACGCGTTGCCGATTCCGGCGACGAATTTGGCGTTAACCAGCGCGTTCTTGACCTGGCCTCGATAGCGCTTGAGACGTTTGAGGAACTGTTCCTGGTCCAAGTCGGGATCGAGCGCATCGGGTCCCTGCTCATTGAGCACGGGCACGCGGTCGAGGTCGTCGGCGTCGACGAGGTAGACCTTGCCCAGATATCGCTCGTCGATGTAGCGGATGCCCAGTTCTTCTGCGTCGTCGTGGAACTTCAAGGTGAAGCAGGTTCGGGCATGAGACTTCTTGTTGCCGTCGGGTCCGGAGGTCCACTGGAAGCGACCGTTGAGCATCGGATTGACGGCCATGATGCTGTCGCGGTTGGTGCGGAACAGGAGGAACTTGCCGGTTCGGTCGACCGACTCGAACTCGGCGCCGAGCAGACCTGCTTCGAAGTCTTCGCGCGGGAGACGGATGACTATCGGTTTCTGGATGTCAACGTGGATGATCGGCTGCCCGCTCAGGCGGTTGGTGAGGACGCGTGCGATGTGTTCGAGCTCTGGGATCTCGGGCATCTCGAGGCGATTCGTCAGGGTCTGGGGGCTCTGGGGTAGCTGCCGATAATGCGCAAGCGTTCGAGATCGGGCTCCATGTGCTGCAGGGCGTTGGCCAGGCCCGGGTCGGTGCGATGGCCGTCGCAGTCGATCAGGAACAGGTAGGTGCCGAGACGCTCTCGGGCGGGGCGGGATTCGATCCGGGTCAGGTTGATGTCGGCGTCGGCGAAATGTTGCAGCACGCGCAGCAGCGCTCCCGGACGATTGGCGGTGCTGAAGAGAATGGTCGAGCGGTCGTCTCCGGTTGGCTCGTGGTCCTCGTGAGCGACGACGACGAAGCGGGTGGCGTTGCGGTGATCGTCTTCGATGCCAAACTCGATGATCTGCGCCTCATGCAGGTGCGCCGCGCGACGAGGGGCAATTGCCGCCACGTGATCGCCGAGCTCGACTGCGCGACCGACGGCCTGGGTGGTCGAGAGGGTGGCTTCGGTGCGCGCGTTGGGAAATCGCCGATTGAGGTAGCGCTGGCACTGTCCGAGGGCTTGCGGGTGCGAATAGATGACATGGATGTCGGAGATATCGGCGCCGGACGCGACGATCAGACAGTGTTCGATCGGGATTACGAGTTCGTCGCGGATGAAGAGGTCGAGTTGGTGGATGATCAGGTCGTGGGTCTCGCCGACCGCGCCGGCCAGGGAGTTTTCGAAGGGCAGGATGGCGACATCGGCTTCGCTGCGGGCGACGGCCTCTGCGGAGGCGGTGATGCTGGAATGGGGGGTGAAGGTGGAGTCTGAGTGTTGGCCGGCGAACAGGACGGCGGCCTGTTCGGTGAAGGTCCCGGGCGGTCCGAGGTAGGCGATGTTGAGCGGGCCGGTGTTGCTGTCGGGCATGGGGTTATGGCTCTCCGGTGAGGGCCGCTCGGAGGGCCGATTCGTGCTCGGGCTGCGTCACGGCGACGATCACATCGGCCGCGTAGATCATGCTGTTGGGGCCGGGGATTTCCGGCTCGTCGTCTTCGCGAATGATCAACGCCAACACGGTATGCGGAGGTAGGTCGAGGTCACGCACCGTGCATCCGACGCATGGCGCCAGCCGTGGAATCTCATGTTCCGCGAGGATGAATGCGGACGAGCGCAGCTGGGTCAGACGACTGAGCCCAGCGCTGACTTCTTGCTCGATCGCGTTGACGATCGCCGTGGTGGCGGAGATCGTGTAGTTGAAGCCGAGGGCCTGAAAGATGCGCTCGTTGCGCGGATCGTTGATTCGAGAGACGACCTTGCCCACGTTGAAGCGGGTCTGCGCGGTCTGGCCGACGGCGAGATTGGCCTGGTCTCGGCCGGTGCAGGCGACTACGACGTCGGCGCGGTTCATTCCGGCAGCGCGTTGGACGTGGATTTCGGCGCCGTCGCCGAGCAGCGCGACTTCGCCGAGTTCGTTGTTGATCGACCAGGCGGTGTTGGCATCACGCTCGACGACGCAGACTTCGTGACCCATCTCGATCAGGTCACGCGCTGCGCCTCGTCCGACCTTGCCGCCGCCGACGATGATGATGTACATGGTCAGGTGGTGGCCCCATTGGGATCCTGGCTGGCGAACGCGGCTTCGCGGACCATTCGATCGAGGATGGTGGTTGGATTGACCACGTTAATGCCGAGCTGACGGTAGACATCGGCGCGCTCGGGGTCGTAGATGCGGGCGACCACGCGCGGCGCCCGGTGGATGTGCTTGGCAACCTGTACGGCCATTGCGTTTCGGTTGTCGCCGTTGGCGAGTGCGAGGAAGATGTCCGCGCGAGGCACACCGGCCACTTCCTGCACCTGGATGTCTTCGCCGGCGCCGACGACCGTGGAGCCGCGGAAGTCCTCTTCCAGCCAGTTGAAGGCAGCGGCGTCGGTGTCGATCACGGTCACGTCGTGGCCTTCATGGTCGAGCTCGCGTGCGAGGGTCGATCCCAGTCGTCCGCAGCCCATGATCACGACGCGCATCTCAACTGGCCTGCTTTCCGTTTCTCCAGGTAACTCAAGTAACTAGTCGCCGATGAATCCGCTGTCGAGTCGGCCGCCGAGATTCTGCGCAGGCTCTCGAACCACGACCACTTCGCATGGCGCATGCGAGAGGATGTAGTCCGCCGTGTGACCCAGATCGATGGCGGCGCCCGATCGTCGGACGAGTGCGGTCTGTTCCCCGCCGCCGCCGTGCACGGTGTTGGCGTGCGAGACGCCGAGGACGACCAGGTCGATCTGCTCGGTCGCTGCGACGTCGACCACGGCAGGTCCGGCGCTGCGGGCCTGGAGCATGATGGCTTCGCAGGAGACCTTGGCCTGCCGAGCGGCGGCCTCGGCTTCGGCGAGACAGGCCTCTCCCTGTGCGGAGTCCTGGGGCAAGTCGCTATCGACCGGGTGGGCTCGGTCGACTTCGACCACGTAAATCGGCAAGACACGGGATTTGCGGCGGTCGACGCGCGCGAGGTGTAGGGCGACATCGAGCCCGCGCCTGGCCTCGGGCGATCGGTCGAACGGGACGAGGACGGAGATGCCGGCCATGCGCGTAGGATATTCGCTGCAAGCGGCTGGTGGGTTAAGCAGCGGTGGGTGCGGCGTGACAGCGGCGTCGCGATTGCCAGCAGCTAGTAGACGTACTTTGGTTGCTCGCGGACGACATGCGAGCCGTCCTCGTCGAGCTGTTCCAGCCAGGCGTGCAAGCGTCCGTCGTTGATCTCGATGAAGCCCAGCGTGCCCATCCTGGTGTCGAGATTGCGCGGATACATCGGACTGCCCGGGTTGATCAAGAGCACGCCTCGGATCGTCTCGATTGAGGCGACGTGCGTGTCGCCGTGGACGACGACGTGGCGTGGCCCGCCGAAGTAGTGGTCCATCATCGACTCGACGGTGCGGTAGGGAGGCCACTCGGGCAGGGCCATGTCATGGGTCAAGCCGAATGTGAAGCCTTCAAACTCCAGCGACCAGGCCTCGCGTAACCGAGGATCTTCAGGTTGAACTGGTCGTCCGCCGGAGCCATCGTCGCCGTTGCCGCGGGCGACATAAATGGGCGCTACTTCCTCCAGCTTGTCGATCAGAGCGATGTCGTGGATGTCGCCGCCATGCAGGAGGACGTCGGCCGTCTTGATCCGATCCCAGAGCTGGGGCCAGAGTTTGGTGCCCGCTTCGGGCACATGGGTGTCGGAGATGAGGCCGATGCGCATGATTGGTAGCCTAGCGTGACCCGGAGTGATGTATCGGTCGATTAAGATTGTGCTGCCGGTCTGGTCGGTGGAACAGGGGAGTTGGGAGTGCTGGCGCGCAGAATCGAACGTCTGGCGAATGAAGGATGGCTGCGCTGGTTCGTGCTGCTCGGTCTGATCGGGCTTGCGATGATTGCGGCATACATCTGCCGCGTTGACCGAGAGGTATCGCTAGAGGCGGGCACCGGGGTCCTGCCGCCGACCGACATTCGTGTGGCGATGGTGACGCACGGCGGGATCGGCGATCCATTCTGGGACGAAGTGGCAGCGGGGGCCTTTGCGGCGCAGCGAGAGTTCGGTATCGAACTTTTCTATGACGGTGACGGCAATGTCAACGAACAAGTACGGCTGGTGGACAACGCGGTCGCACTGGGTTACGACGTGCTGATCGTCTCACTCGCCGATCCGGACGCGTTAGAGCAATCGATTCGCTCGGCGGTGGCTGCCGGGCTATTGGTCATGACGATCAACTCTGGTGAAGAGCGAGGGCGCGAGTTTGGCGCCGTTACTCACTTCGGTCAGCCGGATGGTGTGGCTGGTCTGGGCGCGGGTGAACGGCTGGTCACTGCCGGCGTCTCCAATCTGCTCTGTCTCATTCACGAAGCGGGGAATGTAGGACTGGAGGCGCGCTGCGCGAATGCCGGATTGGCGATGGAGCTGTCGGGCGGCTCTTCGCAGCGGTTATTCGTCACCGGCACGGCGGATCGCGTGTCAACGACCGGAGAGATTGCGTCGCTGCTCCAGGCAGACTCCAGCATTGACGGCATCCTGGCGCTGAACTCCAGCATTGCCGAGTTGGCGATGTCGGCGATTGAGTCGTCGGGATCGGAAGTCCAGTTGGCGACATTTGATGTGTCACCAGCGATCCTCTCGGCGATCGAATCGGGAGATGTGCTGTTCGCCGTCGATCAACAGGCTTATCTGCAGGGCTTCCTGCCGATCGCGTTCGCCTACTTCTCGTCGCTGGACGCAGACTCCGACACGAGCGGCATCCTGACCGGCATGGAGCGTTGGGCGGCGTCGGGTCGGTTGGTGACCGGGCCGGGATTCGTGGATCAGTCGAACGTTCGTCGATTCCCGCAGTTGGGCCAGGATTGATCGTGATCTCTTCCAACGCACGCGGCGGACTCACGATGGTCGCAGTTGTGGCGCTGCTGGGATTCATCGCCGCCGGCTGCGCTGAGGCCGCGCGCGAGCGACTGGGGCTGGGCCTGGCGCCGCCGATGTCGGTCGCCATGATTGTGCACGGTGCCGAAGGCGATCCGTTCTGGGAAGAGGTTCGAGCCGGTGCCGAGGACGCGGCCAGGACGTTCGATGTCAACCTGTTCTGGCGTTCGACGCCCGACGCCGATGAGCGAGTACGTCTGATCGATGAATCAGTCCAGCAGGGCTTTGAGGTCCTGGTTGTGACGCTGTCGGATCCGGAGGCCATGTCGGAGGTCGTTAAAGACGCGGCGCTGATTGGCGTGACGGTGTATGTGGTCAACGTGGGAGCGGACATTGGGGCGCAACTCGGGGCTGACTCTTACTTCGGGCAAGTGGAAACGGTCGCGGGTCTGGCGGTCGGCGATCGGTTGGTGGAGGCCGGCGGTACTCACTTGCTGTGCGTTCAACACGAGGCGCTGAACCTGGCGCTGGAGACGAGATGTAATCGCGCCGGTTCGCGCCTGGAGCAACTCACCACTCTCAAGGTTCAACCGAACAATGGTGTTGAAGAGCAGATTGAGGAAGCGCTGCTCGCCGATCCATCGATCGACGCCGTGCTGACGATGACCACTGTCGTGATGCACGAAGCTGCTGCCGCGATCGATTCGGCCCGCGTAGCCGAAGGCGGTAGTCGCACCGTGATCCACGCGGTGTTCGAACTCAACGAGGCCGTCCTCGATGCGATTGAGGACGGAAGTGTCGAGTTTGCGGTGGATCAACAGCCCTATCTGCAGGGTTACCTGCCGGTCGCCTACTCGCGGCTGGTTCAGTACTCGGAGTTGACCCAGGGTGACGAACTCGCCGACGCGCTACTGCAGTGGATCGCCGGTCGAGGGGTGCTCCTTGGTCCGGGATTCGTGGATACACAGAATGTGGAGCGTGTCCGCGAGGTCATGCAGCGCGCACACCCGTCGGACGCGGACGAATAGTCAAGCGAGTAATCTGCCGTAGATCGGCCGAGAAGAGGGGACATCGGTGGCTTTGTTTCAGTTGCCCGCGTTCGGTAACCAGCGTCCCTGGGTACGTACCGCGGTCTTGCGGCCCGAGCTCGGTTCGCTGGTCGCGGCGGCCTTGCTTTTCATTTTTTTCAGCATCGCGAGCTCGGGCGCGATGGTCGAGATTCCGACGATTGCCCGTGTTCTAGACACGGCCTGGCCGTACGGGATCATTGCCGTTGCGGTCGGGCTGCTGATGATCAGCGGCGAGTTCGACCTCTCGGCCGGGGTGATGGTGGGGACGGCCGGTGCGCTGCTCGGCGTGATGGCGACCGAATGGGGCATGAACCTGTGGCTCGCATTGCTGCTCTCCTTGGGCGTCTGTCTCGCTCTGGGATTGTGGAACGGCGTGCTGGTGGTCTGGACGGGTCTACCGTCGTTCGTGATCACGCTGGGTACGTTCTTCGGACTGCGCGGCGCCAACGTGGCGCTGTCGAAGTACTTCACCGGTGACGCGTTGATCGAGGGCATCGACGAGGCGGCGGGCTATGACTCGCTGCACGCGATTGTGGCCACGGTGTTTGGCACCGCGCCTTCGGACTTCCGGGTGTCGCTGTTGTGGTGGGGTGGATTCACGTTGATTGCTACGTGGATCCTCTGGCGGACGAAGATTGGCAACTGGATCTTTGCGACGGGCGGCGACAAGGATGCGGCGCGCGCGGTCGGCGTGCCTGTCAACGGGACGAAGATCGGGCTGTTCATGCTGACCGCAGGGGCTGCCTGGTTTGTCGGTGTGAGCAACGCGGTGCGGTACACGTCGGTGCAGGCCGGACAGGGCGTTGGCGCCGAGTTCTTTTACATCATCGCCGCCGTGGTCGGCGGATGCCGGATGGCAGGCGGCTATGGGTCGGCGGTCGGTCCGGCGATCGGCGCGTTGATCTGGGGCATCGCATTCGTCGGGATTCCGCACGCCGGCTGGAACTCCGACTGGCGCTGGGCCTTCCTTGGCGTGTTGTTGTTGCTCTCAACGCTGATCAACCACATCGTCGGTGAGCGAGTGCGCACGGCCCGTTCGGGCTAGTGGTGTCCGCAGACCTGAGTTGGAGCAAGAGATGACCAGCGAACAATCGACGCAGGCCGAGGGCGAGACGACTAGCGAGCGCCCCGATCACACCGACGCGCCCGTGATGGAAGTCAGAGGACTCGGTAGGCAATTCGGGTCGGTGGTCGCCCTGCAAGATGTCAACATCTCACTGAACGCCGGCGAGGTGACCTGCGTGGTCGGCGACAACGGTGCGGGCAAGTCGGTGTTCATCAAGATGCTCTGCGGACTGATTCGACCGAGCGAGGGCGAGATTCTCCTGGATGGGACGGTGACCGAGTTCGCCTCTCCTCGGCAAGCCCGGGCGCAGGGAATCGTGGCGGTCTATCAGGACCTGGCGCTGGCGCCCATGATGTCGCTGTGGCGCAACTTCTTCATGGGTGGTGAGCCGGTCAAGGGTTGGGGCATCTTCCAGCGTTTCGATGTCCAGTACGCCAAAGAGGCGATGCAGACTGAGTTGGACAAGTTGGGCGTCGTTCTGGGCGATCCCGATCGTGCGGCGCACACGCTGTCGGGCGGTGAACGGCAGGGCCTGGCGATCGCTCGGGCGCTGTACTACGGGGCGCGAGTATTGATCCTGGACGAGCCGACCTCGGCCCTGGGCGTGCGGCAATCGGGAGCGGTGCTGCGCCTGATTCGTCGGGCGGCGCAACGTGGGACTGCTGTCATCCTGGTGACGCCGAAGCCGCAGCATGCATTCTGGGTCGGCGATCGATTCCTAGTCTTCCAGCGCGGACGGCTCGTAGAGGATCGGCGCAGTGAAACGCTGACTCTGGAGAGTCTGTCCTACCTGATGGCCGGCGGCGGCGAGGTCGATGAGCTGGAGACTGCGATCGCGACTGCTTGATTTGTCGGGAGCGTTCGATTGCTGAGCGATACACTGGCTGCGTGAGACTGGCAATGCGAGGTCTGTGAATGGGCCGCAGGGAGGACTCCGCAGCGGAACGGGGTAGATGACGGACTTGTCAACCGCCAATAGCGACACGGTCACGCAAGCACACAGCGAAGATCTCGAGGTGCTGTTGTCGACCTTGCCGGCGGCAATCCGTCATGCAGTCGGGGAGAGCGGCGAAGAAGGCAGTTTGCTGGAGATCGTGCTTGACCTTGGTCGGCCTCCTTATGCGAGGTATCTCGAGGGCGAAGTCATCCTCCGCGACAGCGAAGTCACGAATGCCGAACTGCAGTTAGTGGTGGCGGGTCTGGGGGACTTCGGCGCCGACAACCGAGCTGGGATTCCTCGCACGTTGCATCGAATTGCCTGCATTCGCAACCGCCAGAAGGGCGTGGTCGGTCTGACCATGCGTGTCGGTCGCGCGGTTACGGGATCTGTGGCCGTCATCGAGGACTTCGTCAAGGCCGGAGCATCGATCCTGCTCCTGGGTCGACCGGGGGTGGGCAAGACGACAATCCTGCGCGAGGCGGCCCGAGTCCTGGCAGAGCAAGGCAAGCGAGTCGTGATCGTCGACACGTCCAACGAGATCGGCGGCGATGGCGACATCCCGCACTCCGGTATCGGCCGAGCGCGGCGGATGCAGGTGGAGCGTCCCGAGTTGCAGCACTCGGTGATGGTCGAAGCGGTCGAGAATCACATGCCCGAAGTGATCGTGATCGACGAAATTGGGACCGAACTGGAAGCGCAGGCGGCGCGGACGATCGCCGAGCGTGGGGTACAGCTGGTCGCCACGGCTCACGGCAATACGTTGGCCAACCTGATGTTGAATCCGACGCTGGTCGACCTGATCGGCGGGATCCAGACGGTGACGCTGTCGGACGAGGAAGCGCGCCGCCGAGGGACGCGCAAGTCGGTACTCGAGCGCAAAGCGCCGCCGACGTTTGAGGCGCTGGTCGAAATCCAATCGTTCACTCGTGTTGCGGTCCACTCCGATCTCGATACCACAGTGGATGCGCTGTTGCGCGGCGAATCGGTCGCTGCGGAAATCCGTGAAGTCGACGACGACGGCACCGTGCATACGTCCATGGACTCGGTCGAGTCCGTGGTTTCCGATGGCGGGTTGTCTGGGTTCGAGAACTCCCTGAACGACATGTTCGAACGTAGGTCGTCAGTCGGCGGAGCAGGCAGCGGCCCGAGCTTTGGTAACGGCTCGTCGCATGAGGCCCCGCTTCGGCGACGGACGAATTCTCGACCGCGAACGGTCGCCCAGGGGCCGCATCAGAAGGTCTACCCCCTGGGCGTATCGCTATCCAGGCTGCGCGAAGCGATTCGCGAGACCGGCGCCAATGTCTCGATCGCTGAACGAATCGAAGAGGCCGACGTGCTGATCACCCTGCGCGCAGCCTTTCGCCGCCGACCGCCGGAGTTGCGGTTGGCGGAGTCTCGGCGGTTGCCGGTCGTGGTGCTCAAGCACAATACGGTCCTGCAAATGGAGAAGAGCCTGAGGGCGCTGTCCAAGGGCTCGTCGCCGAACGACACCGTGACCGCCGCGCTCTCAGAAGCGGAAGAGGCGATCTCGCAGATTCACTCCGGACGGCAATCGTCGATTGACCTGACGCCTCAGGGTCCGTACGTCCGCAAGCTGCAGCACCAACTGGCCAGCGATCAGGCACTGGAGTCGGTGAGCCGCGGTCGAGAGCCGAATCGGCGAGTGCGGATCCATGCCGGCTGAGGTCGACTCGGCGGCGATGCCAGGGGCTTTCATCACCGTTGAGGGTGGTGACGGCGCTGGGAAGACCACGCTGGCGCGCTCGCTCGCGAAATGCTTCTCAGGGTCGGGCCACGATGTGCGATTGACGTTTGAACCGGGCGGGACGCAGCTCGGCACCCGGCTGCGTGCTCTGGTGTTGGATCCCGAGCTTGAGATGGGTGACTGGGACGAGACCTGGCTCTTCCTGGCGGCCCGCGCCTCTCATGTGCATGACGTGTTGAAGCCTGCCCTGGCTGGCGGAGCGTTGATCTTCAGCGATCGCTTCAGCGACTCGACGCTCGCGTATCAGGGCTACGGCCGCGGTCTGGACCTTGAGCGTTTGCGCCGTCTGAACGCGGAGGCCACCCAGGGCTTGACGCCCGATTTGACGTTGTTGTTGGATGTTCCTGCCGAAGTCGGTCTGGCGCGGACGAGAGCTCGCTCGACCGAGGCGGACCGGATCGGTGATGCCGATCTGGCGTTTCATGAGCGGGTCAACGCCGGGTTTCGCGCGCTGGCGCTGGAGCACAGCGAGCGCATCGTGCGGATCGACGCCTCGCTTGAAGCATCGGGTGTGTTGATGAATGCGCTAACGATTGTGAACGACTGGTTGGATGCTCGTAGCAGCGACACATAGAATGTTGCGCGATGACTACTGAGGCATGGCCCGAACACGCAGAGTCGATTGAGCCGCTGGGCCCGATCACGGTCCGCGTGCCCGCAACATCGGCGAACCTGGGAACCGGCTTCGACGCGGCCGGCGTGGCACTGCGACGCTACGCCACAGTCACGGTGTCGGTCGGATCGGGCAATGAGGGCGAGCGCTCGCCGATGTCTCGGCATGTGCGCAAGGCGGTCCGCGAGGTCTATCGAGAACTGGGGAGAGAGCGTCCCGAGTCGGAGGAGATCGAGGTCACGGTCGAAGCGGAATTTCCGTTGGGTCGCGGACTGGGCGCCAGTGCCGCCTGTCGGGGTGCCGGGCTGGTGGCGATCAACTCGCTGCTTGGACTACCCCTGTCCGAGCACCGGATCCTGGAGCTTGGGTCGGACCTCGAGGGTCATGCCGACAACATGGCCCCGGCGCTGTTCGGCGGCTGCCAGATTGTGGCGATGACGGGCCGAAGGGTGACCCGGGTCGCGCTGCCGGTCGCGGAGGGGTTGCAGTTCGTGGGCTTCACGCCCAGTTTCAACATGTCGACGAAGAAGGGTCGGGCCCTGCTGCCGGACAAGCTGTCGTGCAAGGACGCGGTGCATAACTCGTGCCGTTCGGCCCTGTTAGTGGCGGCCCTGACGACCGGCTCCTGGGATGCGCTGAAGACGGCTACGGATGATCGGCTGCACCAGATTCCGCGCTCGAACCTGTTTCCGACGATGTTTGAACTGTTTGACGCGGCGGAATCTGCCGGGGCGTATGCCGCGTACCTGTCAGGCGGCGGTTCGACGCTGATGGCGCTGTCCGACGAAGATCACGCCGAGAGTGTTCGCGATGCCTGGGTGTCGGCGGCGGAGGCGCGAGGGATCAAGGGGCAGGCCTTCATCACTGGGATCGATGCTGGCGGGGCGCAGATTCTGTGACCATCGTTCAGAAGTACGGTGGGACGTCGGTCGGTACTGTCGAGCGGCTGCGAAACGTTGCGCGCCGCATTGCTACACGCGCGGCGGAGGGTGAACAGATCGCCGTCGTGGTCTCGGCGATGGGCAAAACCACTGATGATCTCCTGTCACTGGCCCGCGAGGTGAACCCGCGGCCGCCTCGTCGGGAGACCGACCTGCTGATGGCGACTGGAGAGATGGTTTCGAGCGCGCTCTTGACCATGGCGCTGGTCGAGATGGATTGTCCTGCTGTCGCGCTGACCGGTGCGCAGGCAGGCGTGTTTACCGACAACACTTTCGGCAGAGCGCGAATCCGCGGGATTGACACCTGGCGCATGGAGGAAGAGTTCGCTGAGGGTCATGTGGTCGTCGTGGCCGGCTTCCAGGGACAGAGTCCGCAGGGGGACTACGCGACGCTGGGACGCGGCGGATCGGATACATCGGCGGTCGCGCTGGGCGCGGCGTTGCGAGCGAAGCAGGTTGAGATCTATACCGACGTGCAAGGCATCTACACAACTGATCCGCGGATTGAACCGAACGCCCGGTGTCTCAGAGACATTGCCTCCGAGGAGATGCTCGAGGCTGCGCAGCAGGGCGCCGGTGTGATGCATCCGCGGGCGGTTGAGCTGGGATTGCTGTACGAGATTCCGATTCTGGTGGCGTCCTCGCAGGCCGAGTTTGGCTCGGGAGGCGGCACATTGATACGAGGGAAGGTCGAAATGGAGCCCGAGAATCGAGTTCGAACGATCGCGCTGGACCGCGATGTCGCGTCGGTCACCGTGCGGCACATTCCAGATCGGCCGGGGATCGCATCGCAGTTGTTCGGTCCGTTGGCAGATGCCGGCATCTCGGTCGACACGATTGTCCAGAACGCATCTGAACTGCAGCTGACCGACCTCACGTTCACCGTGACCAAGGGCGATTGGGAGCGGACGCAGGAAATCAGCAAGCCGCTCGCAGGCGATCTCGGCGCGGCCGACGTGCTGTTCAATCATGACCTGGTGAAGGTGTCGCTGATCGGTACCGGGATGCAGTCCGGCCCCGGATATGCGGCGACTATGTTCCGCTCGTTGTCGGACGCGGGGATCAACATTGAGCTGATCACGACGTCAGAGATTCGGATCACGTGTTTGGTCAGGGCGGATCGCGGTGAGGAAGCGGTGCGGGTGCTGCACTCGGCGTTTGAGCTGGATCAAGTGATCTGACGGCGCGTTTCGGCTGGAGAACTTGGTCCCTGCATTCTGTTGCCGAGCACTTGACACTGGCCCCGGGGCGGTCAACGCAATCGGCCCAACGTGGTCTCTCTCGCCGCGGACTGGCTATGCGGACAGGCGAGCTCGACAATCGAGCTGAGGACTTGTCCTGCGCTTCGCTCGATGATCGAGGTCTGGGCCCCGCGTCAAGCGCGGGGCAACGAGGTCCATTTGAATGCCAAGTTGTCCACTAACCATTCACCTCACGTCACCAGATAGGAATTGCGTATCAACAAGCGCTCCAGAAGTCATCATCAGTGGCTTCTCTTTCGTGCCAACAAACTCGATCATCCGTGAGGTCGGACGTGTCATCATTCGAGTGAAACGGCTGCCATAGATGTTTGCGCACCTGCACACGCATACCGAGTACTCGGAGTTGGATGGGTTATCGAAGATTTCGGCGTTGGCGGCTCGGGCGAAGTTGTTGGGGCAGGATTCGCTGGCGATCACCGACCATGGGAATCTGTACGGAGCGATCGAGTTCTACCGAGCCTGTGAGAGCGAAAGCATCCGGCCCGTCCTGGGCATGGAGACCTATGTGGCTCCGGGCGACCGGACGGATCGCTCGGACGGGCGCGAAGCTGCCGGGAACTCCTATCACCTGGTGCTGCTGGCCCAGAATGAGGTCGGCTGGCGCAACCTGATTCAGCTCTCGACTCGGGCGCACCTGGAGGGTTTCTACTACAGGCCACGTGTCGATCGAGAGCTGCTGGCGACGTACTCGGAGGGGATCATCGTCCTCTCGGGATGTCCGTCCTCGGAGCTGCAACGGGCGCTGCAGCGTGACGACCTGGCCGAGGCCCACCGAGTGGTGGACTGGTACCGCGAAGTCTTCGACGACCGTTACTACTTCGAGATTCAGCGCCACGACGAGCTGGCACAGTTCGAGCCTCCGCTGAAGCACACGGTGTCGATGGCTCGCGAGTTGGGCGTGCCACTGGTCGCCACGCAAGACGCTCACTACTGCGAGCCCGGCGATCATGATGCGCATGACCTCTTGCTGTGCATCGGCACCAACGCGGTCCGGACAGACGAGAAACGATTCCGCTTCGACGGTGAGGACTTCTACCTCACCTCGGAGGAGTACATGCTGGACAACTTCAGCGATCTGCCGGAGGCGGTGACCAACACACAGCTCGTGGCGGAACGCTGTGACGTCAAGCTGGAGTTCGACCGTCTGCGGTTGCCGCAGCCCGATATTCCCGAGGGGTCGACCGCGCTTGAACACCTGACTGAGATTGCATACCGCGGTCTGGAGCAACGCTACGGCGCGCCCCCCCAGAGTCATCTGGATCGGTTGGCTTACGAGTTACACGTCATCGAGGAGACCGGCTTTGCCGAGTACTTCCTGATCGTGATGGACTTTGCACATTTCGCCCGCGACCGCGGGATTGCTCGCGCGGTCCGCGGATCGGCGGCGGCGAGCCTGGTCCTGTATTGCCTGGAGATCACCGAGATCGATCCGATGGCTCACGACCTGGTCTTTGAGCGGTTCCTCAACCTCGAGCGTCGGGAGATGCCTGATATCGATATGGACTTCGCCGACAACCGGCGCGATGAGGTGATCCGCTATGTGGCCGAGAAATACGGTCGCGACCGGGTGGCGCAGATCATCACCTTCGGCACGCTCGGCGCCAAGGCGGCGATCCGCGACTCGGGCCGAGCGCTGGGCGTACCGCTGGGCGATACCGACCGCGTCGCGCGGATGGTGCCGAACCAGCTCAACATCTCGGTCGAAGATGCGATTTCACAGTCGCAGGACATGCAGCAGGCGCAGCAAGACGATCCGACCGTTGCCGAGTTGTTGTCCTACGCGCGACGATTGAACGGCGTCGTTCGCAACACGTCGACGCACGCCGCTGGCGTCGTGATCTCGCAGGAGCCGCTGGCTGAGAATGTGCCATTGCGGCGACCGGTCAATGAGTCCTCGGAAGAGGGCTGGATTCCGATGACGCAGTGGGGAATGAATGAAGTGGCGGCGGTCGGATTGCTGAAGATGGATTTCCTCGGTCTGACGAACCTGACGATCCTCGAGGAGGCGGTCGCGTTGGTCAAGGAGCACGAGGACGTCGAGATCGACTACATGAATCTCCCGGACGGCGACGGCAAGACCTACGAGCGGCTCGCGACTGGAGACACATTTGGCGTGTTCCAGTTGGAGTCGGGCGGAATGCGTCGCGTCGTGGAAGACCTGAAGCCGAACTCGATCCGTGACCTGGCGGCGCTGCTGGCTCTGTATCGGCCGGGTCCGATGGAGCACATCCCGCGCTTTATCGATAGCAAGCACGGACGCGTCGGCGTGACGTACCCGCACGACGACCTTGGCGAGATCCTCGACGACACCTATGGCGTGATCGTCTACCAGGACCAGGTGCTGCACATCGCGCGAAAGTTTGCCGGCTACACGCTCGGTCAGGCCGACATCATGCGGAAGGCGATGGGCAAGAAGATCGCGTCCGTGATGGTGGGAGAGCGCGGTAATTTTCTCCAGGGCGCGCTGGGCAATGGGTATACCGAGCACGACGCCGAGACGATCTTCGAGCTGATCGAGCCGTTTGCCGGCTATGCGTTCAACAAGGCGCACGCCGTGTCGTATGCGGCGATCGCGTACCAGACGGCGTGGTTCAAGGCGAACTATCCGGCGCCGTATATGGCCGCCGTGCTCCGGGCAGCGGCTGGGAACGCCGATCGGGTGAGGGAGGCGGCGGCCGAATGCGGACGGCTGGGTATTCCGCTGTTGTTGCCGGACGTCAATCGATCGGAGGCGACCTTCACGTTGGAGAAGATGGCCGATGATCGGACTGCTATCCGATTTGGTCTGGGCACGATCAAGAGCGTCGGCCGTACTGCCGTGGAACCGCTGATTGAGGAGCGTAAGCAGAACGGTCCGATCCAGAACGCCAGTGATCTGTCTGAGCGGTTGGACGCGAAGTCGATGAACCGGCGCGCGCTGGAAGCGTTAGCCAAGGCGGGTGCGTTCGACGCCATCGAGTCGCGCGGGGCGATGGTGGCTGCGGCCGAGGACATCATCAAGCGCGCACGCCGAGCGCAAGAGCTGCGCGACAGCGGCCAGACCTCGATGTTTGATCTGTTTGGGACGGAGGTGGAGACGCCGACGCCGACGGTCGAGCTCGAGGAGGGGATGGATGCAACGCACCACGAGCAGCTCAACTGGGAGCGCGAGTTGCTGGGCGCCTACGTGTCGGAGCATCCACTGAAGGCGGCGACGATCGCGCTTCAGGGCCGGGTCGACGCTCGGTTGTCTGAGCTGACCGAGGACATGTCGGGCAACACTCAGACCGTGGCCGGGCTGGTCAACAGTGTTCGCCAACTGACGACTCGCAAGGGTGATCAGTTTGCGGCGGTCATGCTGGAGGACCTGTCGGGGACAGCGGAGGTGACAGTCTGGCCGGATCAATGGGCGACGACCAAGCAGCTCTGGGAACCGAATCAGATTGTGGTCGTGACAGTCAACATCCGGACACGGATGGATCGGTTGACGCTGGCGGTGCAGTCGGTTGAAGCATGGACTGAACAGATGGCAGCCAAGGTGGCGCCTGCAGCGGCTGCAGCCACTGAAGCGTTGGGTGGCTCCGGCGCAGTCGTGGTGCCGCCGATCAGGCAAGCGCCTCCCCCTCCCTGGATGCAGAAGCCTCGGGAGCCACTGGATCTACCGAAGCCGACCGAACCTGTGACCCCGCCTGCGTCTCCTGAGCCGACTCCCGTGGCCCAGGCCGCATCGGTGGTCTCACCGTCGGGCGCCGGCCTGTGGATCACCATCGACGAATCGGGTGATGAGGAGGCCGATGTTCTGCTGATGGATCAGCTCGAGGGCGGGCTCAAATCGATGAAACTCATGCACGCCGGTGATGCCCAGGTGTATCTGCGAATCCGTCAGGGCGAGCGGGTCGAGGTGCTGGTTTGCTCGGACGAGTGGCGACTGCAGGCCAATGATCAGGTCGTGCAGATGGTGTCGAAGACGCTTGGAGATCGGGGAAGTGTGAACATCGCCGATCCGCCGGGACAGCCGGCTCAGACGAGCGACAGCGCGGCCGGCTTGTAAATGTCGTACTGTCGTCCTAGAGTGTACATGCGTTCGAGTGTATTGATGTGTGTTGGGTCGTGTGCCATGGGTCGGTATGGTTGTTGGGTATGTCTGACGGATCGAGCGGAGCTATCTGATGAAGGTCGTGTTCTTCGAAGAGGTCGAGGGGACCGCGTTGGTCGGGGAAGTCAAAGAGGTCAAGAACGGGTTCGCGCGCAACTACCTGTTGCCGCGCGGTCTGGCCGGTCCGACGACGCGCAACAACATGGTGAGAGCCGAGCGCTTGGCCCAGGCCGATGCGATCCGCCAGGAGAAGCTCGATGGCGAGGCCAACCCGGTGGCGATGGCAATTGCCGGAGCGGAAATGACTTTCCAGGCGCGCGTCGGCGAGCAGGGTCGGTTGTTTGGCTCAATCACTGCTCGCGACATCGCCGAGCGTCTGACGGATATTGCCGCGGAGTCGGTGCCGGGTGCCGTCATCGAACATCGGCAAGTGCTGCTGGCGCAGTCCTTGCGATCATTGGGGACGGAAGATGTGCGTGTCCGGCTGACCCGCAACGTCTCGGCGCAGGTTTCGGTGACCGTCGAACCGGATGCCGACAGCGTCGACCTGAGCTTCGACGAAGTCGTTGCGGAAGTCGACGAAGCCGAAGCGGTGGAGGAAGCCGAAGAGAGCAGCGCCAGCGAAGAGGCCGAAGCCGTCGAGGCGTAACGCCAACCGGCCGCGCCGCTCTCTGTGAAGGGGGCGGCCGTGGTTTCTAGCGATCCCACCTACGACGAACTCGCCGAGGAGTACGGCCAGAACGGTCGAGGTCGCTCGGCTCCGCGCGGCGTGCCGCAGGACCAGGCCGCCGAAGAGTCGGTGCTTGGCGCGATCCTGGCCGAACAGGGCGTCTACGAGCGCCTTGCCGGGATGCTCGAGCCCGGCGATTTCATGGACCCGAGGCACAAAGCGATCTTCTCCGCGGTCCTGGCCGTGTTCGATCGATATGAAGCAATCGACCAGATCACCATTGCCGCCGAACTCTCGACGCAGGGTCGGCTGCAGGAGGCCGGTGGTCAGGCCTATCTGAATCAGTTGGTGTACGAGCTGCCGGCGACGGTCGGGGCAGAGCACTATGCGCGCCTCGTCCAGCGGGCATCAACATATCGCGACATGATCCGCGCGGCGGGTGAGATCGGGGAGCTGGCGTACCAGGCCGATCCGAACGTGGGCGAATCGCTGACCCAGGCTGTCGAGCTGCTGTATGGGATTCGCGGAGCGGATCGACGGCAGGATTTCCGCCTGTTGCAGGACCTGCTCAGCGATGTCCTCGGCGACGGGAGCGAAGCCGACGACGGCGTCCAGGGTCCGACACGAACGGGATTCCAGGACCTCGATGCATTGCTGAATGACGGGATGCATGCCTCGGACCTGGTCGTATTGGCGGCGCGGCCATCAGTAGGTAAGTCCGCGCTGGCCCTGACGATGGCACGCAACGCGGCACTCGGGCAAGACCTCCCGGTCGCCGTTTTTTCTCTGGAGATGTCGGCCGAGCAAGTGGCAGGTCGATTGGTCTCGGCCGAGTCGGGCGTGGAGTCGGGGCGGTTGCGAATGGGTCGGCATACCGAGGAGCAGGAGGGCCGGATTTCCAGGGCGATTGGGCTGTTGAGCCGCGCCGAGATTCACATCGACGACACGGCCGGTCAGACGCTTGCCGAGATACGGGCCAAATCGCGCAACCTTCACACCAGATTGCAGGAGCAGGCACATCGGCGCGGGAGTGGCCGAAGTGGGCTGGGGCTGATCATCATCGACCATATCCAGCTGGTGCATGGGTTCTCTCGCGCGCCGGCGGACACGAATCGTGTCAGCGAGATTTCGCTGATCTCGCGAACGTTGAAGGAGATTGCCAGAGAGTTGCAGATTCCGATCCTGGCGCTCTCACAGCTATCGCGTGCCGTCGAACGCCGGCATCCTCCCGTGCCGCAACTCTCGGACTTGCGGGAAAGCGGCTCGATTGAGCAGGACGCTGACGTGGTCGTGTTCATCTATCGCGAGGACATGTACGACCGCGAGGACTACCAGGACGATCTGGTCGCGGATGCGTCGCGCAGTGGCAGACACGAGGTGGCGCAGTTGTTGGTGGCCAAGCATCGGCATGGCGCGGTCGGACGAGTCGACGTGCGCTTCGTGCCGACGGTTGCGCGTTTCGAAGACTTCTATGCTCAGCCTGAGCCCGGCGTGGACGAGTTCTGATGAGCTTCGACGGCTTTCCCTCGGGTGCTCCAGTGACGCCGCTGCCGCAGTCGCTGCTACGCGAGCTCGTGCCGGTGATGTCCGATCCGGCTGAGCTGGTCGTCACGCTCTATGCGATCCAAGCGATCTCTCGCGTGCGGCGGTACCCGCGTCGAATCTCGTGTCGAGACCTGCGGGAATCGCGGTCGCTGATTGAGGCGCTGGCAAATCTGTGCGCTCCGCGCGAGGTGGACGAGGCGTTCGCCGACGGGCTCCGGGCCTCGGTGGAGCGTGGATCGCTGTTACAGGCTCGCTCAGTGGATGACGGCGTCTGGGTTGAGTGGATCGCGCTCAATGATGCGGACGGTCGACGGGCGCTGGAGTCGGCGTCGATGCCGCCGACGTCGGCGGCGGTCTATGGGCGGGAATCGGCCTACAGCTCAGCGCCTGAGATCTGGCAGAGTGCATTTGGGGCTCCGATGCCGCCGATCCTGTCCGAAGAGATCAAAGCGGCGGAGTCACGCTACGGCTCGGACTGGATGCACGACGCGTTCGCAGAGGCGGTCGCCAATGGCGTCCGGAGTTGGCGATACGTGCAGGCGATTCTCGAGCGCTGGGAGACGGAAGGTCGAGATGAAGGGGGACGCGATGGCGGAGATGCAACGAATCGGTCCACTGCTGACGGGCTGGAATCGTCGCGCTACCGACACCTCTTCCGAGAGTGAGGCAGAGTCGCTGCGGCGGGACGAATCGCTCTGGACTGAAGAGGGCTCGGCAGACTGTGAGATCTGCGGTGGAGCCGGCTATGTGCGGGTTTCGAGGCCGGTGGGCGATCCTGATTTTGGACGTGTCCAGCCCTGCGAGTGCCAGAGGGCAGAACAGGAAGCTCTGACCGCCGCTCGGTTGCAGCGACTGAGCAACCTCGGACCACTATCCGACTCCCGCTTGCCCGAGGAGGAAATCTCGCAAGGGCAGGCCGAATCGGCGTGTTCATTTGCAGATACCCCAGATGAAGAACCGGGCTGGCTGCTGTTGACCGGTAGTGCAGGAACGGGTCGCACTCGGTTGTCTGCGGAGATGGCGAATCGGCGGATTGTCGACGGTCGATCGGCGCTCTACTTCGTCGCGGCCGACCTGCTGGACCGGCTGCGTTCTGCGATGAATGCCTCGAGCGGTGGCGACTTCTCGTATGCATTGTTGTTCGAACATGTTCGAGACGCGCCCTTCCTGATCCTGGACGACCTGGATTGCATCTCGCCGACGGACTGGGCTCGGGAGAAGTTGTTCCAACTGCTCAATCATCGGCGGAATAGCGGTCGGCGGACGGTGCTGGTCTCGGAAGAGCCGGACTTGTCGGCGATTGGGTTGCAGTCGTTCCTGACATTGGATGTCATGCGGTTGGAGTTGGGCGCCGTGGCATCTGTGACGCGATATCGGGAGTTTGGGGGAATGACTGAGGCGGTGTTGTCGCAGTACACGTTCGACAGTTTCCGCGAGCAGGGACTTGGCGGCCGGGGTGACGCGGAGAACCTGCCAAGAGCTAAAGCGACGGTGATGGAGTGGGCTGAGCAACCGGCGGGATGGCTGACGCTGATTGGCGGCACTGGTGTCGGCAAGACTCATCTGGCAGCAGCGGCGGCGAACGATCGCTTAGCGGTCGGTGACAGCGTCTGCTTTGCTGTCGTGCCCGAGCTGTTGGACGGTCTACGTGCTTCCTATCGAGATGATGGAGAAGCCTCCTTTGAGGTGACGTTTGCGTCTCTCAAGGAAGTCGATGTCCTCGTGCTGGACGATCTTGGCGCCCATCAGGCGACCGAGTGGGCCAACGAGAAGCTGTACCAGCTCTGCGCTTCGCGATATCTGCGCCGCGCGCCCACCCTGATTACGACCAATGTGGCGCCGGAGAGCCTGGATCCACGATTGGCGTCGCGGCTACTGGACAGTCAGCGGGGCACGGTGCTGCACGTGAAGGCCAAGGACTACCGGACGGACCAGGCGGCGATGGTGGTCAGTCAGCAGAGGCGTCGACCTCAGCGGCGGGGGTGAGGGAGCCCTCGATCCATTCCTCGCCATCGGACCAGACTTCTTTTTTCCAAATCGGAACGATGGCCTTGAGCCGGTCAATGCCGTAATGGCAGGCCTCGATCCCCTCGCCTCGGTGGGCGGATGCGACCGCGACGGCAACTGAGGCCTCTCCGATCTCGAGGCGTCCGACGCGGTGATGCATGGCGATGTCGAGGACGTCCCAGCGATCTCGGATTTCGCTTGCGATTTGGCGCATCACCTTGGTCGCCATGGCGGGGTAGGCGTCGTACTCGAGAAAGTCGACGTCGCGGCCGAGATTGTTGTCCCGGACTACGCCGACAAACAGTGACACCGCACCCGCCTGTGGCGAGAGCACCAGGTTGTGAAGCGCAGTGGGATCGAGCACGTCCCGCGTGATTTTGAAGAACTCGTCCTCTGAGCCGCCGCTGACCGGTGGGATCAGGGCCACTTCGTCGCAGGACGTGACCGGGTGGTCAGAGGAGACGTACTCGGCGTTGACCGCGAACATGATCGAGTCACGCATACCGTCGAGCTGAGGAAAGCGATCGACAAAGGCGTCCATCACCAGCGCTGCGGTGAGCGGCTGCGGCAGGTCGCACAGCTCGATCTGGCGAGCGCCGCAAGTCTCAGCGAGGTTGGCGAAGAGCTGTACGGTGAGCCGCATGAACTCAGTGTATCGGCCGGTCGGCAGAACTCTGGCAGCGGTCGCGACGTTGGTCGAAGTGGCGTTGCCGCCGCATTGTGCTTCCTGCGGCGCAGCCGGCGAGTTGATCTGCCGGCCCTGTCGCGATCTGATGGAGCGCGCCGACGACAAGCGCTGCCGACACTGCTGGCTGCGATCGGAGGAGCCCGTCTGTCGCGATTGCCTCTCCAGGCCGCTCCCGGTGCGAGAACTGCGCTCCAGTTTTATCTACGACGGGCCGGCGAGGGCAGCGGTGCTCTCACTGAAACACCGCAGCGTGACAGGACTGGCTCAGTTGCTGGTGGAGATGGCGGGTGAGATCAGGCCGGCTCCCGACGTCGACGTGGTTGTGCCCATCCCCATTCCACTCCTGCGCAAGCGTCGACGAGGCGGCAACCAGGCCGAGCATCTGGCGCGTGCAGTGTCGGCGCGGACCGGATTAGGGCGTGTTGACATTTAGATTTGTGGACATTAAACTGACTCCATGAGAGAGGAGGTGACATGCCACGCACCACTTTAACGGACAAGCAGTGGAGAATGATCGCTCCCATTCTGCCCGGTAAGCCCGGAGACCGAGGTCGATCCGGGTTTGACAATCGGAAATCGCTTGAGGGGATGATCTGGGTTTTGCGCACAGGCGCTCCCTGGCGAGACATGCCCTCAGAATTCGGCAACTGGAACTCGGTCTACCGTCGCTTTCGGCGCTGGTCGGACAAAGGCGTCTTCGAGAGAATCTTCGAGACCACTCAGGGAGAGCTTGACATGCAATCGACTCAGATCGACGGCTCGTTCATCAAGGTTCACCAGCACGCTTCGGGTGCCCCAAAAGCGGAGGCCCGTCCGATTTCTCCAAGAGGACCCAATCCATTGGAAGAAGTCGAGGCGGGCCGACGACAAAATTGATGGCACTGGTAGACCGAAAGGGTCGCCTTGTGAGATTCACGATTCATCCAGGAAACGCCGCCGAGAACCCCTTAGTACCGGAACTTCTCGACGGCGTTCAGACGGGCGAACTGATTGCAGACAAGGCGTATGACACGAACTCGATCCGCGAACTGCTCGCCACAAGGGACATTGTAGCAACCATTCCGACGAGGAGTCTGCGCAATATTCAGATTCCGCATGACGAGGCGAGCTACCGGACCCGACATCTGGTCGAGAATCTGTTCGCCGATCTGAAGCAGTTCAGAGGACTGGCCACGCGCTACTGCAAGTTGGGCGAGACCTACACCTCGATGGTCAACCTGGCCTGGTGGTGCATCCAGTCGAAACGAGATATCGCCGGAACATCGCGGGCGTGATTGCTTAACACGTATGTTCGTGTATAATCTTGCAATCGAGGCTTGGTAGGGCAAAGGACACAAGAGGCGTGCCTTCTTGTGTCCTGAGAGCGGGGCGGGCTGTGCCTCCGCGGAGTCCTACCACACAGCCCGCCTACTCTCGAACAATCTTAACAGCTACTCTGGCCAACCAAATTCGACGCACTGAAAAGTCCAGCGCAATCCACGAGAGCGAAACACGCGAGACAGATCAATCTCGACTTTTGGCGTTGAGTCTGAGATTGAAATCTTGAACCCCAACAGATCAAGCCCGCCAAATGCTTGCCAAATCTGATCTGCCCATGCATCCAAACCTCCGCTGGCTGACGAGCGAGGCTCAGTTACGGTGACAAATTTCGTGTCGTCCATCTCAAACTCCGACCAAGCGTCCCCGTTTTCATCTCTCAGCCATGCCGTGGCCCCAACGTAACCATCGGGAAGGCCGTCGTCCGAATCGTCATAGTTGCTGATGAAGCGACATGCATATTCACCAACTGGAAGATCGAAACGGAAGAACCCTTCACCGGACCCAGACTTTGTGTAGGTGTACGGATCGCCATTTGACGACTGAGCAAAGACAGCCCCGGTCCCAATAACTGCGGCCAGCAACGCCCCAACAAGAATCAGCTTTTTCACAGAGTCCCCTTCCTGGCATCGAGGAAAACTGTTGCCACACAAGATTTTCTCGACGTGAGCGCCGGGAAAGGGACAAGAGCAGTCGTCCTCGAATTGCGACGCCCTGTCGAAAATCTTGTGTGGCAGGGCCAGTGTAGAGGCTGGCCGTTGGGGGCGAACTGCAAATACTGTAGGTTTAACCTCAGACAAAAGAACCGCCCCGTTGTCGCGGGGCGGTCAAGTGGGCGCTCAATGCGCCTGTGCTGCAATGTCTTCGCAATTTCATTGTAGCACAGGTTGAGATTGAGTGCCCGTAGAAAAGGGCACTTCGTGTCGTTGCAAGTCCGTCTCTCTCCTGTCCACGCCAGCTTAGCTCAGACCTCGGAGGCGATCCGTGAATTCCATGCGCTGCTTGAACCTCCGAGGGCGATCAAGTTCCCTTTGATCTTGGAGCCGTTCGAGAACCTCCAAGAAACGATGTCCTTGCTCGACGCGTTCCTGAACCCAGATCGATACGGCCCAGCTCCGGCAGAGACGCTGCCTGACTGGTTGCTCGATTCTCCCCAAGGCGTGTGGGCCGCTTGGGTAAACGCAATCTTCTAGGCATCAGGTTGTCACGGCTAAATGTCAACACGCCCTAGAGATGGACCCGCGGGCCTTGAGGCGGCGAGGTTGGTGGGGACCACGACAGGCGCAGGCGGGATCGCGGGCCGACCGGCCTCGAATCGTGGCGGATGCGTTTGCAGCAGATGAGTCCCGAGTTGCCGGTCGTGGGGTGTTGTTGATTGACGATGTGTCGACCACGATGGCAACGCTGTCGGAGGCGGCTCGGACGCTGCTGGCAGCGGGCGCCAGCGTGGTCGATGCCTGGACGGCGGCGCGGGCGGACTGACATGGCATCGCGATCGGAAGCGGAATTCTGGCTCTGCTACAAACCATTCGGCGATGACTGCGACGCCGTGCGCATGGTTGACGAGGCGCGCGCGGCGGTGGTTCGTGACACTGCAGATCGGGCGCTCGAAGCCGGATTTCGGCGGATTCGCGTTTTTTCTACGGTCGAGCTGGAGGAACTGGAGGTCGAGCGGACTCGTTCGGAGCAAGCGATAGGAGACATTGTCTCTGCGGCGGCCGCGAGCTCAGAGATTCCCGTGTGCTACGCAGGCAGCGGGATGCCAGCGATGACGACAGAGGATTGGTCTGAGGTGTTGGCAGCCCTGAAGAGCGGGAGAGTCGTCTCGAATCGACTGTTCTCGTGCGATTGGGTTGGCGTACCTAGTGGGCGGATGTTCTCGATCGTCGAGGGTGAGGTGGTCGACAACCGCTTTGCTCTGCAAGTGCGAGATGCGTGCTCAGTCGAAGTCCAGCAGTTTGAGCGCTCTGCGCGCTCGCTGCTCGATCTGGATACACCGACCGATCTCGCTGTGCTGTCGGCGTGTGCGGAAGTTGGTTCGTTGCAAGTTGGCTCTTGCCTGGCAGATGTGCTGGACAACTGGGCTGCAACGCTGCGCCCAACCGTTCAGCGAGTTGTAGACGTCTTCGACGTGATGACGAGCCGAGATGCCGAGTTGATGGTCGCGGGTCGGATCAGTGGTTCAGATTGGGCGGTGGTTGATCGGGACACGTCGTGTCGGGTGCGCGTGTTGTCGGAGGAACGGGGACTGAGGACACGGGAGGATCGCGGGAGGTCGCTGTTGGCCTCGCTGTATGAGTCTGGTGGTGTTGAATCCTTCGTGGCCATGCTGAACGGCATGGCCGATTCGATGATCTGGGACACGCGACCATTTTTTTCTCACCTGGGATGGAATCTGAGTCGGCCCGACCGGTTCTGCGCCGACCTGGGACGGTGGGATGCGGTTTCGCATGACGAGCTCAGGGATTTGATGCGGCGGCTTGAGCCTCAACGAGTCTTGAGCGGCGGTCACTCACTGGTGGCCGGAGGTATGTTGGCGGGGATCGATGAGGCCTGGACGCGGCGAGAGTTGTCTGGTTGACTCGGATTTCTTGACGGCGTGTAAGCTGAGATCGACCGTGGTTCGTGTGCTGCCTGGCGTCTGACCAGGCGGCGGCCCGACTCGCTCGGGTCTCCAGAACGCGAATGGGTGCGAGATGTCGTTGACGTTGGCCGGGGCTGCCCTGGATTCCGTGGATGCTGAGATAGCATCGGCGATCGAGTCGGAAGCAGGCAGGCAGCGCGACGGACTTGAGCTGATTGCTTCCGAAAACTACCCGTCCGAGCCCGTGCTCGCAGCAATGGGCTCGGTGCTGACCAACAAGTATGCCGAAGGCTACCCAGGCAAGCGTTACTACGGTGGCTGCGAGTTCGTCGATGTTGTCGAGGAGTTGGCGATCGAGCGAGCCAAGTCGGTGTTCGGCGCGGACCATGCGAATGTGCAGGCCCACTCCGGAACGCAGGCGAACATCGCTGCCTACTTCGCTTTGCTTTCGCCTGGCGACACCGCGATGGGGCTGGAACTGAATCACGGTGGTCACCTGACCCACGGGTTGCCCGTCAACATCTCGGGACGCTGGTTCGAATTCGTCTCCTACGGCGTCGACCCGGAGACTGAGCAGATCGACTACGACGCAATGGCGGCGACGGCGCGCGAGCACCGGCCGAAGGTGATCGTCGTCGGCGCGACGGCCTATCCGCGGATCTACGACTTTGCCAGGGCGGCCGAGATTGCCGAGTCAGTCGACTCGGTGTTGATGGTTGACATGGCACATGTGGCGGGTCTGGTCGCCGGTGGCGTGCATCCTTCGCCGGTTCCTTATGCGCCGGTGATCACGACCACGACGCACAAGACGCTGCGAGGCCCGCGGTCGGCATTGATCCTGACCAACTCAGAGATGGCTCGGGCGATTGACCGCGCGATCTTCCCGGGCACTTCGGGCGGACCTCACATGCACACGATTGCGGCCAAGGCCGTGGCGCTGAAAGAAGCGGCGACGCCTGAGTTTGCGGAGTATGCGGCTCAGATTGTGGCCAACGCACGAGCATTGGCCGACGGCTTGCAGTCTGAGGGCTGGCGGGTTGTCTCGGGTGGCACCGATAATCATCTGCTCTTGCTCGATGTCGGGGTCAAGGGACTGACCGGCAAGGCAGCAGAAGCGGCGCTCGACGAATCGGGGATCACGGTCAACAAGAACACGATTCCGTATGACAGTCAGCGACCGACAGTGACGTCTGGGATTCGCATTGGTACCCCTGCGCTGACGACTCGTGGAATGCGCGAAAGCGATATGCACCAGGTTGCTGGTTTGATCAGCCGTGTGCTTGACAACATCGACAATGCCGAAGCACACGCTCGCGTCCGCGCTGAAGTGTGCGACCTGGCGTCGGGCTTCCCGATTCCGGGCATCGGCAATCACAACTGATAGAACAGTAGACGGACAAGCGTCCGACCAGAGGAGTGATCGGTGACGACTGAATACGAAATCATGGTGGTCCTCCACCCCGACATCGTGGGCGAGCAGATCGAAGAGCGAATGGCGCATCTTCGCGGGACCTTGACCGACTACGGCAACGATGTGACCGAAGTGATCGACTGGGGCCGGCGTCGGCTGGCCTATCCGATCAAGCAGGCGTTCGAGGGCCATTACCTGATCGCCCACTACGAGGGCGGTACAGAAGCGCGCCGGGATGACCTGGAACAGTCATTGCTGATCGACGAACTGGTGTTGCGTCACCTGATCGTTCGGCGAGACCATTAGCCTGCGCGTCTAACATCGCGGGAGAAGTCTGATGGCTGGACTAAACAAAGTAATGCTGATCGGCAACCTCGGGGCTGACCCGGAGTTGCGGTTTACCGCCAATGGGGCGGCAGTTGCTAACTTTCGAATCGCGTGTAGTAGGACCTACACGGATCGTGAGGGTCAGCGCCAAGAGGTGACCGAGTGGGTCAGTATCGTCGCCTGGCAGCGGCTCGCTGAGTTGGTTGGCCAATATCTGAGCAAGGGCCGTCCGGTCTTTGTGGAGGGCAGGCTGCAGACGCGACAGTGGCAAGATCGAGAAGGAAACAACCGCTACACGACGGAGGTCGTCGCGAACGATATTCAGTTCCTCGGCGGCCGTGGAGGCGGCGGTGGAGACTTCAGCGGCAGTGACGGCGGCGGCGGTGGGAGCTGGCAGGATCAACCGAGTGATTTCGGCGGTGGCCCCGACGCGGGCGACCTGCCGTTTGAGTAAGCACTGAGCACGCATTCATTTGCGAAATTCGTGGAGAACGTTTGATGACGACTGAATCAGAACCAGTGATCGAGGCGGCGCCGGCGCCAGCCCCAACACCAGTACCCGCGCCCACGCCTCGTATCACGCCGGCCCCCGAGTCGGGCGACCGACTACCGCAGATGATTGAACGGACTCGGCGTCGTGGCCGGCGCCGTCGAGCACCCGTGTTCACTCCGCAGGAAGTGAAGACGATTGACTACAAGGATGTGGATCGGCTGAAGAAGCTGCTCTCCGACCGGGGACGGATTGAACCTCGGCGCAAGACAGGTCTCACGGCCAAGGATCAGCGCAAGATCGCGCGAGAGATCAAGCGGGCGCGCCAAGTGGCGCTGCTGCCTTACACGGCGGAACACATGCGCCAGACGTCGCGCTTCCGCATGGTCACCCGTATGGCGCAGCGCGCGATGCGGGCCGAGCTGGATGACGCGCCACCGTCGGCTCCTGCCGAGGGCGGGGCTGAGGTTGACTCTCCGGCGGTCGAGACAGCTCAAGTCGACTCAACACCAGTCGATTCGGCACCGGTCGACTCGGCTCCAGTCGAAACTCCACCGGTCGAGGATGGGGCTACCGAGGCTGCGGCGACGGAGGCTGCGCCGGTCGAGGCTGTGGCGGCCGAGGCTGCTCCGGCTGAGGCCGCTCCGGTCGAAACTGCGCCGGTCGAGGCTCCGGTCGCGGAAGCTTCCGCCCCTGAACAGAACGAGGAACCTGACGCCTGATGGGTGAAGCGCTGGGAATTGGGCTGCTTGGGCTGGGCGTCGTCGGACGAGGCGTCCTTGAAGCGCTGCGGTCCAATGCTCAGGCTTATGAGGCTCGTAGTGGGCGAAGACTTGAGGTTCGGGCGGTCGCCGTGCGCAATGTTGCTGCCAGAGCCGACCTGGCGTCAGAGGGACTCTCTATCTCAGACGATCCGATGGCCATCTCGAGCCGTGACGACGTCGACATTGTCGTTGAGCTCATGGGCGGCGAAGTGCTGGCCGCCGACTGTATCGAGGCGGCACTGTCGGCTGGCAAGTCGGTAGTGACCGCCAACAAAGAGGTGATGGCGAAGCGGGGACCGGCGCTCCTGGCTCTGGCAGAAGCAGGTGGCGGTGAGCTGAGGTATGAGGCGAGTGTCGGCGGCGGGATACCGATTATCGGAGTGTTGCAGCGCGACCTGCAGGCGAACGATGTCTCCTCGGTGCGCGCGATCATCAATGGCACGACGAACTACATGATCACGGCGATGTCGCGCGACGGAATGAGCTACGACGCCGCGCTCGCTGAGGCGCAACAGCTGGGCTATGCCGAAGCCGATCCGACGAGCGATGTTGACGGGATCGACGCCGCCTACAAGTTGGCGATCCTTGCGTCGCTGGCTTTCCACTCGCAGGTCGGCCCCGAGGATGTGTATCGCGAGGGGATTCGAGCGCTTGCAGCGAGAGACTTTGTTCACGCACGCGACCTCGGCTACGCGATTCGTATGTTGGCCACCGCTCAGCAGACCTCTCTGGGTCTGGATCTACGAGTCCATCCAACGCTGGTTCCGACCGAGGATCCGATGGCCGGAGTTGAAGGAGTCCTGAACGCGGTGGCGGTCTCGGGCGATCTGATCGGATCAGTCGTGTTAGAAGGGCCCGGCGCAGGTGCGGGCGCGACGTCCAGCGCGGTTGTCGCCGATATCCTCGAAGTCGCGGGTCGATTGGGCTCCGGGCAGGCCCCGCGACATTTGCGACCGATCGACCGGTCGCCTCAATTTGCTTCCCTGGCAGACATATGCGTGCGCACCTATCTGCGGCTCGAGGTGCCGGATCGGGCGGGTGTGCTGGCAGAATTGGGGGCGGTGTTTGCTGCCGAGGGCGTGAGCATTGCGTCGGTGCTTCAGACTCCGCATCCCGAGCGAGACAAGTCGGCGGACCTTATCGTGACGACCCATGCCTGCCGCGACGGTGCATTGGATCGTGTGCTTGACGGGCTGAAACGGTCCGATTCGGAGATCGAACTCGGCGTGCGGCTGCGGATTGAGGATGGTTGTGACAACGACTGACCCAATCGAGGGCGCCGACACTCGCTGGATGCGGCTTGAAGAGTCCATCGCCGGACTACGCAATCGGACGGCTGAGCTGTCTCAGTCGCACGTCCGCGACGAGCGCGAACTGAACACGCTCGACCAGCGCATGCGCGACATGGAAGGCAAGGCGATCTCGCTGGCCGCAGAAGTTGCGTCGGCGATTCGCCAATTGGAAGAACTACAGGCGTTACGCGAGCGAGTGAACCGCTTCGGTGGTGACCTGGACGAGAACAAAGAGCTGGCTGACGCATCGATCAGGCAGTTGCGTCAGGAAGTCGATGGCCAGCGCGAAGCAGGCAACGACGCCAATCGACGCTTGCAGTCGAACGAGAAAGCGCTCAACGACCTGAGGGAACGGCTCGCGGTCTTCGACGATGCGATTCGCCGCGTGAACAATGAGGGCGGAGAGATCGCGCACCGACTGTCGCAGTTGGAGAATGGCCAAGTTGCCTTGGGCGCGAGGATTGCAGCAAACGCCGATGGGTTGCGCCGAGCGACAAGCGAAGAGAGCGCGCTTGAGACGCGGATCGAGGCGTTGGAACGCAATCTCTTCGGCCTGACAGAGAGAGTCGATCTCTCCTATCAGAACTTGCGTCGGGTGCAGGAAACGGCCGAGCAATGGGATGATCTGCGAAACAACGTGGAGGCACTGCGCGGTCGGGTCGAGGAGTCGCTGCAGGCAATGGACGGGTCCAAGGCGATCGTTGCCTCCGTGCAGCGCGGGTTCGAAGCATTGGAAGAGCGAATCGGCAACATCGAACGGGTCGGCGAGCAGTTGCGCGGGCGCGATGCACGCCGCGAACGCGCCGTGGCCTCCCTGGGCGACAAGATTGAGAGCGTCTCGACGCAGTCGGCGCAAGAACAGGACCGCTTCGTCGCGATGCAGGAACAGGTTCGTCGACGGCAAATTGAGGAGTTGGAGCAAGAGATTCGCGAGCTGAAATCGTACTTGCGGGTTCGAGGCGATGGCTAGCAGCGCGCTGCGGTCCGGTACCTGGGTCGGCGGCGGAGTCCTCGAACGTTACGCGGACTGGTTGCCGTTGAGCGAGTCGACGCCGTGTGTCACTCTCGGCGAGGGCAGTACCCCGCTCGTCCGTGCAGAGAGTCTGGAGCGAGCGACTGGCGCCGATGAAGTCTGGTTGAAGTTGGAGATGTGTAACCCGACGGGTTCGTTCAAGGATCGCGGGATGGTCGTCGCGGTAGCCAAGGCGGTTGAACAAGGGGCATCGGCGGTGTTGTGCGCGTCGACGGGGAACACGAGCGCTTCGGCGGCCGCGTATGCCGCTCGCTGCGGGCTACGCGCGTTCGTCTTGGTCCCGGAAGGTCGGATTGCGCAGGGCAAGCTGGCGCAGGCGTCTGCACACGGAGCACGGGTGTTGGCAATCGATGGCAACTTCGACGATGCTTTGAGACTGGCGCAGGAGTTGACAGATCGGTTGCCTCTCGCGCTCGTCAATTCGGTCAATCCATATCGAATCGAAGGTCAGAAAACGGCAGCAATGGAGGTTGTTGATTCGCTGGGCGATGCACCCGACCTGCACTGCATCCCAGTCGGGAATGCAGGCAACATTACGGCCTACTGGCAGGGCTACTCCGAGTACTTTCACGCCGAGATGGCGTCCCGACGGCCGCAGATGCTCGGTGTGCAGGCTGAGGGTGCCGCTCCTCTCGTCCGTGGACGGCCGGTCTCTAAGCCGGAAACTATCGCGACCGCAATCCGGATTGGCGATCCGGCGTCGTGGGACGGCGCTGTTGCCGCGCGAGATGAGTCCGACGGCGCCATCATCGCGACGTCCGACGAGCAGATCCTCGACGCGTATCGAACGTTGGCAGATGCCGAGGGGGTGTTCTGCGAGCCTGCGTCTGCAGCATCTGTCGCGGGATTGCTGGCACGCCATGGTGACGGCTCGCTTACCGGTCAGCGAGTGGTCTGCACGATCACCGGCCACGGCCTCAAGGATCCGGAGCGAGCGGTGGAGTCGATTGCCGCGGATGTCCTGGAAATTAGCTCGGAGTACGAGGAAGCGGCCGCAGCGATCGAGGAGGGGCTGCGATGAGCGAGAAGGTTGATCGAGTACGGGCTGAAGCCGCGGTGAGAGAGCTGCTGGTTGCGCTGGGTGAAGATCCAGATCGTGAGGGCCTGCTGGAGACGCCCAGACGGGTCGTGGCGGCGTTCGAGGAGAATCTGGGCGGTCGCGAAGTCAACATCCCGGAGCTGCTGTCGGTTGGTTTTGAAGAGGGACACAGCGAAATGGTGATCCTCCGTGACGTTCCCTTCTTCTCGACCTGCGAGCATCACCTGATGCCATTTCACGGCATCGCCCACGTAGGCTATGTGCCGCACGGGCGTGTCGTTGGCCTGTCGAAACTAGCACGGTTAGTCGACGCGATTGCTCGGCGGCCTCAGCTGCAAGAGCGGCTGACGGCACAGATTGCCGACATGCTGATGAAGACACTCCAGCCTCAAGGCGCCGCGGTGGCCGTTGAAGCAGAACATCTCTGTATGCAGATGCGAGGGATTAAGAAGCCCGGCTCTCGGATGCTGACCTCGGCAATGCGAGGCAGTTTCCTCGAACAGGTTGAGACGCGAGGCGAGTTCCTCTCGCTGGTGGGGGCGCAGCGCTTGTGAGCCTGACCGTGGTCCGCGGGGGATTCGCCGAACTGGGCGAACGCTGGAGCGACCTGTGTCGCGCGGCTGATGCGATGCCCTTTTCGACGCCGCAGTTTGGCGAGGCCTGGTGGTCGGTGTTCGGCGAATCAGGCGAAGATGAATTGGAACTCCTGGGACTGCAGAACGGGACCGGGGAGTTAGTCGGCCTGGCGCCGTTGAAGCGCTCCGGGACGCACTGGACATTCGCTGGCGACCACGAAGTGTCGGACTATCTGGGTCCGGTCGCGAAACAGGGACAGGAATCGACGCTGGTTGCTGCTGTGCTGGATCAGTTGGAGGCACATGGAGCCGGTTCAGCTGAGTTTCGAGGGATTGAGCCTGGATCTGAGTGGGTTGGAGCCTTTGGCGCCGCTGGCGAGCGCGGCTGGAACGTGGAGATCGCCGAAGAAGCGGTCTGTCCCACGATCGAACTCAACGGTGGCTGGGACGATTATCTGTCCTCCCTGCGGTCTCGCGACCGACGTGAGGTTCGGCGGAAGTTGCGGCCGCTGAGGCAGCTGCGTGGAGCCGTGGGATTCGAGGCAGTGGATTCGACGTCGGATGTCGCTGCGAGGATGCCTGAGTTCATGGCGATGATGGCCGAATCGCGGGGAGACAAGGCCGTCTTTTTGACTGACGAGATGCGCCTATTCTTTGAGCGGCTGAGTTCGTCGCTGTCGGAAGCGGGATGGCTGCGGCTTTATGTGATGTCTGTTTCGGGCGAAGCGGCGGCGATGGTGTTGTGCTTCGTCGCGCGCAATCAACTGCTGCTGTACAACAGTGGCTATGCTCCGAAGTTCCGAGACCTGTCGGCGGGACTGGCATCGAAGGTGCTGTGCATTCGTGACGCGGTGGAGCGGGGGATGTCGAGCGTGAACTTCCTGCGCGGCGACGAGCCGTACAAGTACGACCTGGGCGGTAAAGATGCGGTCGTGAAACTGCTGAAACTGACGCGGGAGGACTCATAGTGCTCCGCCGCCGCCGTCTGGCCGTGATGTCGACACACACGTCTCCTCTGGCACGCGCCGGTACGACCAAGGCCGGTGGCATGAATGTCTATGTTGCCGACCTATCACGGCATCTCGCCGAGATGGGCTGGGAAGTTGATGTTTACACCCGCCGCGACCGGATCGACGCGCCTGATGTCGAGGAACTCGCTCCAGGGGCCCGATTGTTCCACGTGGATGCAGGTCCGCCGGTTGGATTGCCGCCGATCGAGATTGCGGCCCATGTCTCGGAATTCACTAGCGGCGTTGAAGCGATCGCAGCGGCGAACGAACCATACGATTTGATTCACTCGCACTATTGGGTCGCGGGTCTGAGCGGTATCGAACTGTCGCGACAGTGGCAGGTGCCGCACGCGGTCATGTTCCATACGCTCGGCTCGGTCAAAGAGGTCTTCCAACAGCCCGAGCCACCGTTCCGCATTGCCGGCGAGCGCCGTGTGATTGCCTGCGCCGACGCGATTATTGGTGCGACTTCGCATGAGCGGGCCTTTCTGATCGGCCAGTACCAGGCCGACGCTTCTCGAGTCCAAGTCGTCCCCTGCGGGATCGATCTTGAGACATTCCATCCGGCAGGGGTTGAGGAATCCCGCTGTCGCGTGGCGGCGGCGCTACCTGAGCTAGGAGTGGAAGACGGGCCGGGCATCCTGTTTGTCGGTCGATTGGAGCAGGCAAAGGGAGCGGACCTGTTGGTCCAGGCGCTGGCGCAGACTGAAAGTCAGTCATGCGCTTCGCTGTGGATTGTCGGCGGCGATGAACGAGACGACGACGAACGAGCCCGGTTGCGGGCGCTGGCGGTTGCGTGTGGCGTCGAACACCGAGTGAAGTTTGTCAACGCCGTCGATCGACGGCAGTTGCCCGACCTGTACCGTGCCGCAGCAGTCTGCGCGGTTCCGTCTGCCTACGAATCGTTTGGGCTGGTGGCAGTCGAGGCGATGGCGTCCGGGACGCCGGTCGTGGCGACTCGAGTCGGCGGTCTGGCGAGCACGATTACCCACGGCAAGACTGGACTCCTCGTCGGCAATCGAGAGCCCGAAGGATTCGCGTCGGCGATCGATCAGCTCTTGAGAGACGAAGCGTTGCGTCATCGAATGGGAGCCGCAGCATCGGCGGAGATGACGGTCTTCTCCTGGCGCAGTGTGGCGCGCAGTATTCTCGGTGTGTACGAGGACCTGCTGAGCGAACAAGACATCGCAGGCGCGCAACGCGATTCCTGCTGTCCCGACCCGGTGGAATCCTTGTTGGTGGCGGCGAGCTAGGCCACGGCCTATTCAGTCGGACGGAGTTGCGAAGATGCCGGACGCTGAGGCTCCAGCAGAACCGCGTCGCGCGCTCGTCGTGATGGCTCATCCCGATGACATTGAATTCACGTGCGGCGGCACGGTCGCCCAACTCTCCGATGACGGTTGGCATGTCACATTTTGCCTGGTCACCAGCGGCGACAAGGGGACCAAGGACCCGATGTTGGGTCCCGCGGATCTTGGGGCGCTACGGGAAGCGGAGCAGGAAGCCGCAGCATCGGAACTTGGAATCCAGCGCTGCATATTCCTGCGGGTCCCTGACGGACACGTGGAAGACGGGTCTGAATTCCGTGGGCAACTCGTCCGAGTCTTGCGGGAGGTTCGACCGGAGCTGATGGTTACCTGGGATGGATACCGGGGCTTCAACCATCGCGACCATCGCACAGTTGGGATTGCCGCGTTGGATGCGGTGTTTCCACTTTCTCGCAACGCGAATTCGTACGCGGAGCAGGTCGCGACCGGTGTGGAGCCTGTGCGCGTGAACACTGTCTTGCTCGCGGGCAGCAATGAGCCGAACTACTTTGTCGATGTATCGGACCAGTTGGACCGGAGGATCGATGCGCTGCTACGCCACGCGTCGCAGGTACAGGCGCCGAATCGCGAGGAAATGGTCAAGCGGATGCGGAACCGGTCGCAACAAGCGGCCCGGGCAGGTCGGATTCCGTGGTCTGAAGGCTTCCGCAGACTGACTTTTGGTGGGGTCGGGGCACCGAGACGGTCAGATGCGCTGAAGGCGGAAGCCAAAGCGATCGCAGAAGCTGAGCAATCTGAATCAGCGGAGGAGTCCGGTGGCTGACGGGGCCCTGTTCCTGCTCTGGGCTAGTTTCGTCGCCGCTGGCTGCGCGGCGGTCACCTCGGTGATGTACGCGGTGCAACCTCGATTCCGACTGGTCTGGGCGTCGAGACGCCTCGCGGTCACTGAACCGTCATTGTCTGCCCCCGATCCTGGGCCGGTGCGTTCGCCCACGTTGGGCGGCATTGCCACACTGAGCGTCTGGACGGCGGCCACGCTGGGGATCGCCGGGCTGGTGATGCGCTCGATCGCACTCAATCATGCGCCGTATAGCAACTTATTCGAGTTCTCGATGTCGTTCGGCATTTCGATTGTTCTGTTCTATGGTATCTTCGAGCTTCGTTCTGGGACTCGGTTGGCCGGAGCGTTTGTCTTGCCGGTCGCCTGCGGTCTCTACGCATCGGCGTTGGCATTCCCCAGCGAGGGACAGGAAATCCTCGTCCCGGCGCTGCAGAGTCCGACGCTGTTGACGATCCATGTCGCGCTGATGATCCTCTCCTATGCGGTGCTCGCCGTCGCGTTCGGCGGGGCCGCGATGCACCTGGTTCAGGGATTTCCCTCTCGAGTGGAGCAGCTGGGCGGACGCTACGAGTGGCTACCGTCGGCAGAGCGGTGCGACGAGCTGACGTATCGCGCCGTGCTGGTCGGATTTCCGCTGCTGGCTGCCGGTGTCGCGCTGGGCGCGTTCTGGGCGAATGATGCCTGGGGTCGTTACTGGGGCTGGGATCCGAAAGAGACGGCGGCACTGGTGACCTGGCTCATCTTCGCCACGTACATACACGGTCGAGGGCTACGTCAGCTTCGCGGTGCTCGCAAAGCCTGGATCGTCGTGCTCGGCTTCTTCGCCGTGATGTTCACCTATCTGGGCGTCAACCTCTGGATCTCCGGGTTGCATTCGTACGCCGGAGTCTGAGCCTCCGCCACAGCTTTGATCAGTGGTTCTTTGACAGGTGAGCAACAAAGGTTGGACGCGACTCGAGACGGCCGAAGCGCGGATTCTTGCGGGGGCGCCCTGATCTGGGCTATCGTTGTGCTTCACGCGCCTGTCGCCGAGTCGGTTTGGTGTGTGAGAGGGTCGAGGCCGACCTGCGGTTGAAGACCACCGGCAGAGCGCCGGTTCGCTCAACCAGCGGCTTTGACCCTGTATTCGTGCCAATGAACCGTTCAAGGGCGTGGCGCGAAGCAACAGCGAGTGGAGAACTAGCAGCTGTGCCGACGATTAACCAACTCGCCCGTAAAGGGCGCAAGAAGTCTCGCAAAAAGGCCAAGGCGCCGGCGCTGCGATTCCGCTACAACGCGCTCACCAGCCGGACCACTCAGGACACTGGGTCGCCGCAGAAGCGTGGCGTCTGCACGGCAGTGCGGACGGTCACGCCGAAGAAGCCAAACTCCGCGCTGCGCAAGGTCTGCCGCGTGCGGCTAACCAATGGGATTGAGGTCACGGCCTACATCCCCGGTGAGGGCCACACGCTGCAGGAGCACTCGATTGTGCTCGTCCGCGGTGGTCGGGTACGTGATTTGCCCGGCGTGCGCTATCAGGTCGTGCGCGGCGCGCTCGATGCGTTGGGTGTCGCCGAACGAAAGCGCGGCCGTTCCAAGTACGGAACGCGTAAGACAGCAGGACTAGCAACCGCGACCACCCACTAACGGGTGGTCGTTTTAGTGTTGCGGGCCGCCTCGGCCACCACCGAGGGGTGCTCGCGTTAGAGATGGACAAAACAACGTGCCGCGACGACGACGGCCCGACCGACATGAGATTCGACCCGATGCGGTCTATGGATCGCAGCGTATTCAGATGGTGATCAATCGCCTGATGCGCAATGGCAAGAAGGGCACGGCCGAGCGGATTGTCTACCGCGCCCTCGACATCCTTGAAGAGCGTGTTCGGCAGGATCCACTTGAGGTCTTTGACCAGGCGCTGAACAACATCACGCCGGAGATGGAAGTTCGACCTCGGCGCGTCGGTGGCGCGACCTACCAGGTCCCTGTGGAGATTCGTCACGACCGACGAACGTCGCTGGGCATTCGCTGGTTGGTGAATGCGTCACAGTCTCGAAAGGGCCGTCCGGCGCATCTGTCGTTGGCTGACGAACTGCTCGACGCTTACAGCAATTCAGGTGCCGCTGTGCGACGCCGTGAAGAAACACATCGTATGGCCGAGGCCAACCGAGCCTTCGCGCACTACCGCTGGTAGGACGCACACGCTGAGCTAAAGCCGAAGAGCAGAGAACAGACTGCGTTCCACCACACAACCGCGCTGTTTGAAGAAGCGGTTGTGGATCCAGAGAGACCGACCAGAGAGCCGACCAGAGGACAATCACAACATGCCCGCTGACCCGCCCATCTCGTCGCTCCGAAACATCGGCGTGATTGCCCATATCGACGCGGGCAAGACGACCGTGACCGAACGCATTCTCTATTTCACCGGGCGCACCTACAAGATCGGCGAGGTTCACGACGGCACCGCCGTGATGGACTTCATGGACCAGGAGCGCGAGCGCGGCATCACGATTATGGCCGCCGCGACGTCCTGCGAGTGGAGCGAGCACCGGATCAACATCATCGACACGCCGGGCCACGTTGACTTCACCGTCGAGGTGGAGCGATCGCTCCGTGTGTTGGATGGCGGCGTCGTGGTCTTCGATGCCGTTGCTGGGGTCGAGCCGCAATCCGAGACGGTCTGGCGTCAGGCAGACAAGTATCAAGTACCCCGCATCTGTTTCGTCAACAAGATGGACCGGATCGGCGCCGACTACTGGCGCACCATGGAGATGATCCGCGATCGACTGGGTATGACCCCGGTGCCAGTTCAGATTCCGATTGGCTCCGAGGACAACTTCCAGGGCGTGATCGACCTGATTCGTGAACGCGCCTGGTTTTTCAGTTCCGATCGCGATGCGGCGCCGGTCGAAGGCGACATCCCCGAGGATTACGTCGCAGACGCGGGACGCTGGCGCGAGACGATGATTGAGCGCATCGCCGAGTGCGATGAGCAGGTGATGATCTCCTACATCGAGGGTCACGAACTCTCTGTTGACGAGATTCTCAAGGCCGTGCGACGCGGCACGATTTCGAACGTGTTCACCCCGGTTCTCTGTGGCTCGGCACTCAAGAATGTTGGCGTACAGCGATTGCTTGATGCGATCGTCGACTATCTGCCGGCCCCCGACGAGGTACCGCCGGTTGAGGGCATCAGCCACGACGGTCCTGAAACACGCCTGGCCGATCCTTCAGAGCCGTTGACGGCACTGGCCTTCAAGATCGTGACCGATCCCTATGTCGGCCGAATCGCATACGTGAGGATCTACGCCGGAACACTCAAGGCCGGCGCGAGTGTGTACAACTCATCGCGCGATGAAAACGAGCGCGTCGGACGGCTGCTTCGAGTCCACGCGGACGACCGCGAGGACATCGACCGTGTCTCGGCTGGCGATATCGCAGCCTTCGTTGGCCCCAAGCAGACATTCACCGGTGACACTCTGTGCGCTCGAGAAGCTCCGCTATTGCTGGACCAGATTGCCTTCCCCGAGCCGGTGGTCTCGATCGCGATCGAGGCGAAGAGCGCTGACGACCAAGATCGCCTCGGCGCGTCGTTGCGCAAACTGGCTGAGGAAGACCCGACCTTCAAGGTCGAGTACAACGACGAAACCGCCCAGACCGTCATCTCGGGTATGGGCGAATTGCACCTGGAAGTGATCGCCGACCGGTTGCGCCGCGAGTTTAACGTGATGTGCAATGTCGGCCGTCCTCAAGTCTCGTACCGAGAGACGATTCGACGTTCATCGATTGCCGAAGGACGCTTCGTTCGCCAGACCGGCGGCCGTGGACAGTTTGGCCATGTCGTGCTGCGAGTCGAACCCAATGAGCCCGGCGAGGGCTTCGAGTTTGAGAACGAAACTGTCGGCGGCGTGGTACCGCAGCAGTACATCAGCTCGGTGCGCAAAGGCGTCGAAGACTCGATGCGTTCCGGCGTGGTCGGTGGATTCCCGGTGGTTGACATCAAGGTGGCGCTGACCGACGGGTCTTATCACCAGGTCGACTCGAGCGAGATGGCATTCGCCACGGCGGCTTCCATCGGATTCCGCGAAGCACTTCGCAAGGCGTCACCAGTTCAGCTGGAACCGATGATGCGGGTGGAGATTTCTACACCTCGAGATTACTTCGGCGAGGTCGCGGGCGACCTGTCCAGCCGACGAGGTTCGGTGCACGGCACCGAGGAGCGTGGCGCGGCGCAGATTATTCAGGCGCAAATGCCGCTGGCGAACCTGTTCGGTTACACAACGGCGCTGCGCTCGATGACACAGGGTCGGGCCACGGCCAGCATTGAGTTCGACCACTACGAGGAAGTCCCGCAGAGCGTCCTGGCGGAGGCTCGATAGACATCGATTTGACGTAACAGCTCAGAGGAACAGCGCAAGCTACCGAGCGACACGTAGGAGGACAGGAAGATGGCGCGACAGGTATACGAGCGAACGAAGCCGCACGTGAACGTGGGCACGATTGGCCACGTTGACCATGGCAAGACGACGCTGACGGCGGCGATCACGAAGACGCTGGCGCTGCAGTCGGACAACGTGTCGTTTTCGAGTTTCGACTCGATTGACAACGCGCCGGAAGAGCGGGCGCGAGGGATCACGATTGCGATTGCGCACGTGGAGTATGAGACCGAGAGTCGGCACTACGCGCACATCGACGCGCCGGGTCACGCGGACTACATCAAGAACATGATTACCGGGGCGGCGCAGATGGACGGCGCGATCCTGGTGGTGGCGGCGCCGGATGGTCCGATGCCGCAGACGCGGGAGCACATTCTCCTGGCCCGCCAGGTGGGCGTGCCGCGGATGGTGGTCTACCTGAACAAGGTGGACCAGATGGACGACGAGGAGTTGCTGGACCTGGTCGAGCTGGAAGTCAGAGAGTTGCTCTCGGACTATGAGTTCCCGGGCGACGACATTCCAGTGATTCGCGGGTCGGCCTTGGCGGCGCTGGGGTCGGAGTCGACAGATGCGAGTGCGGAGGAGTACGCCTCGATTGTGGAGTTGATGGAGGCGGTGGACGAGTACGTGCCGACGCCGCCGCGACCGGTGGATCAGCCGTTCCTGATGCCGATTGAGGACGTGTTCGGAATCAAGGGTCGGGGCACAGTTGCGACGGGTCGGATTGAGCGGGGAATTGTCAACTCCGGCGAGGAGATTGAGATTGTCGGGATCAAGGACACGCGCACGACCGTGGTGACGGGTGTGGAGATGTTCAAGAAGACCTTGCCGACCGGGGAGGCGGGCGACAACGTGGGTTGTCTGCTGCGGGGCATCGACCGCGACGAAATTGCGCGCGGGCAGGTGCTGGCGGCTCCGGGCTCGATCACGCCGCACACGGCGTTCGAGGCGGAGGTTTACATCCTGGGCAAGGACGAAGGCGGGCGTCATAGTCCGTTTTTCCCGGGCTACCGGCCGCAGTTTTACATTCGCACGACGGATGTGACGGGCGAGATTGGTCTGCCGACGGGGATCGAAATGGCGATGCCCGGCGACAACGTGCAGATGAGTGTGCGCTTGATTTCGCCAATTGCGCTGGAGGAAGGGCTGCGTTTCGCGATTCGCGAGGGTGGCCGGACGGTCGGCGCGGGCGCCGTCACCTCGATCCTCGAGTAGCGCCGAACCAGACCTTACACAGGGCAGAGAGACGTCAACATGGCTCGGCAAAAGATTCGCATCCGGCTGAAGGCATACGATCATCGAGTGATCGATGAGTCGGCCGCGCAGATTCTCGACACGGCCGAGAAGACTGGCGCCGGTGTCGCCGGGCCAATTCCACTGCCCACCGAAATTCGCAAGTACACGGTGATTCGCTCGCCGTTCGTCCACAAGGACGGTCGCGAGCAGTTTGAGATCCGCACGCACAAGCGGATCATCGACATCATTGAACCCACCGGCCGAACCGTCGATTCCCTGATGCGGCTGCAGCTGTCGTCGGGCGTCGACGTCGAGATCAAGCTCTAATCATGGCGATTCCAGGACTCCTTGGTAAGAAGTTGGGCATGGTCCAGGTCATTGGCGAGGACGGAGCGGTCGTAGGCTGCACCGTGCTCGAAGTCGGCCCCTGCCCCATCACACAGATCATGACCGAGCCGCGCGACGGCTACTCCGGCGTACAGGTTGGCTTCGGCGAGGCTCCGGCCTGGCGGATCAACCAGGCTGAGCTCGGACACTCCGGCGCGAACGGACCGCTCAAGCACCTGGCTGTTTTCCAGGCTGACACTGACGAACTGTCCGACGTCGAAGTCGGCACCGTCGTCAACGCGATCGAAGTCTTTTCGGCAGGTGACCGCGTAGACGTCCAGGGGATCTCAAAGGGCAAGGGGTTCGCCGGCGTGGTCAAGCGTCACGGCTTCCGCGGCGGTCCACGGACGCACGGTCAGAGCGACCGACATCGAGCCCCCGGCTCTGTCGGCGCCGGAACGACTCCAGGCCGTGTGCTCAAGGGCACTCGCATGGCTGGTCGGATGGGTGGCAAGACGACGACCTCGATGAATCTTGAGGTTGTAGATATCAACGCCGACCGACACCTGGTCTTCATCAAGGGATCGGTGCCGGGCGCGACGAATGGTCTGGTTCGAATTCGACAGACCAAACGACGAGGCGGCAAGCGATGAAACTTCCGCTGATCGATGGTCAGGGCAATAGCGCCGGCGAGATTGAAGCCGACGACTCAGTCTTCGGGATCGAGCCGAACCTGGCGGTCGTGCACCAGGCGGTGACGGCACTGCGTGCGAACGCGCGCCAGGGCAACGCCTCGACACTGGACCGCTCGGACGTTCGGCAAGCGTCAAAGAAGACGGGTCGGCAGAAGGGTGGCGGCCGCGCACGACTGGGAACTCCGTCCTCGCCGACGCGAATCGGCGGCGCGGTTGCCCATGGCCCGCACCCGCGCTCCTATCGCCAACGACTACCCAAGCGAATGCGTCGGCTGGCGATTCGGTCGATGCTCTCCCAGCGGGCGGCCGAAGGCGGCGTGCTGGTTACGGCTCAAGATGTGGAGTTTGACTCCAAAACATCGGCCATGTCGAACCTCTGCGAAGCGGTCGGCGTCGAGCGTAATGCGCTGGTCGTCTCGGACGGCGTCGACGAGAATCTCGTCCGCGGCACTCGGAATCTGCAGAACATCCAGGCAATGCCGGCCCAGACGCTGAGCAGCTATCTGATCCTCACGCACGACCAACTGATCATGACTGAAGCTGCCGTCCGACGCTGTGAAGCGATGTGGGCTGTCGAAGGCGGAGAGAGTGGCGAGGGGGACGGCGATGCCTAAGGACATTCACCCGTTCGCCGTGGTACGGAAACCGATCATTACGGAGAAGTCGACCGAACTGGCCGAGCAGGGCAAGTACGTGTTCGAGGTTGATCCTCGAGCGAACAAGCTGCAAATCCGCGAGGCGATTGAGATCGCATTCTCGGTGCAGGTGCGCAAGGTCAACGTGATCAACGTGCGCGGTTCGACTCGGCGGATTGGGCGCGGCCGACCAGGCCGGGAGCGCGACTGGAAGAAGGCGATCATCACGTTGGCCGAGGGCTACGAGATCCGCCTGTTCGAGGGGGTCTGACGTGGCAATCAAGAACTACAAACCGACCTCTCCCGGACGCCGCAATTCTTCGGGTCACTCGTTTGAGGAGATCACGAAGAAAAAGCCGGAGAAGAGCCTGCTCGCTCCGCTGAAGAAGAAGTCCGGACGCAACAACAAGGGCCGAGTAACCGTTCGCCATCGCGGCGGCGGACATAAGCGTCGCTACCGGATCATCGACTGGAAACGCCGCGACCGCATCGGGATCGAAGGCCGGGTCGCGGCGATCGAATACGACCCAAATCGGACCGCTCGGATCGCCTTGATCTTCTACACCGATGGCGAGAAGCGCTACATCGTGGCTCCGAACGGGCTCAAGGTCAACGACATCGTGATGTCGGGACCAGATGCACCGATTCGGGCTGGGAACGCGCTGCCAATGTCAGCGATTCCCAATGGTACCCAGGTGCACAACGTTGAACTGACCGAGGGTCGCGGCGCGCAGATGGTGCGCTCGGCTGGTGCTTCCGCGCAGCTCATGGCCAAGGAAGGCGACTACACGCTGTTGCGTCTGCCCTCGGGCGAGATGCGGCGCGTGCGTTCGGTGTGCTATGCGACGATCGGGCAGGTCGGCAACGTCGAGCATTCCAACATCAAGCTCGGTAAAGCCGGACGAAACCGCCACCGTGGTCGCCGACCGCAAGTGCGCGGATCGGTGATGAACCCCGTTGACCACCCGCACGGCGGCGGCGAAGGTAAGGCCCCGATTGGCTTGCCCGGTCCGAAATCGCCCTGGGGTTGGTACACGCTTGGCCGCCGCACACGGGGCAAGAAACAATCCGACAAGTACATCGTTCGCCGTCGCGGCCGACGGCGCTAAGGCAGAAATCAGAGGGTTTGCGCGATGTCACGATCAACCAAAAAAGGTCCCTACGTGGACCACAAACTGATGCAAAAGGTGCAGCGCGTGCGTGCCTCCGGCGCGCGCACGGTGATCCAGACCTGGGCGCGACCGTCCACAATTGTGCCGGAGATGGTTGGACTCACCATCGCAGTGCACGATGGTCGCCGACATGTGCCGGTCTTTGTGACCGAGAACATGGTTGGGCACAAGCTCGGTGAGTTCGCGCCAACGCGTACCTTCCGCGGCCACATCGGCCGCTCCGACCGTGGAACGCGGGTGAACTGATGCAAGTTCAGGCTTCTGCCAAGTTCGTCCGCACATCGCCGCGCAAGGTCCGGCTGGTGATGCAGGGTCTGCGCGGCATGCCGGTCGAGGAGGCTCGGCTACAGCTGCGATTCACGCCCAAGCCGATCGCTCGCGATGTGGCCAAGGTGCTGGACTCCGCCGTCGCCAATGCAGAGAACAACTACGGGCTCGATGCGCGCGACCTAAAGATCGCTGAGATCCACGCTGGAGACGGCCGTACGCTGCGCCGCTTCCGAGCCAAGGCGCGTGGTCGGGTCGGACGAATACTGAAGCGCACCGCGCACATCACCGTCGTCGTGTCCGACGGCCAGGACGCAGAGGACGGATAAGCACTATGGGTCAGAAGGTTCACCCAACCAGCTTCCGGATCGGAACGATCTACGAGTGGCGCTCGCAGTGGTACTCGGACAAGCAGTACGCCGAATTGCTGGCAGAGGATCGTCGGATTCGCGATTTCATCAATGACCGCTTAAGCGAGGCGATGATCTCGCGGATCGACATTGAGCGCAATGCGAACCAACTCGGCGTCAAGCTGCACACGGCCAAGCCCGGCATCGTGATCGGACGCGGCGGACAGAATGTCGAAGAACTGCGACGAGACCTGGAAGGGCTGATCTCTCGGCCGATTCGGCTGAGGGTGGATGTCTCCGAGATTCGCGTGCCGGAGCTGGATGCTCAACTCGTGGCTCGAAACGTGGCCGAGCAGATGGAGCGCAGGATCGCATTCCGGCGCGCCATCAAGCAGGCGGTCCAGCGGACGATGCAGCGCGGGGCTGAGGGGGCGAAGATCATCATCTCGGGCCGCCTAGGCGGTGCGGAGATGTCGCGTAAGGCGTCGGAGATGTCCGGTCGGGTGCCGTTGCACACGCTGCGGGCAGACATTGACTATGGCTTCGCCGAGGCGAAGACGGTGTTTGGACGGATCGGCGTGAAGGTGTGGATTTACAAGGGTGAGATTCTGCCCTTTGAAGCAGAAACTGAGTCATCGGGCGGTCCGGCTCAGGCGATTGATCCGGCAGCCGCCGGCAGGCGGGGAGGCCGCTGATGCTGCAGCCGAGACGAGTCAAGTGGCGTAAGCATCATCGCGGTCGACGCCGCGGGATGGCGCAGTCTGGCAACTCCGTCGCCTTTGGCGAGATTGGCCTGCAGTCCCTGGATGCCGCATGGGTCGATGGCAGACAGATTGAGGCCGCGCGTCGCGCGATCACGCACTACGTGAAGCGTGGCGGCAAAGTCTGGATTCGAGTGTTCCCGGACAAGTCAGTGACCCAGAAGCCGGCCGAGACCCGAATGGGCAAGGGTAAGGGCGCGCCTGAGAAGTGGGTCGCCGTGGTCAAGCCAGGTCGCGTGATTTTCGAGCTTGCCGGGGTACCCGAGGCCGATGCCCGCGAAGCGCTGCGTCGCGCTAGTCATAAACTGCCGGTCCGTACTCGCGTCGTCGTACGAGAGGCTGAGGTGGTCTAGCCATGGCCAATCCACTCGCCGACGAGGCCCGCTCAATGACCGACGTCCAACTGGGCGAGGCGATCAACGAAGCCTACCGAGAGGTCTTCAACCTGCAGTTCCAGATCGGGACGCGCCAGTTGCAGAATCCGATGGCGATGCGTTCGGCTCGGAAGCAGGTCGCACGACTCCGCACAATCCTGCGGGAACGCCAGCTCGCGGAGGCCGCTGGTGCCCCGATCGAGCCGCTGGTGCGCGTCTCAGACACGGTTGAAGACACCCAAACAGAACAGACCACTGAGTCGTCTGACGACTCAGCGAGTGAGGAAGAGTAGCCAATGGCCCGCAAACGACGTGTCGGGTTCGCCGTCGCGGATGCGCGCCATAAGACCGTGCCGGTGCGTGTCGAGCGCACGGTGCAGCATCCGCTCTACAAGAAAATCCTGCGCCGTCGAAAGCGCTACCTGGTGCACGACGAAGGTAACGACTGTAGGAATGGCGACCGCGTGATCATCGAAGAGTGCCGACCTCTGTCGAAGCGCAAGTCCTGGCGTGTGGTCGAGATTCTCGAGCGCCGTGAGGTGGCAGAGATTCAGCCGCAGGAGATTGGCGCTCCGTCACTGGAGCAAGTTGCCTCCGGAAATGAGGACTCGGAGTGATTCAGCAAGAATCTTCGCTCCGCGTTGCCGATAACTCCGGCGCCCGAGTGATCAAGTGCATCCGCGTGCTGGGCGGCACGAAGCGGCGTTACGCCTCAGTCGGCGACACGATCGTCGCGACGGTCAAGCAGGCCGATCCCGGACGCGAGGTTCGCGCCGGAGAGGTCGTGCGGGCTGTCATCGTGCGAGTGGCCAAGCAGTACCGCCGGGGCGACGGGTCCTACATCCGCTTCGACGACAACGCGGCGGTGATCCTCGCCGCCGACGGACAGAATCCGACCGGAACCCGCATCCTCGGGCCGGTCGCGCGCGAGCTGCGCGAGCGCGACTTCATGCGCATCGTGTCGCTCGCTCCGGAGGTGGTCTAGATGCGTCGCGTGCAACGAGACGACCTGGTTGAAGTCCGCAACGGCAAAGACCGCGGCCGGCGGGGTCAGGTTCGCCAGGTGTTCCCCAGGGACGACCGCTTGATCGTGACCGGCGTGAACATGGTCAAGCGGCACATGCGACCCACCCAGATAGGCGCGCCCGCCGGGATCATCGAACGCGAAGCGGCACTACATGCATCGAACGTCAGCGTGGTCTGCCCGAGCTGCGACCGTCCGTCGCGAGTTGGCTTCCGGGTCCGCGCAGACGGTGCCAAGACTCGAGTCTGCCGCAAGTGCGATGGGGATATCGACTGATGACAACGAATGGAACAGCGGCTGCCCCGCGCCTCAAGCAACGCTTCAATGATGAGATCGCTCCTCGACTGTTCGAGGAGTTCAGCTACGAGAACGCGATGCAGGTCCCGCGAGTGGTCAAGGTCGTGGTCAATTCAGGCGTCGGCGAGTCGCTGGGACCCGGCGGCGCAGCGATTCTCGAAAACTGCGTTTCAGACATGACCACCATCTGCGGCCAGAAGCCAGTTGTGAACAAGGCAAAGAAGTCGATCGCGAACTTCAAGCTGCGCGAGGGCAACAACGTAGGTGTCTCGTGCACGCTGCGTGGGGCTCGGATGTGGGAGTTCCTCGACCGTACGATTAATGCGGCACTGCCGCGTATTCGGGACTTCCAGGGCGTATCGCGCACGGCCTTCGATGGTCGTGGCAACTACTCGTTGGGCATCCGCGAGCAAATCGTCTACCCCGAGATTGACTACGGCACTGTCGACCGCGTACGCGGACTGCAGGTCAACATCATCACCACCGCCCGGTCAGACGCCGAAGGCCGGCGGCTGCTTGAGCTGCTCGGTTTCCCGTTTGAGCGAAACCAGTGAGCGGACCCAGAGAGACAGCAATGAATAGCAGGAACTGTGCGAGCAGGCAGGAATCGCAATGCCAGTGACTGATCCCGTCGCAGACATGCTGACACGCATTCGCAACGCCATCCACGCCGGACACCCACGGGTGGAAATCCCGGCGTCGAACATGAAGATCTCGATCGCCAACGTACTGGCGGAAGAGGGATTCATCCGTTCATATCAAGTCCGTGACCGAACGGGTCGAGCCGGACGTGACCTTGACGTCGAGCTGCTCTATGACGAAGTCGGCACGTCGGTCGTGACAGGACTGAAGCGAGTGTCGAGGCCTGGGTTGCGTGTGTACGTGCAAAAGCGCGAGATTCCTCGGCCGTATGGCGGACTGGGCGTGGCAATCCTGACCACGCCGCGGGGTGTCATGACCGGTGCTCAGGCGAGGCGCGAAAACGTGGGCGGAGAAGTGCTGTGCTTCGTCTGGTAACGAACGACAGCAGCAGAATGGGAGCGGGACGATGAGTCGAGTTGGCCGTCTACCCGTGCCGGTGCCGGCCGGGGTTAATGTCACGATTGAGCAAGGCCACGTCACGGTCAAGGGACCGCAGGGCGAGCTTGATCAGCATGTCCATCCGGACCTGCACATCGCCCTGGGCGAAAACGAAGTCGTAGTAACCCGTCCCAGTGACCGTCGGGAACACCGAGCTCACCACGGGCTCGTCCGGGCACTGATCCAGAACATGATCACCGGGGTGACGCAAGGTTGGTCGAAGACCCTTGAGATCCAGGGCACCGGCTATCGGGCCGAGATGGACGGCAAGACTCTGGTGCTGCGCGTCGGCTACTCCCACCTGGTACACAAGGATCCGCCCGACGGGATCGAATTCGCCGTGGAGGGCCAGTTGGTCCATGTGCGCGGTGCAAACAAGCAAGTGGTCGGCCAACAGGCCGCCGAAATCCGTGCGGTCCGACCGCCCGAGCCGTACAAGGGCAAGGGCATTCGCTATCAGGGCGAATGGGTCCGCCGCAAGCAGGGCAAGAGCGCCATCGCTTAGGGCCTCGGCCTATCGATGTCGGCGCATGACGATGTGGAGATGATCAGATGACGATGATTCGCCGCAAGCGGCGTACGATCCGAGCTGCGCGCCAGCGTCGCCATCTGCGCGTGCGCAAGCGCGTGTACGGGACAGCGCAGCGACCGCGACTCTGTGTCTTTCGCTCGGCCAAGCACATCTACGGTCAAATCATCGATGACGACTCCGGCGTCACCCTGGCCAGTGCATCCGACCTCGGCGCCAACGCAGCGTCGGCCGGCGAGGACGACGGGTCCGGCAAACAGGCCAACGCTCGCGCGGTGGGCCGTCAGCTGGCAGAAGTCGCGAAAGAGGCTGGCATCTCGGCGGTCGTTTTCGACCGCGCCGGATATCAATATCACGGACGTGTTCGCGCCCTGGCCGAGGCCGCGCGCGAAGCCGGACTGGTCTTCTAGGGCTGGCCGAACCGCTCGACGGAGAGCAGGAGCAACACATGGTGCAACAACGAGATGGTGGACGCGGGCGGGGTCGCCGCCGTGATCGCGACGAACCGCAGGACGACATCATCGAGAAGGTCGTCTCGGTCTCTCGCGTCGCCAAGGTGGTCAAGGGCGGCCGGCGATTCTCCTTCACTTCGGTAGTGGTGGTCGGCGACGGCAACGGCCGAGTCGGCATCGGTATCGGCCGGGCGAACGAAGTCCCCGACGCGATCCGTAAGGGTTCAACGATCGCGCGCCGAGAAATGATTACGGTGCCGATTCGCAATGGCACCATCCCGCATCCGATCACGGCACGATTCTGCGCCTCGCAAGTGCTGCTCAAGCCGGCGGCACCTGGAACTGGTGTCATCGCCGGTGGTGGAGTCCGCGCTGTGCTGGAGGCGGTCGGGCTGCGCAACGTGCTGACCAAGTCGCTCGGCTCCAACAACGTGGTCAATGTCGTCCAGGCGACGCGTCGTGCGCTGATGGAACTCCGCGATCCGGTCCAGGTCCGGCGCGAGCGTATGCGCCTGGCTGGGCTTCTGCCGACCGAACCGGTCGAAGAAGCAGTCACGGAGTCGGCCGAAGCGGGCCAGCCCGAGGCTGAACTGGCGGCCGCTGGAACGGGCGAGTAACCAGTCATGGCAGCGCTCAAGATCACCTACACCAAATCGGCCATCGGATATCGATCCGACCAGGGCCACACGATCCGCTCGTTGGGCTTGCGCAAGCTAGGTCAGAGCACGCTCAAAGATGACACTCCCGACGTACGGGGGATGCTGCAAAAGGTCTCCCATCTCGTCACCGTGACGGAAATTGAGGACGCGTAATGGTTCTGCGTCTGAATGATTTAAGCCCGGCTGCTGGGTCGCGCAAGCGGCGCAAGCGCGTCGGCCGAGGCAACGCCTCGGGCAAGGGCACCTACTCGGGACGCGGGCTCAAGGGCCAGCTGTCTCGTTCAGGCCGAGACTACAACGCCGTGTTCGAAGGCGGCGCGATGTCGATGATGCGCACGCTGCCTCGGCGCAAGGGATTCAAGGCGCCGTTCCGGGTGGAAGCGCAGCCGATCAATGTCGTCGACCTCGATCGCCGATTCTCGGACGGTGATACGGTCGATGCAGACGCGCTCGTGGCTGCGGGACTCCTGGGGCGAACGACCCAGAGGTTCAAAGTGTTGGCCGGCGGCGAGATCGCCAACGCCCTGCATGTGCGCGTAGAGCGAATCTCACCGGCCGCACAAGCGAAAATCGTTGCCGCGGGCGGCAGCGTTGAGGTCATCAATGCAGAGAACGCAGACAGCAGCGGGGCCGACGAGGCCTAAGCTGCTGCAGGCGTTGGTCGACGCCTGGCGCCAGCCGGACGTCCGCCAAAAGATCGCCTTCACGCTGGCCATGCTGGTGATATTCCGGCTGGTCGCGCACGTACCGATCCCCGATATCAACAAGACACAGCTCGAGAACGCGCTGGACAACAACCCCGTTCTCGGCTTCCTCAACCTGTTCTCCGGTGGCGGTCTCGACAACCTGTCGATCGTCGCGCTGGGCGTCTATCCGTACATCACGGCGTCGATCGTGATGAACCTGATGCAGCCAATGATTCCGAAGCTGCAGGCGCTTGCGCAAGAGGGTGAGTCGGGCCGCAACCGGATTCAGCTCTACACCTACTGGCTCGCGGTGCCGATGTCGCTGGTGCAGGGCTACGGTCAGTTGCTGTTGCTGGAGAATGCCCGCGCGATCACGGGGATCGGCTTTGGCGCCGAAGAGTGGCTGCCGACGATTTCCGCTCTGATGACGATGACCGCCGGCACGATGTTCCTGATCTGGTTGGGTGAGCTGATCACAGAAAAGGGCGTCGGCAACGGCATCTCGCTGATCATCTTTGCTGGAATCGTGGCCAGTTTCCCCACGTTGTTCAACTCCGTGCGGCTGTCCGACATCGGCTGGTCCGGGATCGCTGTGGTCATCGCAATCGCAATCATTCTGGTCGCCCTGATCGTCTTTTTCCAGGAGGCGCAGCGGAGGATTCCTGTTCAATATGCCCGCTCGGTCTTTAGAGGCGGGAGGATGTACCGCCAGAGCGGTCAGTCGTACGTGCCGCTGCGTGTCAATTCGGCGGGGATGATCCCGTTGATCTTTGCTTTCTCGATCATCATCTTCCCCTCGGTGCTGGCCGGATGGGTGACGGGTGCCGCCGGCGAGGAATCTCAGACGCAAGTTGCAGTCGAATTGCCCTTTACCCGCGATGACGTGGATGAATCGCTCGCGACGCTGTTGCCAGACCTCAGTGATTCCGGTGAGTTCGTGGTCAATGAGGGTGTCGTGGAGTGGAGTAAGGAAGAAGACACGTTCCAGGACGTGCTCGACCGGATCAACTCCAACTCGGACTCGAATGTGCTCACCCAGGTTGAGACCACTAATGATCCGCTCGGCGGTGAGACGATCTATGCCTGGCGGATTGATGCGAATGAGATTTCTGAGGATCCGATCCGTCTCGCGGACCGTGAAGGCAACTTCATCGCGAATTCGGAGATCAAAACACACGAGGATCCAGTTGACAATCCACTGACTCCGGATATCGCCGAGGGTCAGACACTGGGTGAGCGACCGGGCTGGATCATCAGGGCGGCCGACTGGGTCCAACTCAACCTGTCGCCGGGACGACCGGCCTATTGGGGACTCTCGTTCGTCCTGGTCGTCGGGTTCACGTTCTTCTACACCTTTGTGACATTCCAGCAGCAGAATCTGGCGGAGAATTTGCAGAAACAGGGTGGGTTCATTCCCGGAATCAGACCGGGTCGTCCAACGCAGGACTACATCAACCGTGTACTGGCGCGTATCACCTGGGCGGGAGCATTGTTTCTCGGCTTTGTCGCGGTGGTCCCGTTCCTGGCAACTGAGTTCATTCCCGACTCGACGGCGCTGACTATCTCATCGACTGGCCTACTGATCGTCGTCGGGGTGGCACTCGACACGATGCGACAGATCGAGGCGCAGCTCCTGATGCGCAATTACGAAGGGTTTATTCGCTAGCCATGACCGACCAGACTTTGTACGTCATCTTGCTGGGCCCGCCCGGCGCTGGCAAGGGTACGCAGGCAGTGCAGACTGCCGAGCGAACAGGCCTGTTGCACCTCTCGACCGGCGACATGTTCCGCGAAAACCTGCGCAACGGAACTGACCTGGGCAACCTGGCCAAGACTTACATGGACAAAGGCGAACTGGTCCCCGACGACGTCACGATCCGAATGTTGCTCGAACGCATCGGACGCGACGACGCGAAGGTCGGCTGCCTGTTCGACGGTTTCCCTCGCACGGTCGAGCAGGCCAGGGCACTCGATGATGCGTTAAGAGAGCAAGGCAACGAGATTGCCGTGACGGTGCTGATCGATGTCTCGAATGAGGAGATCACGCGCCGGCTGGGCGGTCGTGTCAGCTGTTCGACCTGCGGCAGTGTCTTCCACGATATCTTCAACCCGCCGAAAGCGGATAGTCCCTGCTGCGACAGCGTGAACATGATCCAGCGAGACGACGACAAGCCGGAGGCGATCGCCAACCGACTTCAGGTCTACGCTGACCAGACTGAACCCCTGGTCGCCTACTACGCCGAAGCCGGCAAGCTGTCGAAAGTCAACGGAGAGCAGTCGCCTGAAGCGGTCGGCGAAGACTTGCTTGGCGCTCTGCAGTCAGTGAGCAACTAGAGTCGGAATAGTTGATGTCCACATCCCAGAGTCCGCGACAGGTCATTCTCAAGACCGATGCCGAAATCGATCAGATGCGTCCGGCCGGCCAGATGGTGGGCGAGACGCTGGCCGAGTTAACTGAGATGATCCAGCCGGGACGTAAGTTGTCTGAGCTGGACCAGTACGTCATCGACAAGTTCCAGCGCCTCGGCGTCACCCCAACCTTTCTCGGCTATCAGGGCTTTCCGCACACGATCTGCGCCTCAATCAACGACCAGATTGTGCACGGGTTCGCCACCGAGCGCCGCCTCGAAGAAGGTGACATCCTCTCGGTCGACCTCGGTGCAACCATCGACGGCTGGGTCGGCGATTCGGCCATCACTGTGGGAGTCGGCACGATTTCCACTGATGCGCAACGCCTGTTGGATGTCACCTCCGAGTCGCTGCACGCAGGAATCTCGGTCGCCGCGATCGGCGTACGTAAAGGCGATATCGCTGCGTCCATTCAGGAAGTGATAGAATCAGCAGGTTACGGAGTCGTCCGCGGCTACGTGGGGCATGGCGTGGGACGTGACATGCACGAACCGCCGAGCATGCCCAACTATGGCCGTCGTGGTTCCGGTATGACAATGCGTCGCGGGATGGTTGTCGCCCTCGAACCGATGGCGACTATCGGCGATCCGGCGACCGCGGTCCTCGACGACGGCTGGACCGTCGTCACCGCAGACGGCAGTTTGTCGGCGCATTTCGAACACACCATCGCCCTCCGCGAGAGCGGGCCGGCGGACATTTTGACTCAGGCCTGAGTAGGCAAGCAACGGAGGTTTGGTGGCGAGAAAGCGGAACACCGGTGGGGGAGGACGGCGACAGCGGCGCACACCGGCGCCGTCGCCGCCGCCCAAGCAGGACAAAATCGAAGTCGAGGGTGTTGTCAAGGAGCTGCTGCCTAACGCCACATTCCGGGTGGAGCTACCCAACGGACACGAGGTCCTGGCCCACCTGGCCGGCAAAATGAGACAACACCACATTCGAGTGCTGCGCGGTGACCGTGTGCTCGTCGAGCTTTCCGAATACGACCTGACCCGTGGGCGGGTCGTCTATCGATTTAAGAGCTGAGCAGACTCAGGAAATGACCACCTCCCGGCTGGATTGAGGCCGCGGGCGAGAGGAACGGCGAATGGCGAGAATCTCGGGCGTCGATGTCCCGGACAACAAGAAGGCGCCCTACGCGCTGCGCTACATCTACGGCATCGGGGCAACGCGGGCCAAGGAGATCATCGACAAGGCCAATATCGATGCCGACCAGCGGATCCGCGATCTGTCCGATGCCGAACTGGCCCGGATTCGTGAGATCGTTGACCGCGACTACCTGGTCGAGGGTGACCTCCGACGCGTGGTGCGCGGCAACATTCAACGTCTGATTGACATCAACTGTTACCGGGGTCAGCGCCATCGCCGCAATCTGCCGATGCACGGTCAGCGAACCCGGACCAACGCCCGCACTCGCAGAGGCGCGAAGAAGACGGTGGCCGGCCGTCGCCGCGCGGTGAAGCGCTAAACCGGAAGAAGGAAACGGGATGAGTACTCAACGACGAGAGCGCAGCCGACGCCGGCGCGAACGCAAGAACGTGCCGCACGGGCGCGCATACATCCAGTCGACCTACAACAACACGATCATCACAATGACCGACCTGGCCGGCAACACGGTTGCCTGGGCCTCGGCCGGAAGCACCGCAGCGACCCGCGGGTCGCGCAAGGGCACGCCGTTCGCCGCCCAGCTCGCCGCTGAAGACGCCGCTCAGAAGGCGATGAGTCACGGCATGCGACAGGTCGACGTGTATGTCAAGGGTCCAGGACAGGGCCGCGAATCTGCGGTGCGTGCACTTCAGGCGCAGGGACTCACGCTGCTCTCGATCCGTGACGTCACCCCCATCCCGCACAACGGCTGTCGTCCCCGCAAACGACGACGCGTGTAGCGAATCAACGCGTCCAAAATCGAACAAAATCGAACACACTCGAACAACCTGAACGCAACTGAGGGACCCGCCAATGGCTCGATACACCGGACCTGTCTGCCGAATCTGCCGTCGCGCCGGCGAGAAGCTAATGCTCAAGGGCGAACGCTGCGTTGGCCCGAAGTGTGCCATCGACCGGCGTAACCAGCCGCCTGGTCAGCGTTCTCCGCGTCGGCGCAAGGTCTCTGACTACGGCGAGCAGGTCAAGGAAAAGCAGAAGGTCCGCAAGACCTACGGCGTGCTCGAGCGCCAGTTCCGGCGCATGTTCGCCGAGGCCAACCGTCGACCGGGAGCGACAGGCGAGAACCTGTTGCAGATGCTTGAGCTGCGATTCGACAATGTCGTCTATCGGCTGGGTATCGCTGAGTCTCGGGCTCAGGCGCGACAACTCGTGCGACACGGACACATCACACTGAACGGCAAGAAAGCCGACATTCCGTCGATCGAGATGCGAATCGGCGACAAAGTCGGCTGGACGGATCGGGGTCGTAACAGCAAGTTCCACGAAATGGCGCGTACCTGGCAGGGCTCTCGCGAAGTGCCCGGCTGGTTGCGCATCGACCCAATCCAACTTGAGGGCGAGCTCACCGCCGCGCCTGCCCGTGAAGATATCGACATGCGAGTCGACGAGAACGCCATCGTCGAGTACTACTCGCGCTAAGTCCGGCCGAGCCACACCAACCCATAGTCCCAGGGAGGGACGCGACAACGTGATCCTGGCTACCGAAACTCCCAAACTCTCGATCGAAGAAGAGCGCGACGACTACGTCCGTATCGCGGTCGAGCCGCTCACCCGCGGATTTGCACATACCGAGGGCAACGCGCTGCGGCGCGTGCTGCTCAGCGGGATCCGCGGCGCGGCGATCACGTCCGTGCGGATCGACCAGGTCCAGCACGAATTCTCGACGATTCCCCAGATGAAGGAAGACACCACCGAGTTCCTCTTGAATCTGCGTGAAATCAGAATTCACGCGATCGCCGATCGACCGGCTGAGATGCATCTCAACGTGACTGGCGCCACGCGAGTCACCGCGGGCGACATCCAGGTGCCCGGCGACTACAAAATCGTCAACCCGGAGCTCTACCTCGCGACGCTGGATGGAGATGAAGGCCGACTCGATGTCGTCATGGATGTCGAGACCGGCTTTGGCTTCCAGCCGTCGGAGCGCAGCCAGAACGGTGAACAACTGCTCGGCGTGATTCCGCTGGATGCCGTGTTCACCCCGGTGCGCAAGGTCTCCTACGAAGTGCTGCCCGCATCGGGCGGTCGCGGCAGCGAGTATGAACAGCTACTGATCGAGGTCTGGACCGACGGCACGATCTCAGGGATTGATGCCGTCCAGTCGGCGGCGCGCTCGCTGCGCACCGAGCTGGAACTGTTCGAAACCATGGGTCAGCCGATCACAGCTCGACAGCTGCCGGCGCACGCCCGCGTTGGCCTGACCGCCGAGCAGTACGACATGCCGATTGAAGAGCTGCAGCTCTCCGTGCGTGCGCACAACTGCCTCAAGCGGAGCGGCCTGATGCTCGTTGGTCAGATCCTCGAAAAGAGCGACGATGAGCTGCTGACGCTGCGCAACTTTGGCGAAAAGTCCTACATCGAGCTGATCGACAAGCTGCTCGAACTGAACCTGATCGAGGACGACGATCCGCGCGTGCGACGTGCACGCGACGGCGTCTTTGCTCCGAGCAGCGAGGAAATCCTGACCACGCTGCCACCGTCACCCGAAGAAGCGTCACCGGTTCCCTCGTTGGCTGCTGCGCCTGCCGCTGAAGCGGAGGTCGCGGTCGGCGGCGATGAGGATCCAGAAATCACCGGTTCTCTCGGCGCCGCCTTGCTGGAGGCGCTGCGTGAGGCTGGCAGCGGAATTGACGACTAGCTAAGCGAACGGGCGGCGTCCGCTGGGCGGATTTGGTCGCGCCGAACGAAGTCGAAGGAGTGGGCGATGAGGCATCGAAAAAGCGGGCGCGGGCTCAGCCGTAGCCGTTCTCATCGTACGGCGCTGGTTCGCAACCAGGTGACCGATCTGCTGCGTCACGAGGCAATCGTGACGACCGAGGCCAAGGCCAAGACCATCCGTCCGGTCGCGGAAAAGATGATCACCTTGGGCAAGCGGGGTGACCTGCATGCCCGCCGACAGGCCGGGGCAGTGCTCACCGATCGCAAGGTGTTGCGGACGCTGTTCGACGACATCGCCCCGCGGTTCGCAGAGCGCAACGGCGGCTACACGCGAATCATCAAGCTTGGGCCTCGTCGCGGCGACGGCGCTCAGATGGCGCACATCGAACTTGTTGAGCGCGCTGCCCCGGAGATCGAAGAAGATATCGCTGCCGAGGATGCGGCGGAAGAGTAGTCAGAGATCAGGGCAGTGAGCCAACGCTGGGCGCTGTTGCTGCAATACGACGGTACGGAGTTCGCAGGGTCGCAATGGCAGCCGAATCGTCCAACGATCCAGGGTGCGCTGCAAACAGCGCTCACGTCGCTGACCGGCTCAGTCTCACGCGTGTCCATGGCAGGCCGCACCGACGCGGGAGTGCATGCTCGAGGACAGGTCGCCTCGTTCGTGTGTGGGAGTTCAACAGAAACGATGCCGGCACATCGCTGGGTCAGGGGACTGAATCACTTCCTGCCATCGTCGGTCGCCGTGCAGGCAGCCGCCTCGGTCTCCGACGAATTCGACCCTCGGCGAGACGCCATTTCTCGGACATACGTCTACGAACTGCGGCTGTCGAATCAGCGCCAACCGTTGTGGGAACAACGAGCGTGGACTGTCGCGCCACCGTTCAATCTCGAGTTGGCGCGCTCGGCGCTGTCGCATCTGGTCGGCACTCACAACTTCGCCCCGTTCACGCCACCGACCGAAGGTCGTTCTTCTTCTCGGTCGATGCACGAGGCAACCCTCGAAGTGAACATCGATACCGTCAATATGCGGTTTCGTGCCGATTCGTTTCTTCAACATCAAGTGAGAAGGATGGTCGGAACGGTCGTCGAGGTGGCACGCTGCCGAACCACACTGGAAGTATTTGCTCGCGAGTTCGAAGCCGCGGTACCTGGATCGATGGGTCCAACGGCGCCATCTTGCGGACTCACACTGGCCGAGATCGAGTACGAACGGCCGCTGTTCAACACACACAACTGTCACTGGGATCGTGAGGGAGATTGAAGGATGTCGACAACCGTTCTCGGATCGCAGCAGGTGCCGCGCTCGTGGCACCTGATCGACGCGGCCGATCGTCCCCTGGGGCGAGTAGCCACCCAAATCGCCACGCTACTGAGAGGCAAGCACAAGCCGGCTTTTCATCCCTCGCAGGACATTGGCGACTATGTCGTCGTTGTGAATGCCGGCAAAGTGGCAGTCACGGGCCGCAAACTTGAGCAAAAGGTCTACTACCGGCACTCGGGACACCTGGGCAATCTCAAGGAAACCACGCTCAAGGACATGCTGGCCAAACGTCCGGAACGTGTGATTGAGCACGCGGTGCGCGGCATGCTGCCCAAGAATCGGCTCGGTCGGACGCAGTATCGCCACTTGCGCGTGTACGCCGGCGCCGACCATCCCCACGCCGGACAGTTCGCAGGTTCCATCGACGCAAATGACTCGGAGTAGTCAATGACGACAACAGCAGGACACTACTACTACGGACTTGGGCGTCGGAAGACGTCAATCGCTCGCGTGCGCCTCTATCCCGGCAACGGGCAGATCATGGTCAACGGCAAGGATGCCGGCGACCTCTTCCGCCGACCAGAGCAGCGACGCCTGATCGAGGAACCGCTTCGACACACAGGGATGCAGAACAGCTTCTCCGCAGTGGTGCGGTGCACTGGCGGCGGTGTCAATGGTTGGGCCGGAGCGATACGGCTAGGCATCGCACGGGCGCTGCTCGCCAGTGACGAGACGCTTCGCCGACCTCTCAGACAAGCGGGCATGCTGACTCGCGATCCAAGGGCCAAGGAACGAAAGAAGCCTGGACTCAAGCGGGCCCGCAAGGCGCCGCAGTACACGAAGCGCTAAGTCTCACGACACGGGCGATCGTATGTCAGGGCACCCCTTGTGGGTGCCTTCGCCTATTCCCGGCTAGCTGTCAAGCCCCGCCGCCTCGCGCAAGATCTCGACGTGGTGGTCCTGCTCCCATGGGAGATCGAGGTCGTTGCGGCCAAAGTGTCCATAGGCGGCCGTGGCCTCGTAGATCGGACGCTTGAGCTTGAGGTGCTCGATGATCGCGGCTGGCCGTAGATCGAAGCACTCGGAGACCAGCGACGTCAGCTGAGTGTCACTCAATCTGCCGGTGCCGAAGGAGTGAAGCGCCAAGCTGGTCGGCTCCGGTTTGCCGATCGCGTAGCTGACCTGCAATTCGACTCGTTCAGCGAGCTCAGCGGCGACAATGTTGCGCGCGACGTGGCGTGCCGCGTAGGCAGCGCTGCGGTCGACTTTCGAAGGATCCTTGCCCGAGAACGCGCCACCGCCATGTCGGGCCATGCCTCCGTACGTGTCGACTATGATCTTGCGGCCGGTTAGCCCAGCGTCGGCCAGCGGTCCACCAGTGATGAACTGGCCTGAGGGATTTACGTAGATCTGGGTTCGGTCGTCGATGAGCTCCGTCGGGATCACGGGTTCGATCACGTGTCTTGTATCGCCTGGGCGATCTCGGTCTGGCTGACCGTTTCGCTGTGCTGCGTACTGACTACGATCGTGTCGATCCGATTCGGGCGACCGTGTGCGTATTCGACGGTGACCTGCGCCTTGCCGTCGGGCCGCAGCCAGTCGTGGCTGCCACCACGTCGCACCACACTGAGCTGCCTGGTCAGGTGGTGGGCCAACTCAATTGGGAGTGGCATCAAACTCTCGGTTTCGTTGCAAGCAAAACCGAACATCATGCCCTGATCGCCTGCGCCTTGTCGGTCGAACGGTTCGTCGCTGCCATGCGCCGCTTCTCCAGCTCGTCCTCCAACCCCGGCCTCGATGTCTGGAGATTGCCGGTTGATCGAGAGCAGCACCTTGCAGGTGTCGGCATCGATCCCCCAGGCACGATCGGTGTATCCGATTCGCCGGAGCGTGTCGCGAACAATCTGCTCAATGTCGATTTGTGCCGAGGTAGTGATCTCGCCGATGACCATGACCAGATCTGAGGAGACAGCGGTTTCACAAGCGACGTGAGATTCGGGATCCCCGGCCAGGCAGGCGTCAAGTACGGCGTCGGAGATCTGATCGCAAACCTTGTCCGGATGACCCTCAGTCACCGACTCTGAGGTCCAGAGACCACTGACTGTCTGAGGCTGGGTTGAGCGTTCACTCATGCTCATGTGCCCTCATCCCAGGAGCTGAGGTAGTGCTTCTGCTCGGCAGTCAACGAGTCGAGCTCGACGCCCATACTCGCGAGCTTCAGCCGTGCCACGTTCTGGTCGATCTCAGCCGGGACCTCGTGAACGCCAGGCTCCAGCGCTGGGTCAGCCTTTAGGAGATGTTCGACCGCGAGCGCCTGATTGGCAAACGACATGTCCATCACACTGGCCGGATGTCCCTCGGCAGCAGACAGGTTGATCAGGCGGCCGTCGGCGAGCACGAGCAGTTCGCGGCCATCAGCAGTCGAGTGCGCAGTGACGTACGGCTTGAGTTCGCGTTGTTGTTCAGTGATTTCGGCCAGTGCGTCGAGGTTGATCTCGTGATTGAAGTGTCCGGCATTGGCCATAATCGCTCCAGACTTCATCTGAGCGAAGTGTGGTTGGTCGATTACGTGAATATCGCCGGTGGTGGTGACGAATATGTCACCTTCGGCCGCCGCGTTGGCCATCGGCATGACGCGGAAGCCATCCATCACGGCTTCGAGCGCGCGGAGTGGATCGACCTCGGTCACGATCACATGGGCGCCCAACCCATCCGCGCGAGACGCGACGCCTCGACCGCACCAGCCGTAACCAGCCACGACCATGGTCTTGCCGGCCAGCAGAACGTTCGTGGCGCGGATGATGCCGTCGAGCGCGCTCTGACCGGTGCCGTAGCGGTTGTCGAAGAAATGCTTGGTTGCGGCGTCATTGACCGCCATGATCGGATAGGCCAGCGCGCCGTCAGCGGCCATCGCGCGGAGTCGAATCACGCCGGTGGTCGTTTCCTCGCAGCCTCCGCGGACCATATCGAGCGCATCTCGGCGATCGCTGTGAAGAGTGGAGACGAGATCGGCACCATCGTCGATCGTGATTTGCGGGTTCGTGTCGATGGCACAGTGAATGTGCTGGTAATAGGTCTCGTTCGATTCACCCTTGATCGCGAAGACGTTGATGCCCGCGCGCTTGACGAGCGCCGCTGCGACATCGTCCTGGGTAGACAGCGGGTTGCTGGCGCAAAGCGTGACATCGGCGCCGCCGGCCTGAAGTGCCAAGGCTAGATTGGCGGTTTCGGAAGTAATGTGCAGACAGCCGGCGATGCGTAGTCCTTCGAACGGCCGCTCAGCGGCGAATCGTTCGTGGACCTGTGCGGTGACCGGCATCTCGCGGGCCGCCCAGGCGATCCGCTGTTCGCCGTACTCCGCCAGCCGCAGGTCCGCGATATCGCTGGCTGGTTGGCTCACGTCCTGACGACCTCCTGCTCTCCGTCCGGGCTACGCCTACGCGCGGCCCATCGACGAACAGCGGTAATCAGCGTACCCGCATGCCGCGTTGCAGAGGCCTCGATGATGTCACCCACGTGTCGGTACCCCAGTTTGCGATAGGCATGCACGGCGGGAGCGTTCTCAGGGTCGACCGACAGGACGACCTCGTCCACCTGCTCGAGCAGAGCGGCAGTCACGGCGGATGTGGCGGTGGTCGCGTGACCGCGCCCGCGAAAGCGGGGATGGGTAAAGACGTTGCCAAGAATCGCGATGTTGTGGGTTCTTCCGATTGCGTGAGTGCCGGCGACGGCGACCAACCGCTCTTCGTCTACGACGCCCCAGTAGCAGCCGTCGGCGATGTGTTCACGGCGGTAGTGGGTCGGGTCGCCCTCGGCGTTGTAGAGACGATTGAGTAAATCGGCGTGCGCGCCGAGCATTGGTTGCGCATCCGCGTCAACAGCCCGGAATGTCTCCCGGGTCACCAGCATGCGCGTCATCCGCGTGATTTGTCGGAATGTGTAGACGCTCTCGAGTGCAGCAACGTGCTCTGGATCTGAGATCGCAAAGGTGCTCGGGTAGCCGGGATGGAGTTGGAGGATGGCTGCTGCGCCGTCGGTCGGGCCGGCGAGCGTCGTCGCGTAACCCAGGCCGCCGCGAGAGTGGCAGATGATGGACTCGCCATTCGGCGTGCTGCAGGAATAGAACTCAGCGTCCTCCCAGGCGTCATCGTCCAACTGGGCGAGCGCGTAGGCCGCGTTGAACCGGTCGGCTTGCAGACGATCGCCGAGTGCATCGCGATCGTGAGCACGAGTAATGACCAGCTTCGCCCGAGCCTCGCCCAACCGAATCGAGAGCGTCATGGCCGCAACGTTAGCGCCTGGGTGGGATCAGCGTCGATGCTGGTATGTCATCCACGGTGATCGTCGACGTTCGCGTGGAGATCGCTTCCCGGCTGGCGGCCAGGACTCCCTGGATGCCGAACTGTTCGATGGCGAATGAGGCGGCAGCGCAACCCCAGACTGCCGACTGGATCAGATCACAGCCGCGTGCGAGCGCGCTGAGCAGGGCACTGATGAAGGTGTCGCCCGCGCCGGTCGGATCCGTGGCGTGGATCCCCGGTACAGCACTGACCACAGTGCGATGGTCGTCCTCAAAGATCTCAACACCCTGCGACGCCTTCTTGAGGATGAATTTGCTTGGTCCCAGAGAGCGGATCTTGTTCCAGGCGGCGATCGGCAGTTCGGGGTCGTCTTCAGACCCTGGCCACTGAATCAGGTGCGCAGTTTCGAGCGTGTTGATTGAGACGATGTCGGCGTACTGCAATTGGTCGCGAAACTCTTCCCGCCTCTCCGCGACTTCACGCTCAATGGTGTCAATCGCAACTAGTTCGGGCTCGGCCATCTGCTCCATGGCACGATGGTTCTGGTCGGGATTGCCCGCGGTCAGCAGGACGAACCTGGCCTGACGAATCTGCTCGGCAACAACGATGGGATGCGTGTCATAGACGCCGGCCGAGGTGTACAGCGTCTCGCGCACGTCACCGTCGGCGGAGTAACGGCATCCCCAGCGGAAGTTGGGTCCGTCTGCCCGCTCAATGCCATCGAGATTCACTCCACGATCAATCAGCGGTTGCAAGAGCGACTCATCGAAGTCGTCGCCGATGACCGAGATCGGCGCAACCTCGGCGAGCAACGAGGCGGCGAGGCTGGCATAGACAGCCGAACCGCCGAGCAGTTGGTCGATGTCACCCGCGTGGCTGTGTATCTCGTCCAGCGCTACCGCGCCCACGACCGCCAGTTCAACGGTCGATGCGCGGCTCACGGCAGCCGACCCTCGATCAGCAGTGCGTAGCGTTCCAGCGTTTCAGCAGGAATGAGGCGGGGATCGGTCATGATTGCGCCAAACAAGGCGCCGTCGGCCGTGGAGGTCCAGTCATCGGGAAGATGTTCGGTCAGGTCGGCGATGATCCGCTGTGCCGATTGCACGTTCTGCGCGACGAGTTCGGCGACAGCCGCCGCGGTGACATCGGCCTCTGATTCGTGCCACACGTCATAGTCGGTCGCGGTGGCGAGCATCGCGTACGCGATTTCGGCTTCGCGGGCGAGCTTGGCCTCGGGAACTGCCGTCATGCCAATGATCGACGCGTCCCATGAGCGGTACATGTGCGATTCGGCCCGCGTGCTGAACAGTGGACCCTCCATCGCGATGTAGGCGCCGCCTGAGTGGACAGTCTGTCCGACGCGGCCCGCGCTCTCGGCGAGCCGGGCACTGAGATCGGCGCAGAACGGGTCAGCGAATCCCACGTGGACCACGATGCCCTCGCCGAAGAATGTCGTCGGCCGAGCGCCGCGAGTGCGGTCGATGATCTGGTCAGGGACGACCATGTGTCCCGGCACAATCTCCTGCCGGAGCGAGCCGACGGCCGAAACGGCGAGGATGCCCTGGACGCCGAGCGCCTTGAGCGCCCAGATGTTGGCTCGCACCGGAATCTCGTGCGGCATCAGTCGGTGTCCGACCCCGTGACGAGGTAGAAAGGCGACGCGCTTGTCGTGCAGCGTGCCGATGATTAGTTCGTCCGAGGTGTCACCGAATGGTGTCGTCGGGCTCCAACGTTCGACATCGCTGAGGCCGGGCATCTTGTAGAAGCCAGAGCCGCCGATTACGGCGAGTTGGGCAGTCGGATGGTCGCTCATCTTCGCAAAGGCCCTCTCGACTTCAGTAGATCAGTAGCGACGAGACGTCGTGCGGGAGCAGGCGGTCGCGTCCATTGAGCGCCGCGAGTTCGATCAGGAATGCTACGGCCGACACCTCGGCGCCGGCCTGGAGCAGAAGTTGCAACGACGCTTCGGCGGTGCCTCCGGTGGCGAGCAAGTCGTCAACAACGGCGACCCTCGCGCCCGAGTTCACCGCGTCAGAGTGCATCTCGATTGTCGCCGAGCCATATTCGAGGTCGTATGAACGAGCGATCGTGTCGGCCGGCAACTTGCCCGCCTTGCGGATTGGGATGAAGGGCCGGTTCAGTCGCTGTGCGATCGGCGCGCCGAGAATGAAGCCCCGGGACTCGATGCCAACGATCGCATCGGCGCCATCGCACCGATCCGTCAACCAGTCCAGCGCGTGGCCGAACGCATCAGGCTCGGCGAGGAGCGGGGTGATGTCGCGGAACAAGATTCCTTGCTCCGGAAAGTCGGGGATCGCGCGGATGTACTGCGCAACGAGGTCGTGAGCAGTCGGCGTGTCGGTCATGCGGTCAGCGTACTAGTGGACGGCCCATTTGGTCGCAGTAGAAGCTGGTTTCACTGGTACGCTGACTTTCAGCGGTGCAGCGGGTGAGCGGAGGCCGCGTGGACGATCCCCTCAACTGGTCGGCGGACGATCAGGAGCGCGCCCTGCGCGCAATCGCGCCCTGGTACGACTTGGATTTTGGTCCCTTGAGCGACGATGTTGAGATGCTGCTGGAGCTCTCGCAGCCAGGACAAGAAGTCCTGGAGTTGGGTGCGGGCAGCGGTCGCATCGCCACGCCGCTGGCGTTGAACGATCGTCACGTCACAGCTGTCGATTCCTCTAAAGAGATGCTCGCCGTCGGTCAGCGACGCATGAAGGACGCCGGTGTACACACCGTTCGTGGCGACATGCGCTGCCTACAACTCAACAAGCAATTCGACCTGGTGATACTTGGACTCTCGACATTCCAGCATCTGTTGACCCGGGATGATCAGTTGGCGGCGCTTAGGTCCGCTCGTCGGCATCTGGCCGACGAAGGCCGCCTGGTGATCGACTGGACGGCGCCACGTTCAGACGATATCGAGCCGTCTGCGGCGGTCATGAGTCAGGAATGGGTGCGGGAATCAGAGGCCGGGGGGTTGGTGACTAAGAGCGCGTGTCAGGAGCTGTCTCTGGAACGCCACTGCGGTGCTGCGCTCGATCGCGCGCTGCCGATCGCCTGGATCACTTACCAGTACGACGCGATCGACGAGATGGGCCGTGTACGACGATCGCTGGCCAGGTTCCCATTGCGAGTGAACCTTAACGCCGGGGAGATGGCGGGCCTGCTCGCAGCGTCCGACTTGCAACCCGTCAATTGGTTCAGCTCATGGGATCTTGCTCCGATTGGCGATGGTGACCGATTGATCGTGGTTGCGGAGTCGGCGACGTGATCATGAGGAACGCGCTGGCCGCTCTCACAGTGCTCGCGATCGCGTTGTTGGTCGCCAGTTGTGGCTCGAATCCGAATGAGCACGTGCAATCCAACGAGTTGTTCCGACCGGCAGCGGAAGACGACCAGGGTCAACAGTCGGCCGCGCAGGCAGGCGACGAATCGCAACAGGCAGAGGAAGACGACGCGGCTCAAGACGAACAGTCGGGCCGATCGCAGGAACAAGATCAGCCGACTCAGCAGAGTCAACAGCAGGACAGCCCTCAGGACCAGCAGCAGGCGTCCACCTCGGAACAACAGGATGATGAGTCGCAGCAGGAGCGCGAGTCCGCCGCACCGATCGAGACGTCTGACGACGTCATCCGCCGGTACACCAATCCCAGCTACGGATATTCGTTTGAGTTGATTTGCTCTCCATTCTGCGACCCGAACTCGAACGGGATCGACCGCGTTTCGTTCCTCTCCGAGACCGGTCGGGCGCTCGTCGGAGTCGACGTCGTTGAGGATGACGGGTCCGATTCTGAAACGTTGCTGCGATCCGCGGTGCAGCTCGCGGACAGCGTGGAATTTGAGTCCGTGGAGGAGACGACGACGGTCACCGGCGAGGCGGCCGAGCGGTTTAACTGGGAAGAAGATCGCCGAGCCACCGGCGGATTCCAGGTGCGTTGGCATGTGCTTCTGGTTCGAGTCCAGGACGTCGCAATCGTGCTGCGCGCTGGCGCAGTGCTAGAGGACTATGACGGTGTCGCACCGGCTCTGGACCGTGCGCTGGCGTCCTTCATCTTGCCACTCGAGTTGACCGCGCGGCCGGGGCGCTACGGCCGATTTGATTTCATCATTGACTATGACCCGGCTGACGTTTCGCAGGAGTTTGGCCAACCTACAAACAATCCACCCAGCGCCGAGTCCGGCATCTTTGTGTTGCAGACGACGAGCGCGCTGAAGGCGGTATTGACCTGGCAGGTCCTGGGCGAAGCGTTCTACGACGGCGATACCGCGATCCAACAATCGCTTCGTGACTCGTTGGGAATCGAGAATGTCACCAGCCAACGTGATTGGGGCGAAGTCGACGGGCAACCCGCGCGTACTGGCGAGACCGAGACGCAATTCGGTGAAGGCGTGATGAAGATCCAGTCGTTCGCCTGGTACTGCCGAGATGGTGGTCGCGAATTTTCCCTGCATGTGCTCGACCCTGACGACCCTGAATCCGTAGCATTACCGTTGATTGAGAGCTTCCGCTGCAGCGCCGAGAGTGCTGAGGAAGCAGACGCGAGCGACGAGTAGCGTTTCGAGTGGAGCGGATAGCCATGCGGCGCTCGGCGCAAGGAAGTGCTCGCCAACGACCGATCACGGTTGCCCTCGACGCGATGGGTGGCGACAACGCTCCTGCTGCGATCGTCAAAGGCGCCTTGAGCGCTGCGCGTGAACTCGACGTTGACATCATCCTGGTCGGTCGCGGCCGCGAGATTCGTAGTCATCTGCCGGCTGCCCAGCGCAACCTACGAATTCAGGAAGCATCCGAGGCGATCACGATGGACGCCCCACCGACTGCCGTCCGACGGATGCGCGATTCGTCGATCATGGTCGGCCTGGGACTGTTGGGAGATGGTGAAGCCGACGCGTTCCTCTCGTTCGGGAACACGGGTGCGGTGATGGCCGGGTCATTGTTCACGCTGGGACGCATACCCGGTGTCGCCAGACCCGCATTGGGCGCGCTGTTCCGCAACGGACGCGGGACGACTTCGCTGTTGCTCGATGTCGGCGCCAATGTGGAAGCGCGTCCGCAGCACCTGGCTCAATTCGCCACCATGGGTCGCGCCTACGTTGAGCGGGTACTCCGCCATCGAAATCCAAGTGTTGGCTTGCTCAACGTCGGCGAGGAAGAGTCGAAAGGCACGAACCTTCACCAGGAGTCGTATCGGCTGCTGGAACGCCAGGAGTTGAACTTCGTCGGCAATGTCGAGGGCAACCGCCTGGTCTCGGGCGATGCAGACGTGATCGTGTCCGATGGATTCACTGGCAATGTGGTCGTCAAGTTGACCGAGGGTGTCGCCGAGCAGCTGTTCGGCGAGCTCAGACGCGGCATCCAGGCCAGTGCGATTCATATGGCCGGTGCCTGGCTAATGCGGGGAGCATTCCAGAGTTTGCGAGCGCATTGGGACTACGCCAAGGTCGGCTCGGCGCCGCTGTTCGGGATCGACGGCGCGGTTCTGGTTGGTCACGGCCGGGCCAATGCCGAAGCCGTGACCAGCGGCATACGCTCGGCTCGCAGTGTCGTCGAGGCGGGCGTCGTGGACGCGATCCGTGATGCGGTCGCCGGCACTGCGTTGGTCGATGATGATGAACTGGACGAAGGTCCGCGTCGATCACAGCGCGAGGGTCAGGTGAGCGACACTTGGCGCTACGAGCGTCGCTGAGGCTTGGTCAGCAAGCATTGCGATGCGATACATTTGAGCGGTCAACGCTGGATATCTTCGATAGCCGCTTGGAGGAGTGAGATGGCAAAGCCGCAGGAAGTGACGGACGGAAGCTTTCAGGCAGACGTGAAAGACAACGAGCTGCCGGTGCTCGTGGACTTCTGGGCGCCCTGGTGCGGACCCTGCCGCATGGTTGCTCCGATCGTCGACGAACTCTCTGACGAGTACGACGGCCGCGTCGCGTTCTACAAGCTGAACACTGACGAGAACCCCGGTGTCGCCACCGAGTACGGGATCCGCAGCATCCCCACGCTGCTGGTCTTCAAGGGCGGCGAAGTTGCTGGCCAGATCGTGGGCTTCCGGCCCAAGAGCGATCTCGCCAAGCGACTTGACGAAGTCCTGGCATAACTCGTTCCATTTGACCACTGCCCGAACTGGGCCGACAGCGCGATTGATGACGTTGTCGGCCTGTTTCGCGTATCCTGCGCGGGTTACATCGTTACGCCGTGGCACTCTGAATCGAGGAATCTCGCATGAAGGTTGGCGTTCACTTCAACTTCCAGAACTACACCGATTGGGAACGGTTCGATGCTCAGGCGGTCTCGGAAGAGATGCCGATCAGCGACCAGCAGATTTACGAGGAAGATCTGCACCTGGGTGGTCTGGTCGAGCCTCTTGGTTTCGACTCCTACTGGTGCATCGACCACCACTTCTCGCCGTACATCATGACCTCGGGCGCGCTGCAGAACCTGACTTACTTTGCGGGCAAGACTGAGCGGATCGATTTCGGCACGATGGTGATCGTGCTGCCCTGGTATGACCCAGTGGCGATCACTGAGCAGATCACGGTGCTCGACAACATGCTTCAGGGCCGCAAATTGACCCTGGGCTTGGGCCGTGGCGCGGCGAAGCGCGAGTTTGAAGCGTTCCGCTCGCCGATGGGTGAGTCTCGTGATCGTTTCATGGAATCGCTTGAAGTCGTGCGCAAGGGTCTGACGCAGGAGTACTTCTCGCACGAGGGCGACTTCTACACCATCCCCGAGACCACGATCCGGCCGCGGCCGCGCAACCCGCAGCAACTGCTCGACTCGATGCGCGTCGCCTGGATTTCTCCTGAGACCCTCGAGATCGCCGCCAACGCGGGACTGGGCATGCTCTTCACCAACTCGAAGAAGTGGGAGGAGTACCAGATCGACGTTCAGCGCTTCAACGAGATTCGTGTGTCTCGCGGCTGGGAGCCGAAGCAGCCGACCGTCGTTGCCAATGTGGCCTGCTTCGACACCGAAGAAGAGGCCTGGGACGTGATGGTCCAACACACGGGCGAGTTCCAGGAGAGCGTCGAGCGGCACTACCACTTCTCGGAGTCGGCACGCTTCGCCGCGACCAAGGGTTACAAGTACTACGCCGAATTTGGCAAGACGAACGAGAAGACTACGCCGGAGCAGCGTGCGCGCTTTGCGGCGACGCCGCAGGCGTGGGGCACGCCAGACCAGGTGATTGAGAAGCTCAAGCACATCCAGCAGATGACCGCTGCTGAAGAGATGATCATGAACTTCCGGATTTCGGGCGGCATGCCGGCCGGAACGGCCGAGCGCAGCATGCGCCTGTTCGCCTCGGAAGTGCTGCCGGCGATCCACGATCTCGAGGGCACGATGCGGGAAGATCTCTCCGGCCGCGTCGCAGGCGAGCCGGTCCCGGCCGACTAGGACCATGTCAGCAATGGAACTGCTTGGCACATGCGAACCGCGCTTCGGCGCGGTTCGCGACGCGTTTGCGGCCAACTGGGCCGATCACGACGAAGTTGGAGCCTCGCTGTGCGTGATCGTGGGCGGGGAGACCGTCGTCGATCTTTGGGGCGGGCACGCCGACGCCGAGCGCGATCGTTCCTGGGAGCGCGACACGATCGCCAACGTCTACTCCTCGACCAAGGGGATCGCGGCGGCGGCGGCAGCGATGCTCGTCGATCGTGGGCAGCTCGACGTCGAGCGACCGGTGGTCGACTACTGGCCGGAGTTTGGTCAGGCGGGCAAGTCGGAGATCAAGGTTCGACACCTGCTGACGCATGAAGCGGGGCTGGCCGGTGTCGATGAGGAGCTGCCTGACGGCGCGGTCCTGGATTGGGACCGCATGATCGGGGCTCTGCAGCGTCAGGCGCCGATGTGGACTCCGGGCGAGGGTATGGGCTACCACGCGATTACCTACGGCTGGTTGGTGGGCGAGGTGATTCGGCGGATTGACGGTCGGACCTGCGGTGAGTTTGTGCGCGATGAGATTGCCGGACCGTTGGGTGTCGACTTCTTCATCGGTTTGCCGGAGTCTGAGGATTCCCGTACTGCGGATCTGATTGCTGCTCCTGGCGCGGGACCGATTGGCGTCGCCCCACCTGACAACCTCGCGGCGCGCGCGTTGGGTCTGGCGGCGCCACGGTTGGCGGGGACCGTGAACTCGCGAGAGTGGCGTGCGGCTGAGCTTCCTGCTGCCAATGGTCACGGCAATGGACGATCTCTGGCGACGATTTACTCCGCTCTTGCTCAGGGCGGCGGCGACTTGCTGTCCAAGGATGCGATCGAAGCTTGTGGTCCGACTGAGCATGCGGCTCGCGAGGACATGGTGCTGGGATTCCTGGTTCGGCGATCGTTGGGATTCATCTTGAGCACGGCGGGCGGGCGCTATGAGTGGGGGCCGAATGCTCGGACCTTTGGACACTCGGGCGCGGGCGGTTCGCTGGGCTTTGCCGATCCCGATGCCGAGATTGGCTTTGGGTACGTGATGAACCAGATGTCGGCCGGGCTGGGGGCGGACCCTCGCTGGAAGCCGATGATCGACGCGGTGTACGCCAGTCTGTAGTCGTTTGTTGCCTAGGCTGCGAGCCGTTTCCCTCCTCGATTCAGATAGCTGCGGAGTTCCTCCAGGACTTGCTCTCGCCGATTCTCGGTCCAACCCATGTCTTCAGCGATGGCGAGCCCCGGTCGGCGGGTACCTGAGGCGAATGGGCCCGATGCCTCGTGGAAGGTGTTGATGTGGACTCGGGAGACGCCGGTTTCGATGATTCGCTCGGCGAATGACCTGGCGTCATGGAGCGGCAATAGGGGCGAGACGTTGATGCGGGTGCGGAAGCCGGCCTCGGTGAGTTGTTGCAATGCCTCGAAGCGGCGGTCGATGCTGGCGCATTGAGGTTCGAAGCGCTTGCGGACGTCGTCAGAGTCCGTGGTGATGCTCATCGTGATGTTGATGTGGTCGAAGGACTTGAAGAGGTCGATGTCTCGCGTGACTAATGGGCTGCGTGAGAGCACGGCCAGGTGTGTGCCTCGTTGCGCAAGGATGGGCAACAGGGAACGGGTCAACTCCAGTTTTGTTTCGATGGGCTGATAGGGGTCGGTGGCGCTGCTCATCAGGACGGTCTTGCCGTGGAGGTTCTGGCGAGAGTTGCGCAGCTTGGCGATGGCGTTGGTCTTGACGCGGACCCACTGTCCCCAGCGCTCGCGCTGCTCTTCCTCGGGGACGAAGAAGGCGGCGTAGCAGTAGGTGCAGGCAAAGGTGCAGCCCTGGTAGGGATTGATGACGAAGTCGAGGTCGGCGAGGCGACCGGTGGGACGGGCGAGGATGGCGGAGGCGTCGGCGTAGATGACGTCGGCGTTGCCCTGGGTTTGGGGTCGGGCGGGTGCTGGGTTTGGGTCGAAGAGTGATAGTTGCAACATGTGTGCGATGCTACACATGTTCGGATGGGGAGTCAAGGGAATGGTCGTCCGAGATCGCGACAGCGTCTGTGCGCGCGAACGGCAGGCCCCCTCAGTCGCTGCGCGACAGCTCCCCCAGAGGGGGAGCTCTGAGAGCGCGACGGCCCTCCCACATGGGATGGCCGTCGGAGGTTGATTGAGACCTGCGGTTAGCGGGCGCCGCGGATTAGTTGGCCTGGTCGGGCTCCGGTTTCTTCTCCGTGGCGGCTGATGATTTCTCCGCTGACGACGGTGGCGACGTAGCCGCGCGACTTCTGGATGAGGCGCATGGCGTCGGTTGGCAGGTCGTGGACGGCTTGCGGGGGTTCGAGCTGGAGGGCTTCGTAGTCGATGACGTTGACGTCGCCCTTCTTGCCGACTTCGAGGGTGCCCCGATCGCCGAGACCGTAGAGCTCGGCGGTGTCGTTGGTCATTCGCTTGACGACCCACTCAAGCGGCAGCTTTTCGCCGCGGCTGCGGTCGCGTGACCAGTGGGTGAGCATGAAGGTCGGCATCGAGGCGTCGCAGATGACTCCGCAGTGGGCGCCGCCGTCGGAGAGGCCCATGGCGACGCGCGGGTGCATCATCATTTCGCGGGTGGCGTCGAGATTGTTGTGGGCGTAGTTGAAGAGCGGTGCGAAGAGGACATTCTGGCCGTCTTCCTGACTGAGGAAGTCGTAGGCGAACTCCAGTGGGGTTTGACCCGCTGCTTCGGCGCGAGCGGCGACTGATTCGTCGGCGGTCGGCTCGTAGTTGGGCGGGTCGGTCATCGGGTAGAGCTTGTTCCACATGATGAAGCCGAGGGCGGCGTCGGGTGCTTCTACCTCGTTGAGGATCTTCTCGCGGCGCTGCGGGTCGCGCATCGCTTCGGCGCGTTCGGCCCAATCGAGCTGGTCCAGTTCGCGGTAGCTGGCGGCGTGGATGAAGGGGTGGCGTCCGCGCAGGGTGAGGAGGATGGAGATGCCTCGGGCGGCGACCTGTGGGTAGAGCTCGGCGCCGTCTTCGAGCGCTTCGAGGGAGCGGTCGAGTGCGTCGCGCCAGGCCTCGGGCTCGTTGTCGAACTGGACCATGGCGAAGCTGACCGGCCGCTCGATTTCGGCCGAGAGCTTGCGCATCCAGGCGATTTCGAGTTCGGGCGCGTTGGCGTCGTCTCCGGTGACGCCGGCCGGGGCGACCTCGTAGATGCCAGTGCCGAGTTCCTTGAGCGCCTGGCCGATGCCGAAGAGTTCGTCCTCGGCGGCGAAGGTGCCGGGGACGGGCTCGCCGTCGATGGCGCGGTGGGCGAGGGTGCGGGAGGTGGTGAAGCCGAGTGCTCCTGCTTGGAGGCCTTCTTTGACGATTGCAGACATCTCCTGGATGTCCTCAGGGTTGGCGTCCTCGTTGCGTGCGCCGCGGTCGCCCATCACGTAGGCGCGGACGGCGCCGTGCGGGACCTGGGTTCCGATGTCGATGGCCTTGGGCAGGGTGTCGAGGAAGTCGAGGTACTCGGGGAAGGATTCCCAGCCCCACTGCATGCCTTCGGCGAGGGCGGAGCCGGGGATGTCCTCGACGCCTTCCATGAGGCCGATCAGCCAGTCGCGTCGGTTGGGGGCGGCGGGGGCGAAGCCGACGCCGCAGTTTCCGAAGACGACGGTCGTGACCCCGTGCCAGAAGGAGGGAGTGAGCAGCGGGTCCCAGGTGATCTGGCCGTCGAAGTGTGTGTGGATGTCGACGAAGCCAGGGGTGACCAGGAGGCCATCGGCGTCGATTTCTTCTCGGCCGAGGTCGTTGACTTCTCCGATGGCGGCGACGACGCCGTCGTCGATGGCGAGATCGGCCTGACGGGCGGGCGCGCCGGTGCCGTCGACGACGAGTCCGTTGCGGATGACGAGATCGTGCATTGGTAGTCCTTCGTGTTCCTTCAGTTCAGTGCGGGATCTTGCGCGCAGTATGCCAGATGTTGGGGTTGGACGGCTGAGGGTTGTTGGTGGGTACGGCGAAGCGGCGGGTGGTCGGGATCCCGTGAGAAAAAAACAATGGCGAAAAAAAGAGAAGGTCGGTGGTTACTAGTGGTTACAAGGGGTCGTCGTCTTCCTCGGGGGATTCTTCCTCCTGGAGCAGAGGGGCGGGTCCCCGCTCGGAGGCGGGGACGGATGGATCTGGCTGGTCGTAGAGGTCTCGGAGCTTGTGTCGGGCGAACTCGTATGGGTTGGCGGTCTCGAGCATTTGACGGATGAGTTCGCGCCGCGGGTTTGCAGGGGAGAGCTCGCCGGCGAGAGCGATGGCGGCTCGGACCTGCACATGGGGCGGGTTGGGGACGTCGGCAAGTCGGGCGAGACGATCGAGGACGCGTCGGTAGTAGAAGGGCGATGGCATGGTTGTTCTCCTTTTCACTCAATGGTATGCGGACTGATGTTCGGGATAAGTGTTCTGGTTGGCTAAGGATTGAGAGCTGGTCCAGCGTTCGTGGGGAGCCCCCTCTGTCCCTTCGGGACATCTCCCCCGCGGTGCGGGGGAGAAAAGGGGAGCGGGTTGGTGTCTCCCTCTGAGGAGCGGGCCCCCTCCGCCGCTTCGCGGCACCTCCCCCAGAGGGGGAGGTCTTAGGACTTTCGGAGTTCGGGGGCGACGGCTAGGAAGGGGAAGAGGGCGATGAAGGTGAGGAGGCTGGCTAGGCCCCAGCGGATTGGGTCTCGGCCCTTGATTCGGGCGAGTCCGGCGGCGAGGGCGGCGTAGCCGATCCAGAGGACTCCCCAGGTCCAGCCGACGGTCTCGGCGAAGTCGTCGGGCTCTTCTTCTTCGGTTTTGACTTCAGCGGTCGTATTGGAGTCGTCGTTGTCGTCGACGTAGTTGATGAGGACGACGATGAATGGGATCCAGATGGCGTAGAGCAGGATCGCGATGGCGAGGCGATCTCGAGGCCAGAGGCGTTGGCGAAGTGTGGTCATGGGTTGGGTGTTTTCCGGATGCCCTCACCCTAGCCCTCTCCCAGGGGGAGAGGGGAGCCCTCACCCTAACCCTCTCCCAGAGGGAGAGGGGACTGGAGCGGAGGGAGGAGACCGGAGGCCGGGCGGCTAGCGCTGGTGGATCAGGGGTTCCCCGGGGATTGGTGATTTGGCGTGGACGACGTAGTCGCTTCTGATGGAGCCGATGTAGAGGTCGGACATGTCGTCTCCGCCCCAACTGACGTTGGTTGGGGCCTGCATGATGTCGCCTTCGAGGTCCTCGATCATGGTGACGACGTCGAACTGTGGAGTGATGGCGACGACCTTGTTGGACATGGGCAGAGTGACCCAGAGGTTGCCCTCCTGGTCGAAGCCGCAACCATCGGTGAGGCCGAGTTCGCCTCGTTGTTCGGCGCTGAGCGGACGCATGGCGGCGAGGTCGGCGACCTTCTTGCCGAGCTGGGGTCCATAGACTTCGGGATCGCCGAGGGAGCCGTCGTCGTTGATTGGGTAGCGGAGGACGTGACAGCCGGTGGTTGAGCAGACGTAGGCGCTCTCTTCGCGCGGGTCGAGTGTGATGCCGTTGGCGAACTCGATCTCGGTGGCGAGCATGGTGAGGGAGCCGTCGGTCTCGATGCGGAAGAGGAAGCCGTCGGGGCTGCCGGAGAAGGCGTCGCCGCCGGAGCGAGAGGTCGAGTGGGTGACCCAGATGCGGCCCTGGGAGTCGACGTGGGGGTAGTTCGAGGCGACCAATGGGATGCCGTCGATCTGGTCGGCGAGGATTTCGATCTCGCCCGTGTCGACGTCGAGTCGCTGGACGGGACCAGAGCCTCCGTCGCCTTCGAGTCCGCCGACGTTGGCGATGATGATCCGTCCGTCAGCGTCCATGTTGTTGCCGTTGGGCGAGCCGCCGGCATTGCCGACGCGGTTGAGAGTGCCGTCTGGGAGGGCCTCGGCGGCGGCGGAGGCCTGGTCGGACATCCAGACGCGGCCGTCTCGGGAGACGACGACGTCCTCGGGTCGCTGGACTCCGAGGCCTACTTTGCTGAGTTGGTCTTTGCTGATTGGGGTGAGGGGCATGGGTTGGTCCTTTGTTGGCGCCGTTTGAGTGGCAGGGTAAGTGGTGGAACGGGGAGCCCCCTCTGTCCCTTCGGGACATCTCCCCCGCTCCGCGGGGGAGAACAGGGGGAACGTCTGGCGTCAACGCGGCCGTCGGCGGTGGGCCCTCACCCTAGCCCTCTCCCTCGGGGAGAGGGAACCGGAGGTTTTTGGCGCCGGGCCCTCACCCCAGCCCTCTCCCAGGGGGAGAGGGAGTTTTCCTTAGGGGAATGTTGACTATGAGATAACTTCATCCCAGACTCCGACTTCCTGGCCTCGCCAGTCGTGTTCGACTCTTGGGTTGTCTCCTAGGACCTGGATTGGCTTGGCGTTGGCGTCCCAGGATGGGGCCTCGACTCCTTCTCCGGATGGGTTGCCGGTTTTGGCGAAGTTGAGCCAGGTGTCCATGGTGAGTTCGGCGAAGGCGTCTGCGACGGGGCCGGCGCCGCAGAACTCGGGCGCGGTGTCGTGGGTTCCGAAGACGAAGGGGAGTTCGAGCGCGTGGCAGGAGCCGAGCGCTCCGTTCATGCCGGGCGACTTCCAGTCGAACAGGTAGGCGTAGGTGGGCGCTCTCGAGGTCTGGGCGTCGGCGAGTCGGAGTCCGGGGACGCGGAGCATCACGTCTCCGATGACGGCGACGAAGATCTCGTCGGGTGAGTCGTCTTCGCCTCGCTCGCGGCGGGCCGATCGGTAGGTGGTGTAGGCGGAGTTTGCGTCGGGATGCAACATGCCCAGCACACCGGTGACCGCCTCCTCGGTCATCGGTTCGCCGGCTCCGGCGGCGGCCAGCAGCTTCATCTCTTCGTCCAGCGAGCCGACGAGGGTGGCGACGTTGTCGGCCGAGCCATCTCGGATGTGGTCGATGGGCATCTTGGCCAGGAAGGCGCCGTCGATCACCGGCTGGAACGGCATTTGTGGGGTCGCGGATGCGCCGGCATCGGCCATCTCTTCGGCTGATTCAGCACTGGCGATCGGGTCGACGGCGACGGAGGCGGCGAGGATGTCGGCTGGATCGGCGGCCATCAGGGCGTCGACGTCGTTTGGGTCGACGCCGAGGGCGTTGCAAAACTTGAAGGCCGTGGCGTTGGTTTCCTCGACGCTGAGCGCGTTGTGTCCGGCGCCGCTCTGGGGGATGGCTTTCTGGAAGAGTCCGGCGGCCTCGGGCGAGGCCATCAGGGAGGCGACGCTCATGCCGCCGGCGGACTCGCCGAAGATGGTCACGTTGTTGGGGTCGCCGCCGAAGTTGGCGATGTTGTTCTGGACCCACTTGAGCGCGGCGACCTGGTCTCGCATGCCGAAATTGGTCTGGGCAAGGGAGGGCAGATTGAGGAATCCGAGCGCGCCGAGTCGGTAGTTGATGGTGACGATGACGACGTCGCCGCGAGCGGCGAGGTTGGCGCCGTTGTAGTACTCCTCGCTGCCGGAGCCGATGGTGAACGCGCCGCCGTGGATCCAGACCATAACGGGCCGGGAGGCGTCGTCGAGGCCGGGCGTCCAGACGTTGAGGTAGAGGCAGTCCTCGCTCTGCGGCTGCGGCGGGTCGGCGGGAGGCAGCAGTTCTTCGAGCATCCTGTTGGGAGCTTGCAGTGAGATTGGTCCGAAGGTCTTGGCCTCTCGGATGCCGTCCCAGGGTTCGACGGGCTGTGGCGCTTTGAAGCGGAGCTCGCCGATTGGCGGTGCGGCGAAGGGGATGCCTCGGAAGATGCAGAGGCCGTTCTCTTCGGTTCCTTCGATCTTGCCGGCGGTTGTGTCTGTGATGGCGGTCATGGGTTGTCTCTTTCGTGGAGGCGTCGGAACGAGATGAGGCTACATCTTTGAGAAGAGAGTGGCGTTCGGGGGCGTTGTCAGCGAGCGCGCAAGCAGGCGTCGGGACCCCCTCCGCCTGCGGCACCTCCCCCTGCAAGGGGGAGGAAAGGGAAGGGGGAGCGGGTCCCCGCTCGGGGGCGGGGACGGGAGTTTGGTTGTGGCGGGGCCCTCACCCTAACCCTCTCCCTCGGGGAGAGGGAACCGGAAGTCGTCGACGGCGGGCCTTAACTCTCTCCCTCGGGGAGAGGGAACCGGAAGTTGTCGGCGGTTGGGCAGCGGTCCAGGAGGACGCATTCGTTGCATTTTGGTCGTTGCTTTTGGCAGACTCGGCGGCCGTGACGGATGAGGGTGACGTGGAAGTCGTAGTACTTGTCGGGCGGGAGTTGGGCTTCGAGCATGTCGTGGGCGGGGAGGGCGGCGACTTTGGGTCCGAGCAGGCCGAGGCGGATGGCGACACGGTGGACGTGGGTGTCGACGGGGAGGGCGGGTCGGCCGAGGGAGAAGAGGAGGACGCAGGCGGCAGTCTTGGGTCCGACGCCTGGGAGCTCGGTGAGCCACTTCTTGGCCTCGGCGATGGGCATGTCTTCGAGTCGGGAGGCGTCCCAGTCGGGGCCGAGGCGGTCTCGGAGCTGGGCGAGGAGGGCTTGCATCCTCGGGGCTTTGGTCTTGGCCAGGCCTCCGGGTCGGATGGTGTCTTCCAGCTCCTCGACGGGAGCCTCGAGGACGGCGTCCCAGTCGGGGTAGCGCTTGAGGAGTTGTTGGAAGGCTCGGCCGGAGTTGGTGTCGGAGGTGTTTTGTGAGAGGAGGGTGAGGACGAGTTCGGTGACGGGGTCGTTGGTGGCTCGCCAGGGGGTGAGCGGGGCTTCGCGGATCAATCGGTTGATGATCGCGGTGGGTCGGAGGGGCTTGGGGGTGCGGCGTCGGCGTGGCATACCTTGGCTTCCGTGATCGTCCTGGACCAGACTGCGTCAAACGCAGGAGTGCCTAATGGAATCTGTCCGCGCCTTGTCGCGGTCCGTCCAAAGCCCGTGCTCGCCGCAGTTTGCACACTTCCATCTAAAGTGCGAGCGCATTGACTCTAGGACGATTCCATCCGTGAGACTTCGATCTGGTGGTTTCTTGCCCTGGGATTTGCTTTGGGTAACCGTAGGTCTCTCTAATCGGCTGCAATGATGGTTTCTAAATTGGCGTACCACTTCATCGCGAGGTGATGTCCATGCCCCGTTACGTCCACACAACTGGCATCCCCATCGATAGCGACTTCCTTTGAGGGGAAAGATGGCCCATTCGATGTTCATCCCTAAGAGGGGCTCGGTGTCAGAGTGCTCAGCATCATCCTCATGGCCGGTTATGCCACGCTTGATCTGTTCGATTCGTAGCTGACGGAGTGCTTCGTTTTGCTCGCTGGGTCGCAAAAGCAGCGCCACAATCAATCCGATAGGTCCCAGCAACACGCCAAGGGCAAATCCTCCGCATCCGCTTCGACCCTTTCCAGACATGATCATCGCGCCGACTACGCCGAAGACAAGCCAAACGACGAGAAAGACAAAAATCTCCACTCTGAGTGGCTCCTTCGACGTTTATCTGGAGGATCGGTGGTTCGGTGAGACTTTAGAGGTGTGATCCGTTAGGGCAAGGAGCGCCAGGCTACCGAAGGGAGAGATGGACAGCTCCTGGGCGTAGGTGCTGTCTCCGCGCATGACTTTGAAGAAGGCTCTCCAGAGGTAGTTGATGTGTTTTGAGGTCTTGAGGGTTAGCCAGGGCCAGGTGGTGATGCACCAGTAGTAGAGGCGGGAGATGGTTCTTGCGGCGTTGAGCTCGGATTGGATTTCGTGGTTGATTGATGTTGTGTAGGCGGTGGCGGGGTTGTCGGCAGTGAGGACGGCCTGGGCGGCGAGGTTGGCGGAGTGGACGGCGTAGGCGATGCCTTCGGCGGTGAACTCGTCGGCGAGGCCGGCGGCGTCTCCGAGGAGGAGAGCTCGGTCCTTGGCGACCGGCTCATGGGTCGAGCGTCGGTAGCGGATTGGGTGTCCCTGGACCTTGATCACTTCTGCTTCGGTGAGGCCCAGGTGAGAGAGGTAGCGTTTGGTTTGTTTGCGGATGGAGCGGCCTCGTTTTGGGGCGGTGACGACCCCGACCGAGAGCTTGCCGTCCTTGGGGAAGACCCAGCCGTAGCCCCATGGTCGGTAGCCAACATCGACGTTGGCGGCTTGATGCCAGTGGTCGAGTGCGGTGCGTGGTGCGGCGACTTCTACCTCGTAGGCGGCGCTTCGGGTCGGAGCGGATTCGATGTTGAGCCAGCGGGCCGTCGGACCGGTGGCGCCGTCGGCGGAGAGGATGTGTCGGGCACGCAGGGAGCCGGCCGGGGTTTCAAGTTCGTAACTGTCGTCGTCCTGGACGATCGATTGGACGGGTGTTGCGTCGCGGACGGTGACTCCGGAGTTGCTGGCGAGATCGGTCAGATGTTGGTCAAAGCGATCTCGCATGACCATCCAGGCGAGGGGGCGGTCTGAGGTCTTGCGGAACTGGTGTTGGCCGAAACGGGAGATGTCGATCGTGTCGACGTGGCCCTCGCTGACCGGGGCGATGTCGAGGCCGTCGAGCAGTTGCAGGGTTCTGGCGGGGACACCACCGCCGCACGCTTTGTAGCGGGGCAGGGCTTGCTTTTCCAGCAGCAAGGTTTTCGCGCCGGCGTTGCTGAGGCGTCGGGCGGCGGTTGCGCCGGCTGGTCCGGCTCCGATGACGACGGCGTCCCAGATGTGCTGGCCATTGCTGGACATGATGGATCAGCGTATCGGGCGTCTATACAGTGATTGTCTATACTTTGTGCGCCTGCGAGCAGGTCGTGGGCCGGTGCGCCGGAGCCAGAGGAGCTGAGCATGGACTATCAATTCACCGAATCGGACGAAGCCTTCCGCGGCGAAGTTGTCAACTTCATCGATAACAACTGGGTGCCGCCCTCGGGACCGGAAGTTGAGGGCGACGATTCCCACTTCGAGGCCGAGCGCGCCTTTGAGAAGCGCGCAGCGTCCAAGGGCTGGCTGACGATGGCCTGGCCGGAGGAATACGGCGGACGTGGCGCGAGCCACATCCAGCAGATGATTTACCGCGAGGAAGCGGCCTATCGCGGCGCGCCGGGCTCTGGTGGTCAGGGCATCTCGATGGTCGGCCCCTGTCTGATGCTGCACGGCACCGAGGAGCAGCGCCAGGAGCACCTGCCGCGAATCGCCAATGCTGAGTCCTACTGGGCGCAGGGATTCTCGGAGCCGGGCAACGGCTCCGACCTGGCCGGCCTGCAGACGCGCGCCGTCCGCGATGGTGACGATTTTGTGATCAATGGGCAGAAGATCTGGACCTCGGGCGCGCACTACGCCGACTGGATTCACGTTTTGACGCGGACCGATCCTGAAGCGCCGAAGCATCGCGGGATCTCGTACTTCCTACTCGACATGAAGACGCCGGGCATTGAGGTGCGGCCGCTGATCAACATGCTCGGTGAGCATGGCTTCAACGAGGTCTATTTCACCGACGTGCGCGTGCCCGCCGCGAACATGATGGGCGAGTACAACCGCGGCTGGTACGTCGCGGCGACGCTGCTCGATTTCGAGCGGTCAGGCGTGGCCTGGTCGGCGACATCGCGCAAGAGCGTCGAGCTGATGTCCGAATACGCGGCCGAGCGGCCCGGACGTCGCGGCGGGGCGAAGCTGATCGATGACCCTGGCGTCCGCAACGGGCTTGCCAACCTGATGATTGAGTCGGAGATCGCCAAGCTGATCTCGTATCGCGTGGTCTGGATGCAGTCGCAGGAGCTGGTGCCGAACCACGAGGCTTCGATGTCGAAGATGTTCGGCTCGGAGCTGGGTCAGCGCGTGTCGCGCTTCGGCGTGAACATGATGGGCCTGCACAGTCAGCGGATCGATCCTGACGACCCGGACGCGCCGCTGGCGGCGAGGATCGGTCGGGCGTACATGTCGACAGTTCCGAGCACGATCGCTGCGGGGACATCGGAGATTCAGCGCAACATCATTGCGACTCGGGGGTTGCAGCTTCCGCGTCAGTAGACGTCCTAGAGGCACGATGAACGAGAACGCGGCCCCGTTCAGGGCCGCGTTTCTTTGTGGCTCCGTTGATACGATTGCCGTGGGTCGTGCGAGCCCGTTGGGAGTCTTCACATAGGACTCCAACCTGAACCGATCGGAGCGGTATGCGTGATGGAATGGATGCAGCGCTGGAGATAGTGCATCGGACGGGGCCCGAGTACGGGCCGGGAGCGACGAACCATGCTCCTATGGCGGTGGAGGCGATGTTGGCGATGGGGCGCGAGGATGGGATCATTTCTTGGCTGGAATGGTACGGAGCGGAGCTGGAAGAAGCGCCTAGAGGGGTTGCAACGATTTCGCCCGAAGATTGGCGCGAGTACCTCGGTAAATCGGATCGAGTCGCCGATTGGGTCTCGCTGTTTGATCGAGAGATCGCCGAGTGTGGGTGGCAACGAACGATTACTCAGTGGATTCCACGACTGGCACCGGCCATCGTGTCTCGAGCGGCCCACGGGCTGATTCGTACGGCCCATGCCGTCCGCAGTCTTTCGTTGGCAGACTCGGCTGTTCGTCGTCATGAGCTTGCCCAAGGTCTTGGCTATTGGGCATCGACCTGGCAAACTCTGCCGGGTCATCCGGTGCCGGAAGCTCCTGGGAGATCGGCCTCAGAGGCTGTAGAGGACCTTCAACGGCTGCATGAGCCGGGGTTCGTTAACCAGGGATTGATCTGGCAGTCGCTGCTTCGACTTCATGACGAGCCGTCGTTTGATCATGTCGTCAACCTTGCGGGTCCGACCGACGATGTTTCTTCATTTCTTTCCAACCTGACTGAAACAGCAGCGTGCTGGTACCTGAGCGATCGGACGGTGCCAGTCGTGTTCGTGCATACCGTGACCGCACCGAGCTCATTGCGGTTCATCGCTCCGTATCTCAAACCAGAGGATGCTGCTCTGGCAGCGCGATATACCTGGCAAACCTGCGCTGCGATGTACGCCTGGTTTGCGCTCGAGCGTCCGCAAGATCCTCAGTTGCCAGACACCAACAGGTTTGATCTCGACGAACTGAGGGATCGGGCGGTTCACGCCGCCGGGCCTCACTCGATCAAGTTCGTCGAGGCTTGTTTGCGCGAGTACGAACTCAATCCGAAGGCGGTCTACCTGGCCGCAGCGGAAGATGCCATCGACCGGGTTGGTTCAGCCTGAACGGGCGCCTTTGAGGAGGTCGTTGACGTGTTCTCGGACGTGGCCGACGGCTACTCCTTCTAGGACGTCGAGGAGGGTTCCTTCGACTCCTCCGGCTGACCTTGTTGGTTGTTGGAGGAGTTCTTCGTCAGCGGCTCGGATGGCGTCTATGGTTTCGGCTCGGTTTCGGCGGAACTCAGTGAGGAGTTGCTCGACGGGTTGGTCGTCTCGGCGGGCGACTTGCTTGGTGTTGTAGGCGTCCATGTCGAAGCCGGCGCCCCCGCCCTGGGGAACGTCGCCGCCCGCGGCTCGTTGCTCGGCTCGCTCGATCAGGCGTGGGTAGGTCCACTCGATGGCGGCGATGTGGGCGAGGAGTTGGCGGGCGTTCCAGCCCTGTTCGTAGACGCCTCGCTCGAAGGCTTCATCGGGGAGTTGGGCGACGGCTTCCTGGAACTCTTCGCTGTCTTGTTCAAGCTCTGCAATGAGTTCTTCTCGGTTGGAGATGGTCATGAGGTCGGCCATTCTGATCCGGTGATTTCGTTAGTTAGCTCCCAGAGGCGTTCGGCGGCTTGCTGATCGCTTGCTTGGGGTTGCGGCTTCGTGCGGGTGTGGCGATCGAAGTAGGCGCCGGCGTCGGCGCGTCGGGCGGGGTCTGTGGCGAGCTCGACGAGTGGGGCTGCGCCCTGCTCGGGAGTGCGCAGCAATGGTCGCGCGACGCTCATGACCGCTCGCAGAGGAGTTGGGAAGTTCTTCAGGAAGTTGGTTGCCACGACACCGGGGTGGACGGAGAAGGTGGCTAGCCCACGATCGTGCGTGTGTCGATGCAGCTCGTTGGTGAAGAGGATGTTGGCCAGCTTGGTCACGCAGTACGGCAAGATTCCGCCCCACTGATGCTCGAAGCTGAGGTCGTCCAGCGGCATCGCATCGACGCGCTCGTAGACGCGCGAGCTGACGTTGACGACGCGAGCATCGTCTGACTCGAACAGCTTCGGTAAGAGCAGCGAGGTGAGCAGGACGTGGGAGAGGTGATTCGTCTGCATCATCGTCTCGTGGCCGTCGACGGTGAGCTGTCGTTCCTTGACGGTGAGTCCCGCGTTGTTGACGAGGACGTCGAGCCGTCCGGAGCGTTCCAGCAGATCGTTGGCGGCTCGTCGAACGGAGGCGAACGAGGCGAGGTCGAGATTTAGTAGCTCGACAGCGATCGATCCGCTGTCCTTCTGAATCTGGGAAACGGCGGCCTGGCCGCGTTCGGGCGAGCGGGCGGCGGCGAAGACGTGCCAGCCACGCCGCGCGAACTCGGTGGCGGCAGCCTGGCCGATGCCGCTGTTGGCTCCGGTGATGAGGATGGTGGGAGGTTGGGTGGATTCGTTCATGCCGTGAGTGTACGAAACGGATTAACCGGCTCGGTGTACGTCGCGTCGAGATCGGGATGGGGCAGAAGGAGCATGTCGATTGCTCTTCGGGGATTGGAGAACTGACGCTGGCGATGGTCGCGGGTTGCGGCGCTCAGTTCGTTGGCCAGGCCGCGCCGGTGAGATCGACGCTGCGATCCCAGAGCCCCAACGCTGCCTCGGGATCTTGCGCGTTCGGGGCTAGCTCGCGACGCTCATGGCGCTCGTAGTAGGCGCCTGCATCGGCTCGCTTATCTGCGCCGGTCGTGAGCTCGACCAGGGGCGCTGCGCCTTTCTCGGGGGTCAGGAAGAACGGGCGGATGATGGCGAAGAACAGCCGCATGATGCCGCGCGGGCCCTCTCCGAAGTTGGTCTTGACTGCTCCGGGACTGACGGAGAACGCGGCCAGGCCCTGCGCTTCGTAGCGGCGGTGCAGCTCGTTGGTGAAGAGGACGTTGGCCAGCTTGCTGATCACGTATGGCTGCATCCTGCCCCAGTGTTGTTCGAGCTGCAGATCGTCGAGCGGCATGGGCACCGCCCGCCGGTAGCCGCCCGAGGACACGTTGATCACCCGCGCATCGTCGGACTCCAGCAGGCGCGGAATCAGCAGCGACGTCAGGAGGAAGTGGGAGAAGTGATTCGTCTGCATGATCATCTCGAGGCCGTCGTCGGTGACGTGCCGATCGTTTGTCACGGTCCCGGCGTTGTTGATCAGCACGTCCAGTTGGGGCGCCAGCTCGAGCGCCTGCTCGGCAGCCGTGCGGACGCTCTCGAGTGAGGTCAGCTCCATGTGCACGACCTCAAGCTGATCCGAGCCGGTCTGGCGCTGAATCTCATCGACCGCGGCTTGCGCTCGCTGCGGATTGCGAGCACCCAGCAGCACCTTCCAGCCCGATCCAGCGAGAGCAGTCGCCGCCGCCTTTCCGATTCCGCTGGTGGCGCCGGTGATGAGGACGGTGCGGGCATGGTTGGTAGTCATGCTGCGAGCCTATCGACCGTCAGCGTGCCTGGTCGGCGAGAAACCATGTGACTGCGTCTTGAAACGCATCCTCCAGCGGCGTCTGCGGCAAGCCAAGTTCCCGGATTGCCTTCCCAGGATCAAACCATTGCTGATGAGCGGCCAGCCGCACACCGGCAATCGTCGCCCGGGGGGTCTGCCGCCGCAGCACCGAGACCAGGTATTCGTCGCAGACAGCGGCCAGGTATGCCACACCTAGGGGCAGTGCGAGCCGGGGCGGATCGACCCCGCCGACGGCAGCGGCGCGAGTGATGATCTCGCGCAGAGTGAGGTTGCCCTCGGCGTGGCCCAGCAGGTACCGCTCCCCAATGTGCCCCTGTCCGATCCGTTCAGCCGCCAGCAGGTGACCCTCCGCCACATCCGTGACGTGGACGATGTTGAGACCGGCGGTGCGGATGTAGGCGGGCATCGAGCCGGTCGCTGCGTCGCGGATCAGTCGGCCGGTGGGTGTTGGTTTCAGATCGAGTGGACCGATTGGTGCGGTCGGCAGGACGCATACTGCCGGCAGCGACTCCGTCTCAACCAGTTCGTGAACTAGCCGCTCGCTGAGGATCTTGGTCTCTTCGTAGGGACCTGGCGCGTGTTCGACGTCGGCCCACTGGGTTTCGTCGGCGGGGTGGGACGGATTGCGGGGTGGTCCGACGGCGGCGACGGAGGAGGTGTGGACTATCCGGTCGACCTGGGCTCGGAGTGCGGCCTGCATCAGGTCTCGGGTGCCGTCGACGTTTGCGCGGTAGGCGTCTGCCCTCGCTCGGCGGCTGAGGTCGTAGCGGGCGGCGACGTTGAACAGGGTGTCGACGCCGGACAGAGCGTGGGCGAGGGATGCCGGGTCGGTGAGGTCTCCGTGGACGATTTCGATGGGGAGGCCGTCGAGGGCTCGCTGGTCGCTGCCCTCGCGGACCATGGCGCGGACTTCGATGTCTGTGTTGAGGGCAGCTCGGACGACGTGGGCACCGATGAAGCCGTTGGCTCCGGTGACGAGGGCGCGTTTCACGTGAAGCCGAGTTGGGTGTTAACTGCCGTTTTGATCGACGAGCGCGGGGATGATCAGGGTCATCGCGCGCTCGAGCTCCTGCATGGCGGACTGGCGCTGGATGCCGAGTGAGAGCAGCTCGGGCAAGAGGCCGGGCCGACGGACGGCCCCGATTGCGATGTCCAGCGCGGAAGGTTTGCCGCGCCACTGGACGACTTCGTTGGGGATGTCGTCGTCGAGCGCGTCCATGACGACGCGGACGCAGTTGAAGGGGATGTCGGCCTGGGCGCACGCCTCGGCCCATTCGGCGTCTTCCATCTGCACGATTTCCGCGCCCGATTCGGCGGCGGCCCGTTTTTCGGGCTTGGTAAACAAGATGTCCGGCGTGGTGATGCTGGTCACGGACTGCCAGAAGACGTCGGACTTGTTGAGCAGGCGGATGGTCTGCTTGCGTAGCTGATCGTCGGGTTCGAAGACGGCTCCGTCGGATTGACGGATGATGCTGGTCGGTAGTGTGATCGATGGTCGGCGGAGGTTGTTGGTCAAACCGCCGGCGACTCCGATGCTGATCACGTGCGACGGTGAGCGTTCGATTGCTTCTTCCGCTGCATCGCGGGCGCGCTGAGGCCCAACACCCGAGGTGACGATGTGGACGCGTCCGCGCCCGGCGATCGCCTGTCCGGCTCGGGCGGCCTTGGCCTCCCAGGGCAATGCGGCGGTGATGGTGAGCATCAACTCAGTCTACGCCAGAGCCTGGGGGACCAGAGTCAGTCGGCGAACGGTTATGCCATCGCCAGATGGCTCATGACGGCCCGCTTGTCACGGAGGGATGCAACGACGTGATGGGTAGACTGAAGTGAAAGCGAACCCAGCCTACGCACACTCACGAGGAATGATTGATGTACGAGACGCTCCTGTATGACATTGACGACGGTATCTGCACGATTACGTTGAATCGGCCCGAGTCGCTCAACGCGCTCAATGGGACGATGCTGACCGAGCTCCCCCTGGCCTGCGAGCAGGCAGCGGCGGACAACGATGTGCGCGTGGTAATCCTGACCGGATCGGGTCGGTTGTTCTGCGCCGGCGGTGACCTCAAAGACACTGGCCGCGGCGACATTCGCAACCTGGAGCAGAGCATATACTCGCTGACCAATCAGGAGCGCGCCTCGGTGCTGCTGCACCAGATGCCCAAGCCGACGATCGCGGCGATCAACGGTGGTGCGGCCGGCGCCGGATGCTCGATCACTCTGGCTTGCGACCTGCGCTACATGTCCACGACGGCCTACCTCTACACCGCTTTCCTGAAGGTTGGATTCTCGGGCGACTTCGGCGGCACCTGGACGCTGCCGCGCCTGGTTGGGATGGGCAAGGCTCGCGAGATGTACCTGCTTCCCGATCGTGTTCAGGCCGAGGAGGCGCTGTCGCTTGGTCTGGCCAACGGGGTGTTCGATCCGGAAGAATTGTTGCCCAACGTGCTGCAGGTCGCGGCGCAGTTGCGCGATTCCCATCCCGGCGCGATCGCGCAGATCAAGAACAATCTCAACGATGCGTTCACGATTCCGCTGTCGGAGGCCGTGCGGCGCGAGGCGGATCGAATGCGTCGGGTGGGCGAGAGCGAGGATTCGATCGAGGCACGACGGGCGTTCGTCGAGAAGCGGCGTCCCGTATTCACGGGCAGGTGAGTCGGCCCGGAAGTCCCCCTCTGCCCATGGCATCTCCCTCCGCAGGGCGGTGGGAGCAAGGAACGAAGAGAGGTGGTCGACCATGTTGAGGATGCGGCAAATTTGCCTGGTGGCCGAAGATCTGGACATGGTGGAGTCGCACCTGCGGGGCGTCTTTGGGCTGGAAGTCTGTCACCGAGATCCGGGTGTCGGCCAGTTCGGACTGCATAATTTCCTGATGCCGGTCGGTGACTCGTTCCTTGAAGTCGTCTCGCCGATGATGCCTGGCACGGCGGGAGGTCGTTTTCTGCGTCGTCGCGGCGGTGACGGCGGCTACATGGTGATCATGCAGTGTGACGACATGGCCGACCGGCGCGCCCGGATGGCTGAGCTCGGGATCCGCCTGATCATCGATGCGGGCAACGATCAGACCGACGGCATCCAACTGCATCCGAAGGACATGCCCGGCGCGATCGCCGAGCTGCGTTGGAACTCCGGCGACCAGCCAGGCGGCCCCTGGAACCCGGCCGGCGATCACTGGGTGCCGGCCAAGCGCGAGCACGTGATCACCTCGATGACGGCGGCCGAGTTGCAGAGCGATGACCCATCAGGCATGGCAGCTCGATGGTCGGAGGTTCTTGAGATTCCGAGCGGGTCAGACGATGATGGCCATCCGACGATCGCGCTGGACGACGCGACGCTCAGGTTCGTTGAAGCGACGGATGGACGCGGCGAGGGCCTGGGTGGGCTCGACGTGGCGACGGTGGATCAGGAGCACGTGGTCTCGACCGCGCGGCATCACGACCTTGAGGTGTCGGAGGATGAGTCGATGCTGATGCTCTGCGGGGTCCGATTCCGACTGGTGTAGGCGGGCGGTCCTTCAGTGGCTCCGCGACAGCTCCCGCAGAGGGGAGCTGTATCGAGCTAGCGAATCGAGCCGACGAAGCTTCGCAGGCCGGCTTTGAGGTTAGTGGTGGCGTCGATCACGGCTGAGGCTTCGTAGCCCGAGTGGACCATGCAGTCGACGCACTTGGGGTTGCCGGAGGCGACTCCGTAGTTTTCCCATTCGGTCTCTTCGATCAGCTCGCGGAAGCTGTCGGCGTAGCCCTCGTCCATCAGGTAGCAAGGCCGTTGCCAGCCGAAGACGGTGTAGGTCGGGTTGCCCCAGGGCGTGCAGTCGTACTCGATCTCGCCTTTGAGGAAGTCGAGGAACAGTTCGGAGTGGTTGAATTTCCAGTGCCTGGGTGGGTCGTTGAGGATGTCTCGGAAGAGTTCCTTGGTCTGGTTGCGGGCGAGGAAGTGCTCCTGGTCGGGGGCCTTCTCGTAGGGGTAGCCCGGCGAGATCATCAGTCCGTCGACGCCGATCTCCATCAGCTTGTCGAACATCATGCGGATCCGGTCGGGCTTGGCGCCGAGGAAGAAGGTGCTGTTGGTGGTGACTCGGAAGCCTCGCGCTTTGGCTTCTTCGATGGCGCGGATGGCGACGTCCCAGATGCCGTCTCGGCAGACGGAGTCGTCGTGGTCCTGCTCGTAACCGTCGACGTGGACGGAGAAGGTCAGATAAGGATTGGGCTCAAAGTCCTGGAGCTTGCGCTCGAGCAGGATCGCGTTGGTGCAGAGGTAAACGAACTTCTTGCGGTCGGTGTAGCCGTTGGCGATCTCGACGATGTCGTTGTGGATCAGCGGCTCGCCGCCGGCGATCGCGACGACGGGAGCACCGCATTCCTCAACCGCGTCCCAGCATTGCTGCGGCGTGAGGCGGCGGCGGAGGATGTCGTTGGGGTGCTGGATCTTGCCGCAGCCGGCACACTCGAGGTTGCACTGCAGCAGCGGTTCGAGCATTAACACGAGCGGATAGCGCTCGGTCCGTCGGAGGCGTTGTCCGACGACGTACTTGCCGACCTGGAGGGTTTGTCTCAGGGGTGTAGCCATTGTTGCTCAGTCTATCTGGTGCGTCGCAACGGGGTGCCGTGGGCGGCTATTCGAGAGAGTGATTTATTGCATGTGTTGCAGTTTAGAGGAGTTGGAGCGCTCGGCGGTATGCGTCGGGAGTGTTGAGGTTGAGCGTCACGATCGGGTTGTCCATCTCCAAGAAGATAGTGCGATCGGCGTGGCGGCGTCTGAGTTGGCGGAGACCTTCGTGTCGTTCCGTCACGTTCTGCAGCTCTGGCAGGAGTTGGGAGCGGAAGATCGGTGGATGGCCGTTGCGGCCGTCGTGTCGGGGGACGGCGATCAGCGCGTCCGAAGAGGCCTTGAGTCCCGACTCGAGCTGTTGGATTACGGACGGATCGGTTGGCTGGTCGACCGAGACGACGGCCACGGCGTCGGCGGTCGGTGGGACGGCGCGGGCGCCGGTGCGGATCGAGGAGGCGCGACCCTCTCGCCAGTTGCGGTTGGTTGTGATCTGGACATCGGAGCGACTCGGCAGCAGTGGCCGGATGCGGCCGGTGTGGGCTCCGAGGACGACGACGACCGGACGGCATCCTGCTAAGAGCAGTGTTTCAGCCTGAGCGGCGACGAGCGGTTGGCCCTGCCAGTCGAGCAACTGCTTTGGCCGACCCATCCGGGTCGACTCACCGGCGGCGAGGAGGATGGCGGCGATCATTGGCTTGAGAATCGTCGAAACGGTCTCGGAGACGGCGGAAGAGTCGTCGGACCGCGTCTTCCACGTGGTCGATAGCGGCTGAGTCGGTCAGATCGCCGACACCGTACGGTTGGGCCTCGGAGCGGGCGGTCTGGGCGGCGAGATCGATGATGCGGTCGTTCAGGGTTCGTCCTCGTACGACAGACTCGATCTGGCGAGCGCGAATCGGATAGGGCGCGATGCCGACCAGCATGACTGCGGCGTCTCCGTTCTGGGAGAGGCGAGCGGCGGCGCTGACCACAAGATCGGCTTTTGCTGCGGCCATTGCCGTTTCGGCTCCCCTGGGCAGGCGTGGAATGCAAAGCTGTGTGGCTGCGATTGCGCCGTCGCGCCCGTCGATGTCGACACCGCCCTCGGCGAGCAGTCGTTCATCGACTCGCGCCGTGTCGCCGTCAATGAGGGTGAGATAGGCGTCGAGGACGATGAGCGCTGCTGCTAGCGCGTTGTGCTGTGGGTCTTCGAGGCAGATGCGAATGGTCGAGACGGAGTCGCCGATGGTGAACCAGTCGTTGAGCGTGTTGTCGCCCTTGGTCTGGAGGTCGAGCACCGTCTGGTGCAGCGGCAGGCGGCGCTCGTTCACGCGGATGGGCCTGTGGTCGCGCGCTCGCGGTAGTCGGCCAGCGCTTTCTTGAGCGCCGCTGCGGCGAGCACCGAGCAATGGATCTTGGCCTTCGGCAAGCCGCCGACGGCGTCGACGAAGTCCTGCCGCTTGAGCTGGGCGGCTTCGTCGATGTTCATGTCGGTGAGGACGACGGTCGCCATACTGCTGGTCGCGATCGCGGCCGGACAGCCACGGGTCTGGAAGCGGGCCTCGGCGATGGCGTCGTCCTCGATTCGCAGCATCAACTTCATGTGGTCGCCGCAGACGGGGTTGCGGTCCTCGCCGACTGCGTTGGCATCTTCCAGCAGGCCGGCGTTGCGCGGGTGTTGGAAGTGGTCGATGACGATCTCGCTGTAGGCGCGCAGGTCTTCGGTCGGCATGGGTTTCAGTCTAGTCAGGCGCTGTTTGAGCCAGGTCGAGCAGCATGCGCGTGATCACGCGCAGAGAGCGGCTTCGATCGGTGGGGTCGAACCATTCGCGGATGCTGTGTTGGTTGTCGGACCGGCCGCCCCAGCTCATTGCGACTGCCGGCACGCCTGCGGCGATCGCGGCGTTGGCGTCGGTTGAGGCCGCGATCAGGCGCGGTTCCAGTTGCTCAGTATCCAGCGCATGGCATGCGGCCTGGACGAGCGGGGAATCGGCTGGGGTCACACCGGCTGGGCGCTCGCCGATCCTGGTGATGATCGGTTTCAGCGCGCCCTTGCTTCGGCGACGCAGCTCTCGCTTGTGGCCGCGGAGGATGATTTCCTGCGCGTCCTCGTCGAGCTGGTCGAGTTGACCAGGCGATTCGCTGCGCAGGTCGATGTCCATCTGTGCGAGTTCGGGGATGGCGTTGACGGTCTCGCCGCCTTGCAGGACACCGACGTTGTAGGAGGTGCGCGGGCTGCGGGGCACGCGGATGTCGGCCAGGCGGTCGGCGGCGGCAGCGAGCGCGAAGGCGGGGTTGTAGCGACCGAAGTGGGCCCAGCTATGCCCGCCGCTGCTGCGGTACTGAACGTTGTAGCGACGCGACCCGATGCCGCTGTTGACGATCGCAGCCGGATCGGAATGGTCGATCGTGATGAAGGCACGGGCGGAGCGTCCGAGGTTCGACTCGAAGAAATGACGCGCACCGCGCAGGTCGCCGCGGCCTTCTTCGCCGACCGTGGCGACGTACACGACGTGCGAGCTTTGCGGAGTTCGCTGGAGCGTGCGTGCGACCGCGAGCATGGCGACGAGGCCCGCGGCGGCGTCGGAGATGCCGGGCGCGTGGTACTCGGTGGCTGGAACGGTGTCGCCTTCACGATACGGATTGTTCTCGCCCGGCCGTGCGACGCGCACCGTTTGCTCGGGTCCGAACACGGTGTCGAGGTGGGCGCTGAGGACGATGGGATGGTCGGCCGCGAGCTCGTGCTCGGCGATTACGTTGCCGACCTGGTCCTGATGGACATCGAGACCGATTGAGGCCAACGAGTCGGCGACATACGCCGCTCTCGCCGACTCCTGGCCGGTGGGCGCGGGAATCTCGCAGATCCTGATCTGCTCTTCGAGGATGGCGTCGGCGTCGGTGTCGAAGTGGTCGAACATCAGATGTCCAACCCAAGCGCCGCGAAGATGTCCTGGTAGTGGTCGAGATTGTTGGGCTGGTAGAAGGGGATCGCGAGCTGGATCGTGCCGTCGGAATCGGCGACAAATGCGGCGCGTTGGGCCCTCTTGGCGGAGTCGTCGACGACGCCGAACTCCCCAGCCGCTTCGAGCGCTGGATCAGAGAGCAGGGGGAAGGGGAAGCGATGCTCGTCGTTGAACGGTTCCAGCTCCCAGGGTGGGTCGGAGGAGATCGCGATGACCGTCGCGTCTAGTTCGTTGATCATCTCCTCGTCGTCGCGGAAGGCGCAGAGTTGTTGCGTGCACAGGGGCGTGTTGGCTTCGGTGTAGAAGAGGATCAGCAGAGGGCCGCCGGACAGGTAGCCGCGCAGACTGAGTTCGGTGTCGGGCAGTTGGTCGCCGACGCCGATCATGACACGGTCCATCCCGGGAGCGGGCCGAGCGATCCTCGAGTGAATCCCATCACCGCGATCCGACCCAGGCCGGCGGGCTCGGTGAGCGTCTCCACGGCGCGTCTCGCCGAGAGGTAGCGGTTGGTGTCCGCTCCGGCATCGGCGACCGCCGGCAGCACCGCCGCGCCAAGATTGTGTAGCCACTCAGCTTGATTCAGAGGCGGTAGAGGAGTGAGTCCGGCATCTTGCGCCGCCTCGCTGACCTGGTCGATGTCGATGTGAGCGGTGATGTCTCGCTCGCCCGGAAGCGCGTACGGATCGTCGCCGGGGACGTGGTTGCGGAACGTCATCAGGGTGCCGTCGCGTCGCCATGAGGCGTAGAGCCGGCCTCGCGGATAGCCGTAGTCGAAGAGCAAGAGCAGCCCGTCGTCTGCCACCGCATTGGCCAACGAGTTGACGATTGAAGCGCGCTCCGGGGCGACTTCGACAACCTGGCCATCGGCGGGTGTGATCCCGGTGACTGGTTCAAGGAGGGACAGATCGCTTGGCTCCGCAGTGACTTCATGAAAGCCGTGGGCGGACGAGTAATCGACGCGAAGTTCTTGCCAGGAGCCGTCCTGGAAAATCAGTCGATGGACCGGTAGGGCGTCGAGCAGTTCATTGGCGATCACGAGGTGATGACTGCCGGTGAGTTGGTCGATGCTCTGAACCTGTTGGATTAGACGGTCGTTGTGGACGTGTCGCAGGCGTTCGCATTGTCGCTCGGCGGCTGCGGCCTCCGGCTCGACCAGGGTGTAGCGTGTCGCCTCGGCCAGCTCGGCTGCGCTGGCGTGGAGATGGCGGAGTATCGACTCGGCCAGAGCTGCTGTTCCGGGTCCTACCTCTGCGATTTGAAGCGGCTGGGGACGTCCTGCTTGTGCCCAAAGTTCCATGGCGACATGGCCGATAGCCGCGCCGAAGAGTGGATGGACCTCGGGGCTGGTGAGGAAGTCTCCGTCTCGGCCGACGGTTGGTTTGCCTCGGCGGTAGTAGCCGTGTTGCGGGTGGTAGAGGCAGGTCTCCATCCAGTCGGCGAAAGTGATCGGTCCGTCGCGCTGGATGCGGTCGGCCAGGATTCGGGACAGCGGGGTGTCGAGCGTCTGCTGGGCGACGGCCAACGGATTGAAGGTGGTTGGGCCGCTCTGGGTCATGGATTGATTATACGAACGACCGCCCCGGTCACTGCCGGGGCGGTCGTTGGTTGGGTCCCGGATTGGATGCCGGCGTTACTCGCCGATGACTCCCAATACCGTCACACTGACTCGGCGGTCGCGCGCTTCGTCGAGCTCGACCAGGAAGATCGATTGGAACTCGCCGATGTGCAGTTCACCGCTGAGCACGGGAACCGTCTCGGACGTGCCCAGCATCATGTGCTGGACGTGCGAGTGGCCGTTTTCAGGCTCGTTCTCGTGCATGTTGACGGTGCGAATGTCGAAGTCGTTGTGTCGGTAGTAGATGCCGGGCGGTCCCCACGCGATCAGCCGATCGCGCAGGTCTTCGAGGAGCAGTGGTTCGTGCTCCTGCAGGATGATGGCAGCGGTCGTGTGCTGTGAGAACACGGAGACCTGTCCGAAGCCGACACCAGAGCGGTTGACGATCTCTCGCACCTCTTCGGTGATGTCACGGAACGACGGGCCGTCCTCTGTTCGATAACGGAGTTCGTCGTGTACGTGACGGAAGGCGTTGGCAGGTAACGCGCTGTTCGTCACAGCCCCATTCACACTGCGCAGGGCTGTCGCGTTGGCCATTCCCCTTAGTTTCTCAGGCTGCGAGATGATGAGATGTGAAGAATGAGTTCGGCGTCATCGGTTGCAGCATTCCCGGCGACCGCCACATCCGAATATAGCGGATAACCATCTGGTGTTGTGGACGGGTACGCGCGGAAGGCGATCGCGGATGCTGCGTCAGCCGCTGCCTTCTGCGATCCGGGTGCGGACACGCTCGATGAAGTCGGCCACGCGGTCGGCGTCAGGGGCGTCGGCCGCGTGTGTGTGGTACTGCTGCAAGTCGTCGAGCGCCTCGATGTACTGCCCGGTCTGATAGCAGAGCAGCCCGCGGTCACGGCGATCCTCGAGCGACCAGGGCGAGAGCGCGAGCAAGAAATCGGTCGCGGTGATCGCGTCGAAGTAGTCGCGCTTGCGCACACCGGCTCCCTTGAGGTTGGTCAGGATCCGCTGCAGGATCTGGCGTTTGGTCACCGAGGCGAGGAAGGACTCTGGATTCGGTCCGGCGCCACGGTTGGTGGCGCGCAGACGCTCGGTCAACGCTTCACGGTCGATTTCCCGTCCGGCGTGAAACGGATCGAGGAAGTGCTCGTCGTTGGAATCGGGGTCGACGTACTTGACCAGGAAATGGAACGGCGCGCCGACGCCGTGCAGTTCCAGTCCCACGCGACGGGCGACCTCGATCATCAGCACGGCCAAAGTGATCGGCATCCCGCGCCCGGTCTCGACGGTCGAGTGGAGACAGCAGTTGGCCGGGTCGTAGTAGGTATCGGTGTCGCCGCGGAACTGGTGCTCGTCGAAGAGCACCTCTCGCAGTCGGTTGACGCGAGCTTCGGTGCTGGGTTCACTGGTTTGGCGAATTTCTGCGGCCAGTGATTCCAGCCGACCGAGCGCTGCCAGTTGATTGAACTCGGGCTCAACGATTCGGCCGATGAGGAAGCAACAGAGGTCGAGACGAACGGCGTGTTCATTCCCTCTGGCGAGGTTGCCAAACTGCCGCGCCAGATTGAGATTGTGAAGTTTTACGAAACGTTGCGTCACATCCTCGCCCATGAATCGAGGCTAACAGGCAGAGCATGAGCAGACGGACGTATGATGAATGTAAGTCGCACGGTTCGGAGCGAGGAGCGTGTTGGCTGAGATGCCGGACGAAGACTCTATTCACGCCTCAGACCACGGGGCCAGCGCTGTCAACGGCACGTCGGGTAGCGCGAATGGCCGAAGCAAGAAGAGCAGGCCCCGGGCCAAGAAGCAGCAGCTGACTCGGGCTGGTCAACCGATTGACCGCCGTCAGCGACTGCGGATTCCGCCGCACCACGTCACCAAGCAGACGCCGCACGATCGCGTCCATAACTGGGATGAGGTCTACTTCGGCTACACCGCTGGTCCTGCGATGTTCGAAGCGCAGCGCTGCATTCAGTGCCCTGCCGCTCCCTGCACCGTGGCCTGTCCGGTGAGCAACGACATCCCCGGCGCGCTCGCGTTTCTGGAGATCGGCAAATTGGCCGACGCGGCGGCGGTCTTCCGTCAGACGTCGGAGATGCCCGAGTTGTGCGGCCGTCTCTGTCCGCAAGAGGCGCTGTGCGAGGGCTCGTGCGTGATTGGCAAGAATGCAAAGCCTGTTGCGATCGGCAAACTAGAAGCATTCCTTGGCGACTGGGATCGCGATCAGCGGGGCGGCTTCCCGATTCCAACACCGGACATTGAGACCGGCCAGCGAATCGGGGTGGTGGGAGCGGGACCGGCCGGCCTGGCGGTCGCCGAGCAGATGCGATCAGTCGGCCACAGCGTGACCGTGTTCGAGGCCTGGCCATCGGCCGGGGGCGTGCTGCGCTACGGGATTCCCAACTTCAAGACGGCCAAGGACATCGTGGACGAGAAAGTGGAGGCGCTGGCCTCGGCTGGCGTGGAGTTCCGCTTCGACACCCGAGTCGGCATCGATATCGGCTGGGACGAGTTGTCGCAGTGGGACGCAGTCTTCCTCGCGCACGGCGCGAGCATGGGCAAACGGCTCGGCCTCGACGGCGAGCGACTGGCCCGCGTCTACAGCGCGACGGAGTTCCTGGTTCGGGCAAACCTCGGAGACAATCTTCTGCCATCGGCGCTGCGCAGCGTGCCCGACGTCGGGCGACGGGTCGTGGTGGTCGGCGGCGGCGATACGTCAATGGACTGCGTGCGCTCGGCCGTGCGGCTCGGAGCCGAAGAAGTGACGCTGCTCTATCGGCGGACCGAGAACGAGATGATCGGCCGCGAGGAAGAGCGACGGCACGCTCGAGAAGAAGGCGTGACCTTTGAATATCTGACCACGCCGGTCAGTCTGATCAAGCAAGACGGCGCCGTCGTTGGAGTCGAATGCGTTCGGATGAGCCTCGGGGAACGCGACGAGAGCGGCCGGCGACGTCCGCAGCCGATGCCCGGCTCAGAATTTGTGATCGATTGCGATGCATTCGTGGTTGCGGTTGGCTACGACGTCGGCCGCGATGTCTACGGCGACTCCGGCATAGACGTCAACGACTGGGGCGAAGTGATCGTGGACGAGCAGGGGCGCACATCCCGACCGGGCGTCTTCGCCGGCGGTGACAACGTGACCGGCGCCGACCTGGTGGTCACGGCGCTCAACAGCGCACACGCTGCGATTCCCACGATGCTCTCGTACCTGGAAGAACTGCAGACCGAACGCGCGCTCGCGATGGCCGCCGGCTAGGCGAATCGCGTCACTCAGCGGGCGAACATCCCGGAGCTCCGGGAATATCGACCTCGGCGACGATTTCCTCGGCCGCGTTGCGGCAGAGCACGACCTCGGCGTCGCGATCGTCGCGCGGATTGCTGATCTGATGGATCGCGCGCGGCGGAACGTAGAGGAAGTCGCCGGTATCCACCTCGTGCACGTGCTCGAGTTGCTCGCCATAGGACATCACGATCGGTCCCTGGAGGATGTACATCGCGGTCTCGCAGTTGACGTGCCAGTGCGGCGTTGAGTACATCCCGGGGGGAATCTTCTGGCGGGTCATGAAGACCTCTTCCGAGCCGGAGAGATCGCCGGAGACTCCGAACTGGATGGCCATCCCAGAGCGATGACTCGACCACTCGGCCTGCTGGCCGTTGGTCATGATGATTACGCCGTCGAGCGGTCCATCGGCTTCAGTCTGTTGATCTGACATACATCTCTCCCCACAGCAAGACGCGAGTCAACTCAGTCGAAACAGACGATATCAGCAGGTATGAAGCTTGAAGACTGAGGTCAGCGCAGAATCAGCCGGGCGGGCCGATGCTGTGGGCCCAGTCGTCAACCAGCCAGCGGCCGCCGAGCTGGATCAGCTCGACGCGCATCCAGTCGGTCTCGGAGAACTGGAAGTAGACGCGACCGCGAGCAGAGTGCAGGACGTCGCCGTAGGAGACTGATTGGAGGATCTCGCCGCCCAGGTCGATCGATTGGATCTTCTGGATGTCGCGACCCACGTCGCCCGCGTCGTCCCAGCCCCAGATCGTGAGTGCTTCGGGTCCTGCGAGCGCCAGGATCGTGGCCGAGTCTCCGTCGCGCAGGGCTTGCAGGAACGTAAGCGCGGAGCCGGCGAGGTCGGAGGCGACGGCCTCGTTGACCGCACTGATCGGCAATCCCTCTTCCACCGTGACTCGGTATGCGCCAATCAACTGGCGCTGGCCGACCTTGTTGGATGCCGGCCAGACCTCGATACGCCAGAGGCCGGCGGCGTCGGCAGTGAAGTAGACCTCTGAATCGAGACCATGTCCGCCGTCGTCGTCGATCTGCAGCAGGTTGCCGTCGGGCTGGAAGACCTGGGTGAAGACGTCAACCCCGGTGTCGCCGTCGACCAGGACAAAGACCTGCTGCCCGACTTCCGCCTGGAACTCGAACACGTCTACGTCGCCGGGTGTGTTGAGCCGACCGTCGATGCTGGTACCGATGGCCATGATCGCGTTGTCGTCGTCGTTGCCGATCATGAGTGTCTGCACTTCGATGATGAAATCGCCGAGGCTGTTCGAATCGAATGGCTGCACGCGAATCAACTGCAGTCCCTCGGCCGGCACCTGAGCGATCAGCAGAGAGTCGCGGTTGGTGGTCGACAGGTCGTCGTTGACGGCGATCTCGGTGCCGTCGGGCTGGAGCAAGGTGAGGACGGGGTCCATGCCGCCCTTGCCGTCGACGAAGATCCGCAGCCAGGCGCCAGTGGCGGCCTCGAACTTGAACTGTTTCTCGGTCTCGTCGGGACCGATCGTTGAGCTGAAGCGTTCCCCGTCGTTGAGAGTGTCGCGGTCTGGGTCGCTGACCGGCTCGTCGGTCGACTCGGCTTCGGGCGTCGCCTGTTCTTCGGCCTGGGTCTCTTGCGCGACGGCCTGCTCAGATTGAGTTTCAGGCTGCGCGGCCTCTTGCGTTTCTTGCTGCGCCGACTGTTCGCTCTGCGGTTGCTCCGCGGCGTCGATCGGCTGCGACTGTTCCTGCTGCCCCTCGGCGACGGCTTCTTGTTGCGTTTGCTGCTCCGCCTGCTCGGGCGAGTCGTCGCTACAGGCGACCGCGGCAACAGACAGCAAAGCAATCCCAAGGAACAGACCGAAAACGGTGCGAGAGACACGCACAGAAATTTGCAACATCGGAGTACCCAATCCCGGCCGCCTCTCGTTCACTATAGGAGCAATACGTGAAGGTAGGCGGAGGTGGCAGGTTTGATTGAATGCCTCGATAGGGCGCGGATATACTGGCAAGAGCGCCGTTGGGAACGCAGAGGAGTCGGTTGTGGCCTACGAAATCGTTGAAACGTGTATCGGCTGTACTGCCTGCACCAACCGCTGCCCGACCAACGCCATCTGGGGCGAGCGCAACACGATCCACTACATCGACCCGGCGCTCTGCATCGACTGTGGTGCCTGTGGCGCGGTCTGCCCGGTTGAGTGCATCCTCGACGACGACGGCGACATCTGCCGCAAGTTCGCCAAGAAGGAATGGCCCAAGGCCGAGGTTGACGCCGACAAGTGCATCGGCTCGGGCTGCGAGCTTTGCATCAACGTCTGCCCGTTCGACGCGCTGGAGCTCGACTTTACCAACGAGGCCTCGGATTTCTTTGGTCAGGCCGTGGTGATCGAAAAGAACTGCACTGGCTGCCGCCTCTGCGAGCAGTCCTGCGGCTGGGATGCGGTCCACATCTTCCCGTTGCGGGACGAGCTGAAGAAGCTCCACTACCCGGGCGACAAGCCCACACCGGGTCAGGAAAAGTTCCTCCGCAGCCGGGCCTAGAGACCGTCCCGAGCGACTAACTCCTACGTCAGATTCGTCATACCCGCGCTCGCCGTGGGTATCTCGCTGATTTCAGCAGAATCCACAGTCGTTGCCGGGAACGCCGAGATTCCCGCGCCGGAGCGCGGGAATGACGGAGAACTGCGTCGGGCCAACTGGTCGGGCCTACTGGTGAATCTCCTCGAGGAATGAGCGGTCCAGCGCTGCCTCGAGGTCAACGTCGTTTTCCAGCGCGCCGTACTCGAGCAACACGTCGGTCAGTGCTCGGAACTGTTGCTGGGTGAACCAGCCGACGCCGTTGGCCCTGGTGAGATCGCTCAGGGCGTTGTTGAGTTCGGTGTCGAGTATGAAGCGCTCGTGGACCAGGTCGGGCACCGGGTCCTCGGCCAGGAACTTGGTAGTCGACTCGATCGCGGCCTCCGGATCGTCGACGGCGAACTCAAAGGCGCGGATCGTGGCGCGCAGGAAGCGTTCCAGCTTCTCGCGGTTGGTCTCGTCCTCGAGGAACTCTTCGCTGACCAGGTAGACCACGCCTAGAGTCGGCACGCCGTCGTCGGCGGCCTCGAAGACGGTGATGTCCTGGTTCAGGTTGCGGCTCAGGGTGTCGGGCTCGTTGGAGAGGAAGACGGGGTAAACCTCGACCTGCTGCTCGACCAGCACGACCGGGTTGAAGCCGACATCGATCATGTTCATGTCGTCGGTGGTCAAGCTGTGTGCGGCGAGCATCGCGTGGAACTCGGCCTGCACGATGCCTTTGAATCCAACGTCGCGGCCGGCGAAGTCGGCGGGCGACTCGATGCCGGACGAGTTCAGCACGGCGTAGCCAAAGTCGCCCCGCTGACCGAACAGCATTACGGCAACGTAGGGTGCGCCGGTGTTGGCGCGAATCTGCAGCATCTCCGACGCCGGCAGCGTCGTGATATCGACCTCGCCGGCGAGCAGCAGGCTCTTGTGTGCGCCAGTGAAGCCGGCGTGCTGAATGTCGACTTCGAGGTTCTCGTCGGCGAAGAAGCCCTGGTCCTCGGCCACATACACGGCGACGAAGGGCAGGTTGGCCTGGGCGACGAAGCCGGCCATGTAGGTCATCGTCAGGACCTCGTCGGAGTCGTCGCCGGAACAGGCGATCGACAGTGACGCGGCCAGGGCGACGATCAACGCGAGCGTGATCAACAACCGGTTGCGGACGGATTCGGGCATCGGGAACATGGGCGCGGGCTCCTCAGGCTGTTCGGACGCCGGGCAGTTTCTCTTGCCGGGCCGGCTAGCCGGAGCCGCTTCCGTGGGGTTGCCACGGCGATAGCGACCGCTCACAGCGTATGAATGCCGCTCGTATCAGGCAACCCGCAGGCGCGGAATCTATCGAGAATCGTTCGGCAGCGGTCTGGGATCTCGCAACACCGAGGACTTGAACCACCAGCCGTCGACCGCGTCGCGGCGGAACTCGGCGATCAGCCGGTGTTCGCTGCGCACTTTGAGATCGGTGCCCAGGTCAACGTCGTCGCCTTCTAGCTCGAGGACCATGCCGTCGGCCGTGAATTTGATCACTACTGCGTCGGCCTGCTGCGGAGCCTGGCGCTGGGGCAGGCGGTAGTCGGTGCGCTCGCCGTCGCCGGCGGATGGTTCGGAAGGCGTTGTCATGGTTGCTCCATCGATTGAGCTTATGAGGCGGCGACAGGTTGGTCGAGACGCCAGGAGAAGAGTCGTTCGGCGATGACGACAACCGTAGAGAGCGTCACACCGATCAGGGTCAGCATCAACACCGCCGCAAAGACTTGTTCCAGCCGCAGGTTGTTCTGTTCGATCCAGATCACCGCACCGAGTCCGCCCTGACCGGAGAGGAAGAACTCGGCGACCACGGCGCCGATCAGCGACAGCGTGACCGAAATCTTGAGCGAAGCGAACAGGTAAGGCACCGCGGCTGGCAAGCGGAGGTGTCGGAAGATCTCCCAGGTCGAGGCATCGACCGAGCGGAAGAAGTCGTGCATGCGCGGATCGACATCGCGGAATCCGGCGATCGCGTTGATCAGCACAGGGAAGTACGTAATCAGCGCGGCAATCGCGAACTTGGGGTTCCAGCCGTGACCGAGCCAGATGATGAACAGCGGGATCAGCGCCACGACTGGCGTGACCTTGACCATGATCGCGATCGGCAAGATTGCCCGCTCCAGAATCTGTGAGTGTGCGACCCCGGCCGCAAGCAGCGTCGCCGCGGCCGCGCCGATCGCCAGACCGCCGAGCGACACGCCGAGCGTCTTCAGTCCATGGGAGAAGTAGCGGCCGAAGTCGGCGAAGAAGTTCTCGATCACCCCCGTCGGCCGAGGCATGACCCAGATCGAAACGTCGGCGATCCGCACCCACAACTCAACCGCAACGGCGGCCAGCAGGAGCGCGATCAACGGCGGCACGACCCAGGCGAGCAACGGCCGAATGTCCGGTGGAGCCATCGGGATGCGACGGGATGCCGGTGCATCGAGTTGGTCGAGGTCGCGGATTGGCTCAGAAATCATGGCGTGCTCAGGCGGCATCCAGCGGAACGGCGGCCGTGGTTGGCGAGCGCAGTGCCGCGCGGACGATAGCGGTGTCGTTGACGAAACGGTCGGAATGTTCATGCTCCGGCCGTCTGGGGCGTGACGTGGTGATCGGAATGTCGGCGATGATTCGGCCCGGTCGCGGCGACATCACCAGCACGCGGTCGGCGATCGCTACCGCCTCGGCGACCGAGTGAGTCACGAACACGGCCGACCTGGGCGGATCGCGCGGATCATGCGACACGCTCCACAGCCGTTGCAGTTCGTAGCGCATCTGCTCACGGGTGATTTCGTCCAGGGCGGCGAACGGCTCGTCAAGGAGGAGCAACGGCGGATCGATCGCCAGCGCCCGCGCCAGCGCGGCGCGTTGTTGCATCCCGCCAGAGAGTTCGGACGGCCGATAGCGCTCGAACCCGCTCAACCCCACGATTTCGATCAACTCCTGCACGTTCGTGGACGAATGCGTCTCGCGGGGATTGAGTTGCAGGCCGAGTCGCACGTTGTCCTCGACACTGCGCCAGGCGAGCAACGCCGGTTCCTGGAAGACAAGGCCCAGTCGCTTGTGGCGTTGGGCCTCTTTCGGCGTCTGACCGAAGATGAACACCTTTCCGCCCGACGGCGATGTCAAGCCGCCGATGATGCGTAGCAGTGATGTCTTGCCGCAGCCAGATGGACCGACCAGTGCCGTGAACTCGCCAGCCCGGATCGTCAGGCTGGTGCGGTCCACGGCCTCGAGCCGGGTGCCTTCTTTGGTTTCGTAGGCCAGGCGAATGTCGTCGAGCCGCACGGCCGGCTCGGCGTCCGGTTCGATCGGATGCTTGATCACCAGCGGCGCGGCTGAGGTTGGCGTGTCGGTCAGACTGGTCACGGCAAATCGAGGGGTTGGCGCTAGCCTGTTTGTTGTGCGTCTCGCGCAAGCAATCCTCAGTTTAGGCGTAGATCTGGAGTGGGCATGGCGACCATTGGCTTTATCGGCGGCACGGGACCTGAGGGGCTGGGACTGGCGATGCGGCTCGCGATGGCCGGCGAACGCGTGCTGATCGGTTCGCGCCGAATCGAGCGAGCTGAAGATGCGGCTCAGACCGTCCACGATGCCGTCAGCCAGGCCGGCGGAACGCCCGACACCGGGGGCGGCGTCAACCGCGACGTGGTCGAGCAGTCTGATGTCGTGATCATCGTGGTTCCCTTCGACGGCCACGAGGCGACGCTCAACGACCTGCGCGACGCCATCGGCGACAAACTGGTAATCGACGCTGCTGTCCCGCTGACAATGGAGAACCGCGTACCCGGCATCTCCGATGTCGAGCAGGGATCGGCGACCGAGCAGGCGCAGGCACTGCTGCCCGACGCTACGGTCGTGGGCGCATTCCACAACCTCAGCGCGCGCAAGCTGCAGAAACTGTCGGACCCAATGGAGGGCGATGTCCTGATCACCGCGGACGACGAGGACGGCAAGCAGAAAGTGATCGACCTGGTCGGCAAGATGCCCGACCTGCGGCCGATCGACGCCGGGCCGCTCTCGATGTCGAAGTTCGTCGAGGACCTGACCGCGCTGATCATCGGCATGAACATGCGCTACAAGACCCAGGCCGCCGTGCGGATGGTGGGAATCGACTGATGGCGCCTCCCTCCGAGTACCGCGTCTTCGCCGTCGGCGGCATTCCCGAGGTCGTAGACGGCGACGACCTCGCAGAACTGATCGATCGCGCGCTGATCGCGCAAGAAACGCCGCTCGAAGCAGGCGATGTGCTCGTCGTCACTCAGAAAATTGTTTCCAAAGCCGAAGGTCGCGTCATCCTCCTCGATGACGTGTCGGCAGGAGAATTCGCGGAGGACTGGGCCCAGGATTGGGAAAAGGATGCTCGCGCGGTCGAGCTGGTGCTGCGCGAGTCGAAGCGCATTGTCCGCATGACCCGGGGACTAATCGTCTCGGAAACGCGGCACGGCTGGGTCTGCGCCAACGCCGGCGTCGATCAATCCAACGTCGGCGGCGGCGAGGCCGTGGCCCTGTTGCCAATCGACTCGTCCGCTTCGGCACTGGCGATCCGCAAGGGATTGGTCGAGCGCGGCCAGGTGGATGTCCCGGTGATCGTCACCGACACCTTCGGCCGACCCTGGCGCAACGGCCTGACCAACGTGGCGATCGGTGTGAGCGGAATGAATCCAATCCGCTCCTACATCGGCGAGGTCGATGCAGAAGGCTACGATCTCCGAGTCACTGAGATGGCGCTAGTTGACGAGCTCGCGTCGGCCGCCGAACCGGTGATGAACAAGCTGGACAAGGTGCCGGTCGCGGTGGTGCGAGGTTTAAACGTGCCACTCGAGGAGTACGACCACTCAACGCTGGTCCGGCCGCCGGAGATGGACCTCTTCAGATAGGAAAAGTCGATGGCTGCGGTCTACATCATCGAAGCCGACTTTGAATGCTCGCTGGATCAGCTCTGGTCGTTCGTCTCCCACGTGCCCAACCAGGATCAGTGGGTCTTCGGCATGTCCGACTCCGAAGTGCGCGGAGGAGGCGAAATCGGTGTCGGCTCCGAGATCGTCGGCACATCGACCGAGCAAGGCAAGTCACTGCAGGTGACCATGGTGGTCAAGGAGTACGACCCGCCCACTCGCGTTTCCTGGGAGAACACGGACGGTCACACGCCGTTCGTCACCGTGATCACCTGCTCCGGCGACGAGACGGCATCGCGGATGAGATATGAGGTCACGCTCTACCCCAAAGCGATGATGATGAAGCTGGTGATGGGACCGCTGCGACCGCTGGGCAACCTCATCGCGAACAAGATGCTGAGGGACGAGATCGCCCAGCTCCGCCGCGCAATGGGACTCGAGACCTGATGGTCAGCATGAGCGCCAGCGCGCAGGTCACAATCAACCGTGAACCGGCCGAGGTCTGGGCCTACGTCTCCGACGTCACCAACCAGGACCACTGGGTCGATGGCATGTCCGAATCCGAGGTCGTTGGCGACGATCCGATCGCTCGAGGCACACAGATTCGAGGCGTCTACACATACGGCGGAGGCTCAGCGCCGACCCTCATGACGATCACCGAGTTCCAAGAAGGCCGCCAACTGGCAATCGAGGCATCAGAAGGCCCATTCCCGTTCACGGGTCAGTTGACCCTCGAACAATCCGGCTCCAGCACAATCGTGGCCAACGCAATGACAGCCGGCAGCGACCATATCGTTACCTCGATCATGTTCACCGTGCTCAGGCCCTTGATGAAGATAATGATGGGTCGTCAGATGAGAAAAGAACTTGCTCAGCTCAAAGGCATCCTCGAGCGCCAATAGCCCCAGCAATCTTCCGTCATACCCACGCATCGAGACCCCCTCGCAATCCCACTTCCGATCCCCTCTCCCGCTGGGAGAGGGTTAGGGTGAGGGTCCGCCGCCAAGAGGAGAGCAAGCGCTACCAGACAACGACGTAGGCACCGAGTAGTTCCCGCGAAAAGCGGGGGCTGGACCGATATCTCACTGCCGCAAATCAAGCACCAACCGACGAGGCAATGACGAGCAGCCTGCCTACGGAGCCCGCTCGTCGGTGAACGCGATCTCGAAGTCGTCGTACAGCGCCCCCGCCCCCGACGCCGCCTCCACGGTTCGCTCGTGTGCGGCGAGGAACGCATCGCGGTCGTTGTCTTGCAGTGCCACGAACTGCGCGTTGTAGCCGCTGTGTAGCAGCGAGATCGCGGTCAGATAGCGATTGTGCCAGTCCTCAGCTTTCTCCGGCGGTTCGAGGTCAAAGAGTGCATCCCGGAAACGCTCAGTCGTCGGCAGGCCGCGACGCAGGTTCTCTCGGTGGACTCGGCAGTCGGCGTTCTCATCAACGCAGCGGGTGGCAGTCTCCGGATCAATCACTGACTGAATCTCGACCGTCGCCCTGGAGACCACATTGCAGAGCTGGTCGTAGTAGCTGCCCACCGGGTAGTCGCAGGCGGCGCCGAGCAACGGCTCAGGCGGCGCCGGATCGCCCTCGAAGATGTCGAGTTCACGTAGCAGGAACAGCGCGCCGATGAAACCGATAACCCCGCCGATGATCGGGATCAGCAGCGAGGAAGTCTGTCGGCGTCTGGAGCGCGAAGCGGGACGATTAGAGGACATCGTCGAGGAAATCGCGCACGGCTTCGACGAACGCCTCGGGCTGATCGCCGGCGACGGAATGTCCCGCTTCGGGAATCGTGACCAGGCGCACCACCGGAACCTTGTCGGCGAACTCTTCTGCCTGCTCGCGCTTGAGCACCGGACTCTTCTCGCCGTGCAGCAGCAACGTCGGGACGGTCAGCGCCTCGGCCGTTTCCCAGATGCCGGCTCGGGCGTCTGCGACGCCGCGGAAGTCGGCCTCCCGAAAACGCTCGTCGAACATCTTGGCCATCTTGCCCTCGGGCGTCTCGCGCAACGACACTTCCAGGCGCTTACGGATGCCCTCCTTGGAGCGGAACGGGTAGTACTGGTGCGTCATGTCGACCCATGCGTCCAGCGAGTCGAGCTCATACGGGCCAGCCACAAACTGGCGAACCTGCTGGACGCCATCGACGCTCGCGCCGGGTCCGACGTCGATCAGCACGAGCGCTCGCAACAGATCCGGGTGCTGTGCGGCGAACGTCATCGCGTTCATGCCGCCCATCGAGTGTCCCAGCACGACCGGTCGATCGAGCTTCTGTGTCTCAATGAACTGCTGAATGTCTTCGGCCATGTGATCGCGGGAATAGTCACTGAGTTCGTCTGCGCGATCGGAGTGGCCATGACCGCGCTGGTCAAGCGCGTACCAGTGCAGCTGTTCCGAGAGCGCCGGCGCGACCTCGTCGAACGAATGGCAGTTGAGCGCGAATCCGTGCAACGCGACGGCGCTGACCGCCGCCTCGCCGCCGTGATCGACGTAGTGGAGCTTGAGTCCGTTGACCGCGGCGGTGAGTCCCGATCCCATCGCGACACCTCAGTTCGTGCGTCCCCGTATGCGCGTTCCCTATAGACTACGCGCGGCATGCGAGAGCGCGGACCGACCCTTCGTTACGAAGTTAATGAGCGCCCGCCGCTCCTGATCGCCGCTGGACTCGGCTTCCAGAACGCGCTGTTTGTGATCTCCGGGGCAATCCTGCTCCCGATTCTGTTGCACGCTGCAGCCCTGATCACCTCGGGCGAGGCGGCCTTCCTGATCTCGGCTTCATTGCTCACTGCCGGGCTCTCGACCGCCGTGCAAGCCTTCCGCGTCGGCGCCGTGGGTTCGGGATTCATGCTCTTCATGGGCACATCGGGCGCATTCTTCGCGGCCACCTTCGACGCAATCGAGTTGGCCGGCATAGGGTTCGTCGCCGCGCTCGCGCTGATCGCCGCGCCGACCGAGTTGCTGATCGCGCGCTTTTTCCGTCTCTTCCGTAACGTCTTCACTCCGACCGTCGGCGGAGTGGTGGTGATGTGCGTCGCCGTGACAGTGGTGCCCCTGACCGTCCAACAATGGAACGGTGTCGGGACCGACCGGGCGGGTTCATTGGAGTACATGCTGATCGGCGGCATCGCCGTGTTCGTCATGGTCGCAATGATCATCGTGGCGCCGGCCCGCTACCGGCTCTGGTCGCCGATCGTCGGACTCGCTGCAGGATGCATTGCGGCAGCGATCACAGGTGACTGGTCATTCACGCAATCCAAAGATGCTGCGATCATCGGCTTCCCAATCGGCGAGTGGGAAGCGCCGACCTTCCCCACATCTGGCGCGGCATTCGCCGTGCTGGGCGCATTCATCATCGCAACCCTGGCCGGAACGTTTGAGACCGTCGGCGACGCGATCGCGATCCAGAAAGTGTCGATGCGCGATTTCCGCCGGATCGACTACGACGCCGTGCGCGGCGCGCTCAACGCGGACGGCGTGGGCAACGCACTGGCCGGGATCTTTTGCACGACGCCAAACACGACCTATTCCTCACCGATCGGCATGGTGCCCGTGGTCGGAGTCGGTTCGCGCTGGGTCGGACTCTGGGGCGCCGGGATCATGGTCGTGATGGCATTCTTCCCGATCGTGAGCGGCTTCGTCCTCGATCTGCCCGGTCCCGCGATCGGCGGTGTCTCATTCGTGGCAATGCTGCTGCTCTTCATCGTCGGTATGCAGACGGTGGTCGACGCCGGCATCAACACCCGAACGGCGCTGATCATCTCGCTCGGCTTCTGGGGCGGCTTCTGCGGGGAATTCGCGGACGAGCTGGGCCTGCCATTCCTCGAGCACATCCCCGCGGCGCTGGCGCCAATCACCGGCAACGCGATCGCCTTGGGATCGGTAATCGCGGTGCTCGTCTCGACGATCTTCGCATTGATTCCGCAGCGGAGATATCGCTGGCGAGGCGACGCATCGACCGAGTCGCTGCAGGAGGTGATCGCCTTCGGCACCGACGTCTCGAAGGGCTTTAGCCTGGAGACGGGCCCTGCGAACCGCCTGGAATTATGCCTGGAGGAGCTGTTCACCCACGTGGTTGAGAATGGCGATCCGGGCCGCACGGTTCGGATTGAAGCCACGGGCAACGAGGACGAAGTCCAGGTGATCGTGACCGATCAATCGGACGTGCGCGACGTCGAACTGCCAAACGTTCCGCCCGATCTCCTGAAAGCAGACAACGAAGAGCTGCAGGATCTGGGCCTCGTCCTCCTCACCCGGTTGGCCACGAGCGTGAGCCATACGACGATCTCTGGCTGGCAATATGTCTCCTTCGTCATCGCCCGACAACACAGCGAGATCCGGCTCGTCCAGCAGCAGTAAGGACTGGCTCGCGCTCTCCGACGAAGAGCTGCTCGCGCAGTGTCGGTTCGAGCGCTTTCGAGTCTCGGGACCGGGTGGTCAACATCGCAACAAGACGGATTCCGCCGTCCGCCTCACCCACGAACCGACCGGCGTCGTCGGGTTCGCCTCGGAACGTCGATCCCAGCACCAGAATCGGGCATCCGCTCTGGCGAGGCTGCGGAGAAGCATCGCGCTTGAGCTCAGATCAGAGCTTGACCTGGATATGTATCACCCACCGCCCCCGCTGCAGCGCGTGCTGCCCAGATCGGTCGCGTCCGAGGTGCCACGCAAGGAGCGGGTCGGTCCAAGACACCGGGAGTTCTGGACCGGCGTCTCGCCGCTGCTGGACTTATTCGACGCGGTCCACGGTTCGACGGCCGACTGCGCCTCGCTGCTCGGCTGCTCGTCGAATCAGTTAACCAAGCTCTTCGCTTCGGAACCGCACCTCTGGGCCGCCGCCAACGCCGTCCGCGAGCGATACGGGCTCAGTCTCCTGCGTCGATAACGGCGTCCGCCTCGATCTCAATCATCATCTCCGGATCGATCAGTCCGCTGATCTCAACCATCGTCGCCGTCGGCGGAGAGTCCGCGAAGGCAGCACGCAGATGCTCCCCAGTCGCCTCGTACTGACTGATGTCGGTGATGAAGATACGGACACGCACCACGTCGGCCAGTGATCCGCCAAGGTCCTCGAGCGCGGCTTTGATGATTGCCAGGCACCGAGCCGTCTGCGGTCCGACTCCGCCGGGCGTCACACTGCCGTCTGGTTCGACGGCGGCAGTCCCGCTGACGAGGATCTGGTTGCCCAACCGCAGCGCGCGGCAATAGGCAAACTGCTGCTCGAACGGCCCGCTCGATGATGTTCGCCGTCGTTCGGTCATGATGTTGGTCCTTGATCTTCCAGCAGCACCTGCGCAGCCGCTCGACCGCTGCGCACCGCCGATTCCATCGTTGCCGGCCAGCCGGTCGCGGTCCAGGCACCGGCCAGCACCAGGTTGCGGATCGAGGTGCGCGGCCGAACGCGATGCGCGTTCATACCCGGCTTCGGCCGAAAGGTAGCCTCGGCTTCCTTGACCACCCGAGTCGCGAGCAGCTCGGCACCCGCCGTTCGGCGCAACGCGCGGCGAACGGCGCGCGCGACGCGTGCGACGATCTCCTGCTGCGGCAGATCGACCAGGTCGTGCGCCCCGCTAAGCGAGACCGAGATCCAGTGCGGCGGAGTCGGCCAATCGTGAATCTGTGAACGGTGGAAGATGAACTGCGCATCCGGATCGAGCACGGCGACGAAGTCGCGGCGCATGACTGGTCGATCCCACTGCATGTGGACATTGACGATTGGGCTGACCTCGTGCTGGCTCAGTCGCCAGAACGGTTCGCGACGCCGCCAGGCAGCAGGAACAAGGTTGAACGCCGCCTTTGGCGGCAAGGCAATGACGACACCGCTCACATCGACCTGCTCGCCGCGTCCGTAGCGAATCGCAGCGGTGTCACCGCCGGTCGTCAGGATCGCGCTCACGTTGGCGTTGAGCTCGACCCGCGCCCCTCGTTGACGCAAACACTCAACCGCCGCGTCGGCAACCTGCCCGAGCCCACAGGTGAACAGACCAATATCCGCCGCGCGCGCGTCACTACTAAAGCCCTCCTGGAAGACCTGGATCGCCTGGGTCGCAGAAACATCGGCACAGCGGTCATTGCAAGTCGGCAAAACAATCAGGTCCCAAAAGCGCTCGATCAGACGCTCAGTTTGGTGGTGATCCAGCAGCCAGGTCTCAAACGACTGCCGGTCAAGCGCCAGCCGCTCCAACTCGCTCATCCGGCGGATCGGTTCGAAGGCGAAGGCGAGCCGCGCCTTCTCGGAGGTGCTGAGGTGTTCGTAGGTGACCAGCGACGGAATCATGTGCAGCGGAGCAGGCACGAGCGGTAGTCCCAGCCGCGACAGCGCCCCCGGCTGCTTCGATGAGATCAAGCTGACGTGATGTCCTCTGGAATCGGGGTCGATCACCGCGACCTCGAGGTGGTCCTGATAGCGAACGATGTCGGCGCAACCGATCCGTTCGAGGAACGACTGAAACTCAGTGCAGCAGCGCATCGTGATGTGCTGGCCATTGTCGAGAATCACGTCGTGGTTGGGATCCTCGAACGAGTAGGCCTTACCGCCGGCGAAGGGTCGGCGCTCAAACAGCGCCACCCTGCGTCCGGCGTCGACCAAATCCAGTGCCGCGCTCAGCCCGGCGAGTCCGCCTCCAATGACGGCGATCGGAGCCTCGGCGCCGTAGTCGTTCACGGTGAGGTCAGCCGATGCGGGCGAAGTTGGGCATCGCACCCATCAGCCAGAGTTCCAGCATGCGCACCACACGACCAGCCTTGGAAGGCGAGACCCGCTGCCTGTAGACGTCATACTCGCGCGCGACGATCGCGTCGAGAATCATCCGGTAGACACCCTGCAGGCCATTGCAGCAAGCCCGGCTGCGCGCCCCATCCAGCAGCGGGATCAGGCGGTTGCCCTCGCGGTAAAACCCGTAGGCGCGCTGCGCGTAGTCGGCCATCAGGTTGCGGAACGGCTCGGCGTAGACATTGCCGAGGATGTCGTCATCCGTGAGGCCGTGCAGTGCCAGGTCTTCCTGGGCGATATAGATGCGGCCCCGCTCGGCGTCTTCCTTGACATCGCGCATGATGTTGGTGATCTGCAGCGCCTTACCCATCGACACGGCCGAATCGATGGCGAGTTGAGTCTGCGTGCGGTCGTAACCGAAGATGCAGATGCAGATCAGCCCGATCACCGAGGCGGCGCGGTAGCAGTACTGCTCCAGGTCGGCCCAGGTCTCGTAGCGCGTGTAGGTCAGATCGTGTTCCATCCCCACCACGAGTTCCTCGAAGTAATCGCGGGGGATGTCATATCGCTCGATCGCGTCGGCCAGCCCCATCGTCAGCCAAGAGGGCTCGGCGTCGCCGCCGTGGTACGCCGCATGCAGCAGCCCGTGAGCCTGACTCAGCGCCGCGGCGCGCTCGTCCTGGGTGCCGGCGTCGTCGACAGCGTCGTCGACCGTGCCGGCATAGGCGTAGGCCGCGTAGATCGCCTGCCGCTTGTGGCGAGGCAGCGCCGAGAACGCAATGTAGAAATTGGTCGCCCGACGCCGAGTAAAGGCCTGGCACTCCAGGTAGGCCTCGGCGACCTGAGGATCGAGACGTCGTTGCATGATGCGCTCAGGTTAGTTTGAGTTGGATCGCCGCCCGCAGGGCCAGCCAGGCGCGCGTGCCCTTGCCGACCCTCGGCCGCCGAGTCAGCGTGTCATAGTTCTGACGCTCGATCGCCTTCAGCACCGCGCGACCGCCATCCGTGAACAGTCGCAGGTCGATCGCCAGCTCGGGCGGAACCTCATCGATCAATCGTTCGCCCTTACGGAACCAGGCCTCGGCCCGGTCGACCTGGAAGCGCATCATCGTCCGATAGGCATCCGGGCATTGTCGGCGGCGAATCCCTTCCGCGATGTCCTCCTCCGACAGACCGAATCCCTGCAGCTCCTCGAGCGGCAGGTACATCCGCCCGGCGTCAAGGTAGTCGCGCCGCACGTCCTGCCAGTGATTGGCGATCTGCAGCGCCGTGCACGTTGCATCCGACAGGTTGCGCCGATAGCGCCCTTCCTCGGTTTCGGTGTCGATGTCCCATAGCGCCAGCACCATCTCGCCAACCGGATTGGCGGACAGGTCGCAGTATGCGAGCACGTCCTGGAACGTCTCGTAACGCGATTTGCGTTGGTCAAGCCGATTCGCTTCGACCAGCCGCCGAAATGGATCAGCGCGCAACGGCTTGGTCTCGGCGACATGCTGCAACGAGATGTTGATTGGGTGCTGCGGTTGGCTGCCGTCGAATGCCCGCTCGAGATCGGCCTGCCAGGTGTCGAGCCGCTCAAGTCGCTCCGCCGGTTCGGCGTCCGGATCATCGCCGAGGTTGTCGGTGAAGCGGCAGAACGCGTAAACCGCAAACATCGGAGCGCGCAACTCGCGCGGCAGGAACCAGCTGACCACGGTGAAGTTCTCACCGTGTTGTTTGGTGTAGCGCTGACACCAGCGCAGCGCGTCGGCCGAGTCACCGGCGAACGCGCTGCCCGGGGTAATCGTGCTCATCGGCGCTCGACGCCCGTGTACTTCCTAGTCGTTTTCGAGGTCCGCCGGGTCAAGGATGCGGAAGCCGACGCCGAGCTTGACCTGGAACCAGCCGATCTCGCCATCCTGGATCGGTCCGCGGATTTCACGGACCTCAAACCAGTCGAGGTTCTTCAGCGTCTCTCCGGCCCGCCCAATGGCGTTGCGGATCGCCTGGTCAACGCCATCCGGCGAGGAGCCGACGAGTTCTACGATCTTGTACGTGTGGTCTCGATGTTCCGCCATTCCATCCTCCAGTTCCGTCTTCCGCTGTCTATCCCGCTCCGAGTTCGTGATCAAGGATCTCGTAGCAGGCCCAGCAGAGCTGTTGGCCCTGCATTGGGATCAAGGTCAGGACCGGCTGGCCGCATTCCTCGCAGATCAGCCGCTGTTTGGTGTCAAATCGCATCACGACCAGGTCGTGCAGCTCACCGTCGGCCGAAGCGACGTGCCGCGTCAGCACGGCGTCCTCGACGAAGCCCAGGCGTTCGAAGATCTTCCGCGCGCCCACCTGGTCCGGGGTCATCTGCGCGATGATCTTGGCCACATCGTCGGTCAGCGCACTCTCGAAGGCGAGCCCCAGCAAGATGTGACCCAGACCAAGCCGCCGAGCGGTCACATCGACCATCACCCGGATCTCGGCCACGTGGCGAGTCCAGCGCAGCCGTCCACGCTCGATCGTCGCGTAGCCGATAATCTGCTGGTTTTCTTCCGCCACCACCGAGCGGATCCGGCCCGCTTCCGACTCGTGGATCCAGTCGCCAATGTCTGCGACGTTGGTGATATCTCGTTCCTGGAAGAGCAGATCTTCATTGGGTTGTCGGTGGCCGAACTCGAGCAGCGCGTTGCCATCGTTGCTGGCCAGATGCCGAAGCCGGATCATGTGTCCGCCGTGGCGCAGGTCAAGGGGTAGCTGTCGCATCTCAATGTCTGCATTTGCGCCTTGCGTCGTCATGCTGCCCCCTCCCCTGCTCTCAATGCTACGCAGGTGAGTTGTCATGGTAGCCGTTCAAAATGGTCGCCAACTCGACACGAAATCTGTTCTGTCGCGCACCCGATCGATGCGACTGACAATTGCCTCACAACACGACAGAACGACGAGAAACAAGCGGACTGAACGCTCAACGAGGCGCGATCGCCCGTTCGTAGCGGCCTAGCGCCATCAGCGGGAAGTAGTGACGGTACAGGTGATAGTTGATCATGAAGTCGCTGGGGAACCCGGTGCCGGTGAACTCTGGCTCGTCCCAGGTACCGTCCTCACGTTGCCGTTCGACCAGGTATTGAATCCCCCGCGAAACAGCCTCGTGCTCCGCCTCACCCGCTGCAATCAGCGCCATCAAGGCCCACGCGGTCTGTGACGGCGTCGACGGCCCCAGACCGCGCAACGACGGGTCCGCATAGGTGTCGCAGGACTCGCCCCAGCCCCCATCCTCGAGCTGATGTCGGAACAGCCACTCGACCGCGTTGCGAACGGCGGGCGACGACATCGATTCGCCCAGCGTCTTGAGCGCCGGCAGCGCCGCGCCCAGCCCATAGATGTAGTTGACGCCCCAGCGACCCCACCACGAGCCATCCGGCTCCTGCACGTCATACAGAAAGCGCAATCCGCGGCTCGCTGGCGGATACTGACCGCTGTAGCCAAGCTGCCCGATGTACTCCAGGGCGTGTGCCGTGACGTCGGCCGTCGGTGGATCGAGCAGCTCGCCAAAGTCCGCAAACGGAATCTCCGCGAGGAAGGTCTTGTCGTTGTCGACGTCGAACGCACCCCAGCCGCCGTTCGACGACTGCATCGAAATCATCCAGTGAAGACCACGGTCGAGCGCGAGCTGGCGTTCCGACTCGAGACCGGGCATCGGAATCCGCTCAAGCGCCATCAACACGACGGCGGTGTCATCGATGTCCGGGTAGACATCATTGTCAAACTCAAACGCCCAGCCGCCGGGCGGCGTATCAGGATTCTTGACCTGCCAGTCCCCGCCCGCGAGCACCTGCTCGCGCAGCATCCAGCGAGCCGCACTCTGCAGCGCAGGATGCTGAGGGTCCAAACCGGCATCAAGCAGTCCGACCGCGGCCAGACAGGTGTCCCAGACCGGAGACTGACAGCTCTCGGTCCAGATCTGCTCGCCTGCCGAATCGTCCTGCTTCCAGGTGAAGCGCTCAAACCCAGCCAGCGCCCGTCGGATCACCGGATGCTCCAGCGAGTAGCCCATCGCCCGCAGCGCCAGAATGGCATAGACCCAGGGCGGTTGAATCCCACCCCAGCAGCCGTCTGCCTCCTGCCGATCGAGCAGCCATCGCTCCGAGAAGGCCAACGCGCGATGCTCGAACGGCCGAATGCGGTTGCGGTCGAGCAATCGAAGCAGCGAGTCCACGACATAGAGTGCGCCTGCGGCCGAGAACAGATTCTTCGGCGGAGGCACGGCGAACTTGCGTCGGTCGGACGGTTTGACCCACAGCTCCGGAACGCCGGCGCCGGCCGGCAACGCAGCGGTGGGACGAAGCGTCATGATCACCGTGATCCCGACGATCGTTGCCCGCGCCCAGCTCGCAAACTCGTACAGATTGACCGGCAACCAGGACGGCAACAGATTGATCCAGGGCGGCATCGCTGGCAGTCGATCCCAGTCGAACTCCCCGAACATCGCCAGCCAGATCTTGGTGAAGACCCGGGCGTTGACGATCCCGCCCTGCTCAAGGATCCACTCGCGAGCGCGAGTCATATGCGGCGAATCCGGATCGTCCCCGGCGAGCTTCAGCGCGAAGTACGACTCAACCGAGGTTGAGACATCGCCCGGACCGTTCAGGTATTGCGCCCAGAATCCCTCCGGCCGCTGCTGCGCCCGGATGTAGCGCGCAATGCCGTCCCACTGCTGCCGATCGCCGATCCCAAGGTGGTGGGTCAGCAACAGGTACTCGGACGTGATCGACGGATTCGACTCCAACTCGCCCCACCAGAATCCAGCCGGATCCTGCTGCTCGATCAGCCAGTCGGTGGCGTGCTTGATCGATCGCGAGAGCGCGCTATCGGTGACCGGTTCAGGTCTGGCGGTCGTCATGCACGTACGTTAGCGATCACGCTCGAGCGTGAAGAGGGCCAGCGCCTCCAAATCGTCGACCGCCGCAGCCCGAGGGTTGGCTGATTCCAGCTCGACGCGAAAGGCTTCGTACTCTGCTCGCGCTGCCTGGTCGGTCGCCTCGTCTGCGCCGATCTCGCCCAGCAGGTTGTGCACCCAATCGACCTGGTCCTGGGGCAGGTCAACGCTGTCGCCCAGGTCCGACTGGTAGAGCGCCATCAGCTCGCGCCGTGCATCGGCCGGAGCATGATCGAGCGTGTAGAGAATCGGATAGGATTTCTTGCGCCGGCGGATATCAGCATCGGTTGGCTTGCCCAGCGCGTCCGGGTCGGCCCAGATGCCGAGCCAGTCGTCCCGCATTTGGAAACACCGACCGAGCCGCCGACCAGCCCGATCCAGCGCGTCGGCCTGCTCGGACGACGCTCCGGCGAGCGTGGCGCCGATCGACAGCGATACGCCCATCATGGCACCGGTCTTGCGCTCGACCATGGCCAGGTATTCATCCACGCTGACATCGGTTCGCTGCTCGAAGGTCAGGTCGAGATACTGGCCTTCAATCATCAGAATCGTCGCCTGGTTCAGGCGCTGGATTGCAGCAATGACCGATTCCGCGCTCGCGCCATGCGAAAGCGCGCGACGCAGCGCCGTGTCGGCCAGCTCCCGCATCAGATCGCCCGTGTTGATCGCCTGGGCCACACCCCAGATCTTCCAGACCGTTGGCCGACCCCGTCGCTCGACATCGCCGTCCTGGACATCGTCATGGACGAGCGAGAAGTTGTGCACGATCTCGACCGCAGCCGCGCCCGAGGTGGCCCGCTGCAGCAACTCCGGATCGTCGGTGATGGACTCGGCGCCCAGCATCGTCAACGCGGCGCGAGCACCCTTGCCCGACGCGTTGGCCGGATTGCCTTGTTCGTCCAGCCAGCCGAGGGCGTAGCGAGCCATGTCGTAGATCGGCAACTCGACATCGGGGAACGCCGCGCGCATCTCCGACTGCACGGCTTCGTGGTATCGGCTGAGCGCAGCAGGGGTCGCGATCATCGGACCCGCTCGGAGTCGATGCACGACTGGCAGCGACCGTACACAGCCCAGTGGTCAGGATCGGTCTCGAAGCCAAACTCGGAATGCAGACGGTTAGAGAAGTCAGTGAGGAAGTCGTGCGGAAGTTCGCTCATCTTCCCGCAGGTCGTGCAGACCAGATGGTGATGTGGCCGCTCCGATCGCCAGCTATAGGTGCGCTCGCCGCCGCCTAGATCGGTCTGCGAGACCAGCCCAAGATCGCGCAACTGGGTCAACGTGCGATAAACGGTTGAAGCATTGAGTTCAGGCGCGTCGCGTTGCGCCCGCTCGAAGACGTCGGCCGCCGTGATGTGCTGATTGGAGTGGCGAAGCACGCTCAAGACCGCCAGTCGCTGGCGGGTGACGCGCAACTCCTTGCTGCGCAGCAGGACTTCCGACTCGGTCGTGCAGGCCATGAGCAGCTCAGCCTGTCTCTTCGGGCAGATTAGGCGGGAAGAACGAGATGCTGCCCGCCGAGACGCGGCGTGGAGGCGCCGAGCCATCGGCCGGTACCAGATAGCAACCGTTCTGAGGTCCGAATCCACGACGACCCGATCCACCGTTGCCCAGCGCCAGGCCGGCAAAGGTAATCCAGTTCCCGCACGGACTGACAATCTGATGCGAGTGGGCAAACTGGTCGTGGAAGTTGAGCATCGTCGCGAACTCAGCCGAGGGCTGGAAGCGCGCCAGCCGCATGCTGCCGAGGTACTCGCCAGCGCGATTCAGGTCATAGCGCGTCAGAGAAATCATCGTGCTCGACGGCTGGGGCTCGAACGCGAACACCGCCAGACCGTCAGGTGCCCAGAAGATGCCATTGATCGCCCGATCAATCACGGGCTGCTGCAGACCCGTGATCGGGTCGAGGATCGTCAGCTGGCGACCCTCGGCGTCGCCCTGGGTCAACGTCAGCACCGCCAGCCGGTTGTCGCTGCGCGACGCCACAAACGAGGCCGGTCCGCTCAGTTCCATCAACTCTTCGTGCTCCGCAGTCGAGCCGACTTCACTCCGACGCGCCCCGACAATGATCGAACCGCCGCCAGGTCGAGGCTTGGCGTAGTAAAGCGCGGAACCGTCCGGCGACCAGGCCGGCGAGCGGAAACTCGGCCGCACCCGCTGGATCTGGATCGGACCCTCGGATCCGGCGCTGAGGTCGAAGAGCACGAGCTGCGCCGCGCGATGAACCAGCACGGCACGGCCGTCGGGCGACCAGGCAAAGTAGAGCGGAGCGCCATCGACCAGCCGTTGCGGCCGTCCCTGCCCGCTCGCCGCGACCAGGTTGACCGCCAGTCCGCTGCCCACATTGCCGACCACTGCCAGCGCCCGCCCCGAGGGCGACCAATTCACATAATGCGCCAACCCCGCCGCGATCACCTGTCGGCCGTCGCGCGGATTCTTGAAGATCTGTTGGACCGGACCTTCATTGCGCGGCGCGCACCACAGTTCAAGCCTGGGATCCTCTCGACGCTGCGAAGAAGCCGAGACCGCGATCTGATCGCCGTTCGGCGACCACGACGGCCACATGAAGACCATGCCCTCGGACGCCATATCCAGGCGGCTCACCAGGTCAGCGGACCACTCCGCGCTCTCGCCGCGAATCTGGGCGATGTGGAGCGATCCGTCGTCAGAAATCAGCGCGAGCGGCGTCGGCGTCATGTCACTCACTGAGCCGCCACATCAGTCGTCGCCGCCGGACGCGAACGGATCGCATCAACGCCGGCCTGTTGCTCTTCATACCGAGCAAGATCAAACAGCACCGACGAGGCGCGATTGAGGTAGCGAATCGTATCGTCGTTGACCGGATGACCATGACCTCGCAAACGGACGGTCTCCCGTTCGGCCCGCCGAATCGTCGTGCGAGCCAGATCGAGCGCAGCCGAACCCGGCGATCCGCCCGGCAGGACGAACTCGTTCGGCGGCGGAGCAAGCTGCTCAAGCTCCGACGCCCACGCCTCCAGTTGGTCGACATCCTCACCGTCGGTGACGAAGTCGTCAGGAATCGGTTTGCCCGGCGCCACCGCCAGTTCAGCCATGATCAGATACAGCCGTCGCTGAATATCGACCGCGATCTCGCGAGTCCGCGGATCGCTCGAAAGTGCCCGTCCCAGGCCCAGCGCCGACGATGCCTCGTCGATCGCGCCATAAGCCTCAGGCTGAGGATGGTCCTTGGGGATCCGGCCACCGCCCCACAGCGTGGTGGAGCCGTCATCCCCAGAGCGCGTGTAGTGCGGCATGCAGTGATTGTATCCGCGAGCCGCCCGAACCTAGTCGACGGCTGCAGGCTGGAGTTCAGTCCAGTTCCCCAGCAGCTCGGGAGTCGTGCTGATCCCCAGGATCACGTAGCCCTTCTTACGCGGACGACGGTCGTCGACGTAGCCAAGGAACTCAAACAGCGGCTCGCCCTCAGCATCGACCAGACGGAACATCCGATCGGGAGCGTCCGCATCCAGCAACCCAGACGAAGCGTCCGCCGGCAACGCGATCACGCGCCCCTGGTCAACCCCACAGCCGGCCGGCGCAAAGCCAGTCCACTCGGCATCACTCAGGCCGGTCACCGGAGTCCATGCGTCAGAGCCAGGGGTGAGCTGAACCTGGAGTTCACAGTGGTCAATCTGGCGGGACATGATGGGCTCCTGTACGTCGGTGGCAATCAGCGGAGTTCGGCAGCGGCCTCGAGATTCTTGGCGACCTGCTCAAAGGCCTCAAACGCCTTCTGGTCGAAGAGCACAAAGCGGATCGTCCGCACGCTGCGATCCGCGCCCGAGTGCGCATAACAGACGGTCAGCATGATCTCCGCCGCCTGCTCGTAGTCGAATCCGCCCACGCCCGTACCCAGCGCCGGAAACGCGATCGACGAGATGCCGAGCTCTTCCCCACGCTTTAGCGCGTTGTCGGTCGAGGCGCGAATCTTGTCGGCAGAGGTATGCAGATCCTGACCCATCGCCGCAGCATGGATCACGTGTCGGCAGGAGAGATTGCCCGGGCCTGTGACGACGGCCTCGCCGACCTCGATCGGTCCCTGACGAATCGCCTCGTCCTCGATCTCCCGGCCGCCCGCTCGCACAATCGCCCCCGCCGTGCCGGCCCCCATCCACAGATGGTTGTTGGCGGCATTGACGATGGCGTCGACCTCCTGCTTGGTGATGTCACCCTGGATGATTTCGATCGTCGAGTCGGTCATCGGGTGCGGCTCCAGCCTGCTCGATGTTCACTAGTCAATACGCAGCCTACGCTGGCGCGGCTGCAAGCTCACCCTGCGGTTCACTTGATGGCGAGGCCATTCGGTGGACTACCGGTTCCGCCGGTCACATTCAGCGGTGCCGCCGCAAAGAACGACTCATAGACACCGTCCTCAGCACAGTCGTCGGCCAACGCGTCGAGCGTGAACATCTCACCGATCGCCATCCCAAAGCGCCCGATGATCCAGTGGTGCAGGAACCCATCCGGGTCGGCAAAGTTGGGAGGCGGCCACGATTCAAGCGCCGGGTTGTCCGAGCACACCGCCGACGGATGGTGATCGAATATGTACGCGGCCATCTCCTCCGAGCAACCAAGTCCGGGAAACGCCAGATTCGGCATCTGTGACAGTTCCTGGCGCTTCATGAAGTCGGTCTGCTCGTACCAGCCAATCCAGCCAATCCGGATCAGCAGCACGTCGCCATCCTGCAGCTCAACGCCCTGGGCTGCCCGGCAGGCCTCAAGCTCGTCCGCCGTGATCGGCCGATACTCATCCATCGGCAGCGGCTGACCCTGCGACTCAAACCACCGACCCACATCGAGCAGCACCGCGCGTCCGGCAATTCCACGTTTGGCCCAGTGCTCAATTCCCAGCTTGGGCGCATCCTGGTTCTCCAGCAGCCACTCATTCGTCACGCCGCCCCAGAAGCCGTGCTCAAAGTCGCCCACGTGCGTCAACGCGTCCCACTGAGACGACTGCTGCGTGTAGAAGTTGTCCAGCACGTCATCGCCATGGTGGCCAAAGCCCGCCCGACGCATCACCGTGTGCCGCACCGCCCCCCGGTTGTAGAGCGGCGGCGACGGCTGCGACTGATCCCAGTTCATCGGGAACATCGAGCCCTTGCGAATCAACGACGCCGCCTGAACAATCTTGTCCGGCGTCTGCAGGTTGAACATCCCCACCTGGTCGTCGTCGCCAAACAGACCCCACGCCGTCTTGGCCGGATTCCCATCCTTGTAAGGAAGCTGGTCATAGGTCGGAAGTTGGTCGGGTATGTGGGCCATCGCTTGTCCAGATTCGATCAGAACGAATTTGGCTGAAGTCTAGCCGGTTAGTCGAGCAATCCGGGATAGAGAATCTGCTTGATCTGACCCCTGAAGTTGAACGTCCCCGACGGCATGAACTGCGTCAGGAAAATCACGACGATGTCCTCGGCCGGGTCGATCCAGAAGATCGTGCTCGCCGCCCCGCCCCAGTAGTACTCGCCGATCGATCCCACATTCTGGGTCCGCGGCAGGTCGACGATCATCGCAAAGCCGAGCCCAAATCCCACTCCGTCGTTGGCCGTCTCTGAGAAGCTGCCCAGCGCCCGCTCCGACAGGTCCTGCCCACCGGGCAGATGATTCATCGTCATCAGCTCGATCGTCTTCGGACCGAGCAGCCGCACACCGTCCAGCTCGCCCTCGTTGAGCATCATCTGGCAGAACCGGTGGTAGTCGTGCGCCGTCGAAACCAGACCGCCCCCGCCCGAGAAGAACGTCTGCGGCTCCGCGTAGTTGCTGGTCGCCGGATCATCGAGCAGACGCAACTGCTTGTCCGGACCGCGCTCGTAGTTGGCGGCGAATCGATCAATCTTTTCGGGCGGGACGTCGAATCCCGTGTCTTCCATCCCCAGCGGATCGAAAATGTGCTCCTGCAGGTACTCGTCGAACGGCTGGCCCGAGAGCACCTGGACCAGATACCCGCAAACATCCGTCGAGACGCCGTAGTTCCAGTTGTCGCCGGGCGAGAACTTGAGCGGCATCTCGGCCAGCCGGTCGATCATCGACTGCAGGTCGCGGCCCTTCATCGTGCCCGCCTGGTAGACATCGGCCTTGTTGTAGGCCATCTCCAGCGAACCCTCCATAAACCCATATGTCAGCCCGCTCTGGTGCGACAGCACATCGCGCATCGACATCGGACGCTCCGCCGGCCGAGTCTCGAAGTTGGGCCACTCGCCCCCGCACATGACCTGGAGGTCCCGCCACTGAGGAATGAAGCGACTCACCGGGTCGGTCAGCTGGAACGCGCCCCGCTCATGCAACTGCATCAGCGCCACCGACGTGATCGGCTTCGTCATCGAGTAGAAGCGGAAGATCGTGTCCGTCGACATCGGCTTGTTGCGCTCGCGGTCCATGCTCCCCATCGCCGAGAGGTGAGCAATCTCGCCATGGCGCGACACGAGCGTCAGGCAGCCCGCAATCTTCTCAGGCTGGACATACCGAGAGAGCAGGTGTTGGTCGAGTCGGGCGAGCGAATCGACAGAGATTCCGGTGTTGCCAACGGTGGCGGTCATGTTCTTGTTGCTTTCCTTGCTGGCGCGGCTGAGTCAGCGAGCCCGCTAGATCAGGCCCGGGTACAGGACCTGCTTGATCTGACCTCGAAAGTCGAAGGTATCCGACGGCATGAACTGGGTCATGAATATCACGATCAATTCCTCAGCCGGGTCGACCCAGAAGATCGTGCTGGCCGATCCTTCCCACCAATACTCGCCCACCGAGCCCAGATTCTGAATCCGCGACAAATCAAGCGCCATCGCGAACCCAAGGCCAAAACCAACGCCATCATTCGCCGACTCAGCCCATGTGCCAAGCGCGCAGGCACTGAGCTCCCGGTCGCCAGGCAGATGATTCATCGTCATCAGCTCAACCGTCTTCGGCCCCAGGACGCGCACCCCATCAAGCTCCCCACCATTCAGCAGCATCTGACAGAACCGCCAGTAATCCTGAGCAGTCGAGACCAGCCCACCACCGCCCGACAGAAACGTCGGCGGCTCAAGAAACTCATCCGCCCCAAACAAATCCGTCTGACGCAGCTGACCATCCGCCGCAGCCTCATAGTTCGCAGCAAGACGATGATGCTGCTCGGAAGGCACATGGAAGCCGCTGTCGACCATCCCCAGCGGATCAAAGATCTGCTCGCGCAGATACTCATCAAAACGCTGACCCGAGATCACCTCCACGAGATACCCGCAAACATCAGCCGACAGCCCATAGTTCCAGTGCTCCCCCGGAGAGAACTTAAGCGGCAACTCCGCCAGCCGCTCCACCATCGACCCCAGGTCGCGACCCCGCATCGTCCCAGCCCGATACACCTCACGAGCAAAGTACCCAGCCTCCACCGGCCCGCCCTGGAATCCATAAGTCAGACCCGACTGATGAGAAAGCAAATCACGAATCGTCATCGCACGATCCGCAGGCCGGGTCACATAGTCCGGATACTCACCGCCCACCCACACCTCAAGATCACGCCACTGAGGGATAAACCGACTCACCGGATCCGACAACTGGAACAAGCCCCGCTCATACAACTGCATCATCGCCACCGATGTAATCGGCTTAGACATCGAGTAAATCCGAAAGATCGCATCGGCCGCCATCGGCTTGCCAAGCTCCCGATCCATCATCCCCAGAGCCGAACAATGAACAATCGACCCACCACGAGCAATCAAAGTCACGCAACCAGCAATCCGCTCCGGCGCGATGTAACGAGAATCAAGAAACCCATTAAGCCGAGCCAAAGCCGCCCCGTCAACGCCAAAGTCGCCATCCAGAGAAGTCATCCCGCAGCCTCCGCAGACCGAGACTAATCGAAACCCCCTCCCCGTCCGGTCCCCTCTCCCCCTCCGGTCCCCTCTCCCTCTGGGAGAGGGCTAGGGTGAGGGTCCCCAGCCCCAAAGCTCCAAAACAAAATCCACCTAACCTGCGCGGCAAAGACGCCCAACAGGCAACAGGCCCCCAAACCATGACCACCATCGTCCAAACCACCCAAGGACGCCTCCAGGGATCCCAATCAGACGGACTCCACACCTTCCGAGGAATCCCCTTCGCCGAGGCCCCGCTCGGCAACCTCCGCTTCCGAGCGCCACAGCCGCATCCAGGCTGGGACGGCGTCCGCGACGCGACAGAATTCGCCCCAATCTCACTCCAGGAAGGCATGGACGCCCTCGACGCCCTCTTCCCCGCGCCGCCGCAACCGCCAACGCAAAGCGAGGACTGCCTCTACCTCAATGTCTGGACCCCCGCCCTCGACGACGCCTCCCGACCAGTCATGGTCTGGATCCACGGCGGAGCCTTCACCCTCGGCTCAGGCAGCGAGGCGCTCTACTCAGGAGAGCAGCTGGCCACTCGCGGCGACGTCGTCGTCGTCACGATCAACTACCGACTCGGCGTCCTCGGATTCCTCCACGAACCGTCACTGGGCGAGACCAACTTCGGCATGCGAGACATGATCGCCGCTCTGCAATGGGTGCGAGACAACATCACCAACTTCGGCGGCGACCCGAACAACGTCACGATCTTCGGCGAGTCCGCCGGCGGAGCCGCCGTCGCCTGCCTGCTCGTCTCACCCGAGGCGCAAGGCCTCATCCATCGAGCCATCGGCATGAGCACCGCCGGAGACCACGGCATCCTCTTCGACGGCACCCAACCCACGACCGATCAGCTCTACGCCCAGCTCGGCATCACCGAGCCCAGCCCCGAACTCCTGCGCAGCCTGCCCGCCTCCGATCTCCTCGCCGCCCAGGCCGCCATCGAGGCGGCAGTCTTCGTGGACATGAGCGAAATGTGGTCGATCCGGCTCCCATACGGACCCGTAATCGACGGCACGTTCCTGCTAGAGCCGCCCCTCGCGACGGCCGCCGCAGCGAGCGCATCCAGCGGCATCCCGCTTCTCTCCGGCAATCCCGATGAAGAAATGAAGCTAATCCGAGCCATGATGCCCCCCGAGCAGCTCGATCAGGCCGAAGTCATGGCCCGACTCGAACAGATCCCCGGCGGCGCCCAGAAGGTCTACGACGCCTACCGAGACGCTCGAGCCTCCCGCAGCGAACCCAGCCAACCCGACGACATCCTCGACGCCGTCGCCAGCGACTTCCTCGAGATCATGCCCTCGCTCCGCTTCGCCGACGCCTGGGCCCGAGGCGGCGCGCCCACCTTCGGCTACACCCTCGACTGGAAGTCGCCGATGAACGACGGCGCGCTCGGTTCATGCCACGCGCTCGACATCCCCTTCGCCTTCGGCACCCACACCCAAGCGCCCGACTTCGCCGGAACCGGCCCCGCCGCCGATGAGTTGGCAAACACCATGGTGGACATCTGGACCACGTTCGCCCGAACCGGCAACCCCGCAATCGACGGCCTCGATTGGCCACCCTACGAACCGAATGCCCGAACCCAGATGATGCTCGGACCAAATCTGCGCACCGAGTCTGCATGGCGCGCGACAGAGCGGGCCGTCTGGGATGGCGCCTTCTAAACGCCAACGCGCGGCCACGAGCGTACGTTGGAGATAGGCCAACTCGCTCCACGATGGACGCGCCCAGCAGGAGGAAGATGCGATGAGCCACCTGAAACGACTACTGACATGGCTCTGGACGACCAGGAACGGTCGAATCACGCTCGCCGGCATGGTCGCCGCCGCGATTCCCCTGCTCTTGCTGGCCGGTTGGCTGGTCCGCCCACTGTTCGTCGACACCGTCGTCGATGAATCCTTCCCCCTCGGCGCCGAAGCCACCATCCCCGAGCAGCTCACCGAAGACGAAGCCCGGGTCATGATGTCGGCCGCCTCCAAGCTCGAAATCGAAGTCGAAGAACCAATGACCGAGGCCATGGAGGCCACCGGTGTCGTCGAGCTCAAGTCAGGGACGTTCACCGACGCCGACGCCTTCCACAATGGAGAAGGAACAGCCACCATCTACCAGCTCGAAGACGGTTCCCACGTCCTGCGCTTCGAAGACTTCCGAGTCACCAACGGACCCGCCCTCTTCGTCCTGGTCAGCCCCCATCCCAATCCCGGAGGCCGAGGAGACATCTCCGAAGCCGGCTACACCGAACTAGCCCGCCTCAAAGGAAACGTCGGAAACCAAAACTACATCCTCCCCGACAACCTAGCCCCAGAAGACATCAACTCAGTAATCATCTACTGCAAACCCTTCCGAGTAGTCTTCAGCACCGCCGCCCTAACCACCAACTAACCACTCCCAAGAGCTCCCCGCTCCACTCCCCTCCCCTTTCCGGTCCCCTCTCCCTTTGGGAGAGGGCTAGGGTGAGGGCCCTCTCAACCCCTGTCCCCCTTCCGATGCCCCGCGCCCCGACGCGGGGCCCAGAGCAACCAACCCCGCTCCCGGCACACAGTCCGCCTCACCTCAGCCCCTCCCGTCCCCGCCCCCGAGCGGGGCCCCGCCCCTTTCCGGTCCCCTCTCCCTCTGGGAGAGGGCTAGGGTGAGGGCCCTCTCACACCCCGCCCTTTTCCGACGCCCCGCGCCCCGACGCGGGGCCCAGAGCAACCAATCCCGCTCCCGGCACAAAGCCCGCCTCACCTCAGCCCCGCTCCCCCGCCCCATCCCATCCATTCCCCGCTACCATGACAAGAACACATGTGCAGCACAAAGGAGCGCAACCTATGAACCTAGCCAAACGAGCCAAACTCCTCCAGGCCCACAACCTCCGATGCCAGGGCCAAACCTACCGAGAAATGGGCGCCGAAATGAACTGCGCCCCCTCGACGGCCGCCCGCTACCTCCGAGAGTTCGAACGCCACCGAGAAGAAATCATCCAGCAGCTCGCCCAGGACCAACTCATCGGCCTCCTCCAGCAACTCCCCGAGACCGCCGACGACCTACACCAACGACACGTCAACGCCGCAAGAGAGTTCCGCTTGCTGCTCAATGCCCTCGACCAGATGGAGGACCGACGCCAGAAACGAGAGCGCCGGATCTACGAAAACGATGTCCAGGACGCCAAAGAACACTTCCAGGGCCTAGAAGAGATCGTCGAGAACATGTTCAAATCCGGCTACTGGGAGCCCACCGAGGACCTCGAAGAAATCGGAGCACCAGTCTTCGGCCCGGCGACGCAAACAGGGGCGCTCTCAAGACCTCCCCCTCTGGGGGAGGTGCCCCGAAGGGGCGGAGGGGGCCCACCCAAAGCCAGCAACAAGCTGCAACAACCCGCGCGAACACAAAACAAAGAACACCCAAAACGAAACAAAATCGAACAAAACAGAACAAGACAGAACAGAACCGAAACGAAAAGCCCCCAATTCAAGCCCCGCCGAGGCCAAAACGAGAAAAACCCAGGCCCGCATCCCAGAAACAGCCGCCGCAACCCCAGTTCCCTCCGCCAACCAGGACTGGACGCTTCGCCGACATCCCGAATCCGCCCATCGACCCGGGCAACCTCCGGCCAATGGACCCGAACGACCCCCGAGCGAGGTGGCTCTTCGGCAACCGCTAACGAGTCCACCTCACCCACTGCCGAACACGGACATCACGACGCCCGCTCACGGGCTACGCTGCGCCCCATACAAGCAAGTAGTACACGCACGTATCTCTAGTGGAGCGGACACATGGCAGCGATCATCCAGACCGAATCAGGACGAGTCCACGGATCATCCGAAAACGGCCTCAGCGTCTACCGAGGAATCCCCTACGCAGCCCCGCCGGTCGGAGACCTGCGATTCCGAGTCGCACGACCCCATCCCGGCTGGGACGACGTGCTCGACTGCGAATCCTTCCGCCCAATGGCCCCGCAGATTCCCAACGAGGCGCTCGACGCCATGATCGGCGCCGCCCCCCAGGAGCAGTCGGAGGACTGCCTCTTCCTCAACGTCTGGACGCCCGCCACCGATGACGCCGCAAGGCCGGTCATGGTCTGGATCCACGGCGGCGCCTTCACGATCGGCTCCGGCAGCGACGGCCTCTACAACGGCGCCATGCTCGCCGAACGCGGAGACGTCGTCGTCGTCACGATCAACTACCGGCTCGGCGTGCTGGGCTTCCTCCACCTGCCCGCCCTCGAGGAATCAAACTTCGGCATGCGCGACCAGGTCGCCGCGCTCCGCTGGGTCCGAGACAACATCGCCAGCTTCGGCGGCGACCCCGCCAACATCACAATCTTCGGCGAATCCGCCGGCGGCATGTCGGTCAGCTCACTCATGGGTTCGCCCGAGGCCCAGGGTCTGTTCCACAAGGCAATCCCGCAGTCGGGCGCAGGGCATCACGCCATTGAAGATCTGCAGGCGGTCGATCACGGCCAACAGTTCTGCGATCTGCTGGGCCTCGATCCGGGCGACGCCGAGGGACTGCAGTCAGCTTCCGTTGCCGACATCCTGGCTGCTCAGGCGAAGCTCGAAGAGAAAATGGTGTACGTCTCGATGGAAGCCGGCAAACAGCCGGAGATGCCATTCCGACCAATAATCGACGGCGAGTTCCTGACCGAAATGCCGATCAACGCCGTGCGCGCCGGACAGGCCGACGGTGTCGCCGCGCTGATCGGTTGTCTGGACGAGGAGAACAAGCTGTTCACAGCGATGGTCGCCACCGAGCCGCCCAATGAAGAAGACGCCATCGCCGTGATGGACGGCCTGCATGGCGACGGACGTCATCTCTACGACATCTACCGCGCCGCGCGAGAAGCACGCGGAGAGCTGGTCACGCCATACGAGATCCAGACCGCCGCCGCCGGCGACGAGTTGTTCCGAGTCCCCGCCCAGCGTCTGCTCGACGCCCAGTCGCAGCACAGCGATCAGACCTGGTGCTACCTGTTCGACTGGAAGTCGCCCATGCTCGACGGAGCCCTCGGCTCCTGCCACGCCCTCGACATCCCCTTCGTCTTCGGAACCCACAAGGTCGCCGCAGCCTTCGCCGGAGAAGGAGTCGCCGCCAACGGCCTGGCCGAACTCACCATGGACACCTGGATCGCCTTCGCCCGAACCGGAAACCCCTCCACCGAAAACCTCCCCTGGCCAACCTGGGACCCCCAAACCCGCCAAACAGTAGTCCTAGGAGAATCCGCAAGAGTAGAAGAAAACTTCCGAGGAGAAGAAGTCCAAGCCTGGGAAGGCATCCTCTAAAGAAGCAAAAGCCCAAACTCCCCGTCCCCCTCTCCGATCCCCCCTCCCCGAGGGAGAGGGCGAGGGTGAGGGCCCCCGTTCCGACGCCCCGCGCCCCGACGCGGGGCCCAGAGCACCCAACAGAGTTAGCCGAACCCGGCCACTCTCACCTCAGCCTCCGAGACCACACTCCCCGTCGCCGCCCCCGAGCGGGGACCAGCCCCCCCTCTCCGATGCCACGCCAGGATCAATCCCCTCTCCAATGCCCCACGCCTCAACCCTCAAGCAATAATCCCCCGAGCCCGAAGATCCGCAAGCTCCTCCACCCCATACCCAGCACTCGCCACAATCTCATCCGTATCCCGACCCAGCGGAGGCGAAGACCCCTGAGCCGCCGTCGGAGTCGCGCTCATCTTCAGCAACGGCCCAACCTGCCGCTGAGGACCCGACAGGTCATGGTCAAGGTCAACGACCATCTCATTCGCCTCAATCTGAGGGTCGTCGGCCAGCTCCTCAGGAAACTGAATCGGACCGCTGGGCACACCGTGCTCCTCGAACCGCTCAAGCCAGTACTCGGTCGACTGCGACCGGACATGAGCCTCCACTTCGCGAACGCTCGCAACCGCGCTGGCAAGTTGCTCCGGGTCGGTCGGGTCGAGATTGGGATCGGCAAAGCCCAGGAACTCCGTCTCCAGCGCCGCCCGAACCTTGGCCCACAGCGTCGCCGACAGCGCCCCGATCGCGACCGCGCCATCACGCGTCGCGTAACAGCGGTAGTAGATGTTCAGAGCGGCTTGCGCCCCGCGGTCCTTGTAGACCTCCTGCAGTTCGGAGTACGGCGCGCCCTCCGCGCGCAGTTCATTGATCCGAGCCATCTTGGCCGCAGGCAACTCGTCGGCGAGCTCCAACTGCATCACGCTGCTGCCCTGCATCGCCAGCGCCGTGTTCAGCAGCGTCGTCTCGACCATCTGTCCCTCACCGGTCTGCTGCCGATGAAAGAGCGCCGCGCAGACCCCCATCGCAATCACGATCCCCGTGCCATAGTCAGCGACCGGGGCCGACACCGGCGAGGGTGCCGTCCCGTTGTCATCCAGCTTGCCGTCCAGCGCCATCAACCCGGTCACCGCCTGAGCGACGATGTCGTAGCCCGGCCGCTGAGCCCATGGACCCTGCCGCCCGAACGCGGTGTTATCCACATAGATCAGGTCGGGCCGGATCGCCCGCAGGGTGTCGTAGTCCAGACCAAGCCGAGCCGCGACGTCAGGGCGGTAGTTGATCACAACCACGTCCACGTCAGGAACCAGCCGGTGGACGATCGCCTGAGCCTCCGGATCCCGCAACGCCAGCACCAGCGATCGCTTCCCACGGTTGAGCGACTGGAACCACTTCGACTCGCCCGGCATGAACTGCGCGAACTGCCGCCAGGCCTCACCCTCGGGAGGCTCCACCTTGATCACCTCAGCGCCCATGTCGGCAAGGTTCTGGCAACCAAACGGACCCGCGATAATCTGCGAAAACTCAAGCACCCGAATGCCGCTCAAAGGACCTCGGTGAGGGGTACCGTCGTGAGTAGTGGTCATGGTCGTTACCCTTTCGCTCTAGCAAGCTGAGCGGCGCAGTGGCACATAGCCTCAGGCGCCGCTGTCGAAATGAGTTGTGCCGGTGCAGGCAGTATCAGCCAAGTTCACGTTACGAGTTGCCGCCCTGCTGGCAGTCGTCACGACAGCCCTGTTCCTGTCGGTCGCGTGTACAGACAAGATTCCCGCTCAGCCATCAGATCCGGTCAGGGAGATCGAGCCAACCGCCACGCTGTTCATGGAGGACACCGAAGCGGCCGGTCTGATGTACGTGCAGCAACGCGCGAGAACGCCCGGCGACTGCCTCTTCGACAACATGACCCGCGAAACCGAAGAGGAGCGCAGCGGCACCCTCTGCGACGCCGAGCGAATGACCGGCGGCGCAGCCGCAGGCGACTTCGACGGCGATGGCTCAACAGATCTGCTCGTCACTCGGCTCGACGGTCACGACTTGCTCTACCGAAACCTCGGCGACGGGACCTTTGAGGATGTTTCCGCTCAGGCGGGACTCGAATCCTGGAATCTGCAGTCCAACGGAGCCGCCTGGGGCGATATCGACAACGACGGCGACCTCGACCTCTTCGTCACCACGGTCGGCGACACCCGGCACTACCTCTTCATCAATGAGGACGGCATCTTTTCCGAGCAAGGCACGGAGCGCGGCGTCGCAGTGGACACAGGCGACCGACGAATCGGCTTCTCCGCCTCATTCGGCGACTACGACCGCGATGGATTCCTCGATCTCCACGTAACCGAATGGCGTCCATCACAACTCGTCGGTGAGGCAGTGGCCGGAGTCCGACTGCTGCGCAACCTCGGCAATGTGTCTCCGGGCTACTTCGAGGACGTCACCGAGGCAGCGGGCGTCTACATGGAAGGCGTCGTCTCGCAGACCCAGGCCGAGTTGACCGAGGGCACCTTCGCATTCGGCTCAACCTTCGTCGACCTCGACGGCGACGGCTGGCCGGAGCTGGCGATCGCCTCAGATTTCGGCACGAGCCGTTTGTTCTGGAACAATCGAGACGGCACCTTTACCGATGGCACGCTCGAAGCAAGGGTCGGCACCGCCCAGAACGCAATGGGCACGACCTTCGGCGACTACGACGCAGACGGCGACCTCGATTGGTTCGTGACATCGATCTTCTCCGTCCAAAGAGGCAGTCCGGGCGGCGACGAAGAAGGAACCAAAGACGGCAACCGCCTGTATCGCAACGAGGGTGGTCGACAGTTCAGCGATGCCACCGACGCAGCCGGCGTGCGCGACGGCTCATGGGGCTGGGGCGCGGCGTTCTTCGACGCCGACAACGACGGCGACCTCGACCTGACCATGACCAACGGGATGCTGATGATGCCAGGCTACGGCGCCGATGCGATGCGCTACTGGGAGAACGACGGGCGCGGTCGGTTCCGCAGCATGAGCACAACCGCCGGACTCGACGACATCGAGGACGGCAAGGGGTTGCTGGTCTTCGACGCCGACAACGACGGCGACCTGGACGTCTTCGTGGTCAACAACGCCTCCGAGCCACGCTTCTACCGCAATGAGACTCGAGGGGCGGGCCGCTGGCTGCGACTCTCGCTCGAGGGAACGATCAGCAATCGCCAGGGTCTGGGCGCGCGCGTCTCGGTCTTTGCCAGCGGACTACCGGAACAGATCCGGGAGATGGGCGTATCCAGCCATTTCCTCGGACAGAGTGAAGGCGCGCTGCACTTCGGCCTCAGCGAGGCCAGCAGCGTGGACATCGTGATTCGTTGGCCCGCGAGCGGGCTCGTCACGACACTCAATGACATTCCCGCAAACAGCTGGATCCTGGTGACCGAAGGCGAGGCCGGCTACGAGGTCATGACTCCTCGGAGTTGATCTCATTGATCAGGTGCATGAAGTGTTCAAGGTTGGCGATCCGGTCCCGGACCGTTTCACCCTCGACACCGGCACGGAACGTGTTGACGCCCGCGTCGCGGTAGACGCGCAAGCGATCCTTGATCTCCTCGTCGTTGCCAATCACGTTGATCTTGAAGGCCAGCTCGACCGGCACCCGTTCTCGAGCGAGGTCACGCTCACCGGAGATCCAGAGACGTTGGACTTCCTTAGCCGCGTCGGCCCAGCCCTGGCGGCAGAAGGCATCGTTGTAGAAGTTCGTCTTGGCCGAGCCCATTGCACCCAGCGTGAAAGCGATACCGCGAGCGTGTCGCGCAGCGTCCCGCTCCGGATCATCTGAGAAGACGACGCCACCACCGGCTTCGAGGTCGATCTCGTCGATGCTGCGCCCAGCGCGTTCCGCGCCGATGCGAATGTCGTCAAAGAACACGTCGGCGGTCTCGGGGATAAACGAAGAAGCGAGCCAGCCGTCGGCGACTTCGCCGCACATCTGCAGGCTGCGTTGTCCGAGCGAGGCCATGTAAACCGGCGGCGGCTCCATTGGAGGCGAACCCGATCTGATCGCCTTGCCCTCGCCGTCGGGCAGCGGCAGCGTGTAATGCCAGCCGTCATAGACCACGCGCTCCCCGTTACAGACCATGCGAACGATCTCGGCGGTTTCCTTGAGCCGCGACGTCGCGCGGGCGAACGGCACGCCGTGCCAGCCTTCAATGACCTGCGGCCCCGAGGTACCGAGTCCGAGCATGAAGCGTCCGCCGGACATCGATTGCAGGCTCATCGCGGTCATACCAACCAGCGCCGGCGTGCGCGTCCCCCCCTGGATGATCCCGGTGCCGAGCTTGATCGTCTCGGTCTTACCGGCGAGGTAAGCGAGCGGAGTGATCCCGTCGTAACCCCAGGCCTCGGCCGACCAGATCGAGAAGACGCCCAGTTTTTCCGCTTCCTGCGCGTAGAGGGCGGCAGAGTCCCAGTCGTCAATACGGTCGCGGTGGAGTCCGATGGCTACTCTCACGGGGCGTCCTTTCTGATCCCCTCTCCCCGAGGGAGAGGGTTAGGGTGAGGGCCTCATGCGGGGTAGCCCTCGGTCTCCTTGATTGCGTTGACCTGGTTAACGTGGTCGAGGTCATGCACGCGCTGGAAAATGAACCAGGCGCGGCCGTGCAGTTCACCGAAGAACCCGTGCGGCGAGGTGGGCACGTAAGACGGCGGTTCAGGCAGCCCGTCGATCACGTTGGCGAAGATGCGCGAATCGTCAATCAGCGCCTTGACAAGATCGGGGAATGGCATGTCAGCCTCGCGCTGGGCCGGGTCAACGGCACCGATGCCCTGAGGCGAGGCAGTCGGCTCGCGTCCGTTAGAGAGGTCGGTGACCAGACTGGCAACTCTGCGTGAACCGTCGAGCACATGCTGGGCGACTTCCTCGATGCTCCAGTCGTCAAGAGCGGGCTTCCACGCGGCCTGCTCAGCGGTCACACGATTGAGCGTGTTGAGAAATTCGATGCGTCCGGCGACGACGCGCGGCCAAAGCTCCAGCCAGGAGTACTTCTCCCCCTGCGAGAGCATGTAGCCGGAGACGCGCTGTCGTTCGTCGTCTGCGATTGGTCGTTGTGGCATCAGGACTCTCCTCAAGGATGTTCGTCATACCCGCGCTTGCCGCGGGTATCTCGCCCCGTTCCAAATGTCCATGCTCCGTGCGGCGTCATCGCCGAACTTGCTTCGGCGATGACGAGGCTGGACTAGCGGCCCTGGAAGTTCGGGTCACGCTTTTCCATGAAAGAGCGGACGCCCTCTTTGAAGTCGTCGGATTGGAAGAGGGGGAGAAGCTGGAGGTAGATGTGGTCGACGGCGGCCTCGAACGGCTCGTCCATGCCCAGTCGCATCATGCGCTTGGTCGCCTGGACCGAGAGCGGGGCGTTGGCGGCGATCTCATCGGCCAGCTCCATGGTGCGGGTCATCAGCTCGTCGTGCTCGACGACTTCGTTGACCAGGCCAATCTCGAGCGACTCCTGCGCGTCGAGGACGCGGCCGCGGAAGGCGACCTCGGCGGCTCGAGCCCAGCCCAGCAAGCGAGGCAGGATCCAGGTGCCGCCGGACTCCGGCAGCACGCCGCGACGCGCGAAGACGGCGCCCATCTTGGCGCGGTCAGAGGCGACGCGGATGTCGGCTAGCAGGGCCATGTCCATGCCGTAGCCAGCGGCCGCGCCGTTCAGCGCGCAGATGACCGGCTTGTCCATCTTCTGCAGCACGACCGGCGGAGCGTCGCGCAGGTCGAAGAGCGAGTAGCCGGGCGCGCCAATGTTGCTGCTGCCGTCGCCCTGGAGTCGCTGCTGCTGGTCCACCAGGTCAAGGCCCGAGCAGAAACCGCGGCCGGAACCGGTCAGGACGATGACGCGGATATCGGGCTCGCGCTGGCAGGCGATCAGCTGGGCTGAGAGCGCCTCGAGCATTTCGCCGGTGATCGCGTTCAGGCGTTCGGGTCGGTTAAGCGTGATGATCGCGACGTGTCCCCGCTCTTCATAGAGCAGCGTCTCAGTCGCAGGAGCAGTCAGGGTGGTCATTGGGCCTCCAGAAAGTTGGTGTCCCAACGAGTGTATATGTGGGTCGGTTGTCGGCTTCCAGAATCCTTGTTCCTGCGCTGGCTGTTCCTCGCCCTTGGGGACCGTCGCATAAGCATGTTCACCGCAATAGGAAGGAAAACCCCCTCTCCCCCTGGGAGAGGGCAGGGGTGAGGGTCCGGCCGACCATCGCTAGCTGGTGGTAGTTACGACTGACGCGAGCGTCGCATTGCTAGGTGGCAGCGGCGAGCTCTCTGGTGTCGGCGGTGGCGAAGGAGTAGTCCTTGCCATCGTGGTCGACAAGAATTGTCGCTCCTTCGTCGAACTCCCCAGCGATGAGCAGCTTGCTGAGAGGGTTCTCAACTCGCCGTTGGAAGACCCGGCGCAACGGCCTGGCTCCGAACGCAGGGTCGTAGCCGTCGCTGGCGAGCTGTCGGCGGGCGGCGTCGGTCAATTCGATGCTGCGTCCCATGTCGGCGAGGCGGCTCTGCTCTTCCCTGGCGATCAACTCGACGATCTCGAGCAGTTCCTCCTCGCTCAACTGATCGAAGCAAACAATCTCGTCGACACGGTTGAGGAACTCGGGACGGAAGAAGTCCTTGAGCGCTCGCTCAGAGTCGCGGGCGCGTTCGTCGTGCGAGCCACTGAAGCCCAGCCTGGTGTCCATCCGCGCGGTGGTGCCCAGGTTGCTGGTCATGATCACGACCGTGTTACGGAAGTCGACGGTGCGGCCCTGACCATCGGTGATGCGCCCGTCGTCGAGCACCTGGAGAAGCAGGTTGAACACATCGGGGTGGGCCTTCTCGATCTCATCGAGGAGGACGACGCGGAAGGGTCGGCGGCGAACCAGTTCGGTCAGGCCGCCGCCATCGTCGTAGCCGACGTATCCGGGGGGCGCGCCAACGATTCGGCTGACGGTGTGGCGCTCCTGGTACTCGGACATGTCAAGGCGGACAAGTGCGTCTTCCGAGTCGAATAGGTATTCGGCCAGTGCCTTGGCCAACTCGGTCTTACCGACGCCGGTTGGTCCGACGAAGATGAAGGAGCCGATCGGCCGGGTGGGATCCTTGAGGCCGGCGCGCGCGCGTCGGATGGCGTCGGAGACGACGGTAACCGCGTCGGACTGGCCGATCACGCGGTCGTGGAGTTCCTCCTCGATGTGCAAGAGGCGCGCCTCGTCGTCGGCCAGCATGCGGCTGACGGGGATGCCGGTCATGTCACCGACCAGTTCGGCGATGTCGAGTTCGTAGACGGTGTTGCGCTCCGTGTGCTGGGAATCCCAGTCGTCGCGGCTGGCCTGGACCTCGTCCTGGATGGCGAGCAACTCCTGCTTGATTCGGGCGGCGGTTTCGTAGTCCTCGCGCTGGGCCGCGGCTTCCTGTTCCTGCTTGAGCTCGTCCACCCGTCGGCGCAGCTCGACCACCCGCGTTGGCGCCGACTGGTTGTCGATCACCAGGCGAGAAGCGGCTTCGTCGATCAGGTCGATCGCCTTGTCGGGCAAATGTCGCTCTGTCAGGTAGCGCTGCGAGAGTCGGACGGCGGAATCGATCGCTTCTTCGCTGATCTCTACGCCGTGATGTGACTCGTAGCGAGGTTTGAGGGCCGTTAGAATTTGGATGGCATCCTCGGTCGAGGGTTCGTCGAGGTAGACAGGTGCGAAGCGACGCTCGAGGGCGGAGTCCTTCTCAATGTGGCGGCGATACTCGTCGAGGGTGGTGGCTCCGACGACGTGGAGTTCGCCCCTCGAGAGCGGCGGCTTGAGCATGTTGGCGGCGTCGATCGCCCCTTCAGCCGCGCCGGCGCCAACGACGGTGTGGAGTTCGTCGATGAAGAGGAGGACCTGGCCTTCGGACTCGCGGACCTCGTCGATCACGGACTTGAGGCGCTCCTCGAACTCGCCGCGAAACTTGGCTCCGGCGAGCAGGACGCCCATGTCGAGCGACATCAGGCGCTTGCCCCGCAAGTTGTCGGGGACATCGTCTGCGGACATGCGCTGGGCCAGTGCCTCGGCGATCGCAGTCTTGCCGACGCCGGCCTCGCCTATGATTACCGGATTCTTCTTGGTCCGGCGGTTGAGGATTTGCAGGACGCGGCGAATCTCGACATCGCGGCCAATGACCGGGTCCAGCTTGCCCTCGGAGGCGAGTCGAGTGATGTCGGTGGCGTAGCGGTTCAATGAGTCGTAATGTGACTCTGCGTCGGGCTGGTCGACGCGGCGTGAACCGCGGATTTGTTGGAGCGCGGCGTAGAGCCGCTCGGCACTGATGCCGTGGGAGCGGATGATCCGCGTGGCGGGCCCGCCGGAGTCGCCGGTCAGGGCGATCAGGATGTGTTCAACGCCGACGTATTCGTCGTTGAGTCGTTGGGCCTCGACGTTGGCTCGCTCAAGCAGTTGCACGACCCTTGGTGTGACGGTGAGCTGGACCACGTCGTAGCTCAGTTTGGGCGCGGCGTCGATCGCGGTGTCGGCGTCGGTGCGGAGTCGGACTCGGTCGACATTGAGGGCATTGAGCAAGTCGTTGGCGAGCCCGTCTTCGACGCGGGCGATGCTGGCCAACAGATGCTCGACATCCCACTGGGCGTGACGCTTTTCGCGCACGAGCTGCTGCGAGCCCTCGAGCAGTTGCTGGGCCTGGTTGGTAAATCGGTCTCGGCGCATCATCGTCGTCGCTCCGTTCGTGGACTGTCCTGGGGGACAGCGGGAAGTTGTTGGTCGCGGACTCGCTGGAGTTCTCGCTTGAGCTGTCGGTTCTCTCTCTGAAGTTCGTCGATTTGCTGGCGCAGTCGGAGGATGATGTCCGCGCCGGCCAGGTTGACGCCGAGTTCGTCGATCAAACGGCGGATCATGAGTAGCCGCTCGATGTCGTTCTGGCTGTAGAGGCGTTGCCGGCCAGCCGTTCGCGCCGGGATCAGCAGGCCTTCCCGCTCGTAGGTGCGCAGGGTCTGCTGATGTACACCGACCAGTTGTGCGGCGATGCGAATCGTGTAGACGGGTTGGTCGGTCATGATGCTTCGGATTCCAGGTCGCGCAGTTGTTGGAACAGCTCAACCTGCTCTGACGAGAGCTGGTCGGGCAGTTGGAGCGAGACTTCGGCGAGGATGTCGCCGCGTCCGTCGCGTTTGAATCGAGGCATGCCCTGTCCCCCAAGGCGGAAGACGCGCCCGTTCTGCGTGCCCGGCGGGATCCTAAGGGCGAGACCCCCGCTTCCGCTGAGGGATCGCACGACCGCCTCACCTCCGAGTGCGGCAGTCGTGACGGGAACGTCGACAAACACATGGACGTCGTCGCCGCGACGCTCGAAGACCGGATCGTCGTCAACGTTGATGAGCAGGTAGAGATCGCCGGGCTGTCCCTGGGCGGCGTAGGGAGATTCCTCGCCTTTACCGGAGATCTTGATCCGCGACCCAGTGTCGACGCCGGGCGGGATGGTGACTTCGATTCGCGACCCGCTGGCTCCGCGCTGCACGGTGCGGGTTGTGCCGCGGAAGGCTTCGCGCAGCGAGACCGTCAGATTGTGTTCGATATCCCGACCTCGAGTGGGCGCTTGCGGCGTTCTGGTGCCGCCCGGGCCGCCGCGTCCGCCGAACAGGTTGCCGAAGAGGTCACCGATATCGCCCGCGTCGCCAAACTGTTCCCCGAAGTCGAAGTGGATATTGCCCTGTTGTCCACCGAACGGTTGGCCACCGCTGAACCCCCCGAAGCCACCGCGCTGGCGCTGCATCTCTTCAAGCTGCTCGGCGTGTTCCCACTGATCGCCCCACTTGTTGTAGGCGGCTCGCTTGTCGGGGTCGCCGAGCACGTCGTGGGCGGCGTTGACTTCCTTGAAGCGGTCTTCGGCCCTCTTGTCACCGCCGGTGATGTCCGGGTGGTATTGGCGGGCCAGCCGCCGATAGGCGGAGCTGATGTCCTTGTCGGAGGCGTCTCGGGGCACCCCGAGAATCTGATAGAAGTCACCTGGCATGTTTGGCTATCCTTGATAGCTAGTGTATCAGGTATCCGTGCTAACTAGCAGTCATGTCTCGAGAGATACAGATAGATAGGTTGAAAAGATGAGTATCTCACTATAAGGTTTCATCAGATGGTCGAGTCAGCAATCGGGGCTGAGGCGGCCGAAACAGCTCAGAAAGGGACGAATGATGAGCAAGATTCTGATTCGCGATCCGTTTGCGGAGTTCGACAATCTGTTCGACAGCGCATTCGGCCGCAGGCGGCGAGGGCGGTCGGCGGCAGCGCCGGCGAGCGCGACGAGCACCTGGCAACTGCCCGTGAACGTCTACGACACCGAGGACGGCATCGGCATCGAGGCCTGGGTGCCTGGTTTCGAGGAGGACGAGCTCTCGGTCACCGTCGACGACGGTCAACTGAGGATCCACGCTGAGCGCGCAACCGACTCAGAGTCGGAAGGCGGCAACGGCGAGGACCGCAAGTACCGACGCCGCGAGGTGACCCGCACCGTGCTGTCGCGCAGCTTCCGGTTGGACCCGTCGTACGACGCCTCGAAGATCTCGGCGCACCTGGCCAACGGCGTGCTCGAGCTGTCGCTACCGAAGTCGGAAGAGGCCGAGCCGCAGAAGATCGCCATCAACACCGGCGCGGTCAGCGAGGGCATCGCTGAAGTCGTGGCCGACAATGCCAGTTAGCCAAGGTCTGGCACAGCTGGAAATCATCATCGCTCCACGAACGGCTCCCCCAGGGCGGGGGAGCCGTTGTGGTTTAATCTGTTCCTATGGTGCAACGCATGCTGGCCCTCGTGCCCGATGAGCAGGCTCGGACTCAGATCGACCTGGTCCGTGCCCTGTACGACCGAGAGCAGGTCGATGCGACCCCTCCACACATTCCGGTAACAGACGAGTTCGACGATCACTACGGACTCGAGGATCTGCAGCAGATGCTGGAGATCATTCTGGGTCTGTTCCATCCCTTCATGCTGGAGCTTGGCGCGCCACAGTCGTGGTACGACGACGGCGAACACCTGCTGCAGATGGTCGCCGAGCAGGGCGCGGAGGATGCCCAGCGGATTTCTTCGATCGTCTATCGCGATCTCTATCCCGAGCAGGCTCCAAATGCCCTGATTCGATCGCGCTCGCCTCTGGAGCGCACCGCACTCACCGTGGGGCGCTTTCGGCGCGAGGCCGAAGCGCTCAGCGCAGCCGAGTCGCTCGCGGCGCAACGCTACTTCCTCGTCGTGACCCACGTCGGTGTGTTCGACTCTGTCGAGCAGGCAGAAGGGCCTTCGGGCTGGTCGCTCCGGAGGACGCTGCCGCTCGGTTCGATGATGGCTGATCTCTGATCGATTGGCCATCGACCGTATCCGCGTTGGAGTACTCTGAGCATGCCGTTCCCCGAGATTGTGTCGGGGAACATCGGGGCAGCCCGGGAGGTGTGCGATGCCGGTCGTGACTGTATCCAGCCAGTACGGAGCCGGGGCGCGCGACGTGTCGCGTCGGCTGAGCCGCGATCTTGGTCTCGAGTACATCGATCAAACGGTCTTGGTCGACGCCTCCCGACAGTTGGGACGTACGGTCTCGGAGGTCGCGGAGAAGGACGAGCGGACGGACTCGCTTCGCGCTCGCCTGGGTCATTTCCTCCAGCGGGCGCTGGAACGCTCGGCCGCCGGCGGAGCGATCGACCCGATGCTCGGCTCGGGCAACCTGGAATTGATGCTCTCGCAGAGTTACCAGGAGCTTTCCGATAGCGGCTCAGGGGTGGTTGACGACCGCGCAATTCTGGCCACCACATCTCAGATCATGGAATCGATCGCCCAGCGCGGGAACGTGGTGATCATCGGTCGCGGCAGCCAGATGGTGCTGCGAGAGATGCCGGATGCGACCCATGTGCAGTTGGTCGCCGATCCGCAGGTGGCGATGGCCCGCGTGCAGGAGTGGGAAGGCGTGGACGAGGTGCAGGCAGCGCGCTCGATCGAAGAGTTCAACAAGGGACGCGCGGCATTCCACCGCAAGTTCTGGGACGTCGACGTCTGGTCGCCGCTGCTCTACGACGTCGTAATCAACACGACGCACCTGACCTACGTGCAGGCCGCTCAGCTGGTAACAGCGGTGGTCGAAAAGAAGGCGGCGGCCGCAGTCTGAGTCGGTCCTAGGTGACCAGGGTTCGCAGGACGTCTTCGGCTGCAATCAAGCGTGGGGCCATGCCGAAGGGTCCGTGGATTTGCAGGCCCTCGGCGTCGAGCGCTTCGCGCGGGCCGATCGCCTGGCGGTAGCTGGCCATCACCGGATGATCGTCGCCGACGGCGTCGGCCAGCAGCTCCTCCGTGGAGTCGCGCCAGCGCATGAAATCTTCGGTGGTCGGACCGATCGCGCGGATGTAGCGAGACCGCTCCAGCAGTTCGTCGATTTGCTCGTTCAGGTTCATGGCGCAAAGTGTATCGCAGGGTTGTCAGGCGCCCAGTTACTGCTGCCTGGCCACTGCTCATCGAGCGTGCCGCCGCGATCATCCCAGCGGAGCAGGATGCCGGCCGGACAGCGCCTCGCCGCTCGTTCCCAATCGGAATGGTTGAGCCGCTCAGGAGTCGGCATGCTCATGAGCACGCCGTCCTCTGTGGGATAGGAGTAAAGGTTGCGACGCGTGGCCTCGTCGATGAAGCCCCGGCTGCGGTAGAGCGACCTCGCCGCTTCGTTTGATTCCCGAACCTCAAGCTGTATGACTGTGCACTCGAGTCGCTGGGCCAGCCTGAGCACGCAGTTGAGCAGCAGGGCTCCGAGGCCCTCTCCCTGGCGGTCGGGATCGACGGCGAAGGTGCAGAGATGGAGCTGGTCGACGACGTGCCAGGTACCGAAGTAGCCGAGGATTCGCTCTCGATGGTCAACGAGGACGTAGAACACGCTGATCGGCGAATCGGTCAGTTCGCCGGCGAAGTATCGCCGGCTCCAACCGGATTCGCCGAAGGCGCGTCCGTCGAGATCGGTGACGACATCAACATCGTCGAGGGTCATCGGCCGGAGGAGAAGCGGTTTGGACATGTCGGATGGGTTGCCGAACTCAGGGTGCGTGGGTCAGAGTAAACGCGTGCAACGCGCGCAACTGTGTCCCGCCAGGTCGAGCACTATACTGCTGTCGAGTTATGACTGAATTCCAGTGGCGCGCCGACGCCTGGGCGATGTCCGAGAGCCGCCCGGTCGGGAGCCGAACTTGACCACCCTGACTACTCAGCTAGAGCCTCAGCGGCGTCTGAGATTGCCAGCTTCGGTGCTGATCCTTGCGCGTGTGATGCGCTTCGCTTTTCCCTACTGGAAGGGTTTGTCGGTCACTGCGATCGCGATCTTGGCGACCGCTGGATTCGCAATCGCGACGCCGTGGCTTCTGCGCTGGGCGATTGACACCGCGATTTCGACCGAAATCGTCAACGGCGACACCGTGATCTCAATCACCGGCTGGCTGGTGGCGATCGCTGGTCTCGCACTGGTCGGCGCGGCGGTACTGCGCGGCACCTCGATGTTCGTCCAGCGATACCTGGCCGAATGGGTCGGGCAGACAGTCGCCTACGACCTGCGAAATGCGATCTACCAACGACTGCAAACGCTGTCCTTCCGTTTCCACGACGGGGCCGAGACTGGGCAGATCATGGTCCGGGCGACGCAGGACGTTGAAGTCGTGCGGATGTTCATCAACTTCGGCGGCGTGCAACTGACCTTCACTCTGGTGTTGGGAATCGGCACGCTGGTGATCATGCTGCTGATCAATTGGCCGCTGGCGCTGATGGTCTGGGGCATCATGATCATCATCTCCGCCCGCTCTGCATTCATCGCGCGACGTCTGCGTCCGATCTGGAACGACGTGCAGGAGTCGCAGGCGCAGCTGGGGACCGTGCTGCAAGAGGCGCTATCCGGTATTCGGGTGGTCAAGGCATTCGGCCGCTCCGAGTTCGAGGGTCAGAAATTCGGCAGGGCGGCCGGCTGGTTGCAGCAGCGCTCGTACGACGCCTCAATGGTCCAGGCGGTCAACATGCCGCTGATGACGATGCTCGGCGCCGTCGCGATCGTCCTCACCATCTGGTATGGCGGCCGCGAGGTCGTGAACGGCAACTTCACCGTCGGTGAACTGACCATGTTCCTGATGTTCCTGACCATTCTTCAGATGCCGATTCGTGGCCTCGGCTGGATGGTGATGATGGTTCCGCGAGCGGCCACAGCCGGGGTGCGCATCTTCGAGATTCTCGACCAGGAATCGGAAGTGCAGGACAACCAGGATGCGGTGGCCCCTGAGCGTCCACAAGGCCACGTCAAGTTCGAGGGCGTTAGCTTCTCCTATGATCCGCGCTCCCCGGTGCTGGGGAACATTGAGTTCGAAGCCAAGCCGGGCGAGTTGATCGCGTTGCTCGGTCTGACCGGCAGTGGCAAAACCACCGTGGTCAACCTGATTCCGCGCTTCTACGACGTCAGCACGGGACGGGTGACATTCGACAATCAAGATGTGCGCGAGTGGCCGCTCGAAGCGCTGCGTCAGCAAGTTGCCATTGTCCAGCAGGAAGTCTTCCTGTTCGCCGCTTCGCTCAAGGAGAACATCGCATACGGTCGGCCCGACGCGACCGACGAAGAGATCGAGGCGGCAGCCAAGCTGGCGCGGATCCACCACTTCATCAACCGGCTGCCGGAGCAGTACGACACCTGGGTCGGCGAGCGCGGCGCGAACTTCTCCGGTGGACAAAAGCAGCGCATCGCGATCGCACGCGCGTTGCTCATGGACCCGCGAGTCCTGATCTTCGATGACTCGACTTCATCAGTAGACGCGGCCACGGAGTTTGAGATCCAACAGGCGATGGCGGCCCTGATGCGCGGTCGGACGACGTTTGTGATTGCTCACCGGCTGCGTTCCTTGCGTGAGGCCGACCAGATCCTCGTCCTCGACAAGGGTCAGATCGTTCAGCGAGGCAAACACGACGAGTTGTTGGAGCAAGGCGGCCTCTACCGAGAGATCTACGAGTTGGAGTTGCGCGACCAAGAGTCGGCCACTGCCCAGGGTGGTGAGCCGGTTGAAGCGGTCGCGGCAGCGGGCGGGAGCGGTTAGATGGGCATGATGGGCGGTGGCATGGCCGGTGGTTGGACCTCCAACCTGGGCGGCGGCGGGCACGGTCCGCGCAGCGCCTGGGCGAGCTCTGCTTCCATGGCCGACGGATGGGACAAGGAATATGGATCGCTCTACAACCCGAGGCTGGTACGCCGCTTTGGCCGTTACATCGGCCCGCACAAGAAGCGACTCGGCGCGGCGATCATTGCCAACGCGACCTTTGCGGTCGCCTTCAACATTCAGGTGCTGGTTGTCTACCGGGCGCTGCAGGGAGCGCTAGAAAACGGCATCGTCTCCGAGCTGGACCGGATTGCGATCGCGTTCGGCGTGATCGTGCTGGTCTCCTGGGGCGCCGAATTCCTCCGCCAGTGGCTGATGGCTAACGTCGGCCATCCGATCCTGAGACGGATGCGCCAGGATGTCTTTGATCACCTGATGAAGCTTGAACATCGATTCTATGATCGCGGCGAAGTCGGCGCGATCATGTCGCGCGTGACTTCCGATGTGCAGGTCCTGCAGGAGATGCTGACCTCCGGTGTACTCACAGTTATCGGCGACATTTTCGGTCTCGTCATCATCATGGCCGTGTTGCTCTTCATCGACTGGCAGTTGGCGCTGGTCTCGTTTGCCGTATTGCCCATCCTGATCTTCTCCATGGCCTGGTGGAGCAAGCGCGCGCGAATGGCGTTCCTCGAGACCCGGGTCGCCATCGCGGCAGTCAACTCGACTCTGAACGAGGACCTCAACGGCGTCCGCGTCGTACAAAGCCTGAACCGCGAGTCAGAGAACGCCAAGCGGTTCGATCGAATCAATAACTGGAATCTGCGCGCCACTCGGCGGGCTGGGCTGCTTTCAGCCGCGATCATGCCGCTGGTCGAGATCCTGATCGCTCTGGCAACGGCCCTGATCATCGTGGTTGCCGCGATGCGACTCAGCGGCGGCGGACTGGAAGAGGCGGCGGGCGTTGCTGCCATCATTGCCTTCGCGATCGGCATCCAACGATTCTTCGACCCGGTTCGCGACCTCGTCCTGCAGTACACGATGTTCCAGCGCGCAATGGCCGGCGCGGAGAGGGTCTTCGAAGTGCTCGACACCGAGCCAGAAATCGAGGACTCAGCTGACGCGCAGGACCTGCCCGACGTCGCTGGACACGTGCACTTCGACAACGTCTCGCTCGAGTACGTCGAGGGCGTGCGAGTCCTGTTTGACCTCGATCTTGAAGTGCAGCCTGGTGAGACGGTCGCCCTGGTCGGCGAGACCGGCGCTGGCAAGACCTCGATCACGTCGCTGATCACACGCAACTACGAAGTGACCGAGGGGTCCGTGCGAATCGACGGTCATGACGTGCGCAATGTGACGCGTGCCTCGCTGGTTCCAAGAGTCGGCGTGGTCCTGCAAGACCCGTTCCTCTTCTCGGGCACGGTGATCGACAACATCCTGTACGGCAACCTCGAAGCGACGCGCGAACAGGCGATCGCCGCGGCCAAGGTGGTCGGCGCGGACGAATGGATCGAACGGCTCTCGGAGAGTTACGACACGCCGCTGGCTGAACGAGCGCAAAACCTTTCCATCGGACAGCGACAGTTGGTTGCCTTCGCCCGCGCGATCCTCAGCGATCCGCGGATCCTGATTCTCGACGAGGCGACGGCCAACGTCGATTCTCAGACCGAAGCGATGATCCAGCAGGCGATCGCTCGGGTGCTGCGCGGCCGCACGGCGTTCGTGATTGCTCACCGGCTGTCGACGATTCGCTCGGTCGACCGGATCATCGTGCTGGAATACGGCCGCATCCTTGAGCAGGGTTCGCACGACGAACTGCTGGCGATCGACGGGCACTACGCCAAGCTGTACCACATGATGTACGCGGCACAGGAATCCGTGGAGTTCGACGAGGACGCAGCGCTCGCAGTGCTGGACCGTATGCGAGAGCGGATCGCTACCAACGGCCGCAACGGCACGAACGGTACCGGGTCTTCGACGGAGAAGAGCGAGCCGGCGCTGGCGCTCGACTAGGGCGACCTATCGCGATCCAGTCTCAAACAGCGTTCCCTGATCAGTCGCAGATTCCCTCGGCGTGAGACCCAGATGGCTCCAGGCCGCAGGCATCGCGACTCGGCCCCTGGGAGTGCGGGCGAGGAAGCCGAGCTGGATCAGGTAGGGCTCGTAGACGTCCATGACCGTGTCAGCATCCTCGGCGACCGCCGCAGCCAGCGTGTCGAGACCGACTGGGCCGCCGTTGAAGCCCTCGATCAATGCGCGTAACAGAACTCGATCGTGCTCGTCTAACCCCAGTTCGTCCACTCGCAGACCACGCAGGGCCTCGTCGGCGACTGTAGCGGTGATCACTCCATCAGCGCGGACCTCGGCGAAGTCCCTGACGCGCCTGAGCAGCCGATTGGCGATTCGAGGTGTGCCGCGCGCCCGCTCGGCGAGGGTGCGCGCACCGGTTGGTTCAAGATCCACCTCTAGCGCCTCAGCCGAACGCACGATGACTTGCTCGAGCTCATCGGTACTGTAGAAGTCGAGCCGTTGGACCATGCCGAAGCGGTCGCGCAAGGGCGGCGAGATCATCGCGTAGCGGGTCGTCGCTCCGATGAGCGTGAACGGCTTGACCGAGAGTTGCACGCTGCGCGCCGCTGGTCCGCTGCCGATCATCATGAAAAGTTGAAAGTCTTCCATCGCTGAATAGAGGACTTCCTCAGCCGATCGCGGAACGCGATGAATTTCGTCGATGAACAGCACATCGTGCGTCTGCATCGTGGTTAGGATCGCTGCGATGTCGCCGGCGCGCTGGATCGCCGGTCCGCTGGTAGGTCGCAGGTTGACGCCGAGTTCTCGCGCAACGATGCGGGCGAGCGTGGTCTTGCCCAACCCGGGCGGTCCGTAGAGCAATAGATGGTCGAGCGCTTCGTCGCGTTGCTTGGCGGCGTCCACGGCGATGCGGATCGCTTCATGGACCGTCGATTGGCCGACGAACTCTTCCAGCCGAGTCGGGCGCAGGGCGCGGTCGTGGTTGTCGAGGTCGGTCTCGGCCGCGTCGATTACTCGCCCGACTGCCGCGCCCTCTTCGCCGGCGTCCCCCTGAGTGGTCATGTGGTTTTCCGAAGGAACGCGTTCCGGCTGGCGACGGCGAGCGGGTGTAGTGCCTGTCCGCTGTTGAGCAGATTGGTCAGGCGACGCTCAAGGAACATCGCCGCTGCGGCGTACAGGTCATGCTCGGCCGCAGCCGCGACCGCGAAGAGGCCGGGGTCTCGCTGCATCTTGCGAGGGTCGACTTTATCGGCGAGGAAGACAGCCAGCGCCTCCAACGAGTACTCAGGATGGGCCGTCGTGTGATACGCGATCGATGTGAGGATTTCCTCGTGATCAACATCCATGGTCTGTCGCGCGTACGCGGCAGCTAGCGGACCGTGAAGCACGATCGGCGCAGCCAGCTCGTCATCGGAGATCGGGATACGATAGTGCCGTGACAACGCGATCAGCTCGGCGTCCTTGCAGTGTCGGAATAGGTCGTGGCCGGCCGCAGCGGCTGCGCAGACGTCACGGTCGAGTTCATGGATCGCGGCGAGTCGCAGAGCTCCTCGCTCCACGCGTTTAACGTGTTTCTGCAGCTTCTCAGGTCGGTCGGTCATCGCCTCGGCGAATCGGTCTCGGATCGCCTCAGGCTCGCGGAGCGCGCCGGTCATCGGCGTCCTCGGCGGCGATTGTTTTCCTCATCCGGTTGTTCGAGCTGAACCCCGATGAAGTCGGAAACTGCGGTGCCGACATCAAGTGCTTCCTGGTGCGTCGGAAAGCGTCCAATCCGCATGAGCTGACCGTCGGCGAAGGCGATGTGCGTGCTGTGTGAGCCGCTGAATTGCAGCAGGATCGGGCGAGACCGTTGCTGTTTCATCGTGATCGTCTCGACGTCGTAGATGTCAAAGCTCCATTGACGATTGACAACCCACAGCATCGACTGGCGCACCTGCGCGGTGTCGTCCTGCAGGTCGAAGTCGACTTCAAGGACATCGCCACCGATGACACCCAGAATCGCCCAGAGAATGCCGCCGCCGAAATAGCCTGCAGCCGCGCCAATGATCGCTGCACCCAGCGGGTCCGAACCGCCGAATGTACCAACGGCAATCAGGGCCACAATCGCCGCTGGAATCGCGCCGTAGGCCCAGTTGGGCAAAGGCGACCAAAAGGTGCGGAGCCGCAGCGTATCCTGACTCGGATAGGAGAGGCGCACGATGGAGGAACGGGTCTTCGGCGCAACCGGTTCCGGCGCGTCCGCGGGTCGACGGCGTCGTCTACGGGCCATGTCTAGAGGCTATCGGATGCGCCGATGGCTGGGATTGGCGATGGCCGCAGCAGGTTGGGTGTTCTGGCTGTTTCCGGCAACGGCCCAAGAGATCGTCATGTCGGGCAGCCGGTATTCGGCTCCATTGTGGACGTGGATTGCTGCAATCGTCGTCGCGGCAGGGCTGAGCCTCGTGGGCCTGGCGATCGGGTTCTGGTTTCTGCGCAAGCGAGCGCGAATCGAGTCTTCGGACTGATACAACAAAGCGCGCTCCCAGAGGAGCGCGCTTTGCATTTGACCAGTTTGAAAGCGATTAGATCTCGAGCAGCTCGGCGACCTTCTCGCGGTGGTGGTCCGCGTCGCCCCACATGAGCTCGGCCATCTTCTGGCGGCGGAAGTAGAGCTGGATGATGTACTCCTTGGTGAAACCGATGCCACCGTGGATTTGCTGGCCGTGGGCAACCACGCGGCGGGTGGCGTCTGAGCACCAGGCCTTGGCCATCGCGACTTGCAGGTCAGCGTCCGGCTCATCCTCGGTCACTGCCCATGCGGCTCGGTACATGATGAAGCGTGAGCCATCGACGTCGGTGATCATGTCGGCGGCCTTGTGTTGGATCGCCTGGAAGGAGCCGATTGGGCGACCGAACTGGATGCGCTCCTTGGCGTAGTCGACCGAGATTTCGAAGTCGCGCTGGGCCAGCCCAACGAGATAGGCGCAGTAGGCAACGGTGAAGTAGCGCTTGGCGATCTCAATGATCTGCCAGGCTTCGCCGGCCGGGCCGAGCAGCGCGTCGCCACCGACTCGCACGCCGTCCAGCTTGACTTCGCACTGCTTGTCGGCAGCGATGGTCTGCAGGACGGTGGTCGAGAGGCCCTCGGTGTTACCGGGGACGAGGAAGAGCGAAACGCCATCGTCGCCCGAGGAACCCGGCGTCCTGGCGACGACCAGAATGGTGTCGGCCACGTGTGCGTCGGGGATGAACAGCTTGGTGCCATTGAGCACGTAACCGTCACCATCGGCGGCGGCGGTCGCTTCGATGCCGGAGCTGTCGAATCGCGCGGACGGCTCGGTCAGCGCGAACGTCATCACGTGCTGTCCGGCTGCGACGGCGGTGCAGTATTGCTGCTTCTGTGCGTCGCTGCCGATCGCCTCGACGAAGCCAGCGGTCAACACGGTGTTGATGAATGGTCCAGGAACCAGTGCACGCCCGAACTCTTCGAGCAGCACGCAAAGGTCGAGGAAGTTGAGGCCGGCGCCGCCGAGTTCCTCGGCAGTGATCAGCCCCATCCAACCCTGGTTGGCCATGCCGTTCCAGAGGTCGTCGGTGTAGCCGCGCTCATCCTCTTCCATGTCCCGCACGAGCTTTTCCGTGCACTCGTTGGTGAGAAAATCGCGGGCGAAATTCTTCAGCAGTTCCTGTTCTTCGGTCAGTCCGAGGTCCATGTCATCCTCCGTCGCGGCCCGATTGAGATGGGTGGGTCCGCAGGTCTGTGCGTGGAATGGGCACGCCGAAGCGCGCAACGGGTTTGAGGCTATCGGATACCTGTCTATCGCGCCAGATAACAGAAGCGACAGTCGCCGCAGGCATTTCGAACGGTTAGCAGCCCCGGGATATCCTCGGCAAGTGAGTGCGGGAACGACTGAGCGAGGCCCGCGCCGCAGGAGGCTAGCGGCGATCCTCGCTGCCGTCGCCCTGTTGGCGGCAGCGTGCAGCGCGATCGCGCCCTGGCATGCTGAGCCCACATCGGCAGAGGAATTCGATCCAGTCGTCCGCAGCGGCGCGATCGATGGCCCACACGACGTCGACTGGTATGTCCTGTTTGCTTTGGCCGGGGAGAGCTACGCCATCTCCTTGGAGCGCATCACGCTGCCCGCAGGCGAAATCACCATCTGGCAACCGGCAACGTCCGAGTCGGAGGCGCGCATGGTGGCGCGCTCATCCGGACCCGACGTCCCTCTGATCTGGACAGCGCAGCAGAGCAGAGCATGGCGCGCGCGAGTGTCTGGTAGGAGTGGCGCAACCGGGTCGTATCGGTTGCGGATCCGCAGTCACACTGATGCCGTCGGCGCCGATCTCACGACAGCCAAGCTGGGCGTGTACGACGAACGAGGAGTGCTGATCGAACGATCAGCGATAGACAACATCGGAGATACAGACTGGTTTGCCTTCCCGGTAGCTTCAGGCAACCGCTACCGGATCTGGTCGGTCCTCGGTTCGGTGGCCGGACTGACCGCTGCTATTCGCCCGCCCGGAGAGCAATCGTTTCAGGAACTGAATCGCTACGAGAACTCCTTCAGCGACGCAATCGAACCAACGGAAGACGGCCTGGCGGTACTTGAGGTGCGGGCCTCCCAGCCATGGTTCACGGGCAGCTACGCCTTCGGCATCACCCGTTCAGGCGCAGTGCCAGAGCCGGAAGTCAGCCTGCCGCCTCGCCAGATGTCCCGCCTGCAGATCGAATCGATTAGCGCGACGGAATCTCCCGGAGCAGCGCAGTTCTCCTTCCGCGGATCATGGGGCCCGATCCGGCAGAACAGCGGCCTCCGCGTCTGGATCGACACCGACCCGGGGCTCGACGACGAAGACGAGTGGGAGTTCCTGCTCCGGTCCAACGACGGCCGCTCCGCCAGGCTGTGGTCATTTGAGCAAGAGGCCTGGATTGGCAGCAGCCGCGTCGGCGCGGACGGGTTCGACACCCTGGTGATGCACTGGTCTGGGCCAACATCCGATCAGCGCATTCGATGGCAGGCGAGCGTCAAGAACTGGAATGACAGTTGGACAGTCTCTCGGCCCAGCCTGCTCCATGTCCCGGATCCACAGCCGCCCATCCCCGACCTGTGGGTCGCTCGCCAGCGAACGGGCCCAGAGGACCCACGCTGGCAAGCGGAGTTGGAAGCGGCCGGAGTCGTGCCCGGGCTGGATGACGATGCCATCGTCGTCGTGCTCGATGCCGGACATGGCGTCGACACCGGCGCCTGGGACAACGGAGTGAAGGAAGAGGATTCCAACCTGGCATTCGCGCTGAGGATTGAGGAGTTGCTTGAAGCCGAGGGCCTCGTCGTGGTCCAGACGCGACGCTCAACCGGACGCCCCTACCTGAATCTGGACGAGGCCCTGTGGCGCCCCGACTTCCAGGTGCGTGCCGAGCTGGCGCATCTGGCCAGGGCTGATCTGTTCGTTTCGATCCACTCGAATGCCAACTTCAATTTCCCCTTCAACGGACTCGAAGCCTGGTACCTACCTCGCTGGAACGGCGATGGCCTCAATCTCAAGCTGTCCGAGACCTTGCTCACACATACTCAGCAGGCACTGGCGGATTATGGCTACCCCACCAGCACCCTGACCTACGACACATCCTGCTGGGAGCTGGTCAACGGTGTCTGTGACCCGATCTACGTGCTCGCGCCGTTCTTGCTGTTGGATGCCGACGTTGCCCGCAAGTGGGGCCTCGACCCGGCCGAGCTGGGCCTGTCGGAGGACCCCTGGGGCGTGGCGATCAACGACTGGCTGTGGCGCAAGGACATCACGGTCGGCGAACCACCGATCAATCTGATCGATCCTGAAACCCAGTCCGGGCCGGGTCGAATCGTGCGCGGCAACCTGATGCCGACCACGTTGTTGGAGCTCCTGTATGTCACGCAAGAGGGCGACGCGAGAATTCTTCTTGATCCCGCAGCGCGGGAAGTCATCGCGCAGGCAATCGCAGACGGAATCCTGGAGTTCCTGGGCCTCGAATAGGTAGCGGTCGTTGCATCAATGCATCGCCGGCGACCCTCCTCCTGTCGCGATATTTGCAGTTTCGATGGCTTCAACTGCTGCGATACAAGTTCGCTGTGAACCTCCAAACTTGTGATTTCAGTCACCAGAACCCATAGCCGGATGCAGTTCTAGCGTCAGGGTCGGGGAGAGGCACAGAGTGTGTTTCACCAGGGTTCCGAGAGGCGGTTGAGATGACCACTGCAACGATGCCAGACAGCTTGGTTGACCAACAGCAGATCTACCCGTACCTGACATACAACGACGCCCCGGCGGCGATCGACTGGCTCTGCCGGATGTTCGGGTTCGAGGTAGTCAACGCCTACTCGGTGGCCGACGGTCGAATCGCCCACGCCGTGCTGCAGCACGACGGCCTGTTCGTCATGCTCTCGTCTGAAATGGACCAGCTGGATAATCACGCCCCCAACGGCAACCAGGCGGCGACGTCGCGAATCCACATTCACGTCCACGACATCGAGGAGCACTACCAGCACGCGCTGTTGGAGGGAGCCACGATCGTCCAGGGACTGCAGGATCGGTTCTGGGGCCTGCGTTCGTATCATGCGCTCGACCTGGAGGGCTACCGCTGGAGCTTCTGCCAACGCGTGCGCGAAGTGCCGCGCGAGGAGATGGAGGCGAACCTGCAGCGCTGGTAGCAGAAGGTCCAACTCGATACGTTCTGTCGCCCCGCCACGAGCGGGGCGCTTGCTGTATAGAACATATTTGCGCTACTGTCCGAGAAGTGCGACAGAGTGAGGAGTGGTTGCGATGTCCGACGCGATGGAACTCGACCACCAGAGAATCATTCCTTACCTGACCTACGCCGATGCTCCGGCCGCGATCGAGTGGCTCTGCCGCGTCTTTGGCTTCGCAGAAGTCCGGAGGATGGAGGTCGGCGACGGGCGGCTCGGTCACGCGGCGCTCAGGTTCGGCGGTGAACAGGTCATGCTCGCCTCCCCCTTTGAGGAGGCGGGAACAAAGTCTCCACGCGATTTACCCGCGTTGCATCAGCAGATCACGGTCTACCTCGACGACGTCGATGCCCACTTTGCGCACGCACGATCAGAAGGTGCCGAGATCCTGTCTGAGCCGGAAGATCAGTTCTGGGGGACGCGTGCCTACTGGGTCCAGGACCTCGAGGGTCATCGTTGGACCTTCCAACAGCAGATGAGGAATGTGCCGTTCGAGGAAGAGGCCAGGCAGATGCGCAGAATCGCAAGCGACGAGGAGTAATAGTGGCCGTCGAGCAACGAGTCTTCCCCTATCTGTCCTACGAAGATGCGCCGGCAGCGATCGACTGGCTTTGTCGGGTGTTCGATTTCGAACGCGTTGACGTGCAAACGATTCCGGACGGTCGGATCGTGCATGCTGCATTGTCGTTGCAGGGCGCGCAGGTGATGCTGGCATCTCTGTTCGATGGCGGCGGATATCGCTCGCCCAGAGAACTGGATGCGTTGCCCACCCACGTATTGATCCATGTGGACGACGTTGAGGCGCATTATCGTCACGCGGAGCGGGAGGGGGCAGACATCCTCTATGCGCCGAAGGATCAGCCCTGGGGCGGACGGCTCTACGAAGCGACCGATTTGGAAGGACACCGTTGGGCGTTCCTCCAAGAACACACGACCAACTCAGAATGAGCAGATAGAGGAGCACAAGTTATGGTCCAGAATCCACCCGAGGGCACTCAACGGATTTTGCCGTATCTCAACTACGCCGATCCGAAGCCAGTGATCGAGTTCCTGATCAACGCCTTCGGGTTCGAGCAGGGGCTGCTCCTCGATATGCCCGACGGGTCAGTCGGCCACTGCGAACTGCAGATGAACGGCGAAACCCTAATGCTGTCAAGCGAGTTTCCGGAAGGCGGCCTGAGCAGTCCCAAGTCGCTCGGCGGGGTCCACGCCACGGTGCTCGTCTACGTTGACGACGTGGACGCTCACTTCGAACATGCCAGGGCGGCCGGGGCTGAGATCGTTGAGGAACCCACCGACCAGTTCTACGGCGACCGTACTTACCGGGCTCTCGACCCAGAAGGGGTCGGTTGGGAATTCCACCAGCACGTCCGCGATGTGACGCCGGAAGAAATGGCCGCAGCGCTGGCCAGTATGGACGAATGAGGCTTATCCAATGACCGACTCACCCGCAGCAATTGAGCAACGAATCGTTCCGGCGTTGTCATTCGACGACGCGCCAGCAGCGATCGAGTTTCTCTGTCGAGCCTTCGGGTTCGAAGAGAGATTCCGATTAGATATGCCCGATGGCAGTGTTGGCCATGCTTCGCTGACCATTGACGGGGCTGAGATCACATTGGCGTCGGCCTATCCCGAAGGCGGTCTCGGGGGGCCGGCGAGCTTGCCCCATTTGCACGCGAGCATGATGGTCTACGTCGACGATGTAGACGCCCACTTCGCTCACGCGCAATCAGAAGGAGCCACGATCCTTCAGGAGCCTGAAGATCAGTTTTACGGTGACCGCACCTACCGCGCCACCGATCCTGAAGGCGGCCACTGGTGGTTCCACCAACAAATGACGGAAGTGTCAGCCGAGGACATGCAAGCCTCGATTGACTCTTCCGAGTAACAAGCCCGCCTCAACGTGCCGCCCAATCCGCCCGCGGGTTCGCAGCACATCGTCCCTTACGTCTACTACGAGGATCCGCGCGCGGCGACCAGATACCTGTGCGATGTCTTCGGATTCGAGCAGACGATGATGCTCGAATGGCCCGACGGCACGGTCGCTCACGCAGAGGTGGCGATGTCGGGCGAGCGGGTGCTGATCGGCGACGCGGACACGCGCTTTGGCCTGGCTAGCGCTCAAGCATTCGACGCGGTTCACACCGTGCTCTGCGTCTACGTCGCCGATGTCGAGGCGCACTACGAACACGCGAAATCGCAAGGCGTGAAAATTGTGCGCGAGATTACGGACGCCTTCTACGGCGCCCGGATTTACTCGGCCCGCGACTGCGAGGGTCACCTCTGGGAGTTCCGCGAGCAACGCAGCGATCCGACCGAGGATGAGCTGACCGAGTCACTTGCGCAACTCGCGCGGACATTTGGGCGCTAGTTGCAGTATGGACCGGCCCGCTGCCCACTAGCGGCTATTCGCCGTAGACCACGCGATGGGCCGTTTCGACACGGACAACCACACCCTGAGTCAGGTCGTATCCGTCATCCCGCTCGTCCGGGTAGCTGTCCAGCTTCCAGTAGAACGGCGTCAACTCGTCAAGCATCTGATGGCCTTCCACCTCGGTCAGCGCGGCACGGCCGCGGACCTCGGTGTAGCGGTATGGGTTGGCTTCGTCATGGATGCTGACGGCGATTGCCGGATTGCGCTTCAGGTGGAGTGCCTTGAGCGTCGTCGGCATGGTCCAGAACTCGATGTCGTCCTCGCCGCCGCCGCCGGCCCGCCGGTGCCAGACCACTGACGAGCGCGGTTGTCCAGTCGAGCTGACCGTGGCGATGTGGGCGAAGTGAGGAGGATTCAGAAGATCGGTGCCGGGCTCGGGCGGGTCGACCACAGCTTCTGGTGTGAAGTCGAATGTCACTGCCCGTTCAACACTGACCGTGACGCCCCATCCGTCGCCCGTGCCTTCGCCTTTCCCGGGATAGTCGGTGCCGATGTAGCTCCGGGAGATCTCATCAACATCGTCCCAACTGGTCCGCGCCGTCAACGAAGCGGTACCAACGATCTCGAGGGTGCGATAAGGGTTTGCAGCGTCGTGGATCGAGATCGCCACCCGCGGTTCACGCTGCATGTTCAGCGATTTGCGAAAGCGCTTGCCGGTGCTGAAGTAGACCGACTCCACGGATCCGTCGGAATTGACACGCTCTGGTCGGAACCAGACCGGAGAAGACTGAGGGGAACCGTCGCGGTTGACGGTCACCACATGCGCGAAGTGAGGAGCGCCGCAGAGGTCGGCGAAGTCGGCCGGGACGGATGCCATGGTGTGCTCCTGGCAGCTAGAGGCAGGTTTGCCTGGCTCTCAGCCCACTCGGTGGGTCGTTTCGACTCGGATGGCGACGTTGCCGGTTGAACCGACATCCATGGGGAACGCGTCGAGTTTCCAGTAGAGACGTGTCAGCTCGTCAGCCATCTGCTGACCATCAATCTCGGCGATGCTCGCACGGCCTCGGAGCTCCGTGTAACGGTACGGGTCCACCTCGTCGTGAATGCTGACTGCGATCGCCGGATTGTTGCGCAAGTGCCTCGTCTTCAGCGTCCCGGCGCTCGTCCAGAATTCGATGTCATTCTCACCGCCGCCTTCGTGTCGTCGGTGCCAGACCACAGACGAACGCGGCTGCCCCGTGGAACTGACCGTAGCGACGTGTGCGAAATGAGGCGGACTCAGCAGGTCGGAGCCGGCCGCAGGCATGTCAACCGAGGGCGGTTGTTCGCCGTCGTTGGGCAGGGTGACGCGATCAATCTCGACGGTCACAAGCCAGCCGGCAGGGTCGTCGCCCTTGTAGGGGTAGTCAGTGCCGAGATAGGTGTTGGAAATGGCATCGAGTTCGTCCCACGATGTGCGCGGCTCGAACGAGGCGGTGCCAACGATCTCCAGCATCCGATAGGGCTGGTCGGCGCCATGAATTGAGAGCGCTACACGCGGCTCGCGCTGCATGTTGAGAGTCTTGCGATAGCGAAGCCCGGTGACGAAGAAGATTGACTCGACGGCGCCGTCGGCTGAAACCCGGTCAGGGCGGATCCAGATCGGGGACGACTGAGGAGAACCGTCACGATTGACGGTGACGAGGTGGGCGAAGTGAGGCGCGCCGACGAGATCGGCGTGTTCGGCGGGGACTGAGGCCATGTGTTGTCCTTTGCGATCAACAGAGGCGGGGTCTGTGCCCCGCCTCTGAAGTTGAATCTGCCTGATCGGGGTTTAGCGGCTGAGCGTGGCCGAGTAGCCACCGAATCGGGCCTGGCCTGGCATCGCGTGCTGCTCGACCTCGACGTTGACGACTGCCGGGAGACCGGACTCCATCGCCCGCTCGATCGCCGGACCGATTTCCTCGGGCTTGGTCACGTGTTCACCGTGTCCGCCAAGGGCGATGGCGACGTCTTCGTAGCGCTGGCCGTAACCGAGGGTGCGGCCCGGCGTGTCGTTGGTACCGGCCGTCCAGCCGGCGTTGTTGGAGATCACGATGGTGGCGGGCAGGTTGTGCCGGACCATCGTATCGATCTCCTGGACGTTCATCAGGAACGAGCCATCGCCAACGAAGCCGATCACCTGTCGCTCAGGCGCGGCGGCTTTGGCCCCAAGGACGAATGGCAGGCCAACGCCCATGCAGCCGTTGGGTCCCGGGTTCAGCCGGCCACCTTCGGCAAACGAGGGGATGTACTGCCGCGCAAATGCCAGCGTGGCGTTTCCGTCAACGCAGACCACTGCGTCGCGGTCCATGCGCTGCACGACCTCATCGGCCAGACGCAGCGGATGAATCGGCACCTCAGACGACTGCGCCTGCTCAAGCGATTGCTGGCGGCGGTTGTCGTCCGACTCGCGCAGCTCGGCGATCCAGTCGGTCGGCGGCGCCAGGTTGGCTTCCTTCGCGGCGGCGGTCAGAGCCACCAACGCACGCTTGGCATCGGCGACCATACCGACGGCCGCTTCCTTGTTGTGGCCGATTTCGGTCGGGTCGGTGTCCACGTGGATCACCTTGAGGTCGGGAGCCCAGCGCGGCGGCAGGCCCGAGCCGACAACAAAGTTGAGTCGCGTGCCGACGACCAGCGCCACATCGGCCTCACGGAAGGCCTTGGAGCGAGCCGCGATGAAGCAGAGGTCGTGGTCTTCGGGGACCACACCACGGCCTTGCGGGGTCGTATAGAAGGGAATTTGCGCGGCCTCGACGAACTCGCGAAGCTCTGCCGAGGCGTCCGACCAGAAGATGCCGGTGCCGGTCAGGACAATCGGTCGCTCGGCATTGGCGAGTAGCTCGATCGCCTCTTTGACCTGGTCAGGGTCGGCACCAGGGCGCGAGCGTGCTGCGCCAGCGTCTGGGAACCAGACCGTCTCGTCATCCGACTGCTGGTAGAGCGTGTCGCCGGGAAGATCGAGGTAAGTCGGGCCGGGCTTGGGACCCTGGGCCTCCCGATATGCGAGGTTGAAGAACTCAGGCATCCGGGCCGAGTGCGTCACGCGGCTGGCCCAGCGAGTGACCGGGACGGCCATCGCGAGCTGGTCGTACTCCTGGAAGTCGTCGCGTTCAAACGACGAGAACGCGGCGGCTCCACCAAGGGCGACCATCGGCACGCCGTCGAGGTAAGCATTGGCAACGCCGGTCAGCAGGTTGGTCGTAGCCGGCCCGGAGGCGGCCATGCAGACGCCCGGCAGGCGCTTGACGCGCGCGTAACCGTGAGCGGCCATGGCGGCGCCCTGCTCGTGGCGGCAGTCGATCGTACGGATGCCGTGCTCCGCAGCAAATCCCGCGGCTTCGATAATCGGTCCGCCCATGATGTAGAAGAGGTCTTCGACGCCTTCATTCACCATCTGTCGGGCGAGGAGCTCAGAGCCCATCTGGTCTGGCATGTTGTTGTCCTTTCAATGTTTCCCTGCTCCCCCTCGCAGGGGGAGCTGCCGAAGGCTGAGGGGGTCCTCCACCGGGCGCTTCTGTACTACGAGTTTGCCTAGTCAGCGACCTCGTAACGGTGCAGGACCGGTCGCCCCGTAGTGAACTCGCGGATCCCGGCCATGCCCGCCATTGCCTCAGAGGTGCCGTGCGCCGTCAGGTCGTCCTCAGTCGCCCAGTTCTCGAAGAGCAGGTACTTGGTGTCGTCCTCAACCGAGCGGAACAGGTCGTAGTTGTTGCAGCCGGCATCTTCAGCTTTGACCTTGGCCGTGGCGCCAGCCATGAAGGCCTCAAATGCGTCGTTCTGACCCTCGCCGATCGTGAATTCCACTGTCAAACCGATTGCCATCGTCAGCTCCATTCAGTTAGTTGCACGGTGCGACAGACGTCGCATCCGGTATGGACGTGTTCGGGCAACATGTTAGCGCTCGACAGACCGGGAGCTTGTCAGGGCACAACGTAGACTGCCGACATGCTGGAATCGCTGCGCATGGACGGTAAGCGCGTCATCGTGACGGGCGCAGGACGCGGGCTGGGCCGTCAGATGGCGCTGCATCTCGCCGACGCCGGCGCCGACATCGTCTGCGCGGCCCGCACCAGGTCCCAGATTCGGGGAGTGGCAGAAGAGATCGAAGCCAAAGGATGTCGAGCGCTCGTGATACCGACGGACGTCAGCGACTCCTCGCAAGTTGACGCAATGGTTGAGCAGACAATCGGCGAATGGGGCGGGTTCGAAGTGATGCTGGCCAACGCAGGCGCAAGCGGGCCGGCTTCGATGAAACACATCACCGACATCACTGACGAGGATTGGCGTGAGACGGTCGACATCAACTTTTCGAGCGTGTTCTACAGCGCTCGCGCGGCGGTGCGACACTTCCTGGCCGAAGAGAAGCCGGGCAACATCATCACCGTTTCATCGGGTACCTCCCTCCGTGGCAGCGGCCCAGTTTTTTTCGTTGACGGCGCGGCCAAGGCCGGCGTAATCAACATGACCCAGTCGCTAGCCATTCAACTGGCGAAGGACCAGATCCGCGCGAACTGCATCGTTCCGGGGTTCATTGCCCAGAAGACGCTCGAGGATGCGGACGAAATCGAAGTCGCACGCAACCGAGGTTCGAGAATTCCTGTCGGTCGCGTCGGCGAGGCCTGGGAGCTGGGGCCGCTGGCGGTGTATCTCGCTTCCGATGCATCGGCGTACATGACGGGCGAGGCATTCATCATCGACGGCGGCGGTCTGGCCGGAGGGCTCGCTCCGACGGGCTGGGACGTACAGTCGGGAATCGGCAGCGTGCCTTCATGAGCGAACAGAATCCAGTCTCGCCACCTGAAGTAGCCGAGGGCAGGCTTCAAGGCTTTGATCTCACCGACCGTCGCGTGATTGTCTACGGAGCGGAGAAGCCCGCCGCCACATCAATCGTTGATGCGCTGCGCGAGGCCGGCGCCTCAGTCGGCGTGACCAGCGCCAACACCGACGGCACCTCACTGTTTCGGCTCAAGAAAGCCGGAGGCTCAGGCCCGACCGAGGCGGTCGAACTGTCCAACGGCACCAACGTGCAGGTGGCAACTCGGAAGATTGCCAAGGATCTGGGCGGCGTCGACGCGGCAATCGTGGTGCCAAACCTCTATCACGCAGCCCCGATCCGCAAGACGCTCGACGCCGACATCCAACGAGTACTGATGGGAAACCTGGGCGGCGCCTACGCCGCCTTCCGCAGCGCAACGCGAGAGTTTCGCGGTCGGCCAGGACGGCTAATCGCAGTGCTGGACGCTTCGGCCGTGCGCGGTTTGACCAACCTCAGCATCTACAGCGCGGCCCAGTCCGGAGTGATCGGTCTCGTTCGCGCGCTGAGCCAGGAGTTGGCCCCCACGGGCACGACAGTGAACGCCATCGTCGTCGGTTGGACCGATTCCACGCCAGGTCGTGGGCCATCCACAGCAGACGAGAACTTGCTGCTTCGCTTCATCCCGATGCGGCGCTTCGCCGCCGCCGCCGATGCGGCGCCACTCGCGGTGTATCTCGCCTCAGAGTCGAGCGGCTACATCACCGGCCAGGTAATCCAGGTCGACGGCGGCGTGCTCAAGCACCTGTAGGGTGCGCCACGGCCTCAGCTAGACTGCCCGCACTGACCACTGGCCCAACACGAACTGCTGGAGTGTCCCTGTGACTGACTTTGAGAACATTCTGTACCGCGTCGAGGACCGCAAGGCCTACGTGACGCTGAACCGCCCGGAGAAGTTGAACGCGCTCTCGATCGCCCTCCAAGACGAGCTGTCCCAGGCGATGTGGGAGGCGGACAACGACACCGCCGTCCATTGCGTGGTCCTCAGCGGGGCCGGGCGCGCCTTCTCGGCCGGCTACGACCTGACCGGCTCGACCCGCGACTCGCAGGAGACATACGACAAGGTCTACCGCGGCCGCGTTTCATTCGATGACGACACCTGGGGCATGGAGAAGGCGCAGCGCGCGCGCATGTCCATCTTCGACATGCACAAGCCGGTCATCGGCAAGGTGCACGGTTACTGTTTGGCTGGCGGCACCGACCTGGTCCTGCTTTCCGACATCATCATCGCCGCCGAGGACGCCGTGATTGGCTTCCCGCCGGTCCGTGCGATGGGCGCGCCGCCGGCGCACATGTGGCTCTACCACGGCGGACCGCAGTTCGCCAAGCGCATGCTGCTGACTGGCGACAGCATCTCCGGCGCCGAGGCGGCCAAGCGCGGACTGGTCTACGACGCCGTCCCGGCCGACCGCCTGGACGAAGAAGTCGAGGATCTCGCCAACAAGATGGCCATGATCGACCACGAGCTGCTCTCGGCCAACAAGCGAATCGTCAACCTGGGCCTGGAGATCATGGGAGCGCGGACGCTGCAGCGGCTCGCCTCCGAGAACGATGCCCGCGCTCACCTGGCGCCGGCTGTCCAGGAGTTCGGCAAGATGTCGCGCGAGAAGGGCCTCAAGGCAGCCCTCGAGTGGCGCGACAACCGCTTCGGCGACGGGCGAGGCTCGGCCGCCGCCCAGCAGCGCAAAGCGGCGACGACCTGATCCAAGTCTCCCCCATTGGGGGAGATGTCGCGGAGGGACAGAGGGGGCACAATGGCCACGCCCGATCGATTTCGACTCGACGGCCAAGTCGTCCTGCTCACTGGTGCGGGACGTGGTCTCGGACGCGCCATGGCGATGTCCTATGCAGACGCCGGCGCGAAGGTCGCCGGAGCCTCTCGCACACTGTCGCAGCTCGAGGAGACGGCTGAGCTGGTCGCTGAGCGCGGCGGCGAGGCCATCTCGATCGCAACCGACGTCACTGATGCCGGGGCGGTCGAGGCGATGGTCGCCGAAACGATCGACCGATTCGGACGGGTCGACATCCTGATGAACAACGCAGGCGGCGGCGCGGCGGGCGATGGCTCTCCGTTAGAAGAGCTCACCGACGAGCAGTGGCGCTGGGGTATCGACATGAACCTCACGTCACAGATGCTTTGCGCTCGGACCGTGCTACCGCACATGACCGAGTGCGGCTCAGGCGTGATCATCAACGTCGCCAGCGGATTCGGCCTGCGAGGCGGTCGTGACAACTGGATGTACGTCTCGGCAAAGGCCGGTGTGGTCAACTTCACCCGCTCGCTGGCGGTCACCTACGGACCCGCCGGCGTGCGCACCAACTGCATCGCACCGGGAATCTTTCCTCATACGCCGCAAGCGCTCGAACGCTGGCGCGGAGGCCGCTACATCCCAATCGGACGTGCCGGTGTGGCCTGGGAGATGGGGCCGTTGGCAGTCTTCCTCTCCTCCGACGCCGGTGCCGGAATCAGCGGCGAGACCATCGCACAGGACGGCGGGGGCCTAGCGGCGATCGGTCCAACCGGCTGGGCGCCACGCGTGCGCCTGACCGAGCCCACCTGAGGGAGCCGCCGATGTCAGACTTCATCCCGACTCCCAATCCCGATCGACCCGACGATCCATTCCTACTCAAGGACCGGGTCGCCTTGGTCGTCGGAGCAGGCGATCCGCTCGGCCGCGCGTCAGCGGTCGCGCTGGCCGAGGCCGGGGCCGACGTCGCCGTGGCATCTCTCCGCGCCGGCCCGCAAGAGGTCGTGCGAGTCAACTCAGTCGCCAACGAGATCTGGTCACTGGGCCGAGCCAACACCGCAATCACGCTGGACGCTACCGACGCAAACAGCGTCGACGCCGCGGTCGCCCGCGCCAGCTCAGAGCTGGGCCGACTCGACATCCTCGTCAACGCCGCCGACCTGCCGGTCGCCGCTCCGCTAGACGAGCTCACCCCCGACGACTGGCATGCAATCCTCGCCGCGAACCTGTTAGCGCCGGCAATGACATCACGCTCGGCCGCCCGAGTAATGAAAGTCAACGGCTACGGACGAATCATCAATCTGGTCTCAGTGCTGGCCGCGCGAGGAGTAGCCAACACCTCGAGTTACGCCGCGGCCCACGCCGGCGTGCTGGCGCTGACCCGCGCGCTCTCGCAGGAGTGGGCGCGATCGGGGATCACAGTCAACGCGCTACAGGTCGGCATCTACGAGGGCCAACATGGCTTCGGCGATGACCCCGAAACCGTCCAACAGGTGGCGCGAATGCTCCCCGCCAAGGAACTCGTCAAGCCAGAGGACGTCGGCGCAGCTGTCGTGGCGATGGCAGCCGATTCCGGCTTCATCACCGGTGAGATCATCGCCGTCGACGGAGCAGCCACCGCTCGCGTCTGACCGCTAACTGCCTGTAACGAGCACCTTCGTCGCTGCGTCGATTCGTCCTCGCTCTGGGATGCAGTCCAACCAGCGCCGAGGAATCGCCGACGCTCCGTAGCGAGCGCCAAGCACCGCTCCGGCAACCGCCGCATTGGTATCCGTATCCCCGCCGGCGCTGACGATCCTGATCAGCGCATCGTCCAGCGTGTCGTCCGTATCAAGACACCAGAGGGCGGCCTGCATACAGAGATAGGTGTGCCCGCTGACCCGTTCCTCGGCGATTCGCTCGTCGATCGCCTCCGGAATGGCGAGGCTCCAGGCGATCAGCTCCGCCGGCGCGCCGTCCTGAGTAGCGGCGAACGTCAGGTCGTCGCGACTGGGAGTCTGGCCCCGAAGCAACATCGCGATCGCAGCGTTCACCAGGATGCAGGACCACTGCGCACCGGGCGCGAAGTGAGTGACGGCGCACGTAACCGCCGTTTGCTCAATCAACTTGCCCGCATCGAAAGCATGCTTGAGCGCCACCGGAGCGCAGCGCATCAACGCGCCATTGGGCTGCGTCTCCGGACTGCCGCGCTCCAGCCAGAACGCCCGCGCCGCCCCCGGCACGCCGAGCCCAACCTCCAGATAGTCGATCACCGTCGAGGTCATGATCCCGATACCCCGACCGTTCTCCGTGCGCCATCTCACCAGTCGATCCGCGAATCCCAACGCAGGAACTGGATCATGTGCCAACGCCTCGGCCAGGTCGACAGCCTGAGCAAGGTCGTCATCCATCGGCCGATGCTGCTCCTTGGGATTAATCTCGCTGACTCCCTGCGGGTAGCTACGCCTGATCGACGAACGGCTCGCGCCCTCCATCGGTAGACCCAGCAGATTGCCGACCGCCAGTCCCAACAGGACACCTCTGGCGCGATCCTGATCCAGCGGAGCAACAGGCCCTGAGCTCATGAGCTCGGCGAGATGCGGAGCCTCGCGAACAATCCCCGGGTCCTCGATCGTTGACATCGTCACCGCAGCCTATCCAGTTGGCAGATCGATCGTGCTCCATTGCCAGCTACCCTGAGCCCTAAACCGACACGCCAAGGAAGACGCTCATGACCTTGCCCAACGATGCCTGGGGACTACCCCTGACGACCTCCGAGGAAGCGGCCGATGCATATCGGCTCGGGGTGGACAGAATGCTGTCCTATTCGCTGGGCGTCGATGAAGCGCTGGGCCGTGCCATCGAACTCGACCCGAACTTCGCCCTCGCGCACTCGCAGCTCGGACTGTTCCATCTCTTCCGAGGCAATGGCAAGCGGGCCGCCGAACTCGCCAATCAGGCGCACGAGTTGGCCGAGCGAGCCACGCTTCGTGAGCAGCGTCACGTGGCCATCCTTGGTGCGACGGCACGCGGTAAGGCATCCGAGGCCCCAGCATTGATCGACGAACACCTCAACGACACGCCGCGTGACGCCCCGATCCTGATGCAGTGGTTCGGCGCCAACTTCTACGGCGGCGGAGTCGAGAAGCGCGAGCGCATGCTGGACAAGTTCGACAGCCTCGCGCCGGCTTTCGGCGAAGACTGGTGGTTCATGAGTTGGCACGCCTTCGCTAACCACGAGATGGATCAACTCCAAACCGCACGAACCCTGGTCCAACGATCACTCGAGTTGCGCCGCCAGAACGGCCAGGCCGCGCATGCGATGTCCCATGTGTTCTTCGAGGAGCACGACCTCGGCGGCGGCGCAGGATTCCTCGGCGAATGGCTCACCGACTTTCCCGAACGAGCCGGCTTCTATCGCCATCTCACCTGGCACCAGGCGCTTTTCCTGCTGGCCAACGGACGACGTGCCGAGGCGCTCGCGCTGCACGACGAGACGCTTCGGCCCGGCGCTGATGTGCAGGGAGACGCGCTGGGCGGCGTCGCCGACGCTGCCTCGCTGCTCTGGCGCTGCCGACTACACGACAGCGTCGGCGGCAACGGCAGCGAACACCCCGACTGGCGAGCAATCGCGGACCTCGCCGATTCCGCCTTTCCCCGACCGGGCACAGCATGGGTCGACGTCCACCGAGCGATGGCGCTGGCGGCGCTCGGTGACGAAGTCGGGCTGGGCAAACTGATCGACGGCCTGAACAAGGCCGCAGAAAAAGGCCACACGACCGCCGGAACGGTGGTCGCTCCAGTGGTCGAGGCGCTCTCGGCCTTCGGTCAGGGCGACTACGAGTCGGCCGCCAACGGACTATCGGGCGTTCGTGACCTTCTGGTCACCGTGGGAGGCTCAAACGCGCAGCGCGACGTCTTCGAAGAGACGCTGGTCGAGGCTCGCCTGAGAGCCGGCCAGGCCGAGGAGGCCATGCAACTGCTGCGCGAACGCCTCGATCGTGGCGCGACCCCGCGCGACCTCTTCCGCTGGGGACGTGCTCTGACCGCGAAGGGCGAACTCGACGAGGCGAAGACCTCGTTCCGCCGAGCAGCCGAGCTCTGGGCTGAAGGCGACATGGACGCACCCGAGTTCCGCGCCCTGCAGGAGGCCGCCGCGTGACCTCGCAGCCCTCCGTTCCGCGACCCGATGTTGTTGTCGAAGACGATATCGACGCTGAACGCGGCAGCGAGCTGGAGAAGCGTTACCACCTCTTCCTCCACGATTCCGACGATCACACCTACGAATACGTGATCGAACTACTGGGAGCGGTCTTCGGCTACTCGAAGGAAAAGGCCTTCGCAATCGCCTCAATGATCGACGGCCACGGCCGAGGAATCGTCGAAACAGCCGACTACGAAACAGTCAAGAAGCACCAGGACCAGATCCACGGCTGGGGCCCCGATCCAAGAATCCCACACTGCCGAGGCTCCCTCTCCGCCACAATCGAAGAAGCTCCCTGAACCACCCCAGAGCTCAAGTCTCCTCCCCCTCCGATCCCTTCTTCCTCCGGTTCCCTCTCCTTCTGGTCCCCTCTCCCTCTGGGAGAGGGCTAGGGTGAGGGTCCCCCCAAACGACGCAAATACAACGCCCACGTCCTCCGACAGCACCACCAACTAGCATCCCACCCAGAGGTGCACACCCATGGTCAGACTCAGCGATCTACACCCCGAAGAAGCCGAGCACATGCTCCAGCGAGCCGAAGGATTCCGACGCCGTCAGTTCGACTTCGACGCCACCCCATGGCTGACCCCACCGCCGCTGGCTGAGTCGAAGATCGCGATGATCACGACCGCCGCTTTGCACCGACGCGACGACCCACCCTTCCGTTTCGCCGACACCGGCTACCGTCTGATTCCCGACGACATCGACCGAAACGACCTGGTGCAGTCACACATCAGCGTCAATTTCGACCGAACTCACTACCAGCGCGACATCAACGTGGTGCTGCCGCTCGATCGGATGCACAAGCTCGAGGCCGCCGGTGAAATCGGCGGAGTGTCGCCGACGCACTTCTCCATCCTCGGAGCAACAGACGCCTTCTCACTCGAGCCCTCGGCAATCGAAATGGCCGAGCGAATGAAAGACCTCGATGTCACCACCGCGCTGCTGATTCCTGTTTGACCCGTCTGCACGGCCGCCGTCGGCGTGCTCTCACACTTCCTCCAGAGACATGGCATCGCAACGACCAGCATCAGTCTGATCCGCGAACAGTCCGAAGCAGTCCAACCGCCCAGGGCGCTCTGGGTCCCGTTCCCGCTGGGACGACCACTAGGCGTCGCCGACAATCCCGAGTTCCAGACTGACGTCTTGCGCAGCGCCCTCGGATTGTTAGAAACCGCGACGGAGCCGACCATCGCCGACTATCCGCACGATGCGCCGGACGGCAGCGCGGAAGGCGTCTGGGCCTGCGCAATCGAGCTGCCGACGCCGGAGGTCAGCGAACTCGAAGCCTCCCTGCGTGCCGAGATCGATCTGCTCATGCCGCGATACCTCGAGGCGCGCGACCAGCGCGGCCGCTCGACGTTTGGTATGAGCGGAGCGAAGCTCGAGGAAATCGAGCAGCTCGTCTCCTTCGCCGTTTCCGTCGCCGAGGGCCATGGCTTCAACGAGATTCCGGCCAGTGCCCTTGGTCCAGACTGGATCCACCCGATGCCGATGTTGGTCCGCTTCGTCGTCGAGGATCTGCGCGCCTTCTATCAGGAGGCGGTCGCCTCGGACAACGGATCCGGACTGCCGTCGCAGCACGACATGCACTCCTGGATCTTCAACGAGACCGCGCTCGGACGCTTGGTAAAGCAGCTCGCGCAGCTGATCACTGACGACGAAGATCCGCGTCTGCTGTTCGTGCGAGGACTCCTCATCCCCGAAGGCTTCTGGGAGGGCGGACCCACGTTCGGCGGTCCACCGCCCGGTGAGGATCCACGGCAGTTCCTGATCCGCAGCCGCCGCTACCTGCAGGGCCAGGAAGCCTGAACCCCCCCCAACCGCCGACACGACGATCCACGTCACGCCCGCGCCTGCTAAAGGAATGGTGTCGTCCTTGCATCTCGCTCTCGCACAGACAAAGCTATTCGTTTGCAAGCACGCAAGTTCGATATAATGACATCGGCTATTGCCGACAACCGACGAGCGAGACCAATATGACACCGACGCGGACAACCCAGACAATGCCGGTCAAACTCGGATTCACCCAGATTTACACTCCAAATTTCCAGACGGAGCTGGACAATCCCAGACAAATCTGGACGAATCTGGACACCTGGCGGCCCAATTCCCCGTCCCTGACAGGAAACGAGCCCAAAACCCCCAGAATTTTCCTCGCACTCCCGATCCGGCAACCGATCCGACAGGCCCTAACCTGACCACCACGTGAACGGAGGACGGCCATGGTCCGGTTGAGCGAGTTGCACCCCGAAGAGGCCCATCACATGAGCAATATGGGCCAGCGCTTTGCGCAGATGCCGCTTGACTCCAAACCGTTTGTCAACCCGCCGCCCCTGGCAGAGTCCACGATTGCCCTGATCACGTCCGCTGGGCTGCATCGTCGCGACGACCGACCATTTCGCTTCGCCGACCAGGGCTACCGCATCATTCCCGGCGACATTGATCCCGCCGACCTCGTCCAAACCCAGGTCAGCGTCAACTTCGATCGCACTCACTACCAGCGCGACGTCAACGTCGTACTTCCGCTCGATCGACTCCGCGAGCTAGCCGAAGCAGGTGAGATCGGCGGAGTGTCCGAATGGCACTACTCGGTGCTGGGCTCAAATCCCAATCCGGCATTGATGAAGGACGCGGCCGCCGATCTGGCGCAACGTCTGCACGACGCCGGCGTGCACTGCGCCATGCTGACACCCGTTTGACCGGCTTGCACAGGTACCGTCGGTACCCTCGGACACTTCCTAGAAGAGGGCGGCATCGCCACCACCGGGATCAGCCTGATCCGCGAGCACACTGAAGCAGTCAATCCCCCGCGAGCCCTCTGGGTACCCTTCCCACTCGGACGCCCACTGGGCATCGCCGACGACCCAGAGTTCCAGACCGATGTCCTGCGCAGCGCCCTGCGACTCCTTGAAACAGCCACCGAACCGACCATCGAGGACTATCCACACGAAGCCCCCGACGGCAACGGTGACGGAGTCTGGGCCTGCACCATCGCATTGCCCGAACCAGATGTCAGCGACCTGGAAGCCGCCCTCCGGCGCGAGGTCGATCTGCTCACCCCCTGGTACGAGGAGACCCGCCGAAGTCGGGGCAGGACCACCATCGGTATGAGCGGGGCCACCCCGGATCAGATCGACAGCCTCGTCTCCTTCGTCGTCGCCTGCGCCGAAGGCGCCGGATTCTCCGAAGTTCCCGAGGCAGCCTCCGGTCCGAACTGGCGACACGCCATGCCAATGCTCCTGCGCTTCGTGGTCGAAGACCTGCGCGCCTTCTACCAGGAAGCGGTCACATCGAGGCCCGGCACGCAGGCTCCTTCACAACAGGACATGCACACCTGGATCTTCGAAGAGACCGCCTTCGGACGCGCCCTGCTGCAGATCGGTCATCAGATCGCAGCCGTAGGTGATCCACCCTTGCTAATGATGCGTGGCTTCATGATCCCCGAAGGCTTCTGGGTCGAAGGCGCCACCTGGGGTCAACAGACCACCAACGTCGGCGGCCCAGAGTGGATCCGCCAAGCACAGCGATACCTAGCTGGAGAAGAGGTATGAAGCGGGACTCAGATACAAGACCGTCATTCCCAGCTTGACTGGCAATCTCGCCCCCAAGCCGGTGGGATGCCGTCTGACGGTCAGCCTTGAACGCTCAGCTAGCATTGCGACGGAGGCCCTGAAATGGCGCTGCGCGATGTGATCGACGAAGTTCAACAGGAGATCTTGTCCGTTGGAACGGGCATTAACGAGGCTGATGCGAAGGCCGCATTCATCACTCCAATACTGGCGGAGCTAGGTTGGCGGGGCTTGCGTCGTATTCGGTCTGAGTACGCGGTCGACCAAGGCCGTATGCGATTGGACTATGCGCTGCTCGGTTCGAATTCCAAGCCCGTGGCTTTGATCGAGGCAAAGGCACCTCGGGAAGATCTTGGTACACATGTCGCTCAAGTACTCAACTATTCATTCCACGAAGGTGTTGACATCTGTGTATTGACGACCGGTATTTTGTGGTGGTTGTATCTCCCCAGAGAAAAAGGCAGCCCGGATGAACGACGTTTCGCTCAGCTTGACTTGCGCAGTGGCGATGTTGGCGAAATCGCTAGAACACTGGAGTCATGCTTGGAACACGAGGCGCTCACCAGTGGCGCTGGTGAGGCGCAGGCCAGAGAGTTGCTATCTCGTCTCCAACTAGAGCGGCACATGCGCTTTGAGATACCCCAGGCATGGCAGCGTCTGTTATCGGGGCCAAACGATTTCCTGGTCGAGCTCTTGCAAGAAGAGGTTGAGGATGCGACAGGTGTACGTCCCTCTAAAGGACAGGTCACAGAAGTGCTAAGGGGATACACGGAAAAGGGCATCGTCACCGAGATCGCCGCTTCTCCTCCTTTGGCTCTAAAGCCCTCGAAAGACTCTCACATCAGAGAGCGTCCAGCGGTTGACTCAAACGAAGTCCGATCAAGACGGAAGTCCACCCCAACACCTTCCCCGCGTGCATTTCGCTTGTGGGGCACAGAACGAGCATTTTCATCATCCACCGACATGTGGTTGATTGTGGCCGCAGAGGTCTATCAGCGACACCCTGCAGAGTTCTTGCAGCGTGTAGAGGCATCAAGTCAAATGCGTGGACGTACCCGCGCCTATGTAAGTGCCAGCATTGAGGCGATGCACACTCCCGCCCAGATTCCTAGCTCTCCCTATTTCGCCGAAACGAACAACAGCAGGGCAACAAGTGAACGATTGGCCCGTGCTCTCCTTGAGACCTTTGGCTACGGAGAACAAGATCTTGAGATTCTGTCAAGTGATTAAGTTCGCATGGCGGACCTGATTCTCGGCGCACTCAACGACTCCTACGGCTACGACTCCTTTCGCCCCCAGCAGCAGGAGACGATCGAGCACGTGCTCGATGGTGGAGACGCCCTGGTCCTGATGCCGACCGGCGGCGGCAAATCCCTCTGCTACCAGCTCCCGGCAATCCTCTCCGACGGTCTCACAGTGGTCGTCTCACCGCTGATCGCACTAATGCACGATCAGGTCACCGCGCTCCAGCGAGCCGGCGCCAACGCGCAATACCTGAACAGCACGCTCTCACCGATGGAAACCGCACAGGTCGAGCAGCTCGTGGCCGACGGATCGGTCAAGCTGCTCTACGTCGCCCCCGAACGGGTCAACACCGACCGCTTCCGCAACCTCCTGGAGCAACGCAACCCAAGCCTGATCGCGATCGACGAGGCCCACTGCATCTCAGAATGGGGCCACGAATTCCGCCCCGATTATCGAGTCCTGAGGCGACTGACCGAGCGTTTCGTCGACGTGCCCACCGTCGCCTGCACCGCAACCGCAACACCGCAGGTCCAGCGCGACATCGTTGAGCAGCTCGATCGCCCGAGGATGCAGACGTTCATCACCAGCTTCATGCGCGAGAACCTCACCTTGCGGATCTTGCCGAAGCGCAAGTCGGTTGATCGCGTGGCGGTTCGATTGAAGGAGCTGTCTGGCGGCGCCGCGATCATCTACAGCCAGTCACGTAAGAGCACCGAGGAGACGGCGGCACGCCTGCGTCAGCACGGCATCACAGCCGAGTACTACCACGCCGGCATGAACGGCGACGACCGGCATGCCGTGCAGGACCGATTCCTACGAGGCGACACGCCGGTGATCTGCGCGACCATCGCCTTCGGAATGGGCATCGACAAGCCCGACATCCGCCTCGTCGCCCATCTCGATATGCCGCCCTCGATCGAGTCCTACTACCAGGAAACCGGTCGCGCCGGCCGCGACGGCGAGCCGTCAGAATGCTTGCTCTTCTACACAAAAGGCATCTGGCACCAGCAGCAGTTCTTCATCAACCAGATTCGGGATGATGCAGAGCGCCAACAGCGGATCAATCGTCTGCGAACGATGATGAACTTCTGCGAGCAGTCGCAGTGCCGCTGGTCACGAATCCTGCAGTACTTCGGCGAGCAGCCGGCGGAAGCTCAGTGCGGCCACTGCGACAATTGCCTGGGAGAGGAAACGATCGGCGTGGACGACGGAAGTCTTCGTCAGGTTGACCCGGATGACCCACCAGAGCCTCCCGGGAGCGCCGAACCGCGACCCTTAAGCGCGGAGGAAGACCGATTATTCGAGGCTTTGCGCCAATCGAGACTGCGACTGTCACGGGAGGAAGGCGTCTCTGCCTTCGTCGTGGCGAGCAATCGCGAGCTCGCCGAGCTGGCGAGAGTCAAGCCAACCGGCCCCGCCGAGTTACAGGCCATCAAGGGGTTCGGCCGTCGCAAGGTCGCCAAGTACGGCGACGTGCTGTTGGAAGTGATCGCGGAATTCTCTGGAAGTGAACCCGCAGCAGAGCAGACGCCGGAGCAGACACTACTAATGCAAATGGAATCAACTGACGCCTCAACCGAGCCGAACTCTGAGGATCCGCCGGAGTCCTGGCAGCAGAGATTCAATGCCCTCGCCGAGTGGAGAGCACTGACCAGCGCCAAGGAACAGTGCGAGCCATCAGACCTGCTCTCGTTCGCTGCCATGCGGCAGATTGCTGAACGAACGCCCGCCTCGATCACCGATTTGTCAAATGTCGTCGGCGTAGGTTCGCTCGCCATCGAGCGATACGCCGAAGAGTTGGCCATCATCATCGGCATCCGCGAGACACAAACCCAACAGACAACCGAGAAGCGCACGGATTCCGCGGCACCCAAGCAAAGCTGGCAGACAACCGTGGAACTGTTCCAGTCCGGTCACACCGTTCTGGCCATCGCCGAGCGCCGAATGCTGTCACCAAGCACCGTCGCCTCACATCTGATCGCGGCAAGGAAAAACGGTATCAATGTCGACTTGCGGCCGGCGTTGCCTGGAACAGACATGGTGCAAGCGGTACGAAGGTTGCTGTCCGACGATCCTGACGCGAGCGTCTCAGACTTGCACGAGCAGCTCGAATTCAGGTTGTCGCGGGCGGAGTTAATGCTGGTCAACGCACACCTGAGGCCGCCGGAAATCGTCGACGATTAGTCGGCCGCTGCAGCACCAGATTGCGGCGATTCCAGCGGCACTCCGTCGACCAGAGTCAGTTTCGCGCCCAAACGTGATGGCACCTTCTGGCCGGGAAGCAAGATGCCGACCAGATTGCACGGGTCGCTGGCGGCAACGGTCACCTGCTCGTCCGTCGTGGCGCTTCGCCTGACGGCTCGAAGTTCGTCAAGCGCGGCTGGCAGTGCGAACTGTTCACCCAGCAGCCCTTGGATGAAGCGACCACCGCGAATCTCGCCACGCGCTTCCAGCCGCCTCAGTGCTCGCAGCACGTCACGCCATTGGATCGTCAGACTCTCGCGAGTGGCGAGTTCCCGGGAGACGACTCCGTAGCGCTGGAGCAGGATGTTTGCGATTCGCTCTGCCAGATCATCCGCCTCAATGGGGTCTGACGGGCCATCCATTGTCGGCGGCAGCGCTGCCCAACGACCGGCAGGACCCTCTCCGATGAACACGCCGCCGCCTCCGTAGCGTGGTCTCCGTGACTTGCGGTTGGGACGAATCAGTTGACGCAGGCCCTGGAACCCGTCGGCATGGGCGAGGCCGGTGGCGACCAATTCACGCAGTCCAGTCTCGACATCGGTGGCGAGACGTCGCGTGCCGTCGACCAGTTCGTCGAAGAACAGTGCGCCCCGCTCCTCCAACATTCGCAAAATCTGGCTCGCCGCCCCGCCGTCGGCGTGGAGCTGTTCTGCCACATCTGGCACCGGTTCAGGCACCGATCGGCCGCGAGCAGCGGGAATCGGCGCGGGCCGACGCACGGCCATCAGCAGCGCGCGGAAGTCTCTCCGCAGCGCCAGTGCGATTGGAGTCGTCTTCGTCGGCGCCCGACGAGCCGACCGTGCGGTCAAGCGCGCCCAGGCGATGTCGCCGGCCAGGCACAGTTCATCGAGCCACGCTTCTCGGTAGTCGCCGACGCGCGGGGCAATCAGTTCTCGTTCCCATGCGGCAGCCGGGGCTTCGAAGCCCTGAAGCTGCTCGATCACGGCTCGCACGCCAGCTTTGCCTGAGAGCCGCGTGTCCGGAGTCAGGTGTTGCCAGCGCAGGAGGAACCTCAGGTAATGCTGCACGGTGACCGGCTCGATCTCGGCCCGAAGTCGGGCGATCGTGTAGCGGTGGATACGAGCCAGCAGCCGCCGATCACAGTATTCCTCAGCATCCGCTTCAACCAGCGTCGGTGTGAAGTGTCCGCGCATGATCTCGCCGTAGGCCTCAAGCTGGGCCAGGCCGTACTCACAGTCCTGGAACTTGAGCCCGCAGCGTTGGGCGAGCTGCTCGGCGGTGATTGGTCCCGAGATCTCCAGATGCCCTCGGACTAGCTTCAGTCGTGCGTCCTCGCGATCGTCCGGCAGGATGAGCGCGGATTCCGGCACCGCGAATCCCGGCTCGACCGCGTGGTCGGGGAAGAGCTGGCGAATCGACTCCAACTGCTCAGCAGCGAACCAGATCGAACCGTTAGGCCCTTCGGCCGAAGTCGCCCGACCATCTTCCCGCAGTTCGGCGAACATCAGGCGGGTATCCGGACTGGCGAGCACCGGAGAGATCTGGGCCGAGTTGCCGTCATTGAGCGCCACGACAGACAGCAACAGCTCATGCAACTCGTCCGCGTCGCGGATGGGCGGGAACGCTTCGTCCTGGACCCGTGTAATCGCGTCAATATCCAGTTTGCCCAGGTCGCGCTGCTCGTTGGGCAGTGTGCGGCGGGTCATCACGGCCCGCGCCCGACGCTCCTCCAGGGGCGCGTCGTCAAGGAAGCCGAAGGGGTTGATGTTGATGATGCTCTGAGCCATCCCCGACGGCGTCACGGTGTCTCGAGCATGGAGCCGGATTTCCCCGCGCTCGATTCGCTCCAGCACACCGATCAGAGCGTCGGTGTCGACGGCTTCGTGCAGACAGTCGTCCATAGTCTGGGCGATGAGCGGATGGTCAGGCACCTCAAGTGGCCCCGCAAGGTTTTCCTGGCAACCGACCTGCGCCGGGAAGACAGCCGCCAACAGGTCGTCAGCGATCATCCGCTGCAGGTAAGGCGGCACTTCCTTCGCCCCGCGACGACGCGGCACAGCCAGCGCCCGAGTCGCGGCCCAGCGCCAGCGCGTGTTCCAGAACGGCGCATAGAGCACCGCCTGGCGCAGCGACTGCTCGGCATTGTCGGACTTGAGGTACTCGAAGGCCTCCTCAAGCGGGAACGACTGCGTCGGCCCCAGCGAGAGCAGGATGCCTTCCTCATTGGCAGCGGCCTGCAGCTCGAAGTCGAATCGCACACAGAAGCGCTTGCGCAGCGCAAGACCCCAGGCACGATTGACGCCTGAACCAAAAGGTGCATGGACGATCAGTTGTTGACCGCCCGCCTCATCGAAAAAACGCTCAAACACCACGTCCGTGTCCGACGGCATGACCTGCAACGATTCCTGAGTCTCAGCCAGGTATTCAACCATCTGCTCAGCGGCGATTGCCTGCATATGGCACTCGCGCTGGATGTGTCGCGAGGCCGACTCCGGGTCGTCGGCCATCCGGCCGATATCTCGACGCAGCTCTCCCACAGCGGAAGACAACTCGATGCTGCGTCCCGGCGCCTCGCCCAGCCAAAAGGGAATCGTCGGCGGAGCGCCGTGCGCATCCTCAACCCGAACAATGCCCTTGTTCTCAACCCGCCGAATCCTCCATGAGGTGCTGCCCAGCAAGAAGATGTCGCCGGCCGCAGTCTCAATCGCGAAGTCCTCGTTTACCGTGCCGATGAATGCGCCTTCAGGCTCCTTGATCACGCGGTAATCGCCGGTCTCGGGAATCGTGCCGCCATTGAGGATCGCCGTCATCCGAGCCGCACGCTTCGGCTTGACAACTCCGTTGATCCGATCGCGGTGGAGCAGCGGATTGGAACGACCGCCGCCCTCGCCGACACCGGTGGCGAGCATCTCGACAGTCTCGTCGAACGCCGACCGCTCAAGCTCCCCATACGGCGAAGCTCGGCGCATCAGCCGAAAGAGATCGTCTTCCCTCCACTCTTCCTCCGAGGCCGTCTCAGCAACGATCTGCTGGGCCAGCACTTCGATCGGCGCCTTTGGCTGACAGATCCGATCAAGGTCGCCGCGCTCGACCGCCCGGACCATCGCGGCGCACTCGATCAGTTCGTCCAGCGCGGTCGGGAAGAGCGCACCGTGCGGGATCAGACCGAGCGCGTGTCCCGAGCGTCCGACCCGCTGAAGGAAGGTGGCAATCCGCCTCGGCGAGCCGATCTGGCAAACCAGGTCAACCGACCCAATGTCGATCCCCAGCTCCAACGAGGCCGTCGCCACGACTGCCTTGAGGTCGCCGCTCTTGAGCCGCTGCTCCATCACATGCCGGCGCTCCTTGGACAGCGAGCCGTGGTGCCCGGAGACGTGCTCTTTGCCGACCCGAATCCCCAGCTCGTGCGCGACCCGCTCGGCCAGCGAGCGTCGGTTGACGAAGATCAGCGTCGTCCGATGCTGCAGGATCAGCTCGGCCAGGCGGTCGTAGACCGCGCCCCAGTGTTCGTGCGTGGCCAGCGCCTGCAGCGGCGCGTCGGTGGTTTCGATCCAGAGTTTGAGTTCGCGCCGGTGCCCGAGATCGAGGATGCGGCAGGGCAGCGGCTGCGCCGATTCGTCCAACCCGGTCAGGAACGAAGCGATCTCGGTCATCGGTTTCTGCGTCGCCGAGAGGCCGATGCGCGTAGGCCGCTGCTCGGCGACGTGGTCGAGCCGGGCCAACGTGAGCGACAGGTGCGAGCCTCGCTTGTCGCGCACGACGGCGTGGATCTCATCCACGATCACCGTCCGAACCGTCCGCAGGATCTCCCGCGAACGCTTCGCCGTGAGCATCAGGTAGAGCGACTCAGGCGTGGTGATCAGGATCTGCGGCGGCCGCTTGACGATTGCCTGTCGCTCAGCCTGCGTCGTGTCCCCGGTCCGCAGAGCCATCCGAATCCGCGGCAGTTCGACGCCGCGCTCGTCGGCGAGTTGCCGAATCTCAGTCAACGGTTCTTCAAGGTTGCGTCGGATGTCATTCGACAGCGCCTTGAGCGGAGAGATGTATAGGATGCGAACCTCGTTAGGCAGCTCCCCGCCCTCACCTTCGCGCATCAACTCGTCAATCCCAGCCAGGAACGCCGTCAGCGTCTTCCCCGACCCCGTCGGAGCCGCGATCAGACAGTCCTCGCCAGTGCGAATCGCCGGCCAGCCATCCTCCTGCGCATACGTCGGCTCGCCGAACCGCCCGACAAACCAATCTCGCACCAGAGGGTGGAAGGCATCGAGGACCGAGGAGGGGGCTACGGCCTGACTCATATGTTCAGTACCTTAGCGCCGTTGAGCTCCGCATTCCAGCGAAGTAAGATAGAATGGGTGTGCGAGTCCAGGCTGCCTCTCACCTGGCTCAGCCTAAAGCAGAGTGGAACCCGGAGAATCCTCTTGAACGATCTATCGAGAATCAACCGCAACGTCCGAACATCAGACGAATCAAACAGAACAGCCCCGCGATGCTTTGGCCTTGAGGTGCAGAAGGTCGTCCAAAATCGAACAAAATCGAACAAATCCGAACAGAACAGACCGAAGAAACCTGAAAAAAGCTGAAAAAACCTGAAAGCCCTTTGACCACGAAACCCCGTAAAACACTGGGAATTCGTATCTCCGGATGCTCAGAAAAAAACTTTGGCTGAAACCTGAAAACGCGAAATTCTCGGCAGCATTACGATCTTTGCAGAACTCGAGGAGCGACGACACATGACCACCAACGGCACGATCAACTGGCAACCGATTTTCGACGAATCGCTTGAGCACTTCGTCAACTACCTGCAGATCGATACCACCAACCCGCCCGGCAACGAGAAGCCGGCGGCGCGCTGGATGGGCAAGATCCTCTCCGAGGCCGGAATGGAAGTGGAATACGTCGAGATTCAGCCCGAGCGCGAGGCGGTCTTCGCCTGGCTGCGTGGCGACGGCTCCAAGCGCCCGATGATGCTCTGCAACCACCTCGATGTCGTGCCGGTCGAGGAGGAATACTGGACCAAGCCGGCGTTTGAGGGCTTCATCGAGGACGGCAAGGTCTACGGGCGGGGCGCAGTCGACATGAAGGGCTGCGGGATCATGCACCTGATGACGATGCTGCTGCTCAAGCGCAACAACGTGCCGCTGACCCGGGACCTCGTCTTCTGCGGCGTGCCCGACGAAGAGGCGGGCTCGGTCTGGGGCATGGACTGGCTCTGCAAGAACCGCCCCGACCTCGTGGACGTGGAGTTTGAGCTATCCGAGGGCGGTTCAGGCTCCACCCAACTCATGGGCGAGGAAGCCAACATCTTCTCGGTCGCGACCAACGAGAAGGACATCTGCTGGCTCAAGCTGACCTCCATTGGCACGCCGGGCCACGGCTCCCGGCCGCACTACGACAACTCGGCCGTCCATCTGGTCAACGCGCTCTCGAAACTGGTCGCCTGGGAGCGTCCGGTGACAATCACCCCCTCGACCCAGATCTGGCTGGACCGGCTGATCGAAGAAGGCCACATCCCACCAATCAAAGATGCCGAGGAACTAACCGAGCACGTGCTCGATCACCCGGGCACGCACGCGATGTTCATCAACACCTTGAACGTGACGATGATCAACAGCGGAATCAAGGCCAACGTGATCCCGGCCAAGTCCGAGGCCGTCATCGACTGCCGCCTGCTGCCGGGCCAGGATCGTGAGGACTGGCGACAACAGGTGATCAACGTGATCGACGACGACCGGATCGAGGTCGAGTTCTCGGGCTGGGATCAGGAACAACCAGTAGAAGTCGATTGGGACACCGAGCTGTACCGAACAATCGAAACAGTAGTCAACGACGCCGTCGAAGACGCAACCGTCGTGCCCTCAACCTGCGTAGGAGGCACCGACAATCGCTTCCTGAGACAGCAAGGCATCCCGGCCTACGGCTTCATCCCCGTCCTCCTCAGCCCAGAAGAGGCAGCCGGCTTCCACGGCAACGACGAGCACATGACAATCGAAAACTTCAACATGGGAGTCGAGCTGACCTACGAAATCGTCCGTCGAATGGTGACGTAGCAATACAGACCTCCCCCTCTGGGGGAGGTGCCCCGAAGGGGCGGAGGGGGCACATCGAGACGAGCACAGCGCCCGTCAGCTCGGCCCCCTCAGTCACTTCGTGACAGCTCCCCGAAGGGGGAGCGTTTCGGAGCTACTGCATCTTCGAATAAGGCAGCGGGTTGAGGAAGTAGATCTCCTCCTCCGGCGCATGCTCGCGCAGCGGACCGATAACATCCGCAAGCGGGTCGCCGGGCTGGTACTGCATCATGAAGTCGACGCCCTGAGGCATGAGCCAAAGGTCGGTCAGCTCGCCCGTACGTCCAATGCGCGAGGCATAGGCCGTCACCAACTGCAGCGCCCCGCCTTCGCCCATGCCGTCGATCAGCTTGCCGAGCATGTCGATCGCCGGCAGCAACCCACCGCCGGCGGTCTGCAGCACGGCGAGCATGTACTGGCGAGGGCTGGTGGAATCGCTAGTGTCGAGGGCGGCCTGAAGGCGTTCCTCGGTGCCGTAGGAGACGCGGTTGGCGAACTTGGTGATCTCCTCGATCTCGATTTCGCCTCGCAGCTTCTCGACCGTCGACCAGAGCGCCTGGTCCTGTCCCAATGAGGCCAGGCACTCCTCGGCGTGGGCCATGCTCTCGTAGCGATGAATCGAGAGATCCCAGCCCATCTCGCCGCCGGTCATCTTCCAGGCGCCGATCAGGTCAATGCCATGGCGCTCCATGGCCGGGACAACGGTATCGGCGTAGAAATCGACGAACAGGTCAAAGGCAGTGTTGGTGATCGGCGTGATGCGGTGTCGGACTTCGAGGTAGACGGCCATGATCTTCTCCTGATCTGTCTCACAGTCTGCGCGAAGGCTACTGGTTCCAATTCCCTCTCCCCGAGGGAGAGGGCTAGGGTGAGGGCCCGCCGCTTACAGGCTGGGCGCAAGCGCCGCGATGAACTCGCGGGTGCGCTGGCGTTCTTCCGCGTTGATGCCTTCGAAGGCTGCGTAAAAGTCGGTCACGCCAATGTCGCGCCAGCGAAGCAGTTCCCGCTCTACCTCTTCCTCACTGCCAACGATTGACACGCCGGCAGGATCGTCGGCGCCCGATCCCTGGATCACGCGCTGATACGAAGGCAGCGTGTTGTACATCGCAAACGCTATCGAGATGCGCTCGCGGACACCGGCAGGATCGGCAGTCACCGCGATCGGCACTCCAGCGATAACGCGAGGGTCGGGCTTGCCTTCATCGCGTGCGGCGCCTCCCATCTCTGGCATGACGACCTCTTCGATCCACTTCGGTCCTGCGAGCCACAGTGCAGTGCCGTCTGCGAGACGCCCGGTCACGCGAAGCATCTGCGGACCCAGCGCGGCGACGATCACCGGAGGCGCTTCGCAGTCCGGCAGTTCTACTTGGGAGTGGACTTCAAACGCTTCACCGGAATGATGCACGACTTCGCCGCGCATCAGCGGAACGAGAATCTCCAGGTACTCGCGCATGTGACGGACGACATTGTCGAAGTCCAGCCCCCAGGAGTCCTTGATCACCACTTCGTGAGAGAGCCCGAGACCGAGCGTGAATCGACCGCCGGCGGCGGCATTCGTAGCCAACGCTTGCTGAGCCATCGCGACGGGGTGCCGCGTGTAGGTCGGGATGACGTAGGTGCCGAGCTCAATCTCGGTAGTCTCCCCGGCCGCAAGTGACAGCACCGTCATGGCGTCATGGCCCATCGAGGGCAGGAACGCTCCAGCGAAGCCGTCGGCCTCCAGTTGTTTCACTGCTTCGATCTTTCCGGCGAGCGTGGTGCCGTTGGGCGGGGCGAGGACGCGCATGGACGATTCCAATCTTGGCTGGTTGCAGTATGGCGCACCGAAGTCGCTAGCCTGCGTCGCGACACCAATCACGCAAGTCGACAGGAACAATCACGATGGCATCAGCAGAACTTCAGAAGGTCCTCGGCCTCATGGCGGAACGTCCGCTTGGCGACGGCAATCCCACGCTCCAACAGATGCGGGACGGTATGGAGGCTTCATCATTCCCGGCCACTGACGCTGCGACGGTCACCCCGGTCGTCGCCAACGGAGTCCCCGGCGAGTGGGTGACCGTGGCCGAGTCCGACCCAAGTCGACGGCTGCTCTACGTCCATGGCGGGGGCTACGTGATTGGCTCGGCCGTCACACACCGTCGCCTCTGCGAGGACATCGCTCGCGCAGGCGGCTGCGCCGTCCTCAACCTCGACTACCGGCTCGCCCCCGAGCATCCCTTCCCGGCCGCCGTCGAAGACGCCATCGAAGGGCTCAAGTTCCTCCAGGCCAATGGACCGAACGGCGAGGGCGCAGCGGAGTCGACATTCGTCGCAGGCGACTCGGCCGGCGGCGGGCTGACGCTGGCCACGCTTCTCACGGCGCGAGAACAGGGAGTTGACCAGCCCAACGCAGCAATCGGCATCTCGGCCTGGACCGACCTCGCGATTACCGGCGAGACGATTCAAACCCGAGCCGATGTGGACCCGTTGATCACCGACTCCAGCATGGTCAGTGGCATGGCAGCCCAGTATCTCGGTGATGCTGCAGCCGACGATCCGCTCGCATCGCCGCTGTACGCCGACTACGCCGGACTGCCGCCGCTGCTGCTGCAAGTCGGCGATGCCGAGATCCTGCTCTCCGACACGACCCGCGTCACCGAGAAGGCACGAGCCGCAGGCGTCGACGTGGTCGAGGAAGTCTGGGACGAGATGTTCCACGTCTGGCACGCCTTCGCGCCGATGCTGCCTGAAGGCCAGGCAGCCATCGATCGGATCGGCGAGTTCATCAATCAGCACGCGTAACGCCCTTCTGGGGTGCTGGGAAGGGATAGGAGCCTGCCGATGGCCTCACCGGAACTAGAGCAGGTCCTCCAGCTGATCGCAGAGCGCCCACGTCCGCTAGTCAATCCCACGCGACAGCAGATCCGCGAGGCGATGGAGGACAGATCGTTTCCCGCGACGGAAGCGGCGACGGTCACTGCGGTCGAAGCCAATGGCGTACCGGGCGAGTGGGTGACGGTGGCCGAATCGGAACCGAATCGGCGCGTGCTCTACTTCCACGGAGGCGGATACGTGTACGGCTCGCCAATCACCCATCGCCGACTCTGTGAAGACATCGCTCGAGCAGGCGGCTGCGCAGTGCTCAATCTCAACTATCGCCTCGCGCCCGAGCATCCCTTCCCTGCCGCCGTCGACGACGCCATCGCGGCCTTCAATTTCATTCAGGAGAACGGGCCGGACGGCGCGGGCACGCCTGATTCGACCTTCGTCGCGGGAGACTCGGCTGGCGGCGGACTGACGCTCGCCACGCTGCTGGCAGCTCGCGACCAGGGCCTCGACCAACCAAACGCAGCAGTTGCAATCTCCGCCTGGACCGACCTGGCGAACACGGGCGAATCGGTCACGTCTATCGCCGTAGACGATCCGCAGGCGGGCAGCGTATTGATGCTCGAGGACCTGGCCATTCAATATCTCGGCGGCGCCGATGCGTGCCACCCGCTTGCGTCGCCGCTTTACGCCGACTACGCCGGACTACCGCCGCTGTTGATGCAGGTCGGCGGCGCAGAAATGCTGCTCTCGGATACGACCAGAGCCGCAGCACGCGCCCGCTTGGCCGGCGTCGATATCGTGGATGAGGTCTGGGACGAGATGTTCCATGTCTGGCACCAGTACGCGCCGATGTTGCCCGAGGGCCAGGCGGCCGTCGACCGGATCGGCGAGTTCATCAACCAGCACGCATAGACAAGCGCCAACAAGTCGGTTCGGAGCAGACAATGCCATCCAAGGAGTACGACGAGGTCATTCAGGCCATGCAAGCCCAGGCGGCGAGCATGATTGAAGCTGATCTGACTCTCGAGCAACAGCGCGAAGCGATGGAGACCGGATTCAGCTTTCCATTGCAGGACGACGTCACCCTGACCGCGGTCGACGTCAACGGCGTACCCGGCGAATGGACTGTGTTGCCCAACTCTGATCCGAGCCGCAGGCTGCTGTACGTCCATGGTGGCGGCTATGTGTTGGGTTCGATCAACACGCATCGTCGCTTGGTGGCCGATATCTGTCGCGCGTCCGGTTGCGTGGCCTTGAGCCTGGACTATCGCTTGGCGCCGGAGCATCCGTATCCGGCCGCGGTTGACGATGCGATTACCGGACTGGAACACATCTGGACCAACGGACCCGATGGCCAGAGCGATGCCGCCTCAGTCTTCGTGGGCGGTGACTCGGCCGGGGGCGGACTGATGCTGGCGACCTTGTTTGCAGCTCGTGAGCGGGGGGTGCGCATGCCGACCGGGGGCATCGGATTGTCCGCCTGGGCAGACCTCGCCGCGGGTCCGGAGGAGCTCTCGGCCTTCGGACTTGATGACCCGACGATCCCCGACAACACAGTCGCAATCACCGCCTCGCAAGAGTGGGCGGCGTTGTATGCGGCCGATGCGGACCGTCAGGATCCTCAGGTGTCACCCGTGTTCGGCGACTACGAGGGAATTTGCCCATTGCTGCTGCAGGCAGGCAGCGTCGAGATGATCTGTCGAGACACCGAGCGAGTCGCAGCCCGCGCTCGAGACGCAGGCGTTGAGGTTGTCGAAGAGATCTGGGACGACATGTTCCACGTCTGGCAGGCGTTCGCGCCGATGCTGCCCGAAGCTCAGGACGCGATCGAACACATCGGCAAGTGGATCCGCGAGCGCGCCTAGAGGTGAATAATGTCGACGTCGCCCCAGTGTTGCTGGAGGTATTCCGCGGCGAGACGTCGGTGGCAGCGAACCGGGGAGTCTTCGCTGCAGAGGAGCACAGCGTCTGCGAAGAGTTCACGGTCCAACTCATGCTGGACGGCGCGTTCTTCGAGCAGGTTGAGGTAACGCTCGGCGTACTCATCCCAGGTCATGTCGCCGCCTCGATAGCTCTGGAACAGTTCATTGGAAGGCGCCAGAACCGGGAGATGGACATAGTCCATGCCGCACAGGCGCTGGAGCAGGAACTGAAAATCGCCATCTGACTTCGACACCTTGGCAAAGCCGGACAACTGCGAAGACGGCTTCAAGCGGATGTCAATGACCCGCCTCGCGCCGCTCGGGCGCAGCAGCTCGTCAAAGAATTCTCGAGCCGACTTCCTGGTGAAGCCGATGGTGTAGAGATTCACATTCAACGCGCTTCAGGATTTCAGAGCTCCCCCGCTGGGGGAGCTGTCGCGAAGCGACTGAGGGGGCCCGCGGCGAACGTGTAGGTGCTGGGCGCTCTCAGTCTCCTTGCTTAGGAGAGCCCCTCCGCCCCTTCGGGGCACATCCTCCTCTTGGAGGAAGACTCGGTTGACCTCACCTACGGATAGAAGAGCTTCTGCGCTGCCTTGCGTAGTTCGCCTCGGAAATCGGGGTGTGCAACGGCGATTAACTCATCTGCCCGCTGGCGCACCGTCTTGCCCAGAAGCCGGGCGATTCCATACTCCGTGACGACCGTGTCGGCGATGTCTCGGGGAACGGTGACGATCTGGCCGGGGTCGAACTGGGCCATGATGGTGGAGATGGTTCCTGAGCGGTTGGTGGAGGGCAGCACTGTGACCGAGCGGCCTTTCGGCGCCAGGTAAGCACCCATCGCGAAGGCCAGGTGTCCTCCGACTCCGGCGTAGATTCGCGGGCCGATCGTGTGCACGCCGAGCTGACCGGTCAGGTCGGCGGTGAGCGCTCCGTTGATGGCGACGATGTTCTCGTTACGTGCGATCTGCCGTGGGTCGAGCAGATACTCAATGCTGTAGGTCTCGAAGGCGGGGTTGCGGTGGACGGTGGCAATCTCGTCGGGCGTGTTACCGATCACGGTCGCGACGAACTTGTCGGGATGGGTCTTGGAGTACTTGCCGGTGATGATGCCTCGCTCGACCAGCGGGACCAGGCCCTCCGTTGTCAGCTCGGCGAAGTAGGAGAGATTCTCCCGCTCGTCGAACGCGCCCAGTCGCGCCAGCGCGCCAGAGTGAGAGCCCACGCCGACCTGGATCGTGTCGCCATCCTGGACGAGTTGCGACACGTAGTGGGTGAGACCGAGGTCGACCTGATTCGGTTCCGGGTGTTCGAGGTTGACCATCACCGGCGACTCACCTGGAACGAAACAATCGATTTCGGACACGTGCAGCCACGAATCGCCGAAGGTCTCAACGACGTGTTCGTTGACCTCTGCAATCACCTTCTTCGCCCGTTTGGCCGAGGTCACGCCGTCCCAGACTGAACTGCCGAGCGAGACGTATCCCGCTTCGTTCGGCGGCGTCGTGCGAATCTGGAGCACGTCGATCGGCCAGGCTTCGTCCTCGCGGCCGGCGTCCCAGGCCTTGTGGATGCCGACCAGCCAGTAAGGGTGATAGTCGGCGATACCGGCATTCACGGCATCGCGGTCGAACAGCGTGCCGAACTGTGGCGCCACGCTGAAGGACGACATCATCTCCTCGGTGAACCAACCGGCGTCGGGCACCACGATGCCGCGCACTTCGACACCCTCGAGTTCGTCACTGCGCGCGACCAGCGCCTCCAGGATCGGCATTGATGCGTGGCCGGGTGGAATCCAGAGATGGTCGCCCGAGTTGAACATGGCGGCCGCCATCTCGGGAGTGGCCAGGCGCTCGGCGTAGGTGTCGCGCCAGTTGATCGTCGGATCGAAGCGGGTGCTGCGTCGCTGGAGATACGGGGACGTGGTCATCGCAAGGCCTGCCACTCAAATTTGTCGCCGGGTAGTTAGACTCGCAATCAAGGTAACGCCGACTAACCAGATGAAGAATTGAGGGACAACATGGCCAGTGATGGACGAATGGACTTCGGCATTTTCATGGCGCCGTTTCACCGCGTGGGTGAGAATCCCTCGTTGGCGATTCATCGCGATCTCGAATTGGTCGAATGGCTCGATCAGTTGGGCTACGACGAGGCCTGGATCGGCGAGCACCACTCGGCAGGCTGGGAGTTAATCGCCTCACCCGAGGTATTCATCGCCGCCGCCGCTGAGCGCACCAGTAACATCCGCCTGGGAACTGGCGTGGTTTCATTGCCCTATCACCATCCCCTGATGGTGGTTGACCGCATGATCCAGCTCGATCACATGACTCGCGGCCGAGTGATGATGGGAGTCGGCCCGGGTGCGTTGTCCTCCGACGCGCGAATGATGGGCATCGACCCGCTTTATCAGCGTCAGCGAATGGACGAATCGCTACAGGCGATCCTGGCCCTGCTCAAGCAAGACGGCCCGGTCAACATGTCGACCGACTGGTTCGAATTGACCGACGCCCGCTTGCAGGTTTCGCCCTACACGAAGCCGCATTTCGAGATGGCCGTCGCTTCGACCGTCTCGCCAGCAGGACGTCAGATGGCCGGCAAGTACGGCATGGGCATGCTCAGCATCGGCGTGTATCTGCCCGGCGGGCGCTCCAACCTCGAGGGTCAGTGGGCGGAAGTCGAAGAAGTCGCCGAGCGCGAGGGCACGACCGTCGACCGCAACAAATGGCGATTGGTGATCCCGATGTACATCGCCGAGACGCGCGAGCAGGCGTTCAACGAGGCTCGGGAAGGTTGGCGGGCCTGGCAGATCGACTACTTCCGCGACACGCTTCAGGCTGTCCTGCCCGGCACGGCCGAGACGCCCGAAGGCGCGGTTGAGACCGGCGGCGCGATCATCGGCACGCCCGATGACGCAATCAAGGCGATCGAGATCTTGCAGGAGAACTCGGGCGGCTTCGGTGGTCTGATGATGCTTGCTCACGAGTGGGCCAACCGCGAAGGGATTCGCAAGTCGTACGAACTGTTCGCCCGCTACGTCGCTCCAAAGTTCCAGGGTCAGCTGGCATCGGTCGAGGGCACTCAGCAATGGGTCGCCTCAGGCGGTGGCGCAGTCTCATTCAGCCGCACCGATGTGTTGGCCAAGGCCTTCACGGACGCAGGTCAAGAGGTCCCAGACTTCCTGCAGGAGCCGGCCGAGGCAGCGTCGGACTAGCTTGACAACCCGTTACCAGACGAGGCGGTCGGCCGCGTCCTTCAAGGCTTGCCGCCTCTGCTGATAATCGGGCAGGTGCGACTGCACAAGCCGCCAATAGGCCGGGCTGTGGTCCGGTTGGATCAGGTGGCAGAGTTCGTGGACGACCACGTACTCGACGATTTCGGGACGAGCGAAGATCAGTCGCCAGTTGAAGCTCAGAGTGCCCATGGATGATGCGCTGCCCCAGCGGGTTTTCTGGTCGCGCACCTGGATCTTGGCCGGTGTGACGCCGATTCGCTCTGCCCACCGATGGGCGCGGGCAGTGAACTCCGCCCGCGCAAACTCTCGAAGCCAGCGTTCAGCCGCCGAAGCCTGGTCGCCGCGCGCCAGGTCGACGCGAAAGCAACGTCCGTCGAAGTTGAATGGGCCGGAGCCAGCTTCAACGGGTACGTCCTCCCCAAACAGTGGCAGTTGTCCGCCCGGTTTCAATTCATCGCGAAGCCTTGGGGGAGTCGGAGCGGTGAGACGTTCACGAATCCAATCGGCTCGATGCTCCAGCAAGGCATGAATCTGGTTCAGCGCCGTTCGCCTCGGCGCGAGGACCCGGAGCCTCCGGTCTTCGACGATCAAACTGATGCTTTTGCGCCGTCGCGGACTGCGGTGCAGGTCGTATTCGATTGATGCGCCGTTGATGGTTGCCTGCCGGCTGATCGGATGCCCGCAGGACACCGTCAGCCGCCGTTGGCCGCTCGGTGGAATGCTCGGCCTAGCCGTTCAGCGGCCTCTTCGAGCGTCTGAGCCGGCGGCCAGCTGAACGCGAGCCTCAAGGATTCTCCGTCGTCGCCGGATTTGGCGCCGGGATAGAAGCGCTTGCCCACGGGGAAGCCGAGCCCGTCTTCTGCGGCGTAGTCGCGAATCGCTTCTGAGGAGAGACCGTCGCGAAGTTTCAACCAGAGGAAGAAGCCGCCGGACGGCTCGGTGAGGTCGAAATATGGCTCGCCATATGGGTCGAGCGCCTGCGCGAGCGTGCGAGCCTTGAGCGCATAGAGGCTGCGCATTCGCTCAACGTGTTCGCGGAAATCACCACGCACCATGTACTCGTGCAGCATTCGGTGCAGCAATGGGCTGTTTCCCATATCAAAGCGCGACGGAACCATCGCGCCGATCCATTCTGGCCGTGCTTGGACCCAGCCCACCCGCAGGCCTGTGGCGATCACCTTGGAGAACGTGCCCACCGTGAGCACGCCCCAACCATCGGTCAGTTCCGAGAGTGTTGGCGGTGGCGGCCCGTCGAAGTACAGCTCCGAGTAGGCGTGGTCCTCCATCAGCAGGATCCGGTGGCGCGCGGCCAACTCAATCAGCTCAAGGCGGCGTTCGAGGGTCATCGTCAGGCCGGTCGGATTGTGGAAGGTTGGCTGGGTGTAGATCAACTTGACCCGCTCACCCTCAGAATCGAGTCGGTTGATCGTCGATTCGAGTTGGTCAATCCGGATGCCCTCGTCGTCCATGCCGACGCCTACGACTTTGGCCTGTTTCCCACGGATCGTCCGCAGAGAGCCGGCGAAGGTTGGGATCTCGGTGATCACGACATCGCCAGGATCGAGGAAGGCGGCGCAGATCGCTTCGATCGCACCGGCCGCGCCATTAGTCAGTAAATACCAGTCGGCGCCCGGCTGAGACGGGTGGTTGCGGGCAAAGTAACGGGAGATCTGTTCGCGCAGTGGTGTGTAGCCCTGTGCTCCGCCGTATACGAGCGCAGCGTCGCCCGGCTCTTCCAGGACCCGTCCCATGGCGGCCAACAGCTGCTGCCGCGGTTGGGTGTCGGCGTCAGGGATCCCTCCGCCTAGCGAGATCGGCTTGAGATTGCTCTTCGGCGACTCACCGGAAAGACCCCACTCGGTCGCGTTGCCTGCCGTCATGCCCTGGGTTGCGGTGCTCGCTCCGAGCATCGAGGGAAAATGATGCCAGGCATCGCGCGCCGCAGAGGCCGCGCGACTGTCGGGCGCAACGGGCAGCTGATCAGTGGAGTCAGTGGAAGAGGACATGCAATACTCCTGGCCGGCGGAGCGCCGGGTAGATGTCGTCACCCAATCAGCTTAGGTGAGCGTTCTGGTCGTTACCGCTGAGGAGCTGAGCGAGCGATGGTCGCATGTAGGATCGACGTATGTCACAAGACATTCGCCTCGGCGTGCTAGATCAGATTCCAATTCGCGACGGCGGTACGGCCGCGACCGCGATCTCCGAGACCTTCGAGTTGGCCGAGACCTGCGATCGACTGGGCTACTCCCGCTACTGGCTGGCCGAGCATCACAATGCCGGCTCACTTGCCTGCGCCTCGCCCGAAGTGCTGATCCCCCAGGTCGCCTGGCGAACGTCGCAGATCCGAGTCGGGTCGGGCGGGATCATGCTGCCGCACTACAGCTCGCTCAAGGTCGCGGAGAACTTCCGCACAATGACGACTCAGTTCCCAGGCCGGATCGACCTGGGCGTCGGCCGAGCTCCGGGCTCTGACGGTCGAACAGCGCGAGCCCTTGTCCACGGACCCGGCGCGCTGGGTATCGACCACTTCCCTGAGCAGCTCCTCGACCTCTACGGCTGGCTGGCCGACGACCTGCCGCCCGATCACCAGTACCGCGAAGTCCAGGCCGCGCCTCCTGGCGCGCCAATGCCCGAGCTGTGGCTGCTCGGTTCGTCGCACTATGGAGGGCACGTCGCAGCCGAGTTGGGTTGGTCACACTGCTTTGCCCACTTCATCTCGCCCGAGGGCGGGGAACAAGTCGTGCGCAAGTACCGCGAGCGCTTCCAGCCTTCACCAGTGAGTTCCGAGCCCAGAGCGTCGCTCGGTGTCTCAGTGACGGTCGCGGAGACCGACGAAGAAGCGGAACAACTCTGCTGGAGTCGCTGGTGCTGGCGGATTAAGGGCAATCGCGGCGCCCGCGGCGGTATCCCCTCGGTTGAGGAAGCGATGAATTTCCCGTACTCACAGCCCGAGCTCGACTACATCGGCTACATGCAGAACCGAAGTATCCACGGCTCGCCGCAGCGAGTGAGGGAAAAGCTCGAGCAACTCGCGAGGGCCTATGACGTCGACGAGTTCATCGCGCTGACGATCACCTATGACTTCGCCGCGCGAATCCGCTCCTACGAACTTCTGGCCGATGTCTTCGAGCTTCCGCGACCAGAGCTCAGTCAAGCGGTGGCTGACTGAGCAGCGGAGCAGGGTCGAGTCCGTAGTCGGCCAACATGTCCGCCGTCAATCGTCTTGAGGTCTCATACGCTTCGTCGGTGCGCGCCTCGACGATCACCGTCAGAACCGGCGTGGTGTTCGACGCCCGAATGAGACACCATGCACCTGGGGCATGGCTTGAGAGATCGATCCGCGCGCCGTCAATCTGATTGACCGGCCAGCGTTGAAGGGCATCGCGGGCGATTGCCGCGCTCACGTCGTGCTTACGATCGTCGGAGCAGTCGATCTTGATCTCGGGCGAGGTGCGATAGCGCGGGATGTTGGCGAGGATCGGCTCGAGCGGGGTCCGCGAAGCGAGTTGGGCGATGCGGCAGGCGGTGCGGACGGCGTCGTCGGTGATGTGAGGCGGATCATCGAGTCGGTAGTAGTAGTGCGTTGAGGACTCACCGCCAAAGTCGATGCCGCGTTCTTGCATCGCATACTTGCCCAGAGAATGACCGACGGGGCCCAGGACTGGTCGCCCGCCAAGATGATCAATGTGATCGATCACCGCCTGTGACGTCTTCACGTCGATATGGATCGACGCTCCTGGATGCGAGGTCAGCCAGTCCTGGGCGAGCAGCGCGAGCACCTGATCGGGCGCGACGCGGTTGCCGCTCCCGTCGACCAGCCCGAGGCGATCGCCATCGCCGTCGAAGGCGAATCCAAGATCGGCGCTCGAATCGGAGACGAACTGCGCGAGCTGGGTCACGTTCTCGGCGTGCTGGGGATCGGCTGGATGCGACGGTTCGGTCTCTTCCGGGTCATCGTTGATCGCGATCACTTCGCATCCGATTGCCCGCAACGCCGTGCGCGCCGTCACGGTCGCGACACCATTGCCCGGATCGATCGCGACCTGAAGCGGCCGTTGCACTCGAAACGACTCAGCGAGGCTGCGTACGTAGGTTGGTCTTGGGCTCCACAGGCGTCGGTCGCCCTGTCGATCGCCGACAGAAACACCTGAGGCAACACGGTCGGCGACAACCTGGATCTGTTCTGGCGAGAACGGCATCGCGTCGGTGTCGAGCAGCTTGATCCCGTTGTCCTCAGGTCGATTGTGGGACGCGGTGACGACCAGTCCAGCGGTGGGACGTTCCTGCGTGAGCAGCGCAGCGGCCCAATAGACCAGCGGCGACGGCGCCCGACCGATGTCGATGACGTCCAGGCCGGCATCCAGCAACCCCGCAATCGCGGCCTGTTGAAGCGCTGGCGTGGTCGGTCGCTGATCGCCGCCGACCACGACCCGCTCGGCCGAATCGACCAGCTCCGCATAGGCCAATGCGATGCGAATCGCGAGGTCCGGCGTGAGCAAGGCATCAGCGCCGAGCGCGCGACCGCGGATGTCGTAGGCGCGGAAGATCTCGCGCGGGATCGGTGTCGAATTCATCGATCAGTACCCTACGGCCATGCCGTTGGTTGTGACCGAGAACGATCTGCAGCGAACCCTATTCCGCTTCCTGACCAAGTCGGCTCGCAAGGGCGAGTTGGCCGACTCGAGCGCCGCAATCAAGCGATTTCCTGCTGACGCCGGTGTGGTCGACCTCGAGGCTGTCGCCGATGGGATGCATGAGAGAGTGTCACGGATGTATCCGGACGCACCGGATCTGCGCGGGCTGCTCGGTGGCGCGTCAAACGAGGATCTGATGGCCATGCAAGGGTTCGATTGGGTCACGGTCGGGATATACGCATTCGGATTGCCGCCGACGAAGACCCGTTCAGGCACACCCGAGAGTTCAGCCCATCGTGCGCTCAAGGAGTGGGCTGCGGCCAACGGTGACGTGCTCGGCGCCCCGGCCGATTCGGTCGGCGTGACCGAGCGCTGGTTTCCCTCGGGAGACGAGTCGGATGCTGCCTTCGTCGGCGAAGTGGAGTCCCTCATCGTTGAAGTGCGACCGAGCGGAGCCGAGTCCCACGAACTTCAACAGGCGCTATTCACACTGGTCAAAATGCGTGCGGTTTTGGAAGCGGAACTGGCGGTTGGGAATCGACTCGGACAGGTACGGGTCACCCTGGTCCTGGAGGAAAATCCGGTTCCTGAGATAAGCGAACTGGCCGATTCGCTGAACGTGGGGTTGTTTGTCAAATGAGCGGTTGAGGTCCGATTGTCGGCGGTTCATCAAGTTGGTCGACTCCGCTTACCTCAGGTTGCTGTAGTAAGACCTCATGGAGTTGTTCGGCGATTTGCCGGTAACCGAGCTCGTCCACCGCCTCGAAACGCAAGCTGAGGGCTGGAGCGGTATTGGATGCTCGGGCGTGTAACCAACCGTCCGCCAGGACGACTCGCGCCCCATCGCTTCGATCGACCTGCGCCGCATGATGGTGCTCGGCAAACCAATCGCCGATGCGCTCGGCAATGCCGGCCTTGATGTTGTCCGGACATGACAGCCGCAGTTCAGGTGAGATCGGACGCGGCTCAATCTCCGCCATTTCTTCGGCCAGCGTTCGACCGGATTCTGCCAGGTAGCCAACCAGAGAGCAGGCGGCGTAGACGCCGTCATCGATCCATGGTGCATGCTCGCCCGAGCGGTAGTCCGGTCCGAACATGATGTGGCCGCTAGTCTCGCCACCGAACGCGATCCCTTGCTCCCTCATGAGTCGGCGGAAGAATGAGTAACCCGTCCTGGCCGAAACAGCCCGACCACCACGGCGTTCGATGTCCATGATCGCGCTGGTGCTGGTCTTTAGGTCGAGCAGAATGTCTGCGCCCGGTTGCCGAGCGAGCAACGGGCGGGCGAGCACTGCCGTCAGCCAGTCCGCCTCGTAGCGCCGGCCGAGATGATCGAGCACACCGATTCGGTCGCCGTCGCCGTCCCAGCTGATTCCGAGGTCGGCGCTCAGCGTCCGTGTGACGCGGGCGAGTTCACGCATCGTCTCCGGGTCTTGTGGGTCGGCTGCGATGTCATCAATCGGTCTCGCGGTCGTGCGGATGGCATGAACCTGCGTACCGCGTCCGACCATGGCATCGGGAGCAGTGAGCGACGTGGTGCCGTTTCCACAATCGATTGCGAGGCGAATGCCCGTGTCGTGCCTGAATCGGCGATTGAGCATTTCCAGATACGGCCCAATCGCGTCGAGTGTATGGCGTGTTCCCCGGTTCGCGGCGGAGCGAGGAGAGTGGCCGACAACGTGTTGAATCTCCTCGGGCAATAGCGGTTGCGCCCAGTCGGCGAGCATTTTGAAGCCGTTGTACTCAGCCGGGTTGTGGCTCGCAGTGACGACCAGTCCGCCGCCCAGGCCGCGCTGATCGACCGTCCAACCGATTACCGGTGTCGGAGCGAGACCTGCGGCGTGCACCTCAATTCCCGCGTCGAGCGCTCCGTCGACGGCTGCTTCGGACAGCTCACGCGAGGTCGCACGTGTGTCATGTCCGATGACCATCGAAGTTGCGCCGCGGTCGAGCAGCCATTGTCCGAACGCGTTCCCGATCCGCCGTGCGACATCCGCGTTGACCTGATCGGGGGTTGTCCCGCGGATGTCGTAGGCGCGGACGATCTCGGCGGGGATGGAATCGGCGGGCATGGAATCACTCTAGGCTGAGTGCTCGTGAGGGGCGGCGTGCAGATATGGCGTCTCGCTTTAGCCGCGAAGACTGGGAGTCGGCGCTGGAACGCTGGCGAGAAGCGGGCCTGATCGAAGTTGAGACGGCCGTAGCGATCAAAGCATGGGAGAGCGGGCGCCTGGCCGGAACGCCAACGAACCGACTCGTCGACGCCGTCTCATATCTCGGCGTTTCGATTCTCCTGGTCGGCGCGCTGATGCTGATAGCGCTGGCTTCGGACGGCGATGACTGGTGGTTGGTTCTGCCCTTTGGGCTGGGCGCGATAGCGGTCGGCCTGACCTGGCTCTCTAAGATTTCCGATTTGCGCGCCATGTCCGATGGATTCGCCTGTGGTTCGATTGTCCTGATCACGCTCGGGCTGGGGCTGTCACTGGACGAGGTGGCCGACCCGGAGCACGAAGCGATCGGCTTCCTGTTGCTTTGCCTCTGCGTCGTGTTCGTCGGTGGTGGGATGGTTCGGCTGGCGCGGTCGCCGATTTCGACATTCCTGGCAGCAGGGGCGTTGGCGGTGATGCCGCTCTCGATTGCGATCGCGGGCGATGCGCTGGATGTCGGGCTCTACGGCAGCAGCTTCCGAACGCTGGCCGACTGGGCGTTGTGGAGCACGTTTGGGAGTGTCGTTGTCATTGGCATCGGAATCCTGTTACTGCTTCGGCATTCGCGACGTTGGCTCGCTCCGGAGTTGGAGATCTGGGCTCGGCTTGGCGCATCGCTCGGCAGCGGTGCAGCAATCCTGGCTCTTGCCGGCGCGTCAACGGAACCGGCGATCGATTGGATGGCGCTGCTCATCGGTTGGATCGTTACCGCCTGGGCATTGCGAGGCGGACGTATCGAGCTACTGCCCGCGTCGGGGCTGTTGCTACTGGGATCGTTGGCGGGAGGACTCTCGGACCTTGACAGCGGGCCAAGGCTTGGATTGGTGCTCGTCGTGCTGTTCACGGCGATCGAGCTCACCGCGCTTGGCATGGCCGGACGGCGCTGGCTAGGTCGCCTTGAGGATCACTGGCTGACGCCGTTCTGGAAGTCAGTGTTGCTAGCGGGTGGTGTGACCGCATCAGCGATTCTCGCCGCCGAGAGCGAAGGGCTTGCCGCGATCGGCATCGTGTGGGCGGTCGTGCTGCTGCTCGCCGGCGTGGCGCGGCAACAGCGGCTAGAGCTGTTCTTCGGCGTGGTTGGCGTGTACGCATCGGGCCTGACCCTGGTGCTGGGCCAGTACGAATCCAGTCTGGGCGCGATCATCGGGACCCTGTTCTTTGGCGTGGTGATAGTGGCCGGCGCGATCATCTGGAGGCGGCGGAGTCGTCGATTGACACTGGTCGAGGGTGACTCATAGCCTTGTGGCGTGTGCCCGCCCGCTGAGCGGGTGTATTTCAGAGGGTGTTTGCCTGGAGGTGTTGGAATGGAAGACAAGACTGTTTCGCTGGTCAACGGCCGTTTCAACGTCGGTTACATGGAGGCAGGGTCAGGTCCGGACCTGCTCTTTATCCATGGCGCTGGCGGCTTGATGTGGGACCCATTCCTTGAGCAGCTCTCGCAGCACCATCGCGTGCTCGCGCCGAAGCTGCCTGGTACGGCAAACTCGACCGGCGTCGAGTGGCTGATGGACCACCACGATGTCTTCTACTTCTACTGGGACTTCCTTGATGCCATGGGTGTAGACGATGTGATCATCGTCGGTCATTCGATGGGCGGCTGGTTCGCCGCCGAGGTTGCCGCGATGCAGCCGAGCCGCGTCTCGAAGCTGGTGCTGATTGCTCCGGCCGGCCTGTGGAACGATGACTACCCGGTCGCCGACTTCTTCGCGATGCTGCCCAACGAGCTGGTACCAGCGCTGTTCCACGACACCGAGCACCCGGGCGCGAAGATGATGACCGCGCCTCCGCCGGAGGACCCGGACGAGTTGCAGATGGTCACGGTCGAACGCGCCAAGATGCTGCAGACGGCAGCTCGCTTCATGTGGCCGATTCCCGACAAGCGTCTGTCCGAGCGGATTCACCGGGTGACCTCGCCGACGCTGATCGTCTGGGGCGCGTCCGACGGCCTGATCCCTCCGCAATATGCCGACGACTTCAACCGCGCCATCCCGAACTCCGAGGTAGCGATGTTCTCTGCCTCCGGTCACATGCCGCAGGTCGAGGAGCCGGAAGCGGTGCTCGGCAAAATCGGCGAGTTCCTGACCGCCTAAGCCGTCGACGTGTCTCCCAGGGGCCAACTGGATGCGCCCACCGCGGCGCACTACCGCGACGTGTTCCATCGCTTTGCGCGTGTCGAATCGCCGGACCTCGCGTCACCGATGTACGCGGAGTTGGCATACGGCGTCTCGCTCGATCGCGAGCTGCTGGAGTTGGCGGCGCAGAAGCGCCGACGCCAGCCTGCTCCAAACATGCTCTTCGCGGCGGTGCAGTTCCTGTTGCTCAGCGGCGGCGAGCATGCCGAGCATCCACTTGCCGCGCACTACCCGATTGTCTCGGGTGAAGAGCGTCCGATGGAGCCGGCATTCCCCTCGTTTCGCGACTTTTGCCTCTCACGCAAGGATGAGATCCTCGAGCTGATTCGCCAGAACCGGACTCAGACCAACGTCGTGCGGCGCTGCACTTGTCTGCTGCCGGCGTTCTCGATGGTCCAGCAGGAATCGGGGAGGCCGCTGGCTCTGATCGATGTCGGAGCCAGTGCCGGCCTCAACCTGAACGTGGACCGCTACCGCTACCGCTATCTGCGCGGCGGCCAGGAGGAAGCGACCTGGGGCCATGCGGAGGCTCAGGTAGAACTAGAAGCGGAACTGCGCGGTGGCGGAGCCATGCCGAAGCTGGCGGATGATCTGGTGGTCTGGTTCCGTGGCGGGATCGACATCAACCCGATCGACCTCAGCAAGGACGATGAGCTTCGCTGGCTGCGAGCGCTGATCTGGCCCGAACATGTCGAGCGCCATCAGCGGCTGATTGACAGCGCTGCCGAGCTGTCTCGGTCGCCGATCGATCTTCGAGGCGGCGACGCCGTCGAGTTGCTTCCGCAGATGATCGCCGACACGCCGCCGGACGCAGCGCTGACGGTCTACTCGACGGTTGCGCTGCATCAAATCCCTGCGGCCGGTCGTGAGCGCATCTATCAGACACTCGCTGAGACGAGCCGGGAGCGCCCGGTCTGGCTGGTGACGCTGGAACTGCTGCTCGAAGACATCGCCGACACGCAGATGCCAATGCTGGCGACTACACGCTTCGTCAACGGAGACCGAAGGCGCCAGTTGTTGGCGCGATCATCGCCACACGGCTGGTGGATCGAGTGGGCGGCGTAGATTCGGCGTCCCTTGCTCCCGCGCTTGCCGCGGCAGGTATAGCAATGACCAGTTTGAGAGGGACAGGTCGCCGGACGCGTCGGGCAGCTACTCCTCCCGCCTGATCCGGATGCGGTTGCGAGTGACCACGATGATGCACTGCTCTTCGATTTCGTTAGGAAACCGCTGCAGCAGTTCGAGCATTGCGTGGACCTTCTCATCAACCGTCATGTTCGTGAAGCGAATAATCCCGCTGTGTGGCTGTCGGCGTACGAAAACAAGCTCCCCGAAGTCCTTGTCTTCTGTAATGATCACTCGCTGATTCGCTCGGGCAAACTCCAACAACTCCGAATCGGTCGCTTTTGGATCGATATCCAAGGCCGAGATCACGTCATGTCCGTCATTCAGCAGCATCGACCGCAAGCTCCGCGAGGAGGCGCAGACATCGAGCAAGAATCTCATTGTCAACCGATGAGGGTGCGATCATGGATGGCTTCACCGGCGATAGCACGGTGAGCAAACAACAGACAGGCCTGGATGTCAGCGGGTTCGAGGAACGGGTACTCCCGAAGAATCGTTTCGGAAGAGTCTCCCGCGGCCAACATCGCGAGGACATGTTCCACTGCGATGCGCATACCACGGATGACGGGCTTTCCGCCGAGAACAGCGGGGTTCACCGTCACTCGAGCTAGCAGGTCAGCCTCTGGCATAGCTGCGGCTTCTCATGTCCGTTCGCGCCGATGCTGCGATCGTACAGGTTGTGAGCAAGCCACTACGTGCTGAACGGCTTGCTAGCCCTTGAGCGACTCGAGGATTTTGGCGAACTCGTTTGGATCCTGCTCCATCACGTTGACGTTGTGTAGCAGGGCTCCCGCGTCTGCTTCTTGTTCCAGGCGCTCGACGCATTCCTCGGTCGTACCGACGAAGCCGAACTGTTCCAGCATCTCGCCGGGGATCGACTGCGCGGCTGCGCCTCCGCCGCCATCTTTCCAGGCGAGACGGGCGGCGTTGGCCTCGTCTTCGTAGCCCTGGCGTGAGAGCTGGCGGTAGTAGAACTCGCCCATCCGGGCGCAATAGAAGGCGAGGGTGCCGGCCTGTCCGGCGCGGGCGCGGGCCTGGTCCTCGGGCGTGTTGGCGACGGTCACGCCGCCCGGTGCGCGGACCGTGAAGTCGGCGGGATCTTTGCCAGCCTCGCGCACCCAGTCGTTGACCAGGTCGATCTCTTCCTTGAGCCGGTCCATGGGGATCATGATCGGCAGCCAACCGTCAGAGATTTCAGCAGTCATCTGGACCGACTTGGGATTGAGTGTGGCCAGGTAGATCGGCATTTGCTTGCGATAGGTGTCGAAGCGGAGGGTGAAGCCGCGCTGGAGCTTGAACAGGTCTCCGTCGTAGTTGAGGCGCTCACCGGAGAAGAGGATCTTCATGATCTCGACGGTCTCGCGCATGCGCTTGAAGGCGGGCTGGAAGGGGACACCGTGGAAGTGCTCGATGACCTGCGGGCCCGAGTTGCCCAGACCGACGATGACGCGGCCTTCGGAGAGCTCATCGATCGTGGCGAAGTGCTGGGCAAGCGCTGCGGGCGTTCGCGAGTAGATGTTGACGATGCCGGTGGCGACCTGGACGTTGCTGGTTCGCTCGGCGAGCTGGACGAGCGTGGTGAACGCGTCCTGACCCCAGGCCTCGGCGACCCAGAGCGAGTCAATGCCAACCTCGTCCGCGATCTGCGCTCGCTTGAGCGAGGTCTCGCGGTCCATCGATCCCTGCCAGTCGAATCCCATGCCAATGCGTCGGCTCATGGTTGGCTCCTCAGTGTCGTCAGTGGTTCGGCCCAATCCCAACTAGCGTAACGGCGCTTGGCGGAACGACAGAACGGTCGAGAGCGGAGTGTCGGATAGCCTGCAGCGGGGCCATTTGCAGGGCTCAGCGAGGGGATTGAGATGGCAGATCGAGAAACTGGAACCCAACGGTTGGGCGTGCTTGGCGGGGGGACGATGGGCTCGGGGATCGCTCAGACCGCATTGCTGGCGGGCATTGAGGTGTCGCTGGTCGATGTTGATGAGGGCCAGTTGGAGCGTGCTCGAGGCGTGATCCAGGGCGGTGTCGACCGGCTCGTGTCGAGGGAGCGGATCAGCGCTGAGCAGGGTGACGCGGCGCTGGCGGCGTTGACGACGTCAACCGATCTTGAAGCTCTGGCTTCGGCTCAGGGCGTGATTGAAGCGGTCTCCGAGAATGTGACGCTGAAGCAAGACATCTTCGAGCGGCTGGAACAGGTCTGCGCCGACGCGAGGTTCCTGGCCAGCAACACTTCATCTATCTCCATTCAGGAGATCGCCGAGCGGATGTCCGATCCTTCGCGGGTCGTTGGGCTGCACTACTTCAATCCCGCGCAGGTGCTGCCGCTGGTTGAGGTGGTGGTGCCGTTGACGGCGTCGGACGAGGCGGTCGAGGCAGCCTGGGAGTTCGTCGAAGCGAGCGGCAAGACGCCGGTGCGGGTCAAGGACACGCCGGCATTCATTGTCAATCGGCTGTTGGTGCCGTTCTGCCTGTCGGCGCTGCGGTTGTGGGAGTCGGGCGTGGCGACGGCCGAGGATATCGACAGCGCTTGCCAGCTCGGGTTGGGACATTCCATGGGTCCATTGGCGACCGCCGATCTGGTCGGACTCGACGTCCTGTTGGACGTGGCGGAGAGCATGCAGCGGGAGATTGGCGATCCGAATCTGGCGCCGCCGACGATCCTGCGGCGCCTGGTGTCGGCAGGACGGCTAGGGCGCAAGACGGGTCATGGCATCTACGAACACGGTGGCTAAGGGAGCTTCGACATGGCAGTGGCGTATGAGGTTTCGGATCGAATCGCGACGATCGTGCTGGATCGGCAGAAAGCGCTGAACTCGTTTGATCGTGAGCAGTACGCGGCGTTCGCGGAGGCGTGCGCCCGATTCAAGGACGACGATGAGGCCTGGGTGGCGATCATCACCGGCGCGGGCGAGCGTGCGTTCTCGGCCGGGGCCGATCTGCGCGACATGATTCCGGCGATGATGGATGAGCCGTCCAAGGAACGCTTCGAGCTCGCGCCGACGATCATGCGCGGGATGTACATCTCCAAGCCTTTGATTGCGGCGATTAACGGCTACGCCTTCGGTGGCGGCCTTGAGGTCGCGTTGGCCTGCGACATCCGGATCGCCGCCAGCGGGGCTCAGATGGGTCAACCCGAAGTGGGCCTCGGCCTGCTGCCTGGCTGGGGTGGGACGCAGCGCTTGCCTCGACTGTTGGGTGAGAGCCGGGCGATGGAGATCATGCTGACCGGTGATCCGCTGTCGGCGGAGCGGGCGCATGAGATTGGGCTGGTGCACCAGGTCGTTGAGGCGGACGCGTTGATGGATGCTGCGCGGGCGATGGCAGAACGGATCTGCCGCAACGGACCGTTGGCGGTGCGCGCCTGCAAGTCGGCGGCTGTGCGCGGGATGCAGACCTCGCTGGACGAGGGGTTGCGGATCGAGCAGCTCTACTTCGAGCGGTTGGCTTACACCGACGACATGACTGAAGGTGTGGCCGCCTTCAACGAGCGTCGGACGGCGGAGTTCAGCGGGGCCTGACACTTGATTGGAACACCATGTGCGGTCTACCGGTAGCCTGACCTCTTGAGGAGCTTCTGAAATTTCTGCTCCTGCTTGCTCCACGCAAGAGGGTTGTGCGCCCAAGCGGTACCCACCTCGGCTGCTTGTTGTAAGCCTCCGATAAAGACCATTCCACATCTAGTGCATTGAGCTTGAATCGTCCCTGATGGGCTCCATGCAAGGCTCTCGTATCTGATATTGCCCGCAGCCGGAGAGAGAATCGTATGAGTGCAGAGCGCGCGGAGTCTTTTGTCCCTCCGTTCGTCCCTGTCCCTGAACAGCTCGTTGATGTTGAGGGTCAAGACTAATCTCAAGACGCAGACCGAAAAGGCAAGAGAGAGCAGGGTGATGGGGACGTGCCACCATTGAAGAGTGCCAAAGAAATCGATTGCATTCATGCGTCTTACTGTAGCACATAGGATTGAAACACAGATACGGCGATTGGTTGGATGAAGCGTGTTCGTTGTGTGGATGACAACTAGAAGCGCCAGCGGGTGGCGCTGCTGGGGAAGTCGTGCTCTCGCCAAGCCAGGACCTTGGACAATCGCAGCCGGAACGCGGTCTCGCTACCGTCGCCGACCAGCCCGTACTTGGCTTGATACTCAGTGGACACGTTGTCGTTCGCGTTGACGGTCTCGAACTGTCCGAACAGCATGACGACGTCGTCACCGCTCTCCAGATGGACTTCCGAGGCAGGGTTGCGCTGCAGATTCCGACCGGTGAGCGACTCCGGACCAGTGAAGAACCAGAACGCCTCCTCGAACCAGATGCCCCAGACGGGCACCGAGTGGGCGCGGCCTGACGGTCTCGTCGTAGCCACCCAGTAGTTGCGAGACTCGGCGAGCCGGCGGGTGACGTCGTCCCATTCGATCGGCGTGAACGGGTATTGCGGATCGCCGATGCCGTAGCCGGGATCGATGTCCGGGCGTTCGGGCGTTGGTGTGACCATTGACTAGTCCTCAGCGAGCGGGTCGTAGGTGCCGAAGTGCCAGAAGTTGCCCTCGGGATCGCGGACGGTGAAGGAGTGTGAGCCGTAGTCCGTGTCTTCGAGCGGCACGGTGATGGTGGCTCCGGCGTCCTGCACGCGGCGGTAGAGGTCGTCGACCTGATCGTTGGACTCGGCGGTCATGCTCACCGACGCCTTGCCGATTGATTCGTCGAGATAGTCGGCGTGTCCGCGGGCGGAACCGAGCATAACGAGACTGCCGCGCCACTCGAGTTCGGCATGCGCGATGCCTCCCTCGCCGTCGGGGACGATCATGCGCTCGGTGAAGCCGATGGTGTTGTGGAGCCAGTCGATGAGTGCCTGCGCATCGTTGGCTCGGAAGGCCGGGATGATTGTTTGATGTCCCATCGTGTTCCTCCGAGTCTTATTCCTCGACCAGGGCGTCGTAGGTGCCCAGGTGCCAGTGGTTTCCTTCGTAGTCCTCGATCGTGAAGGCGTGGGAGCCGTAGTCGGTGTCCATCAGGGGCTGGATCACCTTGGTGCCGGCAGCGACGGCGCGGGCGTAGGTGTCGTCGACCTGCTCCGCCGACTCGGCAGTCAAGCTGATTGAGCCATGTTTGTGCGGCAGGTCGTGCGAATCGCCTTGCAGGTCGCCGAGCATGACCAGCGAGCCGCGGAAGGCCAACTGGGCGTGCTCCACGTGTCCGTCTTCATTGCGGACGACGAAGTGCTCGGTGAAGCCAAAGGTGTCGGCCAGCCAGCTGATCGCCCGGTTTGAGTCGACGTAACGGAGTGAGGGGATGATGGTCTGGTGGGGCATGTTCGATTCCTCTCGTTATGTACCGAAATTTGACGGTTTTCCAGTGTTTTACGGGCTGAAGTCTGTTCGATTTTGTTTCATTTTGTTTCGATTTGTTTCATGTTGTCCCACAACTGGGCGATTTGAGCTGCCGTTGTGCCACGAAGACCGAACGGATTTCGGGTTGTTCGAGGGCGAGCGATTGCGAACTCATGCGGTCTTCGATTCCGGCAATGTCGATGATTTGTTCTCAGGATTCAAGGTACAACGCGGAGATAGGATCGTCGAGCAAGTTACGCAGTTCCGCTGCTGAATGCAGCGGGGCGGAGCAGGCGAAGGCCTGGCAGACGTAGGCGGTCGGTTGGCCGTTCTGTTGCGGTTTGTCGGCGAGTTGCGGGACCAGGGTCTCTTCACCGGATCGCCGCATGACGACCATCGGGCGCGGCTCGCCCGACCAGAGGTCGCGCCGCATCTGATTGAGTTCCTGGTCATCGGCGGGTCCGACCAGCGCGACCGAGCGGTGGTCGGTGAGCCAGTCCTCGACCGAGACGAAGAGTCCGAGCATGGTCGGCGCCTTGCTCAGGTAGGCGGAGAAAGTCGTGCGCATTGCTTCGATGAGATCGGCGTAGCGGCCGTCGGCGGTGAGGGCGTACATCCGGGCGAGGGCTCGGGCGGCGAGCGCATTGCCGCTGGGCGTTGCGCCATCCTGGGTAGGCTTGCGCTGCGCGATGAGCTGTTCGCCGTCGCGACCGACGGTGAAAAAGCCGCCGCCTTCGTGGTCCCAGAAACGTTCGATCATGGCGTCGATCATCGATCGCGCCTCGGAGTACCAGGATTCGTCGCCGGTTGATTCGTAGAGCGAGATCATGCCGTCGGCGACGGCGGCGTAATCCTCGACGAAGGCGTCGACCGAGGCGCGCCCGGCGGAGTGAATGCGCAGCAGTTCGCCGTCGGTGTTGCGCATGTTGTCGAGGATGAAGCGCGCGGCTCGTTCGGCGGCGTCGATGAAGCGTGGCTGCTCCAGGACGGCGCCTGCTTTGGCCAGCGCGTCGATCGCCATGCCGTTCCAGGCGGCGATGATCTTGGTGTCGGTCGCGGGCGGGATGCGCGTTGCGCGGTGTTCGAGCAGGGTTGATCGACTGCGTGTCAGCGACGCTTCTACATCGGCGAGCGGCAGATCGAGCCAGCGGGCGACATCTTCTGGCGACTGCGCGGCCAGCAGAATCGAGTTGCCCTCCCAGTTGCCTCCGACGTCGACGCCCCAGGTCCGGCAGGCGATCTCCGCATCCTGTTCGTCCAGTAGCTCATGCAGTTCGTCGCGGGTCCAGACGAAGTACTTGCCCTCGACGCCTTCGGAGTCGGCGTCGGTGGAGGCGTAGAAGGCGCCCTCGGGGGTCTGGAGGTCGTTGAGCAGGTAGTCGGCGGTTTCGCGAGCGATTCGGGCGAACAGAGAGTCTCTCCCCCCCTCTGCCTTCGGCATCTCCCCCCCAGCGGGGGGGAGAGAAGATTCAGAGGTAGCCAGGCGGTGCGCGTCGAGGTAGAGCGGGATTAGCAGGGCATTGTCGTAGAGCATCTTCTCGAAGTGGGGGACGAGCCAGATCTGGTCGACGGCGTAGCGGTGGAAGCCGCCGGCGAGCTGGTCGTAGATGCCGCCCTCGGCCATCTTGCGCAGTGAGTGGGCGAGATGTTGTCGGGCGTCGTTGCGGTTGCTTGCCGTCGCGTCGAGTGCTTGTTGGACCAACAGTTGCAGGTAGAACGGTTGCGGGAATTTGGGCGCGGCGCCGAACCCTCCGTGCGTGCGATCGGCGGCTTGCAGTAGCGCGGTCGCGGCTCGGGAGCGGACCTGGGCGGGCGACTCGTCCAAGTCTTCACCGGCCAGCTCGACTCGCAGGTTGAGGTGCTTGGTCAGCTCGGTGGCCTGTTGTTCGACCTGATCTCGCTGCTCGCGGTAGGCGCGGGTAATGCCCTGGAGGACGTCGGTCCAGCCGGGCATGCCGGTGCGACGCTCGGGCGGGAAGTAGGTGCCGCCGAAGAAGGGTCGGCCGTCGGGCGTGCAGAAGACGTTGAGCGGCCAACCGCCGTGTCCGTGCAGCATTTGCTGGGCGTCCATGTAGATCTCATCCACGTCGGGACGCTCTTCGCGGTCGACCTTGATGCTGACTACTAGGTCGTTTTGCAGCGCGGCGATCTGGTCATTCTCGAAGGATTCGCGCTCCATCACGTGGCACCAGTGACAGGCGGCGTAGCCGACGCTGACCAGGACGGGCTTGTCCTCGGCGCGGGCGCGGGCCCAGGCTTCGTCGCCCCAGGGGAACCAGTCCACGGGATTGTTGGCGTGTTGCAAGAGGTAGGGAGAGGTCTCGCGGGCAAGTCGATTTGGCATGGCTCAACCTTAACAGCGCGCACACTCGAGACCTTGATGCCGCTGTTAGCGTCTCGATCGAGCCGGTTATCCGGATGTTTCACGTGAAACAATTGTGCGGAAAACGGAGATTCGCTTGATGAGTCCGATTGAGCAGGCGCTCGCTCCACTTGCGCGAGCGGCCAATCCGCTATTGAGTCTGCTGACCCTTGATCGAGCAGGCAATCAGGCAACGGCGAAGCAGCTGATGGCCGAGGTGCTGGGGACGTTTGGACTGGTGCTCTTCTGCGCGGGTTCGGCGCACGTCAACTGGTGGTCGGGCGGAGAGCTGGGTGCGCTCGGCGTGGGCCTGGCCAACGGCTTCGGCGTGGCGGTGATGATCTTCGCCTTCTGGGCGATCTCAGGCGCGCATCTCAATCCGGCGGTCTCGCTGGGGCTCTGGCTGACCGGCAAGCTGCCCGGTCGGAAGCTGGCGCCCTATGTAGTGGCACAACTCGTGGGCGCGCTGATTGCGTCGTCGGTGATGCATGGTCTGTTTCGCAATCACACGGGCGAGGGCGAGTCGTGGTTGGGAGCGAATTTCAGCGACGGCCCGCTGATCCAGGCGTTCGGCACCGAGATCGTGATCACGTTTTTTCTCGTCTATGCGATCCTAATGATGGCGGAGCGCGGTCGGAGCGCGACGGTCTTCGCACTCGCAGTGGGGCTCTACGTCGCGGCGGCGGTGACAATGGCGGGCGGCGTGTCGGGGGCGTCGATGAATCCGGCGCGGTCGTTCGGGCCGGCGGCAATCGCCTGGTTCTGGGACAATCACTGGGTGTACTGGGTGGCGCCGGGTCTAGGGGCGTTGTTTGCGTCGGTGTTCTTCGCGGTCTTGCGCGATCGGAGTGTGTCAGAATCTGGATAGGATGGGATGGGAGGAAGAGCGATGGCGCAGCGTAATCCGAATCTCGTCACCTCCGATTGGGTTGAATGGTGGAAGCCGTCAGAAACGCAGGTGCAGTGGCAAGCTGCCTGGGTGGAGCGCAAGCGGAGACAGTTGGTGGCGCAGGCTGAAGCGGGAGGATACGTGAAGCTTGCTCGGCTGCTGGCTCCACCGGCTTCTGAGTACGACGTAGACATTCTGGATCCCGTGCCTACACCTGAAGAGGTGGAGGCGATGAGAACAGAAGCAGCAGCACCGGTCGATCCGTTGCCACTTCCAGACGGCGATTGGTCGATGCTCAATGGCGATGACGATCTCGAAGGCATCGAACTGTTGCAGTGGTTGGACAAACGCTTTCCGAAGGGCTGGGACTGGTTGTACTGGCTTGACGGAACGTCCCCTACAGGAGCGTCTTTCTTCAAGCTGCTGAGATCCGAGCACTCCGCGGCCGCCGACCTTTTCTGTTCTGAAGAAGACGATTCTTCGTGACAGCGGACGGTCCTCGCTGGATCGTCTACAGAACCCCTGACGCTGAAGACGAATACCGGCTGCTTTCACCTAAGCGGAAGCGCTATGTGAAGACGGTGCTCAAGTCGCTCACGAACGGACCACGGACGAGCGCAAGCAAAGAGCTACAGGATCATCCAGGGGTCTATCGGATACACGCCCCGGGTCGCTTGCGCGTGTTGTTCACTGTCGAATGGGATAGCCAACGGATTCGAGTGTTTCGTATCCGCCAGCGCCGAAGCGCGTACATCGGATTCGAACGGCGGCCTCTGCGTTAGCTGTCGATCCCGGCGGCTCGGAGTGCGATTCTGAGGGCTCGGTAGTTGTTTCTGGTGAAGTGGTAGCCGCTCATTCCTACCTTTTGGGCGCCGATCACGTTTTCTTCCAGGTCGTCGATGAAGAAGCAGTGCTCGGGGGCGACGCCGATCTCTTCGGCGGCGTGATGGAAGATGCCGGGGTCGGGCTTGCGCATGCCGATCTCGCCCGAGACCACGATGGCGTCCCAACTGACTTCGACCGGCAGGTTGCTGAGGAAGCGGTCGCGCAGGTCGTCCGGGGCGTTGGAGAGCACGCCGATTTTGTGTCCGGCGGCCTGGAGGTCGTGGGCGAGCTCGAAGTTGGGGTGGTGATACTGCCAGGGCTGCGCGTACCAGGCGTCGAGCAGGTTTCGGACCTCCTCGACGACGTCTCCCTGGAGATATGGCGTAAGACTCTGCTCGACTCCACGCTGCCAGGTGTCCCAGTTGCCGCGTCCGGTCTCGATTGCGTGCCATTCCGGGGTGCGGTAGAACGCGTCGACGAGCGTACCGGCGGGTAGATTCCAGCGCTCGCCGAAGGCGTCGTAGCCGTCCCAATCCATCCGGATCAGCACCCCGCCGAAGTCGAACAGGACTGCTCGCTGGGTCATCACAAGGCCTCCTCAGGTGGTTCGCCAAGCGCGAGTCTACGGGCGATTCCGATCATGCGGTGGGCGGCGACGTCGAAGGGTCGCTCGCCGCCCCACTTGGCGGCCGCTTCGCGTCGCCGGAGGATTTCGCGGTTCTCGTCGGCGTGCAAGGCTCGTCTGATCGCGGCGGCAAAAGCGCGCGGTGTGGGTTCGGCGATCCAGCCGTGGCGATCGTCGACGGTCGCCTTCGCGCCCGCGTGCGGGGCGGCGATCACCGGGAGTCCACTGCCCAGAGCCTGAGCAATCGTCAGGCCGTAGGCCTCGTAGTAGCTGGGGGAGAGAAAGGCGTCAGCGGCCGCGAACAGTTTCCACTTCTGTTCGCTGGAGACGTAGCCGGGGAAATGCACTTCGGCTCGCCTGAGTTGCGCGGCCTCTTGTCTGAGTCGGCGCTCGTACGAGACGCCGCCCATGTAGGCGGGACCGCCGGCCACGATTAGTTGGATTCGTTCGGCCGTCGCCGGCGATTGTCGTTCGATCAGCCTGAGCGCCTCGATGACGAGTTCGACCTGCTTTTCGGGAGACAGGCGACTCAGGGTCAGGAGGGTGAAGCGGTTGGGATCGGCGTCGATTTCTCGCAGCGTCTCACGGCGCTGTTCGCGCAAGCCGGGATTTGGTTCACCGATCACGCCCCAGGGAACGATCTGGGTGCGTCGGGAGACGCCGGTGCCGGGATAACAGTCGGCCAGCGAGCGGGCGACCGGGGTGGAGGGTGCAATGGGCGCGTCGACGTGTCGCGCGAGATCGCGTTCCTTGGCCCAGACCAGTCGGGCGATGTCGGGTGCGTGTCTCGTCAGTCCTCGTCGCTCAGCCAGACGCCAGAGCGCTGAGAGGTGAGGTCCGCTGATTGGCAGGCCGGTCGGCTGGGAGACGTAACGTCGGCTGAAGAACTCGCTCACGATTACGTGCAGCAGTGCGAGCTGGGCAAAGCCGTTCTCGTGCAGCTGGGCAAAGGGCGGGCCCTCGGCGGTGTCGTTGGCGAGCACGACGGCGTCGTTCGTGTCGATGTTGGAGAAGTATCCGGAGAGCGCCGATTCCCACTCGATCGCGAAATCCGCGTAGCGTCTGGCGTTGAGTCTGAGGATTCGGTCGGGCTCGACGCGCTCGAGCGTCGGTACGGGGAGTTTTTGGCGGATGCCGTCTTTGCTCTCGGTAGCGCCTGGTGTGAGCAACGTGACGTCGAAGTCGGAGCGTTCGAGGTGCGGAATCAGCGCCTCGAGCACGGCGACGCCGCCGCCAACCGGGGCTGCATCGGTGGTCAGGGAGCCGGTCGCGCTGCAGAGATAGATGCGTGGCATTGCTTGAGCGTATTGCCTGAGGTGACTCGTGAGTCGAAGTTAGGCTGCGGACAGAATCGCATGTGGAGGCAGAACCATGGCGCTGGCATACGAACGGCTCGATGGGCTAATGACCGCGCAGGTCACGCCGTTCACCCAGGGCGGGCGCGATGTCGACGTTGACTGGATTGGACCGCACGTCGACTGGATGCGGACGATGGGAATCACCGGCATCCTCACGCTGGGAACGAATGGCGAGGGCCCGTCGGTCGGCATGGACGAGCGCAAGCGCGTGGTGGAGGCGGTGAAACAGGCATCGCGCGGGATCGGCGGCGGGCTGGTGGTGGTCGCGGGCGCGACCTGTCCCTCGCTGCCCGACACGATTCGCGCTGCCAATGATTCTTTCGATGCGGGCGCCGACGCCGTCGCGCTGCTGCCTCCGTACTTCTTCAAGAATGTGGACTCCTGGGGCATGATCCAGTGGTTCTGCGCGGTCATCGAGTCTCTGCCGTCAGAGGGCCGTGCGCTGCTCTACAACATGCCGGCCCAGGCCGGGATTGATATCCCCGACGATGTCCTCGCCGGGGTGCTGCAGCGGCATCCGGATCAGTTGATGGGGATCAAGGACTCGGGCGGCGACGCCGAGCGGACCAAGCGCTACATGGCGCAGGTGCCGTCGGAGGGTCCTGGTTCCGAGTTTCGCGTGATGGCGGGATCGGATTCGGCGCACGCGCCGCTCTACCAGGCGGGTTGTGTGGGCGGAGTCTCGGGCATGGCCAATGCGGTGCCGGCGCTGGTCAAGACGATCCAGTTCGCTCACCGCGAGGGCCGCGAACCGCATCGGCCCCAGGACCAACTGAATGAGCTGCATGGGATCCTGAACCTGTTCCCCCGGGTCGGAGCGCTCAAGGAATTGATCCACATCACGAGCGGTCTGCCGCTGACCTATACGCGGCCTCCATACCGCGACCTCGATCCACGAGAAGTCACCGCGCTGGAAGAGGCGGTCGGCCGCTATCTGCTGGGCGAAGCAGTCTGAACTGCTAGAAGTGGTTCATGCAGTGCATGTCGTACTCGGTGGCGAAGAGGTGATCGGCGCGGAGTAGGGCTGCTGAGTCGGTCGCTTCGATCCGACCGAGGCGATGACTGTATGTGGCTGAGAGCGCGCCGGTCGCCAGATGGGCCATCGTGAACACGTCCATCGTGAGGTCCGGTGACGCATCGACCTGGCGGATGTCGGCTCCTTCGGGTCCGACCGAGAGCTTCCAGGTGCCCTGGTTCCAGTCGCAGAGGTCGTCGATGACGCGGAAGGTGAGCTCTGACTCGACCGGGTACTTGCGGGTCATCAGTGCGCGCGGCAGGTCGACGATGCGGACGAGGATTCCATCCATGGACTGAATCCGCAAGGTGCGAGGATCGCGGGCGAAGTGCTGGATGGGGTCGTCGGAGGGGACGTCGTTGACGTAGATGCGCCAGGTGAGGTCCTGGCTGCCGGCGTACTGCCAGAGTGCTACATAGGCTTCGGGCGTCAGCCAGCCGTATTCGCGGATCGTCATCCGATGATCGCGCTGTCCGGCGCTGTACTCGTTCAGTTTGCGGTCCTCGCAGCTGGTGAAGACCATGTAGCCCAGCGCTTCGCCGTCCTCCTCGTAGAGCAGCACGCGGACCGGACCTTCGGTGATGTCGCCCGGCTCATCGAGAACTTCTGCATTCCAGAGGTTGACTCCGCGATGGAGGAGTCCGTTTCTCGGCTGCATGTACTTGCGGTAGAGGTCGCGGATCACGACGGCGTCGTCGGGGAGGTCCTTGGCGTTGCTGATGCTGACAGTCCCGGTCGGTGTCGGCGCCTGGATGAAGCTGAGGTCGTGGGGATCCAGCTCGTAGCGGTTCCTCTGCGAGCAGACGGCGTAACCGAAGCGCTGATAGATGCCGGCCTGGGATGCGTACAACGCGGCCAGTGATTGTCCGCGCTCGTACTGCTCGTCGAGCGAGTGCTCCATTGCGAGGCGCAGGTAGCCTCGTCGGCGCTTAGTCGGATCGGTGCCGACCGCGGTGACACCGGCGACGTGGGCGCGCTCGCCGTTGAAACGCATCGAGAAGGGCCAGGCGCCGAAGGTGGTTGAGAGCGCGCCGTGTTCGAAGACGCAGGTCGACCACTCGGGTTGGAGGAAGGTGACCGGGTCGCGCATCGGGTTGCCGTGCTCTTGCAGCGCCAGGTTGGCGACGAAACGGAAATCTTCCATTTCCTCGGTATTGGCGGATCGGACTTCGACTCCGGCAGGCACTTCGCGTCGCGGCATGCTGGTCTCCTTCATCTGTGTGGACACCATGAGACTATCAACGCACTCAGCCTGACCAAGTTGGAACCAGAAGCGTCAGATGGTGCTGCAGGGGTCGATCCAGGTCCTATAGTGAAATTCGGTTGGCTGGCAGGCTGCGCGTCATGAAAATACTCATTGCTGATGACGAGCCCCACATCCGTGAGTTGGTCCGCCTGTATCTCTCGAGGGAGGGATACGAGCTGGAGTTCGCCTCCGACGGCCAGGAGGCCCTCGAGAAGGCGGTGATGCTCCAGCCGGATCTCGTGGTGCTCGACCTGATGATGCCGAAGCTCGACGGCTTCGAGGTGACCAAGGGCATCCGCCAGGATTCGGACGTCCCGATTCTGATGCTGACCGTGCGTCGCGAGGACGCGGTCAAGGTGGCCGGGTTTGAACTCGGCGCCGACGACTATCTGACCAAGCCGTTCAACCCCAAGGAACTAGTCGCGCGGGTCAAGGCGATCCTGCGCCGCGCCGACGGGATCTCGCGCTCGGGCGTCGAGGTGTCGGTCGGCAGCCTGATCCTGAATCGGCAGACGCGCGAAGCGACGCTGGCCGGCACGGCGCTCAAGCTGCGGACGAAGGAGTTTGACCTGCTCTTTGCCCTGGCCCAGAACCTGCAGACGGTGATGTCACGCGAGCAGCTGTTGTCATTGGTGTGGGGCTACACCTTCAGCGGCGAGACGCGCACCGTCGATGTACACATCAATCACCTACGGCAGCATCTGCGCGAGAGCGATCTGCAGATTGAGACGCTGCGCGGCGTCGGTTACAAGATGACCTTGCGCGACAACCCGAATGGACTGTCGCTCGCAGCGAACGGTGATGCTGGCTAGCCGCCATCAGCGGCCGCTGTGGTCGGCGCAAAGATGATGATCCCCGGCAGGCTCAAGCGGATGCCCGCATTGGGATCGTCGGTGCTTCAGTTTCAGACGATCAGGTCGCGCATCTACGTGACCCTGGTCGCGATTGTGGTGCTGACGCTGGTGGTGGTTGGGCTGATCAGTTTCCTCTTGCTTGGGGGATATCAAGACCAGGTGGACCAATCGCGGTTGCGAGAACTGGCCACGGCGTGGGGTCCGGAGCTGTTCTCGGGAGAAGGCGAAGCCCGAAATCTTGATCAATTGCTGCAGAACTGGGCGGTCGCGCCCACGCTGACCGGGTCGCTCGTAAGCGATCTCGACGTCCCTGTGTTGGGACTGACTTCGAGCGGCGAAGTGGTGCGCGCGATGGAAACCGGTGACCGCTTCCATGGGGAGACACTGCCAATCGATCTCGGCCAACTGGACAGGACACGGGTCGCTGAAGGGCAGATCACGACTGATGACGGCGAGCGGCTCACCTACGTGGTGACCAGCCTGCCGCCCGAGGAGCAGCAACGTCAGAATCTGTGCTGCATCGCGGTTGCGCTGGTGGGCGAGTCGCGGTCGGCATTGTTGGGCGACCTCACCCCGCGCCTGTTGCTTGCCGGGGGAATCGCGCTGGTGGTCGCGTCGTTGGTTGGTTTCCTGGTATCGCGATCGATCTATCGCCCGATTCAGCGGGTTGCCGCGGCGTCGCGCAGCGTGGCGCGCGGACAATTACAACAGCGGGTCGATGTCGGTGGATCGCAGGAGGCGCAGGAACTGGCGCGTTCGTTTAATCAGATGACGGAGGAAGTGGAGCGTCAACAGACCGCGCTACGCGATTTTCTCGCCAATGTGTCGCATGATTTGCAGACGCCGCTGACCTCGATCAATGGGTTCTCTCAGGCATTGATGGACGATGTGGTCAGGGGCGACGAGCAGCGCAACGCGTATCGGATTATCGAGGATGAATCTCGACGGTTGCTGAGGCTGGTGGAAGGTCTGCTCGATCTGTCACGGATCGAGGCTGGTCAGGTCCACGTGGAATCGAAGCCCGTTGAAGTTGCTTCGCTGCTCGACCACGTTGGTGAACTCTTCGCGTTGCGCGCGCAGGAACTCGACGTCAACCTCTCGGTCTCGTCGAGCGATGTCGGAGATGTGTTAGGCGACTGGGATCGATTGGATCAGGTGTTGGGGAACCTGCTCGACAACGCGTTGCGTCATACGCCACCCGGCGGCGACGTACAGTTGAGTGCACGCAGAGAGAGCCGGAGCAGCGTGTCGATTGCGGTCGCCGACACGGGCGTCGGGATTCCTGAGGAAGCGATTCCCAACCTGTTCGACCGCTACTACAAGTCGGATCGCCCCGGAGCTCAAGGCGGCACTGGCCTCGGTCTGGCCATTGCTCGCGAGCTGGTGCGGGCACAGGGAGGCGAGATTCGGGTCTCAAGCGAGCAAGGCATCGGCACGACCTTCCACATCGTGTTGCTGACTGCCCGAGACTCGATGTCGGCGATTGATGCAGAGGAAACTTCGAGCCCGGAGCGCGCCTGAGGTGGCGGTTCGCATGTCCTGGTTCTGGCTACTTGGGCTGGTGTCCTGCTGCGCGCTCGTGTTGACGGCCTGCGGAGGCGACGGAGACTCCGGCAATCAGGAGCCCGAAGGACCAGAATCCCAGGCGGACGAGCAGTCTGAGAATGAAGATCATCAGGCTCAACCAGATGGAGAGATGGTGCGTGAGCGCGTGCTTACCGTGACATCGGAGGATGTCGGCGCGCACCTCGAACCTCGCAGTTATGCGGCCGGATTGCCGTCCTGGTTGGAGGCATCCGAGGATCGCATGCTCTCGTCTCTGCCCGGGCGGTCGCTGGCGGTGAGTGGGATCGCCTTTTCCCCGAGCGACGACAGTCCGACCGAGGAGACGCTCTGGTTGCATGTGTTCACCGATGAGACGGAGGAGTCGGCCGCCGACTGGGTGAAGTATCTGGCGTCGCAGCCGCCTCAGCTCGCCAGTGTGATCGTCCCGCATCATGAACTCTTCGACGCCAGATTCCTGCCGGCACCGGTGATTGGCGATGCCTCGGTGGCGGTCGAGTTGTTCCACGGACATGGCGGTATCTGCGTGCGATCGGCGCTGCTGGTGTTCGCCCAGGGGCGAGTACTGGTCTTCCTGTTCAACTCGATCGAAATCACGAGCTCAACGCCTGCCTCCCAGACGGCGCAAGGGCCGGGCATCACTCCGGAGCATTGCGAAATCGAGCAAGCGTCCAGTCGTCTGACCGACATTGATGCGATTGGACAACTGATTTCGGGGCGGTTGTCAACCGATTCCTGAGACAGCTCGGGCACAGTTCGTTAACCTGTACCGACAGAGTCGATAGGCTGGATCGCGGTACGACTAGTGATCAGGTAGGCAATCGAACGCGGAGGGCTGCAAAGGCGTGCGACGGGTGCAGAACATCAGCCGTCGAGAAGCCATAGGCGCGGTCTGTTGGGCCGCACTCGGGATCGGGCTACTCGCGGTCGTACTTCGGCAGACGGTTTCGCTCGAGCCGGTGGTCTTTGCTCCGGTGAGTGGCGTCGCGGTAGTTGCTGTATTTGTTCTCGCGCGTCGTTGGGGCGATTGGGGCATTCTGGTCGCCTATCTCGTGGCGATGGGCTTCTTCATTCAGTTACGTGACGCCGCCGATGAGACCGGCCTACGCACGCTGACCGCCTATGTGCTCGACTGGGAACTCTGGATGTTCGCCGGCATTACGCCCTCGGCCTGGCTGCAGGCGCGCATCGGCGGCGCGAGTTCCGATCCGGGATTCCCGGCCTTCTTCTCGGCGATCGTCCACTGGACCTGGTTCGTCTTCCCCCACGCCGCGGTGATCGGCGTCTGGTTGTTTATGCGGAAGATGGCCTGGCGAGTGACGATCATCGTTGCCCTGACTTTCTACCTGGGTGTGTTGCTCTACTTCACCGTGCCGACGGCGCCTCCCTGGATGGCCGCCGATCAGGGGCTGGTTGATGGCGTGGTTCGTGGGATGAACGCGGTCGGTCCGGCGATCCTGGGCGTCGACCTCTACAACTGGGCATTCGCGGCCATGGCCGAACCGAATCCGATTGCGGCGATGCCGTCACTCCACTTTGCTGCGTCATTCGTCATCGTTGGGGTCGGCATTGTGCTGCGCTCTGCCAAGGTGATTGCGGTGGCACTGGTCTACTGCGTCGCGCTGGCGTTCTCGCTGGTCTACCTGGGCGAGCATTACATTGCCGACATCATCGCCGGAGCCACCGTCGCCTTCATCGCGTTCTCTGCCGTCGAAGGCGGACGCTACGTTCGCGCCCAGATCATCTTGCGGCGCGAGCAACTGTCGGCCAGCGGCCAACGCGTGGCGCAATGGCTGCGAGAGGCATTGCGCCTACCCCCACCACGGATCGAGGCGGGCTAGCACCAACTAGCGTTCGGCGGAATTCGCGATGACCGTTCGGGTTCCAGGCTGGGCAACGGGGTCGGTGGCGCGGTTGGTGCTGGGACTGGGCGGCAGCACCGCATTTCTCGTGCTGTTCCTTCGCAATGCGGACTTTCACCAGGTTGGACGCGCGTTCACTGAGGTCTCGGCCTGGTGGATCGGGCCGGCGCTGGTCGTCTACTTCGCCGGTATTGCGGCCCGAGCCTGGCGCTGGCACTGGCTGTTGCTGCACATCCAGAACATCGCCTGGTGGCGCCTGTTCCCGATCGTGGCGATCGGATTCGGGGTCAACAACGTGTTGCCGCTCCGGGCTGGTGAGCTGGTCCGAGCGCATGTGCTCTATCAGCGACACGACATCTCGAGGCTGTCTGGGTTGTCCAGCATCTTCATGACGCGCGTCTATGACGGGTTGATGCTGACGTTCTTCCTGGTGATCGGCGTGATTGCCAGCCTGATCGGCTTTGAGGGGATGAACGACGCCGGCGATGAGTTGACCGGGGCGATGGCGTTCCTGGTGTTTGGGATCACTGGCGCGTTTCTGGTCTTTGGCGCGATCGCGCGTCGACCGGCTGAGGCCGAGCGGCTGATCGGGCGGATTCTCAACCGGTTCCCAGGACAGGCTGAGCGGGAGTGGACCTGGCTGCAACCGTTGATTACGGGAATGTCGGCGCAGGCGAATCGTCGGCAGGTGATTGGCGCGCTGGTTGCCAGTCTGATCGCCTGGACGCTTGAGGCGGTGATGTACTGGATGGTCGGACAGGCCTTCAATCTCGGCTTGCCGTTTCCGGTCTATCTGTTGGTTGCGGCTGCCGCCAACCTGTTGATTACCGCGCCCTCGACGGCGGGTGGCGTCGGACCGTTTGAGTGGGCGACCAAGGCGACGCTGCTGATCTGGTTGCCGACACTGGGGACGCTGGGTGCTCAGGATGCTGAGTCGACGGCCGTTGCGTTTGCGGCGATTCTTCATGGCCTGGTGATCATTCCTATCTCGCTGGTCGGTCTGATCTCGCTGTGGGTGTTCACTGTCGCTCCTCAGCGCCGATTCATGCGGGCTGAGTCGTAGCCTGAGTCTGTTCATTGCCTGTCATGGCCTGTCATGGATGGTGAGAGAAGGGACGTTGCGATGTCGACGTTGGATGGTCCGCTGGATGGGATTCGCGTGGTTGACCTTTCGGCGCTGGCGCCGGGGCCGTATTGCTCGATGCTGCTGGCCGACATGGGCGCTGAGGTGATCCTGGTCGAGCAGGCCGGCCGACCTCGGGGACGCCGCGATGTTGCCCGGGATCCGAATGAGGAGCGGCGTCGTTTCTCCTCTTATGCGCTGGGACGGGGCAAGCGATCGATTGGCCTCAACCTCAAGGCGGATGAGGCTCGTGAGATCTTCTACCAGCTCTCGGACGGCGCGGACGTGGTGCTTGAGGGTTTCCGACCCGGGGTGGTGAAGCGGCTGGGCGTTGATTGGGAGACGCTGTCTGCTCGTAATCCGAAGTTGGTTTACTGCTCGCTGTCGGGATTTGGGCAAACCGGTCCGTACGCAGCTCACGTGGGTCACGACATCAACTACATCGCTACGGCTGGTGCGCTGGGGATGATTGGTGACTATGCGACGGGTGGGCGTCCGGCGATTCCGGTCAATATCATCGCCGACTTTGCGGGCGGGGGTTTGATGGCGGCTTTCGCGATTGTTTGCGCGATCCAGGCGCGGGAACGCACGGGCGAGGGTCAGTACATCGACCTGGGTATGTCGGACGGTTCGATGTCGCTGATCACGTCGGCGTTGGCTGGCTATGAGGGTGCGGGCGCGGACATGCGTCCGGCGCAGCACGTGTTGAATGGCGGGGAGCCGCACTACCAGGTCTATGAGACGGCTGACGGGCGCTGGTTCTCGGTCGGCTCGATGGAGCCGTACTTCTATGCCAACCTCTGTCGGGCGCTCGGGCTGGAAGAGTTCATCGATGATCAGGGCACGTCCGACATTGAGCGGCGCGAGGAGATTCGTTCGGCCTTTGCGGCCGCGTTCAAGACTCGGACTGCTGATGAATGGCATGAGCTGCTCAACGACGTTGATGTTTGTGCCAAGCCGGTGCTGACGCTGGAAGAGGCGATGCGGGACGAGCACAACATTGCTCGGGAGATGGTCGTCGAGGTGCCGACCCCGGATGGCGGTGTGATGCGCCAGGCGGGTGTAGCGCCGAAGCTGTCGGCGACTCCGGGACGCATCCGCGGCGGCGCTCCGACGCGCGGTCAGGACACTGAAGACTTACTGTCGGCGCTGGGCTACGACTCCGATGCTGTTGCCTCGCTGCGCGAGCGCGAGATCGTGGCCTGAACTTCCGATTCCCCCTGATCGGTTCGGGAGGTCGGAGCTGACGCCGTTGTCCGAAATTCAGGTTTTCGGCGCAAATTTTTCTCTGAGCCTCTGATAGATCGGATCTCCAGCGTTTTGCGGGAGATCGTGGTTCCAATCCTTTCAGGTTTTTTCAGGTTTTTTCAGGTTTCTTCGGACATTTTCAGGCCGAAGCCGTTCGGGTTTGTTCGATGTTGTTCGGATCTGTACCAAATCTGGCGGCAGTCGGAGCGGTCAAGTTGAGCGTTGATTCGTGTTGAGTGGCGTGCTGTGTGGACCATGAATGATGCTTCCTGAGGCTCTGTGTTACTGAGGTCATGCGTTCGGATTATACTTCGTTTGGCTGACGATGGGCTCGTCGCCATCCGAACCAGAAGACTGCTCCACCTGCCAACAGCAATACAAATGCGAAAGTGAAGGCGGCCTGAAAATTAAGGGCGTCGACGAGGGCGGAGGCTGTTCCGATCACGATCGTGATCATCACTGCTGTGAGCAGCGAGAAGATGGAGAGGACCGTTGCGCGCTGGTCGGAGGGGATGCGTCGGTTGATGTATCCGCCGGCGAGTGGTTGCACCGCTGCCGTCCCGGCGGCCAACAGCGCGAAGCATGCCACCAGGGCGAGATGGTCGAAGATCAGCAGGGGTGCAAACACCAACCCGCCGAAGACCAGCACTGCGGGCAATGCTCGCCGTTCGCCTAATCGCTCGGCCAGCGGCGCGGCGAGGATCGCGCCGAGCATCAGGCCGACGAATGAGGGCAGCATGAATCCCGAGTAGGTCAGGCCCTCGAGCAATGTGATGGCGGGGTAGACGCCGTGCGAGCGGACAAATGGTTGGATGAAGAACTCGGGCAGGTCGAGGGTGGCCAGCAGGATGCCTCCGAAGAGGATCGCCCAGAGCACTGGGCGGGTTCGGAGGGCGATCCGTAGTCCGGTGCGAATCTCGCTGATGACTGCGGTCCCGTGGGCCTGTGATGCGGGATGTTCAGCGTCGTCGCCGATCTCTGATTCCCTTCGCGGCGGCTCACGCAGGATGAGCGCGATCAATCCGGCGAGGCCCATTCCCACTGCGCTGATGATGATCACGGTTTGGAAGTCGAGGACTGAAACCAGGGGACCGGCGAGGATCGTGGCGGCCAGTAATGAGGCGGTCGCGACCGCGCTGGCGCGTCCGGCGTGGCGCTCGTATTCGTCGGTTCGCTTGAGTTGTCTGAGCGTGTCGAAGAGCAGCGCGTCGTCGGAGCCGGACATCATGGTCCGCGTGATCGCCATGAACAGGTGGCCGAGGATCAGGATGGGGAAGTTGAGTATTGCGAACAGGACTGTTGCTGCTGCAAAACCCAGCGCACCCAGACCGAGCGCGACGCGGCGTCCGAAGCGGTCGGCGATCGCGCCGGTCGGTACCTCGGCGAAGATGGTCGCGATCCCGAAGAGGACTTCCATGAAGCCAATCTGGACGTATGAGAGTCCGTGTTGGGACTGCAGGAAGAGAAACCAGATGGGCAACCAGAAGTGGAACCCGCGGACGAACTGGAAGAGGTAGTAGAGCGGAATGTTGCGCGCGAACGCGCTGGTTGGCGCCGAATCGGTCGGCGCCTGCTCGCTCATGAGCGATCTTGATGCGCGGCAACCGCTTCAGGCTCAGTCGAGCTGTCGGCGCCGTTGCTGTGGACGCCGTTCGAATGAACGCCGTTGGCCGCGCCATTCGGGGCACCATTCGACGCGCCATACGAGGCAGCATTGGAGACGGTGGCGACTGCTTGCGGAGCCGGTCTGAGACTGATTCGGCGCAGCGCGTCGGTCTGCTCGCGTCGGTGCGAGCGACGCCAGAACATCCAGAACGCCATGCCGATGGTGAGCACGACGCCGAGCGACAGGCCATAGGCGAAGCGGAAGTCGATGCTGTCGGCGGAGGCGGAGATGAGCGGCACGATCAGCGCCATCTGGGCGGCCATCATGAGCTCGAAGATGGAGAGCACGGTGGCGCGCTGGTCGGAGCGGATACGGCGATTGATGTAGCCGGTCGCGATGGGCCGGATCGCGGCGTGGATTCCGCCCAGGATCGCGATCGGCACGATGATGCTGATGTGGTCGAAGACCAGCAGCGGGATGAACAAGAACATGCCGCCGACCATCAGGATCGGAATGGCGCGACGTTCGCCGACGCGGGCGACGAAGGGCGCGGCTAGCAGCGAGCCGGCCGACATGGCAGCGAAGCCCGGAACGATCAGCGCGCTCCATACAGCGCCGTCGAGCAGTCCGCCGGACGGGCTCAAGCCGTGGCTGCGGAGGAAAGGCTGGACGAAGAAGTTGGGCATCTCGTAGGCGACCGTGACGAGACCGGCGAGCAGGATGATCCAGAGGATGGGCCGCTGTCGGAGGACGATGCGGACTCCGTCGAAGATGTTGCTGAACACTCCCTGTGGCGAGCGGTTGTCTGCGGCGGCATCGCCTGCGGAGACCGGCGCGGCGTGGAGACCGTCGGGCCCGAACTCTGCTTCGGTGCGCGGCGGCTCGCGCAGGAACAGGGCGATGAACCCGGCGCCAGCCATCGTCCCGGCGCCGATCAGGAAGACGGTCTCGAGGCTCCAGAGTCCAGCCATCGGTCCGCCGAACAGGGCGGCGGCGAGCAGCGCGCCGGTCATCATCGCCTCGGAGCGACCCATGTGCTTCTCGTACTCGCGGGTGCGCCCCAGGGTGCGGAGGGTGTCGAAGAGCAGGGCGTGTCCTGAGCCCGAATAGAGGGTCATGGAGACGGCCATGATCACGTAGCTGATCGCGAGTCCGACGAAGCCATCGGACAAAACAAAGAAGATGGTCCCGGCCGTGAACATGAAGCCGCCCAGGGCGAGCGAGGTGCGACGACCCCAGCGGTCGGCGATCGCCCCGGTGGGGACTTCGAAGAGCATCATGGAGACCCAGAAGACGGCCTCCATCAGGCCGACCTGGGTGAGGGTGAGTCCGCGCTCGTCCTGGAGGAAGATGATCCAGACGGGCACCCAGATCAGGAATCCAGTGGCGAACTGGAACAGGTAGTAGATCGGGATGTTGCGCGCGTAGCGCTGAGTCTGAGTCATATCAGGACACGGTGGGGTCGCCGGTTATCGCTGGCAACGCCCTCGATGGTAGAGAACCAGGTGGCGCGATTGCTCGACGATCAGTCGAGGTTCTGCACATTGCGGTACAGAGTGGTGTCTTCGCCGTTGCGTCCGTTACGCCCGTTACTGCTGACATCGTCGGGTGGGAGGAGGGCCTGTGGTTTGGGCACGGAGATGGACCATCGACGGATCCGCTCGGTCTGGTCGCGTCGGTGGGCTAGATGCCAGAGCAGCCAGAGGCCGGCGCCGATGGTTACCAGGGTGAGGAGGGCGAGGCCGAATGCCGCCGGGAAGGAGATGATGTCGGCGGCGGGGAGGTACACCACCATGATCAGGCTCATGGCAATGCCGTGGACAAGCGACAAGATTGACAGGACTGTGGCTCGCTGATCGGACTTGATCCGACGGTTGATGTAGCCATAAGTGATCGGTCGGATCGCTGCTGCGGCGATGCTGATCAGGAAGATCACGCCCATGAGGCCGAGATGATTCCAGATCGCGAGGGGAATGAAACAGATGGCGCCGAAGACCAGCATGGCGGGGAAGGATCGGCGTTCACCAAACTTTCCGACCAGCCTGGCGGCGCCGAACATGCCGAACATCGTGCCGATGTACCCGGGCAGCAACAGCGCGGACCAGATGAATCCATCGGCGACGCCGGCCAGCGGATCGAGCCCGTGCTGCGCGACGTAGGGCTGAGTCACGAATCCGGGCATGTGCAATAGGCCCATGACCAGCGCAGCGAATGGGATCAGGAACCGGATCGGTCGGTTGCGCCAGACGATCCGGAAGCCCTCGATCATTTCGTTGAAGATTGGCACTCCGGCTGTGTCGTGTTGCGCCAGATCGGTCGCGGTGTTGCGGATGTCGGATGGCGTTCCGTGTAAGGGGTCAGGTTGGAAATCGGATTCACGGCGCGGCGGTTCGCGCAGCATCAGCGCGGCGACGGCGGCGATGAGGAAGACGCCTGCGGACGCGAGGATGACGGGGGTGTAGCCGAGCAGATAGGCGAGTGGGCCGCCGATTGCCGTCGCCGCCACCATCGCCGCGAAGAACATTCCGTGCGAGCGGCCGGCATGGTGCTCGTACTCCCGCGTCCGCCTGAGAACTCGCAGGGTGTCGAAGAGGAGGGCGTCTCCTGCTCCCGAGTAGAGGGTCATCGCGATGCCCATGACGAGGTAGGAGCCGAGCAGGATTGAGAAGTTGGAGGCCATCGCGAAGATGACGGAGGAGACAGCGAACAGGACCGCACCCAGGGCCAGGGAGATCCGTCGGCCGAAGCGGTCGGCGATGGCTCCGGTGGGGACCTCGGCGATGATGATCGTGAGCCAGAAGAACGACTCGAAGACTCCGACCTCGGTCAGGGAGAGACCGCGGGTATTCATCAGGTAGATGATCCAGATGGGCAGGAAGATCATGAACCCGGTCGAGCCCATGAACAGGTAGTAGACGCGAATATTGCGCTGGAAGTGCTTCGGGTCGTATCGAGTCTGGGCGGAGATGAGAGCGGACATGCCCACCTAAGGTACGCGGCCAGCCCAGTGCCTGTCTGCGCTATGGCTGACTTCTACTAGCTCTACTAGGCGGTCGACGTCGAATCTGATTCCAAGAACGCGGATACCGGTCTTCGGTGGGGCGAATCTTGGTCGCGACGATGATGTCGGGCGGCGGATCGATCGGCGTGAGTTCGGCGCCCAGCACCTCCAGGACCTGGGACACGCTCTCGGTATCCGTCTCCGACAGCTCACCGGTCCAGGCGGCAGCGACTCCACCGACTTGCAGGAAGGGGATCACCAGTTCCATGGCTGCGGCTGGGGGAGCGGTTGCCCGTGTCAGGGCCAAGGCGAATCGTGCTCGCAGGTTCGTATGGGCGGCAGTTTCTGCCCGTTCGTGAATCGCGCTGATCTGTGGCGCTTCGACTTGGGCGATCACTTCCTCGAGAAACGCTGCGGCGCCGATACGGGAATCGAGCAGGGTTGCCTGGCGATCGGGTTCGCAGAGCGCGAACGGCAGTCCAGGGGCTCCGTTGCCGCTGCCGATATCGATCATCGGTCCATGGGGGACGGGTAGGTCGGCGCTGATTAGTCGGTGACGGCCGGCCAGCGGTTCGATGACGTGCTTCTGAATCGCTGCCTGCGGCTCACGAATCGCCGTCAGATTGCGCGGCGCGGCGAGCAGCATCGTGAGCCAGACGCTGAGTTGTGCGGCTAGTTTGGGATTCAGGTCCTGCACATAACTCAGACCCGCGGCGTCAATCGCGTCTCGGATCTGGTGTTCGGCTATCAGGTGCGGCATCGACAAGGGAGTAGGATAGGGGTGTCGGAGCGCCGCGACGCTCTGCGCCTGCTGCGTGTCCTGCGCGGCAGCGGTTCGGAACTGCTCGATAGTTGGAGACGACTGATGGCATTCTTTGACGACGATCAGCCAGCCGAGGCGCTGGAGGACATCGCGGATGACGTGGTGGAAGGCGAGACCGAGAGCTTTGATGAGCCGGTGGCTTCGGGAGCGGACAATGGAGCGGTCGCGCCGGTCCAGACGATGACGCTGGACCTGGCCGTGATGGAGTACTTCACCTGGGAAGAGGAGCGCGAGGCCAAGCGATCGCGACGCAAGTCGACCGTGACGGCGTCGGCGCGCCGTGGCACCTTCATTCTGGATGAGGCTGCCCGCGAGGCCGTGACCCGCTTCCTGTGGCATTTTGGCCCCACCACGCCGATTTCGGAGCTCTCGCCCAAGACGATGGAGGGGTTCCAGGACACGATCGGCACGAACACGATGGACCTGGCCTCGAGGCTGCAACCGGTTAAGGAATTCCTGCGCTACTGCTGGAAGCAGGAATACACGGTCACCGTCGACGCCGAGGGCAACGCCAGCGCGCAGAATCTGGGCAACTACTTGCGGATCAAGCGACCGACCGGGGTGGGCAGGGATGCGTCCCGGTTCCAGCACGAGCAGGCGCAGACCTTCGAAATGACTGCGGCCGGTCTCGAATTGCTGCGCGAGGAGCTGGGACAGCTCAACGCCGAGATGCCGGAGGCCATCCAGGCCGTCGCTGCGGCGCGGGAAGATAAGGACATTCGCGAGAACGCGCCGCTCGAGGCCGCTCGAGAGCACCAGGAGCGGCTGCGATCGCGAATCGATGAGCTCGAGTACCAGATTGCCCACGCCGTCGTACGCGAGGAACGAGCGACCGGTCGGGCCAAACTGGGCAGCCGGGTTGAAGTGGTCGAAGTCGACGATAACGGCGGCTTGCTGGGCGAAGCCAGAGAGTACACTCTCGTTGGAACCACAGAGGCGAACGCAGCGGCACGGCGAATCTCGGTAGAGAGTCCGCTGGGTCGCGGACTGCTCGACCAGGCTGCCGACCGGCAGATTGAAATCCAGGCCCCCAGCGGTCGCAAGCGGTTCCGTCTGCTCACGGTCACGGGCTAGCCGGTCGAGACCGGCTGGCAGCCGGAGCGAGACAACACACGAGCGAGATGCACGACGCCCTGCGCGCACCGGGGCGTGGTGAGCATCCATGCCGTCAGTGTGCGCGCGGGGAAAGTGATGCCGATGTCAGACATCCCGACCATTGAGTTCACGATCACCAACGACCATCTCGATACCGGCCTGCGCGGCTATCCGGTCGGTACCTGCGAAACCAGCTACGTCGATCCGCAAGAAGGCGTCTCCTACGTCGGCTATCCGATCGCCGACCTGGCCTTCCTGCCGGCCGAAGACATCATCCATCTGCTGTTCAACAAGACGCTGCCGACCGACGTCGAGCGGCAGGCGGTGGCCGACGACATCGCCGAGCGCTCGGAAGTGTCCGAGGATGCGCTGGCGGCGATCTCGGCGATGCCGATGTCCGGACACCCAATGGACCTGTTCTGCGCGGCCATCCAGATCCTGGGAATGACCGGCAAGACCGACGACTACTACGAGGACGCGCTCAACCTGGTCGCCCGGATTCCGACCGCGCTGGCGGCGATCTTCCGGAAGCGCGAGGGCTGGGGCGACCTGATTCCCTCAGAGCCTTCTCGCGGCTACGTGAACAACTTCGTGCACATGCTGAGCATGCCCGGCGGCGACGAGGAAGCGCTGACTCGTCTCCTCTCGGTCTACTACAACCTCCACGCCGATCACGGCGGCGGCAACCTCTCGACCTTCACGGGCCGCGCGGTGGCTTCCGGTCTCGCCGACATGTACCGCTCGATGGCGTCGGGCATGAATGCTCTCGCCGGACCTCGGCATGGCATGGCCAACCAGGACGCCTTCAAGATGGTGCAGGAGGTCGACACCGAAGATGAGGAAGCGGCGTACGAAATGCTCAAGGAGCGCCTGGCCAGCGGCGGCTTGATCTTCGGCTTCGGTCACGCGGTCCTGCGCCAGGAAGACCCGCGAGCCAAGGTGCAGCTGGGTGTGGGCGAAGAGCTCTGCCCTGACGATCACTGGTTCAAAGCGGTCAAGGCGGTGCGCGCCGGCGGCATCCGCGCTCTCAGTGAGAATCCCAAGGTCTCTAACCCGTATCCAAACGTGGACCTGATCTCTGGCAGCCTGGTTAACGCGCTCGGGTTCACTGATCCCGATTACTACACGACGCTGTTCGGCTGGTCGCGGATTTCGGGTATTGGCGCGCAAATCGTCGATGAGCGCACTCGCGCGCGCGGCGGCCGAGGCGTGGCCATCTACCGACCTCGCTACATCCCGGTCAATCAACCGGCTCGGTCGCTCTCGGACTAGATACCGGGTTGCGCAGTCTGTGGACTCTGGCGAGTCGGGGGATAGCCTCTGTTGCAGGGCTGGGTTAGGATCGGAGATCGACCGCACGTCCCTCACGGGGAGCGGCTGAGCGAGAGGCGAACGCACGGCGATGCCCACGCTGGAATCGGCGAGGCAGAAGCGAGGGAGCGTCCTTCAGCAGATCGCTGAGGCGTCGTACGGCTACCCCAACGACGAGTTTCCCGATCGCGAAGTCACGACGAACTTTCCCACGGAACAGATGGGTGTGCAGGTTCGTTCTCGGGGCTGGCTCTACCCGGACATCGTTGTCACCGATGAACCAGGTCACTTCATCGCTCTCGCCGGCGATCTCGCCCTGACCCACGAAGTCACCAACGAGACCGCGCTCGAGCGTTGGAAGCCGCTGGCACAGGCGGCGCCGCTGGTTTTGTACGTGCCGATGGGACAGAGCGGTCGCGCGATCCGGCTGTGCCGGATGAACGGGATCAAGCTGCACAAGCTGATCGCGTATCGACAACGGCCGGCCGGCTTCGGGATCGACCTACAAGAGGCCTACAGCGGTCCCGACTTACTCAAGCCGATTGCCGGCTTGCTACCGCCAGCGCTGCGTCCGATGGCGTACCGCAATGAGCGCAAGGTGGTCGCCGACAGCTACTTACAACCCCTACCCGCGGCACGCTCGGGGGACATTCCCGCGATCGCCGGGCCTGCCGAACAGCCGGCAGCGACGCTCGCATTGCCCTCGGGTGTCGAAGCAGAGGATGATCACGGCGCGCATGACTCGCCCGAGTCGCATTTGCCGCCGCCCAGCCTGGCGCCGATCCTTTTCGCGCTGGGGCTGATTGTGATGGGCGCAGGCGCGATCTTCGTCGGTGAGGTGCTCAGCGTGGGGATCACGCTGGTCGTGATCGGCGCGGTCCGATGGTTCCTTGAGGACATGGGCTACTTCGAGGCTGGCGGCCCAGCAGAATTCCGTCAGCATCCGCTGCAGGTCATGCCTGCTGTGGCTCCACCGCCGCCCGGCGTTCACATGCCACCGCCCAGTCTGTCGCCCGTGATCTTTGCGGTCGGACTGATTCTGACCGGCGCCGGCGCGGTCTTTGTCGACCAGGTGCTGGGCGCGGGGATCACCTTGATCGTGTTTGGTGGGGTCGGTTGGTTCCTCGAAGACATCAAGTCGTTTGAAGAGCCCGAGCATGACGATCATCACGACGAACATGACTCTGACGCCCCGCTGATGCACGGCGCCGACGGCGCAGAGCAACGCGCCAGTTAGCGACCGATGACAAACATGAATACCAGGCTGACACAGGGAGAGAAGGGAGCGGGCGCGTGAGGGCTTATCAACGGCTATGGCGAACCCGAATCGGTCGCCTCACGCTGGTCATGGGCGCAGCTGCCCTGGCGCTGCTCGCACTCTCTGGACTAGCCAGTGCGCAGGTCGCACTCCCTGAAGCAGTTACCGAGCAAGGCGACGCGATTCGCACGCTGTATCTCATCGTGTTCGCGATTGGCGTCATTGTCTTCGTCATCGTCGAGGCGATGATTCTCTGGGTTGTCTTCCGCTACAAGCGCAAGTCCGACGACGAGCTACCGACACAGGTCGCCCACAACACAACTGCTGAGATTCTGTGGACCGGTATTCCCACGGTCATCGTGATCGTGCTGTTCATCGTCTCGTTGTTTGTCCTGCAAGATATTCAGGCCGCCGCTGACCCCGACGAGGACGTCGTCATCGTCGACGTCCAGGGCCGGCAGTGGGCCTGGGCGTTCAACTATGCCGTGCCGCTCGGAACCGAGTTGGCGGAGAGCATCTCACCCGACCTGGCCGAGACCGAGATTCACCTGGAAGACTCAACGCTCGTGGTTCCGTTCATGACGCTTAAGATTGGCGTCGAACACATGCGGGTCGTGTCCCGCGCCGGCGACATCGTAACTGTTGACCGGGCGGTCAACGGCACCGTGGCCATCCGGCATCGAGCCGGCTCTGAGGTGATGCGCGTGTTCAACGGCACCGACACCGTCGCCGAGGGCCGTCTCCAGGCCGCCGATAACACGCCGATCGTGACCGTCCCGGCGGGACCGATGATCCGCTTCAACATTGCCTCCGCCGACGTGCTGCACGCGTTCTACACGCCGCAGTTCCTGACCAAGCTTGACGCCGTGCCCGGTCGCGTGCAGACGCTCTGGGTGCGGGTCACCGACACCGGCGACTTCATGAGCCAGTGCGCTGAGTTTTGCGGTCGTGACCACGCGCGCATGATCTACACCGTCCGGGCGCTGCCACAGGACGAGTACGACGACTGGTTCGAGGACAAGGCCGGTGAGGCGCCGGACCCCGTTGAGGGCGATTTCGGTGGCGAAGAGGAAGTGGAGATGCAGGAAGGCGCGGTCGGTAACCCGGCCAACGGCCAGAACCTGTTCTTCTCCCTGGGCTGCAACGTTTGCCACGGCGATCAGGGCGAGGGCCTCGTCGGTCCGACCATCGCCATGACCGTCGTCCCGCTCGACCGCGTGATTCAGCAGTACCGCGAGCCGCTCGAGGCGATGACCGAGTTCACGCCCGACCAGGTTTCAGACGAAGAAATCGCCGATATCTACGCCTGGCTGCAGTCGGTCCCACGACCACCCGCAGCAGACGAAATCCCAAGCAAACTGGCTGAACTGATCGAGGCCGGCGGCTAGCCCCGCCACCGCGCACGCGAAGACGCAGAGGGAGGCATCACGATGGCGACACTGGCGGGGGCACAGACCAGCACTTATGCCGGGGCAAACGCCTGGCGCGTGATTCTCGAGTGGCTGACCACGGTCGACCACAAGAAGATCGGCATCATGTACCTGTGGTCGGCCGGGGCATTCGGCCTGGTGGGCATGGCATTCTCCCTCGTCATGCGCACCGAGCTCGCCCAGACCGGCACGATCATCTCGGCGGAAACTTACAACTCGATCTTCACGATGCACGGCAGCGTGATGATCTTCCTCTTCCTGCTGCCCATCGGCGCGGCGTTCATGAACTATTCGATGCCGCTGCAAATCGGCGCGCTCGATATGGCGTTCCCGCGGATCAACGCGCTCTCCTTCTGGATTTTCCTGTTCGGCGGTGTGCTGATCGCACTGAGCTTCGCCGCCGAGGGCGGCACTGCTTCGGCCGGTTGGACCGCTTATCCGCCAATCACGCTCGACACCGGCAACAACGCCGAACCTCCCGGCGCCGGCATGGACATGTGGCTGATTGGAGTCATCCTCTTAGGCCAGGCATCGATCTTTGGATCGGTCAACTTCTTAGTCACGATCTTCAAGATGCGCGCGCCGGGGATGACGATGTGGCGCTTGCCGTTGTTCACCTGGACGACGCTCGTCACCGGTTTGCTGATTCTGCTCTCGACCCCGGTCCTGGCTGCGGCCCTGGTGCTCGGCTTCATTGACCGCAACGGCGCCGGCGGAGCATTCTTCGACCCGGCAGCCGGTGGACAGCCGCTGCTCTGGCAGAATCTGTTCTGGTTCTATTCCCATCCTGCGGTCTACATCATGATCTTGCCCGCGATGGGCATCGTCTCCGATGTCTTCGGCGTGTTCACCCGACGGCCGGTGTTCGGTTATCGCTCGATGGTGCTCGCGCTCATCGGGATCGGGCTGCTTGGATTCATCGTCTGGGCGCACCATATGTTCACGACCGGCGGCGTCTTCCTGCCCTTCTTCATGGGCGCGACCTTCTTGATCGCAGTCCCCACCGGCGTCAAGATGTTCAACTGGATCACCACGATGTGGCGGGGATCGAACATCTTCCCCACGGCGATGCTGTTCAGCGTCGGCTTCCTCATGCTCTTCCTGATCGGCGGCATCACCGGCGTCTTCCACGCCGCCGTGCCCGTCGATTTCGCGCTGCACGACACCTACTTCGTGGTCGGACACTTCCATTACACGATGTCGATCGCGGCGACCTTCGGCTTCCTCGCCGGTTGCTACTACTGGTTCCCCAAGATGTTTGGCAAGTTCATGAACGAGGGGCTGGGCAAGCTCCACTTCTGGCTGCTCTTCATCGGCGTCAACCTGGTTTTCTTCACCCAGTTGTTGCTCGGTCTCGACGGCATGCCGCGGCGGATCAACGACTACGCCGACAACCCCGGCTGGGAGCTGATGAACATGCTGATCACGATTGGCGCCTTCGTCTCGGCCGCCGGCATGATGGTCTTCCTCTACAACGTGTTCTACTCACTCAAGTGGGGAGAGCGCGCGGGCTCCGACCCCTGGGAAGGCACGACGCTCGAGTGGGCGACGACCTCACCACCGCCGCCGCACAACTTCGACTCGCTGCCTGAGATTCGCTCCGAGCGACCGCTCTTCGACCTGCGCTTCGGGGAGAAGCTCCAGGACGATCCGCACTACCACGTCAACAACGGTCACAACGGGGGCGGCGCCAAGCAGCCCTCCGAGTCTGTGCGGGAGGAGGGCTAGTCATGGCAGCCAGCGCCATCCCGCACAAGCGGGTTCACCCCGTCCGCAGCTTCCTCGTCGGCGACGAGCCGATGACGACCGGCCTGTGGGGCATCATCTTCTTCATCTTCTCCGAGATCATGTTCTTCGCCGGACTGATCGCGGCGATGCTCGCGCTACACAGCGACACGCTCTTCTGGGAGCCGACCAACGGCGGTCACCGACTCGAGGGCGGTGAGTGGCGTCCAATCCTGTTCACCGTCCTGTTGGTCAGCACGTCGATTCCCATGCAGTACGCCGCTTTCGCGATCCGCAAGGGCAATCGCAAGGCGATGTTGATCAACATGGGGATCGTGCTGGTGATCGGCATCGCGTTCATCATCAACCAGTACTTCGAGTGGCAGCACGCCGACTTCGGCATCTCCGACGGCCCCTATGCGGCGACGTTCTACACGTTGACTGGCTTCCACGGCGCTCACGTGATCGGCGGTCTGCTCTTCATCTTCGCGCAGTGGTTGCGCGGACTGCTGGGACACTTCGACGCCAAACGCAACACGGCGATTGAGGCCGCGACGCTGTACTGGCACTTCGTGGGCTTCGTATGGCTGTTGGTCATCTTCCCGCTCGTCTTCTTCCTCAGCTGACGCGGACCAGCCGGTGATCACCCGACCGCGAGCGCTGGCCGCGCTCGTCGCGGTCGCTTGTGCGATCACGGCGGCATTGCTGCCCACGCTTGCGTCGGCGCACGACGGCCGCTACGCCGAGAACGGCGAACTGCTGACGGCGCTGGGCGTCTGGAGCATCGACGCGCCCGGTCTGGCGATCGTGATCGTCGTCGGCGGGTTGTACGCCTGGGGCTACTACCGACTGCGCCGCGACTCGCCCAACTTCCACTTCCCGCGATGGCATGCCTGGAGCTTCGCCCTCGGATGGCTGGTCATGCTGCTCGGACTGATGTCGCCCGTCGACACGTACTCCGACGACCTGTTCTGGATCCACATGATCCAGCACGTGATGATCACGATGATCGTCGCGCCACTGATGCTGCTCGGCGCGCCGGCGACGTTGGCGCTGCGCGCGGCGTCCCCGCGTGTGCGGACCACGTATCTGATTCCGTTTCTCAATTCTCGCTTGGTGCGCGCGCTGACCTGGCCGCCGGCCGCGATCGTGATCTACATCGCCAGCGTCTGGAGCTGGCACTGGCCCGACGCCTACGACGCCGCCATCGCCTCGGAGGCGGTGCACTTCGTCGAGCACGGCGTATTCCTGTTTGGCGCAGTCCTGCTCTGGTGGCTGGTGATCGGCGTCGACGCGACCCGGCTGCGCCCGCATCATGTCTGGCGCTGCGCCCTGCTGGTGATCGCGATCCTGCAGAACATTGCGCTCGGCCTGATCCTGATCAATGTCAGCGAGGCGGTCTACGACACCTATGCCACGGCCGCGGCGGTCCGGGAGTGGGGCCCCGACGCCTTGCTCGACCAACGGATCGGCGCGGGGATCATGTGGGTGCCCGGCTCGATGATGTTCGCGTTGGCGATCATCGTCACGGTCTATTTCTGGGCCGAGCGCGAAGGCTTCAAAGACCGCCGCAACGACACCGTCCGCGATATGCAAATCCGGGTCCACGGCGAAATCCCAACGCTCGGCCCTCGACCGGGTGAGCAATAGCCAATCAGTGAGCCGTCGAGCATTGAATGTGCGCTCGGAAGTTCGCCGATAGGTCGAGAAGTGCGACACTGAAGGGCGCAACGCCGACCGTCGCCAGTCGGCAACCAGAGCGGCTGCAAATGGCTTCGATGACCAGATTTCAACGTGTCGGTCTCGGACTGGTGATCGGCCTGCTCGTGTTGACCGCGTTGGGCGGAATCGTCCGCGTGACCGGCTCCGGTCTGGCCTGCCCCGACTGGCCGGGCTGTTATGGCGCCGTCATTCCATCCGGCGATTTCGGCGAGTTCGCGGCACATCAGGTCTGGTTCGAATGGACGCACCGGCTGGTCGCAGCAATCATAGGCCTGATCATCCTCGGCTACGCCGTCGTGGCCTGGAAGCGGTATCGCGATCGCACGCGAGTCTGGCTGCCTGCCGTCCTGTCGATTCCATTCCTGGCCCTCCAGGTGGTGCTGGGCGGATTGACAGTGACTGAGCGGCTTGAGGAGGTCATCGTCACGCTGCACCTGGCGACGGCGATGCTGATCCTGATGCTGGTCGCCTTCTCCTGGCTGAGCACGTTCGACTGGCGCGTGGTGACGAGCGAGGATGAGGCGCCGTTGGGCTCCGACTCGCCATCCCAGGCGCGAAACTATGCACGAATTGCGTTGATCACCGCTGTGCTCGTCTATGCGGTCGTCGTGGTTGGTTCATATGTCACGCATGTTGGGGCTGGGCCCGACGCCGGCGCGCACGTCGGACCGGGTGGCGCGGCCTGCGGCAACAACTGGCCATTCTGTTACGGAGGACTGTTCCCGGATGGCGAGTACGCTCAATGGAACATGGGACACCGATTCCTGGTCCTGTTCGGGGCAATCGCATTGTTCGCGGCGTCAATGGGCGTGGTCATGCTGCGACCTCGCGCTCGCGGACTGACCATCTTGGTCCACGGAGCGACGACGCTCTACGTTGCGCAGATCTTCATCGGCGCAGCGATGATCTGGATCAACTTCGACGCCTGGGCTCGGGCGATGCACCTGTCGATGGGCTCGATCACCTGGCTACTCGTTTCCGGGGCTGCCCTGGTCGCGGTCTATCGCGCCGGCGGACTGCGTGCCCACGGACCCGCCGGCGGCGACCTACAGCCCGTCAGTGTCGCTGAGGCAAATGTCTCGGCAGAGAGTGAGAGCAACGGATGACTGACCGTCCGCTCACCCTCGATCGACCGGCCACGCTGCCGAGTTCGCGACGTGCGATTGAGGTTGCGCGCGGATTCTGGGATCTGACGAAGCCGGGCATCATCGGGCTGCTCCTGGTGACCACCGTGCCAACGATGATCGTCGCCGCCGACGGATGGCCGAAAGGCAACTTTGGCGAAGGTCTGGTGCTGATCCTGCTGACCCTGTTGGGTGGCATCCTGACGGCCGGCGGCGCGAACACCTTCAACCAGTGGTACGACCGCGACATCGACGCGATCATGGACCGCACCGCGGACCGGCCGTTGCCGGCAGGCGTCATCCAGCCCTGGCAAGCCCTGGCCTGGGGCTTCATGCTGGCGACCGTTGGCGGAATCCAACTGGCGCTGACGGTCAATCTGCTCTCGGCCCTATTGGCCGAGGCCGCGGTGCTCTTCTACGTGCTCGTCTACACGATGTGGCTGAAGCGTTCGACGACGCAGAACATCGTGATCGGCGGAGCGGCCGGATCGATTCCGCCGCTGGTCGGCTGGGCGGCTGTGACCGGCGAGGTCACCTGGACGCCGTTCATTCTGTTCCTGGTGATCTTCATGTGGACACCGCCGCACTTCTGGGCACTGGCGCTCAAGTACCGCGATGACTACGCCAAGGCCGACGTGCCGATGCTGCCCGTGGTCTCCGGCGAGCGTGAGACACGCAAGCAGTTGTTCATTTACTCCATCGGTCTGGTGGCTGTCAGCTTGCTCGGTCCACTGGGTGGACATTTGAGCTGGTGTTACGAGACGACCTGCGCGATTTCCGGCGCCATCTTCATCTACATCGCCTGGCAGGTCTGGCGCGAGCAGGCGCCGCCGATGCGCCTCTTCTTCGCCTCGATCGCTTATCTCTTCATCGTCTTCGCCGCGGTCGGACTGGACGTGCTCGTCTAGCGAGCCACGGACTCGACCGCTTCATCCAACGCAGACTGTGCCACCACGATCTCAAATCGAGCGTTGACCAGTCCGTCCCCGTCGACGACGAACAACTGTGGCTCTGCCTCGATCGACCAGGCCTCATTGGCGGCGTCGATCAGCGTCTGGAGCTCTCCCGTTCGCGGACGACCGAACGGCTCAACATGGATGACTGCGATCTCGCCTCGCTCGAAAATCTCCGTGGCCTGCTCCAGCGCTCGTGCGCAGGCGAGTCTGCCAGCGCAGCGCTCGGCTGATCCCCAGACGATCAGGAACGGCTCCCCGGCCTCGAGCAGGTCCGCAGCCGAGCGTTCGTACATGCCGAGGGCTTCGTCCGGAACCTCTGCCATGCGCTCGAGCACGCCGTCGGAGGCGGTCGGCGTGTCGATGCTTGGCGCCGCATCGCCTGCCTCGAGCCCGCTGGGCATTCCACGGACGATGAACGGCAGCCGAGGCGTACTCTCGGCGGTTCCATCTGGCAGTTCGACCGTAATCGCGATCGCCCATTGCCCCGGATCGGCGAAGGGCGGCTGATCAGCGACCAGGTAGCGAAGACCTTCGACGTCGATTTCCCGAAGACCGGCCTCGGAGTGGAACTTGATCCCGCCCTCGGTCGGCTCGAAGTACCGGATCAAGAACGAGGCGCCGTCGGCAAAGTCTGGTTGCACATCCTGCTCGAGCAGCGTCAGGACCAGGCGCGGCACATTGACGTAGACGTCTGACGACTCGATCACCGGCACGAACGCCGCTTCTGAGGCGGTCACGACCACGCGATCTTCCGACTCCCCGCAAGCGACCATTGCCAGCCCGGCAAGGATGATGCCGCAAAGGGTCAGTATCGATTTCGTGATTCGGTTCATCTGCTCAAACCGCCCGTGGAGCACGCCTCAACCCGACGGCGAACAGCAGGATTGCCAGCCCGCCGAGCACCAGCCCGTCGATCAGGGGGCCGATCAATCCGTCCGGCGAGTCGGCGTAGGAGGCGTAGTGGAGCAGGTCGACGGCGTAGGTCAGCGGGTTGACATAACCGATCACTTCCAGCCAGGTCGGAACGGCGTCGAGCGGAAAAAACGCTCCAGAGAGGAAGAACAGCGGAAACAGGACAAGGTTCATGATCAGGTGAAAGCCCTGCATCGTCTTGATCCGCACGGCCAGGAGCAGCGAGACGCCGGAGAGCATGAAGTTGAGCGCCAGGATCGTCACCACCACGGTCGCGACGCCGCCCAGCCAGCCGAACTGCCAGGCCAGATCGATCCCCGGGATTGCGACCGCCAGTGCGAGCACTGCCAGCGCCTGAACCGTCCCGATCATGATCGCCCCCAGCGCCTTGCCGAAGAGAATCGTCTGCGCGCTGTGCGGCGAGGCCAACATCGCGCGCAGCAGACCACTCTCGCGGTCGCGATAGAACCCGGCGCTGGAAAAGGTCGAGGAGAACAGCGCGGTCATCGCGATCATGCCCGGCGCCAGAAACGAGGTGTAGTCACCGTCGAGGATGCGCGGCGAGGTAGGTGAGAGGCCGCTGGAGACTCCCGTGCCGAGCAGCGCCAGGAGCATCAACGGAAAGAGCAGGGAGGAATACATCTGCGACCGTGACCGCGCGACGGCGCGAAGGTCACGCGTCAACAGCGCGAATGAGGCGTAGGCCGCATCGGTCACTCTGGGTCCTCCTGAGTGTCGGTCAGCGGGCGACCAACGATCTGGAACCAGGCATCGCGCAAGCTGGATTCGCGAATCCTCACGCCCGAGATCTGTGAGCCGTACTGCTGAAACAGGCGCGGGACGATCTCGGCTGAGTTCTCGACCGAGAGGACGAGCTGATGGTCGCTCCGCAGAATGGCGCCCACGCCGCTCCAGCACTGGAGCTCTGCGACATCTGCCTGTGCAGCATTGGGCCAGTCCAACTCGAGGGCGTCATGGAGCAGTCCCGAGGTCAGGTTGGACGGCGTGTCCTCGGCCACGATCCCGCCGTCGCTGACGATCACGACCCGGTCGGCATTGGTCTCCGCTTCGACGGTGTCGTTCGAGCAGACCACGACTGCGGCGCCGTCGGAGACGCGTTCATGCAGTGTGTCCCAGATCGCCGAGCTGGAGTCAGGGTCGAGCGCCAGCGTCGGCTCGTCGAGCAGCAGGAGAGCCGGTTCATGCAGGAGCGCTCTGGCGATGTCGAGCCGGCGGCGCAAACCGCCGGACAGCGTCTCGCAGCGGTCGTCGGCGCGATCACCGAGGCCGAGCGAATCAAGGAGCTCGGCGCAGCGTTCGTTGAGTCTTGATCCCCGCAGGCCGAAGAGTCGGCCGTGGAGCTGCAGCGTCTCGCGCAGCGTCATCAGATCGTCGGTGCTCGGCTCCTGCAGCACGAGACCGATGTAACGTCTCGCGTCGCGACTGTGTGCGTCGCCGAAGATCGAAACCTGGCCTTGCTGCGGCGCGATCTCGCCGCTGAGCATCTTCAGGATCGTGGACTTGCCGGCCCCGTTTGGCCCCAGCAGGGTGACGACTTCGCCGCGTCGAACCGACAGGTCGATCTCAGCGACGCCGCGTCCGCCTGGCCACGCAAACGCAGCCCCGCTCAACTGAGCGGGGAGAACGGAATTCGGCGGTTCAGATCCTGAGCCAGGCACAGTTCTGAGTGTATCTGGGGTGCGATACGCTGCGATCCGTCAGCCGGTAACCAGCTCAGGAGGCTCTGTGCGACGCCTGCGCGTGGCCTTGGCGCAAATCAACTCGACGGTGGGCGACCTCGAAGGCAACGCCGCCAAGATCATCGATCGCATCCGCGAGGCCGAGTCTCTGGGCGCCGATCTCGTCGCCTTTCCTGAGCTTTCCCTGACCGGCTATCCACCTGAAGACCTCGTCCTGCGCCGCGGCTTCGTCGAGGACAACCTGGCGATGCTTGAACGCGTCAGCGAGGCAACTCGTGGATTGCACGTCACCGCGATCGTGGGTTTCGTTGACTACGCCCACGACATTTTCAACGCAGCCGCAGTAATCCACGATGGCGAGCTGTCGGGGGCGTATCACAAGCAATACCTGCCCAACTACGGCGTCTTCGACGAGGCCCGCTACTTCCGGCCGGGACAGGGCGTGCAGCTCTTCGATGTTGCCGGCGCGCGAGTCGGGGTGACGATCTGCGAGGACATCTGGTACTCCTCCGGGCCGATGCAGGACCAGTGCTTGGCCGGGGCCGAGGTCGTGGTCAACATCAACGGCTCACCCTTCCACGCCGGCAAATCGCAACAGCGCGAGCAAATGCTGGCGACGCGCGCAGCCGACAATGCCGTGCTCACGCTCTATTGCAATCTCGTCGGCGGGCAGGACCATTTGATCTTCGACGGCGGCTCCACGGTCTATGGCCCCGGAGGCGACCTCATCGCGCGCGCACCGATGTTCCGCGAGCACCTGCTGGTCGCCGATCTCGACGTGGAAGAAGTCCGTCAGACGCGCCTCCACGATCCGCGGCTGCGCCGTTTGCCGCAGACCCAGGCCAATCTCGCCGGGGTGTCACAGCCACTGCCAACCGATCGCGGTCCGCTGGTCGCCTCTAGCATCACCGACGCGCTGCCAAACGACGAACAGGTCTACGAGGCGCTCGTCCTCGGCACTCGAGACTACGTCCACAAGACAGGCTTCAGCGACGTCGTCATTGCCCTCTCGGGCGGCATCGACTCAACCCTGACCGCTGTCATCGCCGTCGATGCGCTCGGTCCCGAGCACGTGCGCGGCGTTTCGATGCCGTCTCGTTACTCTTCCGAAGGCAGCGTCGCCGACGCGCGTGCCCTGGCCGACAATCTCGGGATCCCGATGGATGTGCTCCCGATTGAGGGTCCATACCAGTCCTATCTCGACACGCTGGCGCCGCTGTTCGAAGGTCTCCCGCAGGACGTGACAGAGGAAAACCTGCAGGCCCGAATTCGCGGCGTGCTGATGATGGCGATCTCGAACAAGACCGGCGCGCTGGTGTTGACCACGTCGAACAAGAGCGAGTCGGCGACCGGCTACACCACGCTCTATGGCGACATGACCGGCGGACTCGCCGTGATCCAGGACGTACCCAAACTGCTCGTCTACCGACTCTCCGTGCTCGTCAACGAACGCGCCGGACGCGAAGTCATTCCCGTCTCGGTGCTGACCAAACCACCGAGCGCCGAGCTGCGCCCCGACCAGTTCGACGAGCAATCGTTGATGCCCTACGACCAACTCGATCCGATTCTCGAAGCGTTCGTCGAGGAGGATCGCTCCCTGGACGAAATCGTTGCCGCCGGATTCGACGAGCCAGCCGTCAAACGCGTCATGTCGCTCGTCACCGGCGCCGAGTACAAGCGTCGGCAGGCGGCACCGGGACTCAAGATCACACCGCGCGCCTTCGGCCGCGACCGACGATTCCCAATCGCCAACCGCTACCGAGGCTTCTGAGCGTCCGATGGCTGCTTCCGAGGTCCCTGACTGGGAAGCCCTTGCCGAACGCATCAGCGCCCGTCACCGCAGCCGCGACTCGCTCGTGCGCGGCGTTGCCGTGATCGGTGACTACGCCCGCAACCAGACCTGGGAAGGCTCGCTGCTGCAGATCCTGCTCTTCCGACATCGCAACGATCCGCTGATCGATGAGGGCAGCGTCATCGAAGAGAACGGATACTCAGTCACCGTAGACTCGATCACCTCGGGATTCCTGGTCGAGCCGGAAGAGCTGCTCCACGTTGAGCCATTGGCCGGCAATCTCGCCGACATGCGCTCATTGCGCATGGCCGACCCGACGCTGCGCGACATCCTCGCCAGCTTCCGCGACCGCTACTACTCGGCCGAGGGCCGCCAACTGCGGGCCGCGCGATCGCTTCAGCGCGCGCGTGTCGCTCTGGACGACTACGAGTCGACCGGCCGTCCGATCGAGGCGATCGAAGCGGTGCGCTCGGGCATCTTTCCGGCAGTCAGCGCGATGGTCGGCGAGCCGGTCGACTTCCTGCGAATGCCGCGCCGACTGCGCGCCGGCAGCCGCTTGCTCAAACTGACGAGCCTCTGGCCCGAGATCAGTGAAGCCCTCGCGCTTCAGGAGTCGGACCTCAAACAACAATGGTCCAACGTCGAGACGTTGCACTCCCTGGCCAGGTCGCACCTCGACGCCAGAATGCCCGAGGTCGGGGCGGCCCTGGTTCCCCGCCTGGAGCGAGCGCTGATCCCGGCTCGACGCGGCAGCGAGGTGCTCGACGCCGCCGGAGACCGGTCAGGTGCTGCCTGGACGATCCTTTCGGCCGCGGCTGAACTGGACGGCGTGATTGAGGCCGCCTCTCCGGGTTGGCGCGAGCGCGATGACTATCGCCGCCGGTCCGAAGACGTCTACGGGCGGCCCGCCGTCGCAGCGCTCCGTCACGCCTGTATCGAGATCCAGTCCAGAATGGCCTGAGTACCTGCTCGCAGCCAGGCGCTACGGCAGCACCACCAGCGGATCGACGTACCAGTCGTTGTGCTGCACTTCGAAGTGCAGGTGCGGACCCGTGCTTTGGCCGGTGCTGCCGTTGTAGCCGATGATCTCGCCCGCGCTCACTTCCTGGCCCTCGAACACATTGAACTCGATCAGGTGGGCGTAGGTCGTACTCCAGCCGTCTGCGTGTTCGATCTCGACGTACCAACCGAGGCCCAACAACGAATCACCGCCGACAAAGGTCACGACACCATCCGCCGCCGCGAGAATCGGCTCATAGAAATCGAGCGCGAGGTCCAGGCCGTTGTGTCGGTAGGAGCAGTCCCAGCTGCGGCACAGACCAAACGGATCAGTCATCTCGCCGTGCGCCGGCCAGACGAACGACGGCATCGCGAGCGGCAGGATGATCTCCTGGCCAATCACGATCGCATTGGGATCGTCAACGCCGTTCGCAGGATCATCGAGGATCAGGTCGATGTCGACGCCGTGCGCATTGGCAATCCCGCGCAAGGTGTCGCCGCGTTGCACCTTGACCAGCACGCCCTCGCGCAGCGGTAGGTGCCATGTCGTGCCGGCGCCCAACCACTGGCCGGTTTCGACCCAGCCATGGTTGGCCAGCAGCGTGTGAGGCGTCACGCCCAGCGTCGCCGCCGCGTATTGCACGAGGTCGGCCTCCCAGAGCGTTCTCGTCTCCGACACGACCGGCGGGTCGATCGTGCCGGGCAGGTACAGCAGTTCACCAACAATCAAGAGGTCGTTGGGCCGTAGCGGATTGAGCTCCCGAAGCTCATCAAGCGAGAGCCCGTGAGAGTCGGCAATGTAGCTGAACGTGTCGCCAGGTTGGACGCGATAGCTGCGCCGCCGGACATCAACGGCGGGAACCGTGCCGTCCGGCGCATTCGCCGCCGACGCGGTCCAGGGCACGGTGAGCGTCTGGCCGACATAAACGGTTGCCAGGTTGGCGCCGCCATTCAGCCGGCTCAGCTCTTCCAGAGTCAAATTGAACGACTCGGCAATGAAGCTGGCATTGTCACCCGACCGAACCGTGTACAGATCAGTCAGTCCACCAAGCGACTCGGACGGGTCGAGCGCCGGCGCGCGATAGTCGGGGATTGGAATGTTGAGCACGTCTCCAGGATGGAGAATGGGGTAGTTGGCATCAGGGTTGTGTTCTCGCAGTGCGTTAAGCGAGACGCCGGCCGATTCTGCAATCCCCGTCCAGTGATCGCCCGACTCAACGACATATTGCACGGTGCGGGTCGACGACGGCTCTGGCTCTTCGGTCTGGATGCCGGCATTCAGCGATGGCTCCGGCTCCGTCACACCGTGGTTGATGCTGAGTCCGCTGCCTCGCTGGATCGTGATCTCATTGCCGACCCAGAGCAGATTGGGGTCGATCCCCGGGTTGAGCGCGAGGATCGCCGCCACGCTCGTGCCGTGGGTTGACGCGATTTCGCTGAGCGTGTCTCCGGCCCGAATCCGGTAGACAAACGTGAGGCCGGTGTTCGCAAGTCCGTTGCCGCCAAGACTGCCTTGGGAATCACGGTCGGAATCGGCAACCGGGCTTGCCAGAGGCTGAGCCGCCGCATTGTCAGGGACCCGGATGGCCTGGCCAACGTAGATGTTGTCAGGTGACGTAATCTCATCATTCAGCGCCAACAGCACCGAAATGCCCACCTGCAGTCGCTTGGCGATGTCCCACAGCGTGTCACCCTGCTGAATGGTGTACGTGTCGGCCGAGGCGCGATCCCAGCCCCACATACCTGGTCCGGCGCTGATCAACGCGAAGGCGACGACCAGTGGAACCAGCATCAGTAACCGTCTGAAGCTGCGCATATGTCACTCTATGCACGACGACCGGGCAACCGAGGCCGGGCATTGTCAAACCAGTGATAACTTCCCCGTTAGTGACGTAATGCGTCCTGTCAGGCGAACAGCAGCAACGGGCGACCAGATTCAGCCGCGTCAGCGGCGAGAACGGACATGCACATGAGCTACGAACTGATCGAAGTCGAAACGCGCGGCCCCGTGGGCGTAATCAAGAAGAATCGCCCCGAGAAGCTGAACGCCTGGAGCCGGGCGATGGCGGCCGAAGAGAAAGACGCCGTCACCAACTTCAACAACGACCCCAACATCGCTGCAATCGTCTTCGCTGGCAACGGCCGAGCCTATTGCGCCGGCCTCGACCTGCAACAGCAACAGGACGAAGTCAAGACCGGCGACGCATCCCGACGCGCCGGCGAGGCCGACGAGCACGACGAGACATGGACCGACTTCTGCACCGAGAGCAAGCCGATCATCGCCGCCGTGCACGGCTACGCCGTCGGCGTCGGCGTGACGACCATTCTGCCGTTCGATTTCCGCATCGCCGGCGAGAGCGCTCAGTTTGGTTTCCGCTTTGTCAAGATGGGACTGCTACCCGAGGCCGCTTCTACCACGCTGCTGCCCAGGCTGATCGGAGTCGGCCGCTCGCTGGATTGGTGTCTGACCGGCCGGTTCATCGGCGCGCAGGAAGCGCTCGAGGCTGGCCTCGTCCGCGACGTCGCTCCCGACGACGAGCTGCTCGACCGTGCCGTGGCGCTCGGCGAAGAACTGGCCGAGAATCCCGACTCGATCATGCGCCGCGTGAAATCGCTATTTTCGCAAAATCAGCTCGAGACCAATATTGGTCTGGTGCAACGCCGCGAAGGCGAGGCGCTAGAGTGGGCGATGCAGACACCGGAGCATGCGGAAGCGATCGCCGCGTTTCTTGAGAAGCGGCCCGCAAAATTCCGCTAGCGACGCGCCTTCGGGCAACCTATGCGGCGGGGTGACTCGGTTCGGAGACCGGGATGTCCCTGCAGGAAGCCGCCTCGTCGGGTTCATTCAACCCTCGAGCGGCGCAACCAACTGACCCACAGCCAGCAGACGGTCCGTTCGACGCCCTCGGCGTCGATGCCGCCGTCGACCAAGCGGCCGTCGATGCGGCAACGCCGTTCGGCGGCACATACGACTACTCGCCGACTGCCGATGAGGCGATCGGGGGCGGGTCCGAACCCGACATGCGCGCCACCCGCCGCCGCGCCTGGACGGTCGTCGGCCTGGCGATCGTGATTCCGGCCGCCGTCGCCGGTATCATCGCCTGGCAACTGTTCGGTGCGAATACTGAGCCCGCGCCGACCGTGACCAGGGTCACCACGACCCCGGCCGAGCCGGTCGCACAACAGGTACCCGCCACGAGTTCGACGCTCGCGGCCAGCGCTGCCGCCACCCCCGCGACGGACACCACAACCGTCGCCGCCGCGACCGCGTCAACCGCCGAGACGACCACGGCATCGGCCGTTACCGACGCCGAGGCCACCGAGGCAGCAGCCGTCGCAGCAGAGGCAGAAGTCGATCTGGCCTCGCTCGACCCCGCCGCCCGCCTCGCCGCCTGGACCGACCTCGAGACCATCCAGGTGCTGCCGGGCGAAACCCTATGGCTAATCGCCCAGAACTACGGCACCACGATTTCAGCGATCGCCACCCTCAACGGGATCAGCGATCCTCAGACGCTGAGCATCGGACAACAGCTCGTGATTCCGGTCGGATTCGCAGAGGACATCGTGGAAACGGCGCCAGCAGTGGCGACCGAATCAGGATCGACGGCTGACGCTGGTGGCTCTCCGGCGATTACCGCGACGGCCACCGCGGGCGTGAGCCTGGCAGTGCCCGACGATCTCGCCAACTGGCATACCATCGCGCCCGTCCAGATCGAGGAAGGCGACAGCCTGGAGGCGATCGCCGTTGCCAACAACACCTCGGTCGGCGCGATCATGGCGCTGAACGGCATCAGCGACCCGAACTTGATCTTCGTCGGCGTCGACCTGCTCGTCCCGGTCGGCTACCAGGGTGACATCGCAGTCCCCGATGTTGCCACCCCTGCGGTCCAGCAAGCCAGCACCGACACCTCAACGGGCGACGCCGGCACCGCGACGACAGAAGAGCAAACTTCCGCCACCGACGATCTGATGGAGGAAGAGAACACGGGCGCCGGCACCGGTGACGACGACGACATGATGGAGGAATAGGCGGAACGACGCCAGACTCGCCTCACGCGGCAGACACGCCAAACGCGCCCTCCCCCTCGCAGTACTGCGAGCAAGCGAGGGCGCGTTCGCGTGTCCGAGAGCTGTTGGACTAGTCCTTGGCGTCCGGCGTCACCTGACGGTTCGTGAACCGCCACTGACCGTCGATCTTCTTGAGCGTGTCGTCGTAGCGACCGGTCACGATGCTGGAACCGCCGTCCTTAGTCTGGACCAGGTTCAGGTAGCACGAGTGCGTCGCTTCGTCGCCGTCAATGTCGACGACATGGTTGTTCGTCCAGTGTCGCGCTCCGGCCATCCTGGTGCCGTAACCGGCCGCGAACTGCGCCAGGGCCTCGTGACCCGAAACTGGCTGCGGTCCGCCGTTGAAGACGCCGTCCTCGGCGAACGTGCCTGCCCAGGCCTCGGGGTCGCCGTAGTCGATGGCGTGGTTGTAGCGCGCCGCCAACTGCAGAATTTCCAGGGTGTCCGCTGCGTCGATTGCCATGTTGGTTCCTTCCGTTGAATCACGTGGTTCGAATCAAGTGTCCTCGCGCAGGATAGCGAGGTCCCGAGAAACCTGGTCGACGGAACGATGCACGCCATGCTCGAACAGCAGCAGCGTGATCAGGTTCAGCGTCAGCGGCGATTCGTCCGAGTACTGGTCTCGAATCCAAGAGGCCTGCACGGACGCATCCGCCGTCTCAGGAAACTGAGATCTCAATGTCACAACCCGGTTGAGCAAGCCAGGCAGCCGTTCGGTTTCCTCGTCGGACAATCGGACTCGCGGAGGCATTGACCAAAGGTATCCTGCCGTCGTACCACGAGCGCAACGCAATCCAGGCGACGGGAATCGAACATGCAGGGACCCCTGGACGGCTATCGGATCCTCGATCTCACCCGCTACCAGCAGGGTCCTTACGCCACCGTGATGCTCTCCGACCTTGGGGCCGAAATCTGGAAAGTCGAGCCGCCCGGGGGCGACCCCGGCCGCGCATCCGATCTTTCAGGCGACGGTTTCTCGCGCTACTTCGAGGCCCACGATCGCGGCAAGCGGTCAATCGTCCTCAACCTGCGCGACCCCGCCGCAGTTGATGCCGCTCTGCGCATGGCCGAACGCTGTGACGGTGTGATCGACAACTACCGCCCCGGTGTCATGGACCGGCTAGGCCTCAGCTACGAGAAGCTCCGCGATCGCAATCCAAAGATTGTGATGGTCTCAGCCTCCGCGTTCGGCGCCGACGGTCCCCAGGCCGGAGAACCCGGCTACGACGTGATCGGCCAGGCCACCGGAGGAGTGATGACACTCCAGGCGCTCGGTCCAGAAGAAGAGCCGCGAACCCTGCCCGGCGGGTTCGCCGATCAGGTCGGCGCGATGCAAGCTTGTATCGCAATGCTCGCCGGCCTGATCGCGGCCAAGGATTCAGGACACGGACAGCAAGTCGACGTCTCTCTGCTCGGCTCCCAGATCGCGCTGCAGTCCGTCTACATCACCGGCTATCTCAAGGACGGCCAACAGCCCCACATGCGACGCCGACGCATGCCGACCTTCACCTTCTACCAGGCCTCCGACGGCCGTTGGCTGGTCATCGGCGTCGTGGATCCGAAAAACTGGCGAGCACTCTGCAGCCTGATGGATCATCCCGAATGGGAGTCCGACGATCGCTTCTCAACTGCGCCAGCCAGAATGAAACATACCGACGAACTCGAAGCCCTGCTCGAAGCATGCTTCGCCACGGCCGACCGCGACGAATGGCTGCGCCGCCTGCGCGAGGCCGACATCCCCGCCGCCCCGGTCAACAGCTACGCCGACGTCGAGGCCTCGGAGCAGGTCTGGACCAACGGCTACCTGACCGAGATTCCCGATCCCCGCTTCGGCTCCCGCCAAGTCACCGGATTGCCCTGGAATTTCTCCGCCACCCCGGGAGCCGTGCAGGGCAGAGCCCCCGAGCTAAACGCCCACGCCGACTCGATTCTGTCCGAGTGCGGCTATAGCGTTGATGAAATCGCCCAGCTGCGCTCGTGTGGAGCTGTGCCCGCCTAGACGCAGGAGATAGATCGCGATGAGCGAAACTCCCGCCGACGTCGTCGGCTTCTATTCCACCCAGTTGAACGTTGATGAAGCGGCGGCCGAATCGGTCCTCGCTGCCGCCCTCGGACGCGGCGGATCGTTCGCCGAGCTCTACTTCGAGCACAAGCGCTCAGGTTCGCTCAGCTTCGAAGATCAGCAGGTCAAATCGACCCAGGCCTCACTCTCGCAGGGCGTCGGCATTCGAGTCGTCGAGGGCGACGCGATCGGCTACGCCTACACCGAGGACCTGTCCCTCGACGCCATGCGCCGCGCCGCCGCGACCGCAGCGCAGATCGCTCATGGCACGAGCGAAACCGAACCCGTCGATGTCACCGCCGAGTCCTATCCCGCCGACCGCTACGCGATCGCGTCGCCGAGTACCTCCACCCCGCTCGCCGACAAGGTGGAACTGCTGCGCCGCGCAGACGACACGGCCCGCGCCTACCACTCCAGCATCGCCCGCGTCGACGCCTCCATGGTCGACGAGGAAAAGCGCGTCCTGATCGTTCGCAGCGACGGCCGAATGGTCGCCGACTACCAGCCGTTGCTGAGGTTCAACGTCTCCTGTCTCTCCGAGCTGGAGGGCGAACGCCGCAACGCCCGATGGGGCGGCGGCGGACGCATGGGCATGGCCTACTTCGAAGATCACTCGCCCGAATCGCTGGCCGAAGAGGCAGCCCGACAGGCCGTGCTGCAACAGGAGGCGCAAGAGGCGCCGGCCGGGACATTCCCGGTCGTGCTCGCCGCCGGCGACTCCGGGATCCTCCTGCACGAAGCGGTCGGCCACGGACTCGAGGCCGACTTCAATCGCAAGGAGACCTCCAACTACTCCAACCGAATCGGCCAGTCCGTAGCCTCCGAGCTCGTCACCGTCATCGACGACGCCACCCTCAACCTCTCACGCGGCTCCGTCAACATCGACGACGAGGGCGAAGTCGCCGGAAACAACCTGCTGATCGAGAACGGCCAACTCGCCGCCTACATGCAGGATCGAATCTCTTCGGACCACTACGGCGTCACGCCGTCGGGCAACGGGCGGCGGCAGTCCTTCCGCCACTCGCCGATGCCGCGCATGACCAACACCTACATGACCGCCGGACAGGACGAGCCCGAAGACCTGATTCGCCGTGTCGAGTACGGCATCTTCTGCAAAGCCTTCAGCGGCGGACAGGTCAACATCACCAACGGAGACTTTGTTTTCTCCGTCACCGAGGGCTACCTGATCGAGAACGGACAGATCACCGCCCCCATCCGAGACGTCAACCTCATCGGCAACGGACCCGACGTCCTCTCCAAGGTGACCGGCGTCGGACACGATCTGGAGATGTCTGACGGTCGCTGGACCTGCGGCAAGTCCGGACAGTCAGTCCCGGTCGGAGTCGGCATTCCCACCGTGCTCGTCTCGGGCATCACCGTCGGCGGCACGCAGATGCGCTCCGGCGCCGGGATGTCAGCCTGATGGCGGCCACGACGCTCTCCACCGAACCGCTCGAGATCGCCGCCAGGCTGTTGGAGTTGGCCAAATCGGCCGGCGCCGACCAGGCCGACGCCGTCGCCGTCAGCTCGACCAACGCCTCGACCACGGTCCGCAAACAACAGATCGAAAAGGTCTCTGAGTCCACCGCCCGATCGGTGGGACTGCGAGTCATCCTCGACGGCCGACAGGCCACCGTCTCAACCAGCGACGTCAGCGACGCCGCGCTCGCCGAAACCGCCGAAACGGCGCTCGAGCTGGCCAGAGTCTCAGAGCCCGATCCCTACGCCGGTCTCGCCGACCCCAAGGAGCAAGCCCGCAACGTACCCCAGCTCGCACTATTCGACGAGCAGATCCCCGACGTCGACGGGGAACATCGGCTGACCCAGGCCCTGGCCTGCGAGGAGTCTGCGCTCGGAGCCGACGAGCGAATCGTCAACAGCGGCGGAGCAACGTTCAGCACCAACTTCAGCAACTTCGCCCTGGTCGACACCAACGGCTTCGCCGGAGCCTACGCCGACACCTCAGCCTCGATGTGGGTCGAAGTGATGGCCCAGGAAGAGGACGGCCAACTGCGCAATGCCGGCTGGTCCACCTCGGAACGCAGCCTGCACCGACTCGACGATCCAGAGGACGTCGGCCGCGAAGCCGCCGCTCGCGCGCTACGTCAGCTAGGCGCAGCCAAGGCCTCGACCTGCGAGGTGCCGGTCGTCTGGGAACCGCGGATGGCTGCCGGGCTCGCAGGAATCGTCGCCGGAGCAGCCAGCGGCGACGCCCTCTACCGACGCGCCACCTTCCTCGCCGACCGCCAACAGACCGAAGTGGCATCGTCGCTGCTCACGATCGTCGACGACTCCACGCTGACCAACCGCCTCGGCTCCCGCCCCTTCGACGGCGAAGGCGTCGTCACCCGGCGCAACCCCCTAATCGAACAGGGCATCTTCCAGGGATTCCTCTTCGACTCCTACAACGCCCGCCGCCTCGACGCCACAAGCACCGGCTCGGCCTGGCGCAGCGTCGGCGGACTACCCCAGATCGGCAGCGGAAACCTCTCGATTGAGGCAGGCAACACGCCGCCAAAGCAGATCATCGCCGACGTGGAAGACGGCCTCTACCTGACCACGCTGATAGGCTTCGGCATCAACTACACGACCGGCGACTTCTCTCGCGGAGCGGCCGGTATCTGGATCCGCAACGGCGAGTTGGCCGAACCGGTCCAGGAAATCAACGTCTCTGGCAACCTGCTCGAGATGTTCCAGCGCATCGACGCCATCGGCAACGACGCCCAGTGGTTCGGCGGGACCTCAGCCCCCACCATCCGCATGTCAAGGATGACCGTCAGCGGCGTCTGATCGCTAGGACTCGGTTTCAGGCAGCCAGATAATCGCCGACGAGCGCACACTGCGGTCACCCGTCGCCTGTTCCAGCCACAGCTCCAGGTGCACGTCCTGGCCGCCTTCGACCGCCTCGGTGCGCGTCACCTGTCCACCGATCGTGAATCGATTGCCGTGGTAATCGGGACGCCGGAAGCCGGACTGCAACCGCACGATCTTTCCATCCGGTTTGGCCAGTTGCCGCAGGTACCCGAGCAGAAATGCCGACTTGTACTCGGCCGGAATCAGCGGACGCTCAAGTCCCGTGGCTCGCGCCGCGACCGGGTCGAGGAAAATCGGGATCGCAAAGCCGGCCGCCCCGATGAATTTGGCCACGTCCATGATGTCCGGCGCGAGCGACCGCTCCGGCAGCGCAGTGCCTTCGACCAACTCGCCCAGGTCGACCAATCGCGGCAGCGACACAGACGCCGTCAGCTCTAGTCGAACGCGATCGTGGCCGCGCCGCGGACCGACCGGTCGCCCTGCGGATTGTCAATGTGGATTTCCAGATCGACCATTCGCCGGCCGTCGGCCTCATACGCGCGAGTCACCTCGCCGCCGAGTGTCATCTCGGCGTTGTGGACGTCGGGTCGGCGATGGTTGAGCTGCAGTCGCGTGATCTGGTTGCGGCCAAAGTGTCGGCGCAGGTACTGATCGAGGAATCCCTGCTTCATGTTGCCGGGGATAATCGGTCCCGGCAGACCCATCTTTTCCTTCGCGAACTCCGGGTCCAGGAACTGCGGTCCCGCATTCCCGGTCGCGTTACAGAACCCAACCACCTGGTCGGTCGTCGGCGTCCGCTGCTCGGACGGGAGTTCGGTGCCTTCCTGCAGCTCGTCGTATTCGTAGACCATCGTCGTCCTACTCTCCCGTGTGCCGAGCCTGGAAGTGAGTCACCGTGCGCCGCACGCGCGCCACCTCGACCGCGTCCTGGTTGGTGTACACCCACTCGTGGTGAATGAACAGCGAGTGTCCCACGCGCCCGCCGATCCGCTCCTGGATCTCCGCCAGGCGCGGCACGATCGTCAGCCGGTCGCCAAGGTGGATATCCGCCTTGACCTCCCAGGCATCGGCCGCCATCAACGCGCGCTCAGGCGCGTCCGGCACATTGAGCTGCCGCTGCGAGGTGCTCGTGGTCAGCAGCGCATAGGTCGGAATCGGATAGGACGTGTCCCCCGACTCCACAGCCGACAGCAGGTCCTCGTCCTCTTCATCGAGCGCGTGCATCAGCCGCAGTACGAGTTCCTTGTCGACCGTCACTTCGCGCGCTTCGCCCTCGGACCCAATGGCTGCCTCCATGGCAGGCGTGATCAGACTCTCGTCATCGCTCATAGTTGACTCTCTTCAAGGGCCGATTAGGCCATCGCAAGCTGCAACAAGTATCGCCCGACTCCGGCTCAGGCGCTATCCAACCGAGAATTCCCCAATCAGGCTGCCGAAATCTCCCAGCAGCCCGACTTCGTCATTCCAGGCTTCGCCTGGAATCTCGTCCCTATCTGCCGATCAGCTCGGACAAGATGCCCGGCCGGGACCGGGAGAGAAAAAACAGCGATACACCACAACGAACTCGCTCCGACAGCAACCTGCTAGTGCTCGCCGCCGAAGAACCGGTCCAGGTCTTCGCAGTGCTCGTCGTAGTGATGAGTGACCACACCCTCGACCATCCGGTTGATCGTCTTGCCCTCGCCGAACCGCCCGGCATCGACTTCGCCGACCGCCGCCAGGAATTGCTCGTGTCCGTCATCAAACGCGGCGCGAGCCTCCTCGTAACTCTGCTCGCCTCGCTCGGCCACGAAGCCCGGATTCCAGTCCTCGGGATCCGAGTAGTCCACTCCCTCAGGAGTGGGTCGCTGTCCCGCGTTCATCCGCTCGACCGCAGTGGTCATCTCGGTCAACCAGCCGTGCATGTGTTGCAACAGCTGCGCAACCGACCACTCGCCGATCGCTCCATCCCATGAACCGTGCGCCTCATCGATCCGATTCAGCCGCTCGTCCAGCGAGTCCTTCGCCTCCGCCATCGCTTGCAACGTCGAAGCCTGGTCCGTCATCACGACCCTCCTGCTCACAGATGCTGTTTGGTTCAGTTTGGAAGAATCAGTCCGCCCGGAGTACGTCGCTCGCCAGGATTCTGGCCGCGCTGCTGCAGAGTTTGCAGAATGAACGGGTTTTGCACCCGCTCGGCGCCGAGCGAGGTCTGATCCATGTGACCAGGAAGCACGATCGTCTCGTCGGGCAGCATCAGCAGCTTGTCGACGATCGAGGACATCTCCTGGTTGAAGTCGCCGCCCGGCAAATCAGTCCGGCCGATGCTGTTGCGGAACAGCGTGTCGCCCGAGAACAGCACGCCGTGTCCGTAGAAGCAGACCGAGCCGCGCGTGTGACCCGGCGTGTGGATCACGTGCAACTCGACTCCGTCGACCTCAACCCGCTGTTCATCTTCGATGTAGTGGTCCGGGTCCGGCGGCTGCTCGACCTGCATCCCGAATTGCGCCGCCGACGCGGCCGCCCCCTGCAGGATGTCCAGATCGGCCTCATGCAACAGGAACGTCGCATTGTCGTCCGACTGCACCCCGCGCACGCCCAGGACGTGGTCCAGATGCGCGTGCGAGTTCGCAATCATCTTGATCTTGACGCCCATCTCCGACGCCAGGTGCAGGATGTCGTCGGCCTGCTCGCCCGGATCGATGCAGATCGCCTCGCCCGTACGGCGATTCCCAATCACCCAGCAGTTCTCCTGGAACGCTCCGACGATCAGCCCGCGGACTTCAATCTCATTGACGTAGGGCTCACCCGAGCCGTCCTCATCGTGGCCGTGGCCGATGTCCTGATCTTGACCGTTATCTGCTTCGGCCATGTCAGTTCGACTCGTCGCCGCGCAACAGGCGGTTGACCGCCTCCATGATGTCGTCGCTGTCCAGCGGCTCAGCCGGCTCATCGTCATCCGACGACTCCTCGTCCGACTGCTCCTCCAGGTTACGGACGTAATCGCGAATGTCCGGTTTGTCGTCCAGTGCCGAATCAATCTGCGCCCGGTAGCGCTCCTGCGCCCCATCCAGATGCTTCAGATCGAGTTCCAGGTCGAACACCCGATCCAGCTCGGTCAGCAACGCCTTCGTCGCGCCCGGATTGTGCCGTGAGGTCACATAGTGCGGTACCGAAGCCCAGAAGCCCATATGCGGCACCTCAGCGACCCGGCAAGCATCCCCGATCGACCCGACAATCCCAGTCGGTCCTTCATACTTCGACGCCTGGAATCCAAACTGCTTCTGCCGCTCAGGATTCGACGACCCGCCCGACACCCTGGTCGGCCGGGTGTGCGCCACATCGGCGAGCAATGCGCCCAGCGTCACAACCTCTTCCACGTTGGCCATCTCGGCGACCTGCAACACGGCGCGGCAATACCGACGCCAGCGCAGATCCGGTTCCGTACCCAAACCCAGCACGAGATCATGCTCAGCCTGCGGACGGCGCAGAATCGTAAACTCGGTCAGCGGCCAGACCATCTCACGTTGAGGGTTGTCACCGTCGACCCATTTCACGGTCGGACGGTGCTCGGTGAAAACGAAGAACTCATCCGAATCAAGCGACGCCACCGGCGCAGCCGGTTCAAGATTGCGCAAGAATTTGACCGCATCGGTAGCTGCCTCAGCAGCGTCGTTCCAGCCAAAGAAGGCCAGAATCAGAATCGGCCGACGCAAATCGTCCGGCAAGCCGTCGATCGTCAGAGCCTCGTCGAGACGTTCGTCGCTCATGTCCTGAGGGTAGCCGCTAGCGAGCGCTCGAAGCAGTCAAGCGCAGTGAACTACAGCTCGACCGCGCCGTACTTCTCGCGCAACGCGGGCACCACTTCGGTGATGTACGCCTCAAGCGCAGCTTCGCTCCACGGAGCCCGCAGCGCCACGTTGACCCCGGCCGCGCCGGCGTCGCAATACATCGACACCCGGTCAAACGCGTCCTCCGGTGTGCCCTGAAGCGCGCCCTCCGACACCCGGTCTGCCTGCTCGCCCCACTGCTCTTCCAGCTTCTGACGGGCAATCTCAGCCTCCGCCTGCGTCGGACTGAGGTTGAACTGCAGGTTGACCGTGCGATCGATCGTCGCCGGATCACGTCCCTGTTCACCACAGCGAACATCAAGCACGCCCGACAGCCGTGCAAACTCCTCAGGACCGATGTACGGCACGTTCCAGCCGTCGCAGTACTGAGCCGCCATGCGCAGCGTCTTGCGCTCGCCCCGACCGCCGATCCAGAGCGGCACATGATCCTGAACCGGACCCGGCTCGTTCGTCGCGTCGAGCGCGTTGTAGTGGACGCCCTCAAGGGTCGTGCGCTTCTGCGAGAGCATCCCCTTGATGATCTGCGTGCCTTCCTCCAACATCTCGAAGCGGGTCTTCAGACTCGGCCAGCCGTAGCCAAAGCCCTCAAACTCCATCTGATGCCAGCCGGCGCCGAGCCCCGGCTCAATCCGCCCGTTCGAGATATGGTCCAGCGTCATCAGCGACTTGGCCAGGTAGGCCGGATTCCGATACGGCACACAGAAGACCAGGCAACCAATCCGCACCCGCTCCGTCTCGGCCGCGATCGTCGCCATACAAGTCAGCGACTCAAAGTGCGGCGAAGTCCCGTCGACCGGCGGTGCCTCGTAGAAGTGGTCCCAGACCGAGATCCAGTCCATCCCCTGCTCGTCGATCCACCGCCAGAGTCGGCGAAGGTCGCCCATCGTCACATTCTGTTGTCCAGTGTGAACGCCAAAAGAAACAGCCATCAGAACCCACTCCCATCAGCAGCGGCAAACACCACTACAAGCGCAGTCAGTGGAGGATAACGCTCGTAACGATCCGTCATTCCCGCGCTTGTCGCGGGTATCTTGCAGGACCCGGCACCGACGTTCATGTACGGCAATTCGAGATTGCCGCGGCAAGCCCGGCAATGGCGAGAACAACGAAGGAACGTCAGTCAGGCAGCTCCACCGGAATCACATCGCGCCAGCCGGGGATGTCCATGCCGTAATACCGAGCCAGCAGCAAGATCGCGATCTTCTGCTTCGCCGGCCCGACGCCCGGCACGCCACCCAGACGCTTCATAATCGTCTTCGCGTCCGGTTGGTCGTCCCAGATGTTCTCGGCGTTGTTGTCGAACTCGTCACGCACCATCGCGCACGCCGCTTGAACCCGCTTGCCCATCGACGCCGGGAATCGGTGAATCGCCGGCTTCTCCCGAAAGATCGTCAGGAACTCGTCCTCGTCCATCTCAGCGATCTGAGCCGGATCAAGATGCCCCAACCGCTGCTTCAAATCGCGCGGTCCCGAGAACGCCTTGGTCGACGAGATCTGCTGGTCAAGCACAATCGCGATCAGCAGAGCATTCGGGTCATTGGCCAGCAGTTCATTCGCATCATCATCATTGGTGAACTTGATCACCGGGGTCCCCGAGTCGGTGAACTCCGGAGCCAGGTCGATGTACATCTCAGGGTTACCCATGCCGTGTCTCCTTCAGTATTCAGTCTTCGTCTAGGGGAACAGCCCCAGTTCGATGTAGCTCTGCGCGACCAGCTCCAACGAATACAGATACGCCGCGGTCCGCAGATCGGGCAGCTCACGTGTCCGCTGAAGCGTAGAGATCCGGTCGTACGACTCGCTCATCGTCTGCGCGAGTGCGTCGTAAACGATGTCTCGCTCCGAAGGACCCTGTTCCAGCGCGGACCGTAGCGTCGTATCGATCGCTTTGCCAGTCTGCTGTTCGATCGCATCCAGCATTTTCCGATTGTGCATCTCCGAGTTTCGTCGCAGCATGCGGTCGAACGAAACGTGCGAGAGGTTCTTGATCCACTCGAAGTACGACACCGTGACCCCACCGGCGTTCAGGTACAGGTCGGGGATCACGGTGACGCCGCGACGGCGCAGGATGCGGTCGGCGTCCGGCGTGATCGGACCATTGGCGGCCTCCGCGACGATCGACGCCTGGATTCTGTCCGCGTTGTCGACCGTGATCTGGTGTTCCAGGGCTGCCGGAACGAGGATGTCGCAGGGCTGCTCAATGGTCTCCAACGAGGATGCGTACACCTGCCCGGCCGGATAACCCCCGACTCCGCCATGCTCCCGATGATGCCTCGCGACATCCTCGAGGTCGAGACCATTTGGGTCGTACAAACCAGCGTCGATCTCGGCGATGCCGACGATCCTGGCGCCCTGCTCTGACAGTTCACGACCCGCGTAGGAGCCGACGTTCCCCAGTCCCTGCAGGATGACCCGCTTGCCTTCCAGTCCCGGTGACAACGAGTGGTCGATATGAGGATCGGCCAGGCACTGACTGATCCCGTACACCACGCCGAGCCCGGTCGCTTCGCGACGCCCGGGAATCCCGTGCAGCGACAGTGGCTTGCCGGTGACACAACTCCAGTGATTGATGTCCTCCGGGTTCAGCGTGCGGTAGGTATCGGCGATCCATGCCATCTCACGCTCGCCGGTGCCATAGTCGGGCGCCGGCACATCGACCGCCGCGCCGATGAAGTTGTGCGAGTGAAGCTCGATCACCAGCCGCCGGGTCACCCGCTCGACGAACTCCGGAGAGGATGCGAACGGATCGATACACACGCCGCCCTTGGCCCCGCCAAAGGGCACATCGACAATCGCGCACTTGAACGTCATCAACGCAGCGAGGCCCTTGACCTCCTCCGCGTCGACCATCGTCGAGTAGCGGATCCCACCCTTGGTCGGCAGCCGATGATGACTGTGCTGAGCGCGGTAAGCCTCGATCACACGAATCTCCCCGTCGTCGTCCTCGACCGGGAAGCTCATCTGATAGACGTTGTTGCAGGCTTTGACCTGCTCCAGCAGCCGCGGATCAAGCTCCGAGAACTGAGCCGCCGCCTCGAAATACTCCGTGAAATCGTCGTACAGCGAGGCCATTTGACGTCTCCGACGTACCGCTGAGTCTCGCTCGACAGAACTAGGCGCGAGGCAGCCCCAGGCCGCGAGTCGCGATGATCCCACGCTGGATCTCCGACGAACCCCCCGCGATCGTCGCCGGTACCGAGGACATGTACTGCTCGGTGAACCAGCCCTTCATCTGCGCGTACGGATCGCCCTTACGCACCTGTCCGTAGGTGCCCATCGTGTTGATCCCAAAGCGCGCAAACCGCTGCGACAGCTCGGACGAGAACATCTTCGCCACCGACGCCTCATGGTTCGGCGCCAGACCGCCCTGCTGCATCGACAGCACCCGCAGCGACAGCATCCGCGACACCTCAATGTTGATCGCCGTGTCGGCAACGCCAAGCTTCGCCTCGCGAGTCTTGGCCGGACTGTCTTCCAGGTATTCGATGAAGTCCTCAAAGTTCCGACGCAACGCCGCGCTGCCCGAGAGCGCGCTGCGCTCAAAGTCCATCGTCGCCATGCCGACGTACCAACCGCGGTTCTCCTCGCCGACGCGGTTCTCAACCGGCACCCGAACGTCCTCAAAGAAGACCTCGTTGAAACCGTGTCCGCCCAGCATGTTGATCAGCGGCCGAACCGTGATCCCCGGCGTCTTCATGTCGACCAGCAAGTACGTGATCCCACGATGCTTGGGCGCGTCCGGATCGGTGCGAACCAGGGCAAACATCCAGTCCGCGCGGTGCGCGTTGGACGTCCAGATCTTCTGGCCGTTGATCACATAGTCGTCGCCGTCTTTGACCGCACGAGTCTGCAGCGACGCCAGGTCCGAGCCCGAGCCCGGCTCCGAATAGCCCTGACACCAAGACGCCCGTGAGCTCACGATGTCGTCAAGGAACTGACCTTTCTGGTCGTCGGTGCCGTAGACCAGCAGCGTCGGGCCGACATAGCCCACCGAGATCAGGTCCGGACCAGGCACGCGGTGGTAAGCGAGTTCTTCGTTGAAAATCGCCTGCTCGGCAAACGACAGCCCCATCCCGCCGTGCTCGGTCGGCCAGGCTGGAGCCGTCCAGCCCTTCTCCGCCAGCTTCGCCCGGATCCCCTTGGAGAACTCCCAGGCCTCGTCCGATCCCTCTTCGTCGTTCGAGACGTCGAGACCGTTCCAGTCCTGCCCGAATTCCTCGCGGATCCAGCCGCGAATCTCGTTCCGCCACGCTTCCTGATCAGAGTTAAATTCAAATTCCATCGTGCGTCCTCGTTCGTAGTGATTCGCGCTCGCGCTCTCTGAGCCAGTCTACCCGTGACCCCGCAAACCGAGACTAGTGCCGTGAGAACTGATACAGAATGTCGTCCGAGGACGGCGTCCCGTCCGATCGCGTCGCCGGATTATCCCTCGACACCACAAAGCCAATCAACGCGTCGTCCGACTCCAGGTCATTGGGATTGATCGACACCGCCGCCCGGCCCTCCACATCGCGAGTGAAGATCGGCCCCGGCTCAACCGCTCCCGATTCACGCACCAACCAGAGTTGCCAGCTCTCGTCCCCTTCGAGCTGCGGCAGGCCCCAGAAAATCAAGGCAAACAGCCGCTCCTCATACCTGGGCAACAGCACGCCGGTCACACCATCCTCGGTCAACGCGACCGCTCGCCCCGAGATCGGATCATCCGCCCGAAACGCCAGCGCGCCAAAGATGGCCGCCACCGCGACCAGCCCGGCCAGCACCAGCCAGACCGCCCCGCGCCGCGCGACCCGCAGCGTCCGGCTCGATCGCACCTTCGGCGGACGCTCAAGCCGAGCACGTTGAATCAAGCGTTGCTCCAGCCGAGCATCAATGCTCGACCGCTCAACGATCAGCGACGCACACGTAATCGCAGCCACCGCATTCGGCCAGGCCGCGCACCGCCGGCGCAACGCCGGATCCGAGCGAATCGATCGCTCGACCGCAACTCGCTCCTCATCGTCAAGCAGACCCAGGTAGTACGCAGCCAGCGGCGGCTCGCTCGTGCTCTCGCCCGTCGTATCGCTCGTAGTCATCTCAACGATCGCTGAGTCATGGCGTCGGACTCGACAGGTGACCACTCCGCATCCCGTCGACCATCGCGTCAAGCGCCGAGTTCAACGACTCGTCACCGCTGCGCAACTCATCGAACCAGGCGTCCTCCAGCTGGCGCCCCCGCTCATCAGGCAGACGCAGCACCAGCCGCTGCAGTTCCGTGTGGTCCAGCCCGTTGACCAGGTCCGGCAAGTCAAGATCCGGCGTCATAGCGAAGGGTTGCAAATCGACCGCAGCCAGCTCCGGAGTCACCCCACGACGACGAACCGCGAGCGCCAGGTCGCGAGCGATCCGCAGCACGTGAACATCCAGCGCCGCCGACGCCCAGTGCTCCGGTTCGCTCCAGATCAACAGGAACACCTCGACGACGACCTCGTCCGCCTGCTCAGGACCAACAATCCGTCGGGCCAGTTGCCTCGCGGTCGGCCCATACGCGCGAAAGGCGTCGCGCAACGCGATTTCATCGCCCTCCACGATCCGCTGGAACAGTTCAGGCGACGGCACAGGATCGGCAATCAGACTCGTTCAGATCGGTCCACGCGGCCATAGTCGTCGGCCAGGCGCACGATGTCCTCCACATCGTCGGCCAGCCGAGACGCGATCTCAAGGATGTCCGCGCCCGACGCTCCCGCGCTCAGCCGATGAATCACCCCGGCCGCGATCTCCTCGGGTACCCCAGCCCTGAGCGGCGTGTCTCGAAGCCGGTCAATCCGCGAGCCAGACGTCAACAGCGCATCGCCGCTCATCAGCATCAAGGTCTCGTGCTTGCGACGATGAAACTGCAGCGAGAGTCGTTGATCAGGCTCGATCCGCAGCGCCTTGACCACCGATGTGGCGGTCCGCTCGAGGATCAGCTCCTCTCCCCACGGCTTCGCAATCCGCTCCAATGGAGTTCCGGAGAGGACAGGCACGGTCCCAGGTTCGTCTGCCACAAGTCCTCCTCGTTGTCACCACCACCGGTTCTCTATCTAAAGTGAGGGTACGAGGGCCGACGGTGTCGACCAACAGTTGGCTCACACAAGTCGGGCAGCGGTGATAGACACCGATAGACACCTAGCATCGAGGGACTCGGTTGAGCGGTCGATTCCTGTCCTTGGTACTAGTGCTGGCCGTGGCCTCAGCAGCAGTCGGCGCGGCAGCCGCGCTCCTGCTCCAAGACTCTGACGACCCTGACAACCCATCTGAAACCGCCACCCAGGTCAGCGTGGTCACCCCAACCGAACCTGACGCCCAGCAATCCCAGACCACCGCCTCCAACCAGTCAAGTCACACAACCAGCGACGCCGACCAACCCCCAGCAACTGACACGACGCCCGAACAGCACCAGCAAAGTCAATCCCAGTCCAGACAGACAGAAACACCCAACCAGGATCAATCACCGTCGGCCGAACCAGAACAGGCCGAGCAAGAAGACCAAGCCGAGCAACCCGAGCAGGAAGCCGCCCAACCCGAAGCCCAGAGCGATCAATCAGAACCGGTCGAACAGGCCGACCCCGAACCGCGGCTCGTCGCCTCGATCACACCCGATCTCCTGACCCAGGGCGAAGCCTTCACGCTCACCGTCGAAACCGATCTAGCAACCGCCGTCGCCGCGACCATCGGCACCCGAAGCTGGAATCTCATCGAGGCCGAACCGGGCCTCTGGTGGGTCATCATCGCAATCCCCCGTGACTCCGACACCGGCTCGACCGACGTCGTCATCGACCTCTACGGCGACGGCGGCGCCTGGCTGCGCTCGATCACATCCTCATTCGTCGTACTGGCCAGCGCGGCCCCCTTCGAGGAGGTCGTCCTCGGCGGCTCCGGAATCGTCGCCGATCCCGCCCAGGTCCAGCACGACCACGACGTTCGCTTCGTCCACAACGTCTCCGTCTCCGGGCCCGCGCGCTGGCAAGGCCCATGGATCCTGCCCGCCCAGGGAGAAGTCACCGGCGTCTTCGGCTCCAAACGCTCCTACGACGGCGTGCCCTCCGACGGCTGGCATCACGGACACGACATCGCCGCCGACCACGGCGACCCCATCGTCGCGCCGGCGGCCGGTACGATCGTCTGGACCGGAGAGTTGGCAATCCACGGCAATGGCGTGATCATCGACCACGGTGCCGGCGTCTACAGCGGCTACTGGCACATGTCCCTAATCGCAGTCCGCGAGACCATGGAAGTAGCCCCCGGCGACTGGCTCGGCAACATCGGCACCACCGGACTCTCCACCGGACCACATCTGCACTGGGAAGTGATCATCCAGGGCATCGACGTCGACCCGGTCCAATGGCTCGGCGAAGATCAGCCACCACTCCCACCCGCTGCGCTGGGACCTGAGTAATCGGCCGATACACTCAACAAATGCCTGAAGCCCCGGCGAAATCTGACCAAGCCCAGGACGTTGCCTTCGCCCTCGGAGCGCAGTTCCCCGACCTCAAGGCCTCCGACCTCGAACTCGTCAACGAACCGGACGCCGATCTAATCCGTGCCGAGTGGGAGGGCTGGACGGCGCTCATTCCACAGTCAGAAGCGGCCCACAGCCATCTCACCGCGATGTCATCGGTGATGCCCCATCTGCGAGGCTTCCTCAGCCCCACCGTGCCGATCTGGGAGCACTCAAATCAAACCGGCATCTGGAAGCGAGACTGGTGGGCCGCCAGTCTGCCCGACGGCCGACCGCTGAGACCCGAACTGATCGTCGAACAGAATCGCGAGCGACTCGTCCGAGACCTCGCCACCTTCTGCCACGAGCTCCACGAATTCTCCGTCGAGCGAGCCCGCAGCCTCGGCGCACCATCCTTACGCCAGTGGCGAGAAGATCACGAAGCCCTCTCCCGCCGAGCCCTCGCCATCCTCCGGCCCAGGGTCAACTGGTCGCAGATCACCTGGGCCCGACGCTGGTGGGCCCGATTCCTCGACGACGACGCCATCTGGAAGATCGAACCATCACTCGTCCATGCCGGAATCTCGGTCGACCGCCTGTTGGTCGACCCATTGGTTCAACAGCTAACGGCAGTCACCGGCTGGCACGGACTCAGAGTCGCCGACCCCGCAATCGACTTCGCCCACCTGATCGACGCCTACGGAACCGAACTCGGCTGGCGAATCGTCGAGCACTACGGAGAACTAGGCTCCACAGCCGACGCCGCCTTATTCCGCCGAATCCGCCTCCAGCAAACCGTCCGCCGCTTCCGAGATCTGGTAGAGACCACAGAAAAAGAAGGCCCCGAAAGCGAAGCCACCAACAAAGCCATCAAAAGGCTCCACTAATCCCCTCCCAATCCCCACTCCCCTTCCGGTCCCCTCCCCCTCTGGGAGAGGGCTAGGGTGAGGGTCCCCCCTCTTCTGATCCCCTCTCCCTCTGGGAGAGGGCTAGGGTGAGGGTCCCCCTATTCCCCCTCCCGATCCGGCAAGCGCCACCCCAACCCAGCCCATCCCCACCACCACGTTCGATACAATGACAGCAACCCAAACCATCAAACGAAGGGTGAATCCCATGTCTGACGCACCGGCCCGCGCAATGACCCCCGTCGGCGTCAATCACCTCGTCCTCAACGTCCGCGACCTCGACGTCGCCCACGAATTCTGGACCGAAGTGATGGGCTTCCGCCACATCGGATCACTCAAACCGCGCTCCGAGCGCTCGATGAACATGCGCTTCTACAACGGCCTCTCCGAGAGCCACCACGACCTCGCCCTGGCCGAGATCATGGGAGACGCCGAGGACTCCGGCGACTGGTCGATGGCCCCCCAGCGGCCCGGTCTCAACCATCTCGCCATCCACTACCCCGATCGCGAATCCTGGCTCAAGCAGATCGCCTTCCTCCAGGCGAAAGGCGTTAAGTTCAACCTCCGTATCAACCACGGCATGACCCACTCGGTCTACATCAACGACCCTGACGGCCACGGCATCGAAGTGCTCTACGAGCTGCCTCGCGAGGACTGGGAAGCCGACATCGACGGCGCCCTCAACTACGCCGAGGTCCTGCCCACCGAGGGCGAGGAGGCACTGGTCGACGAGCCGACGCCGGTCTTCACCGCGCCCGGCTCGGGCGACTAGGGTCCATCGACCGATGGCCATGCGCGACGGCGCGGCCTATCTGGCCGGGCTGAAGGACCAACGCCGTATCTGGCATAACGGCGCCCTGGTCGACGACGTCACCACCGCCCCAGGCTTCGCCAACGCCGCTCACACCATCGCCGCCTACTACGACTTCCAGTGCGACCCGGCCAACCACGATGTCCTCTCCTACGAAGACGAGGACGGCCAACGCTCGCACCGCTCCTTCAAGATCCCCCGTTCCAAGCAAGACCTCCGAGACCGGGGCGCCGCATTCGCCGCCTGGGCCGAACACACCGGCGGACAGCTCGGACGAGCGCCCGACTACATGAACGCTGCCATCTCCGGCGTCGCCGCGGCCAAACATCACTGGGGCCAGAACGATCCGACCCTCGGCGAGCACGCCGTCCAGATCCACGACCACTGCCGCCGCAACGACATCTGCCTCACCCACACCTTCATCACGCCGCAGATCGATCGCAAAACACCCCTCGGCGAACAAGAACCATTCCTCAACGCCGGCGTCGTCGAGCAAAAGTCGGACAGCATCATCGTGCGCGGAGCACGCATCTTGGGCACACTCGCCCCGTTCTCCGACGAGAACCTGTCCATGGTCCTCCCAATCGTCAGCGGCGACAACGAGAACAAGTACGCGCTCGGCTTCACCATCCCCGTCGATGCCCCAGGCCTCCACTGGGTCTGCCGAGACTCCTTCGATCCCCACCGCTCAACCCGCGACTACCCAATCTCCGGCCGCTTCGAAGAGATCGACACCGTCGCCGTCTTCGACAACGTCGAAGTGCCCTGGGAGAACGTCTTCGACTACCAGGACGGCAAGATCCACAACTCCGCCCTGATGGTCATGCGCTTCCAGGAATCACTCGGCCACCACGTCATCGTCAAGAACGTCGCCAAGACCCGCTTCCTGCTCGGCCTCGCCCACCTGATCGCCGAGAACGCCCAGACCAACTCCTTCATCAACGTCCAGATACGCCTCGGCGAAATCGTCACGATGCTGCAAACCCTCGAGTCCATCGCCATCGCCGCCGTCGAAGGCTCAGTCGAGAATCCCGACAACGGCGTCTGGTACTGCAACGCCAACGCCATCACCGCCGGACTCCGACTCTTCCCCGAGTACTACGTCCAGATCATCGACCACATCAAGCAAATCGGCGGCAGCAACTTCATGGCCGCCCCCTCCGAAGCCAACATGGAAGCGATCACCGAAGCCCTCGGACCCTCTGTCGAGCGCTACTTCAAGGGAGCCGCCGACATGACCGAGGAAGGCATCGAAAAAGTCCCCCTCTTCCGCCTCGCCTGGGACGTCGTCGGAACCTCCCTCGCCGGCCGACAGGAACTCTACGAGCGCTTCTTCTTCGGAGACCAGCAAGTCGCCAAATCCCAGTCCTACCTCCGCTTCAACAAAACCGAAGCCATCCAAACCGTCCGCCGCCTCCTAGATCCAGACTGGCTGCACAGTCGATGAGTTCGGGCGAACGCCCAAAGATGTCATTACAGTGAGACCAGAACGCGAGGACGACGGTGCCGAATCAGGACTCTCAGCCGACTCGAAATGCTGTTCAGCCAGCAAGAGGCGAGCCAGTTCAGGGGGAATGTCTTCCGCTCGATTGGGGTGATGAGGAGCCTGATCAAGTCTGGGAAGCGCTGTACATCAAGGGACTCGTTCACCCGCCCTACAGGGGTCGAGGAAACCTCGCCGAAATCCTTAAGGATTGGAAGCCCGTTGGGGTGGAACTCTCAGACAAGGAGTTGATGCAACTTCTCGGTAGAACTCCTTGATGGCAAGCGACGATGTCTTTTTCGACACCAGCGCGCTCGTCAAACTGATTCTTTCCGAAGAAGAGGGCGCGCCGTTCGCTCGACAGCTTGCTGAAGAGAGTTCTGTTCTCTACACGAGCTGGCTGACGTATCCGGAGACCCTCTCTGCTCTCGCCGGTGCCAGACGAGACAACAGGGTCAGCGAATCCGGCTTGAGGCTTGCCCTCCAACTCTTCCGAATCATTTGGCCTGAGTTTCAGCTCATTGACTTCACCGAGGACATTGCCGAACGCGCCGGCGAACTGGCAATGGCTCACCCGCTCTCCGGCGCCGACGCAGTGCAGATTGCCAGCGCGATGGCGGCCATTGACGATGTGCAATTGACCTTTGCTACCTGGGACCGTCGTCAAGCATTGGCCGCCGACGCCCTCGGCCTCGCCGTCCAACCCCCAATCGATTGACCCGTCCCCTCACCCAGCCCTAGCCTCCTCACGACTCTCAACAACGACGATCGGAGCGCGCAATGGGACACCTCGATGGCAAAGTGGCGCTGGTCACTGGCGGCGCCGGAGGCATGGGTTCACAAATCTGCAAAGTCTTCGCCGAGCAAGGCGCGTCCGTCGTCGCCTGCGACACCGGCTTCGACGTCGAAGGTCGAGCCGGCATGGACCCCTCCAAAGTCCAGGCCGTCGTCGACGACATAATCGCCAACGGCGGAAATGCCGTCGCCGTCGCCGGCGACATCGCCGACATGGACACCGCCGAGCGCGCCGTCCAGACCGCCATCGACACCTTCGGCGACCTCGACATCCTCGTCTGCGCCCACGGCATCCTGCGCGAGCGCATGGTCTTCAACATGACCGAGGAAGAATGGGACGAACTCGTCCGCATCCACCTCAAGGGCTGCTTTGCCCCGACCAAGTTCGCCGCCATCCACTGGCGAGCCAACCGAGACAAGGGCAACCGCCGCATCATCTACTTCACCTCATCGGCAGGCGTCCGCGGCGAAGCCGGCCAGCCCAACTACTCCGCCGCCCACGCCGGCAAGATCGGCCTCTCGCTCTCCAACGCCGAGGCGCTCGAACGCTACGGCGCGACCTCAAACTGCATCTCGCCCGCCGCCTCGACCCGCATGACCGATCGCGGACGCGAAGTCGACCAGTCATCAGACGCGCCCAGCGCAAACGCCGCCGGCACCATGATGGACCCCAGCAACGTCACACCCGTCGTCACCTACCTCGCCTCCGACGCCTCCGCCGACATCTCCGGCCGCGTCGTCGGCACGACCGGCGGTCGCCTGACCGTCTGGAAAGAACCCGAGTGGGAGCAGACGATCTGGAACACCGAACCCTACTGGGACATCGACACCCTCTTCGACCTGATCCCAATGACATTCGAACTCCAGGGCATGGGCCCACCACCACGCCAGTTCCCCTAACCCGATCCCAGACCTCCCCCGCTGGGGGAGGTGTCACGAAGTGACGGAGGGGGCCTCCCCGACGCCTGCCAAGGAACATCACCATGACCACCCAGGACTCTGACAACACACCTCCATTCGTGGGCCGGAGCGATCAGACCATGAAACACCTCGAAGGCCGAATCTGCATCATCACCGGTGGAGCCGGCGGCATCGGCTCCAACCTCTGCCGAGTCTTCGGCGAGCAAGGCGCCAAAGTCGTCGTCGCCGACACCGGCTTCGACGTCGAAGGCCGATTCGGAATGGACGCCTCCAAGGTCGACGCGATCGTGCAGGAAATCCGCGACGCCGGCGGCGAAGCCGTCCCCTTCGTCGGCGACGTCGCCGACATGGACACCGCCGAGCGCATGGTCCAGACCGCCATCGACGAGTTCGGCGGACTCGACGTGCTCGTCTGCGCCCACGGCATCCTCCGCGAGCGCATGATCTTCAACATGCTCGAAGAGGAATGGGACGGCCTCGTCCGAGCCCACCTCAAGGGCTGCTTCGCCCCCACCAAGTTCGCCTCCATCTACTGGCGAGCCAACCGCGACGGCGATCACCGCCGGATCATCTACTTCACCTCCGACGCCGGCATCCGAGGCTCCGCCGGACAGCCCAACTACTCCGCCGCACACGCCGCCAAACTCGGCCTGATGCGCTCCAACGTCGGAGCCCTGGGACGCTACGGCGTCACCACCAACTGCATCGCCCCCGGAGCCTCAACCCGCATGACCGACCGTGGACGCGGCGTCGACGCCTCCGGTCCCGCCCCGTCCGAGTCCGCCGCCGGCACCGCCCGAGACCCCAAGAACGTCGCCCCCATTGTCGCCTGGCTCGCCTCCGACCAGTCCGACGCCGCCAACGGCCGAATCTTCGGAGCCAGCGGACACCGAATCTCACTCTTCTCCGAGCCCGTCCTCGAGCGCTACCTGCACTTCGACGACAACAAAATCGACATAGACACCCTCTTCGACCTCTGGCCAGACACCCTGGGAGCCGGAGGATTCCCAAGAAACAGCATCCGCCCAGGCCTCGTCTAACCTCCCTCCCAATCCCCTCTCCCCCTCCGGTCCCCTCTCCCTCTGGGAGAGGGCCAGGGTGAGGGTCCCCCCGACCAAGCAAGCCTCCCTCTCTCCCTTTCCGATCCCCTCTCCCTCTGGGAGAGGGTTAGGGTGAGGGTCCCTCCGGAGGTCCGAGGGTCCCTCCGATATTCCAAGGATCCCGAACCGAATCCAAAGACCCCAGCCTCAGCAACTCCCCAAGACCCTTATTGCAAACAGTTGCAACAAGCCCCCAAGACGCATAGCCTGACCCCGCATCAGCGGAGAAAGACCCAGTGCGCAAACTTCCACCTCTAGCCCTGGTCACAGCCCTCGTCGCATCCCTGGCCCTACTGATCTCCGCCTGCGGAGGCGACACCGAAGTCGACGACCGACTCCTCGTCGTCACCACCGTCGCGCCCCTGCGAGACATCATCGAACAGGTCGGCGGCGACCGCATCAACGTCGTCGCGCTCGTCCCCGAGGGCACCAACAGCCACACCTTCGACCCACCACCATCAGCCGTCGGCGAAATCGAAAAAGCCGACCTGATCATCATCAACGGACTCAACCTCGAACTGCCCACCCTGGAGTTGGCAGATGCAAACGCCTCCGACGACGCCCCAATCGTCCTGCTCGGAAACCTCGCTGTCTCTCCCGATGAGTACGTCTTCGACTTCTCCTTCCCCGAGGAAGACGGTAACCCCAACCCCCACCTCTGGACCGCGCCGCACCTCGCCGTCGAGTACGCAGAAATCGTGCGCGGCGAACTGACCAAGATCGACCCCGACGGCGCCGACTACTTCGCCGGCAATGCCGTGCGATTCATTGAACGCCTCTGGGAACTCGACGAAGCGATCGCCCAGGCCACCGCAACAATCCCCGAAGCCCACCGCAAGCTGATCACCTACCACGACTCCTTTCCCTACTTCGCACCTCGCTACGGGCTCGAGATCATCGGCGCCATCCAGCCCTCCGACTTCTCCGAGCCCGCCCCCCGCGAAGTCGCCAGCCTCATCCAACAGATCCGCGACGCCGGCGTGCCCGCCATCTTCGGCTCCGAGGTGTTCCCCTCCGAGGTCTTGAACACCATCGCCAACGAAGCCGGAGCCGTGCAGGTCTCTACCCTTTCCGACGACGACCTCCCCGGACTCCCCGGCGAACCCGTGAACACCCTCGTCGGCATGATGGTCGAGAACGTCCGCACCATGGTCAGCGTCCTCGGCGGCGACGCCTCCGCCCTCGACGGATTCGATACAGGCAGCACATGGCAACCGTCGGAGTAGACGAACTGGTCAGCCTCGAAGGCGTCGCCCTCGGCTACGAGGGTGTCGTCGCCCTGCGCGACGTCGACGTCCACATCGCCCCCGGTGAACTGATCGGCATCGTCGGACCCAGCGGCTGCGGCAAGACCACCCTCCTGCGCTCGCTCCTCGGCGAGCCCGAGCTCTACGCAGGAACCGCCAAAGTCGCCGACAACACCCGCGTCGGCTACGTCCCCCAGGTCGAAACCGTCGACTGGAACTTCCCCATCACCGTCGAGCAAGTCGCCATGCTCGGCAGTTGGCGCACCGGCCGCTGGCTGCCTTGGACCAGCCGAGCCGAGCGCAGCCGCGCCCGAGTCGTCCTCTCCCAGCTCGGCATCGCCGACCTCGCCGATCGCCCAATCCGCGCTCTCTCCGGCGGACAACAACAACGAACCTTCCTCGCCCGAGCCCTGGTCCGCTCCCCCGACCTCCTCCTCCTCGACGAACCCACCTCCGGCGTCGACATCAAGACCCGCCACGAGATCCTCCACCAGCTCGCCGCTCTCAACACCGCCGGCGTCACCGTCGTCCTGACCACTCACGACCTCAACGGAGTCGCCTCCCACCTACCCCGTCTGATCGCCCTCGGCGAGCAGACCGTCCTCGCCGACGGCCCACCTTCCGAGGTCCTCCAGCCCGACATCCTCGAGCGCGCCTACGGACAACCAATGCTCGTCGTCAAGAGCGGCCACGAGACCTACGTCCTCCCCGTCCCCGAGGAAGCGCCCGGAGCCCACGGCGACGAGCTACCCCCACCCGAGGTCGTCAGCGTGATCGGACGCCCCGACGCCGACTCCCAGCTCCCGCCCCCGAGCGGGGGCCCGCTCGGATAGCAACCCGGATAGCAGTGCAGTAATGCTCGAACCCTTCGAGTTCGGCTTCATGCAACGGGCGATGATCGCAGCCACCCTGGTCGGAGGCGTCACCGCCGCCGTTGGCGTCTTCGTCATCCTCCGACGCCTCGCCTACATCGGACACGGCCTCGCCCACAGCATCTTCGGCGGCGCCGTCGTCTCCTTCACCATCGGCTTCAACTTCTTCATCGGCGCCAGCCTTTGGGGAGCCTTCTCCGTCTTCCTCATCAACCAGGCCGCCCGACGCCGACAGATCGGCGGCGACGCCGCCATCGGCATCATCACCACCGCCGCCTTCGCCATCGGCATCGCCGTCATCTCCCGAGCCCGCAGCTTCACCCGAGACTTCGAGGCCGCCCTCTTCGGCGAGATCCTCGGCATCACCAACCAGGACCTCTACGTCACCACCGGCATGATCGTGCTCATCGCCCTCGTCCTCTTCCTCCTCTGGAAACCGCTCGTCTTCATCACCTTCGACCACGACGTCGCCACCTCATACGGCATCCCTGTCCGCTGGGTCGAATCAATCTTCTCCCTCGCCCTCGCCGCAACCGTCGTCGCCGCCCTCCAGGTCCTCGGAGTCACCTTGATCGCCGCCGCCCTCGTCATCCCCCCAGTCGTCGCCCGAATGCTCACCGACTCCTTCCCCCGCCTCTTCGTCATCGCAGTAGTCCTCGGAGCCGTCACCGGATTCCTGGGCGTCTACGTCTCCTGGTTCGTCGACGTCTCCTCCGGAGCCACAGTAGTCCTGGTCCAGGCCGCCGTCTTCGCCCTAACCCTCGGCTACGGAATGATCGAATCAAGAAGAGGCCTAAGCGCCACCCGCCGAGCCGAACGCTTAGCCGGACTAGAACGCTCCCTAAACGACTAACTCCCCTCCCGGTCCCTTCTCCCTTCGGGTCCCCTCTCCCTCTGGGAGAGGGTTAGGGTGAGGGTCCCCTCTTCTCTCCCTCCCCTCTCTCCCTCCGCCACCCCCAAACCCCACACCCAACAAGCGGCTAGAGTGAAAAACCCACCCCGCCACAAACGCGACAAATGGTCACCGACCACATCGACGACCCCCAACCAATCTTCGACCTGGCCGCGCTCGAGGAAGGCCAGCAGCCGCTCGACCCCGACACTCTGGTCCGCGTCACCGAAGCCCTCGCCGAAATCGAGGGCAGAACCCAGAGCGGCTGGCTCACCGATTGGCCCTCCACGCCAACCGCCGAAACGCCGCCGCCCCTGGTCTTGGAATCCCCGCTCGCCTCACCGACCCGAGCCGACCCCGCCACGGCCGATCCGAGCCAATCACCTCAGCGAACCACGCCCGCCCAGGCCCCCGAACTGGTCGGCCTGACCGAGACCGAGGTCGCCCAGCGACTCCAGGACGGCCGCGTCAACCGCGACACCTCCAAGCAACGCTCCGACTTCGACGTCATCATCACCAACGTCTTCACCTACTTCAACATGATCCTCTTCGGCCTGATCGGGATCCTCCTCGTCCTCGCCGTCACCGAGCAGAAGACCGACCACCTCCAGGACGCCGCCTTCGTCGGCATGGTCGTCCTCGCCAACGTTCTCGTCGGCACCTTCCAGGAGCTGCGAGCCACCCGTAACCTGCGACAGCTCGTCGCCCTCACCGCCCCCACCGCCACCGTCGTCCGCGGCGGCTACGAGCAAGAAGTCCTCGCCACCGATGTCGTCTCCGACGACCTCCTCGTCCTCCGCACCGGCGACCAGGTCGTCGCCGACGGCCCCATCGTCTGGGACGAAGCCGAGCTCGACGAATCTATCCTCACCGGCGAGACCAGCTCCGTCCGCCGAGGCCCCGGCGACGATCTCGAGTCCGGCGCCTTCTGCGTCGGAGGCTCCTGCTACTACCGAGCCACCCACGTCGGCGACCAATCCCGCGCCGTCCGCGAAACACGAGACGCCCGCGAGCTCACCCGAACCGAGACCCCGCTCCAGCTCCGCTTCAAACGAATCCTCGACGGCCTGATCGTCGCCACCGCCATCCTCGGCCTGCTCATCCTCATCTCCTTCCTCATCACCGGCCGAGAGTTCGACGAAGCCGTCAAAGCGACCATCGCCACCGCAACCTCGGTCGTGCCCGAGGGACTCATGCTCGGCTTCACCGTCGCCTTCGCCGTCGGCGCGCTCCGCGTCTCCAGGATGGGCGCCATCGTCCAGGACAACACCGCCGTCGAGGCCCTCAACTACCTCGACACCATCTGCCTCGACAAAACCGGCACCATCACCGCCAACCGACTCCAGGTCGACGACGTCCGTTGGGCGCCCGGCGGACGCGCACTGGCCGGTTGGCTCGGCGCCTTCGCCGTCTCCACCGCCGCCAACAACAAGACCGCCGAAGCCCTCTCCAACGCCTTCGCCCCGCAGACCAATGGCGCCCAACTCGTCGACGACGAACCATTCAACTCCGAGCGCCGTTGGAGCGCCGCCAGGCTGCGATTGAACTCCGAAGAACGAATCTTCGTCCTCGGCGCCCCCGAGCGACTGCTCCGCACCAACGACCAAGGAGACGATGGAGACGACCGGGATGACGAAGCCCGCTCCCAGTTGCTCGCCGAGTACGAACGCTCAGCCCAGCTCGGCCTCCGGGGCGTTGTCTTCGCTGAGGCCGCCGCCATGCCCGACCCCGAGACCGACACCATCCCGTCGCTCCGCGTCGTCGCACTGATCACCGTCGCCGACGAGCTCCGCGCCGAGATCGCCAACGCCTTCCGCATGATGGACGACCTCGGCATCGAGCCCAAGATCATCAGCGGCGACAATCCCGCCACCGTCGCCGCCCTGGTCCAGCAACTCGGCATCCGTCTCCAGGGAGGCCTGATAACCGGTTCCGCCCTCGAACGACTGAACGAGAGCGAATTCGCCGACGCCGTCGAAGAAAACTCAGTCTTCGGACGAATCGCTCCCCAACAGAAAGAGAAGATCGTCGCCGCCCTCCAGGACAACGGCCACTTCGTCGCCATGGTCGGAGACGGCGCCAACGACGTCCGCGCCCTGCGTCAGGCCGACGTCGGCGTCGCCATGGAATCGGGCGCCAACACCGCCAAAGGCGTCGCCTCCATCGTCCTCCGCAACGACTCCTTCGAAGCGCTCGTCAAAGGCTCCGCCATCGCCCAGAGCGTCCTCGGCAACGCCTCCCAGCTCTCCAAGCTCTTCGTCACCAAGAGCTTCTACGCCTTCCTCATCATCTTCATTTCCAACATGATGGGCCTCGAGTTCCCCTTCCTCCCCCGACACGGCTCACTCACCGCCCTCTTCACCCTCGGCGTCCCCGCCGTCTTCATCACCCTCACCCGACCGCCACGCTCCGCCGGCCGAGACTTCCTCTCCTCCACCATGAAATTCGCCATCCCCGCCTCCCTCGCCCTCGCCGTCGCCGCCGTCGCCGTCCACCTGCTCACCGAAGGCATCCTCGGACGACCCGTCGAGGACGCCCGCACCCTCGTCTCCACCACCATCGGCATCGTCGGCCTCGCCTACATGGTCGAAGTCATCGGCTTCGAAGGAGCCACCCGAGACAACCTCATGCGCCCAGCCCTCGTCACCTTCTTCGGCGTCGCCCTGCTCGGAGTCTTCATCCTCACCCTCTACACCCCACCGCTCCGAGACTTCTTCGACTTCTCCCCCCTCTCCGCCGCCGAGTGGGCCATGGTCATCACCGCCGCCGCCGCCGCCATGACCGGAAAGTGGCTCCTCTCCACCTACGCAGCCCAAATAATGAGACGCCTAACCGGCCAGGCCTACGAAGAACAAGCCGCCCGAGGCCGAGCCCACTAGTGTTCGATCCCTCCCTCCGATCCCCTCTCCCTCTGGGAGAGGGCTAGGGTGAGGGTCCCCCCCGTCCCTCCGGTCCCTCCCATCCCCTCAGTTCCCCCAACTCCCCCAAAAGAGAATCACAAACCGCCTCAAGCCCACTCAAAACCTCATCATTCCAAAAGCGAACAACCCGAAACCCCTCGCCCTCAAGCACCCGCGTCCGCCGAAGGTCATACCCCCGCCGATCATCATGCTGACCCCCATCAACCTCAACAACCAGCCCCGCTTCCAAACAGACAAAGTCAGCAATGTAAGACCCAATAGGAACCTGCCGACGAAACTTAAACCCACCAAGCTGCCGATTGCGAAGAACCCGCCAAAGAACCCCCTCCGCATCGGTGGACTCCCGCCTCAACCGCCGAGCCCGAGCCGTCCGTTCCAAGTCCAATCCCCTTCCCCGTCCGATCCCCTCTCCCTCTGGGAGAGGGCTAGGGTGAGGGTCCCTCCGTTCCCCCATACAAAGCAGCCAGCTCCGGATCCTTCGCCGACAACATCGCCGCCAGATCCAACAACACCTGACACTGCTTGTACGTCGCGTCGTCCTGCATCTTCCCATCGACGACCGCGACACCACCCGATCCACCAGCCTCCTCCATCGCCGCGACCACCCGACGAGCAAACGACACCTCATCCGGATTCGGTCGGAAGACCCCCTTGGCAATCGGAATCTGATTCGGATGCAGCGTCCACGCCCCGACGCAGCCCAGGATGAACGCCGCCCGGAACTGATCCTCACAGCCCACCGGATCCGAGAAGTCCCCAAACGGCCCATAGAACGGATAAATCTCATTCGCCGCGCAGGCATCGATCATCCGAGCCAGCGTGTAATGCCAAGGATCCTGGATGTACGAAGTCCGAGCCGCCGACTCATCCTCAGGATCAGCATCCGTCCGCACCACATACCCGGGATGCGGACCACCCACCCGAGTCGTCTTCATCCGACGAGACGCCGCCAGGTCCGACGGACCCAGACTCATCCCCTGCAGCCGAGGACTCGACTGCGCAATCGCCTCCACATTCGACACCCCCTGCGCCGTCTCCAGGATCGCATGAATCAAGATCGGCCGGGCCAACCCATTCCGAGCCTCAAGCTGAGCCAGCAACAGATCAAGAAAGCGAATCTCCTCCGGACCATTCACCTTCGGCAACATCACCGTATCCAGCACCCCACCAATCTCCGACGTCAACTCCAACATGTCATCCAGGAACCACGGACTATCCACCGCATTCACCCGAGTCCAAAGCTTCGTCGCCCCCAGATCCAGAGTCTGCCCAACCGAAATCAACCCCGCCCGAGCCGCCGCCTTAGACCCCGGAGGAATCGCATCCTCCAGATTCCCCAACAAAATGTCCACCGTAGGAGCCAAATCAGGCAGCCGACGAAGAATCCGCTCATTAGAAGGATCAAAAAAGTGAATCATCCGAGACGGATAAGTCGGAATATCCAAGGGAGGAGCAGGAGCCCCAAGAACCAAAGGACGAAGAAACTGTCGAGGAACAGGCATCAAAACCTCCAAACCACAAGCCAGAGCCTATGACCCAAAACCAATAGCCGCCAAACCAACACCAAGTCCAAAGACCTCCCCCTCTGGGGGAGGTGTCACGAAGTGACGGAGGGGGCTCCCCACCCCCTCTCCCTCTGGGAGAGGGCAGGGGTGAGGGTCCCTCCCCGTCCCCGCCCCCCTCCGACAACCACACCACAAACCAAACCCAACAAAAGAGAACAAACGTCCATACTATAGAACCCCTGTACGCAAACCAAAGGAGACCAACGAAATGTCCACAATCACAGCAACAGGAACCATCCAACGCTCTAATCCTCCGTTGGAGTACTCAAAGAAAGCCATCCGACAACACCTCCAACACCACGCCACCAACGGACCCGCCTACGTCCAAATCCAGGCCACCAACGCCTTAGCCAGAATGATCGGCCTCTACGACGACGCCAAGAACGGCATCACCAACGCCGTCGATTCAGTGCGAGACAAAGGCAGCACCATGTACGCCAAGATCGAGGCCATCAAGAACGGAACCCACAAAGTGACCGCCGAAGACATCGGTGAATATGCAACCAAGGCCAGTGAGGACGACGAGGAAGGCAGAGGCGACGAAGATGAGCCGCACTAATACGAGACTCGAAGAGCAGCAGGCCACATTCAACCTGCTGCACAGAGGTCGGGAGTTTTTTCCTACCGGCCGCCAACTAGAGCTTTACCGCGCACTCCTCAGCGCCCCCTACCCGACGCCGGACACCAAATCCGACCCGGACCACCTCACCCTGCTCGGCTACGGAGGCGCCATGGGCGGCGGCAAAACCCGAGCCATCGCCGAACTCGCCATCGACGCCGCCCTCGCACACCCGGGCAACAACATCCTCGTCGCCCGACACCACCTCTCCGACCTCTCCTCAACCACCATGAAAGAGTTCTTCCAGGTCTGCCCGCCACACCTCATCCGTCGCCGACAGCAAGCCCCCACGCAGCTCGTCGAACTCGCCCTCGAAGACTGGCCCGCCGCCCAGACCTCCACCATCAACTTCCGACACCTCTCCGACTGGCAGGGCCTCGGCTCCCAGCAGTACGGCGCCGTCCTCATCGACGAAGCCGGACAGGTCGACGAGGACGCCGCCCTCATGCTCCTCACCCGACTCCGTCACCCCGCCCAGCGCCAACGCTGGTTCGTCGCCGCCTCCAACCCCTGGCCCGGATGGTTCCAGCGCTGGTTCGTCCGCCGAGACCTACCCGAAGACGCCCTCCGAGAAGCCCAGGGCCAGGTCACCTTCATCCCAGCCAAGATCGAAGACAACCCCCACCTGCCCGACAACTACGCCCCCCTCAATCAAGCCCTCCTCCCCCAACCCTGGAGAGAACGCTTCATTGACGGCCGCTTCGACGCCCTCCTGGGCCGAATCTACCCAACCTTCGACCCCAAAATCCACCAATGGGACCAACCCCTACCAAAGTTCACCCAATACATAGGAGGCCTGGATTTCGGAGGCCAAACCAACCAATCCCACCACACCGCCGGAATCCTGGCCGGCCTAACCCGCACCCTTCCCAGTCCCGGCCCCCGAGCCGGGACCCGCTCGGTTCCCAACTCCCTCTCCCCCCGGGAGAGGGCAGGGGTGAGGGTCCCCCCCTCCCAGTCCCCGCTTCACGCGGGGACCCGCTCGGTTCCCCCTCCCAACTCCCTCTCCCCCTGGGAGAGGGCTGGGGTGAGGGTTCCGGAGAGCGCGCCAACCTCCAACGCCCACCCCTTCACTCTCATCCGACTAGCCGAGTTCGAAGACCGAGGCCCCGGAGTCACCCAACGACTAGAACAATGGCAGAAAGACTGCCAGCGCAAGCTCGGACCCATCCGCTGGTGCGCCGACCGCTCCCAGTCCGCCTGGATCGACCACCAGCGACGACAGGGCATCAAGGTCGTCCCGTCACAGGGCGGACCCGGCTCCGTCAACTACGGCATCGCCCTCGTCCACGACCGACTCGCCCAGGACCCGCCGACCTCGTTCTACACCCCAAACCTCACCCTCTTCCCCAAACGAATCAGCGAGTACGTCTGGGACCACCGAGAAGACGATCCCGACCCAAAACCAAGAAAGCGATACGACGACCTCCTCGACGCCGACCGCTACATGCACGAACTCATCGAACAATCCACACGCCGATCCCGCCGCCGACGCCCCCAGTTCGCCATCAAGCCGACAGCAAGCGGCCCCGCCATCTCGCGAATTCGATGATCCCGCGCAGTACCCTGACCCTGATTCACATGCAAACTTGAACTCAAAAGGAGCGACCACATGGCAATCGATCTCACGCTCGGAGCAGTACTCCCCACCAATGAAATCGGCGACGACCCGTCAGCGATCCGCGACTTCGCCCAGGCCGTCGAGGGCATGGGCTTCGACCACCTGCTGATCTACGACCACGTCCTCGGCGCCGACCCCGCCGTTCACCGCATGACCGGCCCCTACACCGACGAGCATCCCTTCCACGAGGTCTTCGTCACGCTCGGCTTCATCGCCGCCTGCACCCGAAATCTCGGCCTCGCCACCTGCGTCCTCGTCCTCCCCCAGCGTCAGACCGCGCTCGTCGCCAAGCAGGTCGCCCAGCTCGGCGTCCTCTCCGGCAACCGATTCCGACTCGGCGTCGGCAGCGGCTGGAACCACGTCGAGTACGAAGCCCTCGGCGAGAACTTCAACAACCGAGGCCGCCGCCAGGAAGAGCAAATCGAGCTGATGCGAGCCCTCTGGTCCAACCACCTCGTCGACTTCGACGGCGAGTTCCACAAAATAACCGCCGCCGGTATCGAACCACGCCCCAGCGAACCAATCCAGGTCTGGTTCGGAGGAGGGCACGATCGACAGCTCCGCCGAACCGCCAAGATCGGAGACGGCTGGTTCCCCGTCGGACCACCCAACGCCGACTCCGCCGCCATGGTCGAAACCCTCCGAGGCTACCTGGCAGACAACGGCCGAGACCCAGACACCTTCCCAATGGAACCCCAGGCCCAGTTCCGAGGAGGAAACCCAGAACTCTGGCAAAACCACGCCGAACGCTGGGCCAACCTGGGAGCAACAAACATCTCAATAGCAACAATGAACGCCGGCCTCCCAGACATAGACGCCCACATAGAAGCCGTAAGCCAATACAAAGAAGCCATAAGTGAATAACCCGCCCCAAGGCGACAAAAGAAGATTCGTCATGCCCGCGCCCAGCACGGGAATCTCGCCCCCTTCCCCCTCCCCTCCCTCCGGTCCCCTCTCCCTCTGGGAGAGGGCAAGGGTGAGGGTCCCCAATCCCCAAACCCCCCTAAGAAGCCCGACCCTGAGCAGCAACCGCCGCCGCCGCCTCAGCCGCCGCCGCCTCCCCCGCCAGATACCGACGCTCCACAACCCCCAGCCCACCATCCAGCGTGTAAGCCAGAGGCATCCCCGTCGGAATGTTCAGCCCCGTAATCTCCTCATCCGAGATCGATTCCAGGTGCTTCACGATCGCCCGAATGCTGTTGCCATGTGCCGCAATCAACAACCGCTGACCACTCTGCAACGCAGGAACAATCTCCGACTCCCAACAGGGCAACACACGTTCTAAAGTGAGTTGTAGCGACTCCGCCGCCGGCAACGCATCGGGAGGCACGCCGCTGTAACGCCGATCCCGCCCCGGATGGTCGGGATGCTCATTGTCCAGAGGGGGCGGTGGGATGTCATAGGAACGACGCCAGATGTGCACCTGCTCATCGCCGTGCAGAGCCGCAGTCTCGGCCTTGTTCAAGCCCTGCAGCCCGCCATAGTGCCGCTCATTCAGCCGCCAGTCCCGGTACACCGGCAGCCAGGCGGCATCAAGCTCGTCCAGCACGATCCATAACGTATGGATCGCACGCTTCAGATAGGAGGTCCACGCCGCGTCAAACTCGATCCCCGCCTCGCGAATCTGCTCCCCCGCGCGGTGCGCTTCCTGCACGCCCTGCTCGGTCAGCGGAACATCGATCCAGCCGGTGAACCGGTTCTCAAGGTTCCACTGACTCTGACCATGCCGGACCAGCACTAGGTTCGGCGCGCCGGGACTGCCAATCTCGTCGGGCATGCGCACAGGCTACCCTGCGCTTGCCAGATCCGACGCCGGAGGCAGACACGTGACTGACCACGAGCGCTCCTCGGATACCGTCTTCGGAGCCATCGTCCGAGGCGAGATCCCGGCCGACATCGTCTACCAGGACGAGCACTGCATCGCCTTCCGAGACCTCAATCCGCAGGCGCCCACCCACGTCCTGGTCATCCCGAGACTCGGCCTCAGCGGACTGCAAGAGGCCGACCAGGCAGACCCAGCCCTGCTCGGTCACCTGATGCAGGCAGCCCAGATCGTCGCCCGACAGGAGGGCTTGGAAGACGACGGCTGGAGACTGGTCGTCAACGTCGGCGAGAACGCCGGTCAGACCGTCGCCCATCTGCACCTGCACGTGCTCGGCGGACGCAAACTGACCTGGCCGCCCGGCTAATGCAGGCCCTGCTCGACGTCCGAGATCTGGACAAGCACTTCGGCGGCCTACGCGCCTGCGACCAGGCATCCTTCCAGGTCGAACAGGGCAAGATCGCCGGCATGATCGGACCCAACGGAGCCGGCAAAACCACCGCCTTCAACTGCGTCGCCGGCTTCCTCAAACCCAACGGCGGCACCGTCCACTTCGACGGCGAGGAAGTAACCGGACTCCCGCCCCATCGAATGTTCAACAAGGGCCTGGTTCGAACCTTCCAGATCCCCCAGGAACTCGACACGATGACCGTCCTCGAGAACCTGATGCTGGCCGGCGAAGATCAGTCCGGCGAAGCCGTCTGGCGAAGCTGGCTGCTACCCGGACGCATCCGCCGCGAGGAAGAGCAACTCGAAGCCCGCGCCCACGACGTCCTCGAACAGACTCAGCTCGGCCACCAGGCCTACATCCGCGCCGGCGCGCTCTCCGGCGGTCAACGCAAACTCCTCGAGCTCGCTCGAGCCCTCATGGCCGAGCCCAAGATGATCCTCCTCGACGAGCCCGGCGCCGGAGTCAATCCAGCCCTGATCCGGCTGCTCTCCGATCACATCCGAGAACTCAGCCAGCGCCTCGGCCTCACCTTCCTGATCATCGAGCACAACCTCGACCTGATCCGCCAGCTCTGCGATCCAGTAGTCGTCATGGCCCAGGGAAGAGTCCTCGACATCGGAACCCCCGACGACGTACTCGCCAATCCCGAGGTCCAGGCCGCCTACCTCAGCGGGCAGCGCACAGCATGAGCGAGCCTCAACCCGAGCGCCAACCCGAGCGCCAACCCGGGCGCCAACCCGAACGGCAACCCATGTTCAGGGTCGAAGCGTTCAGCGGCGGCTACGTCGACGGCATCGACATCATCCACGATGTCGAACTCGACCTCTACCGCGACGAGATCCTCACGATCATCGGCCCCAACGGAGCCGGCAAATCCACCCTGCTCAAAGCCATCGTCGGCGCCCTCCCCTTCGAGCGAGGCCGCCGCTCCTTCCAGGGCCAGGACGTCAGCGGCTGGTCCACACCCCGCATGATCGAGGCCGGCATCGGCTACGTGCCCCAGGTCGACAACGTCTTCACCTCCCTCTCGATCCGCGAAAACCTCGAGATGGGCGGCTACATGCGCAAGACCGGCCTGCAGGAGCGAATCGCCGAGGTCCTCGCCATGTTCCCCGACCTCGAAACCCGCCCCGGAGAACGCGCCAGCCGGCTCTCCGGTGGCCAGCGACAGATGCTGGCCATGGCCCGCGCCCTGATGCTCGACCCGGTCATGCTCTGCCTCGACGAACCGACTGCCGCCCTCGCCCCCGCCACCCGAGGCGAGTTGCTCGGCCGCATCTACAACATCCACATGTCCGGCGTCGGCATCCTCATGGTCGAGCAGAACGCCACCGAAGCGCTCGTCTGGTCCGACCGCGGCGTCGTCATGGTCGACGGCGAGAAGGCGCTCGAGGGCACCGGCACCGAAATGCTGACCAGCCCAGAGGTCGGCCGAGCCTTCCTCGGACAGGCCGAGGGTGAGGGCTTCACCATCGAAGAAGGGAAGACCTCATAGAGATCGCGCAACTGGTCACGATCGGCATCATCGTCGGCTCAATCATCGCCCTCGGAGCGATGGGCTTGACGCTGGTCTTCGGCGTCCTGGGAATCGGAGACTTCGCCCACGGCGACAAGATGGGCTGGGGCATGTTCCTCGCCTTCTTCATCGTCTCCTCCGAAGGCGCCAACCTCGGCTTCGACGGCGGCCGCTTCGGCTCCCTCTCCTTCGGCTGGGGACTCATCGTCGGCCTGGTCGTGGCGATGCTCGGCGTCGCGCTGATCTCCGTGATCCTGGAACGGCTGGTCTTCCGCCGCCTGCGAGCCTCCGGTGGCGGCTTCTTCGTCTTCGCCATCGCCTCGCTTGGCATATCGATCATGCTCCGCGCCGTGATCCAGCTGATCTGGGGCCCGTCCAACTTCCGCTACACGCCCGGCATCCACCCCGCCATCGAGATCCTCGGCGGAATCAAGGTCAAGCCCGACCAATTCTTCATCGTCGGCATCACCGTCCTGGCAGCGGTCCTGCTCTACTGGCTGCTCTATCGAACCCGATTCGGAAAGGCGATGCGTGCCACAGCCGACAATCCCGGCCTCGCCGAAGCCTCCGGCATCGACACCAACCGGATCCGCATCGGCACCTGGATCATCGCCGGTATCCTCGGCGCTCTGGCCGGAGTCATGCTCGGACTCCAGGCCGAAGTCCGATTCGACGCCGGCTTCCGCTTACTGCTCCCCCTCTTCGCCGCCGTCATCCTCGGAGGTATCGGCAACCCCTGGGGCGCGCTGATCGGAGGTCTGGGCGTCGGCATCGCCCAGGAAGTCTCGACCCAGTGGATCAACACCGGCCTCAAACCCGGAATCCCCTTCGTCATTGTCATCGTGGTTCTGCTCTTGCGACCGCGAGGACTCTTCGGACAAGTGCGGTAGGCGTGCGCTGAAATGGAACAGCTACTCGTCAGCGCGGTCACACTCGTCACCTTCGACGGCGGCGTCAATTGGACGGTCGGTTTCCTGACCACCGTTGCGATCTTCGCCATCCTCGCTCTGGCGCTCAATATCCAGTGGAGCGTCGGCATCCTCAACTTCGGAGTCGCCGCCTTCTTCATGGTCGGCGCATACGTCTCAGCCGTGCTCACCCTGCCCGCCCCCGAGGGCCTCGAGTCCTACGTCGCCGGCTGGGGCCTCCCCATCCCCCTCGGCTGGCTCTTCGCCGCGCTCGCAGGAGCAGTGCTGGCGATCCTGCTGGGAATCCCAACGTTGCGCTTGCGCGACGACTTCCTCGCGATCGCGACAATCGGCGTCACCGCAATCCTGCGCAGCATCGCCAACTCGGTCGAGGGACTGGTCAATCGCAGCCGCGGACTCAACGGCATCGACGGCTTCCTCGAGGACCAGGTCCAGGGCGGCGGCTATCGCTGGGTCGAACTGGCCATCGCGCTCGTCGTCTTGATAGCTGTCTACTGGCTGGTGACCAGGGCAACCGCATCACCCTGGGGCCGCGCCTTGAGAGCGATCCGCGACAACGAGGACACGGCCAAAGCATCAGGCAAGAACACAGTCCGATTCCGCATGGGAGCCTTCATCCTCGGAGCAATGCTGATGGGTCTCGCCGGCGCGATCTACGCCCACCGCAGCGGGACGATCTCACCACTCACCTTCTCCGACCTGCTCGGCACCTTCTTCGTCTGGACCATGCTGATCGTCGGCGGCAGCGGCAATCATCGAGGAGCCGTCCTGGGCGCCGTCGTCGTCGGATTCTTCTGGTTCGGCACGCCACTGATCCAGGAAAGCCTGCCCGACTGGCTCGGCAGCCGGGTCTTCCAGGTCAGGCAACTCCTGATCGGCCTGCTAATCGTGGTCTTCCTGCTCTGGCGACCACAGGGCCTACTGGCCGAACGAGATCGAGTCAGTCGCTTCGTCACGCAAGGTCCCGATGATCAATCAGGCAGCGGAACAGGAACAGTCTGGGAACGGTTGCGCGGTGCGATCTCTCGCTGACACGCTAAATGTTGCCCGACCGCTACTCGTCGATCTCGACCTCGAAGCGCTCGCTGACCTCAAATCCGCCGTCTGCGCTGAACTCCCAGACGCCGATCGTGAACCGCGTGAGGTCACCAAACTGGTCCCAATCGAGGCTGGAGACCGCGCCGATGTAGTCGATGGGACGTCCGTCCGCGAGCGCAGCAAGCGCCTCGGCCAGCCGATCGGCGGTCAAGCGGACGCCCTGTCCATCGCTGATCGCCCGCAGGTGATCACGGATCGCCACACCGTCGGTCGACTGCGCCGCCTGAGCAGCCAGCGCCAAAGCGATCGTCGCGTCGTAGACCGAAGGCACAAAGGTGACATTCGGAGTCGGAGCTTGACCAAACATCGCTTCGAACCGCTCAATGAAGAACGTCGTCGAGGCATTGTGCTCGCCGAATGCCGGAGCCACGCCGGTCAGTCCGGTCGCAATCTCCGCGCCCAGCGCGTTGAACAGATGCGGACTCTGCCCGCAATCACCGAGCAGGAACTGCTCAAACAGGCCGCTGTCCAGCGACTCACGAATGATGGCCGCGCTCTCCTTCCAGCAGCCCAGAACCACCAGCACGCTCGCATCGTTCGCCGAAACCTGTTCGATCTCATTCAGGAACGAGACCCCGTTCACTTGGTCGACGGGCAGAGAGATGGCGTCACCGTCGAACGCGCTGACGACCTCATTGGCGAGTCCACGACCGTAAGCGTCGTCGCGGTACAGCACGCCGATCTGGTCATGACCGCGCCTCGCGACCAGGTCGGCGAGAATCGCGCCCTGCCCGGCCCCATCCGAAGGCGTCGTGCGGAAGACAAAGTCGCCAGGATCAGCAGTCGTCAGCAACGGCGACGACGCAGAACCACTGACCGTCGGGATCTGCAGCGGATTCGAAACCTGCTGGGCAATGATCACTGCCGACGAACTAAACGTCGGCCCAACGAACACGTGGAAGCCGTCTTCCTCCACCAAACGCCTGGCCGACGCGACGATGAACTCTTCATCCAGGTTGAAATCTGCAATGACGCCGACCACCGGCTGTCCGAAGACCCCACCGGCCTCGTTGATGTGGGCAATCGCAAGTCTGAATGCATGGCGCCGCTCCACCGGCGAGCCGTGAATCGTCTGCAGCATGGCGATCTTGAGCGGGCCAATCTGAGGCTCGGCTTCATCCAGGACGACGGCCGAGCTATGGAACCACTGACCAGTTTCGGCGTCGCCGGGTATGAAACGAGCATCCGGCGTGATTCGATCGCCCCACGTGGAACGATCACGCCGCTGCAACGCCACCTCCGTCCGACCATCGTCGAGACGACGAGCAGCAATCCGAACCTCGTCGGACGATGCCGAACCTGCATCCGAATGCCCGTCGCCATCTGCGACTTGCCAGATCAACAGTCCGACGAGAACAAAAGCCACAATGGCAAGGATCGACCTGACAAAAGCAGACAGCCTGGACAAAGTTCGTATTCGCTTCATCGTCGACGTGCTCTCCCTGCGCCACGCTCAGGGCAATGGCGTTGCTTAGCTGAGACTGATGCGTGCCTACTCCCCGTATGGGATGACTCCGGTGTCCTCGATCGTGCCTTCGGGAGTGAACCGCCAGATCCCCACGTAACCGCGGGCGAGGTCACCGCGCTCATCCCACTCGAGCGATTGGGCAGCGCCTTCGTAGTCGATGTCTTCGCCAGCGGCCGCGGCCTCGAGACCAAGTCGAATGCTGCCCACATCAGCCAGGACGACCTGTCCAGGGGCCGCGCCGATTCGTCTGAGCTGGTCGCGAATCGCGGCGCCGTCGGTCGATTGCGCCGCTTCCGCAGCGAGCGCAAAAGCGACCACCGCGTCATACGCCTGCTTGGTGTAGGGGAATCCATAGGGGCGTTCGTACTCGCCGATGAAGGCGGACTCCCAGAGCAACGCCGACTCGGTCCCCGGCGCCGTGCCCGGGGCGGTGCCGTACATGTTCGCGAGGAACTCTGCGCCGATCGCCTCGAGCAGTTGCGGATTGCGACTGGTCGGACCGAAGACGAACTGCTCGTAGAGACCGTTCTCGATCGACTCCCGCAGGATGATCGTTCCCTCGGGCACGTAGGCGAGCATGACCAGCGCCTCGGGGTCGTTGGCCCGCGACTGCTGGATTTCGCTGAGGTAGCTAGGTTGCTGGGGCGTCACGGCGATCGACACGACCGTGCCGCCGAAGGTCTCGGTGAAGGACTCCTCGAAGGCCTCGGCGATGCCCTGACCCCAGGCGTCGTCTCGGTAGACCACGCCGACGTTCGTGTAACCCTGGTCGGCGACCAGTTCGGCCAGCGCCGGTCCCTGCACCTTGTCGTTCAGGGTCGCGCGGAAGAGGAAATCGTCGTCGGCAGCAACAGCGAGTTGTGGCGAGGAGGAAGCCGGCGAGATTTGCGGAATTCCGGCCGGACCGGTGATGCTCTCGGCCACGGCGATCGAGTTGGTGCTCGAGTGCGCCCCGACGATCACGTGCGCCCCCTCAATCTCGATCATCCGTCGCGCTTCTTCGACCGCAATCGTGGGGTCGGTGTTGGTGTCGCCAATCAGAAACTCGACCGGCTGTCCGAACACCCCGCCCGCCGCATTGATGTGCTTGATGGCCAGCAGAAAACCGTCCCGCATCTCCACGCCAATCTCGGCGAGCCCCCCGGTCAGATCGCCAAGAAATGCAATCTTCAGAGGTCCCGGAGTGGCCGAGTCGTCGGGAGCCTGGGCCTGCTGTTGAGTCCGTTGCAGGCCCGACTGTTGTTGCTCGTCCTGCTGCTGCCCCGAGGCAACCGACTGCGTTTGCGAGGAGTCGTCTGCGCTGCATGCTGAGAGCAGAAACAACACGGCAACCACGAGCGTTAGCAAGAATCTATGCATGACTACGCCTCGATCGATTGATGTTGCTGATTGCCTGTGAGCTTATCCAAACGCCTCAATCGGCGACGAACTCAAAGACTTCGAGGTCGATGATCGATCCGTCCTCAGTGAATTTCCAGATGCCGATGTAGCCGTGCGTGCTGTCGCCACGTTCATCCCATTCCAGCGTGCCAGCCGCGCCCTGGTAATCGAGGTCGTCTCCCCTGCTGGCCGCACTGAGCCCCGCCGAAAGGCTCGCAGTGTCAGGAATCACCACCAGTCCGGGCGAAGACCCGATACGGCGGAGTTGATCGCGAATCGCCGTGCCGTCCGATGATCCAGCCGCCTCTGCGGCGAGCGCGAGTGCGATCGTTGCGTCATACGCCTCCTTGACGTACGGGAGTTGGGGCGGATCGCCATACTCATCCAGATATGCAGCGATCCATGCCTCGGATGAGGGGTTTTCGGGCGCGGGAGCGACGTACGTACCGCGCATTCCCGCCAGCAGTGCCGGGCCGATCGCCTCGCTGACGCCTGGCGTTCTGGCCGGTGCGCCGAACACGAAGCGGTCGTAGTAGCCAAGCTCCAGCGCCTCGCGGAGGATCAGAATCGTCTCGGGCGGGAACGCAATCAGGATGAGCGCCTGAGGCTCGAACTCAATCGATTGCTCAAGCTCCGCAGTGAAGCTCGTGGCCCGAGGGTCAACGCCGATCGACTTGATCGTCCCTGGCCAGTGTTCTGCGAAGGCGGTCGCCATGCCCTGTCCGAAGGCGTCATCCCGATAGAGCAGGCCAACATTGTCCAGATCCTCCCTCTGCGCCAGTTGCGCGAGATAACGACCCTCAACGTGGTCAGCCAGGGAGACGCGGAAGAGGAAGTCGTTGTCGTCGGCCAGTGTCACCTGAGAAGAGGTAGCGACGGGGGAAATGGTCGGGATGCCTGCCGGCCCGCTGACCGATTCGGAGACGGCGAGAGTCATCGCGCTTGACATCGGACCGACAATGCCGTGGACGTGCTCAATCTCGATCAGGCGGCGTGCCTCCTCAACGGCGATGGTCGGATCGAGTGCGGTGTCGCCAATGGCGGTCTCGACGGGCATACTCCAGACACCACCGGCCTCGTTGATCTGCTTGATCGCCAGTTGGAAGCTCTTGAGGAGTTCAGGGCCGTACTCGGCGAGTGGTCCGCTGAAGTCGAGCAGAAAACCGAGCTTGAGCGGCGTCGTGGGAACGTCGATCGAGACAGCCGGCTTATCACCTGCGGCCTGCTGATCTGGCGTATGGTCTGCGGTTGCCTGAGAGGATTGTTCCTGCGGTTGCTGCGCTTGTTGGGCGGGATCACTGCAGGCTGTCAAGCAAAGCAGCAGGGCTCCGATCAGGATGATGAGCGGGCGGCGCACAATCTAACTGACCGGTCGGTGACGCGGCGCCCGATGCATCGCGGCTCGATTTCCTTGAAACAACTAGCGATGTCCAGGCCTGAGCGCAGAGCCTTCTGGCGCTGCGCTCAGGCCGTTCAGTTGTCGGCGCTCAGGCTTACTCGCCGAGGTCGAAGGCAGTCACGCTGATCTCAACGATCTCGCCGCCCTCGTAGGCCCAAACGCCGATGTAGCCGGACGTGATGTCGCCGTTCTCGTTCCAGTCGAGCGATGTTGCTGCGCCTTCGATGTCGATAGCCTCGCCGGCTGCAATCGCGGCCAGTGCGTCGGCGACACCCTGTGCGCCGGCCGGGTAGTGGTCACCCGGGGGTGCAGCGATCTCGCGCAACCCGTCGCGGATTGCCGCAGAATCGATCGAGCCGGCGGCCTGGGCGGCCAGTCCAATCGCCATCGCTGCGTCGTAGGCCTCAGGGATGAACGGCAACGGGCTCAACTCGCCGTACTCGGCGATGTAGGCCTCTTTGAAGGCGCGCAAGGAGTCGGACTCGGGACCCGGCGCCGGGGCCGTACCCCTCATGCCCTCGAGATACTCGCCACCGATCGCATCGACGAGCTCCTGGCTCTTGCTGCCGTCGACGAACAGGAACTCGTCGAACAGGCCTTGTTCAATCGCCTCGCGGATGAAGATCTCTGCCTCCTGTGGGAATGCGATCACGATCAACACTTCGGCGTCGTTGTCGGCGGCCTGCTGCAGCTCGGAGAGGTAGGTCGCCTGTCGAGGTTCGATTGAGACGATGTTGGCTTCGCCATCCCAGGCGGCGTCGAACGCCTCGGCCAGTCCCTGGCCGTAGGGGTCGTTGAGGAAGATCACGCCAACGTTGGTGTATCCCTCGTCGGCCGCGAGCTGTGCCAGGACCGGTCCCTGGGCCGCGTCAGACACGGTGCTGCGGAAGAGGAAGTCGTTGTCCGCCGCAATGGTCAGTTGTGGTGAGGTCGCCGATGGCGAAATCACCGGGATGCCCGCGTCGGCAGCGACCGACTCGACGATCGCAAGCGTGATTGAGGAAGCTAACGGTCCGACGATCGCATGCACGCCTTCGACTTCGATCAGTCGCCGTGTCTCCTCAGTCGCCTGGGTCGGGTCCAGCGCGGTATCGCCGACGACGATTTCGATCGGGTGCCCAAGCACTCCGCCGGCATCATTCAGATGCTTGATCGCGAGTTCTACACCCGTTTGGATGCCGGGGCCAAATTCGGCCAGGGGTCCGGAGAAGTCAGCCAAGAAGCCGATCCGCAGCGGCTCGTCCGACATCATCGCCTGGTCATCGTCCGCCGAGGCGCTCGGCGTAGCCACGACCGGACCGCCGCTGAGGTCGAAGGCGGTCACGCTGACCTCTTCGATCGCGCCGTCCGCGTATTGCCAGACGCCGATGTAGCCGGACGTGACATCACCATTGTCGTCCCAGTCGAGCGAGGTCGCCGCGCCGGCGTAGTTGATGTCGTCGCCGCTGCGAATTGCGTCGAGCGCCTCGGCGATGCCGTCGGCGCCTGCCGCGTACGTGTCGCCCGGAGGCGCCGCCGCGTTGCGCAGGTTGTCGCGGATCGCGTCGGAGTCCACCGAACCCGCTAGCTCTGCCGCCAGGCCAACGGCGATCGCGGCGTCGTACGCCTCGCGAATGAATGGCAGCGGAGACAGTTCACCGTACTCGGCGACGTAGGCCTCATTGAAAGCGCGCAGCGAGTCGGACTCCGGTCCGGCCGCCGGCGCGGTGCCCTGCATGTCGTTGAGATAGTCGCCGCCAATCGCGTCGATCAGGTCCTGGCTCTTGGTCCCGTCAACAAACAGGAAATGGTCGAACAGGCCCTGCTCCAACGCCTCACGCAAGAAGACCTCGGCCTGCTGGGGGAATGCAATTGCGATCAGCGCCTCAGCACCGTTGGACGCCGCCTGCTGCAGCTCGGAGAGGTACGACGCCTGACCGTCCTCGATCGACACCAGGTTGGCGGCGCCACCCCAGGCCCCGGCGAACGCTTCAGCCAGACCCTGTCCGTATGGATCATTCAAGTAAAGCACGCCGACGTTGCTGAGCCCCTGGTCCGCCGCCAGTTGCGCCAGCACAGGACCTTGAGCAGCATCAGATGTCGTGCTGCGGAACAGGTAGTCATTGTCCTCGGCGATTGTCAGCTGAGGCGACGTCGCCGACGGTGAAATGATTGGCACGCCGGCCTGCGCGGCCACGGACTCAGTCACGGCCAAGGTGATCGACGATGCCAGCGGCCCGACGATCGCGTGGACGCCCTCGACTTCGATCAATCGGCGAGCCTCTTCTGTCGCCTGCGTTGGATCGAGCCCGGTGTCCCCGATGACGAGCACCACGTCATGCCCAAGCACGCCGCCACCGTCGTTCAGGTGCTTGATCGCGAGCTCGACGCCCGTCTGGATGGCCGGACCAAACTCCGCCAACGGGCCGGAGAAGTCAGCCAGGAATCCGATCTTCAGCGGACCCTCAGCAACCGGAGCGGGAGCCGGTTGCGCTTGCTGTTCCTGCTGCTGTTGGGCCGGAGCCGCAGCGGCTGTGTCCTGCTGTTCTTGCTGCTGCTGAGCAGCATCCTGTGCCTGCTGTTGCTGCTGATCCTCGTCGTCGCCGCATGCGGCGAACAGTCCGAACGCCAGCGCGATCAGCAATCCGACGGCGACCGTCTTGAGGAGCGATGAATTCATGGCCCACCTTCTCTCCGAACTCGAGTCAACCGATCTTATGCGCACTCTCGGCAGATTATCGATCCAATAATGCCTCGTCAGAAAGTGTCAGATATCTGGAACTGCCAGAGTTTGGAAAGTGTAACGAGAGCGACGAACAGCCCGATGCCAGTCAGTCGTCGAACACGCTGAGCACCAGTTCGTCGAACTGCTCGTAGAGCCGCGGATTGTTCGGGATCGATTCGAATACGAACCCCTGGATCCCGACCGCCTCGTACTGCTCGAAGACGCTGATCAAGTGCTCTGCGGGGCCGATTGGCAGATGCTGCAAATCCTCCTCTGGCAATCCTTCGCCGTGGATTTGCCTCAATCGGTCGATCTTGTGCTGCTCGGAGACCAACGCAGGACGCATCACGGTCGTCAGGTAAATCTCTGACGGGTCGCGCCCCGCTTCGGCGCAATGCTGGTGGATCACGCCGATCAGCCGAGCGACTTCTTCCGGCGTGCCGCGGATGTTGCAGATGTCGCCGTGCCGCGCCAGCGTGCGGAGCGTGCGCCGCTCGCCATTCCCGCCGATCATGATCTGCACAAATCCGCCCGGATGATCCGGATGGGCCCGAGGCGAAAATGGTGCGTTGTTGAGCTGATAATGCTGGCCGCGAAAGTCGACTCGGCCATCGGTGTGCAGCAGCGCGCGGATCAACTCAGTCGCTTCTTCCAACCGTTCGGACCGCTCCCGAATGGGAGGAAAGTCCCAGCCGTAGAAGCCATGCTCCCGAGCATGGCCGGCAGCGCCCAGGCCGAGGATCGCGCGACCACCGGTGTTGTGATCGAGCGTCGCCGTCATCTTCGCCACCAGGCTCGGATTGCGATACGTCACGGCCGAGACCAACGTGCCCAGCATCAACGTCGATGTCGCCTCGCCGAGTGCAGCCAGCGACATCCAGCCTTCAAGCGAGTCGCCCGTCTCGTCCATGAAATCGAGCGGCGGAACGAAATGGTCATACGTCCAGGCCGAATGCCAGCGCGTTCCATCCATCGTCTGCGCGACATCGCGCATCAGCGAGAAATCGGTCTGGTTCCCGGGAATCTGCGCCCCGAAGGTGAGCCGCATCGTCATGGTTGACCCCCTGATTGCGGGTTAGTCGTCGAACGCGCTGAGCACCAGCTCGTCAAACTGCTCGTAGAGTCGCGGGTTGTTGGGAATCGACTCAAACACGAACCCACTGATCCCGATCGCTTCATATTCCTGGAACAGGCTGATCAAGTGCTCAGCCGGTCCGATCGGCAGTCGGGCCTGCTGCTCTTCACTCATGTCCGCGCCGTGGATCTGGCGCAGACGGTCGATCTTCGGTTGTTCATCCACCAGCGCCGGTCGCATCACGGTGGTCAGCACGATCTCGGCGGGGTCCCGGCCGGCGTCCTCACAATGCTGGTGAATGACGCCGATCAACCTGGCGACCTCTTCCGGCGTGCCCCGCACATTGCAGATGTCGCCATAACGAGCCAACGTGCGCAGCGTGCGGCGCTCGCCGTTGCCGCCGATCATGATCTGGATGAATCCGCCAGGATGCTCGGGATGGACACGAGGCGCGAAAGGCGCATGGTCTAACGAGTAGTACTGACCCTCATGTTGGACGGGACCGTCAGCGTGGAACAGCGCGCGAATCAGCGCGGTCGCCTCTTCCAGTCGGTCCGAACGCTCCTTGAGCTCAGGGAAGTCCCAGCCGTAGGCCGCGTGCTCACGCTCGTGCCAGGCGGCGCCGAGGCCCAGGATCGCGCGACCGCTCGTGTTGTGGTCAAGCGTTGCGGTCATCTTGGCCAGCAGACCGGGATTTCGGTAGGTCACACCTGAGACCAGCGTGCCTAGCATCAGCGTGCTGGTCGCCTCGCCAAGCGCCGCCAATGACATCCAACCCTCAAGCGAGTCCTGCGTCTCGTCCATGAAGACCAACGGCGGGACGAAGTGGTCGTAGGTCCAAGCCGACGACCAACGAGTCGCGTCCATCGTCTGCGCCACGTCGCGCATCAGGGGAAAGTCAGTCGAGTTGCCTGGAATCTGCGCCCCAAAACTCATTCGCATAGTCATTGATCTGCTCGTCCCTCTTCCCTTGCTCCCACCGCGCAGCGGGGGGAGATATCACGGAGCGACAGAGGGGGACTCCCCTCCTCGCTCCTGGTCGAATGCTCAATCGCAGCTTAGTTGCCCTTGTAGATCGGAGGCCGCTTCTCCGCGAACGCCTTTGGACCTTCCTTGAAGTCCTCAGTCTTGCGGATATGCGCCGAGAGCAACTCTTCCATCCGGATGCCCTCGTCGATCGGCAGCGACAGCCCACGAACCGCAGCTTCCTTGATCGCACGCTGGGTCAGCGGCGCGCCGGCCGTGAGCTTCTCCGCCCAGGCCCGAGCCGTCGGCAACACCTCATCCGCGGGCACGACGCGATTGACCAGTCCCACCGACATCGCCCGCTCCGCGTCAATGTGCTCACCCATCAGCAACAACTCCATCGCCACCGTCCAGGGCAACTGCCGAGTCAGCCGTTGCGTCGCGCCCAAGGTCGGCACGATTCCACGAATCACCTCAGGCAGCCCGAATTGCGCATGTTCGGCGGCGATTCGGAGGTCGCAGGCGGACAGCAATGTCAACCCGGCAGCGAGGCAGTACCCATTCACCGCCGCAATCATCGGCTTCCAGATCTCCATTCCCCCGTCGATCGTCTGCTTCAGCGAAGGCTGGAACACAGGCCAGTTGATGTTCTCCGCACCCGGCCGCGTGGGAATCGTCTTCTTCAGATCGGCGCCGGCGCAAAAGGCCCGGTCGCCGGCCCCGGTGACAATCCCAACCCAGATGTCCGGGTTGTCGCGAATCTCGACCCAGATATTGGCCAGCGAGGCAATCAGATCAGGGTCAAGCGCATTCATCGCCTCCGGCCGATTGAGTGTCACGGTGGCGATGTGGTCAGACAGTTCAAAGACGGCGGTGTCGGTAGTGAGGTCAGTCATAATGCCCGCAGGCTAGTGGGAGGTCGGGATGAAGATCGTCAGTTGGAACATGCAGAACAAGAAGGAAAGCTGGCGGTTCCTCGTCACACAACATCAGGATTATGACTTCGCTTTCGTTGGCGAGGCGTGCGTTCCACCCGGCTCCGCTAGGAGAAGCGCGAACGCGGCCGGCTGGAATGTCCCATACGAAACCTGGGATTTGCAGCCTGGAGAAACACGAAGGAAGTACCGCCAGGAAATCCTGGGTATCCGAGACGGTTGGACCATCGCACGCCTTGATCGCAATCAAGTCGTTGACGCCGCCCAGCCTGCGGTGTCGGATCGAGTCGATCGGATATTCCGTCGTTGGCACCGCGCCGCGGTGGCAACGAAAGATGAATCAGAACTCTGCCTAGTTTGCGTTGTGTCTGGTCACTCGCAGGCACAATCTCTACCTTCGATTGTTTCCGGTGTGCGCTCTGTCCTGGAAATGCAGGGTCACAACGGAGCAATGCCGATGATCGTCGCTGGCGACCTCACGACGAATGAGACTAAGTCAAAGGCGATGTTTGCTGAGATGCATCGAATCGGTCTGACGTGGGCAGGCCCATGCGGTGCGAACTACATACACGTCTCAGGTCGCAAGGCGGATCAAAGAGAGACTCCCGCCACGGCGCACCGACACCTCAATCATGTGTTCGTCAGCGAACAACTGGCCGATCGCGTCACCGTCAGCGCCTTGAACGATCCTGACGAGAAACATCCCAACTGGTGGGGCCCATCGGACCACTGCCGAATCCTGATCGAAGTCGCTGAGTAGTCGCTCGCCCGTGCCCTAGATGCCAATCTCTCGCGCCCAGATAGATTCTATGTTCTGATATGATTGAATGTCAGGTAAGACGAGACGACACGAGAACGAGCCCGAAGTGACCGACGCACACAATCTGGATTTCCCCCGACAAACACAGACTCACCCAGATTATTCCTGGAGAATCCTGGACCAATCTGGACAGATCTGGACGAATCTGGACAAATCTGGACACCTGATCCTCGAATTCCCAGCAATACACGCACGATCCGCCGCCGGAGTCCAGAATTTTCTCCTCAAACCCACGCGTATACTCGGTTCCGATTCCACCTGACCTCGAAGGACGATTTCATGAGCTACGACAACATCCTCTACGAGACCAACGACCGTGTTGCGACGGTGACACTGAACCGGCCGGAGAAGCTGAATGCGCTCTCCAACGAGCTGCGCGGCGAAATGTTCCACGCGCTCAAGGCGGCTGAGGCCGACTCCTCGATCGGCGTGATCATCATCAAAGGTGCGGGCCGAGCGTTCTCAGCCGGCTACGACCTCCAGCCCTCGCCTGACCTCTCAAATCCGCACACCAACGAGTGGACCGGCCTGCCCGACACCGGCACGACTCACCCGCAGCACTACGACTGGTCGCGGCATGCGGTGATGGGCAACTTCATCATCTGGGAGCTGGCCAAGCCGGTCATCGGCCAGATCCACGGCTACTGCCTGGCCGGCGCGACCGAGCTGGCCTCGGCCTGCGACCTGCGAATCGTTGCCGAGGATTGCCAGGTCGGCTATCCGCCGGTCCGCGCGATGGGCACCATGGACGCGATGTGGGCTCCCTGGCATCTGCCCCAGGCCAAGGCTCGCGAATTCGCCTACCTCGGCGACCCCCACTCGGGCGCTGACATGTACCGCTGGGGCTGGGCCAACTACGCGCTCCAGGCCGACGAGCTCGACGAGTTCACCATGGATTTCGCCCAGCGCATGGGACACATCGACAATCATCTCCTGATGTACTCGAAGCGCTCGGTCAACCGCGCCTACGAAATCCAGGGCTACAAGACCGCAATGATCTCCGGCACCGACGTCGAGGCGATGTCAAAGCACCGTCCCGAAGCCGGTGAGTGGGGCGAGCGTGTCCAGCGCGACGGCCTCAAGTCAGCACTCGAGTGGCGTGACGGTCCCTTCCGAGACTTCCGCGGGTCCCGATCAAACGCACCTCATGACCGCGAGCTGATGCGCGGCGCATCGGCTCCGTCGAAGCCGAGCTGGGACTAGTCCAACTAGCCCGACGGCGGAGGCGTCCACGAACCGAGACCTCAGCAGCGGCGGCTCGACCGAGCCGATTCGAAGGATGAGCCGACGCGATGGCATTGCTGTGGCTTCAGTTCGTCGGCTCTGCCGTATTGATTCTCCTGTCGGCCCACTTCCTCGCCAGTTCCGCCGACACCGTCGCCGAGCGCACCGGGCTATCCCGATCATTCATCGGGGTAGTCATGCTCGCCACCGCGACGTCGCTTCCTGAGCTAGCCACCGGGATCAGTTCGATCGTCTTGCTCGACGCGCCCGACCTCGCGATCGGCGACGCGTTCGGAAGCAATCTGTTCAACCTCCTGATCATCGGCCTGGCCGACCTCTACTGGCAGAACGGACCAGTCCTCAATGCCGTCACTCGAACCTCCGTAATGATCGGGGCGCTCGGTGCCGGGCTGATCGGTATTGCAACGCTTGCCATCTTCATCTACAGCGAGACCGATGTCACATCGGACTGGTACCTCAGCCCCTTCACAATCTTGCTCATCCTCGGCTTCGTCGCCGCCATGTTCTTGATCTATCGCCACTCCCAACAGACCCAGGATCCGCCACCAGTCGACGAATCCCAACCGCAGCCCGAGCAAGACGGCAGCCGGCAATCCAATCAATCGCTGACCAGGGCCTTACTGATCTATGCAGTCTCCGCAGCCATCGTCGTCGCTGCGGCCGTCTGGCTAGCCGACATCGGCGAACAGATTGCAGAGACCATGCACTGGGAAGAGAGCTTCGTCGGCACTCAGTTCCTGGCGATCAGTACCTCGCTACCCGAAATCGGCACTTCGTTCGCCGCCCTCCGACTCAACGCACCCGACCTCGCCATCACCAACGTGCTGGGCAGCAACGTGTTCAACATGGGGATCGTGCTCTTCTTCGACGACATCGCTTTCACCGGCGGAGCCATCTGGTCCGCCGTGTCAACCGTGCACATCCTCTCCGGCCTGATTGCCGTTTTGATGACCATGGTCGTCATCGTCGCCATCATGACCAGACCGAGAACCAGAGGCAGATCTATCTGGTCGCCTGAAGGAGCGACGCTCGTAGGCGCCTATGCCGGCGCCAGCGCCCTGCTGTTCCTGTTGGCATAGCCGCGTTGGTCGACTGGCCGGCTATCCCTAGGACTGAGGGAAGGGAGTGTTAGCTCTCCGGAAGCGGCCCGTCACTCCTGGCCACCGGACGGTTCCTCGCCGCATATCGTCCGGTTCCGGTGTAGAAGTCCAACAGTGACACCGCGATCGCCGTCAACGGCACCGCAACGAACGCACCCATGATCCCCCAGAGCGCGCCCCCGGTAGACACGGCCAGGATCACGAGCATCGGGTGCAGCGAGATCGATCGCCCCAGGATGAATGGGGCCATCACGTTGCCCTCGAGCTGCTGCACCGCGAGCACCAGTCCGCCGACGATCAGCGCTGCCGTGACACCCTCGGTGGCCAGCGCGATCAGGAACGCTGCCAGCCCGGCCAGTACGGCCCCGAGCACAGGAATGAAGGCGCCGAAGAAGGTCAAGACGGCCAACGGCAACGCAAACGGAATGCCGATGATCGCCAGGCCGATCCCGATCAAGAATGCATCCATGAAGGCCACGATTGTGACGCCGCGAAAGTACTTGCCCAGCGTGTCGAAGAGTCCGGACGAGAGCACGAGGAAGTTGCGTCGATGTTTGCGACCGAGACGCCTGGCAATGCTCCGCTGCATCGACTCGGCATCTTTGACGAGGAGGAACGTCAGTACCGCCAGCAGGATGATGCCGGCTAACAGTTCTGCTGCCAGCCGGACGCCGGAGAACACCCCCCCGGCGATCGTGTCGGCATTGCCGCGTGCGCTATCCAGAACATCGTCGATCGCTTCGTCGACCTGTTCGTCGGATATCCCGGCCCAGTCGCCGATCGACTGCAAGACCTCGGTGAAGCCGGCTTCGATGTCGACCTCAAGGTCCGCAAACTCTGAGGTCAGCGTGTCGATGGTAAAGTAGCCAATCGCGCCCAGCACGGCCAGTCCGGCAATCACAACGGCAATCGCAGAGAGCACATTGTTGAGTCCTCGCTGCATCAGCAAGTGCTTGGCCGGCAAGAGAGCCGAAGACAGAATCAACGCGGCCAACAGGGGCAAGAAGATCAGCCGCAGGCGGTCGATCGCCAGGCCGAGCAAAATCAAGAATCCGACAACGACAATCGCTCGCAAGGCGAATTCTGATACGGTCTGCAGCCATCGAGGAGCAAGCGAGGTCATGGGCGGCAAAACGGCTGGATGATAAGCGGTGGGCCGATCATAGGTCGCAACCGTCCGAAGTCTCATCAACGGACCGCACATAACCGCTGCAGCGCCTGACCGGGAGCGGCGGGTACTTGCGGAATCGCGGATCATCAGCGGCTCGAGCGCAAAGAAGGAAGCTGGACCCACGGCGGGTCTGGACCAGACGTGACCATTGGCAGTCAGCGCAGAGTCCCTGTTGCATCCTTGAAAGTGTCACAAGCTGCGTGTTCTGAGCCAGAGTTGGTTGAAGCACCGCAATCGCCGTGCATACGATTGTTGGAACGTTCGGTGAGCGCGCACTCCACTGCTTTGGATGAAGGCGTGCCGAGGATTTGAATTCGGGTCTGGATGCGGCTGACAGTTCTGGGTTCTGGTGCAGCGTGTGCCGGCGCGGGCGGTAACAGCTCCGGGTACTTGGTCGAAGACGCCGGAGTCAAGATCCTGCTCGATTGCGGACACGGCGTAGCCAGCAGTCTGGTGGCGTTGATGCCCCCGGCTGAGATCGACCATGTCTTCATTTCTCACATGCACGCCGATCACTTTATCGATCTCCTACCACTGCGCTTTGCAGTAACGAAGGAGATGGGCGGCCTAGATGAGCGTCGAGGATGCCTCCATTTGCCGCCGGGGGGCAAGGCCGTGTTGGCGCAGCTCCTCTCCGCAGTCAGCTTTCCCAGCAACTTCTTCGACACGGTCTGGCACATTCGCGAATATCAACCGGGTGAGTCCCACGAGCTCGCCAGCGGTCTCCAGGTGCGATTGGCTGGAGGCGTCCACTACATTCCCGGTTGGGCCATCCGGATCGACGGCTCCTCCAGCCTGACCTACACCGGCGACACTGCGCCATCCGAGGCGGTCAGCGAGCTAGCGGCCGACAGTGACATGTTGCTCGCCGAAGCGACCCTCGACGAACCCGAATGCGGCTCGGTCAAAGGACACCTGACCGCAATGCAGGCCGCAGAATTGGCCACGGCGGCAGGCGTCAATCGACTGATGCTGACGCATTTCTGGTTCGACGCCGATCGCGAAGCGGTTGCTGAGCAGGCCGCCAGACAGTTCCAGGGGCCGGTAATGGTGGCTTCGGACGGTCTAGTTACAGAGTTCTAGGCCGGTTCTTGCCGGGCTTGTGTATCTGGTTCATCTGTCAAGCTGCGAAACATCGCTGACTGACCGGTTACGGCGGGTAAACTAACCCTGTGAATTCGAACGATCCGGTCTTGCGGGGTGAGTCGCTGGGCGTGCGCGTCGACGACAAGGCGCTGCTGCACGACGTCAGTATGGGCGTCAGAGGCGGCGAGTTGCTTGGCGTGGTCGGTCCCAACGGGGCCGGCAAGACGACCTTGCTCAAGGCGCTCTCCGGCGATCTCGAGCTATCCGACGGCGCCGTTTACATAGACGATCGACCGTTGAGCGACTTCGACGCTCGTGAGTTGGCTCGTCGCCGCGCGGTGATGCCGCAGAGTTCCTACCTGCCCTTCCTCTTCACCGCTCACGAAGTGGTACGCATGGGTCGTGCGCCGTGGGAAGGCGAACGCGGCGAACGCGAGCACGGTGCCAAGCTCACCGACTACGCGATGAGCCTGACCGACACGCGAGACTACGCCGTCCGCGCCTATCCCACGCTCTCGGGCGGCGAGCAATCGCGGGTCACGCTGGCCAGAGTGCTGGCTCAGGAAACTCCGATCCTGCTGATCGATGAGCCAACTGCTCACCTCGACCTACGCCATCAGCATCTGGTGCTGCAACTCGCTCGCGAACTGGCTTCCGAAGGAGCAGCGGTCGTCGCGGTGTTGCACGATCTCAATCTGGCGGCCATGTACGTCGATTCTGCCCTGGTTCTGCATCGCGGTGAACTGGTTGCCTCGGGGCCAGCAGAGACATCGCTACATCCGGACGTCCTGAGTCCAGTGTTTGGGATCGATTTCGTACTCCAACCACATCCCGACCTGGAGCGCCCGTTGCTGGTGCCGCTGCCGGCGACGGTCTCGCACGAGCATGGACCTTGATCGCCCTCCGACCGGGCTGCAACGCAGACGACAAACAGTGGCTCGCTTACGCAGACGCCAGAAGTATTTCCTGCGATTTGTGCTTAATTGCGATCCGTTCACGATAAACTCTGAAACACCACCCAAAGGACAGCGCACCATGGCACGTATCGCTGTCCGCCAGGGGTGGAGATGGGAGGCTCAGATGCGGCCACGAGAAACTCGAACGAGCTTGCTCGAACGTGTCGTTGAGCTCGGCGGCGCGACCGTCGCGCAGCTATCCGAGGAATTGGACATCTCCGACGCGACCGTCAGGCGACACCTTGATCGCCTTGAGGCCGAGGGGCTGCTCCAAGTCGAGGCGTTGCGGCGTGGGCCGGGGAGACCCTCCTATCTCTATCGTGCGACCGATGTCGGTGTCCGGGCAGTACGTGATCACACTCCGGAGTTGGCTGAGCGGCTGCTTAGCGAAATGACGCGACTGCAGATCGAGCAGTCCACGATTTCGGAAGCGCTCGCGGACCAGGTGGCCGACGCGCATCGCTCGGAGGTACCCAGCGGCTCGCTGGAGCAACGTGTCAACGCGGTCGTCGACGCCTTGCGGCCGGAGGGCATCCTCGACAATTGGCAGCGCACGGAGACAGAACTCAAGCTGGTCAACAACGCCTGCCCCTACATGGGCGCAGCATCAACGAGCTCATGCGTATGCGATGCCGACCGCCTGACGATCGAGAAGCTGCTCGGCGTCGAGGTGGAACAGACCGAACGGCTCGCCAAGGGCGACGACGGCTGCGTCTACATCGTGCCGCTGCAACCGATTTCTCTTGATGCCGAATTCAAGCAGGCCGTCTAACACTCGCCCAATCCAGGCGCATTCGGAAGATCGACCAAGTCAACAGAAAGCAACCGGTGAATGACCTCACCACTCTTCGAGATTGACGCGCTGCAAGTTGCAGTCGAAGACAAGCAGATTGTCAACAGCCTCTCGTTGACCCTGCAGCCAGGCGAAGTGCACGCGATTATGGGCCCCAACGGCTCTGGCAAGAGCACGCTCGCCAATTCGCTAATGGGTCACCCCCGCTACACCGTCAATGGTGGCGACATTCGCCTGCAGGGCGAGAGCGTGGTTGAGATGCCGCCCGACGAACGCGCCCGTGCCGGGCTCTTCCTGGCCTTTCAGTACCCGACCGACATACCTGGCGTATCGATGATCAACTTCTTGCGCCGCGCTATCAGCGCACGACGCGGCGAGGAGATTCCCGTCCGCGAGTACCGCCAGTTGCTCAACGAGGTGCTTGGCAGGCTGCAGATGGACGAACAGTTCGTCCGCCGCTACGTCAACGACGGTTTTTCGGGCGGCGAGAAAAAGCGCGCCGAGATACTGCAACTCGGACTTCTCCAGCCGCTGGTCGCCGTGATGGACGAGACCGACTCCGGTCTCGACATCGACGCGCTGCGAATCGTTAGTGAAGGAATCAATACCTTCCACTCCGACGAAAATGCGATCCTGCTAATCACGCACTACCAGCGAATCCTGCGCTACGTCCAACCGGATCATGTCCACGTCCTGATTGATGGACGCATTGTTGAGTCGGGCGACGCCAGCCTGGCCGAAGTTCTGGAACGGGACGGCTACGAACCGTTCATGGAACGAACCAAAGAAGGAGTGTTGAGCTCATGACCACACCTGCAACCGACACGCCGGTCTCTCCAAACAGCGATTACGAGTTCGGCTTCCACGACGACGTTGAAGCGCTGGTCAAGCTGCCCAAGGGCTTGTCGCGCGAAGTCGTCAACACCATCTCGGACATCAAGAACGAGCCCGAGTGGATGCGCAAGCTGCGGCTCAAGGCGCTGGAGCACTTCAACGCCCGCCCGATGCCCGAGTGGGGCGGAGAGCTGAGCGACATCGACTTCGACGATATTCACTACTACGTCCGCGCGACTGACCGTGACGAGTCGTCGTGGGAAGACGTTCCCGACTACATCCGCGACACTTACGACAAGCTGGGCATTCCCGAGGCCGAGAAGCAGGGACTGCTGGCCGGCGTCGGCGCGCAGTATGACTCCGAGGTCGTCTACCACAACATCCGTGAGGACCTTGAAGAGAAGGGCGTGCTCTTCCTCGGCACCGACCAGGCGCTGAGTGAGTATCCCGATCTGGTGAAGGAATACTTCACCACGGTCATTCCGCCCAACGACAACAAGTTCGCCGCGCTCAACACGGCCGTCTGGTCAGGTGGTTCGTTCATCTACGTGCCGCCCGGCGTGAACGTCGACATTCCCCTGCAGGCTTACTTCCGGATCAACTCCGAGGACATGGGCCAGTTTGAGCGCACGCTGATTATTGCCGACGAAGGCTCTCAGGTGCACTACGTCGAGGGCTGCACGGCTCCGATCTACTCTTCCGACTCGCTGCATTCGGCGGTCGTCGAGATCATCTGCAAGGCCGGCTCCAACGTCCGCTACACGACGATTCAGAACTGGTCGAACAACGTCTACAACCTCGTCACCAAGCGAGCCACCGCCTACCAGGACGCCGTCATGACTTGGGTCGACGGCAACCTCGGCTCCAAGCTCACGATGAAGTACCCGGCTGTCTACCTGATGGAGCCGGGCGCACACGGCGAGGTCCTCTCGATCGCGTCGGCCGGACAGGGTCAGCAACTCGACGCCGGTGCCAAGATCGTTCATGCGGCGCCTGACACCACCTCGGTGATCACGTCGAAATCGCTTTCCATGGACGGCGGTCGCTCGACCTATCGCGGACTGCTCAAGGTCTACGAGGGCGCCGAAAACTGCCGCTCGAACGTTCGCTGCGACGCTTTGATGCTCGACGAGCATTCGCGCTCCGACACCTACCCGGTCATGGAGATCGATGAGCGGCGAGTCGACATCGGCCATGAGGCGACCGTCTCCAAGGTTGGTGACGAGCAGCTCTTCTACCTGATGGCCCGCGGACTGTCCGAGGGTGAAGCGACCAAGATGATTGTCAACGGCTTTGTCGAGCCAATCATTAAGTCCTTGCCGCTTGAGTACGCGGTCGAGATGAACCGCTTGATTGAACTGCAAATGGATGGCGCAATTGGCTAACCCTGCCGAGCGCGCCGCTTCTTCGATTCGGCCCAGTTGGGCCATGAGGGGCGGGCGATGACGCAAGCAACGCTGGAAGTCCCGGCGGAATCAGAGATCAAGCCGGACGAGTTGCGCGAGCAGGTCACTGCACTGAGCCGCGCCAAAGCCGAGCCGGACTGGCTGCTGGCCTTCCGCTTGGCCAGTCTCGAGCAGGCGCTGGGCATGGAGTGGTGGACGGGCCAGGAGGAATCCTGGCGCCGCACGCCACGCGAACGACTACCACGCCGGGCACGCGTCGGCCGCGTCGCCGATGGATCCAACGGAACCGAGATTTCTGTTCCACAGCATGCCTTCACACCTGACGCTCATGCCGGTCTCGTCCATCAGATCGATGGTCGGGTGGCCGCTTCAGACCTGGCCGATCAAGCCGCCTCCCAGGGAGTGATCATCAGGCCGCTCGCTGCGGCTGCACGAGAGCACCCCGGCTTAATCCAGGAGTGGCTTGGTGCTGTCGGCCCGCCGCAAGACCGCTACGAGGCATTCGGACGTGCGCTTTGGACCCAGGGTGTCTTCGTGTATGCGCCTCGAGGGGCAGTGCTTGACGAGTCGCTGTTCTATCTCATCACCCAGGATGTTCAACAGGGAGACCACTGGCACTACACCCTGGTCGTCGCCGAACGCGAATCGCAAGTCTCACTGATTGATGCCGGCGACGCAAACGATCGGCGGGTCAGCCTCGATGAGACTCCCTTAATCCACGCATCGGTCGAACTCATCGCCGAAGATGGCGCGCAACTGCGATTCGCATCTGTCCAGCGTTGGCACCGCCAGACCGCCGCCATCTCCACGACACGAGGCCGTGTCGGCCGGGACGCCACGATCCGCGTGACGACCGCGGCTTTCGGTGCAGACCTTGACAAGCAGCGCATCGACGTAGATATGTCGCAGAGCGGCGGCTACGCCGACATCCGTGGCCTGTTCGTCGGCGACGGCAAACAGCACATCGAACATGTCACCCGGCAGTATCACAACGGCGTCGGCGCGACGAGCGATCTGCTCATTCGGGGCGTGCTGACCGACGAATCGCAGGCAGTCCAGTACGGCCTGATTCGGATCACCCCCGAGGGCCAGAAGACCAACGCTCATCAGACGATGCGCAATCTCTTGCTCGACGACGGTGCTGGCGCCGACCCAATCCCGATGCTCGAAATCGAAGCCGACGACGTCAAGTGCTCTCACGCAGCCGCGGTCGGTCCGGTCGACCCGGATCAGCTGTTCTACCTCCAGGCCCGTGGTATCCCGCCCAAGGTCGCCGAGCGCATGGTCGTACGCGGATTCCTCTCAGAAATCGCCGACGGTGTGCCGGACGAGCACATGCGCGAAGTCATCGACGAACTGGTCGAGATTCAACTCGAGCCGGCAAAGGCGGCAACATGAGCCTTGAGCAAGTTGGCAGCCTAGAAGAGATTGATCCAGGCACTGCCCGAGTCGTTGAAGTTGGCGGGCAAAGCATCGCGCTCTGCCGCGTCGAAGACGGGCAGCTGTACGCGATCGAGAATCGCTGTACGCACGACGACGGTCCCCTTGGCGAAGGCGAACTCGAGGGCGACCGGATCGAATGTCCGCGCCACGGTGCCTTGTTCGATGTCACCACCGGCCGCGCCGTGACCCTGCCGGCGATCGGCAAGGTGCGCTGCTACGCCGTGTCGGTCGACGACGGCCAGGTCCAGATCGAAGTTGACTGACATGACCACCTTGGCGAATGGGACTCCGTTGAACACGGCTGTAATTCGGGCGCAGTTTCCGATTCTCGCGCGCGAGGTCCACGGCCGTCCGCTGGTCTACCTCGACAATGCGGCAACAACCCAAAAGCCGCAGTCAGTGATTGACGCCTTGACCAGCTATTACACCACGATGAACGCCAATATTCACCGAGGTCTACACACGCTGGCCGAAGAGGCGACTGCCGCCTATGAGGACGTTCGCAAGCAGATTGCAACCTTTATCGGTGCCGGTAGTCACCGTGAAATCGTCTTCACCCGCAACACAACCGAGTCGCTCAACTTGCTCGCCTACACGCTCGGCGCACGACTGCGACCCGGTGACGAGATCGTCCTGACCGCAGCGGAACATCATTCCAACCTCGTTCCCTGGCAGCTCGTGACCCAACGCACCGGCGCGGTCTTACGCTTCATCGAGCTCAACGACGACCAACAGATCGACGTCGATACTGCGCGCGCTGCGATCAACGCGAACACGCGAATCGTCTCGATCGTGCACATGTCGAATGTGCTGGGCAGCATTGCTCCCGTGGCGGAGATCTCTGAGATGGCCCGCTCTGCGGGTGCAACGATGATCGTCGACGCGGCTCAGAGCGCTCCTCACATTCCCGTGGACGTCGAGCAGCTCGGTGCGGATTACCTCGCCTTCTCGGCGCACAAAATGCTCGGACCGACCGGCGTCGGCGTCCTATGGGGTCGACAGGAGCTGTTGGCCGATCTCGACCCATTCCTCGGCGGCGGCGAGATGATCAGCGTCGTGACCCGGGAGGAATCCTCATGGGCCGCGCTGCCGCACAAGTTTGAGGCCGGCACGCCGAACATCGCGGATGTCGTCGCGTTCGGAGCGGCGATCGATTTTCTCAATGAAGTCGGCATGGATGCCATCGCGGCGCACGATTCAGAACTGACCAACTACGCCGTCGAGCGACTGTCCCGTCTCGAGGGGCTTGACATCTACGGCCCTGCTGACCCGTCCGACCGATCGGCCGTCATCGCGTTCAACTATCGCGACATTCATTCGCACGACGTAGCCACCATCCTCGACCGGTCGGGCATCGCCGTGCGGGCCGGCCACCACTGCGCCCAACCATTGATGCGTACACTCGGTGTGCCCGCGACAGCGCGAGCCTCCTTCTATCTCTACAACGAACGCACCGAGGTGGATGCGCTCGTTGATGGTCTGCTTGAGGCCGGCGAGCGCTTTGGATTCGATCGATGATTGGCCGGGGGAGAGACTGAGTATGGCGAGTAACCGCGAAGCACAGAATCCGGTCGACCTGGATGACCTCTACCGAGATGTCATCCTTGATCACTACCGGCGTCCGCGAAATCGTGGTCAACGCGACGATGCGACCATCTCGGCCGAGGGCTTCAATCCCTCCTGCGGCGACGAGATTCAACTCTCGGTGGCAATCATCAACGGCACGGTCGACGGTCTGGGATTCGGCGGCAGCGGCTGCTCGATTTCGCAGAGCTCGGCCTCGATGATGACCGAGGCGATGACCGGCCGCTCGCTGGATTCAGCCCGCGAAATGTCGCAGCACGTCCAGCAGATGCTGACTGACGACACATATGACCTCGACGCGGTCGACCTGGGCGATCTTGAAGCGCTATCCGGTGTGGCAAAGTTTCCCGTCCGGATCAAGTGTGGGCTGTTGGCCTGGAAGGTGCTCGACCAGGCCCTGGCCAACGCGACCGGCGAGTCCGTCGATGACGACAGCGACATACCCACCCGCGTGACCAGCGGGTAGCAATGATCAGCACTGATTGACAGGAGACTCAAATGGCCAGCGAACAGGACGTCCTCGAGGCGCTGAAGACCGTCTTCGACCCCGAAATCGGCATCAACATCGTCGACCTCGGCCTCGTCTACGCGATCGAGACCCCAACTGAAGACAGCGTCAAGGTCGAGTTCACGCTCACCTCGCCTGCCTGCCCGGTCGGCCCGATGATCAAGGCTCAGATCGAACAAGCCGCCTCGACCGTCGAAGGTGTCGACAACGTCGAGTCGGAGATCGTCTTCTCACCGCCCTGGGACCCACGCGAAATGTGCTCCGACGAAGCCAAGTTCGAACTCGGCATCTTCTAGCCCCGGCTCGAAACCTCTGGCTCGCTCGCCGCCGCTGCCTCAGAGCCGTTAGCCGACGACGCCCGCACACCATTGGCAAACTGATGCTGGGGCTCCGTCCGAGCCACCAGATTCGCCACCAACGGTCGTACGAACCTGAGCGACGGACTTGGAATCCGCGGATTCGGGATCAGGTGCGCCAGCGTGAAGAAGACCATTGATAGGCCAAGACAACCGATGTTGACGACGAGCAGTAAGTCATAGGCGCCAGTCAGCTCGTAAATCGCGCCGCCGACAGTTGGCACCAGGAATTGTCCGATCGTCTCGATCATGAACAACGTGCCCATGATCGCCCCGAAGTGAGCTAATCCGAACGTCTTAGGAAGGATCAACGGCTCCAGCACCGGCCCGCCTGCCGATCCGATCAGCCAACAACAGAGGAAGAGCGCGATCGCCAGCGTCAGATTGGCGTCATGCACGATCAACAGGATGAACATCCCCAATGACATGATTGCCGCCAGCCCGACTGAAGCCAGTTCGATCGACGGAATCCGCTCCGCGAGGAGGCCGAACGCCGGCCGCGAGATCAGTCCGCCCAGTGCCTGCAGCGTCAGGATGATCGAAATGGTCTCCCGGCTAATGCCCATCGACTCATACACCGGTGTTCCGTTGAACATCCAGCCGAACATCGCGAAGAAGAACGTCGCAAAGGCCAGCGCGATCACCCAGAAATTCCAGGTCCTGATCGCCGCGCGAACGGTCAGCCCGCTAAACAATCGTGGCCGACCTCGCTCGCCTGCGGCCGGTGGCGGTTCTCCGTCGACCTCCAGGCCCATGTCATGCGGATGGTCGCGAACCATGAACAGGCCCAGCGGCAGGAACACGACCGCCAGGAGGATCGCCGCAAAGATGAACGACGCATCCCAGCCAATGTTGTCGATGATCTGCTGCATCGCCGGCATCAAGAAGCCGCCGAGTGAGAAGCCCATCGCCATGATGCCCACGGCGCGCCCGCGCTTGCGATCGAACCAGCGCGAGATCAACACCTGGAAGGGGATATAGAACATGAACCCGCGGAAGAACGAGTTGATCGAGAAGTAGAGGTACCACTCGACCATCGTCGACGTTGTCGCCAGCAGCACGTACGACCCGCAGGTGAATACGGTGCCCCAGATGATCGAACGGCGAGGCCCGTAGCGGTCGACGACCCTTCCGGCCAGCGGAGATGCGATGCCGCTGACAAGCAGTGAGACGGAGATTCCCGTCTGCAACAGCGTTCGCGACCAGCCGAACTCCTCCTCAAGGGGAGTGACGTAGTAGCCCAACACCCAGAACGAGACGCCCGACGCGATCGCCATGCCGATCACTGCGGCGACCAACAGGTACCAGCCGTAGTAGGCGTTGCGGAGTTTCGTGATCACAGGGGACTCAAAGGGCGGCCCATTAGAGCGATTGAAACGCCCTCGGAACGGGCGACCAGCCGAAGTCTATCGCTCTGCCGGAAATTCAGCTATGTCTCGCGCTGCGCAGATCCCAGAACAGGAGGACTAACCGCCCGGCAACTCTATCGTCGCCGCTGCCTCAATCACCTGTCCCTCGACTGCTGCCACCGCTGTGATCGCATTCGACGACCTGAGCTGGATCCAAGGATGCCGCCGCGAACCACCGTCATAGGTCAGCGTGCTGGCGCGCGACAGCCAGGCCTGGCGGACATCGTGCTCGCAGGGCACCTCGGACGCCGTGCCGCTGCCGTTGCTTGGCAGCACCACGAGCAGCGGGTCGTAACGCACGATCGCCACCGCCGCCGCATCCGTCGTCGGCGAGTGCAATGTCACCGTTAGCCCGTCTCCGACGTCGAAGCTGGAGGTGATCGCGTCGTCGCCGCGCTCAATGTTGATCTCACCAACGCTTGGCTGGTACTTCCAATGCGCAGCAATCGCTTCGCTAGCCGCCTCCGAGTTGACTACCGCATCTACGACATAGAGCGCGGGAATCATGCCGACTCGGCAGCCGACCATCAACAGCGCCTCGCGATACGGGCCGACCGGGCTGTCGGCGCGGTCGATCACGCTGACTCGCCCGTACGTTGGAGCCGAACGGGTCACAATGTCCGGCAGATTCCGCCGTGCGTTGGGCACTGGGATCTCGTAAGTGATGTGCTGGACGGTCGCTTCGCCAATCTCCCAGGGCGGCTCAGGCGCGTCGCTCTCGACATTGACGGCGGGCAGGCCGGAACTGTCGATCAGACCGGATTCTGGCATGATGCTTCCTTCCCGCCGGGCCGTTCAGTCCCGGCCCATCGATCTAGATGCGCTACCCGGACGGAACGTGACAGAAGCCCATGCCCCAGGCGCCGGCGCCGAGCAAGCCGCCGACCGTCGGGCCAAGCTCCGTCACATGAATCTCGTCCGCCAATAGCCGCGCCGACGCCTTGTCCCGCAGCCGCTCGGCCGCTTCAGGAGCCAGCGCATGCGTGACCACCAGGATGGCCGGTTGGTCGCCGAGGATGCCAGCCGCCTGATCTAAAAGCATGTCCTCAGCCTGTTCTTCGTCGTCGGCCAACGCGACCGCCTTGATCCGGTCACGAGCTCGGAAGACCGGCACGCCGAAATCCAGCGAACCGATCCCGCTCTGAGACTGCACAGCCGACAATTCACCAGCTTGGTCAAGCCCGTCCACGTCCGGGGCAATCATGAAGATGTCCGCGCTGCTGGTGACCTCGTCGAGCGCCTGATCGACGGCTGCGCGATCTCCGCCGGCCTGTGAGACTCGCCCCATGGCAAGTGCAATCGCCGCCTGGCCCGCAGTCGAACGAGGCGTCTGATGAATCCTCACGTCGATCTGGTGAAGATGGTCAATGCGCCGCGACGCGAACTCTGCCGAATCGAATGATGGGCTGGACGAGCCGAATGCCTGGCAGAGGCAAATCACGCCTTCGTCATGGCCCTCAACAGCCGCCAGGAAGACCGATTCCCAGTCCTCCGACGTGACCCCGTTCAGCGTCAGCCGTTCACCCCGCCCAAGCGCGACGTAGAAGTCAGCGTGGGACTGCTCGCCCTGGCTGTAGTAGGTCGCACCCAGGCTGTAGCCGACGGGTGCAGTGTGTAGGCCCCGCTCGGCCAGAAGGTCTGGCGAGAGATCAACCGATGAGTCACAAACAATGGCGACCGACATCTTGCCTCTCGCCTCCCATTCGACAGCGGCGCCCACTGAGGCGCGGCGACGCGGTCAGAATGCTAGCATTTTTGCCAGCCGCCTATCCGGTCTGGGTAGCGCGTCTGGAAGGTGGAGTTCGGGGACGAATTCCGCACCGAGATTAGCGAGTCTGACATGAAATTCGGCATTTTCTACGAACACTCCGTGCAGCGCCCCTGGACCGAGACTTCGGAATGGCGCGTTTATCACCAGGCTCTCGAACAGATCTGTTTGGCCGACGAACTTGGCTTCGACCAGGTCTGGGAGGTGGAGCACCACTTCCTCGAGGAGTACAGCCACTCACCGGCGCCGGAGGTCTTCCTCTCGGCAGCGGCCACGATGACGGAGAACATCCACATCGGTCAGGGCATTGCGCTCTGTCTACCTCAGGTCAATCACCCTGCACGCGTCGCCGAGCGTGCCGCTGCCCTGGACATCATCTCCAACGGTCGGCTTGAGTTTGGCACTGGTCGTGCCGCGACTTGGACGGAGCTGGGCGGCTTCCAGGTCGAGCCCGACGACACCAAGGACATGTGGGACGAGGTGATCCGCGCGATCCCTCACATGTGGACCAATGAAGTCGCCGGCTGGGACGGCAAGTACTTCTCGATGCCCGAGCGCGCCGTGATTCCCAAGCCGGTGCAGAAGCCGCACCCGCCGATGTGGGTGGCTGTGTCCAGCCCCGAGACCGCTATCCAGGCCGCCGAACGTGGCATGGGCCTGCTTGGCGTGTCGATCGGCACGCCGGCCCAGTACGAACAGCGCATCGCCGATTATCGCCGGGTGATCCGCAACGCAGACCCGGTGGGCAAGTTTGTCAACAACTGCGTCAACGGCGTCGGCTGGATGTATTGCGGCGAGTCGGACGAGGAAGCGATGGCGCTCGGTGGCGCCGGCGCGATGGCCTTCATGAGCGCCGCCGCACACCTGGTCGGCGTGGGCAGCATCTATCCCTCGCCTGCATACAGTTCGCAGGCCAGCGCGATCCAGCTGCGCGACCGTCCGGGCGACGTGATCAACCCGCTCCAGCAAGGTACGCCGATCGGCAACCCCGACACGGTGATTGCCGCGTTGCGCCAGTGGGAAGAGATCGGCGTCGACCGCATGGTCTTCCTGATCAACTTTGACCAGGTCGTCCCGCACGAGAAGATCCTCGCCTCGCTGAAGCGATTCGCCGCTGAGGTGATGCCCGCCTTCGAGGAGCCGGAGCGCCCCTCCCTGACCACGCTGCCCGACTTCGGCGCGGTCGAAGAGATCGGCCTTCTGGCCGCCGCAGGCGGCGGCGACTAGCGGGTCTTCAGATGGCAAACCGCGGGGCGACCGCGCGCAGATGCCAGGCGCGTTTCGACTGTCCGCTTCCCGTCACTTAGATCGGTGCATCACCCTGCTTCCCACCTCTGGGGGGACTGGCGAACGCGGGAGGGGTCTCGTTCCCCGCGTGTCCTCACAAGTTCTAGACTGCCGCCACGACGCGGATGCGAGACCGCATGTGCGCCCAGGCAAGGAGCGAGCAGATGGAACGCCGGAACTACTGGCAACGGATGCGCCGATCGAGGATGAGCCGACGTGCCCTTCTGCGGGCCTCGGGTCGCGCGGGCGTCGGCGCAGCTGGTCTTGCTCTTGTTGGCTGTGGCGATGATGACGACGACGGTCAGCAGTCAGTCAGCCAGGCTCAGCAACAGCAGGATCAGGATCAACCGCAAGCGCAGCAGCAGGCGCAACAGCAGCAGGGCCAACAGCAGGCCATGCAGCAACAGCAGGCCGATCAGCAAGCCGATCAACAAGCCCAGCAGCAGGTTCAGCAAGAGGCCGACGCGCAGGAGCAGGCCGAACAACAAGGGGACCAGCAGCAGGCGGCGGTCGGCAATCGCCAGTACGGTGGCAACTACACGCTGAATATCGTTCCCAACTGGGATGGATTCGATCCGCATCGCGCCAACCTGGCAACTCCGTTCCACGTGTTCAACGACACGCTGATGCGGCTCAATCAGATCTACAACAACCAGGGTCCGATCTACACCGCCTCGATCGCCTCTCTGCCGGAAGTCCCCGACGACGAGACTTACATCTTTAGATTCGATCAGGGCGCCCGATTCTGGGATCGCTACCCGACTGAAGGCGGCCGGATGTTCACGGCTGAAGACGCCGCAGCCAACATTCAACGCCAGATCGACTCAGTGGACTCTTCAGGAGCTCCCGACGCCCGATTCTGGCGTGCCGCTTTGTATCAGGACACGGCTTCAGTTGATGTTCCCGACGAGGCGACCCTGATCTGTAAGACCGACGGCCCCAACGCGACCTATCTCGAAACCACGCACATGGGTTACTCATTCATGACGTCAATCGAGGCGATCGAACTCTGGGACCAACAGTGGGTTGATGAACAGACCAACGTCGAACTCATGTCAGGCGTTGGACCATTCATTCCGACGGAGTTCTCGCCCGAGTCGCACGTCCACATGGTGCGCAATCCCGATTTCTGGCAGTATCTCGACGGTCAGCAGATGCCGTTCCTCGACAGCCTTACCTGGCGCTTCCTCGGGGACACAACGGCGCAGGAAACGGCCTATCGCACTGGCGCCTTGGACGATGCTTCGCTGAATGCCGTAGCCATCGAAGGTCTGGAAGCTGATTTTCCCGACCACATTCGCTACGACCGCGGCGTCGTACTGCCACTGGCGATGCGCTTCAACTACAACCAGGAGTGGGACGAAAACCCTTGGCTCGATCGTCGCGTTCCCTACGCGTTCCACCTCGTAATGGACCGTGACACGATTATCGACGCCGTCTACCTGGGCAAGGGCAAGCCGTCGACCCAGCAGCACATCAACTGGTACCACGGTTGGTCGATCCCGCAAGAGGAGATGCGCTCGCTGCCTGGTTACCGGCCGACCAAAGACGAAGACATCGCCGAGGCTCGAAAGCTGATGGATGCCGCTGGAGTCGAGCCCGGCACCAACTATCCGATGATCGTTGCGGACATCTTCGAAGGGCTCTATCCGGGTTCTTCCGAGATCTACAAGAACATGTACGAGAAGGCCCTCGATATCTCGACCGATATCGAGCTGGTCCCTTACGACGGCATCACACAGCGGTTGGTCGAGGGCAAGTTCCCCGGTTCGTATCCGATCTGGGTGGGATCCGGAACCGGAGATCCCACGGGTGAGTGGAACTCGCGCCTGGTCTTCGGCGCCTCGGGCAACCTGACGCACTACAACTTCAAACCGGTCGAGGACATCGTCAAGACGATGAAGGTGACCCTGGACGCCGAAGCACGTCGGGAAATGGCAAGCGAAGTGACCTACATCCTGCTCGGTGAAGACGAGCGTTATGGGATCGAAGGCTTTGCCGACTTCTCAATCATGGGCAACGGCATCGACACCGGGATCTACTGGCCGTACGTGAACGTGCCAGAGCGCAGTCTGAACGTTTGGGAGCGCGAGGGTTGGCACTGGCGTAAGGAGGTCTGGATGGACACGACACACCCGGACTTCCCTGGCGACCGCGCCTAGTGGCTCTTAGCTGGCGCAGAGCGCGCCGAACGTAAACCAAGCGATTGAGTGGCCCTTTGATTGGGTCGTTCAATCGCTGTCTATCGAGGTGGGCGTCTATATTCTGTTGCAATCACGTCACGTGAGTTCGTGCAGAAATTCACACACCTTCTGAGAGGTTCGCCAATATGGCTGACTCAGTGTCCGAGGCCCACCAGCAGATTGCCGTCCGCTACCCGCGCTCCGCGTCGTTGCGCGACGGTCACCGCATCTCACTGCGGCTGATGGCGCCCGGCGACGAGGACCAGATCCTCGAGTTCGCTCGTTCGCTGCCGGCCGACGACCTGCTCTTCCTGCGCCGCGACATCACCCAGCGCCCGGCCGTCGATCGTTGGATGCAGGAAGTCGTTGAGCAGCGCACGTTTACCGTGCTTGGCTTCGATGGCGACGAACTGCTGGGCGAGGGCGACCTCAACTACTCCTCGGCCGACTGGACCCGCCACCTCGGCGAGATTCGTCTGCTGCTTTCGCCGGCCGCGCGTGGCCGCGGACTCGGACGTGTGCTGGCCGAAGAGATCTACGCCATTGCGCAGTTGCTCGAGCTTCAGCTCTTGACTGCCCGCATGGTGCTTGACCAGGCTGCCGCGCAGTCGGTCTTCCGGCGACTCGGCTTCCAGCGAGAGGCCGTGCTCTGGGATTACGTGATCGACGCGGATGGCAAGACCCACGACTTGTTGATCGCTACCCGCCGGATGAAGTCTCCTCGCTCGGGCTCGTAACAGATCGCTGGCCTTCGGCCCTCACCACAAGACTGCCCTCACCCTAAGCGGGCCCTCACCCTAACCCTCTCCCACAGGGAGAGGGGATCAGAGGGGGTCAGGAATTGTTCACGGGTTCAGGCCGTGCAGACGGTTGAAGTCGATGTGCCGATCGGGATTGAGCTCTTTGCCGGCTAGTCCGGAGAAATCCGGGTCGTAGCGCCAGGCTCGGAAGACCCAGTTGCAAATGTCCCCTCGCTGCTCGACCTGAAACGGCGAGACCCACTCCCAGACCACCTCGCCCGTTGATCCTACCTCGAACAACCGTCCTGCGGCGCCCTCCGTGACCAGGTGGTTGCCGTTCGATAACTGGGACACGCCCGAGATGTGGGCTGAGAAGAACTGCTCGCGCGGCATTCCCTGGAAGATGACCTCGAACTCGTCGGTCTCGGGATCGATGGAGAGGATGCGGGAGTAGGCGAGGTCCTGCAGGCGGTGCATGCCGTTGTCGTAGACCAGCACTCGACCGTTGGGCAGCCATGATGCGTGATGCTGATGTGAGATCTCGTGTTGGCGGAAACGCCAACGCAGCTTTCCGTGACCGTCGTCCTGAGGCGGATCGACAATCCCAACCGTGCTGGTGTTACGTGCCGAGAAGAGCAGGCCGCCGTCGGGTGTTTGCTCGATGCTGTTGACGTGGGTCCACTCCCAAGTGTTTTCCAGCGGGCAGATGACTGCATCCTCCGGCTGGAGCACCTTCCAGAGGTTGATGCGGCTGACTTCGTTGCCGTCGGCGTCAATTTCGATGATGTCGTCGCCGATCATGTTGGGCGGCATGGGCTGATCGGGCTGGCGTCCCCCGCCGATGACGGCGTTCTCGACCTCTTTGGTCATCGGTACCCATTCCAGTGAGACCGTGTGGCCGTTGTCGAGTCGATGGAAGTCGTGGTGGATGCCGGGATTGTCGTATTCCCAGACGACGTTGCCGTCCCAGTCGAACTCGCGCAGGCCGTTTCCACGGCCGCCGAGCATGGAGAAGATCTCGGGGACTCCGCCGGGGTCGATGGCGAAGCGCGATTCGTTGCCACTGGTTCGCGGGGCAGGCGGCCGCTCGGGCGAGACCATTGCCAGCAGATTGCCGTTCGGCAGCAGCTCGACATTGAAGAACTTCTGGTCGTCGACGTGCCAGCGATGGACGACGCGTCCTTGCATGTCGAGCAGGACTGCGTCGTTGGAGTTGGTGCCGCACATCAGGGTGTAGCCCTTGGACGAGCGGGCCGGATTGTGGTGCGTTAGTCCCGTTGGGCGATGGATTGGCCAACCCATGGGCAGGTCTCCTCGGGGTGTACTGGTTACTCGGTGTTGACGAGCGGCAGGACGTCGTTTGCGATTCGTTCCGCTTCCTCGAGGTGGGGGTAGGCGGAGAGGATGAACTCGTCGAAGCCCATTTGCCAATAGGCGGTCAGTTCGTCTGCCGCTTGCTGCGGTGTGCCGACGATGGCGGTGCCGAGGTTGACGCGGACTCGCGATATGCCGTTCCAAAGGCGTTCGCCGAGGCGGTCGGCTTCGACTCTTTGGGCCTGCGCTGCGGCACCGACCATGGCGGTCGACTTGACTGCGGCGGCGCGTTGAGCCAGCACTTCGGGATGGGCCTCGGACAGTAACTCCGAGGCTGCGTTCCAGGCTTCCGACTCGGTCTGGCGGACGACCAGGTGGGTGCGCAGGCCGAGGCGCGGATGGCGATTGGCCAGTTTGAATGCATCGCGTGCTCGGGCTACGAGGTCGGCCATGGGCTCGGGCGGCTGGATCCAGCAGAGCAGCACGTCGGCACGTTCGGCGGCGAGCTTGAGTGCGGCGTCGGAGGCTCCGCCGAGGTACCACTCGGGGGCGGAGGGGGTTGGAGGGGGCGAGACGATGGCTCCGTTGAGGTGGATGGCCTGGCCATCGAAGTTGAGCGGGCCTCCGGACTGCCAGAGTTGGGCGCAGGCGTCGATGAACTCGTCGGCCTGGGCGTAGCGGTCGGCGTGGGAGCCTCCGATGCCGAGGCGTTCGTTGTCTCCCTGGATTCCTCCCGGGACGATGTTGATGTCGACTCGACCTTCTGAGATCTCGTGCAGGGTGGCGGCCTGTTGGGCGAAGAGCCCGACGGGCGTGACTCCGGGTCGGACCGCGATCAGGAGGCGGATCTTTGAGGAGATGGCGCAGAGGGCGGAGGCGGTGGTCCAGGTCTCGGCGAGGGGGGCGGAGTGCTCGAAGGAGCCGTTGGCGAAGCGGGTTGGGATTAGGAGCGAGTGGTAGCCGAGGCGCTCGGCGTTGAGGACTACGTCTCGGAGGTAGGCGAAGGTCGGTTCTCGCTGGGCTCGGAGTGAGCCGATGCGGTCTCCGTCGCCGTCGATGGGGACGAACCAGCTGAATTTGGCCGCCGGACGGTCGCTCATGGCGTCAGTCTACGTTGGCCGGGCGGCCCCCTCCGCCGCTTCGCGGCACCCCCCAGAGGGGGAGGTCTTTAGGAGTCGAGGAAGGTGTTGACCTCGCTGAGGAAGATCTCGAGCTGGTCGTGGTGGACCCAGTGGCCGGCGTCGGCGACTCCTACTTTTTGTGCGTCTGGGAACGAGTTGGTTCGTTGGTCCTTGTTTGGGTCGCCCTGAGACTCGAGGCCTGAGACCAGGAGGGTTGGCATTCGGACTCGGCCCCAGATTTCTTCGGCGTCGTTTTCGTTGAAGGGATAGGGGGAGGATGAGCGGGCGTAGTTGTCGAACTTCCAGATGAAGGTACCGTCTTCGTTCTGGTGGACGGCGTGGGTGGTCAGGTGGAGGGCCTGCGCGTCGGAGAGGCGTGGGTTGGCTTCCTGCATTCGCTCGACGGCGTCTTCGAGGGTTGGGTAGCGACGGGGCAGCCGGTCGGCGAAGCGGTGGGTCTCGGAGACCCACTCGGACATTCGCTGGTGCGCGGGGACGGCGGAGCGGGTGTCGGTGACGTTTCGCGAGGGGCCGAGCCCTTCGACCGCGATGAGCTTCTGCACGCGGTCCGGATAGATGCCGGCGTACTCGAGGCAGATGCGGCCGCCGAGTGAGTGTCCGAGCAGGGTGACGGGGGCGAGGTGCTTCTGGCGGACGAGCTGGGCCAGGTCGTAGACGTAGTCGATCATCGAGTAGCCGGAGCCGTTGACCCACTGGGAGTCGCCGTGTCCGCGCAGGTCGGGGGCGATCACGTGGTAGCGGTCCTTGAGGGCCAGGGCGACCCAGTCCCAGGAGCGGCAGTGGTCGCGTCCGCCATGGACGAGGATCAGGGCGGGCGCGGTGGGGTTGCCCCAGTCGACGTAATGCAGGCGGAGTCGCTGCGAGAAGTAGATCTGGGAGGCCGGGTAGTCGGTGATTTCTGTCATGGGTGGATCGTAGCTGGGGATCGGGAGTGATTCGAGGTTGGGGGTGCTCTTCGGGAGACCCTCACCCTAGCCCCCCGTGTCGAGCACGGGGCAGGCTCTCCCAGAGGGAGAGGGGACCGGAGGGGGATCGGACCCGAGGGTGTGGTGAGTGCGGTGGTTAGCCGGCGGCTTCGGCGTAGGTTTTAGGTTTTGGTTTGGTCTTTGGTTTCATTGGATCGGGGAGTTTGACTTGTTTGGTGGGGATTTTTTCTTCTGTGGGCTCTGACTTGACGATCTCCTGCTCTGGACTGGAGATCGTGGAATTGGTGGTGGCGGAAATGGGTAGTTTTGTGCTGGTTTGTGCTGATTCTTGCGGTTCTTCGTCGAACAGGTCGGGTTGATTGGGGCGCTCGTCGGCTCGGCGGTGGACTTCGTGGACGGTTCGGCGGATTTCTCGGGCCAGGTTGTTGAGCTGGGTTTGCTGGGCTTCGTGGGCTTGGAGGATCTCGGCGGGGCTCAGGTGTTTTCTTACGGCTTTGAGTACGTCGCTCCTGGTTGCGACGTCGAGTCGGAGTTGGAGGAGATAGAGGGAATCGAGCAGGAGGTCGTTGGCCTCGGCGGCGGCGATCTGGCCCCAGTGGGTCTCGACGAGTTTGAGGTCTGAGCGGACGGTGGACCGGGAGATTTCGAGTTGCTCGGCGATCTCGCTGATTGTTTTTCCTTTTCGTTGGAGGTAGTGAGCCTTCATGGAGCGTCGGCGTTGGTTTGGTGTGATGTACATGGTTGGGTTTGTGGTTAGTCGGTTTGGGGGAGGAGGGCTAGGTTGTTTCGGTGGACTACGGCGGAGCCGTAGCTGTAGCCGAGTTCTTTGGAGATTTGGGAGGACTTCTTGCCCTGGATTGTTTCGGTTTCGGAGGAGGAGTAGTTGCTGATTCCTACGGCGATGGGGATGTCGTTGCGGTCGTAGAGCTGGATCACGTCGCCTCGCTCGAACTGGCCTCGGACGTTGGTGATTCCGGCTGGGAGGAGGCTTCGTCCTTGTTTGGTGAGTGCCTTGACCGCTCCCTGGTCGAGGTCGAGGCCTTCGCCGTTGTGGAGGCCGGCCAGGAGCCAGCGTTCTCGGCTGTCTCGGATGGTGGTGTCTGCGGGGACGAGGGTGCCCAGTTGCTCGCCTCCAGCAATCCTGCTGATGACGTTTGGTTCGTGTCCGGAGGCGATGACGACTGCGGTTCCGCCGGCCGAGGCTCGGCGGGCGGCCTCGAGCTTGGCTCGCATGCCGCCTCGGCTGCGCTCGTCGACGTCACCGGCGGCTTGCATCATTGAGGCGGGGTTGCGCAGCTCTTTGATCAGTTCGGCGTCCTGATTAGAGCGGGGGTCTTTGTCGTAGACGCCGTCGACGTCGCTGAGGAGGATGAGCAGGTCGGCGTCGATCAGGTTGGCGATGAGGGCGGAGAGGGCGTCGTTCTCGCCGAAGGCTCCGCCGCGCAGCTCTTCGTCGGCGACGACGTCGTTCTCGTTGATGATCGGGACGACTCCGTACTGCAGGAGACGCAGGAGGGTGTTGCGGACGTTGAGGTAGCCGCGTCGCTCGGTGACGTCGCCTCGGGTGATCAGGGCCTGGGCGGCGGTCAGTCCGTAGCGCTGGAGCAGGGAGTCATAACGCTGGACGAGCTGGGCCTGTCCGATGGCGGCCAGGGCCTGTCTGGCTCCGACGGATGAGCGGGTTCTGGTGACGCCGACTCGGGCTCGGCCGGCGGTGACTGCTCCTGAGGTGACGACCGCGACCTGGGCGCCGGCGGTTCGCAAGTCGGCGACCTGGCGGACGACTTCTTCGAGCACGGCGGGATCGAGGCGGTCGGTGCCGGAGGTGAGCAGATTGGTGCCCAGTTTGCAGATGATGCGGCGAGGTTGGGGATTGGTCATGGCACTAACGAAGTGTTGCGGTTGCCCTTACTGATCGATGTCTTGATCGGCTGGGACGCCCCCCTCTGCCTGCGGCATCTCCCCCCGCGGAGCGGGGGGAGAAAAAAAGGGCGGATAATGGCGGTATGCGATGGACTTTGTCGGTTGATCTTGAGTCTTTGCGACTGCGTTGGTCTCGCTGGCGTCGTTGGTTGGTGCTGCATCTGGGCTGGTGGCGGACTGACCTGCTGCTGCTGGCGAAACGATCGGTGTCGGAGTTCCTTGATGACCATTGTGCTCAGCTTGCCGCATCGATGTCTTACTACGTGTTCTTCTCGCTGTTTCCGCTGGCGATCCTGGTGGTGTCGATCGCGGGGGTGCTGCTGACTGATGACAGCTTGCGGGAGGAGGTCGTGGATGGGTTGTTCGAGTTGCTGCCGTTGCAGTCGGGGGCGGGTAAGGAAGACCTGGAGGAGCTGATCGAGCCGATTGCCAGCGGTCGGTCGGCGGTGGGCGTGATCTCGGTGCTGGGCCTGATCTGGGCGGCGACGGGGATGATGTCGGCGCTGCGATTCAGTCTCGATACGGCGTGGGACCTTGAGTTCCGTCGGCCGTTCGTGCGCGGCAAGCTGGTCGACCTGGGGCTCGTGCTGGGCGTGGGTGGGTTGTTGACGATCTCGATCGGGGCGACCGCTGTGCTGCAGGTTGGGAGTGATGTGTCGGACTCGGTGTCGGACACGCTGGGTCCGTTTGGGGCGGAGGCGAGCGGATTCTTCCACCTGGTCATTTTGCTGTTGCCGTTCCTGCTGACCTGGACGACGTTCACGATCATCTACAAGGTCGTGCCGAGCGTGACGACGCGGATTCGGGATGTCGTGGGCGGCGCGCTGATCGGCGCTTTGTTGTTTGAGGCCCTGAAGCACGGATTCGCCTTCTACCTGCGCAACTTCTCCAACTATGACGCGATCTATGGATCGCTGGGTGCGGCGATTGCTTTGCTGTTCTTCGTCTACCTGGCTGCCTGTGTCTTGCTCTTTGGTGCGGAGATTGCGGCGGAGTGGCCTCGGGTGATGTATGGCCACTATGACGAGGAGGAGGAGGAAGAAGCCGAGGCGGCGACGCTGCGGGAGCGGGTGCTGAATGTTGCGGCTCGGCAGTTGATCCATGATCAGCCGATTCCGACGAATCTGCCGGATGAGGAGGCTCGGGCGGCGCGCGTGGAGCGTCGGGCGGCGGAGCGCAGCGAGCGGCTCGGCGGGGAGTGAGGCGGGCGCCCCCCACTGTCGCTCCGCGACATCTCCCCCCAGAGGGGGGAGAACACTCGAGAGAAACCTAGGCTCGCTGGAGCGCGAGGACGATTGCTGCGCCATCGATCTCTGCTTCGGTTTGGTGTTTGCCGAGAGTTTGGTCGGCTCCGTTGAGGGCGACGGTGGTGGCCAGGGTCTCGGCGGCGATCAATGCTTTGAACTCTGACACAGCCGACTTGAGTTCGTGATCTTCGGATGCCATTTGCAGTGCGATCCGGTCGTCGGGGTCGAGGCCGGAGTCTCGGCGGAGGCCCTGGATTCGGTTGATGACTTCTCGGGCTTTGCCTTCGGCGATGAGTTCGGCGGTGAGTTCGGTTGAGAGTTGGACGGCGCAACGATCGTCCTCGGCTGAGGCGGCGTCGAATTGTGCGTCGGTGTCGACTTCGATGAGTAGGTCTCCGGGCTGGAGTTCGATGCCTTCGATCTCGATCGATTGGTCGGACTCGGCGGCCTGGGCGATGTGAGTGGCGAGGTCGGGATCCAGATCGCTGAGGGCCGAGCGGAGGGCGGGCAGCTTTGGTCCGAGTCGGGGGCCGAGGACTCGGAGGTTTGGCTTGATGGTGTAGCGGCGGGAATCGGCCTGGGCGTCGGCGAGGGTGACGGTCTTGACGTTGAGTTCCTCGGCAATGGTGACTCGGTGTCGTTCGACGGCTTCGGCGTCCTGGGGTGATCGCACGGCGACGCTGACTGCTGGTAGGGGCTGTCGGACTTTGATGCCGGCTCCGCTGCGGGCGGAGCGTCCGAGCGAGGCGACTCGCTGCACGAGCTGCATTTCCTGGTTGAGGGTTTCGTCGATTAGGGACGTGTTCGCGACCGGCCAATCGGCAAGATGGACGGACTCGGCGGCGTCGGAGTTGATTTCGGCGGCGAGATTGCGCCAGATCTCCTCGGCGAGGTAGGGGGTCATGGGGGCGAGCAGTTTGGCCAGCGTCACCAGCACGGTGTGCAGGGTCTGGTAGGCGCTGCGTTTGGCGTTGAGGTCGGCGGCGGCGCCGCCTCGAGCGGAGGACCAGAATCGGCGGCGGCTGCGTCGGACGTACCAGTTGGAGAGGGAGTCGACAAAGCCGTCGATTTCTCGGGCGGCGACGGTCGGGTCGTAGTCGTCGAGTGCTGTGGTGACTCGGTCGATCAGGGCGTGCAGTTCGCTGATGATCCAGCGGTCGAGTTCGACGGTTGGCTGCGGGGGATTGGATTCGGGTCGCCAGCCGTCGATGTTGGCGTAGGTGACGAAGAAGGAGTAGGTGTTCCAGAGGGTGTGGAGGAATCGGCGTTGGGCTTCGCTGACGAGTCGGGGGGAGAAGCGTCGCGGGTTGCCGGCGGGGGAGGCGACGTAGCAGTACCAGCGGAGGGCGTCGGCGCCGCTCTGGTCGAGGACGGTCCAGGGGTCGACGACGTTGCCTTTTGACTTGGACATCTTCTCGCCGCCCTCGTCGAGGATGTGTCCGAGCGAGATCACGTGGCGGAATGAGATCGGTTCGGGAACGGCCTCGGCGCGGTGGAGCATGGCGGCTTCGGCGTGGAGGGAGTAGAACCAGCCGCGAGTCTGGTCGACGGCTTCGCAAATGAAGTCGGCGGGAAAGCGCTCGTCGAACCGGTCCTGGTTCTCGAACGGGTAATGCCACTGGGCGTACGGCATGGCGCCGGAGTCGAACCAGGCGTCGGCGACTTCGGGGCAGCGGCGGGCAGCGCCGTCGCATTTCTCGCAGCCGATCTCGATCTCGTCGACGAAGGGTCGGTGCGGATCGGAGAGGTCGGGCTCGACGCCGTTGAATGCCTTTGCCCGCTGGCGGAGTTCGTCGAAGGAGCCGACGCAGGAGACGTCGCCGCAGTCGGCGCAGCGCCAGAAGGGGAGGGGGGTTCCCCAGTAGCGCTCGCGGCTGACGGCCCAGTCGACATTGTTGGCCAGCCAGTCGCCGTAGCGTCCGGTGCCGGTGTGCTCGGGATGCCAGTGGATGAGTTCGGCGTTGGAGCTGGTCAGGGAGTCCTTGGCCTGCGAGGTGGCGATGTACCAGCTCGGTTTCGCGTAGTAGAGCAGCGGCGTGTCGCAGCGCCAGCAGTATGGGTAGGTGTGCTCGTAGACGTCCTTGCGTAGCAGCAGACCGCGCGACTCGAGGTCGTCCATGATTATGGGGTCGGCGTCTTTGACCCATTTGCCGACGAACGCTGGTGCGTCCGGTGCATCCGGGTTGCCGATGATGCTGCCGCTGAGGTCGACCGGCTGGCGGAAGAGGAGTCCTACGTCTCGGCCGAGCAGGTAGTCGTCTTCGCCGAAAGCGGGGGCGATGTGGACGATGCCGGTCCCGCTCTCCATCTCGACGAAGTCGCCGCCCGCGACCTTGCGCGGCGGCAGGGGGCCGTCTTCTTCGCGGCATTCGACGAGGCGTGCGCCGTCGAAGCGGTAGGTGGGGACACCCCAGCGGTCGGGGTTGTAGAGGCCGTCGTAGGTGACCCCGACCAGTTCCGAGCCCTGGACCATGGCGACGATTGTGTAGTTCTCGACGACTCCGTCGAGTGACGGGTCAACGAGCTGGCGGGCCAGGATCAGGCGTTCGTTCTGGGAGATCTCGACTACGGCGTAGGTTTCGTTGGCGTTGAGAGCTAGCCCGGAGTTGGCCGGCAGGGTCCACGGAGTGGTCGTCCAGGCGAGGAAGTCGGTCGAGCCGTTCCAGCGGAGTTGTTCGGGGAGGGAGTCGTTGTGGGCTCGGAAGCGGACGGTGACGGCCTGGTCGCGGACGCCGTCTTGCATGCCCTGGGAGAGTTCGTGGCTCGAGAGTGAGGTCTCGCAGCGTGGGCAGTGGGGGGTGGTGCGACGGGCTTCATAGATCAGGCCGGCGTCCCAGAGAGTCTTGAAGATCCACCAGCAGGACTCGACGTATTCGGGGGTGTAGGTGCGGTAGGCGTCGGACATGTCGATCCAGAACGCCACCCGTTCGGTCATGTCCTCCCACTGCTGGACGTACTCCATCACCGATTCGCGGCAGTGACGGTTGAACTCGGCGATGCCGTAGTTCTCGATCGCGGGTTTGCTGTCGAGGCCGAGCATTTTCTCGACTTCGATCTCGACGGGCAGGCCGTGGGTGTCCCAGCCGCCTTTGCGGGGGACGCGCTTGCCGCGCATGGTCTGGTAGCGGGGGAAGAGGTCTTTGAAGACTCGGGAGAGCACGTGATGGACGCCAGGGGTGCCGTTGGCGGTCGGCGGGCCCTCGTAGAAGGAGAAGATGTCGTCCTCGGGGCGTTCTTCGACTGAGCGGCGGAAGATGTCACGTTCTCGCCAGAAGTCGCGGATGCGTTCTTCGAGCTCTCGGTGGGGCATGAGCGAACCGACGGGTCGGAACGGTTGGTTGGCGGGGGCTGGAGAAGACGAGTCGGGCTCGGTGGATGCGGCTTCGGTAGCAGTGTCAGCCATCGGTTGGGGAATCCTCGGGGAATCGTTTCGCGATCTGCGCGTCGGCCAGTTGGGCGATGCGGTCGCGGGTGGGTTGGTCGAGCAGTTCGGCAGCTTCTTGGAGCTGCTCGCTAATCCAGCCTCTGGCCTGTCGGGCCGAGGCGGCCTGTCCTCGGCGTCGCGATTGGTCGACGAGCGCCTGGGCGGCTCGTTCGGGATAGCGGGACACGGTGTCGGCAACGTCGGCGTCGCTGGGTTGGCGGGCGGTGGGTCGGCCTTGACCGCCCATCAGGCGCATCCAGCGTTGCGCCACCGAGTCTGCCATGTCGACCTTCTGGGAACGTGGTTTTGGTTACGAGCGGGTGCGCTCGTAATCGGGCAGTTCGACACCAGGCTTGGGCGGGATCAGGCCGCGTCGCAGGTCCTGGTTGATGCCCTCGACCTGGCAGGGGTGAACCCCCCAGCGCTGTTGTATCTCGTCCATCTGGTAGCCGAGAGTCATGATTCGCTTGACCGTGGTGCAGAAGACGGGTCGGTCGCCTCGGGGGAGGAATGGGACTTCGATCATGTCGCTGCACATGGCGCAGGCGGCCGGGTGCATCTGTCGCGGGGTGCGTCCGCCGAATGAGGCGGCTCCGCCGTAGCGGACGTACCCGGCTTCGGCCTCGGGCGAGGTGCGGATCGACTTGCGCACGGAGCGGCACTCCGGGCAGCGGACCGGGTCATTCTGCAGTCCCTTGGACTGGTAGAACTCCTGCTCACCGGAAGTGAAGACGAAATCGCGTCCGCAGTCGCGGCAAACGATCGAGCGATCCTGCAAGGCCATGGTTTCTCGCAATGCGTTTCTGGGCGGTGTTTCTGGAGTGTCGGTCGGTGGGTGCTTGTGAGCCCATCGGCGCTGAATCGGCGGCGCCGGAACAAGATCAACTCTATCAGAGGTGGTCGGTCGGCCTTGGAGCATTAGCGGCGCAGTGCACGCGAGAGCACAGACTCGAGGCGCAGGATCAGGGCTTCGGCTTCGTCCTGGCGCATGAGCAGGCTGAGGGCGAAGTAGACGACTCCGCCGCCGGAGACGCAGAGGGCGAGCGTGATCCAGGAGTCCCTGGCGATGTCGAGGCCGAAGAGCACTTCGATCAGAAGCCAGACGAGCTGTCCCATGATTGCGGTGGCGACCAGTGTTCTGGCCGTTGACCACCAGAGGCTGCGGGTCAGTAGCTGGCGGCTCAGTCGGCCGTTGAGCAGGAGGGTGAGCAGGACGAACTCGGCGATTGCTGAGATTGAGAGGGCCAGGGCCAGGCCCTTGAGCTCCAGAGGTCCGACGAGCACTGCTGAGATGATGATGTTGAGCAGCATGGACGAGATCGCGAGCGCGACTGGGGTACGCGTGTCGCCGAGGACGTAGAAGCCGCGGGAGACGATCTCGATGGCGGCGTGGGCGAAGATGGCGATCGAATAGAAGAGCAGGGCGTCGCTGACGAGCTGGGTGGCTACGGCGTCGAATGCACCGTGTTCGAGCAGGGTGGTGACGATCGAATCTCGTAACAGGAGCATCCCGACGGAGGCGGGGATGGCGAGGAACAGGGTGAAGCGGAGCGTCTGCGAGACCATGGCGGTGACGGCGGTTGGTCCGGCGAGGGCGGCGCGCTCGGCGAGGCTGGGGAAGACAGCGGTCGCGAGCGACACGCCGAAGAGGCCGACGGGGAACATCAAGAGCAGCCAGGCGAAGTTGAGGGCGGAGATCGAGGAGTCGCCGACGAGGGATCCGAAGAAGGTGAGCACGATCAGGTTGATCTGGGCTGCGGCGAGGCCGAGTGTGCGGGGGCCCATGAGGCGCAACACCTCGCGGGCCTCGAGGTCGCCGAGATTGAGGTGCAGGCCGAGTCCTCCGCCGGAGCGGCGCAGGGCTGTGGAGAGGGCGGGTAGCTGGATCATCAGGTGTAGCCCGGAGCCGGCGACCACTCCGATCACGAGCGCCTCGACGCCCAACTGTTCGGGCAGGAGGAGTGCGCCGAGGATGATCGCGAGGTTGTAGAGCATCGGCGAGATGGCCGGCAGGAGGAAGTGTCGGCGGGCGTGCAGGATGCCGGTGAGCATGCCGCTGACGGCGAAGAGGATTGGGGAGAGGAGCAGCACCCTGGTGAGGAAGACGGCGTCTTTGATGATCTCGTCCTGGATGCCTGAGTCCTCGCCGAGGCCTGGGGCGAGGGCGGGGACGATCCACTCGGCGGCGAAGAACACGGCGACAGCGAGGGCGATGGTGCCGAGCAGCACCCAGTTGAGGACGATGCTGGCGAGTCGCCAGGCGGAGCGCTCGCCGCGGTTCTGGAGGACTCGGGCGTAGACGGGAATGAAGGCGGAGGCCAGCGTGGCGCCGGCCAGGAGTTGGAAGACGAGGTCGGGCAGGCGCATTGCGACCCAGAAGGCATCCAGCTCGACGGAGGTACCGAACTGCTCGGCGATCACTGACGTTCTTGCGACTCCGAGCAAACGTGAGCCGAGGAATGAGATCCCAATCAACAGCACCGCGCCGATCACGCCGCTGCGGCTGCCGAAGAGTCGTCCGGTGATTGAGGTCGGGGAGTTCAGGCTCACCGCTTCACTGTCTCAAACTGAGGCGGAAGATGCACGCTGGGGGAGTTGGTGCTTGCTGTATTGCTCATCAACGCTCGGCAGGCGGTAGACACTCGCGAATCGGCTGATACGATGAGTCGGATTGCACCAGAGGGGTTCACGGGGAGTCGTCGTGGCGAATAAGTCTGCCGCCATCAAGTATCTGCGCCAGAGCCAAAAGCGGCGAATGCGCAACAAGCCGGTGCGGACCTTTGCCCGCAGCAGCGTCCGCGAGGCGCTCGATGCGATCGATGACGCGATCGACACGCAGGAATGGAATGAGGCGGACGACGCGATTCAGCGGGCCGTGCGGGCTCTCGACCGGGCCGCGCAACGCGGTGTGATCCACGCCAACACCGCCGCCCGACGCAAGTCGCGTTTGCTGCGGCAGTATCACACGTCACGCAATCCCGACGCCGAGCTTCGACCGCGCACTCGTCCGCCCGAGCCGGCGCGCACGCCTTAACTCAGCCCGCGCGGTGTCGTCGACACTGCCAACTGGGCGATCGGCCCACCCATGCGAGCACTGATCTTCGACCGACCCGGTGAGATCCGAGTCGGCGATCTGCCGTCTCCGCAGCCGGGACCGGGCGAAGTGGTGATTGAAGTCGGGGCGGCGAGCGTCTGTGCGTCCGACCTGCGGGTGTACCGGGGCGAAAAGTATGCCAAGCCGGGCGTGGTTCCGGGTCATGAGTTTGCCGGACAGGTGATCGCGCTGGGTGAGGGTGTCGACGACCTGCAACTCGGTGACGGCGTCGCCGTGTATCCGATCATTGCTTGCGGCGGCTGCGAGTTCTGTCGGCGTGGTTTGCGGAATCGCTGCACGTCCAGGCAGACGCTCGGATACGACGCCAACGGCGGCCTAGCTGAGCAGGTGTTGCTGCCCGCCTCGTTGGTCGCGCAGGGGCATGCCGTGAAACTTGCCGATGGCGCCGACTGGGGACGGGCGGCCCTGACCGAGCCCACCGCCTGCGTACTCAACTCCCTGGAATCATGTCGCTTCCGCGCCGGTTCGAGTGTTGCCATTCTCGGCGCTGGTCCGATGGGCTTGCTCCATGTCCTGCTCGCTCGCGCGTTGGGCGCGGGAGAGATCATTGTCTCGGAGCCGGTCGATGTCCGGCGCGCCGCGGCCGAGGACATCGGCGCGACGCGGGTCTGCGGCGGGAACTCAGATGAACTGAAGGCGATCGTTGATGAGGTGACCGTCGGTAACGGCTGCGACATTGTCATCGTCTCGGTCGGACTGAACGGACTGACCGAAGCTGCGTTGGAGGTCGCGGGACGGCAGAGCAGCGTCAATCTCTTTGCCGGTTTCCCGCCTGAGTCGTCGGCCATCGTCGATGTCAACGACCTGCACTACCGCGAGGTCTCGTTGACGGGCACGCAGAATGCGACGCCCGATCAGTTCCGCCGTACTGCTGCGCTGTTGCCGACGCTCGATGCGGTCGACCGCATCGTTTCGCATCGTTTTGCTCTCTCGGAAGCCGATCAATCGTACACGTCGCGTGCAGACTCGTCGGTGCTCAAGACCGCCGTTTTGCCGGACGCCTGACCATGGTGAGCCAAGGCGGCGGCTATCTGACCGGTATCGGTGAGGAGTTGCGCCAGGCGCGGATTCGCCGTGGGCGATCGATTGCGCAGGCACATCAGGCGACGCGGATTGCTCGGCACTACCTGGAAGCGCTTGAGGCTGAGGACTGGCGTCAGATGCCGGCGGCGCCTTTCGCGCGCGGCTTTCTGAGTTCTTACGCGCAGTATCTGGGGCTCGACGCTGGCCCGCTGCTGGAGCGTTTTCCGTTTGAGGCGAGCGCGCCCGGGGAAGGCCTGCAACTCTCGCAGGAGACGGTGGAGTCGTACCAGGCCGCCGAGCGCAGCGGTCAGCCGCGCGAGGAGCTGCGACCGTCGAGGGTGCATCTGGGCCCGTGGCTGGTCGCCGCGGTCGTGGTGCTCGTGATCATCGGGGCCGTGGTTGCGGTGGTGAGTCTCCGAGATGAAGTGGAACCGGTCGAGGAAACTCGCGAGGTGCCGGGGATCGACACACTGGACGACACGCTGGCCGAAGCCGCTTCGGGCACCACGATTGACGCCGACTTCCAGCCGCTTCCCGACCTGCGCACCCTGACCTCGCGCGAGGCGATCAACTACGTCAAGCTGTTGAATGCGCCGTACGTGGTTGTCTCGATCTATGACGACTCGCCGGTCGGCACGGTGCTGGAGCAATCGCCTGGCCCGGGCGCGGAGCCGCCTGAGGATGCGGTGATCACACTCGTGGTCAGCCGTGGACCGCGACCGGGAACGTCGACCGACACGACCAATGACACCGGGACAGGCGGGGGCTGATGCGCTACCAGATCGTTACGCTGGGCTGTCCCAAGAACACGACCGACTCTGATCGGATTGCTCGCACGCTGGAACAATCGGGGCACCGCGCGGTCGGCGATCGCCAGGATGCCGACCTGGTCATTCTGAACACCTGCGGCTTTATCGACGACGCGCGGGAGGAATCTCGGCAGGCTGCTGAGATTCTTGGCGCCGAGCGTCGGCCGGATCAGCAGGTGATCGTGACCGGCTGTTGGTCGCAGATTGAGCGTGAGCAAGTCATCGAGATTGACGGGATCGACGCCACCTTTGGGATCGAAGCCTGGCAGGAGATTTCCGAACACGCGGGCGCCGTCGAAGCGGAGCGGGACATTCCTGAGACCTCATTGGGCGTGGGTCCATCGGCTTACCTGAAGATTTCTGACGGCTGCGCGCGTCCCTGCACGTTTTGCAACATCCCTGGGATTAAGGGTCGGCAATTTCGTAGCGTGCAGCCCGATGCGCTGGTGTCGGAGGCGCGGGAGCTTGTGGCTCGCGGGGCGCGTGAAGTTGTGCTGGTCGCTCAGGACAGTACGGCCTACGGCGCTGAATGGGGCGACGCGAACGGCCTCGCTCGGCTGATTGAGCGGTTGGCTGCGGAGTCGGGCGCCGACTGGTTGCGGTTGATGTATGCGTATCCGGGCTTTGTCACTCCCAGCCTGGTCGAAGTGATGGCGAATACGCCGCAGGTTTGTCAATACCTCGATATCCCGCTGCAGCATGGATCGCCAACCGTTTTGCGGCGGATGAAGCGTCCGCACAACATGGACATGGTCAACGGGACGCTCGAGCGGCTGCGCACTGCGATGCCCGACATTGCGATTCGCACGACGTTCATCGTCGGGTTTCCCGGAGAGACGGAGTCGGAGTTTGGCGAGTTGCTCGACTTTGCCTCAGAGGCGGAGTTCGATCGGGCCGGCGCGTTTGTCTACTCGCCGCAAGTAGGGACGCCGGCGGCGGACATGTCGGAGCAGATTGCGGAATCGACCAAGCAACGCCGACATGAAGAGTTGATGGCTCTGCTGGCTGACGTCTCGGCCCGCAAGAACGAGCGGCAGGTTGGTCGGCGGCTTTCGATGCTGGTTGAATCGGAACCTGGACAGACCAGCGAGGACGGGGACCCGATCATTGCCGGGCGGACGTATCGGGAGGCGGCGGAGGTCGATGGCCTGGTGATCGCACTGGGTGAGGCGAGCCCGGGCGAGTTTCGTAGGGTCGAGATCGTTGAGGCGATGGGCCACGATCTGTGGGCTGAGGTTGTCGACTAGAGGGCGATCGTCTCGGTCGAGACTGTTCCGACCTGGCAGTCCAGTCGGAGGTCTTCGATGAAGGCCAAGACCTTTTGCGATGTGGCGTGCGCGATCTGCGAATCGGATGCGATCGCCGCGAAGGCCAGCGTCGCGCGTGAGGGATCGTTTTGAGACTCGACCTCGGCGGCGGCTACGGGAAACTTGTTTCTCGTGCGCTGCATCACCTGGCGAATGACGGAGCGCTTGTCTTTGAGCGAGGCTGACTCGAAGATCAACAGCTCAATGGTGAGTACTGTGACGAAGGTCATGTGTCGTCGCCGGGTTCGAGCGGCAGCACGGCCTGCTGAGCCGGGGGATCGAGCTGCTCCAGGGGCGGTAGCTGGTCGAGCGCGCTGAGGCCGAAGTGGTCGAGGAAGCGGGAGGTCACGCTCCAGAGGAGCGGTTGGCCCGGCGTGTCGAGTCGGCCGCTGGGGGCGATGAGGTCTCGTGCGCGCAGTGAGCGGATGACTCCAGACGCTCCGACTCCGCGAACGCGCTCGATCTGGTCGCGCGTGACGGGCTGGTGATAGGCGATCACTGCCAGGGTCTCCAACGCTGCCTTTGAGAGCCGGGGCGGCGTGTCGAGGCCGAGGAGGCGCTCGACGTAGGGCGCGGCCTCGGGGGCGGAGACCAGCGCGATGGTGTCTTCGTGCCGCCTCAGGCGGATGCCGCTTGATTCGTCGGATTCCATTTCTGTGAGCGTTGACTCGACCGCGTCCAGCGAGGCGCCGGTGACTCGGGCCAGCATTCTCATGGTGGGCGGCGTCTCGGCGACGAGGAGCAGTGCTTCCAGGGTTAGGCGCAGATTCTCGGGCGGTGGCAGAGGCGTGGAGTCCTCGGCGGTCATCCCAGCAGCTCGCCGCACAATGTCGCATCGTGCACTGAGGTGATTCTCACGCTGCGAATCTGGTTGGTGAAGTCGTTGGTGCTTGCTACCTGGGTCGCCAGGTAGGTGTCGGTGAGACCGGAGTTTGTGGTCTCGAACAGGACTGACTCTATTGAGCCAACTTGCGAATCGAGGGATTCTTGGCGATGAATGGCGCCCAGCGCTCGGAGCTCGGCGGCGCGGGTCCGCTTGGTCTCGGGTGGGACGTCGTCCGTCAGCAGCGCTGCCGAGGTGTTGGGACGCACCGAATAGGGGAAGACGTGCACGTCGGTGAAACGCAAGTCTTGCATCATCTGCATTGTCTGCTCGTGATCCTCGTCGGTTTCACCGGGAAATCCGGCGATGATGTCGGTCGTGATCGAAGCGCCGGGCACTGCGGCGCGGATCGTTTGTACGGCTTCGCGGAACTCGGATGCTGTGTAGCGTCGGCGCATACGTTGGAGCACGTCGTCCGAGCCGCTTTGCAGTGCGAGATGGAAGTGTCGGCACATGCGCGAGTCGTCCCAGCAGGCGAGTAGCTGGGGCGTGATGTCCTGCGGCTGGATTGATGAGTAGCGAATCCTCGGCGCGTCGGTTCGGGTCAATAGGGCTTCGATCAGTGTTGCTGCAGAGGATTCATCAGAGCGGTCGCGACCGTAGGCGCCCGGCTGGGTGCCGGTCATGACGATCTCCTGGATGCCCTCCTCGACTCGCTCTTGCGCCTGAGCCACGATGTCGTCGATTGGCACGGCGCGCTCTCGACCGCGGACGTAGGGCACGATGCAGAAGGCGCAGACGTCGTCGCAGCCTTCCTGGATCTTGATGAACGACCTGGTCCGACCGGTCGACGCCGCGGACAGGTGTCCAGCAGGTGGTGCAGCGTCAATGGCGGACAGCAGCGCGGTTGCTGCTTCGTGCTTGTGTTGGTTGCCGACCACTTGCACCTGTGGGAGATCAGCGAGCGCGGCGCCGTCTCGCTCGGCGTAGCAGCCGGTCACGATCACCGGGGCGTCAGGAGAGAGGCGATGGGCCATGCGGATCAGCCGTCGGGCCTTGCGGTCGGCGACGTGGGTGATGGTGCAGGTGTTGATCAGGTAGGCGTCGGCCCGAGTCGGTCGGTCGGTGGTGACGCAGCCATGGCTCTGCAGTTCTCGGGCGGCCTGCTGGGTCTCGGCCTGGTTTAGCTTGCAGCCGAGGGTCAGCGTCGCGACCAGGGGTGCGTTGCTCGATGGCTGGACGGATGCACGGGCGCTCATGCCAAACTACGATACTGATAGGGAGCGGTAACGGAGGTCCAACATGGTGGAGATCGGCCTGGCAATCCTGTTCGTCAGCATTCTCGTGGCCGCCGACCGCGGACGCTACGACACGCTCAACGAGAAGATGAAGGACTTCGTCGACTGGCTCGACCGTCCTGAAGACCAGCAGTAGCGCCGTCTGCGCATCCCGTTCTGGGTGTCTTTCAGGTAACTGACATAATTGACATCTCCGTACGTGCGTACTAACTTTGGAGTTAACAGAACGTACGTACAGGAGGCGAAGATGTCGAGCGGCGCATCCGGTTCAACCTCCGGGCCCATCGCTCGCGGCGCGCAGTTGCCGCTGATGCTTGAGCCATCGGTCACGCGGGGTGTTTCTTCGCCTCGACCGCGCAAGGGCAGTTCGGTTTGTCCTCGCTGTGCCGGTCCGACCGCTTCTCATGGTCGTCGAGTGGTTTGCGTCATCTGTGGATTCGGCGCTCGGCCCCGGAATGGACGTCGGCGCGTACGATAAAGCGGTGAGCATCCTCATCGCAATCCTGGTTCTGGCTGTGGTGGTCACCTTGCTGTACATGCGAGGGTTGTTGACCCTGGGCAACCTGTTCTCGGTCTATCGGCGGATCCGGCTGGCGCTGCTGCTGGCGGTTGTGGCCATTCTGATCATCGGCCTGTTGCGCATCCTGGGCATCGGCGTCGGCGAGTAACCCATGCGAGTGGTGGTCGCGCCGCAGGAGTTCAAGGGCAGCCTGACTGCGGTCGAGGCTGCCGACGCCATCCAACGAGGCGTGCGAACCGTCTTCCCCGACGCTGATGTTGATAGCGCTCCCGTCGCCGACGGCGGGCCTGGCACCGTCGAAGCTATTGTTCACGCGGCCAAGGGGAGGACATCGATCGCCCGCGTCGACGGACCGCTGGGTGCTCCGGTGGATGCTCGCTGGGGCCGAATCGACAACGGACGCACGGCGGTGATCGAGATGGCCGCTGCCTCTGGGTTGACGCTCTTGCGGCCGGAGGAACTGGATCCTCGCCGAGCTTCGACCTTTGGCACCGGCCAACTGATCAGACATGCGCTCGATGCTGGAGTGGAGCGCATCCTGATCGGTGTCGGTGGTAGCGCCACCAACGACGGCGGCGCAGGGATGGCTGAGGCGCTCGGCGCGGTCTTGCTTGACGAGCATGGCAATCGCCTTGCTCCTGGTGGTGCGTCGTTGGCGAGCCTGTCGAAAATTCGGAAGGGCGGGCTTGACCAACGGGTTGCGGCCGTTGAGATGACCGTCCTCTGCGACGTGCAGAATCCGCTGCTGGGACCGGAGGGAGCCAGTGCTGTCTATGGACCGCAGAAGGGCGCCGACCCTGCCTGCGTCGCTGAACTCGATCGGGCTCTGGCCAACTTCTCGGGGATCCTTGAGCGAGACCTCGATGTGTCGGTCGCCGATGTGCCGGGCGCTGGAGCTGCCGGAGGTCTCGCGGCCGGTCTGATGGCCTTTTGCGGTGCGACATTGCAGTCGGGGTTCGCTGCCGTGTCGGCGGCGGTGAACCTGGCGGATCGAATTCGTCAAGCCGACCTGGTGATCACCGGAGAGGGACGGCTGGATGTTCAGTCTGCCTACGGCAAGACCGTCGCCGGCGTTGCCTCGCTCGCTGAGGAAGCCGGAGTGCCGTGTGTCGCGGTTGCTGGGCTGATAGAGGGGTCGGCGGAATTGCCGGGGCTGGTCGACAGCGAAGCATCAACGCCGGAGGGCATGTCGGTTGAGGAAGCGATGTCGCGATCCGGCGAGCTGGTCCCGGCTGCGGTCGAGCGACTGTTGCGGCGTTACTCGGCGTAGGGTGTGCGTCGATCGGTCATGTTGATCGCTCCGCGCACGTGATTCTTGGGCGGTGGGGCGATCCCGATCTGATCCAGGCGGTCGTCGTCGATGCCGAAGTGGTGCGCGACTTCGTGCAGCACGGTCTCGCGGACCTGCTCGACGACCTCGTCCTCGCTGCGGCAGATGCTCTCGATTGGCTGCTGGTAGATCATGATCCGGTCGGGGAGGGTTTCGCCGTACCAGCCGCGATTGGTCAGTGGTTGTCCGACGTACAGGCCCAGCAGGGTCTGTCGTGGGCTGAGGCCCACTGAAGTTCGCTCTTCCTCAGTCGGTTGATTTCGTAACAGGATGACGACGTTCTCCATGCGATCGGCGAGCTCGTCCGGAATTTCGTCCAGGGCACGCTCAACCAGGCGGCGAAAGCGGGAACGTCGCATGGAGGTCAGGGTACCCAGTTGTTGAGAATGGTGCCCTCGAGGATGCGCTGGACTATGGGTCCTGCGTCGTCTGAGCCCGATTTGCCGTCGTCCAGGACGACGGTCACGACCAGGCGCGGCTCTTCGAAGTTTGCCCAGGCCGAGAACCAGGCGTGTGTCGAGTAGCGATCCGGTACGTCTTCCTCGTCCTCGGCCTCCTCCTGCTCAGACTGCTGTTCCTGCGACTGCTCGCTGTTGAGCTCCACTTCGATCTCTGCGTCTTCGTCCAGCTCGTTGACTTCTCCCTCATCGACATCTTCCAGCGCCTCGGGCTCGACGACTTGATCCTCGGCGGTGCCGGACTTGCCGGCGATCCGCAGGACGCTGCCCCGGAATACGTAGAAGCCGGTGCCGTAGGGCTGCGAGACGGTCGTGCGCAACGAGGCCTGGAGTTGCTCCAGCGTGTCGGCAGAGACTGGCAGGACGCTGATTGAGCGTCGTTCGATTACCTGCGGCGGGGAACCGCTGGGCTCAATCGATTGCGCCACGATCGGGGTGCTGACGACGCCGTTGGTCGCCAGTGCGGCGTAGGCGTTGGCCATCTGCAGCACCGTCACTGCGACGAATCCCTGGCCGATGCTCATGTTCAGGGTGTCACCCGTGAACCATGCCTCGTCGACGTGTGCTGCCTTCCAACCTGGTCCAGGGCTGACGCCTGCTTCCTCGTTGAGGCCGATGATGCCGGTTGGTTGTCCGAAGCCGAAACCCGACGCGACTGACGGCAGGAGACCCTCGTCGATGCGGTCGAGGTTCAGGCCGATCTCGTAGAAGACGGTGTTGCAGGACTCGGCCAGCGCCTGCGACAGCGTGATGCGGCCCTGGTTTTCTTCTTTCCAGTTGCGCAGCGGCTGATCCCCGACTTCCATCCATTGGGCCGGGCAGGAGATCCGGTCGGTGATCTCGTAGCCGCCGCCTTCCAGCGCTGCGGCCAGGGTGACGACCTTGAATGTCGAGCCAGGAGCGTAGAGCTGCTCGACGGCTCGATTGATGAATGGTTGGCGCTCGTCGAAGAAGTAGGTTTCGTACTCCTCCTGGGTGACGCCGTCGACGATGGTGTTGGCGTCGATGCGCGGATAGGACGCCATCGCCAGGATGTGACCGCTGCGCGGGTCGATCGCGACGACTGCTCCGGGCTGTTCGCCGAGGGCGGTCTCGGCCAGTTGTTGCACGCGGACATCGATGGTCAAACGGATGTCGGCGCCGGCGATCGCTGGCCGGTTGGCAATTTCTCTGACCGGACGGCCGATCGGATCGATCACGAGCAGGCTGCCACCGCGTCGCCCGGCCAGAATGCGCTCGAAACTCTGCTCGATTCCGTCGCGGCCTACCATGTCGCCGGCGCGGTAGCCCTCGACGTAGAGCTCGGCCAGCTCGCTCGGGTTGATCTCCTGTAGATAGCCGATCACGTGCCCGGCGACTTCGCCGAAGGGATAGAAGCGCCGTGTCTGGTGCGTCAGCAGGATGCCGTCGGAGGCAAGGCGCTCGAACTCGTCGATCACTTCGCGCGGCGTGTCGATCGGTAGTACGGCGACCGGGATGAACTGGTACGAGGGGAGATCCTGGTAGATCAGGGCGCGGACGTCCTCTTCCTCGATCTCGAGACGATTGATGAAGAAGTTGAGTACTGCTTCTTCGTCGGTGATTGAATCCCAGTGCACGCCAACGATGGCGACGTCGGTCTCGCCGGCGAGGACGACGCCGTTGCGGTCGAGAATCTGCCCGCGCGAAGGGGTCTCGATCTGGGTGCTGATCAGATAGCCCGGCGATCCGAGGCCGCTGAACATGAGATCGGGCGTCCAGTCCACGACCCAGTGTGGCTGACGCAGCGCTCGCGCCTGGACGATTTCTTCAATCTCGCCGAAGAAGGTCGTCTGGTAGCGAATGACTACCTCGTGCGACGACGCGTTTTGGTCGTCCTGGGGCACGACTTCCCAGCTAAACCCGCCGATCGTTGCTTCGGCCCAGATGTCTCGATAGCGCTGCTCGAATGCTTCGGCGTTGATTCGTTCCCTGGTCTCGGTTGAGGTGCGATCGTAGGCGCTGGCCAGGTCGCCGGTGGCGATGAGGTGGAAAAAACTCTGGACGGCGAAGCGCGCGCTCTGTGGTGCGACTTCGAGATTCTCGAGTTCTTCGGGTGGCGGGATGTAGGCGGCGCCGATGTCCGTCGGTGCGTCGCCGGCTGCCGTGCCGGTCGCGGTGGCGTCTTGTTGCGATCCCTGGGCGCCCTCTTGCGGCGGTGGTGGGAAGTACTCGGACAGGTCCCGCTCGGACTCTCCGCCGAACACACAACCACTTAGCGTCAGGGCGGCCAGAATCAACAGCGCGGAGAGCCACACGCCGACAGATCGGTTCCACAGTCGAGGCACGTCACCCATGCCCGGCTTACCCGCTCACCCCGCTCAAGCTCACCTTACCAGCCGATTGCAGTCGCGGAGCATCGGGGATCGGCAACACAGGCGTTAGACTTGAGTGGTTCCGACAGCGCGTATCTGACGCAGAGGGGATCCAGCAGATGGACTATCGCGAAGACCAAACCATCGTCGACTTCCGCAATGAAGTGCAGACGTTCATTTCCGACAACCTGCCCGACGACTGGGGCACCGGGTCGGGTGGCGAAGGCTACGAGCAGGAGACGATGAAGCTGACCCGCAGCTTCCAGTCCGAGATGGCCAAGCGCCGCTGGCTGACCATGGCCTGGCCGGAGGAGCACGGCGGGCTCGAAGCGCCGCACTCTCAGCAGATGATCATGGCCGAAGAAATGGCCTATCATCGCGCGCCCGGCGGCGGGAGCAACATGGGCGTGCAGTGGGTTGGTCCGTCGCTGATGCTCTACGGCACCGACGATCAGAAGGAAGAGCACCTGTCCGGCATCGCCGACGCCGAGACCTGGTGGTGCACGCTCTACTCCGAGCCCGGCTCCGGTTCCGACCTGGCCTCACTCCAGACCCGCGCCGTCAAGGACGGCGACGACTATGTGATCAATGGCCAGAAAATCTGGACTTCGGGCGCCCACGTCTCCGACTGGGGCTGGCTGGCGGCTCGCACCGACCCGGACGCGCCGAAGCACAAGGGCATCACGATGTTCATGATGCGCATGGACACGCCCGGCGTCACCGTCCGCCCGCTGATCAACATGGCCGACGGCCACGGCTTCAACGAGGTCTTTTTCGAGGACGTCCGCATCCCGCAGACCAATGTTGTGGGTGAAGAGAACCGTGGCTGGTACCACCTCGCGGTCGCGCTCGACTTCGAGCGCAGCGGAATCGGCGCCTTCGCCGGCGGCCGCCGCACGGTTGAGGAGATCACCGGCTTCGCGCAGGAGAACACTCACCTGGTCGACGAGCGACCGAATGCTCGCTACGAACTGGCTGAGCGGCACATCGAGGTCGAAATCGGCACGATGATGGCCTACCGGATTGCCTACATGCAGGAGCATGGCGTGGTCGCCAACCACGAGGCGTCAATGTCGAAGCTGTTTGGCTCCGAACTGGGCCAGCGGATCGCGAAGACCGGCATGGACCTGCTCGGCCTGCGCGGCAACGTCTGGTCGGACGGCCCGTACGCGGCACTACAGGGACGACTGAGCCGCAGTTACGTCAGCGCCGTGAGCGGCACGATCGCCGCCGGCACCAGCGAGATCCAGCGCAACATCATCGCGACTCGCGGTCTGGGCCTGCCTCGCGGCTAGGACCAGAGCACCGGAGTGCCGCATCGCCCCCTTTCCTGCTCCCCCTTTGCAGGAGGAGCTGCCGAAGAGACCGGCCCCGGCTTGAACAGGGGCGGTGGGTCCCGCTCACTATCGGCAAATCCCTGATACTTCTCGCCGTCTCCTCGCCTTCTCATGCGAATAGGATGCAGTCAATCGTTGCGGAGCTACAGAGGGTCCCACCCGAGAGCTGCTTGGATCGCCTGGTCTTCGCTTCTGCTGCTTTGCGCAGTCGCGGCTGTGGCCTGCTCAGACGACATTCCGGAATGGCCAACGGACTCACCGGCCATCGAGACGGCCCGATTGCAACCCCAGACCTACGTACCGTTGGTTGGTGTCCAGTCTCCCTTCCAGGGTCCCCTCCACTACGCATCCCGACTTGTGCAGGCGGGCTATGTTCATTCTGGAGTCAGCTACCTCATCGCTGAGCCAGCCGCCAGATACGGCGTCCTCGAATTCGCGGTTACCTGTACGCATGGCACAGTGAAGTTCCAAATGATCGGTCCACGAGAGATCGCTGTAGATTCGTTTACGGTCGAGGTCGATATTGATGGCGGCAGCGCTGAACAGCAGCGCTGGCAAGGCGTCGGTTCTCATGGATTAGAGCTCATTGGTGAAGATGCGCAGTCGTTCTACGTGGCGTTGCGTTTCGCTGAGCATCTGTCGATCACAGTCCCCGAACTCGGCATCGGCCCAGCCAAGGTACCGGTCGGTCAGCTGTTCGCCACACCACTGCAAGGCAATCTCGACTACTGCGGCGACTATCACCCAACCGAGCGGCGCGTCGCCGAGCCGACACATGTGCCGTTGACCGACGTGAGCGGATCAGTCTCGCCCTATCTGACATATGAGGCGGTCGAGAGCGCATTCGGGAGCAGAACCATTCTTACCTCAAGCGTGCGACTCGAACCGCTCCAAGCGGATGAGTCCGCGCCAGGTCTCCGACTCGTCCTGCTGTGCAGCGGCGTCGGACATTTGCATGTGAGATTTGAAGGTCTGAGTCCCGAGCTCGTGCCCAACGGTCCATTTGAACTCATCGTGACGATCGATGATTCATTAGCAACAAAGAGTGAATGGTGGGTCTCAAACGATGGGGAGGAAGTCGTCGCCGATGTCGGAGAAAGCAGTCCATTTGCCGGCATGTTGCTGGCCGACTCAATGACGCTGCAGATCCCGGATCTGGAAGTCGGACCAGTGGTATTCGATCTCACTGGCCTGCTGGAAACTCCGATCCAGGGCAACTTCGACCATTGCGGAGCCTACGCAGAGAACAAGTCGAATTCCTAGCAGTGCGCTGCTTCGGCACATTTGCGCGGGAACCCAATTGACTGCTCCATCGTCTGATCATCGAGGGCGTTAGATTGTCGCCACTGATTGACCGGAGCTTGTCATGACCCGATCCCGACTCTGGCTGCTTGCCGTTGTTCCGATTCTGGCCCTGGTGATTGTTGCGACGCAGCACTTTGCCCTGGCGCAGTCCTCTGATTCGGGGTCTCTGCGCGGGTTCACTGGCTGCGGCGACCTGCATGAGCACTACGTGAAGCTGGCTGTCGCGTCGGCGCAGGAGGAGCAGTACATCGAAGAAGAGGCGGCGGATGACGAGTTTGATACCGACTTGCCGCAGACCGGCGGAGACGGGGATGCGATGGCCGATGACTCGGATGGGTTCGAGCGGGAAGAAGCGGCTGAAGAGGAATCGTCTGCCCCGTCAGACGAGGGTGAGGTTTCCGAGACCGGCACCAATGTTCAGGAGCGTGGGGTTGATGAGTCGGACATCATCAAGACCGACGGGACGCATTTCTACATCCTGTGACCGCAGTCGCTGCTGATTGCTGAGATCACGGAAGCGGGGCCGCTGGTCGAAGTTGGGCGGATTGAGTTCTCGGATCTCGGTCATCGTCAGGAGCTGCTGATCGGCAGCGGCAAGGCGATCGTTGTTCGGCAGCTCAGCGGCATTGTGAGCATGCTCAAGGTTGACGACGACGAGCTGATCGGGCCGGAGCATGAGCTGAACTACTTCCGCGAGCAGAGCGAAGTGCTTGAGATCGATATCAGCGATGCGGCATCGCCGACGCTATTGCGCGAGTTGAACCTTGACGGGCGCTTCCTCAGCGCTCGGTTGGTCGGTGATGACCTTCGCGTCGCGATGCAACACAGCTCGGTGATCCCGTTTGTGTCGCCCTGGTCATTTGGCTGGCAGAATCGTTGGACCAACGCCGAGCGATACAACGAGGCGCTCCAGGACGCCTTCAAACTTGGCCAGTGGTTCCCCTTGTTCGGTCTGCAGGATCATGACGAATTCTCGTTCTCGCACGGTTATGCGGTCGATTGCTCGCAGACGTTTGCGCCTGAGGATCGTCTGCCGACGCGCTGGGGCGAGTTGCCAAGCACGGCATTCATGCTCTCCTTTGACCTGACCGAGGGCATCGGCGAGTGGGGCAGCGTCGCGTTGCTTGGTATGGCGACCAACCCGACGGTCTACGCATCGCAGGATTCGCTCTATCTCGCGGCGCCCAACAACTCGTGGCGCGACACGGCGATCCACCGCTTCGACATCTCCGACCCTCTTGAGCCGACTTACTTCGGCGGCGCTGTGGTGAGTGGACAACTCCTGTCTCAATGGTCGCTGTCGGAGCATGATGGGTACCTGCGCGTGGCGTCGACCGACTGGAACAAGTGGCCGACCGTCAGCAACGTGACCGTGCTGGAGGCGGTCGCGGATGAGTCGGAGGAGGAAACCAGCAGCCCGACCGGTTCACTGGAGCAAGTTGGCCTGGTCACCGGACTCGGCGCGACCGAAAGCATCTTTGCGGTTCGCTTTGCCGGCGACGTGGGCTACGTCGTCACCTTCCGCCAGGTCGACCCGCTGTACGTGCTCGATCTCTCCGACCCGACCGATCCGAAGCAGGTTGGCGAGCTGAAGATTCCCGGCTTCTCGCGTTACTTGCATCCGCTTAGCGGCGGGCTGCTGTTCGGTGTCGGGCGTGACGCCGATCCTCGGACCGGCTGGGAGCGAGGCCTCCAGGCGACGTTGTTTGACGTCTCAGATCCGACCAATCCGACGCAGATCGCCGTCTTGCCGCTTGGCGACGATGCCTACAGCCCGGTCGAGACCGACCATCGTGCCTTCCGCTACCAGAACGGCGTCGCCTGGATTCCGGTTGGCCCCAATGACCACTGGCTGCGCCAGAACCACGACGGCGCCTTTTTCGGAGTCCGCGTGACGGCCGAGGGACTGAGCCATGAGTCGACGTTGAGGGTCCACGGAGAGGCTCGGCGGGCGATCCCGTTGGGCGAGCGGATCCACCTGCTGAGCAGCGAGGAAATCCGGACCTATGACCTCGAGGACTACAGCGAACTGGGAGCCCTGAGTTTTGCCCCCGAATGGGATAACCGCTGGCTGCCGGTGTTGCCGGAGTAGCTGTCGGGTTCTTGCGGATCACAGACCGACACCGAACGCCGCATAGTTGTGGCTTGAGTGATTCGTGGTTCCTGCCTTCGTAGGAATGACGAAATGAGGCTGGTCCCCGCTCAGAGGCAGGGACGGGGAGAGAACAGGTCCCCGTGTGAAACGGGGACTGGGGAGGGGTGGCGCATATACTCGGCTTCGTAGTTTCTGATGCTGAGGATGTCCTGATGGCCCCACCATTGACTGATACTCGTGTGCTTGATCTGTCGACCGGATCGGTTGGTGGGATCGCGACGATGGTGCTGGCCGACTTTGGGGCCGAAGTGGTGAAGGTGGAGCCGATTGGCGGGGATCCGTGGCGTTCGCTGGTGGCGGCTCCGATGTGGCTTCGAGGCAAGCGGTCGGTGGAACTGGATGTCGTGGCGGAGCGGAATCGTGTGGAGGCGTTGATCCGCGAGGCGGACGTGGTGGTCTCGACGGACTCTCCGGCGCAGGCGAAGGCTCGCGGGTTGGAGTACTCGGATGTTCGGGCGCTGAATGAGTCGGCGGTGTTTTGCTCGATCACGGGATTTGGTCCGACCGGGCCGTATGCGGAATATCCGGCGTATGAGGCGCTGGTCTCGGCGAAGTCAGGTCGGATGCTGTCGTTCTCAGGACAGCGGTTGCGCGAGGGTCCGGGGTTTGCGGCGGTGCCGGTTGGTGCGCATGGCGCGTCGCAGGGTGCGGTGCAGGGGATCCTGGCGGCGCTGATCGAGCGTCAACGCTGTGGTCGCGGGCAGATCGTTGAGACCTCGCTGCTGCAGGGTCTACTACCGTTCGACCTGCTGCTCCTCATGCTGACGCAGCTCGCGGAGCGCGAGCCGGAAGTCTATCCGCAGGTCTTCAGTATCGGCGGCGGGATGCCGACGCTGAACTATCACCCGGTGATGACTCGGGACGGGCGTTGGATTCAGCTCGGCAATCTGCTCGAACACCTCTTCTACGCGTTCATGGACGCCGCCGACCTGACCCTGTTGTTCGCCGAGGAGCAGTGGCAGGGCGGGCAGGCCGAGTGGACGCCGGAGGCGACCGAGGAGATGCGCGACCGCATCCTCGAGCGGATGCAAGAGAAGACCTGCGACGAGTGGATGGAGATTTTCCGCGCGCAGGGCAATGTCGCAGCGGAGCCGTTCACGCCGACGCACGACGCGGTCGAGAACCTCGACATGGCGGCCAACGGCGACACCGTCACGGTTGAGGATCCGAAGCTGGGGGCAGTCAAGCAGGTCGGGCCGATCGCGCATCTGCGAGAGACTCCAGCAGAGATTTCACGCCCGGCACCGGCTGTCGGCGAGGCGAACGGCTTTTCGTGGGCGTCTCGCAACGGCGATGTCCCGATGATGACGTCGCCGAATGGGGGCGCGCCGTCGGGCAAGCCGCTGGATGGCTTCACGGTGCTGGAGTTTGCCACGATCATTGCGACTCCGATCGGCGTGTCAATGCTGGCTGATCTTGGGGCTCGAGTGATCAAGGTGGAGCCGATTGGCGGCGATCCGTTCCGCGGCATGGGCGGTGGTCCGCTGCGGGGTCTGCTGGCGGCGAAGACGAATGCCGCCAAGGAATCGATCTGCATTGACCTCAAAGATCCCGAAGGCCAAGCGATCGTGGGGGATCTGATCACTCAGGCGGATGCGATCGTGCACAACTATCGGCCGGGCGTTCCTGACCGGTTGGGTATTGGCTATGAAACGGCGAAGGCGATCAATCCGGAAATCGTCTGGGTCTCCGCGAACGGCTACGGACCGGACTCGCCCGGAGCGCGACGTCCGTCGGCGCACCCGATTCCGGGCGCGGTAATCGGCGGGGCGCTGTTCCAGGCAGGCTCGGCGATGCCGCCATCGGGCTGCGAGACGATTGAGGAGATCCGCGAAGCGTCGCGTCAACTCATGCGCGCGAACGAGGCGAATCCGGATCCGAATACGGGTCTGCTGGTTGCGTCGGCGACGCTGCTGGGTTTGTACGCGCAGCGTCGGTATGGCGTGGGTCAGGAGATCTACGTCAACATGCTGACCGCTAACGCCTACGCGAACAGCGACGACTTCCTCCAGTACGAAGGCAAGCCGCTGCGTCGACAAGTCGACGGCGAGTTGTTCGGGACGGCGCCGTGGTATCGGTTGTATGAGGCGTCGGAGGGCTGGGTGTTCCTGGCGGCGGTGACCGATGACGAGTGGTCGGCGTTTTGTCGGGAGGCGGCTCCGGAGCTGGCAGATCGCGATGCTGCAGACGAAGATGCGCTGATTGCTGCGCTCGTAGAGGTGTTCGCTCAAGCTCCTGCGTCGGAGTGGGAGTCTCGCTTGACTTCGGTAGGTGTTGGCTGCGTTCAGGCTGATGCTGGCCCGGTCGGAGTGTTTCTGACCAAGGATGATCATGTTTTGGCGAACGGCTTCAGTCCGGTGGCGGATCATCGGCGGCTGGGCGACGTGCGCCGATGGGGACCGTTGACGAAGATGGCCGGTGGTCGGGATGACTACGGTCCGGGCGTGCTGGCAGGTCAAGAGACGGACGAGATCCTGGTCGAGGTTGGTCGGTCGGAAGAGGAAATCGGGCGTCTGCGCTCGGAGGGCGTGGTGTGGTCGGAGCCGATTGAATTGGCGTGAATGATCGAGAGTTTCTGAGACGGGCGAGGCGGTACGCACGGCGCAAGAGGCTGGACTTCAGGTTTAATCCGGATAAGGGAAAGGGCAGTCACGGTGAGTTGTGGGTCGGGTCAAGAAGGGCAACGCTTCCGCGCGGTGAGATTCCAACAGGGACGCTGATGGCTATGCTGAAGCAGCTTCAGATCGACCGCAGGGAGTTCTGAGTCGTGCGATACGCATACCCTTGCCTGATTGAACGCGACCTCGAAGAGTTTCGAGCCACAGCTCGGGAAGCGTATGTCATTACATTTCGCGACGTTCCTGAGGCTATCTCTGGAGCATGGTCCTGGGATGACGCGTTAGAGATGGCCCAGGATTGCCTCGATGTGGCGCTGACCTTTTGCACGGACGACGGCACGGAACTGCCTACGCCCAGCCGGTTGCGCGACGGCGAAGTGATGATTTCGACGACCCCGACCGTCGCGGCCAAGTTGGCCCTCTACACGGCCATGAGAGAACAGGGCGTGACAGCCGAGGTTCTCGCCAAACAACTGGGACTCGGCGAACAAGCCACACAGAATCTACTGAATCCGCTGTACCGCAGTCACATCACTACGGTGCGTCGCGCATTGTCGGTGGTTGGGCGCGAACTGGTTGTTGAGGATTGCGCCGTGGCGTCGCCACCAGAAGCAGTCACCGCTGGGATCGATAGGTAAGAACTCGCCGGGCGGGAGGATACGTCGACGTACACTGCTCCTGTTGATGAAACGGAGCAGATCATGGGACTTCGTGGTGAAGCGGCGATTGTTGGGATTGCGGAGTGGAAGCCGGAGCGGCGGCCGACGGCTCCTCCGATGTTCACTCTGGAGCAGTGGGCTCAGTTGACTCGTGAGGCTCTGGATGACGCCGGGATTGACCCGTCGGAAGTGGACGGGATCTGCTGCACCAACATTCGCGAGTCGGACTCGTTCGTCCCTTCAACGATTGCCGAATACATGGGTATGCAGGTCAATTTTGCCGAGGTCGTCGACCTTGGCGGAGCTTCCTGTGCGGCGATGGTCTGGCGGGCGGCGGCGGCGATTGAACTCGGTCTCTGCAATGTGGTGGTGATTGGCGCGCCGTCGTGGCCGTCGCCGAGGCCTCCGGTTGCTTCCAGTGCACCGAGCAGTTGGCGTTACGGCGCGTCGTCGGCCAACTATGGATCGCCGCAGGCTGAGTTTGACATTCCATATGGCAACGTCGCGCAGAACTGCGGCTATGCCCAGATCGCGATGAAGTACGGCGCCGAGTATGGCTACGACGCGGAGGCGCTGGCCAAGATTGCGGTCGACCAACGGGTGTCGGCCAATCACAATCCGGCCGCTGTGTTCCACAACGTGCCGATTTCGGTCGAGGACGTGCTGAACTCGCCGGTGATTTCCGATCCGATCCACATGCTTGAAATCGTGATGCCCTGCGTCGGCGGCGCGGCGATCGTCGTTGCGGGCAAGGATGTCGCCCGACGCACGAAGCATCGACCGGCCTGGATTTCCGGATTCGGCGAGCGGGTTCTGCACAAGACGCCGACGTATGCCGAAGACATGCTCACCACTGCGTTGATTCCAGCGGCAGATCAGGCCTTCAGCATGGCTGGGCGGTCCCGCGAGGAAGTTGACCTGATTTCGGTCTACGACTGCTACACGATCACCGTGCTGATGACAATTGAGGACGCGGGTTTCTGTCCGCGTGGCGAGGGCCAGCCATTCGTGCGTGAGCATGATCTGTCGTTCAAGGGCGACTTCCCCTGCAACACGCATGGTGGACAGCTTGGCTTCGGCCAGGCCGGACTCGCGGGCGGGATGTCGCACATCACCGAGGGCGCGCGCCAGGTCATGCGCCGCGGCGAGGATCACCAGGTCCCGGACGCCGACGTGGCCTTCATCACCGGCAACGGCGGATTGATGTCGGAGCAGGTCGCGCTGATCCTGGAGGGCGACTAATGGCCGCCGACTCGCCGCAGCGTCCGCTTCCGACGCCGATCGATCGGACGCAGCCGTTCTGGGACGGGTTGCGCGAGCGCAAGGTCAAGATTCAGTATTCGCCTTCGAGCGACCAGTGGGTCTTCTATCCGCGCTCGCACGCTCCGCTGACGCTGGCCGACGACCTGGAGTGGCGTGAGATCTCCGGCGAGGGCACGCTGTACACCTACACGATTGCTCGGCGTCCGACAGCGCCGGACTTTGCCGGCGAGGAGCCGCAGATCATCGCGGTGGTGGAGTTGAATGAAGGTCCTCGCTTGACCTCGACACTGGTGAACGTCGACGAGTCGCAAATCAGCGTGGGGATGCGAGTGCAGCCGGTCTTCGAGGACGTCCCCGGTACGGAGACGACGCTGCTGCGCTATGAACCGGCTTCGTAAGGCAGCAGCCGGGATCGCACTGACGGCGCTGATCTCGCTGCTCGCCCTTGCGGTCGCCTGCTCCGGCGAAGAGCAGGCACAACCCGATCAGACCGCCGATTCCCCGGCTCAAGAGGCGGACGACGAGCAGTCCGCTGCGAGCTCGGCGGAAGAAGAGTCGCGGCAAGCTGAGCGTGAAGCCGAGGACAAGCCTTCTCAGGGGGAACAACTGCAAACTCAGTCCAGAGTCCGACAGGCCCAGCAAGACGACAATGCCAAGGCTGAGGCGGATCAGGCTGGGCAGTCGGAGGCTGGCGATCTAGCGTCCCAAGGTGAGACGGAAGTCGCTTCGCTGGCGCTTGAATCAATCCTCGGCGGCTATCAGTTCCAACAGCCGATCGAGATGTTGCAGCTCCCCGATGGGTCGCTGCTGATTGCCGAGCAGCGCGGATACATCACTCGATTCGTCGAGGACGACGAGGACATCGAGCAGTTCGGCATCCTCGACCTGACCGAGTCGGTGCGGTTCGGCGGCGAGCAGGGATTGCTGAGCGTCGCGCTACATCCCGACCTGCGAAATGAGCCGTATCTGTACGTGTACTACTCGCCACGCGACGCGAGCGTGACGCGTCTTTCTCGCTTCAGGATCGTTCAGGGGGCGGCGCTGACGGCGTCGGAACTGGTGATCATCGAAGTCCCGCAGCCGTACTCAAACCACAACGGCGGTGCGGTGCGTTTCGGTCCGGACGGCATGCTGTATCTGGGATATGGCGACGGCGGCGCGGCCAACGATCCTCAGGGTCACGGGCAGAATCGCGAGACCCTGCTGGGCACGATCATCCGGATCGATGTCAACGGGATCGACACTTCCACGCCCTATCGGATTCCGACCGATAACCCCTTCCTCGGCGTCGCGGGCGTGCGTCCCGAGATCTGGGTGTACGGATTGCGCAATCCCTGGCGGATGGAGTTCGATCCTCTGAGCGGATTGCTGTGGGTGGGCGACGTGGGCCAGAACCGACTCGAGGAAATCGCGATCGTGCAGGCCGGCGAAAACCACGGCTGGAATGTCTTCGAGGGCGACGAGTGCTTCCGTAGTGACGACGACTGCGAGGCGCTGAGCGACGCGGTCGCACCGGTCGCCGTCTACGGACACGACGAGGGTTGCTCTGTGACCGGCGGCATGGTCTATCGAGGCGAGGCGCTACCGAACCTGGACGGCGTCTACATCTTTGGCGACTACTGCTCGGGCACGATCTGGGGTCTGTGGCCGGACGACAGTGCCGAAACGGGCTGGGTGCGGGATGTGATTCTCGAGACCGATGAGTCGATTGCGTCGTTTGCGGTTGACAACGAGGGGGAGATCTACGTCCTCGCTTTCAATGGACCGATCCTCAAGCTGGTCTGGGATGAACGCTAGTCTGAGGCGACAGGAAACGAGTTGACTGATGACGACCTCGCGAGCTTTTGGTAAGACGCCGGCGCCGGATGTCCCCGGCGGGATGACGTGGCTGAACACCGGTCGCGAGATGTCGATGGAGGACTTCCGCGGACGTCTGCTGATCCTGCACTTCTGGACCTACGCTTGAATCAACTGTCTGCATGTACTTCCGCAGTTGCGGAAGCTCGAACGACGCTACGCCGACACGCTGCAAATCGTCTCGGTGCACTCGCCCAAGTTCCCGACCGAGCGCGAGACCGAGAACCTGCGCCAGGCGATCCTGCGCCTGCGAATTGAGCACCCGGTCCTCAACGACGCCGACTTCAAGTACTGGCAAACCTTCGGCGCCCGCGCCTGGCCGACGTTGTATTTCATCGACCCGCGCGGAAATGTGATCGGCATCCACGAGGGCGAGCTCACCGAGGACATGGCCTCACCGTTGATTGACGGCTGGCTGGCTGAGTACGAGGCCGAGCAAATCCTGAGCCGGAAGAATCTCGATCTGGTCCGCGAGACCGGTCACGACAGTGCGCTGTCGTTCCCGGGCAAGGTCGCGTGGGACGATCAGTCGGGCCGGTTGGTGGTTTCGGACAGTGTCAACGACCGCATCATCGTGGCCGATATCGACGGCAACGTCTCGCAGGTCATCGGCGGTTCGGAAGCGGGCTTCCATGACGGCTCCGCTGAGCAAGCGACGTTCAACCAGCCGCAAGGCGTCGAGGTCTATGGCGACTACGTGTTCGTGGCCGACAACGAGAACCATGCCGTTCGGAGGATTGACCTCAACGATGGCAGCGTCCTGACGATCGCAGGAACCGGGGCGCAGGCGCGGATGATGCCGTCTGGAGAACCGGCGACCCAGACGGCGCTGAGTTCGCCCTGGGATGTCGCCGTGCATGAGGGCGACCTGTACATCGCCATGGCCGGCATTCACCAGATCTGGCGGATGCCGCTGGGCGATCAGGCAGGCGGTGGTTCATATGTCGGTCCCTGGGGTGGGTCCGGCCGCGAGGGGATCGTCGACGGTCCTCGGATGCAGTCGGAGCTGGCCCAGGTCTCAGGTCTGGCGCCCGGCCCGTCAGGATTGGCCTTCGCCGACTCCGAATCGAGCGGCGTGCGCGAGATTACCTGGGATCCCAACGGCCAGACGACAACGTTCATCGGCAAGACCGGCGAAGGCGGACTCTTCCACTTCGGCGACGCCGACGGCGGCCGCGCGGTAGCCAAGCTCCAGCATCCACTGGATGTGGCCCGCGTCGGCGACGAGTTGTACGTCGCGGACACGTTCAACCACAAGATCAAGCAGGTCTACACGCTGACCGAGAACGTCAACACTCTGGTCGGAGGACACGGCGACGCGCTGGGCAACTTCAGTGAGCTGCAGCTCGACGAGCCAGGCGGGTTGACTCACGGTCCGGGTCGGTCACTGCTGGTGGCGGACACGAACAACCATCGGATCGTCCATCTGGACCTGGAATCTCGGCAGGGTCGGGAGATCGTGCTGAAGTTTCCCTAGCTCGGGGAAACGATGACGTCGCCGCGCTGCAGGACGAAGACCGGCTGATCCAGGTCGCGGATGTTGGTGGCCGGATCGCCGGAGAATGCCGTGAGATCGGCGTCGAATCCTTGCTGGATACGCCCGACCTGATCGCCGACACCAATGGCATCGGCGGTGTCACGGGTCATGATTCTCAGTGCTTGCCACTCTGATAGTCCGACGTCCTGCACGAACGCCCATGCCTCGGCCGGCGCGCGGTTGAAGTCGGCATAGGCCATGCCCATGTCGAGGCCGGATGTGAAGCGAACGCCTCGGTCGCGCATGTCAAGGAGGATTTCCAGTCCCTGTTCTCGCGGCGACGGTCCTTGCAGATTGGGATTGCGTCGCGGTGAGGCATCCCCGCGCTCGCGAGCCTCTGAGGCAAGCAGGCCCAGTCCGATTGTTGGATTTACCCAGATGCCCTCGTCGGCGATCCGCTGAGCGAGTGCCGGGTCATACTTGAATCCCTCTTCGGGATTCGCGGAGAGCCAGCGGCAGTGGATCAGGTGTCGGACGCCGCCCTCGACCGCGGCGCGGATGCCCTCGGCTGCGTGGGTGTGAGCGGCGGCGTCGATGCCGGTGGACTTGCCCGCCTCAACAATCTCGCGGATCGTCTCGGGCGGATACTGCCGGTCGCGAGGATTTGAGGTCGGGGTGAAGTTGCCGCCCGAGGCCATCACCTTGAGCACATCGGCACCCTGATCAACGTGCGCCTGGGCCATCGCGCGGACCGCCTCCGGCGAATCGGCCTCGCCGCCCCAGAACCAGCAGTGGTCCATGGTGCGGGTGATCGGAGCGCCCGAGGCAAGCAACCGCGGTCCGGGAATCACCCCCGAGGCGATCGCATCACGGACCGCGAAGACCACCTCGTTCTTGGATCCCAGATCGCGCATCGTGGTGATCCCCGAGCGCAGCGCGAGTCCGACCGCGTGAGCGGCGCGCATGAGTGCAGGTTCGTTGGGTTCCTGCGAGATGATGTCAAACGCGTCAACCCTCGGGGGACAGGGAATGTGCGTGTGTCCTTCGACCAGGCCGGGCAGCAGCGAGGCATCGCCAAGGTCAACAGTCTCATCCGCTGGCACGTCGGCAGCGGGCAGGACATCGATGATCTTGCCGTCGGCGACACCGACCGCGTGGTCAAGCAACCATCCATCCATCGCCTCGTTCGCGACGCGCGCGGCTCGATAGAAGCGACGCTCGGACTCGGCCATCAGCCTGCGCCCTTCACTATTGGGCTTGCCAGCTGGGTGAGCGCTTCTCGCGGAAGGCCTGAGGACCTTCCTTGGCGTCGTCGGTGACGCGCGCCACTCGACGCATGGTCTCGCCGAAGCGGATTGCCTGGACGAATGGGAGTTCCTGGCCCCGGTGGGCGACTTCCTTCGTCGCTCGGACGGCGAGCGGAGCGCCCTTGCAAAGTCGCTCGGCGAGATTGCGAGCGGCTTGCATCAGTTCGTCATGGGGGACGATTTCCCAGACCAGGCCCATCTCCTTGGCCCGCCAGGCGTCGACGCGGTCGCCGATCAGCAGCAGCTCCATCGCATAGTGCCAGCCGATCTTCTTGGGCATCCGAATCGCGCCCTGGATCGTCGGCACGCCGATCTGTACCTCGGGGAAACCGAACTGGGCCCGGTCAGAGGCGATCACAAAGTCGCAGGCGGCGACCATCGTCAGGCCGAAGCCGAGCGCATAGCCGTTGACGGCGGCGATGGTCGGTTTCCAGACCTCCATGCCCGACTCGAGCGAGGTCAGCGAGGGCACCTCCCAGAAGGTGTGCTCCTCCGGCGGCGCGGGCGAACGCAGGTCGGCCCCGGCCGAGAATGCACGACCGGCGCCCGTTACGATTCCGACCCAGGCTTCGTCGTCGTTACGGAATTCTTCCCAGGCCGCGTTCAGGTCCGAGCGCAGTTCATGGTTGATCGCGTTCAGCGCCTCGGGCCGGTTATAGGTGATTGTGCCAATCCGCCCGCTGCGCTCATAGGTGACAGTGTCGCCCATCGGTGCCTCCAGGGATTCATCGGTCGTGCAGGTTCAATCCAGCCTATCCGCCGTGCTCGTTCGGTCATGTCCAGTTAGGCAAACGGATTGAGTTCCTCGTTGAGCGTGCTGAGGTAGTCGGCGTAGACATAGCGGCGATCTCGCCGGCGACCGGTGATTTCCTCAACGATGCCCAGTCCCTCCAGGTGCTGTACGGCGGCGTCGGCGGCGGAGAACGACAGGTTGGTTCCATCGCGAACCGCGGAGATGCTCAGCAGAGGTCGATGCATGAACTCGTGATGTGCACGGATCGCGGAGTTGGCGCGGCGCCCCGAGACGGCGATTTGCTGCCGATCATCCTCGAACAACCTCGTCAGACGTTGTGCCGTTTCGACACCATGCTGCGCGGTTAGCCGCACGCCTTCGAGGAAGAACTGCAGCCAGGACTCCCAATCGCCGTCGTCGCGCAGTTGATTGAGCAGGTCGTAGTAGGTGGAGCGGAATTGCTTGAGATAGAGGCTGAGGTACAGGATCGGTTCACGCAGCGCCCCGGACTGGACGAGGATGAAGGCGATCAGCATCCGGCCGACCCGCCCGTTGCCGTCCAGGAATGGATGGATCGATTCAAACTGGGCGTGCGCCAGACCGGCGCGAATGAGTGACGGCAGACCGTCATCCGTCGCGTGAATGAAGCGCTCCAGATCCGCCATGCACGATTCAACCCGGTCGTGAGGCGGTGGTACGTAGAGCGCCACACCGGGCCGCCGGCCGCCGATCCAGTTCTGCGATCGGCGAAACTCCCCCGGTTGTTTCTCGGAGCCGCGTCCGCTCTGCAGCAGCCGCCGATGCAACTCTCGCAGCAGCCGATTGCTCAGAGGGAAGTCGTCATCCCGCATCCTCTGCAGTCCATGGCTCAGCGCTGCGACATAGTTGGACACCTCAGTGACGTCGTCGATCAGCGCTCCGGGTCTGTTCCCCAGTTCAAACTCCAGCAGGTCGGAGAGCGAGGATTGGGTGCCTTCGATCTCGGAGGACAGCTGTGCTTCGCGCCGCACATATGAGTAGATGAAGAGCTGCGGATCCGGCAGGTGCCTGGTCACCGCATCCAGCGACCCCAGGGCAATCGTGGCCTGTTCCAGTGGTCGATGCAGGTCGGAGAAGTCGATCGTTGGTACCGGCGGCATCGGCGCCGGGACGAACGCCTTGACCGGTTCCTCGGCGAAGAGCGTTGTTTCGAAGTGGCCGGTTGTTGTTCGCTTCACGTGAGAGTGTTCACTCGTTTGTTGGCGACAGGATGGGCGAGCCTGGTTGTTCTGGGAACGGGGCCGAAGTCGGAATAGCGGTGTTTCTTGTTCCAGAAGTCGGAATAGCGCCGGATGTTATTCTTAGATGAAGTGAAACTCAGAATAACAGAAACCATTATTCTCGAAATCGGAACAGTCGGGCTCGTTATTCTGACTTCGGACGTGAATCGGAATAATGGAGTTGACTGTCCTGAAAGTCAGAATAAGAACGTGTGCTATTCCAAGTTAACGATGAACTACGAATAACCAGCGGAACTCAGCCGCTCTGCAGACCCTGCAGGTGCTTCCCCGAGAACTCCGCCAACACGGCTTCGGCGTCTGCCGCAGGGTGCAGATTGGCGATTGCCTGGTCGAAGCCTCTGGATTTCATCTCAGCCAGGGTCTCGGCGGCCTCGTCGATCGTGTCCTCTGACAACACTGTGATCCGGTTGATCATCAGCTCCAAGGCCGACGAGTCGCGGCCGTGGGATTCAGCCTCTGACTTCACCAGGGCCCAGTCTTCATCCAGCGTGTCGAGCATGGCCGGGTTGGCCAGGTAGCCGTCGGCGAAGCGGCCGGCTCGGCGGAGCTGGCGCGGGTTGTTGCCGCCCAGCAGGATCGGCACGCGACGCGGCGGCTGCGGCCGGCAGTACCAGCCCTTGGTGTTGTAGAACTCGCCCTCGAACGAGCCGATCTCGTTCTCCCAAAGGTCGCGCAGGACCTGCAGGTATTCGTCCATCCGGGCGCCTCGGCGATCGAAGGGCATCGAGAGCGCCTCGAACTCTTCCTTCCACCAACCGACGCCGGCGCCGAGGATCAGCCGGCCGCCGGCCAGGTGGTCAAGCGTCGCCATCATCTTGGCGTGCAGGACCGGCGCGCGCATCGGCGCGACGAGCACGGCGGTGCCGAGCTCGACCCGCTCGGTCACGGCAGCAGCGAACGTCATCAGCGTGAGCGGTTCGAGGAAGGGCGCCTCGGCTGGGACGAGGAAGCGGCCGTCCTCGGAGTAGGGGTAGTCCGAGCCCTGGTCCGGTCGCAAGACCACGTGGTCAAAGGTCCAGAGCGAGTCATAGCCGTTGGCCTCCACGGCCATTGCCACTCGCTTGATGTTCTCCGGGCTGGCCACGCCGCCGACCTGGGGCAGATAGATGCCGACCTTCATGCTGATCTCCCGTTGATTTCCGGATGAGCGATACCCTCGGCAGATATGCCCCAACCGATGCTGTGTTCGCCGAACAGTATGCCTGACGCCGTGTGGAAGCGGCCTGGCTCGTGAGTCAGCGTCCGGCGTTCTCTCGACCACCGCTGCGCAGCCTGTTCCGGATCCGCGACTACCGTGTGCTCTGGGTGGCGGCGCTGTGCATGATCATCGCGCAGCAGATCCGCTTCATCGCGATCCCCCAATGGTTCATCGACCAGACCGGCGCGGAGTCGTTCACCGAGGTCGCGATCATCGGCGCGGTGCAACTCCCAATCCAGGCCTTTGGTGTGCTCTACGGCGGCGTGCTGGCCGACCGCTTCGATCGTCGCTGGCTGATGGCCGGGGCAAACATGACCGTGTTGGTGATTCTCGTTGTAGTCGCGACAGCTGCCACGATCGATGTGCTCGAGTTCTGGATGGCCTGGGTCGCACTGGGCGCGCTCGGCGGACTGGCGACGTTCGTCGCGCCGGCGCGGGCGACGATCACGCCGCGCGTGGTACCGCCGCGATTCCTCAGCGCCGCCGTCACGCTCGACACCAGCACACAAATGAGCGGCTGGATCCTCGGTGGCCTGATCGTAACTGGGCTGGCCATCGGACTCGACGCGGTCGGCATGCTCTGGGTGGCAGCGGGATTTGCCGCGGTCTCGGCCGTGATGCCGACGCTGATTCGAACCTCGGCGCGAGCTGTTTCGGAGCGTCAATCAACCCTGCAGATGGTGATTGAGGGCACGCGCTACGTCATCCGACACCCGATTCTGCCCGGCCTGTTCATCCTCGACTGGGGCATCACGGTGATCTCCTACTACCGCGAGATCCTGCCACTGCTGGCGACCGGGCTGTTTATGGCCGGCGTGGGCTCGGCGGGCGCGCTGGGCACGGTCAATGCGGTCGGGTCGGCCTGCGGGATGATGCTGGCCCTATTCCTGGTCAATTACCGAGCCAAGGGCATCATGGTCCTGGCCGCCTCGGCGTTCTATGCGGCCTTGTTGTTCGCGTTGGGCGCTGCGCCATTTCTCTGGGTTGGAATGATCGTGATTGCGATGCTGGGAGCCGCTGACGCCGTCACCGTCGCCGTACGGCAGGTCACTGTGCACCTGACCACGCCCGACGAGATGCGCGGGCGGGCATTCTCGGTGATGGTGCTGATGGCGCAGACGGCGAACAACCTGGGCATCATCTGGGTCGGATTCTGGGGCAATGAAATCGGCGTGGACAACACGTACTTACTAGGCGGCGCGATCGGATTGGGAGCGACACTACTCATCGGCCTGCTCTGGCGCTCGATCAGCCGCTATCGCGCACCGGATTACGCGCCCGATACCCTCGTGAGCTAAGAGGCCGAGCCGGAGACGGGGGCAAGTATGGCGTTCAGCGAGCAGTTGATTGACTTCCTGGTCGAGCTGTCGAGCCACAACGATCGCGAGTGGTTCAACGCCCACAAGGACAAGTACGAGTCCGTGTTGCGCGAGCCGGCACAGGAGTACATCCGCGAGATCGCAGGTCCCTTGGCCGACATCTCACCGCACATGACCGCCTCCGACCGCAAGCAGGGCGGCTCGCTGATGCGCATCTACCGCGATGTCCGCTTCTCGCGCGACAAGTCGCCGTACAAGACCAATGTCGGCATCCAGTTTCGCCACGAGTCCGGCAAAGACGTCCACGCTCCCGGCTACTACATCCACATCGCGGTCGACGACTGTTTTATCGGAGTCGGCAGCTACATGCCCGACCGCGACGCACTCCTCGCCTACCGCCGAGCGATCGATGAGCATCCCCGCGAGTGGCTCGAAGTCAAGAAACTAACCGAAGCGGACGACTGGATGCTCGGAGGCCACGGCGACAGCCTCAAGCGCCCGCCACGCGGTTACACGGCTGACCACCCGCTGATCGAAGACATCAAACGCAAGCACTTCATCATCACCCACTACATCGACATCGAAGACGTCACCGCACCCAACTTCGTCGACTACTCGATCGAGCGGTTCAAAGAATCAAGAGAGTGGATGGCATTCCTGACCAAAGCGGTCGGCCTGCCGTTCTGACAAAGACCTCCCCCTCTGGGGGAGGTGCTCCGAAGGGGCGGAGGGGGCTCGCGCCGACCGTGCGAACCACTGCGTGCCCCCTCAGTCGCTCCGCGACAGCTCCCCCAAAGGGGGGAGCTCTTGAACCCCTCACTATCCTGCGACTCGTATCTATTCATGAGGAGGACGCGATGACCCAACAGACACCTGAACGGAATATGCCGCCCGTAGCCCCGGCCCTTGATGGCGATCCGGTCGCCCCGCCGGACGACTCACGCTTCGTGATCAAGCCGATGTCGGAGACCCCGGTCAGCGTCGGACGCAATATCCACGCTCGCCGCATGTTCACGACCGCCGAGGGCCGCTTCGAGAGCTCGTTCCAGTTTGTGCTCTACAACGTCCTGCCCGTCGGCGAGACCAACGTGCGCCACATCCACGAGGACATCGAGAAGGTCTACTACTTCCTCAAGGGCAACGCCGAGATCGACTGCGGCCCCTGGCGCACCACGGCGACGGCGGGCGATTTCCTTTTTTTCCCTGCCGACATCGCGCACCAGATCTACAGCCAAGGTCCTGAGGACCTGGAGTTCATCGTCTGCGCAGCCCAGACCACGGGCGAGGCGCGCGGGATGTCCGACGGCGGACTGCTCGACTCCAGCGGTGGGGACGACGAATAATGGCCGACCAGGACGCGACCGAGGTCGTCCCGCTCGAACCGCTGCGGGTCTTCGGCAAGGCCGTCTATGAGGCCTGCGGCGTGCCCTCCGAGGATGCCGAGTTCACCGTCGAGATCCAGCTCACCGCCGACCTGCGCGGCGTCGACACGCACGGCTTCCAGCGGCTCGGCTGGTATGCAGGACACTTGCAGGCCGGCCGATACAACCCGACGCCGAGTCTTGAGGTGCTCAAGGAGACCCCGGTCTCGCACGTAGTCGACGGCGACGGCGGAATCGGCCAGTTGATCGTCGCCCGGACGATGCAGCGCACGATCGCCAAGGCAAAGGAGACGGGCCTGGCCCTCGGAACGCTGCGCAACAGCAACGACTGGGGCATGGGCGCCTTCTACCCAATGATGGCCGCAGACGAGGGCTTCGTCTCCTTCTGCACGACGACCAGCGTGCCGACCATCGCTCCCTTCGGCTCGCGGACCCGGATGACGGGCAACAATCCAATGGCCTTCGCCGCACCCAGAGCCTCAGGACCACCGGTCGTCCTCGACATGGCGCTCACGCCCGTCGCCCTGGGCAAGGTGATGCGCGCCCGAGCCGAGGGCCGAGAGATCCCCGAAGAATGGGGCTTCCAGGATCTCGAAGGTCAACCCACGACCGACCCCGAGACCGCGATGGGCGGAGTGATCCCTGCGCTGGGCGCCGTCTCGGCGTACAAGGGCACAGGACTGAGCATGTTCATGAACCTGCTCGCCGGCGCGCTGCCGGGCGGATTTCACAGCAATCAAGTAAACATCGGCAAGCGCGGACAGTTTCTCCTGGTAATCGATCCCGAAATCTTCGGCGAAGCCGACTTATTCGCCGCCGCGGTCGACGAGATGGTCGAGCAGGTCAAGTCGGCTGATCCATTGCCAGACGTTGAGGAAGTCTTCGCCCCCGGAGAGATCGAACAACGCGCATACGAGGAGCGGATCGAGGCGGGACACGTCGTTTATCCGTCATCAACGCTGCAGGACTTGCGGGAGTTGTCGGCGGAGATGGGCATTCCGCTGAGCGTTTGAGAGAGTAACGATCCACTCCGAACTCAAAATCCGCTCCTCTGTGTCCACGCGTCAGAGGGAGTGTCTCGGAGGTCCGTATTCCCAGTCCCCGCTTTACGCGGGGACCTGCTTGGGCGGCTCGGCTATCTGGTGTTCAACTCACGTGTAGGGAAGGAGCAGGTCCCCGCGTAAAGCGGGGACTGGGATTCAAGAAACCACGGTGACTTCTGAGGCACAATCCAAAGTGCGTCCTACAGAAACACTGGGTAGTTCCGAGCCAGATCAACGCTCGCAGACCACGCCGTCGCCGTCGCCATCGCGAGCTGAGGGGACTAGCTCAGCCGGGAAGCCTCGACCGCTGCCGTTGGATCCGAGCTGTCGCTCTTCTCCGGCGTCTTGGGCAGCGTCACAGGAGGCGTAGATGCCAACCGGAGTTTCAGGATCCTTGGCGTCCTGCGGAGCCTCATGTTGTTCCTCGACTTCAACGACGGTCGGCATTCGATTCGGGTGCTCGTCCGGACGCTCGTAGTCGGAGGGACAGGTGTCGAGCATGGCCCGCAACGCATCGACCTCGCGCTCATCAGCGCTCAGCGACCACTTCACCTTCACCGCAATCCAGTCGAGCGCATACTGACACTACGCGCTCAGCAGCGGAGGCTTCCACTCCGCCGGATCGTCGGCGCTCTTGGTTCGATTGCTCGAGGCCGACACCGCAGTCAGAGCGGCCGCCAGCTCCAGGTCGTTGGCATAGGCCGACTTGCGCTCAGCCAGCCAGCGAGCTGCGCCCGAGTCATGCGCTTCAGCCAGCGGCACCATGTGATCGATGTCGAGCTGAGAGGGGTTCTCAAATCGCTCACCGTCGTACCAGGAGCGCCAGATGCCGTCGACCGGCCGGCAGTCCGTATCCACTTCCGAGATCGACGTCGCCTCCGCGATCAGCACGAGCTCGCGCACATTGCACCCGGGTCGGTCGGTCCACTCCCAGCCGCGAGGCATGTAGTCGTCGCGGTCGTAGTCGACGCCGCCGTCAGACTCGGGCGCCACGCTGAGCTGGGCTAACAGCTCGTCGAATTGATTGTCAGGTCCCGATTCTTGAACAGACGCAGTCGGTTCGCTGCGTTGCTCTGGTGTGACTCGCCGGTCCGCTTGCTGTTCTGATTGCTGCGGGGAGTCCTGCGAGGGCGATGGCGTGTCGGTTTCTGCCGGCTGGGCCGCTGGTTCGAGCGCGCAGGCTGCCATGGACAGGCTGGCGAGCACCAACAACAGAAACAGCAGGACTCCGCGTTTGAACTGCAACACGCTTCCTCAGCAAAACTCTGGTGTTCGGGATCGGAACGATATCAGCGAAGCGCGCCGGTATCCCTCTATCCTGATTCCGAAGCCGAGAGGAAGTTCTGTCATGGTCAGCGAAATTGTCTATTCCTGCGACTCCCACGTAGTTGAGGGGCCGGAGGTCTTCGATGGATTGGTCGAAAAGTACGGCGACCGCGCGCCGCGCGTGGTCGACGGCTGGAAGGGCCGCGAGGGCGTCTACCTCGCCTGGCCGCAGATCGACTTCGCGATGCTGGTCGGCCGACTCGGCATCGCCGGAGCAAACCTCAACCTGCCCGAGACCAAAGAGAAGATGCAGCGCGGTTGGGACCTGATCAACCCGGGCGTCAAGGACCCCGTGGCGCGGCTGAACGAGCAGGACACCGACGGCGTCGTCGGCGAGGTGATGTACCCCTCGATCAACATGCTCACCTACATGGTCGACGACGTCGAAGTCGTCAACGCCGTCTTCCAGCGCCACAACGACTGGATTCGCGACTACTGCTCGCACAACCCCGACCGTCTCATCGGCATCGGCTGTCTGACCCTGCGAGATGTTGACGCCGGCATCGCCGAACTCGAGCGCTGCGCCAAGATGGGTATCAAAGGCGTCGCCATTCCCTGCACGGCGCCCAAGGACCTGCCCTACTCCGACCCCTACTACGAGCCCTTCTGGACGGCCGCCGAAGAGGTTGGGATGCCGCTGACGATGCACATCTTCTGCGGCTCCGAGCCGGGCATGGGTCTGCCTAAGGAGTGGGACGAAGTCGTCAGCTACACGTTGGCGCACGGCGCGGCCTGGAACACCATCTCGAACCTGGTCACCTCCGGCGTCTGCGAGCGCCATCCGAACCTCAAGTTCGTCATGGCCGAGTGGGAGACCGGCTGGATCGCCCACGTGCTCCAGCGCTGGGACCACGCCTATTACCGAGCTCGGGCCGTCGACCGCACCCCAGAACTGCCAATGCTCCCCACCGAGTACTTCAAGCGCAACTTCAACGTCACCTTCGAGGACGATGAAATCGGCGTGCAGACCAGGCACGGCATCGGCGTCGATAACCTGCTCTGGGGCAACGACTACCCCCACCATGACGCCATCTGGCCCAACTCCAGGCGAATCCTCGACGAGATCATGGAAGGCGTCCCCCAGGAAGACGTCGACAAAATGGTCTGGGGAAACGTCCAGAAGCTCTACAACATCGACCAATCAGCCCTGCCGGTGTAGCACGTCGGCATCCAGAGTCGTAAGCGATGGCGCCCGCACGAAAGTGCGGGCGCCTTTTGGTTTGCCGCTGCCAGACCTCGCATTGAAGGGCTCGACGGTCGATTGGCTCTAGTCTGCAGGAGTGAGGGAGTGATGGATGGCATCACGTAGGGAACTGGCAGGGCTGCCAAAAGGTGCAGAGATGCGCGCCTTGGTGCTTGGCCTGCTCAGGGATATTGCAACTCCAGTGAATCGACAGCAGATCGGCGAGGCAGTGGCCTCCCGACTAGACCTAACCCAGGAGCAGGTGGCGGTTAGGGAGCCTGGACCCAAGCGGGGAGGTGCAGATAGCCCTCGCTCGTATGTGTCTTGGATCAGCGAATACACGTGCAACGACCTCAAACACATCGGTGTATGTGAACAGCCGGGTCGTGGTCTCTATCAACTGACCGAAGAAGGATGGTCAATCTCGTTGGAAGAGGTTGAGCGCAGAAACCGCGAGCGGAGTCGCCGCTTGCAAAAGCGACGTCACGAGCGTGCGAAGAAGATGGGAGACGACGGACAGGATTCACCTGTTGGGGGTGAAGACGAGCCTCTGCCGGACTGGAGACAAGAGCTGCTTGACCGCATGAAAGCCATGAGTCCGACAGCCTTTGAGCACTTGGCCGAGAGTCTCTTGATCGCAGCAGGATTCCATGACGTGAATGTCACTGGCGGGTCGGGCGATGGCGGGATTGATGGAATCGGGACTTATCGCCCGGAAGGCCTGATCTCGTTCCAGACTGCATTTCAGTGCAAGCGTTACCAAGGACCAGTTGGTGCGGGAACTGTCCGCGACTTTCGTGGATCATTCATTGGACGCGCAGACCGAGGCCTGATCATCACAACCGGATACTTCACTGATGCAGCCAAGCAGGAGGCGACCCGACCAGGAGCGAATCCAATCGACCTCATTGACGGTGAGGAGTTGTGTGAGCACCTGAAGGAGCGCAAGCTCGGTGTTCGCGTGCAGTTGCAGACCATTGAAGACGTCAGCATTAATCACAGTTTCTTTGAGCAACTCGAGGCCGCACAATGAGCAGCATGCGTGGCGTTCTTCTCGACGTCCTCGTCGCCTTGATCATCCTGATGCTTGGTGGGGAGATCCTGGCTCGAATTGCGGGGGTTGAGGAGGGCGAGTCGGCTCCGGCCTGGGTTCAGTTTGCTCCGCTCGTCGTGGCCATGCTCTTCCTCGGCTGGCGCACCATGCGCCGCGGCAAGCAGCGACGCGAAGCCGAAGCCCAGCAGGCTGAGCAAGGCGAGCCCGCCCGCGAGCGCCCCGGATGGGGTGAGGTCGATCGGGTCGACGACCTGCCCATGGACGACTACCAGTGGCGCTCGCGGCTCGAAGCATCGATTCGCAACCTCGGACGCGACGCCTTCGAAAAGTTCACCATTCGCATCCTCGAGGCGTTGGCGATCGCCGACGTCAAGGTCGTGCGGATCGCATTCGACGGCGCCGTCGAGTGCCAGGGCGTCCGCGACGACGCCGAGCGCGCCAGCATCTATGCGATCTGCCGGCGCTCATTTGGCTCGCTGGGCGCCAACCAGGTCCGAGATCTACACGCACTCATGGAGGGACAAGCGTCGGAAGGGTTGTTCATCACCAACGGCGAGTTCTCATCCTCCGCGATCGACGAAGCCGACGGTGGCGACCAGCCGATTGAGCTGGTTGACGGCGAGGATCTGCTCGACTTGATGTACACCAACCGGCTTGGCCTCGTGTTTGACGAGATCGGTCGCGTCACCGCAATCGACGAGGCCTGGTTCCGCAGCCTGGAGCGCGATTTCCTGACCCGGGAGGATGACTGAACATGGCCGACGAACGAACGGTAGGAGTCCTGCCCGGTGACGACGCGGCTCCAGAGGCGGTGCACGCCTCGATGGCCGTGCTCCAGGCGATGGAACTGCCAATCTCGTTCGAAGTCCTGCCCGACGGCGCGGAGATGGCCCGCGAGATGTCGCGCGAAGAGGGCGAGCAACTGGTCATCGACACCGCCGAGCGCTGCGACACGGTGCTGTTCGGCTCGACGAACGGCCAGACACCCGGCGTCGGCTACTTCCGCTGGGGCAAACAGACCTTCGCCAACGTGCGGCCGATCAAGTGGCGGCCCGGCTTCCGCTCACCGATGGCCCAGCCAGAGGGCATCGATTACATCATCGTCCGCGAAAACCTCGAGGACCTCTATGCCGGCATCGAGGGCGATCTGTCGGAGGTCGCCGCCTCCGGCCTCGCCGACCGGCCACGATTCGGCGGCGTCTCCCGAACTCAGGTCCCCGGCGGATTCAACCACTTCGCCGAGGCTGAGGGCCGCTACGCGATCAAGTACTTCACCCGAGCCAACGTCGAGCGCGTCGCCCACTTCGCCTGTCGACTCACTCAGCAGCGCAAGGCCGAGGGACACCCCGGCAAGCTCACCTGCTCGGCCAAGACCAACGTCCTGGCCAAGACCGACGGCTGGTTCGTCGAAATCGCTGCCGAGGTCGCCTCGGGCTACTCCGACATCGAGTTCGAGTCATTCATCGCCGACGACTTCGCTCGCCGAATCGTCGCGTCGCCGCACGACCTCGACGTCGTCCTGCTGCCCAACCTCTACGGAGACATCTTCTCTGACGAAGGCGCCGGAACCATCGGCGGACTCGGCCTGGCCCCCTCCGGCTGCTTCGGCGAGGACTGGGCCTACTTCGAGTCAGTCCACGGAACCGCCCCGGACATCGCCGGAATGCACCGCATCAACCCAACCGCGACCATGCTCTCCGCCGTCATGATGCTCCACCACCTGGGCCAGCACGATCAGGCCGCAGCTCTCGAGTCCGCCATCGACAACGTCTACCAGGCAGGCAACCACCTCACCCCAGACCAGGGAGGAACCGCCAGCACCGAAGATTTCGCCCAGGCGCTCATCGACGCGCTGTAGCACAACGCCTGCTTTCACCAGTCCCAGTCCCCGCTTCACGCGGGGACCCGCCCGACCACCGCCTCTCGCCCCGACATCCTCAGATCATCCGCGCTCCCTCAATCAATCCTGCCCGCATTTCCGTCATACCCACGCTTGCCGCGGGTATCTCGACGAGAACAGCACAGAGCTCAACACACCACACGTCCAGACATCCCACGCCCACTCCGCCAGCATCACTGGAAACTCCACACGAACATAGATTCCGATACCATGGTCTCCAAAGGAGGCCATCATGCCCAATCCATACCACTACCGATCCGTCATCAACCGACTAGTCCGCCTCAGCGAGGCCACGAATCCCGCGCACGTCCGCCTGAAAGCCGTCATCGCCCTGATCCGCGAACTCTCACCATCTAGCCCAAATCGAGCCATCAATGACCAAATGCTCCAGACGGTCGACGGCTTCGAGTTCGCCCGACACCAGCTCCGCGACCTCTACGACCGCGCCCACCTGCTCGACCACGGCCAGACTGCCGAATCCACGCTGGTGTCGGAAGAAGAGGCGCCCGAGAAAGACGACGACCCGTTGTAGTCACCCAGGGTTCCGCCACCGTTCGTTTTTTTTCTTTCCGAGGAAGTCACGACCTCAGCTACGCCGTGCCCGGGCAACGACAGCATTGGCAACCGAGAGTCAGGTGTGGCGGGAGCGCATGGGAGTCGAACCCACCCGAGACGGTGCGGACCGCCCCGCATCAGTGTTGAAGACTGTGGAGGACACCGGTCCCCTTCCGCTCCCGTGCAGCAGAGGTTAGCCGACGTACAGGTCGACCGACGCCGGCGCCACGGCCGACTCCAGGGCCGTCCGGAACTCGCCCCAGCGGTCATCAAAGCGCGATCGCCGGAAGTTCGCATGCACGCTGGCCGTGCCGGAGTTCTGAGTCGTCGAAGCGATCTTGAAGCCTCGCAAGTTCGACTCAAGGAAGCCAAGCAGCACAGCCTCATGCTGCGTGTAATCCGAAGACGGCATCGTGATGATCAGGTCACGGCTACCGGTCGTCAGACCACGCAGACCAGTCGATCCGAAGATGCGCTGACCGATCAACACCAGCGCAACGGCAGCGAAGAGGATGCCAACCAACTCATAGTTGTAGGTCGCCGCGCCGATCGAGGAAGCAATAACTACCAGCAAGTACCCGATCTCGGCGGGATCCTTGATCGGCGTGCGGAAACGGACAAAGGAGAGCGCACCAAGCAGGCCGAGCGAAAGCGGCAGCGACCACTGGATCGCGATGAAGAGCAGTGTGATCGCCGGTCCGGCCAGCAGGAAGACCCGGTGAATGCCCGCGCCCCGCTGCCAGTCCCGATAGAAGATCAGGTACAGCGCATACGTCGCGATCGACGCCGCCAGCGAGACCACCATCGCCAGCAGGTACTCCTCCAGCGCGATCTCTGAGGTCGGGCCAAGGATGTCGGGCCACTCGATTAGGACGATGGGCATCGGAAACTCCAGAATTGCGATGCGGCCTAACCGGCCCGGGCTTGCTCGCCGCCATAGAGCGTCTCAACGGCGAGCGCATACTTCGAGTGGGCAGTGCGACGAAGGCCAAGCCGTCCGAGCTGGGCGAGTTGAGGTGGCAGATCACCATCAGACTTGAGCTCCAGCACAGCACCGTCGGGAACCGGCAGCCAGATCGGCGCGCCTCGAGGGTTGGCCGCGCTGACGCCCGTGTCGAGCGATGCCCTGGCGGAACCGTCTACCGAACCCCAACGGATCCGCTGGTAACGAATCAGCGCGGTCGGCTGAAGCGTCGGCTCGATCGGTAGTGCCGCCAGGCCCGTCAGATCGCGCATCCGCCGGACCAGCTCCTCCCGCTCGGGGATGATCAGACCAAGCTGGTTCGGAGTGCCGGTCGTGGGATAGCGGAAGCGCTGCTTGACCGAGCGCGCGCCGTCTCGCGACTTCAGTTCCAGCCAGACACCGGCATACGGGTCGACGGGCTCGCCGTACCAGCGCAACCGCAACTTTTGCTTGGCGAACTCGCCGTCCGCCGACTCCTGGTACGAATCAAGATTGGCCGTGTCGTAGTAGCAACTCGTGACGACGCCCTCCGAGTACTGCGCATCACGTGGAAGTCGTGCGTCAAGCCACGCGGTCAGCAGTCCGGCCCGAGCCGCCGGCAGCGGATACTTACGCTCTTCGCGCCAATCCGAGCCGCGTGCTTGACCAACAGTCTGAGAACGCCGCAGGGTGAGGGCCATGCGGCTAGCTTAACCGCTCGCTAACTTGAGTCCGGGGAGTGATAAACCAGATGAATCTTTGGATTGGCGCAGGACTGGCCCTCGCAGCTGCGTTGATCGTCGCCGCCGTCGTCTTCGCAACCGCGGCCGACTCACCATCGCCCCGGGTCCCGTACGAGGCCGCCGAAGCCACGATCGGCGTCGACCAACAGCGCAGCGATCCCTTCGGCGTCGTCTTCGACCAGTCCACAGTCCGGACCTACAACATCCTGATCGGCGACGAGGAGTTCGCCAAGCTCAAGGCCAATCCGACGGCCGAGGTATACGTGCAAGCCGCAGTCGAGATCGACGGGCGCCGCTACGAGCCGGTCGGTATCCGCTACAAGGGGTTCTTTGGCATGCTGCGCTTCTGCTTCCAGAACGGCCAGCAAACCTGCGACAAGTTGTCATGGAAGCTGAAGTTCAATCACTTCGATCCGGCGCTGCGTTACCACGGACTCAAGCGGCTCAACTTCCACTCGATGAACAGCGACGAGACCCAGATGCGGGAGGTGCTGAGCTACGAAGTCTTCCGCGACGCCGGAGTCACCGCGCCACGCGCGGTACACGCGGTACTGGAGCTCAATGGCGAATCACTAGGTCTGTATGCGCTGGTCGAGGACATCGACGACCGCTTCATCGCCGACCGCTTCCGCGACCGAGGTCGAGGCGTCCTCTACAAGGAGATCTGGCCCGGCAACATCGAGTCGCTCTGGGTCTTCCAGGAAAACCTCGAGGATGCAATCGCCCGTGGTCCACTCGACGCATCCGGCATGGAATCGTTCTCGGAGGCCTTCGCCGCGGCGGAGACCAATGAGCAACGTTTCCAGATCTTGACCGAACAGATGCAGGACGAAGACGGCCTGTTCAACTACCTGGCCGCCGACCGACTGTCCGACAATTGGGACGGGATCGTGGCCTGGTACTGCGTGCCCGAGTGCGGCAATCACAACTACTTCTGGTACCAGGACGGACTCTCTGGCCGCTACACGCTGATCCCCTGGGACCTCGAGCACACCTGGCGCTCACCGAGCCCGATCCGCACCTACTTCCAGATGCCCGACTGGGACGACACCCATCGCAGTTGCCGGCAGCGGGCCGTGTTCCTTGACATCCCGGCGCTGGCACCGCATTGCGATCCGATGATCGAGACAATGGTCACGCTCGGCTGGGAGCAGTACATCGAAGCGTCGCGAGAGTTGATGCACGAAACGCTCTCCCTGGAACTGATGCACGAGCGAGTGGATCGACTATCCACCCTGTTGGATGAGCACGTCCGGGCAGACGCGAAGGGCCCCGGCTACGCGGTCTGGCAAGAAAACGTCCGTCGTCTGTACGAGGAGATCGGCAAGCGCTGGCAGTATATTGACGCGAAAATTGAGGCATGGGACGCCTCGGGAAAGGCCCCCGGCGATGGCTAGTGTGATCCTGCGCGGCGGCAGCGTGGTCGATGGGACGGGCGCAGCGGGGTTCGCCGCCGATGTCGCGGTGGACGGAGATCGGATAGCCGCGGTCGGTGATCTGTCGGGCATGTCGGCGGAGCGAGAGATCGATGCCTCCGGGCTGACGATCTCGCCTGGCTTCATCGACACGCACGCGCACTCGGACGGAGTGCTCCTCAGAGATCCGGTGCATGCGCACGGACTCGTACAAGGAGTGACGACCGAGTTCATCACCCAGGATGGGCTGTCCTACGCGCTGCTGTCTGATGAGAATCTGGACTCGTACGGGCGCTACATCGCGGGCTTGTACGGCCCGCCGCCGACTGACCTGGACATGTCGACGATGGCCGCCTTCCGCTCGCACTACGACGGCAAAGGCTGCAACGTCGCCGTACAGGCTCCACACGGACCGGTGCGGCTGGAGAGCGTCGGCTTCCAGGACGTGCCGCTTGAGGGCGAAGGTCTGGTCAAGGCCGAGCGAATGATCGCCGAAGCGATGGAGCAGGGCGCGACCGGGTTCTCAACCGGCCTGTCCTACTACCCCAACTCGTACTCCAACACCGACGAGCTGGTGGCATTGAACAGAGTGGTCGCCCGCTACGACGGCGTCTACGTCACGCACATTCGCAATCACAACGACGACCGCGCTCCAGACGGATCAGGCATCGTCGAGGCAATGAACATCGGCCGCCGTAGCGGGGTCAAGGTTCACATCTCGCACTACCGCACCTTCCCGAGCAATGCCGGCGACATTGACTCGATCATGTTTGAGGTCGACCAGGCCAAGGCCGACGGTGTCGACGTCACTCTCGAGTGTTACCCCTACGCCGCCGCCGCCACCGTGCCCGGCTACTTCCTCCGAGGTGAGTGCCATGTCGGCGGGATTGACCGATTGCTGGAGCGCCTGGGTGATCCGGCATGGCGCGACCGGCTGGTCGACTCGCTGGAGAACCTCTTCCCTGGTCGCAGCGACGCGGCAACGTTCACCTGGATCGGGGCCGAACATCTGAAGCACCTCGAGGGTCTGTCCTTCGCCGACGCAGCCGCCCGAATGGACCTGTCGGTGTCGGAGGTGACGCTGATGGTGATGCGTGAGTCGGGCCTCCAGTGCGGCTTCCGAGACGCGATGCCTGCGAGCCCGCTGGTCGCACGCCAGGTCGAGGCGGACGTCATCGCTCTGCTCTCGAGGGATGACTACATGGTCGGGTCGGACGGCATTCCATTCGACGAAGGCATCCCGCATCCCAGAGCGTACGGAACATTCCCGAGGATCGTGGGTCGGCTGCGCCGACGAACCGGCGTGTCGCTGGAGCACCTGGTTCGAGGGATGACGTCGTTACCGGCCAGTCGGTTCGGCCTCACCGATCGTGGTGTCGTGGCCGAGGGCAAGTTCGCCGACCTCGTCGTGTTCGACGCCGATTCAGTGATCGACACCGCCGACTTCAACGATCCTCGAACCGCGCCGGCCGGGATTCCATATGTCCTCGTAAACGGACAGATCGCCGTCGATCATGGTCGGCCGACAGGCGCCCTTGCCGGTCGAGCGGTGCCCTGATTGTGGCTTTCCGGTCCCCTCTCCCTCTGGGAGAGGGTGAGGGTGAGGGCCGCCCTGATTGGAAGATGGTAAGCCTCTGAGTGCCTGGGCAGACGACGGCGAACTACTCGACCACGCCCTCGACCATGAGCTGCTGGAACTCCGCTTCGCTGTAGCCGCAGAGCTCCTGGTAGACGTACTCGGAGTCTTCCCCGAGCTTCGGTGAACGACGCGGCATCGCGGGAGGAGTCTCGCTCAACCGCCAGGCCGGACTCTCATAGGACATCTCGCCGATCACTGGGTGCTCACTCCTCCACCAGTGGTTGCGGTGGGCGAGCTGCGGGTCTTCGTGCGCGTCGCGAACATTCGAGGCGCGGTGTGCGGGCACTCCTACCGCTTGGAGCGTTTGCTCTACCTCGTCAACCGTGTGCTCCGATGTCCAGCGAGCGATTCCGTCATCGAGTTCGTCCTGCGCCTCCAGGCGTCCCGCGGCGTCACATAGTTCCTCGGACTCAATCCAGTCCTGTCGATCCAAGATCACTGCGAGTCGGCGCCACTGGTCGTCGTTGGTGACGGCGATGGCGACCCAGCGGTCGCTTCCGGTGTGGTCGTCGGCGCAGGGATACACGCCGTGTGGAGCATGGCGGAGGTCTCGGTTGCCCAGCGGCTTGGCGACTCGTCCGGTGTTGGCAGCGTCAATCACGCCGGCGTCGAGGACCAGCGTCGAGGCTTCGAACTGGGAGAGGTCGATGTACTGCCCCTCGCCGGTGCGACGACGATGATCGAGTGCGGCGAGGATGCCGATGATCCCGACATGGGTCGCGACCCAGTCGGTGTAAGCGACGCCGGTGCCGACCGGCGGGCGATCAGGCCAACCAGTGACGCCAGTGACGCCGGCGGTCGCCTGTAGCGTCAGCCCGAAGCCGCGGAACTTGGCATGCGGACCGGTCTGCCCCTCCATCGACATCGAGCACATGATCACGTCGGGCTTGATCTTGCGGACCTCGTCGTAGCTCAGTCCGATGCGTTCCATGAAGCCGGGCGCGAAGGACTCCGTCACGATGTCGGCCGTCGCGATCAAGCGCTTCGCAACCTCCGAGCCTCGTGGATGGGCGAGATCGATCGCGACCGAGCGTTTGCCGCGATTGAACTTGGCAAAATACGCCGAAGCATCGAGCGATCGGTCGCCGGCCGGTCTCGGTCCCCCAGAACGGAACGTGTCGGGACGATGCGAGGACTCGACGCGGATCACCTCCGCACCGTGGAAGGCCATCTGCATCGTCGCGTTAGGACCGACGCCAACCCAGGCGAAGTCGGCGATCCGAATGCCATCAAAGACGTGCGCGCCGGAAGAGTCGTCGTTGCTCATGGAGTGAGTTGATCTACCGCCGCCGGTACTGCGCCGGGCGCTTCTCGACGAACGAACGCGCGCCCTCGCGGGCGTCAAGTGAGTTACGCAGCCAGGCCTGGTTGAGTTCCTCGAGCTGCGCCTGCTGGGTCGCGTCGTTGTTCAGCGCTGCGTAAATCGCCCGCTTGGTCAGGGCGGATGCCCAGGGCGCGTTCTGGGCGAGACGATCGGCAAGCGCCATCGTCTCGGACATCAGCTCGTCGTGCGGGATGACCCGGTTGACGATGCCCAGTTCGAGGGCGCGATCAGAGTCGATCGGATCGGCGGTCCAGAAGGTCTCCAGCGCGCGAGAGTGTCCAATCAGCCGGGTCAGCGTCCAGGATGCGGCCCAGTCGGGACCCAGGCCAATGCGGATGAAGGCTGGGTGGAATCGAGCACGATCGGACATCAGCCGAATGTCAGCGGCCAGCGCGATCGCAAAGCCGGCGCCAGCGGCCGCGCCATTGACAGCGGCGATTACCGGGATCTCGAGTTGCTGCAGCTCGGCCGCGAAGCCGTAGCGCAGCTCGGTCGAGGTCAGGCCCGGCTCGCCCTCTGCGGCGACGCGTTCCTCGCGGTTGGAGAGGTCGGCGCCAGAGCAGAACCCTCGTCCGGCGCCGGTGATCACGAGCGCGCGAGCGTCCGGTTCGGCCCGCAAATCTGCGACCATCTCTCGCAGTCCCGTACGGATGCTCGGCGAGAGCGCATTGAGCACCTCAGGCCGGTTCAGGGTGGCCACGACGACGCCGTTGTCTCGTCGCTCGATCAGCAGATGGTCATCGCTCATGAACTTTGCCTTTCGCTAGGTGCGAACCAGGTCGTTGAGAATCTCGTCGTTGTGTTGACCAGGCATCGGCGCCGGACGCGTCTGCCAGGCGGTCGCCGACATCTTCAGCGGAGCGCCGGGAACCTTGAGATGTCCAAGCGCCGGGTCATCGACATCATCGAGAAACGCCCGAGCCGTGAGCTGCGGGCTATCGACGATGTCCTGCATCGTGTTGACCGGACAGATCATCACGTTGAAGTGCTGGCCAGACTCATACAGTGTCTGAGCGCCACGACAGGTGAAGAACTGCTCGATCTCAGCCTCGAGTTCAGCGATTTCCGAATCACTGGGCAGGTTGTCGCCGGCGATGGCGATACTTGCCCATCGTTCGGCATCGAACTGTGGGTCTGCGCCCTCGGCGGTCATCCACTGATGCAGCCGAATCATCGAGGCCGGTACCCGGACGAAGGCGACGTAGCCGTCGGCGCAGGGATAAATGATCCGCGTGGCGCGGTCGGCGAAGGCGCGTGCCCCGCCGGCGCGCTGCGTGATGATCCCGTCCATTTCCCAGTAGAGACGCGCGTTGCCCAGAGTGTTGGCCATTGCCGCTTGCATCGACACATCGACATGCTGGCCGCGACCAGTCAGGTGTCGAGCGTGGAGAGCGATCATCGCGGCCGAACCGGCGTTGAGTGCCGTGATGTTGTATGCCTGTTCGACCGACGGTCTCAATGGAGCGCGATCAGGGTCGCCGACCAGTGAACTCAGTCCCCCAGACACATGTCCGATAAGGTCTGACGCCCCCCACATCGACTTCGGGCCGGTCTGGCCAAACGGGGTGATCGAAACGTAGATCAGTTGGGGAGCGCGGTCGCGCAGGACGTCGTAACCAAGGCCTCGCGCGGCCATGGCACCAGGCGCGTCGGACTCGAAGAGGAAATCGGCGGACTCAGAGAGACTGAGCAGGCGGTCGCGGTCTGCCTCATCGTCCAGGTCGAGCGAGATCGAGCGCTTGCCTGCATTCATCTGTGCCCAGTACAGCGACGTATCTTCGTCCTCGCGCAGCATCGGACCGCGCTGGCGGGTCCGATGACCGCCAGGCGGCTCCACGCGGATCACATCCGCCCCCAAGCCGGCCAGCACCATCGTCGAGAGCGCGCCGATCTCGGCAGTCAGATCGATGACTCGGTACGGACTCAACGCACCATTCGTTGTCTGGGACATAGTCAATACAGTACGACAGGTGGTGCGGGCGGCAATCCGTGTATCTTCATCTTTTCCGACTGACATGTCGGAAAAGTGTCGTAGTTGAATGGAACAGGTTGTGAGCACCTCGGCCTCCGGATCCACGATCCGGGCAGCGATCATCAACGTCACTGGGTACGTGGGAGCGGAGTTGGCGCGTTTGCTCGCGCAACACCCACGTGTCGAGATCGTCTGCGTGACCGGCCGCTCCGAGGTGGGCAAACGTCTACCCGAGGTCTTCCCGCACTTGTGGTCGCTCGACCTGCCGATCGTCGCCGAGGTCGAAGACGATATCGATGTGATCTTCTCCGGACTGCCCCACGCGGCGGCAGCCGAGCGGCTGACGCCGTTCATCGAGCAGGGCACGCCGGTGGTCGACGCGTCGGCCGATTTTCGCCTCTACGACGAAGAGACGTACGAACACTGGTACGGCGAGCATCCGTCTCCGCATTTGCTGCCCGAGTCGGTCTATGGACTGCCGGAATTGCACCGCGACGCGATCGCGGAGTCGCGCTTGGTCGGCGTCCCAGGCTGCTATCCGACCTCGGCGATTCTCGCCCTGGCCCCGCTCGCTTCCAAGGGATGGCTGGACGGACGCACGGTCGTCGATGCCAAGTCGGGCGTTTCGGGAGCGGGACGAGCGTTGAAGATCACCTCGCACTTCTCCGAGGTCGACTCCAACTTCTCTGCCTACGGATTGGGTGGGCACCGGCATCAACCTGAAATGGTGCAGGAGCTCTCGACACTGCAAGAAGGCGCGGAGAGTGAAGGCGATCTGACCATCACCTTCGTTCCTCATCTCGTACCGATGACGCGGGGAATCCTGGCGACCTGCTATCCGTCAATCTCGGACGGCGCGCTGCCCGAGAATTCCGAGGAGCGTGCAGAAGCGCTTCGCGACGTCTATGAGTCCTTCTACGAGGACGAGCCATTCGTGCACGTCGCGCCCAATGCACCATCGACCAAACAGACGCTGGGCTCGAATGCCTGCATCGTCTATCCGATGGTCGATCCGATGACCGGCGAGGTCATGGTGATCAGCGCGATCGACAACCTGGTCAAGGGCACGGCCGGGGCGGCAGTGCAGTGCTTCAACTTGATGTTCGGCTTGCCCGAGGAGCTCGGCCTGAGCAAGATCGGCGTCTACCCATGAGCGCCAAACACAATGCGTTGGGCGCCAACCCCGCCGCCGAGGGCGCTGTCACTAGAGCGCAGGGATTCTCTGCCTGTGGGTTCACGGCAGGGATCAAGGAATCCGGGCTTCCGGATCTGGCGCTGTTGGTATCCGATCGGCCAGCGACCGCAGCCGCGGTCTACACGCAAAACCAGAGCACGGCGGCGCCGGTTCACATCAGCAAAGCGCACACGGCAAACGGGTCGCTGCGCGCAGCGGTCGTCAACTCAGGCAATGCGAACTGCGCGACCGGCCAGCAGGGGCTAGCAGACGCTCGCGAAATGACCCAGCTCGCGGCGACTTTGGTCGGTTGCGATGCCGAGGACATCTTCGTCAACTCGACCGGGATCATCGGTCATTACTTGCCGATGGATCTGTTGCGCGCCGGGATCCCACAGCTCGAACCGCGAGCCGATGGCGGAGCAGATTTCGCGCGCTCAATCATGACCACCGACACCTTCGCCAAGGAAGCAGTGGCCACGTTCGAGGCGAACGAAATCACGTACACGGTCGGCGGCTGTGCCAAGGGTGCCGGGATGATTCATCCCGACATGGCAACGATGTTGGCGTTCTTCACCACCGATGCGCCCATCTCCGCTGCCGATCTTGACTCCTGCTTCCGCTACGCCATGGACCGATCGTTCAACATGGTGACGGTCGATGGCGATACCTCCACCAACGATTCATCGGTGATCCTGGCGAACGGGGCTGCCGGTGGCCGGACGCTGACCGGCGATGCGCTTCAGGCGTTTGCCGGAGCGTTGCTGGAAGTCTCGACCACGTTGGCCAAGATGATGGCTCGAGACGGCGAAGGCGCGACCAAGCGCATCTCAATGACCGTCTCGGGTGCCGAATCGTGGGAAGACGCCCGCGACGTCGCACGGACGATTGTCGTCTCACCGCTGCTCAAGGCCGCGCTCAGCAAGTACGACCCCAACTGGGGCCGCATCCTGATGGCCGCTGGTCGCGCAGGCGTGCCCTATGACCTCGACCTGGTGCGAATCTGGATTTCCGACCTGTGCGTCTTCGAAGGCAGGGCCACCGGCGTGCCAGAAGAAGAGGCGTCGGCGAAAACGCAGGGCGATGAAGTATTCCTCAGGATGGACCTCGGCCAGGGCAATGCCGAAGCCACGGCCTGGGGTTGCGATCTGACCGAGGAATACGTCCGTTTCAACGCCGACTACGTCACGTAGTCGGCCTCAGCATCAGCCGGAGACTCTCACTGCACCGGCAACGGTGACTGCCACCAGGAAGGCTTGCTGCTGATCTCGATCGCCGTCACCCATTTGACCCAGTGGTAACCGCGATGCCCCGGCGCGACGAGCCTCAGCGGAAATCCGTGACCTGACGAGAGAGGTTCACCGGCGATGTGTGTGGCCAGCAGTAGTCGATCCGCGTCGGCGATGGGGAATCTTCGGTTGAATCCGGTCGCCGATTCAATCACGACACTCTCCGCGTCCTCGCCCAGGGAGATGAGCGACAGTACGTCCGAAAGCCTGACACCGCTCCAATCCTGGACGGTGTACCAGCCGCCGGTGCAGTCAAGTGTTGCGGTAGCTCCGTGGTTGGCAATTGCCTGGAGCTCCTCGTAGGAGAACTCGACCGGATCAGCTCCCTGTCCACGGACAACCAAACTCCATTTGTCGGCCTTGATCCGTTGGCGATTGTCAAACAGCCATTGCGTCACAGGATGCGCATTGCCCTGGCCGCTGGCCTCTTCGCGGGAGCCAGTGAAGCGCGGTCGTTGGCCAGCAATCGGCGCGGCGGCCGACGCTCCTTGCCAGAGGATGAGACCGCCCAGCCCGACTGCCATCAGTCTCAAAGCCGCCCGGCGATTGGTGAAGTCGGTGCGTTTGACCCGTCTAGGCCAGCGCATGGCGGCATGCACAATCAGAGGAATCGTCAATGCCAGACCCAGGGTGCTATGGATAACCAACAGTCGGGCATTGCCGTAGAACGGGATCTCGAGGCTGCCTCGACCGATGATCGCCCAGAGCGTGCCAGTGGTCAGGACACCGATGAAGAGCAGGACGAGGATCAGCGAACCGACCGTCTCGGAGGCCACGCCCCGCCGTCGAAATGAGCGCAGGACGATCCGGTACTTCCAGATCACGAGCCCAACCAGCGAAAATCCAGCGATCCCGTGCAACCAGAAGATCCATTCCCCGCTGGGACGTCCAACAGTGAACGAGATCAGCCCCGAGAGCAGCTCCAGGCTGAGAAGGAAGAGGATGGCGTGGTTAGTCGCCCGGGCGCTCATATGGCGACGGTATCGGGTTGCTCATGTCGCTTGTTGAGACGTTCTGCGGGCGAGCGTCGGCTAGGCTTGCATCCATGAGTTCAGCGAGCCCCGACAGTGGCGTGGTCGTGATCAAGATCGGGGGTTCGACCCTCGGCGAGCACGACACCTCGTTGTCGGACATCGTCGAGCTGCAACGCGAGGGACGCCAGGTGGTGGTCGTGCATGGCGGCGGAGCGGCAGTGACGGACTGGCAGAAGCGCCTGGGCGCAGAAGCTGCATGGGTGGACGGACTGCGCTCGACGACGCCGGAATCCCTGGAGGTGGTCGTGGCGGTCCTGGCCGGACTAATCAACAAGGAATTGACCCGACGCCTGCAAGAGATGGGCGCACCGGCAGTCGGACTGAGCGGCGTCGACGGCGGCACACTCTGCTCTCCCATCTCTACGCGGATTGGACTGGTCGGCGAGACGCCGCGATGCAATCCAGCCACGCTGCGCAAACTGCTCGCTGCCGGGCTGCTGCCGGTACTGGCCCCGGTCGGGTTGGCTGAGGACCTGTCGACAACACTGAACATCAATGCCGATGCGGCTGCTGGAGCGGTCGCCGCGGCGCTCGGCGCTTCGGCATTGGTCTTTCTGACCGACGTGCCGCAGGTGCTAGACGGCAGCGGCAAGGGCATCGACTGCCTGGCGCAGGCTCAGCAGACGGCGCTGACCGAGGCCAGAGTGATCGCGGGGGGAATGTTGCCCAAGTTGCGCGCTGGTCGTGAGGCTTTCGAATTAGGGACGCAGGTGCGTATCGTGGACGGCAGACAATCGCATATCGTCCGCAAAGCAGTGGACGGCGCAGCGGTGGGGACGGCGCTCTCGTGAGTAGTTTGAGCGTGAAGTGGTCAACTTGGATTCATCGCACACAGGGCGGTTGGCGCAACGGTAACGACGGCCCGCAGGACGTACCGCCTTCCGATGAAGGTCGTTCCGGCCAACTCGGTCCACCCCCGCCTGTCTTCCGAGAAGGACTCGGCGGAGGCGGCGGCGGAATCGGCGACGACGAGCCGCCGCCGTTCACCGCAGCAGAGGGTCAGCCGCCACAGGGCGGCAGCACCTGGCCGCGAGTGATCGTGGCCGGCGTCGGACTACTCGTCCTGCTGATCCTGCTCAATATCGGCATCGACATCTATGTCGACCGGCTCTGGTTCGGCAATGTCGGCTACCGGGACGTCTTCGATCTGCGGATCGTGACCCAGGTCTGGCTGTTCGCCGCAGGAGCAGGGATTTCGCTGGCAGTGCTGGGCGTGAGCTACGCGGTCGCCTGGCGGATGCCGGTCGAAGCGCTAGCGCCGGCGGTCGACGATCCGCGGCTGGTGCGCGTGATTCACATCATCGCGGCCGTCGCAATGATCCTGCTGGCGATCATCTTTGGTTCTGTCGCCGCAGGGCAGTGGGAGCTGATTCTTCAGTATCTGAACGCCAAACCGTTCGGCGAGACCGATCCCCAGTTCGGCAAGGATCTGGGCTTCTACGTCTTCGAGCTCGAGGCGCTGCAGTTCATGAAGGGCTGGGCGACCGGCCTGGCAATCATGACGATGCTGACCACGGCCGCGACCTACGGCGTGCGGCTGATGATGCATCGCGGCAGCGCGCGATCGACCCTCGGTGTGCGGATTCACCTCGCGTTCACGATCGCGGCGGTGATGGCGCTCTTCGTCTGGAGTTACTGGCTAGCCCGCTTCGAGCTGGCGCTGAATCCAAGCGGCTTCGTCTTTGGCGCGACCTTCACCGACGACACCATTCGCTCGCCGGTCCAGATCGTCAAGATGGTCGCGGCAATCCTGGTCATCCTCGGTGTGCTGTCCTGGCCCTTCCATGAGCGCCTGCGATTCCCACTGACATCGATCGCAGTGTTGATTCTGGTCTCGATCGTCGGAGGGGCGATCCTGCCGGCTGCAATCCAGCGCTTCACGGTCGAGCCGAACGAGTTGCAGCGTGAGACGCCGTACATCGAGCGCAACATCGCTGCGACTCGATCAGCGTTTGCTCTGGACCGAATTGAGGAGCGGGAGTTTGCCGCAGACGATGCCGTCGACGAAGGCGACCTCCAGCTCAATCCCGAGGCCTTACTCAATGTGCGCCTCTGGGATCACCGACCGCTCAACGACACCCTGAACACGATCCAGACGATCCGCCCGCTGTACGTCTACCCGGATGTGGACGTCGACCGATACAAGGTCGGGGGTGTGGAGCATCAGGTCTTCCTTGCCGCCCGTGAGCTATCGCAGGCCAATCTGCAGCCGACCCAGCAGGGCTGGGTCAACCGACGATTGCAGTTCACGCATGGGTTCGGCGTCGTGATGACACCGGTCGACGAAGTCTCGCCGGCTGGCGAGCCAGTGTTCTGGGTCTCGAACATTCCTCCAGAAGTGACTGAGGAAACCTCGTCAGGCCCCCTGGACCTGGAGATCGTCGAGCCGCGAATCTACTACGGCGAGGTGACCGACTCATACATCATCGCTAACAGCGAGACCGAGGAGTTCGATTATCCGCTCAGTGGTGACGAGTCCACCGGTGAAGCCGATCAAGCGACCACTCGCTACTCCGGCGAGGGTGGCATCGAACTTGGCAACTTCCTCCGACGCCTCGCCTTCGCCTGGTCGTTCGGCGACGCCAACATCCTGATTTCAGGCTCGGTCGACGGCGACAGCCGGATCCTCTTCCGCCGCCTGATCCAGGACCGAGTGAACGAGCTGGCACCGTTCCTACGGCTCGACGCCGACCCGTACATCGTGATTGGCGAAAATGGGCGGCTCTACTGGATCCAGGACGCCTACACCGTCACCGACCGTTACCCCTATTCGCAACCCCACGGTGTCGGCTACAACTACGTCCGCAACTCGGTCAAAGCCGTAATCGACGCCTATCACGGGTCCGTTGACCTCTACATCGTCGACGACACGGACCCGATCATCCAGGTCTGGCAGGACATCTTCCCAGAACTGTTCAAGCCGGCCGACGAATTCCCGGTCGACTTGCAGCAGCACTGGCGCTACCCGCAGGATTACTTCCAGATCCAGGCAGACCAGTACCTGACCTACCACATCGAGTCGGCTCGCGGCCTGTTCAACCGCGAGGACCTCTGGGCGATTCCGCAGGAGCTGTTGCGTCAGCAGGAGATCGCAGTAGAGCCGTACTACGTGACCCTGCGACTCCCCGATCAGCCAGAACCGGAATTCCTCCTCATCCTGCCATTCACGCCGCGCAACAGGCTCAATTCGATCGCCTGGATGGCAGGCCGTTCGGACGGCGAAAACTACGGCAAACTATTTGCCTTCCGATTCCCCGCGAACAAGAACGTGGACGGCCCGAAACAGATTGAGAACCGAATCGACCAGGATGTCGCGGTGTCGCGGCAATTCACGCTGCTAGGACAGCAAGGCTCCGAGGTGATTCGCGGAAACTTGCTCTTCATCCCGGTCGGCGATTCATACGTGTACGTAGAACCGATCTATCTGCAGGCCGACACGGGCCGATTCCCGCAGTTGAAGGGGGTGATTGTCGTCAACGGCGACCGGATTGCCTTCGAAGACACCTTCGTCAACGCGGTGCAGGTCGCGCTGGGTAATCGTGCGGCGCAGGGTCTATCGTTCCTTGGCGACGTACCAGGCCAAGCAGCGGAGGCTGCCGCCGAGCCTGAGGCTCAGCAGGCCGCACAAGATGAGCAACAGGAGGCGCCGCCGGTCGAGCTGTCCGACGACGCTGCCGAACTCACGGCTCAAGCGCAGGAAGCGTTTGAAGAAGCGCTCGAGAAACAGCGCGAAGGCGACTGGGCCGGCTACGGCGATGCGATCGACCGCCTCGGGGAGATCCTGGAGCGTCTGGCAGCGTCCGAGTAGTTTGCTGCCCGAGCGCTATCGGCTGCATAGACGCGCACCGAACGCTCGCCTAATCTGAGTCGGACTGATCCTGCCTGTCTCGGTGACCGGAGTGACCACCATGCCCACCACTGCTGAGCGCGAGTCCGCTGTCTTCATGATGTCGGCGGGCCGGTTGCCCGTCACCTTGGTGCGAGGCGAAGGCTCGAAGGTCTGGGACGACGAGGGCAATGAGTACCTCGACTTCGTCGCCGGGATCGCCGCCGACAACCTGGGCCACTGCCACCCGCGGATCGTCGAAGCGATCAAGCAGCAAGCCGAGACCCTGCTGCACGTCTCCAACTACTTCTACACAATCCCCCAGCTCGACCTGGCCGACGTCATCCTCGAACAGTCGGGCATGACCCGTATCTTTTTCTGCAACAGCGGCGCCGAGGCGACCGAGGGCGCGATCAAGATCGGTCGCAAGTGGGGTCAGACGCGTCGCGATGGCGCGAACGAGATCATCGTCATGGACGAGGCCTTCCACGGCCGCACCCTGGCCTCGGTTAACGCATCGGGCAACCCGCGCTACCGCGAGCCCTTCGGTCCGCTCGACGGCTTCCGCCACGTCCCCTTCAACGACATCGACGCAGTACGGGCAGCAGTCGGTCCTGAGACCGCAGCAATCCTCGTCGAGCCGCTACAGGGTGAAGGCGGCGTCAACGTCGCCGACGACGGATACCTCGTCGCGCTACGCCAGATCTGCGACGAGAACAACCTGCTCCTGATGCTGGACGAAGTCCAGACCGGCATCGGTCGCACCGGCAAACTATTCGCTTGGCAGCACGAAGACGTCCAGCCCGACGTAATGGCACTCGCCAAAGGACTCGGCAGCGGCATCCCAATCGGCGCAATCGTGGCCAACGAACGCGGCGACATCCTCGAGCCCGGCGATCACGGCACAACCTTCGGCGGTCAGCCATTCACCACGACAGTCGCACTCGAAACCCTGCGCGTGATCATCGAGGAAGACATCCCGGCTCAGGCCGAGGCACGCGGTGATCAGCTCGTGTCGGGCATCCGAGCGCTGGAGGATCGTCATCCGCTGATCGATCACGTGCGCGGCAAGGGACTCCTGATCGCAGTCCAACTCAGCGAGGATGTCGGACCGGCGCTGGTCACAGCAATCCGCGACCGCGGCCTGATTTGCAACGTGGTCAAGCCGAACGTCTTGCGACTGGTGCCACCGCTGACCATTTCCGAAGACGAGATCAACCAGGCGATCGAGATCATCGACGACGCGCTCGCTTCCATCGCCGAATAGACGCGAGCCCTAACGAATCCGGTCGAACACAATCGAACAGGATCGAACAAGAGCGGACAAAATCGAGCGTTCCAAGCTCGCCCGCAGCCGCTCAGAATCGAACACAGTCGAACAAATCCGAACAGATCCGAACAAGTCCGTACACAGTTGGGAGCACTGGGGTGGCAAGACGAACTGAAGACAAGCGGGTGGTGCTGGCCTACTCGGGCGGGCTGGACACGTCGGTCGTGACCCGTTGGCTGACCGAACGCGGCTGGGAAGTCATCTGCATGACCGCCGACATGGGCTACCTCGAGGCCGATGAAGAGCTGGAATCCCGAGCCTACGCCGCCGGCGCCATCGGGTTCGAGATGCTCGACTTGCGCGAAGACTTCGCCCGAGCCTTCTGCTTCCCCGCGCTAATGGCCGGCGCGCTCTACGAGGGTCGCTACCCGCTTGCCACAGCGCTCGCCCGACCGTTGATCGCCAAAGCGCTCGTCGACGTCGCCCGACAGAACAACGCGACCGCCGTCGCCCACGGCTGCACTGGCAAGGGCAACGACCAGGTGCGATTCGACGTCTCAGTCCAGGCTCTGGCGCCCGACCTGCGCATCCTCGCGCCGGTCCGCGAGTGGGAACTGACCACCCGCGAATCGGAGATTGTCTACGCGCAGGCGCACAGCATTCCGATCACGGTGAGCGTCGACAAGCAGTACTCGACCGACGAAAACCTCTGGGGCCGCTCAATCGAGGCCGGTCCGTTGGAGGATCCGTGGACCGAACCGCCCGACAATGTCTGGGAATGGACGGTCAACCCCGAAGATGCGCCGGACGAGCCGACCTATATTGAGATCGGTTTCGAGCGCGGCCGACCAGTCTCGCTGGACGGCGAAGTGCTCGACCCGGTCACGCTCGTGAGCCGGATCCACGACATCGCCGGCGCCAACGGCGTCGGACGGATCGACATGGTCGAAGACCGACTGGTCGGGATCAAATCGCGCGAGGTCTACGAAGCGCCCGCCGCAACAACGCTGCGGATCGCTCACCAGGCCCTCGAGACATTGACCCTGTCCAAGAGCCAGATTCGGCTCAAGCATCGGCTGATGCAGGACTACGCCGATCTGATCTATGACGGCCTCTGGTTCACCGGCACCCACCAGGACCTGGCCGCCTTCACCGCCTCGATGCAGCGACACGTCACTGGCAGGTCGCGAGTCAAGCTCTACAAGGGCCAGGCCGTAACGGTCGGCGTGGAGAGCCCGAACAGCCTCTACCAGTACTCGCTTGCGACCTACGACGAAGGCGACGTGTTCGACCAGACTTCAGCAGTCGGGTTTATCGACATCTTCGGCCTGCCGGTCCGTGTGCAGGCGGAGAAGCAGCTCCTGCGTCAACCGGGCGGCGTCCTGGACGTATCATCGGGGAGTACGACCTAGCAGTTTGGCCATTCCTGACGACACCGCGGCCAGATGGGACAGCGTGCGATGACAACGAACGCCTCCGACCCTGAGATCGACATTCAGTACGAAACGGCGGTCCCAACAGCGGGCGGTCCGGACGCAGCAGATTTCGAAATTCGCCGCCCCGGACACGCGACGCTCGAGTGCGCCCTGTACCTGGCGCTGGATGCAAAGCAGGCGTTCGAAGCGTTCTGTGGTCCGCTATCCGAAGACCAGGTGCAAGCGGTCATCCGCGCCCTTGGCGACGGGCTGTATCGCGAACAGATCGGTTCAGGAATCGAGCCGCCGGCGATCCAGACGGTCCGCGCTCGCGATCTGTCGGCAGAGCAAATGGACACGTTGATCGGAGCGGCGGGGCTGACCAAGTTGCCGTCGGACGAGTAGAGCACGGCAAGCAGGCGCCGCATGGCTGACGCCGACAACCAGAACGAAGACTCGCAACGGCTCTGGGGCGGACGCTTCGAGGAAGCGCCCGATGCCCTGGTGCAGGCCTACACCTCGTCAATCCAGACGGACTTGTTGCTCTTCCGCCACGACATTGCCGGATCCAGCGCGCATGCTCGAATGCTGGCGGCACAGGGAATCATTGACGCCGCCGACGCCGCCAAGATCCTGCAAGGCCTCGAACAGGTCGAGTCGGAGATCGAATCCGGTGGATTCGAGATCAATCATGAGCTCGAGGACATCCACACCCACGTCGAGGCGCGCCTGAGTCAGATCATCGGCCCCGATGCGGCCGGCCGGCTGCACACCGCACGTTCACGAAACGACCAGGTGGCGCTGGATACGCGCATGTTCGTACGAGACGCAATCGTCCAGGCGGTCGGCGCAGTGCGCGGATTGCAGGCCTCGCTGATCGAGCTAGCCGAGCGCTCACTGGATGTCTACCTGCCCGGGTACACGCACCTGCAGCGAGCGCAACCGGTGATGCTCTCACATCACCTGCTTGCCTACCTCGAGATGCTTGACCGCGACGCCGAGCGACTGGTCGATTCCTTCGCTAGAGCTGACATCATGCCGCTGGGCAGCGCGGCCCTCGCGGGTGCCGCCTATCCGCTCGATCGCCAGGCCGTCGCCGACGAACTGGGCTTCGAGCAGGTGTCTCGCAACAGCATGGATGCAGTCTCTTCGCGCGATTACATCGTCGAGTTCCTCTCCAACGCGGCGATTTGCATGGTCAACATCTCGAGGCTCTGCGAGGACGTCATCCTCTGGAGTTCGGCTGAATTCGGCGTGTTCCAGTTTGGCGACGCCTTCACGACCGGCTCATCGATCATGCCGCAGAAGCGCAACCCAGACATCGCCGAGCTGGCGCGCGGCCGCAGCGGCAAGGTCCTCGGTCACCTGACCGGCCTGTTGACCACGCTCAAGGGACTCCCGCTGGCCTACAACCGCGACCTGCAAGAGGACAAATCGGGCCTGTTCGACACGGCGGAAACGCTGATCGGCACGCTGCACGTGCTGGCTCGGGCGCTGCTCACGGCACAGGTCGACGGCGATCGCGCGCGGGCGATGGTGGACCGCGACCCGTTCATCCTGGCGACGGACTACGCCGACTACATCACTCGCAAGGGAGTCCCATTCCGCGAGGCGCACGGCGTCGTTGGGCGGTTGGTTAGGCTCTGCGAACAGCGAGGCTGCGGCCTCTCGGACCTCAAGCTGGAGGAGTTGCAGGCGGAGCATCCAGCGTTCGAGGCTGACGCGGTCGGCATGACGGTGCAGTTCGCGTTGGAGTCGCGCGACATTCCCGGTGGAACCGCGCCTACCCAGGTCCACGCCGCGCTCGAAGAGGCGAAGGAGCGATTGCAGCTCAAGCCGGCCAATCAATCCACTAGTCAGCCGTCGGCTCAACCTCAGGCTCCAGCATCGGACCCGAATCTCGAAACCGGCCTCAACCGAGCGCAACGACGCGCCGCCGAGCGGGCAGCGGCAAAGCAGCAAGGGCAGCAGGGTCGACGATGAGCCTTCCGGTCGCCATCGCGCCTTCCATCCTCAACGCCGACTGGACCCACCTGGCCGACCAAATCGCTGATGCCGAAGCTGTCGGAGTCGACTGGATCTCGCTCGACGTCATGGACGGCAACTTCGTCCCGCCGATCACCTTCGGAGCCCAGATGGCCTCTGCAGTGCGCTCCCTGACTGCGCTCCCCATCGAAGCACATCTGATGGTCGAACACCCCGAGGACCAGATCGAAGACTTCATTGCGGCCGGCGTCAATTGCATCACGATCCACATAGAGTCCACGCGACATCCGCACAGGCTGCTGCAGCAGATCTCCGAGGCCGGCGTCGAGGCGGGAGTCACACTGAATCCCGGCACGCCGCTCAGCGAGATTCAGGCGGTGGTTCCCATCTGCGACCGGGTCCAGATCATGAGCGTCAACCCCGGCTGGGGAGGTCAGAAGTTCATCCCCGAATCGTTGGAGCGAATCACGCAGGCGCGCTCGATGTTGGACGCTTGCGGACGCGAAGAAGCGCACGTCGCGGTCGATGGTGGGGTGAATGAATCGACGATCGCATCGATCGTCGAGGCAGGAGCGGACTGGCTAGTGGCAGGCTCGGCGGTCTACAACGACCGCGAGTCAGTCGCGGATGCGGTCGCGCGCCTACGTCGAGCGCTCAAGAACAGCTAGAGCGCCTTCTCGTAGATCCGATAAACCTTGTACACCTCTGCGTTGGTGCGGCTCAAAGCATGGTTGAGCAGATGGTTGTCCTCCAGGACCCAGCCGAGCTCCGCCCACTGATAGCCTCTCGCCGCGCCGCGGACATGGACCTCCGCAGTCAGCATCAGACCGATCTGAGCAAACTCCCGGATCCGCCACTTCTGACGCACGCCTAGCAGCATCACCCGACCGCTCTCCGGCCGTCGCTTGAGCCGCCAGAGCAGCTTGGCCCAACCAAAGGGGAAGAGCCGACCATCAATGTCGCGGGCACACTCGTTCAGATTGGGAATTGAGATCACCATCGCCGCCGGATCGCCATCGATCTCGACGATCGCGGTCAAGCTGGGATCCGCAAACTGAACCAGGTCGGCCGCCAGGCGGTCAGCCTCCTCCGGTGTGATCGGCACCGACCCCCAGTTGTCGACCCACGCCTCATTGAAGATCTCGGCCGCAATCCGCACATCCCGACGCAGGTTGCGCTTATCAAACGGCCGCACCCTGACTCGCGGATGATCGTGAATTCGTTGCCAGGCCCGCTCGCGTCGTTCGCCGAGCGGCGCCGCGACCGGATAGTGGTAGGCCCATAAGTCCTTCGCCTTCTCGTAGCCGTTGGCCTCGATCAGATCCGGAAACCAGGTCCGACCATGAGGCATCGCGATCATCGGAGGCGTGTCGAAACCCTCGACCAAACAGCCGGATTCGTCGTTGATCGTGAAGTTGAAGGGCCCGCGCGAGAACACCGCGCCCCGTTCGCACAACCATGACTCGGCCGACTCAAACAGGGCCGTAGCCGCTTCGGGGTCGTCGACGCAGTCGAAATGGCCGAAGAAGCCGGCCGACTCGCCCCACTTCTCGTCGTGAAGCGGATTGAGTTGCGCAGAAATCCGGCCGACGTCCCGACCATCCCGCTCAGCGACAAACAACTGCGCCTCGCCGTAGCGCAGGAACGGGGTCTTCTCAGGGTCCAGCCGTTCCATCTGGGCACGGCGCAGCATCGGGATCCAGTTGGGATCCCCGTCGAAGACGGTCCAGAGGACGTCAATGAAGGGAACGGCCTGACGTCCGAATCCGATCGCTCGGACTCGGACGCCAGGTGTCATCTCGTTCGTGATGCGGGGCCTGTGCCGGTTTGGCCTTACCAGCGGCGTCCGCGGTCGGAGTAGTTGTCGCGCGAGCCACGGTCGTCGTAGCGCGGCTCGCGGTATCCACCGCCACCGCCGCCACCACCGCTTCGGCTCTCACGGTAACCGCCATCGCGGTAGCCACCGCCACCGCCGCCACCGCCGCCACCGCCGCGATCGTCACGGTAGCCGCCGCCACCGCCACCACCGCCACGGTAACCACCGCCACCACCGCCGCCGCTCCCGCGCGGTCGCGCTTCGTTGACGCGCAGCTGGCGACCGTCCATGTCGTAGCCGTCGAGCGCGGTGATCGCGTTGCGCGCCTCTTCGTCGTCCATGTCGACGAAGCCGAAGCCGCGCGAGCGACCGCTGTCGCGGTCGACGGGGATCACGCAGTCCTGGACTTCGCCGTGCTCGGCGAAGATTTCGCGCAGTTCCTCAGAGTTTGTACGGAAGGGCAGGTTTCCAACGTAGATTCGCATATTCCTCGGTCTCGGTTTGTCTGCACTATCTCAGTCAGTCAGAGACAGGCTTCGCGGGTCATCAAGGGCGGACGCTTCATCCGCTGATCTGGCTTGTGGGCGGTTCGTTGTTCCGATCGGGGTCTAGCTCACGCTCGACAGCTCTGTGCCTGGGGTTAGGCGGCGAGCCGCTTCATCATCGTTCGCAGGCAGGCGGTGCATACGTTAAGCCGTTGCGTTTTACCGTCAACGGTTACTTTGTGCCGGTGAACATTTGGCTTGAAGGTGCGCGACGTTCGAGGCGCCTTGCGCTTCCATCGACCCGAGTGCTTGTGGCGAATGTTGCGGCCAAACGTGGTCCGCTTGTCACAGAGATCACACTTGCCGGCCATCAATCCGCCCTCAAATCCTTCGTCCCAGTGCACAACAAGTGCGTGAAACGCTCAATGCACGCGCACACCGATCGAGGCGGTCGCCGGCGCGTGGCAGGTATCATATCAGCACCCTGACCCACTTTTGGGCAGGTGCCCATGGCGACATTGGCACTCTATACGGGAGGCTACAGATGGTCGAACGGGAAGCATCGACGGGTGCTGAACCGGGACTCAGCGGCGCTGATCTCAAGCGCATGATTCGCGGCGCCGCCGGCTGGGTCGCCCTCCATCGCGAGGCACTCAACCTGATCAACGTCTTCCCCGTGCCCGACGGCGACACTGGAGCGAACCTCGGCCGCACCCTGGCGGCAGCGAGCGAGTCGCTGGACGCGGCCTCAGACGAGGCATCTGCACAAGAGATCGCATCGACTGCGGCATCGGCAGCACTACTCGGCGGACGAGGAAGCTCTGGCGTGATCGGCGCGCAGTGGTTGCGCGGATTTGCCGCAGGACTATCCGACGACAGTGGCGCCTCGCTCTCCGCAGCCTTCGCCAGCGCCGCCGAGGCCGCCCGCAACGCGGTCACCGAACCGCGCGACGGGACCATGATCTCGGTCGCGGCCGACACCGCGATGGCGATCCAGTCCTCCAGCGGCGATCCAGTGGCACAGATGCAACGCGCTGTCGAGGCGGCTTACGAATCGGTTGAATACACACCGGAACAGAATCCAGTCCTCAAAGACGCGGGAGTCGTCGACGCCGGCGCGCGAGGCTTGGAATTCATGCTCCGAGGTATGGCCGGGGCGTTGGCCGGAGATCCGATTCCCGAGGTGCCGGCCGAGCTGGGCGCGATTGACCCAGGCTGGCTGGCAAGACGGCTCGACTCCGACGGCGAGTTTGACGGGTTCTGCACAGAGCTCGTGGTAGCAAACGTCAAAGACATCGACGGATTGCGAGAGGTCCTTTCGGGCGAAGACGAGACCGTGATGCTCGCACCCGACGGTGACGACCTCCGCATACACCTGCACACGACCGAGCCCGCCGACGCATACGCGGCCGCAGATGAAGTAGGCCGGATCCGGGTCTTCCGCGCGGTCGACATGCGCATGCAGGCCGCGCGCACGCATGAATCTGAGTCGGACGCCGCAGTCGTGGCCGTCGCGCAGGGCAGTGGCTTTGTACGCGTCTTCACCGAACTGGGCGCGGCAGCGATCGTCTCCGGCGGCGCGGCCGACAATCCATCGGTCGAGATGTTGTTCTCAGCCGCCGAGTCGGTCAAGGGCGAGGACGTGATCATCCTGCCCAACAATCACAACGTCACGCCTGCCGCTCAACGAGCGGGCGAGCTCGCGGCCGAGGCCGACGAACCCCAGCAGATTCACGTGATCCACAACGACAGCCAGGCCGAAGGCGTCGCGGCGCTCGCCGCCGTGATCGGAGGCGTGCCGGCTGAGGACGTCGTGGCTGAAATGGAAGAAGCCTTGGACGCCGTCCGGATCGGTCGCGTGACCCTCGCGGCACGGACGCTCGAAGGCGACGTTCCGATCACCGAAGGACAACCGTTTGCCATGCTGGACGGCGAGATCGTCGGCGCAGGCGAGTCAATCGACGAAGTAGCCCTGACCCTTTCCTCGCAGATGGCGGACTCCCTTTCGGGCGCCTCGCTATTCACCGCCTACATCGGCGAGGACGTCTCGGAAGAGAGGGCCGATGCCCTGGCCGAGGCGATCGAGGAATCGACCGGGCTCGAAGTCGATCTGATCGAGGGCGGCCAGCCGCACTATCCATGGTTGCTCGCGCTGGAGTAGCGGCTGACTTCGCCATTGAACGCGACACCGGAGTTCATCTAGGATAGAACATATGTACATCGCCATCGTCACCGACTCTGCATCAGACCTGGAACAGGGACAGATCGAGGGCATCACCGTCGTCCCGCTGCATCTGCATTTCGGCGACGAGCTGTTCGAGGACGGCGTGACGCTCACCAAGCCCGAATTCTGGCAACGGCTCGACCGCGTAGTCAGCGAGGGTGGAGTGCTCCCCACGACATCGCAGCCCGCGCCCGGGGTTTTCCGCGACATCTACCAGCAACTGATCGACGACGGGATCGACGGAATCGTCTCGGTCCACCTGAGCGGGAAGCTGTCGGGCACGCTGAACTCGGCCAGGCAGGGCGCGTCGCTCCTCGACAACGCTCCGCCAATCGAGTTCGTCGACACCGAGTCCGCCTCGGTAGCAGTCGGCTGGGCCTCCGAGGCAGCCCTCGCAGCGACGCAGAGTGGAGCCGGTGTATCCGAGGCAGCGGAGGCGGCCCGCGAGTTGGTCGGCCGGACGCGGACCATGTTGTTCGTCGAGACCCTCGACTACTTGCTGCGCGGCGGACGCATCGGCCGAGCTCGACAACTCGCCGGCAAGCTGCTTCGGATGAGGCCGCTGCTCGAGCTGCTCGACGGCGAAGTCGCCGATGTGGAACGCCCCCGAACTCGCAAGAAGGCGCTCGATCGGCTGTACAGCCAGATCATGAGTGACGGCGAACCCGAGCGCGTCGCCATTCTGCATGGCAACGCCGAAGCCGATGCCGCCGCGCTGGCGCAGCGGGTCTCGTCAGCCTGCGGCGGGATGGACGTGCCGCTCGTGCTCAGCTCGCCGGTGCTTGGTGCGCACATCGGTCCAGGCACCGTTGGAGCATCGGTCCTGCGACGATCCTGATGACCACCCAACGCCGGCCCACGCAGACGCTCCAGTCGATGCTGGCGTTGGAAGACAAGCTCGGCTACGAGGATCGCGCCGTCGCCGGCGGGCTCGACACTTACCTGCGCAACGTCCTCAATGACGGTGAGCAGGCGCAGTTCTTCAAGAGAATCGTCGCCGAACTGCCGCAGGCCGGCTACGCCTCACTAACGCCCGTCGAACGACGCAAGTGGGCTGCCGCCGTTCGCGACGCCCTTCGTCCGGGCGCCCCAGCCAAACGCCGCCAAACCCCGACCTCACAGCCCAAAACAACGCAAAACACTGACATAATCGAGACAATTCCCGACAATTCTCGACCAAATCTGACCTCAAAACGCACCAAGTCCAGTCGTAGACGGCCTGCCGTCACATTCGACGACGAAAATCCCCTCGCCCGCGACGTTTCCGTCCTCGGCCGCATCGTGCCGGTCTCTCGCAAGGCCTTGACGACGCTCGGAATCAAGACCGTCTACGACCTGCTCTGGCACTTACCTCGGCGCTACGAGGACTGGCGCAACGTGCGCACCGTCTCAGAGGCGCTGGAGGGCATCGAACTCACCATCGTCGGCGAAATCGCCAGCATCGGCGTGAAGTACTTGCGCGGCGGCCGAACCGCCACCGAGGCAGTCGTACGTGACGGCTCCGGCAGTCTGCGCGTCTGGTGGTGGCAGCAGCCCTACCTGGCGCGAACACTGAAGGCCGGCATGCGAGTCGGCCTCTCAGGCAAGATCGAGATCCGCGGACGACAGCTCCAAATGGTCTCGCCAGAATGGGAACGTCTCGACGATCCGGACGACGACAACGTCCACGTCGGCCGCCTCTCGCCGGTCTATCCGAGGACCAAGGGCCTGCCAAACCGAACAATCCGCCGTCTGGCGCACGCAGCGGTACGAGACTACCTGCCGCTATTGGCCGAGTCACTGCCGCCCCAGATCGTCTCCGAGCAGGGATTCCCCTCGGAAGCCGAGGCCCTGCGCGTCATTCACTTTCCCGACCGGCTGGAAGATGTCGAGGTCGCCAAAGAGCGAATCGCGTTCCAGGAGTTGCTCTCAATTCAACTGGCCGTCCTCTCCCGCAAACGCGAAGCAAGACTGCGCGCCGACGCCCCTCCGATCCCAATGCCCGGCGACTACCTCGACAAGTTCCTCGGCGCGCTCCCGTTCGAACTGACCACGGCCCAGCAGCGAGTCCTGACCGAGATCCGCAACGACATGTTCCGCCGCGAGCCGATGGCCCGGCTACTGCAAGGCGATGTTGGCTCAGGCAAGACCGTCGTCGCAGCGGCCGCGATGCTCGCATCGGTCCGCGCCGGCCACCAGACCGTGTTGATGGCCCCGACCGAGGTGCTCGCTTCGCAGCACTACGCGACCTTCCAGCGGCTCTTCGCCGGCAAGGAACACGCGGCCGGCGAACAGCTCTGGTACGACTTCAGCCTTGCGCCGGCACTCGGGCGGCCGGTGCGCATGGCCCTGCTAACCGGAAGTGTGCGCGCCGCCCGCAAGCGACAGATTCACCAGGAGATGGAGTCCGGGATGCTCGACCTCGTCGTCGGCACCCACGCCCTGATCCAAGAGAGCGCAAACTTCCACGACCTTGGCCTCGCCGTTGTCGACGAACAACACCGCTTTGGCGTGCTCCAGCGCGACGCCCTGCGCAGCAAGGGACGCAGCCCGCACCTGCTGGTAATGACCGCCACACCAATCCCCCGCACCCTGGCGCTCACGGTCTACGGCGAGCTGGATTCCTCGGTCATCGACGAACTGCCGCCCGGCAGGCAGCGGGTCCGCACGCAGATCGTGGAGCCATCCCAGCGCGAGGAGATCGTCTATTCCCGAATCCTCGAGGAGGCCAGGCAGGGACGGCAGACCTTTGTCATCTGTCCACTGGTCGAAGAGTCGGACAAGCTCGAGGTCGAAGCTGCGACCGAGCAGTACGAGTTCCTGCGCTCGGGTCCCCTGCGCGAACTGGCGCCCCGGATTCGCCTCCTGCACGGGCGCATGTCGGCGGAGGAGAAGCGCTCGGTCATGGCCGACCTGTCCAACGGCGACGCCGATGTGTTGGTCTCCACGATCGTGGTCGAGGTCGGCGTGGACCTGCCAAGGGCCACTGTTATGGCGATCGAGGGCGCAGAGCGCTTCGGCCTGGCGCAGTTGCATCAGTTGCGAGGCCGCGTCGGTCGCAGCGACTTGCCATCTGTCTGCTACCTGATCTCGGACACCGACATCGAGCAGAGTCAACGCCGACTGGACTTGATGGTGCAGACTTCGAACGGATTCGAGCTGGCTGAAGAAGATCTTGAGATGCGTGGTCCCGGCGAGTACTTCGGCACCCGTCAGTCCGGATCGCCTGAGTTGCGAGTAGCCAAGCTGACCGATCACCAGACGCTCAATCTGGCCAGGAACTGGGCGAACCGGATCCTTGATGACGATCCGAATCTGCGCGCGCCCGAACATCGGTTGCTCAGACTGCAGGCTCAGAACCTCAATGTGTCGGGCGCTACGGCCGTTCACTGATCACGAGTTCAGTTGAATCGGCGATATCCTGCATCTTTGGCCTTGAGCCGTCTAATGTGTGACTCTGACCACTCTGGAGTGGGAAACCGACATGGCGCGTGCGACCCGGGACCTGGTGGGCGAACTGGTGCGCAATGCGCTGGAGTTGGCGCAGGCTGACGGGGCGCTGCCGCCGATCCCGCCCATCGAGTTGCGCATCGAGCGACCCAAGGAGCGCGAGCACGGGGATTACTCCTGCAACGTCGCGCTCAGGCTGGCCAGTGCGGTGCGGATGCCGCCAATGGAAGTGGCCTCCGCAATCGCTCAGCGAATCATGCGCACCGAGCCGATCGCTGACATAGATGTGGCTCGGCCCGGATTCATCAACGTCAAGCTCGACGCTGAATGGCAACGAGGTCAGTTGCTTGCGGTGATCGACGCCGGCGACGAATGGGGACAGATCGCTCTAGGCGCCGGACATCGAGTGCAGGTCGAGTTCGTTTCAGCAAACCCAACAGGCCCACTACAGGTTGGCAACGGCCGCGGCGCGGTCCTCGGAGATGCGCTGGCCTCGGTCCTCGATGCGGCCGGATTCGACGTCGAGCGCGAGTACTACGTCAACGACGCGGGCGCGCAGATTCGCCTCTTTGGGCGGACGTTGTTCGCGCGCTACCAGCAGCAGTTCGGACGCGAAGTCCCCTTGCCCGATGGCGGGTACCAGGGCGCCTACATGGTCGATGTGGCCGGCCAACTCAAGGACGAGTCGGGCGACCGCTGGTTGAACAGCGACGAAGATCCACCGGCCGAACTCTCCGAGCGCGGACTACAGCTGATGGTCGAGCAGATTCGGGGAGACCTGGCGCTGCTGCGAGTCGAGTTCAACCACTGGCAGCGCGAGTCGGCACTCTATGACCAGGCCAACGGCACCGACGGCCAGTCGACCTACGACGTGGCGATGAACCGCCTACGCGACGGCTCCTACGTGATCGAGAAGGAAGGTGCGGTCTGGTTCCGCTCAGAGGATCTGGGTGAGGACAAGGACAACGTCCTGATCCGCTCGTCCGGCGAACCGACATACTTCGCCTCGGACGTGGCCTATCACTACGACAAGTTTCTGACTCGCGGCTTCGACACCGTGATCGATGTCTGGGGCGCCGACCACCAGGGACACGTGGCGCGAACGAAAGCGGCGGTCTCGGCCGTCGGCGGCGATGGCGAGGCACTGGAAGTCCTGCTTTATCAGCTCGTCCATCTGCGACGAGGCGACGAGCGGGTGCGAATGTCCAAGCGGACGGGCGAGATTGTCACCTTGCGGGAACTGATCGAAGAGGTCGGCGCCGATGCGGCGCGATTCTTCATGCTGCAGCGGTCGGCCGACGCGCAGATGGACTTCGACCTCGCAGCAGCAGCATCGGCTGATCCACGTCAGAATCCCGCGTCATACGTGAAGTATGCCCACGCCCGCTGCGCCAGCGTCCAACGCAACGCGCAGGAGGCGGGTCTGGTGCCTTCTTCTGATCATCTGGAACTGTTGACTGAAGAGCAGGAGACGGTGCTGATCGGCGAAATCTTGCGTCTGCCAGAGCTGGTCGCGGACATGGCCACGAGACGCGAGCCGCATCATCTGACCTACTACGCACAGAGCCTGGCGCAGGCCTTCACGCAGTTCTATGACGCGCACCGGATCGTCGTACCCGAACAGCTGGAGCGATCGGGCGCGCGGCTCACGCTGACCCAGGCTTCGCAGGCCGCCCTCGCGGCAACGCTACGAATGATCGGCGTTGACGCGCCGGACGAGATGTAAGACTTCGGAGGATTCCAGCATGCAGGATCGCGTCTTCGCAGGGATCCGTGCGACCGGCCGACAACATATCGGCAACTATCTTGGCGCGATCCAGAACTTCGTCGCCTTGCAGGACAAGTACGAGTGCGTCTACTCGATCGTCGATCTGCATTCGCTGACCACCCTGACCGACACCGAACAGCTCCGCGACCACGTGCGCGAGACGGCGCTCGACCTGCTTGCGGCCGGGATTCGGCCGGAAGAGACGATCCTCTACGCGCAGAGTCACGTCCCGGAGATTTCAGAGCTTCACCTACTACTCTCGATGGTCACGCCGATCGGACGGCTGATGAATGTGCCCACGTTCAAGGAGAAGGCGAAGTCGCAGCCGGAGAACGTCAACTACGGCCTTGTCGGCTATCCGGTGCTGCAGACCGCCGACATCGTGCTGTACCGCGCGAACAAGGTGCCGGTCGGTGAGGACCAGTTGCCGCATCTGGAGCTGGCGCGCGAGATTGTGCGGCGCTTCAACAACATCTTCGGCGACACCTTCCCCGAGCCCGAGGCGGAGTTGACCAGTGCGCCGATGGTGCTGGGGTTTGACAACCGCAAGATGTCCAAGTCCTACGGCAACGCCGTCGACATGGCCGCATCGCCGGAGGAGACATTCCAGGCGATCCGCACCGCTATCACCGACCCGCAGCGAGTCCGCCGCAACGACCCAGGTCGTCCCGAGATCTGCAACGTCTACTCGCTGCACGGCTTCTTCGGACCTGAGAAGCAGCCGGAGATCGCCTCGGCCTGCCGCAGCGCGGAGATTGGCTGCGTCGACTGCAAGAAGCAGCTGTCGGATTCCGTCAACGACTACTTCGCACCGATCCGGGCGCGCCGCGAAGAGCTCGCGGCAGACCCTGACGCGGTGGACGAGATCCTGATCGACGGAGCGCGTCGCGCGCGGGTGATCGCCGCTGAAGTGTTAGCGGATGTGAAGGACGCAATCGGCCTGCCTGCGTCATTGCCTGAGGTCGCAAAGGTCACATAGCCAACTTCGTCATTCCTGCGTGCGCGAGAATGACGGAGGGTCTGTGGGTGGTTGAGCGGGTGTTTACTTCCGCTCGAGCACCACGATTGGGATCTGGCGACCGGCGCCGCCGGCTCGGATGGCGTAGTCCAGGTAGGGGTCGAAGTCCTTGGCCATGAGGGCGAAGAGCTTGTCTCGCTCGGCGCCTTCGGCGGTTCTCGCGGTGGCCTCGAACTGTTCGGTGCCGACCATCAGTTGAACGTCGGGGTTGGCGTCGAGGTTGAGGTACCAGGCGGGGTGGCTCCTGGCGCCGCCCTTGCTGGCGACGATGACGTAGGCGTCGTCAGACTCGCCGTAGATCAGTGGCAGCGTGCGCCACTCGCCCGACTTGCGACCCTTGGCCGCTAGCAGGAGGCAGGGAATCGGGCCGGAGCCGTCGGGGCGGTCCCACATGTGGCCCTCTTCGCCGCCCGAGCCGAGGTACTGCTCGGTGTGGGTTCGGATCCAGTCGGGAAGGTTGGGGTCGACGGTGAAGATGTCTGACATGTTGTCTCTCTTCTAGGATTGCTGGCTTGGTGGCTTGGTCGCGATTGAGTCTAAGGCCGAACGCCGGCCTTGCCCTTGACGCCGAGGTTGGTGGAGATGGTGTCGTAGGCGTGCTCGAGGAAGCGGTGGATGTAGGAGCGGGTCTGGCGCGGGTCGATGATGTCTTCGATCCCGAATGCTTCGGCGGTTCTGAAGGGGTTGCGAAACTGGAGCAGGTGGTCTTCCAGCTCTCGGCGGCGTTTGTCCGGATCGGGCGCGCTTTCGATCTCTCGGCGGTAGGCGGCGGCGACTCCTCCCTCGATCGGGATTGAGCCCCAGTCGCCCGAAGGCCAGCCGACGCGGTAGTTGATCGTGCCGACGTTGGCGGTGGCCTGTCCGGCCATGCCGTAGTTCTTGCGCGTGATCACGGTGAAGACCGGCACGCTGGCGAGGTAGGTCGCCCAGTAGGCGCGCATGCCGTGGCGGAGGGTGCCGGTTGCCTCGGCCTGGGGGCCGAGCATGAAGCCGGGGACGTCGGCGACGAAGACGATCGGGATGTGGAAGTGGTCGCAGAGCTCGACGAAGTGACCCTGCTTGTCGGCAGAGTCGGCGGTCATCGCGCCGGCCAGCATGCTGGGGTTGTTGGCCACGATCCCGACGACGTAGCCGCCAACGCGGGCGAGGAGGGTGTGGACGGTTGTGCCGAACTCGGGCTTGATCTCGAAGAACTCGCCGTCGTCGACCAGCAGCTTGACCAGCTTGAGCATGTTGTAGGGCCGGGTCCGCTTGCGCGGGACGATGCTGAGCAGCGCCTCTTCTTCACGGTCGGGCGGGTCGTCGGTTGGCTTGAATGGGGGCTGCTGATAGACGTTCTGCGGCATGTAGCTGAGGAACGCCTTCATCTGTTGGATGGCGTCGAGTTCGTCTTTGGCTCGGTTGTCGATCGCGCCGGACTGTGCCACGTGGATGTTGGGTCCGCCGAGTTCGTCCTTGGTGATCTCCTGGCCGAGGGCTCGTTTGACCAGGGGTGGTCCGCCGGCGAAGAGGGCTCCCTGGGGGGTCATCACCGTGAAGTGACCAAGCATTGCTCGGGCTGCGACTCCGCCGGCGGTGGCGCCGGCGACGCCGAAGATGAGCGGGACTTCCTGGCCGGCACGGATGTCGGGGCCGAAGACGTCGAAGCTGCTTGGTAGGTGGCCGTGGCCGTCGCCTTCGGCGGCGACGTTGGCGCCGGCGCCCTCGTGGAAGACGAAGAGGGGGACGCGGTACTCGCGGGCCATGTCGGCGAGGAAGAGGCTCTTGAAGCGTTCCTGCGTGCTGATGTCGGCGGCGCCTCCTCCGACGGTGAAGTCCTCGCCGCCGACGACGACTGAGCGACCGTCGACTTTGGCCAGGCCGCCGATGTAGGGGAGGGGCTTGAAGTCTTTGAACTCTCGATCCTCGTAGGCGCCGTAGCCGGCGAGGCCGCCGATTTCGTGGAAGCTGCCGGGGTCGACGAGGGCGTCGATGCGGTCGCGGATGGTCAGCTTGCCCAGCTCTCGCTGGCGGTTGACGCGTTCCTCGCCGCCCATCTTGAGGGCCAGTTTGCGGCGCAGGTTGAGCTCGTCGACTTCTGGTTGCCAGTTGGTCGGTTCGGTCATCGCGGTTCTCCAAGAGTTCGCGCTCAACCTAGCAGGGCGTGGTTCGGGTGACCTGTTTGGCAGCGGGCTGCAGAGTTGAGTGACCTGGACTCAAGGGTCGAAAAAAAAGACGGGCATTAGAGCGGTTCGGGCTCGGGCTCGGCTTGTTCTTCTTCTCCTTTTTCGTCAGCTGCTCGGGACTTGCGGATGAGCTCCTCGACATGGTCGAGGACCCGGTCTACCTCTTCAGTTGTACGGCCGCGGAAGATCCAGGTGGGCTGGGGACGTTCCATTTTGAGCATCTGGGCCATTAGCCGGAGCGCTCCGACCCTGACGTGTGGGGCGGCGGTGGCGGCGAGTTCGCCGATGGCGCGGCGGATGGCGTTGGCCTGGAAGGGGATGAACGGAGTTGCGCTTGTCATGTCGAATCCTCAGCTTGATATCGTTGTCCATTCATCATATCGAACATATGTACGTTATGGGTAGATCATGGGTGACCGCGACGTGGGTAACGGTGTCAAGCGTGACGCGACATGGGTGACGGCGTTATGGGACGCCGGGGGCAAACAGGGATCAGGCGGAGGCGGCCGCGCCGAGCCAACCAATGAGCAGGAACGGCAGCGCCGACACGATCAGCAATCGCTGCAGCAGCAGCCGGGCCTCGGACACACGGCGCATCAACATCCAGATGCAGAACAGCCCGGCGATGATGAAGTACAGCAGCGGACCCAGGAGCCAGGCGAGGTTACCGCCGGACAGATTGATCGAGGCGGCTGCGAGTGCGAGGGCGGCGGCGAGCACAGCCCATGACATCGAGATCGCGGTGTCGATCCCCAACCAGTGGAGGACGGAGCGCGAGCCGTCGACATCGTCGAGCTCGAAGTCGGGCAGCTTGTAGAGCATGAATGCCGCCATGCCTGTCAGTGCGCCGATCGGGATGACCCAGAGCAAATGGGCGCTGGGGAAGCCCTCGTTGACCGCCTGGATCGCGCCGACCGGCAAGAGCACGCCGATCAATGCGAAGGCGAGGAATCCGAGGACCGAGCCTCGCCAGGCGACGCTGTAGAGCGTGCTGGCGGCGAGCATCGCCAGACCAATCACACCGACGCGCCAGTCAGTGAGGAATCCGACCAACGAGCCCAGGCCAATGGGTAGCGCTGCTGCGAACAGCGCGGTCCTGGGCGCGATCCTGCCAGCGGGGATTGGTCGCATGAGACGGCTCTTGGCGTCGATCTCGGCGTCGAGAGCGTTTCCAATGAGGCCGGCAGCGTAAGTGAAGGCGACGATCATCGAGCCGTACTGGAAGGGCAGACCCCAGAACAAGGAGCCTTCAGCAGCGGTGAGGACCATCAACGCGGCCGAGAACAACATCCAGGTGCCAGTTGAGGGCCGGCACAACTCGGACCAGGCGAAGAATCGGCTGCGGGCCAGCTTGATCTGCCAGGGGAGTTGCGGCTCGTCGGGTGGCTCGGGCGGCGGGTCGGAATCTGATTCGTTCACAAGGGGCAGGGTATTCCCAGGCGGTCCAGGCACACCGCCCCTGGTCTGATGTGTACATTCAGAACTAGACCGGCTACGTATACTCGCAGCCACTAGCAGCCGTATGGCATGCATTAGGTACAGGAGCTCCCGATGGCGATTCTCAACATGGTCCGCGACTACGAACGAGTCGCCAAATTCCAACTTGGACGGTACGTGGGGATGAAGGGGCCGGGATTGGTCTGGATTATTCCGATTCTCCAGGCGGGAGTGAAAGTCGATACCCGCGAGCAATACTTCGATGTGCCGCCACAGCGCAACATCACGCGAGACAACGCCGGAGTCGATGTGGACTTCGTCGTGTACCTGCGGGTGATGGACCCGGAGCGCACGGTGCTCGAGGTCCGCGACTATCTCGGCGCCGCTCGGCAACTGGCGACGACCACGCTGCGCGCCGTAGTCGGTGAGATGGCGTTGGACGAGGTCCTGTCCCGACGCGACGACATTAACGACATGATGCGAATCAAGCTCGATGAAGTAACCAATCGTTGGGGCGTGAAGGTGACAGCGGTGGAAATCCGCGAGATTGAGCCGCCGCCCGCGATTGCCGAGGCGATGACGCGTCAGATGTCGGCGGAACGAACGCGACGCGCGCAGATTACGGAGTCCGAAGGTTCGCGTGACGCGCAGATCAACGTCGCCGAGGGTGAGCGTCAAGCAGCCATTCTCGAGGCGGAAGGTCAGCGGCAATCGCAGATTCTGGTTGCGTCAGGTCACAAGGAAGCTCAGTTGTTGGAGGCGGAAGGCTACGCCAGCGCGATCGCGGCGATCAACGAGGTCGCCGCAGATGCTCACGGCAACACGATGGGTCTGCAGTACCTCGACGCGATCCGGACGCTGGCGACCAGCGAGAGCACCAAGTGGATTGTGCCGATGGAACTGACCAACGCGGCTCGGGCGATCGTCGAGCGTCTGGGCGTGGGGTCGAGCAACGCGGGCAATGCAGGCGGTGGTAGCGGCTAGGCCTGCCCTTGGCCGGACGGCGTCTTTGTGGCGCTCCGGCTTGGGAGTTCGGTGCGCTAGTAGCGCATCCCGCGAGAGGGGGCGAGATTCCCGCGCCGAGCGCGGGAATGACGGAGGTTGGGTGGGCTTGAGCGGCGACGTATGTGCTGGTGCTGTGGCTTTGGGGGGCAGGTCCCCGCGTGAAGCGGGGACTGGGGAACTTGGGAGCTACTGTGGGCCCGCGTGTTCGTGGACGAACTGGTGCATCTCTGACATGACCGTATCGGGATCTTCGGCGAGGCCGTGGCCTCCGTCGGGGATGAGGACTAGCTTCTTGGGCTCGTTGGCTCGTTCGTAGATGTCCTCGGAGGCCATGTGGTGGAGGATGCCGTCGGCGGTGCCGTGGATGAGTAGGAGCGGCTTGGCCATGTCTTCGACCTGGCGGGTTCCGAAGAGCTGGGGCGAGAGCGAGATCACCCCGGCGACCTGGGGCATGATCTGGGCTGTCTTGATCACGACTGCGCCGCCGAATGAGTGTCCGGCGAGGATGATTCGCTCGGCGCCGACGCCGCTGAGAAATGAGCAGGCGCCGAGCAGGTCGAGCACGCACTCTTCGAACTCGCCCGCGTTGCGGTAATGAATGCGCAAGGTCGAGACCCCTTCCGCGGGCAGTCGCTCGGCCAGTCGTTGGTAGACGCTGTCGGCGGGGCCTCGGACCTCGTGATCGCCGCCCATCGCTCCGGAGCAGGTGACGAGGGCTCCGGTCTGGCCTTCGCAGACGTCGAGGAGGGCGCTGATCTCGCCTCGGGTGGTACCGAGACGGAGCTCGAGGCGCGAGGGGTCGGGCTCGCCCTCTTCCACTTCTCGGGGACGCGCCTGGACGCCGGTGATGCTGAGGGTCAGGTCTTGGGGATCCGGTTCGTCGGGCGGAGGCGTGAGGCGGAACGTCATTGGCGCAGGTTAGCGCCAACCGGTCCGCGTTGCCCTCGGTCGAGCGGCGGCCAGAGGCGTACGGTGAGTTGGGATCGACTGCGAATGGAGGGCGGCGGAATGCTGAATCAGGAGCGCTTGATCCGGGCCCAGGAACGGATGCGGGAGCAGGGGATCGACGCTTACATGATCCTCACGCATGACGACTACATCTAGTTCTTTGGAGAAGTGCGTCATCAGCCGCGTGCCGTGATTCCTGCGAGTGGTCCGCCGATCATCATCACGTTTTTCGGTGAGGAGGACGAGGTCAGGCGGTCACTGGGAGTCGATGATGCGCTGGTGTTTGGCACCGTTGGACAGCAAATCAAGGATGTTGTCGGGGTGATGCGTCAGATGTCGGGCGGCAAGGACTCGCTGAGGGTCGGGGTTCAAATGTGGTTCAACACGCCGGCTTTTCTGCTGAACATGTTTCAACGGGCGAACCCGCAGATCGAGGTGGTCGACATTGCGTCGGTGATGGATGAGTTACGGCTGGTCAAGGACGAGGAGGAAGTGGCGTTGATGACTCGGGCGGCGGAGATCGCGCGTATCGGGATCGAAACTGCTGCTAAGTGGCTGCGTCCGGGCATCACGGAGAACGAGGTTGGCGCGGAGATCGAGTATGCGATGCGCAAGGCTGGTGGCGGTGGGGTGGCGACGCCGGTGTTTGTTAACTCGGGCGTGCGATCTTGTTGGTTGCATGGCACGACTACTGAGAAACAGGTTGAGGTTGGCGACCTTGTGGTGGTCGATGTGGTGCCCCGTTATCGCGGATATTGCGCGAACGTGACTCGGACGTTTGTGATCGGTCCGCCGACGGATGAGCAGCGCGCGCTGTTCGAGACCTATCGCGGTGCCCAGGCGGCCGGGATTGCTGCGGTCAAGCCGGGTATCCGGGTTCGGGAGATCGATGCTGCGGCGCAGCAGGTGTTTGTTGATGCGAGTTTCGGCGACCAGTATGTGTCGGGGATCAGCCATAGCATCGGGCTGGACTTCGAGGAGATGCCTCGTCCGACGATCCATCCTGCGGATTCACGGATTGCTCTGGTGGAGGGGATGATGCTGACCGTTGGTCACTCGGTGCTCTCGGTGCCCGGGGTTGGCGGGGTTCGGATCGAGGACACGTTCCATCTGAGGGATGGGCGGGCGGAAGCGCTGGTCGACTGCGAGGTGGAGTTCGAACTGCCGGCCTGAGGCGTCTGGGCTGCTACTTGGTGCTACTTGGCGAGCGGGGCGTAGTGGAGGAAGCGGCCGATGCGGTCGAGGGCTTCCTCGATGTCCTCGTAGCTGGTGGCGTAGCAGGCCCGGACGTGTCCGACGCCGGCGGCTCCGAAGGCGGAGCCGGGGACGACGGCGACCTGCTCCTGGAGGAGCAATTGCTCGGCGAAGGACTCGTCGTCGTAGCCGGTCTGGGCGACCGAGGGGAAGGCGTAGAAGGCGCCGCGGGGCTCGGCGCAGGCGAGTCCGAGCTTGTTGAAACCGCGCCACATGAGCTGTCGGCGGCGGTCGTATTCCTCGCGCATGGAGATGACGTATTCCTCGCCGGCGCGGACGGCTTCGAGAGCGGCGTACTGGGCCACGGTCGGGGCGGACATCATCGCGTACTGGTGAATCTTGAGCATGCCGCCGAAGAGGTCGGATGGGGCGGCGGCCCAGGCGACTCGCCAGCCGGTCATCGCGTGCGACTTGGAGAATCCGCCGAGGGTGATCGTGCGCTCCTTCATGCCCGGGAGCGATGCGATCGGAGTGTGCTCGAAGCCGCCGTAGACGAGGCGGTCATAGATCTCGTCGGAGATCACGATCAGGTTGTGTCGGCGGGCGACGTCGGCGAGCGCTTCGAGCGTCGAGCGCTCGAGCACGGCGCCGGTCGGGTTAGATGGATAGGCGATCAGCAGCGCTTTGGTCTTCGGCGTGATCGCGGCTTCGACTTTCCTGGGGTCGAGCGTGAAGCCCTCCGAGGCCAGGGTCGTGATCGGAACCGGTACGCCGCCGGCCAGCATGATCGCCGGGGCGTGTGCGGCGTAGGAGGGGTCGGCGACGATCACTTCGTCGCCGGGGTTGATGATGGCTCTGGCGGCCAGATCGAGGCCCTCGGAGACGCCGGTCGTGATCAGCATCTCCTCGCGGGGGTCCCACTCGATGCCGTAGCGGCGCTCGAGGTCCCTGGAGATCGCCTCGCGCAGTTCGAGTAGGCCGAGGTTGGAGGTGTAGTGGGTGTGTCCCTTTTCGATCGCGCGGATGCCGGCCTCGCTGATCGGCCAGGGGGTGACGAAGTCGGGTTCACCGACGCCCAGGGAGATCACGTGGTCCATCGAGGAGATGATGTCGAAGAAGCGTCTGATGCCGGAGCCGGGCACGGCTTGCACGCGCTCGGCGACCCTAGCCGCTCCATCTGCCGTCTGCTCAGCCGATCCAGTTGCTCGCGCCGCAGCCGCCGATCCAGCACCCGCGGCGCCGGTACGCCGGGGATCGTCGTCGCTGGCAAATGGGCGGTCGTTGGACGCTATGGGCATGGCTCTCTCGCGGTGAACTCGTTCCTGCTCCTGCGATTGACGGGTTAGAAGACGACCTTCTGGCGGTCGTTCTGGAGGTCGGCGTCGAGGAAGACGCCGTCTTCCTTGTAGCGGCGCATGAGGACGCGCGTGGTGGTGCCTTTGACGCCCGACATGGTGGCCAGACGCTCGCCGACGAAGTCGGAGATGCCGCGCATGTTGTCGGCGGCGACCATGACGAGCAGGTCGTAGGCGCCGGAGACGAAGTAGACGGTTTGCACCTCGTCGAAGCGGGCGATGCGTCGGGCGACGGCGTTGTAGCCGACGTTCTCTTGCGGCTCGACGGTGACTTCGACGACGGCGTAGACGGTCGAGAGACCGAGGGTTTCCCAATTGATTTTGGCTCCGTAGCCGAGGACGATGTTGCGCTCTTCGGCTTCCCGGACTGCTTCGACCACGTCGGCTTCGTCGGCGTCGATGCGGTCGGCGATCTGAGCCGGTGATTGGCGGGCGTCGCGCGCGAGTTCGCGGAGTACGGGTTCGAGGATTGGGTCCATCAAGATCGAACTTTACGTGAACAACCTGGCCGTGTCAGTGGTGGTGGGGGTGCGTCGGGATCTCGTTACGTTGAGCCAACATTTCCTGGTGGGACGGTGGGCCATTGCGCGAGTTTTTCGTAGGCGTTGGCGACGCCGAGCAGGGTCGTTTCGTCGAGCCGTTGCCCGACGAACTGGAGTCCAACCGGCATGCCGTCGGCGCCGAATCCGCCGGGAACAGAGATGGCCGGCAGGCCGGCGATGTTGGCCGGGATCGTGTAGATGTCGTTGAGGTACATCTGATATGGGTCGGTGATCTCGCCCTGCTTGAAGGCGACGGTCGGAGCGGTTGGCGCGACGATCACGTCGTGCTCGGCGAAGACTCGGTCGAACTCGCGGCGGATCAGGGTGCGTACTTTCTGGGCCTGGAGGTAGTAGGCGTCGTAGTAGCCGGCCGAGAGCGCGTAGGCGCCGAGCAGGATGCGGCGCTTGACCTCGCGGCCGAAGCCGTGCTGGCGGGTGGCCTCCATGTCGGCCCACATCGATTCGCCGCCGCGCGCGCCGTAGCCGTACTTGACGCCGTCGAAGCGGGCCAGGTTCGCGGAGCACTCGGAGGGCGCGAGGATGTAGTAGACGGGCAGCGCCATCGGCACCGATGGCATTGACGGCGCGCGGTCGATGATTGCGCCGTTGGCGGCCAGCAAGTCGAGCGCAGCCTCGATCGTCAAAGCGACATCGTCGTCCATGCCATCGCCGAAGAATTCCTGGGGTGCGGCGACGCGGAGTCCGTCCAGGCCGCGGTCGAGTTGGTGGCTGAAGTTGGGGACCGGCTCGTCGTAGCAGGTGGAGTCGAGCGGATCGGGTCCGGCGATTGCCTGAAGCAGCAGGGCGGCGTCTTCGACGGTGTGGGTGAAGGGTCCGATCTGGTCGAGCGAGCTGGCGAAGGCGATCAGGCCGTAGCGCGAGACTCGGCCATAGGTCGGCTTGAGACCGACGACGCCGCAAAAGGATGCGGGCTGTCGGATTGAGCCGCCTGTGTCGGAGCCGAGTGTCGCGAGGCACTGCTGAGCGGCCACGGCCGCTGCGGAGCCTCCTGAGGATCCGCCGGGCACCCGTTCGTGGTCCCAGGGGTTTGCCGTTGGGAACCAGGCCGAGTGCTCGGTCGAGGAGCCCATCGCGAACTCGTCCATGTTGAGTTTGCCCAGCGAGATCGCTCCTGACTCGCGCAGACGGGATACGACTGTCGCGTCGTAGGGGGGCACCAGGCTGTCGAGCATGCGTGAGCCGGCGGTCGTGCGGACGCCTTTGGTCATCAGCACGTCTTTGAGTCCGATTGGCAGGCCGGTCAGTGGGCCGTTGGCGTCGCCGCCGGAGAGCAGTTCGTCCGCTTCCGCTGCTTGAGCCATGGCCGACTCGGCGGTCACCGTTACGAATGCCTGGATTTCGTCGTCAGTGTCGGCGATGCGGTCGAGGAAGGTCTGAGTTAGTTGCTGAGAGGTGATGTTGCCGTTGAGCAGTCGTTGGCGACCCTCGGCCAGCGTGATCGTCAGGAGGTCTTGGTCGGTGGACGTGGTCATGACTGGTCGAGTACTGCGTGGACCCGGAAGTACTCGTCTTCGAGCTGGGGGGCGTTGGCGAGGATCTGATCTCTCGGCAAGGCCGGACGCGAGGCGTCTTCGTCCTGGATGTTGAGCAGGTCGGCGCCGTTGTTGGTCGGCGGTACTCCAGTGGTGTCGATCTCGGAGAGGGCGTCGATGTGCGAGAGGATGCTGGCGAGCTCGCTGCGGAACTCTTCGACCTCGGAATCCGTCAATTCAATACGGACCAAGGACGCGAGATGGCGCACCTGTTCGCTGGTGAACTGCGTGCTCTCGGAGTCGGACATGCTGGAGGGCTCTGTGTTGTCGGCAGGAGACGTAACTCGTGAGTGAAATGCAGCCTATCGCGGGACGGCGTAGTGGTCAGCTTGCAGGGAACTAGACGTAATGTGGAGACTGAGACGGAGTTCAGGCATTGCCTTCCGAACGTGACGCTGGACGGAACCGGCGACTGAGCCTGGCCACGCGACTGGCGATCCGCTCTCGGCGACGCACGCGCGGGGAGCGGGTCGAGCCGGTGCGGATGCGCGGCTGGATGGTCGCGCTGGTGATCGTGCTCGGCGTGCCGATGGTGATGCTCGGTGCTGCTGCGGGCGCTGCGTACCTGATCTATTCGGACTTTGCCAACGATCTGGCGCCGCCCGATCAAATCGAAGAGACGCAGCGATTGCTGGGCAGCAGTCGGGTCTTCGATCGCAACGGCGAGGACGGCGTGCTGCTGTTCGAATATGCGCGGCCTCACGACGGCTTGCGTGCGCCGGTCCGGTTGCATCGGGTCTCTCAGTACATCATCGATGCGACTGTGGCGACCGAGGATTCGTCGTTCTGGACCAACGAGGGGATCAACTTGCGGGGTCTGCTGCGGGCGGCGTGGGAGAACTTTGGTGTCGGTAGTTCCGATTTTCTGGGCGGTTCGGGTGGGTCGTCGATCACTCAGCAGTTGGTCAAGAACGTGCTGATTCCTCCTGAAGAGCGGAGCGGTCGGACGCTCAACCGGGTACGGGGCAAGGTCAAGGAGACGATTCTCGCGGTCGAGCTAACGGATGAGTACAGCAAGGAGCAGATCCTCGAGTGGTATCTGAACTCGATCTTCTACGGCAACTTCTCGTACGGAATCGGAGCGGCGAGTCAGCGTTACTTCGGTAAGCGTCCATCGGAGCTGACGTTGGCCGAGTCGGCGATGCTGGCCGGTTTGCCGCAGGCGCCGTCGCTGTATGACCCGTTGGTCAACTTCGAGTTGGCGAAGCGGCGTCAGGGGCAGGTGCTTGCGTTGATGGTGCGGCATGGATACATCAGCCGGGGCGAGGCGGATGCGGCGTGGGCCGAGGAGTTGGAGTTTGACCCGGTTGAGTTCAACATCGAGGCACCGCACTACGTGATCTACGTGCGGGAGCAGGTTGAGCAGCTCTGTCGGCTGGAACGATTCGTGCCTCCGCCGGGCGCGGGCGGCTGCGAGAACCTGATGCACAACGGCGGGTTGAGGATCCGTACCTCGCTCGATTTCGCGATGCAGGAGCGGGCTGAGGTCGAGCTGCGCTCGGCGATCGCTGGATTCGAAGCGTCTACAGGTGCACATAACGGAGCGCTCGTGGCGATTGATCCGTCGAGCGGGCAGATTCTGGCGCTGGTCGGCAGCCGCGACTTCTTTGACGAGGCGATCGACGGTCAGGTCAACCTGGCGACGGCGACGCATTCACCTGGATCGGCGCTGAAGCCGCTGACCTATCTGGCTGCGTTCCAGATCGATCCGCGCACCTGGCATCCGGCGACGGTGCTCTGGGACGTCCCGGTTACCTTTGTCGAAGCGGATGGGACAGAGTTTCGGCCGGTCAACTTTGATGGGGTGTTCCGTGGGCCGGTGACTGTCCGGAGCGCGCTGTCGAACTCGATGAACGTGCCGGCGTTCCGGGTTGCCGAACGGCTGGGCAGCGGGGCGCTGCTGGACACGATGCATCGACTGGGGATTACGACGATGCACAATCCGGGCGCGTATGGGCCGTCGATCACGCTCGGCGGCGGCGAGGTGTCGTTGCTGGACATGACGTATGCCTACGCGACGCTGGCCAATCTGGGCGAGATGAAGGGGCAACCGACGGTCCTGGCGTTGCCGGACGGATTCCGCGAACTGGATCCGGTGGCGGTGCTGGAGATCCGCGACGCGGAGGGTCGGTTGCTGTACGAGTGGTCGGCGACGGGCGAGCCGGAGCTGCGCGCGGTGGCTAAGCCGGCACAGGTCTACCAGATCACGCACATGCTGTCGGACAACGACGCGCGGTCTTTGCTGTATGGGAGGAACAGTCCACTGGTGCTGGATCGGCCGGCGGCGGCGAAGACCGGAACAGCCGGCGACCCGGGCAAGGACGACCTGCGCCGGGACTACTGGACGATGGGCTACACGCCGCAGCTTGCGGTCGGGGTCTGGATCGGCAATGCCGACGAGTCGCCGATGACCGGTGGATCGTCCGTGCAGACGGCGGGGGTGATCTGGAATCGGTTCATGCTCGCAGCGCATGAGGGCTTTGAGGCGGAGGCGTTCTCGGCGCCGGATGGCATCCACTGGGCCGACGTCTATGCACCGGCGGTGACTCCGTTAGCGGTAGCTGGTCAAGCTGATGGTGGGCTGCAGCATCCATGTACGTCGCCGAGACCAGAGCTGTTCATTTCGATCCGAGTGGCGCCGCCGACGGACAATTCGATTTGCTTTGAAGTCGAGGTTGATCAACGGACGCTGCAACGCGCGACCGTGTCGACGCCGGAGGATTTTCTGCAAGCAGGCGTCTGGCTCGAACCGCCGACCGTTGCGAGGGGCAGCGCGACAGCGCTGGATCCGGCGGTCGTTGATTGGTTGAGGCGCAACCGGGTCGCGTACTTGCAGCCCGGGACGCTGGACGAGGCAGATGTTCCGGTGCGTCTGGACTCACCCGGCGATGCTGAGATTGTCGAGCGGGGCGAGTTGCTGATCAGCGGTCGGGCGCAGAGTTCCGATCTGATTGGCTGGACGCTAAGCGCTCGCAAGCTGGGAGATGAGCAGGTGATCACCATTGCCACGGGCGAGCGCCCGGTCGAGCGGGGTGTGCTGGCTCACTGGGACAGCAGCGAGATTCCTGGCGGCGTGTATCGGCTGACGCTGGAAGTGGTCGATTCCTATCTCGGCTCGATGGTCGATGAGATCGTGATCGCAGTGCCGAATGATGCGACCGTGTCGGGCGTCGACAGCGACGAGGCTGAGCCGAACTAGCCGGACCTAGCGAGGCAGTAGCAGGTCGGCTTCGTCGGGTGACCCGATTTCGCGCACTTCGGCGAGGAACTCGGCGAGGGAGTCTTTGTCGGCGCGAAAATCGAGCAGCCGATCGCCCCAGGGGCTGGCGGAGGCGGGACTCGCGCCGTAGCCGCCTCGGAAGGCGAGGAAGGCCTGATTGATCCGGCGGAACGGGCGATCGAGGTCGATCAGTTGCAGCCGCACTTCATTCATGAGGCGTTCTGCCTCGTCGGTCCGTCCTGTAGCGAGCAGCTCGTCGACGTCCAGGCGGAGCTGGCGCAGGATGGGATCGGTGTTGGCTCGAATCGTCTCACGTTGTGCATCTGGTTCCATACCAGTTTCGGTCTCGAATCCGGGGAGTTCCGCGGCGAACTGCCCGAGCTGATCGCCGACGATGTCGGCCACGGTCTCGTTGATCGTTCGCATGTCGGATCCTCGCCCGTAGGCCAGACCCAGGGGATAGAAGCCGAGGTAGTGGTGTGTCCACTCGTGGGCCATGATCTGGAGGGTGCTGAGATAGTCGCGGGAAGAGACGACCGAGGCCGGGTAGAGAGCGACGCCGCCCACTCGACCGACCCAGGCCGACCAGTGTCCGCCCGCTTCGACCTCTTCCTCGATGCGTTCGTAGTCTTCGCGCTGGACCTCGGAGGTCAGCAAGACGGAACGGACCATTCGTACCTCGTCGCGCGGCGAGACGGCGAGCACGTGCAGCCGATCGCTGAGATCAACGTCGATCGGGGGCCAGACGAGGCGGACCTCCCCGAACAAGGGCAGCGGGGTGTCCAGGTTGAGATCGGAGACGGCCTGGCTGAGTCGGCGTTCAAGCAGCAGTTCTGCTGCTTTTAGATCGCCCGCATCGCCTTGCTCGAACCAGCGCTGCAGGACTGCTTCTTCATCGAGCTCGGGTTCATCCATCCAGTTGGCAACGTTTGTCAGCCAGCGATTTGGTAGATGGGTGAGTTCGTACTTGATCAACGAGAAGCGGTGTGTCTCGGTCGCATCGCCGAGCAGATCGTCGAGATCTGGTGAGGACTGCGCTCGAAGCGTCGATGCGGCGAGGAGCGCGACTGCCATGGTCAGGCCGACGGCGACAGCGGCGAAGGTCGCGGCCAGGAGAGTCTGCCTCTTGCCCATGGATTCGATGCTACGCTCAACCGCGTTGATGGCCCGCTCAGCGTCCGAACCTCTTTTCATTCCGATCGTCCGTCGTGAGGCGCGGCTGGTGGCCGCCGCCATCGATTTTGTCGTGATTGGGCTGTTCAGCGCTCTGTGCGCGGTGATGGCTACGGTCGCGATGCTGTTGCAGGTGGATCCGCTGGAGCGCGACCCAACCGCCGGCGAGTGGGGCTTGGGCTACGCGATCGCGCTGCTCTGGTTCCTGTTGTCGTCCCTGTACGCGGGCCTCGGCGCGCGCACCGTTGGTGCTCGATTGCTTGGACTCCGGGAACTCCGTGGCGGCACGCGGACCTTTGTGATTAGAGGTTTGATCTGGTGGCCGTCGGTGCTGCTGCTTGGAGTCGGCATGTGGTGGCCCTGGGTTGATGCTCAGGGGCGCAGCCTTCCGGACATGCTGTCCGGTTCGCTGTTGATCGAGACTCGTCCGACATGAGGATGACGTGAGCAGCCTGCCGACTGTGTATCGGCCGACGAGGGACTCGGGTTGGAGGCGTTGGTCGCTGGTCATCACGATGCTGCTGACCTCGATCGCTACGGCCGTCGCGGTGGTCTTCATCTCCGCGACTCAACTGACCGAGCGGGTGACGGCGCAGGACTTCCTCGCCCGATCTCTGAGCTCGTTGCTGGAGATTGATCAGTTCGTGTTGAACGCCTGGCCGGCGCTGGAGGCGGCAGCAGCCGAAGGCGAACCGATTCCGTTGGTCGGCTTTCCGGTCGCGCTGCAGCTCGATCCGGATGGAGTGGCCGAGGGTCCAGCGGCCGTGTCGGACGGCGTCGCTGCGGCGACTGCTTCGCTGATCTATGACGATGGTTTGGAGATTCTGTCCGACGCTCCGCAGGCCTTCAGGCTGGTGTCTCGCGGTGCGGCGTTTGATGGCACGGTCGGTCGATTGACTGGCGGCGGGCATGCTGTCGCGACTGTGGCGTTGATCGTGAGTGGCACGCTGGCGATCCTGCTCGCGATGGCGACGGCGGCCCAGGTCGGGGGATTGTCACGGCTCGGCGCTCCCGCCCTGGCGATTGGACTGGGGGCGACGCTGGTCTGGGTTGTTGCGATTCTGGTGCAATCATCGTTCCAGGGCCGAGCCGAGGCGACCCTGGATCCGTTCTCCGCCGATCTCTGGTTGATTGCGGCCGACGCGGTGTCGTTGGCCGTTCGCAACGCTGCGATCGTGGCGCTGGCATCGGGAATCGTTGCTGCATTGGCGGTGATGGGTGGGTTGCTGTTGCGGTCCGTCGAGGCATCGAATCGGGCCGGGGCCCCTGGCTATCGATAGGTCACTACTTGATTCCACTGCAGCAGGGTCGGCGTGTACGATGCAACAAACCGGCTCGCATGCGTCTGGAGCATTCGCGGGCGCTGCGGGAGTAGCTCAGTGGTAGAGCATCTGCTTCCCAAGCAGAGGGTCGCGGGTTCGAATCCCGTCTCCCGCTCCACGAGTCACGAGACGTCCTTACTCACGGATAAGCGAGGTAGCACCGATGGAACTGCGATTTTCCGAGGCAGAAGAAACCCTGCGCGGCGACGTCCGCCAATTCCTGCTCGACAACATTCCCGAGCCCACGTCCAGCGATGGACCCGGCGGAGCCCGTGAGAACGACGAGGACTTTGACAACGCCCTCGAGTTCAATCGCAAGCTCGCCGACCGCGGCTGGATTGCTCCGGCCTGGCCGAAGGAATACGGCGGCCTGGGCGCCTCGATTTATGAGCAGATCGTGTTCAACGAGGAGTTCGGCTACCACGGCGCGCCCGACACCGGGACGCGCGGCTTCGGCGTTGGGATGATCGGCCCGACCATGATCATTCATGGCTCCGACGAGCAGAAGGCCGAATATCTGCCCAAGATCACCTCGGGTGAGCACATCTGGTGTCAGGGCTACTCCGAGCCGGGCTCCGGCTCCGACCTCGCCTCGCTGCAGACCCGTGCTGTCCGCGATGGTGACGACTACATCATCAACGGTCAGAAGATCTGGACCTCGGGCGGTCACCGCGCCAACCAGATGTTCTGCCTCGTGCGCACCGACCCCGACGCGCCCAAGCATCGCGGCATTTCCTTCTTGCTGATCGATGACATTAAGAACACGCCGGGCCTCTCGGTCCGACCGCTGATCAACATGGCGGGCCGCCACCACTTCAACGAGGTCTTCTTCGAGGACGTCCGCGTGCCGGCCAAGAACCGGATCGGTGAAGAGAACCGCGGCTGGTACGTCGGTATGACCCTGCTCGACTTCGAGCGCTCGGGGATCGGCACGACCGCTGGCCAGCGCAAGACGCTTGAGGGCATGACCGAAGAGCTTCAGAACGGCTCGGCGGACGAGCGCGACCGCTACCGACTGGGTCTGTCGGACCTGGTGATCAGCAACAACGTGGCCAAGTACCTCGGCTACCGGATCGGTCACATTCAGGCGACCGGAAACGTGCCGAACTACGAAGCCTCGGTGGTCAAGATCTTCCAGTCCGAGCTGGGCCAGAAGATCTACAACTACGGGATCAAGATGTTCGGCCTCAGCGGCCAGCTGATTCCCGAGGAGCCGACCGCTCCGTGGGCCGGTGACATGCCCGAGCAGTACCTGCTCTCCGTGCCCAGCACGATTTACTCCGGGACCAACGAGATTCAGCGCAACATCATCGCGACTCGTGGTCTGGGGCTGCCGCGGTCGTAACCGCTTGCGCCTAACCGGCACTTCGAACTGCGGCGCTCCCAAGGGGCGCCGCAGTTTTGGTTAAGCGCGATCTAACGGGGTTCGAGATACCCGCGAGTGTCGCGAAGCTCGATGCATGTACGTGGGCTGATCGACAAGAGCACCCGGTCGTGTTGGTCCACTTTGGCATCGACGGCCAGTGGGCGTGGAGCGAGATTCCCGCGCGGAGCGCGGGAATGACGGAAGGGGACGAGGTGCGGTTAGCTACGTGCCTGCTGCCGTGTCGAGGCCGCAGCGCGACCAGAGGACGGGCGGGTTTCGCTCGATCGCGTCATCGCCCAGTTCAATGCGGCATTCGGCTTTGTCGGAATTCGTTGCGGCGTACACAACATGCGACGCGCCGCTCTGATCGGTCCTGATAGGCGTACCGACTGTGAGGGCGATGCTTCCAGCCTTGACCTTCAGTTCGGCGTCGTCGGCGAGTGTCCAAGCGGCGGTCAGCGTTCCCTCGGCTGCTGGGCCATCGTCTGGTTGGACCACGATGGCTCCTTCGCTGAGGGAGTGATCCGCCAGGGTCAGCACCCATGGATGCACGACCACTTCTTCCCAGTGACGTCCGCTGGTTCCTGTGACTCGTAGCTCCTCGGCCATCTCCTGCGTGAACGCGCTCTCGAGAATCGTGTGGCCTTGATTGGCCAACTCCTCGACATTCGAACTCAGACCGTAGTGCTTGAGCCGATGGTCGATGTCGGGGTTGTTGACGGTTCGGCGGGCCATGTGATCGTGCAGGCCTCCGAGGAACGGCAGAAGGGGTGGATGCGAGGGGAATGTGCCTTTCATCTTCACGGGCTTGTCGCGGGCGAGGTGTCCGTATTCGCGTTGTGCGCGTGCCTGGATCTCGGCGTCGCCGCCGTAGATCGTCCAGCCGATCGGCAGGATGGCGTTGTAGTCGCCGTCGATTTCGGTGTCGGCCTGGGCAGCGGGTCCGAGGCCAACTTCAATTTTGCCGCCTGAGATGGTGAACCAGAAGCCGGCCACATTGTCTTGAAAGCCGAGATGTGGAGGCGCGTTCTGCCAGCGCTCGGTGACCGACCACTCGACGCCGTCCAGGGCCTCAGGATGTCGGGCGGCCTGTTCTTGCAGGTAACGCTTCGCCTCTTCGGTCCACTCTTTCGAGGCGAACTCGACCCACTCGCTTGGGGGAACCGGTAGCTCTGTCCTGGTCGACATTGGGGCCTCCTCGCCGTACTCGGCGAAGATAGCGAACCTCAGGCGGTCAGCATCAACCCTGCCAGAGTTGGCCGTTGTCGGTCTGGTTTGTGATTGCGAACCAGTAGGCGTTGTGCCCGCCGACGCGTTGCAACACCTCTCCGTCGGGCCCGAGCAGACTGTCTTCGCGAATTATCCAGACGCCGCCTTCGGTGTCGGTCAGCGTGTTGGCCGCTGGGTCCGCGGACTGGAACTCGATGCTGCCGGACTCGTAGGAGCGGCCTCCCTCTCCGTTGGCTGTCGCGATGACGACGATGGGCAGACCGCCCACTTCGTCCAGCGCGAACGTTCGCTCGGCGAGCAGGTCGATTGGATAGGCGGTCAGATCCTCGCCGACTCGAACGGCGTAGACGTTGTCCTTCTGGGCCAGGCGATCGTCCTCGACCGGCACGTTGAACCAGGTGATGGGGCTGTTGAAGTAGTCGTTGTAGGCGACGCCGGATCCATAGTCGCGGGCGAAACCGGTTTCGATACTCAGCACGGTCGTGTCGGAGTGGCGTGCGAGCCAGTCGCCCCAGGTCGTGACCACAACCGGGAGCACTTTGAGCCGGATGTCCTCGCCGACCAGTGGTCCCCAGGCCGGCTTGCCGCTGAACTGATTCCAGAGGGTGCGCGTGTTGCGGTCGTACATCAGCTTGTTCGAGCGGTAGAGCAGACCGCTGGTGCCGAAGCGGTAGACCTCGCTGCCGACTCGCCCGTCGAAGAGAATCGGGGAGCCACAGAGCGTGCAATAGGCGAGTGAGACCGGGACGCCTCCGATGGTGTCGTTGACCATTTCGTGCCAGGCGATGATCCGGATTGGATAGGCGCGCGCGTCACCATCAATCTCGACGCCGACCACGATGTCTGTGTCGTTGATCCAGTCGGCTGCTTCGTCGGGGAAGATCTGGGTCGGGAACTCGAGCGGCGGGATGCCGTCGACTCGGACCCCGCCCCACATGATTTCGCGGGCGTCGATCACGATGTCTTCGTCGGGATTCATCATCTCGGCCATGTCGTTGAACTGACTGCCGAACAGGGCCTGCTTGAACCGCAGGTATGAGAGGGTGGCGCGGTCATCCGGGTGGAACTCGAAGATCTCGGGGTATTCGTAGACCGTCCGATACCCGCCGCCGTAGCGCTGGTTGAGATAGTCCAGCGCTTGACCCCAATAGGGACTGGGGAATGCGGAGAGGTCGATCACGTACTTGTCGATCGCCGGCGAGTCTGCCGCCAGCAACTGATCGAGCAGTTGCTGTCCAGCATCGGGGATTGGCACGTAGCGGCCGAAGAACCCGTCCATCGGACCCCAGAAGATCAGTCGGGTCATGTCTTCGGCATCGGGGTCGAAAGGACCATCGGACACCGCGACCGCTGCCTGTTGGTCTTCGGGCTCTGTCTGAGCGTCAGCTTCGTCAACTTGAGCGGCAGAGTCTTCGCCGTCGTCGGCTGGTTGAGACTGCTCAGTTTGTTCGGATTGTGCAGATTGTGTGGGTTGTTCAGGCTGCTCCCGGTCTACCTGAGGTTGCCCGACTTCCTGCTGTTGAGCCTGCTCGACCGGTCGAGTCGGCGGGGTCTCGTCCGAGCCACTGCAGGCCGAGGCCAGCAGAATGAGCAGTGGAATTGCGAGCATCCAACGCATATCGCCACCCCTCACGTCCTCTCCTGACAGGGTACGTGCGAATCAGCTCGCTGATCTTGTCGGACGCGGCGCGACGGCGTTTGCCCGTATCTTCTGACTAACCCGTGGCCGACCAGGAAGTGGAATGTTTTGATGTCTGAACCGCCTCTGCTGTTTGAGCCCGACCGTGCGAATCGGCGCGCCCTAATGACGTTCAACCGTCCCCAACGAATGAACGCGATGAGCCCGGAGCTCCAGGTGCTGATGCGCGAGGCGATCGAGGAGTTCAAGCGCGACCCCGACCTCTGGGTGCTGATCGTGACGGGCGCCGGAGATCGGGCGTTCTGCGCCGGTGCCGACCTGGGCAGCACGATTCCTAACGCGACCCAGGCCACACGCGAGGATCCGCTCAAGGTCAATGAGACGCGCAACCTGCACGACGTGCACAAGCCGGTGATCGCTGCGGTCAATGGCTACTGCATCGCGGGTGGACTCGAGTTCATGCTGGGTACCGACATCCGCGTCGCCGCTGAGCACGCCGAGTTTGGGCTCCAAGAAGTGCGCTGGGGGATTATCCCGATCGGCGGATCGCACATTCGTCTGCCGCGACAGATTCCCTGGTGTTGGGCGATGGAGATCCTGCTGACTGGTCGTCGGCTGTCTGCCCGCGAGGCGTTGCAGTGTGGGTTGATCAATCGCGTGGTTCCCGCTGATCAGTTGATGGAGACGGCCCAGGGCATCGCCGACTTGATCTGTCGCAATGGCCCGCTGGCTGTACGGACGGCGAAGGAGATTGCCGTTCGCGGGGCAATGGGCATGTCGTGGGAGCAGGCCTGGAGTATGGAGTCGTTGCTGGGTGCTCGCGCGTTCGGTAGCGAGGACGCGATTGAGGGTCCGCGGGCGTTCATGGAGAAGCGCGAACCGGTCTTCAAGGGTCGCTAGGCCGTACCACGCGCTCGACGGAGATCGCCAATGTCAGATTTGCCGCTGCTCTACGAGAAGGACCCTGAGAATCATCGCTGCTTGATCACGCTCAACCGACCGGAGCGCATGAACGCGATGTCGATCGAGTTGCTGCGGCTGCTTGATGAAGCGGCTGAGGACTTGAACAACGATCCGGACATCTGGGTCGCGATCGTGACCGGTGCGGGCGAGCGTGCGTTCTGCGCCGGCGCGGACCTGGGCAGCACGATTCCTAGCGCCACCGGCGCCAGCCGCTCCGACCAACTCAGAGTGAACGAGACCCGCTGGTTGCATGGCGTGAACAAACCGATCATTGCGGCGGTCAATGGCTACTGCATTGCCGGCGGTGTTGAGCTGCTGCTCGGCACCGATATCCGAATCGCCGCCGACCACTCTCAGTTCGCGTTGCAGGAGGTGCGCTGGGGATTGGTTCCGATTGCCGGCTCGCACATTCGCCTGCCGCGACAGATTCCCTGGGCCTGGGCGATGGAGATTCTGCTGACCGGTCGCCGGCTGTCGGCGCAGGAGGCTCTGCAGTGCGGATTGATCAATCGGGTCGTTCCTGCCGATCAACTGATGGGCACCGCAAACGCGATGGCCGACCTGATCTGCCGCAATGGCCCGCTGGCTGTTCGGACGGCCAAGGAGATTGCCGTGCGTGGGGCGATGGGGATGTCGTGGGAGCAGGCCTGGAGCCTGGAGTCGTTGCTGGGAGCTCGGGCGTTTGGTAGCGATGACGCGATTGAGGGTCCTCGGGCGTTCATGGAGAAGCGCGATCCTGTGTTCAAGGGTCGATAGGCCGATAGGCTCTGACTCGAAACAAGGAGGCTGCCAATGTCCGATCAGTCAGATCTGCCGCTGATTTACGAGAAAGATCCCGCCAACAAGCGCTGTGTGATTACGTTCAACCGCCCCGAGCGGATGAACGCGATGTCGCTCGAACTCCTCTCGCTCCTGCGGGACGCGACCGAGGACTTCAACAACGACCCCGATCTCTGGGTAGCGATTATCACCGGAGCCGGTGAACGCGCCTTCTGCGCTGGCGCCGACCTTGCCAGCACCATTCCGGCGAAGGCCGGCGGCGCTCGCAATCAGCCGCTCAAGGTGAATGAGACTCGCAACCTGCATCGCGTGTTCAAGCCTGTGCTGTCTGCGATCAACGGCTACTGCATCGCCGGCGGGCTCGAATACATGCTGGGCACTGACATCCGCGTCGCGGCCGAGCACGCCGAGTTTGGGCTGCAGGAAGTCCGCTGGGGCATCGTGCCAGACGCGGGGGCGCACATCCGTCTGCCACGTCAGATTCCCTGGGCCTGGGCGATGGAGATTCTGCTCACCGGTCGTCGGTTGAGCGCGCAGGAGGCCCTGCACTGCGGCCTGATCAACCGAGTCGTGCCGCTGGAAGACCTGATGCCCACGACCCACGCGATCGCCGATCTGATTTGCGCCAACGGTCCGCTCGCGGTGCGCACGGCGAAGGAGATCGTCGTTCGTGGCTCAATGGGCATGTCCTGGGAACAGGCCTGGAGCATGGAGTCGCTGCTTGGCGCGCGGGCGTTCGGCAGCGAGGATGCGATTGAAGGTCCGAAGGCCTTCATGGAAAAGCGAACGCCTCAGTTCAAGGGACGATGAGGGAGTCGACGATGACCAGACAGACCGGCTATGGCGCGGACACCCTCGATTCGAGCATTCGCTCTCGGTTCATTGAGGATGTCAATGGTCTGACGATGCACATCCTTGAAGCGGGCTGGGACGGCGAGGAACGTCCACGGCTGCTGTTGCTGCATGGGTTCCCCGAGATCGCCTATAGCTGGCGCAAAGTGATGCCGATTCTGGCGGAGGCGGGTTTCCATGTCGTCGCGCCCGACCAGCGCGGTTACGGCCGCACGACCGGCTGGACGGCGAACTACGACGACAGCCTGATTCCTTATGGGATGTTCAACCTGGCGCGAGATGCGGTTGGGCTGGTTAGCGCCCTGGGCTGGGACTCGGTTGACGGCGTGTTCGGGCATGACTTTGGATCGCCAGTGGCTGCCTATTGTGCGCTGATTCGTCCCGATGTCTTTTGCTCGGTCGTGACGATGAGTGGGCCGTTTACTGGACCGCCGGGTCTGCCAGCCGGGGAGCATCGTGGATCGGGCGCGGCAGGATCGGCGAGTATTGCCGACGACCTGGCAACGCTCGACCGTCCGCGCAAGCATTATCAGCTCTACTACTGCACCCGTCCTGCCGACGCCGACATGACCGGCGCGCCGCAGGGTGTTCACGATTTCCTGCGCGCCTACTACCACCACAAGAGCGCCGACTGGAAGCAGAACCGTCCGCATCCGCTCACTGCCTGGAAAGCGACGGAGTTGGCCAAGCTGCCGACCTACTACGTGATGGATCTGGACGAGGACATGCCGACGACGGTCGCGCATGAGATGCCGTCTGCGGAGGAGATTGCCGACTGTTCATGGCTGTCCGATGCCGAATTGGCTGTCTACGCCGGTGAGTATGAGCGCAACGGATTCCAGGGTGGGCTGAACTGGTATCGGGCGACGCGCGATCCTGCGTGTCTGGCGCAGCTGCAGATGTTCCACGGCAAGACGATTGATGTGCCGGCGGCATTCATTGGTGGTGCGTCCGACTGGGGCGCATTCCAGTCGCCGGGCGCATGGGATCGGATGCCGGATGCCTGCCCGAAGCTTCTGGGCATGCACCTGGTTGAAGGGGCCGGTCACTGGGTCCAGCAAGAGCAGCCTGAAGCTGTGGCCGAGTTGCTGCTCAACTTCCTTGACGCGTCGGCGTCGGCGTAAGCACTCGTCATACCCGAACTTGCCTCGGGTATCTCGACGCTTCAGCCTCGGATGTCCGAGCAGCACCCGGCGACATTGCCGCGACAGAGCGCGGCAATGTCGGAGGCCCTAGATCAGCAGATCAGCGAAGCTGCGGCGCGACCTCGCTGACGAATCGCTCGCTGCATTCTGAGTAGGGGTGGCTTGGGTCCAGTGTGGTTCCGGTGATGAAGAAGCGGGTCACTCCGAGTTCGATCAGTTCTCCGAGTCGCTGGACGCAGTAGTCGGGTGGGCCGAAGACTCCGAAGCTGCCGGCGAACTCTTGCGTGACCTGCGCTGACTGTGCGCTGCCTTCCCGAGCGTGGCCGTGCATGTCGTAGCTGTCGTGGATTTTGGTCAGCACATCGCGCTGGGTGTCGGTGACGGGTCCGACGATCTCGCCATACATGTTGGAGAATCGGGCGAAGAGGGACAGTCCCGGTGAGCCAATGCCGAGGGCGACCTCTGGATCGTCGTGGACGACGGTGGGGAGGTAGGCGCCGAACGCGATATCAGGGTCGAGCCCGGCCTGTTCGCGTGCCTCTCGTGCGACTTCCATGCCCCACTTGATGCGCTCCGGGGCTCCGCCGACAGCGAGGCTGACTTGATCGGCGTGACGCGCGGCGGCGGCAATCACTCGTGGTCCGGTGGCTGCGACATCGACCGGAACCTTCGCATACGACGATTCGAGCCATTCGATGCGACTTGCGTCGGGGGTATCGGCCAGGCCGAGGACATGGACATCGGTCTCGCCGAACTCCACGTCTTCGCCACGCAGATAGCCCTGTAGTTGTTCCAGGTATCGCTCGAAGGCGGGTACCGCATGCGGCGCCAGTCCGAGGTGCGCCAGGGCGGAGTCGCCGCGTCCGATCCCCAGGTATGCGCGACCGCCGCTTTCAGCCTGGATCGCTGCGATCGCCGAGGCGGTCACGGCGGGATGGCGCGTGTAGGAGTTGGTCACTCCGGTGCCGAGCTTGAGCCTCGTGGTCGAGTGCGCAGCCACGGCCAAGGCGACGTAGCAGTCGCTGGCCCGATTCTGACTGTCGACGAAGGTGATGCCGTCGTAACCCAGTTCCTCGGCACGCTGGGCCTGCCTCGCGGAGGTGAATACGGATGGGTTTCCACTTGACGCGCGGCCTCGGCCTGACGTCCAAAATTCAACTGCCATGACTGCTAGCCCTTCAACTGCGGGATCACATCTTGCGCGAATCGCACACTCGACTCGGTGTCGGGATTGCTCGGATCGAGCGGGGAGCCTCGGAAGATGAATCGGTCGATGCCGATGTCGATCAACTCACCCAGACGCTGGACGCAGTAATCAGGCGAGCCGAAGACTCCGAAGGAGCGCTCGAACTCTGTCGGGATCACCTCAGCCTGGGCACTTCCCGGACGGCCGTGTCCGTGCATGTCGTAGGCGTCGTGGATTTCGGTCAAGACCCTGGCCTGCTGCTCTGTCGCGGGGCCGACGACTTCGCCGTACATGTTGGAGAAGCGAGCGAAGAGTGAGACCTGTCCCGCTCCGATTCGCATGGCTTGCTCGGGATCGTCGTGGACGGCGAGCGGGATGTATGCGGCGAAGGGAATCTCCGGGTCGAGCCCTGCTTCCTCGCGAGCCGTACGCGCCACGTCCATTCCCCAGCGGGTGCGCTCGACATCGGCGCCGACGTTGAAGCTGACTCGATCGGCGTGACGGGCGGCGGCCTGGATTACGCGTGGTCCGGTCGCGGCGACGTCAACCGGTACTTTGGGCCCCATTCGGCTCATGTAGCGGATATTGCTGGCCTGCGGAGTGTCAGCCAGGCCGAGCGCTTCAACGTCGCTCTCGTCGAAGCCGACGCTCTCGCCGCGCAAGTAGGCCTGGAGCTCCTCCAGGTAACGCTCGAACGGGCCCACGCCATGCGGCGCCAATCCGAGGTGTGCCAGCGCGGAGTCTCCGCGACCGATGCCCATGTGCGCCCGACCGCGACTCTCGGCTTGCACCGTCGCGATGCAGGACGCCGTGATTGCCGCATGTCGCGTGAAGGAATTGGTCACGCCGGTGCCCAGTTGAATCCGTGATGTCGCATGGGCAGCCAGGGCCATCGAGATGTAGCAATCGGGAGCGAGGTTCTGGCTGTCGACCCAGACGATGCCGTCGTAGCCCATCTGCTCGGCCTGTACCGCCATTTGCACACCATCGAACACGGCGGGGTCGTCGCTGGTCGGCACGCCTGCGCCCATCGTCCAAAATTCGATTGCCATCGGGGACCTCCTCAACTTGACCGCAGTTGGCGATTGGCTGGAGGGTAGCTCCTCTCCATTGCAGGACGACGCATCAACTGCCGAGTGGATGGAGAGGCCCAAAGATGCCGCCCGCGGACCAAAAGTTCGTTTCCCGCAGTGAGCATTCCAAATGCCCTATGTTTCGCGAAAGCGGATTGTTCTGCGAAGCGAAGAGAGAGAGAACGATGACACGACATTGGACACAACTACGCCGTTCACGACTGAGCCGGCGATCGTTGCTGCGGGCGTCGGCGCGAGCAGGCGTCGGTGCGGCCGGCCTGGCGCTGGTCGGCTGTGGCGGCGACGACGATGACGACCAGCAACAGGCGGTTGCCCAGGTCCAACAGCAGGATCAGCAGCAGCAACAGGCCATGCAGCAGCAAGAGCAGCAGCAGGAGATGCAGCAGCAAGCTCAGCAGCAGGCCATGCAGCAGCAGGAAGAGCAGGCCGCGCAGCAGGCCCAGCAGGTCGAGCAACAGGAACAGCAGCAGCAAGAAGAGCTGGACCGGGCGACGGCGCAGGAAGAAGCCGAGGTCAGCGAAGTCGACCTGGATGCCGAGCTTATCGTCGGCTACGGATCGTTCCCGCCGACGCTTGACATCACCACGGCCGGAGGCGGAGGCGGTCAGGGCGCGAGCAACAACCTGCACTTCGCGGCGCTGTCGGCCTACAACTCGGGTCGCGTGATCCAGCCGACCGGCGGCTTTGGCGACTGGGAGTTCGCAGAAGACCTGATGAGCTTCCGCTGGAAGATCAAGGAAGGTGTGACCTTCCATAATGGAGAGCCGCTCAATGCTGAGGCAGTGCAGTTCTACTTTGAGCGGATCCTGGGCCGGGCCGAGTACAACCCCGACTTCGAGTCGCAACTGCGCGCTCGAGCCGCCTGGATGGGCGATATCACGGTCGTCGACGAATACACGCTCGATATCGCCATGGACACGCCGTTCGTTGATGCGCCCGAACAGTCGGGCGGGATCAACTTCGGTCTGCTGCCCAAGCAGTACATCATCGACAACGGCGACGATCACTTCGCCAACAATCCGATCGGGCTGGGCGCGTACAAGTTCATGTCGTGGGTGCCCGACCAGGAGATTCGCAGCGAGCGGTTCGAGGAATTCGCCTTCGATCACGACGCGCCATTCCAGTTCAAGCGCGGTTGGGCTAAGCACATCACCGGTCGCTACTTCCCCGAGGAACAGGCACGAGCGGCGGCGCTCGAGGCCGGCGAGGTTGATATCGCCTACCGGATCAGCCCGGACGTGGCAGCCCAGTTCGAGGATCGCGACGACTTCAAGGTGATTGCACTGCCGGATGTCCGCGTCATGGCGATTGAGTTACCGGTCAACCAGTCGCTTGACCCAATCACAGGTGAAGAGAACCCGTGGCGAGATCTGCGCGTGCGCCAGGCGGCGAACTACGCGATCGATGCCGACGCGATTATCGACAACCTGCTGACCGGCACTGAAGAGCGCGCCTACTCGCCCTTCCCGGCCGGCTACGACCCGCCGATCGGCGATTTGCCCGGCCAGTACAACTACGACCCGGACAAGGCGCGAGCGTTGCTCGAAGAGGCCGGTCAGGTCGGCTTTGCCTTCACGATCACGCTGCCGACCGGCCTCTGGACCGCTGATCGGATCTGGATGCCAGCCGTGCAGCAAATGCTGAACGATGTCGGCTTCCAGGTGGAGGTGGACTACGCCGACTTCGGCAACGCCCTGGCGCTGATGCGCAACAACGAGCTGCCGAATCCGTACATCTTTAACCAGGCGGGTGTCTCCAGTGGCGCGCCGCTGGGTCCGGCGTTCGCCTACCGACTGGTGACCACCGTCGGCGCTCCCTACTCACACGCGCAGGAGACAGACGACTTCTTGCCCGAGTTCCAGGCGTTCCAGGCCTTGATCGACGAGGCAAATGCGGAGTTCGACCAGCAGCGCGCCAACGACCTCTACTACGAGGCCTCGGTGATCTCGTACGAGAACGCGTTCCAGGTGCCGTTATTCGGTCTGCCGCACCTTTACGCGGTCCGACCGGAGATTCTCTACAACGAGTTCTTCGGGACCTCGACTGGTCTCAACCCGATCTACGTGCAGAAGCTGAAGACGTAGCTCGCCCCGTCCGGTCCAGATTCCACCGACTGAGCACGGTGGAATCTGGACCGGCTCTGTCGCCGTTATCACGTTGCAGAGAGGGAGTCTGACCGACGATGCGCAGCGAACTCGGAGCGACCGCTGTCGGACGGCTTCTGCGCTCGATCGCGGTTGTCTTCGGCGTGGTCTCGATCGTCTTCTTCCTGAGCCGCGGCGCGGGAGACCCGGTGTCGCGGCTTGCGCCGATTGATGCCACTCAGCAGGAGATTGAAGAGGCGAAGGAGCGCTACGGACTCAACGACCCGCTGATCGAGCAATACGGCCGTTTCCTCTGGGACATTGTGCGGCTGGACTTCGGCCAGTCGTTCCGCGCGACCCGGCCGGCGACCGAAGTGGTTGGCGAACGGTTGGTGGCGACGATCCAACTCGGTGCGGCGGGCCTGTTTGTCGCGTTTGCGATTGGCATTCCGCTGGGGATCGTGTCGGCAGTGCGTCGAGGAGGTGTGACCGACATTTTGAGCAGGCTCGGGGCGTTGTTTGGTCAGGCGGTGCCCAACTTCTGGTTGGGTCTGATGTTGATTCTCTTCATTGCCTTGTACATCGACTGGATCCCGACTGGTGGTCGTACGACACCACAGAGCATCATCCTGCCTGCGATCACCCTGGGGTCATTCCCGGCGGCGGCGGTGATGCGGTTTACCCGCTCGGCGATGCTCGACACGCTGCAGCAGGACTACATCCGCACCGCGCGAGCGAAAGGCCTGACCGAGCGGGCCGTGTTGTTCAAGCACGCGCTGCGCAATTCGATGCTCGCCGTGATCACCCTGCTCGGTTTGCAGGTCGGCAACATCCTCTCCGGCGCCATCATCGTCGAGACCGTGTTCGCCTGGCCCGGTCTTGGACAGCTAATCATTCAGTCGATTGTCGCCACCGACTATCCGGTCGTGCAGGCATCGGTGCTGCTGACTTCGGTGTGGATCGTGTTCATCAATCTGGTGGTCGATGTGTCGTACACGTTCATCGATCCGCGCATTCGGACCGGAGCGATCTGAGCCGTGGCGGAACGTCAGCCAAGCCAGGCGCCCCTCCAGGAGGTCGAGGATCCCTTCGCGGGACAGCGGCGCAACTGGCGGATTCGATTACCGAAGACGCTGGCGGTGACGATGACCATCCTGTTGATCTTCGTCATTGTTGGCGTCTTCGGATCGCAGATTGCTCCAGAGGATCCATTCAAGCTGGACCTGGTCGGGCGTTTGCAACCTCCGTTTTTCGATGGGGGCAGCGTCGATAACCCGCTGGGCACCGACGATCTCGGTCGCGACACGCTGAGCCGGCTGATTCACGGCGCGCAGATATCGCTGCTGGCGATCGTCATGGTGATTCCCCTGGCTACGGTGATTGGTTCGATGCTGGGCCTCCTGGCCGGATGGTTTGGAGGCTGGACCAGCCGTGGGATCATGGCGCTGGTCGACCTGCAGTTGGCGATGCCTGCGATCCTGATCGCCGTCTTCCTGCGCGCCATCTGGGAACCGAGTCTGAGCAATGTGGTTATCGTCCTGGTCTTCGCGTTGTGGGCCACCTTTGCACGTCTGGTTCGGGGCGAAACCCTGGGCCTCAAGGAGCGAGAGTTTGTGATCGCGGCGCGGACGATCGGCGCCAATGACCTGCGAATCATGGTGCGACATGTCTTGCCGAGTCTGGTCAATTCGATCGTGATCCTGGCGACACTGAATGTGGCCACGGTGGTCATTGCGGAGGCGGGACTCAGCTTCCTCGGAGTCGGTATCGCTCAGGACTCGATCTCCTGGGGGATCATGATTTCGCAAGGTCGCGGCGTGATCGCCACTGCCTGGTGGTTGGTCACGGTGCCAGGGATCGCGATTATTGTGGTGTCGCTGGTGGTCAACGTGTTTGGCGACTGGCTGAGAGACTTCCTGGATCCGCAGCTACGCAATGTTCAGGGGTAGGTCCAGGGATCGCGACGCGTCGCTTCGAGGGAGCCGCCGATGAGCTGGCAAGCTGAGCTGAATGAGATGGCGCGGCGGGCTGGGCTTGCTCGGCAGATGGGTGGGGCGGACAGTGTTGCCTTTCACCATGGGCGGGGCAAACTCACGGTTCGCGAGCGGATCGATCTGCTGACCGACCCGGGCGAGTTCCAGGAGACCGGGGTGCTGGCCGGGAGTCCGGAGTGGAAGGGCAACGAGCTGACCGGTCTGACGCCGGCCAATTCGGTGGTCGGTGTGGCCCGGATCAACGGTCGCAAGGTGGCGGTGCAGGGCGACGATTTCACGATTCGCGGCGGCTCGGCCGACGGCATGATTGGTACCAAAGGCGGTTGGGCGCAGCGACACGCCTACATGAATCGGATTCCCTATGTGCGGCTGCTCGATGCGACCGGCGGCAGCGTCAAGCACTTCGAACAGCTCGGCCGCACGTATGTCGTCGGACCCGAGGTCGGGGGCGGCACCGGCGTTGACGACCTGCTCTGGCATATGCCGGTCGTGAATGTCGTGCTTGGTTCGGTCGCGGGAGCGCCGGCGGTGATTGCTGCCGACGGGCACTTCAACGTGATGGTCAAGGGGACCAGCCAGCTTTTCGTCGGCGGTCCGCCGGTGGTCAAGGCGAGCCGCGGCTTGGAGATCTCCAAAGAGGAGCTGGGCGGAGAGGATGTCCACGTCTACGGCAACGGTGTCGTGCAGAATCTCGCCGAGACTGAGGCCGAAGCAATGGCCCAGGCTCGACGATTCCTGAGTTACCTGCCGCAGAACGTCTGGGAGATGCCGCCGCGCGTCGAGCCGGCCGATGACCCTGAACGCCGCGAGGAACGGCTGGTTTCAGTCATTCCGCGCAACATCCGACGGATCTACAACGCCCGCAAGATCCTTGACTGGGTGCTGGACAAGGACTCGTTCTTCGAGATCCAGCCTTACTGGGGTAAGTCGCGGATTACTGGGCTGGCCAGGGTCGACGGGTATCCGGTCGGTGTGATGATCAACAATCCGCGGGAGAATGGCGGCTCGCCGAACAAGGACACGTCCGAGAAGATCATGCGCATGATCTCGCTCTGCGACACGTTCCACCTGCCGTTGGTCTACTTCTGCGACGAACCGGGATTCTCGGTCGGCCCGGCCGACGAGCAGTCGGGAATCATCCGCACCGGCGCCCGGCTGATGCTGACCAGCCGCCTTTCGCAGATGCCGTACCTGGTATTCATCACACGTCAGGCCTACGGAGTCGCAGGGGGTCTGCAATACCGACGCGGCAATGCGCTGTATCGGCGATACGCCTGGCCGTCGGCGCACTGGGGATCGATGCACATCGAGGGCGGCGTCACCGCGGCGTACCGTCGCGAGATTCGTGAAGCAGACGATCCTGAGGAGAAGCGACTCGAGATTGAAGCGCGTCTCAACGAGATTCGCTCACCGATGCGGACGGCGCACGCATTCGGGATCGAAGACATGATTGATCCGCGTGATACGCGTCCGCTGATGGTTGAGTTTGTCCGTGACGCTCAGTCGTACATCGCGCAGAATCTCGGTCCGACGGCGCGGATTCCGTATCTGCCGTAGCAGGCGAGACTTGTCGAGGGCCAACTCTCCGTAGCCCCGCCTCTGAGCGTGGGGCTACGTACACCATTGTTTGACGGAACCTAGAACGGTGGGGCCTTGTGTGACTCCACCTCTGCGATTGCCTCTTCGGCGTAACCGAACTTGCGCATGATCTCCGCCGTGTGCTCGCCGAGGTCGGAGAACTTGTTCTTTGGCTCTCCGGGGGTTCGGCTCATTCGGATTGGGATGCCGGCAACTCGGCGTCGGCCGACGTGGGGGATGTCTTTCTCGACGACGTAGCCGTTGACGAGCGCCTGCTCGTCATTGAGGACTTCGTCGTAGTTGAGGACGCGCTGGGCGATGCTGCCGTCCGGGTGAATGTCGAAGAAGTCCTGCCATTCGTCGCTCGGGCGTGTCTTCATCATCTCGGCGACAAATGGGCGTACGTCTTTGGCGGAGTCCATTGCCTGCTGGTCACGGAAGGGATCACGCCCCTCGCGATTGTTCCAGCGTGGATCGTCGGCGAGTTGAGGATTTCCTCCAAACTCGCAGAACTCGCGCCAGGTCTCCTCGTCGCGGATTCCCATGCAGAAGGCGACACCATCGGAGGCCTCGTAGATCCCGGTCATGGCTGAGACGACAGGGTGGAATGCGCCATCCTTTGTCGGCAGGTGGCCGGTTGCCGAGGTGTGGTTGATCTCCCAGGCCTGCATCCAGATCATTGCGCCATATGACGAGGTCTGGACCTTTTGGCCGAGCCCGTCTCGCTGGCGCGCGACCAGCGCGGTGAGAATGCCCATCGCCAGCGTCATCGCGCCGCCCGTGTCGGCGATGATCGCGCCTGGAATCAACTGCGGATCGTCAGGCGTGCCGGTCACCCCCGAGATGCCGCTGCGGGCCTGCGAGAATTGATCGCTCATTCGGTTCTCGCGGGCTGGACCGTCGGGGCCGAAGCCGTTCGCCGTGGCGTAGACCAGTCCGGGATTCCGCTTCGAGAGGCGCTCGTAACCCATTCCGATCCGCTCGAGAGCCGGTTCGCGGTAGTTGCTGAGGAAGACGTCGGCGGTGTCGACCAGTTTGTCGACCAACTCCAGTCCGATCTCAGTGTGGATGTCCACGCAGACTGATCGCTTGCCGTGCGACGCTCCGATGAACTGGGTGCCGACCGACTCTTGCGGCAACTCATTGTTCGCTCCGCGGTACCAGCGGTTGGCGTCGCCCATCGGCGGTTCAACCTTGATCACGTCGGCGCCCATGTCGCTGAGGAAGCCGCCCGCCGCGGGTCCCTGGACGGCGATCGATAGCTCTACGACCCGGATTCCTTCGAGCGCTTCCATTCGGTTCTCCTTTCGAGACGGCGTTTGAACAATCGCTAGTATGTCGAAGGCCGCGGCCTCGCGTGCCCAGTCCGACGCTGCGCACCAGGGCAGCAGCTCGCGGCAAGTTGGATCTCTCCCATGAAGCTACCGCTGCATGATGTCCGTGTCCTCGATCTCGCCGACCACCGAGCGGCCCTCGGCAGCCGGATGCTGGCCGATCTTGGCGCCGATGTCACGATGGTTGAGCCTCCCGGCGGGAACTCCATCCGCCATCAGGCTCCCTTCGTCGACGACGAACCGACGCCCGACGGGAGCTATCAGCACCTCTACTTCAACGTCAACAAGCGCTCGATCGTGCTCGACTGGCGGAGGGACGAAGGCATGGATCGTTTGCGCGGTCTGGCAGCGTCGGCCGACATCCTGATCGAGTCCAACCAGCCAGGTGAGTTCCCGGTCGAGGAAATCCGTGCGGCGAGTCCGCACCTGATCGTCGTCTCGGCGACGCCATACGGCCAACGAGGGCCGAGGTCGGGCTGGCGCGCCACCGATCTGACCGCTACGGCGGCCGGCGGACTGCTGCAGATCAGCGGCGAGCGCACTGATCCGCCAGTACACGGCGCGGCGTTTCCGGCTCACACGATGACTGGACTGACGATCGCCTCGTCGGCGATGACTGCGCTGCACGGCCGCGATCGGACACCGGGACAGCCGGGCTGCCAGATTGATATCTCGATGCAGGAGGCGACCTCGTTCCAGGTCGTGCAGACGTCGAACCCGAACATCTGGCGTTGGCGTGGCGAGGCTCCTTATCGACCGGCGCTCTCACAGGTGATTCATTGCGCCGACGATCGCTGGATGGCCTGCAACATCTCGCCGAACAAGCTGCCCGAGTTCATGGCGATGCTGGACGAGGCCGGTGTCGAGCACAATCTGGATCCCGACAACTGGGAAGTTATTCATCGCGGCGACCGGGCAGCCTGGCAGTATCTGGAGAATCCGTTGCAGGATTTGGCCAAGGAACTCGCCGCCGTCTGGCCTCGTCAGAAGCTGCTCGACCGTCTCTGGGAAGCTGGCGTGCCGGCGATGCCGACGCTGCGCTTCAGCGAGTTTGCGGAGAGCGAGCACTACCAGACGGCAGGCCAGTTCAGCGAGGTCGAGACCCCAGCGGTCGGGAGATCTCTGAGTTACTCCCGGAGCGCGTTGGATCCGGTGCAATCCCCTCTGCCGATGAGACCAGCTCCGAATCTGGGGGAGCGCGACGAAGGCTCTGGCGCCTCGAAACGCGAGTCAACTGCGGGCGCGCTCGGTGACTTTCCCCAGATGCCACTGGACGGCATTCGCGTGCTCGACCTGACCTGGGTCGCGGCGGGTCCGCTGACGACACGGCTGATGGCCAACTTCGGCGCCGAGGTGATCAAGGTCGAATCAAGCGGTGAGCGAATGGATCCGCTGCGTGTGCAGCCGATCAGAGGCGAGTTCCACTTCGATTTGCCAGATCTGTACAACGAGGCCAACACCGGCAAGAAATCGGTCACGATCGACCTCGCCGACGAACGCGGCAAGCAGTTGCTGCGTGAACTGGTCGCGCATTGCGACGTGATGGTCAACAACTATTCGGGCGGCTCGCTGGCACGGATGGGCTTCCCCTGGGAGGATCTGCGCCGGATCAACCCGCGTCTGATCAACGTCCATTTGCCGGGAGTCGGTGGAGACAGCCCCTGGCGACCGCTGCGCACGCTAGGCAATCTGCTCAAGGCCGCCGCTGGCATGAACTTCCAGATGGGCTACCCGCATCAGCCGCCCCGAGGCATGGGCGTCGCCTATCCCGACTTCACCTCACCGCACGTGGGCGTGACAGCGATTCTCTCCGCGCTTCGCGCTCGCGAAGAGACTGGCGAAGGCCGCGAGATCGAACTGAGCCAGCTCAGCGCCACAGTCGCGTTGCTGGGGGCGCAGTGGATGCGATTCGACCAGCTCGGCGAGGATCTGCCACGGCCCGGCAATCGCGATCCAAACATGTGCCCGCACGGAGTCTTCCCTTCCACGGGCGACGACCAGTGGGTCGCCATCGCAATGGAATCTGACGATCAGTGGGGGGCTCTCGCGCGGACAATCGGCCGCTCGGAATGGGCCGATCGAGCCGACTTGCAGACGCTCGCCGGTCGCCAGGCGTGCGAGGACGAGATTGAGGCGGCGATCGCCGATTGGACGAGCGGCCTGAGCAAGTGGGACGCGGCCGAACAGATGCAGGCGGCGGGGATCGCTGCCAACGCGGTCGAGGACCTGCGCGACATGATGGATATCGACGAGCACTTCCGCGTTCACTACCAGCAGGTCGAGCAGCCCTCGCATCCCGGAGTCGACATCTGGATTGACGGCGCTCCGTGGGAGTTTGCCCATCTCGAACCGCGCGTGCTGGAGCGATCGCCGATGCTGGGCGAGCACAACGAAGAGATCCTGAGCGGCCTGCTGGGTAAGAACGCCGAAGAGATCGCCGACTTGATTGCAGCCGGCGTCGTCGGCTGAGCCGCAGTTGGAAGAGCTGAGGAGCGGATATGCCCAAGTACGTGATGCTGCCGCCGATCGACGACGACATTCGCGATTGGGCGGAGCAGATGCGCAAAGAGATTCCCGGTCTCGATGTCGTCATCGTCGAGGACGAAGAAGATGGACCCAAGGCACTGGCCGACGCGGATGGCGCATACGGCTGGGTCGCACCCGAGGTGCTGCCTAACGTCGAGCGACTTCGACTGCTGCAGAATCCGATGGCAGGTCCGCCTGTCGGTTGGTACTACCCGGAGCTGGCAGAGCATTCGGTCGTCGTCAGCAATCCTCGTGGGATCTATTCCGACCACATCGCGCACCACATCATGATGTACATGCTCGCGCTTGCGCGTGGGCTGCCGTACTACTCCGTTGCCCAGTCCGAAGGCCGGTGGGACACGCGAGCACGGCAGCATGGCTACGTCGACCTGACCACGTCGACTGTCCTGATCAACGGCGTCGGCGGGATCGGGGCGGAGACCGCGCGCCTGTGCGCCGCGTTCGGCTGTCGCGTGATCGGCGTCGATCCGAGTCCGTACGGCAACTTCGACGGGGATCTCGTCGCGCCATCGGATTTGGATGTCCGGCTGCCGGAAGCCGACTTCGTTGTCACGACCGTTCCGCACACGCCCGAGACCGAGTTCATGTGGAACGCCGACCGGTTCGCGGCGATGAAGAACACGGCCTACTTCATCAACATCGGACGCGGGATGACCTGCAAGTTGGACGACCTGGTCGATGCGCTCGACCACGGCGAGATCGCCGGTGCCGGGCTCGATGTCTACGAGATTGAGCCGTTGCCGGAGGGCCACCCGCTCTGGCAGTTGGAGAACGTGATTCTGACCCCGCATATCGCCGTTGCCGATGCAGAGAACATTCCCGAGCGGCGATTTGAACTGATCCTCGAGAACGCACGCCGGCTCGTCGATGGGCGCGAATTCGTTAACGTCGTCGACAAGGAGAAGTGGTACTGACTCCAGTACACAAGCTCCCGCTCCTCCTCGCTGGAGGAGCTGCCGACGGCTGAGGGGGTCGATCATGAAAATCGTGGAGATGTACGGCGACTCGCGCGTCGGTTTGATCGAGGTACCCGAACCGGAAGTGCGCGACAACTGGGTCATCGTCAAAGTGGTCGCCAGCACCATTTGCGGCACTGAGGCTCGGAGTTATCAGTACGGTGGCCGAGAGTTCAATTCGCACTTCTACAACTCGGGACACGAGGCGGCCGGCATCGTCTGGAAGGCCGGACCAACCGCGAAGATTGCCGAAGGGACACGCGTCGCCGTGATCGCGCACATGGGCGAACAATGCGGCCAGTGCTTCTTCTGCTACCAGGGCCTCTGGCTGCTATGCACCAATCTGACCGAGGGCGGCGAGGAATACCTCGGCACCCACGCGCAGTACATCTCGCGTCCCGACACGCACTGCATCCCCATGCCCGACGATGTCCCGTTTGAAATCGGCGCGATCCTGGTAGATGCGGTGGGAACGCCGTATCGCGCGATTCGTCGGCTGGATGTCAATGGATTCGACACCGTCCTGATCACCGGTCTGGGCCCGCTCGGGGCTTCGGCGGCCATCATTTGTGAAAAACTCGGTGCACGGGTGATCGCCAGCGAGCCGGCGGAGTTTCGCCGCAGCATGGCTCGCGAGTACGGCGTCGATGTGGCGATTGATCCCGTGTCGGAAGATGCGCTGCAGCGGGTCATGGAGCTCACCGACGGTCGTGGCCCCGATGTGGCGCTCGACTTCACCGGCTACACCGAGCCGCAGATGTTGTGCGTCGACGCGGTCAAGGTGGGTGGCCGAGTCGGCTTTATCGGACTCAAGTACGACGAAACGCCCGATGGTCCTGTCCCACGACCGACGCCAGTCACGGTGGCCGGTCACCTGCTGCCAAAAGAACTCACCCTGATCGGAAGCTGGAGCGTCGCGCCGCACGAGATGCTCGAGCTGTACGAGCTCGTCCAGAAGGGCCTGCCGGTCGAGCAGCTGATCACGCACCGCTTCGGCATCGACGAATCGCAGGAGGCCTACGAGACCGCCTTTAATCAACGCGGCTGCAAGGTGATCATCGATCCCTGGGCCTAGCGAATCACCTCTTCGACCAGAAGCCTGGTGAACTCTTCCTCGCTCAGCCCGAGTTCGTTTCGGTAGACCTGGTCGTTGTGTTCGCCGAAGAATGGAGCGCGGCGAATTGGCAAACGCTCACCGTTCCAGAGGAACGGCTGGTTCTGGGCCATGAACTTGATCCCGACCGGGTGGTCGAACTCGTGGAAGAAGCCTCTCATTGACGGGTCTGACTCAACCAAATCCTCGATGTCCTCGTTCGGACCGGCCGGCACTCCTGCGGCCTCGAAGCGCGCGGTCGCTTGCCAGACATCTTGAGTGCAAGTCCACTCGGTGATCGCCGCTTCGATTTCGTCCTCGGCAGCCCGTCGGCCCGCCAGGGTGCGCAGGTCGCTTCGGGCGGCGAGATCGTCACGACTGATCACGTCACAAATCTCTAGCCAGTCGACCGTGTCACGAGCAGACAGCGCCAGCCACCGATCATCGCCGGCGCAACGGAAGAGTCCGTGCGGAGCCATCTCGGGCGAGCGATTGCCTCGGCGTTCAGCAGTGACGCCATTGGCGAGCTGCTCGATCAACTCAGTGTCGAGCAGGTGGATGCCGGCCTCGTACTGGGGAATCTCGATCTCCTGACCGGCGCCGGTGCGGTCCCGCTGGATCAGGGCGGAGATGATCGCGGTCGCGGCGAGAGGACCGAGCGTGAAGTCGGTGTGCAACAGCACGCCGGTCGGCTTGCGATCGGCGGCGCCGGTGTGAGCGGCGAGACCGCAGAGCGCGACGACGCTGTTGCCGATCCCCTTCCACGACGCTTTCGGTCCCCAGGTGCCCATCACCGGAAGACTGCAAACAACGATGCGCGGGTTGATCTTCTTCAGGTCGTCGTAGCCCAGACCAAGCCGCTTCATCACGCCGCCGGTGAAGTTGTCGGTCACCACGTCCGCTTCGCGGATCAGGTCGTAAGCCACGCGCAACCCGTCGGGCGCGCCGAGATTGAGGTTGATGCTGCGCTTGTCGGTGTTGCAATCCTGGAAGAATGCACCCGTCTCGATTGTCGGAGGATCGTAGGCCGGAAGAGCGACGCGAAGCGTATCGATCCGAGCGTCTGATTCGACCTTGATCACATCTGCGCCGAGATTGGCCATTATCTCGGTCGTCAGCGGTCCAGCAGCTTGCCAGCAGAAATCGATCACTCGGATGCCCTTGAGCGGCAGATCAGTCCGATCGATCTCGTGGGCGGGCTGCGTTCCATTTGCATTCCCCTTTGAGGAGAGCCGTCGCGAAGCGACTGAGGTGGGTCGGCTATCCCTAGCACTAATTCCGAGATTCGGTCCCGAGACCAGGCCGTCAGAGGCCATCCGCTCGTATTCTGCTGAATCCAATTCAAGCAGTTCCGACAGCACAGCGGACGAATCCGCGCCCAACGCGGGCGCCGGACGACCGACTGGCTGGTATCCAGTCGAGTGAATCGGCAGCCGGGGCAGATCGATTGCGTGATCAAACTGCGGATGCTCGACGGACAGGAACGCGCCGCGCTCGTGTAGGTGTGGATCTTCGACGATGTCGCGGGCCGAGTTGACCGGCACCGCCAGGAATCCGCGCGACTGTCCCTCGTAACAGAGTTCTTCTCGGTCTAGCGTGGCGCATGCTCGCTGGAAGGCCAGATGTGTCTCGCCGCCCCACTCGGGAATGTAGATATCGCCCGGATACTCGGCTCCGATCAGCCCGTCGTAGCCAGAGCGTTCGTAGAGCCACTGACCGAATGCCGCCCAGCGAGCGTGTGTGTTTGGTGTGATCCCGAACGTGAGCCATTTGCCGTCTTTGGCCTGTACCAACGAGGAGATCTCGCCTCCGGGGCGGAAGGCCTTGACGCCCATGTGCCGCCACATGTTCTCGTTTGCGAAGTGGATCGTGGTCGAGAGAATCGCCTCCTGCAGGGAGATGTACGCGTGGTGCGACCGCGAACCGTTGCGGCGGTCGTAGAGCATCGACGCACCGGTCGCTGCCGCGACCTGGCTGGCCTGCTTGTAGGCCAACTTGCCGGCCGGATAGTCGGGCGCGACATCGGGGAAGCCCAGGCCCTCCATGAGTCCACCGGCCGCGACGCCAACGATGTCGGACGCAGGCAAGCCCTCGCCGCCGCGTCGTGTGACGACATCGATGACGCCGAGATGAGGATGGACGCGCTGCAGTCGTTCGCGGTCGAAGAATCGGCTTGCCTCGATGGACTTGTCCAGCGGCGCGAGCACGACGTCTGCCATAGTCAGCAGGCGATCGACCAGATCCCATGCGCCGGGTGAGTCAAAGTTGAGCGCCAGGCTGCGTTTGCCGGCGTTGTAGAGCAGGTGCCGCAGCCCGCTCTCGACATCGGTTCGATCGTCGAGATGCGGACCGTTGATTCGCAGCGCATCGCCGGTCGCCGATTCGACCCGAATCACATCCGCGCCGAAGTCGGAGAGCCAGCGGGCGCCAAGCGCCAGGCACTCGTCGCTCAGGTCGATGACGACCGAGCCGGCGAGAGGGAGGTCGGAGGGGTCGGAGACGGCCATCAGTCCAGATTAGGTTCGTACGGGTGTTGGCGGTACAGGTCGCTCATCCGGTGGCCGATGAGTTGCATGCGTAGGTCGTCGTCCAGTTGCGGCCAGAGCGAGCGATTGATCGATTCTTTGACAACGCCGAGATAACCGTGCCGCTCCTGACCCATCGTCGCGAGACGGTTGGCCAGCTCGTCCACTTCTTCTCGCAACTTGCCGGGCTCGGCCACTTTGGTCACTAGGCCCAGCTCCGCGGCTTCGACGCCGGAGATGAACTGGTCGTCCAGGATCAATCGCGTCGCATGCTTGAGTCCGACGTACTTGGGCAGGAATGCGGTGGCCGAAATGACCATGCGCAGTCTGGCCTCGGGATCGGCGATCGCGTAGTCGGAGGCCAGCATGAGGTCGAAGCCGGATCCCATGCAATAGCCCTGCACCTGGGCGATCACAATCTGCGGGATTCTCCTGAGTAGCGACTGCAGCCGGAAGTAGGGATGCCGCTCGAGATTGAATGCGGCGATATGCGGCGCGTGGTACGGATTCTGCCAGGGATAGTCGGGAATAGTGCCGTCGCCACCCTCGGACACGTCGTCGCCCGAGCAGAATGAGCGTCCCTCGCCGGCCAGAACCAACACCTGAACGGCCGGGTCACGGCCGATCCGATTGACGATGTCGACCATCGCATCGCCAACCTCGGTGTTGATTGCGTTGTGTCGTTCGGGACGGTTGATCGTTATCCGGGTGACCGGCCCGTCCTCGACGATGAGTTCGTGATGTTCAGTGGGCATGATCGGTCTCCGTTACCTGGCGCGAAGCCTAGATCAAGCGGAGCACGCTCGCTGATACCTTCGCGCTGACAACGCAAATCACAGGGGAGCATCACTAATGGCCGAGCGACTGAACAAGGTGATCGAGCTGATCGAATCAGGCAAGCCGGCCTTCGGACCGTTTGTGCCGGCCGGATCGATTCCCGATGCGACCTGGATCGCATCATCGAACTACGACTTTGTCGTCTACGAACTCGAACACAATGCGTTCAATCTGAGCGATCTCAGCCTCTCGCTGCAATACATGCTCAATCGACGGCAGATTCTCGAGTCAGGCTCGCTCGCACCGGCAGTCACACCAATGGTCCGGATTCCCGTCAACGGACGCGAACAGAGCCAGTGGATCGTCAAGCAGGTCCTAGACATTGGCGTCTACGGGATCGTGTTCCCGATGGTTAACACCCCGGAAGACGCCATCGCCGCGCTTCAGGCTGCTCGCTACATCCAGGCCGAGGATGCGCCGGATCAAGAGCCGGTTGGTCGTCGAGGACACGCTCCCGGCAACGCGCTGCGCTATTGGGGACTCGACCAGCCGGACTACTTCGACCGCGCTGACGTCTGGCCGCTCGATCCGAACGGCGAGATCCTGCCGATCCTGCAGTGCGAGACGATCGAGGGCGTCAACAACTTGCCCGCCATCCTCGACGCGGTGCCGAAGCCCGGCCTCATCTTGATCAGCGAAAGCGACCTCTCGGTCTCGCTCGGTCAACGAGGTCAACCCGGACCGTTGGTTGATGACGCCGTGCGCCGCGCCCGAGAAGTCTGTCAGGAACGCGGAGTGCCCTACGGATCGCCGCAGGTCAACATGGCCAACGTCGATCAGCGGATCAGCGAAGGATTCAGCTTCCTCATGCCGGGCGCGGAACGAGTCTCTGAGGCGTTAAATCGGGGACGGGAGTTGGCCGGTCGGTGATCTCTCGCGGATCGCCCACACTCAACCCTCGAATCCTGTACGAATTCTCCGACTTACCCGCGACAAGCGCGGGTAAGTCGGAAGATCGTCGAGGATCCGTTGAGCGCGCTGCGATCGCTTGGCAGATTGTGTAGCTTGTGATACGGAGCGCCACCCGGAGTGTGGAGCTTTGTTTTGCTACGGAATCAGAGGAACGACATGTCGGCCATTCAGTCGGAGAAGCAAGAGATCGCCCAGATGGCGCACTTGATGCGCCGGGCTGGGTTTGGCGCGTCGCGCGACGAGCTCGAACGGCTCGTGGAGCAAGGCTACGAGGAGACCGTTGAGCAGTTGGTCGACCCGCCGGCTCACATTCCCCGCGCCGATCTGCACCAACTCTTCCGCTACATGCCCTCGCTGGAAACCGGCGGCCCCGTGACCGTTCCCGGCGCGGCCAACTGGCTCTACCACCTGATCAACACGCAGCGGCCGTTGGAAGAGAAGATGGCGCTCTTCTGGCACGGTGTCTTTGCGGTCGGTAACTCCAAGGTCGACAACGACAATCACCTGATCGCGCAGATCGACATGTTCCGCGATCACGGAACGGGCAACTACCGCGACTTGCTGATCATGCTGGCCCAGAACCCGGCCATGATTTACTGGCTCGACAACCACGAGAACCACAAGCGCTCGCCAAACGAGAACTGGGGTCGCGAGCTGCTGGAGCTGTTCTCGATGGGCGTCGGCAACTACACCGAGAAGGATGTCTTCGAGTGCGCTCGCGCCTTCACCGGCTGGACGCTGGGCCCAAAGATCCCGCGCGTGCCCAACCACCGCTTCTTCTTCCAGTTCGAGTTCCGTCCCGAGGAGCACGACTACGGCGAGAAGGAGTTCCTCGGTCGCAAGGGCAACTTCGACGGCCTCGACATCATCGACATCATCCTCGAGGAAGAGGCCTGCCCGCGCTTCATCGTCCGACACCTGTACAACTTCTTCGTCGCCGACGAGGCCCAGGTTCCGGCCTGGAACATCGAGCCGCCGAATGATCCCGAGGCGATCGATTACCTCGCTGGCGTCTTCAAGGACTCGAACTTCGAGATCAAGCCAGTCCTGCGGGCGCTGTTCAACTCCGATTTCTTCAAGGAAGCGACCTTCCAGAAGGTCAAGAGTCCGGTCGAGACCGTCGTCGGCACGCTGCGCCTGACCGAGCACATGTCCGGTCCGAAACTGGACCTGATCAGCCTCGGCCAGGAGTCGGCCCACATGGGCCAGAGCCTGCACAACCCGCCTTCGGTCGAGGGCTGGCAGACCGGTCGCGACTGGATCAATTCCGGTGCTGTGGTCGGACGAATCAACTTCGTCGCCGACCGCGTCAGCAACACCGAGATGCCGGGCGTACAGAAAATCGTCCAACGCGTCGCTGCCGCCAATGGCACACAGATGAGCCCGGACGAGATGGTCGACCACTGTCTCGACCTGATCGGCCCGCTCAATGTGGCGGATGTCACCAGACTCGAGCTGATTGAGCACGCCTCGGAGCAGGGCGACCTCTCCTGGAGCAACGACTACGACGGTTCTTCCGAGCGCGTCGGCGAAATGCTCGCCCTGATCGCGGCAACGACGGAGTACCAGTTCGGCTAAGAGAACGACAAGGACCACTCAGGAGCAGCACAGAGAGACCCAGCCATGACCACTGCGACCAGAAGCAAAGACCCGGTTGTCGTCATCATCCAGTTGACCGGCGGCAACGACTACATGAATAGCGTGGTGCCCTATGCGGACGGGCATTACAACGACGCCCGCAACGGCGAACTCTGCATCGGCGAGGACGAGGTCCTCAAGATCGACGACCACTTCGGCCTGCACCCGACGATGGCGCCGCTCAAGGAGATCTACGACCAGGGCGAGATGGCGCTGATCCACGGCGTCGGCTATCCCAACTCGCCGCGCTCGCACTTCCGCTCGATGGACATCTGGCACACCTGTGAGCCCAACAAGGTCGGCACCGAGGGCTGGGTCGGGCGCGCCATCCGCGACCTCGACCCGACCGGTGAAAACCCGGTCACCGGGGTCCACATCGGACAGGGCCTGCCCCGCGCGTTGGTCGTGCCCGGTGTGACCGTTGCATCCGTCGCCGATCTCTCGACCTACGGTCTCTTGACCGGCATCGAGCAGCAGCGCCAGCGCGAGAAGATGCTCGAGCGCTTCGTCAACATGTACGGGCGCGCGATCGGCACCGGCAACGTCAAGGAATACCTCGGCCGCACCGGACTCGACGCGCTCAAGGGCGCCGACATCCTCAAGGAGGGCCTCGGCCGCTACGAGACCTCGGTCGAGTGGGGCACCGAGCAGATCTCGCGCAGCCTCAAAGACATCGCCACGATCCACTGCGCTGACCTCGGCACGCGCGTCTTCTATACGCAGCTGATCGGCTTCGACACGCACGCCAACCAGAAGCCGGTCTTCGAGAAGCTCTGGACCGACCTGTCGCGGGCGATCTCGGACTTCTGGGACGACGTCAAGGCTCACGACCGCGATGACAACGTGGTCATGATGCTGTTCACCGAGTTCGGCCGCCGCGTGCGAGACAACGGCTCCGGCTCCGACCATGGCGCCGGCGGCGGTGTCTTCGTGCTCGGCCCGCAGGTCAAGGGCGGTATGCACGGCGAGTTTCCGAGCATCAATCCGAGAGACCTCGAGCAGGGCGACCTTGTCCCCAACCACGACTTCCGCGGCGTCTACTCAACGCTGCTCGAAGACTGGATGAGGCTCGACGCCAAGCCGATCGTTGACGGTGAGTTCGAAAAGCTCAGCTTTATCGAGCCGCTGATGGCGACTGCGTAGGCAAGACAAGAGCTCCCCCAATGAAGGGGACCTGCCGCGGTGATTGTTTTCTCCCCCGCGAGCGGGGGAGAACATGAGAGACGGTTCGAGGAGACGTTGCCATGCTGACCTACTCAGTTGCCGGACGAACCTGGCACTTCACACACTCGATCGGCCACTTCGTTGGACCCCAGGGATTCACCTATCCCTCGCCGATTGCGATGACGCCGAGCGGCACTATGTATGTCGCCGATCCCGGCTTGGCAGAGTATTCGGGCGGAGGCAACCTGGGTTCGAAGATCTACAAGCACCGCATTGAGGACGAGTTCCTCGGCGAGATGGGAGCAGGCGACCTCCAATGGCCCGAGGGCGTCTCCCTCGCCCGCGACGGCACCGTCTGGTGCGCCGACGCCTACCACCACCGCATTTTCGGCTACGACCCGGAAGGCTCGCCGATCAGCGATTGGGGTGAGTTTGGCTCAGGCAACGGACAATTCAATCGACCATCCGGCCTCGCCTTCGACGCCGACGACAACCTGCACGTCGTCGACAGTCACAACCACCGCGTGCAGAAGTTCACCCGAGACGGTGAATTCCTCGGTGCCTGGGGCTCCGAGGGGTGCGATGAAGGACAACTCAACCAGCCCTGGGGCATCACGATCGACAATGAAGGCGCGCTGTTCATCGCCGACTGGGGCAACGACCGTGTGCAGAAGTTCACGCCCGACGGCGAGTTCCTGTGCAATTTTGGCTCTCGCTATGAAGATGTCGGAATCGACGACGGCGGAAGCCTCAAACGTCCTGCCGATGTCGCCGTAGATAGCGATGGCGACGTCTACGTCTGCGACTGGGGCAACCGACGGGTCCAGATCTACTACCCCGACGGTGACATCATCTGCAGTCTCCAGGGAGACGCGCACGAATTCTCCAAGGCCGCAGCCAAGGTCATGGAGGTCAACCCCGAATACGCGCAGGCCTTCCGGCGGGTGACCCCGGTCGAGCTGATCAAGTTCGGCATCTTCGACCGTCCCCGAGGGATCGCAATCGACGGCCAGGACCGGATCGCGATCAGCGACGGCGGTCGCGGCCGGATTCAGGTGTACGAAAAGGATCACAACTACCTGCTGCCACAGTTCAACGCGTAACCGTGTAGGCATCGGTCCAGCTGGAGTTCCGTCATACCCGCGCTCGCCGCGGGTATCTCGCCCAGTCCTGCACGAACCTCGAGATTGCCGCGACAAGTGCGGCAATGACTGAATCCTGAGATTCTTACTCGACAGAGACGCCATGAAGTACTCGAGATGACTCTCAGGTTCGGCATCCTCGGAGCTGCCGCGATCACGCCCCGCGCGCTGCTCAAACCCGTCGCTGAGTTCCCCGACGTTGAAATCGTCAGTATGGCCGCACGCGACCGTGACCGCGCCGAGACATTTGCCGCACGCGCCGGCATACCAACTGTCCACGACACCTACGACGAAGTCGTCGCCGACCCCGACGTGGACGCGGTCTACAACCCGCTCGCCATCAGCGGACATCACGAATGGACGATCAAGGCACTCAACGCTGGCAAACACGTGCTCTGCGAGAAGCCGTTCGCCATGAACGAGGCCGAAGCGCGAGAGATGGCCGACTGCGCGCGCGAGACGGGCCTCGTCTGCGCTGAGGCGTTTCACTACTACTACCACCCGCTCTCGATGCGGATGCGTGAGATTGTCCAGAGTGGAATCCTGGGAACGACTCGCTATGCCGACGCCCATTTCCAGAACACGGTGGTCGACGTGCCCAGCCAGATCCGATATCGGATCGAACTAGGCGGTGGGGCGACGATGGACCTCGGCTGCTACCCGCTGCACTTTCTCCGCCACACATTTTGTGCAGAGCCGGAGGTCGTCTCCGCGAAGGCGGCAACGGTCCATGAACACATCGACCTCGAGTTGAAGGCAGAGCTGCTCTTTCCCGGCAACATTCCGGCCACGATCTGGTCACGGATGAATGCAGCCGGAGGTTTTTCCGCCGAAGTCAATGTCTACGGCGACCGGGGCAGACTGAAGGTCGTGAATCCAATGGTGCCCCACCGCGAGGTCCACCGAATCGAGCTCGTGACGTCGTGGGGAACGCGCCGGGAAACCCTCACCAGGACACCGACGTTCAACTACCAACTCCGAGCCTTCATGGACGCAATCGCGGGCGTCCGGCCAATGCCAACCGACGCTGATGACGGCGTGATCAGTATGCGTGTCATCGACAACGTCTACCGAGCCGCGGGAATGAAGCCGCGCGGAGAGATTTAGACTTCGGACGCTATGACCGACCGCATCCGAGCCATCGATTCCCTGATCAACTCCTCATTCCTCGATCCCTCGGGAGAGAACGCCCTCAGCTATCTGTTCAAGGGAATCGAGGGTCGAGGCGCAATCGAGACGCCCGAGCAACTCCTGGAAGTGCTCGACCAATCGGACATCGGAGCCGGCGTGGTCTCGATCATGCATCCCGAGCACGCTGAATGGGTCGGCGACGCGCACAAACAGTTCCCCGACAAGATCCTGCCCGCGATGATCGTCAATCCGCTCAAGGGCTACGACGAAATCCGCAAAGTCGTCGACTACCACGAGCGCTACGGAGTCCGCTGCCTCCGCATCCCGCCATTCCGCTACGAGCTGCCACCCACCGACCGGGTCTACTGGCCCTTCTACGTCAAAGCCCTGGAACTCGACATCGCGGTCTCAATGAACGCAGGCATGCCCGGACCGCGTCGCCCCGGCTGGGTCCAGAACCCAATCCACTACGACGAGGTCGCCTACCACTTTCCCGAGCTGCGCCTGATCATGACGCACTGCGGCCAACCGTGGATCGAAGAGACCATCTCAACCATCGCCCATTGGGATCACGTCTACATGTCCTGCACATCAGTCGCGCCGAAGTACTGGCCGCCCAACTTCGTCCAGTTCATCAACACCCGAGGCCGTCAAAAGATGATGTTCGGCACCGAATACCCAACCATCCCCTGGCCCAGGGCAAGAGACGAGATCCAGGCACTCCAACTCAGGGAATCTGTGGTCGAAGACTTCTTCGTCGAAAACGCCCGCCGAGCCTATCGCTGGAACGCCGACCCAAGCTGAACACCCGCCTTACGGTCCCCTCTCCCTCTGGGAGAGGGCGCATGCTGGTCAACGCAATGAAGACGTTTCTGCCAACGTCCTCATTCCCGGAGAGGCGGAGCGAACGATCACTCCGGCCAATGAGCGTTCATCACCTGGACCCACGTGTGACGGGTCAATGAATGCCGCTCACGAATGCTCTCCTGGAACAGCTTGAGCAACTCTTCCGACACGCCCGAGCCCGGGTCCTGCGGCGTGCGTGTTGTGTGCCAGTTGCCGACGCTGTGGTAACCGGCCAGATTGGTCACTTCCATGTCGTCGCTCAACACGGCGTCGTAGAAGTTGCCCAGCACGCGGTGCCCCATCGCATCCATCGCCGGCCAAACGCCGAACTCGGTTAGTTCAGCGAAGCGCTCCCAGGTCGCCGGATCGATGGTCCAGCGACGCAGCCCATACACGGCTCGGCGGTCGGAGTCGGGAGTTTCCGGCAGCGGTCGACCAGCATTCGGAATCTTCGGTCTCGCCGTCTCATTGACGATCAACTCGCGTCGAACAGTGCGATAGGCCTCGTCGCCGAGTCCAACCAGGATCTCCTGCCCACGTCGCCACTCATCCCAGCTCGGGAATCCGATGAAGCTGTGCACCTCCTCGGGAGTACCGCCGATCAAGGCATTCAGCAGACACAGGGGTCGAAATCCAGCCTCGACCAGTCGCGGCCAGGTCTCCTGCAGGAAGAGGTCTCGGTACTCAGGAAACCGTTTCGGCTCGACCATCGTTACTCGGTGCTCGTAAAACTCCATCACTCCACCTCTGCGACAGGCAAGCCTGCTGACACCTGTTTGGTCGCAGAGTAATCTCAGCGGCAAGGAGCGGGCATGCCGGAATCCTGCGATGTCGTCGTGATCGGTGGCGGGCCGGGCGGCTCAGCCTGCGCAACGCTGCTGGCCGATCAGGGCTACCAGGTTGTCCTGCTGGAACGAGCGAAGTTCCCTCGAGAACACGTTGGCGAGTCGCTGCTGCCAGCCAGCATTCCTGTGCTGGAGCAGATCGGCGTGATGCCGGCGATCGAGGCGGCTGGCTTCGTCGTCAAGCACGGCGCGACGCTCGTCTGGGGCAAGGACCCTGAGCCCTGGAGCTGGTACTTCGCCGACGATCCCGGCCAGCGCCCAACCTCGTTCCAGGTCGTCCGCTCCGAGTTCGACCACATCCTGCTAAAGAACGCCGCCGACCACGGCGTCGACGTGCGAGAAGAGCACCAGGTGCTTGATGTCGAGCTCGACGGAGAGCGCGTGACCGGTGTCAGATACATCCACGCCGGTAATGACGACCAAATCGGCTGTCGATTCCTCGTCGACGCCAGCGGCCAGACGGCCATCCTCAGTCGCAAGCTGAATCTGCATCAATGGGACGAGTACTTCAAGAACCTAGCCGTCTTCGGCTACTACCGAGACGCCAAGCACCTCAAGCCACCCAACAACGGCAACATCTTTATCGAGTCCTATGAGCACGGCTGGCTCTGGAAGATTCCGCTGCACACCGGAGTAACCAGCGTCGGCGCAGTGGTCGACAAAGACATCGGCCAGCGAGGTTTGCGCGATCTCGGGCCGACCGGCTTCCTCGAAGCCCAGGTGGCGCTCGCCCCTCACACCCGCGAATTGCTCTCCGAGGCAACCCTGGTTGACGAACCAAGTGTCGAACGTGACTGGTCCTACACCTCGAAACACTTCGCCGGCGACGGCTACGTGCTGGTCGGCGATGCAGCCTGTTTCGTCGATCCGCTCTTCTCATCTGGAGTGCACCTGGCACTGGGCAGCGCGACGCTGGCCGCGAACTACGTGAAGTCGGCACTGGACGAACCGAAGACCAGGGAACAGGCCGCGCAGCTCTACGAATCTCTCTATCGCAAGCAGTACGACTACTTCCATCTCACTGCTCAGCTCTTCTACGGCACCAACCGCAGCGCCGACTCCTACTTCTGGGAAGCCCGCCGCATTCTTGGCGACGATGACACCACGCCCCGAGAAGCATTCGTCCGAGTAGTCAGCGGACAGCCGCCGCACGGATATGAGCGCGCGGTGATCGAACACGGTGAATTGCCTCCCGAGATCGAACAGGAAGTGCGTCGTCGAGACGACCGCGCCGAGCGTCGTCGCCGTGCCACCGAGGCGATCCTGTCGGAACCGGGAGCGCTCCTCCGCGCCGTACCTTCGCTGCCCGGTCACGTGAAGTTGGAGCAGCGCCGCGCCCTAGCAGGAGCCAGTTTCCAGCAAGCGTTTCAGCTCACCGTCGACTCCGGCGAGCGACGCTCGGAGCCCTATCCGATCACGGCAGTGATGGCCGCCTGCATCGGGCAGATGAACGGTCGGACCTCGCTTGGCGACATCGTCGCAACGGTCAATCGGCAGCACAATCTCCGCGGAGAGCAGGGGCTGAAGAAGATCATGGAGCGCGATCTCCCCCCGCTGATCGACGCCGGCCTGATCGATATGCAGACGCAAACGGTGGGCCGCAACGACCCATGCCCCTGCGGATCAGGAAAGAAATACAAGCGCTGTCACGGCCGCTGAACACATTCAGTGTCATCTAGTGTTGAATGGCGAACGGCTATCGAGTTTCGGAACGTGATAGAGGCCTTCTATCCGCAACGCCCGTGAAACACTTCACATTGCCGAACAGTCCGTTGGCGGGTAATCTCTATGAAAGGCGCGGTTCCGCTTGCGTTGCGGCTGCGTGGAGCGAGAACACAAGGAGAGATATGGAACGCAACTATTGGTCACGGATGAAGCGCGAGCGACTGAGCCGCCGGTCGCTGCTCAGAGCGAGCGCACGAGCAGGCGTCGGCGCAGCAGGTCTGGCACTCGTCGGCTGTGGTGACGACGATGACGACGATCAGCAGGCCGCTGCTCAGGTCCAGCAGCAGCAACAGCAGGCAATGCAGCAGCAGGCCGAGCAACAGGCCATGCAGCAGGAGCAGCAAGAAGAAGCAGCTCAGCAGCAACAGCAACAGCAGCAACAGGCTGCCGTCGCGCAGGCCCAGGCAGCAGACCGCACCGACAGCCAGGGCAACGTGATCCAGACCGGTGGCGTCTTCAAGCGCGCCGCCGCCTCGCAGCTCACCCTGATCCGATTCCCCTGGAACTCCGCCGGCAACAACGGCACGATCGACCCGACCGGGTACATGTACAACTGCCTCACCCAGTACGGCGGTGTGCAGCTCAACGAGACCGCCAACCGGTTCTGGGAATACGCCAACCCCGACTGGGAAATCAAGCCCGATGTGGCCGCCGGCTGGGAGACCCCGGACAACCTGACCTGGATCTTCGACATCAAGCCCAACGTCATGTTCCATGACGGCCGCGCCTTCACTGCCGACGACGCGGCGCACAGCTACGAAGCCATCCGCGACCAGGGCGTCTCCGGCGGCGGCTCGCCGGCCTTCAACCTGGGCAAGGTGATCGCCGGCACCGAGGCGATTGACGGACTAACCATGCGTCTCAACCTCGGCGAGCCGCGTGGCTTCACCGGCGCGCTGACCGCCTACGTGCGCATGGGCCACCCCGAGACCGCGGGCTCGGCTACTGCCCCGGCGCTCGATATGGCGCGCAACGAGGAAGCCGTGCTGATTGGCACCGGCCCGTGGAAGTTCGACACCGACAGCTACGACCCCAACACCGGCTGGCGCCTGACTCCGTTCGCCGAGAGCCACATGGGCGCCCCGAATATGGATGAGATCAACTACACGATCTTCTCCGACGCCGACGCCATCGGTATCGCCCTCGAAGCCGGCGACATCGACTCCCACAACGGCATCCCCTTCAACAACCCCGAGACGATCGACCGCCTGATCGACAGCGACGAGCACTGGGGTTGGGCCGGCACCAGCCTCGGCGGCCAGATCTTCCGCTTCGCCATCGACGTTGAGCCGACCACCGACCCGCGCGCCCGACACGGCGTCTGGCGGATGGTCGACCAGGAGCGCGTCGTGCGAGACTACTTCGGTCCCTACGACGACGCCGGCCGACTCTTCTTCCAGCGCGGCTCGCAGGGCTACATCGAAGATCAGGACGCTCCCAACTACGACCCGGCCGAGGGCGCCAAGCTGCTCGACGCCGCCGGCGTTGGCGAAGGCAGCGTCTTGACCGCCAGCACCCTGCCGATCCGCCCCTACGCGCCGGCGTTGGCTCAGCTGTTGCAGGCCGAACTCTCGACTCTCGACATCGAACTCGAACTCGAACCGACCGAGTACAACGTCATGATCGAGAAGCAGCAGGCCGGCGACTTCGGCAACTTCCTGATTGGCTTCGGCAACTGGATTCGCCCCGAGAGCGCGGCGCTCGCCATGGTCATGCAGGACGCCTTGCACGGCGAGGGCAACGCCAAGCGCGGCGGTGACGCCACCAACCCGATCCCGGTCCGTGAACGTCCCTACATGGATAACTACTTCCACTGGCTCGACATGATCATTGATGTCCAGACCGGAAACCATGAGGACACCGAAGAGTACTGGCGCTCGTTCAACGACACCTTCCACGAGGTGATGTTCGCTCAAGCGATCGCACGCCAGCGTGGAGCGGAGTTCTACACGAACCGGGTCCATGTACCTGACCCGGGTCCCACAACTCCGAATCCGCAGACCGTCTGGCTCGAGCAGACGTAGCAGCGTATCTTGCAGGCGCGGACGCTTCCGAGAGGGAACGCCCGCGCCTGACCTCCACCAGATTTGACGTAGCCGTAGGCACCTCATGACCTACGTACTCCGCCGCCTTGTCACCCAGCTGATCCCAGTCCTGTTCGTCGCCTCGATCCTGATCTTCGCCTCCGTGCGACTGATCCCGGGCGACCCGGTCGCCGGTGCCATCGGCGATGCGATGGGTAACACCGACCCCGAGGTCTACGAACAGCTCAAAGAGGAACTCGGCCTCAACAAGCCGATGTATGAGCAGTACTGGATCTGGATCGGGCGGATCTTCACCGGCGACTTCGGCCAGTCCCTCACCGGCCTGCCAGTTACCGAGATCCTCGGCAACGCGATTCCCGCCTCGATCGAGCTGGCCGGCCTCGCGATCATCATCGGGTTCACCCTCGGTCTCACGCTGGGCGTCCTCGCCGCCGTCAACCGAGGCGGCTTCTTCGACTGGTCGCCGCACTCTGGACCGGCTGGAACATCGGCGTCCCTTCATTTGTCGCTGGCCTCGTCTATTTGATCGTTTTTTCGGTCTGGTTCGACCTCACGCCAGTCTCGGGCCGAGTGCCCCTGACCGAGGACCCCCTCAAGGCGCTGGAACATCTCGCACTGCCCTCGCTGGCACTTGGAGGCATCGTCGCCGCCAATATCAGCCGCTTCACCCGACAATCGCTCCTCGACACGATGACCGAGGATTACATCCGCACCGCGAGATCCAAGGGACTCACCAACCGCGCGGTCATCGTCCGCCACGCCCTGCGACCGAGCCTCATTCCCGTCGTCACGATCATGGGACTCGAACTCGCCTCAATCCTCAGCGGCACGCTCGTCATCGAGACCGTTTTCACCTGGCCGGGACTCGGACGCGCGCTGATCAACGCCGTCAACAACCGTGACTACACCGTCATCCAGGCGACGACCATCCTGCTCGTCTTCGTTTTCGTCGTGGTCAACCTGATTGTTGATCTCGTTTACGTTGGACTCGATCCACGCATCCGTATCGGTCAAGGCGCGGAGACATAACAATGTCCAGTCGTGTCGCAGACATCCCCTTCGAGGAAGAGAGCGATCGCTTCCACTTCCTGCGCAGCGTCGGCACCGAGCTGCGCGCTGTCGCCCGCGAACCCCGCGGCGGACTCGCGCTCACCGTGCTCGTCGTCCTGTTCTTCTTCGCCTTCATCTTCCCCGTCCTCGACCCAACCGACCCCAACAAACCCGGAGACACACCCAAGAACGGCAGCATCAGCTGGGACGCCCCGATGGGCACCGATCACATCTCACGCGATCTGCTCGCCCGCAATTCGGTCGGTCTCGGCCGCACGATCAAGCACGGCTTCGCCGCCGTGCTCGTCGGCTGGCTGGTCGGGATCACGCTCGGCTACACCGCCGGCTGGCGAGGAGGACGCACCGACACCCTGATCATGAGAGCTGTTGACGTCCTCCTGGCCTTCCCCGGGATCGTCTTCGCGATCCTGTTGATCACGATAATGGGCTCGGGCATCTTCAGCGTCGCCGTCGCGATCGCCTTCTTCAACATCCCCGGATCGGCCCGCCTGGCTAGAGCGGGGGTGCTGCGTGAACGCGAACGCGACTACATCCTCGCCGGACGCTGCCTCGGACTCTCGGGCCGCCGCATCCTCTTCCGACACGTTGCGCCTAACACCTTCGGCGCGTTCACCGTCCAGGTCCCCCTCGCGATCGTCGCCTCGGTGCTGATCATGGCCGCGCTCAACTTCCTCGGCCTCGGCGCAGAGCTTCCCGACCCCACGCTCGGCGCCATCATGCAAGAGGGCCGACCGTTCATGCGAGACGCACCCCACTTCGTCCTCGGACCAGTCGTAATCCTCGCCTTAATGTTGACCGCCCTCAACTTCCTCAGCGACGTCCTCACCGAGCGCCTAGACCCAGTCCGCCGCCGCCGCGTCTGAGTCACCTTTACCCTGTACCGGCATGCAAGACCGCTACACCGGCGACATTGGTGATTTTGGCAAGTACGGCCTGCTCCGCTCACTGCGCGGGATTGATTCACGGCAATTGCGCCTCGGCGTGATCTGGTATCGCACCGACGCAACCATCGTTGACGCCGACCCACCGAACGACGGCAAACACGTCAGGTACCTAGAAGCGGACCGGGCACCCGAGTTTCGACCTTGTGATCCTCCACTCTTTGACGCTCTGCAGGATCTAGTCGCGAAGCGAGACCGGCGGGTGGCGACCATTGCGCAATCCGGTGTGCTCGGTGCAGATACACAGTTTCACGAAGACTATGTGCCGGTCGCCTCGAACGGAGTTGCGGGCGAGCAACACCTCGACAGCCGGCACGCCTGGGCAAGTGGTTCTCGACTCACCACTCGCGACTGTCAGATCGTCTTCGTCGATCCAGACAACGGGTTCGCGCCGGCGTCAGTCTCACGGACGAGTTCCAAAGCGCCGAAGTATGTGCTTATGGATGAACTGGCAGCTCTGTACGAAAGAGCGCAGTCACTCGTGATCTATCACCACTTCGGACGCCAGGGCACGCATCGGCAGCAGATCGCTCAGTGGCGTGAGGTAGTGCAACAGCAGCTCGCGCCGACTGCCGTGTACGCCTTCCGCTTTCGGCGAATCAGTCCTCGTGTGTTCTTCGTCGTAGCGACAGAAGCTCATCACTCGTTCCTTCAAGGTCGAGTCGACGCCATGCTGGAATCGGAGTGGTTCCGTCAGGGACACTTTGAACTGGTTCCTTGACTCACCTCTACCCTGTTCCGCGAACCACCTCTGAATCTCAACCAAGGAGACTGACCTATGGCCGTGCTTGCCAACACCTTTCGCGAAGCGCTGGATGCCGGCAAATCGACGATTGGCACCCACTTCCTCTTCAACGACCCCGACATCGCCGAGCTGATCGGTGACACCGGCCAGTTCGACTACGCGGAGTACGTCGCCGAGTACTCGACCTTTGACATGAAGCAGCTCTACCACATCGCCCGAGCGGCGCAATGCGGCAATCTGCCTCTGATGATCAAGCTCGACCAGGCCAACCAGATGTTCTGGGCGCAGGCTGCGTTGGGCGCCGGATTCAAGGCGATGCTCTACACCGACATCCGCACGCCCGAGGACGTCGACCTGGCCATGCAGGCCATCCGCCCCGACCGGCCCGGCACGGCCGGCGAGCTGGGCGGCGTGATGGGCGTCAAGACGCGGCGTCCGGGTCTGGCCGGCTACGACGCCAACAACTATGGCACCGACCTCGATGGCATCGTCACCGCCATCATGATCGAAAAGCGCGTCGCGCTGGACGACATCGACGCAATCCTCGAGCGGGCCGCCGAGCTGGGCGTCGACATGACTCAGTGGGGTCCGGCCGACTACGCGTTCTCCTTCGATCAGCGTCCCAATCCCGAGGAAATCCGCGAGGCCGAGGAGCGGACGATCGCGAAGTCCCTCGAGTACGGCGTCGCCCCGCGTATCGAGATCGGCACCGTCGAGCAGGCGCAGCGCTACCTCGACCTCGGAGTCAAGCACTTCTGCATCGGCTGGGACCGATTCCTGCTCAACCAGGGATTCACCGAGCTCGGCCGCGGTCTGCGCGGTCTCATCGGCGAGGCATAGGAGCACAGCATGGTCACCAACAACTTCGACTGGCTCGCCACGAACCAGGAGCCGGCATTCGACCCCGACCAGAAAATCATCGACCCGCATCATCACCTCTGGGACGGTCGCGAGGACGGCAGACTCTTGCGCTACTTCCTCGACGAACTGCTCGAGGACACGGCCGATCTCAACGTCCGCCAGACGGTCTTCATCGAGTGTGGTGCCATGTATCGCGCCGAAGGCGACCGGGCCATGAGCCCCGTCGGCGAGACCGAGTACGTCGCCGGCGTTTCTGCCCAGAGCGCGAGCGGAATGTACGGCGAAATGCGCGCCTGCAGCGGCATCGTCTCCCACGCGGACCTGCTGCTCGGCTCAGCAGTCGGCGAGGTGCTCGACGTGCACATGGAGATGAGCTCCCGCTTCCGAGGCATCCGCCACCACGCGAGCTGGGACCCCTCGCCTGACGTGCCCAACTCGCGAATCGTGGACCAGCCGCATCTCTATCTGAACGAGACCTACCGCGCCGGCTTCGCCGAGCTGGGCAAGCGCAACCTCAGCTTCGAGGGCTGGCTGTACCACCCGCAGATCCCCGAACTCACCGACCTCGCCCGAGCCTTCCCCGACACCACGATCATCCTCAATCACCTCGGCGGACCGCTCGGCATCGGCCCATACGCCGGACACCGCGACGAAGTCTTCGCCGAGTGGAAGCAAACGATCGCGGAGCTCGCCACCTGCGAGAACGTCGTCGCCAAGATCGGCGGCATCCAGATGGTGATCAACGGCTACGGCTGGCACGAGATGGAGCGAGCACCATCCTCCGACGAACTACTCGAAGCCAACCGAGCCTGGTACGAGCACACCATCCAAGTCTTCGGCCCCGAGCGCTGCATGTTCGAGAGCAACTTCCCAGTCGACAAGGCCTCCTGCAGCTACACGAACATGTACAACCAGTTCTTCAAGCTCGTCGCCGACTACCCCCAGGACGAGAAAGATCAGATGTTCCACGACACCGCACAGAGGGTGTACCGCCTCGATTCCCACTAGTCAGCACCCCGGCTGAGCGAATCCCCTCCTCGGGCTCCCCTCTGATCCCCTCTCCCCGAGGGAGAGGGCTAGGGTGAGGGCCCTCCCAGCCTGAAGGCCCAATTCCTGTCCTACCATTCACCCAGCAACTCAAGCCAACGAAAGACCCAACCATGCCGACCATCGTTCAGGCCGTACCGATTGAAGACGAACTCCACGACATGCTCGCCGCCGCCGGCGACGTCCGCGTCGTCGACGGACGAGACCGCGGCGCCTTCATCGAAGCCGTCAAAGACGCCGACGGCGTATTGCTCAACCCTCTGGTCAAAATCGACCAGCAAGTCGTCGACCTCGCGCCCAACCTCAAGGTTGTCGCCACGACTTCGGTCGGCTTCGACGCCTTCGACGTCCCCTTTCTGACCAGCAACGGGATCGCTCTCTGCAACACCCCGGGCGTGCTCAGCGCCGCCGTCGCCGACCTGACCATGGCCTTCCTGCTCATGCTCTCGCGACACCTGATGGAGTTCGAGGCCTACAACCGCTCCGGCGGCTGGGGACGCCGCGAGCCGTACCCCGGACTTGCCAACGACCCGTTGGGCAAGACGATCGGCATCGTCGGCTTCGGACGAATCGGCCAGGAAGTCGCCCGCCGAGCCAACTTCGCCGGCATGAAGGTGATCTGGTACGACATCTACGACAACCCGCCCGTCGACGCCCCCGCGGCCGAAAAGCGAACCCTCGACGAGCTACTCGCCGAGTCCGACTTCGTCAGCGTCCACACCGACCTCAACCAGTCGTCGAGGCACATGATCGGCGCCCGCGAGATCGCCCTGATGAAGCCGACCGCCTACTTGATCAACACCTCAAGAGGACCGGCCGTCGACCAGAAGGCACTCCACGACGCCCTCGTCGCCAACCAGATCGCCGGAGCCGGCCTCGACGTCCTCGAAGACGAACCGCCCGACCCCGACGAGCCGATCGTCAAGCTGCCCAACGTGATCAGCTTCCCGCACATCGGTACCGCAACCGAGGAAACCCGCTACGCCATGCGAGCCCTCGCCACCCGAAACGTGGTCAACGTCGTCACCGGCCAGACCCCCGAGGCAATCGTCAACCCCGAGGTACTCGGCTAAGCGCAGGGCCCAAAACCAAACACTCCCTCTCCCTCTCGGGTCCCCTCTCCCTCTGGGAGAGGGCTAGGGTGAGGGTGCTCCCGCACACCGCTATCCTCAAATCCGTACGACCCCACACCCGATAGATCGGACCAAACCATGTCCTGGCGACCCAAGCGAATGAAATTCGGCCTCTTCCTGGCCCCCTTCCACAGCGTCGGCGAGCACCCGACCCTGGCCCTGCAGCGAGACGTCGAACTGATCGAGCATCTCGACGACCTCGGCTACGACGAAGCCTGGATCGGCGAGCACCACTCCTTCGCGCGCGAACTCATCTCCAACCCGATGATCTTCATCGCCGCCCTGGCCGAGCGCACCAAGCACATCAAGCTCGGCACCGGCGTCGTCTCGCTGCCCTACCACAACCCGCTGATGATCGCCGACGACCTGCTCCAGCTCGATCACATGACGCGCGGTCGCGTGATGCTCGGCGTCGGACCCGGAGCACTTACCTCCGACGCGGTCCAGATGGGCATCGAGCCGACCACCCAGCGCAAGCGCATGGCCGAGTCCTTCGACGCCATCGTCCAGCTCGCCCGCGACGAAGAGCCGGTCTCGATCGAGACCGACTGGTTCTCGCTCACCGAGGCCCGCCTGCAGATGGCCTGGTACTCCGATCCGCATCCCGAGCTCGCGGTCGCCGTGATCCTCACGCCGTCCGGTCCGCAGCTCGCCGGCAAGCACGGCGCAAGCTTGCTCTCCGTTGCCGGCGCCGACTCCGAGGGCATGAAGCAAGTCTGGGACTGGTACGAAGAGGCCGCGACCGAAAACGGCCACGAGGTCTCGCGCAAGAACTGGCGCGTGGTCACGGCAATCCACATCGCCGAGACCCGAGCCCAGGCAATCGACGACGTCCGCGCTGGATTCCTCAAGCGCGCCTACGTCGGCGATGTTCGCGACCCGGGCCGCCGCGGCGGCATCGCCCTGCAGATGGCCGACACCATCGAAGAGGCGATCGACAAGAACATGGTCATCGTCGGCTCGCCCGACGATGCCGTCGACCAGATCGAGGCCATGCACGACCGCTCCGGCGGCATCGGCGGACTGCTGGGCATGCACCACGAGTGGGCCTCGACCGACGCCACTAAGCGCAGCTTCGAACTGCTGATGCGCTACGTCGCGCCGAAGTTCCAGGGTCAGCTCGACCGGCTCGTCGCCTCGCGCGACTTCGTCGAAGATCGTCAGCTCGACATTTTCGGCGCTGGCGCCAAGGCGATGGCCAAGGCATTCACGGACGCCGGCAAGGAAGTGCCCGAAGCGATGCGTGAGGCACAGGAAGCGGCCGCCTCGAGCAATGGCGCGGAGGCGTCCAGCAACGGCACCGAGGCCTCGGTAGAAGCTGAAGCCGAGCCGGTGGCCGACTAGCCCCGCACCCCTCTCCCTCTGATCCCCTCTCCCCCTAGGAGAGGGTTAGGGTGAGGGCTCCCCCAATTCCCTCTCCCTTCTAGACAGGGGTAGGGTGAGGGCATGCAGGCCGTCGTCGCCCTAGCCGGCGAGATCCACGACTCCCCCCTGGTCAGAAGCGCCCTAAACGGCGCTGGCCTAATCGTCGCCGCCGACAGCGGAGCCAACCGCCTGCGAACGCTCGGAATCCTGCCCCACGTCGTCATCGGCGACCTCGACTCGCTCGAGGGCGACGACCTCTTCCACCTCAAGTCAGTCGGCGTCGAGTTCGAACCGCACCCTGCCCCCGAGCAGCGAACCGACGGCGACGTCGCCATCGAACACGCCCTCAAACGAGGCGCCACCAGCATCATCATCGTCGGACTCTTCGGCGGCCCGCGCTACGACCACGCAGTCGCCAACCTCTACCTGCTCACCCATCCCAGCCTCCGACAGACGCCCACCTGGACCGTCGACGGCTGGACCGCTCTCACCGTCCTCAACGGAGACGGAGTCAGCCAGGCCCATTTCCACGGCCAGATCGGCGACTACGTCACCATCACCGCGATCAGCGAAACAGTCGAAGGAATCACCACCATCGGCCTCAAGTGGCCCCTCGCCAACGCCACTTTCACCAGAGGTTTGAACGAAGGAACCTCAAACGAACTGATCAACGACCGAGCAATGATCCAGATCACCAGCGGAACAGCCTTCGCCTCACACCACTTCCGCACCGAGCAATTGCCTGGCTAGACACAATACTCGCGCCCGCCGCGGTCATCTCTTGCTCAAGAGTCCCGTTCCGGTCCCCTCTCCCCGAGGGAGAGGGCTAGGGTGAGGGCCCTCCGAGACCCTCGCACACGGGACGACCACATACCTGGCCACGCCGAAGCACGAGCAGCTCTCCCCCGAAGCTACGGATTAAACACGTCCCGCTTCCCATTCCGACTCGACGACGCCGCAAACGCATAGATCCCGCGCGCCATCGAGGAATCCTGCTCCGCTGCACGTGCGTCATAAATCTCCGACCTCAGAGCATGCACATCGGGACTATTCGGAGCCGCCAGCGCCGCCCCCTCGATTAGATGACACGCCATCTGCAGGTTGCCGTTCTGCATATGCGCCCGCGCCCGATCCATCACCGGCTCCAGACCGCCCGCCAGCGTGACCCACTCCGCCGCCTCCGCCGACCTCGGCGCCGGCAGCAATCGATCCGGCTCGCCCTCGTACCAGCCGCCGAAGTAGCGCCAGACGCTGTGGACTATGAACTCGGGATGGTCGTAGGCCGACCGCAACCAGGGCTTGTCTAGCAGATGCTGAGGCATCTCAATCGAGTGCAACACGTTGTCCAGCGAGTAGCCAAGGTTCATCATCGCGAGCGTCTGACTCTCAATCTCATCAAGCAAATCCGCAGTGTCGTTGAGCGCCTCGGCGACACGGTCCGCGCCGAAAATCGGGAATCCGTGACCCGGGCTCATCACCTCTGCACCCTTGCCCGCCATCTGCCGCAGACCGGTCGCCCACTCGCCCGCCCAACGCTGCACCTTCTGCGGATTCCCCGCATTCGGCACCGCCCAGATGAACAGATCACCGGGAAACAACCATTTCTTTTCCGGGATCCAGGTCCAGGCAGCATCCTCCGTCTCGCCGCGAGTGTGCGTGACCTCAAATGTCAGCTCACCAACCGAGAACCGCACCGCGTCGTCGAACGTCACATCCGGATAGCGAAACTCATCCGGCCAGGGCAAACGGACCTGCGTCGCATCCATCCCCGGACGAATGAACTGCCGAGAGTTGATCGCCGTGTTGTAGCCCACCGTCCGCTTGTACCGATCAAAGTGCGCCGGGATATGACGCTGCCCATAGACCGTCGGACGCGCCTGACCCTTGCCTTCCGCCTCCTCGTCAAACTTGCCCACGCCAAAGATGTGGTCAACGTGATGATGAGAAAACACCGCCGCCCGCAGCGGAGTATCCGGCCGCCAGTCCCGCACCGCCGAGTACAGACCCTCCGCATCTCGCGCCGTGCCCGTATCCAGCATCACCAGCCCATCGCCCGTATCGATCGTGTTCATCGACGCCGCGGACTTGATGTAGAGGAAGTCGTCGCCAATCTCCTCCGGCTCACGGTTGTTCCACGGCGAAGTCACCGGGTGCGCCTCATGGATGGTGTCAATCTCACCACGCCACAGCCGGTCACAGTAGTCACGGATGTCAGGCATTTGGCTGCTCCCTGTTCACTACACCGCGTCAGTGGCGCGGGTCACGGTCGTAAGATATGACCCAACGACCAATCACTGCTCAGCATCCTCTAGGGAGGAAACCCGTTATGCCGATGTACGAGTACAAGTGCCCCAAATGCACCGACGTCTTTGATGTCCTGGCCAAGATGGGTCAGGCCCCCGAGTCTCCAGAATGCCCCGCCTGCGACGACGGTGTCGGCGCCCGAGTCTTCGGCGCCGGCGTCGCCATCCACACCGGCTCCTCCGGTTCGTCCTTCGACGACTTCGACATGGGCGACATGGGAATGCCCGACATGGGAGGCATGGGCATGGGCGGACACGGTCACGACCACGGCCACAGCCACGACGACTTCGGCATGGACGACTTCGGCATGGACGGCTTCTAGCCCAACAGCCCGACCCCGCCTCTATCTCTCTTGGAGATCCCTCCGATCCCCTCTCCCTTTGGGAGAGGGCTAGGGTGAGGGCACCACGGGAACTCGTCAAATGCTCTACCTCCTCCGAGTTAAAGGCGACTCCATGTCGCCAACACTCGAGGACGGTCACGCCCTGCTCGCCCTCGCACCACGATTCGTCCAGGTCAAACCCGGCCGAGTCATCGCCTTCCAGCACGGGAAAGACCTCTACATCAAGCGTGCCCTCACCAGAGAAGGCGACGGCTGGTTCGTCGTCGGCGACAATCCCTCCCGCAGTACCGACAGCCGACGCTTCGGACCAGTCCCCGAGTCCGCAATCCGCGCAACAGTATTGGCCGGTCTCATCCCTCTGCGCTGGTTCATCAGCTAGTCCCCTCTCCCTGAGGGAGAGGGTGAGGGTGAGGGCCGCCCATCGACCTGTTGCCGATTTAACAGCGACGTTGCACTCGACTCCGCGCACCAAACGATAACGACCCTGCCTCTTGCGCAACCCGCAAATTTTCGACACAATACACGCGTTAGCACTCTCGACTTGCGAGTGCTAGAAGCAGTACACAAGCAACAAGACTCCAACCAGAAGGAGAACACACATATGGCCAAGGCACTGCTGTTCGACGAGGACGCTCGTCAAGCGCTGCGCGACGGCATCGACGCCCTCGCCGACGCCGTCAAGATCACCCTCGGGCCCAAGGGACGCAACGTCGTCCTCGCCAAGGCCTTTGGCGCGCCCACGATCACCAATGACGGTGTGACCATCGCCCGCGACATCGACCTGGAAGACCCCTTCCACAACATTGGCGCCCAGCTCGCCAAGGAAGTCGCCTCCAAGACCAACGACATCGCCGGTGACGGAACCACCACCGCCACCGTCCTTGCTCAGGCCATCGTCAACGAAGGCATGCGCAACGTCGCCGCCGGCGCCAACCCCATGGCCCTCAAGCGCGGACTCGAGTCCGGCGTTGAGGTCCTCTCCGACGCCATCCGCGAGAAGGCCGTCCGCGTCACCACCCGTGAGCAGATGTCCCAGATCGCCGGCATCTCCGCCGCCGACCCGGCCATCGGTGAACTCATCGGTGAGGTCATGGAAAAGGTCGGCAAGGACGGCGTCATCACCGTCGAAGAGGGCAAGGGCATCCGCTCTGAGGTCGAGTACGTCGACGGCATGCAGTTCGACCGCGGCTACATCTCCCCCTACTTCGTCACCAACCCCGACCGCATGGAAGCCGAAATCGAGGACCCCTACATCCTCGTCACCGACAAGAAGATCTCGGCCGTCCAGGACATCCTCCCGCTGCTCGAGAGAATCCTTAAGGTCACCAAGAACCTCGTCATCATCGCCTCCGACGTCGACGGCGAAGCGCTGGCCACCCTCGCGGTCAACAAGCTGCGCGGCACGATCAACGTGATCGCCGTCAAGGCCCCGGGCTTCGGCGACCGCCAGAAGGACAACCTCGGCGACATCGCCACCCTCACCGGCGGCGAGGTCATCTCCGAGCAACTCGGCGGCCAGCTCGACGCTGCGGAAATCTCCCAGCTCGGCCGCGCCCGCCGCTTCCTGGCCTCCAAGGAAGCCTCGACCATCATCGAGGGCAACGGCGACGCCGGCGCGATCGACGACCGCGTCAACCAGATCCGCCACGTCTACGAAGCCGCCAAGAGCGACTGGGACCGCGAGAAGGCCCAGGAGCGCCTCGGCAAGCTCTCCAACTCCGTCGCCGTCATCAAGGTCGGCGCGGCCACCGAGGTCGAGCTCAAGGAGCGCAAGCACCGCGTTGAGGACGCCCTCTCCGCGACCCGCGCAGCCGTTGAAGAGGGCATGGTCCCCGGTGGCGGCGTGGCCCTGATCAACGTCATCCCCTCACTGGGTAGCGTCGACCTCGAAGGCGACGAGGCCACCGGTGTTCACATCCTCAACCGCGCGCTGGAAGAGCCGATGCGCCGCATCGCCATCAACGCCGGCCAGGATGGCTCCGTCATCGTCCAGTCCGTCAAGGACGCCGAGACCGCCAACTTCGGCTACAACGCCGCGACCGACGACTACGGCGACATGATCGACATGGGCATCGCCGACCCGGCCATGGTCACCCGAGCCGCACTCGAGAACGCCGTCTCGATCGCCGGAATGGTCCTGACCACCAACTGCCTGGTCACCGAAAAGCCGGACGAGAACGCCATCCCGGCCCCACCCGCCCCGGCCTACTAAGCCCAACCAAAGGCAAAACAAAACGGGCCGCCCAACCAGGCGGCCCGTTTTCGTACCCCCCCACTCCAGTCCCCACTCCCCTTCCGGTCCCCTCTCCCTCAGGGAGAGGGCTAGGGTGAGGGTCCTCTCAAGCCCTGCCCCCTTTCCGACGCCCCGCGCCCCGACGCGGGGCCCAGAGCACCCAACCCCGCTCCCGGCACAAAGCCCGCCTCACCTCAAACCTGCTCCCCATCCCGTCCCCGCCCCCGAGCGGGGACCCGCCCCCATCCCATCCATTCCCCGCTACCATGACAAGAACACATGTATCGCACAAAGGAGCGAAACCAATGAACCTAGCCAAACGAGCCAAACTCCTCCAGGCCCACAATCTCCGATGCCAGGGCCACACCTACCGACAGATGGGCGCCGAAATGAACTGCGCTCCGTCAACCGCCGCCCGCTACCTCCGAGAGTTCGAGCGCCACCGAGAAGAGATCATCCAGCAACTCGCCCAGGACCAACTCATCGGCCTGCTCCAACAACTCCCCGAGACCGCCGACGACCTACATCAAAGACACGTCAACGCCGCACGAGAGTTCCGCCTCCTGCTCAACGCCCTCGACCAGATCGAGGACCGACGCCAGAAGCGAGAGCGCCGCGTCTACGAGAACAACGTCCAGGACGCCAAGGAACACTTCCAGGGCCTCGAAGAGATCGTCGAGAACATGTTCAAATCCGGCTACTGGGAACCCACCGAGGACCTCGAAGAGATCGGCGCCCCAGTCTTCGGGCCTCCAGACTCAAAGAAGGGCGGTCCCAGGACCTCCCCCGGTGGGGGAGGTGCCCCGAAGGGGCGGAGGGGGCCCACCCAAAACCAGCAACAAGCTGCAACAACCCGCCCGAACCCAAGACAAAGAACACCCAAAACGAAACAAAATCGAACAAAACAAAACAGAACAGAACCGCAACGAAAAGCCCCCAGTTCAGGCCCCGCCGAGGCCTAAACGAGACAAACCCAGGCCCGCATCCCGGCAACAGCCGCCGCAACCCCAGTTCCCCGCGCCAATCCGGACTGGACGCTTCGCCGACATCCCGAATCCGCCCATCGACGTAAGCAACCTCCGGCCAATGAATCCGAACGACCCCCGAGCGAGGTGGCTCTTCGGCAACCGCTGATTAACAACTCGCGGCGCTGAGGCCAATACGCTTGGTCCATGACCGCAACACGCCGTGCCAAAATCGTCGCAACCCTGGGACCCGCCTCCAGCGATCCCCAATCCGTCCGCGAACTCGTCAACGCGGGCCTCGACGTCGCCCGCATCAACTTCTCGCACGGCGACGAACACTCCTGGTCGCAGGCCGTCGATTCCATCCGTCAAGCACAGGCCGAGACCGGCAAACCCGTCGCCATCCTCGGCGACCTCCAGGGCCCCAAGATCCGCATCGGCAATGTTCCCGACGGCACCGAGATCACTCGTGGCCAACCAGTCGACATCATCGTCGGCAGCAACGCCGATGCCTCATACAGTGACGACCGCCTGACGGTGAGCTGCAACTACGCCGAGCTCGTCAATGAGGTCGAGACCGGCGGGCGCGTCTACCTCCGGGACGGTGAACTCGACCTACTGATCGAAGACATCACCGGCAATCGAATCCGCACCACCGTCCGCGGCGGCGGAATGCTCACCGCTCGCGCCGGACTGCACGCGCCCGGCGCCGGCAAACACCTACCCGCCGTCACCGCTCAGGATCGTGCCCACATTGGCTACGCCGTCGGCCAGGGTTTCGACTTCCTCGCCCTCTCATTCGTCCGCAGCGCCCTCGATCTCGCCGAAGCCGGCGCAGCCGTACACGCCGCCGGCGGCGAAATCCCCTTCATCGCCAAGATTGAAACCCTCTCAGCCATTCACGATCTCCAGGAAATCATCGCCGTCTCCGACGGCGTCATGGTCGCGCGAGGCGACCTCGGCGTCGAAGTCGGCCCCGCCGATGTGCCCGTCCTCCAGCGACGAATCATCGAAGCCGCCGGACGCGCCCTCTTGCCGGTCATCATCGCCACCCAGATGCTCGAATCAATGGTCCAGCGCCAGCGTCCGACCCGCGCCGAAGCCTCCGATGTCGCCAACGCCGTCTGGGACGGCGCCGACGCCCTCATGCTCTCCGCCGAGACCGCCGTCGGCCGCCACCCCGTCGAAGTCGTCGACATGATGGACGACATCATCCGCCGAGCCGAATCCTCCGACGCCGGACGCACCGCAGTCGCCCGGCCAATCGAACTCAAAGCCGACACCGCACGAACCGTCGCCAGCGCCGTCGCCGCCGCCGTCGAACAGCACCCGCAGGTCCGAGCCGTAATCGTCTTCACCATCAGCGGACGCTCAGGCCGCTTGATCTCTCACGTCCGTCTACCGGTACCCGTACTCGTGCTCGCACCCGAGGACCACATCCTCCAGCGCCTCGCCCTCATGTGGGGAGTGCAGCCAAGCCGCTGCGCACCCCCAGGCGACATCGAGCAAATGCTCACAGAAGTCGAACGAGCCTCAGTCGAAGCACTCGGCCTCCAGCCGGGAGATCAAATCGTCCTCACCGGAGGATTCCCCCTGGGACAGGGAGAGCCAACCAACTTCCTCAAACTCCACCAGATCCCCGACCCTCCAATCCCAAACCCTTCGGGAGAGACCCCTCCGTTCCCCTCTCCCTCTGGGAGAGGGTTAGGGTGAGGGTCCCACACACCATGCATAATGAGCAAAACAAACCAGGGAGCCTGACATGACCGACAACACACCAGAGCTAGAGGTAAAAATCGGCGACGCCTGCGAAATCGACCCCGCCGCTGGACCGATCGAAGCAACCGACAACATCGGCGAATCAGACCAGGACGTCCTGCTCTACGTCAACGCCTGGTGCGGCGACTGCCGCCGAGCAATCCGCTTCCTCGACGAGTACGAGATTCCCTACCGAACCATTGACCTCGACGAACACCCCGAATCCGCCGAAATCGTCATGTCCCTCAATCGAGGCAGCCGTTCCGTCCCCACCATCCTGGTCGACGGCCAACACGTCGCCACCGAACCCAGCAACGCAGAACTGGCCAACATCTTCGGCATCGAAGAGGAGCAGGCAGGCAGATCCCCCCTCACCCTCTGGAGGAGATAGCCCTCCGCTCCCCTCTCCCTCTCCGATCCCCTCTCCCTCTGGGAGAGGGCTAGGGTGAGGGTCCCTCCCCAATCACATGAACATCGGCCGGCGAGATCCGAGCAACCACCTCATCGCCAACTGACAGCCCGAGCTCGTCCCACGCTGCCACCGGCACATCCGCGGTCAGACTCAGTCGACCGCTCGCCAGGTCACTGCGCACCACCGGTCCGCGAGGCCTGACCGTCCGTACGATCGCCCGTAGCTGATTCCCCGATCCGTCCCCTTCCCGAGTCAGCACCACCCGCTCAGGACGAACGCACAACAACGCCGGCGCCCCCAACGCCACAGACTTCGCCGTTGACGCCAGCCGCACCCCACCCGCTCGATACACACCCGACTCCGACCGCTGACCCGCCCACACATTCTCCATCCCAACAAACTCCGCCACCGCGCGATCCGCAGGACGGTCAAACACCTCCGTCGGCCGACCCGTCTGCCGCAACTCACCGCCAATCAACAGCGCCGCATAGTCCCCAAGCCGCAGCGCCTCATCACGATCGTGCGTCACCAACACCGTGGTCGGCCGAGCCTCTGAAACAATTTCAGCGAAATCCTCAATTAGCCCCTCCCGAGTCGGAGCATCAACACCAGAGAACGGCTCGTCGAGCAAGAGCACTTCCGGCTGCGAAGCAAATGCCCGAGCCAGACTCACCCGCTGCGCCTCACCCCCCGAGAGCTGCCTGGCATGTCGCCGAGCCAACGCAGCAATCCCAAACCGCTCGAGCCAGTGCTCCGCCAGCTCGCGCCGTCGCCGACGGTCAACGCCCCGCAGACGAAGCGGCAACTCCACGTTGGACTGCACCGACATGCTCAGGAGCAACGGCTCCTGGAACGCCGCCGACATCCGCCGTCGAGTCTTCACCGGGTTGGCATCCATCGGCTCACCATCAAGCAAGAGCGTCCCCCTCGACGGATGAAGCACTAGTTGCATCGCGCCCAGCAGAGTCGACTTCCCCGACCCATTCGGCCCGATCACCACCGTCACCACCCCCCGAGGAATATCGAGCGCAGCAATCTCAAGGACGGACACCCCGCCGCGCTGGACGACCAGGTCACGAACCTCGATGTGCGTCTCGCCCAGCTCCGTCATGTGACCGGCCGGCGCTGCTGGACCGCGGTCAGGACGAGATTGACCAGGAAGGCCAGCACGACAAGCACCAGCGACAGCGCGATCGCAACTTCAAAGTTCCCCCGCCCCGTCTCCAGCACAGTCGCCGTCGTCAGCACACGAGTCTCGCCGGCCAGATTCCCCCCGACCTGCATCGAAGCTCCGACCTCCGAGATCGCCGCACCGAAACCGGCCATCACCGCGGCCAGCAGACCCAGCCGAGTCTCACGCACCAGCAGCCAGAGCACCTGCAGACGATTCGCCCCCATCGCCCACATCTGCCCGATCAGCCGGGGATTCACAGACTGGATCGACGCCAGCGAGAAGCCCACCACCAGCGGCAGACTGAGCAACAGCTGAGCCACCACCATCGCCGTCGGCGTGTAGATCAGATTCAAATCCCCCAGGGGACCCGTCCGCCAGAGGACTAATGCCACCAGCAATCCGATCACGACCGGCGGCATTCCCATCCCCGTGTTCACCGCCGCGACAATCAGGCCTCGACCCCAGAAGCGCCGCAGCGCCAACACCGTTCCGAGCGGAATGCCAATCAACAGAGCCAGCGCCGTCGCCGCTGACGAGATCGCCAGGGTCCGCAGCGTGATCTCGATGATCTCGCCGTCGCCCGACCACCACAACCGAGCCGCTTCCCGGATCCCGTCCCAGATCAGATCCATGCCGCCACTTTAACCGCGAGGGTGATTCCCGCCGCATTCCTCAGTTCGCCGCACCGACGCGAGCCGACAGGGAGTCCTCGCTCTCGCCCGCCGCCGGGATGAACAGCGCCCGGCCGTACTCCTCGCGCAAGAACGCGCCAATGATCGACTGCACGTCTTCTCGGATCAGGAACTCGGCGAAGGCTGCCGCCGCGACCGTGTTGATCCGGCCCTTGCCTCCATCCACCTCCATCACGCTGTAGAAGTTGAGCAGCCGCACATCACCCTCGACCAACACCACGAGTTCAGCGATGTCCCCCGACAGCGCCAGGTACGTCCCCCGATCCGTCAACGTGTACGCGCCCCGCTGGTTCGCAACCGTCAGCGTCGCCGACATCCCCTGCCCAACCTCCAGGTACCACTCGTCGCCCGACACCGACGGCGCCAATCCCGCGTCCGACCACAACGCAAGCTCCTTCTTGTGCGTTCCGCTGTCGTCGCCTCGCGAAGCGAACCGTGCTGGTGAAGATGCGATTTGAGCCAGCGCCGCCGAGACATCCGTCATCCCCGCAACGTTCGCCGGATCCCTCGGCGGACCCACAATCACGAAATCGTTATATGCTACAAGTGTTCGACTGGAGACATCGCCGGCCTCCAGCAACTCCACTTCCGCTGTCGGCGCATGAGTCAGGAGCACATCAGCATTACCCTCGGCGCCCATTCGCAGCGCCGCGCCCGTTCCGACGGCGATGATCTTGACCGAGACTCCTGTTTCTTCCTCGAAGATCGGAACGAGCTCATCCAGCAATCCCGAGTCATTCAATGACGTCGTCGTTGCCAGGATCAGTTCACCACCGATGTAATCCGATTCAACTTCGGTGACATCCGGATCGCCGTCGCATCCCGAGCCGAACAAACTGATCACAGCAAATGCGAGCGCGGCGAACCAGCCGAGCAGTCGCGTTCGGCTCAAAGTGACTCGCATGGAGGGCTATTCCCCTGAGGTGATCATCCCTGCGCCGACGGTCGCCGAAGTCGCTTCATCGATCAGGATGAAGGCGCCCGTCTCCCGCGATTCATCGTATGGGTCGACCGACAAAGGCGCCATGAGCCGTAGTCGCACCCGTCCGATTTCATTCAGCGACAGTTGCGACGCCGTCAGGTCGTACTCAAGCGTGTTCACGTCCAGCCGCGCGCCAACCTCTTCGACCATCGCCCGAGTCGTCTGCGTCGTGTGCTTGACGACCAGTCGGTCCCGGGCTCGCAGCGGCACGCGTTCGCTCATCCAGCAGATATGAGCATCAATCGAAGTCGCCGCAATCGGCGGATGGTCCGCCGCGACGATCATCGAACCGCGCCGCACGTCGAGCTGGTCCGCCAGCCGCACCGTCACCGCCATCGGCGGGGAGGCCTCCGCCAGCTCTTGATCAAACGCGTCGATCCCGGCGATCGTGGTCTCCGCTCCCAGTGGCATCACCTTGACCCGATCCCCAACCCGAAGCACACCCGATGCCAGCGTGCCGGCGTAACCGCGATAGTCGTGGTGCGAGTCCCGCAGCGGCCGGATCACGTACTGCACCGGAAACCGCGAAGCGTGGTGCTGCGGCGGATCAGCCGCTTCCAACGTCTCCAGCAACTCCAGCAGCGGCGGACCCGGATACCAGGACATCCGCTCAGAGGGATCCACCACCCAGTCGCCAAACTTGGCCGAGATCGGGATCGCTTGCACATCGGTGATACCCATGCGTCCGGCGAATCGCGTCAACTCCTCGGAGATCTCGTCAAACACCGACTGGTCCCACCCGACCAGGTCCATCTTGTTCACACACAGCACGAAGTGGCGAATGCCGAGCAAGCTGGAGAGATAAGCATGCCGCCGAGTCTGCTCAAGCACGCCGCGGCGAGCGTCGACCAGCAGAAGCGCAGCATCAGCCGTCGATGCGCCAGTCACCATGTTCCGGGTGTACTGAACGTGACCCGGTGTGTCGGCCAGGATGAACTTGCGCCGCGGCGTCGAGAAGTAGCGGTAAGCCACATCAATCGTGATGCCCTGCTCCCGCTCCGATCGCAAACCGTCGGTCAGGTACGCAAGATTGACATCGTCCTCACCACGCGTGCGAGAGGTCCGTTCAATCGCTTCCATCTGATCAATGAAGGTCTGCTTCGAGTCAAACAGCAGCCGACCGATCAACGTCGACTTCCCGTCGTCAACCGACCCCGCCGTCGCCAGCCGCAGCAACGTCCGACGGTCGGGACCAAGCGGATCTTCAAGTTGGGTCGGGGCGAGCGTTGTCATTAGAAGTACCCCTCACGCTTGCGATCTTCCATCGCCGCCTCCGAGAACCGGTCGTCGGCCCGAGTCTCCCCGCGCTCGGTGATCCGCGTCGCCGCAATCTCCGCCACCACCGACTCCAGTGTCTCCGCCTCGGACAAGACGCCCGCCGTGCAAGTCATGTCGCCGACAGTGCGGAATCGAACCCTGGCATCGAACGGATCCTCGCCCGGCAATCGCGAAACAAAGTCCGATGCCGGGAACAGCATCCCGTCCCGCTCGAACATCGGGCGCTCGTGAGCGAAGTAAATCGAGGGAATCTCAAGCTCCTCGCGCTTGATGTACTGCCAGACATCGAGCTCGGTCCAGTTCGACAGCGGGAACGCGCGGATGTGCTCGCCCCGCGCGAGCTTGCCGTTGTACAGACTCCACAGCTCTGGGCGCTGGTTGGAGGGGTCCCACTGACCGAAGGCGTCGCGGAACGAAAAGATCCGCTCCTTGGCCCGAGCCTTCTCCTCATCCCGCCGAGCGCCGCCAAACAGCGCGTCAAAGTTGTGCTCGAGGATCGCGTCCAGCAAGGTCACGGTCTGCAGCCGATTCCGAGACGCGCGAGGTCCCACTTCCTCGATCACCCGGCCCTGGTCAATCGAGTCCTGGACCGAAGCCACGATCAGTTCAACTTCAAGCTCAGCCGCGCGGCGGTCGCGGAACTCGATCGCTTCTGGGAAGTTGTGTCCGGTGTCAACGTGCATCACCGGGAAGGGAATCCGCGCCGGCCAGAACGCCTTCTCGGCCAGACGCAGCATCACAATCGAGTCTTTGCCCCCCGAGAACAGCAAACAAGGCCGTTCCAGCTCAGCCGCGACCTCTCGAATGATGTGGATGCCCTCGGCCTCGAGCCACGAAAGGGTGTCCAGGGATGTCGGGCGCGTCGCAGTGGTCGTCATTGGATCCTCACCGGGCGTCTCGTTCAATCATGACAAACATTACTAGATCACTCATATATGGGGCATTGAGTACCCTTTGCGCCAGTGCAAGAAAACACACAGGTAACACTGCCTGCGTCGTAACGAGGTGATCCATGTCAGTCGGCACGTCAGTTGGAAGGGTCGGCCAACTCTGGCGCTACCCCGTCAAGTCAATGGGCGGCGAGCGGCTCGAGTCCGTCCAGATCGATCACAACGGCGTCGCCGGCGACCGCGGCTGGGCCGTGCGCGAGGTCGAGGCCGATGTCACCCGCAATGCCCGCGAGATGCCGAAGTTGCTCCAGTTTGCTGCCGCATACGCCAACTCGCCGAGCTTCGAACAACGCTCTCCGGCTGTCACAATCACGACCCCGGACAATGCTCAGGTCCAGTCCGCCGACGCGAGTCGCGACCAGCAACTCAGTGACATCCTCGGCCGACCCGTGATTCTGACGCCGCTGCATGCGGCCGACGACCTCGCCTGGTACGCGCGTGCTGCAGTGCCCGAAGGCGTCGACCCAATGGCCAACCTGCGCCAGATCATGGGCATGCAGGAGGGCGATCCACTTCCCGATTTCTCCGGAATTCCGCAGGAACTGCAGGCATTCTCGACACCGCCGGGCACCTACTTCGACTGCTACCCGATCCACATCATGACGACTTCCTCGCTGGGCACCCTCGCTTCAGAGGGGGGCGGAGACGATGTCGACGTCCGCCGCTTCCGGCCAAACGTCCTGATCGACACCGGTGACGCCGAAGGACTGCTTGAGGTTGATTGGACCGGAAAGAAGCTGCGCCTTGGCGAAGTCGTGATCGAGATGAAGACGACGACCGTGCGCTGCTCCGTCCCGGCCCACGCCCAGCGTGAGTTCGGCTCCAGCAGCGCAGTGGGCCGAGCCCTGATCGAGAAGACCAAGCAACACCTGGGCAGCTACTGCAACGTGCTCGAGGGCGGCACGGTCAACCTGGGCGATGAGGTCGAGCTAATCGACTAGCCCGCCGCAGCGCCGTCGACCACGACCGAGACCACTTCGGTATCGGGGTGGAACGCCTGCCAGGCGAACCAGAAGTGATCAGAGTGGATCACGCGGGTCAGTTGTGAGCCTTCGAGCTCGCCCCGGATCCCGCGTCCAAAGATGTCCCAGACCGTGCCGGTCTCGACATCGACAAACGTCTGACCTTCTTCGTCATCGGGATTTGGCGCAAAGGTCAACGACCGACCATCCAGCGACGATTCAAACACCGCCGTCGTCCCAACCTCTCGGGCATCGCGCATGATTCCCGAATCGAGAATCGAGATCGCTCCCGGCGTCCAGAAGACGACGAGGTCGATGCCGTCAAACGAATCGTGAAGCACGCCCTCACCCGACAACGCCGACCACGAATACGCGATCGCCGCTCCCGACGGTCCTTCAATGCTGACCACGCGCTCAGCCGGCGGCAGCCGCTCATCAATCGTGTCGCGGTCAAAGAAGAATGTGTAGGGACCACCACTCTCTGGATTGTCATAGCCGCGGTACGGATTCTGACCGTAAGACCGGGCCCAACCGGTATCGCGAGACATCACCAGCGCGTCGGGATAGGCGAATCGCAACTGACCCAGGGTGACCACCGTCGCCGGCACGTACGTGAGCCGCGCACCAGCCATCCGGCCGACAATCGCCCGACCCGATGACTGTTGCCACAGAGACTCGGTGTTGCGGTCGTACATGATCAGGTCGGAATTGCGCAGCAAGCCCGAGACGCCAAACTTGTAGACCTCTTCGCCAATCTGCGACTCGAACGCAATCGCCGTGTTGCACAGCGGACAGAACGTCACCGTCACAGGCATGCCGCCGATCGTGTCATTCACGATCTCGTGCCAGGTCATGATCTCCAGCGGGAACGCACGAACGTCGCCGTTGACGTTCACCTGCACCATCGGCACGTTGTCGGTGTAATAGTCCGACGCCTCCAGAATCGAAACATACAGCGGGCCGGAGATCGCTGGGATCGCGTCGCGACCAGCGCCCTGCGAGATCTCTGCGAAATCAACAATCCTGAGGCCCCACTCGGTGCCCCAATCGAGGCCGAAGTACTGCGGACGCTCAAAGTCACGGATGATCGCAATACCCTCAGGAGTCTCGGTCGCGTCGCGAGGCAAGAATGTCGGCGTCGTAGGAAACTCCTGACCTGCCTGTTCTTCCGCGTCTTCCTCGGCCTCCTGAGTGTCCGAGTCCTCCGCTTGAGCCTGCTCAGTCTGCACGCTCTCCTGGGCCTGCGCTTCTTGCGAGTCGACGTCGGACTGCGCAGTCTGTTGATCCTCCTCCTGCACCGCCTCGGCCGACTGCTCCACCTCCGATGATTGGTTTGCTTCCTGCTCCTGCTGTTCCGCAGCGGCGACCGACTGCTGTTGGACCGATTCCTCAATCTCATCGCTGCATGAAGTCAGCGCCAACGCCGCAATGCCTACCACCACACCCGCCGTACCGACTGTTCGCGCAAGGTTTCGTATGATCCTCATAGCGTTGAGCATACGCGCCAAATCGGTGATCGACGTCGCGCGAATCGTGCTCGGAGCCCACCGCGTGGCCTGACCGGAGCCCCCGAATGCCAACCGACGAGAGCAGTGCCGACCCCCTTGAAGATCGTCGGGCGGTGCTCGAGGCCAACCGCGCGTTCTACGAGGCGTTCAACGCCCGCGACATTGAAGCGATGGCCGATCTCTGGCAGCGCAGCGACGACGTGACCTGCATCCACCCGCATCGCAATGTCACCACTGGCCATGCCGACGTGCAGCGCACCTGGCGCGCGATCCTGACCAATCCCGACCAACCCAAGATCGTCTTCGCTGCCGAGGAAGCGCGTGTGGTTGGCAACATTGGCATCGTCGCCGGACGAGAGGTCGTGGCCGGCGTGCCGATCGTCGCGACCAACATCTATCAGCGTTCGCAAAGCGCCGACCTGACGGACAATGCCGACACGCCAGACAACACCTGGCTGCTGATCCATCACCACGGCAGCCCGGTGCTACACACCGAGTAACGAACAGCGAAAGAGCACGCCATGCCAGTCACCCTCGCCAAGGGCGATTCCGCGCCCGACTTTCTACTCACCGACCAGGACGGCAACGTCCACAAACTCGGCGACTATGCCGGCCAGACCGTGGTGCTCTACTTCTACCCGCGCGACGACACGCCGGGCTGCACCAAGCAAGCCTGCTCGTTCCGCGACGACATGGACGAAATCAAGGCCGAAGGAGCGGTCGTGCTCGGCGTCTCAACCGACACCGCCGAGTCGCACCAGAAGTTCATCGCCAAGTACGAGCTCAACTTTCCCCTCCTGGTCGATTCCGATACCGAAGTGTCGACCCGCTACGGCGCCTGGGGCGAGAAAGTGTTGTACGGCCGCAAGAGCATAGGCATGACCCGTGCTACCTTCGTCATCGGACCGGATGGCGTACTGACGAAAGTCTGGAAACGCGCCAAGGCCGCCGATCATGGCCAGGCGGTCCTCAAGGCCTTGCGGACAGGCCGCTAACAGCACACATTGTCCGCCTAGATCGTTTCGTGTATGTCCCGGTTCTTTGGATGGGCGTTCGTCGCCTTGATCGCGCTGTTCGTCTCGGCAGCTCTGGCCATCGGGTGCTCCGACGACGAACAAGAACAGCCGCAGCAGCAGGCTGCACAGGAACAGCAGCGTCAGACTCAGCAACAGCAGGATGATTCATCCGCTGCGGCTCGAACCAGCGCAGCGCAAGATCAGCAACAGCAGGATCAGCCGCAGGCGGACGACGGCGAGCCGCTCAATATCGTGGTCTCCACGCAAGTCATCGCCGACTGGGTCCGCCAGGTCGGCGGCGATCGTGTCAGCGTCCGTGCGCTGGTTCCCGCAGGCGCCGACGCGCACACGCTTGAACTGAGCGTCGCCGACATCCGTGCCGTCGCGGGCGCCGACCTCGTGATCATCAACGGAGCCGGCCTCGAGGCTTCCTATCAGGATGCCATCCTCGAGAATGCTGAACACGTTCTCGACCTCGCCGAAGCGATCGAAGACGCCGGGTACGAGCTGGCGCCATTCAGCGCGATGGCGGCTGAGCTTGGTCACGACGACGAACATGAGGGCGAAGAGGCCCACGAAGACGAAGATGACCACGGACACGAAGAAGACGAAGATCACGACGACGAGGAAATGCACGACGACGATCACGGTTCGGCCGAGGCCATCGGCAGACTGTTGATCGCCGACGCGATTGAGGCGCATCTCTCGGTCATCGACCTCTCGACGGAGGCAGTCGACAGCGGACTGTTCTCGATTGCCGCGCCGGGCGCCCGGGTCTTGCCGAGTCCGACGCACCGTTATGGCTTCGTCCTCGCCCGCGGACCTGAAGACAACGACGACCGCGTGCACATCTTCGGCGGCGGCGTGTTCCTGGTTGAGCACGGTGACCACTACGACTTGGTCCAGGAGCCGGTCAGCCGCTACCCGCTTGAGATCGTCGAAGAGAACCCGATTCACTACGTCAACAGCCACGGTTGGACGGCGATTTTCGCCGACACCAGCGGTCACGTGTTCCTGCTCAACGAAGCCGATCTGACTCACGGCACGGGCGACTACGAGCCGATCGTGCTCGAGGCGGGACCGCAGCACGGCGCGGCGCTGGTCATGAACGACGAACACGTCGTGGTCACGTCCAAGAATCTTGAGGATCTGGAAGACGCCCTGCCGGTCGGCGTTGAGGTTCGCACCTTCGACGACGAGGTCGTCTACGACGCCAGCAACCGCTCCTGCCCGGGCATGCACGGCGAGTCGCACAACGAGGACGGCGCGGCCTTCGGCTGCATCGGCGGGGTGCTCTTCCTGCACACTCACGATGGTGAGTACGAGCACGAGTTCATCGCCAATCCGCCCGAGATGCGCGAAGACTCACGGATCGGCTCGGTCTACGGACACCACCATGTCGAGCACTTCTTCGGCAAGGCCTCCTACCTCGATGGTCAAGGCTTTGCCGACGACGGTATCTGGCTAATCGACGTCGCTCACGGCGAAATGACCCAGGTGTTCAGCGAGCCGAGCGTCTCGACCAAGTTCTCCAGTGACGGCGAAATCCTGTACGTGCTCGGTGTCGACGGCATCCTGCATGTGCTCGACGCACACGACGGCGACCTGCTGGACACGATGGAGCTGGTCGCGCCGGGCGAAGCCGGACGTCCCGCCATGATCGTCGTCGGCGAGATGCTCTACGTCGCCGACCCGAACAGCGGTCACGTACTCGCTGTCCACCTCGACGATCTGGAGATCGAAGAGGAATGGGAAGTCGGCGGCGCGCCGTCGAGCCTGGCCTTCGTTGGCGTGGTTGATTCGCACGGCTCTCCCGACGCCGGCCACGACGACCACGACGAAGACGAGCACGAAGAGGGTGAGGAACACGAAGAGGAAGAGCACGAAGAGGACGAACACGGGCACGATGACGAGGAAGAACACGAGCAGGATGATCACGGGCACGCCCACGATCATGGCGACGAGGATCCGCACTTCTGGTTCGACACTGAGCTCGCCGCTGCCGCCATTGAGGCAATCGCCGAAGAACTCAGCCACCTGAGCCCCGGATCCGCTGACGTGTTCAGCGACCGCCTGGACAGCTACCTCGCAGAAATCGAGGAAGCCGACGCCGAAGTCCGCGCGCTGCTCGAGGATCTGACTGACAGTCAGCGCCTGCTGGTCACCTTCCATGACGCATTCGGTTACTTCGCCCGCCGCTACGGGCTGGAAATCGCCGGCTTCGTCGTTGAAGGGCCGGAGCAAGGTGTGAGCGCCGGAGCGTTGACCGAGCTGATAGAACTGATCGAACACGAAGGCGTTCAGACCGTGTTCCACGAGCCGCAGTTCGACTCCGCAATCCTCGACACCGTCGCCTCCGAAACCGGTGCGGGCCAGGGCATCATCTGGTCCCAGCCGACCGATGACAACCCGACCTACATCGGCATCCTCGTCGGCAATGCCAGAGCGATTGCCGAGCAGTAGCGCCGTAAGCGCCGCGCTAGGCTGAGCCTCGATGCCTGAAAAACACGAGGCTCGCCCGAACAAGCCGGTCAAGCCGTCCAGACACAACATGGTCTGGATCGACCTCGAAATGACGGGGCTCGATCCAGGCCGTGATGTGATCATCGAAGCGGCTGTCCTGATCACCGATGCTGAACTCAACATCATCGCCGACGGTCCCGATTTCGCGATTCATCGCACAGAAGAAGAGCTCAGCGTGATGAACGCCTGGAATCGGCGCACGCATCACGGCTCGGGACTGATCAAACGAGTCAAGGCATCCGATGTGTCGATCGAGGAGGCCGAACAGGAGATCGTCGAGTTCGTCCAGCAGTGGACCGCTGAACGCCAAGCGCCTCTCTGCGGCAACTCCGTTCACCAGGATCGGCGCTTCCTTTACGGCGAGATGCCGAAGCTGATCGAGTGGCTCAACTACCGCATCGTCGACGTCTCCACGATCAAGGAGCTAGCCAACCGCTGGTATCCCAACATGGAGCCGTTCCTCAAACAAGAGAATCACCGTGCGCTCGAAGACATCCGCGAGTCAATCGACGAACTGCGCTGGTATCGGGAGAAGATCTTCCGACCTGCCGATCCGCCTGTCTGACCTGAGCCGCGACGCTTAGCGCCAGGTCACGAGTCTCGATCCGAAGCGGCAGCACGCACCCCAGCACACCCCTCCGAGGAGACAGCACAGACCCCAGCAGACGCGGGTCGAGCGTTGCCAGCCTGGCAGTGCTTCGTACTCCTCTTGGTCGATGCCGAGTCCGATGCTGGGCAACGTCTCTCGCAAACCACGGGGGCTCAGCACAAACGCAACCCCGAGCAGCAGTACCGCACTCAATACGATTGACGGTCCAGCCGCGAGGTCGAGATGGAAGGAGGCGTACAGACCCACCACGGTCGAAACGACGCCGATCAGCGCCGCCATCAGCATCATCGTCATCAACTTGCGCGAGACCAGCACCGCAGCCGCAGCCGGAGTGACCAGCATCGCCACCGCCAGGATCACGCCGACCAGCCGGAATGCCACAACCGTCGCCAACGCAATCAGGACCAGCAGGCCGACCTGCATCACGGTGACAGGGACGCCCGAGACCGCGGCGACCTCAGGGTCGTACGCCGTGAACCGTAGTTCCGGCAGAAAGGCCAGCACGGTAAACAAGACGACGCCGGTCAGGATCGCCATCACGATCAAATCGGTCCACGATGCACCAAGAATATGTCCGACCAGCAACGATCCCAGGTCGACGGCAAATGTCCGCTGGCGCGAGATCAACAACACGCCGAGCGCGAAGAATCCGGCGAACATGATCCCGATCGCGGTGTCTTCTCTGAGTCGGCCACGGATGGTCAGTAATGCAACGCCAAACGCGGTCAGAACAGCCGCGATACCAGCGCCCAGGGTGATCAGCACGGCGCCGCCACCGAGCACCAGTGCTACGGCGGCGCCGGCAAGCTGGGTGTGCGCTACAGCGTCTCCAAGGAAGGCCAGGCCTCGTAGCACGACGAACACGCCGACCATCCCGGCGGCGATTGAAACCACAATCCCTGCGAGCAGCGCTCGCTGCATGAACTCGAACGACCACGGGTCGGTGAGCCAGTCCACACATACTCTTGCTAGGCCCCGACTGGCGACTCGCCACTACCATCTGCGAAGACAAACGATCATCAGGGCGGAGATGTCCCCATGGTACTTGAGCGACAGGTCACCCTCATCACCGGCGCATCCCGAGGCTTCGGTCTCGCCGCCGCCGAGGAGCTCACACAACGAGGACACCGAGTCATCGCCACGATGCGCAACCCCGACCGCGACGGACCAAACCTCGCCAACATGGACTCAGACCTGGTCGAGATTGCCCAGTGCGATGTCACGGATCGCGAGTCCATTGATGCAGCGGTCGAAGCTGGTTTGAAGCGCTTCGGACGCATCGACTCGCTCTTCAACAACGCCGGCTACGGGCTCTACGGTCCCGTCGAAGACATGTCCGACGAAGAAGTCACCCGCCAGATGGACACCAACTTCATCGGCCAGATCCGAATGGCCCAGGCCGTGCTCCCGGCAATGCGCGAGCAGCACCACGGCAAGATCATCAACGTCTCCTCCCTCGCCGGCCGGATCGTCGCGCCGATGATGGGCCTCTACGCCGCCTCAAAGTGGGCCGTCGAGGCGATGTCCGAGGCGCTGCGCTACGAGGTCTCGCGCTGGAATGTCGACGTCACCATCCTCGAGCCCGGCATGTACGCCTCCGACTGGCAAACGACCAACCTCGACGTCGCGGCCGCCGTCCGAGAGGGCCGCTCGCCCTATCAGGAATCAGCCGATCACGCCCTCAAGACATTCCGCACACGAGCCGCCACACGACCAGGTTCGCGCTCGGTCGCAACAGCCGTCGCCGACATCGTCGAGCTGGAACAGAAACTACCGATGCGCTGGCCGATCGGCGAGGACACGATCCAGACGATCCGCTTACGAGAAGCGATGACCGATCAGGAGTGGGAAGAGAGAGTCCGCGGAGACACGAAGATCTACCGAGGCGCCTTCTTCAAAGGCGTCGACAACCCGCTCGAAGAAAAACCCCGCTGAGGGAACCCCGACTCAGCCGTGCTTGCCGACCGTCCAGCCTGACTGCGCCAGGTGAGCATCTGAGAACTCGACCGCGTCCGGCTCCAGCTCATTGGCCAGCGTGTCATTGAATCGGTTGAGGAATCCGAACATCGAGATCACGCAGACAATCTCGACCATCTCAGAGTCGGACCAGTACTTGCGTAGTTCGTCGAACTGCTCGTCGCTGGCAGCATTCGGCACACCGCCCGAGTCCCGTGCGACTCGTAAAGCAGCACGTTCGGCATCCGAGAACAGCTCCGAAGTCTCGAATGCCCAGACAGCCTCGACCCGCTCGTATGTCTCGCCGGCCAGCGTGTGCGCGAAATGTCCGGTGTGCGCCTGGCAGTACAGACATCCCGCCGTCCGCGAGACCACGTGAGCAATCAACTGCTTCAAGCCAGCCGGTACGGTTCCTTCGCGCATGATCGATCCGAAGAACGGCTGGAACGCTTCCAGTACCTTCGGACGACGGCCCAGCACGTGGAACGACGTCGGAATCGTGATGCCGTTGTCCTGCATGGACGACAGAAACGGCGCAGCCTCCAGCAACTCGTCGGTATTCAGTGGTGTGACTCGGTTCATGTCGCCCTCCAGCGAATCAGCATCTGTTTCGGTTGATCGGGCAGCGACCATTCGCCGTCCCGTTCAATCAATAGTTCCGCCACCGCTTCACGCAGGACCGGCACTTTGGCCGAGTCCTCGGCTAACCATAGCCGTCTGCGCGCCCAGTCCATGGCTTGCTCTGGCGCTGCGAAGACAAAGCGCTGCCGATCACCGTGACGCTCCAGATCGCTGACCTCAACGTCGGCTCCGCGAGCCTCCAGCAGCGCAATGAACTCCGTAGCGCCGGGCAAGTGGACCTGTGGCTCCCCATGGATCGCCGGCCAGACCTGCCAGAACATTGACCCCGGTGCGTGGTCGTATTGCAGCGCGACGCACTCTCGAGTAGCAGCCCGCTCCATCGTGTCGAGAAACTCACCGATCGGCTCGATGTCATAACCGACGTGCGAGGTCAGCCCGACATCTGCCATCCCGGTGATCTCTGGATCGTGCGACGGCCAGCGTTGATCACGAATGTCGACATTCGTGATCCCATGCTCGATTTGCAAGTTTGCCAGCTCTGCCCGCATGGCCGGCGACGGCTCGATCGCGATCACCCGCTGCATATGCAACGCAAGCGGAAGCGAAAATCGGCCGGCCCCCGCGCCGATATCGACCCAGGTGTCCTCGGGAGAGGCAATCGAGAGCAGCGCCTCCAGCGCCGAGTCTCCAGTACGTCGAGGATCCGCGCGGAACGCCGACGCCAACGGCCGGTAGTGGTCGCCGCCGTCCGACTCTTCACGCAGCCGCTCTGCCTGTTCGCGATTGGCCGCCACTCGGTCCGCCCAGGCCAGCGTCAATCCCGCCGCCGACGAACCACCCGTGCTGGAGTAAACTTCGCTCATGACCACCTCACCTGACCTCAATATTGACGAACGCCCCGACCTGACCGATCCCGTGCTGATCGTTGCCTGGGAAGGCTGGAACGATGCCGGCGAGTCAGCTTCGACGGCAGCTCAGTATCTGATTCAACAACTGGGCGCCAAGCCCTTCGCAACGATCGATCCAGAAGAATTCTACGACTTCACGGAAGCACGGCCGATGGCGCGCTATCGCAACGGCGAGCGCTACATTTCCTGGCCGGCGACCGAGTTTGTTCATCTCCAGAGCGACGGCGACGGACGAGACGTTGTGGTCGGCATTGGGATCGAGCCGCACTACCGCTGGAAGCGCTACCTGACCGCGCTCTCGGAGTTGGTCGACGAGATCGGTGCCAAACTGATTCTCTCGCTCGGTGCTGTCGCGGCAGGGACACCGCACACGCAGCCAGTCCACGTCCGCGGTTCGGCCAACAACTCTGAACTGGCAGCGCGCTACAACATGCACCCCTCCCGATTCGAGGGCCCCTCCGGCATCGTCGGCGTCTTCCACGACCACTGCCGCCGACGAGAAGTCGCCGGTGTCTCTCTCTGGGCCTCGGTACCTCACTACCTCCCCGGTATCACCAACCCGGTCGGCGCGCAGGCGCTGCTCCGCGTCGTATCCGACATGACCGGGCTGCGCTTCGACCTCGACCCGCTCGAGCGTGGCATCCAGCGATTCAACACCCAGCTCGAAGAGGCTCTGCGCGACAACAACGAGCTGCGCGACTACGTCGCCCGACTTGAAGCCGCCAATCCGGAGCCGGAGGCCGAGCAGCAACCCGAAGGCGAACTACCCAGCGCCGACGCCTTGATCGCCGACCTCGAGGACTTCTTCCGACAAGGCGGCGACAGCGCCAATAACTAGGTGACATCGGGCTCCACAGCCAGGACGTACAGTGGAACCCACGACCGAAATGCGAAACGGCTAGAGCGGTGGTGAGCGATGGCGGACGTTGATCAGGTCAGCGACGACGATCGTCAGCAGGCGTCAGAGAAGAGCCTCAACAAGATGCGGAAGTTCGCCAAGAACTTTGCGGACAAGAGCGGCTCATACCTGCATCCCCAGGAGGAGATCACCGAGTTCCTCGTAATCGGCCTGGCCAAACACATCGACGACTACGGCCGTCCGCTCTGCCCGTGCAACTTCTACGAGGACAAGGCAGAAGAGGTCAAAGAGTCGACCTGGATCTGTCCCTGCGAGGAAATGCAGCGCTGGAAATACTGCCATTGACTGCTCTTCTGCGATGAGGAAGGTCTTCCCATCACCGAATATCTCCCCGAAGGACACGAAGGCATCGCGATCTACGGGGAACGCAAGGACCCTCATCCGGACAAAGGCCGAGCCCTTGGCCGGCTGGAAGAACAGAGCGGACGCAAGATCGACAAACGCAAGCGCCGCGACTAGCCTCACCGCTTCGATTGGCACTACGCTCATAGAGACGCATTGAAGACCCAACCGCTGGACCTCATCCACAGGACGACGCATGGCCCGAACCTCAAACATTCACCGCGACCTCAAGCGCCGCAAGATGCACGCCAAACACCTCGGCAAGCGCGCGGCACTCAAGCAGCAGCTCAAAGAGTCCAACAACCCGCGCGAGAAGCAGAACATCCAGTTCCAGCTCCAGGCGCTGCCCCGCAATAGTTCGCCGACCCGACTCAAGAATCGCTGCGCCGTGACCGGTCGCCCACGCGCCTACATGCGCAAATTCGGCCTCAGCCGAATCACCTTCCGCGAAATGGCCTCCCTCGGCCTGCTCCCCGGAGTCCGCAAGAGTTCTTGGTAGGCCCCTGACGAGGCGTTGAGCCCATTTCCTCTAAAACTTGCAATAAATGAAACATTGGTGAATAATCTGCCTGTCGGCGAAACTAGGCGCGGGCCATCTGCGCTCGCCGGCCAGGAAGTCTCACACCAATGTCTGGACCTCTCCTCTCCCGGACTCGCTCGCAAGTCTTGCGAACCCTTGTTGTTCCACTAGCGCTCGTCCTCGCCGCTGCGATCTCACTGAGCGCCTGCACCACCGACGACACCGAAACAAACGAAGCCGCCGATCGGGCTGCGCAGGCCGCTGAGCGAGCCGCCGAGGCGGCGCAACGAGCTGCCGCTGCTGCCGAAGAATCTGGACAAAGTGGTTCGCAGGCCGATGGTGGCTCCAGCGCCCAGGCGGCACAGGCCGCCGGTCGCGCTGCTGATGCAGCCACGGACGCTGCCCAGGCCGCCGGCGAGGCCGCCTCCGCCGCTTCCCAGGCCGCAGACCGAGCCGCTCAGGCCGCGCAGTCCGCATCGGCGGCTGCCAGCAGCGCTGCCCACGACGAACAGATGGAAGATGAAGATCCAGGCGATCTGACCATCTACTCAGGACGCGGCGAATCACTGGTCGGTCCCATCATTGAGCGGTTTGAGGAACTAACCGGCATTGATGTCCGCGTTCGCTACGCCGGCACCGCAGAACTGGCTGTGGCCATTCTCGAAGAGGGAGACCGGTCCCCAGCCGACATATACTACGCACAAGACGCCGGCGCGCTCGCGGCACTGGCCGAGAATGGCGTGCTGACCCAGCTCCCCGATGACATCGTTAGCAGCGTGGCAGCAGAGTTCGCCGACGCTTCCGGTCGCTGGGTCGCGACCTCCGGCCGTGCCCGCGTGCTGGTCATCTCCCCCGACCGCGTGCCCAACCCGCCAGACTCGGTATTCGATCTGGTTGATCCCGAGTGGAAGGGCCGAGTCGGTTGGGCGCCGACCAACGGTAGCTTCCAGGCGTTCGTCACCGCCATGCGTCAGATTCATGGCGAAGAAGCGACCGAAGAGTGGCTGCGAGACATGATCGCCAACGATGTCAGGGTCTATCCGAAAAACTCTCCGCAGGTTCAAGCCGTTCACGACGGTGAACTCGACATCGGACTCGTCAACCACTACTACCTGATCCGCCAAACATCGGTCGACGACAACTGGCACGGCGCCAATCACTTCACCGACTCCGGCGAAGCCGGCGCTCTGATCAACGTCGCCGGCGTCGCGCTACTTGGTGCGTCAGACAACGACGAAAACGCATTGCGATTCGTCCGCTTCCTCCTCAGCGAAGAAGGTCAGACCTACTTCCGCGAGGAAACGTTCGAATACCCCCTCGCCGCGGGTGTAGACGCTTGGCCCACGATCGTCCCGCTGGCCGACCTCAATCCGCCGTCACTCGCTCTGACGTCGCTCTCGGACCTTGAGGGCACGCTCGACCTGCTGCGTAAGGTCGGAGCGCTGGAGTAGGCCCCGGCATGTATGCGAGTTCTCCGTCCCGAACCCCGCATCGGAGATTCTCTTATTTCGTGCAGAAAACCTCCGATAACCTCCACACATGAGCCTTATGAGCGGCACGGCCGACATACCTGCGCGCCTCCGCTTCAACGTCCCGACGATCTGGATCCTGGCCCTGGCCGGCGCCGGAGCGGCATGTATCCCGCTCGTATACCTGATCTACCGGGCAGCCGGGGCCGACGCTGACACCTGGTCCAAGGTGCTGAACGAGGGCACCTTGCGATTGCTCCTCAACACAGCAGCCTTGACCGTCGCGGTGACCGCCGCGTCGGCGGCAATCGCGCTGCCGATTGCCTATCTCACCGAACGCACCGATCTTCCCTTCGCCCGATGGTGGCGGACGATCACGATCATGCCGCTGGCGATCCCGTCGTATGTTGGCGCCTTCGCCTTCATCATCGCGCTCGGACCGAACGGTTCGTTGCAGGATCTTTTGGCCCCACTCGGTGTGACAAGCATCCCCGAGATTTACGGCTTCTTCGGAGCCTGGCTGACCCTCACCCTGTTCACATTTCCCTACCTCTTGCTCGTCATTCGAGCCGGCCTGCGCGACCTCGACCCGGCAATCGAGGAATCGGCCCGTTCGCTCGGCCAGACCGCCTGGGGCGCCTTCTGGCGTGTCACCGTGCCTCAGCTCCGGATCCCAATCGCCACCGGAAGCCTGCTCGTCGCGCTCTACACGATCTCCGATTTCGGAGCGGTCTCGATGATGCGCTTCGACACCTTCACGCGCGCGATCTACGTGAGGATCGGCACATCCTTTGACCGTTCCAGCATCGCCGTCCTCTGTCTGATCCTGGTAGCGCTGGTCGCCGTGGTGTTGCTGGTCGACTGGTCCCAACGCCGCAACGCCCGCTATCACCGACTCGGCAGCGGAGCAGCGCGAATGCCGCGTCTCGTCGGACTGCGCCGCTATCGCTGGCCGGCGCTGATCGGGCTGACCATCGTTTGCGGAGTGGCGCTGCTCGTGCCGGTCGGCGTGTTGTTTCACTGGCTATCGGTCGGACTGAGCAACAGCGAGACCTTTCCAGGCATCTGGAGCGCAGCGCTCAACTCCGTGTATGCGTCCGCGCTGGCCGGCGCTGCGACCGTCGCTATCTCGATCCCCATCGCCATCGTCGTGGTCCGACGCCCCGGATTTCTGTCTCGGATCGTCGATCGCGCCTCCTATGTCGGCTACGCACTGCCGGGGGTCGTGGTCGCGTTTGCCTTGATCTTCTTCACCTTGCGGGTGACACCAACCATCTATCAGACAATCGTCACCCTCGTCTTCGCCTACGCCGTGCTCTTCCTGCCCCAGGCCATTTCTGGGTTGCGAACCTCGCTCGTTCGCGTCCAGCCGGGATTGGAAGAGGCATCTCGATCACTCAGCCGCACCCCCTGGCAGACCTTTTGTAGCGTCACGCTGCCACTGATTGCGCCGGGCATCCTGGCGGGATTCGCCCTGGTCTTCCTGACCACAATGAAAGAACTGCCCGCCACCCTGTTGCTTGCGCCCATTGAGTTTGACACGCTGGCGACCAGCCTCTGGGGACACCAGGAGGACGTGTTCTTCGCCCGCGCCGCCGCCTCGGCCTTGCTCTTGCTTGGCTGCGCCGCACTACCGATGATCGTGCTATTCGGAAATGACCGTGGCCTCCGCACCTAGTCAGCAACAGTCGATGCCGGCCCTGGCCGCTCGCGACATCTCCAAGTCGTTTGATGACACCGTCGCTGTCCGCGACGTGTCGTTCGCGGTCGACCAGGGCGAAATCGTCGCTCTGCTCGGACCGAGCGGCTGCGGCAAGTCGACCACATTGCGAGTCCTTGCCGGCTTTGAGCGCCCGGATGGTGGTCACGTCGAGATCAATGGTGAGACTGCCGTCGGTGCCGACACCTGGCAACCGCCAGAGCGTCGGCGAATCGGCATGGTCCCGCAGGACTTCGCGCTGTTCCCACACACCAGCGTTGGCGAGAACATCGCGTTCGGTCTGAAAGACGGCCATCATGCCTGGTGGACGAGGCCGTGGCGCCGCTTGCGGGGGAAAGAACTGCCCGCGCGGGTCGACGAAATGCTGGAACTGGTGGGAATGACCGGCTTCGCCGATCGCTTTCCCCACGAACTCTCCGGCGGCGAAGCACAGCGCGTCGCTCTCGCCCGCGCGTTGGCGCCCGAGCCTGCCGCCGTGCTGCTCGATGAGCCATTCAGCAACCTCGACCAGAACCTGCGCGCCAGCCTGCGGCTCGCCATGCGCAACATCCTCAAGGCCGCGAACACTGCTGCCGTGTTCGTCACCCACGACCGCGAGGAGGCACTCTCCCTCGCCGATCGCGTCGCCGTCATGCGGGACGGGCGGATAGAGCAGATCGGCGCTCCCGACGACATCTACTACCGACCCGAGACCCGCTTCATCGGCACCTTCGTCGGCGACGCCAACATCCTGCCCGGCGAGAGCACTCGTGGCGGCGCCCAGACAGAGCTCGGATTCGTCGTGCTCGCCGATCCTGAGCCCAGATCCGCCGGTGAAGCCATTGACGTGCTCCTCCGTCCGGAACAGCTCGCGCTGAAGCCCTGCCAGGATGTCGGGCCGGACTGCGCAAATGTCATTAGCAGCGAGTACTACGGGCACGACCAGGTCGTTCGGGTGCGTCTGCAGTCTGGAGCGGAAGTCGAAGCGAGGCTGCGCACGGAAGTCGTCTGGTATCCCGACGACCCGGTCGACGTCATCGTCCTCGACGACGGCATCGCCTTCGCTCGCTGACGGCGCACCTGAGACGTTCGGCCCTACCCACGCAACGGCGTTAAGAGAAAAATCTGGGTGGTTCTGGCGGATTTGCTGCTGTGAGCTGGGGATTCTCCTGTCAGGTGTCCAGATTTGTCCAGATTCGTCCAGATTTGTCCCGATGAGACCAGATTTATTCGTCCTGAGTCCACGTTGATCCAGGTCATTCCAGGAATAATCCGGATGGCGTCGGCGGTCATGTCGGTCCCTTGCGAATGTCGGTCTGAGGTCGAGCGCGATCAATCATATATGCACATCTGTGCGGTGTGAGGGGCGAGTTACCGAGTGAGTAGAGGACGACTATCGCTCCCGGGACGGTGGCGCGGACGATGCTGTCGGCAAGTTGAGGCTCGCAGCTCCGCGGTCAACGTCAGCCTTACCATGCCAACATTGAGGCGTTGCCGACGCACGCAGCAAGAGGAGTGCACATGCGGGTCGCATTGATGGTCGAGGGACAGAACGGGCTCACCTGGGAGCGCTGGCGGCACATTCTTCGCCTCGCTGACCGACTGAACTTCCCCTCGCTCTTCCGCAGCGACCACTACTTCACCGGCCCAGTTGAGAGCCGCCAGCAGGACAGCCTCGAGTGCTTCCTCAGCTTCGTCATGGCCGCCGAGGAGACATCCAACCTGCGCTTCGGCCCGATGGTCACGCCCGTCACCTTTCGACGCCCGGTCGACGTGGGACGAATGGCCGCGCAGATTGACCAGCTCTCCGGCGGACGATTCGTCATGGGCCTGGGCGCCGGCTGGAATCAGCCCGAGCACGACGCCTACGGACTCGACTTCCCGTCGACCCGCGAGCGATTCGACCGGCTCGAAGACGCGATCAACATGATGCAGGCGCTCTGGAGCCCCGGGCAGTCCAGCTATCAAGGCCAGTACTACCAGCTCGACCGAGCCGACTGCTTGCCGATTCCCGGCGCAGGCCGTCCGCCAATCCTGATCGGCGGTGGCGGCGAGAAACGCACGATCCCGATGGCGGCCAAGTACGCGGTCGAGTGGAACTGCGTCTCGCTGACACCAGAGGCATACGGCCACAAGCGCGACGTCATGGCCCAGGCCTGTGAAGCGATCGACCGCGACCCCAATGAGATCGAGCACTCGATGATGATGTTCCACGCCGTGGGACCGCCCGAGCTGGTCGAGGCCGGCGGCAAGTTCGCGCAGGGCATGTTCGGACGACCTGGACAGCCACTCGATGAATTCCTGACCGAGTTCGGCGCGATGGGCAGACTCGTCGGCGGAGCCGATCAGGTTGTCGACTCGCTCGGCAAGCTCGCTGAGGCGGGAGTCGCCGAGGTCCAGTTCCAGCACTTCATGTTCGACCGCGACGATGTCCCAGAGTTCCTAGCTCGAGATGTCGCGCCACAGGTCGCCGGTATTGCGATCGGCAGCCACACCTAGGGAGGATGGTCGTGAACGTCCAACAACTGCTCATCCACTTCATGGACTCGCTGCACGACGGCTACATCGCCGCGCTCGACGACCTGGACGACGATCAACTCAACTGGCGCTACGACGACAACTCCGTCTCGGCGGGCTTCCACGCCTGGCACTACATCCGGACCAAGGACAACATCGTCAACTTCGTCTGCCAGGATCGCAAGCCGCCGGTCTGGCTCAGGCAGGGACTGAACGAGTCCTGGAACTTCCCCAAGGTCGCCCAAGGCACCGACATGGAGCGCACCGACGCTCAGGGCCTGCGCATTCCCTCCACCGGCGCCCTGATCGGCTACTTCAACGATGTCCACGAGGACGTGATGGGATACCTGCACGCCTCGACCGACGCCGACCTCGCCGAAACCGTGCGCGTCGTCCAGTTCGGCCATCAGGCCAAGTCTCAGCAGATTCTCCAGACCTGCATCGCGCACGGCAATGGACACCTCGGTCAGATTCTCAACACCCGCTCGGTCATGGGCTATCCCGCCCGAATCGACTTCTAGCCCCACAACCAGCCGAAAGGCCGACTCATGAAGATCAGCGACAACGTCCGCATGGTTCCCGTCCCCGAAGACCAGCCGATGCGCCCCACATCGACCAACATCTACATCATCGGCCAACGAGGCGGCCAGACGCTGACGATCGACTCGGGCGAAGCGATCGACAAGTTCCGCTGGATGCTGCGTGGATATCTCGCCGCCATCGACCACTCCGAGATCGGCGTCGCCGCGATTACCCATCACCACTTCGATCATTCCGGCAACCTCAAGCACGTCAACGAACACCTGAAGGCCGAAGTCGCCGTGCCCGAGAACGGCGTCAAGCTGCTCCGAGGCCGCCTGCCCAAGGAGGGCGTCAAGACCTACGTCGACGGCGACGTCATCAATCTCGACGGTGGCATCCGAGTCCAGGTGATGACCAGCCCCGGACACTCGGTCGACTCGCTTTGCTATTACATCGAGGAAGAGGGCATCCTCTTCACCGGCGACACGATCCTCGGCAACACGACCACCGTCGTCGGCGATGTCAACTCATACATGGCCTCACTCCGACGCCTGCTCGAGCTACCCAACGTCAAGGTGCTCTGCCCCGGCCACGGCCCGCTAATCACCGACACCGACGACGCCAAGGCGCGCGACCGGCTCGAGATGTACGTCAACCATCGCCAGATGCGCGAGGACCAGATCCTCGAGCAACTCCAGGACGGCGAGCCAAAGACGTCGTGGCAGATCATGGAGAACGTCTACGGCGACAGCATAGACAAACGCCTCCGTCGAGCCGCCGACGGCAACGTCCAGGCTCATCTCAAGAGCCTGCAGAAGTCCGGCGTGGTCCGGGCATCGCGCGGCGAGAAGAAGAAGCCAAACCCGGCAACCGTCGCCAAGAACAAGGCCAAAGACAAAGCCAACCGCAAGATCATCCAGCAAGGCAAGAAACTCGACAAGGCGCAACGCAACAAGATCCTCGCCCAGCAAGAGAATCCACCAACCGACCTCTGGAAAGAGCCACCCACCTACCAGTTGCGCTAGTCAGCGACCCACAGGAAATCAGGAGTCACGAATGCACTACGGAATCGGTATCCCGAGCTGGATCAACGCCTACCAGGAAGTCCAACGCGCCGAGGCCGCCGGCTTCACCCACGCCTGGTTCTATGACTCGCAGTTGATCTACTCCGACGTCTACGCCGCGATGGCGCTCGCCGCGCATCACACCTCGACGATCAAGCTGGGCACGCTCGTCGCGATCCCCTCCAACCGGATCGCACCCGTCACCGCCTCGGCCGTCGCTTCGCTCAACAAGCTGGCTCCAGGACGCATCATCCTCGGGATCGGCACCGGATACACCGGGCGCAACACGATGGGTCTGCCCGCCTACCCGATCAAGCGCTACCGCGAGTACGCCCAGCAGGTGCGCGGACTGCTCAACGGCGAGGACGTCCTCTACACCGACGACGTCACCGGCCAGGAGCGCTGGATCCGCCTGATCCACGGTCAGCACTCCGAGTTCCTCAATCTCGACGACTTCATCCCGATCTACGTCGCTGCCAACGGACCGCGCGCCCTCGAGGTCGTCGGCCAGGCCGGCGACGGTTGGGTCACGACCGGCATGGGACTCAACGCCCAGCAGTCGTTCCCTACCATCGCCGCCGCAGCCGAGGCCGCCGGCCGTTCGACCGAGAAGCCGTACACGGTCGGTCTGACCTCGGGCCTGGTGCTCGAGGACGGCGAAGGATTCGACTCCGAGCGGGTGACCCGGATCCTGGGACCAGGCATGGTGCCCGGCGTCCATGCAATGTGGGAGGCGGCTTACGGCCCCGGCGCCAACCTCGGCATGGACAACCCCGATCTCGCCGGCGAATACCACAACTACATCCGCGAGTACTCGGCCGCCAAAGGCACGCCCGACGATCGGCTCTACCTCGACGTCCACGAGGGCCACATGGTCTATCTCAAGCCAGGCGAGGAACGCTTCATCTTCCCCCAGGTGCTGGAGCGCAGCCTGGTCGGCACCGGCCCGCAGATCATCGAGAAGCTCGAACATCTCGAATCAATCGGCGTCGACAACATCGCCCTGACCGCCAACGATCCAGCCGGAGCGCGCGAGATCATCGACGACTTCTCCAGAGAAGTCATCCAGAAACGCAGCTAGAGGTCGGTCCACGCGAATCCTCTGATCCCCTCTCCCTCTGTGAGAGGGTTAGGGTGAGGGCCGCGCCCAAACTCCGACACGTCCGCGCTCTCCCGCGGAGTCTTCGCCCACGCCGTCACTCCCTCGTTCTTCAAGTCAATCTCACCCACATTCCGTCATTCCCGCGCTTGCCGCGGGAATCTCGCCCCAAGCTGCTCAGGCACGACATCCACACGACTGTCACCATCTCTGCAGACCGTCTAATATAGTACATCTGTACGCGAGCAAATCACTCAAGAAGGGAGTCGAGCAGTGCCCACCTCCGAGCCACTCCATCTGCGATCCCGACCACGGCCAACTCCCGACGCCTGCCCATCGAAGCGAACGACGATTCCGCACAAAACCGACAAAACCATGACGAGATTGCGCAAAATCGCCACCCTCGATCGCACGATCCCCAGCAAAACACGGGACTTGAACGCATTCTCCAGCCAAAAGAAAAATTCTCGCAGACTCCCCATGTGCTCAACCAAATCCGTCCCGATCTCGCCCGAAGATCGTCGAGCGAAGCCGGTCAGGTTCCAACGTGAGCGATCAAATCCGAGCAAAATCGAACAAATCCGAACAAAACCGATCATGCCGGAACGGCACAGGTGCACGATTGCCAGCAATCTACGGCAGATCGAGACTAATCGGTCGCGAAACACTCCCCAATCCCCGCAGGCGGGACAGCTAGCCTGAGCAAACCTGAGGAGGCGACCCATGGACTACGGATTGCTCGTTCCCACTTACGTCGACATGTGGAAGGAAGTCGTCCGCGCCGAAGAGGCGGGCTTCACCCACGCCTGGTTCCCGGACTCGCAGCTGATCTGGTCCGACTGCTACGCCGCGATGGCGCTGGCTGCTGAGCGAACGTCGACGATCAAGCTGGGCACGCTCGTGTCGATTCCGTCCAATCGGATCGCTCCTGTGACCGCCTCGGCCATCGCCACGATCAACAAGCTCGCGCCGGGACGCACGATCCTTGCTCTGGGGACCGGCTACACCGGCCGCAACACGATGGGACTGCCCTCGTATCCGGTGAAGAAGTTCCGCGAGTATGCCCAACAGGTCCGAGATCTGCTCGATGGCAAAGACATCCTGCACACTGACGATGTCACCGGCCGTGAGACCTGGATTCGCCTGATCCATCCGGACCATCCCGACTTTTACAACATCAAGGACCACATCCCCGTCTACATCGCCGCCAACGGCCCGCGCGCGACCGCAGTCGTCGGCGAAGTTGGCGACGGATTCGTCACCTCCGGCACCGGCCCCTGGTTGGACTCCGCATTCCCAATCATCGAGGACGCCGCCAGCACCGCGGGACGCTCGACCGAGAAGCCTTACACGGTCGGATTGGTCGGCGCCTGTGTGCTTGAGGACGGCGAGGACATCATGTCCGAGCGCGTCATCCACCGCGCCGGCGCCGTCGCGGCGGTCTACAACCACACCCTGTGGGAGTCGGAGTACGGCGGCTGGGGCGGCAACCTCAAGGGCGCCAACCCCGACGCCGCGGCCGAGTACAACCAGTACATCACGCAGTACGCCGAAGAACGCGGCCGACCGCTCGACCGGCTCTATCTCGATGTCCACGAGGGTCACTACAGCTATCTCAAGGAAGGCGAGGCCGACTTCGTCACCCGGGACCGCCTGGAAGACATGATCATCGGCACGCCCGACCAGATCATCGAAAAGGCAGAACAGGCCGAGTCCAACGGTGTCGATCACCTGGCCATGACCGCGCTCGACCCTGCCGCCGCCAACGACCTGATCGACGAGCTGGCCCCGATCATCGCCCGGTCCACGTAGACCTCCCCCTCTGGGGAAGGCGTCGCGAAGGGACAGAGAGGACAACCCGTGGAGACGCCGCTGACCTGGAATCTGCCCAAGTCGCCACCCGCGCCGACGCTGGTGCTGACCCACGGCGCCGGCGCGTCATCGACGCATCCGAGTACATCCCGCCTGGCCGAGTTGATCGCCGAGCGCGGAGTCCGCGTCGCCCGTTTCGACTTCCCCTACATGCGACGCGCCACGGCGGAGGGTCGCCGGCCCTGGCCGCCGGACCCCGAAGATGTCCTCGCTGGCACCTGGATCCAGGTCATCCAACAGCTCGCCGAGCAAGGCGTGCCAACCTCGAAGCTCTTCTTCGGCGGCCGCAGCATGGGCGGCCGGATCGCCAGCTACATCGCCGACGCCGTCGAGCCCGCCGGCATGGTCTGCATTAGCTACCCGTTCCACGGTCCGAACGATCCTGCAAGCGCAATCACCATCCACCTGCAACAGATGGCCACTCCGACCCTGATCGTCCAGGGCGAACGCGACGAGTACGGAACCAGGGAAGAAGTCGAAGCCTACGAGCTCTCACCACACATCCAGCTCAGCTGGATCCCCGACGGCAACCACGGCCTCATCCCCAGAAAGCGCTCCGGCCACACCGAGGAGGGCAACCGAGAACTTACCGCCAACGCGATCGCGGAGTTCATCCACCGTCAATCGCCTCTCCCCTCGGGAGAGGGCTAGGGTGGCGGCCTACCTCAGCCTCGCCAGACAACCTCTGCCGGTCGACGCTCCGCCGGCATCTCCCGCATCTCCTCCGGCGCGTAGCCCAGATACAGATACGCCACGATCCGGTCCTGCTCGCCAATCCCCAACCAACGCTTCGCCGCCAGATTCTCCGCCAGGGCGCCCGTGCTCCACTTCGACGCCAGACCCCGTGCTGTCGCCGCCAGCATCATGTTCTGCACCGCGCAGCAGACCGCCGCGTAATCCTCTTGGTCGCGCACGGGATCATCGAGCACGGCATGCTGCGTGACCGCCACGAACGTCGGGGAGCGCATCAACTTGCCTCGGGGATCTTTGGCAAACTCGCCGCCACCGGCAAGGATCGCCTCGCACATCTCTTCACGAGCGGATCCCGAAACCACATGGAAGCGCCACGGCTCGGTGTGCTTGTGAGTCGGCGCCCAGCGCGCCGCCTCGATCAACTCCTCCAACACTTCCTGGGGCACGGCGCGATCGGAGAACACTCCGATCGTCCGACGCTCACGGATCGCCGTGTCGACATCCATGCCTCACCTGCCTCTTGAATAGTTGCCAACTTCTGACGTAAACCTGCCCACAGCATACGATCACTGGACATGATTCGCGCGGGCATTGGACAAACATTCGAGGCCTTCGGCGTCGGTCTCTTCCGGCTTCACTGGCTGCTCACCGTGATGGCCTTCATGGCCTTCTCGATGAATTTCACGGTCTTGCCGATTGTCGCCTTCGACCTCGGCGGCACCAACTCCTCGGTCGCGCTCGCGATGGCCGGCAACGGGATCGCCTGGTTCTTCATTGGACCCTTCGCCGGCGCGTTGACCGACCGCCTGTCCAAGCGCCGTCTGATCGTGCTGGCCCAGACGGCGATTGCGATCAACTACGCGTTGATCGGCTTCCTGATCGTCATCGGCCGGATCGAAGTGATCTGGCTGACCGTCAGCACACTGTTCCTCGGGGCCTGCTTCGCCTTCACCGGCCCTTCGAGAAGGGCCTACGTCGCGGACATCGTCCCGCCACGCCTGGTTGGCAACGGTGTCGCGCTATTGCAAACCGGACTCACCTTCCCGCAGTCTGTTGGACCCGTGCTCGGATCGTTGCTGCTGTTTGCACCCTTCATCGGCGCCGATGGGGCGTACTTCATCATGGCTGGGATCCTGGTCGTGACGATCTTTTCGCTCTACCTGATGCCGCCGGGGAGCCCTCGCAATGTTCCCCGGGGTTCGGTGACTCGCGAGTTGCTGTTGGGTCTGCGCTATGCATGGCGGCAGCCCAGGCTGCGCGTGCTGCTGGCAACGCTGCTGCTTGTCTCCGCAACCGCCGGCCCTTACCAGAATGTGTTGCCGGGCTTGCTCGAGAACGTGTTTGACATCGAGTCCAGGAATCTTGGGCTGGTGACCTGGCCGATGGGTGTTGGTTCCTTCATTGTTGGACTTTCGGTTGCCGGCGTTGTGGGGACGCGCTGGTCGGGCGGCGTGCTGCTGGTCATGAGTTGTGCCTTTGGTCTTGGCGTTGCTTTGCTTGGAGTTACTCCGAACGCGCTGGTCATGCTGCCGGTCATCTTCCTGGTCGGATCCGGATTCTCCGCCTTTCAGACTCTCAATACGGCTGAAGTGATTCGTCAGTCGGACCGCGAGTTTCATGGACGGGTGACCGCGCTCACCTTTCTGCCGTTCGGCGTTCAGTCGTTCACTGGACTTGGTTTTGGATACGTTGCTGACATCATTGGCGAGCAGGACGTATTCATCGTCATGGGCCTGTCGTCGATCGCGATCAGCATCATCCTGGGCACGATCTACTTGCGGATGAAGCCGCCCACGATGCAGGTTCAGGATGTGGCTCAGCGGGTGATCCGCCGAACCTTGCGACCGGTGGCTGCTGTCATGCGGCCTCAGAAGTAACTAGACATAACGTTTGAACCAGGCCACCATCCTCTCGTAGTACTCCTTGACCAGGGCTGGGTCTCCGACCCGCATCATCAGGTGTGAACAGCCCGGGAATCGCACCATCTCCGCGGTCTTTCCTCGGTAACGCAGGCCGGCGAAGTACTCCTCGCCCTGTGAGATGGGTACGCGCCAGTCGTGCTCTCCGTGCAGGATTAGGACAGGACACTTCACGTTCTGGACGTACGTGATTGGTGAGCGCTCGCGGTACCAGTCGAAGTTGTCGTCGGGCACATCGCCCCACTGGTACGAGCCCCAGGACGGTCCGATGTCGGATACGCCCCACATGGACCAGAGGTTGACGACCGGAGCGCCGGCGATGGCCGCCTTGAATCTATTGACGTGTCCTATCAACCAGGTAGTCATGTATCCGCCATACGAATAGCCGTGAACGCCTAGCCGGTTGGCGTCGACGTATGGTCGCTCGCAGACGACATCGAGCGCGTGCAGCAGGTCGAGCGAGTCCTCGCCGCCCCAATCGACGGTGACGGCATCGGTGAACTTGGCGCCAAATGTCGACGAGCCGCGCGGGTTGACGAACAGGACCAGGTAGCCCGCGCCGGCGATCACCTGATGCAGGACGTTGAATCCCTCGCCGAAGAATCCGTTCGGTCCGCCGTGAATCTCCATGACCAGCGGATACGACTGCTCGGGGTCGAAGCCCGGCGGATACATCAGTCCGCATGGAATCTCCCAGCCGTCTCGCTCGACGGTGAAGAACTCGACGTCGCCGATCTCGTGCGACTCGACGAAGTCTTCAGAGGCGCTGGTCAACACTGCCTGCGAGCCATCGCCGATCGTGACAATCTCGCCGGGGGCGTCCGGTGTCGTCGAGACAATCGCGATTGCTCGACCGTCAGCAGAGATATCGAATCCGTAGATCAGCTCAGCCTCGGCTCGCAACATTTCAGGCTCGGACTGCCCGTCTGCCGACGCTCGACAGATTGCCGAGCGTCCACGTATGTCTGCGGCGAACGTGATGCCATCGTCGGTCCAGACCATCGTTGGAGGGCCTGCGATTGGGAAGAAGCCGGTCTGCGGATTCACTCGATCATCCGTCAGTCGGGTGCGCTTGCCGCTGTAGCGTTCGACCCGCTCGAGGTAGGCCTGGTGGCGCTGCGACATGTCGGTGACCGATACCGCCAGGGCCGAGCCGTCGGGCGACCAGCATGGCTTGCCCGCCGACATCACACCCGGTGTCAGGCGCTCGATGTGGCTGCCGCCCGTGACGCCCTGAGTCGACATCACACAAAGCTCGGACCCAAACGGCCGCCTCATCTCGCGGTCGACATTGCGGTCCGCCGTGAACGCTACCCAGCGACCGTCTGGCGAGACCACCGGATGCGCATGGTTGTACGTCCCCGTCGTCAGCTGCATTGCTTGGCCAGACGACGCGTCAATCCTGAACAACTGGTGCCAGGCATCCTCGCGATAGCCGAGCGCGTCGCCTCGGTGGTAGGTCTCTCGAACGACCGTGGTCGTGGATCCATCCCGTTGTCCGCGATGCGGGTCAATGTCAACCGTGGCGATCAACCCCGAGCCATCCGGTAGCCAGTCGAAGCCGGCCACGGAATGGGGTAGGTCGGTCAGTTTGCGCGCTTCACCGCCGTCGGAGGGCAAGAGCCAGATCTGTCGTGGAGCGCCCGCTTCGCTCGAACCCGGTCTGAGGAATGCCAACATCGAGCCATCCGGAGACCACACCGGCCCAGAGTCGGAGTTTCCGGAGGTCAGCCGTCGAGGCTCACCACCCGCAAACGGAGCGCATTCGATCCAGGAAACCCTCTTGCCGTCCTCGACTTGTCCACGGACATACGCGAGGGCTGTGCCGTCGGGCGAGATGGCGGGCGAGCCAACGCCTGGTAGCTGGTTGACGATGTCAGGACTGATGGGAGATTTCATCGGTGGCGCCTGTCTGATTCAAGTCTTGGAAGCGGTGGTTGGCATTGGTTGGCATTGGTTGGCATTGGTTAGCAATGGTTGGCTGAGGATAGGGGTGCGTTCTTGCGTCAAATGCCCAATTTCGTCGTCTGAATCGTTTCTCGGGAGCCGAACAGGGCGGAATCCCAGTGTTTTGCGGGAGATCATGCGATCCGCGTGGGCGAGTTTGGTCAGGTTTGGTCAGATTTGGGTGGGTTTTGGTCAGTCTTGGGCGGGTTTTGGGGGTTGAATGGCATGAAATTGGGCGTGGAGGTCGGGTAGGACCATCCAGTCGTGCGAGCTCGCGTGCTGCGTTCTGGGTGTTTTGGGCGTTCGGGTTTGTTCGGATTTGTTCGATTCTGGTTGGGTTGGTCGCCAACAGATCGCAAGCACTTCTCGGGGCGTCTGGCCAGATTCGGGCCGGGGGAGCGTTCCTGGCGACGGTGGCATTGGTCTGGCGCATCGCGAGTCCTCCGTGTCGGGCGATGACCACAATACAGTACGGGCGTGCGACTTGAGTTCGCTTGAAGTGTCGGAGTTTGCGTGTGCCGAGATGCCGGGTCGCTGTTGGGTGTGAAGCCAGTGCCTGACTCCTGCCGGATGAGCCGGATGAGCCGGCGAGCGGCTCGCCTAGACTCTAGCCACAGATCGGAGACTCTCCATGTCCAGCATTGAACGAGACGGCGTCAGCATCCACTACGAGGCCAGCGGCGACGGGCCCGCGATTGTTCTTTCGCACGGCTACGGCGCGACCTCGCAGATGTGGGCCGGTCAGGTCGACGTGCTGTCGCAGGACCATCGCTTGATCGTCTGGGACATGCGCGGGCACGGTCTCACCGACTCGCCCGAGGATCCGTCCTGCTACAGCGAGGCGGAAACGGTCGACGACATCGCCGCCATTCTCGACGCCGAAGGTGTGGAGAGCGCCGTGATCGGTGGGCTGTCCCTGGGCGGGTACATGTCGCTGGCGTTCAATGTTGCTTACCCCGAGCGCACTCGTGCGCTGATGCTGTTCGACACCGGCCCGGGCTACAACAACCCCAAGGCTCGCGAGGGCTGGAACACGGGTATGGCGATTCCACGGGCCGAAGCGCTCGAGCGGGACGGGCTTGCGGCGCTGGGCGGCTCGGAGGAAGTGCGTGTTTCTACTCACCGCTCCGCTGACGGACTGGCGAGGGCCGCTCGAGGGATGCTGGCCCAGTTCGACAACCGGATCATTCAGTCGCTTGCAACGATCGATAAACCCACCCTGGTCCTCGTCGGCGAGAAGGACGAGCCGTTCCTTGCCGGGACGGACTACATGGCCAACAAGATTCCTGGCTGCACCAAGGTCGTGGTGCCCAACGCGGGTCACGCTGCGAACATCGACAATCCGTCCGACTTCAACGACGCCGTGTCGTCGTTCCTCTCGTCGCTCAGCTAGCGGCCCTCAGCCCATCCCTCTCCCAAGGGGAGAGGGGGTCCGATACTGGAGCTCCCATGCAGGTCAGTCTCTTCTTCCTTCCATCGGTTGGTACTCGTGAGGACATCGAGGCCGGCATGGCCGGTAATCGTCCTGAGCTCTACCAGGACATGCTGGCTGACCTGTCCGCTTTCGCGAAGGCTGGTGACGCGCTGGGCTACGACTCGATCGGTTTTACTGAGCACCACTTTCATATTGAGGGGTTTGAGGTCTCTCCCAACCCGGTGATGCTCGACCTCTATCTCGCGATGCAGACTGAGCGCATCCGCGTTGGTCAACTTGGCCTTGTCCTGCCTGCGCAGAATCCGATCCGCGTGGCTGAGGACATTGCGATGCTCGACCATATGTCCGGTGGTCGCGCGCTGGCTGGGTTTGCTCGGGGGTATCAGCGACGCTGGGTCGACACGCTGGCTCAGCAGATTCATGGCGTCCACGCTGCTCATCCGGGCGACCATGACGCGATCGACGCTGCTAACCGTGCCGCATTCGAGGAGCACTTCAATATCATCCGCAAGTGCTGGACCGAGGAGATGATCTCCTATCAGGGCGACGCCTGGCAGATTCCTCCCGATGGCACGCCCTGGGATATCGAAGCGACTCGGTTGTATGGCAAGGGTGTCGACGAGAACAACATCGTCCGCGAAATCGGCGTCGTGCCGAAGCCGCTGCAGAAGCCTCACCCGCCGCTGTTCCAGCCCTTTGCCTCGTCCGAGCGCACGATCCGCTGGTGCGCCCGAGAGGGCATCACGGCGATCCTGCCGCCGATGTACCCGGAGCTGCAGAACCGGCTCTATGATGTCTACCAGGAAGAAGCTGCGTCAGTCGGCCGCGACCTCAAGCCGGGTGAGGGTCTGGGCGTTCTGCGCGATGTGATCATCACTGATACGGACGAGGAAGCGATCGAGCTGTGGCATCACTCGGCCGCCTTCGCGGGCGGGGCGTGGTTTGCTCCGTTTGGGTTCGCTGAGGCGCTGCGGCCTCCCGGAGGAGAACTGCTCACTCTCCAGGAGCAGCTAGACAACGGGCTGCTGTTCGCGGGGACGCTGGACTCGGTGAAGCGTCAGGTGCAGAACATGATGGACGTGACCCCGGTGTCGTGGATCTTCATGTGGCAATACAACGGGCTGCTGAGTCGGGGGCAGATTCTGCGGTCGATGGAGAATTTCTCGGAGAAGGTGTTGCCGGAGTTTGGGGGCCTTGGGAACGACTGAGCGTCAAGCGGGCATCAAGTGGTTCGCCGCTCAATCAGGGCATTCGACGGGGCTGAGTCTTCCTAGAGCTGAGTCAGCAGCGCGACGGCCCCGATGACGACCGCCGCTATCCCGATCATGGCGATCAAGAGGCGATTGACAATGCGCTCTTCCAGTGCCTCAAGGTCTTTCTTGGTCGCCAAATCTGTGAACCCCTCTGATAGCGCATCAGTGAACTCGTCTGCCTGTACGTCGTTCGCACCGATGTCCACGATGCTGCGGCGAATACGATGCGGGTTCAGAGCCATGTCCAAGACATCTTGAACGCAAGCTACCCAAGCTGATTCATGATTAGCTGCAGATTCGACGGGTCAGAGCGGAGCTCTCCGACTGGGAAGCTTCTTACTACCTCGGCGACGGCTTGATTTACTGGGGTGGCCACCTCTACCGGCTTGCCCTGTTCTACTACCCAGCCGTTGAGGGCGTCTATCTCTACTCGGCGTTGACGGATTACGTCCTGGAGGAAGCTGGGACGGCCGGCCCCGAGGGCCTGGGCACCGGCGATTAGTTCGGCGTCTAACTCTGAGGAATCTCCTCCGTTGGCGGCGTCGACGAACTTTTGGGCGTCGATTCCCCAGACTCCGTCGATGTTGTGGCCGTGGGCTCGGCCGACTTCGATTACCTCGGCTGCGATCCGAATGCAGAGCCAACGGGTGTCGTCTCGGGCGCGGACCTCTCCCGAGCCGTAGCCGGAGAGGCCGGCGATTGGGTTGGCCATGCAGTTGACGGCTAGCTTGCCCCAGCGCTCGCCCCAGAGGTTCGTCGTCGACTCCGAGCCGGCCACGTTGTTCATCATGGCGGCGATGTCGCGGGCGCGGTCCGAGTCCGAGCCGTCCAGCTCGCCGACCTTGAAGCCCAGGGTCCGCGTGTCGGTGCGCATGCAGTGGCCCGGGTCGTACATTCCGGCGCCGATCGTGATCACGCAGCCGAGCGTCCGCTCGCGACCCGCGATCGCAGCCACACGCTCGTCGTTGATCCCGTTCTGGAAATCGACGACGGCTCCACCATCACTGGCGTCCTTGACCAAGGGTGAGATAAACGATGTCGCCCATTCGGTGTCATAACTCTTGACCGCGACGATGCCGATATCGAATGGCTCCGAGATTGCCTGCGCCTCGTACAGATGCCGGGCATCGACGGGCACGCGAATGTCGCCGATCAACGGTCCGCTCAGTCGGAGTCCGTTCTGCTTCATCTCGTTGATGTGCTCGACCCAGTGGTCGAACAGCGTCACCTGGTAGCCGGCGCGTGTGAGCATTCCACCGACGACACCGCCAATGGCGCCGGCTCCAATGATGCCGATTCGGGTCATTGCTGTGTCCTTGAGTTTGGTTGTCGACTACTTGCGACGTGGGAGTCGGACAGTGGCCCAGCCTGGCGTGGTCACGCCGAGTCGGTCGTTCTCCAGCCAGACCTCTAGCTCGACCAGTCCGTGCTCGTCGTCCAGCTCGGACTTGGCGGTGACCTTGCCGCGGGCGTGGACTTCGTCGTCCGGGATGTTCATGCGCCGCATTTCGAAGCGGAACCTGGACATCCAGCCGGCCGGTCCGGCCCAGTCGGTGATCACTCGGCAGAGCGCAGCCTGCGTCCAGCCGGTGTTGTAGAAGATCGCCGGGTGGCCTGCTTCGGCTGCGAATTCGGGGTCGTGGTGGACCGGGTAGAAGTCCTGCGAGCCCGAGACCTGCTCGACCATCTTGGTCCAGTCCAGCGTCAGGTCGTAGCCCTCGATCAGGTCGCCGACGCGGACGTCGTCCCAATAGGTCTGGTCGGTCGCGATACTGTTCGGTGCGCTTTTGGTCGTCATAGCGGTTGCTCGCCTTCTTCTGCTTCGACTTGTTCGGGAGTCCGATGGGTGCAGAGCGTGTTGGTGCCCACGGCGACTAACTCGCCGTACTGGTTGGTGATTCGCATCTCCGTCTTGATCCAGACCGAGCGCGGATCGAGCTTGATCGACTTTTCGTAGATGTCGATTACTTCTGTCTGGGAAGCCAGGTGGTCACCAACTCTCGCCGGCCGCAGGTACTCCCACTCGGTGTTGAGGTTGATGTTGCGCTCTCCTCGGGTCGGCACCTGGAGCAACAGGCTGACGCCTTCATCAGAGGACGGCGGCCAGACGCCTGAGCCGGCGAAGTATCGCGTCATAACGGGCGGAGCGATTACCGCGCCCCACTCCGACTCCTTGCCGTAGTCAGGATCGAGGAAGAGTGGATTCGTGTCCTCGACCATGTGGCAGTGGCGGCGGATGCTGTCGTACTCGACCGGGTAGCGGCCCGGGACGACATCGGTCTGGCGGCCGATCCATTCGCTGCGTACGGCTTCCAGATCGTAGGTACCTTCAACGCGAGCCATAGGCGTTCTCCAGCGGTAGTTTTGTTGGCTCAGGGCTAGCGCGAGGCTACCAGACCAACTCTGAGGTACGGGTCTCAAGTCAAGCCCTAGCCTGTCCCAATGCAACCTGACCCTGCCGAACACCCGATGGTGCAACGCGCGATCGCGCTGCAGCCGATGGTCGCCGACCACGCCGATGCGACCGAGGCCAAGGGCACGCCGCCGGTCGAGATGATCGAAGCGCTGACCGATGCCGGGCTCTATCGGATGTTCATTCCCAAGGCCGCTGGCGGTGAGGAGGTTCCGCCGCTAGTCGCGTTCCACGCCGTCGAGGCGCTGGCTATCGCCGATCCCTCGATCGCCTGGGTGGTGATGCTCGCGACTGAGCTCTCGCTGGTTACGGGCGCGCTGAAGACTGAGGATTTGCGCGAGATGATTGGCTCTGACGAGCCTGGTGGGCCTCGCTGTCGGATTGCCGGCTCTGCTCGGCCGACGAACTGGGGCAAGCGGGCCGAGGGTGGCTGGATCATCAACGGGATCGCGACCTACGCGAGCGGCATCGACCACGCTACGCAGGTCGTCGCCGCGTTTCGCGACATCGACCAACCGAACGACTCGTACATGTCGTTCCTCGATCCCGACCAGGGGACGATCCTGCGGACCTGGGACACGATGGGACTGCGCGGCACCGGGTCGCACGACTATGAGAGCGCCAACGTCTTCGCGCCCGACAAGCGGACGATGAAGATCGGCTCTCGGCCGCACGCGAAGGGTCCGAACTGGAGAATCCCCGACAGCGGCATCGCCAGTTGGCTGCAGAATGGCGGCCAGGCGCTTGGCGCCGCTCAAGGTGCGATTGATGAAGTCGTCAGACACGCCAAGCTCGTCGCGAGCAAGAGCGATTCACGATCGCTGGCCGAGCGGGAGCACTTTCGCGTGGCGCTCGGACGCGCCCAGGCCCGAGTCGGGTCGGCTCGCTCTTACGTCCGAGAGATCGGTGGACAGGCCTGGGAGTCAATCGTTGATGGCAAGCCGAATCTCGCTGCGGTCGCCCAATGGCGACTGGCGAATGTCAACGCGGTCCACGCGGCGACTGAAGCGGTCGAGATGCTGTTCCCTGCTGCCGGCACGAATGCGATTCATCGGCGATGGACACTCGAGCGCCGCTTCCGCGATCTTCAGGTGGCGCGACGGCATAACGCCGGTCTTGATTTCAACTGGGACGCCGGCACGCGCTACATGCTCGACATGCCGGCTCTGACTCGCGGTTCGGCGATTCCCGATCGCGACCGCTTTCAGAGCGAGTCCTAGATAGCGACGGTTAACTAATCTCGAGGCTCGCTGCGTGGACCGAATGGCTCGGGAATGAACGGTTCATCGCGAGCTCGCAGGAATGCGCCGAAGCCGCCGGTCTCCCGCGCCGCGTCGAGATGCGCGACCTCCGGTCCGTCCGCCGATGCTTCGACCATCGACGAGAGCATCGAACCGACGTTGAGCGCGTTGCGCAGGCCCATCGCTTCGAGTCCGCGAGCCGTGATGAGTTTGTTGTAGCGAATCGAGTGCGAGGGTACGAGCGCCAGTCGTCGTGCGAGCGCGTCAGCCTTCTCCATCAGATCCTCGGTTGGGACGATCTCGTTGATCACGCCGATCCGCAGCGCCTCCTCGGCGTCGAAGTGATCGCCGGTCAGGGCATAACGGTGCGCTGTCTTCCAGCCCGCGAGTGCGGCGAAGAGCACTGAACTGTTCGAGATCATCCGCACCTCGGGCTGTGCGAACACGGCGCGCTCCGAGGCGATCGTGATGTCGGCTGCCAGCGAGTACCAGAAGCCGCCGCCGATGCACCAGCCGTTTACCGCCGCGATGATCGGCGTCTCCAGCGTCATCAGGTGCATCATCATGTCGGGGTTCTTGGATGAGAAGCGGAACCAGCGCTCGAGGTGCTCGGAGACCGGCTGCATCGGTCCGCCGACCTCGCTGTCGATTCCGCCAGCGATGTTGTAGCCCGACGAGAATGCCCGTCCTGCGCCGGTGAAGATGATCGCCCGCGCCGAAGGATCGGTGTTGGCCACGTCGAGGGCGTCATGGAACTCGCGCTCCAGCGCCGGCGTGATCGCGTTCAGCGTTTCTGGGTTGTTCCAGGTGATCGTGACGACCGGGCCGTCCTGCTCGTAGAGGATGTTCTCGTAGTCGGGCATGGTGACGTTCGCTTTCTCGCGCTTGGCGTTCAGACAGAGTCTACGCGCCGACCTCCCGTAACCTGCGCGATTGAGGAGGCGTTCATGCCTGGACCGCTCGACGGCATCAAGGTGCTCGAACTGACCCAGATCATCGCTGGTCCTTACTGCGGCGTCGCGCTCGCCGACTTGGGCGCGGAAGTGGTCAAGCTGGAATCACCTGTCGGCGACGCCTCGCGCAGAATCGCGCAGTTCGCGCCCGGCGAGAGCAAGGCGTTCCACGGTCTCAACCGGGGCAAACGGGGATTGGTGATTGATCTGGCCCAGGCTGAGGGTCGGTCGGTCGCTCACCGGCTTATCCCAAAGTTCGACGTGTTCGTGACCAATGTTCGACCGGGTGTGTCGGAGCGGATCGGGATGGATTACGAGACTCTTCGCCAGCTTCGGCCGGACTTGATCTACTTCGACGTCACCGGTTTTGGTGATCGTGGTCCGAGCGCTCACCGGGCTGGGTCGGACGCGATGGTGCAGGCTTACTCGGGACTGGTCGCGGGCGACCTGAAGGTGGGGCCCGATGGCGCTCCTGAGCAGATCACCGCGACGGCGCCCTCCGACTACGTTGCAGCGCTGGGCGGGGCGATGGGTGTCTGCGCTGCGCTCTACCACCGCGAGAAGACAGGCGAAGGACAGCGCATCTCGGGCACCCTCCTGGGCGCTGGCCTGGCGCTGCAGTCTCCATGGGCCGGTGACGTTCCCGTCTCCGACGCCATCCTGATCGAGCCGTTGCGCCAGATGATGTCAGAACTCCGCGAGTCGGGCGCTTCATATGCGGAAATGATTGAGGCTCGGCGCAGCCGTCCCAACCAAGGCAAGGCGTTCCGGATCTACTACTCCGCCTACCCGGTCACGGACGGCGCGATCATCCTTGGCGCGCTCACACCCCAGAATCGAGACCAGATCCGGACGGCCCTGGAGATCACGGACGATCCCACCGATGACGACGACTTTAACGCCATCGGTCCGGAAGCGGACACGATTGTGGCTCGGGTCGAGGCCCAGATCCGATCCAAGCTGGCAACGGGCACGATGGCTGAGTGGATTGCGACGCTTGACGCCGAAGGAGCGCCAGCTTCGCCGGTCAACTGGTTGGAAGACATGCCCGACGATCCGCAAGTCGTCGCGATGGACCTGATGCCCTCGATCGAGCACCCGTTGACCGGTCCCGAGCGGCAGGTCGGTCCGCTGATCACAATGTCGAAGACCGAGACCGGCACCGATCGTTCCGCGCCGCCGCTCGATTCAGAAACCGACGACATCCTACGAGAACACGGCTTCGATAACGATGAAATCGTCGGCCTGCGAGTGGCAGGCGCCATCGGAGCCGCCGCTGACCGCTAGTTGCGTATCCTCACGGCAACTCACTAACCGAACAGGAGACTCCGGTGCCCGGTGCGCTTGATGGAATCAAGGTTCTCGAAGTCACTCAGATCATCGCCGGTCCGATGTGCGGTGTGATGCTCTCCGACATGGGTGCTGATGTGATCAAGATCGAGTCCGCCGCCGGCGATGGCATGCGCCTGCTGGGACAGTTCGCGCCAGGCGAGAGCAAGGGCTTCCACGTCTTCAATCGCGGCAAGCGAGGCATGGTCCTCAATCTCCAGGATGCCGACGGCCTGGCGGTCGTGCACCGGCTGATCCCCGAGATGGACGTCTTCCTGATCAACGCGCGACCCGGCGTGCCTGAGCGCCTTGGCATCGACTATGAGAGCCTTCGCAACGTCAACCCCAACCTGATTTACCTCGAGAACACCGCGTACGGCCCAACCGGACCCTCCGCGCACCGAGCCGGCGCCGACATCATTGCCCAGGCGTACTCAGGTCTGATGGCTGGCGACGAGAAGGTCGACGAGCACGGCGGACCGGATCTCATCACCGCCACGACTCCCGCCGACTTCGTCGCTGCCTTCACCAGCACGATCGCGATCTGCGCCGCCCTATTCCATCGAGAGCGAACCGGCGAAGGGCAGAAGATCGATACGTCGCTGCTCGCCGGAGCACTCGTCTTGCAGAACGCGTTTACCTCACGGCTGCCGGTCTCCGATGCGATCATGCTTGATCCGATCCTCAACGGACTTGCTGCCGTCCGAGAGCGCGGCGGTAGCTACCGCGAACTGCTCGGTGCGCGAGGCGGACTGCGCGCGCTGGTCGGTGGAGCCTTCTTCCTCTACTACGGCGGCTACCAGACCTCCGACGGTGCGCTGATGCTCGGTTGCGTGACGCCGCCGAACCGTCAGCAGGTTCGGGAGGCGCTCGGACTGCAGCCCGGCGACGATCCGACCGACGACGGCGACTTCAACGCGCTCGCCCCGGGTTCGGAAGAAATCGTCGCTCGCGTCCGCGCGCAGATCGCGGAACGCTTCGCTTCAGACACCACAGAGAACTGGATTGCCAAACTTGACGCGGCCGGCGCGCCCGCCTCCCAGGTCAACATTCCTGAGGAGATGATCGACGACCCGCAGGTCCAGGCGCTGGGCATCATGGTCGACCTCGAGCATCCACTCACCGGTCCTGAGCGGATGGTCGGTCCGCCCTTCAACATGTCGTTGACGCCGCCCCAGGCCGAGGGCGCATCACCGCCGCTCGACGGCGACACCGACGAGGTGCTGATCGAGTACGGATACAGCGCTGAGGAAGTCGCCGCGCTTCGCTCATCCGGCGCCATCGGTGTGCCTGGCGACAGCTAGGAGCTGCGAATGCCCGGTCCGCTGGACGGAATCAAGGTCCTCGAACTCACCCAGATCATTGCTGGGCCGATGTGCGGCGTGATGCTCTCCGATCTCGGGGCGGACGTTGTCAAGGTCGAGTCGCCAGCCGGCGACGGGACCCGCGTCATCGGTCAGTTCATGCCTCACGAGTCCAAGGCGTTTCACGTCTTTAACCGAGGCAAGCGAGGCATGGTCCTCAACTTGCAGACCGACGAGGGGCGAAAAGTCCTCCACCGCCTGATTCAAGACTTCGACGTCTTCCTGATCAACGCCCGACCGGGCGTACCGCAGCGGCTGGGCGTCGATTACGAGTCGTTGCGATCGTTCAACGATCGGCTGATCTATCTGTCAAACACCGCATTTGGCCCGGAGGGACCCTCGGCGGGACGCGCTGGCGCGGACATCATCGCTCAGGCCTACTCGGGCTTGATGGTTGGCGACGAAAAGGTGGACGACGAAGGCAACCCCGTGCTGATTACGGCCACGACGCCGGCGGATATCGGCGCGTCCTGGACCAGTGCGGTCGCGGTCTGTGCAGCCTTGTTTCACCGCGAGCGGACCGGACGCGGACAGCTCATTGAGACGTCACTGCTTGGCGCGGCGCTCACGCTGCAGAACTTCGCGTCGGCCAGGCTGCCGGTCAGCGACGCGACCTTTCTTCAGCCGTCGCTCGATGGCATACAACAGGTTCGCGAGCAGGGCGGGTCTTACCGAGAACTGCTCGAAGCGCGCAGCGGCACGCGTTCCACAATCGGCGCAGCCTATCTGCTCTACTACGGCGGCTATCAGACATCCGACGGCGCAATCATGCTCGGCTGCCTGACTCCGCTGAATCGACAGCAGGTCAGGAATGCGCTCGGACTGACCGAAGCTGAAGATCCGACCGATACCGAACAGTTCAATCCGCTCGACGATGGCTCCGGGGCGATCGTGGATGCAGTTCGCGAGCGAATCTCGCTTCGATTTCGCAGCGATACCACGGCCAACTGGGTCGCCAAACTGGACGCCACCGGCGCGCCAGCATCACAGGTCAACATCCCTGAGGACATGGTTGACGATCCACAGGTCCAGGCCATCGGCGCGATCGCCGAGATCGAGCACCCGCTCACGGGTCCCGAGCGAATGGTCGGGCCGGTCTACCGCATGTCGGACTCGCCACCTGAAGCCAGAGGACCATCACCAATCTTCGATGGCGACACCGACGACATCCTTAGAGAGCACGGCTACAGCGAGGAAGAGATTTCCGCACTGCGAGATTCAGGAGCCGTCGGAGATTCCGGGACGGCCTGAACGTGCTCAGCCGCCACCCTCGGGATACGGATCCAGTTCGCTGAGCTCCCGCTGAGACTCCACGATCGAAAACCCGTCGATCTCCTTGCCCTCCCACAGCGTCTTGACGTATTCCAGCACGGCGATGATCTCTTCGCGGGTCAACTCATCCTTGAACGCCGGCATGTTGCTGCCAAAGCCGAGGCCCAGGCCGCCCTCGCTGACGATTCCGTAGAGGACGCCGTCCGAGTGGTGCCAGGTGTGGCCGTCACCGTTGAGCGGCGGTGGCGGCAGGCGTCCATCTTCGTCTCGAATCATCCAGTCTTCGACACCTTCACCGTCAGCGCCATGACAGACAGCGCAGGTGGCGACGTAGATATGCGCGCCGGTGGGAGGGCTGCCAGGTTCACTAGATTCACTAGGTTGTTCGGCTGTTGGCGGATCGACAGGATCCGATCCCCCGCAGGCAGTGATCAGGGCGATCCAACCAGCGAGGACCATGAGCACGACAGAAATCTGATACCGGGGCCTCACGGCGTTCTCCGTGGGCCAATGGTATCCAGTGGCGGAAGCGCGGATGGCAAGTACCCTCAATCTGGAACCTCGCCACGAAATCGGAGAATGATCATGGTGCTTCCGACCCAAGCGGCACAGAATCTCGGCACCGAGACTGCGTTTGAAGTGCTCGCGCGAGCGAACAAGCTCGCCGCTGAGGGACGCTCGATTATCAACCTCGGCATCGGACAGCCCGATTTCGCCACACCCGACAACATCGTTGACGCTGGCTCGCAAGCCCTCGCCGACGGCAAGCACGGCTACACCCCCGGCGCCGGCATCCCCGAGCTTCGAGACTCCGTCGCCCGAGACCTCCAACGTCGTCACGGCGCAGAGGTTGACCCGGAGACCGTCCTGATTACGCCCGGCGCGAAACCGGTCATGTTCTTCGCCGCCTTGCTGATGGGGGAGCCCGGCGCCGAGATCATGTATCCAAACCCAGGCTTCCCGATCTACGAGTCAGTCATCCGTTTCTCCGGCGCGACGCCTGTGCCGATCGAGCTGCACGAATCGAGCGGCTTCACATTCGATCCCGACCAGGTGCTCAGTCAGATCAACGAGCGCACCCGTCTGATCATCCTCAATAGTCCGGCCAACCCGACCGGTGGCGTGTACACCCGAGACCAGGTCGAGCGGCTGGTTGCTGGCCTGGAACAATGGCCCGACCTGGTCATCCTCAGTGACGAGATCTACTCGCGCATCCTCTACGAAGGGCTCGAGCACACTTCCTGGCTCAACTATCCCCAACTGCGAGACCGCTTGATCGTGCTCGACGGCTGGAGCAAAACCTACGCGATGACGGGCTGGCGACTGGGTTTCGGCGTCTTCCCGCCCGACCTGTTCCCCTTCGCCGAACGCCTGGCGATCAATAGCTACTCGTGCCCAAACGCGGCCACGCAGTACGCGGCGATCGAGGCGCTCGACGGACCGCAGGAGGCCGTCGACATCATGACCACCGCCTTTGACGAACGACGCCAGGTGATTGTCAGGGAGCTGAACGATGTACCCGGCGTCAGCTGCGTCAATCCGCTCGGCGCGTTCTATGCCTTCCCCAACATCTCAGAGACCGGCATCGACGCCCGCACCCTGCAGGAGCGGCTGCTCGAAGAAGCGGGCCTGGCCGTCATCGCAGGCACCAGCTTCGGACACCTCGGCGAGGGTTATCTGCGATTCAGCTACGCCGCGTCACTCGATGAAATCGTCGAAGGCGTCGACAGAATGCGTACCCTGTTAGCCAACAGCTAGCTCGTACAGGAGTGAGACATGGCCCACTTCGAATACATCTCACGCAACAGGCTCGAACTTAAGGACGGCTTCCGACACGCCACCCTCGGTGACGTGCCCGAGCAGGTCGTCTACGGCGTCCAGGGCAAGCTCAAGGAGCACTACGGCGTGCCCGAGGAAGCTCCTCCGATGACCGCGACTCTCGACCACATCGTCGCCGCGGTCGGCGGTTGAATGTACGGCACTCTCGCGCGGGCGTTGTCCGTGCGCAAGGTCGAGTTCGACCCCAACACCTACAAAGCCGATGTCCTGGGCACGATCGAGGGCGAGGACAACCAGACGATCCGGATCACCAAGATCCACGTTGTCTTCCATATCCCCGGAATCGCCGAGGATCAGCGAGCGGCGGCCGACCGAGCCGTCAAGTTCCACGCCCCCGGCTGCCCAGCCCACGAAAGCGTCAAAGACGCGATCGACATCACCTGGGAAGCCAACTACGGCGACAGCTAGTCGTCGAGTGGCCGCCGAGCGTTCCAGATCACCTGTTTCGGCAGTGGCTCAGGCTGCGGCCGCGGCTCGACCACTGGTCGGTTGGACACGTCGCCCGTTGTGATGTCGATGAAGTCATCCAGCACCACCGGCTTGCCGCCGATTGTGAACCTGGCATTCGAGGAGATCGGAAAATCGCGGTCGGGTTCTTCCGACTCTTCATCCTCAGACTGAGCGACTTCCTGGTCCTGGTCCGACATGCCCGCAACCTAGCATGAGCCCATGCAGACGGGCGAGATTGACTACACCAAACTCACGTTCCCTGACCCGCCGACGGACCGTCCTTTCGTCGCGATCAACATGGTCATGTCCGCCGACGGCCGCACCGTCGTCGACGGTACCGAACGTGGGCTCGGCTCAGCACTCGACCAACGACTGATGCGGGAGCTGCGTGTCCACTTCGACGTCGTCATGAACGGCGGAGCAACCTTCAGAGCGTCCGGGACCTCAGCCCGACTCAACAATCCAGAGCTCGAACAATGGCGTGTCGATCGAGGCATGGCGCCCTCGCCAATCGCCGCCGTGCTCACTCGAAGCGGAGACCTTCCACCCGAGCGCCGCTTCTTCACCGACGAGGGACTCGAGGCGGTCATCTACCTCTCTAGCGCGGCGGCCGACTCGGTGCGTCAGGAGTTGGAGTCTCAAGGGCGCCCCGTTGTGATCGTCCCCGAGGGCAACGAATCAGAGGCCGCGCTGGATCACATGAAGCGCGAACTGGGAGCGTCGCGAGTCCTGGTCGAAGGCGGAGCGACCCTCAACGGGGACCTCATCTCACAGGGCCTTGTCGACGAGTACTTCCTCACCCTCGCACCGAGAATCACCGGCGGAGAGACCGCCCATCCTGCCGTCCAGTGGCCGGGAGAAACGATGCGCTCAGGCATCAAACAGATGCGACTCGTCCACGCAATGCCGTCTGCCGACGGGGAGATCTTCCTTCGCTATCGGCTCCAGACTGCGCACACGTGACTCTCCTCTTCCCAGTCCCGGACCCTGAGCCGGGACCTGCTCGGTCGGTAGCAGACAGCGGCACGAACAGGCATTTGGCGGAAAGCGGACAGGGAACGGGTCCCGGCTCAGGGGCCGGGACTGGGAAGGAGTGGTGTTTGGACGAAACAGCGTCCGAGGAGAGACGTTACTGCCGCACCAGCTTGCTCAGCGAGTGCAGCTCGACGCCGAGGGCCTTGCCCCGGATCGTGTTGCAGACCTCTCCAACGTAGACGTCGCCCTTTGAGTCCACGGCGATTCCGTGGGGGGCGATGAACTTGCCTGCTTCGTCGCCCTCATCGGCGTGGCCGAGCACTGCGAGCCGATTGCCCGAGCGATCGTAGATCGTGACTCGGTGGCCCAGACCGGGCGCGTCCTGCATTCCGCCCATCTCGTTCAGCTCGCCGATGTAGATGTTGCCGTCCGGTGCGAGCGTCAAGCCGTCGGGACGGTGGATGTTGTTCCACATCGTCACGAACTGACCGGACTCCGAGAAGATCTGCACCCGGTGACACTCGCGGTCGGCGATGTAGAGCAGTCCGTCCTCGTCGATCGCGATGTTGTGCGGTCGGATGAACTGTCCCGCGTCGATCCCCGGCGTGCCCCAGGTCTGCTTGTGATTGCCGTCGGCGTCGAAGCGATGCACGCAGGAGTTGCCATAACCATCCGTGACGAAGATGTCGCCCGACTTCGGGCTGACCGCCGCGTGGGTCGGTCGGTTGAATGGCTTCCCGCCCCAGGCCGGAGCGGGGTTGTATGGATCGCCCAGCGTCTGCAGCAATTCGCCTTCCGGGGACCAGCGAGTGATCGTGTGCGTCCCGTCGTCCGCGCCCCAGACGTCGCCCTCGGGGCCGATCCAGATCCCGTGCGAGCGCTCTGTGAAGTTGCCTTGACCCCAGCTGCCGCGCCAGGTCCCGTCGGCATTGAAGACCATTACCGGATGCTCGACATTGCGGGTCAACACATAGACGGTGTCATTGGCATCGACCGCGACTCCCGGGCATTCGACGAGCGTCACACCGTCTGGCATGTCCTCCCATATGTCGAGTGCTGTGTAGGAAAAATTGCCGTCAGAAAGCTGCGCTGGCATCGTTATGCTCCACACTCCCAGGGTCGTTTACGCGAAACCCTATTGGTCGCCTGCGGACGAGTCTAACTGCGGAATACCCTGCCGACATGATGCCGAAGGTGCGTTCCTAGGGGCGTCCGATGTCAAATGGTGGCGGTTCCATAGAGATCTCTTATCAAGTCGACGCATCCTCGCCGATTCAGTCGAGCGTTGACACGTCATCGGCCGAGTTCCAGGAGAACGCGGCCTGGATGCGCGGGCTGGTCGACGAAATGAGGCAGCGCGAGGACGTCGTCCGTGCGGGCGGCGGACAGCGCAGCGTCGACCGTCACCACGCCCGTGGCAAGCTGCTCGCTCGCGAACGAATCGAGCGATTGCTCGATCCCGATTCACCCTTCCTCGAACTCTCACCCCTCGCCGCCGACGGCATGTACGGCGACGAAGCGCCCGGCGCCGGAATCGTCACCGGGATCGGTCGCACGGCTGGGCGCGAGGTCATGATCGTTGCCAACGACGCGACGGTGAAGGGCGGCAGCTACTACCCGATCACGGTTAAGAAACACCTCCGAGCGCAGGAGATCGCGGCTCAGAATCGTTTGCCTTGCGTCTACCTCGTGGATTCGGGCGGCGCCTTCCTGCCGATGCAGGCCGATGTCTTCCCCGACCGCGACCATTTCGGCCGCATCTTCTACAACCAGGCCACGATGTCGGCGCAGGGTATCCCGCAGATCGCCGCCGTGATGGGATCCTGCACCGCCGGAGGCGCGTACGTCCCCGCCATGTCTGATGAAGCGATCATCGTCGACGGCGTTGGCACCATCTTCCTTGGTGGACCGCCGCTGGTCCGAGCCGCAACTGGCGAAGAGATCTCGGCGGAAGAGCTGGGCGGCGGACTCGTCCACACGCAAATCTCCGGCGTCGCCGATCACCTCGCAGAAGACGATGAACATGCTCTCGAGCTCGTCCGCGCCGCCGTCGCCAATCTCGGCAGCGAAGCCGCAGCCGACTGGCCGATCACGCCACCGGAACAGATCGAGCCGCCGCTCTATGACCCCAATGAGATCTACGGCATCGTCCCCCAATCGACTCGCAAGTCGTATGACGTCCGAGAACTGATCGCACGGATTGTGGATGGATCAAGATTCCACGAATTCAAGCCCTCATACGGAAGTACCCTCGTCTGTGGTTTCGCCAGAGTGATGGGACACCCGGTCGGAATCGTGGCAAACAACGGCATTCTGTTTTCCGAGTCGGCGCTCAAGGGTGCGCATTTCATCCAGCTCTGTGCCAAGCGCGGGACACCGCTGCTCTTCCTTCAGAACATCACCGGATTCATGGTCGGCCGCCGATACGAACACGAAGGCATCGCCAAGCACGGCGCAAAGATGGTCACCGCCGTCGCCTGCGCCGAGGTGCCAAAGTTCTCCATCGTGCTCGGCGGATCGTTCGGCGCCGGCAACTACGCCATGTGCGGCCGCGCCTACTCCCCACGCCTGCTCTGGACCTGGCCCAACGCCCGAGTCTCGGTGATGGGCGGCGAGCAGGCCGCCAACGTGCTGCTGACCATCCGCCAGGACGCCCTCGCCCGACAGGGACAGGAAATGTCCTCCGACGAGCAGCGCGAGTTCATGGCGCCCACGCTCGAGAAGTACGAGGAGGAGGGCGCGGCCTACTACGGCTCGGCCCGAATCTGGGACGACGGCATCCTCGATCCGATCGACACGCGACAGGCCCTCGGCGTGGGACTCGCCGCCGCACGTAACGCGCCAGTTCCTGAGTCCAACTTCGGCGTCTTCCGGATGTGACGACGATGTCAGGCGCAGCGATCGAACCAAGAGCAGATTCGGCTGCCGGCGAGCGCGGCCTCCCTCATCTCACGGGCCTCGACGGCATCCGAGGACTGGCTGCGCTGGCCGTCGTCCTCTTCCACGCCGGGGTCTCCTGGTTGCCGGCCGGATTCCTCGGCGTCGATGTCTTCTTTGTCGTTTCAGGATTCCTGATTACGGCGCTCCTGGTATCGGAACGGGAACGCGAATCAAGTACCGATCTCGCGAAGTTCTGGCTTCGCCGTGCGCGTCGCCTGCTGCCTGTTCTGGCGCTTGTACTCATCGTCACCACGATTTACGCGGCAATCATGCTCCAGGGCACTCTGGGCCAACACCTGCATGACGTGCTGATGGCTGCGATCTACGTCACCAACTGGGACCTCATCATCCGCGGTGTCTCCTACTTCGAGATGTTCGAGCGGCCCTCGCAACTGCGGCATCTCTGGTCGCTTGCGGTCGAGGAACAGTTCTACATCGTCTGGCCCATCCTCTTCACGCTGGTCATGCGCTTCCTCAACCTGCGCTGGCTCTGGTGCATCGTCGCCGGACTTGCCGTGATGTCCGTGATCTGGATGGTCATCCTCTTCACACCTGGCGACGATCCGTCCCGCGTCTACTTCGGCAGCGACCCGCGGGCCTTCACCATCCTGATCGGCGTCGCCGTCGGCTTGCTCTGGAAACCGTGGCGATACACCTGGGGCAAGCCAGCCGGTTACGCGATGGATCTGGTCGCGCTGCTCGGCTTGGTCGTGATCGTCGGGATCATGATCATCGCTCGTCACTGGACCGACTGGATGTATCCCTGGGGCCTGCTGCTCACCTCGCTCTGCGCGATCGTGTTGGTCGCGTTCGTCGTCCGTCCCGGTTCGCTGCTTGGTCGAGTGCTGGAGATCTCACCCCTCCGTTGGCTCGGACAGCGCAGCTACAGCATCTATCTCTGGCACTGGCCCGTGATGCTCGCCTTGCAGTGGGAGTTCAACTTCGTCCCCAATACAGTCGCGATCGTTGCGGTCGGACTGCTGGCCACCTTCGCGCTCTCCGAGCTCAGCTACCGGCTCGTCGAAGCGCCCATGCGCCGACCTCAGTTCTGGAACAAGGAACGTTACCGCCGAGCCATCGCCAGTCCCGGCGCCCTGGCGACAATCACCGCCTCGTTTGCGCTCGCCGTGCTCCTGGCCCTTCTAGTCGGCTTCACGCTGCTGCCAGGCCGCTCGCCGTCCGATCTGCTGTTCTCGGCCGGCGCCGAGCAATCGGCTCACACCACCGCAATAGTCGACGAGCCCGACGACGAGCCGCCCCCCGCACGCACGGTGGTCGCTCGACCGGTCGTCCGAGCCGACCGGACTCCGGCGTTCATGCTGCAGACGAGTTCGATTCCCGGACCGTTTAGCACAGAGCCAGGAGCGCGATTGGAATCGCCGTCGGACCAGGAAGACCGATCCATTGCAGCAGCTCGCCCGCAGTCCCTCAATCAGGATGAAGCAGAACCAGAACCTCGAGTAGCGGTTGCCGAGCCGTTGATCCAGTACCCGCCCGGCGAGTACTTCGCCAACTACACCGTCGAGGCGGGCGATTCGCCCTATGGAGTGATGAGTCGCTTCGACCTCAGCAGGAACGAGTTCATTGAACTCAACGGCGACCGCGCACTCAACATGCTCCACCCGGGCGATGTCCTCACCGTGCCCTGTCCCGGCACGGCTCCCTGTGCCTTCGTTCGTATGGAACAGGTTGGACAGGGCTGCGCGACCTGGCACTCAGGCGGCGAAGAACAGCGCCTGTGCAAGTCATCCACATTCTTCGTCGAACTGCCGGTTCGCTTGACCGCAGAGCCCGGCGGACTGCTCGATGCCGACCCGACCTGGGTCTGGGATGGCGCAGAGTTGGAAGGTCGGGACTTCACGCTATTACTCGAACACGTGCAGGAATCCTCGGGATTCCCCACGGTGCTGACCCTGCAGTTCGGCCTGCCACCGCTCGCGATCGGCGACTCGGTCATGGTCGGAGCGCGATCGCGGCTTCAGGAGGTCGGCATCGAGGTCGACGCCGAAGTCGGCCGACTGGCGCATACCGCGATCTCCATCCTGCAAGCAGACATGGCCCAGAACGGTCTTCGCGACACCGTGATCTTCCAGGCTGTCGGAACCAATTTCCTCGACGCCAGAGGCTTTGAAAAGCTGATCGACGCCGCCGAAGGCGTCCGACACTTGATCGTCCTCACCCGGCAGTTCCCGCCCCGAGAGCCGCTACTCAGCTACGAGCGCGACACCAACAAGATGCTCCGCGAGGAAGCCGCCAAGTACGACTGGGTCACGTTGGTCGACTGGAACGAAATCACGAATGGCCGCGAAAACGAGGTCTCATGGGACGGCACGCATCTCAATGCGCTCGGGAGACAGCTCTACACCGACCACATTCTGGCAGCCATCATGAGTCGACCGCCACCGCAGTTCCACGACATTGGCGGCGTCAGCGCCGACTAGTCGGGCAGCGACGCCTCGTATCCCGTCACTGAGACCACATCGCGACGCTTGAACAGCCACTCACCGTCGACCTTGACCACGATGTCCTCGTAACCAAGCAGCACCGACGCGACCGATCCGTCCGGCGACGGCACCTTGAAGTCGAGGAAGCACTTGTGCTGACAGGTGTCTCCGTCGACCTCGAAGAGATGGTTGTCGGTGAAGTGCATCCCGCCGGGAAATGCCTCGGCCAGCTGCCCGCAGAACGAGGTCAAAGCCTCGCGGCCTTCGGCCTGTCCGGCCGGGCCGGCAAAGATGCCGTCCTCAGTGAACGTCGCAGCCCAACCCTCACCGTCGGCCTGGTCGACCGTGTAGTTGTACACCGAGCACAGGTCGATGATCGCAAATCGATCCTCAAGCGAAATCTTGCCCATTACTGATTCCTTTCTGGCTCAAGAGCTCCCCCTCTGGGGGAGCTGCCGCGAAGCGGCTGAGGGGGCTCCCCGACAGAGGCGACCCGATCAGTCCAGCACCGCGATCGCCTCAACCTCGATCATGAACTCAGGCGACGCCAGCGCCTGCACCCCGATCAGTGTGCTTGCCGGCGCCGTGGCGCCCTGCCAGATCGCCTTGCGGGCATCGTTCAACGCCCGACCCATCTCCGGCTCGTAGTTGACGATGTAGACGTTCGTCTTCGCCACATCGGCCGGCGTCGCTCCGGCAGCCTCGAGCGCTACCGCGAGGTTCTCAAATGCCTTCCTGGCCTGCGCAGCGAAATCACCGACCCCGACGGTCACGCCAGCAGTGTCCCAGGCGACCTGCCCGGAGATGTAGATCGTCTTGCTGCCGCTCGCTGCGACCACCTGTGTGAACGAGCCGAAGTTGGTCAGTCCGTCAGGGCGAATGTGTTCCAGTCCCATGAATCGCTCCTCGCTGAATGTGTCTGTTTGCAGGTCCCGTCGGAGGCCTACGATAGCGTCGAGCGCTACAACTCGCCGACACCACACGAGAGGAACCCGCCATGCCACGCTACGGACGACTCGGCCTCCCGCTCTACGAAGCGATCTACTCGATGCGCGCCATCCGCCGCATAAGGCCCGATCCAATCTCCGACGAAGACCTGGAAATCATCCTCGACGCCGCCCGCCAGGCGCCAAACGGCGGCAACGCCCAGCCCTGGCATTTCCTCGTCGTCCGCGGCGAGCAAGAGAAAGCCACCCTCGCCGAGCTATACCACGAAGCCTGGTGGGCCAAGCGCGCCGATCAGGGCATGGAAGGCCGAGACCATCCCGGCCTGCAAAACCCGGTCAGCCAGTCGGCCATGAGGCTCGCCGACGAAATCGGCGGCGTCCCCGTCATGATCCTGCTCTGCGCCACAGCGCCCGGTGCCGGAACCGCGCAGTCAGTAATCCCTTCCGTGCAGAACATGCTCCTCGCGGCAAGGGGCCTCGGCATCGGAGGAACGATCACGACGCTCCATCCCGTCGTCGACGAGAGAGTCAAAGCGCTCTTCGAAATCCCCGAAGAAGCCCAGGTCGTCTACTGCATCCCCCTCGGCTATCCCAGAGGTCGCTTCGGCCCGCTCAGCCGAAAGCCGCTCCGAGACATCGTCTCCGAAGACGCCTGGGGCGCCACGCCCTCCTGGATTGAGTGATCGCTACGGAATCAACATCGAGCGGGACACATTCGTCTCCCGCTCGTGCCACTCGCTGTCCTCGAAGGCCTGGTTGACATCGGCTAGCGGATACGTGTGCGAGACGATCCGGTCATACGGGATATCCCGCTGGTTCTTGAGCAGCATGTCCATCATCAAGGGCAGCAGATGCGGCCGGTACATCACCGAGCCCATGATCTTCTTGCCGCTCAGCATGGTGCTCGGGTCAATCGCCACCGTCTGACCCCGCACAATGTCGCCAATCTCGATGAATGTGCCGCCGTTGGCCAGGTAAGTCAGCCCCTCGGCCAACAGCTCGGCCCGGCCGACCAGCTCCATCACGATGTTCGCGCCGCGACCCTCAGTCAGATCCCAGACCGCGCGCCGTCGGGTTTCGGGAGTGTTGAACTCCTCGATGTTGATCGTGTGGTCCGCGCCGAACTCCTCGGCCAGCGCCAGACGCTGCGGCAGTCGGTCGAGCACAATCACCTTATGCGCGCCCATGTCTTTCGCCATCGCGGTCGCGTTGAGTCCCAGGCCGCCGGCGCCCTGGATCACGACGAAGTCGTTCTCCTTGCAACCTGCCCGCATCAGACCCTCGGTCGTCGTGCCCATCGCACAGTTGACGAATCCAAGCACCTCATCGGGTAGCTCGTCCGGCACCTTGAACACCGGATGATTTGGTTTCAGGTAGTAGTAGTCGGCATACGTGCCGGTGAAGTACGGAGCGACGCCCGCCTCCCGAGACCACGCGCCGCGGTCGGAGCACCAGTTCGGCTCGCCGCGAGAACACTGGTAGCAACGACCACATGGCGTGATCGCCGAGTACATCAGCCGGTCGCCAACCTCAATGTCACGACCTAGCGAGTCCGTCGAAACGCCGTCACCCAGCGAGTGAACCACACCGGTTCCCTCGTGACCCATCACCCGCCCATTCGAGGGCAACGGAGTCTCCACCATGTCGCCGCGCCAGGTATGCAAGTCCGAACCGCACACCCCCGCCTGAGTGATCCGAAGCACGATCGCCCCAGGCTCCGGCTCAGGAACCGGATACTCCTCAATCACAAACGGCTGCTGATACTCCTTGACAACGACAACTCGTCCGGTAGCCATGATCGCGCTCCTCTCCAGACTCCAGGTGCCCGAAGTCTAGGTTTTTCGGCACGACCCGATCAGCTGGAGCAGTTGAAGTCAGGCTCCTCGCAACCTCGGATCAAACGCATCTCGCAGAGCATCACCAATGATGTTGAACGAAAAAACCGTCAGGAAAATCGCCAGTCCGGGCCAGACGGACAACCACGGCTGCTCGATCATGTGAATCCGCGCCTCAGCCCCCAGCATGAACCCCCACGAAGCCGCCGGCGGCTGAATCCCATATCCCAGGAACGAGACCGATGCCTCAATCAGGATGGCAATCCCTAGCTGCGCCGTCGCGATCACCAAAATCGGCGGCATGGCATTAGGCAGAATGTGCCGAGCAATGATCCGCGCCTGACCCGCCCCGAGCGTGCGAGCGGCCTCAATGTACGGCTGCGACGACACCTGGATCGCCGCCGCCCGGGCCACACGAATTCCAGCCCCCAGCAGCGCAATCGCAATCACGACGATCAGCAACCCCACGCTGTTGCCCAGGAACGCGGTCAGCGAAATCACGATGATTAGCCCCGGGAACGCCATCAGCACATCGACCACTCGCTGCACCAGCACGTCGAACCATCCGGTCACCGCGCCGCTGACCAGTCCGACGACCGTTGAAATCCCAATCGCGATTCCGACCGACGCAATGCTGATGCCCAACGAGGATCTGCCGCCGTATAGGACCCGGGTAAAGACATCCCGACCGAGTGCATCGGTGCCCATGATGTACGTAGTCGTTGGACCAAACAGCCGCTCGCGGGGATTGATCGCCAACGGATCTGCCGGCGCCACAAGGTCGGCCAGTCCGGACCCCAGACCAATCAGCAACAGCACCAGCGCCATCAAACAGGGGAATGGGTAGCGTCGCACGACCTGCACCAGGCGCAGCGCAATGCTGACCACGCCGGCCCGGACGGCCTGCGCGTCCGTCGCCGCCGGATCAGCTGGCGATGCGGATGCGGGGGTCGAGGAAGCCATATGACACGTCCACTAGCAAATTGGTGAGAATCACAGCACCGGCAATCCAGACATTGACCGCCTGCACAACCACGTAGTCACGATTCGCGATCCCGTCCAACAGGTAGGCGCCGATCCCAGGTAAGGCGAAAATCAACTCAAAGACCACGGCCCCGCCGAGCACGACCGGAAACTGCACGCCGATCACGGTGACAAACGGAATCAACGAGTTGCGCATCGCGTGCCGACGCAGCAACAAGATCTGCGACAGACCCTTCGCTCGAGCCGTCAGCATGTAGTCCTGCCGCAACACATCGAGCAGCGCGGTACGCAAGATCCGAGTCTGCACTCCAGCCAGGATCAGCCCGAACAACAGCGCCGGCAGCCACATCTGCTGCAGATTCGTGAACGGCGCCTCCCAGATCGACTGGTATCCCAACGGCGGCGACCAGCTAAACCACTTGGCCCCAAACACGACCGCCAGCGTGGCCAGCCAGAATCCAGGGATCGCCAGCGCAAACACCGCGATGCTGCGAGCGACATAATCCGGCCACTGACTGCGCCGCAGCGCTGCCACGATCCCCAGCGGCACCGAGATCAACGTCGCAATGATCAGCCCAAGGATCGCCAGCTCCATCGTTACGTCGAGCCGGTTCCCCAGGTCGCTGCCGACGCTGCGCTGCGTCCTCAGCGACTCTCCGAAATCGCCCTGCAGTGCGTCGCCCAGCCACTTGCCGAAGTAGACGAAGAACGAGTCCTCCAGCCCCAGCTCCTCGCGCAAGCGCTCCTTTTCACGGTCGTCATAGAACGCTTCGGCCGCGAGCACATCAACGACGTCGCCCGGCAGTGTGCGCATCATCCCGGCGACCAGCATGCTGATCCCCAGCAACGTCAACGCAGCAAGCAACAGGCGACGCAGCAGATAGCCACGCATTCGGCTGCCTCCCTATCCGCTGCGCCAGCCTCAGCGTTCGGCCTGCCTCGGGCCTACAGGTTGTTGAACCACATGTCCTCCAGCGACGGCGACGGTGCAAACGTCTGGATGAACTGCACGCCCGACAGCTCGGGCCGCGCAATCTGCGAAACCGGTGGGTTCACCCAGGGCACCGAGTACATCTGCTCGGCAATGTGCAACTGCAGATCGTAGATCTGCTTCTTGCGAGCCTCGACGTCGCTTTCCGTGCGCTGCATGTTGAGCAGCTCGGTCATCCTCGCGTCGCCAGCCATCAGTTCGCCGTTAGGAATCGGCGAGCGTGGGCTGTCTGGGATGAAGACGTTGCGCAGCGCCTCGTCCGGTTCAATCGACGCCACCGACAACGTGTGACCGATCACACCGGTCGTACTGCCGTTGAAGATCGTCGAGTAGTGAACTGTCGGCTCGTTGGTCACCAGTTCGACCTCAATGCCCACCTGCAGCAGGTTGGCCTGAACGACCTGCGACTGTTCAGCAAAGATCGGGCCGTACGCCGTCGTCGTATGCAGCGGCACCGGACCGACACCGTCGATGCCTGCCGCGTCAAGCAGCTGCATCGCACGCTCGGGGTTGTAGTTGTAGTACTCGCCCAGCGCAGCGTCCTCCTTCGGATCGACCCACCAACCGGGCATCGGCGGCAGCGCCGTCGACCACTTACCAGTTTCCAGCGCCCCGCCAACGGCCAGGATCGAATCCCGATCAATCGCCGACGACATCGCCTGCCGCACCCGAGGATCGGTGAATGGTTCCATCCCGATGTCCGGGAACACGCCACCGATCACGAGGCTCGGCTCAAACTCCCAGGTCGCGCCGGGAATCCCGTTCTCCAGCTCCTCAACGATCGGCGGAGCCACCCCGAACCAGCTCGTGTTCAACTCACCGCTCAAGTACGCCGCGGCGATGGCCGAGTTGTCGCCAAGGAAGTTGATCACCAGTGAATCGGCATACGGCTTCGGCGCATCGAAGTAGTTCGGGTTGCGCTTGTAGACCACCCGCGACCCAGCCTCGTACTCATCCAGCAAGAACGGGCCGGCGCTGATCATGGTCTGCCGCGACATCTCGTCTTCGAGCAGCTCCGGCGGCATCACATACGGTCCCGCGTGGTGACCCAGGTAGAGCATGAACGGTGCCAGCGGAGCCGTCAGGTCGAATCGAACGGTTCGGTCGTCCGTCGCCTCGACCCCACCCAAACTCGGCAGGATCGCGCCACGGTTGGGATAGCCCGCGTAGCGGTCGCCGGCAAACGAGAACGCCACATCCTCAGCCGTCACATTGCGGCCGTTGACCGGAGCCCGATCCTCCCAGACCGCGTTGTCCTTGATTATGAACAGATAGGTCGCGTCATCGGGCTGCTCCACCGAGTCCGCCAGCCAGAGCTCCGGCTGGAAATCGATCGATGACTGACCAGGCTCATTCGCGAACTGCGTCAGCATCGGGTAACAGTTGTGCCCGTGCAGGAACGCCTTGTAGCCAAACGTCAGGAAGCCGTCGAACGACGCCAGGTCGGACGTGTCCGAGATCCGCAGTTCGCCGCCCATAGCGGGACCAGCCTGCTGTTGCTGAGCCTGGGCGACCGCCGCCTGGTCCTGCTGCTGTTGCTGCGTCGACTGTTGAGCCGCCTCGTCCTGTTGCTCGGCTTGCTGAGCCGCCTGATCGGCCGCTTGGTCCTGTTGCTCCTGCTGCGCAGCCGCTTGCGATTGGTCCTGCTGTTGCTGCTGTTGCGCAACGACCTGCTGCCCATCATCGTCATCGTCGCCACAGCCAACCAGCGCCAGACCCGCAGCCCCGACCCCCGCCGTCGCCGCAGAACGCAACACCGCCCTCCGAGAAAGCCGCCGGGTCCGCACCCGGGTCCAGTAGTTCGAGTTCGACATGAGTTACCTCCCGCTCATTTAGCGGGAGGCTAACGAATTCAAATCGACTAGATTGTCAAGGACCTCGGACGCGAAGCACTCGCGTAGATGGCGAGTCGCTCCGCTCCCCTCTTCCTTTGGGAGAGGGCTAGGGTGAGGGCTCCCCCAGACCTAGCTCTTCTGCTTGTCCTCGTACGTGTCGAAGAAGCGGTTCTTGACCGTCTTCTGGTTCTCGTAAATCGATCCCTGCTTCGGCGACGCCGGCAGCGGCAGATAGGCCGGAACCTCGGTCTGACGCGGCTGCTCGACATGCTCGCCCGCGCACATGAAGCTCTCGTACTGGTCCAGCGTCATCTTGCCCAGACCCATGATCGGCCAGGCGTCGGCCGCCGCGTAGCCGAACAGCAGCAGTCGGCGCGGATTCTCGGAGCGGTTCAGCGCCGAGCCATGCATCGTCCGCACATGGTGGAACGACACCGAACCTGCCGGACCCTCGAGCGCGACCAGGTCTTTCTCCATGTCCCAGTCGAACTCCTCCGGCTCAACTGCGCCGGTGAAATAGCGATCCTCGGGGTGGTGGTGGTCGTAGATTGCGCGCTTGTGCGATCCTGGCACAACCAGCAGCGGACCGTTCACCGCGTAGCAGTCGTCGAGCAGGATTCCCGCCGCGACGAGGTCGTCATTCGTATGTGGGTAGAACGGCCAGTCCTGGTGCCACTCGACCGGCGCACCGTACTCGGCCGCCTTCATGTTCAACTTGTCGTTCTGCAGCCGCACGTTCGGACCGAGCAGCGCCGTCACGACCTCCATCAACACCGGATGCTGCGCCAGCTCGCGGAAGAACGGCCAGTGCCACGATGGTGACTTCAGCCTCCGTACGCGAGGCTCCTCCGGAGTGTGAGAGTCCTCAAGGTCGTACTGAGCATTGTGATCGGTCAGCCCGGCCGCCTCCGAGACAATCCGGTCAGTCTCGTCCCGCAGCGCCTGCAGCACATCGTCCGGCAGCAGCTTGGGCATCAGCAGGAAGCCGTTTTCGTTGTAGAAGTCAACCTGCTCCTGGGTGATCGTCGGGGCGGCAGCGGTGGTCATTGGAACTCCTCGCGTCGTCGCGCTCATCGATGCAATTCGCCTGCCAGTTTAGGCGATGCGTAGACTGTGCCGCATGATTGACCTACCCGAACACCCCTTCCGCTTCGAATCCAGACGTTCCCCGGTGCTGTCCACGAAAGGCATCGTCGCGACCAGCCAACCTCTCGCCTCGATGGCCGGACTGCACATCCTCCGAGAAGGCGGCAACGCCGCCGACGCCGCCGTTGCGGCAGCAGCCACCCTCGCCGTCACCGAGCCCACTTCGACCGGCATCGGCGGAGACTGCTTCGCCCTCTTCTACAACGCCCAGGATCAGTCCGTCTCCGCCCTCAACGGCAGCGGCCGAGCCCCCGCCGCGCTCGACCTCGACGTCATCGAACGTTGTGGTTGGGAACGCCAGGGACCTCACGCCGTGACCGTCCCCGGCACGATCATGGGCTGGCACGATACGGTCACCCGCTTCGGTCGGATGCCGCTCGCCGACGTCCTCCAGCCGGCCATCGAGCACGCCGAGCAGGGCTTCGCCATGACCCCTGCCATCGCCCGAGGCTGGGACTTCCAGGCCGAGCTGCTGGCGGAAACGGGACCAGCCGGTCAGGATCTCCTGCTCAACGGCAACGCTCCCAGAGCAGGCGAAGTCTGGACCAACCAGAACATCGCGAATGTCATGCGAGAAGTCGCCGAGGGAGGCCCAGAAGCGTTCTACGGCGGACGCCCCGCCGAACGCATTGTCGAAGCCCTCGCCGAGCACGGCGGGGTCATGTCGCTCGAGGACCTCGCCAACCACTGCTCGACTTTCGACGACGCCATTTCCACTACCTACCGCCGACACCGCGTCTGGGAGTGCCCGCCCAATGGACAGGGCATCACAACGCTGATGGCACTCAACATCCTTGAGGGCTTCGAGATCGGCGAGTACGAAGCGCGCTCCCCCGAAGTCCTGCACATCATCATCGAGGCCCTCCGCCTCGCCTTCGCCGACGCCCGCACGCTCGTCGCCGACCCGGCGAAGACAGACGTCCCTGTCGACGAGATGCTGAGCAAGGCGTACGCCGCCAAACGACGCCAGCTGATCTGGGACGACCAGGCCATCGAGCTCGCGTCCTCCGGCTTCCTGCCCGGACAGTCCGACACCGTCTACCTCTCAGCCGCCGACGGCGACGGCAACGCCTGCTCCTTCATCAACTCCAACTACGAGGGTTTCGGCAGCGGCATCGTCCCGCGCGAGTGTGGCTTCAGCTTGCAAAACCGAGGCGCCGGCTTCGTCGTCGACGACCCCGATCACCCCAACGCCCTCGAGGGCGGCAAGCGCCCCTATCACACGATCATGCCCTCAATGATCACCCGCCACGACGGCAGCCTCTTCGCCAGCTACGGGGTCATGGGCGGCTGGAACCAACCTCAGGGACAAACCCAGGTGGTGCTCAACCTGATCGACCGAGGCATGGACGCCCAGACCGCCATTGACGCCCCACGAGTCTCGATGTACGAAGAACCGCCCAACGGCCGAATCTACGTCGAAGACACCTTCGGTATCGAAGTGCTCTCCGCACTTGCGCTGCTCGGCCATCCGGTCCTACCGGCGACCGGAGCGATGCGAACCGGAGTCGTTGGCAAAGGCCAGGTCATCGTCCGAGACCCCGACCGTGGAGTCCTCTGGGGAGGCTCCGACCCTAGAGCCGACGGCTGCGCCGTCCCCCTCTAGCCGATCCCGCCGCCGCCGATATCGCCACCGAAGCCACCGCCGCCGAGGTCGTGACCACCGCCTTGGTGGCCGCCGTCGAAGTGCCCACCGTCGTGGTGGCCAGCCTCGTACCCGCCGACGCTTTGCCCTTGGTCGCCCGCATAGTGGTCACCGACCATGTACCCCACGGCGGCCGCTCCCAGGAACCACGTCCAGGTATTGTCCTGCCAGTCGCGCACCTTCGCGTTCGCCCGCCGACCAAACAGCCGCGAGACAATCCGCATGGGCCAGAACACGACAATGGTGATGATCTCTGCGATGAGCGTCTTCATGTTCGTCTCCTGGTCACCGTCGGGCCGCCGACAACTGCCGACGCACCAGCCTCGAGTAGAGGCCGTCCTCCGAAGCTAACTGATCGTGCTGCCCGATCTCTACCACCTTGCCCTCTTCCAGCACCACGATTTGGTCGGCATCACGCACGGTTGACAGCCGGTGAGCAATCACCAGCGTCGTTCGATCGGACATCAACTCGTCCAGCGCATTGCGGACCAACCGCTCGTTGAGACCGTCCAGATGCGATGTCGCTTCATCAAGAATCAAGACCGGCGCATCCTTGAGCAATGCCCGACCAATCGCAACCCGCTGACGCTGCCCGCCCGATAGCTGTGCCCCCCGCTCACCGACCGGAGTACCCAAGCCCTCGGGCAACGACTCGACGAAGTCCGCCAGACCCGCCCGCTCAATCGCGAGCAACAACTCACCCTCATTCGCCTCAGGCTTGGCGACCAGCAGGTTGTTGCGGATCGAGGCGTTGAACAGGTACGTGTCCTGCGCGACCAGCGCGACCTGTCCCCGCAGCTCGTTTAGCCGATACGTACGCAGGTCAGCATCCTCAAGCGTGATCTTGCCGTCCTGAGGATCCCAGAAGCGAAGCAGCAGATGCGCCGCAGTCGTCTTGCCCGCACCCGACGGCCCAACCAGCGCCACCGTACCGCCCGGCTTGAGGTCAAAGGAGACCTCATCCAGTGCCGCCCGTGGCGTGTCCTCATAGGCAAATCCGACCGATGCAAACGCCCCTTCCGAGACCCCGGCCCCATCCGGCGACTTGCCGTTCGTCACCAGACCAGGACCGTCAACGACCGCAACGGTCTCAGAATGCACCGCAGTCAACCGACGAGTCGCACCCAGCGTGTCACCCAGCCGCCGACCAACCTGCGCCAGCTCCGCCACCGGCATGAAGGCCCCCATCGCCAACAGAGTCAGCATTGGCGCCAGCGACGAATCGATGTCACCGCGAACAGCCAGCGCCCCGCCAATCGTCAACACCGCCAGCCCGCCAAATCCCATCAGACCCTCAAGCAGCGTCCGTTGAGCCGAGATCTGCTGGTTGAATCCCCCGCGAATCGGCATGTAATCCCGCATCAGACCTTCAAACTCAGTCTTCCGTTCCGGCTCACGCTGGAACGCCGTGACCTCGCGCAAGCCCTGAAGCGTGTCGACCATGTGCGCATTCAGCGCCCCCAGATGGTCACGCGATCGAGAGCCCAACCGGTCGACAATCCGTCGAGTAAACAACGGACTCAGCGCGGCAATGATCAACAGCGGCGCCAGACCTAGCCCAAGTCGCCAATCAACAACGAACAGCGTGATCAACGCCGCCCCAGGAATCACAACACTGACAAACGCGTTGGCAATCGTGTGAGCAAAGAAATACTCGACCGTCTCGACGTCCTGAGTCGCCATCGACACCAGGTCGCCCGTCCGCCGACGCAACAGATAAGCCGGCGCCAGCTGGTCCAGCTTTCGGAAGAGATCGATTCGCATATCAGCAAGCAATCGGAACGCCATGTCGTGCGAGACCCAGTTCTCCAGGAACCGGAACAGACCCGTCAGCACGGCAACAACGATCAGCAACGCCGCTAGCAAGGTAATCGAGTCACCATCGCGCACATTCGCCACCATCAGCGCGCCAATCACACCGACCGCAATCGCACCAAAGAAGTGAGCCACGCCCGTCCCGAACGAGAGCGTCGTCTTAAACCAGTACGGAGCCGCGAGCCGCAGCAACCTCGCCGACGTCTCCTGCCACCCCATCCCCTCGGCCCGCACGATCGCCTCGGTCGCGCCGCCGCCATATTCACGCATCGCCAGCGACCCGGAAGCGGCAGCCGCAGCTCCCTCGACCACCGGAGCGTCATCAACGAGACCATCGATGCTCGGATCAGTCATCTGACCCGCCATCAACCAGTCGTAGACCCCACCCTCGGCGAGCAAGGTCTCATGGTCGCCGCGCTCAACCAGACGCCCCTCATCCAGCACCAGGATCTCGTCACAGTCACGCACGCTCGACAGCCGGTGCGCCATGATCAACGTCGTCCGACCTTGCATCAAGCGATCGAGCGCCCCCTGGATCGTCGCCTCGTTCTCCGCGTCAACGCTGGACAGCGCCTCGTCAAGGATCAGCATCGGCGCATCCCGCAAGAGCGCACGCGCGATCGCGATCCGTTGACGCTCGCCGCCCGACAATCGGTGCCCGCGCTCGCCGATCACCGTGGCGTAACCCTCCGGCAAGGAGCTGATGAACTCGTGCGCATTGGCCGCCTCAGCAGCCGCGCGAATCTCGTCTTCCGATGCCTCAGGCTTGGCAAACTGCAAGTTGGCCAGCACCGTGCCGTGGAACAGGTACGTGTCCTGCAGCACGACCGCCATCTGCGCCCGGATGTCGGCGAAGCGCAACTCGTTCAAGTTGTGACCACCAAGCCGAATCGTGCCCTCCTGCGGCGTGTACAGCCGCTGCAGCAGCCAGACCAGCGTCGACTTCCCCGAACCCGACCGTCCGACCACGCCAATCCGCTTGCCCGGCTCGACCGTGAACGAAACATCGTTCAGTGCCGGCCGACGACCAGTCGGGTAGCTAAACGTGACATTCTCGAACTCAATTCGCGGTTCCAGCGATTCGACCGGTTCAACCTCGGCATCCGGAGTGAGTGGCGTCGCCCGGTCCACATCCAGCACGCTCTCCGAGGCCGCCACACCGAGCAGTCCCTGGTGGAACAACTGGCTCAACTCCCGCAATGGCCGGAAGACTTCGACGCCCAGCATCAACACGACGAGCAGTTCGGCCAGGTCCATCGCGCCGCTCTCGACCCGTAGCGCGCCGACGTACAACGCGACGGCTGCACCCACGGTGATTGCCAGAATCGTCAATCCCTGCGCGATCGCGTTGTTGAAGAGCACGCCCATCGTCGAGCGGAACACCTCCTGCGCCCGTTCCGCCAGTTGAGCCCCGCGACGCTCGCTCTGCCCGAATGCCTTCAGCGTCGCCAGACCCTGTACTGAGTCAAGGAAGTCCGCGGCAAACGAGCCATAGGCGTCGCGTCGCCGCAGCGAGGCCACGGCGTTCTTCTGCTTCAGCAACTGCGGCAGGACAAGTGTGACCAGCGCAAAGCCGAAGTAGATCGCGGCCACCGGCAGGTCGAGCCAGCCCATGAAAATGAAAATCCCGATTGGCGCCAGCGCCGCCACGATCAGTTGCGGCAGGTACTGCCCGAAGAACGTCTCGAGTTGCTCGACGCCCTCAATCACGCCAACCGTGACATCACCGGTGCGCTGCCGATCAAAATGCGATGGACCCAGCCGCGCGACCTGGTCGAACAGGCGCTGTCGCAGCGAGAACTGCACCTGCAGCGCCGTGCCGTTGGCAATCTCCTCCTTGGCATAGAGGAAGACGGACCGAGCCGCGATCGACACGGCCGCCGCGATGATCAGCGGAACCAGGTCGCCAAAGCTGTAGCCCTCAAAGATCCGAGCGCCGATCCAGCCCAACAAAGCCAGTCGAGCGACCCCTGCGGTCACCGCGAGCAGGCCCACGCTCACCGCCAGCGCAATGCGCCAGCGAACACCTTCAGTAAAACGCCACAGGTCCCAGGAAAACGTCATGCCATCTGCTGAGTGGTGGGCTTGACTGAACAATACCAAGAACCGACTCGGAGTCAGCCAAGGCACCGTCAGTCGGCATCGGGATAGTGTAGGTCAGCACAACCTGGTCGGGAGCAATTTTGATGCGCTTGACGAAGTTCCGAATGAGCGCCTTGCGTTCGGGTATCGTGCCCGCTTGCAGGAATTCGCGGAATTCCGCGACGTAGCGCTTGATCTCCGGGGTTGACGGCAGCTCAGCCCGGCGTTGTTCGAGTTGATGCGCCGCTTTCTCCTGCGTGGCAGCGAGTTGGTCTTCTTGCCCACGCAAGGAGTGGATGCGGGGTGAAAGGTCCTGGAAGGTGAGCTCGCTGTTCTCCAGCGCGTCGTAGAGCCTGGTCAGGCGTCGCCGGACATCAGAGAGTTCGGTTTCGACCGACCGCAGTTGCGTGTTGAGTTCGGCGGCCATGGCGTCGATCTCTTCAGCCACAAGCTGTACAAGTTCAATGATTGTTTGCTCGCTGAGGACGCGTGTCAAGATCTTCTGCGAGATGAAGTCTTCCAGCTTCGGAGCGCTGAGGTAGGGCGCTTCGCAACTCCCCGCACCCTCGCGGTGCAGGGTGTTGCAGACGTAGTAGGCGAACTGTCCGCCCTTGGCGCCGTGGCCGACGTACGACTTACCGCAGAGGCCACAGCGCAGGAGTCCTGAGAGCAGAAACTTGCTGCCGACCTGGCGCGGAGGCCGAACCTTGGGACCGCGTTCCTTGAGGCCGCGGCCGACAGCGTCGAACAATTCACGCGAGACGATCGCCGGCCAGGCGTTCTCGACTCGGACCGGATCCGGCGGCTGACCGTCCTTGGCGGTCCGTCCCCAGACCGAGGTGCCGATGTAGGCCTCGTTGGTCAAGAGGTAGTGCAGCCGCCTTTTGTACCAGCGCCGGCCTTGGATCGTAACGCCCCGCTCGTTTAGGTCACGCGCGATCTCTTTCAGACCCAACCCGCGTTGGGACATCTCGAAGATCTCTTTGACGATCGGGGCGGCCACGGGATCGAGTTCCAGCGTGGGCCGTTCTTTGGGGCCGTCCTGTACCTTGATTCGTTTTTAGCCGTAAGGCGCCTTCGAAGCGAGAAAGAACCCGCGCGAGGCCGCCTCGCGCATGCCCCTGGTCACTTCCTGGGCGAGATTTTCGGAGTAGAACTCGTCCACGCTTTCGATAATCGCTTCCATCAACTTGCCGGTTGGCGTGTCGTCTGCGTGCTCTGTGATTGAGGTGACGCGGATGCCACGCCGGCGCAGCATCGACTTGAAGGCGACAGCGTGTTCGCGCTTGCGGGTGAAGCGGGAGAACTTCCAGACCAGGATCTCCTGGAAGGGGGCGTCGGATTGGCTTGCCTCATCCAGCATTTTGCGGAACTCGGGACGGTTGGCAACACGACCGCTCTCAGCCTCGTCGATGTACTCACGCGCAACGATGTAGCCGTTGCGCTCGGCGTAGTCACGTAGGGCTCGCAGCTGTGCGGCGACGGAAAGGTCAATGTCCTGGCGGTCGCTGGAGACGCGCGCATAGAGGGCGGCTCTAAGGGGTGAAGCAGTGAGATTCACTGATTGCTCCTCTCCTTCCCTTTTGTCGAAAGGGGAACGTGATTGGTCTGGTGTTTCGACACTCACACTCATTAGCAATGCGTTCGGAACATGATAGTCGATGCGAGTATCAGGATATGGAAACATACTCCAGACAACAAGGGACTCGCGGCGCAAAGGTGACTAGCCACGATTCGATGGCATCAGGAGTCGATTGCCGCATATGCAATAGCGTCAGGCGAGGCGGATTGCAGGGTTATTGGGCAGTCTGTCAGCCAGGCGGGAGAGTCTAGGTTCGCAAAGATCTGAAGGGGTGGTTGAGCGTGACGCTGCCGTAATGATGGCCAGCGTTCAAGTTCTCTGAGTAGACCGCATCGCAGTCCATCACCTCTGCTGCTGCGAGGATGGACGCGTCTCAGTAGGAGATCTGGTAGCGCTGGATGAACGCTGTGGCCGAGCGGAACAGTTCCACCGTCAGCGACTGTACTCGTCGCATCGATTACTCCTTAGCAATCAGCGGGGACGTTTCGTGTGACAGCTGGTCTGCTCGACTCGGACGGGAGACCTGGTAGTAGAATTCTCGCAAGTCCTAGACGGAAAGCACGATATCGGCGTCACCCAACAGCTTCCCCACAGCTACCTGCTTCTCAGCTTCATCAGGCGCGGAAATGACGGAGTAGAAATGGACATTGGTGTCGATTAGACGCGACACCGAATCTAACCCGAGACCCTGCCGGCCCGAACGTTGAGCTCGCTTTTGAGCAGGTTGTCGGCAGCTCAGTAGCCGGGATGAGCGGCGCGAATGCGCTGAATGAGCTCATTTGACTCGGGAGCCACAGCCGAGTCCCCTTGCTCGTGGGAGTCTTCGGTCGTGTCGACTTGCTTGATGGCGCTCGCCAACGCCGCGGCCGCTAGCTCTGGCACTGTGCCTTGAGCTGGTACGCACGGATTAGCGCGCGACGGAGCGTTTCCTGGTCAACAGAGACGACGATGCTGTGCGTGGTTGCCATCTACGAAGCCTCCTGACCCACAGGTTACGCAACCGTTCGCCTGTCGTTCGGAGATTGGCAGCAACTCGCGTTGTGGTTGGCCGAAGCCGCGTAGGCGTAGCTGTCAATGTCACCGCGAACCGGCGCATGATCTTTCGATTCGAAGGGGAAGCCGTCACCGACGTCGACCTGCTCGATTGCCCCTGAGGGAGAGTCGGATGGCGATGAGGAACCCTTGGCATCTAGGTGAGATAGTCCTCCACGACTGGATCGGCGGTCTCGATCTGAGCGTGGAGGCAGCGGTTGAGCGTATGCAGGTGTCAGCGGAGTCGCTGGGGGACATTTGGCAGGGCAAGGCGCCTGTCATGACGGCAATGGCTGCGCGCCTCTCCAAAGCGCTCGGCAGCATTCCTCGATTCTGTATCCAATACGCCGCCGCCCAGGCCGAGGCAATGCTCGATCAGTTCAACATCGAGCGGATCGAGGCGGCGGCCGGTGGCGGCGGACTCGGCAAGGGTGTCGGCGCTGTCGGGCAGGGGCATACGGGGCCGGCCCATGCGCTTACCGCCGGCGTTGGCCTCGCGGTAGGCGGGGTCGTGCATCGTGGGGTGGACACGATGGAAGAGGTCCATCTAGGTGCTAGCGAGCTCGTCATTGGTCTTGAGTTCACGCGTGACAAGTCGACGCCAAACAGCCCAACATCTGCCAAAGTCGATTGGAAGGCAGTGTGGACTGAGCAGTCTGCTATGGCAGATATTGCGCGCAGCCTACTCCGCTAACGTATCCGCTCGGTTGGTGATCTGGATTCAGCAAGCTCGGCATCCTGATCCTTGTGCGGCTCTGCGCCACAAATTCACCAGGCGCAACCGATACGTAAATGTAGCTCCAGCCGGGTGGGATGCCGTATGGCGGCGTCCACCGAACGGTGAGCCACAACTTGTCATACTCCGTCGACATGCCCATGATCCTAGGACTCGGGTAGCAGGTACCGTTAGAAAACACGACTAGGCGTACCTCCACATTTCCGCCGCTGTCTTGGACATCGTCAGCTAACACCTGAATGAGAAAGTGTCCTGCAGTACAGCGCTTAACTGTGAAGAGCTTCTGGTTCTCGGCGCACAGCTTCGTCCATTCCACTTGGGTACTGTCAATGTGGATTCCTTCTGCTGATGCTGGGGACGGCCGAAGTGTCACCGCCGTGGTAAACAGGCTGACCATGAGCAAGAGGACACCAACTCTGAGCATCATGTCGCTTGTCCTTCGCGTCAGTCCTTCCCTGGATTCAACGTATCATGTTGGGACCTGTCCTGCGCTTCCAGATTCTGCTGAGCAGCCAAATCCTAAGACCGACCAAACGAACGGGCGACTGTCGCTTGCTCGTCCGCGGCTCCCAGCCGGTTGTTGGCGCGTTGGTCAGGAAGACGCCGACTCGCTGGTCAGGCGCCAGCCCGCGCCCATCTGTTCCAGCGCCAGCCCAATCTCGAGATGCAAGACGACCAGCGGCGCGGGCATGATCTCGAAGCCGAATACGCGGGTCGACACGGCCTGGCGGAGCGACTTGGCCCAGGCTGCGCCGCCGCCCGACGCCTGCTCCGTCTTGGCAATGCGGCGCAGCGTCTCGACTAGGAACACGCCGGTCCCGCAGCATGTGTCGAGCACATACACATTCGGGTTGGCGAGCCCTTCTGGGATGTCGAGGTCGTGGCGCTATGACCGGTCGACGCGCGCCGCCATGTAGCGCACCGCCTCGCGCGGCGTGTACCAGACTCCGAGGTCCTTGCGCAGGACAGGATCGAACGCTTCGAGGAACGGCTCGTAGAAGTACTGCTCCGCCTCGCCCTCCGAAAAGCGTTTGAGGAAGGCCTCGCGGTCAACCCGCTCTAGCGCTGCCTCGGCCCAGTCCAGCACTTCGCTTAAGTCGAGTCGTTGCAGACGGCCGGGATCGGTGATTTGGTGGAAGATCATCCGCAGCACCGGCGGGCGCAGCTCGTACATGGTGTCCTTCCGGCCGAAGCGTCTGGACTGCCACGCCCGAGCCCACAGCACCCAGGCGGCGAAGACGCCGTAGAATTGCGTCTGCACGAGGGTCGACCGGAAGAACTTGCCGACGCCCTCGTCCTCGAACGACATCCCCAGCGCCTGCTCGATCGCGTCGCGAATCGGCTTGAGCGAATCCTCTTCCTGCGCCGCATGCCCGACTCGCTGCAGGGCGTAGCGCGCATAGGACGCGAGCGGCCGAGCCAAGTCGCGCAGTTCGGCGATGGTCGAGCGGTGCGACATCACTCGCTGCAAGTACTCGCTAATCGAGACGCTATGTCGGCTGGCGGCTCTGGTGCGGTGCTTGAGCAGTTCATCGAATGCCGCGTGGGAAGCGGCGAGGCTGTATCGCTCAATCCCGCGCTTGGCGCTATCGCTGTCCTGACCAATCAGAGCAAACTCACACAGGTTGGTCACGAGGACGAGCTTGTGCTTCTGCCAATAGTCGTCGACCTGATCGGACGCGATCAGCGCATCGAGGTCGAAGTCAGCACCCTTTACCTCGACGACCCCTCGGTCCGGATCTGTGTTCTCGCTCGAGAAGAACCCGAGGTCGGGTTGTCAGATGTTCGTCTCGCTGTAGTGAAGCACGGCGCGAACCCTGGGAGAAAGTTGCTCGCCGATGGCGCCGAAGAGATTGTCGAGGGCAGTGTAGTAAGACAGCTCCGGCGTTCCGACGCGGCTCACGACTGACAGGGCGTCGAAGTATTGCTTGACCATTCGTCCGAGATGAATCACATCGAACTCCCGCAGTTCGTCCGGACAGCGATGGGCCAATCAAGTGACGCTCTAATCGTGAGCCATTCGCTAACTCGCGTCAATAGGTGGCGGCCACGATGGGCAGCTAGAGAGATACTAAGACGTTGTCCGCCGGAGACGAGGAGAGTTTCCCGGTTGAAGGACTCAGCACCACGTAGCCGATGACAACGTGTCCATAGGCAGTTGATTTTCCAATCAAGGATCTCAGTGAGGCCGGGCTATACAGCTCAGAGGTGCTCTATCGAATAAAGATGTGTGGTTAGGCGTGGTTGGCTTGATCGTTTCGTATCAAGGACCACTTGGTGATGGTCTCGTTTGACTGGATGACGCGGCTGAATGCACTGATCGATTAATCCGAGGTCCTGCACCCCTGTCGCGGCCAGCGATTGCAGGTGGAATAGTGTATGGGCAGGTATTGCTGAGGAGATGACACTGATGGCCGTCCGCGTTTCAGGGTTTGCCCAGGGTCTGGTCCGTTGTCCCGACTTCCAGTCCGTCGAGGCCGAAGAACTGGATCGCGTACTGGAGCAGTCGGGCGTGACGCTGGACATGGAGTATGTCGATCCGTCGAGCGATTCGGCTCTGATCGCTTCAGGTTCCTCGTTCTCGCATCTGTATTTCGTTCAGCAGGGGGTCGTGGCGCCCTGGCAATCGCCTCACTCGGAACTAGGCGCGCCGTTTCTGATCGGCGTGCATGAGTTTCTGATGGACGCTGAGCGTTGGGTGGGGAGCTATTCGGCGGTCACGGACGCGGTCGTTGTGCGGATCCCGAGGAGCGTGATGGCGCTGGTTGCGGAGCGGATCCCCTCAGTGCGAGAGCGGATGCATGAACTGGTGATGCGGCGTCTGGCCCGCTTCTACTGGGTGTCATTGGCGACCAGCGGGGCGCCGCCATCACGGGTGGCGGCAGCCCTGGTGTCACGCCTGGCGCTAGACGATCTGGACTTCGGCGTCGACCGCCGAGTGGCGGTGAGGCAAAAGGACATCGGGCGGCTGACGACGATGTCGCGCTCAGCGGTGGCGAATGGACTGGCGGACCTGGCCGAGGCGGATGTGATTCATTGGGGAGAGGCGCCGGGGGCACGGTTCAGGGGTGAAGTGCATGTGCCCGATGTGGAGCTGCTCAAGGAGCACGCGTTCCTGGACGTGCGGGAGCGTGAGATTCGGCCGCTCGTGGACCGTGTCGATGGGGAGTGACCCGAGTTCGGCGCACTGCCCGTTGTGATTCAGGTTGGTTGACAGACCGGCCGGGCGGCCCGTAGCGAGAACACGACGCATCAGCGGCGCTGGCCATTCTGGGCGGCTGCCGAACAGAGCGCCCTTTGGCAGCAACAGGTGCGGCGAAGAAGCCGCAAAGGACGATTCTGAGCCAGACCCTTGCGACTGGTTGAGTTATCCACAACCTTGATCATGCATTCTCATAGACATTGTCAATCACTTTGGAGGCCTGTATCGTCGTCCAATAGAGAACATCAGTATCACAGAATGGATGTGCGCTATGACCAAGCTGCTCGCAATCTCAAACGCAATTCCTGCGCATGCAAGAGACGGAAGTGATGCGCATGCAGGAGCTGACCGAGGAAGAGCAGCGGATTCGGCAGAGCGGACTGCGGATGCTAGCGCGGATCATCGCGCAGCATTTCTTGGCAACGAGAGCCAAGGAGGCCGCGGCCGCGCACGCTGAGTCCGAACAGAGAGACGCTGGCGCGGAAGACGCCGGCCGGATTGGAGACCAAGGATGAGACGACGTGAAGGCAACCGACGATTCGATTTTCCGCCCGGTGAGGCCCACTTGCCGCGAGACTTCGGCGAGCGCCTGGACGGGATCAAGGAGCGCGCCGGCCTGACCTGGGAAGCGATGGCCGAGGCGCTGGGTGTCGACACCCGGCAACTGCTGCGCTGGCGGCGCGGGGCCTGTCCCAACGGCGGCGCGATGCTCTCGCTGGTGCGGTTCGCGGCCCTCGTGCCCGACGGTCTGTCCGACCTGATGGGCGAAGGCTGGGCCGACCGACACCGTTGTGAGAGCTAGCCATGGTTGGGCGGCAGGAGTTTCAACTCCGTTCGCGCAGTAACGAGTTTCCCGGCGACTTCCCGCGGCGCCTCGAGCGCCTGCGGGAGGCGTCGGGACTGACCTGGCGAGGCCTGGCGCGGGAACTGGGCGTCAATGTGCGTGCGTTGTACCGCTGGCGCGCGGGCGTCAAACCCGGGGCCCGGCACATGCTCACGCTCGTGGAATTTGCGACGGAGCATGACCTGCTGGATTGCCTGCTGACGCGAAGCAGAGGAGATGTGGACAGCCGTCAGGCGTTGTTGTTCGATGAAGATGTGTGGAAGCGGCTGAGCGACGAGCAGGGAGGACGGGTTGCGGTGACTGAAGCAGTCGGACAGGGAAGAGTGGCTGCCTGAGGGTCCGACTCCAACTGGGCGTTGAGGTGCAACTGGTTCCGACTTCTCAGACGTGGCTCGCTAGGGCGGGCTCTCATGTGACCAGGACGGTGGTCAGCCACGCGGCGCCGGAATGCAAGTCCCTGAGGCGACAAGTCAGAGGGCGGACAGCGCAAACCGCCGTTCCGCCGATTGCCAGGCCCTGCCCATCGGACCCTGATCCTTGAGCGTCTCTCGATCGGAGATGAACAGCGGCACCGGGACTTCAGCCTGCGCCATGGCGCGTTCGGCGACGCGCAGGAACTGTGTTGCGGTCAGTTCGTCCTCGAACACGATGAGCACGTTGGGCCTGAGGCCGTGGTCCTCGATCGGCCGGCTGGTGGCGTAGTAGCGCAGATAGGGCGCGAGCCTAGCGGCCATCGTGGCCGGGCGGACGGCGCGCCGCTCCCACTCGAGGAAGCAGGCGCGTTCGCCCTCAGCGCCGTCGAGCAGGACAAAGGCGTCGGGCTGGATCGAGCGCAGCCGGTCCTGGTAGCGGAAGTAACGTGAGGCACGGTGCGGCGGATCGAGCTGGCGCACCTGAAGCAGCTGCTCCCGGGCTTGCGACATGAGCATCGACTGGAACCAGTGGACCGACTCGGTGTGTTCAAGGTTGCGCAGCAACTGGCGGGAGCGGATGCCGGGGATCTGGCGCCAATCGAGTGTTTCGTCCGGCCGATGGGGTTGCACGCTCCAGCGCTTGCGCGCAATGCCGACCGATGTGCGGTCGCGCCGCCCGAGGTAGGCGAGGCCTCGATCGGAAAGCGCCAGTCGAGGCTCGCCGGCTTGCGTGACGCGGGTGAGCAAGCCGAGTTCGTGGAGCCGCGAGAGAAGCTGCGTCATCCTGCGCTTACCGACGCCGAGCAGGCCGGCGAGGTGGATCGGTCGGATCCAGTTCCAGTCGGCAATCAGATCGAGTGTGCGCTTATCGGCGGTAGTCAGAGTCGCGGGCAGCAGCGCAGGTTGTTCGGCCGGATCGGCGTCAAGTGTTTTCGGCATGGTGAATCGCGACAGCAGCGGTTCAGGTTGACGGCCGGAGACCGGAACGGCAAACGACAGCGCCTCACGCAGCGAGAGCCAGGCCGGACTGGTGGGCGCGCGCCAGATGGCGGCGTCCCCGTCGCGCAGGGCGACATCGCGCTCGAGCGCGAGGAAGGTGATTGCCGGCGGTCCGGCGACCAGCCTGCGGGCGTGCCGCAGGCGAGTTTCGTCCGGGCAAATGATGAGCACGGCGCCGTAGCCAGGGGTCTGGCGCAACCGTCGGATGCGCTTGGCAAACCCGGTCCGGTCGGCCGTGGGACCCTGGCGGACTAAAGCAATCCGGCGACCGTCGGACAGTTCCAGTTCGGCGTCCATCGGGGAGGCCCGGAACCAGTTGAAGCGCAGTGGGAAGCAGAACTCGGAGGCGGCGTCCGAGAGCCGGTAGATCACGGCGGCCGCGTCGAGACGCTCGAGGATCAGCCGCCGCCACTGCTCGGAGATAGGCAGCGTGCGCAGCAATTCGATGGCGGGCAGCTCCAGCTCTGAGGCCAGGCGTCGCACACCCTGGGCGTTGAGGCAGTAGCGGCGAGTCGGCGTGATCAGCTCCGAGGAGTGGCAGACTTGCTCGACGAGGCCCGCTTCGTCGAAGCGGTCGAGGCGCTGGTAGACGGCGGCCGGCGAGCGTCCGCTGATCCCGGCCAGTTCGAGCCGGTCCAGGAAGGGCATCGCCGCCAGGGTTGTGAGCAGATCAATGTCGCCTGCGTGCAGTCTCATGGTTCAAGTCCGTTCTCAGTGCGCGCGGCCGGCTTCGGCTTGCGCCGGCGGTCGCGGTTCTTGGGTATGGCTCGATTCGGGTCCGGTGCCGGCTGCTGCGCTAGCTCCTGCTGTTGCAGGGCTTGCGCGCCCTCGCGGAACTGCGCGACCGCCCGTTGGCGTTCGGCTTGTTGGGCTTCCAGTTCGCCTGCGGGCGTGATGTAGGCCGAGGCGGCTTTGCGGATTCGTGTGGCCAGCTGCGGGTCGCCGAGGTCGGGCTTGCGCACGGTCATCGAGAACACCGGCATGCGCTCGGCGCCGACGGTGGCCCGCACGTAGCAGTGATGCACCGGCTGGGAGACGATGTCTTCTTCTGAGATCCGTTCGCGGCCCAGTTCCCAGACCAGCTCGCGGGCGTCTGCGCCGGAGACCTGGAAGACGCACAGGCAGCCGACGTTGGCCAAGAGCGTGTGGCGCATGGTGGGCGAGAGGTCGGCCAGCTTGGCCAGGCTCTGGGTGGCGAGCACGAACGAGGCGCCGTACTTGCCCAGTTCGGAGAGCATCGACTCGAACTCGACGCCGGGGATGGTCTGCATCTCGTCGACCACGACCAACGCGCCGCGGCGCTGGGCCAGTGGCAGCCGCTCCTGCTCGCGGATCACGGAGTCGACCAAGTTGAGCAGCGAGGCACCGACCAGGGCGGCCACGTCTCGGCCAACCGTGCCCTGGGCTGTCGAGACAAGCAGGATGCCTCCCTCAAGGATTGTGCGGCGGATGTCTATGGTGGAGCGCGGCTGGCCGAGAATGGCGCGGGCGCGCTTGGAGGAGGCGTAATAACTGAGCCGGGTCTGGACAGGAGCCAGGGCCTCGGCCCGGTACTCGCGCCGCCAGCCGCCGAAGTCTCGCGCCCACCATTCGAGCAGGTACGGGTCGGAGACGCGGGTCAGCACCTCTGCCCGGAAGCCGTCGTCGGAGAGCAGCTTGAGTCCGTCCAGGATCGTGTGTTGCCGCTCAGGTTCGACCAGTGGATGGCTGTTGGCCTCGTGCAGCGTCTTGATGGTCTGCTCGAGGATCGACTGCATGCGCGGACCCCACTGCTCCCAGAGCCCGCGGGCGACGCGGACGACCGAGTCGGCGGTGCGGTCGCGGTCGGCGAACACGCAGGTGTCGAGCAGGTTGATCCCGGGCGCGCCGGAGGGATCGGCAAGATCGATCAGGCGGACTTGACCCGCGAGCGACTCCGGAATCTCTTCCAGAATGGCAGTGACCAGGTCGGCGTGGGGGTCGACGACAACCACAGCGTCGGTGTCCAGCCCGGCTGCTTTCTGCTGGAGCTTGTGCCCGACGATGTGTCGCATCAGGGTCGATTTGCCCATCCGGGTGCGGGCCACGAAGAGGTGATGGCGGCGCAGGAGGTCGTCGGGGAAACGGACAGACTGCGGATCGGTCTCCGTGGTCAATCCGACGGCCGCGCCGCCGGCCAGGTCGCCGACCGCCGGCGGCAATGCGCGCGACCCGGCGCGGACTACCAGCGGGGATTCATCGGCGGCGCCGGGCGGATGCCAAAGTGAGGCGATTTCGCGCAGGCCGAGCACGCTGCGTCTTCTGAACAGGCCGGGACCTCGCGGCTCGAGCGTGACGAGTCCGGGATTATGCGGTCTGATCGTTCCGGCATCGAACCGCGCCCCCGCAGGATGGTCGTAGTGGCGGTAGGCGGCGGCCAGGTTCTGTAACAGCTGTTCCGCGCGAGTGGTGCGTGAACCTGGGGGCAGGATCGCCACGAGTTGCAGTTCGGCCTCAAAGGCGCCGCGCGAGATCTTCTCGCGGATCAGCTGGGGATCGTAGAAGCGGTCGCGGGAGCGTTTCCAACGCTGCCAGATCCAGTGCCCGCCGATCAATGCCAGCGCAGCTGCGGCGCAGAGTGCGATCACGCTCCAGATCTGGCCGGCCTGGAGCCACTGGTAGCCCTGTAGCGCCGCGAAGGCGACGATCCCGAGCACGCTCAGGGCCAGGGGATCGACGCCCTGTTGAGTGGCGGGAGTGACCTGCGGTCTGGTCGGGGCCGCAAGGGGCCTGAGCTGCGCCAGTTCCTGGTAGGGGCGGGACCACTCCGGCCCCAGCGGGCGCAGCAGCAGGCGGCTGACCACGCGCTCGCCCCGGCCCAGCCCCGAGAGCGCGCCCAACGGGGCGAGCAGGGGGTCGGAACCGGGATCAAGCAGGTCATCGTCACGGAAGACGCGTAGCGGGACGTACTCGGGTCCCGAGGCGCGCAGGCTGAGCGTCCAAGCCTGCTCGTCCGGACCCAGGTTGAGGTGATCGTCAGCTTCTGACACGGCGCGGATCCGGGCCTGCGGGTAATGCGAACCGATCTGGCCGCGCACGATCTGGTCTCGTTGGCAGCGGACGAGCAGCTGGATCGCGCGCTCGTCGGCAGCAATCTCAAGCGCGAACGGCTCCGGCGCTGCGATCGACCCGAGCAGGTTCTCGACACCCAGCAGCGTGCGCTCCCCGGTGCGCGGCGGCGTGATCGCGAGTAACGCCGGTTCCGGCGGCGACGGGCGCTTAAGCCAGCCGAGCGGATTGAGTCTCACGATTCGCCTCCCTGCGCCGGTTGCCTCGAGTGCGCACCGGGTCGCCACTCGATCACTTCGGTCTCTTCGGGAGTCGCTTCGATCCGAATCGGGAAGCGTTCGCCCTTGGCCAAGAGCAGTCCGTCGCCGCGCGGGCAGGAGACCAGCCAGCGCTGCAGATCCTCGGGCAGGTCGAACGCGTCGGCGACGGTCGAGATGGCGGCCGCGTCCTGCTGCAGCAGGAGCTTGAACGCTGCGTTCTGAAGCAGCGCGCGACCAGAGTGGCCAGTGATGGTCCGCGAGGTGTCCTCGGACAAGAGATCCTGCACGTCCTGGGTGATGAACTGCAGACCGAGGCGGTGCTTGCGGGCACGCTTGGCCATTGAGACCATGAACGCGGCGCCCTCGGGGTGCTGCATGATCGACCAGACCTCGTCCACGACCAGGAGACGCGGCCGCGGGTCGCGGGCGGCGGCGGCCCAGACCGTCTCGGTGCAGACCATGGCGGCCGCAGGTCTCAGTTCCGGTTCAAGCAGGCGCAGGTCAAACACGGTGACCAGCGCCTCGTTGTGCAAGAGATCGTCGCCCTCATCCGAGAGCAGGTGCCGGAGGCTGCCGGTCGAGAACGGGCGCAGGAGCTTGGACAGGCCCTCCGGATCGTTCTCTTCCAGGAAGCGGTAGAAGTCGCGGAACCCGGTCCGCTCGCGCGGTTGGGCGTAGTAGCCGGCCAGCGCGTGGTCGAGGGCGGCGCGGCGTTCGGCGCCGAGGCGTTCGCCGATCATCACCTCGATCAGCCGCCGGAGCGAGCCGATCCGCTGGAGCAGCTCCTCAGGATCGGACTGATCGAGCACAAACGGGTTCATGCCTTGACCGGCGACGCCGGGCGAGAGCACGCGGCCGCCGGCCGAGCGGGCCATGTCGGCGTACTCGCCTTCGGGGTCGATCACGTAGGCGACCACGCCCCGACAGAGACCCCGGAGGACGCCCAGCTTGGTCGCGAACGACTTGCCGGACCCGGAACGTGCCAGCACGGCCGTGTTGGCGTTGAGGTGGGTGCCGTCCCAGGGGTCGTAGACGATCGGGGCGCAGGCGCGCATGTCGATCCCGTAGAGCGCGCCCGAACGCGTGTCGAGGTCTGGCGGCGAGAAGGGGAAGCAGCGGGCGACCGAGGAGGTATCGAGCGTGCGCCAGGAGGCGACCGCGTTGACGGCCAGCGGCTGGGTCGAGAGCAGACCTTCGCGCTGACGGAAGGGCAGCGGGTCGAGCTTGCCCAGCGCCGCTGCGAAGTGGCCCGAGGCGCGCTGGGTCAGCTCCTTCAGCGTCTCGGGATCATCCGCGTGCAACGTGAGCGAAAGCGAGGCGTGGAACAGCCGCTCGCGGCCGCGCTGCACGTCGTCCCTCAGCCGGCTGACGTCCTCCAGCGCGATCTCGGCCTCGGGCGACATCGTCTTACCGCGCCTCACGGAGAGCGAGCGGGCCGACTCGAAGCGAACCTTCTGCCATTCCAGCTGGCGCGCGGCCTGCTCGGAGGGAATCGGCCCCAGGTGTATAGCGATGTCCATCGGCGCACCGGTCGCCATCAGTTGTTGCAGGAAGCCTGGAGCTAGTGAGCGCGGCCACTTGGCCAGGTGCAGCGAGCGCGCGAGCCGTTCACCGAGGCGCAGGTCGTGGTGGTTGAGCACCACCTCGACCGGCTCCGTGCGTTCTCCTGCCGCCGGCGAGCCGCCCAGCGCCGAGGCGACGATCAGGCGCTGGAGCGCTTCGTCGGCGAGCGGATGGATCGCGAGGCCGGAGCGCGAGAGCAGACCGCGCAGTTCAAGCGCGTGCTCCGCTTCCGTGACGGCGTAGAAGCGCCGATCGAGAATGCCCTCGCGCGACTCCAGCTCGGTCAACAATCGCCGCTGCGAACTGGCTGCGGCTCGGGTCTGTTCGGGCAGGTCCTCGGGCTCGGCGTCCTCCAACTCCCGGCGCATGCGGCCGAGCTCGGGCGGGTGCTGCCGCACGAGCAGCTGCAGCGGGAAGTCGCAGGCATTGAGCATGCCGGCAAACGCGCCCAGCTTGGGGCCGTCCAGTTCGAGCCCCATCAGTTCGGTCACGCTCAGTTTGACGCCGTCCAGTCGGACCGGGCCGTCGGGCTCGACGTGGGAGAGCATGAAGCAGAGCGGAAGTGCAGGCAGCACCATCGCCTGGGGAGCTTCAGGCCTGCGTTCGCTTGAGCCGGGCTCACCATCTATAGGTGCGGCCGCGGCACTATTGCGTTTGGTGAACAATGTTCTCATCGTGGGGAACTCCTTTGTCAGGGAAGCGGGATTGGGATCACGCCGGCCGAGATCAATAGGGCCAGCCCCTTGGCCGAGAGCGCCAGGGCGAGCCCGGCGATCGCAAGAAACACGGCCGAGCGAGCACGGGAGCCGCGTTGCTCGGCGCCGTCCGCCATCAGCAGGAACCCAGCCCAGACCAGACCGAACAGGGCCAGGCTGGAGGCGACGACGGCGAGCGCGGTCAGTGCCGCGTCGAAGGCATCGAGCATGGCCTGCTCGGCATCAGCGGCGTCGGGCGCGGCGGCCGTGGAAACCAGGGCCGCCGCGCCCAGCAAGATGGTTGCCAGGAGACGTCGCATCAGTAGAGCCCCCAACCCAAGACCGCGTACAGCTCGTTCAGTTCCGCTTCGGAGAGACGGGTCTGCAGCGACGGGCTGCGGTCCGGTTCCTGTTCGGGAACGAACAGGGTTCGATGGGCCTCGTCGGAGGCGATCGCTGCGGTCAAGGACAGCTGTTCGCCGCGCGATATGGCCAAATCGGGGCGCTGGACCAACTCGGAGCGGACGTGCTCCTCGTGCTCGATCACGAGGGTCACCTGCTTCTGCACGGTGGCTGGAGGGATCGAGAGGTAGGCGGAGATCGTGTGCGTCGAGCTGTTGCCCTCCCCGTCCGAGAGCGTGACCGTTTCGGAGACGGTCTGGCCGGCGCCCGGACGGGTCAGGGTGACCGTCTCCGTACGCCGCTCGAGCCGGTAGGGGTGATGCGTGAGCTGGACCAGCGGAGGCAGCGCGATACGCAGATCCGCCGTCAGCGCGGCTGCGACCATAACCGTGACGATTGCCCGTCCGGGAACAGTCGGGATTTCGAACCGTGTCTCGCCGCCCGAGACAAACGGGACGCTGACCTGCGGGCCGCCGGCCGAGACGTCGAGCGTGCCCGAAACTGCCGTAACCTCGGCGGCCAGCAGCGCCGTGTGGCTGAGGCTGGCGTGGCCGGCGACGGTCTGCAGTTCGACCGGCTCCTCGATCCCCGTGACACAGTCGGAATCGACCGCGCCCGAGATCCTGCTCGGTTGCCAGCTCAAGGAGATCAGCCGCAAGTTGCAGAGCACGCCCTCGACCGAAGGCAAGGGATGCGGGATCTGGCTGCCTGCGAGCGAGACGGCGCCGGCCTGGCCGAGCTCGTCGCGCCAGGCGAAGGTGAATGAGGGCACGGGTCCGTCGAGCGGCAGCAGATAGCTGGTGCGCCCGTTCTGGCCCAGCGTGTCCTCGCGATGGAACGTGGCTGCGCCTCCATCAGCCCCGCCAAAGGCTCGCGCCTCGACTTCGAGATTGGTCCCGGCCTTGACCACGACCGTCGCTGCCTGCCGGGTCACGGTCAGGCGCTCGATGAACAGACGCCGCCCCTCGATCAGGGGCGGCGGATCGAACTCGATCTCATCGGAGGTCCAGGTCTCCTGTTCGTGCTCGTCGGCCAGGGCCGCGGGCGGTGTGCAGACGGCGACCGAGGCGACTACGGCCAGCGCCGCTGCGCTGCCCAGGAGCCGAGGCCGCAGGCGACCATGCACGTGATCAGAGGGCATGAGGCGGTGTTCCTGCCGCTCCCCGGCGTCACGCTCGGCCCGCGGACGCGCCAGAGTCTGGCGCGCCTCGTCGAGGTCACGCTTTGGCTGGCGCTTGCTATCACGCTTGCGGAACCATTCGCGTGGTTTGAACGGCATCCGTTCGCCGCGTGTGCGCGGACGCGGTGAGGGTTTGAGGTTGGCCAGCTTACGCGCGCTGCGCTTGACCCGGCCGGACCCGTTCGCCGAGCGCTGCGTCAGGGTTTCAGCGGGTGCCTCTTGCGCGATGGAGGCCAGCCGCTTGACCGGCGGCGCGGGCGGTTCGGCCCGCACGAGCTGGGCCGGGGCCCCGGCGAAGCGCCGGGGCCCGAAGCCGAAGCGGAGCAGGTCGGCGGCGACCGCCGGTAGTCGGCGGCCGCCCACCTTGCCCACGACCAGCGCGATGCCGACCAGGGCGAAGACCAGCCCGAGCACGATCCGGACCGCCTCGGGACCGGCCGGGACGAAGTGGTAGACGCCGTAAGCCAGCGCCGCTACCGCGGTCAAGGCCACGATCTGGGGGAAAGTGAACCAGAGCAGGACGCGGTCCTCGGCCTGCACGTGGGTCGGCACCTCGTGTTCATCCATGAGGCGACCTCCTTTCTGAGATACGGCTTAGCCGCCACCGGTTGATTCGGGGTCGGGCGGTGTGTCGATCGAGACGACCGGGTTGGCGACCGCGTCGATCACGAGTTCGACCACGCCGAACGCGACCATCGCGAGCACGATCCCGGCCAGCGCCGTGAGCATCGCCGTCTTGCCGCGCTCCATCTGATGCGGAGCGCCGGAGGCGGTCAGGTACTGGTAGGCGCCGAAGACGAAGTAGGCGACGCCGACGCCGCCGACGACGCCCAGGAGGATGCCGACGAGATTGGAAATGGTTTGAGTGAGATCACCCATTAGGTGTGTTCCTCTCCGAGAACTGGCCCAGTTTGCTATCCAGGGCGCTGCGCTTGTCGTCTGGTCCCATTCGGGACGGGTTACTAATCAGCACATGGCATGCCTCCTTCGCTGCGGGACTCATTGGTCCGCTATTCGTTCTTGCTCCTCGGTCCGTGGCCGGATTGCTCGGATCCGCCGGGCGGGGTCGAGAGTTCGGCCGCCGAACGGGTCGCGCCGCCCACGCCTGAGCTCGCCCCTCCGGCCCTGCTGGTCACAGCCGAACGGGCGGCCGCTCCGCCTGCGGCACCCAATGAGGCCACCGAACCAATCGAGCGGGCCATGTTGGCGGGCAGTGAGAAGCCGAAGTAGAGCGTCTGCAGCCAGGCGTCGAAGGGACTGGCGTTGCCCAACATCGAGGGCACGCGGGTGGCGAGGTAGATGAAGGCCACCGACATCAAGAGTTTCCAGATCAGGTCCCGGGCCGGTTCGAACAGGGAGATCGAAGCCAGCTCGCCGAGAAAACCGATGCCCAGGGCGAGCGCGATCAGCTGGACCGCCTGCTGGAAGACTGTGGTCATGAACAGCCGCAGCCAGTGCCGGCTCCAGCCCGACGTGTGGGGCAGGATCCAGAGGCCCATCGCCGCCGGCGCCAGCGCCAGTAGCACGTCGATCAGAGCCAAGCGCAAGACCATCTGCATTAGCAGGTAGAGGCAGAAGAAGCCGTAGATGAGATAAATCAAGGCGAGCAGCAGAGCGAGTCCAACCGAGCCGCCCTCGACTGCCCGGAGCAGCGTCTCGACCGGCGCTCTGAGCAGGTCGGAGGGAGTCACCTCGAGCGTCGCTGCGATAAATCCCGAGACGGCGTGCGCCACGTCGATCACGAGGGCGCACCACCAGAGCGATGCGGCAGCGGCGACCACGCCGAGGATCAGCCTCGGGATCAGTTCGCGCCAACCGGCCTGTCTGGCGCCCAACGGTTCCTGAACGATCAGCGCGAGGCCGATCCAGCCAATGATGAAAGCGAGCGCGGCCGAGGTCACGATCCAGACCGCGAGCCAGGCTTCCTGAACCAGCCAGTGACCGTAGGTCAATTCGAACGGTGTTCCGGTGATGATGTCTGACACGGCGGGTTACTCCTCGACCCGGCAACTGACGGGCTCATTGCCGGTCAGTTCGGTCAGCACGCCGCAGAGCGTGCCGTGCACGCCCTCGATTACCCAGCCGGCAGCGGCCTTGGCCCAGCCGTCCGGGTCGAGCGCGCGCAAGAGGCTGCCCAAGAGACCGCCCGGCTGATGCATCGGGACAACGGCGTAGAACGTGGTTGGGGTCGCTTGGCGCGGGGTTCCGGCCAGCATCACCATGAGATAGGTGCGGTCGGGGTCGAGCGGCTCGTGCTCATCCAGAGCGGGGTAGTCGAACTCGTACTCCCAGCCTTCGTCGCGCTCCTTCTCGCCGCCGGAGACGCGGTACATCGCGGTCAGCCACTCGCCCGTGTCCGAATCGCGAATGCCGTAGTAAAGCGTCGAGAGCTGCTGGTTGAAGATCGGCCGGGCGCGGAACTCGCCGTGCTTCTTGCGATCGATCCAGTCTTCGTCCTGGTTGACCCATTCGAGCTGGGTTCCTGAGGGCGGCGACTGGGCGTGGACAACCTGCCAGGCCGGGATCGCGACTAGCGCCGCCGTCAATAGGGCTAGTCCCACGCTGCGCAGCCGGACCAGGCGCGTCAGCCGTCCGCTCAGTCGGGTTCTCATACCACTTCCTCCTCGTACATCAGTTCTCTCGGTCGATGACAAAGAGTGTGCGCGAGCGAGGCGGCTCTCAACAGGGCGCGTTGGACGTGTCATGCGTGACATCCCCCGGCTGCCCTGTCGCCGGATTGGGTGTCCGTGGTGTCATGGGCGTGTACAGGAATCCCTGTCTTGTGGCATTGGGACAAACGGGCACGATCGTCAGTCCAGGGCTGGTCGAACCCTGTCTCAGGCCAGGCCGGCTTGAGCGGGCGGGGTGGAAGGGCTGGTTCCGGTGAAGTGGGGCAACAGAGGCCGGATCAGGGGCGATTGGAACACGCGAGGTGGGGTGGGGAGGCCCCCTACCGGACACTGCCCCTGGGTTCAGCGAGGGCGTCTGTCAACCAGGCCACACCACCCGGGGTGGTGCCGGCGGGTCGGACGGGACGGCCTTCCCATCAAAACTTGGAGGCGGAGTTGCTGAGGTCGGCGCTGGAGTTGCTTGTGCCTCCCTGCCTGCTTCTGCTGGCAACGAAGTGGGTGCCGGGGAAGTCGGTCATGCGACCCTACGAGGCCACCCAGGGAGGAGGGGCAGGCAACGACTGGGCTAGCTGCGAACGGAACAGCGCGACCAGGTTGAGGAGACGGTTGTGGATACATCACCAGAGGACATGCGCAACGACGAGGGGCATGCCTCGGATCACCGTGAGGCCCAGCCCGATCGCCCCGCTGTGGTGGATGGGGATTCCCCCGGCGATTCTGTCGGCGAGCGGCAAGTGTCTGCCGAAGACGAACCCCTGATCCTGTTGATCGAGGCGCTGGCCGAGGAACACGGGCGGGGCAAGGCGGCGGAGCGGCTGGGCGTCGACCGCAAGACACTCTGGCGGGCGTTGCGCACCGGACGTCTGACCCCGAGGCTCAGGGAAGCGCTGGAACGTGAGCGGGATGCTCAGCAGCGGGCGGAGCGGGGCGAACTGGAGACCAGGGTGGAAGGGCTGGAGCGGCGTCTACAGGAGGTGGAACAGCAACAAGCCCACGGACTGACTGCGGTGCAGGAGGAACTGACTGGAGTGCGTGAGGAGGTCCGGGCGCTGAGCTACGTGAGACCCGGCGCCAGGAGCACTGTGTCCGCTTCGTCCGACCCGCGTGCACACCGCATCCACCCCGACGTGGTCACCGCTGACCCGCTGCCTGACGACGCAGACGTGTTTGGCGATTCGATGCCGCTTATTGGAGGATGGCGGGAGCAAACGGCGTTGTTCGAGCAGCACTGGCCCAGACTGGAAGGACTCCAGGCGGAGGTGCGGATGCTGGAGCTGGAGCTGGCCCTGATTGAGGACTGCCGCCTCACCCTGCCGCCCGGAGAGATTCCCTGGGACTGGTCGCAACGACGGAGAGAGTCGCAGCGGCGCCGGGAACGGCTGGAAACGAGCATGACCGCGCTGAGCCAGGCACGCTGGCGCCGGCGGCTTGTTCGGCTGGTCAGCCTGGGATGCTTGGGTCGCTGAACTCGCCGACCCCCGGCAAGCGCCTGCCGACGATTCAGGCGGCCATGGGAACCTGCTCCCGGCGCAGCCCACGAGGCTGATCGAACGATGGACATCCATCGCCGGCGCGGTGAGCGCTTCGACCCCGGCTTCCGCCAGGCTTATGCCGGTTCAACTGGAGCCGGCCGTTGCGCAGAACTGACTGATGCCCTCGCCCAGGCTGCGCAGGACAGCCAACTGTATCTGCACCGCGTTGCTTGCTCGGTCTCGCAGGTCCATATCGAGCCGGCGCGCAGTGCCGGCGCTGCTCGGGAACTCGTTAAGGGCTTCCGTGCCCTCGACCATTGTGTCTCAGGTTCACAGTTCCTGAATCCCGGTCCAGAAGACACAGCACTGGGTCGCTTGCGTGCCGATCGCCGTCTGCTGTTCATCGTCGCGGCCCAGGCTATGAACGGCGTACGTCCAATGGCCGCCAGCAACAGCCCGAGCGAGAGGACGGAGGTCGGCCATGAGATGCGAGTATTCATCCGGGTCCCTCTTTCGCTGGCGCCGCGTCAACAGGCAGGATGTCCACTCGCAAACGGCAGCTGCGAATCGGTGACGGGCCCCACTCGCAAGGGAGGTGCAGTGAGCTCTGCATTCGGTTTCCTGTGATGGGAATCTACTCATGTCTGTAGGCTGCGAGTCGAAGCGACGCATGCTGAAGTTGGTCACCAACAGGTTTGTACAGACATCGCAATATGCTGTGGGCAGACATAAAAGGGACTAGGCGATGTGTGTGCTGCGTGAGGTTGATCCGCCGACTGAAGCTCCACGCCGTGGTAGCGCTGATGGTGGCTCGCCGGCAGCGCCTACAGATGCTCCGCGCGGCATCGGCGTGAGACCGGAGGGGCTGATATGCGCTTCTGAGTGCCAGTGGTCGCGCTGAGTGATCATGATCGTCTCCGCACTTCGCTGAAGAAGGTCTTTGCAGAGTGGCGATCGCGTTGGTTCCGGCGCGGCGCAGCATCGCTCAGGCAACTGACAGCGTGCCGATAGCATCGGCTTGAGCGCGAAGCCGCCTGGCGTAATCGGAGCGGACATGGGCACCAGAGAGACTGCTGCAGAGACGGTTTACGCCGCCGCTGCGTCGTGGATGGAGCGCGGGCTGCGGGATGACGACTCGCTCTTCACGCCCGGTCGGCCAATCTGGACGGACCAGTCGCTAGGTGAACTCCGCGAGCGGTTTCTGGATCGACCTGACGAATCCAAGCAGTCATTTCTTGACAAGCTCGAACGGCAGCTGGCCGGCGCGCCGCCCGCCGTGATTCAACTGATGGCGGAAGTGCTCTACGTGCACTTCCTGGTCGTACTCACGAGCGACAGTGGCAACGAGCAGCGACAACTGCGACGAGTGCTCAGTTGGTCACGCGACCCGGTCTCGATCCCGCCGGAACTGGTTGAGGGATTGACGCCCGGCCTGGTCAACCCGGGTCAGGGGTTTCACTCTTACCGCCCGTTCCAGGTGGCCGAGATCATCGAGTTTGCAGAGGAATGGAAACGGATGCCACCTTCTCAGCAGGACCGCCTGCTCGCGGACCCCTGGGCGTTCAAAGACTTCCTGATGGCACTCGAACCGCGCAGCGAGATGCTGCGGGGATTTCCGAACCGGGGACGCGCACAACGGCAGGCGCTGCTGCACCTGCTCCATCCGGACACGTTCGAGCCGATCGTCAGCATCAATCACAAAGAAATGATCGCGAGGCGGTTCGATGGCCTGCTCGGCGAGCGGCCGGATGACATCGACCGGGCGATCCAGCAGATCCGTTCGGCGCTGGAAGCGAACCATGGCAGTGATGAGTTTGACTTCTACTGGCCGGATGTGCGCCGAGATTGGGATCCGGACTTCGAACGCAAGGGTCGCAATCAGTCTGCTGACACCGAAAACGGCTCAGGGCATGTTGGCCGACTAGAGACGGCCAGCGGCAATGTGGGGGGTGCGAGCGGCGGTCCACAGGAATCTGCTGGCCCTACAACGCTCGCCGAGTTGGCCGGGCAGCTCAGCCTGCCGCTGGAGTTCCTGGAGGATGTCGAGCAGCTGCTCGAAGACAAGCGGCAGGTCATCTTCCAGGGACCGCCAGGCACCGGCAAGACCTACGTGGCGCTGCAGCTGGCCCGCTACCTGGCCGGCGCTACGCGGCGCGTGACGCTCGTCCAGTTTCATCCGTCATACGCCTACGAAGACTTCGTCCAGGGTTACCGACCGGCCCTGGACGAGGGACGCCCAACGTTCAAACTAAGCAGCGGCGCGCTGCTCCTGGCCGCCGAGGCGGCGCGCGCGGAGCAGGTCGAAGGCGATCCCGAGGTCAAGCACTTCCTCGTGATCGACGAAATCAACCGCGGCAATCTGGCCAAGGTGTTCGGCGAACTGTACTTCCTGCTCGAATACCGGAACGAGGCGATCCGACTGCAGTACAGCGGCGACTCGGGTGCCCTGTTCTCGCTGCCCAAGAACCTCTACATCATCGGCACGATGAACACCGCCGATCGCTCGATCGCGTTGGTCGACCTGGCCCTGCGCCGCCGCTTCCACTTCGTCGAGTTCCATCCGGCCGAGTGGCCGATCGAAGGCCTGCTGCGCCGCTGGCTGGACGCGCACGGGCTGGACGAGATGGGGTGGGTGGCGGACATCGTCGACCTCGCCAACGAGCAGTTGGGCGACGACCGGCATGCGGCGATCGGGCCCAGCCACTTCATGAACCCGGAACTCAGCGCCGAGGTGGTCGAGCGCACCTGGCGGCACAGCGTCATGCCGTATCTCAAAGAGCGGCTCTTCGCCAGTGCCGAGCGGTTGGCCGAGTTCGAGCTCTCGACCCTCCGGAGGAAAGCCGAGCGCCGGGCGGCCTCGGAGGGCGATGACTCAACCCTCGACGAGTCGATCCCCGCGGACTCCGGCAGTGCCGAATGACGAGCCAGATCAACCTGCAGGAATACGCGCCGGCCGAGTACACGCTGTCTGAGGCGCAGCGCGACCTGCTGCTCAAGGAAGCGACGGCGCTGCGGTTAGCGATCGAGCCCGTCGCCGGGTCCAGCGACCGATTTCGCCTGACCGCGGGCCCGACCGTCGGGGCCGTTGAGATTGGCGACCTGTCAGTGTTGATCGAGCCGAAGATCGGCATTCCCCAGCTCCTGTCGCTTGCTTGCTACGCCCTAGGAGCGTTTCGGCTTGAGGCGGAACGGCAGTTCAACTTTGAGGAACGCGAATCGCTACCGGACACGTTGGCAATCGCCCTCGTCACGGCGGCGCGCCGCACCTTTGTGCAGGGCCTGTTGCACGGCTATCGCGAAGAAGAGCAGTCGCTGCAGACGATCCGCGGACGGATCAGGTTTGACGATCAGTTGCGCCGCCGTTTCGGAGTCGTCTTACCCGCCGAGGTACGGTTCGATGAGTTCACGGCAGACATTCAGGCCAACCAACTCGTGCGTGCGGCGGCCAGCCGGCTCAGCGCGATGCCGCTTCGTTCGCGCGAGGCACGCCGCGGCTTGAGTTGGATGGCGGCAATGCTGGAGCAGGTCTCGGCCGTCGACTTCCAGCCGAGGGGCGTGCCCGAGGTCCGTTTCGACCAGCTCAATGAGCACTACCGCACCCTGGTCGGCCTGGCCCGCCTCGTGCTTCGCCATGGGGCGTTTGGATCAGGACGAGGCGGTATCCGCGCGTCAGGCTTCTCAATCAACATGAACGTGCTGTTCCAGGACTTCCTGTTGGCGGCGTTGCGCGAGGCGCTCGGGCTCTCGGCGCAGACGCTGCGATCCGATTCAGAGGCCGGCGGTGTCTGCCTGGACCAAGATGGAGAGATTCGGCTGAGACCCGACATCTCCTGGTGGGACGGCACGGATTGCACGTTCGTGGGCGACGCCAAGTACAAGAACCTCACTGGGGCGGCCGTGCCCAATACCAACCTGTACCAGCTGCTGGCCTACGCGACGGCGCTCGATCTGCCCGGCGGGTTGTTGGTCTACGCCCAGGGCGAGGCGGCGCCGGCGTCTTTTCAGGTGCGGCATGCCGACAAGCGTCTGGACGTGCTCGCGCTCGACCTGTCGGGCTCGCTCGATCAAGTGTTGCAGCGAGTCGCACAGGTGGCAAAACATGTGACCGAGCTTCGCCGCCAGGCGCGGCATGCTGAGCAAGCGGCGTGGGTTCGTCCTGATCTTGACCTTGACATCTCCGTCCAGCAATCGGAGGAGGTTCGATGGCCTTGCTGTCTGGTTGGGAACCCGATCAGTTGAGACAAATGCAGGCGCACGCCATCCCTCTTCGGTCTGGGGTCGGCCACACCGGCCAGCGTTGTGAACACAGGATGCGGCAGGTCAAAGCGCACGACGGTGTCCGCATGGTTGAGCCTAGGCGACGCCCAACGGCATCCTGCCACGTCTCTGGCGGAGTACTGAAGACGGGCAAACGGAGATCGAGTTCGCCAGTCCGCTACAGGAGCTGGCGCGCGCGTGCGCTTGGCCGGTGAGGCCGAATCCATCTACACAGGCAGCGGCAGAATCCCGCTGCCAGAGGCCGGCTGGAGACGAGCATGGAAGATGAGCGGAGCAACTTGAGCGGCACCAATGTGATCAGCGCTTCGCCTGCCGGGGTGATCGGCCGGCTCTCGAATCTCTGGCGTTACCAATCGATCAGCGTCGACGACGAACACGTCAGTCTGGTCCGGGCTGCGGGCGGCCGAACTGAACGGCTGCCGATCGCCGCGATCGATGCGGTGAACTGGAAGCGAGGCGGCCTGGGCGCGCGGATCTGGTTGGAGACCAGTGGCGGACGCCAGTTCGCGGTCGGCGGCCTCCAGCCGGCGCAGGCGAGACAGCTGGCTGCGACGGTGGAGGCACGCGCCGACCAGTTGGGGGCCTCTATGGAAGCACTCGGCCGATCGCTGCACGCGCAACTCGAGGAGTGGTTTTCTGCTACCGGCTACCTGCGTGCCTCGCAGACGTCCGCGTTGCGGGCAGCAGTGGGCACGCTGGCCGGAGCGCGGTCCCAACCGAGCGGGGCGTTGGTCCAACGCCGTCTCTCGCCAGACAGCCAGTCGGCCTACTCCCGTCTCCAGGAAATGCTGACCGAGTCTGGATTCGAGCGGGCCCGCCGGCGTGCGAACGACCGGTTTGTTGCTGACCAGGCGCCGCGGGCGGCCGCGCTGATGGCGAGCCGCAGCGGATTCCAGCCGGCGCCTGAACAAGTTGAGACGATTGTCTGCGATGAGGACGTGACCCTCGTACTGGCCGGCGCGGGCACGGGCAAGACCGCCGTGATCACGGCCAAGGTGGCCCACCTGGTTGAGCAGCGCGGTGTCCCGGCTGATTCGATCCTAGTGCTCGCCTTCAATCGCAAGGCCGCCGAAGAAGTGCGCGAGCGGCTGGAGCAGCGTCAGCATCGAGCCGAGGTCGCCACCTTCCACGCCTTCGCCCTGCGGATCCTCGCGGAACAAGATCGCGCTCCGACGATCTCTCCACTGGCTGAGGACGAGCGGCAACTGCTCCGCCTGATCGACGAGATTCTCGATTCACTGCTCACGGACCGCGAGCGTGGAGCACCATTGCGCAGTTTCATTCTCTACAACCTGGGTGAGTACCGCGCGCCCCATGAGTTTGAGCGGCCGGCCGACTATTTCGAGCATCTCCACCGGATCGAGCTGCGCACGCTCAAGGGCGAGTTGGTCAAAAGCTTGGAGGAGCTCAAGATCGCCAACTTCCTCGCTCTACACGGAGTGCGCTACCGCTACGAGGCCAGCTATCCCGTGTCGACTGCGACGCAGGGCCAGCGCCAGTACCGGCCCGACTTCTACCTGCCTGAGCACGACCTGTACATCGAGCACTTCGGCGTTGATCGCCAGGGCGAGCCACCGCCGAGTTGGACGGCGGCGGAGCGTGAGGAGTATCGCCGCGGGATGACCTGGAAGCGGGAGATTCACCGCGAGCACGGCACGGAGCTGATCGAGACGTACAGTTGGCAGCACCTTGAAGGCAACTGGCTGCGGTCCTTGCGCGAGCAACTGCGCGAGCGCAAGATTGAGCTGCGGCCGCAGCCCAGCCGCAGGCTGATTGCCCAACTGCGAGCGCGGATGCGCAGCTCGCAGCTGAGCCGGGTGCTGAGCGCGTTCCTACAGCACGTCAAGTCCGCCGATCACTCCGACGATGAACTCAGGCGGCGTGCGGCCGAGTCGAAGCACCCAGGGCGAGCGCAAGCCTTCCTCGACCTGTTCTCGGAGGTGCGGCACTCCTACGACGCGGCTCTGGGCGACGAATGCGACTTCCAGGACCTGATCAACCGGGCGGCCGCCTTGTTGCGAGACCAGCGCCGGGCGACTCCTTATCGGTACATCTTGGTGGACGAGTTTCAGGACATCTCCAGAGGCCGCCTGAAGCTGCTGGCCAGCCTCAAGCGGCCTGAGACCGCCTACTTTCTGGTCGGCGACGACTGGCAATCGATTTACCGCTTTGCCGGCAGCGAAGTCGGCCTCATCAATGAGTGCGAACAGTGGCTGGGCCGCATCGAACGGCGCACGCTCAGCCAGACCTTTCGCTTCGGTTCCGGCATCCTCGATCCGTCGAGCGCGTTCGTGCAGTGCAATCCGTCCCAGACCAAGCGCCAACTGCGTGCCGCCCGGCGCCAGCCCGATCACGGCATCACGCTGATCTGGGCGGACGACACGCGGTTGGGTCTGTCCCAAGCGTTGGACGATCTTGACGCTCGACAGGTGCGCGAGACCGCTTCGCTGCTGGTCCTCAGTCGCTACCGCCTGCGATCGTTCACCGGGCGCGCAGCCAGCCGCCGCTACGACCAGCGCACCATCCATGCGGCCAAGGGCAGCGAGGCCGACTACGTCATCCTGTTGGGTCTCGAGGACGACCGCCGGGGATTTCCTTCGCAACTCAATGATGATCCGCTGCTCGATCTGGTCGCTCCGCCGGCCGAACCGTACGAGTTCGCTGAGGAACGCCGATTGTTCTATGTAGCCTTGACCCGCGCTCGGCACGGCGTGTACCTCCTATCGGACCCGCTGCATCCGTCACCCTTCGTCATCGAGCTGCTCAACCAGACGGGGACGAACCTTCGCGTCTTGGGCGCTGCGGAGGCCGGCCCAGCTGACCCGCTTGAGTGCCCGCGCTGCCGCGGCGGCCGGTTGCTGAGCTCGGAGGCAGGACAATCGCTGCGTTGCAGCCTGGCGCCGCAGTGCGACTATCTGGCCCCTGCCTGCCCGTGCGGGAGCGGCTATCAACTGATCGATTCGGAGTTCAACGCCCGTTGTACCAATCGCGCCTGCCAAACCCCGGCCCAACGCTGTCCCAGCTGCTACGCGGGCGTTCTGGTCGAGCGGAACGGTCCGTACGGTCCCTTCTGGGCCTGTTCCCGCTTCGTCGCTGACCCACCCTGCGGGTATACCCGTGATCGACGCGCGGCGCCTCGTCGCTCCTCGCCACCGCCGCCCTCGAGGCGTAGTGCGCGAGGGCCCTAATCGCAGGCTCGGCGCTAAGTTCGTGGTCAGTGCAACGATGAGCGAGGGGCTGGACGACCGGGCATCCTTGCGCGCAACAGGTCGATCCGCTGGTCAATTGATTAGCTGCGAGAGTCAGGGTTGCGACAGATCTGTGCATCGAACAGCGGATCGAAGCCGCGCGAAACGTCCCTGACGGCGCCCAGCATTGTCCAGACGTTTTTCGGTGCCGTCGCCACAGTCGCACGATCTTCGGCGCCGAACCAATCAGCTTCAGAGCCAGCCGAACGTCGGGTCGAATGGTCTTCTACCGGGGCCAGGTGTTCCGGGTGGACGCGGAGCTCATCGGACTGAAGAAACGTGCTGGGCGTCGCGGATCGGCCGATGCCTACCGCCGGCCGGCCCTGGTCGATGATGCGGCGGAGAGTCAGATCACATCGTCGTCGCTGCAGCTGATGCAGCATCCACCCACCGGGCATGAATGAAGCGAATCCATCGCATCACTGATCAAGTCGCTGTCGATGGCGTGCTCCTCCGTCGTATGGCGGAATTGCTGAACCGGCTGCATAGCGTCCGCGCCGAGGTGTTGGTTCTAGCCGGACATCTGAAGCGCGATCCACTTTCCATAGCGCTCGCCAGCCGCCGACTCGCCGTACTTGGCCGCCTTCGAGCGCGCGAGCTTGAGCCGCACTGGCTGCGCATCGTCTCAACCGATCAATGCCGGCAGCCCCGTTGAGGATGGCTCTGTGTCGATTGATTCCGGCTTCAGCCCGCCGCGGGACGCGGGATCAGTGCGACCTGGGGAACGTTGCAGGTCTTGCACCAGAACACGCAGCGCAGCTGCCCGGGGTCGCCGTAGAACGGTTCCGCACGTTCCAGGATCACATCGTGCCCGTCGTGCCCCCATGCCCTGAGTTCCTGGTTGGCGCGCTCGGCGAGCAGCACAGATACGCGGACAGACGGCACGAATTCGGCTCCATCTTGAGCCAGCAGCGCAGCCACCTGACCGGCGGTGATAGCCATTCTGCCCTCTCTATGATCGTTCGTGTGCAAGGTATATGTCCGCTGTCACTGGATATCAACGCTGTTCAACAGTTATCCACAATCGCATCAGGATCTCACGAGGGTGTCGCGCCCGTCCTGTACGAAGCAATGTCAGCAGCGTACGACTGGAGATGGTTTCAGGCTTTGTCCAGCATTTCCCCGCCTTGAAACGCTGGAGGGTTTCGTTCCTGACTCGAGACTGGCAAGTGGGACGAGGTTTGCTCTCCCCAGCGCCGGACTCAATGAGGGACGAGCGCGCACCTGCTGCGTGCAGTGGTCACAGGATCTGAGGTTCGCTCGATCTTGACTGCTCGGAACGCAGGTCACGCCTGAGCGATGCGCAGACCGCGCTTCGGCTCGGGAGGACACCAGCAACAGCGCCGGCATCGCGCTCGTTGCTCGTCATCCAACTCCTTGAACGGACTGCGCGTGCCGCAGGCCGGTCTTCTCATGCCCGCGCCCGTCGTTCACAGCGGCCAATGGGCCTCTTGAAGACCTCGGATCGCGCCCAAACGCTCGAGATCGCCCCCCAGTTCCACGCGTCCGGCATCCGACCGTGGGCGGAGTGCGCTTGAGATCATTCACCCAGTCACACCGTCAACCGCGACGAATCGCGCCCCTGATGCCGGGTCGGTTCACCATCCCCAGGATCCCCCCAAGCACACGGCTCAAGTGAAAGGAGCTCACAATGAGGGACACGAACGAGACTAACGGAACGAGAACGAGAGGGCGTTACGTCGGCCCCACGGCTGCACGAATCGCCGAACTGATTGCGCCCCAACACCGAGTCCGGTTCGAAAGGGGCTGGTTCTGGACGGCGGCCACCTGTCATGAGTCGGAGCAGGACCTGCTGGCGTTCAGACAGCGGCCTGACGGCGACGGGATCGATGTCCGCTGCAAATCGGCCGGCTGCTCGCGCGAGCGGATCATCCGACGGCTGGAGACGCTCGCCGGCGAGTCGATCTGGTCGGCTTACCGCGCTGAGGACGCGCCGGCACCGGCACCCCCGAATTCCGCGGCCGAGTCAACGTCGGCCTCGAACGACACAGGCGCGCGCTCCTGGCGGGTCGTTCTGCTGCCATTCGTCATCTTCCTGCTGGCCGCGCCACTGGTCCTGGGCTACGACCTGCAGGTCGTGGCGCTGAACGCCTTCGGCCTCGGTTGGGCCGGCTGGATCGCGCATCGGATTGTGCTCAGCCGACTGGCCTCGGTCGCGCGTGCGGGGCGCCGCCGCTGACCGATCATCCCTATCCATCTACGCACAAGGGCAGCCTTCCGGGGCGGCCCGTCTTCGTTAACCCGCAGTCCCACGTCGACAAGGAAAGGAGACTTCATGACTGCAACCACGACCGTGACCGCTCCCCGGCCCACGCTGGAGGAACTGGTCGACCACATCATCGACGCCATCTTCGGCGACGACACGCCAACCCCACCCATCACCTCGCTCGCGCGAGGCATTCACGAGGCGCGCCGGCTGCGCCGCTCGGGCGACCTTGAGGCCGCGCTGGCCGTCTGCGCCGGACTCGATTCAGAGGGCGCCACAGACGGTGAGACGCGCTGGGCCTATACCGAGTTCCTCGACCTCGCCCGGCGGAGATTCCGGGCTGAGGACGCACTGGTCTACAGCCCCGGCGCCGGACGCGCCGCCGTGCTGGCGCCGCTCGACGACACGACGCTCGAAGTTCGGGCCGTGTTGGGCATGCGCTGGCTCCGGGGCAAGCGCGTCTCGCGCCGCAGCCTGAGAGGGCTGAGACCGCTCGAAGGTCGGAGCGGCTCATGACCGCCGCCGCGACCGTCGACATACCCGCGCTCAAGGCGCGCCACCCGCTGGGCGGCGTGGTCGAGGCGGCCGGCGTCAAGCTGCGCGGCCGCGGTCGAGTGCGCCAGGGCAAGTGCCCCTTCCACGAGGAGACCGAGGCCAGCTTCACCGTCTATGCCGACACGCAGAAGTTCTACTGCTTCGGCTGCGGGCTGGGCGGCGACGTGCTTGACTTCATCCAGCGCACGGACGGTGTTGCTCTGCCCGAGGCGATTCGCCGCTTGCAGGGCGCTGTTCCACCATCGCCCGACGCTCAATCCCGCGACCCAACGCCGGCCCCGGAATCGCCGTCCACAGTCAGAGACCCGGCGATCTTGACGGCGGCGATGCGCTGCTTCCAGCGCCAGCTGCAGCTCAGCCAGGCCGCCCAGGCGTACCTCGCCGACCGGGGCATCGGCCCGCGGGCCGCGCAGCAGCTGGGGCTGGGCTATGCGAGCGGACATGGACTGCGCGATTGGCTCAAGCAGGCGCGTTTCGACGACCGGCGGATCCTGAGCAGCGGACTGATTGGTGAGCGCCGGGAGCGGTTCCGCGGGATGATCGTCGTCCCCGAACTGGTCGCAGGTGGCGTTCACTGGCTCACCGGTCGAGCGATCTGGCCTGAGGTCAATCACAGGTTCCAGGCCTTGCCCGGCCCCAAGCCGGTGCTCGGCCTGACCCGGCTGGACTGCCAGTCGCCCTGGATCGTCGTCGCCGAGGGATTGTTCGACTGGCTGGTTCTGACCGCCTGGGGCCTGCCCGCTTGCGCCGCACTCGGAACCCAGGGGATGGACAGGCTGGCTTCCGCCCTACAGGGACGGCCGCGCGTCTTCCTTGCCTTCGATGCCGACGATGCTGGACGCGCCGCGGCAGTCCAGCTGGCCGGACTGCTCGGCGCTCACCGTGCCGCGATCGTGGACCTGCCTCAGGGCGTCTGCGACGTGGGCGAACTGGGCGCTCGCCCGGATGGCCGCACCGTCTTCCTCGACCAACTCAGGCGAGCAGCAACCGCCGCTCGCTAGCGACGACGTTCCCAACGGGATTCGTTCCGCATTCCACAACAAACCCGAGTTCCCGAAACGGAGGGCCTGCCTATGGCCTCTAACCGACCGTGCCTGCGGCACGGCGCACGATTGCCCCGGCGGCAACCGCACTCACCAACCACGAACACGACTGACCAAGGAGCACGAAATGAGCAGCAGAAACGGCAATGGAACCGCGACGGCGGTTCGCAGGAATGGCAACGGAAACGGAAACGGAGCGCGACCACACTCCGCTCCGCAGGCGGTCCCCACGCAGACGGCGACAGAGTCGCTGCACTGGGACGCGCTGGCGCCGCGCGTCACGGAGGCGCTGGCGCAGCCGCTCGACCCCCAGCTGGTCTCGCAGCGCAAGGGCCGCGGCGGGCGCAAGTTCGACTACATCGAGGGCCACACCGCGATCGACCAGGCCAACCGGATCTTCGGCTTCGGCGGCTGGGGCTACGAACTGGTCGGCGACGTGACCTTGCGCGAGATCGAACAGACGGATTCGCGCAGCGGCGAAATCACCCGCTCGGTCGCCTACTCGGCCATCGTCCGGGTCAACGTGCCGGGCGCGCCTTCGCGCACGGATGTCGGCTTCCAGGCGGTCACCGACGAATCGGTCGAGGGCCACGAGACGGCGTTCAAGGGCGCCGTCACCGATGCGCTCAAGCGCGCCTTGCGCAGCTTCGGCGACCGCTTCGGCAACGGCCTCTATGGCGATCCGCCGACGAGCACCCGCAACAGCCGACCACCTGGACCGGCCCCAGAGTCGCGCCAGCAGCCGCAACCTGAGCGCCGCAGCGAGTCGCAACCGCGACGCCGGGTGGTGCAGCCGACGGCCGAATCAGCCGGCGTCGACGCGCGCGATGCCGCGAACCTGCGCGCCCAACTGATCGAGTTGAGCGCACAGCAGGGCTTCTCCGAGCAGCAGGTCCGCGCGGCGGTCGAGGCCAAGACCGGTCGCCCGCTGAACGAACTGAGGCCGGACGAGATCAACCCGCTGATCGCCTCCGCCGCCGAGAAGCTCGAACAGCGGCAGCGGTCCGCACAGGGCTGAGCCAGGTCAGCCAGCCAACCAACTGGAGCGGGGTCGCCACTCAGGTCGCGCCTGCCCCGGGCACCGACCCGGGGGCCCCGCTCTTTCTCCCTACAGGTATCCCGAAAGGAACCCGACATGACCCTCAGTAACTCACCCCTGACCCCAAGTCGCTCCCGCGTGTTCGACCGCCCGGCGGCGCGGTTCACCGAGGACGAGCGGCTCGAGGTCCGCGCCTCGGCCCTGGGCCAGTGCCGCCGCGCGCTCTGGTACGCGGCCACGGGCCAGGAAGTGACCAACCCGATGACGGACGAGACCAAGCTCGTGCTTGAGGCCGGACAGGCGCTCGAACCGGTCGTCGTCCGCGCCATGCAGCGCCGCTTCTGGACGGTCACCCCGGCCGACCCCGACGAGCCGCTGCGGGTCGAAGTCGAAGCCGCGCCGGGATTAACCGTGACCGGGCATCCCGACGCCACCGGCGCGATCGAGCTGTTCGCGGACGAGTCGGTGATCGAGGTCAAGACGCGCGGTCCCGAAGCGTTCAAGCGCTGGCAGACTCTAGGCGCGGAGCGCAGCCACCCGGAGTCGGTCGCCCAGGCGGCCTGTTACACGCTCGGCCTCTACGGCGACTTCCGCGAGACGGTGATCGCGACGCTCGACACCGGCTCGCGGCGCTGGGACTACGAAGTGATTCCGGCAGACCGCGTCGAGCGGGCCTGGGACCGGGCCTGCGAACGGCTGGCGCCGCTGGCCGAACGCTACGAACTGCACGGCGCCGACCCCGACGCCCTGCCGGAACGCGACTTCACGGCCGCGGACTGGCAGTGCCAGCGCTGCCCCTACCTCAACGTCTGCCAACCGGGCGAGGTAGACGAAGCGTCTGACACGACCGAGCCGGAGGCGGCTGACCCCGTCTCCGACGATGACGCGCAAGCGGCGCTGCACGAGTACGAGCGGATCCAGCAGCAGCTGAAGTCGCTCGACGCCGATAAGCGCGGAGCGCTCAAGACCCTCCAGCACTGGCTCACAGGGAAAGGAGAAGCCAAAGCCAGGCTGGAGGGCTCGGCCAAGACCCGCACCGTGGGCATGGTCACGAGCCGCCGCTACGCCGTCGACCACAAGCGGCTGAACGCGCTGCTCGCACCGGAACAGCGGGCCGAGATCGTGACCGAACAGACCTCGGAGTACCTCCGGGTCAGCTAACCGACCAATCCATCGAATGACGCCCGCGAGCTTGGGCGCTTCACGGGGCCGCGCTCCCTCCGGGGACGCGGCCCCGCCTCGTTTAACGGGCGCGGAACTTCCGCGCCGACACATCGCTCTCTGAAAGGAGCACGACGAATGTCACGCACGATCAACCGAATCGAACTCCTTGGCCGGGTCGGGACCGACCCCGAACTGCGCCAGACCAAGAACGGCACGGCCGTCTGCCGGCTGCGGCTGGCGACCGACCGCCGCAACGGGTCGGGCGAGAGCCAGACCGACTGGCACAACCTCATCTGCTGGGGCAAGACCGCCGAGGCGGTCGCCGAGTACGTCCACAAGGGCGACCGGATCTACGCCTCGGGCCGGCTCGGCTACGACGACTGGGAGGACCAGGAGGGCCAGCGCCGTCAGACGACCGAGATCCACGCGAACGAGGTCGTCTTCCTCGACTCGCGCAACAGCAATGGCAACGGTCGCCGTGACAACCACGACGGCGACCAGCCTTTCTAGTCACTTACCACGCCGACCGACGCCTCTCCAGAGGCGCATCTCGGGGCCGCTCTCCCACGAACGCGGAGAGCGGCCCCGCTTCGTTCTCGCATACAGGCGCGGGCAGTCCCCACATCAAGTGAGGCCAGTCCGCGCCATCACACGCTCTTTTGAAAGGAGCACGTCGAATGTCACGCACGATCAACCGAATCGAACTGTTGGGCCGGGTGGGGACCGACCCCGAGCTGCGTCAGACCCGCAGCGGGACGGCCGTCTGCCGGCTGCGGCTGGCGACCGACCGCCGCAACGGGAACGGTGACGGCCAGACCGACTGGCACAACCTCGTCTGCTGGGGCAAGCAGGCCGAGGCCGTCGCCGAGTACGTCCGCAAGGGCGACCGCATCTACGCCTCGGGACGGCTCGGCTACGACGACTGGGAGGACCAGGACGGCCAGCGCCGACAGACGACCGAGATCCACGCGAACGAGGTCGTCTTCCTCGACTCGCGCAACAGCAATAGCCAGCCCCCGACCCGAGCGGGGGGCAACGGTCGCCGCAACGACAACGGCGGCGACCAACCCTTCTAGGCGGTCATCCGTCTAACTGACGCCTCTTCATAGGCGCACATCAGGGCCGCTCTCCCACCAACGCGGAGAGCGGCCCCGCTTCGTTCCCAGCACCTGAAAGGAACCCGATATGACCACCCTGACCAAACCTGTCCCCGCCGCAAGCAACTCCGACGAACGCCGGGCGCTGCTCGACGCCCTCCGCCAGAACCTCAACCTCCTGGGCGAACTCGCGATTCGCTACGAGGTCGAGACCAAGCCCGAGCGCCCCGAGGACATGCCCACCATCTACCGGCCCGAGACCGTCGTCGACCTGCTCTCGGACGAGATGTCCCAGCTGGCCCAGGAACAGGTCCGGGTGCTGCTGCTGGACCGCAAGAACCGGGTCGTCGGCCAGCGCACGATCTACCAGGGCAACGGCTACGCGGCGCTGGTCAGACCGGCTGAGGTCTACCGCCCGGCTGTGATCGAGGCTGTCCCGCACATCGTGGTGGTGCACAACCACCCGTCCGGTGATCCGGAACCGAGCCGCGAGGACATCCAGCTCACCAATGACCTGGCCGAGACCGGCCGGCTGCTCGGCATCGAACTCCTGGACCACGTCGTGATCGGCTCCGACGGCTGGGTCTCGCTCAAGGGCCAGGGCTTGATCGACTGAGCCCTGGGCACTCCGACACCGCATTCAACGAAAGGACGAGCGATGCTCGACACCCCTACCACGCCTCCTTCAGGAGACGACCACGCAACCCAGCTCTACACGATCACGGCGGGCGGCTTCTCCGCCACCTGCGACGCGTTCGCCTCCGACCCCGAGCAGAACCAGCTCTGGTTCGTCTCGATGGTCGGCGCCCAGACCTCGCTCAAGGCGATCTGGGCGGCGCTGCTCAACTCGCCGCCCAGCCCGGCCTTCCTGATCAAAGGCGCCGTGGACGACCTGCACGAGGGCGGCTACGAGCGCTACCAGATCCCCGAGCACAGCATCGGCACCTGGAAGACGAAGATCGCAAGGCTGCCGCAAGCCGGCGCCTGGCACGCGATGGTCTACACGCAGATGGCGGAGCTCTCGTTTGAGCGCGACGCCTTCCTGCTGCTGACCCCGGACGCCTCGGCAGCGCCGGCACTGCACCTGCGCTTCCTCAACCAGCGCACCGAGCTGCCGATCCACCACTGCTGGGCCGACTGGCTCTGGCAGCAAGGCCTGGAGCACGAGGCGATCCGGCCGCTCAAGTCGGTCGGCCTCAACGCCTGGGCCTGTTACCACGACCCGCAGCAGCTTGAGACCGAGCTCTCAGCGGCCGTCAAGTACGGCGCGCTCAAGTTGCCCCTCGACCTGAACGGAGGATCGGCATGAGTCATCGCTACGTGACCGTCACGGTCGAAACCCGAGCGGGCGAAGACGACATCTGCGAAGAAGAGATCACCGCGATCTACAACTTCGACCTCGAAGAAGACGGCTCTCAGATCGAGGAGGGCGTCCACGAAGACATCCACGACCACCTGCTCAACCTGCTTGAGCAGTACCGAGAGGAGAACCCATGACCGAGTCGTCAGACGACCAGATCATCGTCAGCGTCCGCCGGGGCGCCGACGAGACGGCCCGCTGGTGGCTTCAACCCGAGGAGGCCGGCTGGCAGATCGCCCAGATCGCCGAAGACCTCGAAGACCACCTGGTCGGCCTCCGCGAAGCCGACAAGCAAGGAAAGGAAGACACGGAATGAGACTCGCAGGCCAACTGAAAGGCGGTTACTACCCGACGCCGCCGCGCGTGGTCGACTACATCCGCTCGCTGCTGATGGCGCCGATTCGCTACGGCCGACAGCGGGACGACATCGTGCGATTGCTCGACCCCTGCTGCGGTCCGGGAGACGCCCTGTCGCAGCTGGCCGGATCGATGAACCGCCACGTCCAGATCGAGACCTACGGTGTGGAGCTGCACCAGGAGCGCGCGCAGGAGGCCGCCGAGCGGCTCGATCACACGCTCTCCAGCGACCTGTTCCGCTGCTCGATCGCCAACCGCGCGTACAACCTGCTCTGGCTCAACCCGCCCTATGACCACGACCGCGAGGACAAGCGGGTCGAGCACGCGTTCCTGACGCATTGCTCCCGCTACCTGGAGCCGGACGGGGTGCTGGTCTACATCATCCCGCGCCTGCAGATCGGGACCTCGGCCCGGTTCTTGACGACCAACTACCGGCGCGTCCGGGCCTGGGCCTTCCCTGAGCCCGAGCGCGAACAGTTCGACCAGGTCGTTGTCATCGGCGTGCGCAAGCCGCAACCGCGGCCCGACGCGCGGGCGATGGCCGACCTGGTCGCGAGCGTGGACGAACCGGAACCGCTGCATCGCGACCTGACGCCGCAGTACGACGTCGGCATGTCGGGGCCGGGTCCGGTGATGTTCACGACCCGTGTGATCGACTTCTCGAAAGCGGTCGCCGAAGCTCGCAAGCGCGGGCTCTGGACCCAGGACGAGATCACCGAAGCCTTCTGGCCGCCCACGGACCGCTCGACGCGTCCGTTGATGCCTCTGCGCAATGGGCACCTGGCCATGCTGGTCGCGGCCGGCTTCCTCGACAACCTCGAACTGGAGACCGCGGAATCCCGCGTGCTGGTCAAGGGGCGCACGACCAAGGAGATGGTCCTGGTCGAGGAAGGCGAGACGCACGACGTCTACCGCGAGCAGCTGCACACCAGCGTGGTCACGCTCGACCTCGACTCGGGACGAATCGAACGAATCGATGCGTAGCGAGACCGAACGAACCCGAGCTCACGACCTCAGCGCGGCCGGGCGGACGCGCGTTGCCACCAACACCGCCCACACCTGAAATGGAGACCGACCATGCCCCGACTCAGAGTTCACTACGCCTGCGACCGATGCGGGCGCCAATCGTCCGCCGAGTACTTCGACTACCGCTACCACGAGACCGAGGTCGTTCGAGCGCCATGCGGCGGCTGCGGCTACATGACCCGGCACACGCCCCGCAGCGCCAAACGAATCACGGACGACAACCGCTAACCGAACGAGCTTCCCACGAATCAAGCGAGCGGGCGAGAGCTACTACCTCTCGCCCGCTCTGGTCAGATACGGAGAACTGACATGACCCAGACTACCCAGTGCGGCACCTGCCGCGAGCACTACCAGGTCGGCGACCAGACCTGCACGCCCGATGCCGACGCGGCGTCGCTCAACCAGTGCGCGACCGACGCGCGGCGCGAGGTTCGCGACAGCCGCAAGCGCAGCTACCCGATGTTCGACTGGCGGCCCGACGACCGCGTCGAGCTGGTCGCCTGGCAGCCCGGCGACCTGGTCTGGCTGGCCTCGGATGCCTGAGCGCACGCCGTCGCTACCGGACTTCAACGCCTACGTCACGATCGGCCAGGTGATCACCGCGCTGTTCGAGCTCGAATGGATAGACCTCGACGACTTCGCCGATCGCGCCTCCGCCCGCGTCCTGGCCGAGCGGCTTGACGCCGTCGCCCCTGAGCGGCAACTGACGCTCGCGCTCACGGCCTAGACCAACACCACCCGCTCGACCCGCCGCCTGTGCGGGTCGGGCTAGAACGGAACCCGACCATGAACCTCTGGAACAACGACCGCGGCTGCCACATCTATCTCGACAAGAACGTGCCCATCAATGAGCACGGCGACGAGACCGGCAAGGGCACCTTCTCCTGGTGGTGCGCCTGCAACCGCAGCCAGGTCGACTACCAGAGCCTGCCTGCCTGCGTCGAGGACGCGCGGGCCCACATCGAGGAGTAACCAGACGTGAACCTATCAGAGTTCATCGACACCTACCGCGAGGCGATCACGAAGCGGATCGTCCACAGCTACCCACCCAAGTACCGCCCTGCGGCTGACCAACGACCGATGCCGCAGCTCAAGCGCCGGCCGATGGGCGCCCAGGAGACGGCGATCCGCGGCGCCGCGCTGAGCCTGACCGAGCAGCGCGGCACCACCGTGGTCGGCGAGATGGGCGTGGGCAAGACGTTCATCGCCATCGCCGCCGCGCAGTTGGCCGGCTTCCGGCGTGTGCTCGTGCTCTGTCCGCCGCACCTGGTCGGCAAATGGAAACGCGAGATCGAGGACACGATTCCGCTGGTCCGCACCGGCATCGCCGACTCGATCACCGACCTGGAGCAGCTGCGGCGCCAGGAGGGCTCCGGCCCCCAGTACGTGGTCATGTCGCACTCGCGGGCCAAGCTGGGCCACCGCTTTCGTCCCGCCTACTGGATGCGCCGGCTCAAGGATGAGGACGGACGCCCCGTCCGGGACGAAGAGACCGGCCAGTTCGTCATGACCCCGGCCTGCCCCGACTGCACACAGCAGATCGTGGACGCGGAAGGGGTCCCGGTCCCGCACAAGCAGCTGGACAAGAAGCGTCACCAGTGTCCCAAGTGCGGGACGCCCCTGTGGACGGCCGAGGCGCGACCGGTCGAGACCGTGACGACCGACTACAACGCCGGGCTGATGCCGCGCCGGACTCCCGGACAGGGTCCGCGCAAGTACCCGCTGGCCGACTACGTCAAGCAGCACATGCGCGGCTACTTCGACCTCTTGATCGTGGACGAGGTGCACGAGCACAAAGGTCGCGGCTCCGCCCAGGGCGTCTCGGCTGGCGTCCTGGCCGATGCCTGCGGCAAGTCGCTGGCGCTCTCCGGCACCCTCATGGGTGGCTATGCCTCGACGCTGTTCCACCTGCTCTACCGATTCTCGCCCGAGATCCGCAGTGAGTTCGGACGCTCAGAGGAGCACAAGTGGGTCGAGCGTTACGGCTTCCTCGAACAGCGCGTGCGGCACGACCGCGACGACGACCCGACCGAGGACGGTACCGTCTCGCGCCGGCGCCACTACCGCAAGCAGACGAAGGAGCGGCCGGGGATGGCACCGGCGGCGCTGTTCCACATCATCGGCCACTCCTTGTTCCTGCGCCTGGCCGACGTGGCTTCGGGACTGCCCGCCTACGAGGAGCAGATCCAGGTGGCGAGCATGGACACCGAGGAAGGTCTGCACGGACTCTCCCAGGCTTCCGCCTACCGGATCCTCGCGACCGACCTCAAGCGAGCCCTGCTGCAGGCGATCGAACGTGGCTCGGCCCGGTTGCTCTCGACCTACCTGCAGGCACTCCTCGCTTATCCCGAGGGCTGCACCCGGGGCGAGTCCGTGTTCGACCCCGACACGGGCGACCTGATTGTGCAACTGCCGCCGCTCGACGAACAGCGCGTCTACCCCAAGGAGCAGCAGCTGATCGACCTGGTCGCCGGGGAACGGTTGGCCGGACGGCGGGTCCTGGTCTACGCCACCCACACCGGTACGCGCGACATCACCGGCCGCCTGGAGTCCTTGCTAACCCGCAACGGCTTTAGGACGGCAGTGATGAAGGCCGACCGCGTGGAACCGAAGCAGCGCGAGGCCTGGGTCGCCAAGCGCGTCAAGGAGGGGACCGATGTTCTCATCTGCCACCCGCGCCTAGTCCAAACCGGGCTCGACCTGATCGCCTTTCCGACCATCTGCTGGTATGAAACCGACTACTCGGTCTACACCATGCGCCAGGCCTCGCGGCGCAGCTGGCGGATCGGCCAGACCCAGCCGGTCAAGGTCGTGTTCATGGCCTATCGGAACACGCTGCAGGCCGACGCGCTCAAGCTGGTCGCGCAGAAACTGCAGAGTTCGCTCGCGGTCGAGGGCGACCTTCCCGAGGACGGGCTGGCCGCCTACGGGGACACCGGCGACGACCTGATGATGGCCCTGGCCCGCAAGCTGGTCTCAGGCGAGACGGACTCCGAGCCGGTCGAGGACATCTTCCTTCAGGCCCAGCAAGTTGCGGCCCAGGCGGAGCAACTCTTGGTCGACGCGGACTGGGAGCGGCCGGCTCTGGAACCGGAGACGCTGGTCGCGGCTCTGCCGAGCGATGGGCAAGTTGCGCCAGTGGTCGAACTCGTCCCCTGCGCGAACAATCACGGCCAGGGGGAGCAGCAGCAATCCCTGTTCAGCTGGGCCGAGTTCCTGAGCGATCAGGCGGAGCAGCCGAAACCTCGCGGTCGCAACCCGCGACCCTCGGGACCCTCGCTGTTCGATTGGGCGCTTGAACAGGAGCAGGAAGCCGGACTGGTCGCGGCCGGAGGCTGAAACCGGACATCAAGGGGGAGGCCGCTGCATATGCGGCGGCCTCCCCTGACGCGCCCATGTGTGGCGCTTTTTTCGTGTCCGCGCGCGGAGCAAACATGCTGCCTGTCAGCGCTGGCCACGCCCCAGAGCATTCAATGGCTCCCCAGCCGAGCCTACTGGTTCAGGGTTAATGACATGAACGCCTGTCGCTGCTCATTGCAGCGCACGATTACGCAAATCGGCCGAGAACACCCCGGGCGACAGTTGTTCTCTGAGGCAGAGCGAGCTGTCAGCATGTTCCCACACTGGGAGAGTTCACGGGTTGGAACATGGACCTTGGCACACGCACCGACAGGACGTGTTTACAACAGAACACCAGCAGCGCTGGGTGGTTTAGTCATCCTTGTCTTCTCTCAAGGATGATTGTGAGTCAGCCATTGCCCGCAGCCAGCCGCCGAAGTCGTCGAAGAAGCGCTCCAGCGAGAGCCCGGTCTGTGCGGCAAAGTAGAGGGGAAAGTCGCGCTCCCAGGAAGGAGCGAAAACCGCCCACAGCGCGTCGAATCCGCCCCAACGGACTAAGTGTCTGACTGCCAGGCTGCCAACCGCATAAGGCCGGTCTGCTAACGCGCGCTCGGCGACGGCGAGATAGGAGAGGCGTTCTGAATAGCTTCTGACGAGCGAGGCCGTGTTCTCCTCGATGCTGGTAACAAGGACGCTGATGTCTTGCTCGGTTGCAACCGCTCGATACTCCAAAGCGAGGTAGTCGGCAGCGCCCTCTGAGAGCCAGGTCGGTTGAGGCGTGTAGCGGCCGCCCTCGCGCTCGTCGTGTTGCAGGACATGCGCATACTCGTGGGCAATGATGAACGGGTACATACAAGTCGTTGACAGCATCACGAGGCCACCCTGAGCGCGGCCGCAGGACTGCGGCGTGATTGAACCTTCAAGCTGGCTGTAAATCGTCGAATCCAGATCGAGCATGAACGTGACTGAAGAGGCGGATCTGCCGTGCTGCTTAGCGAAAAAGTCGATGATCTCCTCGACGATGTCGAAAGTCTGCCAACGCTGCTCGGTCATAGCGCCGGGGAACATGATCTGCTGGAAGGGTCGATTAGACCAGAACCGGCCGTCGGCCGCAAGCCACTCCCGGTAGCGACCAAACTGGGCAAGCGCATGCTCCGCGGAGATGCCGAAACTGGAGCGGAACGCATCGCGCCATGGCACAGATTGACGCCCCTCGATGTAGGCCCGCACCGCTTGGTCGCCGTAGCCCCGCGCGAGCCAATCGACGGCCAGATTCCAGAGCGCCTCCCGGAGAGGCTCGCGACTCGAAGTCCACAGTGGTCCGACCCACGGGTCGTAGCCTTCAAAGTAGGCGGATGTCACCGGCAACGGTGAGGAGCGTGCCAGTCCGATCAGTACGTCGCGAGCTTCCTCGTACCCCAATAGCCTGCGCTCGGCCTGAAAGAGCAAGGCGCTGTAATGTGCGGTACCACCCGCGAGCCAGATTGGTTCGCTCAGCCCCGATTGCTCGTGCTTCCAGACGAGCGTATCGACGTAGTTCTGGATCACCGCGCTATTGACTATCTTCCGAATCGAGCCGCAGGGCAAGTACAGCTTGACGACGCCAACGCCGCCGCCAGTTAGGCAACCGAATCCAATCCTGTGCACTTCCACCACTAGAGTTGGCGGGTCAAGGCCCAGCGTCCCGGCGAAGCCGGACTCGGCCTCAGTCAGGGCCTCCCTCAAGCGCGAGTCGTCCTGCACACTCATCCATCGAGTTCCGAGCACAGCCGGCCCGTCTGGCGTGCGCCATTCGGCGGCAGTCTGCAGGTACAGCAGCAGCACTTCACCGCGACTAATCCCGGCGCCTTCGTACAGGTCTTCCGAACCGGATCCACGCCGACTCAGAATCTCAAATCGTTGTGTCCGCGCATCCCAGCGCCAAACCTCCCGCAGGCCGTCCGTGACGCCAGAGGCGGCCGCATCCCAGGGGCCGAGCGTAAACGGTTTGCGATACAAGCGGCTCATGGCGTCGACCGCCCCGGGGCCGTCCCAGCCCTCTGCCCCCCAACTCCAGACGACCGCCTGCCAGCCAGCTGCGAGCGGACGCGAGGGTGCTACCGCGGCAGGCTGCTGCCGCCACACGCTGGGCCGTTCGGCCGCGATTTTGAGCCAAAGCGCCTCGCCGGGCGCGACGACGGTTGTCCCGCTTCGGTCGATGGGGATCCAGTGCAAGCCGGTTCCCGGCCAGGGCGCCGGGGCGCGAACCATGACCGCCTCCAACGCCGGGATTCGGTCGAACAGACTTCCCGCCGGACCGGCCGCTTCCAGCCATCCGACGAGGTTCCAACCCGCCTGGAGTTGGACCTCCACTTGCGCCTCTGCTCGGACTGGCCTTGTGGCCAGGATGGCGAACGCAACGCACGCCAATCCAAGCAACACACCGGTCAGCCGCCAACGCCCCGACATCGCTCGCTAGCCGTCAGACTGCACGATGGCATCGAACAGCGGGCCGAGTTCCGTATTGCCTTCGGGAACATGCCGCGCCAGTTCTGCACCGTCGGCAAGCGACAGCGTGACATAGCCGCCAGTGGCAATGTCAATCACAGTGACGGTCGGCGTGGCCACCGATTGCGAACCGGTTGCGTTCGAGACCACCCAGTCGCGGTCTGGGCCCAGCGAGAGCGCATTTGAGGCCTCGCCGATTTGAATGGTGATGTCACCAGCACCGCGTACGACCGCGCAGTGGAGCGAATCCAGGTCGATGGAGGTTGACACGTTCGAGTCGGCAGAAACTTCAGAGCAGTTCCGCGTTACCGTCTCGGATGGCTGGGCCGTCAGTTCCGGCACCTCCTGCAACGAACCGGCGATCGCGCTCAGGGTCGAGTCGGACGTGCCAGTAAATCGCGCTTCGCGCTCCTCCGCTGTTCCCGACAGCGCGTCGGAGCCAATCACCAGCTCTGCGCCGCCCTTGACCGTCAGGATTGCTGCGTGACCGCCGCCCTCCAGGGCGCGGCCGCTCAACTCCACCGCCGCTCCCTCTGGCACCGTGAACGTGATCCGCAGCGATTCCCAGGCCAGCACGTACTCACCCGCAGTCAAGGTGGCCGCGCCATCGCTTCTGGCCGACGCGCACGCTCCGGTATTGCCGGTGCGTCTCCAGGGGCCAAACGTCGTCGTCGCCGTCTCGCCTATCTTCGATACCCAGCTACTGCCGCCCCAGGAATAGGTCACCGTGTATCTATAGTCGATCCGGTTGGTTTGGCTGACTTCGTACCGGACGCATTCGAAGAAGGGCGGCACGTACTCCATTCGCCACTCAGTTATCGTGACAAACCGCGGCGGAATGCTGTAGCTGAAGTCGTCCGGTTTGACCAGCGTGTGGCCTGTGTCCGTCGGGACGTCGTCATAGGCAGTTCCCAACTGCCAGCTCCCCAGTCCCCAGTCGTTGGTTGGCGCGCCCTGCCAGACGTAGGGCCGGACATCGTCGCGCTTGGTTCGGGCCACCTGCTGATAAGCGGTGTTGCCGCGTACGTCCCAGCTGTAGCGGCTCGACACCGTGACCGTTCGCTCCTCGTCATCGGGTCGCTCGTTGGTCACCCCGGTGTCCGTCGGACCCTCCGGGTACGGCGTGCCCAACTCCCAACTGCCGAGCTGCCAATCATTGGTTGGCGCGCTTCGCCAGACGTAGGGCCGGACATCGTCGCGCTTAGTTCGGGTCACCTGCTGGTAGGCGGTGTCGCCGCGTACGTCCCAGCTGTAGCTGCTCGACACCGTGACCGTTCGCTCTTGGGAATCGGGGCGCTCGTTGGTCACCCCGGTGTCCGTCGGTCCCTCCGGGTACGCCGTGCCCAACTCCCAACTGCCAAGCCGCCAGTCGTTGGTCGGCGCGCCCCGCCAGACGTACGGCCGGACATCATCGCGCTTGGTTGTGGTCAACTGCTGGTAGGCGGTGTTGTCGCGTACGTCCCAGCTGTAGCTGCTCGACACCGTGACCGTTCGCTCTCGGGAATCGGGTCGCTCGTTGGTCACCCCGGTGTCCGTCGGACCCTCCAGGTACGCCGTGCCCAACTCCCAACTGCCGAGCTGCCAATCGTTAGTCGGCGCGCCCCGCCAGACATACGGCCGGATGTCGTCGCGCTTGGTTCGAGTTACCTGCTCGTAGGCGGTGTCGCCGCGCACGTCCCAGCTGAAGCTGCTCGACATCGTGACCGTTCGCTCCGCGTCATCGGGGCGCTCGTTGCTCACTCCGGTGTCCGTCGGACCCTCCAGGTACGCCGTGCCCAACTCCCAACTGCCGAGCTGCCAATCGTTAGTCGGCGCGCCCCGCCAGACATACGGCCGGACATCATCGCGCTTGGTTGTGGTCAACTGCTGGTGTGCGGTGTCGCCGCGCACGTCCCAGCTGTAGCGGCTCGACACCGTGACCGTTCGCTCCTCGTCATCAGGTCGCTCGTTGGTCACTCCGGTGTCCGCCGGACCCTCTAGGTAGGGCGTGCCCAACTCCCAACTGCCGAGCTGCCAGTCGTTGGTCGGTGCGCCCCGCCAGACGTACGGCCTGGCATCGTCGCGCTTGGTTGTGGTCACCTGCTGGTAGGCGCTGTCGCCGCGCACGTCCCAGCTGTAGCTGCTCGATACGGTGACTGTTCGCTTTTCTGGATCAGGTCTCTCGTTGATCACTCCGGTCGCGGTCCATGTGCTCCATGCGGCGGTGCCGTCGTCGACCCAGGCCGAAGTGTCCCAATCACAGCCCTCCCCGTTCCAAGTCACTGTGCGCGTCTGCGATTGCCGCAGCTCACGCTGTTCCTCCGCCGCGACGCCGTTGACCGGCTCGGCCCAGCGCGTCTGAGTGTCTTCCACCACGATCCGAGTACTCTCTGGCTCCGTCGGCCGCGGATCTACGCAGCTGCTTAGCGTTGTCGCTTCGTGATGCGTCCAGGCAGATGTGATGTTCGCGTTAGTTGAGAGCCTCGCCCGGACCGAGAAGGTGTAATCGGTGCTGGATTCGAGGCCCTCGAACAGGTAGGAAATCGCGTTCTGAACATCGTCCTCGGTCGTGTCGCCAGTGCGCTTGACGTCGTATCCGTCCGCTCCCGTGACCGCCTCCCAGACCAGCGTGGCGGTCTCATGCGTCACGCTCACCTCGTCGTCCTTGATCGTCGGCGCAGGCAGCAAGGTGTAGGACTCAACCGCATCCGACCAGTGGGAGGTCGCGCTCCCGCGTACTGCCCGCACCTGCACGTCGTAGGCCTGCCGCGGGTTCAACCCGGCGAACACGTGCGTCCGATCGCCTGCCTGCTCGTTCGCCGACGCGACCGTCGCGTCATCCTCGTCTAGCCGCACGTCGTAACTGACCGCACCGAGCGCCTGGCTCCAGGTGATCGTCAGGCTTTCGCTCGCCCGGTCTATAGCGGATACGCCCGTCGGAACGTCCGGCACGCAGGCGCTGGACGTATCAGAGCGGAGACCGGAAGCCGAGCAGGCCTGCAGTTCAACCCTCACCGCGTCCGAGAACTCGCTGAATTCACCGCAGATCTCGAATACTTGTCCTTGTCTTGTCGGGGGGTCTCCGCTTCCTCTGCCGACTTGCGTTCGCTGTTCACACGCTTGTCCGGTCAAGCGATACCAGTAGCCCGCCTTCGGGTCATCGAACGTGACCGGCGACATCGTCTTCCGCTTACGCTCCACGACATCGCTGAAGTCGCCGTCCTCGCGGTCATCACGGCGCAACTCCCACCAGACCTCCCGAGGCGATGTGCCCCGCCAGGAAAAAGTACCCAGTAGCTCAGAGCCAGCAAGAGTGAAACTAGTCACCACCGGCGGTATCAACGTAGACAACGGCGTAGCGGTGACGGTACTCGGCGGGCCGACTCCGCTGGTGTTGGTCGCCTGCACTTGCGCAGCGTAGGCATTGCCGTTCGTCAGCCCTGTCAACTCATGACTGGATGTGCCGTCGGTATCTGCCCAATCGCTCCAAGCAGTGTCCACTGGCGTCGCCTGCCGCCAACGCACCCTGTAACCACTAATGGGATCATCCTCCCCGGTAACGAGCGCGGGCGCTCTCCAAGTCAGAGTAAGAGTTTGGTGTCCAGGCTCGGCCGTCAGATCGACCGGCGCGTTGTCGGGCGCGCCGCAGCGCGATACGGGCGACGCGAGCGGTGCTGCTGCTGATGGGGGCCGGATTTTCGCCACCCAGGTGTCGGAACAGAACCAATGGTGAGTTGCTTCGTAGCCATCTCCGTCAGGGTCGAAGCCAAACCCGTCGTCGTCGTAAGCGAGTAAGTCATTGCTTGCGTAGGCGGTGCTGTTCTTGTTCGGCCAGACGCCCGATCCGTCTGCTCCCTGGTGTAGGTGGTCACCGATCGTGAGACACCTTTGGCCATCGCTGTTTGATGGAGTAGTTGTAACCGGATGCCATTTCCATTCAAGCCATGTCTGAAAGGTAGCCGAGTACATGACCCTGTAAGTTTGATTGCCAATGGACAAGTACTGGACCACCTTGTCCATCCGTGCCAAGTTGTCGTCCGCATCCTTCGCCGTAAAATTGACGGGAGGAATCCAGGGTGACGCCGCTACAGTTCCCAGTTGATGAGAGACGAGTCCAGCCCCTGAGAGTATGAACTGCTCGCCAACTTCCACGTTGGGGATCACATGCCAATAGTAGAGTTGCCCTAGTTTCGTCTCCCTGTACCCGTCGTACCGGAGAATGACAACACTCACATGCGCACAACCAGCATTCGGTTCGTCGTGACCTGGGCTTGAAATCTCCAAAACTCGGCCTGCGACGTGATCGATTGGACTGGAGGGAACGAAGCGCTGCGGCTCAACGAGCAGCTGCACTGCAGTGCCCTGAGAGGCGTTCCAGTCCAGCGCGCCGTCGTCCAGCTGTGAGTCTCCGTCGTTGCCGTAGGGCGGCCCGTGCCAGCCACGCGTGCGAATCTCACTTGATCCCGTTGGGGCTCCCGCGAAGACGTTGAACTCGAAGAGCACAGGCGCTTGGGTAGATCCCCGTGCCGGCAATGAAGTCCGGGATGCAGACGTGGACTGGCCAAAAGGGTGCGACACCGCGAACAGGCTTTCGGCGATCGCGATCACGGCGTCGACGTTTCCGCCCTGCAGACTCCTGTCCCGCCCATAGATCGTGTACTCGACTTGCGTGGCCGCATCGTAGACGCGCAACGTCAAGGGGAAAAAGGTACGCCGCTCGTTGTAAATCACTGAGGCGGGACGGTCGGCGACGATCCGCGTTTCCCGGACGCTAGTCCCGTCGTGCCAGGCCGCCTTGCTCGCGCCGAACCAGATGCGGCTGCCCTTGGTCGCGCATACCTTGAGGCCGGTCTCGCCGGCACCCGTCACGTACCAGGCACAGTAGCCGTCGATCGGACTGATCTCGGCCCCACCCTCATCGGCCTTGTCGAACTGCCAGCCGGCGGGCACGGTGATTTCGCGCCAGTGACGCATCTGGCGCGCCTCAGTGATGTCGCGAGTGCGCCTGAGGTCGGGGTAGGAGGTTGGCTGCTCGCTGAGTACATGAGCCTTGGTCGGGCCCGACCAGCCGGCAGGGACGATCTGGTAGACACCATGGACAACGGGTGCGAGCAGGTCTGGTCCGCCTAGGTGCGGCAGACTGCCGAAGTTCAAGGTCACTGCCGCATTCGCAGGGATCGCGCCGCTGCAACCGGTGAACGCATAGGTCATCGATTCGATCCCGAAGCGCCTGCCTGACGTGCCGGCCGGCTCGAGTTCCATCGCCGTGACTTGATATCGGACAAAGCAGTCGTCGGCCTGGCGCCACTCAATGATGTCCGCCACGGCGACCGTGTCGTAGTGGTCTCTGTGCGAGGCGCCACTGGCATCCGACACGTTGATTCGCAGGCCGGTCGCGGTGCCGTCGCGCAAGTCCTCGTACCTGGTGACGGCGCGAACGCCGTCGCCGCTTCCTGTGAGGAAGGCATAGCTGCCGGGCGTCGCGGCTGCGCCGGTAGGATCGTAGGTCTGGTAGCGCAGGATCGTGGTCTCGTCCGGGTATGACAGCGCTGTCAACGCGACTTCGATCACGGCGCTGGCGACGGTGTCGCGGCTGTCGGTGACCATTGCACTAAAGGTCTTTGTTGGATTGGCGATCAGCTCGCCCGTCAGCGGGTCAGTCGGAATCGGTCCGCAGTTGACCCCGTGCGACTCCGCTTCAGCATCGACTGTCTCTCCCTCAATGGTCAGCGTGTAGGGCGGCATGCCGCCTGCGATCTCCCAGCTCAACTCGGTCAGCGTGTTCGCGGTACAGAGGTCTCGCGAACTCGTCAAATCGAGCGTCAACGGCGCATAGACCTTGAGCTGCGCCTCAACCGCTGTGCCCGCGGTCCACTGCAATTCGGTCTCCGGCCAGCTGTACAGCCAGGTGCCCGCGTCGGAACGTTCGGGCGAATCGTCAAGGATGTACTCGCGCTGCCCGATCACCAACGTGGCGCCCGGGTTCAGGCGCCGAGACAGCCCTATGTAGAGGAGCCGATCAGCCCCGGTGCCGTACAGGGCCACCACCTGCACTTCGACCGGTTCAGCTGCTCCGACCACGGCAGTCGAACTGAGCGCACCGGTCTCGGTCCAGACGCTGTAGCCGAGGGCTGACCGGCCTCGCGAGCCGAGCCAGGACTCCGGTGTCAGGGTGGCGGTCCAGTTCGCGCCGCTCGCATCGGGGGACAAGCTCAACGGAACGCGAGCCGTGACCACCAACTGTCGACTGGATAGGGCGGAGCTGTCCTGGGCGGTGACCGCGCGCACCTGGTAGTCGTATTGGGTCCACGGGGAGACGGTTGCATCCGTGAAGCTAGTAGCTGCCGATCCCGTGTTCAGCGTCAGTGCCACGAACTCAGGCCATGGATATTGGTCGCGCGTCCGCCGCCAGACCTCGTAGTGGGTGATGCCGGCATTGCCCGGATCGTCCCAAGTCAAGATCACCGCATCGTGGTAGGCCAACGCGGAGAGTCCAGTCGGCTGGGCGACCGCTGGCACGGCTTCCTCCGCTTCTCCGTCCTCGGCCCCTACCGCCGCCCAGAGGCCCAAAGCAATGGCGAGCGCCACCGACAGCAGCAGCCAGCGCAATACGCTGCCGCTCACTCTCTTCGCAGCACGTGCCTGATTCAGTCTGTCCGTCATGGCGCGCTCGCCGCCGGTAGCAGGTCGAGAGCTGCGGAGGACCCGCGAACGTAGCGATTGCGAACGCGTCGCCGCTCAATGTCGCAGCGAGTACCGCCATTGCCTATCGCCTGGCCTTGATGATCCATGCCTCGCCTCGTGGTGTGGAGTCTCACTGACATAGTGAAGTAGTTGAAAATGCAAAGTATCTACTTGCAGTGACACATGCAAGATGGAGAGTTGATGCGGTGTCCTCTCCGACGTTTTACTGCCCCGTTTCCTTGTGGCGAATCGAGGAGTCGCTACTGCCCGGGGCTGGCGGCGCAAAGACACCGCAGTTGGGAACCGAGTTGCCTCAATGTGCAGTGGCGCGGATTCCGGTGGTTCGTGATTGACCAGCAGATAAAGAGCGTCTACGCGATGCACCGGGCCTCGCGCCGCAGCTGGCGGATAGGCCAGACCCAGCCGGTCAAGGTCCTGTTCATGGCCTACCGGAACACGCTGCATGCCGACGCGCTCAAGCTGGTCGCGCAGAAGCTGCCGAGTTCGCTCGCGGTCGAGGGCGAGCTGCCCGAGGACGGCCTGGCCGCCTACGGCGACACGGCGACGACCTGCTGTTGGCTCTGCCCCGCAAGCTGGTCTCAGGTGAGACCGACGATGAGCCGGTGGAGGACATCTTCCTCGAGGCCCAGCAAGTCGCGGCCCAGGCGGAGCAACTGCTGGTCAAGGCCGGATGGGAACACCCGACGCCGAAGGCAGAGACGCTGGACCCGGTGTTCTTGTCTGGGCGCGGGATGATGGCGATCGAGCTTATCCCCGGCGGCAGCCATCACGGCTTACCCGAGATGCAGCAGTCCCTGTTCAACTGGGCTGAGTTCTTGACTGAGCCGGACGAGCAGCCTCAGCGCAGAGACGGGCGCGACGGCCAGACCGTCGCTGTTCGATTGGGCGCTGGAGCGTGAGCAAGAGGCTGGCCTCGTGGCTGCCCGGGGTTGAGTCGGCCGTGCCCAAGGGAGGAGGTCATCGTTGTCGAGACGATGACCTCCTCCAGGGGCGTCTGTACGGTCGTTTCTGCGCTTAAGCAGATTGCTACATACGCATCACATGCGCTCTGGGGAAAGGCCAGGCGCTGCGAGACAGGGCGATGGGTGGGGATATGGATTGCGGGAGGGCATGGCGTCCCGCACTGTGACGATCAGCGCGGATGCGGCGGGCGGCCTCACCGGCATGGACGGCGACAGCCCGGTTTCATCACTGATCCATTCGGCGACGCTCCCAGTCAGGATTGGCGGTGGAGGCGCGGAGCACGATCCTGGCCGGACCAGGGCCGCTGCCGCAGTCCGCAGGCGTCTAGTGCGACAGACCGGCGTCCTCTTCGGCGGACAGCAAGGTGGCCATCACGGATTTCAAACCGTAGCCGCGGCTCCTGGCGCGGTTGAGCATGTCGCTAGCGGCGGACGCGATGGGCGAGGGCACGCCCTGCTCGCGGGCGACCTGGACCGCTAGTGAGACATCCTTGGCCGCCCACTGCAGGAAGAACGTGGCGTCGTCGAAGTCGCGCTCTAGAAGCATCGGCATGTCGCGCACGTAGTGCTGGGCGGAGGCGACGCTCATCACCTCGTAGGCCCGCCGCGCATCCAATCCCGCCGCCTCGGCAATCACGGTGGCCTCGATCAGCAGTTGCATGGAGCCGATGGCGACCATGTTGTTGGTGATTTTGGTCAGTGCACCCATGCCTAGATCGCCCATATGGTAGACGTTGCTGCCGATGCACTCGAGCACAGGCTGGTACTGCTTGAACGCGGCCTCATCGCCGCCGACCATGACGGCGAGCGTGGCGTCGATGGCGCCCTGGACGCCGTTGGAGACGGGTGAATCGAGCAAAGTTACGCCGTGCTCGGCGGCGCACTCGGCCAGCAGCCTGACAGTTGAGGGCAGGTTCGTCGAGAGGTCGAAGCAGATCAGACCGGGGGCTGCGCCCTCGAGGATGCCATCGGCGCCGCGCAGCACGGCGGTCACTTCGGGCGGACCGGGCAGCGAGGTGAGCACGACCTCGGACTGCGAGGCCACCTCGGCGGGCGACTCGGCCCAATCCGCGCCCAGTTCGATCAGGTTGGCGGCACGCTCCTCGGCGAGGTCGTGCACCACGACCCGGTGTCCGCCTCTGATCACGTTTGCGCACATCGGGTTGCCGATCTGGCCCAGGCCAATGAAACCCACGTCAAACATGTCCCACTCCTAAGTGATTCAACGAACCAATAGTTCAGAGGCGCAGACCAAGGCGGGTCTGCTCCGTGTCGGCCGAGACCAGGGACTCGGGCATGCCTGACATGATCGCCGGCCGGAGCTGCGGCCAAAGAGCCACGGATCCCGCCGGGCGGCGAGATTTGCGACCAGCCACCGCAGCGCCGCACGCCGAACCGGGGGCTGGTCTGCCTCCGACCGCAAGGCGACTGCGGTTGCCCAACTCGCGCCGCCGACGATCTGGGCGGCCCGGGCGGTGAGGTTGGCATGCGTCGCCGACCTGACTGTGACGTGAGGCTGCGGGAGCCGCTGCGAGCATCTAAGTAGTTCGTCGAGCCGCCTTGCGCATCCGTGCGAGACCGAGCGCAGCTTGGCGAAGGCCCCGATCTCGCGGGGCATCAGCCATCCCAACCACGGACGAATGCATAAACACCGTGCAATGAATCGGACCTTGCGCAACCACGTCAGGAGTGCGACCATTTGCATTCCAGAACGCTATCAGTTGTCCTTATCCATGCAAATCATAGGAAGCGGAGGTGGCAGGAGTATGCAACTGAATGCTGGTACTCGCCACCACCGACCTCGCAGCAGCACGACCGCGCCCGGGTTGCTTGCCTGGACAGGGCTCGGGCAGGACCGGTCAATGCGGTCAAGCTTGCCCCTCCTCCCACGCCGCTGGACGAATCGCCGGCGCCCGCGTTGCAACTTCTACCCCCCCCCCCCCGGGGATTTACACGCTCAACCGGGTATGCGCCCGGCAGACGGCCGATCAGGGTCCGAGGCGGGAAGTGCATCCGACGCGCCGAGGAGCGCTCTCCTACGGCGGTTGGGGAGGTGGAAACGCGAATCTGCTGCGCAGCGGCAACAAACGGCTGCGCTTCCCACTCGATCAGAGTCCAGAACATCTGGACCGGCTACCCATGCCGCCGCAGTGCGCCCTATGCACCTCTCCTCGTCCCAGCAATTGACCCCTTCGGCCTGATTCAGCCAAGTTGGAAGGACTGATTCATGCTCAGAAGAACTCGTCTGGCAGTTGACCCCCTGGGCCGCCCAAACCCTGGGGATGGACAGCGGGACCCTCAAGCAGTGAAGGCGGGGCAGGCGGAGCCGTCGGCGCGGCGGAGAGAGGGGAGGAGGCCGGTCCGTCTCTTCGCCGCCCTCGGCCTGGTGGCCTTGCTGCTGGCGATCTTCGCGGTGTCCCAGGCGCCGCCCCTTCAAGCCCAGTCAACCCCAGACACGCTCGTCACCAATAGAAACGAAGGGTATGGGCCAGTTGAGAGCGGTCTTATGGCTCAATCTTTCACCACTGGAACCACCTCCGGTAGGATCGTGCTTACCTCTGTTCGCTTAGATTTGAGTAGCGTTGTCGGCATTGGAAAGGTAGTAATCAGGGAGAACAGTGACGACGATACCCCTGGAGATTTGCTTGCTGAGCTCGTCACTTTGACGGGCTCGGACTTACTGGGGGGAGGATCGTTCGTCTCCTTTCCTACCCAAGACACTGTGGAGCTCGAATCCAACACAACATATTGGATCAGCGTCAACGAAGGATTGTCAACCGAACAGCAACTAGACCTCTTCACCGTCTTCTCAGGTCTGGAAGTGGGGGTGACAGACGAGTGGACAATAGCGAATTCTCTATTGCTCAGGACCAGTGCGGACGACGAATGGGAGATGGAGAATACGCCCCTCCGAATCGGAGTCCAGGGCTACATAGCGCCGAGGACGTACGTCGACAACATGTCGCTTGGTAGCGTACATGAGTTCGCTGTTTCACCGAGCCCGATCATAGCCCAAAGTTTCACAACAGGTTCCGCCACATATGGATACGACATTCCCCATGTGACGGTTCGGACAGGGGCAACCTCTAGTCCCATTCCGATTACTGACGCTAGACTCAGAGAACATAATACTGACACAGGGCAACCTGGAGCTCTGATAGCTCAGCTCTCGACTTCGCAAACGTTTGGACAATATCGGTATATTGACTTTACACCGAACGGTAGTTTGGAGCTTAAGCCGAACACGAGATACTGGATTGTTGTGAACGAAGCTGCCGAGTCGCAGAGCAATCGATCGGCATGGCGGGCTAATGGTTCTGATGACCAGAACGCGGAGTCCGGGTGGTCGCTTGGAGATGTTGCCCTAGTCAAAACGTCTGCCCAAGACAATTGGCAACAGCAACATCAAGGTCTCGCCCTGTCCGTCGCAGTTCATGGGTTCGAGCGCGATCCGGTCAATCTCGATGACCTCGATAGGCTGACCGTGACCGAGCTCACCGGGTCAAAGCGAGTGATCCATGGCATCTATGGTGGCAATAACGTGGACGTGCTTCGGGGAAGCTATAGGCGTACCGTCGCAAACCGGGTCTTGTTCGTCACGATTAGAGCCGAACCGCGCGGCCTGACGGCCCCGGTCGTGTTCCTGGATGAGGACGACAACATCCTCGATGACGCCGATCCGGATAGTCAGTTTTTCCAATCACCCCTGTTGCCGTCCGGTGTGTGGACCGTTATCAAAATCAAGGTGACAGCGGAAACCGCCGAGACAACCACAGAGTATGTCCTGCGGTTTAGGCGGCTTCCGGGGTCGGGCCACGTAGTGGTTTCGGACGCACCGGTCGTTGTACAGGAAGGTACTGACGGTGGTTACCGTCTGTCGCTGAACAAGCGGCCGACGGCCGATGTCACGATTAACATCAGCGCCGCCGCTCCAGGAGATGAGGCCCTCGAGATCTCTCCGCAGAGCGTGACCTTCAGATCATCGGATTGGGATGCCAGGCGGCGGATCCTGGTGAGGGCCGTTGCCGACGCCGATCGGGTCAATGAGGCGTATACCTTGACCCACGCAACAACCAGCGACGATAACGACTTCGCGGGCCTCGTCTCCGACCTGCAGGTAAATGTGGACGACCGCAGTCAGGTCGACTACTTCCTGCACCGGATCAAGCCGTCGCTCGGCGCACAGCCGCTGCCCTACGAAACCATGGAGGTCTATGTGAGCGGTCCCTACTACGAGGTGTTCACGATTGTTAAGCGAGGGCACGAGTGGACGCCGACCGGCATCTGGGGCGACACGGAGTTGGGTTTGGTCTGGGTCGTTGACTCCGAACGGTTCGGCATTCACGCGCTGGAGTTGTCGGAGCTCAAGGCGGGAAGGATCGTGCGGCGCGAAGCTGCCGATACGAGCGAGTTCGACCATCGCTTCAACTACCACTGTCACTTCAAGAGAAGCCGGGTCCCCGGCATTGGCAACAGCGATCTGAGCGTCATCTGGGGCGACGACAGCACGATCTGGGTGGCCAATCAGCGGGTCAACGGCTTGCAGGCGTACCGGCGCAACGGCAATCTGACAGCCGGTTGCAAGGTCGATGAGGTGACGGCGCTGTCCGCAAGTTCCGTGACACCTGAACCAGTGGACCTCAAGACGCCGTACACTCGCTCGCAGAACCACGACTACTATCTGACTTCCTGGCGCAATCCCGACCGCTATGGCATTACAGGCATCTGGTCGAACGGGACGACGTTCTGGGTGGCGAGGCAGCCGGGCGGTGTGTACACCTATAACCCGGGGACGGGAACCTTCCGCAAGTCCCCGCAGTTAACTAACGATTTCACCGTGTCCGGCCTCTGGTCGGACGGGACGACGATCTGGCTGGCCACCGCGAACCACGGCCTGCGGGCCTACGATCTGGATACGGGCGAGCGCCGCCCGAGCCTTGATATCAGATTGCGCAGCGCCGGTTCGATGCCCCCGGGCGACATCTGGTCAGACGACGAAGTCATCTGGGTGACGTGGCCATTGGGTTCGATCGACGCCTATCAACTGCCCGAGCGTTCCTATCGCTCGGCGATGGGCTCGCAGATCGGGCTCATGTCGGTTGGCGGCGGCGAACTGACGGCGCGGTTCAGCGATGCGCCGGCGTCGCATGACGGGGCGACCGAGTTCGGCGTGCAGATTGAGTTCAGCCGCGCCGACCTGCGCGTGACGGCGCAGGCGCTGCGTGATGCGTTGACGCTGCTGGGCGCCGAACTCGTCGATGTCGCGCAGGTGGACGACCGCCTGGATCTGTGGGAGCTGCGGCTGCAACCGACCGGCTCGGGGTCGGTTTCGATCCTGCTCCTGCCGAGCGGCAAATGCCCCAAGAAGGGCGGCGCGCTGTGCACCACGGACGATCTCCCGCTGACCAGTTCGCTCGGCCTGCAGCTGCCGGGTCCGAAGGGCGGGAAAGGCAACACCGACCTGTTGAAGAGCCTGGAGTCGGAGTCGCCGTTGGATAGCGCGCCCGAGGCGCCGGGCCGGCCGCGGTCGCAGGCCGTGTTCATCGGCGGCGTCGACCTGGAATGGGACGCGGTGCGCGCGGCGGACAGCTACGAGGTGCAGTTGAGCCGTCAGGGCGTCTGGGCCGACCTGCCCAGCGGGGGCGTCGAGATTGCGTACTACGGAGCTGGCGCGATCATCAGCGGGCTGGATCGGTACTCGACGCAGTGGTTCCGGCTGCGGGCGGCCAACTCGCACGGCGTCTCGGACTGGTCGCCAGTGCGACAAATGAACGCAACCAACGAGTACGGGCAAGGGCGCAAGCCCCGCCCGGCCAACCAGGCAGCCACGGGCGCGCCGGTGATCAGAGGCGAGCCGGCGGCCGGAGCAACACTCTGGGCGGACACCTCGGCGATCGAGGACGGCAACGGCCTGGACCGGGTGCAGTTCCAGTACCAGTGGATCGCGGATAAAGGCGAAGACGCCGAGGCAATCGCCGGCGCGACGCATCCGACCTACATCTGGACCGAGGCGGACGCAGAGCGGTCGGTCAGCGTGCGCGTGTCGTTCGTCGATCGGGGCGGTTACGCCGAGTTGCTGACAAGCGAAGCGGTGACGGAACCGCCGCCGCCCAACAATCCGGCCTCCGGCGACGTCACGATCACGGGGACAGCGCAGGTCGGCGAGACGCTGACGGCGGTGACCAAGGAGATCACAGACGCCGACGGTCTGACCAATGTGACCTACAAGTACCAGTGGCTGGCCGGCGGCCTCGGCGGCGACGACGAGATCGCGGACGCGACCGAGTCGACCTACGTGGTCGGCGAGTCGGACGTGGGCCGCAACCTGCGCGTGCGCGTCTCGTTTTCAGACGACGCCAGCAATCCGGAGGTGATGACCAGCGCGCAGACCGAGACGGTCACGTACGCGGTCTCAGAGCAGATCGTGAGCACGCCGGCGGAGGGCTCGCTGACGGTGACCGGTACGCAGCGAGTCGGCGAGACGCTGACGGCGGACCCGTCGGGGATCACCGACGCCGACGGTCTGGAGGAGGTCAGCTTCAGCTACCAGTGGAAGCGGTACCACCTGCAGGACGACATCGAGACCGTGATCACGGGCGCGACCGGCGTCAGCTACGAGCTGAGCGACGATGACTTCGGCCACGTGGTCGGCGTGAGCGTCAGCTTCTCAGACGACGCCGGCCACCCTGAGGAGATGCACAGCGGCTGGCTGGCGATATCGGCGCGTCTGGACACTGCGCCGGAGGGTGACGCGACGATCACGGGGACCCCGCGAGTTGGTGAGACGCTTACGGCCGATACCTCGCAAGTCACGGACGCGGACGGTTTGACCAGCGCAACCTACGACTACCAGTGGCTGTCCGACGACGACGGCACGGTCACCGAGATCGCGGGCGCGACGGGTTCGACCTACACCCTTCAGGCGTCCGACGAGGACAACCTGATCAGTGTGCAGGTGACGATCACGGACGACCGCGGGTTCGAGTCGACGCTGAGCAGCACCTGGCTGACGGTGTCGGCGCGACCCGATAGCCCGGCCGCAGGCGAGGTGACGATCACCGGCACGCCGCAGGTCGGCGAGACCCTGACCGCGGACACCTCGGGGATCACCGACGCGGACGGCCTGACCAACGCGGCCTACGCGTACCAGTGGCTGTCCGACGACAGCGGCACGGTGACGGAGATCTCGGGTGCGAACTCCTCGACCTACACGCTCAAGGCGTCGGACGAGGACAACCTGATCCAGGTGCAGGTGACGATCACGGACGACCGCGGCTTCAACTCGACGCTGAGCAGCACCTGGCTGACGGTGCTGGCGCGGCTGGACAGCCCGCCCGCGGGGGTCCCGACGATCAGGGGCACGGCGCAGGTCGGCGAGACGCTGACGGCGGACGTCTCGAAGATCACCGACGCGGACGGTCTGACCACGGTGTCCTACGAGTACCAGTGGCTGGCCGAGTTCAGCGGCTTGGCCACGGAGATCTCAGGCGCGACCGCTTCGAGTTACACCCTGCAGGCGGCCGAGGAGGGCGCGGCGATCAAGGTCCGGGTGCGATTCAGTGACGACCGCGGCCACTCGTCGACGCTGACCAGCGCGGCCACCGACACGGTCGTCGCGGCGATCGAGCCGCCGGCGCAGCCGGGCAACCTGACTGCGTCGGTCAATGCGGACGGCACGGTCAGCCTGAGTTGGGATGCTCCGTCGGATGACACCGTTAGCGGCTACCGGATCCTGCGCCGCCGGCCGGACCAGGGCGACACCGAGTTCCTGGTACTGGTGGGCGACACCGGGAGCACGGCGACCGAGTTCACCGACCGCATGGTCGAGCCCGGCGTGCGCTACGTCTATGTGGTGGCGGCGCTCAATCCGGCCGGAGCCGGTGCGCCATCGGGCGCCGTCGAGGCGACGCCGCCACGAGTGGAGGAACCGGTTGGCAACCGCGAGGCGACGGGCGCGCCGGTGATCCGGGGCTCGGCCCTCGTCGGCGAGACGCTGACGGTTGACCTGTCGGGCATTACCGACGCCGACGGGCTGACCGGCGCGGACTTCCGCTACCAGTGGATCCTGACTGACGGCGGCAGCCTCCTTGAACTGCAGGGAGCGACCGAATCGACGTACACGATCGTGGCGCTGGACCGCTACGTGCGCATGCTCGTGCGGGTCAGCTTCATCGACGACCGCGGGCACAAGGAGACGCGGACCAGCGAGGCGACCGCCGTGATTCGCTGATCACTGCCGTAGGGGAGGCAAACTGTCACAGGCAGCGGCCTCCTCCACGGCGAAGCTCAGCGGTCTCCACCGATCGCAAGACCAACCCAAGCCCGCTGACCGGACAACTCGCTGTTGTTCCGATCGCGCAGGAAGAGATGGCGCAGGGCACGGCCAGTGCGGCCTGGCTGTCACGTGTCGGTCCGTATGTCAGGCAGTCGGGCTCCAAAGTTGGGACCGCTGGTTCCGTTGACCCTGGTCGCACTTTTGCTCGCGGCTCTGGGCTCGTTCGCACCAACTCAAACGGACGCCGCAGTTGACGTCCGGATCACGACAACGCTCTATCTCGGGAGCAATCTCGTCAGTCCGCGCCGTCCTTGTCCAGATCGGTCATGCGACGCCGGCCGTCCACGATCCCGACTGCGACGCCGTCCCAGGAGCTGAGCGGGGTATCGGCGCCCCAGTTGAGCGTCGCAGTGCCGGTCCATGTCCAGCAGGATGGTGCAGTCCTCGACTAGTTGTGGATGGCGGGCGTGGTCAGTGATGACTACCCACCGTTCTCGCAGACCGGCGCGGCCAGGGTTGGCTAACCCATCGCACTGTGCGTCAACCAGAGGACGGTGGCCAGACTCGCTGCCAGACACAACGCGAATCTATGTGGTTCGTCGAGCCGCCTTGCGCAGCTGCGCAAGACCGAGCACAGCTCGGCGAAGGCACGGGTCTCGCCGATCATCGGCCATCCCAGCGATGAGCGAATGCGCAAGCACTGTGCACTGAATCGGACCCTCCACAACCACGCCAACAGTGCGAAGATTTGCATTGCAGAACTTTATCAGTTGTCCTTGTAGAAACATAGTATTCGAAGTAGAGGAGGCAAGATCATGTATCTGAGTGACGGTACTCTCGACCGCCGACTCCGCAGCAGCGGGATCGCGCCCGGGTTGGTTGCCTGGACGGGGCTCAGGCCGGACCGGTCAATGCGGTCGCAGGGCGAATGCTCGCTCTGCTCGAGGGCTCTTCAAGCCCGTGGGAGGATCGGCAGCAGGCCGACGGGCGGTCGGCAGGCACACGGTCCCCCGGCTTTCGCGTCCCCGTGGGGGCCCTGAGTCGTGATTCATCGCCATGCGCCGTCCGGCACTCTCGTTCTCGTCGTCGCCGTGGTGCTGGCCGTCGCGCTGCTCCTGCCGGCCGATGGACACGTGGCGCAGGCGCAGAGCAACCCGCGGCTGGAATTCTCGCTGATTGAGGACGATCCGCTGGTCTTTCAAGAGGATGTTGGCACGGTTCGTTTCGGGATCCGGGCGGAAACGATCGAGGCGGGTACTCCTACTAGTACAGAGCGTGTGCGTATGGTGACGACGACGGGCACCGCGCTTCCATATGATTCATGCGCGCTAGCTCGCGACTACCATCCGGTATCTGAAGAGCCTTCGTTCTCCCCGGGGGCCTACGGGACCTTCGTCAATGGTCAAGGGGAGACCCGGTACAGCCAAACTCAGTACTTTGAGGTTTCGATCTGGGATGATCGAATCTTGGAGGAGGACGAGTCTTTCACAATCGAAATCGATCTGTCTCCTGGCTCCTTTAGCGAGTCAATCGGCGTCGGAGAGTTAGAATTGACGATCGTTGACAACGACGGCTTCGTGGGGGTGGCCTTCGACCGGTCGGCAATCACTGTCACCGAGGGGACCGAGTCGACCTACCGGTTGGCGCTGGGCTCGTTGCCTTCGGGGAATGTCACGGTGACGATCGTCGACCCGTCGAACACCGAGGTGACGGCCGAGCCCGGTGCGGTGACCTTTACGCCTACGGATTGGTATGTGCCCCGTACCGTGACCGTGGCCGCAGACCATGATGCGACGCTGCGGATGAAACCTTGACCATCAACCACCTGGTCAGCTCCGACGATGACAGCGAATTTGAGGGCGTCGGCACCAAGAGCGTGACCGTCACCGTGAAAGACGACGACGGGGGACTCAAGAACGCCAGGATCTCCCGGGACCACGACACCGCTGTCGTCCGCGGCGGAAAGAGTGAGGGCCTTGATCCTGAAGTGGCGTTCACGAAGGTCGATGTGGCGCTGATAGCGCCAGCACCGGTGAAAGAGACTGCAGGCACGGTGCGCATCGGGGTCGTGATGACGACGTACTCTCCGTGGGAACCGGAGGATATGCCCGGGTTGGTGGAAGCCGATCGCTATGTGTTTCCTGAAAATCGTACTGCAATATGGGGTAGTGACTACAGGTTCATGGGCCTCTCGGACTACGATGAGGCATATGCTGAGCTGCAATTTGAGGAAGGAGACTTTGAAGCGTATGTCGATATCGAAGGAAACACCCGATACCGTCACGTGCTGTTTTTCGACGTTGACATCATCAACGACGAAGTAGCGGAGTCCGCGGAGTCCTTCGTAGTCACTTTTGAAGATCCCTACGCTGAAGGGAACATATTCTCCCTGGGGGAAAACTCCTGTACCAGCGTCGAAAGAGTATTCGTAACGATCATAGACGACGACTGGGTCCAGATGGAGTACTCGCTGGTGCAGGCAGGACCGTTTGATGAGGATGCGGGCACGGTGCAGGTCGAGGTCGTGGCGGTCACGACTGAGGCGGGAGCGCCCGTCATCGACCGCGCCGTCAGGGTGCAGTCCGAGGATGGCACTGCAACCTCGGGCGACGACTACGAGAGCGTGGACGAGACGCTCGAATTCGCTGCGGACGACTTTGTGGAGTTTACGGATGGGAACGATGACACTCGATACCGGCAAACGGTGTCATTCGACGTGGTCCTCAAAAAGGACGAGCTCAATGAAGACACAGAGACCTTCCTGCTCAACCTGACGAAAGGCGAAGGGGACGAAGCGGCGGTCTTTGATCTTTCCGAGATAGAAGTAAGCATCACCGACAACGACGACCCCTCGGTGACGGTGAGCTTCGGGGCGTCCAGTTACACGGTGGCGGAGGGCGGCACCGAGACGGTGACGGTGACGCTGTCGGCGGACCCCGAGCGGACGGTGGTGATCCCGCTGGTCCCGGCCAACCAGGGGACGACCACGAACGCGGACTACTCCCTGTCGGCGAGCAGCGTGACGTTCGACTCGGGCGAGACCTCGAAGACGATCACGGTGAGCGCCACCGACGACAGCGCCGACGACGACCGCGAGTCTGTGAAGCTGAGCTTCGGCAGTCTGCCGGCGGGGGTGACCCGTGGGAGCCCGGCCGAGACCAGCGTCAACATCACCGACAACGACGACCCCTCGGTGACGGTGAGCTTCGGGGCGTCCAGTTACACGGTGGCAGAGGGCGCCTCCGAGACGGTCACGGTGACCCTCTCCGCCGACCCCGAGCGGACCGTGGTGATCCCGCTGGTCCCGGCCAACCAGGGGACGACCTCGAACGGCGACTACACGCTCTCGGCCACCAGCGTGACCTTCGACAGCGGCGAGACCTCGAAGACGATCACGGTCAGCGCCGTGGATGACAGCGCCGACGACGACAGCGAGTCTGTGAAGCTGAGCTTCGGCGCCCTGCCGGCGGGGGTGGCCGCCGGGAGTCCCGCCGAGACGACCGTCAACATCACCGACAACGACGACCCCTCGGTCACGGTGAGCTTCGGTGCGGGGACCTACACGGTGGCAGAGGGCGCCTCCGAGACGGTCACGGTGACCCTCTCCGCCGACCCCGAGCGGACCGTGGTGATCCCGCTCGTCCCGGCCAACCAGGGGACGACCTCGAACGGCGACTACACGCTCTCGGCGAGCAGCGTCACGTTCGACTCGGGCGAGACCTCGAAGACGATCACGGTCAGCGCCACCGACGACAGCGCCGACGACGACCGCGAGTCTGTGAAGCTGAGCTTCGGCAGTCTGCCGGCGGGGGTGACCCGGGGCAGTCCGGACGAGACGACCGTGGAGATCACGGACAACGACGATCCCTCGGTCACGGTCAGCTTCGACGAGTCCAGTTACACGGTGGCGGAGGGCGGCACCGAGACGGTGACGGTGACGCTGTCGGCGGACCCCGAGCGGACGGTGGTGATCCCGCTGGTCCCGGCCAACCAGGGGACGACCACGAACGCGGACTACTCCCTGTCGGCGAGCAGCGTGACGTTCGACTCGGGCGAGACCTCGAAGACGATCACGGTGAGCGCCACCGACGACAGCGCCGACGACGACCGCGAGTCTGTGAAGCTGAGCTTCGGCAGTCTGCCGGCGGGGGTGACCCGTGGGAGCCCGGCCGAGACCAGCGTCAACATCACCGACAACGACGACCCCTCGGTGACGGTGAGCTTCGGGGCGTCCAGTTACACGGTGGCAGAGGGCGCCTCCGAGACGGTCACGGTGACCCTCTCCGCCGACCCCGAGCGGACCGTGGTGATCCCGCTGGTCCCGGCCAACCAGGGGACGACCTCGAACGGCGACTACACGCTCTCGGCCACCAGCGTGACCTTCGACAGCGGCGAGACCTCGAAGACGATCACGGTCAGCGCCGTGGATGACAGCGCCGACGACGACAGCGAGTCTGTGAAGCTGAGCTTCGGCGCCCTGCCGGCGGGGGTGGCCGCCGGGAGTCCCGCCGAGACGACCGTCAACATCACCGACAACGACGACCCCTCGGTCACGGTGAGCTTCGGTGCGGGGACCTACACGGTGGCAGAGGGCGCCTCCGAGACGGTCACGGTGACCCTCTCCGCCGACCCCGAGCGGACCGTGGTGATCCCGCTCGTCCCGGCCAACCAGGGGACGACCTCGAACGGCGACTACACGCTCTCGGCGACCAGCGTCACGTTCAACTCAGGCGAGACCTCGAAGACGATCACGGTCAGCGCCGTGGACGACAGCGCCGACGACGACCGCGAGTCTGTGAAGCTGAGCTTCGGGGCCCTGCCGGCGGGGGTGACCCGGGGCAGTCCGGACGAGACGACCGTGGAGATCACGGACAACGACGATCCCTCGGTCACGGTCAGCTTCGACGAGTCCAGTTACACGGTGGCGGAGGGCGGCACCGAGACGGTGACGGTGACGCTGTCGGCGGACCCCGAGCGGACGGTGGTGATCCCGCTGGTCCCGGCCAACCAGGGGACGACGACGAACGCGGACTACACGCTCTCGGCGAGCAGCGTCACGTTCGACTCGGGCGAGACCTCGAAGACGATCACGGTCAGCGCCACCGACGACAGCGCCGACGACGACAGCGAGTCTGTGAAGCTGAGCTTCGGCAGTCTGCCGGCGGGGGTGACCCGTGGGAGCCCGGCCGAGACCAGCGTCAACATCACCGACAACGACGACCCCTCGGTGACGGTGAGCTTCGGGGCGTCCAGTTACACGGTGGCAGAGGGCGCCTCCGAGACGGTCACGGTGACCCTCTCCGCCGACCCCGAGCGGACCGTGGTGATCCCGCTGGTCCCGGCCAACCAGGGGACGACCTCGAACGGCGACTACACGCTCTCGGCCACCAGCGTGACCTTCGACAGCGGCGAGACCTCGAAGACGATCACGGTCAGCGCCGTGGATGACAGCGCCGACGACGACAGCGAGTCTGTGAAGCTGAGCTTCGGCGCCCTGCCGGCGGGGGTGGCCGCCGGGAGTCCCGCCGAGACGACCGTCAACATCACCGACAACGACGACCCCTCGGTCACGGTGAGCTTCGGTGCGGGGACCTACACGGTGGCAGAGGGCGCCTCCGAGACGGTCACGGTGACCCTCTCCGCCGACCCCGAGCGGACCGTGGTGATCCCGCTCGTCCCGGCCAACCAGGGGACGACCTCGAACGGCGACTACACGCTCTCGGCGACCAGCGTCACGTTCAACTCAGGCGAGACCTCGAAGACGATCACGGTCAGCGCCGTGGACGACAGCGCCGACGACGACCGCGAGTCTGTGAAGCTCAGCTTCGGGGCCCTGCCGGCGGGGGTGGCCGCCGGGAGCCCGGCCGAGACCAGCGTCAACATCACCGACAACGACGACGAGGTGCAGCCCCTGGTCGCCATGATGGAAGTCAGCTTCGAACACTCTCACTACTCGGTGCAAGAGGGGCACGAATTTGAAGTGAAAGTCAAGCTGGACCGAGCACCGGAACACCGGATGGACATCGAACTTCAGAAGACCAACAAAGATGGCACCAGCGACGACGACTACTCCGGTGTTCCGCCCATGCTGACCTTCGATCCAGGCGAGACAGAGAAGACGTTCACGTTCTTTGCGAACGATGACGAAGAGTACGAAGATGACGAAGCCGTGGAGTTGAGCTTCAAGGAGTTGCCCGAGATGGTGCGGGAGGGCGACCCCTTCAGGACCACGGTGGACCTGCGAGACAATAGCATCACGTGCGTCGACAACACGGGCGCCCGGCGAAACGCCCCTCAAGGCCGGGCCGCCATCGTCACCGTGCTGTCCGGGCGCGGAGTGATCAGCAGCCCCGGCGAGGTCGACACCTGGGTCATACCGGGAGTGGATCCCTTCAGGACCTACCTGGTGGAGATCCTGGGAGCCGACTCCCCCCTGGACATCTGGGGCCAGGATGTCGGCGGCGGCCTGACCCTGGCGGACCCGCATCCAGTTTCCCTCGCTCACGAGGATGGGAACCCTGCCATGCGGGGATTCGGTCCGGGGCTCGGTGACGCCGGCGCCGGCCGCAACTCCCGGTTCGTGTTCATCTTCAGCGAGCACGGCGACTTCGTTCTGAAGGTTAAATCGGCCGACGACCAGGGAACCGGCTCTTACCACCTGCTGGTCCGCCACGACAACTATTGCGACGTTAGAGACGACGGCAGCATCGTCTTCCCTGGAGAAGGCGGGCCCGATGGGTATGCCCATGACATCCGGGCCGACACCGGCACGCGATTCGATTTAAACATGAGGCAGAGCAGCCTCCTCGGTGGACGCCCCTATTTCGCCGGCGGCCACATGCTGGGCGACAACTGGGGGGCCGTGCCCGACGAGGACTGGTTCCGGTTCGCTCTCGAGGCGGACACGAAGTACGAGGTCTACCTGGAAGGCTCCCCCCGGTTCCCCGTGGAACATCGCCTGACGAGGCCCAGGATCGTCGGCATCTTCGACGAATCCGGAGGGCTCTTCCACGAGGGCGCAGCGGGGAACGGGACCGACACCTCCGTCGGCCTCACCTTCGAGACAACCGCCAGCGGCTCTTACTACCTGGGGGTTGGCTCCAACCCCGGCGATCGAACGGGTGTGTACACCTTCCGCGTCGAAAAGACGGAGCCCAACTCCGGACAGGCGGCAATCAACAACTCCCCCACCGGCGGGCCCGGCATCATCGGTACACCCCGCATCGGCGAGGAGCTGGCCGCGACCACCTCCGGGATCGACGACGCCGACGGCCTCGAGCACGCGAGCTTCAGCTACCAGTGGGTGCGACACGATCCGTTGGGGAACACCGATACCGACATCCAAGGAGCAACCGGCCCGACATACACGGTCATGCAGGAGGACCAGGGTCGCGCCATCAAGGTCAGGGTCGAGTTCACTGACGACCGCGGCACCCTGGAGAAGCTGACCAGCTTTGCTCTCTTCGTCTTGCCTCCCGTCGAACACCGCGCCACCGGGCAACCGACCATATCGGGCACCCCGGAGGTGGGGCATATCCTCACCGCCGACACCTCCCGCATCTCCGGCGCCACAAAGAGGGGAAAGTCCACCTTCCGATACCAGTGGCTGGCCGGGGGCTTGGACATCCGGAACGCGACCGGAAGGAGCTACACCCTTACAGAAGACGAGGCAGGACTCACCATCCAGGTATCGGTCACCTTCACCAATAGCGGGGCCCTCAGCGAGACCCGGACCAGCGACCCCACCGGTCCGGTGCAGTTCCGCCCAACCGTCCCCGTGATACGTGGAGCCGCCCGGGTGGGTGAGATCCTCACCACCGACACGTCGGGCCTCACAGACGCCGACGGACTGACGAAGGCGAGTTACGCCTACCAGTGGCTGGCCGGAAGTCAGGACATCCCCGGTGCGACGGGTTCCGGCTACACCCTCACGGAGGACGACGAGGGGCTGAGGATCCGGGTGAGGGTGAGGTTCACCGATGACGCCGGCAACGAGGAGACGCGCACCAGCCAGGCGACTGCCGTGGTTGCACTCCGAGAGACCGCGTCACCGCCGGGGCGCCCTACCAACCTGAGGGGCGTTGCCAATACGGACGGCACGGTCACCCTTCGCTGGGAGGCCCCCGCCGATGACTCGGTCAGGGGCTACCAGATACTTCGCAGGAGGCCTGCGGAGGGAGAGGAGACCCTCCTGGTCCACGTGGACGACACCGGGAGCGCCGCCACCGAGTACACCGACGTCGACGTGACGCCGGGTGTGCTCCACGCCTACCGGGTGAAGGCCCGCAATGCCGCCGGGCCCGGCCAGCAATCCAACTTTGTCAATGTCACTCCCACGCAGCCGGACGAGCCTTCCCAGAACAGCCCGCCCGCGGGGGTCCCGACGATCAGGGGCACGGCACAGGTCGGCGAGACGCTGACCGCGGACACCTCGAAGATCACCGACGCGGATGGTCTGACCACGGTGTCGTACGAATACCAGTGGCTGGCGGAGTTCAGCGGTCTGGTCACGGAGATCTCAGGCGCGACCAGTTCGAGTTACACCTTGCAAGCGGCCGAGGAGGGCGCGGCGATCAGGGTGCGAGTGCGGTTCGCAGACGACCGGGGCCACCCCGGGACGCTGACCAGCGCGGCCACCGACACGGTCGCCGCGGCGCTCGAACCGCCGGCGCAGCCGGGCAACCCGACTGCGTCCGTCAATGCGGACGGCACGGTCAGCTTGAGCTGGGAAGCTCCGTCGGATGACACGGTGAGCGGCTACCGGATCCTGCGCCGCCGCCCGGACCAGGGCGAGATTGAGTTCTTGGTATTGGTCGGCGACACGGGGAGCCGGGCGACCGAGTTCACCGACCGCACGGTCGAGCCGGGCGTGCGCTACGTCTACAGCGTGGCGGCGCTCAACGCGGCCGGAGCCGGCGCGCCATCGGCCACCGTCGAGGCGACGCCGCCGCATGTGGAGGAACCGGTCGGCAACCGGGAGGCGACGGGCGCGCCGGTGATCCGGGGCTCGGCCCTCGTCGGCGAGACGCTGACGGTCGACCCATCGGGCATCACCGACACCGACGGGCTGTCGGGCGCGGTCTTCAGCTACCAGTGGATCCTGACCGACGGCGGCAGCTTCCTTGAACTGCCGGGCGCGACTGAATCGACGTACACGATCGTGGCGTTGGACCGCTACGTGCGGATGCTCGTGCGGGTCAGCTTCATTGACGACCGCGGGCACAAGGAGACGCGGACCAGCGAACCGACCGACGTGATCCGCTGAGCGTAGCCAGTCGGTGAAGGCCGCCGTCCCGGGCAACGGCCTTCACCCTTCTAAGCCAAGGAACGCTCAACGGACAATGACAGCAACCCCTGGCACATGTCGGCCTGCCCGTGCCCTGACTGACCGCTGGCGTTAACGGCAGGTCTGTTGGCTTGGTGACTGCAGACCCGCGTTGACGCGTATTGAGGACCTGCGCTTCCCTAATCGCTACTGGATCCCCCTGGACCGGACCTATTGTGCAGCCGTGCGCGTCCTGCGACAAGGAACTTCAGTTGCCGCATAGCCGTAGTTGCGCCGAAGCGGATGCGGTTGGATTCCAATCGTCCTTCCTCGGCCATCCTCTGAATCTCGGCCATGCCGCTGCCGACGGATAGCGCAGGAACATTGCTCAAGTGTGGCCGTGAGGGGATTCGCGCGAAGAGAAGTCATTGTCGCTCAACAGGTTCCGCTGGTGATTCAATCTCGCCGTGATACACGCGATCGGAATCTCTGACCGCCATCGTCCTCACAAGACGGTCCATTGGACAACCAATGACCTGGAGTTATGGATCCTGTTCGGCTCGCCAGCGACGTTCGTCATGCAGCTGCGACACAAACGATCCGCTCGGTGACGCCAGGCAGGGCCTTCGATCGACGTTTGTCGGATCGGCAGAACAAAAGGCGACACGAAGGACCCGGGTTGTGTCCAGTTCGGCAACGCGGACACCAGAGGCCTACGTTGTCTTGCTGCGAATGCGGCGAGAAAAATCGCTTCCTGCGATCGGGAGAGCAATCCTGACGAGGCGGCGAGGGAGGCTGAAGATATGGTTTGATGAAACAGGACGGGAAGAGGATGGGACTTCAGTCAACGCTTGGTGAGTGGCGCGAGAGGATGCTCCGTTGGCAAGCAGCCCGTCGTGCGCGCCCCCTGGGGGGCCGCCCGCGTGGAGTAGACATTGTTCTGTCGAGAGCCCGCGCCTGGTGGCGTGAGTCACTCTCCTTTGTCGCACCTTTTGTGATCGTCGCAGCGCTCGGATTTACGGCTGACATATTCGAGGTCGCGGTTGGCGGTCCCTCAATTGGTACAGTCGCCGCTGTTCAAGGGGCGGTTACCGGCTTGTCGCTGATCGCGCTGGTGCTGGCCGTGGAACTAGCCCGACGCCAAGAGGAACACGATGACACGATCTACGAAATCATGTTGCATACTGCGTGGATTCGCCCCACATTCAGCCTCGCCGTGTCAGCGTTGTTGGCGACGACGACTGCGATGGCGCTTTCGACATACACGACTCAGACATCGGATTCGAATCTGCTCCTGAGCGCCTACGTTCTGACTGGGTTCGTCGCCCTTGCCCTACTGGTCGCGGTGTGGCGGACGATCCACGTATTGCGTCCGACAGGTGTCATTGAACATCGCTTTGATGTGAATGAGCGAGAGCGCCGCAAGCGCGTTGTCGAATACATCGCGGGTCATCCGGAAGATCGGCCCAGCTACGGCAATACTGGTTCGGTTGGACAGGTCGAAATGGCTGTGTCGCTCATCGCTACTGATCGCTTGTTCGTGGAAGTGGAGGAAGCGCTGCAGCACCAGCAAGCCAGCCGGCTTCGCTGGGCCTTAGATCGCCTTCGACTTCTGATTGAGGCTTCCGCAGAGCAGATTGAGACTGCAGAAGCTGATTGGCGGTTCCACAGTTTTCCAAGGTACGATCCTTGGTTTCCCTTGGATGCGATTAGTGAGCGTCTCTATCAGTTCTGGCGAGCGGCCTCAGAGCAGCCTCAAGACGGACACCTGCGCGAGATGTGGCGATTTCAGCGGTGGCTGGTGACGACAGGAATCAGCTGTCGGCGATTCGAATTGGTTGAGCTGGGTTTGAAGGCCTGCTTGACTGCTTCCGAGGTGGGCGTGCCCACGACCGGTCAGCGGAGGAGTGATTGGCTGCAAAACCTACAGCACAATTGGTCCTCCCTGGCAGATCTCGGGATCGACCGGGACTGTGACCATGAAATCACTGAGACTCGATACCGCGCCAGATTGGCGACTCATCTCCAGGATCTTGGAGGACTGTTCATCAAGCGAAACGATGCCGCCGGATTCTCTGATATGGCGGTTACTCTGCAGCACGCGGTTGACCTACTGAGGAGAGAATGGCGACGCCGCACTTTTGTGAGAGAGATAGAAGGCAGCGCCACGCCTGAACTGTTCGAGCAGACCCTCTTGGCTCTGTTGGCGCTCTATGGAAGGGCGATGTTGGCCGGTGAAACAAATTCAGACTTCGATAGCAGACCATATGTCGACTCACTTCAATCCTTGATCGGCGAGTCGGCATCAACCCAGAGGGAGCTCCACGCAACCTTCGACCTTGACGGACCCGTTCAGGGGCAGTGGGGTGGTTGGCAGTACGAAGACCGCGCGCACCTGGGCGCATCAATGCGCCGCGTCGAACGCAAGACTTACGTCATCCTCGCCCTCTTGGCCCAGCTAATCGTTAGTCCAAAAGCAGATCTTGAGGAAGTCTTGGCGGGCCACGCCCAGGCGATGCTCGACTCTTGGAATCGACATGCTGATACGGTCTGCCTGGCAGCAGGAGTGGGACCAGACGATCGTGACATCACGAAAGACGCGTTCGAAGAACAGCTACGACGGGCAGCCGAGTCAGACTGGCGCGCCGACGAGGAGAGAATTCGATCAACTCCGGTCGACCCAATGCGACTATCGGCTTTTGTTTCCGAGGCCCGTAGAGCTCGACAAGACGACCGAGTGTTGGAGCACTTATTCAGCCAATCGGGGCGTGTCGTTTGGCGTGATGAGGCGGCTTCCGATGCTCCACAGTCGATTGCATACTCCTGGTTTGCCAACAGGGGACCTCTGGTCATAGACAGCGACCAACGGAACTTCGCTCACGACATGCTCGTGTTTGGCTTCGAACCAGTGCTTTTCAAGCAAATGGCAACCCTTTCCTTGGAGTCGGGAATCGCGGAGACCCTTGAGGCAAGCAGCCTTGCTCAGATTCTCACTGGACTTGATTGCGCGCTCGGTGAGCTGAAGGGTCCGGACATGGTCATAGTCGCGCATGGCCACTGGGGCGCTGACCTGTTTGGCCAGTTTGAGGCATATGTGAGCCGTGAAGCGTCCGCTAGATCCAATTCAATTGGACGATGGTTTCCGCAGATGGTGGGAACGTATCGGGGATTCCGGGTCCTGAAATGTTCGTCCTCCGATACCCACGGACTTGTCGTTTGCGACCTCAACAACTGGGGGAACCTCGTCCGCTCGAAAGTCGTGGGTGAGGACATTGGGGTGTGGATATCGGAAATCACAGATGAAGACGCCGAGAGGCGCGCCGATGAAGATTCTGTGAAAGTCAGATTCCGCTCCCTACGGGAGTGGCGGATACAGCAACTGACTCTTCATGTTGAGGTCACTGCCAAAGAACATTCCGAATTCGAAGTTGAAGATCCAATGGCAATCAGGATGATCCGCCTGGTCACCGAACAAGGCGAACCAAATGGAGAAGGCTCGCTGAATGCGTTGAGCGGCGGTTAGTTAGGCTCAACCCACCGTTTTCATCTGCGCACCCTGGCCTTGGCTAAGGGGCTGGGTAACGGTCGCACGGCACCGACCGCAGATGGACAACGCGACCAGTCCTTAGTCGAGCAGAAGGTCGGCGCCCCAGTTCAAGCCCGGGGCAGGCTTCGCTCTGGGCCAGCCCGGCTTTGGTCTGGCGCCGATCGCGGCCGAGGTGAAGCGGCCCAGGGGGTGCGCCATCCGGTTCTTGGCGAAAGGTGTCTGGACCTAGTCGCTAGCTACGTCGCGCCGCCCGAACCGGCGCAGGGGGCGGTCGAACACGAGCGTCATCTGGAGGCCTCCCGACCCGGTGAGCTGGTGCAGTTTGACTAGTTCCATATGAGTCGGCGCTCGCGTCGCAAGGGGACCATGTGGCAATACACCGCGATCGATGTAGCCTCGCCTTCTGCTGGGCCGAGCTGCGCGATACGCCGCTCAGCCCGGCCGCCAAGTGGACCTCGCATTTGGCCCGCCGCGTGGCCTGCGACCCGGCCGCCCGCGGCTGCCTGCCCCTGACAAGAACAGGAGGCGACTGGAAGCGGTGATGAGCGACTATGGCTCCGAGTTCCGCTCGCGTGGGTTCGTCCAGACCGTCTCCGACCTGGGCGCTGGACAGTCAATCAGACAAAGCTGCTGAACAACTACACCGTTGACCCTTGTGCATTTCTGCACAGCCATTCCTTCAACCGCACGAGGGTCAGGTCGTTGGTTGAGGAAGGGTTCATGACCAGGTGGTAGGACTTCTCGGAGACAACAGAGAGATGCGCCAGACGGACGAGCGTTCCGGCCGCTAGCTCTTTGGCAACCATCTCGCCATGTCCGACCGCCATGCCCATGCCGTTAACCGCCGCCTGGATCACGCCCTGGTAGAGCGCAAAACGCATATTGGCGGCCAGCTCTCCCGGCGCGGCGCTAACGGCACGCGCCCAGTCCGGCCAGTCAGTGTCCCAGTAGATGTCGTGCAGCAGTGGTTGTGCGATGACCTCGTCGGCGCTGGGCTGGGCTGACAGCTTCTTGCGGAACTGCGGACTGCAGACCGGAACGAGCTCTTCGCCAAACAGCCGCGTAACGCTGTAGCCGGGATGCTGTCCGTTCGAATACAGGATCCACGCGTCCACGTCCTCCCGATCTACATCGTGCTCGCCGTTGTGGGTCTCGACGCGTAGCTCTACCCGATCAAACGACGCTCTGAACGACGGAATCCGGCGGTAGAGCCAGCGTTCCGAGAAGATGGGCAGCGTCGAGATCACGATCGCGCGACCGCGCGACGGCCTGCGGACAGAATCCGTCGCAGCTCTCAGATCTTTGAAGACGCTGCTGACCTCTTCGGCGTACTCCCTGCCGGCCGAGGTGAGCGCGACTCCGTTGCTGCGGCGCACGAACAGCTCGGCGCCCAGATAGCTCTCGAGCAGCCGCACATGGCGACTAATGGAGCCTGCCGTGACGCACTGTTCTGCCGCGGCTTCGAGGAAACTCTCATATCTCGCCGCCGCTTCGAATGCCTTGAGCGAGTTGAGAGGGGGCAGTCGTTCGATATCCATGACTCCAAAGATATTGTATGTGTAACGACAACGTGAATCAGTGCATGATGGGATCTGTGCAGCAGTTAGTGGCGGATTGCTGCGGCATCGAGTCGAGACTCTGTTCCGGAATGCGGCCCTCGCGGAGGAGGGCACGAGATCCTGAACGTTGGGCGTTGACCTCTTCAAGGGACATCGAGATGAAGGTATCTCGGGGTCTGGTGGCGATGCCGCAGGTGGCGAACTTGGGTTCAGGGGGCGAGATTGAGTTGCAGGTGGAGTTGGCTAGCGACATATGCCTCAACGAAACTGAGCCACCCCTAGAGAAAAATCGGTTGCGGGGGGCCTCGAACCTCCCTGACCATAAGAGCTGTTGACTTCACTCTTCGCAGTCAAGAGTCATAGGAGGATATGGCGCGCCTGTTGATCAGATTGCAACAGCGCCTGCCAACGCGGTCTACAACTATCTGAAGGTCAGTCACCAATGGCGATGGGGGCTGCGAACCACCTGGTAACGCCGGCCTGTCGGACAGAGTGGTCCCAGCGGACCTCAGACTGTTCGTCCAGAGGCGGCTCAAAGTCACTGAAGACCGCGGGCACGCGGAGTCACGCGGCAGGTTCCCGCCGGCTTTCCCGGCTCAATCCGGCCAGCCAAACAGACCGGGTTTCTGGTCGAGGTCCGTGGGTGGCAGGAGCCCGGCGCTGTGCACAGACAGCGAGGCCAACCCGGGAGACCGAGCAAGCGCTTGAGGCCGCCGTGCATAGGTCCGGCGACGCGTGAAAGGCTGAAGTATGTCCCAACCTGCTCCGGCCAACGACGCGCAGCCCCTCCGCGTTGAACGGCTCCGCGACGAGGTTCTGCGCGTCACGGCCTCGCTCATGTTCCTGTTGGAGGGGATGGAGGCTGTTCGTGACCTACGTCGCGGCTCTTTCCCGGTGCCTGCGTCGTCCGAGCCTTCGCGGACCGGCAGAACCTATCCGCTGCTGCAGGAGATGAATGTCCCGCTGGCAATGGGTGGCGACCTGTCCGCACTGGAGCACGCATTGGGCCGGGGCGGCTCGGTCGAACAACTCGCCTATCGCGGCTGGCTGGAGGCGATCTGCCGCAGCGTCGAGAATCACCAAGCCGAGGGCGTCGCCGCGGGACAGCGTGCAGCCGACCTTCCGGCCCCACTGCTGGACATCTTGCGCATCCGCCTTGATCTGCTCAACCACCAGGGTCTCGCCAGCGAACAGAGGGCGGGGCGTTGCAGGGTGCTCACCTGGTTCCAGGTGGACGAACCGATCCTGTTCTGCATGCGGCACGTGCTGGATTTCCTCAACCAGCTCGGCTGGATGTCCGGCGCCCCAGCCTCGCTGGGCCCTCGCCTGACCGCTCGCTGGATGCCTCGGCCCGAGGTCGCCGCCTTGCAGGACGAAGCGCCGGCGCCTGAAATCATCTCCATGCGCTGCAGCAAGGTGCGGCGCGGCCATGACGGCGGGACCCGCGCAACGGTCTCCCTCGTCTTCGCCAACGGCGTCTTCGCCGACCTGCCCGTGGACTTGGCGGCCGGCTGGCGTTCGCTCTCGCGCCAGGCAAGCTGGGCACAGCAAACCCGGATCGATGAGAGCGGTGACCTACGCTTCCCCGACGGCTCCCGGATCCCCCTCGAGCGTCTGTATCGCGACGCCTTGCGCGCGATCAGAGAGGGGACAGCGATCAGCCACACTCCATTGGCCAACGGTTCAACGGCGCACTTCGACACCGACGATTCCGCTTGAACCGCGTGCGGGCGAAGATCTGCTTGAAGCGGGTTTTGACTACGACAATCCTTGCTGCCCCTGAAGCCGTCTACGTTGAGCGGGGTGCAACCCATCGTTGTTCCATCAGCACGGATTGGGTGGTGCAGACAGTCCAGTGCAACTCACTACTACGGCCTGCTACATATGAGTCCGAAGAGGGAATCTGACTCACAGTCCCAGCTGGCCAAGCATCCAGCAGGAACACCACCTCGACAGTCCTTGACTTGCTCCAGTTTGGTGGGCATTGCCTGGAGGGACTGCAGTCGCATTGCCGGTTGCCTGTTGCGCAGACATCAGTGCGGAATGAGATTAAATCGGAGTCGTGCTCAGGAAATCAGATCAGACGCTTACTGCCCGCTCGCTGGAGGTAGGGCTCGAACACAATCTCAGGCAACACGACCTCCCACTTGTCACAACGCAGACGAGATTGATAGTTGGGTTCGGATTGAGTTCGGCTCCAGGTGGTGATCGCGGAGACCGTAGCTAGAGCGCAGCGCATGTCCCGCGGTGGCTCGAAGCTGCGTGCCAGCAAACCCACGACGGTGCCGTTCCGATCCAGCAACTGCCAGCGGTTCAGGTCACGCCGAATCTGCAGTCGGTCGCCTGGAGACAGGGCGGCGATCGCGCGGTGCACGGGATCTCGTTTCTGCTTGCCACCGGCAAAGCTCAAGAACACGTCACCGAGACTGAGTCGCCGATAGATCCGTGACAGCACCAGTGGCACAGGTGTGGCAAGGTTGGGCATCGCTCGTTGGACCACAGAGGTTCGATCTCGGAGGGCATCCTGGTAGGGGTGAGGACCGGCAAGTCGGGCCAGCGCGAGGGTCTGTTGGGCGCGGGTCATGGCGACGTAGTAGAGGCGCCGTGCGGCGTCTGCATCCTCATCTTTGCCAGTCCGCTGCCAACCACCGTCCAGCACAATGACATGATCGAATTCCAGACCCTTGGCCCGGTGCGCCGTCAGCAGCAACACCCCGCGCTGGCGTCGGCGCGCCTCGCGGCTCCATTCGGCCAGCCACTCGCGAAAGTGGTCGACGGTCGTTTCCGCTTCAGCGGCCTCAAGAGTGAAGTCGGCCACCGCTTCACCCAGCAACTCGATCCAGGGACCGCCCTGCTGCTGCTCGAGCCACTCGGTGAGCTGGGCACCGCCGACCAGACCCGAGTCCCGTTCCTTTAGCCAGTCGAGTAGCGCTTGCGTCTCGCGCAAGAACCAGACCGACGATGTGTCCTCATTGGCCATCTGCACAGGAATGCGCTCCAACTCGCAGAGAGTGCGCACCGGATCCAGGTACCTCCAGTTGCGAGCGATGACGGCGCAGCTCGACCATGACCAGTCTGGGGAACGTCGGGCCAGTCGCTGCAACTCGGCGACAACGACCTGAGCCTGGGACAGATGACTGTCGCCGGCCTGCAGAATCTGCAGGCGTCCCTGCGCGACCGGATCCAACTCTTGCCAGGCGCCGCCGTCCGGCTCGCGTTTCCTACCGCGGTCGATGTGAATGGCATGCTCGGTCTTCATCCGCTCCCTGGCAGGCTCGATGACCGCATTGGCGGCATCGATGATGTGCCCCGTTGAGCGATAGTTGTCGGTGAGGAAGGCCGGTTTCGCCCCATAGTCCGCTTCGAATCGGCGAATGAACTCAACCGAGGCGCCACCGAACGCGTAGATGTTCTGATCGTCGTCGCCGACCGCAAAGAGACTGAGTTTGCGATCTTCGTCGGCCAGTGTTCTGCCGGCCAGGGCCGAGATCAGCTCGTACTGATCCGACTCGATGTCCTGGTACTCGTCGACCAGGATCCAACGAAACCCGGCGAGCAATCGCTCGCGCTGTTCATCGGCGTCGTCGCTTGTGAGTCCGTCGCCGCGCAACAGGGCAATGGCCTCCTTCAGAATCCGATCGAAATCGTTGTCGCTGGCGCGATTCGCACGCCCTTCGAATGTGGCTCCAACCAATCGCATGGCCAAGGCATGACAAGTGAGGACAGTAACGCCATAGGCATCCTCGCCAACCAGCTCAAACAGTCGGCGGCGAATCTCCACGGCTGCGTGGCGGTTGTAGGCCAATGCCAGGATTCCGCGTGCGCTTTCGCGCCGAACTCTGAGCAGGTAGGCGATGCGGTGAACCAGCACTCTGGTTTTGCCGGAGCCGGGACCGGCCAGGACCAGCACGTTGGTTTGATCGCGGTCGTCGGCGACGATCCTACGCTGGTTGCGATTGTTCAGGCTCTCGACGATCGTGTGCCATGATTCCGGTGTGGTCTGGCGCACGGTGTCCCTGGTTTCGCCGGGCAGCCATCGTTCGAGGAAGGATTTCTCGTCGAGAGAGAAGTAATCGCCGGCCAGGCGCAGCGCGTCGGCCATCGACTCCAGGCCGCGCTCGGCATACTGCGCCATTACGTGGATCTGCAGGACCTGCTCCAAGTAGTGAATCTCCAGCGGCTGGAAGTCCGTCCGCGTGAAGCGCTGTCGCCCTTCGCTGAGTCGAATCGTCATCGCCGGGCGCAGCACGGTCAGCCCCTTGTGCAGGCGGATGACTTCCTGCTCGTGCAGCCAGAGCAGCGCGCGTTCCATCAGCTTGGCGGGATTGCCAACCTGGCCGGGCAGGAAGGCGTCCGAGGTGATGACCGCCAAGAGTTCACCGAGCGTGGTTTCGGCGAGAAGATCGGCGCCCCGCCGGCCGGCGGGAATGCGCGAGAGCAGATGGTCCAGGAGCATCGACGCCGCTTCTCGTCGGACTCTTGCCGTTTGGACCACCATGGACCAGTCACGCCGCAGCGTCAGACGCAGCGATTCGCGATCGACGCCGCGCACACTGAGGCTCCCGCCAGTGCCATCCTCTCCCCGGCCGTCGGCTGCGACGCTGCGTACGAGCCGTCGCAACCGTTCGGGGAGAGCGGACGCATGTCCATCATCCTTCAAGCGTTGTGCCGCGAGGCGGAGATGCAGGTTGGACTCATCGCCGACCTGCATGTCGGGGAAGGTTTCACGCAAGAGATCGAGTAGCGATTCCTCGAGCGCCGCCGCCTCGCTGAATCTTCGCTTCGAACTGCGCTCGATGCCGTGATGAACGTACGCAGTGATGGCGGTGTCGTTGCTGGCGATGCCGAGCCGCTCCAGGTCGTAGAGCGCCTGCCGGACACCTGTGGCGCTCAAGCCCGTACGCAGCATGAGTTCATCCGTCGAGACACCTCTGTCGGGATCAGCGGCGATCAACGTTTCGGTGATGGTCAGTAGTCTGCGGCCGTAGTCCCGCCTCTTCACCTCGCTGGTGATTCTGGTCCGCGCTTCATCAACGCTGTTGACGCGCAGCGATGAGGGGAAGACCTGGGTCCGGTTCTGCTCACGGGTCAACAGCGCCGCCTCCTCGAGCCAGGCGATCGCGGTGCGCACCCGAGTGTCGTCAGTAGCGGAGTCGCGCTCGAAGGCGTGGTTATCGTCCTCGGCGAGGATTTCGCCTGGCGTGGCGATCACTTCATCGGTGGAGTGCTTGCGCCGCTTGAGATTGCGAAGCGCCTTGAGCAATCCGTGGATCTCTCGGCGAGTCAATCGGGAACGCGCCGACAGACCAAACTGGTGCTCGACATCGGTGGACGTGTAGAGCAAGATGCAGCGCGCCCGCGCTCCATCCCGTCCGGCCCGGCCCGCCTCCTGCAGATAGTTCTCCAACGAGCCTGGGATGTCGGCGTGGATCACAAGCCGCACATCGGACTTGTCGATGCCCATGCCGAAGGCGTTGGTCGCCGCGATCACCGGGAGGTCGCCGGCGATGAAGCGTTCCTGGACATCCTTCTTGCGCTCCGGTGTGAGGCCGCCGTGAAAGTGACTTGCCTCGACGCCCTTCCCCTGTAGGTAGTCGGCCATCTCTTCGGTTCGCCGCTGGGTGGCGCAGTAGATGATTGCGCCGCCTGGATCATCGGGCGGGAGGTCTGACTCCAGGATCTGGAAGATGTGATCGAGCTTCTGCGGTGTGTTGGTCTCCACGACCACAAAGTCCAGGTTGGCGCGCTGAGAGCCACCGTCAAACAGTCGCAAGTCGATACCGAGTTCGTCCTCGAAGTAGTCCCGAATCTCACGCACCACGTCGGGCTTGGCGGTGGCGGTCAGACAGATGATCTGCGGGCGGTCGTCGCGAGCGCTGTGCTGACCGATGAATCTGCCGACGTAGCGATAATCGGGACGGAAGTCGTGACCCCACTTCGATAGGCAGTGCGCTTCATCCAGCACCCAGGTCGCAATCTCGCGCTGCGCCAACACGTTTGTCACCGTTGAGCTACGCAACTGCTCGGGCGCGATGATCAGCATGCTGGCGTCGCCCAAGCGCACTCGATCGAGCGCGTCCGCGCGTTCAGGCATCGAGAGCAAGCTGTTGATTGTGACGCAGGAATCGATCCCGCGGGCCTCTAGCCCAGCCACCTGGTCCGCCATGAGCGCAACCAATGGCGAAATCACAACAGTCAGCGCGCCCGTCTTGTCGTACCGCGAGAGCGCCGGCAGCTGATAGCAAAGCGACTTGCCCGCGCCAGTTGGCAGGAGCGCCAAGAGGTGTTCCCCGGCCATCGCTGCTTCAACGACGGACCGCTGGATTGGGCGTCCATCCTCGTCAATCGGCTCGGCTCGAAAGTCATCGAAGCCGAACCATCTCGCCAGTTCGCTGCGGGCGTCGTGACGTGATCGGCACCAGTTGCAGCTGCGCTCAGGACAGGGGGTGTCGCGCAAACGCCGAATCAGTAATCCCGCCTCGGGAAACTGGTGTCGCACCCAGGGAGGCAGCACTGAGTTGCCGCCCGCGACCGATAGCCAGGCCAACGCATAGGCCAGGGACCAACCGTGGCGGCTGGCCTGGTCGATCAACTCGGCCGCCTGGACCAGGCAGGCCACACCCTCGAGCCGTGCGCGAATCGCGTCTCGCGCCTCACGTTCGCTGGGTCGATCGGCGCAGCGGACATCTCGGAACACGGCATCGAATCCCTCCCCGCCGTCGCTCGACGTCAACCAGTGCCAGGCGGCCAGCAGTTCCGGGTTGGTCTCGCGCAACGCGTCAAGCTGGTCGCTGAACAGCTGCAGCGCGAGCCGAGCGTCCAGTTCGGGTTCGCTAATGGCGCCCCGCTTCAGTTGCCCATCCTGGTAGTGCTTGACCAGATAGTGATAAGGGTTGCGGGGAAAGGCCAGCGGATTCAGCCAGAGCGTGTCGATGACCGGCAAGCGCAACATGCGCAGATTCGGGCTGACCGCCTCAAGGTGCGGACGGTCGAAGACGATCAGGTTGTGGCCGAGCAATGCGTCCGCACCGACCGCGAGCTCGTCCAGCCGTCCGAGCGCCAACTCGAGGTCCGCGCCCACCTTGCCATAAGACAAGCCTTGGTTGGTGTCGGAGCGAACACCGGCCAACTTGTGGATGCGCCTGTCGTCGATTCCGACTTCAAGGTCGATAGAAAAGCACCGGAAGGGGAGCAAGGCAGGATCTGCAGAACGCGTTCCGCTGCCGAGTTCGCTCAGACCCTTAGGGGCTTGAATCTCGGCGCCAAAGGAGTTGTCGATCTTCCCAGACACACAGATCAAGATAGTCGATGACTGGGGACACCCATCGTTCGCACTTCGGAACGCCTTCAGTTGCACGGTCCGAAGATCGCATGATTCAAGTTGTTCCATGCTGCGTACTGACCCAATAGGTAACTTCACGCGGTAGTAGTAGGTGGGGCTCGTAACGCACCGGCTGCAATGTCTATGGCCAGCGATCTGAACAGAATCGAAAAGCGCGTCACTACGTAGAGCACGTTTGATTTGACTCATTATGGCTTCGCCGCGGGAAACGAAGATAATGTGCAACGTGTCCCCACCGAGTGTGTTGTAGTTGGCGGCGTCGTCCGATGCGAAGCCGAACACGCTTGCGCTGAACGGTAGAGTCGGTGCACACCACAACGATCAGAATGTCGCTTCGTAGGACGGTGGAGTCAGCCGATCAGCCGCTCCCAGCGCCTCAACCGCGCCTGCAAGGCAGGCGCGCGCTCTGCGCGGTGAGCTGAGGCTCTGCGGTTTCCAAGTTCTCCCCCTCTGGCGCTGCGGTTTGCAGATCTGCAACGTCAACCTGTGTGCCATTGGTCTTCTCGGGCTGGGCCGCTGGGTCAAGGCTGCAGCGCGATGCGGAAGGTGGTTTCGGCACCATTGCAGACTCGAGTACGCGATCGCGGCACCAAGTCGTCGCAGCAGCACACCTAGAGTGGAATCCGTGAGTCGTGGACAGCTGGCAGGAGCGATTGGGTCGCTCGCCGTGTTGCTGGTCGTGGTTGCGGCGTGCGCCGAGCCGCAGTTGGACGATCAACCCCTCCAAACCAACGTAGGCTCCAGCGATGGAATCTGTAGCCGCACACCGGAGATTCGGTCTGCCTTGCTGGCCTCCATCGACGAAGTGTCGGACTGCGCCGATGTGTCGGACGAGCATCTCGCGTCAATCGAAGGCGTGCTCGATCTGAGCAACCTGGATATCGAAGCGATCGACGCAGCCGACCTGAGCGGACTCGATCGGGTGCAAGCGATCAATCTCAGCGGCAATCGCCTCCGTCGACTTCCCGATCACCTGTTTGCCGGCTTGTCGAGCCTCTGTCAAGTCGACGTTCAGGACAATCCGGGCGCGCCGTTCATGCACACGATGCGGCTGGTTGAAAGTCGATCCAGCGATCTACACAACGTCGCGGTTGAGGCGGCGCCGTCACCGCCGTTCGACGTGAGCGCGCTGCTGCACAACAAGTACGTGGCCCTTTCAAGCCCGGTCGTGCAGCTATCAGCCGGAGAGCAGCGAAGCACGCTGGCGCAACTCGGCGGCGTGTTTGGGGCTGAGCAAGGCGAGGTACGGATCGCCGACGCGGCGATCGTCCCCGCCGATGGCTGTGTAGTGCAGTTCATTCATCCTGGGATCGAGCTCTCCTTCGATCAGGACAAGCGCGTTGTTGTCGCCGCTCAGCCGGTTCAGCAGGATGATGAGTCCTGGGCCGGCGACGCATCGTGCGCTGGCATTCCCACCCAGGTGATTGTCGTCGGCGCCCAGTCGTTCGCCCATGACGAGCAAGTCTCGCGGCTCGTGACCAACCGCACTGGCGCCTGCTACACCGCGGTCACCATCGCAACCGAGCCTGGCCGCGACCTAGGCGGCACTTGCACGCTGTCTCAGTACGTCGAGTCCATTAGTCGAGGGACAAGTCAGACGAGCGACACGGATGGCGACTGCGGCTGGCTGCGAATCGAGGTCTCGTCCGGTCAAGGCGGGACGCCGGCGATTGAAGGCTGCGGCGCCTCGTCGTTACGCCGACAGGTCGATTCCGAGTCGTTCAACCGTACGGGCCGTGTCGATGTCGTCCACTACGACGCCGAAAGCCGCTGCTACGTCTTTCTCAGTGCGGCTCAGGATCCAGATCGAGACGAGCCGTATCGGTTCTCTCCGGGCGAGGCCTGCCTGATCGGCGCCGGCGTGCCGCTGAGCGGCGAGTGTGGCTCGATCCTCATCTGGAGCGGCATCGGCCGGGGCGGCCCGCAGTCGCGCGCATCCGGCCGGCTGCGCCGGGGGAAGCGGATGCGGGCCGCGCCGGCCTGATCGAAGCTTGCCTGCAGCTGCCGGCGCTGTCGCTCCGGAGCGACGCCGATGCGCTCATCGAGCAAGGAACCCTACACACCTACAGCGCAGACCCCGACGAACAGTGCTTCTTGCCGCTCATTGCGGCGCTCGATCCATTGGCAGGGATTGAGCAACAGTTCGGCCCGGATCACCATTGCACGGTCAGTACGGCGTTTCAGTTGCTTGGCTTTCCTCACCTGCTGCCGACGACGCAATCCGGCGACTGCGGAGGGCTGATCCACTTCGCCTGGTTCATGCCCACGGGTGGCCAGATCTCTGCGGCCGACTTTGCCGGCATGGTGGAGGAATCTGCGCGCGCCATTGCCGATTCCGGGGCTCAGTTGCTCTGCGTCAATGACATCTGCGTCCTCGACCCGTCGGGAGCGGACGATGATGCCGACCCGTAGCGGCAGCGCATGCCTGCGAACTGACCATTCTTCTCACTACTGGATTGCCAGCGCGAGAACGTCCATCTTGTCGCCAGTGGCTCTGGCTGGCCTAGCGCCAACTACTACGGCCTCGACTTCGCGGAGGCATCCCTGCTCAAACTTCATCTAGACCAGTTCTACCCCGCGAGCACGAATCTGTTCAGCTCCTGTTGCGCCTGCGGCAGTGGTACCTCCTACAGTTCCTGGTGGAACGGGAGGTGAAGGCGCGCGCGAACGGAGTCGAGCTGCCCGGGGCGACGATCACACGCTCCTTCAGGCGACCTGCCACCGCTTTGGCGTCAAGTATCCGCAGCGGGGCGTGGATGAAGTGCTGAGCCGGCACAACATCCGTAACCTCCGCAAGATCGATAAGGTGGGAGGGCTGGTCCATTGGATGAATGGCAAGTGGCCCCAGTATCTGAACCTGGTCCGGTGAGTCGAAACGCCTTGGCTCTGTCTTGGTACTTCATGTTCGCTGCCGTTGCGAACGGCCTCAACTGCTTCGTCTTTCCTTGCATCGCCCTGAGCGTGGTGCTGAGGTTGGTGTCAGTGTTCTGGCCTGGCGGCAACGGTGGCATGGACTCAGTAGTGACCAGAGGCACGAAGACGGTTGCGACCAGGCACTTTCACAGAATCCGGGCGATCGTGTTGATGCCGACGATGATCGTGCTGGGACTCGTCCTGATGGTCTACGACCGCCTGAACGGTCGGCGCCAAGCTCTGCGCCATTGACCCGCTAGCTCGGTATCTCGATCCAGACAGAGTGCATCTGGCCATCAAGCGGAATCTCGAACTTCTGCGCCTGACCCGGCTCGTAGATGATGCCGTAATCCCGCAGCGCCTTGAAGAACTCCCGGTAGCTGTCACCTACGCGGACCTCCAAACGCACTCGCTGCCAGGCAGCACGTTCCTGAGCTTCGCGGTCGGCAATGCCCATGGCCTGCTCGAACAGTTCGTCGGGCGACTGGTCGACTGAGTTGCCTTCGGTGTTGCTCAACGGGATCGGCTCCAATGCCTTTCGGCGTAGACTCTGTGCTGCTCGATGCCGAGCTCGCCTCCGAGATCGCTTGGTCACAAAAGATCTCCGCTCCATCCAGGTCATGCGTTCTCCAGCGCTGCTTTTCGCTGATTCACTTCGAACCGTGCTGACGGATCTTGAAGCGTTGCATGACCCGGCTCTGGTTCTCCCCAACAACGACTGACCGCAGCTCGGGGCCGTCGAGCCTGCGGTCGATTGAGTCGAAGTGCCGGCGAGTCTGCTCCAGGGAGCTACTTAGTGCCTCAATCTACCCCTCGAGCCTGCGATCCGACTTTGCACGACAGGTGTCGAGTTTCTGTTCCAGCCGATCGAGCCGTTCGTCGCCCCTCATCAGGGACCCCGATGACTTGCCGTTCTTCCTGCTTCCGAAGTGTCTCAGTAGTTGGTCCGCCAATGGACCTAGCAGGCTGCTGAAGTGCTGATGGTTGCCGCCTGATCACGCCATGTTTGACTGCAGTACAGTGCCTGACCGTGGACAAGGGTTGAGGTCTTTCGGACCTGAACGCGTGGAGTTGGATTGCAGCTCCGACGCGCAAGGCCGCGTCAGCGCGGTTCGGTTATACGGCGGCCGCCTCGAGGTTGGCGGGACGGGTGAGATTGTAAGCGGCGGTCAATTCGAATGAGAGCTTGGTACGGGACTGGCCGAGGTAGCGCAGCTTGCCGCAAGCGCCGACCGTCTTGATCCAGCCGATGACATCTTCGACCCGTTGGCCCCGACGTCGACTCTGGCGGCAGCCCGGATGTCGTGTCGTGCGACCGTCGATCACACTCCGCCGCCCGCGCTCGTTCTCGGCGGCATGGGGCGTCACCCTCAGCGTGTGCAGGTCCCAGACGAAGTCGCGCGTGTCGTAGGCTTAGTCGGCGCCGACCGGGGCGCGCCCCTGGACACTGCGTTCGAGCATCGCCAGCGCCGGCTTGCGTTCGGCATAGACGCCTGCCCCTGGGTAGAACAAGGGTAGGCCTGGGTTTAACTCGACGGCGACGACTAGGACGTTTCGATTCTCACTTAGCACAGGGTCCAGCTAGCAGACCCGCGCCTCCTGCTGTCGGCTCTTGCCGTGGAGCTACGCTTCAGAATCCGTAGTCGAGGCGTACGTGTCGCAATTGCGCCGCTCGCCATTGAAGTCGCGGCATCGGTTGCGCATGCCAAGCTGACCGTCATACGACGGTTGCTAGTCGGGCAGTCGATAGCTCTTCTGCGAGCCCCAGGCCTCGAACAGCGCCCCCTCGACGGTGACTTGATCAGGCGACAGCAAGCGCCGATGTCGCGCCTCCTTGACCACCTCCCTTAGAAGAACTCGTGTCGCATCTGGTTTCAGAAGCCGCTCGCGATTGTTCGTGAACATGGTCGGATGGAACGATTCGTCCTGAACATTTCTGCCGAGGAACCACTTGACCAACAGGATGAAGCTCAGATGCTCACAGAACTTGCACTCGGAACGAACCGAGTAAAACACCATCAAGACACTTGAGCTGAGCATGTGCTCGGGCGAGATCGAGAGCCGCACGACGAACCCGTAGATCTTGTCGAACAGCGGAGAAGTCCGTCCCAACGCCGCGTCGGCCAGCGGCTTGATGCGAAGCAGCGTGTGAACCTTCGGCGCATGGCTATCCGGCGTCAGTCCTAACATCATCATCGCCTGCCGCTCTTACTCGCCTCGTATCGCAGACCTCCCTCGGCTATCAGCTCAGCACTTTCTACATGATCTCAGATGTCATCTTTCAGCAGCCTAGTAGCGGCCTTGGAGTCTGCTGTACGTCAGTCATAAACACCATCTGAGTTCTAGAACGCATCAGCACTCGCTGCCGCCTCCCAGGACGCGCGGCCAATCGTGAATTGGTGAGTTTCTTGCTTCACTATCTCAGTTGAAGACACCGGATTCCTTATGACTCGCAAGACAGGTCTCGCAGACAATACATCCTCAACAATAGCCAGAACAAAGTTTGCACCATAGTACACTGCTGCTTCGTACTCCGTCCGGGTTAAGACAACCGCTCCCATTGAACCAATACTACTCTTGACCTCAACGACTAGCCCAACTCCACTTCGCTGTGCCCAAAGATCGAAACCGAATCCCCGCTTGTTCGTGTAGTAGGCCACACTCCAACCACTTGCTCTCAGCAGTTTTGCAACAAGCAGCTCCGCATCGGCACCAGAGTTTGTCGCTGTCGGCGCCGGAGGAGCAAGCAATTCTTCGGAAATCGGTGCCTCAGGCACAGCCAAGAGCGGAGCCAACGCCGGCTGGACGGATTCCCCACCTTCGCTGGACATGTCCCACTGATCCGCTACAGCGTTAGAGGCGAGTCGGAGGATGTCACCGTCCCGTATCACTGCAGAACCGAGTGAAAACAGAGAGAAGGTGTGTAAACCAATGTCTCGCCAGTTCTGATAAGTCTTCCCCGACGGCATGCGATCGCGGACCTCATACCGAAGGGTGCTCTTGTGGCTTTCTGCAAGAAGTCGGTACTTGACAATGAGGTCTGCGGCCGGCTCCACCTCGTCCAGCAGTCTGATTCGCGAAGTGAATAGGTCAAACTCATCACGATCAATGAATCCTCCAGTCAGGTTGAGTAGCGACTTCGTTACAGAATAGGGCGCGATATCGAATTCGGAATACTGTTCAACTCGAGTGTCCGGGTACCAGGGCGATCTGCAGAACATGATGTTCTCCAAGGCCTGTTCGAGAACCTCGTTGGGGTTTTCTGAATCTGCTAGTCGTCTGCCCAAGTCTGTCATCTCAATTTCGGCCCAGGAGGTTCCCTTAGTTCGCTGTATCAGTTGGAGCGGGCGTTCAAGCGCGAGCAGGTGATGGCGTCGAATCACCACGCCCGGATCGGCGGAGGAAACGTTGGCTAACGTTGCCATCCTGGCATAATCCGCCTGCCGCAACGCCAATCGGAGACCTTGTGATCGGGCGCGTATGTAGTCACAAAGACCCTTGACTCGCGCGGGAGACAAGTGAACCCGGGTAATCAGAAACCAGCCGCGATCACCTCGGTCAGCTTCGTCTAACCTTTTTGTGAGGGCACTATGTATTGATTCGAAGTCAGGCAACGGGTGCCTCCCCATGCTGCTGTGGCAAGACCCGCAGACTCCTGCCAAGTCTCGCACGGCAGGATAGCAACAGGCCGATGAGTGGCAAGACATCGAGCCACTGATACGACCCGGTGGTCTACAGCATGAGAGCCGGTTCAGTTGGTCTCCGCGGGAAGGCGAATCACCGCGCTGCCGGTCGACCCATGTTTTCGCAAAGGACCATGCCTCCGGCCCGGTGCCCACGCATTCCTCTCTCAGGCGTGAAGTCAGACAGCCTAGCATTGGGACCCCAGCCGTTCTGCGGTGTTAGGCCAGCACGAGGTATTGGTGGCTGGTAACAGCTCCCTTGTCGCGGAAACCATGCGACTCTGTGTGCCCGACGCTTTCGTCGAATCTGTCGACCACACGGAACCAAGGCTTGGCGACTCGTTCGAGTTCATTGGCCATATCGCTCTTGTGGCTCTTGCCCAAATGGAGAACCAACACGCCATCGACTGTCAGCCTCTCACGCGCTTGCCTCAGTAACGGCTGGTAAACATCAAACGAGTCCTTTTGTCGTTCCTCAACAAAGCGGCGGGGTTGAGATTCGAATTCCGCCTCATCCCACCCGCAAAACCACAGTCGCATCCAATTGGCTAAGTAAAACCGCGTGCTGTCGTAGAAGGGAGGAGACGTGATAATGGCATCGAGGTCTGCCACTGATTCCGGCCAAACGCTAGTAGCATCCTGCAATAGCGCTTCTCCCCGAACAAACGCCAACGGCAAACTCGCGTCGAGCATTCGCCGCACCTTTGAACGAAGCCGCGGCATGAGCGCGCGGTACTCTGTCGGTCCAGTCGGAGCAAATGGAGTGATCGAATGGGAACGTCGACTCAATGCATAGGGTCGATTGCCATGAAGAATATGAAGCAAACAAGAACGCACGAACTCCGTTGCTGGGTGGCTATCGGCGCGGCGGAAAAACGACCTTGCGAGGAGCACCTCATCAAGAGTCCTATCGTGAAAGTAAGCAGACAACGGACCATTAAAGGCGATCCTGTCCGAGGAGATGCGATCACGCTCCTCGACGACCGCAGAATCGATGTATGTTTGCAACTCGTAGAGCACGGCCTCAACGCTTTCTTCATCGGGCGGCATCAGCTTCGACGCCATTATGGACCAGGCTGCTGGTGATATCTCAAAACCTAGTCCTCGGCGCCCGCTCAAGCAGGCTTCGAAAGGAATTGTTCCAACACCCGAAAAAGGATCAAGTACCGAGCCTCCATCACACGCAAATGTTTCAACCAACTTATAGGCAAGACTCGGCTTCATCTTTCCTTGATAAGAACACATGCTGTGTCTAGCGTTCCCCCAGTTTCTTTTGGAAAACGGCTGCGATTGATGAGGCAATGTTTCTTTGAACTCAGCCCAACGGGAAAGTCGCTCAATGGAGGGGCCTGGAGTCTTTGGTCTGTTGCCCTGATTCTTCGGGGCGTATTCTAGCGTGATTAGCTTCTGCGACAGTGCAATGCCGCTTCTGGACATCCTTGTACGAAGCACTTCGCTTGCAACTCTTTGAAAGCCAGACTTCGCGGCAACCTCAGTAAGAATCTCGTCTGTTGCGACGTGCACTCCCGCATAAGATGAGTCTCCGATGTCGATGAAGGCTGGCGCCCCTTCGCGCATGTGCATAGCCAAGCCACCAAAGACTCTTTCAATGTCGTTCGCATAGGAGGCCACCAGTTTTGGTATCCGTGAGTCGTATGCTCTGGTCCGTAACATATCTATTGCGGTTTGAGCGATTTTCGATCTGACAGGAGGCTCGGGTCCGATGACGTCATTGATTCCTGCAGTGACGGATGCATTTCGATAAGAGCGCAGTTGCGATTTGTCGGCGAGTGCTCTGATAAACCAAAGCTCCAGTTTCGTATTGCGAATGTAGTTAGTACCGTTCAGATAGGGAGGACTTGTAACAATAGCATCTATCCCTAGGGGAGGAAGACGATCCAGTCGCTTGGCGTCAGAGGACACCAAAAGGGGGCGTTCGGTGATTGTTTCGCAGTGTTGTATGTCGTCGGCCATGGAGAGCATACGGTGTTGGATACCTGGAATCAATGGCTGCATTTGAGCAGTGTCTCGCTCTGTTCGGAAGCGCAAGTCACCGGCGCGAACGAGAAGGGAAGCTGGTTGAAGAGAAGCAAGGGTCGCAATCTGTACAAACTCTCGGGTAGCCGAGGCTTTTGTGTTCAGCGTATCTAGGTACGTTCGAACAGAAAGAACTGTTTCCAAAGTGTGATCGGAGAAGTAGTTGCTGGTGCCGAACGTACGAAGGTACGCCTGGTGTAGGTGTCGGTCCGGTCCAACGGAATCTAGGGCGGCAGGCAAATCGTCGGCGAGAGATCGCAGCTCCTCGGACACCGCGGCACGCTGGTCCTGATTCAGTCCAATCGCAATGAACTTGGCGGCAGCGACCTTTTGGAAAACAGGGTTTAGCTCAGCGTAGTAAGCCGTGGAGCCTCTAAGGGCTACAGCTAATGGTGTTGTCCCGATTCCGCTGAAGGGGTCGAGGACACAGGTCGGTTTGGTTGTGCACTCAGAGAGCAAGAGGTCGACAAAGGCGAGTGAGTAGCCTTCTAGGAGTGGAAACCAGCGTTGGAACGGAATTCGCTTGTCATCCTTGAAAGTCACAAGGTGGCTCGATCGACTATCGAGTCCGGGCAACTGGGGGCCCGAGTCGGCCGTGCGCGTGAACCAGGATCTAAGTGCTCTCACGCAGAATGTGTGCACTGGCAAGTCTGCAGATGTGGCTGCTGATTGAAGGGACGAATATGACGAATGTCCGATGGCTGCCCTTATCTGGTGACTGCTCATACCTCGTACCGCATCGGCTAAACCGGGTTCTCTGGGGCCTATTGCGATTGTCAGCGCCTTTCCACGAGGATCTGATGCGGGATGGTCTCGAAAGTAAACGGACTTGTATGTGGTTGTCTGCATTGGTTGTGTATACCATATTGTGGTAGTTACTGCCAGCCGCATTCATCGCTAAAGGGTTGTTCCGGTCATCGCTCGGAACGCGATCCACTTTGGGACACTGCCCAGTAGGTCCGGTGGGCCGGACGCTGGTGGAGAAGATGCTACGGATGCAGGAAGTCGACGGGCTTCGGCATCAGGTCCTAGTCGAGGGCCGGAGCCGGAGGCAGGTAGCGCGGGAGCTGTGGACTAGCCGCAGCACTGTTCGGCACTACATGGAACCGCCGGAGCCCGTGCCCCGCGAGCAGATACCGAGAAGTCGACCGGTCTTGGATGCCTTCAGTCGCGGCTGGATGCGTTGCTGAGCGAGTGGTCGGAACGGACCACGCCAAAGCAACGGCTGACGGCCACGTGGCTGCATCGGCAGTTGGACGAGGAGGGCTACGCGGTCCGCGTGACGTCGGTGCGCGAGTGGCGCCGGCAGCGGACGAGGGCTACATCCCCCTGGTCCACCGGCCGGGCGAAGATGCGCGGGTCGACTAGTTCGCGGTCATTGTCGGACTGAACGGAGAGCCCCGCCGAGTCTGGAAGTTCCTCGTTCGGCTGATGCACTCGGGCCGCGACTTCTGCTGGCTCTAGGAGCGCCAGGACCAGCTCGCCTTCCTCGACGGTCACGTGCGCGCCTTCGCCCACTTCGGCGGCGTGCCCCAGCGGATGGTCTACGACAACGTCAAGCCGGCCGTGCAGCCTGCACGGGCTTGAACGGGGCCAGCTGCAGTTCCCGCGGCGACAGCTGATCGAGCACTTCCAGCGGCTGGCCAGCCACTACCTGTTCGAGCCCTGCTTCGCATGGCCCGGCGAGGGCCATGACAAGGGCGGGGTGGGGGCGCACGGTCAGGCGATCCGCTTGCACCACCTGACACCGAGCCCGCGCGGGGAGTCGCTGGACGAGCTCTCCCCTTGCCTCTTGCCCGAGGTCGAGCGACACGCACCCGCGCAGGTCCAGGAGCGCTTCAAGGAAGAACAGCTGGTTGCGACCCATTATCGAGACCGCCTTCGACCCGCGGCGGCTGACCTCGGTCTCGGTCGGGCGCAGCGCGATGGCGCGGGTCGAGGAGGCCTGGTACTCCGTGCCCAGCCCTTGGGCCAGGTTGCAGGCCGCTTCCTAAGCGCTGCGTTCCGACTTCCGCAGCCGCCTAAGTCGGGCGAGTGGTCCGCCCAGTTCGGCCACCAACTCCAAAGCAGTCTCGCACACCGCTTGGGGCCGCAACGCCCAGGCCTCGCCTTGAGACGTCTGACCTCGATTAGGACGACACTCTTACCCTTCGGCATATGCGTCTGGATTTGCAGTCCCAACGGGAATGTCAACTCGAAGGTTCTTGATTTTGTCCAATCTGGAGGGCGTAAGTCCTTGGCGAGGACAAGAGGGCCACGACTCTGCTTCACGGCCTTCGTTGCCTAGACCAAGTCCTCGCTTCTCAAGTTCGGGCAAACCAGATAAGCGGTCCGAAAGGAGCCCAGACAGAAGTTCAATACAAGCCCAACGCTAATCAACTTCGCTTCCCCACCCGGTTTACCCCTGCATCGACGAGGAGGATTCATCCCCGAACGACCTAGCGGAAGCACATTGGCCAGCTTGGGATGAGAGTTGGAGTGGCGAGAGGATTCATCCCTCTCTCAGACACGTGCTCCGGCCACGATTCACGATGCGTGACCCGTTGGGAGAAACACTCTTGCGACGTGAAGTGCATGTCAGGTACCGGCAGCAGAAGTCGAGTGGAGGAAACTGCCCCACCACCTTCGGCGACTCGGCGTCATTCCATTGTGACTTTGCGGGTCACGACCCGGGGACCATGGTCTGTTCCGTGCTCACTGGCGCTGCGCGTCAACCGAAAGTATCTACTAGTCGCACCCAATGCCGCGGTCAATGCTGTTCGCCCAGCCACTGAGAGCAGCACCGCGTGACCCGTCGCCACCGTGTCGTCAAAGTCCCGACCAGTGTGGCTCCACCATCCGTCTACCCACCAAACGCTCTCAACCGCCACTTCACCAGAAGCAGTGTACCAAGTTCCTAGTCGTGATTCGTCTGGGGCCCAGCCCAACGCCGTCGCGAAGTCAGGACGAAAAGCCAGCCAATGAGCTTGCAGTTGCTGAAACAGAAATGGCGAGTTCTCAATCACAAGAGGATCGCCGACATAGATCCCTATGGGCGCTGACGAGACCTTCAGATCACTCATGACCATCGAATGACGTGGATCGAACAGGTGCACAGGGTTGTCCTGAACGTCTATGCCGATTGAAGTTCCGCAGAGAAACTCCTCCTCAAGATGACCCCAGTTCAAAACTCCAAGGTTTACCCTGGCAGCGATCAGTGTTCGTTGACTGGTGACACTCGAGAGCACGTAGTCCTGAATGCGTTCATTTGTGTCGTCTATCCATCGTTGAGCCGTCTGCTCGTGACCAGCATTAGGCGGGCTCGGAAAGGCATTTGGACGCGGCCCAGGAATCGTGCCAACAAGGTCAGTATCCACTGTCCGGAGCGCGCGCCGCACCTCTATTGGAACGCCGTCAAGTGCACCGGAATCTTGGAAGTCAGCGAGCACCCTGCCGAATGCGGCGCGACGAGCTGCAAACTCGGGAAGTGGGTATCGATGTCTGACTCCGGCCGAGCTTAGAGCGGACTGAATCACCGAATCTGAAGGAAGATTCCCTATCTCCTCTTTGGCATAGCGTGCGCCGACCCTGACAACTGCCGATTCCTCGATTCCGGACACGTCAGCCAGAATGCGGTAGGCGGTTTGGTAGGGATCATCGACAGCAAATGCCTGGCCATCGGCAGCCACCGAAGGGCCGGGGATGACTAGCCCATATGATGGCTCAAGCGCTCGGCTAGCACGACGACGCGTCTTGGTGGTCAGGTTCCTCAACACTTGGCTTCTATGGTTGGCGAGTGTGCGGTCGAAAGGCTCCAAGCACCTTGGGACCTCAATGCCGAAACGTTTCTTCGCGGCGGAGAGACATCGACCAGCCTTCTCAAGCAGATCGTGACTTGTCTCCGGTCCTGCGAAGCGCGCCAGAGCTCGTGCCACGTCTTCATCGCCGCGGCCGAGCGCTTCGACGACAATTGTGACCGCTGCCTCGGAAACAATCCAAGAAGGATGCGAGAGGTGCCCGACGGCAAGTTCGGCGAGTGCCTCACGAGCGCTTGATCTCGAATGAGGTTGTCGACGGTCAGCGCTCAGCTCTGGCGACCACCAGCGAGAGCCGTGGTCCTCGAACGGATCCTCGGAGCCAAGTTCGAGCGGTTCCGCAATCCCATGGAGGTAGTCGCGGACAACGGGCCAAGTCACATCACCTGGGAGCTCGGGACTCAGCGTTTCGAGGATCTCCTTTAGGTCGTAGATCAGCAGCCGGACCAACAGAGGGTTGCCTACAATATCTAGTGCGAGATCCTGACACACTTTAACGCGTTCATCGCTCTCTCCTAAGCGAAGGCGAATGGCTGCACAACGTAATCGAGTCTCACCCGAGTATCTTGCCCACGAGTTGCGTCGCGCCCGACGAAAAGCCGCTTCCGCTAGGGAGAATCCGAGTTGGTGATCGCCGATTCGTTCCGCAGCCTCCGCCAGAACCACTTGCACATCGAGGTCGCGTTCATCCTGGCCTTGGAATAGCAGTGCGATCTGCCTTATCTGCTCCGATGAGAGATCTAGGTCCTTGACCGCCTGTTGCCAGGGGAAATGTGATTCGCTGGATTCTGCCTGTCTCGTGGCAGCTACATCATCGGCTGTACCTACTCGTGCGATCGCGTCACTCTTGGCGATACGAGGGCCGTCTTGTAACACCAGATCGTGGAAGGTCTCATCTACTCGCTCCTGTTTGGTGCTGAGTGCCAGCCCAAGTCCCTTGCGCCATTCCTCCCTAGTAGTAGGCAGCGAAAATCGGTCCGTCCGGGTTGCTATCGACTTTGCAAGTTCGCTGGCCTCCTGTTGGCCCAACGTCTGTCGCTGTGCCGCGATCACGGTGCTCGCCAAATCCGGGTATGCGCGATTCGCACCGCCCGCAATGAGATGCGAGGTGACGTCGGCGGCAAGATCGATCGCTTTGCGATTGCCAGTGCCGATCTGCTCAAGCAATGCCCTGACAATCGCTGCCAACGCAGAGAAGTGAGGAACCGTTCCATGGCGCACCAAGTACTCGAAGGTGCGCACAGCTGCGAACGGGTCCATGGGCACGATTGCACCTGGGAGTTCCATTGCGGCTCGACCGGGGGCGCCTTCTGTCATCAGATCTGCCGCTCTCAGCAGCCGAGCCAGCCATGAACCATCAGCTAAGAGTCGAAAACCATTAGGAGTGCGACCGGCTTCGTCATACCAGTTGACCCATTCATCGAATTGGTCGTCCTTCCTGAATCCGACTGCGAAGGCTACTCCGGGCAACTGACGGGCCAGCTCTTTGGCCTTTTCGGGATAGCCGGCGACTTGATACTTGGGAATGAGCTCCGCCATCTGATTAGTCTTCATGTGCACATTCTCCTCCGCAGCGCTCGCCTCATGGGCAGCCAACACCTCCCTCTCCCATGCCACGTTGACGCCCGACGACCTGAGACTATGGAGGACATCTAGCAACGGCGTCGCAAGCCAGCCAGCGGGGTGTTCCCGGAATCGATCGCGGAGCTCGTCACTGAGGCGTTGGGGAAGCCCCTCACCGAATCTGGTTGTAACGATCGAAGCCGTCACCAAGAGATCCGGCGCTCTCAGTGGGTAGGCAGACCGGTAGCTGGATGCTCTCGACCTACTTGCCGGGACCACATCGACAGCCCGACGCACGACTGACCAAACGCGATCAGCGGTCTCCTTCGTTCCCCTGAGCGTTTTGGCGTCAATCCTGGCGAGGTCGCGGAGGAGAACGTCAACTCGCTCAGCGAAACTGATTGCCTCAGTGTTCCCATGAACAGGCGCGTCTCGAGGAATGTCATCTCCCGCCGGTGTTTGGGCTGAGGGCGGGATGGAATCAGGAACCTTCTCTGCATTGGCCGCCAGCTGATATCGGAGTCGCCAGTAGCGGAATCTCTCGTCGGCCGAATCCTCCCTACGGTCGTAGGAGAGATTGCTGGCGGTGAAGGACTTCTCTAAGTCAGCGCTGTCAAGTAGTCGGACAGCCTCCTCTCTTAAGCCTGAGTCGGCAAGCAACTCCACTCCGTCAAGCAGCGAGTCACTGAGGACAGGCCGCGATTTGGACTCGGAGAGAAGAGCAGCAAGAGCGCGTGCTATGGGCGACGGGTCCTGAGCGTAAGCGCCGATCGCTATCGCGGTCTGCACGCGGAGAGCGACCGTCGAGGCGATCAGTTGTCGAATTAGGTGCGGCCCCTGGTCGTTGTGCGCTGCGTCCGAGCCCCGACCCTCACTCGATTCGAGGCTCTCCAATCGTCGCTCAAGCACCTCATCAATCGCAACGAGCCCTGAGCTATCGCCAATACCTCGTGTTGACTCGATCAGCTCCTGCAGCATTAGAAAGTAACGGCTCCAGTGCTCATTCCCTGGGAGATGGGTTTGCTGGCGGACCGTATCCCCATCTGGCTCAATCACGTTCTCAATCTGCTGCAAAACAGACGGGATAGGCCTGAACAGGACCGCGGCGCGAACCCAGGCAATCGCTGCATCATGGAAGTGTCCAGCCACGAGTACCTCAGTGGGCTCGTCGAGTCCGAGATGTTCGTTGGCGTCAAACAGTCTCCGGCCGGCACCAATCCCGTCCCGACCGAGTATGCCAGCGAAGTTGTAGCGATGAGCCAGCAGCACAGCGGGATTCCTGCCTGAACACCACTGGAGCGCTTCGCTAACGAGACCGGCCTCATAGAACGCTTGCGGTAAGTCGAAGCCCCCCAAGACGGAGATTCGACTGTGAAGCTCGGCCAGTCCGAGGATCGCTCTCAGCATCCCAAGCGCATCGCAGCGTTCGGCTGCCACCTTTAGCGCGAGCTCGATGTCGCCTTGGATTAGGGAAGTGGAGCGAGAGTCTTGAAACTGCTGTCGCCACGTACTCTGCCTCGCGAGAGAGAGCATCTCGTCCTCTTGGTGACCGAGGAAACGGTGGTACAGTTCTTCGCCGGCGAGCCGAAGATCGTCTGATTCGGCGCAGAGGTTGGCCACCTGTTGGTGTGCGATGGTGCCAGCGTGCCGGTCTGGCTTGCCGTCCGGCCCCAAGGCAGTATGTTCGTCGGCGAACTGCCTGAATGAGTCATGGAAAAACCTCCATTCCTCGCTCTCGATCCTGAACAGATACTGGAAATCACGAGTGAATCGTTGCGCCTTCTCACGTCCTAGAGGCACGCCCAGCAAGATGGAATCGAGCCACTCGGCCCGGATTCCGATGCGCAGCCGAGAGCACACACTGAAGATGCGAACCAAGGCATCGTCCTGCTCAACGTCGTCCCAGATGGCTCGATAAGTTGCAGAAATGTCTCCGGAGTACGCGGGAGTCGATTCCAGGAACGCTAGCGCGGAAACTGCCTGCTCATCGCGAATCCTGTTCAGCAGGTAGCTCAGCGACAGCGGATGACCGGCCGATCGCTCAACGACGAGTTGATGTACCTGGTCCCCAAATGAAGACACGCCCGGCGCGCGCCTGCAGATGTCCCTGACGACAGGCGGCGACAGCGGATGTCGAGCCAGGTCAACCACCGCACGCGACTCCGTCAGACTCTGGCGGACGTCAGGACCGAGTGGGCTCACCATCCTCGTCCCGACTACGAAAACAACGCCACTGGGCAATTCGTCAACTTTCGGCAATTCTGACAGCAATCCGTCATTTTCCGAATATTCGCGCTCGACGTGGTCAAGGCCGTCCACGATTATGATCGTTCGACGCCCAGATTCGACGAACTCCTTGTGCGCCGAATCAAACAACTCATCTCGCTGCCGCCTCAGTTGGTTGAGCTCGTCACTCGTGAGCTCCAGATGGTCTCCCTCGAGCCCGGATTCCTTCAGTTTGAGCACGACGTCGTGAAGAAATGAGCGGCCAGCCAACCGATTCCGGCCGTCAGCAACTCCGGGGATGTGCGCGTAGTACCGGATCACTCTGTCCGTTGTGTTGAACATCATCTGTATTAGCAACGTTGATTTGCCCGTCCCGGGTGGACCGACCACGGCCACGTAACCGCGCTCCCTCCCTTCAAGCAAGTCCTTGAGTTCCACCATTGCGTCACCAAGCGGCTCGTATGTGGTCAGATCGATCGGGAAACGGTGAGAGCTGTGCAACCGAGCTCGATCCTGCCAGCCCATCATGTGGAGTAGCTCGGCGGTGTCCCGCTCCACTACGCCGCGAACTTCGGACGCCAGTCGATAGAGCCGATTGGAAAGGTCGATTAGATCGCCGCGCTGGGACGGAATTGGCGAGTCGCTACCCGGCCGTGCGTTCAGGTCGAAATGAAGTGACTGAAGAAACGGAAGAAATTCCTCGGCACTCACGCCGCTCCGTAAACGGAATGTGTCGAGGGAGGTTCGCCAGCTCCTGTCAATCTCATCAGGAGATTTTCGACTGGTTCGTAACGGCTCCAATACCTCGGCCAGGAATCCCTTGAAGTGATTGCGCGTAGGGCGCTGCTCACATTCCGGAGGCACGATGTGATCGTTTGTGGAAGGAGGCATCTCTGCGAAGTAGTGGACGTGCACGTGACCCTCGGCACCCCCGAGCCTCCGCCAGGCGTCGGCCAAGGTCTGAATCAGCGGCGGCACCTCGGAACCACTTCTCGCCCTTTGGACGCGGGTGACGGACCGGAACGTGACGGTTCCCTCGCCAGATCGGAACTGGTAGGCATCCGTTCGTCCATTCCTAACAAGCACGAGATCGTCTGCCTTCCCGGCTTCGGGATCGGTCAAACGAAAGGAATCTAGACGGTCGTCAACCACCGCCTCGTAAATCAGCTTTGCTATCTGGTCGTATTGCCATTTGAAGCCGCCTACAGCAGCTTCCTCTCCGGCCGCTGGCGTAAACATCCTGGTTCCCTCGCTGGCCACAACTCACTCCAGATTAGCTGGGACCTGGATGGCCGCCACTCTGTTGCGCACACTTGCAGGATCGCCACCGGGCACTCGGAACTCTTGGAGTTGGACAAGGATCGGACTAGTCATGCTGTTTCGCCGCGCTGGTGAGTTCTTCGCTCTTTGACCGTCAATGAGGATTGCCTCCGTCGACAGCGAATCTCCGATCCTGACGCTCTCATTGGGCTGTCGCACTCGCTGGGACCGACATGACTGTCGACTGTGCACGAAACGAATCGATGGGCTAGCGCTAGATGTGTGTCCGCAAATCCAAGTTGCGCGGCTCGACCTCGCCAAGAGTCAAGCGCAATCAAGAAATGCCGCATTCCATGCCCCTGGCATCTTCCCATCGACACTCTCGGAGAGAGGGCAGTACCAATAGCTGAGCAGGTGCGCTCACCTCATCAACGTCACATCGCAGCGCCCTGCACCATCGAGTATTGGTTGCGCTCAATGACGAGTGCTACAACGACACCTTCCACATAACAGATCGCACTACCGTTCCTCTTGACCCGCTGCACGGGACATGCGCTGATGCAGAACCATCACATCTTGGTCGTTGACGCCAGTCTGACCACCGACGACTTCGCTCGAGTGGGCAGAAGGCAGCTATGCCGGACGCCAGGGAGCATTGCCGATGTTTGGACAGAGCGTCTGATGCATGGATCAGGGGCTCTGAGCGCTCCGCCGATGCACGCACCTTGGCCTGGCAAGTGGCTGTCTTTGGGAAGTGGCACCAATCATCGCCGACAACAACTCTCGGCAGCCCACTGATAGGAGGCAACTATTGACTGCATCGGTCAAAGGCCCGGAGCGGCGTCGATAAGACGTGTGTCACTGCGATGATCGTCGCAAGCCCTCAAACCGGGAAAGCTCGACCACGTTTGCCTCAGCAAGAGTAAGCTCGTGCCAGTAGGTTCTGTCTGACAGGTCCAACGAAGAGATCAAACTCGTATGATCTTATCCTTTTGGGAAGTTTGGTGGGCGTAGTCTGCTCCCGTGAACCTGTACGTGATGCGTCACGGCAAGGCGGAGGCGCGGGGCCTCGAATGGCCTGTGGACGAGCTGCGTCCGCTCGGGCCGCCGGCGCACGCGAGAAGGCGCGGTCGGCCTGCGGCGTCTGGGCGTTCAGCCGCAGCGCACGCTCTGCAGCCCGCTCGCCCGCGCCCGCCAGACCGCGGAGATCGTCCACGAGGGCCTCAAGCTGGAGCGACCCATCGAGGTCGTGGACTCGTTGGCCGGCTGGCGGCTGCCCGGCATCATCGCGGACGCGTCGATGGCAGACGTGCAGTCGGTCCTGCTTGTGGGTCATGAACCAACGCTGAGCGACCTGATCGGTCTGCTGATGGGCGGCCGCGAGGCGTCGATCCGCCTGCGGCCGGGCAGCATCGCGAGGCTCAGCGCGCCGGAACTCCGTCCCGGCCCCTGCGCCGAGCTGGAGTGGCTGCTGACGCCCAAGCAGCTGGCGGCGATCGGTCGCTAGCCCGGCCAACCCAAGGAGATGCCCGGCTGCTCTCTACCGGACGGGCCAAGGGGCGCCGGTGCGCCAGCGGTTTCTCTCAGGGTGTCTCAGGCAGCGTGATTGTCGCGTAGACGCATTCTGCTTTGCCTCGGTACAAGGAATGACCGCTGCCTGAACGGGATAGCTCACTCGCACTAGGACCACGCAGGTCCGTTGACTGCCGCATGACTGGCGGCCGCTGGCCCGAGACAGTGTGCCGCAGCGAGGAGTCGGACAGTCTCCGGAGGCAACCGCCCGCATACACTCCGACCTAGAGCTTCAACTCGAACTTCAACTCAAAGGTTCTTGCTTTCAGGAAGTTTGGTGGGGCTAGAACTCAACCGGATAGGGCGCCCGTCGGGCGAGGACGTGCTCGGCGCGACTTCGCACCGAGTCGTCTTCTTCGGTGTGCGGCAGCATGTAACAGCGTTGTTCGCGAACAGCCTCGAAGACCAGTTCGGCGATCTCCTCGGGATCCTTGGCGATCGCCATGGATTCGGCGATCTGTTCGCTCGTCTCCACCGAAACGTCCGCTCGTTGCTCGCCGAACTCGGCCGGCCGGTTGCACTCGGCGCGATGCAAGTTGGTCCGGACCAATCCCGGACAGAGTGCCGAGGCGCTCAGGTTCGCCCCCAGATGTTCGAACTGCTGGTACAAGCCCTCGGTCAGCGCCAGGACAGCGTGCTTCGAGACCGTGTAGGCGCTGCCGCCCGGCAGCAGGCCCGCCAACGAGGCCGTGTTGACGACATGTCCCTCCTCGCCGTGCGACAGCATGTGCGGCACGAAGGACTGGATGCCGTACAGCACGCCCCAGAAGTTGACGCCCATCACCCAGTCCCACGTCTGCTGAGGCACGTCCCAGGTCATGTTCACGCCGCCGACCACGCCCACGGCGTCGTCCAGACCGGTGACGCCGGCGTTGTTGCAGAGGATGTGCACGTTCCCGAACCGCTCAATCGCCTGGTCCCGCAGCTGGTCCACCGACTCGCGCTGCATCGTGTCGACGGTCACGCCACACACCGATCGGCCGTCCCGCTCAAGCTCTCCGACTGCCTGCGCCAGCGCGCCTGGCTCGATGTCGGCCATCACCACATGCATGTCCTCGACGGCAAAGCGTCGCGCCATGGCCAGACCCATGCCCGAGGCCGCGCCGGTAATCACCGCGGTCTTGCCCGCAAATGCACGCATTCCCCACCTCCTGGGCACGGGTCAGTCGTTGCAGGGGGGTTTGCCCGTGGGCCTCGCACCAGGCCGCCCGCGCCTCCTTGGTAATGTATCGGTGCGCAGGTAGCTCCTCAGGGATCAGATCGTAGGTCGGTGTGCGCGACACCTAACCAGAAGCCGATTGGCCAGAGCGAGCCGGGTCATTCACGCATCTCTATCTGGACAACCAAGGTGTGAAGCGACCAGCAGTTGGTTCCCGCAAGGCCCCGTGCCAGGTCTTCTCTCAGAGAGCTAACGCAAACGTCAACTTGAAGGTTCTTGCTTTCAGGAAGTTTGGTGGACTGACGACCAAGTCGCACACCACTGTTCGGGACTAGGGGTGGCGCTGATAGAAGCCCTAAGTCCTGGCCAATCCAGCGATGCCTCATCCGTCGCAATGGATGGCAATGAGGGACAAAGCCGTCCAGCGTCAGTCCCAACATCATCATCGGCGGTCGCTCTAAGTTGCCGCGAAACGCGGACTTCATTCGGCTATCGGTTCACCACCTTCTCCATGATCCTTCGCGACCCTGTTTCAGGGGCCCCTTAGTGAAGGACTCACATCGTATCGACCACGAGCGCAAGTTACAGGACCAAAGAGGCCAAATCTGACTCGAATGGCTTCTGTCCATCTTCTCCGGCGAGACGCTGAAGGCAATAGAGCTGCCAACGGTTCTGCCACTCACCAGAGTGCGGCGACATGTACTCGATGTGTAGCCCTGAGCCGCGGACAGTCAAACCTGCTCTACCAACACCATACCCGATTGTTCAACGCACTAGCGACTCAGGACATTGGCAGGGACTGACGGATGCCAATCGGCCTGAAGTCTTCAAGTTCTTCGTGAATGGGAATGAGATCGAGCTTGAGAAGCCACCGGAGCGCCAGCGGTTGACCCTCAAAGGCGCGAGGGTTGCGCCAGTCGAGGAATGCCAACTTACATGTGACGGGTACAACCACACATTCAACTCTTCATGCGCTGACTACAGGTCATAAAGTGTCAGAGCTCCATGAATATAGAGTGTTCCAATCCCCGTCCATTGTTGGCAAAGTCGAGGAAACGTCGCGGGTCCCAGGACGCCGTCCAATCCGCAACGAACGCATCAATTCAGTTCGTAGACAGGTGTCAACCAACGTTGATAGCTCTCCAACCGACCCCGAATTGCGTCTCCATACAGGCGCAAGAGAGTACCTGCGACTGGTCCGATGTCCCCAGTGCCTATTGCTCGACGATCAACTGACAGGACGGGTGCGATGTGTGCTGCGGTTCCAGTCATGAATACCTCATCGGCGAGCCAGAGGTCGCTGCGCGTGAGCCGCCGGTCGAACGTCCGGATCCCGACTTCGCGCTCGGCCAATTCGATGATTGACGTTTGGGTGATCCCGATCAGGTTGTTGTCCGTGCTGGGCGGGGTGTACAACGTTCCATCCATGAGGGCGAAGACGTTCTCCCCAGAGCCCTCAGCGATGGTCCCGTCCTGATTGAGCAAGATTGCTTCATTGAAGCCGTTCAGCTCGGCTTCGGTCTTTGCCAGAGCGGAATTGATATAGCTCCCGGTCATCTTGGCGCGCATGGGCATTGAGGTGTCGTCGGTTCGACGCCAGGATGACGTTCCGACGTGAAGGCCCAGATCGTCGTCAAAATACGATCCGAACGGCCTGGCCAAGATCATGCAGTCGTGGTCGGCATCGCTTAGGCTGATGCTTCCCCTCGTCTGAGCCTTATAGATCATAGGCCGCACATAGAGATCTTCCCGCAAGTCTCCTTGCCTGATGAGTTCGACTGTGCGGCGCAACAGGTCCTCCTCAGTGAGCGGCACATCCATCATGAGCGCGTGAGCTGACTTGCGGAGTCGGACGTAGTGCTCGTGCATGCGAAAGAGATATAGCTCTTCGTGTTCTGGGTTCCAATTGGCACGAATGCCCTCAAACACGCCGGTCCCGTACAGTAGCGCATGTGTGTTGAGGCCGATCTTCGCCTCTGCGAGGGGCACAATGTCCCCTTGGAAGTACGCCATTGCCGTCGCGGGCATATTCGGAACTCCTCTACTACTGGGGGAGCCCAATGAGCCAGCCTTCCCCCGCAGACCAGCTTAGTCCCCGGCACGGTGGTCCAGGGTTCCCGAAGATGCACTGCCTCCGGCTCGCCGGTACCTGGATACGATGTTCATTCCATACCATGCAGACGAGCCTCAGGGATTCCGTAGGGAAGCCGGAGGCTAAGAAGTTGGGCTCGACGGTTCGCCAGATATGAAGTCGACCGATTGCGGCGTCAGGCGCGCCAAGGCGTTGAAGATGTTCACAATGAACTGTCACTAGCTGGTGGCTCAGAAAAGTAGGCGCACACCACCCCGTGCGCTTGTAAGCTCTTCCAAGCCACCGGTCGTGACAGAGGGAGGGGACCAAACGATGCGTGCTGACCTGCTAGGACTACAGCTGTCCTATAACCGTTGGGCCAACAGAATAATCATGCGAAAAGCGGCGGAGGTCGAAGACGCTGACTTCGTCGCACACGCGGATGGCTTGAGTTACGGAAGCCTTCGCGGCACGCTCGCGCACCTGGTCATTTCGGAAATCGTGTGGCGCACCCGCTTTGAGGGTCGATTGCCGGAGGATCGATTCGCTGATGCAACCCGCTCCGCAGAACTCGCAGCCTCAGAGTTCGACAGCTTCGAGACTCTTTTCGACCTCTGGAAGCGAGAGGATGAAGAACAGCGTCGATTTCTTGAGTCTCTGCGGAAAAGTGCCGCAATGACAGAAATCTCGTACCAGAACTCGAAAGGGACTTTGTTCCGACAGCCCTTGGGGCAACTTGCTGCGCATCTTGTTAATCACAGCACACAATACCGATCTGAAGCTTCAGTCCGGCTGACTGAGCTGGGTCTTTCACCAGGCGAACTTGACATGATTCTCTACATCAGGCGGCATCAGGGATAAAAGTGGCTGCCGGCAACGTGCTTCTCGAGCTTCTTCATCCATTGGACATTTGAGCACCCAACAGGACTACCCACCCTTGTCCGCATGTCGGCGCGAAGGTCGGCGACAGGACCCTGGAAAGTGGCTGGGAATTCCAATGTTCTTCCTCAGATTCGAGCAACGTCGGCACATGCCAACTGTGATTGAGGCCCTGCATCATCCACGTGACGCAATCGCCTACGGGCGCGATAGCCCGAAAAACGCAAGGCAGTGCCGTACCGGCTCCCAGTGACGAGCTGCGAACTCTTACATCCTCAGCGGCCCGTGCCACTTCAACCGAACACAATTCAACTCCGTCAGGAATCCTACCAAGCCGCTGAGAAAGGCGTATAAGATCCTGGAGGTGCGAACGTTGTTGTAGCTGAGGGAGACTGCGATGCCCAGTGAGACTGAGTGGTAGGTGGCGATAACGCTGGGTTTGACTGCGAACGGGTTTGTGTCCTTTGCACAAGAGCTACCGTCCGCGCGAAGAGCAACCACCCAAGAGCGGCGCGTGCAACTGTGATGTGGACCTAACGGGCCAGCGCCGCAGTCGCGAGACGCACGCCTCGACCACCGTTTCCCAGGCACGGCTCTACCGCTAGGGCAAGCAGCAGGAGGCGCGACTCTGCAATCTCGCTCACGTGCTGACTGAGAACCGAAATGGCCTGGTCGTCGATGTCGAACTGAGCGAGGCCGACGGTTACACCGAGCACGAGGCGGCGCTGCAGATGCTGGAGCGCAGCGTTTGCGGACCGGCCACGCTGGGCGCCGACCGCGACTTCGTCTGGAACGCGCGGGCGCTCGGCGTCACCTCGCACCTTGTCCAGAGTGATCGCGGGCGGCGCAGCGCGATCGATGGCCGGACCACGCGGCATGACGGTTACCGCCAGAGCCAGCGACGGCGTAAGCGGGTCGAGGAAGTCTTCGGCTGAATCAAGATGATCGGCGGAGGCGGCAAGCTGCGCTATCTCGATCGGGCCCCCTACAAACACCGACTCGAACTGACCGCCGCAGCCTACGACCTCACCGGTCTTGCCCAAATCGAGGCTGCCGCCGCATAGCCGGAAGCCAGCCGAACCTCCACCCAGCCCTCCGCCAGGTTGCCGAAAGGTCCCTCACCGCTCCAACCAGACCTGCCCATCAATTCAGTTCAACCCGCTCAGCGAAGCTCGGCTCGCACAACCAAGCCCCTGCACTTCTTTGTTCAGCAGCCTGCTAGATGTATTGACTACCGAGACGTGAGACGGCGCTTATCGGTGGGAGACTGTTGAGCGAGCAGTGGGGTCGGCGTCTCTTAATCCAGCGCAGCCAGCCTGATAGGGAGCAATGGGTGCTGGAGCGATAGGGAAAGGCATGGGACCAGCTACGAATCTGCAGTCTGCCTCGTCTACTCCCCAATCGAACAGAACCGAAGCCCCGCTTCACAGGCCCAACACTAACGTCAATTCAAAGGTTCTTGATCTTAGGAAGTTTGTGCTGGACCCACGACCTTGATTCCCCTCGAGGGCAGGAGAGGTAAGGGCCTGGAAGAACCGACGAGGCTAATACGATGAAAGGGAGTCACTGGAGTAGCGAGTGCTGCAGAGCCTGAACCACCTCCCAAGCTCGATCCACATCCAGCTGACTCGATGCATAGTCCTCATTGAGTAGTTCTTCACTCAAGTACCAGTGGTGCTTCTCCATTCGTTTGTTGAGGACCTCTTTCGCAAGCACTTCAGGGGCCGGCCTGCGGAGCGACACCAACTCGTGCACGCACTCCTGCGTTGCGTGAGCAGACTTGTCCGCGAGGTAAATCGCAGGACCGAAGCGAATAGGTTCGACCTGCTGGGTTCGAAACAGCAACCCAAGGGTGTTGAGTGCCCGATCACCCACCCAGGGGAAAACCCAGGTGTTGCGTCCTTGGGGCAACACCAATCGCTTGTTGAGCTCCAAGCGACGGAAGGTCGAGCGAGCCTCCTCCAGGAGCTCCCGGCCGTTCGAATCGAGGTACGCAGGCAAATCGTTGTCCAGATACACCCGGCGCATCTCCTGTCGGACCCGATCGTGAATCAAGGCGCCACCGTTCAAGAACTTGGGAATCTGCCCACCTGCCGCGGGTATCAACTCGGCAATTCGCCGCTCCTCGTCGACCGACACGACTTGCCAGCGGCGTCCGGCGAATATGACGAATGAATCGATGAGCAACGGAAAGGTGACGGGCAAGGTCCCGAGCGTGCGCGCTCCCGAGACGAGACGCCACTCCTCCGGTGAACTGAATGCGGCATAGAAGTCGTAGTGATTGACTAGTCGTTCTCCACTCAGATCAAGAACGATCGTCCCTTCGTGAGTCTGAGTCAGCAGTTCGTGTTCAGCCAAATCACGAAGAAACTGCGCAAACATCCTCTGATCGACCAAGGAGAACGGACCGGTGCTGCAAAGCACCTTGTAGGCATCAACCGCTCGGACTCCGCCATGTTGCGCAATCAGGGAGAGCACTTGCTGCACGAGCGTTGACAGATGCAAAGCGGTCTCTGCTGGAGGCTCGACCCAACCCTGCAGCAAGAGACGGATCATCGCGACCGTCTGCACAAGCGAGGCGCGAAGCTGACTCGTCAACGCAGATCGCTCGTCGAGTTCTTCTTCTTGGAGGTAGATGCGAATGACTGACGGCGAGCCCGCCGTACGGCCGGACCGTCCAAGGCGTTGTTTGAGCGAGGCGACAGAGTTGGGCGCACCGATCTGAGCAATCGAGTCGACGCTGCCGATATCGATGCCCATCTCAAGCGTTGTCGTCGCGACAACTGTAGTTGGCCGTGGTCCCCTGAGACGTTCCTCCGCGTCTTCGCGAATCTCGCGAGATAGTGAGCCGTGATGGGGCAAGAACTCGTTTGGCAAGTTGTTTCGGTCTGCGAGGCGCCGCAGCAGATCGGCGTGCAGTTCGACATCGGACCGACGGTTAGCAAAAGCAAGATTGGTGCTGCCGCGAAGCGTCCTGAAGAGATGTTGAGCGATGTCAATTTCGTCTCTCGCAGCCAACTCTTCCATTCCCTCATCAACTTCTTCGGCGGATTTCTCGGGAAGGACTGGACCAGAAGGCCGCTCCCTGAGGTAGCCCCGAACCTGCATCTTCACTTCGCGGCCCTGTGCCGTGGAAGTGATCTGCTCCACGGTTTCGCCGTGATGGGGCCTGAGAAACTCTGCGGCCAGCAACGGGTCGCCAAGGGTCGCCGAGAGCCCGATTCGAGGAATGATCCTGCCTGCAGCAACTTCCAAGCGGTGCATCAAGGACTGCAGCTGCCGCCCTCGCTCTGAGCCGATGAAAGCGTGCAGCTCATCAACCACAACGAACCTCAGATTGGCTGCGAGCGTCGGGACTGAAGTGCCACGGGTCACGAAGAGCGCTTCTAGTGACTCGGGCGTAATCAGCAACGCTCCACGCGGCCGTTCAACCACTCTTCGTTTGACGTGTGCAGGAATGTCACCATGCCAGGGCGTGACGGGCGCATCAATCTGCTCGAACAAGTCCCCCAGCCGGAGCCGCTGATCGTTAATCAAAGCCTTGAGCGGGGCGATGTAAACAACTCCGAGGGAGTCCCGGGCTGAATCGGTCAACACGCTGCAGATCGGAAGAAACGCAGCCTCAGTCTTGCCAGACGCGGTCGCGGATGAAATGAGTACGTCGCGACCGTCCAGGATTGGAGCCACTGCTCGTTCCTGAATGTCTCGCAACTCTGTCCACTGCTTACCCCAAATCCAACGCTGAACTGGCTCTGAGAGCTGCTCGAATACACCCGAGTTTGAATCGGTCATGAAGTGGCCTCACGTGGCGCCGATCACAACCGGAACGTCACAAGCTCATCATCCGCTTCCTCAACGGAGGGAGCTGCCACCGCACCAGTCACAGCGCTATCGGATTCGGAATCAAGATTCAGATCACCAATGAGATCCGCCCAAAATGTGTCAGGATTCTGTTCGAGAATCATTAGGAGCTGGACGAACGCACGGATCGTATTGCGCGGTGTCTGGAAGTATGCCTCGCCAATGCGATTGGAGCAGTGTTCCATGAATCGCGGCAGAGCTTCGTCCGGCACCACATATCTCTGCTCATCTCCGCCCGCGTGGACGTGTCTGAGCTTGGTCAAGACGACGTAGAGTTCTTCGGCGCTGAGGTTCGCAAGCCGTACGACCGGCCCAGAGTAGTCCCGAATCTCAGCCGAGGCGAATCTGTTCTCGCTCAATCGACTCTGCAGGGCCTCGTAGCTGTAGAGGCCCCGGCGGGTATCGGTCAAGAACTCCGGAGTACCGGCCATCAAGAATCCAAGACCCCCGACCGAGCCTTGTAGGCAGTCGTTCAGGATCCGGAGAATCTGTTCGTAGTTGCTGTTCCGAGCCCGCGTGTTTGCCAGCTTGTAGAGATTCACCATTTCGTCGAAGGCGACAATCAACCCACCGTATCCGGCCAGCCGGACAAAGCGAGCCAGCAACTTCAGCATGTCGTAGATGTTGCCATCATCGATAATCGTGCGGACGCCCAGGTCCCGGCGCGCGTCGGTCTTGGTTGAGTATTCGCCCCGCAGCCAGCGAACGGCAGACGCCTTCAGATCAGCATCACCCTGGTCATGACCCCGCCAATAGGCGGCGACGACATCGGCAAAGTCATAGCCACCAACCAGCTCGGACAGACTCACCAGGTGCTCACGAATGACATCCTCGATTTCTGAACCGGAGGAGCGGGCTGTCTTCTGCGCTTCTCCGATAAACCTCTCTACAACCGATTGCAGCCCGCCGCCATCTGGATTCGTGCGTGTACTCAGGTTCTTCGCCAGCTCGGTGTACAGGCTCCTCCCCTGACCGCCGGTCGCGAAGATGCGCCGATCGGGCGTCAGGTCGCCGTGCATGGTGACCATCTGCTTTTCGAGCGCGGTCGAACGGATCAAATGCAGAAAGAAGCTCTTCCCACTACCGTACTCGCCAATGATGAATCGAATCGCTGATCCACCGTCTGCGACGCGTTCGAGGTCTCCCAGGAGGGCCGTTACCTCCTGTGCGCGTCCTACCTGCACGTGTTGAAGACCCCGTCGAGGCACCACCCCCGCAGCCAATGACTGCAAGATGGCATCCCTATCCCGTGGCCGAATCCGTGCATTGTCAGGCATCGAGCAACTCCTTGAGCGCGTACTCGTTCATATCCAGAGGATCGTCGCCCTCGATCAGGGGTTCATCGCATTGTTCGAACGCGGCGTCGTTGATCGTCTCTATCGCGCCCGAGGGCAGCAGTCCAAGCTTGTTCGAGACTGCATCGAACTCGCTTCGTGGCCATCGTGGGCGCGAAGCCAGGAACTGGACAAGCTCAGAGTGAGCAGGGTCGAGCAGGCCACCCGCGATGTCTGCAGCGGCAGCATCTGCCACATCGTCTTCGTCTATGTCGTCCTCCACCGGTTCTGGTGGAGTTGGGTCTTCGAAAATCTCCGTCAGAATCTCGGTCACCTGTCGAGTGTCCTTCATGATCGCAACGATCTTTTCGCGATCGAGCTCTACGACCTCCGCTGTATCGGTGTCTGGGGGAGCAGGAATCCTGTGGCCGGTTGGCTCGTCAGGTTGAAGCACGGTCACTGGGCGTGTGGGAGGAGCAGATGCCATTTCATGGATGTCCGAATGAAGTTGATCCGTGTCCAGTCCGAGCAGCTTGTAGATCCTGCTCAGCACCTTGATCTCGTCCGAGGACACGTGGCCGTCCGCGCCAGCGATTGTGATCACGAATCGTGCGAGCAGCTGGCGGTCCGAATCCTCCAGTGCTGCCAACCTAGACTTCATCCGATTCAGCGTCGGCGGTTCGACCAACAGCCATTGGAGGTACGCGCGTAACCGCGTGCGGTCTGCGCCCGACAAATGGAGCGCGTCCTCAAGGTGGGCTTCCAGCGCCCGCTCTTCGTCAAGGCTGATCGTGCCATCGGCTGCACTCACTGCTGCGCCTAACTGCAACAGCACGGTGGCTGCCTGATACCCGTCGCTTGGTTCCGCGTCATCCAGGTCAAGGCGAAACACCGCTGCGTGCTGGTGTTTCATCAGGTTCACCTTGGAGAAGCGAATATCTGGTGTGACTCCGATGCCCTGGCTTTCAAGTAGTTGGGCAAAGGAGGTTGCCTCTTTTGCGGTGAATGAGCCTGCTCGCTGGTTGGGAAACCCCGTCACAAGGTCCTCGACCGGCAAAGTCGCGATGTCACTGTCCATCATCGCGGCCTCGATTCGTCCCTTGAGGTCGATGAGATCTTCCGTCTGACGCTTCCTTGCCAGCTCTTTCGGCAACTGGGCAATCGCGCCGAGGCTCTCTCGTTCCTTATGCTTCCCAACCCATCGACTGAACGAATCGAGATCCTGGGTCGCCTCTTCTGCCAGTTCTTGCAACTGTCGCACGGGCCGTTTGAGTCGGCTGACATCCGGGATATCGTCGGCCCGAATCGTGACCTGAGAGCCAAAGCTGGCGCTGGCGGGTTGATATGCGTGGGACACAGTTGTCTTGTTGCGGCGAATGCCGATGCCGGTGCCGTGACGCTGCTGATACCGGAGTTGGAAGAGCTCATCGAACTCCGCTTCGCAGCGCACGGCCGGTGTCCTCAATGAGATTTCTGGATGCAGTCGCAGCCAGGACAACGCCCACGGCGCTGGCACTGGGTCGCCCGCGGCCACGAGCGAACCTAAACCTAGCTTCAGCTCAAGTGGCAGTTCCCATCCTCTGCGATCTCGTGGAGGCTCCATGCTCCCGGGATCAAGGTCCGACCGCAGGCAGTTGACAACCGACAGGAACTCGCCGGAGTAACCATTGAACGAGTTGTTGTCGCCGTACAGGCCGTGAAGACGCTCAACCTCCGCGATCAGCTCGCCGGCCTCGTCCCCACCGAGGTCTGAGCGATCGAGGTCGATCAGGACGCGCCGCTCGATCCCATAGAAGAAGAGAAAGACATAGCCGATGTATGCGCCGGCAGGCCGGCCTGCCGCAAGCCAGTCCAGATACGCCGCACGAGAGTCGGACGGAATCTCGCTATAGGACGGCCAATAGCCCATGTATTGCCCGTCCACGTCTGGATTACGGTCTTCAACCGGGAGAGTGGGATCAATGAGGGCTGGTTCCATCGGCATGTACTGCGAGATCCCGCGGAGACCAGAGCCGACGTAGACCATCCCGTCGTCGATTCGGCGTCCTTGAACCGCCACTGACTCCCCGGGCGGAACCCAAGCTGCAGCTCTCCGACTAGCCGGACCCCGATTTCGCCTCTGGACTGGAGCAGTCGACGCTTGCCCGCGTCCCCTCGAAGTTGCGCGCCCGGAACGGGTTGACTTCGTCGCTCCTGAGTCTGCGCTCCGACTCTTCGCACTGGACGGTTCATACTCCTTTGGTCTGTCTACCTGGCTTGGCGGCGCCGAATCGAATCCCAATATCCGCATAAGGAAGCGTAAGAGACTCATTGCAATCACCATCTCTCAAGGGGGCTCACGGGGCCGGTTCTCTAGACCTCTCAGGTCTGTCATCGGACCCCCAGACCCATGCCACAGTGAATGCTAGGAACGTCTTCGCATATGAGAAACGAATATCGCGCATCGCCCTCTAGGTGACAAAAGGAGGTTTCATTGTGAGACCGAGCCACTGATCCCTGAACCGAGACACTGTCGGCTCTGGACACGCCTCCACCGTTGCCTGGAGTGTTCTCGAGACGGCCCAGGAGAAACCAGTGCCGGGACCAGGTGTTGGCAACGGTCTATTGGCGCCAAGGTCGGTTGTCTGGCTAAAGTTTCTTACCCACACAAAGGTTCGCAGTACAGTCCCTCTTGGCCGACCTTCTGGGACTCGAAGTGAGCGGATTCTCTGACCGTTCGCGGTTCTCAGGTGGTCTCTACAAAGCCCAACACCAAACACAAGTCCTCAAATTGTTCCTTCTTGGCTTGGCGTCTAAGGCGTCAACTAGACACGAAGCTAAGAGAAATGAGGCAAATGTCGTCCGAGAAGCAATATCGGCTTCCGTCCGGCATGAGCTGAACGAGACATGCGAAATGGAGTGTCATCGGCTACTGAAAGCCGGCGGTAGCAAATGGCAGTGCTCAAGCTCAGCATCGGAGATCTTGCGACCTTGCAGGTCGACGGCGACGAGCTCGGCGACCTGTGTCTGTTGGAGTGACAACTGGCGTCGACCAGGAACGTCACGGGAGGCACGGTACTGGGCACAGCAGCGGCTTTCATCCATAGTGCCTCTGTCGGCAACGCGGGTCGATTCCAATGAACTGCGAGAGGAGTCGCCGAGCTTCACCGTCGGGAGATTCGAAGCCGTAACAGGTGTTGAGCGCACTCTCGCGACTGCCGACCTTGTTTCACAGGTCCAATGTGAACGTCAACTCGAAAGTTCTTGCTTTTAGGAAGTTTGGTGGACTCTGCAACCAATCAGGACATCGGAACGCGGGTCGGTACACGAGAAGCTCACAAGAGCACGAGTTGTGGGAGATCGTTTCGCACTGGCTTGGTCCCAAGGGGGCTACAGTGGAACACACGTCCGAAACTGGCAGAGTGGCCATCCAAACGAGGTTCGTGACGGATTGGATCAATCTTCCGCGAGACCCAGTTCAGGAGTTCAGCAGAGGACTCGCGATTGACCATCCGCGTTGGCAATGTTCACTACGACGTTGCCGCTCCATGAAGTAGGAAGAGGCGGCGACCCAATGACCGACAACAATCGACGCTCAGACGCGATGGTGGAGTACCTCCGCGCATGTGTGTTCGTCTTCGACTGCGCGACTCCCGGCTGCGACGGCATTTCAGAACGCCATGAGGAGAGGATTGCAGAGCTAATGAACGAGGTGGTCTCGGTACGGTGCTTTCGAGACGTCATCGGCCAAAGCGGCTGCGGCTACGAACTCAAGCTGGTCGATGTCAAACCCGATGGCGCATCCCCAACCAGGAGGACCCGACACGCCAGCATCGACGCACTCATCGAGCGGAGCGCAACGTATGACCACGTACGGAACGCGGTTGGGCAGCTGCTTGGCCTCTGACAAGCTGGACTTGAGCGGCTGCTCGCGCGGGATCGAGAGCCGTTCGCCGGCCGCGTAGCGCTTGTCGAACAAGGGCGACATCCTCGCCACAGCCGAGTCGGCCAGGGAATCCATTTGCCCCAGCGGGCGGTCTTAGGGAAAGCAAGCCTCTAGAGTCGGGTCTGCTCGGACCATTCTCTTATGGCGACCGGCAAAGCGCGTGTTGTTTCAGCGCCTGAGTGGAACATTCGGAGCTCAGAGTCAACCCGCTCCTGAGAACGAGCAGCTGTGGCCTGCAACTCTCGCAAATCTTGCCGCCGCGGACGCCGAAAGCCGTAGCACGCGACTATTGCCTGCTTGAGTGCGATTCAGTTGGTGTGGTCGCCCCAATCGAGCCAACACACCTCGCGTCACTGTTAGGAACGTCGTTTCGACGCCTCAAGTTGCCGCAGGACGCCTGTTGCACGGATCCTGAACTCGGCCATTGATCGGCTCACACCGTATTCGATCGCTACATCGGTCGCCGATAGCCCGCGTCTTGCGGCCTGATACAGCAGCTTTCTCGGGAGCAAGAGACAGCCTGCGGCCCAGTTTGCCTCTTGTTCCTCGTCGGGGTCACACGTGAAGAAACTAATGCCGTCTAGCTGGTGGACGGACTGAATCTCGTGCTCTAAGAGGATGTGTGCGATTTCGTGAGCGATGTCACTTTGCATACGGCCATGCGAGGCGAGCGGCGTGTAGACCACGACAGGCTTACCCCTAATGTGAAAGGTGCAAGCTGAGAACGCCCCAGGCTGAATCTCTTCGAGTTCTTCCAGCTTGCTGAGATCTGTGAGTTCGTCCGCTCGGCGCACATCAGCCCCTACAAGGTCCGCGAGCTTCATTACATCAGTCTGCTGCGTGCTTCCGAGGCCCAGCTCACGACGGGTCTTGTCGGCTAGACGTTCTGCATGGGCCTTGAATCCTCGCCTCATGAGTCAGCCGCCAAGGACTTGTCGAGTTCGTCGTGCATCTCGGCCAGAATCTCGGCGAGCAACTCCCCGGCGACTGGAGTGAACGTCCGTGCAGAGCGCAGATGAACCGCAAGGCGCCGATCTTCTTTCGCCAGCTTGCGGTACATCTCCTCAACCATCCTCGCGATCTGCGATGCAGCCTCGTTGGACAGCGTGCGATCCGATCTCAGGTGACGGGCGATGATCTCCGGGGTAGGTGTCAGACCTGCTTCCGCGACCAGCACGCTGTCTGCGGGTACATCCAACCATTCGACGATCCGGTGGAAATTCTTCAGATCGGGAACGTGCCCCCTCTCTACACGAGAGAGTGTATTGACCGAAACGCCAATCTCTGCCGCCAAGTCGCGGAGGCTGATTCCTTGTTGTCGTCGACGCGCCCGCAAGGCTGCGCCAAGCCGAGGAGTGCTGGATTCGGAGCTCATGTTCTTGCCCCCCGCGCCTCTGGCCTAGTCGGACCAGGGTCTGCCATCGCAAGGCTAACGATGTCTCCGTTTGAGGCCCTCAATGCAGTTCGAGGTGCACGACGGGGTAGCGAACGCAATGTCCCTCATCCCCTGTCACTGGTGCGATCGATTTCGGAATGTTGGTCCAGCTCCTCTCCACTCCCGAGCCATTCTCCACATGCCAACCAGAGTTCATAGTGGAGCAGCCATTCGCAGGTCCAGGTGACGATAGAGTCCGCGATGAACTTGTCTGGTGTCCACTCGCCTGGCATGTAGAGACACAGGGTGCCATTGCGGTACACATGCGGAAGCGGCTCACCATGCCTTGTGGCGAGATCTGAGATGACACTCACCCTGGGATGCTCCCCGAGCTTGTACGAAATCCGCACATCATATTCGCGGCTGAGCGGTGTCGGTTGGAGTGACGCTCTCCACATCAGACTGGAGCGATCTCGATGCATTTGAGTCCCGGGGAACCGGCCCTTCAGGGCCGCGGCCTGGTGCGCAAGGCTAAGCTCATTCCGGGAACGCATCGTCGCCATGGAAGGTATGTCGCGGAGCGGGATATCTGGCCGTCGTGCCGAGGGCGCCAGCGGCAGAAACGACTCCTAATCGTCTTGTTTGGTTCGCTGCTGTGAATCCAGAGCCGAACGACTGGGCAGCTGCTAGACCGGGATCATCACCGAGGCTGCGCGACAACGCGCCGATCGCCTTGTCCAGTCCCGGTTCAGAACCGATCGCGATGAAGTCCGCGCGAGCGTGCTCCATCCACTCGAAGAATGCGTCCGCCAGTTGTGGTCGTTCCCGCCAGCGATCTGCAAAGTTCTCTTCAGGTTGGACGGGATTAGGCACCCACCAGACACCCTCGCGACACTCAATGAATGTATGCATGCGCTTGGTCACGTCGGCCAAAACGTCGTACAAGCTCCCCCCACCGCGGTAACTCCGAGCAGCCAAAGTCGAGATGATGATCGACGCTGGCTTTTGCTTCTCGCGGTGCAAGAAGCGGAGGTCACGATGTCGCTTGAGCGCCTGCACGCAACGCTGCAAGGTCGTCTTGATTGTCCAGTCCGGTACGTCCTCGACGTCGCCGGCGGCCATTTCCGCCAATCTCAACTCACGTAGCCGGGTAAACTCCTCAGCCATCGTCTGATGGAACCACTCGGCGTAGTCGATTGGGTTCGAGTACTGCCAGACTCGAACATCCCGGTCCGTCAGGAGGATTGAGTTCGTGCTTCCATCTGGATCAGGAATGGCGGGCAAGACATCCATATGGAAAGGGTCGCTGCGGTAAAGGAGCGTCCAACAACGTTTTCCGTCCTCAAGGTATGGCTGACCCTCGGGGCTCGTCGCCAGGTAGGCCTTGAGGTCATCGCCGACGTCCGCCTTCAGCTTCGCTTGACTGATCGAATTCTTGTCTACATCTCGCCGATCGACCATGTCGATGTCGTATTGGGCTTGATCGCCAAGCGGCCTCACGACCGTGCCCAGCCGAAAGGAACCCTGCGGGTACACCTCCCTAGTCATACCTCGCAGCTCGGCTCGGGCGGTCAACCAGCGTCCAGCAGCTTCATAGCGTCGAACGGCCAGTTTGTAGAGATGTTCAGGAATGTCAAAGCTCTGGATCGCGGCTTCGATCAATCGGTCCAGGTCGCGGCTGCGTTCGCCAGTCATGAGAGTTGAGCCTCGGCTTTCGGCCCGTGGTAGGGCGTGTAGGGTGCGCGGTAATGGTCACGGAAGGAGTTCTCGAAGGTGGGCGAAAACGTGCGACTGTGGTGCGCCGCTTTGGCAATCAGCGCATCGGTATCAACACTATCGAGCTGAAGGTCGCCGTCGAGCACGGGTGGATTGAGGCGATACGCGTTATCCTTTCCAACCAAGTGCTGCACTTGGGTGAAGGTCCCGGTTCCTTGTCCAGCAAGGAGCACATCGACTATGTTCGGCGCCTTGCCCCAGCGCAGAAGGCCAGCTCGGTCGAGATTCGCGGGACGGGCGTGGCTGCCTGATGTGGTTCCTAAGCTGAGGACTCGCAGTTCGTCGAGGCTTCGGTCAAACAGGCTCACTGCCTCCGTGACCCCTACCATCGCCGGATTGTTGGCCCAGACTCCACCGTCGACAAGGCGACTCCCGTCGCCTTGCAACCAATGCGCGGGAAAGTAGGTCGGCGCCGCGCTCGTGGCTGCAGCGACTTCCCACATTGGGACCTGCCAGTCCCGGGTCAGTCTCGGATGATGCGGTGTCTTAAACAGGTGGACGTCGTTTTCGCCCAGGTTGTATGCAGGAATGACCAAGGGAACGTGACTCTCTCCAAGGAGCGAGTCGCCAAACTGGCGGTGAAGGGCGCGCCGAAGCCCTTCGCCGTCATATTTTGACCTAATGAGGCGCCGGAGCCAACGCAGCCAGCGGGGACCCGGAAACACGCTTCGAATCTCGTCCAGAAAGAACTCAACAATCTCCTTTGGCGATAGACCGTGCCCCAGGCCCAACGCGATGACTCCCCCGGCGGACGTCCCCACGATCAGATCGAAGTGGTCAGTTATGCAGCATCCAAGATCGTCCTCAAGTCGGGCGAGGACGGCGGCGGCAAAGATGGCCTTGGAGCCACCCCCATCCAGTGACAAAATCTGGAACCGGGAGGAAGGTTGACTCGGCCCCGGATGGTCGACTGGAGCCGCTTCGCAATCTGCATTGGTCATGGGACGAGTGTACCACTGATGGAACAGTTGCTGCGGTAGAGGGATGACTTAGTGCCGCCACTCTGGGTACATTGCGTTGGCTGCCAGCCCTGCGGGCGACTAGGGACCCGCATGAATAGGCGAACTCGGATTCGCCCGCCCGGCCCTTGCGCAATCTCCGTATTGATAAGTCCAGCTTGAGCCAGCCCGAATGCTCTGGCTGGTATCCACGTGAGCAACAGATTCCAAATGGGGCATCTGCTAAACGGGCGTCAGTGAGGCGTCGGGGCTGACGTGACCTGACAAGTCCGAGTTTCGTTCGACCGAGGGACTGAGTGTTGAACGGGGCGACACGAGGCGCTCGCAATGGACGACCGCGGGGTCTGAACTTTTGCTGCCTTGGTGGCCCCCAAGTGCCACGCCCACCAAGTCCTCGGACCTGTGCTAGCCCGGGCGAACCGACATGTCAGCTGAGGCGTCCAAGGGCGCTCCTTGCGTCAGGCCAGCACTGGTCTTGGGTGGACTACCGCTGCAGTCTTCGATTCTCCTTGCATGGCCTGAGCAAGAGAATGGGAAGCGTTTCACCCGAGAAGATCGATGTCGATCGAGCTATCCCTAGCGCACTCATCCCTGCTGTTTTCGCTTTACAGGTGCAGCCGGAAGGTCAACTCAAAGGTTCTTGCTTTTAGGAAGTTTGGTGGCCCCAACGGGATTCGAACCCGTGCTACCAGCTTGAAAGGCTGGCGTCCTAGGCCTCTAGACGATAGGGCCGACCAGACTCCAGCTTACACGGGCGACCGATCGCCGCAGCCCCGCTCCTAGCCGCCTGTCAACTCCGACATCGCAGTCGCGAAGCCGGGAGCAGCACCTTCCAGCTCTCTCTGCTCGACGCAGTATGAGATTCGGAAGTAGCCCTCCATGCCGAAGCCTCGGCCCGGCACGACCAGCACGCCCTGACGCTGCAGCGCCGCGACGAGTTGCATCTCATCATCGACCGGCGACTTTGGGAACATGTAGAACGCGCCCTCTGGCTTGCGCACCTCGTAGCCGGCGGAAGTGAGCACGTCGTACAGGTAATCACGCTTCTGCTGATAGTCGGTCGTGTCGATCGTCACGGTCTGCAGATTGCGCACCAGGTGTTGCATAATTGCCGGCGCATTAACAAAGCCGAGCACACGATTGCAGAAGATCAACGCACCCAGGAGCTGTGCGCCCTCCTCGGAGCCGGCGTACTCGGGATGCACCGCCAGATAGCCAATGCGATCCCCGGGCAACGCGATGTCCTTGGCATGCGACGTGACGGTAATCGTCCGCTCGTAGGACTGCTGCGGGAATGGATAGCTGTGCTCGTCGAACAGGATTTTTCGATAAGGCTCGTCGCTGACGAGGAAGATCTCGGTGCCGAACTCGGCCGACTTATCACGCAGCAGTTGCGAGAGCGCCTCAATGAAGGACGCCGGATACATCGCACCCGACGGATTGTTTGGTGAGTTGACGATCACCATCTTTGTACGGGCAGACAACTTCTCGGCGAGGTCATCGAGGTCGGGAATGAAGTTGTCGTCACAACCGACAACAACCGGCTTGGCCGAGTGACCCGTCGCATAGAACAGATACTCGGCGAAGTACGGAGTGAGGATGACCACCTCATCGTCGCGATCGCAGAGAGCGTGGATGACAACGTTCAGCGCAGCGGCAGCTCCGACAGTCATGACAACATGATCGGCGCCGTAGTGGAGCCCGGTTTCGTCTGAGAGTGCGTCGGCGACTGCCTGGCGAGTCTCGACGTATCCCGCGTTGGGCATGTAGCGATGCGCACCTGCGGCATCCTGCGCGGCGTAGGATCGCAGTTCGTCGAAGAACTGGGGCGGCGGCTCGGTGACTGGATTGCCCAGCGAGAGGTCGAAGACGTTCTCGGCCCCGCGTTCCTGTCGAAGCTGGATGCCCAGCTCGAACATCCGGCGAATCCAGGAACTGTTCTCCATCGCCTGCGCGATATCAGCCGCAATCGCCATGGTCACACCTCCGAAATCCCGCTCCAGACGCTCTCAGCAGGCTACTCCAGCACCCCATTCAACAGCTCCCGACTGAACTCCCCAATCTCGTCCCGGATACGCCGGAAAACGACCGTCAGTTGTGCTTCGCCGAGTTCCAGATAATCGGGATCCTCGAACGAGCGGTGCAGCGTCCGCCGCGCGCCCGGAAAGACGGGACAGGATTCCCGGGCCGAGTCGCAGACGGTCAACACGAGGTCGAACTCCTTCTCGATGTAGAGGTCGACGTGATCTGAGGTATGGCCGGAGATGTCGACGCCGACCTCCTCCATCACGCGGACTGCGGTCGGATGAACACCTTTCGGTTCTGTCCCAGCGCTGGAGACTTCAACACGGTCACCACCGATCTGGCAAAGCCAGCCGTGCGCCATCTGCGATCTGGCTCGGTTGCCAGTGCAGATCACCAGGATCCGAAACGGGACAGACTCTCTCATTGATCATCCCAACGGCGCTGGACCGGCCGGAGGACTTCCAATTCATGCTTGAGCACGTCCGATCGTATCCGCCCGCGAGTTATGACTCGACGGCCGGACGGCAACAGCGAGGCATACACTCCGACTTGGAGGGCTGTGGATGAGCCAGCGACGCGGGTATCGTCGACGGCCCGGTGATGTGGTGTTGCGACGGGTCCGCCTGCAACCGGAGCGCGTCCGAGCCAAGCGCCAGCGGCGGATTCGAATCACCCCTCGCGCCTGGATGGTGGTCGTCCTCTTTGCCGTCGTGATGCTCGTCGGTGGCGCGCTACTGAGCCTCCCGATCTCCTCAGCCAGCGGTGAGTCCATCCCATTCCTCGACGCGCTCTTCACCTCGGTCTCCGCCGTCAGCGTGACCGGACTGACCCGCTTCGACACCGAGGAAACCTTCTCTCACTTCGGCGAGTTCATCACCCTGGCCCTGTTCCAGCTCGGAGGGCTGGGCGTGACCATCTACGCCGGCATTCTGATCGTCCTGGCAGGCCAGCGATTGGGCCTCCGCGGACGCGCCTTCTTCGGCCTCGAACTCATGACCGCAGGTGTCGACGGCTCAGGAGCATCCGTGTTGCTGCGTCGGGTGATGATCTACACAGCTCTCGTAGAGTTCACCACCTTCATCCTGCTCCTGCCCTGGTTCATGATCGAACAACCGGGAGGAATCTCCCACTGGCGCGCGGTCTGGCTAGCCGGATACCACGCCATCTCCGCCTTCAACAACGCCGGCTTCGACCTGATGGGCGGAAGCCGCAGCTTCATTGGACAGGCCCACGACGCCTGGCCAATGATCGTCATGGGAATCTCTGCGTTCCTCGGCTCGCTTTCGTTCTTGACGGTGTTCAACCTCCGCCAGCCACGCCGACGCTGGACCCTGGACACCAAGCTCGTGATCACCGGCATGGGCCTGCTGCTCGTCGTCGGCATGGCCTTCTTCCTGGTCGCCGACTGGTCAAGAATGTTCGCCGACCAGAGCGTCGGCTCCAAACTGGTCAACTCGCTCTTCCTCTCGGTCAACCGGACGACCGGCATGACCACGGCGCCGCTCGACCAGGCCAGCGACGACACCTCGCTCGTGATGATCATCCTGATGTTCATCGGCGGCGCATCTACATCGACCGCCTCCGGGATCAAGATCGGCTCGTTCATGGTCGTCACGTTCGGCGTGGTCTCAGCCCTGATCGGGTCGGCGAGGGTAGTCGCGTTCGGCCGCGAGATTCCAGCCTCGGTCGTCCTCCGAGCGAACGCGCTCGTCCTGATCGCGCTGGGCGGGTACGTCTTCGGACTGCTCGTTTTCATCGCAGTCGACCCCAGCATCGATGTCTTGCCGGCCGCGTTCGACGTCATGTCGGCACTGGCCAACTGCGGATGGACGCAGGGCGCTTCGCAAGCGGCAACCCAGGCCGGGGCCAATATCCTGATCCTCATGATGTTCGTTGGCCGCCTGGGACCACTCGTGATCACCAGTCTGATCCCGGACCAGCCCCGCGAACGCTTCCGCTTCCCGACCGAAGCGGTCAGGATCGGTTAGGAGCCGACATGCAAGTCGCTGTGCTGGGATTGGGACGATTCGGCTCACATCTCGCCGAGGCCCTCGACGACCTCGGCCACGAGGTATTGGCGATCGACCTCGACGAGAGCAACGTCCACGCGCTGGCGCCGCGCGTAACAGACGCCCGCATCGCCGACATCACCGACATCGATGCGCTCCGCGCCCTGTCGTTGAGCGAAGTCGACGTCGCCGTCGTCGCGACCGCGGACCTCGAAGCCTCAGTGCTCGCGATGATGAATCTCCAGCAGCTCCAGGTGCAGATGGTCTACGCCAAAGCATCCACCGACCGGCACGCGCGCATCCTGCGACTCCTCGGCGCGCAGCGAGTCATTCGCCCCGAGCGAGACGGCGCCGAGCGTTTTGCCCACATCATCCGGGTTGCCTCAGCCAGCGACTTCCTACCGCTGACGGACAGTTACGGAATCGGCGTATTCCCGATCCCGGCGACCTGGGTCGGTCAAACAGTCGGCGGGGCACTAGAACGAGCCGGCAACCGGCGCCTGATCGCCGTGGTCCGCGGCGACGAGGTGCTCCTCAACCCGGTCATGTCGGAACGGGTGCAGATCGGAGACCAGTTCGTATTCTCCGCCCTCGACGAACAACTCGGAGAACCGCTCGACGGCCGGAGTTAACGCACTGAACCCCTGACACACACGACAAACGGCCGATGCGCTGGGCATCGGCCGTTTGAGTGTTGCGTGGTAGCGGGAGTGGGATTCGAACCCACGACCTCCAGGTTATGAGCCTGACGAGCTACCGCTGCTCTATCCCGCAACGCGGGGGAGATAGTGAAGAGATGCGTACGTATGTAGTTGACGCATACTTGATGCTGCATTTCGCTGCGTGGCACGGTGCAAAGCGTGCTGCGCGTGGCGTAGGGCAGGTCAAGCCATTCGGCCATTAGTACGACTCAGCTGCACCCGTTACCGGGCTTCCACCTGTCGCCTATCAAACGGGTCGTCTTCCCGTGGCCTTATCCGCTCAATGGCGGAGGGAGCGCTCATCTTGAGGTTGGTTTCGCGCTTAGATGCTTTCAGCGCTTCTCCTGTCCGGACATGGCTACCCAGCGGTGGAGGTCGGCCCTCCAACTGGCACACCAGCGGTCCGTCCACCCCGGTCCTCTCGTACTAGGGGCAGTTCCCCGCAACGCTCCAACGCCCACAGAGGATAGAGACCGAACTGTCTCACGACGTTCTGAACCCAGCTCGCGTGCCGCTTTAATGGGCGAACAGCCCAACCCTTGGGACCGACTCCAGCCCCAGGATGCGACGAGCCGACATCGAGGTGCCAAACCTTGCCGGCGATGTGAACTCTCGGGCAAGATAAGCCTGTTATCCCCGGGGTAACTTATATCCGATAAGCCACGGCCCTACCACTCGGAACCGTAGGATCACTTTGGCCGACTTTCGTCCCTGCTCGACGTGTCAGTCTCGCAGTCAAGCTCCCTTATGCCAATACACGTGACAGGTGATTTCCATCCACCCTAAGGGAACCATTGCGCGCCTCCGTTACATTTTGGGAGGCGACCGCCCCAGTCAAACTACCCACCAGACACGGTCCGCGTGCTTGCTCACGCGTTAGAAGGACACCATACGAAGGGTGGTATTCCAAGGTTGCCTCCCCCAGGCCCGCAAGCCTGGGTTCACCGGCTCCCACCTATCCTACGCATCGTAAGGCGACCTTCAATGTCAAGCTGTAGTAAAGCTCCACGGGGTCTTTTTGTCCATCTGCGGGGAGGCCGCATCTTCACGGCCACTTCAATTTCGCCGAGCTCCTCGCCGAGACAGTGCCCAGATCGTTACGCCATTCGTGCGGGTCGGAACTTACCCGACAAGGAATTTCGCTACCTTAGGACCGTTATAGTTACGGCCGCCGTTCACTGGGGCTTCGGTTCGAGCCGTGAAGCCCTCCCCTTAACCTTCCAGCACTGGGCAGGCGTCAGCCCCTATACGTCCGCTTTCGCGTTCGCAGAGACCTGTGTTTTTGTTAAACAGTCGCCTGGGCCTGCTCGCTGCGGCCTCCGGCCCGGCACCCGAGCGAGTCGGGGCTAAGCCGCGAGGCGTTCCTTCTCCCGAAGTTACGGAACTATTTTGCCGAGTTCCTTAGCGAGGAATCACTCGTCCACCTGGAGGTACTTACCCTCACCTACCTGTGTCGGTGTGCGGTACGGGCGCTAAATGTATTCGCGACCGAGGGTTTTCTGGCCGAGGGTGTCACACGAGTCGCTTTGACTGACGTCGCCGCTTCCGCACCGCCTCTGCTTAACCGAGCGGTCTTTGAACCCCGCTCGACGCGTACGCGGCGCGACGGACCATGTCCATTAGGCCCGCTCACGCTATCTTCCCGGGTCACCCCTGTCGCTCAGGCACACACTCAGCGGGGACGGAATATGAACCGTCTGTCCATCGCCTACGCCTTTCGGCCTCGGCTTAGGCCCGCCTAACCCTACGCGGATTGCCCTGCCGTAGGAACCCTGAGGTATTCGGTGGGTGTGGTTCTCACACACCTTTCGCTACTCATACCGGCATTCTCACTTCTGTCCGCTCCACCAGCCCTCGCGGGTCCGGCTTCACTGCTGAACAGAACGCTCCCCTACCATCTGACTCCAAAGAGCCAGATCCGCGGCTTCGGTATTCCGCTTGAGCCCCGTTGAATTGTCGGCGCCCAATCACTCGACCAGTGAGCTATTACGCACTCTTTCAAGGGTGGCTGCTTCTAAGCCAACCTCCTGGTTGTCTGCGCGACTGGACTTCCTTTACCACTGAGCGGAAATTTCGGGACCTTAGCCGGCGGTCTGGGCTGTTTCCCTTTTGACCATGAAGCTTATCCCCCACAGTCTCACTGCCGCAGGTTCGGCCGTGGCATTCGCGGTTTGATAGGGGTTGGTAGGCTGTCCGCCCCCTTACCCAGTCAGAGCCCTACCTCCACGGTCGTTTCCCGCAACGCTGCCCCTAAAGGCATTTCGGGGAGAACCAGCTATCGCCAGGTTCGCTTGGCATTTCACCTCTACCCACAAGTCATCCAATCCATTTGCAACTGAAGAAGGTTCGGGCCTCCACGGAGCTTTACTTCCGCTTCACCCTGCCCATGGGTAGCTCACCTGGTTTCGGGTCTACGTCTTGCGACTCACGTCGCCCTGTTCAGACTCGCTTTCGCTCCGGCTCCGGCACAAAATGCCTTAACCTCGCCACAAAACGTAACTCACCGGTTCATTCTTCAATAGGCACGCGATCAGCGTCGAAACGCCTCTCACTGCTTGAAAGCACACGGTTTCAGGAACTATTTCACTCCCCTCCCGGGGGACTTTTCACCTTTCCCTCACGGTACTGGTCCGCTATCGGTCACTTCGAGTATTTAGCCTTGGGAAGTGGGCTCCCCAGTTTCCCACGCGCTTTCACCGTGCCGCGTGGTACTCAGGGACGCTGCCAGCAGGTGCATCGGATGTCGGCTACCGGGCTCTCACCGTCTCTGGCGGCCCGTTCCAGGAGCCTTCGCCTATCCGTGCAATTTGTAACTGCTGCCGCACCACCCTCGGTGCGAATGCAACGCCCTACAACACCGAATGAGCAGAGGAGAGGGCTCCATTAGGCTCACTCGGTTTGGGCTGCTCCGGGTTCGCTCGCCGCTACTACCGGAATTGTTTCTGTTCCTCGGGGTACTTAGATGTTTCATTTCCCCCACTTACCTCCACCAGGTCTATGTGTTCAACCTGGGGTGACAGCGCATAACCGCTGCCGGGTTGCCCCATTCGGGAATCCAGGGATCAGCCTGCTTGACGGCTCCTCCTGGCTTATCGCAGTCATACCGCGCCCTTCATCGGCTCGAAGTGCCAAGGCATCCACCGTGCGCCGTAGTCACTTGACCTGCGCTACGCCACGCGCACGCACTTCGCGCGATCGGGAGTTCCTCGCCGGCACTGTTGCTCATGCCAACGTTCCCCATCGCATGCTGCGCGCCACGCTGTTCATGTCCCCGAGGCATTCGGGGACCAACGCAGTCATCATCTGCATGTCATCTAGAACCACACACGTACCTCCCGCGCCCATCCGGCTGCAGCAAGCAGCCAAATCGCGCGAGAGTATCCCGCAGCCCCCCTGATGTCGATGGGATCCGGCACCGTCGCCGATTCCCGGGGGGGATGCTGTGGACGCATCTCAATCACTATGTCCCTTGTAAAGGCGCATCCCAAGGTCGGTCGCCCCCTGCTTGAGGGGGACTGCTGAACTAGGGGTGCAAGAAGCAATGTTACCCGCGCCCCGATCCGGATGTCAACAAGAGCTTTACAGTCGCAACGCCACAGCGGTGGGTCGGCGGTGGAAACTCCCGCGAGCCAATTGGGCTAGTCAGCGACCTCAGCCACCGCCACCGCCTCGCGAACTCCCTTGGCGTCAGTTGGCGGGTGGAGTTGATGGTTGGCTGGGTGCGGCCTCTTGGAGTCAGTTCTGGCTATCGAGGAGCCTGTCGAGCTTCTCTTCGATGGCGTCTAGCTTTCCCACTTGTTGCCTGACGTAGTGCCAGTCCTCGGGGATGTTCGCCAGCGCGGCGTTGGTCTGCTGCAACTCAGTCAGCAGATTGTCGAATCTGCTTTCCAGGTTCGTGACCCGCTCTTCAATCGTCGGCTGCTCCGCACTGACCATCGTGACGCCCCCCTCTATTCAGATTCCGCTCACATGAGCGACACATTCATCTCAGTAGCATTATACCCGCAGGAGTTGCCAGTAGTTGCCATTGGACGCCAGTGACCGCCAAGCGAGCTCACGCCATCAATCGCCCCCGTACGCTGTGAAGTGGGGGATGGACGATTACTCAACCAGAGACTGGGAGAGTCCCGCCTAGAACCGATCCTGATACGACCGCGACAGCGACTCCGACGGATCCGCCTGAATCCCCAGCGGAGGAATCGGATACCTGAGACCGTTCCTCGACAGCTTGTCCAGCCCATCGATCAGCTTCGGCAGATACCTGGGCGGGATCGCCATCAGCAGCTCGTCATCCTGGACCCCGCCAAATCGGCGCTCCGCATAGCAGGGAATGCTCAGCGACGGCTCACCGGTGCGCAGCGCCCGACCCCAGCTATCGGCGCAGGCCGACTCCCCGACCGAGCCAAACTCAAACTTCTTGAAGCCCGAGAACTGCAGCCCGTTGATCAGGATGATCATCTGTCCCGGCGTCCCGTACAGCAGCACGACGTCCGGCGGATCGAGCCGGCCCGTCGCCAGCGGAGACAGCGCCAGCGCGGCGTAACGACCGTACGGCATCACATCCATCGCCTGCTGATGCAAAATCGAGTCCTCGTCCGTCTCGAACCAGACGTTGGTCATCGTGGTCCGCAGACGCCACTCGCCATCGTCCTCATTCGGATGCAGACCCACCGGAGCGCCGCATTGCGCGCCGATCAAATCGTCCATCGTCACGCCCAGCGTGAAGTTCAGCCAGCGAGCCTGAGCCACGAGTTGGTCCAGCGCGTACTTGAGCTGCGGACGCCGAATCCGCTCGACGTCCTGCATCTCCTCGATCGTCTCGAACATCTTCATCCCGACAGGCGTCGCGGTCAGTCGCAGATAGCGCTGCAATCCGGCCACGATCCCCGGCCAGTCATAGCTGTCCGGCTCCGGCGGTGCATCCGGCGATACGCCAACGGCTGGTGCGGTAGTCATGTCTGCATCTCCATCCCTGCGCTCTGATTCGGCATGCTGCCATGCTAGGGCGAGTTCACATTGATGCTGACAACCCAAGCTTGCCGCGCCAGCATTCCCCGCTCCCCCTCGCAGGGGGAGCTGCCAAAGAGCCTGCCCCCGGCTTGAACGGGGGCTGAGGGGGTCCCACTCCCCATCGACACTGCGCTAAACCACCCACGCGGTTGTTCGCTCCCCATGTGAACAGACCCTGGGACCACCTAACCAACCTCCCCAGCAAACCCTGCTCCCTTCCCCTCAGTCGCCGACGACACCTTCCACCGCTTGACTCAGCCAATCCACCACGCCACAATCAGAACATTAGTACATCCGAACATCCGTGCAGCCGAAACCAGGATCGACAACATGACCGACACTTCTGTACCTCCCTCGCCTCGCATCTGCCTGCGCATCCTCGAAGCCCACCACCTGCACTGCCAGGCCCTCACCCACCAGCAAATCGCCGACCGCATGAACTGCGCCCGCTCCACCGTCTCCACCTACCTCCGCGACTTCCAGCGCCACCGCGACCACATCCTCCACACCGTCGCCGGAGACCAACTGCTCGATCACGTCTATCAGCTCGCCCAGACCGACGCCGACCCCGACCAGCACCGCCTGCGCGTCGCCGCCGCCCGCGAGCTGCGGCTCCTGCTCCGAGACCTGCCCCAGCTGGAAGAACACGAGCAACAGCGCCGCGAGCAACTCGAAGCCGCTCGCAACGCCCCAGCCATCGCCCTCGCCCGGAGCCGGCATTTCCTCGCCCGCGCCGACGGGCACGCCCGCTACATCCACGGAGCCCAGGTTGGGCAATGCCTGCCCGAGTGCCCCATGTGCCACCCCGACCTCTTCGAAGGCGACGACGCCCTGCCGCCCATCGTGCTCAGCCTCACCCCCCGCGCGAGACCGACCGAACCCATCCAGAATGAACCTGACCCGACGTCAGCCGCCGATTTCTGCCCCGAACCCGACACAATCGAGCAGGATCTGACCAAATCTGACATCGCCCAGAACGAATTCCCCGTCCACAGCAGCGAATTCGACGATCAACCCCCTCCAGCGCCAGAATTTTCTCCCCCAACGCCCATGGTTGGACGACATTTTCCCTTCAACTTCGAAACCAACCCATTCGGCTACCTCCCCAGCAACGCCGTCACCGTCCGCCACCGACTCTGACGCCCATCCGTCCGCGAGGCCGTTCCCTATCATGCTCACAGAACTCACCCTCGCAAAAGGACGAACCAATGCCAGCACTCGACGGACTCCGCGTCCTCGACATGACCCAGTACGAAGCAGGCACCTCCTGCACCCAGGCGCTCGCCTGGCACGGCGCCGATGTGGTCAAAATCGAACAGCCCGGCGTCGGCGACCCCGGCCGCGGCGTCGGTAGTGGCGCCGACATCGACTCGCACTACTTCATCAACTGGAACGCCAACAAGCGCTCCGTCACGATCAACCTCCGCGACGAGCGCGGCAAGGCGCTGCTCTTCGAGATGCTGCCCCACTACGACGTCTTCGTCGAAAACTACGGCCCCGGCGTCATGGAGAAGCTCGGCCTCACCTACGAGGCGCTCAAGGAAATCCACCCGAGCATCATCTACGCCCGACTCAAGGGCTTCGGACTCTCAGGCCCGTACGCCAACTTCAAAAGCTTCGACCCGGTCGCCCAGAACGCCGCCGGCGCATTCTCTGTCACCGGCGAGAACGGCGGTCCGCCGATGCGACCCGGCGCCTGCGTCGGCGATAGCGGCACCGGCATGCAACTCGCCTTTGCGATCACCTCCGCCTACGTGCAGAAGCTGCGCACCGGCGAGGGACAGCACATCGAGATCTCGATGCAGGAGGCAATGACCTACTACGTCCGCACACCGGTCGCGGGCACCCAGAGCTGGGGCGATGTCGCCGCCGAGCGTCGAGGCAACGGCTGGAACGGCCCGACCGACCTCTACCCCTGCAAGCCCATGCCCGACTCGGACGGCGCCGACGACTACGTCTACGTCATCGCCCTCACCACCCGAATGTGGGACACCTTCTGCGCAGCAATGGGCCGGCCCGACATGGTTGTCGACCCACGCTTCATCGACGAGCAAGCAAGGATCGACAACAACGACGCGCTCAAGGCCGAGATCCGCGCCTGGACAGTCCAGCACACCAAGTGGGAGGCAATGCAGATCCTCGGCGAGGCCGGAGTCCCCTGCTCCGCCACGCACAGCACCTACGACCTCTTCCACAACCCCCACTTCGAAGAACGAGACTTCATCCAGGACATAGACCACCCCGAATGGGGACCAATCCGCCTCCTCGGCTGGGCCCCCAAGATGGAAAAAAGCCAGGTCCAAATGACAGCCGCCCCCCTCCTGGCCGAACACACAAAAGAAGTCCTAAACGACGACCTAGGAATAAAAGGAGAAGAGTTCGCCAAACTAGAAGCCGAAGGAATCATAAGCAGCCGCTAGCTGAGCCCTCGGCTAGCGCAGGTTACGCAGGCGCGGGTCGAGAGCGTCACGCAGCCAGTCGCCCATCAGGTTGCCGGTCAAAGAGATCGTCAGCAACGTCAGGCCAGGCAGCCAGATCGGCCACCAGGCAACGTTCATCGTGTCCCGGCCTTCGGTGATCATCCGACCCCACGATGAGGTGCCCGGCGGCACGCCAACGCTAAGGAAACTCAGCGCCGCCTCGGCCAGGACGACCAACGCGACCTCAAGGGTCATGACGATCACAATGGTGTTGAGCACATTAGGCAAAAGATGCTTGCGCATGATCCACATGGGAGTGGCGCCCACCGCTCGCGAAGCAGTAACGAAGTCACGCTCCCGCAGTGTGAGCACGTCGGCACGGATCAGCCGCGAATATGACGGCCACGTCCAGAAAAGCAGGATGACGATCACGTTGGTCAAGCTGGGACCGACCAGGCTGGCCATGAGCACTGCGAAGAGGATCGCCGGCAGTGCCAGCTGCAGGTCAACGACGCGCATCAGGATCTGCCCGGTCATTCCACCGGTCCAGCCCGAGATCAATCCGATCAACGTCCCAAACAGTGCAGCGCCCGGAACGACGATCCCGACGACGATCAACGACACCCGAGCCCCGTGCAGCAAACGGCTGTAGATGTCCCGTCCAAGCTCGTCGGTGCCCAGAGGATGAGTCCAGGTTCCACCGTCGAAGACCGGAGGCGACAAGCGCGCGGCCAGGTCAATGAACTCGGGGTCGTGTGTCTGCAGCAACTCCGCGAACACCCCGGCGACGATCACCACCAACGCAATCAGAGCAGGGATCGACAGCCCAATGTATCGCCGCCATCGAATCCGTTGGCGCCGCCTACCCGGCTGAAACCCGACCGCCGCCGCCGTGCTCGCAGCCATCAAGCCGCCCCCGCTCGAATCCGCGGATCGATAAAGCGGTATGACACATCCACGACCAGGTTGACCAGTGCAATCGAAGCAGCCAGCACAATGATCGACGCTTGCACCATCGGGAAGTCGTTCTTGAGGATCGAATCAATGATCAGGCGTCCGATTCCAGGCCAGGCGAAGACCATCTCGATAATGACCGTCCCACCGATCAGGCGGCCTAGTGAGAGCCCCAACATCGTCACCACAGGTAAGAGCGCGTGCCGCACACCATGACGCCAGATCACCGTCCGCTCGCTGAGGCCCTTGGCCCGCGCCGTACGGACGAAGTCGGTGTCCATCACATCAATCATGCCCGAGCGAGTCAGGCGCATGATCGCGACCATCTCGAACAGGCCGAGGGCAATCGCCGGCAGGATCAGGGAGCGGAAGCCTTCATTGGCGCCACCGGTTGGAAACCACCCGAGCTGCACCGCGAAGAAGAAGATCATCATCAGGCCCAGCCAGAAACTGGGTGTCGCCTGGCCGATCACGGCGACGAATCGCGCCAGCCAGTCGACCGATGTTCCCCTCCTGAGCGCCGCGATTATTCCGAGCGGCACCGCCAGGATCAAAGCGAAAACCACTCCCGCCACGCCAAGCTTGACAGTATTGACGGCCCGCTCGCCAATCGAATCCAGCGTCGATGTGCCGCCACCCCGCCAGGAAGTACCGAAATCACCCTGGGCCAGATCGAGCAGGAAATTGCCGTACTGGAGGTATAGCGGGTCGTTCAACCCCAACAATTCCCGAAACCGCTCCTTGTCCTCGGCGGTCGTCGTCAGCGGCGGCAGCATGGTCTCCTCGGGGTTGCCGACGCTGCGCGAGACAAAGAAGACAATCGTGACGACCAGCAGGGTGACGAAGATTGCCTGAACCAGGCGGATGATCAGGTATTTCCAGAACTGCATCGGACCCCAATTCGACCATGCGTCCGTTGGCGCAGTCTAGGAAAAGCGACGCCCAGCCGCGGCTACGCCCTTGCTCACTGGCGCTGACAAGCTGGATACGACAGCCGGGCTCGCCTCAGGTCTTGATCCGCTGAATCGAGAAGGTCATGAGGAAGTTCAGATTTCCGACCCGACCTCCCTTCGGGTAGTTGATATCGGCTCTGGTGACCACCGTGTCGGGCGGCTCGACGATGAAGATGAAGGTGGCCTGGCGCGTGTGTTCGAGCAGCAGCTCGGAGATGAGCTCTAGCCGGCGATCGGGGTCCTGCTCCACCCGCTGTGCGAGGTAGAGCTCCTGCAGGCGCGGATCCTGAGGCGGGGAGATGGTGAAGAAGCCATCGGCGCTGCCGCAGCATTCCCACATCGATCCGATGTCCGGGACGGCATTGGCGTAGAACCAGTACAGGCCCCAGGGGGCCGCATCCCTGCCCGAGGAGTACTGCGGAGTGAAGTACTCAGAGCCCAGCGTCGGCACCGGCGTGACGCGAATGCCAATCTGAGCGAGGTCCTGGGACGCCACCAGCACCAGATCGGCGACCACATCGCCGCCCCAGTCCGGCGTGTAGTAGAGCGGCACATCGATCCCGTCCTCATAGCCTGCCTCGGCCATGAGCTGCTTCGCCTTTTCGACGTTGTAGTCGAATTCCACCTCCGCCTTTTGCTCCGGGCTGGGATAGCCGGGCACGCCGCTGTAGACGAGCATCGACATGTCGCCCACGCCGAGGAACAGGTTGTCGATGATCGCGCGGCGGTTGATCGCATGGTTGGCGGCCTGACGCACGCGGATATCGAGGAAGGGATTGGGATCGCCGTCGGGCGTGGTCTGCTGCCAGAGGTTGGGGTAGATGTTGTGCACCGACCAGCCGGCGCCGGGCTGATACTGCACGGTGTAGTTAGGATCGTCGATGTAGGGCTTGGCCGCCTGGACGCCGACGCCCTCGGAGATCACGTCGATCTCTCCGGCTTCGAGGCCGGCCAGGCGCGACTGCAGCTCAGGCCGAACCAGGCCGATCAACCGCTTGTGGTGCGGCACGTGCGTCACCCGCAGCGGGTGATCGATCGGGTTGTAGTGATCCTCGAAGCGCTCGAAGATGAAGTTCTCGTCGTCTGTGTGGCTGACAAACCGATACGGGCCCGTGCCCATTGGCTCCTGGTCCAGCGCGAGATCGCCGCGGCCTTCGGTGTCCGCCTGCGAGTGGATCGTCACCTCGCCGGACCCGTCCATGTTGACGGTCAGGAAGCCCGCATCGGGCGCCGGCAGCTCGATCGACCAGGTGCGATCGTCCGGCGCTTCATTGCGCACCCAGCTCAGCGCGCTTCGGGCCGGGTAGGCCGGCACCCAGCCGCCGGGGTGATCGGTCGTTTCGCCGCCTTGATGGTAGTCGGCCAAGCCGCCCATCCGGTCGTAGCTGAAGACCATGTCCCCGGCGACCAGGGTCGAGCCATCGTGGAACTTGGCCGGGATGATGTCGAGTCGCAAGGTGACGGGATCGATCCACTCCGGCGTCGCCAGCCCGGCGGCCATTGAGTTGTCCCGCGGATCGCGATCGAGCGGACCGCTGTAGACGGCGCCGTGGCTGATGTAGTTCTGCGCGCTGCCGGTTCGGTGATGGTCCAGCCCGCCGGAGTCGGAGGGCACGGCAATCACCACCTCGGAGTCCAGATCGACCTGGTCGAGAGGGAGAGGCATAGTCCATTCCTCTTCAGTCTCTCCGGCTCCTTCGGCAATCTCTTCGGCCACCTCTTCCTGTTGTGTGGCGGCCTGCGCCTGCTGATCCGCCTCCTGTTGCTGCATGGCCTGCTGCTGTTGCTGCTGCTGGCCCTGTTGCTGCATGGCCTGCTGCTGGTCCTGCTGCTGCGCCTGCTGTTGCATGGCCTGCTGTTGTTGGTCACCCTGCTGCTGAGCCTGAGCGACGGTCTGCTGGCCGTCGTCGTCGTCATCGCCGCAGCCCACCAGCGCGAGTCCGGTTGCGCCGACCCCCGCCCGGGCCGAGGCCCGCAAGAGCGTCCGCCTGGTGAGCTGTCGACGCTTCATTCGCTGCCAATAATTTTGGTTGCTCATATCAACGCCTTCCATCACTCTCTAGCCCGTGCTAGACGATCGGGCTCTGCGGAAGTATGCCTAGCCAGACTTGCATTTGCAAATCTGGCCAGACAGGACTGCAGGTGTTGGGAGGGCGTCAGGTCTTGAGCCGCTATATCGCGAAGGTGCTGAGGTAGATCAAGACCACGATATGCCCGCCCTTGGGCCAGCTGACGTCGGCTCGGCCCACCCCGGCGTCGGCACCCCGCCGACCAAGTTCCCGCCTACGACACCAGGTGAGCCTCAAGAACATCCTCGTCGAACTCAACCCCGAGACCCGGCCCCGTCGGAGGAACAATCACGCCATTCTCCACGACCAGCGGCTCCTTGAAGATCTTCTGGTGCAGCGGACCCAGGTTGGCTTCCTGGATCAGAAAGTTGGGTGAACAGGTGTCGATCTGGATTGCGGCCATCGCGGCGACCGGTCCGCAATACATGTGCGGAGCGATCATCGCGTAGTGCGCCTCTGCCATGCCGGCGATTTTCTTCGCCTCCGTGATGCCTCCACACTGACCCACGTCGAGTTGGATGATCTGCGCCGCCTGCTTCTCCAGCACCCGAGCGAACTCATACTTCGTGACCAGCCGCTCGCCTGTGGCAATCGGGATGCTCGTGTGCGCCGCGACGCGGGCCATCTCCTCGACGTTCTCCGGCATCACCGGCTCCTCGAACCAGAAGGGGTTGTAGGGCTCGAGGTACTTGGCCACGCGGATCGCACTGTAGGTGGGCATCTGACCGTGTGTCCCGATCCCGACCTCGAGCTTGTTTCCAACTGCCCTCCGAATGCTCTCGAAGATCCGGCCGGCCCGCTCCATCTCCCAGAGCGGGATGTCGCGGATCGGCTGGAGCGGCATGAACGGATCGATCTTGCAGGCCGAGTTGCCTTCAGCCAGCAGTTGCGCGGCGACATCGCCCGCCTTTTCGGGATTCTCAACAATGCCTTCGCTAGGCATGTAGGCGTAGGCCCGCAGAGTCTCGTGATACTTCCCGCCCAGCAGGTTGTAGATCGGCTGGTTGGTCGCTTTGCCCTTGATGTCCCAGAGCGCCATGTCGATCGCGCTGATCACGGGCGTCGCGTAGAGACTGGGATGCCGCAGGTCGTGGTGTGTTCCGTACATCCGATCCCAGAGCAGCTCAGTGTTGAGCGGGTCTTCGCCGATCACGAACTGACCCACGAACTGCTCAATCAGATCGACCTGGGACTTCAGGTCGCTGAGGTGCTCGGAATAAGAGCTGCCGGCAATCCGTTCACCAATCCCGTCGATCCCCTCGTCCGTCTGCAGTTCCAGGAAGAGAAAGTACTTCCCGCCGATATAGGGCGGTTCCGCTTCCACCACCATCGTCTTCAGTCCAATGACCTTCATTGCCTGCTCCATTGAAACAACGCTCGCCGACTTCTGGATCGTATGCGTTCCCTATGATGGTGAAGAATTTGACCCCGCGACGGCGCCTACCCGGCGCCGCGCCCGCAGGAGGACATGACGATGCCGGCTCTTGATGGAATGCGGATCCTGGACATGACCCAGTACGAGGCGGGCACGTCCTGCACCCAGGCGCTCGCTTGGCTGGGAGCGGACGTCGTCAAGGTCGAGCAGCCCGGCGTCGGCGACCCCGGACGCGGCGTCCGCACCGGCACGCTCAACTCGCCCTACTTCATCAACTGGAACTCCAACAAGCGCTCGGTCACTATCAACCTGCAGGACCCCAAAGGCCGCGAGCTGCTGCTCGAGATGCTGCCCCACTACGACGTCTTCGTCGAAAACTACGGCCCCGGCGTCATGGAACGCCTCAACCTCACGTATGACGTGATGAAGGAAATCAACCCCGCGATCATCTATGGCCGCCTCAAGGGCTTCGGACTCTCCGGTCCCTGGCAGGACTTCAAGTGCTACGACATGGTCGCGCAGGCCGCCGCCGGCGCATTCTCGGTCACCGGCGAGGCCGACGGCCCGCCGATGATGCCCGGGTCCACGGTCGGCGACTCGGGCACCGGTACCGAGCTCGCACTCGCGATCACCGCCGCCTACGTCCAACGACAGCGCACCGGCGAGGGCCAGTTCATCGAGATCGCGATGCAGGAGGCGATGACCTACTTCATGCGCACCCGCATCGCCTACTCGCAGTGGGGCGAAAAAGTCGCGCCGCGCAACGGCAACGCCGCCGGCGCGCCGACCAACCTCTATCCCTGCAAGTCCACACCAGGGAGCGAGGAACGCGGCGGCAACAACGAATGGGTCTACATCATGGTCGTGACCAGCCGCATGTGGGACACGCTCTGCGCCGCGATCGACCGGCCCGAACTGCTCGTCGACCCGCGCTTCGAGGACATGTGGAAGCGCAACGAGAACGGCCAGGAGCTCTACGAAGAAATCTCGAAGTGGACCAAAACCAGGACCAAGTGGGAAGTGATGGAAGAGCTCGGAGCAACTGGCGTGCCTTGCTCGGCAGTCCTAGACACCTACGACCTCTTCCACAACCCACACTTCGAGGAGCGAGGCTTCGTCCACGAACTCGAGCACCCAGCCCACGGCACCATCCGCCTCCTCGGCTGGGCGCCCCGAATGTCCAAGAGCGACGTCCCGCTTATCCGAGCCCCCCTACTCGGTGAGCACACAGAACAGGTCCTCTCAGACGACCTGGGCCTAAGCGCTGGAGACCTCCAAGAAATGGAAGCCGCCGGAATCATAGGAGGAGAACCAGTCTTCCCAGCCAAGTAGCGGGGACCCTCACCCCAGCCCTCTCCCAGGGGGAGAGGGAGTTTCTGATCCCCTCTCCCCGAGGGAGAGGGCTAGGGTGAGGGCCTGCTCCTCCCTCGGGGGGAGATGCCGCTCAACCAACCACACTCTCCCCCCTCTGGGGGGAAGATGCCGAAGGCAGAGGGGGGCTCCCAGCATGCCTCCCAACGACCTCCTCCAGGGCCTCCCGCCGATCCTGCCCGACGGCCCCATCCGAGCCCTGATCCTCGGCTCATTCCCCAGCGTGAAGTCGCTCGAGAGCCAGCAGTACTACGCCCACCCCCAGAACTGGTTCTGGCGAGTCATGCAGCACTGCGGAGTCGTGGCGGACGCTCTGTCACCCTACGAGGAGCGGATTGAGCAGGTCCGAGCCAGCCAGATCGCCATCTGGGACCTGTACGAGCAGGTGCGACGCGAGGGCTCAGGAGACGACAAGATCCGCGACGCCGTCCCAAACCAGGTCGAGGAGCTGCTGGACTCCAGAGGCCCATTCCCAATCCTCCTCAACGGCCGCCGCCTCAGAGAGTTCCGCCGAGCCTTCCCCAACCTGCAGGCCGACCTAACCGGCCTCCCAAGCACCAGCCCCCGCCCCCTCCACTGGAACACCGAGGCGTCGAGGTCGGCGGCACTGTCAGAGTGGTGCGAGGCGCTGGCCGGCGATCGTTAACGGGATCAGGGCGTCGGGGAGAAATTCCGGCGCGATTCGGCGGATCTGCTGCTGTGGACTGAGAATTGTGCGAATCGGAGTCCAGAAAAGTCCAGATTTGTCCAGATTTGTCCCGATCAGTCCAGCTGACTCCAGATTCCACGCAGTTTTGTCCCTGTTTGTCTCGGAAAAACCAGGAAAGTGCAGGATTGCTCCGGAGGCCGTGAATCGGGATAGAGGGTTCATGGCTCGCTCGCTGGATTCGGTATCGGATGTTGAGCGTCTTCCACTCTATACGGACATGCGTTCCGCTGCTCGGGCTGAGACAGAACTTGTGTGGGAAGACTCAGCTTCGGCCGGACAAAGGTGACTGTGCACATGCGCAAATCGTCGCGCGTACCCGTGTCAGCGTCTCGCAACTCAATAGGGAACAGTAAACGCAATAAGTGCCTAGCTCTGATCGCTCAGCTTCCGACGCCACAGAGCCTTGGCGACTTCCTCGATAGTCATTTTGCTAGCGTCCAGTGCTACTGTGTCGGCCAGTGAAGGCAAGTGTTGGGCAACGTCGGTTGCAGATGTCTCGTGCCAAACCGGAAGAATCGAGGGGTGTTCACGATCCTGACGCGCCATCAGTCCACCGATTTCCCTTTGGATCCATCCCCGCCCGTTCTTCGCAATCAAGCGAGGTGAAATGATCACAATGCCATACGTGGAGATCTTCAGTCCGTGTTCAATCTTTACACGCAAGCTATCACCGACTTGGATCTCATAGTCATCAAACCACACCAATGCCCCCTCCGATATCAATGAATTGTAGAGCGTTCGCACGAAGTCCTTGTCCTCGCTGGCGTGACACGCAAAGAAATCTCGATGTTCTGGAGGGGTGCCTATGGGTTGCGTCGATGAAACGCTGTGAGGTGCTGATGCTACTGGCACTACATACCCCACATTAGCCACATGGTCAGGAGTCGGTATACCAAGCTCGTCTCGGAGTCGTTGTTTCTTTAGCCGTAGCTCGAGGCGTCGTGCTAGGGCTTCTGTCAGCTCTTGCTTTAGCCGCGTGTTGTATGCGTCGACGTCCTTGTTGACAAACTCCACGTACCGAATCAGCAGGTTAGTATTGTCTTCTTTCTCTCTTCTCAAATGGTCAGCCAGTTTTTCTTCGGGCAAGTCGGCGGGGACATCCACGAAAAAGACGACCTCGCCTCCGTCATTTCCTTCCGGGCGCACTTGGCCGTAAGGATTTCTTGTAGTGAACGAGCGGGTCCGGGCGTTGAAGAGAGATGGAATCCCCGCGAATGGGATGTGGACCATTAGCCGAAATCCATCAATCATCCACGTTCCGGGCGCAACTGGCCCGCCTCGCCGAAAATCGTGCGAAACGTCGACCTTTACGTCTGTCTGCAAGAGCCTCTCTTCGTCAAGCTTTAGTTCGATGCGAGGAAAGGCCACTTTATCGAAGACCTCATCGACGAGCGCCCCTCCCTCGCCAGCATCGAGACTGTCATCGCTTAACTGGTCGATCAACCGTCGCGCTTGGCTTTCTGCCGAGCGGGGATCATCAACCAATCCGAGGTTGCCGGAGAAGAGCGAAGGTTGAGCCATGGCATCTCCCTACATTCTCTTGGTCACCACTTGCTCCACAATAGAGTTTTAGGATATCTGCGTTCTGTCTAGCCACTTGTGAGAACTAGGCGACCTCTGACGCTTCCAGCGTGCAGCCCGACTCCGTCATTTCCGTGCTTGCCTCGACAATCTCGCTGAACCAAGCTCCGTCACACCCGGGTTGAACCCAGCGAGATACCCGCGGCAAGCGCGGGTATGACGATGTTGGATGGGATCGCGAGTAGGACGGTGCTGGGTGCGGGCGGTCTAACGCTTGCTCAGCTTACCCACCAACGATGACACCATCGACATCATCGGACACGGCACTCCCAGCTCCCCGGCCCTCTCCACCGGTTGCTGAAAGATCGCCTCAATCTCCAGTGGACGCCCCTCGTTGAAATCGATCACCGTGCTTGGCCGATAGGCCCCCATCCCGGCGGTCAGCGTCAGGTACAGGTGACAGAGCTGGTCGCCGTCGATCCGCACTTCTTCTCCGTGCGCGGCCAGGTCGGCGTTGCCGGCAGCGACGACCTCTTTCATGATCTCGTGGGCGATGTGGTGCAGCGCCGGGTCGTGGATAACCTGGTCGGTGCCGACTCCTCCGGCGATGACGCAGAGGCCGTTGAAGGGAACGTTCCAGCCCAGCTTTTCCCAGCGGGCCTTGCGCAGGCTGGGCTCGGGGCGAATCTCGACGACTGAGCCCTCGAACAGGTCGACGGCGCGCTGCAGCTCGTCGGGGTCGTCGCCGTAGTGTCCAATGTTGAGCGCGCCGAACTCCTGGTGGATGATCTGGCCCGGCTCGCCGCGCATCACGCCGATGAATCCCAGTCCGCCGAACAGCGAGGCGCCGTCCGGCAACTGCGCGTCGATCTCCTCGTCGACGCTGAGCCCGTTCATGATCGCGAGCACGCGCGTGTCCTCGGACAGCAGCGGTCCGACCAGCGCGGGAATGTCGGGAATCGCGGTCGCCTTGAGTCCGACCAGCACCCATTCGACCGGTCCGTGCGCCGCGAGCGCCTCAGGTGTCCGCTCGACCGTCGGGGAGTCCAGCGACATATCGCCGAGGTGGCTGGAGAGGTGCAGCCCGCCCGATGTGACCGCGTCGTAGTCGCGGCGCATGAGGAAGCTGACCTCGTGGCCGGCCTGCGCCAGGCGCATCCCGTAGTACCCGCCGACCGCGCCCGCGCCGACAATCGCGACCCGCTGCGGCATCGTCCGCTAGTCCCCCGCCGCCGACTGCGACGTCTGCCCCGACTGCTCGGTCAGCGGCTCGACGAAGCGGTCGATGCGGAACAGCTCGAGGTCGTGCTCGGTCTTGCGGTACATGCTGAGGTCGGCCAGCGCCTCGCCGATCGCCGGCGCGAACTTGAATCCGTGCCCCGAGCACGGGCTGGCGACCACGATGTTGGGCCGCTTGGGGTGGATGTCGAGCAGGAAATGCGCGTCAGGCGTGTGCGTGTAGAGGCAGGTCTCGGCGCGCAGCAGCTTGCCGCCGACATCGGGGAAGGTGCGCTCGAGCCAGTAGCGCATGTTCGACTCGTCTTGCTCCGTCAGCTCGCGGTTGTAGCCCGAGGGCTCGACCTCGTCCAACGGCTGGTGATGTCCGAGCTTGAAGCCCTTGCCGACGTTGGGAAATCCATAGGCGAAGTCCTGCGGCCCGCGCTCCCACATCCAGAACGGCAGCGCGCCGACCTCGAAGGACTCCGGGTTGCGCTTCGGCTCGAACCAGAACATGACCTGCCGCGTCACCATCAGCGGCAGATTGAGCTTGCCCAGCAGCCCAGGGTTCCAGGCGCCGGCCGTGACGACCATGCGCTCGGCCTCGTACGTGCCGTTGGCGGTGTTGATCGTGATCGGCGACTCAAGGTCGTCCATGTCCTGCGGCAGCCAGCGCTCGACGGGTTCATCAAAGTGCAGCTCTGCACCGTGTCGCGCGGCCTGGTCGAGCTGACCATTGAGAGCGGGCTCAATCTCGATCATCCCACCGCGCTGCTCGAGGACACCGACCAGGTCGTCGGTCGCGAGCACGCCTGAATATCGCTGCTTGAGCTCGGCCGCGTCCATGTAGTCGACCGAGATGTCGTGCTCGCGCGCGCTGGTCCGTACGCCCTCAACAAGTCCAGCCCCCTCGACGCCCAGCGACAGCGCACCGGTCTGCGTGAAGAGTTGCTGGCCGACCAATCCAGAAAGCTCTTCCCAGAGCTCGTAGGCGCGCCGCACGAACGGAACGTAGGACGGGCCCTCGTAGTACGCCTCGCGGATGCCGCGAGTGTCGCCATGGGTCGAGCCCATCATGTGAGGCGGATGGAATCGGTCAAAGCCGATCACTCGCTGTCCACGCCGAGCCAAATGCCAGGCAGCAGCAGAACCCATCGCGCCAAGTCCGACGATGGCAACGTCGTAGCGATTGGTTGAGGTGCTCATCCGGAACCTCCCGCAGCCGCCGCCCCCGCCTGCGACTTCATCTCCGACGCAACCTGCGACATCGAGTTGTTCTCCCAGTAGAGGACATGCTCGACGTGCTCCCGAATCGACCACTCGTCGTTCGGCGCCTTCGCGTCGAGCAGTGCGTCGTCCATATGTAGAAGCTGTCCAACCAGTTCGGCTCGCTGGAAGATCAGGTCCCGCGTCAGGTGCGAGAGCGGTGACTCCTGCATCTGCTTCGCCGTGTAGCGAGCCGTCGAGACGGCTCCCGCGTGCATCCGGTCATGCTCGGCGTTGTGCACCAGCAACCGCCGAACGCCGCCGTTCATCGCGCAGCCATGCTCGGTCGGGAACGACAGCTCGTCGTCCGACAGCCCCGACAACTGCTCGACCGTGTCAGTCAGTTGGCGCAGCAGTCGCAGCGCCAGGTCGGTTGATTCATTCGTTGACATCGTTGTCTCCTCCGACAATTCCCTCTCCCCGAGGGAGAGGGCTAGGGTGAGGGCCGCTCCCCTGCTCCCGCAAGGAACTGAAGCAGCGTCTGGTTAGTGAAGTCGGGCGCCTCCTCAGGGAAGAAGTGCCCAGCGCCCGGCACGCCGACCGCCGTCAGATCGGGGAAGTACATCGGGAACTGGTCAAAGAACGGATTGCCCGACGGCGTCTCCCGACTCGGCGGACTGTCCGGCGCCAGTCGCGCATTCCCATACATCCAGAGCGCCGGCTTTTCGAAGCGCTTGTGCCGATCCTCCGGCCCATACTCCATGAATTCCCGACCCCAGGGATGCTCGTCCAGACCGCGCCGCCAGACCTCGCCAACCTGCGCCGAGGTCAACCGTTCGCAGCGATATCCCCCCGCGACATTCTCGTCGACATGCATCCGATGGAACGGCAGCGCATGGCGGTAGTACGAGATCGCAGCGGCGTGCGAGTCCGGGTCCGAGAACGCCTGCTTGTAGACCTCAACGTCCTCATCGGTCGCCCAGCGATTCGGCGTCAGCCGCCGACCGCTCACATTCCAGGGCGAATCCGGCCAACCCGGCAGTTCTGGATCCGACTCGCCGGTGAAGATCGCCTCGATGAATTGCGCGTGGTACTCGGCGTAGAAATGCTCGGGCAGCGCTCGCGCCTTGAACCAGAAGCCATGCACCGCGGCCGGCGTCCAGACCGTGCAGAGCGTGTCCATCAGCGCCACGCTCGAAATCCGCTCGGGCCAGTCAATCACGACCTTGAAGCCGATGATCCCACCCCAGTCATGCCCAACCAGCGCTACCTCGTTCACGTCAAAGTGGTCCAACACCCCAACCATGTCCGCCGCCAACGTATGCCGAGACACCGGCCCCAGAGGCTTGTCCGACTCCCCATACCCCCGAGTGTCCGGAACAATCACCCGGTACCCGGCATCAACCAGAGCGGGAACCTGCTTCCGCCACTCATAGGAGGTCTCAGGAAATCCATGAATCAGAAGAACCGGAGGCCCATCCGAAGGCCCATCAGTCGTGACATGAATCCGAATCCCATTGGAGTCAACGAGCTGAGTATCCATCAAGCCATCCAATCACTCTCCCGCGCAGGCTAGCGCGAGCTCTCACCCAAAAGATGCTGTCTCCGCCTCCCTCTCCCTCTGGGAGAGGGCTGGGGTGAGGATCCCCTTGCCATGCCCGCACAGGCGAAAGCTGGGACTAGTCAAACGCCGGCAGCACCTCGTTGACCACCCGGTCATACGCGGCCTGCTGGTCATACCCGACCAGCCGCAACGTGATCGTCGTCGCCCCGGCATCGATGTAAGACTGGATGTTCGCGATGCAATCGTCCGGCGTCCCCATCGCGACCCAGACGTTGAGCATCGGGTCCGAGTACTCGGTGTTGTAATACGCCTCGAGGTAGCGCCGCGACTCATCCAACGCAGCCTGGCGGTCATCGTTGACATTGATGTTGTAGTAGATGCAGGTCTCAAAGTCGTCCGACAGTTCGCGGCCCTCCTCCTCGGCATAGCGATGGATATCCGCGAGGTACTCCTCCACAATCGCCGGCGGCTGGAAGGTCGTCATCCAGCCATCACCAAGCCGCGCCGTCCGGCGCAGACCCGCCTCACGGTTGCGCTTCAGATCCGGCCTTGGATTGGAAGTCACCCAGATCGGCACCGGACGCTGCACCGACCGCGGCTCAATCGTCACATGGTCAAAGTCGTTGTACTCCCCGTGATAGGAAACATCATCCTCCGAGGTCAACAGGCGCATGACCTCGATCGCCTCTTCCATCCGCTTCATCCGAGACTCTGGCGCGACGCAGAACGCATCAAACTCATGCAGCATGTCACCGCCGCCCGCGGCAGCCTGCCCCATGCAAGCGGCAAAGATCGTGCGGCCATTGGACATGAAGTCCAGCGACGCCCACTGATAAGCAAGCAGCAAGCCATCGCGCAGCGGAGTCGAGGCGAAACAAGCCGGCCCAATCCTGACCCGCTCGGTAACCACGGCCAGCGCACCCATCAGCGTCAGCGCATCAAGCCGAGGCTTAGCCAGAATCGAGTCACCAACCCAGATACTGTCCCAGCGCTCATCAGCATCAGCGCGCTGGGCCAGAGCAATCATGTCATCAAGCGTCGAAGCGCCGGTCACAACGCCACGGTTCGAAAGAGTAAGTCCAAAGTTGACCATCATGAAGCTCCCGTCTTGGTGTGAGCAGGTTAGAGATGTCAGAGAACTCAGTGATCTCGATCCTTCAGTCCCCGCTTCACGCGGGGACCCGCTCGGTCGGCTACACGAAGAAGACACTTAGGCAGGGGCAGTTCCCCCGTGAAGCGGGGACTCGGAGATCGCTTAGACGAACGCCGGCAGCACTTCCTCAGAAATCCGCCGATACTGCCCCGTCTGATCGCCGCTACAAATGCGCAGCAGAACGGTCGTCGCCCCGGCGTCGATGTAGCGCTGTATGTCCTCGATCGCCTGCTCGGCCGGACCGTATGAGCACCAGCGCCGAACCATCGCCTCCGAGTGGTCGAGGAAGTAGTAGTCATCCAGGAAGCGCTTGGCCTCGGCGAAGGCGGCGTCGCGGTCGTCATCGATCATCACTGAGTGGAAGGCGACGACGTCGAAGTCGTCGGGCAACTCACGCCCTGCCTCGTCGGCATAGCGTCGGATATCGCCCAGGTACTCGCCAAGCAACTCCGGAGTCAGCGTCGTCGACATCCAGCCGTCCCCCAGCCTGGCCACCCGGCTCAGTCCGCGTTCGCGGTTCCGGGCATCGTTGGGATTCGGGTTGGAGACAATCAGAATCGGAATCGGCCGCTGGACCGAGTGCGGCTCAATCGTCAGGTTGTCGAAGTCGTTGTACTTGCCGTGATACGAGGCGTTGTCCTCCGAGGTGAGCAGGCGGATGATCTCCACCGCCTCCTCCATCCGTCCCGAACGGGTGACGGCAGGCACGCAGAAGTGTTCAAACTCAGAGTTGTCGGCAGCGCCCATGCACGCGGCGAAGGTCAACCGACCATTGGAGATCACGTCGATCGCAGCCAGCTGATAAGCAAGCAGCGTTGCGGGACGGACGGGTGTCGTGGCGAAGCAACCAGGCCCGATGCGAACCCGCTCGGTACGAGCAGCCAGAGCGCTCATCAACGACAGAGCATCCAGCCGAGGCTTGGCCGTGATCGAGTCCCCAACCCAGACCGAAGCCCAACGCTCGTCCTCATCGACGAGGCGAGTCAGGTCGTACATCTCCTCCAGCGAGGAATCGCCGGTGACAACGCCTCGGTTGGTGAGGGTCAGTCCGAAGTCGGTCACGCAGTCGCACCCTCCAGGACGAAGTTGCGCACCAGGTCGGCGAGGGCTTCAGGAACCTCAAGATCGGCGATGTGACCTGAACCGGCCAGCTGGACCGACTGGGCTCCGGGGATGGCCGCGCGCCAGATGTCGCCCATCTCGGTGGCCACAATGTTGTCGTGCTCCGAGGTGGCAATCAGGGTCCGAGTGTCGATCCGCATGAGGCGCCGACCCACCCCCGTGTCGGGAATCGGCCAGAGGAACTTGGCCGATGCGCGCAGGTCGAGCAGCTCTTCGACATAGGCGTCCATCGGATCGCGATCCGCCATCAGCAGCTCATTGCGCTTGTCGGGATCGCTGAACAGCACGGCCGTCGGGAAACCCGGATGCTGAGCGAAGGGATCCTCGCCGGGGTGGTCTTCCGACCACAGCCCAAGCGGATTAACCAACGTGAGCGACTGCACGGCGTCGGGTCGGATCGCCGCAATCTCTGCGCCGATCCAGCCGCCGATGCTGACGCCGACCACATGGGCCGAGTCCACACCGAGCGTGCCGAGCAGGTCAACGTTGAACAACACGAGATCGAGACCGTCGCGAACGCCGGGCAGGTCGTCCTTGGCCGGACCCCAACCGGGCTGATAGGGCGCGATGACGTGGAAGTCCTTGGCCAGCGCCTCGAGCGCGGCGCCCCAGCGCGGGATGCCCGTCAGCGGATGCAGGAAGAGCAGCGCCGGCGAGCCCGGGTCGCCGCCTTCCCAGACGTGGGCGGTCTGGCCGCCGGGACGGAGGTCGAGAGTCTTCAGTTCAGCCATCAGTTGATTCCTGCGAGTTCTAGCGTTTCCGCTTGTTCAGATGTGTTCGAGGATGTTCGGTTGAGCGGCCTGGGCGACCAATGGTCAACATGATCACTCCACAGATGCCGCAGTCTGGGGATCACCTGTTCCGCGAACAGGCGGGTGTTGCGGTTGGTCAACTCATGCGGCATGTCGCCGAACTGGAACACGCCGATCAGGTGTCCAACCCTGAGTCGCTTGACGAGGTCTTCAACCTGTTCGGTCACCGAGTCCGGCGACCCGGCAATCAGCGTACCGTCAGCGATCCGTTCATCAAACGTCGGCTCCGCTGATGGTGCCGCCTGCGTCGCCCCGCCAGACGCACGCAGTGCTCGTTCGGAGACATAGCCCGGCGCATTCGTCCAACGAGGGTCAAGATGCTTGCCCACGTACCACCCATAGTGCAGATACGGCTCATAGAGGTCGCGAGCTTCGGAGTCGGTATCGGCAACAGCAAACGACTGATTAACGGCACCCTGGAAGGGGTTGAAGGGAACGCCCAACTCCGCCAGCCGAGACCAATAGGCGTCCATCACCTGCTCGCCACGAAAGCGACCATCAAACGAAAGACACGAGTAGCTGTACCCCATCTCAGCGCAGAAATCCCAGGTCCCAGCGCTACCACCACCAGGAATCCAGACGGGAGGCGGTTGCTGAATCGGACGAGGCCAGATGTTGACATACCGAAGCTTCGAGTACTCCCCGTTCCAAGAAAACAGCTCAGGATCACTGAGCGCCCGCATCACCAGATCATGATGCTCGCGATACCGCCCACGGATAGTCGCCGGGTTCGCGCCATACGCGTAGCAGGCGTCCATCGTCGTCCCAACCGGGAATCCCGCGACAATGCGTCCACCCGAGATCACATCAAGCATCGCAATCTCTTCCGCCAGACGGGTCGGCGGGTTGTACAGCGGCAACGAAGTCCCCAGCATGATGATCGCCGCCCGCGAAGTGCGTCTCGCCAGCGCCGCCGCCATGATCTGCGGAGAGGGCATCAGCCCATAAGCGCTCTGATGATGCTCGTTGACAATCAGCCCATCAAAACCAACCTGCTCGGCAAACTCCATCTGGTCCAGATACTCGTGATACAGCCGATGGCCAACAACCGGGTCGTAGAACCGAGAGTCAACATCGACCCAAACAGAGTCGCTGCGCTCACGAAAGTCAGCCGGCAGATGAGGCCAGGGCATCCCATGGAACCAGTGAAACTTCACAGCGACCTTCCGCCGTGAGCAGCGTGAATGCTCAGCTTGGGATAGCGCTTGGAGTCGATCGCCACAGAAGAGCTCCCCCGTTGGGGGAGCTGTCGCGAAGCGACTGAGGGGGCTCCGCGTTCACTGGCGATTTCGCCAGCACGGGCCGTGAGGCGGGAAGCCCCCACCGCCCCTTCAGGGCACCTCCCCCAGAGGGGGAGGTCTTGGCGTCGACGATGCATCCGCTAGTTGGCGCCCGTGAGCACCGGAGCCGGCGTCGCCACGTGCTCGCTGCCGATCGGCTTCGGCGACCAGTGGTCCTCGTAGTCTTCCCAGATGTGCTTGACCCGAGGCATGACCTGCTCCGCAAAGAGCTTGGTCGACGCCCGGGCCTTGTCGTCCGGCATGTCGCCGCAGTGCAACAGAGTGACCAGGTGGCCGACCTGCAGCTTGGTCGCGAGCGCTTCAATCTGCTCGGCGACAGAATCGGGCGATCCGGCCACGATGTAGCCCTCTCGCACCCAATCCTTCCACTCGAGCGTGTGCGCGATACCCAGACCCTGCGCTCCGCCGGCTCGCAGACCAGCACGGATCGTGTTCTCGGTGCGATACCCGGGCGCGTCGGCGAAACCGGGGTAGACGTGCAGGCACTTGTCGAAGAAGTACTGCAGGTGCTCGGTGTACATCTGCTCGGCCTGATCGTCGGTCTCCGCGACCACGACCTGCTGCGCGAAGGCGCCCTGGAACGGGTTGAACTCGACGCCCATCTCGCCCAGGCGATTCCAGAAGCCCTGCATCAGAGCCTCGCCGCGGACGTAGCCGTTGAACGACAGGTAGCTGTAGTTGTAGCCCATCTCGGCGCAGAAGTCCCAGGTCTCAACCGATCCGCCGCCGGGAATCCAGATGGGAGGCGGCTGCTGGATCGGGCGCGGCCACAGATTCACGTAGCGAATCTTGTTGTACTCGCCGTTCCACGAGAACACCTCGGGGTCCGCCCAGGCGCGACGGATCAGGTCGTGGTTCTCGCGATACTTGTCGCGCAGCGTGGCAGGGTTCGATCCGAAGCAGAAGTTGTCGTCCATCGACGTGCCCACCGGGAATCCGGCAACCAGCCGCCCGCCCGACATCACGTCGAGCATCGCCATCTCCTCGGCCACCCGAGTCGGCGGGTTGTACAGCGCGATCGACTGACCCAGCAGCAGCAGCGTCACGTCCTTCGTTCGACGCGCCAGCGTCGCGGCCATGAGCTGCGGCGACGGCATCATCCCGTACGCGTTCTGGTGATGCTCGTTGACGCCAATCCCGTCGAAGCCCAGGTCGGCCGCAAACTCAAGCTGGTCGAGGTACTCGTTGTACACCCGGTGCCCCTCGACGGGGTCATAGAGCTTGGAGTCCACATCGACCCAGACCGACCGATTCGTCTCCCGAAAATCATCCGGAAGATGAGGCCAGGGCATCAAGTTGAACCAATGAAATTTCATCAGGAACTCCTTATCGGAGGGGTGCGCAGGGGTGCGAAGCCAGTGTAGAGGGTAGGCGTCAGGCCCCAGCGTTCGGTGCGGGTTGGTACCATGCCAGCAGGAGACGCCGTCAACATGACAACCATCGAGCCGTCCCAGAAACTCGGACCCGGACCGTCCCGAACACCTACACCGCAGGAACGCCTTGCCTACGATGCATGCGAGCGCAACCACCAGTTCTTTCTCGCAAACAAGTGGGACCTGTTCGACCGCTACCCGGATCACTGGTTGCTCATCTACGGCGACCGGGTTGTCGAGGCATTCGAAGATCCCCTGGACTGCATCGACCGCCGTGACTCTCTTCAGGCCGATGACCGGGCGACGGTTTGGATCGGGCATCCTCCACGTCCAGGGATCTGGCTTCTGTGACTCGTAGAGTCGCCGGTTACTTCGATGAAGGTGTGAGCGGCGATCGGTCGCCCCGCTCGCTGGCGCCGTTCATAGTGGCGCGCTTCGGCACCTCGAGGCTGGATCAGACGATCGCCATGTTGGTCGACACCGGTGCCGACACGACGGCACTTGGGCCGCGCGATGCTCTTGCCCTCCTGGGCCGCGAATATCTTCGAATGGATTTCGATCGTGGGCCGGGGGTGGTTGCTGTGCGGGGCTTCGGCGAAGGCGACGGAGCCGCACTTGTTAGCCCGATGGAGTTGTGGCTGCGCGACACGGACGGAATCGACTTTCCGGTGTTGTTGAATGTTGCGATCACCAAGCCATCACCAGTAGAACCCGGTCCAAACGGCAACTGGATGATGCCTTCCCTCCTCGGTCGAGACATCCTCGAGCGCTTCGACCTCGCTCTCTCCTACAACCCACCCTCGGTGACGCTCACAGAAGCTGCGTCCGCCTGATCGCATTCACAGGCCCCTCTGCCAAGACCAACACGCTTACCGCGACTAGGAGGCGCTCGCAGTGGAGGGGATCTGCCTCCTGGAAGTCAGGCAGTTACTATCTCCCCATGACTTTCGAAGAAGTGTTTACTCCCCTTAGTGTCCGCCGAGGAGCGAGGCCGGAGTCCCTTATGGAGCTTGAGGAGGGTGTTCCGGACTACATGTTTCCGCATCTTCGACAGTGGCTCGAAAGCACCGGTTTCATTGAATGGCACGGACTCGAGTACCCCCCAGACTTCAGCGACTTAGGGCGCGAACTCCTGCTAAGTCTGAAGATGCCTTGCGGCGATGTCGACGACTTTTGGGAACAGCTATTGAGTGATCGCGAACTGTTCCTCGACGTTCTGGACTATGCGCTTGCGGTTTGGAGTATTGAGCCATTCACCTCGGCGGAGGTCGACGGCGCTGCTTTGGAACGAATTTTGCTAAAAGGCCGATCTGCCTGGATGGTCGCACCGAAACAAAATGAACTCACTCGACGCTTGTCCGAGGAAACCCAGAAGGCGCTCAGGAATGCGATGTCATCTGGCACCGCATCCGCTAGCCATCTGGCAGATGCCTGGCGAGACGCTTTTGGCCGCAACCCGAATGCAACTTCCTCTTATCACTGTGGAGTCATGGCAATCGAGTCGGCAATTCGACCCATTGTTTCGCCAACCGACCCAAAGGCTACGCTCGGCAGAATGCTCAGAGTGATCGGGGACAAGCCGTCGAAGTGGAAGACCAGGTTCGATGGCGACCATTCTGCCGGGATAGTCGCGATGCAGCGGATTCTGAGGACAATCTGGGAAGCTCACGTCAGACACGGAAGTGATGAGTACGAATCGGTCACACTCGATCAAGCGAGAGATGTATGTCAGGTTGCCCTCTTAGTCGTGAGTTTGGTAGATTCTCAGGGCTTCGTACGAACCGAAATCCAGCCCAACAACTGACCCACCAAGTCCTCTACGCGCGGACCCTCCTCCGACTCCTACAGCCACTTCCGTAGCTCGCGAAGCGCTACCGTCACCGAGGTCGACTGTCCCTTGAATTCCCGCCCTGCACGGACTCCGGCCCAACGGGCCTCAGCATCGATGCCTGCGCATCTGAATCCTACGACTCCCCAACCCATCGCCCATCGAGATACAATGACGTACACAAGTTCTCATAGACATTCGAGAGGCAGTTCGCGATGACCACCAACCTTCCAAAACCTTCCAAACCTAACCACCTTCAACCACCCCGATCCACGCGATCTCCCGCAAAACACTGGACATCGTCGTTTTTTTCTCCCGGCGGACCTCAAAGAAAAATTCCTCCCTAACCACTAACCACCCCCCTCATACACTGACCCTATGAGCTCCCGCGACGCCTCCTGCTACCGCCACACCGACACCTGGGCAGGAGTCCTCTGTCAGCGCTGTTCGAGGCCGATCTGCACCGACTGCATGATCACCGCAGCGGTCGGCTTCCAGTGCCCCGAGTGCGTCCAGGAAGGGCGCAAGCGGACCCGCCAGTGGTCGACGGCCTCACCCATTCGGGTCACCCAGGGCCTGGCCGCCGCCAACGCGCTGATCTGGATCTTCGTCGCCCTCTACACCGGCTCCCTCGCCTTCTGGGGCGGAGGTCTGACCGAGATCCACTACGACTTCGCCCTGCACGGCCGATTCGTCGACAACGGCGAGTGGTGGCGCCTGGTCACCTCCGCCTTCCTCCACTACGGCCTCCTGCACATGGGCATGAACGTCTTCATCCTGGTTCTGCTCGGCCGAATGCTCGAGCCCGCCATCGGCTGGTGGCGGATGCTGCTGCTCTACGGAGTCTCACTCACCGGCGGAGCACTCGGAGCCCTCATGGTCGAACCAAACGGCTTCACCGCCGGAGCCTCCGGCGCAGTCTTCGGCCTGGCCGGCGCCGTCGTCATCGCCGAACGCGCCTCAGGAATCCGCCTCCGAGACTCAGGCATCCTCGCCTTCCTCATCCTCAACATCGTCATCTCATTCCTCTGGCCCAACATCAGCATCGGAGGACACCTCGGCGGAATGTTCGTCGGAGCCCTCGCCGCAGTCATCCTCTGGACCTTCCCCAACTGGACCGCATTCGTCCAAACCGCGTCCCGGATCAAGATCCTCCGACCCCTCCCCGAGCTACTGGTCCTGGGCCTCGGAGTCCTCTGCGTCTTCCTAGCCCTGACCTGGGCCGCCCCAAACTGGCGAACACCAATCTTCTAAGCACCCTCCAACGACGCTCTATCCTCCGCAGGAACCTGAACAACAACTCGATTGAGAGGACGGAAGACGATGAGCGATCGATTCGATGGAATGGTGGCAATCGTGACCGGAGCGGCCGGCGGCATCGGGCGAGCAGCCTGCGTGCGCTTCGCCGAGGACGGAGCCAAAGTGGTCGCAGTCGACCTCGCCGGCTCAGACCTCGACGAGACCGTCGCCGCAATCTCCAACGCCGGCGGAGAGTGCATCACGGTCGAGGCAGACGTCACCCAGGAAGCTGACGTCGCCCGCTACGTCTCCGAGGCAGTCTCGGCCTACGGCCGTGTCGACGCCTTCTTCAACAACGCAGGCATCGAAGGCGTCCGCTCAGCCCTGACCGACCTCGACGAAGATGACTTCGACCGAGTCATCGCGGTCAACCTCAAGGGAGTCTGGCTGGGCATGAAGCACGTCGCACCAGCCATGGCCGAGTCAGGCGGAGGCGCGATCGTCAACACAGCGTCAATCGCCGGTCTCTCGCCGACCCCTGGAATCATCGCCTACGGAGCCTCAAAGCACGCCGTCGTCGGGATGACCAAATCGGCGGCCCAGGAACTCGCGCCCAATGTCCGAGTCAACGCGGTCTGCCCAGGACCAATCGAGACCAGAATGATGCGCTCGTTGGAGCGCCAGTTCGACCCGGACAACCCCGAAGCCGTCCACGACGCCTTCGCCTCGGCCAACCCACTGGGTCGCTACGGCGAGCCTGAGGAGGTCGCCTCGCTAGTGACCTGGTTGTGCTCCGACGACTCGCGCTACATCAACGGTTCCATGCACACGATCGACGGCGGCGGCAATCGGGGCCGCTAACCCTTCGCTGTCCGAGTGAACGAACGAGGCCGCCCGAATGGGCGGCCTCGCTGCATCTCTCTATTGATCGAGTACTACTCCACCTGCCAGGTGGAGCGGCCCCTCAGCAGTTGGGCGACGTCGTGCTTGTTCTTGAACTTCTGCACTTCGATCTGGCTGTCGAGGTAATCGCCGTAGGTCGGTGTGGTGACCTGGCGGATGACGCCCATGGGAACAGGCATCTCGGGGTAGGCGCAGCGTGCCAGAAGCTGGTGGACGTCGGGCGCCGGGCGCGTGGCGTCGTGGGTCAGGATCAGGCCGGCGTCGGGGCCGTCGGCGTCGACAACGCGCAAGCCGGTGGCTGAGACTGCCAGACCCTTGTTCTTGGTCTCCCCGAACAGCATCGGCTGGCCATGCTCGAGGTAGAGCAGACGGTCGTCACGGACGTCGCGGTCGGTGTAATCGGCGAAGGCTCGGTCGTTGAAGATGTTGCAGTTCTGCAGGATCTCAACGAAGGCGGCGCCGTGATGCCGGGCCGCGCGTTCGATCGTCGCGGTCAGGTGCTGCGGGTCGGTGTCGAAGCTGCGGGCGACGAAGGTCGCCTCGGAGGCGAGCGCAACCGAGAGCGGGTTCAGCGGGCGCTCGGTCGTGCCGACCGGCGAGGACTTGGTGACCTTGCCCAACTCGGAAGTCGGCGAGTACTGACCCTTGGTCAGACCGTAGATGCGGTTGTTGAAGAGGAAGATCTTGACGTCAACATTGCGGCGCAGCACGTGCAGCAGGTGATTGCCACCGATTGAGAGCGCGTCGCCGTCGCCGGTGATCACGAAGACCATCAGGTCAGGGCGGGAGAGCTTGAGGCCGGAGGCAATCGTCGGCGCTCGGCCATGGATCGAGTGCATCCCGTAGGTGTTCATGTAGTACGGGAACCGGGACGAGCAGCCGATCCCGGAGACGAAGACCATCTTCTCGGGAGCGACGTTGAGGTTGGAGAGGGCGCGCTGCATCTGCGCGAGGACCGAGTAGTCGCCGCAGCCGGGGCACCAGCGGGTGTCGACGTCGGAGGCATAGTCCCGACGACTCAGATCTTCTTCCGCGATCGGAATGATGGACTCGACAGGTTCTAGCGGCGGCGTCTGGAGTACCATCTTGTGCCTCCTGTGGCTCTCTGTCTTCGATCCTACGTGATCGCTGGAGTTACTGGGTGGCCAACTGGCTGATCGCCTCAGCCAGCAAGCGTGCGGAGAGGGGCTGGCCGGTGACCTCGTTGTAGCCCTTGGCGTCGACGAGGAACTTGGCACGAATCAGCATGCGGAGCTGGCCAGTGTTGGCCTCGGGGACCAACACCTTCTTATACCGCGAGACCACGTCGCCGAGGTTGCGCGGGAAGGGGTTCAGGTACTGCAGGTGCGCGTGTGCGACCTCATGTCCGGCGTCGCGGGCGTCATTGACGGCCGTGAAGACGGCGCCGTAGGTCGAACCCCAACTGAGGACCAGCAAGTCCCCCGTTTCGGGGCCGTCGACCTCAACTTCGGGGATGAAGTTGGCGATTCGCTGGATCTTCTCAGCGCGCAGGTCGGTCATGCGCTGGTGATTCTCGGGTGAGTAAGCGACATCTCCAGAGATGTCCGACTTCTCAAGCCCGCCAATGCGGTGCTGAAGGCCACTGTGTCCCGGCGGGACAAACATCCGGGCAAGCGTGTCCGGGTCTCGCTCGTAGGGCTGGAAGTCCTCGGGTGCCGTGTTCTCAAGGCGCCGGTAGGGCACATCAATCGTGTCGAGCTGGGATAGGTCGGGGACCGGCCAGGGCTCGGCCGTGTTGGCCAGGTACGTGTCTGAGAGCAGGATTACGGGCGTCACAAACTGATATGCGAGCCGAACTGCCTCGAGCACCATGTAGAAACAGTCGCCGGGCGATTTCGCCGCCAACACACAGAGGGGTGATTCGCCGTTGCGTCCGTACATGACCTGCAACAGGTCGGTCTGTTCGGTCTTGGTCGGCATCCCGGTCGATGGCCCCGAGCGCTGCACGTCGAGCACGATCAGCGGCAGCTCGGTCATGACGGCGAGGTTGATTGCTTCACTCTTGAGGGCGATCCCTGGACCAGAGGTGCCAGTCACACCGAGTGCGCCGCCATAGGACGCACCGATCGCCGTACCGACGGCCGAAATCTCATCTTCGGCCTGGAAGGTGCGCACGCCGAACTCTCGTAGCGCGGCCAGCTCAACCAGCACGTCGGAGGCGGGAGTAATCGGGTACGAGCCGTAGAACAGCTCTAGATCAGTCAGGTGCGCGGCGGTGATCAGGCCGAGCACGAGCGCCTGGTTCCCAGTGATCGTCCGGTATTCGCCCGGCTTGAGGACGGCCGGCGGGACGCGCACGTGGGCATCGGCGATCTCGGTCGTCTCGCCATAGGCGTGTCCGGCGTAGAGCGCCCGGCGGTTCGCCTCGGCGATGTTCGGCAAGCGACCGAAGCGGTCCTGAATCCAGTCGAGGGTCGGCTGCAGATCGCGGTCGTACAGCCAATAGACGAGGCCAAGGGCGAAGAAGTTCTTAGTCCGCTCGGCGTTTTGGGTGGAGAGGCCGAGGTCATCGACGGCGGCAACGGCGGCGGTTGTGACCGGCGCCTTGATCACGCGGAAGCCATCGAGCGAACCGTCCGTGAGTGGATTGCTCGGGTAGTTGGCCTTCTTCAGGTTGCCCGCCGTGAAGGCGTCCTCGTTGACGACCAGGAGTCCACCCTTGGCCAGCGCTGAAAGGTGCGACTTGAGCGCGGCAGGATTCATCGCAACGAGCGTGTCCGGCTCGTCGCCGGGGGTAAAGATCAGGTGCTTCGAGAAAGAGATCTGGAAGCTCGAGACGCCGGCCAGCGAGCCAGCGGGCGCGCGGATCTCGGCGGGGAAGTCTGGCAACGTCGAAAAGTCGTTGCCGAAGACCGCAGTGGCGTCGGCAAATCGATTGCCGGCCAGCTGCATCCCGTCACCGGAGTCGCCTGCAAAGCGGACGGTGACACGGTCGCGTTCCTGGATCGGTGCAGCGCTGTTGCCCGATCCGTTCGCCTGGGTTGAAGTGGTGGTCATCTCTCAACGGCCTCCGCGGACGGTGCGGGCTTGGCGCGCGCCGCCCAGACTACTGGGGAAGGTGCCTCCGAATGTGGGCACCCGGAACTGCTCCCGTGCGCACCATAGACCCGTGCTGGGCAGGATACGCAATACCTAGGTGAACACAGTAGAAAACAGGGGACTGCGTGCCACGCGGGCCGGTCATTCAGTAACTCCCGGTACATCCCCGTCGATTAGGACGCTACGCCCTAGAGCGCATTATCCGCAAGTCGTTTCGTAAACACGAATGAAAATCGCGCGTCGCGAGCGGAATGGCCGTCAACGGCCGGCCACATGCGCTTCGAACCGGCTGAGACAGTCGACGCGCCCGCTCTCGCACAGGCATCTGCGGGCGCGTCGACGTTAGCTCTGATCAGTTGTCACCATCCTCTTCGTGTTCACTATCTTCGTCATCGCCTCCATCGTCGTTGCCGCTTTCCAGATAGCGGTCCTGGATCTCCTGTGGGATCAGCGCATTGGTCACTCGCCGCATCTGCTCAGCGTCGGCGATCTGGGGATCGATCAGGATGGTCATGCCGTTGAAGAGGGTGACGGGGTCGAGTCTCATGCGATCGATCAACAACGCACCCATGACGCTCAAGTAGGTCTGAACAATTGGGTGGTCGTAGATGGCGAACATGATCTTGCCTTCTTCAACCCACTTGGCGAAACCAAGGTTGAAGCCGAACGTCGCCAGCGGAACCTCCGGGTTCGGCCATTGGGCGAAGAGGATGCTGAGGCCGACCGAGTCGGAAAGGGCCATCACCGCTCCAATGTCATCCTGGGCGGCACGTTCGAGCACCGCGTCGGTGGCATCACTGCCTTCGTAGGCCCAGCGTTCGACATCGCCATTGGCGTAAGTCGCCTCGAGTCCGTCACAGCGTTCCTGTAGGCCTGTGTTGTTCGCCTCGTGGATGACGCAGAGGATGGTGCCCTGCGTGCCTTCTCGGTTGAACTGTTCGCCGGCGATCTCTCCGCCGCGGCGGTCGTTGAGGCCAATGTGGAAACTGGTACCAACATCCGCGGCGGCTTCCGCACCAGAATTGAACGACATCACTGGGATACCTGCAGCGGTGGCGTCAGCGATTGCTGGAGCGAGCTCGTCCGGCGAGACCAGTGTGGTCGCAATGGACACGGCGCCGTCTTCGACACACTCGCGGATGGCTGCGGCCTGATCTGCGACATCCGAGAAGGACGCGGCACGCATGTTGACGCCAAGTGCGGCAGCGGCGGTCGTTGCCGAATCGGAGGCGACTCCCCAGAAGAGATCTCTGCCGCCGTGGCTGACCACACAGAACAGGTCGTCGGAGGCGGGCAGTTGCGGGTCAACCGTTTCAAACCAGTAGTGGACCCAGGTCCAGTCAAGGTCGGGATTGTTGATCAGTATGTGGTCTCGGGCGAAGACGGCCGTCTCCAAGAGCTGGTTCGATGTCGCCATGATCTGCGAAATCTCACCAGCCAGGAGGCGCCGCTCCACTTCATCGGCGACGGCGTTGTAGTCGTCCGACTCGATCACTTCGACGCTGCTGGGGAAAGTCTCGCCGATTCCCTCGCACAGGGCGATCATCACTGCTTGATTCGGGTCAACCAGACAGAGGACTGGCGGCAGGGTGTCGGGATCGTCCTCGAGGTGGTATCTCCAGAAGAATCGTTGACCAAGGCGACCGCCGGCCTCGACCAGTTCAGCGCGATACTCCTCAGCGATGCGCTCTGCTCGGGTGACGAGGTCAAACGCAACCGATGAGCTGTACTTCACCTTGCCGGATTCGGCATCGGGAGCGAGGAAGCGGTGCTGTGGCTTCTGTGTCTTGCCCCATTCGCCATCTTCGCCGAGCTGCTGCAGGCCGATTTCGACGCGGCCGTCATCGAGCCGTTCAACAGCGACGCGAACTTCCAGTTCCTCGTCTTGGTCTCCGTGACCCACGGCCCAGACGCCTCCCAGGGCGGCTACGCCGATGAGAGCGCCAAGCACAAGCAGAATCAGACTGCGCATTTCGACCTGACCTTTCTCTAGACCGTCAAAGTCGTTGTTGGTCGCCACGACCAGTTGGTCGGTGCATCTGCAGATATCGCGACCCTTTTCATGTTTGAACTGGTACTCCTTACCGCTCAGACGTCAATGACTCGAGCAGGGCTTGCATCTCCTCCGCGTTGACGATCGTCGGAGTGATCAGCATTTGCGCGCTGTTGAAGTAGGCGGCCGGATCGATTCGCAGCCGTTCGACTACCAGGCCACCAACCGCTGCCAGATAAGACTGGATCTCCGGATGATCAAAAATGGCGAACATCAGCCGTCCGTCGGCGACGTATTCGGCGATCGTGCGGCTGAATCCAAAGGTGGCCCCCTGGACGTCCCCGCGCGTGCCGTAGATGGCGCTGCGCACCTCGAAACCGATCGACGAGGACAGGCCGAGCACGGCGCTCACGTCACCCTCGCGCAGACGGCTGCTGAGTTCGACCACGGTCAACTCACGATCGGACATGCTCCAACGCTCGACCGTGCCGCTAAAGGCGTCTTCCAGACCGTCGCAACGGTCGTGCAGACCCTGGTTCTCAGGTTCATGGATTACGCAGAGCACGTGACCCTCAACGCCGCGATCGTTGAACTCGTTGCCGGCAACTCGGCCAGCCTCGTAGTCGTCGAGCGAAATGTGCAGGGCCGTACCGACGTCGGCCGCATCTTCGGCGCCTGAGTTGTAGGAGATAACCGGGACGCCTGCGGCGATCGCTTCCTGCACAGCCGGCTTCATCACGTCTGGCTCAGAGAGCGTGGTTGCGATCGCGACCGCACCGTCAGCGGCGCAGCGTCGAACAGCCTCTGCTTGTTCGGCTCCGCGGAGATAGATCTCGCTGCGCAGGTTGATCCCCAGCATGCCCGCCGCAGCGACCGACGACTCAGCCGACAGACCCCAGAACAGGTCTTCATCGCTCCCGTGGCCGATCACGCAGTAGAGGTTGTCAGGCGAAGGCAGGTGGGGGTCGATCAGTTCGATCCAGTAGCTCCAGCGGACGAATCGCCGGGTCGCCTCCCTGGCTTCATCAACGATGTTGGCAGTGGGAACACTGGTCGCGAAGATGGCTCCAATCTCGCGATCCTCAAGCAGTCGCGTTTCGAGTTCTGTGCGGAATGTTTCGTAGTCGGTGACTTCGATTCGCTCGACGTCGCCTGCATACGCAGATTCGAGGCCGTCGCAATAGACGCCGATGCCCGGGTCGTGGCGGTCGTCGATGCATAGCATCTTCGGGGGTACCTCGGGATTACCAAAGCGGTCGTGGAACCTCTGGGCGCTTTCCTGTCCGGACTGGAACAGATAGTCGGAATAGTTTTGAGCCACCGTCTCGTAGCGGCTGTCCGTGTCGACCACGATGACCGAACTGTGCAAGGGCCGTTTGATCTCGGCGTCGGGTGCGAGGAATCGACTGGTCGGTCTCAGCGTCTCACCCCACTCCCCGGACACTTCGCGCTGCTGCAATCCAGCTTCCACGCGGCCATCCTCGAGGCGCTCAAGAACGATGCGCACGTCGACCGCGCCAACGGGATCATTCGGCGTATTGGCGACATTCGCCCACACAACTCCCAGCGTCCCCGCGCCGATCACGATGCCAAGTGCGATCCAGACGAGCTGTCGCATTACCGTTTCCTTTCGTTACGTCGAGTAGGACAAGGCATTCGTATCGTATCCAGAGTGGACGTTGCGCGAAAACGCGACCTTGGCGTCGATGGTTTCGTCTTTCGGCAAGTCGGCGTGGACTCGTGTCGTGGCACGGCGCAAGCGCTTATCCTGCCGTCGGTGGAACGATGAGAAGCAATCGCCGATTGGCGATGGTTCTGGACTGAGAGGCGGACAATATGGCAGGTGCACTTGAGGGCCAAGCGGCGTTGATTACCGGCGGGGCGAGCGGAATCGGCGCGGCCTGCGCCATTCGGTTCGCGGAGGAAGGCGCCGATGTCCTGCTGGCAGACCTGTTGCCAGATCGCTCGGCAGACACTGTGGCGGCCGTGGAGGCGCTGGGTCGACGAGCGGTAGTTGTCCAGTGCGACACGTCGACCGAGGCCGCAAACGATGCGGCAGCTCAGGCCTGCGTCGATGAGTTTGGGCGGCTGGACGTGGTCGTTGCAGCGGCTGGCATTGCCAGCGCGGAGTACGTCTCAGGCGAGACTACTGACCTTGGCGACGATCGGACGGCGTCCTTCATCACGAACCAGAACGTCGAGCACTGGGAAAAGGTGATGTCGGTCAACCTGACCGGCGTGATGATGACGGACCGTTCATGTGCACGGAAGATGATCGAGCTGGGCAACGGTGGATCAATCATCAACATCGCCTCGATTATGGCCAAGTTCCCCCAGCCCGGCGCTGCGAACTACTGCGTCTCCAAGGCCGGCGTCTGGATGCTGACCAAGGTGCTCGCTCAAGAGCTGGTTCAGGACGGCATCCGAGTCAACGCGATCGGGCCCGGATTCATCGAGACGCCTATGACAGCCGCGATCTCGGGCAATGAAGAGTTGAACCAGTGGGTCCTGAGCATGACGCCGATGCGCCGCTTCGGTCAGCCGGAAGAGATCGCCAAGGTCGCCTGCTTCCTCGCCTCGGATGAGGCGTCGTATGTGACCGGCGAGATCATTCATCCGGATGGCGGCTGGTTCACGGAATAGGCGCTCAGGACAGGCCTAAGAGATCCCCGCGTTCCGCGGTGACTAGAACAACCAGGAGACTCACATGTCACTCTGGGACATCGCTTCGCAGACCATTGACGCGGCGTCGGAATCGCTGCGAGCGCTGAGCCTGGATATCCATAGTCATCCCGAGGAGAACTATCAAGAAGTCCACGCCCATGGCGCGCTGACACAGTTCTTGTCTGATTCTGGATTTGACGTGACGCCGTCGGCGTATGGCATGGAGACGGCGTTTGAGGCGACTCGCGGCTCTGGCGGTCCGACAATCGCGGTGCTCAGCGAGTACGACGCGCTACCCGGCATCGGCCACGCCTGCGGACACAACTTGATTGCTATCTCCGGGGTCGCTGCCGGACTCGCGGTAGCCGAGGCACTGGAGCGTGAAGGCGTCGAGGGGACCGTCCGCGTGCTGGGCTCGCCGGCCGAAGAGGGTGGCGGAGGCAAGATCCGGCTGATCGACGAGGGAGCGTTCGAGGATGTCGGCGCGGCGATGATGATCCATCCCGGTACCGGCAACATCATCTATCCATTTGTGCTGGCGATCGATACGTGCTTCGTTGAGTTCCGAGGCAAGAATGCGCATGCGGCCGGGGCTCCGTGGGAGGGTCACAACGCGCTCGACTCGTTGGTGCTGGCCTATCAGGCGATTGGCCTGCTTCGTCAGCAGTCGCATCCGACGGTGCGAATCCACGGCAAGATCCATCATGGCGGAGAGAAGCCGAACATCATCCCCGACTACGCGCAGGCTGAGTTCTACGTGCGGGCTCCGCACGAGAGTCGGCTGAACGAGATGATCCAGCGGGTCGAGGACTGCTTCGCCGGCGCCGCCCAGGCGACGGGCTGTGAGTGGTCCGTCGAATGGCAAGCAGGCGAGCGCTACAGCAACATGGCCAACAACGGACCGCTGGCCGAGGCGTACGGCCGGCGGTGGCAGAATCTGGGCGTCACCGCTGCAGACCTCGACGGTGGGATCCAGGGCAGCTTCGGCTCGACCGACATGGGCAACGTGTCGCACGTCGTGCCGTCGATCCATCCGATGTACCTGATCCCACACGAGAGCGGGAATCACACGCCGCAATTCACGGCAGCTGCCGCAACAGACGACGGCCACCAACTCACGCTCACCGCAACCAAGGCGATGGCGCACGCGGCGCTCGACTGGTTGACCGACCCTGACCTGCGCGACCGTGCGCTGGCCGACTTCGAAGCGACCCACACGGACTGAGGAGACAAGCGATGCTCGATCACATCGTTCTCGCGACACCTGACGTGCAAGCGACCGTCGACGAGATTGCAGCGGCGACCGGCGTGCGAGCCGAGGTCGGTGGACGATTTGTCGAGATGGGCGCCTACAACCATCTGCTTGCGCTGCAGGACGGCGCTTACCTGGAGATCATTGGGCCCGATCCTGAGAACGATGGCGGCGGTTCGATGCCCTTCGGCATGGAACGAGGGTCTGGACAGGGCGCGCACATCGCCCACTGGTGTTGGAAGGGCAACGAGCGGATCGACGAGCTCGCGGCGGTGAGCAAGGACGCCGGCTACGACCTGGGACCCGTTGTCCCGCTGGGACGCGAATTGCCAGACGGCGGTCGCCTTGACTGGAGACTGACGATCGGAACCTGGCCGCCTCATCTCGGCGGGTTGATTCCTTTCCTGATTGACTGGGGTGACGCGCAGCATCCGTCTACCACGGCTGTCCAGGGCGTCACGCTCGCATCCTGGCACGGGGAGCACCCTGACCTCGACGCCGTGCGGGCTGCGCATCGGTTGCTGGGCATTGAGATTCCGTTGCGAGAAGCCGATGAGCCAGCCCTGGTCGCTACGTTCGAGGGACCCGATGGTTCGATTAGCTATCGCTAGAAGGGGCCTTCATGCTGGATCACATCGTTCTTGCCACTCCTGACGTTCAGTCCTCGGTCGCCGAGATTGAGGCTGCGATTGGCCTGCGCCCCGAACTTGGCGGGCACTTTCCTGGGCGCGGCGTCTACAACCACTTGCTCGCGCTCCAGGACGATGCCTACCTCGAGATCATCGGTCCGGACCCGAATCAGGCCGATCATGATGGCACGCTTCCCTTTGGCATGGATGAGTTCGGAGACAAGGGCGCGCACGTGCCGCACTGGTGCTGCAAGGCTGGTGCAGAGATCGACCGGCGTGTGGCAGCCGCCAAGGTGGCCGGATATGACATCGGCAAGGTGGAGCCGCTGGGCCGTGTGCTGGCCGACGGAACGAGGCTTGACTGGCATCTGACCCGTACCATCTGGCCACCGCTGCTGGGCGGCCTCGTCCCATTCCTGATCAACTGGGGCGACTCGCGGCATCCGTCGTCGACAGCGGTCAAGGGCGCGCACCTGGCCTCGTGGCACGGCGAGCATCCCGACGTCGCTGAAGTGCGTCGCGCGCACCAGGCTCTGGGTGTTGAGTTGGACTTGCGAGAAGGTCCGGAACCGGCGTTAGTAGCCGTCATCGAAGGGCCGAACGGCTCGATCACGCTGCGTTAGCACGCAGCAGAGAGGAATCGACAATGAAACTGGGACTGGCGTTGGGATACTCGGGAGCGGACATGTCGCTCCCCGTCGACTTGGTCCGCAAGGCAGAGGAACTGGGCTATGACTCGGTCTGGACGGCTGAGGCCTATGGCTCGGATGCGTTGTCGCCGCTGGCCTACCTGGCCGCGGTGACCGAGAAGATCCGGCTCGGCACTGGCGTGATCCAGCTCGCCGCTCGCAGCCCCGCCAACGCCGCGATGACCGCTGCCACCATTGACGCCCTGGCTGGCGGCGACCGGATGATTCTTGGAATCGGGGTCTCCGGACCGCAGATTGTCGAGGGCTGGTACGGCGAGCCATGGGGCAAGCCGAACACTCGGATCCGCGACTATGTGGCGATCATCCGCAAGATCCTCGCTCGCGAGGAGCCGGTCACGCACGACGGCAAAGAGATCGCGTTGCCCTACGTCGGTCCTGGCAGCGCCGGCCTGGCCAAACCGCTCAAGTCGATCCTGCATATGAACCCCAATATCCCGATCTGGCTGGGCACCGGCACCGAGATGAATGTTCGGATGACCGCTGAGATCTCGGAAGGCTGGTTGCCGCTTGGTCTGACTCCTTACAACGCCGACCTGTTTGAGCCCTGGGTCGAGGAGGGCTTCAAGCGCTCCGAGGCGAAGACTGGCTCGCCGAAGTGGTGGCCGGACTTCGAAGTGCAGTCCTCGGCTGAGGTTGAGATCACCGACGACCTTCGCGACGCGTTCCGGAAGATGAAGCCGAACGTGGCGCTCTATGTCGGAGGGATGGGCCACAAGTCGCTCAATTTCCACAAGATGAGCATGATCCGTCGCGGCTACGGTGACGCTGCTGAACGGATCCAGGAGCTGTATCTGGCTGGGCGTAAGGGCGAGGCGATCGAGGAGGTCCCGGAGGAGTTCCTCGACGAGCAGGCGCTGCTCGGTTCCCCCGCCCGGATCCGCGAGCGTTATCAGGCCTGGGCCGATAGCTACATCACGGGCCTCACTGTTCGGACCAACCAGCCAGAGGCGATCGAGCTCATGGCCGATCTGGCCAGGGAGTCATCGGGGGCTTAGGTCTCCGACGCTCACACTTCAGAACACATCGAAGGGAACGACTGATGTCCGACGCGGAAGCGATTGTCAACGCATTCATGGCCGAGTTTGATGTTGAACACCCCGATGCCGACACACTGGCGTCGTACTTCACTGACGACGCGGTTTATCACAATATGCCGATGGCACCTGCCGAGGGGATTGAGGCGGTCAAGGCGGCGCTGGCTGGCGTGTCGCAGATGACTTCGAGGGGTTGGGAAGTGCTGCATTCGGCGGCCAACGGCGATGTGGTTCTGAACGAGCGGGTTGATCGCTTTGACATGGGCGGCACCGAAGTCTCGGTGCAGGTCATGGGTGTCTTCGAGCTCCGCGACGGCAAGATTGCTCGCTGGCGCGATTACTTCGACATGGCCTCGTTCCAGAAGCAGATGCCCGGCGGCTGACAGGCGGCTGATGGGCGCCCACACCGCGAAGCGGCTAGTCCATTCCGAAGGTGGCGCGGAGTTCGGCGGCGATCTGGTCGAGGGCCTGGCTTCCTTCGGGGACGGCCTGGAAGGCTCCGACGAAGCCGTGGATGACTCCGTCGTAGCGGGTGCAGCCTGACTGCACGCCGGCGGCGCTGAGTGCGGCGGCGTAGGCCTCGCCCTCGTCTCTCAGTGGGTCGTACTCTGCCGTGATTGTGAGCGATCTGGGCAGATTCGAGAGGTCGGCAGCCTGCATTGGCGAGGCGTAGGGCTGCGCTCCTTCTGAATCGTCGTTCAGATAGAGATCCCAGAACCAGCGCATGCCGACCTCGGATAGACCGTAGTTGACACCGTTCTGCTTGTAGGACTCGGTCTCGAAGTTGAAGTCGGTGACCGGGTAGATCAGGATCTGGGAGTCGATGCGTGGGCCGCCGCGGTCTCGCGCCATCTGCGCGACGACTGCGGCGAGGTTGCCTCCGGCGGAGTCGCCGGCGACGGCGATCCTGTCGTCCCGGCCGCCCTGCTGGTCGTACATGCTGTTCATCCAGGCGACCGCTGCGTAGCAGTCTTCGGCAGCTGCGGGATAGGTCGCCTCGGGCGCAAGCCGATAGTCGACCGACATCACGCTGATCCCGGCGCGGTTGCAGATGGCGCGGCAGACGGCGTCGTGCGAGTCGAGGTCTCCGATTACCCAACCGCCGCCATGGAAGTAGACGACGGTCGGGAGTGTGCTCGGATCATCGGTGGGCAGATAGCCGCGAGCCGGGATGTCGCCGGCGGGTCCGGGAACCATCATCTCGTGGACCTGGGCGACGGGTTCGGGCTCGCCCTGGGGTCGCAGCGCAGCCATGGCCTCGCGGGCTTCCTGGGGCGACATCTCGTTGAACGGCGTCGCTCCGGCGCGCATGTCGAGGATGGCCTGAGTTTCGGCTGTGACGGGCATTGATGGTTCCTCTCCGGGCGGCCCCCTCCGTCGCTACGCGACACCTCCCCCAGAGGGGGAGGTCTGGGCTCTGGCTAGATCCGTTCGTTGATGAAGGCGGCGGCTTCCTTGAGGCACTCGACGCCGGTGGGGATGACCGCGAACATCATGAACGGGTCGTGGACTACGCCGTCGTAGCGGCGCACCGTGACATCTCCACCTGCCGCTTCGATCGCCGCTCCGTAGGCTTCGCCTTCGTCTCGCAGCGGATCGAGTTCGGCGGTCTGGATTAGCGCTGGGGCGAGGCCGGAGAGGTCGGCGGCTTTGATCGGTGACGCGTAGGCTTCTTGTCCCGCTTCGGCGTTGGGCAGGTAGTGGTCCCAGAACCAGACCATCGAGGCTCGGGTGAGCAGCTTGCCTTCGGCGTTTTCGGTGTAGGACGGGTAGCTGTAGTTGTGGTCGGTGACCGGGACGTGGAGCACCTGCGCGGCGATGGCCGGGCCGCCTTTGTCGCGGGCCATCTGGGAGACCACGGCGGACAGGTTGCCGCCGGCGGAGTCGCCAGCGACGGCCATGCGTGAGCCATCGGCGCCGATCTCAGCGCCATGCTCGGCGACCCAGGCAGCGGCGGCGTAGCAGTCGTCGGCTGCGGCGGGGTACTTGTCCTCGGGCGCGAGTCGGTAGTGGACCGAGACGACGACGGCGTCGCCGAGTTCAGCGAGCAGTTGCTTACAGGTGCCGTCGTGCGAGTCGATGTCGCCGAGCACCCAGCCGCCTCCGTGGAAGTACGTCACGACCGGGAGGTTGTCGCCTTCGGACGCGTAAACGCGAACCGGGATGTCGCCAGCGGGACCAGGAACTGTTCGGTCCTCGACGCGCGCGGGCTCGGGAGCGCCGGCCTGCATCATGGCGAAGTTCGCGATCGCCGCGCGGGCTTCCTCCGGCGTCTGTTCGGAGATATCGGGGCCGCCTGCCTCCTCCAGCATGGCGAGTAGTCCCTGGGTCTCTGGTGTCGGGGGCATGGTTGACTCCTTGTGTCGTGAGAGTTGTTCAGTGTCGAAGTGTTGCAGGGCGCAACGCGGACAGGATAGGCGCTGCGGTCGGTCGGATCGCCAGGGCACGCGAGCGGGTCACCGATTGAATCAGGAACAGGATTTTGTGGCGGTCTGCGTGTTCTGGCAATCGTTCGGTCATCGGCGGGTTTCAGGTTTTCGGTGAACTTTTTTTTCTGGCCGAGAACAAACCTGAAACGGACACGATCTCCAGTGTTTTACAGGAGATCGTGGATTCTGGTCTTTCAGGTTTTTTCAGCTTTTTTCAGGTTTCTCCAGGTGTGTCGGCGTGTCCGGCTGTTTCATTTTGTTCGATTTTGTTCGACTCCATTCGAATCGGTCGGCCATGGAGCGCTTCGTTTCGCTCGATGATTGGCCGGCCGGTCTTACTGGACTTTCAGGTTTTTTCAGGTTTTTTCAGCTTTCTTCAGGGGTCTTGGCGTGCCAGGGTGTTTCATTTTGTTCGATTTTGTTCGATTTCCTTCGAACTGGTCGGCCATTGAGCGCATCGATTCGCTCCATGGTTCACTGATTGCCAAGCCAGTCTTACTGCGCATCGAGCCATTGACGGGTCATCTCGGCGTGGCCGACGTGTTCGGCGGTGTGCGAGAGAGCGCGGACGACGAGCTCGTGTCCGGTGAGGTTCCTGTCCATGAACATGTGGTAGTGCAGGCCGTCCCAGGCGTCGTCCGAGAGTCCCTCGAGCGCTGATTCGATGGCCGCCTTCGCGCCGGCCCAGGCTTCGGCGAGCACGCGCTGGGGGTCGTCAAAGGACGCGGCGCGGGAGTCGAACTCTGCCTGGCGGCTGCGGTCGAGTTTCTGTCCGGCGAGTACTTCAACAAAGTTCCACTCGGTTGCCGAGATTGAGTGCGTGGCGAGGACAAACATCGTCGACGCCTCATCCCAAGGTGCGGTATCGAGCTGCTCTGAGGTGAGTCCATCGGCGGCGGCGAGGATGCGTTCGACCAGATCGCAGGCGGTCTCGAACGCGGGCAGGGCGGGTCCCTCAAGCGACATCAGCATCATCCAATCTGCTACTTATACTCCGACTGGTTGACTCGTCGGACGCGGACGCAGTGTATCGCGACCGACGCTCATTCTAGCTCATACATCCTAGGTAAGGAATCCGCCATGAAAGCCGATCCACAGACGCAGGCACTGAACGCGATGATCGAAGAGGCGTCGTCGCAGGGCAAGCCCTGGCACGAGATGGAGCCGCAGGAGTTGCGCGACGTGCTGGCCGAGGGTGGCCCGTTCGGTCCGCCGCCGGCGAAGCTGGACGACATCGCGCAGGAGCGCAGCGTGCCCGGGCCGGCGGGGGAGATTCCTGTGCGCGTCTTCATTCCGCCGGTCGTGCGTGGCGTCTACCTGCACATCCACGGCGGCGGCTGGGTGATTGGCTCGCACGACGGCGCCGACGAGCGTCTGTGGGAACGCGCCCAGGCGACGCAGCAAGCCGTTGTCTCGGTCGGCTACCGGCTCTCGCCGGAGCACCCGTATCCCGGGCCGAACGAGGACTGTGAAGCGGCTGCGGTCTGGTTGGTTGAGAACGGTCAGTCCGAGTTTGGGACCGACGCGTTCACCATCGGCGGCGAGTCTGCGGGCGGACATCTGTCGGCGACGACACTGCTGCGCATGCGCGACAACCACGGCTACACAGGCTTCAAGGGCGCCGCGCTGACGTACGGGGTCTACGACCTGCGCCACTCACCCTCGGCGCGTCTGTGGGGCGAGCGCAACCTGATTTTGTCGTCGCCGATCATGGAGTGGTTCATCGACCACTACGTGACTCCCGAGGAGCCGGAGCTGCGGGATTTGCCGGATGTGACTCCGTTGTTGGCGGATTTATCGGATATGCCTCCGGCGATCTTCACGGTCGGGACGCTGGATCCGCTGTTGGATGACTCGTTGTTCATGGCTGCTCGGTGGCAGGCGGCGGGTCATGAGACGGAGTTGCATGTGTTCCCGGAGGCGCCTCACGGGTTTGATGGGTTCCCGACTCCGGCGGGGATGGATGCTACGAATCGGGTGAATAACTTCTTGAGTGGGTGTTTGGGGTAGTTGGGAGCTCCCCGCTTTCGCGCAATCTATACGCCTCTGCTCCCCCTTTAGGGGGAGCTGTCGCGGAGCGACTGAGGGGGTACCGTTGAGCCGAACCAGACCTTCCAGCCGCGCCAGAACCAGACACTTACGTCAAAATCCAACCGCTGCCGAGACATTGCTGTGGAGTCACCTGAGACGGCGCCAACTAGACGGTCATCACTTCCGTCGACAGCATCGAATCGGCCCGTACTTCGTCGACTTCGCATGTCGTCGCTCAAAGCTGGCGATCGAGTTGGATGGCAGTCAGCACGAAGACCGCAAACGATACGATCAGCGTCGGGACGAGTACATCCGCGGAACGGGCTACCGAATCATCCGGATCGGTAATGAGGAAGTGTTCGGCAACCTTCATGGGGTGCTGGAGGCGATTGCAGTAGCGCTGGAGCCGCCGGATGGCGATGGGACGTTACCCCCTCAGTCGCTTCGCGACAGCTCCCCCTAAGAGGGGGAGCGCATTTAGTTCACCCGCTTTTCGACGCCTTCCCAGTAGGCCTCCCTCAGTTCGAACTTCTTTAGTTTTCCGGTGGCTGTTCTTGGGAGGGTTTCGACGAACTCGACTCTTCGGGGGATTTTGAAGCCGGCCATGGTTGATCGGCAGTGGGCGACGATGTCGTCTCTGGTGACGTCGTGGCCTTCTCTGGGGACTATCAGGGCTAGGGGAGTTTCTCCCCATTGCTCTGAGGGGACTCCGATGACGGCGGCTTCTAGGACGGCGGGGTGGTCGTAGAGGACGTCTTCGACCTCGATGCTGCTGATGTTTTCTCCTCCGGAGATGATGACGTCCTTGGCTCGGTCGACGATGTTGATGTAGCCGTCCTGGTTGACGGTGGCCATGTCTCCGGTGTGGAACCAGCCGTCGACGATGACCTTGTCGGTCTCTTCCTGCTGCTGCCAGTAGCCGCGCAGGACGACGTTGGAGCGGGCGACGACTTCTCCGACTTCCTCGTCGTCCCAGGCGACCTCTCGGCCGGAGTCTCGGATGACTTTGACCTCGACGCCGATCACGTCGTGTCCGGCTCGGACCTTGGTGCCGAAGTAGCCGTCTTCGTCGACGCCCAGGTAGGGCTTGACCTCGGAGACGGTGAGGATGGGTGAGGTCTCGGTCAGGCCGTAGATCTGGATGAACTCCCAGCCGAGCTCTTTCTCGAGGCGCTCGATGAAGGCCTGTGGCGGCGGCGCGCCGGCGACGGTGAAACGCGGACGCACGTTGATGTTGTAGTCGTCCTTGCCCTCGAACTCGAGGATCCGTGCCAGCACGGCCGGGGCCATGCAGGCGAAGCTGCAGTTTTCGTCCTGGATGACCTGGTAGATGTCGGCCGCGTCGGGTGCGCGCAGAACCACGTGCTTGCCGCCCATCGCGGTGATCGCGTAGGGGCCGCCCCAGCCGTTGGCGTGGAACATCGGCAGCGTCCACATCTCGGCGTCGTCCTGCGAGATGCGCAGGTGGGCAATGAAGTTGTAAGCGTTGATGTAGGCGTTGCGATGCGTGATCATCACACCCTTGGGCCGCGCCGTCGTGCCCGAGGTGTAGTTGATCGAAAGCAGGTCAGTCTCTTCCAGGCCCGGGTCGGGAGGCTGAGTCGTCGGTTGACTGGCGATCCAGTCCTCGTAGTTAGTCCAGCCCGGCGTGATCTGGAAATCCTCGAAGGGGATCGCGATGAAGTGCGCGACCGTGCCCACGTTCCCGCGAATCTCGTCGACCAGGTGCGCGAACTCGGCGTCGACCAACACAACCTTCGAACCGGAGTGTTCAAGCATGTACGCGAAGTCGGCTGGAATCAACCGGTAGTTCATCGGCACGATGATCGCGCCGATGGCGGCGGTCGCGTAGAAGGTCTCGAGGAACTGGTGCGAGTTAGGCGCGATGATCCCAACCCGGTCGCCCTTGCCGATACCGGCGTCGAGCAGCGCGTGGGCCTGCTGATTGACACGGGCGTTGAACTCGGACCAGGTGAAGCGCTTGTCGCCGTCGACGACGGCCTCAGACGGTCCGTAGAGCTTGGAGGCGCGTCGCAGAAAATCATTGACCAGCAGCGGGACTTCCATCGTCTTCTCCCTCGATCAATCGCAGTGGGGCATGTAAGAGCCGCATGCGTCTATGAGCAGATTCGGGAACATTATTGCACTCAGACCGGTACTGGCCGCGAGGTCACTCAGCCGGGAACTCCGAGACCGGGAAGACCTCGTTGACGATCATGAGATCGTCGTTGGGACAGTGAGGCAGGACAGTCCGTTTCCAGTCGGGATTGGGGATGTGGAACTGCAGCTCGCCGTCGAACGAGATATTGGCTTCGAGTTCGTAGCGATGGTGTCGGCTGATCTCGACGCCTTCATATGGCAACTCAAACTCAATCGGGAACGACCCGAGGTCTCTGAATGCGGCTTCAACCACGACGAATCGCTCCTCAAGCTCGGAGACATCCCAAAGTCGGATTTCGAGAACGGCGTCATCGGGCAGGTCGCCGTCCCAGAAGGCGGAGTGGATCTGTCCGGACAACGGCTCGACGCACTGGTCGAACTCGTTGACCGAGATCACCTGCACGTCGCTATTGCGCGGATTGCCACCGGTAATGACAGAGTGGACGGTGTCGTTGATGTAGAGCAGTTGGCCATTGGCCTCCACGCGGGCGCTGAGCGTGACTTCGGCTCGTCCCTCGACCTCTTCGGGGTTGTATTCGATGCTGAATCTGACCGGCAGGCTGGCAACGTTCTCAATCACATCTCGACCGAGCTCGATTGCCGACGCGTCGGCCACCGACGTGTCGAGCAGTTTTACGGTGACCTTCGCGCCGTCGGGAAGATCAACATCGCGGTGAAGTCGGACCTCGCCGTTGATCGTGCTGCCCGAGCCGCAACCGACGGCCGCGCAAGCAGCGGCAGCGACGATCGCAAACCAGATCGCATGGATGGCAATCCAGGGCACGCGCGCTCCACTTCGTCAATCCGCCGTTACGTCCATTAGATAGCATCGAGACGGTCAGCAGTGAGCAGAAGTCGGGAGGACACGATGGAAATTGTCATTGGGTTGATCATTGGCCTGGCGGTTGGCGGCGGGTTTGCGTTCGTCTTCTATCGGCAGGCGGCGGCGGTGAAGTCGGAGTCAGCGGATTGCGCGAAGACCTGGACGATGTTCGGAGGAACATCCAGGGGATGGAACTAGCGAGGAACACTGCAGAGACTCAGTTAGCCGGCCGTGAGGAGGTTGTCGACACGTTGACCAGCGAACGTGACGAGGCGCGCCGATTGCTTGGGGAGCGAAGAGGCGAACTGGCCGACACTTCCCGAAATCTCGCTCAGGCGGAAGAGGCCAGAGACAGCCTCACTGTCCAATTGACTGAGCGAACTCTGGAGCGCGACGCCGCGCGGAAGCAATTGGACGCGGTCAATGCAGAACTCGGCGAGAAGGCAGCAAAGCTCGCCGAAGTGGAGGCCGACCACGGGGCCAGGCAAGAGGAGCTAGAGAACTATCGCGCGGAGCTGGAAGAGCGATTCAAAGGCATCGCGACCAACGTCACGCAGTCGACCCGCGAGGATTTCATCAAGGAGTTCCGCGACCTGACCAAACAGCAGTCTGAAGTTAGCCAGGAGGCAGTCAGCAATCTAGTCAAGCCGGTCCGCGAGCGGCTGGCTGAGTTACAGAAGTACGTCGACGAATCGGACAAGCGACGAGCAACGGACTACGCGCAAGTCTCCGGCGGAGTTGAACGACTATTGGACGAGACCAGCGGCCTGCGCCGAATCCTCCATAACCCGGGCAAGCGAGGCGAATGGGGTGAACAGCATCTTCGCAACGTGATGCAGGCCGCCGGCATGACCGACCATGTCGACTTTGTTGAACAGAAGCAGTTCGCCGGTGAGCACGGTTCAGCTCAGCCGGATGTCGTCGTCCACATCCCCGGTGGCTTACAGGTCATAGTGGATGCAAAGACGCCGTTTGAAGCCTACGACGCGGCGATGAAAACCGACGACGAAGAGGAGCGCTCACGACTGTTCGGAAACCACGCCCGCGACCTGTTAGGACATGCGCGAACGCTGAAAACGAGGGACTATTCCAAGTGGGTTGCCGGATCTCCTGACTTCGTGGTCATGTATGTCCCTACCGATCCGATGCTTGACGCCGCAATCGAAGCCGACAGCGCTGTCTGGCAAAAGGCGTGGAGCAATCATCGGGTCCTGATTGCTACCCCTGGTCTGCTGATCGCATTCCTGCAGACAGTGGCTCTAGCTTGGCGCCGGCAAGCCGATCATGAACGGGCCGACGAGATTGCCGAGACAGCTAGAGAGTTGTATGAACGCCTCGGCACCTACACCGGACATATCGTTCGAATGGGCAGCCAGCTTGGAACAGTCGTAGACACGTACAACAAATCCGTCGGTTCATTTCAATCACGCGTGTTGCCGCAGGCTCGTCGGATTGAAGAGTTGAGTGAGATCGAAGAATCTCGTCGCTTTGATGAACCGGAATCGGTGCTCGCGGATATCCGCGAACTGCAGGCTCCCGAAGTGAATGAACCAGAGTACGAAGCCATCGAGGCCGGCGACTAACGGCGTCGTGGGCCAGAGTGATTGGCCTATAGCCATGTAGGGGAGGGACCCCCTCAGCCTTCGGCAGCTCCCCCTGCAAGGGGGAGCTAGAAACAGGGCTGAGACACTCAGTGGGCTAGTCGTCGAACGACTTTCGAGTCCTGGGGCGGACGGCTCCGTACTTTCTCAGGTCGGCGATGGTTACGATTCGGCCGGTCCATTCGGGGCCCTGGGCGACCACCCAGAGGCAGGCATCGGACATGATGATGGGGTCTTCGAAGTCCATCTGCTTGGCCTGTTCGCCCAGGGTGAAGGCGTAGCCCTCGCTCCAGACTGAGAGCTCGAGGCGGAGGCAGTTGACGGAGACGCCGGTGCCTTTGAGGTCGCTCGCGAGTGATTCGGACATCGCCTCGAGCGCTCGCTTGGTGGTGGTGTAGCTGGCGCGGCCGAAGTCGGGGCTGACGGAGGCGCCGGAGCCGATGTTGATCACCGCGCCACCGTCTCCTTCTGCCATCTTCGGTGCGACGGCGTGGGTCAGGTAGAACGGCGCGTTGACGTTGATCTCGACGGCCAGGCTCCAGAGGTTGCGTCCGGACTCGAGTGCCTTGCCTGGTGGCGCGATGGCGGCGTTGTTGATCAGCACGTCGATCTGGCCGAATCGGTCGTAGGTCTGGGCGATGGCACGGTCCAGATCTTCGACCTTGGCCAGGTTGGCCCCGATCGGCAGGCACTGCTGGCCCGCTTCCTCGACGAGTTGCGCGGTCTCATTAACGGTGCCGGGGAGTTTGGTGGGCGTGTCGGCGGTGGATCGGGCGACGGCGGCGATGTCGTAGCCGGCGATGGCGAAATCCTGCGCGAGTTGCTTGCCGATGCCTCGGCTCGCTCCGGTGATGAATGCGACTTTGGCCATGTTGGTGCTCCTTTGTTCAAGACCTCCCCCCTTGGGGGAGGTGTCACGAAGTGACGGAGGGGACCTCGGCGCCGCCAGTTTGCGTCATGACGGAGGGCCCCCTCAGCCGCTCCGCGGCAGCTCCCCCAGAGGGGGAGCTCTTCCTCTGCGTGTCTCAGAATACCTGCCATATAGACTTCCGCTGGAGGAGTACGACGATGCCCCATCACGTCAAGAGCAAGGCGCTTTCTCATCTGCGGATCTGCGATTTCACCGGTCAGTTGGCCGGCGCGGGCGCGACCAAGTTTATGGCTGCGTTCGGCGCTGAGGTGATCCGGATCGAGGATCCGTCGAACCATGGACGCTGGGACATCCTGCGCGGGATGCCTCCGTATGTGGATGATCGGCGCGGGCCTGAACTGGGCGGTCCGTTCAACAACCACAACGTGGGCAAGCTGGGGATTTCGCTGAACATCAAGACGGAGAAGGGTCGCGAGCTGTTTGAGCGGCTGGTGGCGATCTCTGACTGCGTGACGGAGAACTTCTCTTCCGGCGTAATGCGTTCCTGGGGCTACGACTACGAGCAGCTCAAGGCGATCAAAGAGGACATCGTCTACGTCTCCAACTGCGGCTTTGGGCACTCGGGGCCGTACGAGAAGTTCAAGACCTGGGGACCGATCGTCCAGGCGACCAGCGGCTTGACGATGTCCTCGGCGATTCCGGATCAGCCGCCGGCCGGTTGGGGTTACTCCTACATGGATCACACCGGGGCGTACTTCATGGCGATGGCGATCATGCTGGCGATTCACCATCGCAACCGCACCGGCGAGGGACAGTACGTCGATGTTGCGGCGACGGAGGCTGCGCTGACGCTGAATGGTCCGGTGCTGCTCGATTACACGGTCAATGGCCGTCCGCTGCGGCGCGAGGGCTATCCGGACGCGAACCATTCGGTCAGTCCGGCGATGGCTCCTCACAACATTTATGCGGCGAAGCCGATTCCCGGTTCGTTTGACGAGGCCTGGATTGCGATCGCCTGTCGCAACGATGAGGACTGGCACTCGATGCGCGATGTGCTGGTCGCCGACGGTTGCGATTGGGCATCGGATGATTGCTATGGGCAGCTTTCCGGTCGGATGGCGGCTCAGGATGAGCTGGATGCAAACATCGCTGAGTGGTGTTTACGTCGGGATCCGTTCCAGTCGGCGGAGATGCTGAAGCAAGCCGGAGTTCCGGCGAACGCCGTGCAGACACCTGAGCAGCGGATTGACCAGGATGTGAACTCGGCCGAGGCGCGTGTCTGGCCGACGATTCGGCAGGCGGAGATGGGTCGCGTTCGGGTTGATGGGATTCCGGCTCACTTCACCGAGACCGACTGGTCGATGACTCGCGGCGCGGCGACGCTGGGCGAGGACAACGACTATGTCTACGGCGACCTGCTGGGTCTGAGCCAGGATGAGATCGCTCGGTTGCAAGAAGAGGGCGTGATCTGATGACGACCAGTCCCAATCCACTGGCGATGATGGCGCTCGACGATTTGCGCGTGCTCGAGATCGGTGACGAACGTGGGTCCTGGTGCGGCAAGTTGTTGGCAGATATGGGCGCCGACGTGATCAAGATCGAGCCGCCTGAGGGCGACCCGTCGCGTCAGTATGAGCCGTTTGTCGACGACGAGCCGCACCACGAGCGGTCGCTGTTCTTCTGGTACTACAACACGTCTAAGCGCAGTGTTGTGATGGACTTCAATGACCGTTCGAATGCCGAAGCGTTCCTCAAGTTGGTCGAATCGGCTGACATCATTTTCGACACCAATACGTACGATCCGATCGGGCGGCTGGGCCTGGACTACCACCAGATCATGGCCGACAATCCGGGCTTGATCTGGTGCACGATCACGAACTTTGGCTTTGGCTCGGTGCGCGATGATGAGCCGCAGACTGATCTGACGCTGGCGGCCAATGGCGGCTTCGCCTGGATGAATGGCTATGACGACCACTCGCTGCCGCCGGTGCGCGGCGGCGGGCAGCAGGCTTATCACACGGGGTCGAACTATGCGTTTATGTCGATTTTGACAGCTCTGCTGCATCGCGACGCGACCGGTGTTGGTCAGCACATCAACGTGAACATCAACGCTTCGGTCAATGTCACGACTGAGGCAGGTTCGTACTCATGGTTGGTCGCCCATGCGACGGTGCAACGACAGACAGGACGCCACGCGGGGGTCGCGCCGTCGATGCCGTCGCAGATCAAGTGTGCCGACGGCCGGTATGTGAATACCGGCATCCCGCCTCGACGCCCGCGTGAGTTCGGCCTGGTCTACGAATGGTTGGAGGCCGAAGGGCTGTTGGATGAACTGCCCGAGGCAGCGCTGTTGCAAGTTGGCGGGCAACTGGAGAGCTTCTCGTTGGCCGACGTATTCAGCGGCGACAACGAGGAACTGCTGGCGATCTTTGGAGCGGGCCGGGAGGCGTTCGATCTGCTGGCCTCGAAGCTGACGGCGTACGAGTTCTTCACCAAGGCTCAGAATCTGGGTTTCCAGGTCGGCGTGATCCATAGCCCCGAAGAGGCTCTGGAGGATCCGCATTTTGTTGATCGCGGGATGCAGGTGAAGGTGGAGCATCCGGAGCTGGGTCGAGAGGTGATCTATCCGGGTGCGCCGTATCAGTTGACCAAGGGGAGCTGGGGGATCACTCGGCGTCCTCCGCTGCTTGGGGAGCATACGGACGAGGTGCTGTCGGAGCTGGGCTAACGGACCCGACTGAGCCACTCGGTCGATACCCGCTGGGCCTCTGGATCGACGATCAGGCCGTGATCAGCGCCGTTGAGAATGACTAGTTCTGCTTCGGGAATCGACTTGGCCAGTGCCTGGCCGAAGGCGAGGGGCACGGTCGTGTCGGAGTCGCCGTGCACTACTAGCACGGGACATTTGATGTTGTGAAGTTCATCGCTGAGGTCTTCGTTGCGTTGGGCGCTCATGTTGAGCAGTGCTCCATGGGCGAGTCGCGACAGTTCGGGTTGAGGCAGGTTCTCAAGGGCTCGCTGACGGTTTTCCCGCATTGGCGACAATTTGGGGTCCTGCTCCTGCGCCTGCGGTGGGAATCGCCACTCTTCCTCTGATTCTGCCATCGCCGCCTCTATGCCATTGGCTTTGGCTTGATCGAGCAGGGACAAGCGCTTCTTGACGGTTTGCAGGCGGTCGGCGACGAATGGGTCTTCGGTGTTGATGCGGGCTGCCAACGGAGACATTAGTGCGGCGCCTGTGTTGAGAAGGACGAGGGACTCGACTCTGTCGGGATGGTCGAGGGCCAGTCTGATTCCGATTGGGCCGCCGGCTGAGGTGGCAATGATGGCGGCTTGCTCGATCTTGAGGTAGTCGAGGACGTTGACGACGTCGTTGGCGAGGTCTTTGAGGGTGAACGGTCTGGTGTCGTACTGCGAGAGGCCGGCGCAGCGGCGGTCGTAGTAGATGAGGTTGAGACCGTCGGTTGGGACTTGCCAGCGGACTCTGGGGCCGTTCCAGAGTGTTGAGGATGGACCTCCCCAGGCTCCGTGGATGATCAGGACGGGTCGGCCGTTGGGGTCGCCTGATGTCTCGTAGGCGACCCGGCGGCCTGCAATGAGTGCTAGTCGTATTTGGGCTGGTCCTCGATTCCGGGCATGACCCAGGTGACGAGTTCGCCCGGCGGCTCGGCGAAGGTGAGGCCGGCCATGTCGGGCTGGACTCCGCTGAGGGTGAGCTTGTATTCCTCGATGTACTCGGGGTCGCCGTCGACCATTCGGAAGGGCCGATCGTGGCCCGGGTAGAGGAGGTCGGAGGCGCTCATGACTCGGCTGATGGACTCGTTGGCCTGGGATTCGCTGTAGAAGACGAGCGGGCTGCGTCCGGCTTTGCCGACGGCGGCGGTGTGCATGGCGTCGCCGGTGAGTCCGGCGATGCCGGCTTCGGTCTCGACCAGCAGTCCGATGCTGCCGGGCGAGTGTCCGGGCAGGTGGATTACTCGAACGCCTTTGGCCAGTTCGTCGCCGTCGTTGACCTCAGTCATCGGGTGGGTCTCGATCGCGGCGCCGGTCCACTGCGGGGTGGCCCAGTCGTTGACGTGTGGCTCGGAGGCGTACTTGCGCTCGTGTGGGTGGATGGCCATGGGGACGTCGGGGAAGGCGTCGAAGTTCTGGACGTGGTCCCAGTGGGCGTGGGTCATGAAGACGAGGTCGATGTCGGAGGCGCTGAGGCCGCGGGCGGCGAGCTGTTCCTGGAGCTGGACGCGTCGTCCGACGTGTGCGGTGTCGACGAGGATGCGGCGTCCGTCGGATTCGACCAGGATCACGGCGCAGAAGGCGGGCGTGCCGGAGTCGGTGCCGAACGAGTAGCCGGGGAGGAGGATGTCTACGGTTGCCATTTCTAGGAGTCTTTCGTTGTGACTCGGGCAGTTGGGGAAGCGACTAGTCGCCGGATCCGGCTGCGGCGCCAGCCGCGATGCGGGCTTTGGCGGCTTCGTCGTAGTTGATGCTTACCGGTGGTTCGGAATCGAAGGGGCCGTCTAGGTCGAGTTCGGCTCCCATGTCTCGGAGGGCCGGCATGACCTCGGTTCCGAGGAGTTCGATGCAGCGCATTGAGTCCTCGTGGGTGACTCGGCCGTCGTTGCCCCAGAGGGCGAGGATTCCGGGTCGGGTCTCTTCGAGGATGGTGCGCAGCTTGCGGATGCATTCGTCGGGGGTGCCGGCGATGATCTGCATGTTTTCGATCTGGTTGTCGAAGGACTGCGCGCGGGGCGGCGGGCGGCGTCCGTTCATGACCTCGACCAGGGCCTCGCGGTTGCGTGGTGAGGCGTAGCCGGCGGGGTTGGACCAGACCGGGTGGGCGAGTCCGGTGAACTCGCCCTGCATCCACATGAACTGGGAGGCGTTCTCCATCGCCTTCTCGGTGGTGTCGGCGACGTGGACGCGGAGCAGGTAGCCGCGGTTTTCGGGGCCGGGGTCGTAGCCGACCTCGTGGGCGGCGTCGTCGTAGGTGTTCCAGATGCGCTTGGTCGCTTCGATGGTGGTGTTGAGCGCGATGTAGGGGTAGCGGTGCTTGGCTGCCCAGATGACGGTCTCGCGGGAGAGCACGCCGGGGATCCAGATGCGCGGGTGGGGCTGCTGCATGGGAAGGGCCCAGGGGTTGACGACGCGGTGCTGGTAGTGGCGGCCTTCCCAGCGGAAGGGACCCGGCCGGGTCCAGGCTTCGACGATCAGGTCGTGGGCCTCCTCGAAGCGCTCGCGGTTGAAGGCCGGGTTGACGCCGGTGGCGAGCTGCTCGGTGCCGCCGCCGCGGACGAATCCGGAGACGAGGCGTCCGCCGGAGATCATGTCGATCATGGCGAGTTCTTCGGCGAGGCGGATCGGGTTGTCGGCCAGCGGCAGGGGGTTGCCGAGCAGGACGATTTTGACGCGCTCGGTAGCGCCGGCGAGGACGGAGGCCCAGATGTTGCACTTGGCCTGCATGCAGAAGGGGGCGTTGTGGTGCTCGTTGAGCATGATGCCGTCGACGCCGACCTCCTCGGCGAGCTTGTACTCGGTGAGGCGGTCGTTGTAGAGCTGCGAGCCGGCGACGGGGTCGAAGTTGGAGTTGGGGAAGAGCAGCGCGGTCACGCCCTCCTCGGCGGAGTGCTCGTCGTAGGCCGACATCGGCTGTTCAGTGAAGTACATCAGGTGCATGGCGAACCCTTCTCAGGCGTCGAGGTAACGGTGGGCAGTCTAACGGGGATGCCCAGGGCGGTTGGCTGCTCGAGGTCACTTCCATTTTGAGGACTCGAAGAGCCGTCGGACCATTGGGTTGTTGGGGTTCTGGGGCGGGATGTAGCTGGTGGGACTGTCCCAGGAGTCGGGGTACTGGGGTCCGGCGGTCTCTGGCGGGCGTTTTGGGGGTGAATTCGGGGGTATTGGCACGAACTTCTTGTCCTGGACGGGGAATTCGTCTTGCAGGTGTTCAGATTTGTCCAGATTTGTCTGGATTGGTCCAGATTCTTCTGGGAATTGGAAGGATTGTTCCTGTTCAGTCTCGATTAATCCGGGGTCGTCCAGATTGTCGTTCTGATTGTTCGAGCGGTTTGCGTAGATCTCGCGCGCGGAGGTAGGCGTGGACGGGGCGCAGCCCATCTGTCGGGCGATCTGGCGGATGGAGAGTCCCTGGGAGCGGAGGTGGTGGGCTTCGAGGATTCGTCGGCAGCGTCTCAGGGTGGGTGGGCTGGGTGTTTTGGTGTTGGGCATGGTTGGGTCGCCTTGGCTTTATGGATACTTTTGTTCTGATTATTGGTTGGATGCTCGAGGTTGTCAAGGGGGATGGGGGCGGGTCCCCGCTCGGGGCGGGGACGGGGCCTCGGGGCGAGCGTAGGGTTGGGGGACCCTCACCCTAGCCCTCTCCCAGAGGGAGAGGGGACCGGAAAGGGAGGGGCCAGCGGAGAGTTGGTTTAGGCGACTACTGCTTCGGCGAGGGGTTCGGGGGCGTCGGATTCTAGGTTGTGGCCTCCTTCTATTTCGATTAGTTGGGCGTCTCCTAGAAGTTCTACGTATTGGTTGGCGGCGGCTGGGGGGATGACGGTGTCCTTGGTTCCTCGGATGACTTTGGTTTTGACGGTTACGTTTTTCAGGAGGTGGGGGAGGGTCTGGCTGTAGAGGAATGGTTTCCAGGCGGTTCGGGCGGTCATTTCTCGGTTGGCGTCCCAGGCGATGAGCTGCTCGGTTGAGACTTCTTCTCCGTAGAGATTGGTGAAGTTGGCGGGGTCGGCGAAGCAGGATTTGACGTAGTCGGCGTGGGCTTCGAGGAACTGGTCTCGGATTTCGCCCTCGTTGGGCTGGAGGCCCATGGCGTTGACGAGGACGAGGCCGCTGAGGCGGGACTGGTTGGCGGTAGCCATCTCGGCGGCGACGTAGCCTCCGAAGCCGAGTCCGACGACGGTGGCCTCGGCGACGCTGAGTTCGTCCAACAGCAGTGAGCAGACGGCGGCGATGTCGCGGACGCTGCGCATCCATTCGCCGCGCTCGGTGTTGTCCCAGCCGGGAAGGGTCGGGAGAATGACGTCTCGGCTGCCGGAGAGGGCGTTGTGAAACTCGAGCCAGCCGGGGTTGCCGGTCTCGTGATGGATGACGAGGACGGTGGGGCCGTCGCCGCCGCGTCGGACCTGGATGGGGAGGCCGGCGACCTCGATGGTGGACTCGGTGTAGCCGTCGGTCATGGATGGGGCCTCTCACTGGATCGTCGGAAATGGGTCGTCGTGCGGCATGGTAAGGCAGGCTCGCTGATACCCTCGGCCTGAGATAGGCGCTGAGATGGGGCGAAGGGATTCCACATGGCCGAGGCAGCGACGATGGACACGCTGAATGTGCTCAGCGAGGTTGAAGCTCAGGAGCGGGCGGAGCAGGTTTCTGACGTGGGCTACTCGCTCTCGCTGAGTCTGAGCAAGGGCTCGGAGACCTATGACGGTGAGTTGACGGTTCGATTTAGTCTCTCCGATCCTTCTGGCGGGACGTTCCTTGACTGCACGTCCAAGTCGATCAACTCGCTGACGGTGAATGGCTCGTCGGTTGACGTGAAGCATGACCGGAATCGGCTGTATCTGGATGGTTCGGACCTGGGTTCGGAGAACGTGGTTGAGATTTCGTACACCAATGAGTACGACCACATTGGGGCAGGGCTCCACCAGTTTGTCGATCCGGAGGACGGTGAAGAATATCTGTACACGCACTTTGAGCCGTATGACGCGCACCGATTGCTGCCTTGCTTTGACCAGCCGGACATCAAGGCTTCGTTGGATTTGACGGTGACTGCGCCGTCGGAGTGGGAAGTGGCGGCGAACTATCCGGTGGTGTCGTCGTCGGATGCGGGTGAGGGTCGGACGACGCATGTGTTCACCGAGACGCCTCGGATTTCGACCTATCTCTATGCATTCATTGCCGGGCCGTACAAGCGGTATGAGGACACGTGGTCGGATGCGGCGGGAGAGACTTCGCTGGGTGTGCTTTGTCGGGAATCGATTGCTCCTTACTTCGATCCGGATGAGTTCTTCCAGGTGACTCGGGATGGGTTGACGTTTTTCTCGGAGTTCTTTGATTTCCGCTATCCGTTTGACAAGTACGACCAGGTGTTCGTGCCGGAGTTCAACATGGGCGCAATGGAGAACGTGGGCTGCATCACGTTCTCGGAGCGGATGATCTTCCGTGACCCGCCGACGGAGATCCAGCGGCTGAACCGGGCTGAGGTTGTCTTGCATGAGATGGCTCATATGTGGTTCGGCGACCTGGTCACGATGCGCTGGTGGAACGATCTCTGGCTGAACGAGTCGTTTGCGACGTACATGGCGTACCTGGCGATGGAACATGCGACCCGGTGGTCGGAGAGCGCGTGGTCGGCGTTCCATGCTCGGATGAAGGCGTGGGCGTATGAGCAGGATCAGCTGCCGACGACTCACCCGATCGCGGGCGATGTGCCGGACACGGATGCGACGTTCCTCAACTTCGATGGGATCACGTACGGCAAGGGCGCGGCGGTGCTGAAGCAGCTCGTGGCGTTCCTCGGCGCAGACGGATTCCGCGACGGGATGCGCGACTACTTCCGGACTCACGCGTGGGGGAATACGACGCTGGCAGACTTCCTGGCTGCGCTGGAGCGTGGCTCGGGAAGGGAGCTTGGTCGCTGGTCGGAGGCGTGGCTGGAGACCGCGGGAGTAAACACGATCGCTCCGCAGTGGGACGTCGCTGAGGGGGCCGTCAACTCGTTCACGATTCAGCAGACGGCGCCGACCGAGCATCCGACGCTGCGTCCTCACCGCACGCAGATCGCGGTGTACGACCGATCGGATGGCGGACCGCGGCTTCGCGATGCTCAGCCGGTTGACATTGATGGGGCCTCGACGGTGATTGAGGAGCTGTCGGGCGCTCCGGCGCCGGCGGCGGTGTTCCCTAACCATGATGACCATGCGTTTGCCAAAATTGCGCTGGATGAGCGCACACTGGCGTTTGTCCAGGATGAGCTGGACCGCTTCCCGGATGGGTTCCAGCGGCTGCTGCTCTGGCACACGCTGTGGGACATGGTGCGCGACCAGCAGTTCTCGGCAGCGGACTATGCGTCGCTGGCGACGGACAAGTTGGCGTCGGAGCAGACGCTGGAGATTGCGCAGACGGTCGCGTACAACGCGCTGCATGCGGTCGGCTCGTACCTGCCGGATGACTTGCGGCTTGAAAGTGCGGCCGGGCTGTACGCGTTCGCTCGTGAGCGGCTGTTCTCGGCGAGCGAGCAGGACTTCCGGATTATGTGGTCTCGGGTGATGATCGGCGCGGCTCAGAGTGTTGAGCACATCGAGGAGTCGCTGGCGCTGGTTGACGAGGGCACTGGCATCGAGGGGTTCGAACTTGACCAGGACATGCGCTGGTCGCTGGTGACCAAGGCGACGGCTTACAGCGTGCCGGGCGGATTTGAACGGCTGGACGCCGAGTTGGAGCGTGACGGCTCAGACCGGGGGCGTCGGGCGGCGGAGCAGATTCGCACGTCTCGGGCGGATGCCGAGGTGAAGGCCGCGGCCTGGACTCGCTATCAGGAGGACACGGAGGCGTCGTTGCAGATGCTCACGGCGTCGATGCACGGGTTCTGGTGGAAGCCGCAGGCGGAGCTGCTTGCCGGTTACACGGACCGCTTCTTCGACGAGGTGCGCTCGGTCTTTGACAAGCGGGACAAGGAGTATGCGTCGCGGTTCTTCGGGGCGATGTATCCGGGTCAGATGGCGCCGTCGGATCAGTTGATTGCGCGGTCGGAGGCGTTGCTGGAGGAGTTGGGCGACGAGCTGGTCATCCTGTCGCGTCCGCTGCGCGAGTCGCTGGATGAGTCGAAGCGGGCTCAGGCTTGTCGGGAGTTTGCGATCTCTCAGGCAGGGAGTTAGTCATGCAAATCACGGCTTGTTACACGTATCCGGTTAAGGGGATGACGGCGTATTCGCTGCCTGCTTTGGCTCTTCGGCCGGGGGAGTCGGTTGTTGGGGATCGGGCGTTCATCTTTGCATTTGGCAATGCGGAGATCATTGGGGCTCAGGGTTGGGTCTCGAAACGGCAATCGGTGACGATGCTGAACACTCCTTACCTTCCCTGGATTGAGTCGGGCTGGGATGCGGAGGCTCGGGTGCTCTCTGTGACGGTCAAGGGGCAGACGAAGTCGGCGCAGGTTGACGATGCGGCCTCGCGCGCTGAGCTGTCCGACTGGATGACCGATGTGGTGCTGGGATTGCCGGAGAATCCTTTGCGCGGGCGTCCGGAGCGTGAGCCGCTGCGATTACTAGGTGAGGGTGAGTCCCGGTTCACGGATCGTGGGCCGACTCAGATTTCGCTAGGTGGGCTGTCGTCGCTGGCCGATCTGTCGGAGAAGGCTGGTGTTGACGTGGACATGCGTCGCTTCCGGCTGAATTTCTCGGTTGACGGCGTTGATCAGTGGGGCGAGTTTGACTGGGTCGGCAAGCGGGTCAAGATCGGCGAGACGGTGGAGATTGATGTGACGGCTCCGATCCAGCGCTGTAACGCGGTCAATGCGTCGCCGACAGGCGAAGGTCGCGATCTGGACCTGATGAAGCTGCTGCACGACGAGTACGGGCACCTGAACTTTGGCATCGAGGCGAACGTGATTGTCGGTGGCGAGGTGCGGGTCGGCGATGAGATCGTGGTCGTGGATTAGGGTCGGGCGAGGCCAGGTAATCGCCTACGATTGCGGCTATGGAGCGCTTTCCTGAGCAGTCGTGGGACCCGCTGGATGAGCGCGTGCCTTCGTGGCTGTCGACGGCGACGGTGACCGACGGCGCGCGAATTCCCTATGCCTCCAACTATGTGTTTCTGCTTGAGCTGCAGCATGATGATGCGCCGATGCTCGGCTATGCGGTGTACAAGCCGGGCAAGGGTGAGAATCCGCTGTGGGACTTTCCGCCGAACCTGTATCGGCGTGAGGTGGCGGCGTTCAGGTTGTCGGCAGCGCTGGGCTGGGACTTGATTCCTCCGACGATCGAGCGTGAAGACGGGATGGAGTACGGGGTCGGCTCGCTGCAGGCGTACATCCCGACCGATTACAGCTGCACCTTTTTCGAGCTGCGCGAGCAGTACGCCGACGATATGCGCCAGTTTGCCCTGTTCGACTGGATCTCGAACAACGCGGACCGGAAGGGCGGACACATCCTCAAAGGCGTTGGGGATCAGCTGTGGGGGATCGATAATGGGCTCTCGTTCCACCAGGACGAGAAGCTGCGGACGGTGATCTGGGATTACGCCGGCGAGTCGATTGAGCCGGGTTTGATTGAGGACGTGGCAGAGTTGATTCCTCAGCTTGGTGACGGGGGAGAAGCGTCTTCGACCCTCTCGGGACTGCTCAGTGAGGGTGAGATCGACGTGCTGCAGCGGCGGGCCGAGCGGGTGTTGGCAGAGGGGCGGTTGCCGGATCCGCCTCAGGGTCGGCGGTCGTATCCGTGGCCGTTGGTCTGAGACTGGCTCAGGGTGGCTAGAATCGCCGCTATGAATGATCGAGCCCTTGATGGAATGCTGGTCGTCGACCTGAGTTCGGGGTTGGGCGGGGCGTATTGCTCGAAGCTGCTGGACGACCTCGGCGCGCGGGTGTTGGTCGTGGAACCTCCGGAGGGATCGAGTTTGCGGAGTTGGGGCGCCAAGGATCGGGCATGGGGCGGGCCGTGGGCGCATCTGAGTGGGGGCAAGGAATCGGCGGCGCCGGCTGATGTCGACGCGGCCAGAGAACTGCTGGCGGGGCTGTGTCGCGCGGCGGACGTACTAATCCTTGACGAGGGATCGCACTGGCGCTCGGTATTGCCGACGGTGCTGCCTGAGCGATTGGTCCAGGTTGAGCTGTCGCCTTGGGGATCTGATGGGCCATACGCGGGATGGCGCGGGTCGGAGATTGCGACTTGGGCGATGGGTGGATACATGTTCTTCAGCGGTGACCCTGATGGTTCGCCTTTGATGATTCCGGGCGGACAATCGGAGTTGCATGCCGGCGTCCATGCGGCGATTGCAACGCTGACTGCAGTCCGTGAGCGGCGACGATCGGGACATGGGCAGACCATTGAGGTTTCGGCTCTGGAATCGAATCTGTCGGCTCACGCGTGGCTGGTGTCGTCCTGGATCGCTAGCGGATCGCCGATGAACCGGGTCTCGCATGACTTCACTAAGGCCGGGGATGGCTGGGCTCTGTTCATGCGAGCGGTGCCGAATCCGAACATCTTCCTGTTGATCGACCAGCCGGAGCGAATGGAGACGGTCGAAATCAACAACATCGATGACTGGCGCCAGCAGTTGGGTCAGCTGTACGAGGATGTCGAGGCCTGGGCGCAGGACTTTGACGCGGTGGAAGTCGCAACCAAGGCGCAGGAACTGCGGATCGCGTGTACGCCAGTGCTGGACACTCGCGGGTTGTCGAACAATGTCCAGCTCGCGACTCGCGGGTGGTGGGAATACGGCAACGACGCCGAGTGGGATGATCTGCGCTTCCCCGGTCCCGCGTACATGATGTCGGCGACGCCGGCTGAACGGCGCGGCGCAGCGCCGAAGTTGGGCGAACACACTGACTCACTGATTGACGAGTTCTCGGCAACTCCGTCGCCCAAACCCCCGTCGGCGATGGCGACGACCGACTTGCCCCTGGCCGGACTCAAGGTGGTCGAATTGACCGGCAACTGGGCGGGACCGATCGTCGGGCGGCATCTGGGCGATCTGGGAGCTGACGTGATCAAGCTGGAATGGGCAGCTCGGCCGGCCACGCGGGCGCTGTTCATGCCCGGTCCGACACAGGATCCGCAGAAGTATCCCTACGACCGGGCGATGTACTTCAACCTGCTCAATCGCAACAAGCGCGACCTGGTGGTTGATCTGGCGGCGGAGGAAGGCAAGCAGATATTCCTGGAGCTGATGCGCGAGGCGGATGTGTTCGTCGAGAACAACTCGGCTCGCGTAATGCCGAACCTTGGGCTCGATTATGAGACGGTGCGGCAGGAGAATCCGGGGCTGATCTACGTGTCGATGTCGGGGTTTGGGGCGACTGGTCCGTGGCGCGACTGGTCGGCGTATGGGTCGAATATCGAGGCGTCGTCGGGGTTGGCCTCGGTGACCGGCTACAACGCTGATCAGGTTCGTCGGACGCCGCTGTTCTATGCCGACCCGGTCTCGGGCAACCATGCGACGGTCGCGATTCTCGCGGCACTGGAGCATCGCGATGACACCGGCGAGGGGCAATACATCGATGTGGCGCTCAACGAGGCGGGCGCGGCCTACTTCTTTGAGGCGTTGATGGAGTATCAGACGACCAAGGAGATTCGGCGTCCGAATGGCAACCGAGACCGCCGCTTCGCACCGCAAGGGGCGTACCGGGCGGCGGGGGAGGATTGCTGGATCGCTGTGTCGGTGCAGAACGACGCGGACTGGGTCGCGCTGTGCAACGTGATCGGTCGGGCGGACTTGCTCGGCGATTCGGAGTTGGCCACGCTGGAGGGTCGGACGGCGCGTCACGACGAGCTGGATGCTGCGATCGAGGCGTGGACCAGCGAGCGGGAACAATATGAAGGCGCCTGGGAGTTGCAGCGAGGCGGAGTCTCGGCGGCTCCGATTCTGGCCAACTGGCAGGTTTTACATGACCCCCACATTCATGCGAGCGGGTTCTATCAGTGGGTCGAGCACTCGGTCGTTGGCGTGTACCCCTATCCGAGCTGGCCATGGCGCTTTAGCCGGACCAAGCCGTCGATCCGTCGCGCCGCGCCGAGATTTGCCGAGCACAACCAGGAAGTGCTCGCGGAGTTGGGTTACGACGTCGAGCAGATCGCAGAGCTGTACGCGCTGGAAATCACGTCGGATGCGCCGACGGCGCCGGTGCTGATTGCTCGGAGCGGGCTGAGTTCTTCGGACGACTAGGCGGAGATCAGTCCGGCTGGCGCAGGATGATGCGGGAGTTGTCACCGTTGATCACCTTGACGGCCAGGGCGATCTTGTTGTCCTCGTCGAGGGCGTTCCAGTAGGTGTTGGCGACTTCGTCGGGCGAGCCGGCAAGCGGCAGCCAGAGTGGATCGCCTGCGTATGGCGGGAGCGGATTGCCGTCGTGGCGATAGGTCGTGATCCCGTAGCCGAGGCCCTTCGGCGGGAAGGGGAAGCGCCACACGACGCGGTCGGTCTGGTCGTGGTCGGCGGCGTTGGCTCTGAGGATGGCCATACTCAGCGCGCCGTGACCTCGGAGGTCGAGCATGGCCGCGATCCGTGGCGTGTAGTTCGGGGCGTCGTCCTCGCGCTCGCGGACGGCGAGGGCGTCCTCGAGGCGGGCTGAGCGTTCGATCGTGTCCTGGATTGTTCGGGTGTGGTCGCCGTTGGAAACGAGGTACAGGTCGGGCAGCTCCAACATCGCGTCGTAGATGATGTTGGTTGGATCGCTGACCAGGGCGGGATCGCGAGCCTCGGTTCGCAGTTCTTCGTCGTTGGCTCCGCCGATCACGAAGCGTCGGTTGCGGCTGTTCTCGCTGCGACCCATGATCCAGTAAATCTGGACCCAAGTGTCTGTATCGCCATCCGTCTTGAGACGTCCGACGACGATGCCTCGTCCGGGATAACTATTGGCCATCAGATGACGGCCGAAGTTCTGCTCGGCGAAGACGTGTAGTTCCTCGATGGCGGTCGTCATAGTTTCAGGGTATCTGCCGCGAGATGGGTCGGGGATAGACTCAAGGCATGACCGGCTCGGCGCGGCTTCCCGCGTGTGTCCTCATTGCCAATCGCGGCGAGATTGCGTCGCGGATTATTCGTACGTGCCAGCTTCTGGGCGTCGGGACTGTTGCGGTTTACTCCGACGCCGACCGTTCGGCGCCTTATGTATCGGCAGCCGATCAGGCGGTGCGGATCGGTCCTGCGCCGGCCGCGGAGAGCTATCTGAACATTCCTGCGCTGATTGCAGCAGCGAAATCGACAGGGGCGGATGCGGTGCATCCGGGCTATGGATTCTTGTCCGAGCGGGCAGATTTCGCGCAGGCCGTCGCGGACGCGGGCCTGACCTGGATCGGTCCGCCGGCCTCCGTGATCGATTCGCTGGGGGACAAGGTCTCGGCGCGGCGCCTGGCGATCGCTTCCGGTGTGCCTGTCGCGGAGGGAATCGAAGAGGATGAGGGAGATGCGGCGCTGGCGTCGGCGATTGAGTCGATGGGCTTGCCGGTGATGATCAAGGCGGCGGCCGGAGGTGGTGGACGTGGGATGCGGTTGCTGCGAACGGCCGAGGATGCTCCCGACGGTCTCGAAGCCGCGGTCGCCGGCGCTCGGCGCGAGGCTCAGGCGGCGTTTGGCGACGGCCGGCTGCTGGTCGAACGGGCGATGTCGGAGGGCCGCCACGTCGAGGTCCAGGTGATGTTTGATGAGCATGGCAATGGCATCCACCTGGGCGAACGGGACTGCTCGGTCCAGCGCAGGCGGCAGAAGGTCATCGAGGAATCGCCGTCGCCGGCAGTTGACTCGAATTTGCGCGACGAGCTGGGCCAAGCGGCGCTGAGCGTCTGCCGTGCGGCCGGTTATGTCGGGGCGGGCACGGTCGAGTTCATGTTGATGCCGGACGGGTCATTCATGTTCCTGGAAGTGAACACGCGGCTGCAGGTCGAGCACCCGGTCACGGAGATGCTAACCGGCCTCGATCTGGTGGAAGTGCAACTTCGAGTCGCGGCTGGAGAATCGTTGTCGCTCTCGCAAGACGACGTGACCTTGAATGGTCACGCGATCGAGACTCGGATCTACGCCGAGGACCCCTCGCGGGGATATGTTCCCTCGACGGGCCGCCTGCGCTGGTTTGAGGCGTTGGATGATCGGGCTCGGCATGATGTCGGATCCGCGACCGGTGAAATGGTTACGGCTCACTACGATCCGATGCTGGCCAAGACGATTGTTCATGCGGGCTCGCGCAGTGACGCGCTGGCTCGCGCTGGAGAAGCGCTGGACGCCTGGGGGATCGATGGTGTCACGACCAACCTGGCCCAATTGACTGATGTATTGGAGTCGGAGGACTTCGGCAGGGGCTCTGTGGACATTGGCTGGTTGGATCGGGTTGAACTCTCAGAGCGAGAGACGCCGAGCGATGCGCTGGTGGTTGCTGCGATCGCCGAGGCGGAAGGCGGCGCGTGGCGATCCTCGGGCGAATTGGTTCGCAAGTATCAGCTGCATGGCCGGGCGCACGAAGTCCGAGTGTCTCGGACCGCAGGTGGTTGGTCGACTGTCGTTGATGGTGTCGACAATGGCACGGCGTCCATCGGTCGCGATTGGTCGGCTGATGTATCGCCGAACGGGGTGGTCGTTGCTCACCATGGTCGGCGCTGGGTCTTCCTCCGAGAGCGACGGCGTCGGACGGGGAGTGGACGCAGCCGGTCGTCGGGCGCGAACGTCCTGCGTGCGCCGATGCCGGGCACGATCATCGAGGTGCTGGTCGCGGTCGGCGATGAAGTCGAGGCGGGCCAGACCCTGGCTGTCATGGAGGCGATGAAGATTGAGCATCTGCTGACTGCGCCCAATGCGGGTGTCGTGACTGCTGTGCATACGAGCGCGGGCGCGTCGGTCGACGAGGATGCCGTCCTGATTGAGTTAGGAGCGGGGGAATGAGCGACGCGGAGGTGTTGCGGGAGCGGCGACGACGAGTCGAAGCGGAGTGGGCGGGCGCCGGCTTCGAAGGTCCAGTGTTGATTCCGGCCAGCCTACCGATTCCGATCGACGGCACCGACCAGTTCCATGAGTTTCACGCGCATCCCGAATTTCAGTATCTGACGGGTGTGGCCGAGCCGGGCGCGGCGCTGGCCTGGGAGCCGAACGGTGGCTGGACCCTGTTCGCGCCGTCGCTGTCGGTGGAGGATTTGGTCTGGATGTCGGCGCCGCCGTCGCCGGAGGAACTGGCGTCTCAAACAGGGGTCAGCCAGTCGATTGACCGGTCGGAACTGGCCGCTTGGCTGGAGTCTCGCCGAGGGCGGGGCATGGCGCTGTTGGGCTCGCGCGACATCGAGCTGCGGGCGACTGAGTATGGCGTTGAGGCATGGTCGACGCTTGAGGCAGTGGTTGACGAGGATGCAACAGAGCGACTAGGCAAGGCGCTCGCTGAACTGCGGCGGTCGAAGGACTCGGTTGAGCTGGACCGGATGACGCGTGCGGTCGATGCAGCGGTCGAGGGTCACCTGGCTGCTCAACGATTGGCTAGGCACGGCCTGACTGAGCGAGCGTTGCAGATCGAGATGGAAGCAGAATTTTTCCGGCAGGGCGGCGCGCGGACTGCGTACGGCTCGATTGTCGGGTCGGGACCGAACTCGGCCATCCTGCATGGCACGCCGGGCGAGCGGGTGATGTCGGATGGGGAACTCGTGCTGATCGATGCCGGCGCTGAGATCGACGGCTATGCCTCGGACGTGACTCGCACGTTCCCGGTATCGGCCGAGTTCAGCGGAATCCAGCGGGACCTGTACAACGTGGTGCTGGCGGCTCAGCAGGAGGCAATCGCTGGGGCAGGACCGGGCGTGGAGTACAAGTCGCTGCACCTACAGGCCTCGGCGACAATCGCACAGGGCCTAGTCGACGCCGGGATCCTGCGCGGAGCAGTGGACGATCTCGTCAGCGCCGACGCGCACGCGCTGTTTTTCTCCCACGGACTTGGTCACATGCTGGGCCTATCGACCCATGACTGCGCCGGCTACCTGGAGGGTCGCGTGCCTGAGGACCGATTCGGGCTGGCTTATCTACGCGCGGATCTGCCGCTTGCAACTGGCTATGTCGTCACGATTGAGCCCGGGGTCTACTTCGTCCCGGCGTTGCTCAATGATTCTGCTCGTCGGGAGCGTTACTCGGAGATGGTGAACTGGGATGTGGTGGACGGGATGCTCGACTTCGGTGGTATCCGGATAGAGGACGACGTATTGATCACAGCGGATGGCTGCGAGGTGATGAGCGAGGCTCTGCCGTCGGCTGCTGCCGAGATCGAAGCGATTCGGCGAGATGCGTTGGGTGCGTCGAGTGGCTGAGCGGCTGACGATCTCGGATGTGGCCAGCTACCCGCGACCGGGGATGGATGCGCCGGGCATGGTCGGGTTCACGCCGGACAGTTCTGCGGTGACCTGGTTGCACGCCGAGGACGGCGGGCTGGTGCGATCGCTGTGGCGGATCGACGTGGAGACTGACGAGCAGTCCGTCATCGCTGGTCCTGGCGCGGATGCTCCGATGTCGCGCGAGGAAGAGTTGTTGCGTGAGCGGACTCGGACGCGCGAGCTTGGCGTCTCGACGTATTCCTGGGCTCGCGACTCCGAGTTGCCGGTGCTGTTGATTCCTGGGCCAACCGTGCGCATCTCGGTCGATGGCGAACCGTTGAGGGAGTTGTCCGGCAGTGAAGGGGCGCTCACGCCAACGCTCAGTCCCGATGGTGCTCACTTGTCGTTCGTCCGCGGCGGCGAGTTGTTCGTGCTTGCTGTAGACGGTTCGTCGGAGCCGCGACAACTGACAACGGGGGCCGAGGACGGCCTGACGCATGGGCTCGCCGACTACATCGCGCAGGAAGAGTTTGGCCAGCTCCGAGGCCACCGGTGGTCGAAGGACGGGCGGATCGCCTATCTGAGAGTCGATGAGCGCCACGTCGCGCCGTATCCGATTGTGCATCAGGGCGGCAACGACGTTGACGTCGAAACGCATCGATATCCCTTCTCCGGCGATGAGAACGCGTACGTGTCGCTCTGGGTCGTCGATCTCGAGACGGGCGACTCTCGCGAACTTTCGCTGCCCACGGAGGATGGCTACCTGGTCCGCGTGGCCTGGTGGCCGACCGATGATGGTGAACAGCGGTTGGTGGCGCAGTGGGTTGATCGGGAGCAGAAGCGGCTACAGCTGATCGCGTTCGAAGGCGACGATTCAAACGTCCTGATCGACGAATTTCAGGAGCCGTGGGTCAATGTGGCGGACGATGCTCAGGCTCTGAAAGACGGCACGTTCCTGTGGTCGTCGGAGGCGTCGGGCTTTCGGCATCTCTCACATCATGCTTCCGATGGATCGGTGATCCGCGCATTGACCGATGGCGATTGGATCGTCGACGGCGTGATCGGCGTCGACGAGGAAACCGGCTGGATCTACTTCAACAGCACGCGAGGCTCGCCACTCGAGCGTCGGGTTGAGCGGGTGTCCCTGAGCGGCGGCGAAATCGAGACGCTGTCCGAGGCCGGCGGCCTGCACGGTGCCGCGCTGTCGAGGGACGGCAAGTGGCTGGCCATGATGAGTTCGTCGTTGACCTCGGCGCCGACCATTTCCCTGGTCGCGACTGACGGCTCGGGGCGGCGCACGCTGTACGAGTCCGACGCATCGGCAGATTCCCTGGGCCTCTCTCCGCCCGAGTTGCGGACGTACACTGCCACCGACGGCACGACGCTCTATGGAGCGCTCTATCGGCCAGACGGCGACGGACCGCATCCCACGCTGGTCGCGGTCTACGGCGGACCGCACGCACAGACGGTGCTCGACGCCTGGGGGCTGACGGTCGATATGCGAGCGCAATATCTCGCGCAGCAGGGATTCCTCGTGCTCAAACTGGACAATCGCGGCATGGCCGGGCGAGGGTTGGAGTTTGAGGCGCACCTGCATCGTCAGATGGGTACGATCGAGGTTGACGACCAATCGGCGGCGGTTGAACAGCTCGCTTCTGAGGGACTCGCAGATTCAGAGCGCGTCGGCGTCTATGGCTGGTCGTATGGCGGGTACATGACCGTGATGTCGATGCTGCGGCGTCCAGAGCTGTTCAAGGTCGGAGTATCGGGGGCACCGGTTTCGGACTGGGACGGCTACGACACGGGCTACACCGAGCGCTACATGGGCACTCCGCAAAACAACGCTGAGGGCTACCGCGAGGGATCGTTGCTGACTCACGCCGACAAGCTGCGTGGTCAACTGCTGCTCATTCACGGCGGGGTTGACGAGAACGTGCATTTCCGCCACACGGCACGATTGATCACGGCGCTGACTGCCGCCGATCGCGACTACGACTTGTTGATGTTCCCCGAGGAGCGTCACATGCCACGCGATCAGGCGGGCCTGGAGTATCAGGAGCGCCGAGTCGCGCGCTACTTCGAGCGCCATCTGAAGCCACACGAATAGTCATTGGGGTAGGAAGAACGATGCCGATTCCCAGCACAGTTACGGATGCCGCGGCGCTCCTGGGTGTGGGGCCGGAGGCGGACCGCGACACGATCCGCGACCGCTATCGCCGACTGGCCCGGATCTATCATCCCGATGCGAATCCTGAGGATGATGCCGCGGGGATGCGGATGCTGGAGTTGAACGCGGCGATCGACCTGCTGCTGGGGTCGGACACGCCGACGGTTGAGATTGAGTACGAGCCGCAGGGCCGCGAGCGGGCGCTGACTCCGCGGGAACGCAGGCAGGATTCGCGGATTCGATCGGCGCTCCAGCACTTGCCCTACGGGATTTATGTCATCGGCACAGTGACATCGGATGGCCATCCCAATGCGATGGTCGCCGACTGGGTAATGCAGGTGTCGTTCAAGCCCCGAATTCTGTGTGTCTCGTTTGAGCGCGATGCCACGTCGCTGCGCAACCTGCGCGAGACGCGGCAGCTCACGGTCAGTTTGCTTCCTGAGTCGGGGATGGATCTCGCCGCTCGATTCCTGCAGCCCAGCGACCCGTCCAAGATCGCGGGACGCTCCGCCGAGTTCGCCGCGCCGGACAAGATGCGCGGCGTGGGCTACGTCCAGCTCGAACATCCTGCACTCGAGAACGGCGCGCCGGTCTTGGAAGACTCCCTGGCCTGGGTCGCGGCCGAGGCGCAGCAGTTCATCCCGATCGGCGAGCATGTGCTCGCGCTGTGTCGCGTCTTCGACGGCGACGCGCTGCCGGTCGATGAAGGCCCGCTGACCTCGCTCTATACCGGCTGGCACTATGGCGGCTAGGCGGCCGCCGACTTCAGTCGTCGGCCGGCAAGCCGGCCAACACGACTACGGTCAAGAATCCGTCACTCCTAAACAACCGGAGACCGATTCAGCAGCCAATGGGCGCCTGGATTCCCGCCTCAGCGGGAGCAATGACCGGGACGTTCGATCGCCGATTGCGTCTGGGCCGCCGCCGGCCTTAGGACGCCGCGTCCGCACCTTCGAGTCGTTCCGTGAGACGGCGTTTCGCTGGTTCTTCGTCTCGACGCTGGCGCAGATGTACTCCGCGATCGGCCAGATGTTTGTTCGCACGTTTCTCGTCTATGAGCTGACCGAGTCATATGCCGCGGTCGGTCTGGTGGCGCTGGTCAGCGGGGTCGTGCAGTTTGTCTTGGGACCGTACGGCGGCGTGCTCGCCGACCGGTTCCCGAAGAAGACGGTGACGCAGGTCTTCCAGTTCGTCGGCTTCATCAACGCCTTCGTGATTGGCACGCTGGCGGTCCTGGGCATCCTCGAGTTCTGGCACCTGTTGATTTCGGCGGTCTCCCAGGGAATCCTGGTCGCGCTGATGGTGCCAGCGCGGCAGGCGATGGTTTCGGAGATCGTCTCCAAGGACCGGATCATGAACGGCGTCGCGCTGAACACCGCGGCGATGAACACGATGCAGTTTGCCGCCCCGTTGATCGGCGGGGCGCTGTTGGCGACGGCCGGCGCGGGTGTGACGTTCTACGCGATGGCCGGCTGCTACGTGATCGCCATGTTGACGATGCTCCCCATTCCGACCGTCGCGGCCCAGGCCGGTCGCAGTCGGGGCGGCGTACGCGAGGCATTCCGAGACATCGCCGACGGCTTCCGCTACATCGCGCGGCACCGGGTGTTGCGCATGATCCTGTTCCTGTCGTTCTGCATTTCGGTGCTCGGCACGCCGTTCCAGGGATTGTTGCCCGGATTCGTTCAGGACGCCTTCGATGCCGGACCTGCGCTGGCGGCGCTGTTCATGACGTTCTCGGCGATCGGCGCGTTCCTGGCGGCGCTGATCATTGCCTCGTTGCGGCGTAGCGGTCGAGGCAAGCTGCTAATCCTGATGGGACTGTTCGTGGGCGGAGCGACGCTCGCGGTCGCGATATCGCCATGGATCTGGCTGAGTCTGCCAATCATGATCTTTATGGGGATCGGCCAGTCGGGCCGGATGGCGATGGGTTCGGCGCTGATCCAGGAACAGGCGGACCCGGCATACCGCGGTCGTGCGATGTCGGTCTTGATGATGCAGTTCGCACTCATGCAAGGCGGCGTCTTCGTGCTCGGCATCGCCGCCGAACTGGTTGGCATCCGGCTGGCCGTGTTTGCCGTGGCCGTCATGCTCGTCGCTGTGCTCGCCCTGTTTGGGACCTTCTCGCCGACCTTGCGTCGACTTCAGTAGCGGTCGTCTATCTTTGCGCCATCGATCGACTATTGGGCAGCGGGATAGCAAGGGGAGAGCATGATTACCTATCTGGACCATGTGGGCATCGTCGCCCATTCGCTGGAGGAAGCGACATCGGTGCTGGTCGACCAGCTCGGACTTGAGCGCGACACGGAGCGCACGCCCTACCCCGAGGGCGGATACTTCGCGCCCGAGCGGGCCAAGATTTTTTTCGTCAAGGTCAACCTGGGTGAGACGCGGATCGAGATCCTGCTGCCCGAAGACAAAGTGAGCGGCATCGGTCGGTACCTCGAGCGACGTGGGGCCGGACTGCATCACCTCGGCTATGGATCGACCGACGTCGTTGGCGACACCAAGCTGTTCATGGAGCGGGGTCTGGATTACATCGACTTCGGCGGTCCGATCGACGAGATCACGGCGTCGTTCTTCCACCCGAAGACGGCCGGCGGAATCTTGACCGAAATCGTGCCCGACCGTCGGCCGCAATCAGGGAGGTAAGGGCGGCCCTGACGTCTGCCCGTCTCTGCACGGAGGACAGAGCTGACTCGCAAGCGACTGGTGGTTGGCCTCTCCACGGACACTTGACGAGCCAATCGACCAGCGTCAAGAGTGAGGTAGCCGGCGGGCAGCACTAATGACGGCGACACTGAGCAACTTTGAGGAGCGACGGCTCGCTCTGGTCTTGAGCGGCGGAGGAGCCTCCGGAATTGTCCAAGTGCCGTTCATCGAGGAGTTGATCCGCCGTGGGATTCGGCCCGACTTGATTGTTGGCGCTTCGGTCGGGGCGGTCAACGGGGCATTCCTGGCCTTTCATCCAGACAACACCAGCGGTTTGGCCGAACTCTGGATCGAGCTTCGCGACACGCGCCTCTGGCACCGCAATCTTCTGCGGATCACGCGGAATCTGCTGACCAGGGGCACCTCGGTCTACTCCAACCGCTTCCTGCATGACCTGTTCAAGCGCCACGTGACGATCGATGAGATCACCGCGTCGGAGATTCCCCTGTACATCGTCACGACGAGCCTCTCGAGCGGCCGCAAGCGAATCCTGGCCAAAGGCCAACTGCTGGAGGCGGTGATGGCGTCTATCGCCTTGCCCGGGCTGTTTCCGCCGGTGCGGCTCAACGGAGATTGGTGCGTAGACGGCGGCCTATCGTCGGGTCTCGACCTCGAAACAGCGATTCTCCAGGGAGCGACCCATACGTTGGCCGTCGACCTCGGGGTGCAGCCGTCACCCTACGAGCCGCGTGGCCTTGTCGACTTGCTCGCGCGCTCGATGGAGATCGCGGTGCAGGAACGAACCAAGGCCGAGATCGATCAGTTCGGCTCTCTGGTGCCGACGGTCGTCTGGCGACCTGGGCTGCGTGCCGAATCGTTCGGTTCGTTCCACGATGTGCATGAGCTTTACGCCGCAGCAAAAGATCTCGCTCCGGTCATGATCGACCAGGCCCTCGGAGCCAACGGCGAGTGGCTTCCCGGCGTCTACGAGGGCGTTGTGCCGCTGGCGAGGGTCTAACGTATGGCGGACATGAATGGAATGTCCGGCCTGCGCGTGCTCGATCTGAGCGACCACGTGACGGGCGCGTACGCTGCTCGACTGCTGGCAACCGCGGGGGCAGCAGTGTCACTCGTCGAACCAACGTCCGGCTCAGCTCTGCGATCGCGACCGCCGCTGCTGACGACTGCTGAACCAATGCGCAGCGCTGCATTCGAGTACCTCTCCGCCTGGAAGCACGGCGTCGCGCTGGACTGGTCGACGGAGGCCGGCTGGTCCGCGCTGGGCCCGCTGCTCGACCAGGCCGACCTGGTGATCACGACGCTGCCGGCGTCGGAGGCATTGGCCTTCGACCAGCGGGCGCGCGCTGAACGGCCATCGTTGATCCACGTTTCGGCGACTTCATACGGTCTGACCGGGCCCTGGGCCGGCTGGCGATCATCCGATCTGACCGACTGGGCGGCCGGGGGATATCTCTACATCACCGGCGACCCGTTGCGAGAACCACTTCAGGGCGCCGGACCGTGGGCGGGTTACGTCGCCGGGATCGCCGCGGCCGTGGGCGCACTGGCCGCGCTGCACGCTCGACGGTCGACCGGCCGGGGACAGTTGGTTGACGTCGGCGGGATGGAGGTGATGGCCTCGGCCCACCAGTGGAGCCTGGTCATGTGGTCGCACCAGGGACGAATCAAGCATCGCGCCAACAACCGCCACGCCGAGGCGCACCATCCCGTCTCGCTGATGCGAGTCGGCGACGGCTGGGTCTGCATCGCGGCCCCGTCGCAGGCGCAGTGGGTCAACCTGTGCGTCGCGCTCGAACTACCCGAGATGGCCGATGATCCGCGATACGCCACGGCTGGTCTGCGCTTTGATGTCGCCGAGGAGATCGATGGCAAGTTCGCGCCGTTCCTGATGGCCCGCACGAGAACCGAGGTCGTTGAACATCTGCAGAGCTTCCACGTCCCGGCCAGCGCAGTGCTGTCGATGGACGAAGTGCTCGAGGACGAGCAACTGCAGGCTCGCGCCTTCTGGGCCTATCCGGAGCCTCTTGGCGAGGGCGTCAAGATGCCTGGCATTCCCTTCATGCTGCCGTCCTCGCCCGAGAGTTTCCGAACGGCACCCGAACTGGGCGCGGACACAGCCGAAGTGCTCGGCCGTGTAGGAATGACGGCCTCCGAAATCGATTCACTCTCGGAATCAGGCGTGATCAAGCTGGGCGGAAGCGATTGTGACTGAGGGCATGTTCTCAGGAGTCCGCGTGGTCGAGTTCGGCTACGCCTGGGCAGGACCACTGGTCGGTCGGACGCTAGGCGACCTCGGAGCTGACGTGATCAAGCTGGAACAGGACAACTCGCGCGGCGGCCACCTCCCTGACGACCCGGCGCTTCGTGCCGCCCTTGACCACTGGCGGCGTGGGGACGCCGTGGAGCCAATGCTGCGCGCTTCGGTCTTTCCCGAGGGAGAGCCGCAACCGGAACCGTGGAATCGGGCGGGCATCTTCAACAAGCACAATCGCAACAAGCGCGGACTCTGTGCCGACCTGAAGTCGGAGTCGGGCAAACGCATCTGGCAACGGCTGGTCGAACAGTCTGACGTGATCGTCGACAACTTCAGTCCCCGCGGATCGAAGAGCCTCGGGATTGACTACGAGACGGTCAGGCAGTGGAATCCGCAAATCATTTCGGTCTCTTGCACCGGTTACGGCCACACGGGACCATTTCAGCAACGAGTGTCATACGGCCCGGTGCTCGAAGCTCATGCCGGCGGGGCGTCAGTCACCGGCTACGCCGAGGGCGGACCGATGAAGATGGGCCATGCCTTCCCCGACCCAATCGGCGGATTGCACGGCGCGTTTGCGGTGTTGGCTGCGCTGTGGGAGCGCGAGGAAACCGGCCAGGGATGTTTCGTCGACCTCTCCCAGTTGCAAACCTACGCCGCCGTCCAGGGCGACCTGATCCTAGAGACTTCGGTGCAGGGTCAAGCACCGACGCGCGGCAATCACTCACGCAGTTGCGCGCCGCAAGGGGTTTATCGCTGCCGAGACGAGAGCCCGGACGCCCGCGAGTCAATGGACATGTGGATTGCAATCACGATCGAGGACGATGACGCCTGGGCGCGATTCCGCCGCATTGTGGGCGACCCGCAGCTCGACGACGCACGCTTCGCATCGCTGGCCGGCCGCTACGACCATCACGACGAAATCGATGACCTGATCAACGGATGGACGAGGAATCAGGACCGCTTCGAGCTGGCGGAGCGTCTGCAGGCCAGCGACATTATTGCTCTCGCGGTGATGACCAACGGAGATTTGGTCGAGTCGGAGCACTTGCGAGATCGCGGGTTCATTGTCGAGTGGGACCAGCCGGGCGTGGGCGTCTACGAATACGGCGGATTTCCGATTCACTTCAGCGACTGGGGCCCGGCCGAGATGCATCCGGCACCCCGTCTAGGCGGCGACAACCGGCAGATTTGCGAAGAGCTGGGGTTCTCGGCAGAGGAAATCGACGGGTTCATCACCGATGGCACGCTGGTCGACGTGCCGCCACTCACTGGCGGCCGCTGAGCGCTATTCGTCTGTCGACGGTGTGCGAATGTGCTGGTGTGAGCGCAGGTATTCGCGAGTCATCATCAGGGCGGTGATGCCCTCCCCGACGGCTGCTCCAAGTTGCTTGGTCGAGCCGGCCCTGGCGTCGCCGGCGGCGTAGATCGATTCGATGCTGGTCTGAAAGCGCTCGTCCGTCTGGATAAATCCACGTTCGTCCAGATCGACGACGCCTCGTAGGAAGTCCGTGTTCGGTTGCAGACCGATGAATACGAAGACGCCATCCGGGCTCGACTGCTCAGTGCCACTTGGCGACAGCAAGTTCAGGCTGGACAGCTTGCCGTTGCTCTCCATGGAACTGACCGAGGTGTTGAGCGAGAGCTGAATCTGCGGGTGAGACCTGACTTTGTCCTGCAGCACCAACGAGCCGTTGAGCTCGTCGCCGCGATGGATGATGTGCACCTGGTCCGCGAACTGGGTCAGGTATAGTCCTTCCTCCAGCGCCGAGTTGCCGCCGCCGACCACGGCAAGTTGTCTGGCGCCGGCGTAGAAGGGGCCGTCGCATGTGGAGCAGAAGTGCACCGAAGTGCCGATCAGGTCGTCTTCTCCCGGCACGCCCAGTCGGCGGTAGGTGCTGCCCGGGGTAAGAATCGTCGCATGAGCGGCGACGCGGTCGCCGCTAGAGAGCGCAACCTCGACATCCGAGGGCACCGCAATCTCCGAAGCCCCGACGGCTGACAGCAATTCCACTCCGAACCGGCGAGCCTGCGCAACGAACTTCGACATGAGGTCATCGCCATCGACGCCCTCAGGGAAGCCCGGGTAGTTGTCGATCCGGTTCGTCAGTCCCGCCTGTCCGCCCAGCGCGGAGCGCTCGATCACCACCGTGTCGATGCCTTCACGCGCGGCGTAGATCGAGGCAGCAAGTCCTGCCGGTCCGCCGCCGATGATTGCGAGGTCGTAGAACTGTCGCTGTGGTCGGACCTGGATGCCGAGCGCCTGCGCCAGCTCTTCATCGCTCGGCTCGATCAGCATGCTGCCGTCGGGCAGGATCACGGTCGGGATCGAGCGCCCGCCGTTCTGCAACTCCTCGACGTAAGCGAGCGCTTCCGGCTCCTGGTCGATGTCGATCCAGTCGTAGTCGATCCGATGCTCGCTGAGGAACGCCTTGGAGCGCCGACAGTCGGGACACCAGGGCGCGCCGTAAACCTTCAGGTCAGGCATCACGTCCCGCCTGTGCCAAATGTGAGATGCCGTCCTCGTCGAGTCGGTAGAGCAACCATTCGGACTCGTGGGCCATGCCGAGTTGGTGATAGAACTTGCGGGCCGGGTTCCAATCGAGCACGGACAGGTCCAGCCGCTTCCAACCTCTCGCTTCCGCAATCTCCGCCAGCGCCTGCATCAGCGCGAAGCCGGCGCCTGTGCCACGCGCATCCGGGATCACGAAGAGATCTTCGAGATAGAGCGCCGGCGTCCCGGTCCATGTCGAGTAGTGCGGAAAAAAAAGCGCCATCCCGAGCGCTTCGCCGTCACGCTCAGCGATCAGGGTCTCAAACATCCGACCCTCGCCGAATCCGTCTCGGCGGATACTCTCAACGGTCGCCTCGACCGTAGATCGTGGTTCGTTCTCGAATTCGGCAAGACCGACGATGAAGTCGAGGATGGTCTGTGCGTCGCCGTCAACGGCCTCGCGGGTGATGACCTCGGACACGTATAGCCCAACTACTCGCCGGTGAAAACGGGTGCTCGCTTCTCGATGAACGAGGCCTGCGCTTCGCGGACATCGTGCTCGGAGCGGGTCGCGTGTGAAATGGCGGTGATCTCGTTGCGCAGCGCCTCTTCCAGCGTGGCGTTGAGGTTGCGCTGCATGACGCGCTTGGCAGCACGCGAAGCGAGCGGCGGCCAGAAAGCGATCTCGGAGGCCATCGCGCGGGCGCTGGTCATGAGATCTTCGTGAGGGACGCGTTGGTTGATCAGACCGATTTGTAGCGCCTCGTCGGACTCGACGAAACGGCTGGTCTGGACCAGCTCGACGGCCTTGGGATAGCCGACGACGCGGGGCAGGAACCAGGTCATGCCGGCGTCGGGGCTGAGCGAGCGCTCGAGGAAGACGACCTTGAATCGTGATTTCTCGGAGCCGACGCGCAGGTCGCAGGAGAGCGCCAAGCTCATGCCGGCGCCGGCGGCGACGCCGTTGACCGCGGCGATCGTGGGCTTGTCCAGGTGTCCGAAGGCAAGCGCCTGGTGGCCGACCCAGCCGAACTCGTCCATCCGATCGTTCTGGGTGTCGGGAGCCGAATCCTTGGGGCGGGCAGTCAGGTCGGCGCCCGAGCAGAATCCACGTCCAGCCCCGGTGACGATGACGACGCGGACATCGTCGTCGGCCTGGAGCTGACTGGCGGCCGCGACCATTTCATTGTGCAGATCGCGCGACAGTGCGTTCAGTTTCTCGGGCCGATCGAGCATGATGGTGCCGATCTGGTCAGAGATCTCAAGGCGAAGGTGTTGGAAGGTCATGAATCGCTCCGTTCGTTGAGCAGCCTATCGCGCATCTCCGCAATCTCAGGGAATCGAAAGCAGTCGGCGACGTGGTCGTTGACGACGCCGACCGCCTGCATGAAGGCATAGCAGGTCGTTGGGCCGACAAAACGGAAGCCCCGACGCTTCAACTCCCGGGACATCGCTCGAGATTCGGCGGTCTGAGACTGGATCTCAGCGGGCGGTTCGTTTGACGGTTGCGCGTAGGCCCAGACGATTTCGGCAAGCGACAATCCTTGCTCGCGCAACAACAATGTTGCCTGAGCGTTCGCAATCGTCGACTCGATCTTGCCTCGGTGCCGGATGATGCCAGCGTCCTGGACCCGCTCGTCGATTCCGGCCTCGTCAATCTCGGCGATCGCTTCGACACTCCAGTCGAGAAATGCGCGCCGATAACCCGCGCGACGCAAGAGGATGGTGTGCCACGAGAGCCCGGCCTGCGCACCCTCGAGTGTCAACGCCTCAAAGAGGATTGATTCATCCGAGGTCGGGACTCCCCATTCGAGATCGTGGTAGGCAATCTCGTCGGGGTCGTCACCGGGCCAGGAACATCGCTGGGGCATCTGAGCCTCCGGCAGTTTTCGCACGAATCGCTCTGTCATTCAGGGTAGATGTGTCGCCGACTGAATAGCGCTAGCCGCCGGTAACCTGTGCCTATGGCCTTTGTCCTCGGAGTCACCGGATCCATTGCCTGCGGCAAATCGTTGCTCTGCCAGCACCTCGCCGACAATCATGGCGCGAAGCACATCGACGCCGATCGCCACGTCCACACGATGTACGAACCGGGCAAGCCGGCCTTCGACCGGATCGTGGGCGAGTTTGGCGACGCCGTGATCGGTGCAGACGGATACATCGACCGCAAGGCGCTGGGCGACATTGTCTTCGGCAAGCCGGACCTGCTAGCGGCCCTTCGCACCGCGATCGGCGACATTGAGGGCGAGTTCATGCGTCTGCTTCGCGAGCTGAAGGATGATCCGGCGCCGATTGCTGTGTTTGAGGCGGTCCGACTGTTTGAGGGTCCGTACATGGAGGTGTGCGACGCGGGCTGGCTGGTGGCGTCGGAAGACGAAACCGCGCTCTCGCGGCTGATGGCTCGCAATGGCTTCTCACGTGAGGAAGCCGAGCAGCGGATGGCGTCAGCGATTCATTGGACCGAACGTGCGCCCAGGGCGGACCTGGTGCTCCACAATGATGGCTCGGTCGAAGAGTTTCTCTCCTCCGTCGATGAGGCGATTCAGGGCGCGCTAAGCAATCATCGATAGCCGCTAGCCTCTAGTCGCAACGACGATTCTTGCCACGAATTTGCGATGGAGGCGGATATGGGCGCGCTCGACGGACTTCGGGTCATCGACTTTGGACAGTACATGGCTGGCCCGCTGGCGGCGATGATGTTCGCCGACCACGGCGCCGATGTGATTCGGATTGATCCTCCCTCGGGACCGTTGTGGGACACGCCTGGCAACGCCGTCTGGAATCGAGGCAAGCGCCGCATCTCGCTGGACCTCAAAACCGCCGACGGCCGGCGCACGGCGCAAGAGCTGATCGCGACGGCCGATGTGGTCGTCGAGAATTTCCGCCCCGGTGTGATGGATCGGTTGGGCCTGGGCGCTGAGGAATCGACCAACATCAACGACCGCCTGATCTACCTGTCAATGCCGGGGTTCTCATCGGACGACGAGCGCGCCGGCATTCCGGGGTGGGAAGGCGTCGTCTCAGCGCCGGTCGGCACATACAGCGGGTCGCTAATGGCCGACGCGCCGCAGCCGGTCTACACAGCCGTGCCGATCGCGTCCTCATATGCGGCCTTTACCGGCTGCGCAGGCGTCGCAATGGCCCTGGTCGCACGTGAGCGTGACGGCTTCGGACAGCAAATTGAAGCGTCACTGCACGACAGCCTCTACCAGGCGATCGGCATTCGTGGTCTCAAGTACCTCGACCGCGATGCGCCGCGCGGCCCGGTGCCGTGGGTCGGTCCATACGAATGCTCCGACGGTCGCTGGGTCTTTTTCCACGCTGCGTACTCGCACTTCATCCGACAGTTCTGCATCTCAGCCGGGGTGCCGCAGTGGCTGGACGAACCATGGTCAAAGGCGTCCGAGATTCAGAAAGACTTCGCACTGGCCGATGTGGCGCGGGCTCAGTTGACCAACATCTTCCTCACCCGTACGGCGCAGGAGTGGGAGGACCTGATCAACGACGGCGGAAACGGTCCGCCGACCGTTCGCTGTCTCGACTCGTCCGAGTGGCTACATGAGCCTCACGCTCGGGAGGCGGAAATCATCGTCGAGTTGGACGACCCCCAGCTCGGCCCGATGCTGCAGCCAGGCATCCAGGTTCGCATGGGCGGAACGCCGGGCGAGATTCGTGGGCCGCGCAAGGCGCTCGACGCCGATCGAGACGACATCATGTCGGAGCTATCAAGGACGGCGCCAGCCGCAATGACCGCACCCGGCGGTCGGTTGTCGCAGGCCCTCGAGGGCATGACAGCGCTGGATCTCTGCATCATCCTCGCTGGTCCAACCTGCGGTCGGACCCTGGCCGAGTTCGGCGCCGACGTGGTCAAGATCGACAATCCGTCCCGCGAAAACGGGATCATGCTGCACGAGGACATCAATCGCGGCAAGCGCTCGGTACTGCTCGATCTGAAGCGCGACGAAGGCCGCGAGGTCTTCATGGAACTGGCCGCCGATGTCGACGTCGTGGTCCAGAACTACCGGATGGGCAAGGTCGGCGGCCTGGGCGTTGACTACGACGAGGTGCGACAGATCAATCCAGACGTGGTCTACGCGTCGTTGAACGCGTTCGGCGAGATCGGTCCCTGGGCCGTACGAGCCGGCTGGGAGCAGCTGGCACAATCGGCAAGCGGAATGATGACGCGCTACGGCGACACCGAGCCGACGCTGCAACCATTCGCGATCAACGACTACGGCACCGGAATCAACGGCGCCTTCGGCGTCGGCATGGCGCTCTATCACCGGCTGCGGACGGGCGAAGGTCAGCAGGTCTTCACCGCGCTCGCCCGAACCGCCAGCACGCTGCAGTCGAACATGCTGCACGAGTACGAAGGCAAGCGCTGGGACGAACCGGCCGGCCAGGACGCCGTCGGAGATGGTCCGCTCCACCGTCTCTACGAGGCTTCCGACGGCTGGCTCTTTATCGGCGCGAAACCGGAGCAGGCCGACGACATGCCGACTCCAGAGGAACTCAAGACCAGGACAGTCGCCGAATGGGTCTCGGACTTGACCGCCAAGGGCATCGGCACGTCAGCCGTCGGCTCGGTTGAGAACGCAATGACCGAGGAGCGCGCCGTGTCGGAAGGCTTCTCGATCACGCGAGAACACGAGGGACGCGGCCGTGTCCGGACAAATGGTCCATCGGTAAAGATGGGTCGTACACCGGTTGAGGTTGGTCGGCCGGCAATGGTCCCCGGATCAGGGGCGTCCGAAGTGCTGGGCGAGCGAACTTCGGAGCTGTCGGAGGCGGGTGTGGTCGTCGCTGCGGACTGAACCGCTTAGTTTCCCCTGCATCGCCAGGTCGTTTCCTTAGAGTGGTTATCCTCACCCCAGATTTGAGAGGGGCTGGACATGGCCTTGGCGCTGTCCGACGTGCGAATTTTGGACTTGACCCAGTACGAGGCGGGGACTTCATCGACCCAGGCCTTGGGCTGGCTGGGAGCACAGATCGTCAAGGTCGAGCCGCCCGGACGCGGTGAGCCTGGCCGACGATTGCGCTCTGACAACGAGGTCGACTCGACCTATTTCATCACTCTGAACAACAACAAGCGCTCCCTGACATTGGATCTGAAGTCGGACGAGGGCCGCAAGATCTTCCTGCAGCTCGTACCGAAGTTCGACATCGTGGTTGAGAACTTCACCCTGGGCACGATGGAGCGGCTGGGCGTCGGCTACGACACGCTCAAGGAGATTCATCCGCAGTTGATCTACTGCACCGTCAAGGGCTTCGGCACGACCGGTCCCTGGGCGCCGACGAAATCGTTCGACATGGTCGCTCAAGCGGCTGGCGGCGCTATGTCGCTAACCGGCATGGAGGACGGCATGCCGCTCAAGCCGGGACCAACGATCGGCGACACAGGCACCGGCGTCCAGGCAGCGATCGGGATGCTGGCGGCACTCTGGCAACGACAGCGCGACGGCGTCGGCCAGAAGGTCGAGCTGTCGATGATGGAGGCAGTGACCAACTACACGCGCGTCCCGATGACGCGCCGCGAGGTTTCAGGCGATCCTGCGCCCCCTTACGGCGACGGACTGACTGCGCCAACCGGTCTCTTCCCCTGCAAGCCCGGCGGGCGCTCAGACTGGGTTTGGGTCGTGGTCGCGGGGGGTCGGATGCGCAAAGCTCTCATGGACACGATCGGTCGTCCCGACCTGGCCGAGACCAACGGAGCCCGCGGCATCACTCGCGACGAAGGTGACGACGTTCGCCACGCGATCGAAGAATGGACCAGTCAGCGAACGAAGTTCGAAGTGATGGAGAGAATGCGCGAAGTCGGTGTGCCCTCGGGTCCGGTGCTCGATTCAGGAGAGATCTTCGAAAACGAGCATCTCCGAGAGCGAGGCATGCTCGTTGACATCGAGCATCCAACGAGAGGACCGATGACCCTGCTCGGCTGCCCCATTCGCCTCAGCGAGAGTCCCGCGGTCCATCGTCGGGCGCCGCTCCTAGGCGAGCACACGGCCGAAGTGCTGGCCGAGGAACTGGGCCTCGAAGTCTCTGAGGTCGAGGCCCTCGCGCGCACTGGGATTGTGTCCACTGCCTAGGCGGCCACGAGGCCGTGGCTAGCGCACTGCGACATCCCAGCGCTCGGCGCAGTTTTCGACGACGAGTTCAATGTCCTCGGCGAGGATCAGCCGATCTTCTGCCAGTCTCTCGGCGTCGGTTCGGACGCGGTCAAGATAAGATTCCTTGTCGCCGTAGCGAGCCAGAATCTCGTCCCGGCTGAACCATTGCGTCAGTCCCACGAAGTGGCTGGTCAGATCCCCGCCGCCGGTCTCCGGGTGGCGAGGATTCCAGCCCGTGTGTATGCCGAGCGGTTGGCTGAGATCGGGTAGGCGCAGACCCGCGACTTCGTTGCCGTTGTCGTCGATTGAGGAGACGTAGCCCGGATACTCGTCGCCTTCGGCCGGCGGCAGGGTTGTCCAGTCGACCGTACGTACTCGCGACAGACGACTTGCGTCTGGCGTCGTGACTCGGTCGCAGAGATCGGACAGCACGTCGGCTCGCGTTGCGGCGGTGCCGCTGGCGATGCTTGGCACGTTGGATGGCGGAGCTTCCGATTCTCCTGCGGCCCAACGATCCAGGTTGACCAGCGCCGCTCTCATCAGGGGCGTTTGGTCGACCGCATTGTGCCGGTACATGCTGCGATCGGCCGTCAGGTAGAAGCTGTCCATGGGCTCCGCCTGTCCAGCCCCATGTTGCGTGCATGCCAACAGATAGTGCCGCGACGACGAGTGCTGCGGAATGTCCTCGCCGGTGGCCGGATCGATATCGATCAGCGAGGCGTCGCCGCGCCAGAACTCCCAGCTCGTATTCGTCTTGACGATCTTTGGTGTCACACCCTGCGCGTCGGAGCGTTGCAGCAGGCCATCGCGAGCGCCAGTCAACGGGTCGTCTCGTTCAACATCGGCAAAGGGGAATTCGTGGATCGGCCCAGCCAGGAAGAGTTGCGACGGCTGACCGTATCGCCGGTTGAACTCGCCGCGGATTCCGCCGGCCACGTGGATGTGCATGCCGTCAAATGCCCGTTGCGACAATGCGTCAGGGTCGCGGTTCAGCCCGAGATAGAGCAGGTGGCGAAGGAAGCGGCCACTCTGCGAGATCCCGAAGCCGTGCACCCGCTCGTATGAACGTTGCCAGTCGCGCAGGAAGAGAGCGGCATCGCGGAAAGCGAGCAGGCCGGTACCGACAACCGGCGAGCGATCGGTCGGATAGACGACTTCATAGATCTTGCCCGGCGTGAATCCGCTCTCGAGCCAGAGGTCGCGCGTGCTCGGCACGACACCGTCCTGGGTTTGGCGGGCGAAACGCCATTGGTCTCGCGGAATCTCGCGTGGCTCATCGTCCTCGAAATCGCGAACGTAGAGGCGGGCGCGCCCATCTTCGTGCTCCGAGACCGGGTAACCCGGTTGCCCCAGATGCTCAATCGGCATGGAGGACAACGGCTCGCTGGGACGCAGGTCCGTGATCGCCTCACCCGAGATCGACTTGCCGTCAAGGCCAAGCGCTTCAGGAGCCTCGAAGTCGAGCAGTGTCTCCATCTCCGGCGTGTTCCACTGCCAGGCGACCGAGGCGACGCTGAATCCCTGTCGGAAGAGAAAGCCGTCGCCTTCATGCAGCGGATCGGTGAGCGAGAACTCAGGTGGCGTGCGATTCAACGCACCCGGCAACAGGCTGCGTCCGCGGTTCGGAACGTCGATCACCAGAGCTCCGTTGCCAGCAGATGGATCCTGCGGCCGCATCAGCACCAGGTCGCCGCTAAAGCGGACGCAACCGTCGGTGCCACGAGGCGCACACTCGAGGTCGGTAATGCGCTGGTGGTCCTCCAGCGACGGATTGACGGCATACTGCAACCGAGCCCGAATCAGCTCGAAGCTGCCCGAGTCGCCAAAGTCCTGGCCACCGGCGTAAGGACCCTGCTGGGTGATTTCAATTCGTTCGACAGACATGGATGCCTCTCTTCCAATCCCGCCTAGGCTACGGCGTTCTCACCGGAAACACAGGGCCGATTCCCCGCTCCCCCTTTTCTGGGGGAGCTGCCGAAGGCTGAGGGGGTCCCCGGCTTTGAACGCCAGAGCGATCCGAGCAGATCGCTGCCGATCAAGCTGAGTAACAACCACTCCCTAGCCTTTTGCGTATCGTCTTGCCATACGTCTTAACGTGTTGGCTTGTTCGATGATATCGTTCACGTCGTTGACGGAGTGGCGCGTCTCGTTCTTGTCCTCGTCGAATGTTCCCACGTACTTCTGTCGCCCGTTGAAGTGGAATCGACAGATCGGCTTACGATTGTTGTCGTCGATCAGGACGCTGAAGTAGGTCTTTGCATCTCGGTACTCGACCCGATCGGGATCGATCACCCCGTGCAGAATGCCCTTGACAATGAAGTACCCGTCCAGTTCGTCGTTCGTCGTTACGACTCCGTCGTCAGCGTCGTCGGATCGCCCCAGCTGCCTGATCGCGTCGACCTCGACGTGTATCCGTTCTCCGATCTTCTTAAGCAGTTGTGTCAGCTCGGTGTCCCGCTCGGACTTGTCTGCAAATTCCGCGATCCTCGTCAGTTCATCCTGCGCCGGCACACTCCTAGTGAACGCCTCAGCCCTCCACCTGCTCACAAGTTCTTCCTTGTGCAACCGCGCAGACACTCTGACTTGGTCAGGAGCGAAGTTTACCTTGGCGAGCAGTTCTAGTGCGACTTCATCGCCCTCGGGTAGCGATTGAACGATTGCAACACAGAACGGGTCTGCATCCATCGTTCCAGCAGAATCAAGATCTGTGTAGCACGTATATGTGTAGCCATTTGTCGCAACGCCCACCACAGCGCCAAGCGCGGCCGCGTAGTCGCGCATTTGATCGGAAACGCTCTCATCGACAGTGACATTAGCGGCTTTGCACTCAATAACTATTGCAGGCCTTTCGTTCTGCATGATTACGTAGTCAGCCCGTCCGTTGCCGCCATTCGCTAGTGTCACCGGGTACTCGGCCATGACCTCTGATGGGTTGCGAGTGTCGTAACCCCACGCCTCGATCATTGGAAGGATGAGAGCCTGTTTGGTCATTTCCTCATTTGCAAGTTTGTCTCCGTGCTGGCGGATGGTATCGCGGATTTGTTCAAGTGATTCCTGAAAACTCACGGTTCGACCTCTCCAGTGTGCTCGACAGGCGTCTGTCGCAAAGATGGTTGCTAATCCAGTGCAGTAGGCACTCCCGCCTGCGGACGGGCGGAGGGACCCCCCAGCCTTCAGCAGCTCCCCCTGTGAGGGGGAGCACGAAGAATGAGAGTTACTCGATTGCGGTGCTTGTTCGGGCTAGGACAGACCCCAGATCTTCTGAGCGTTACCGCCGACGATCTTCTGCGCGTCCTCAATCGAGTCGGTCGCGTCGAAGACGTCCCAGATGCTCTGCTGCGTGTAGCCGACGGCACTCTCGGGGTGCGGATAGTCGCTGCCCCAGAGGACGTTGTCGACCCCGATCAGGTCGAGCTGGCGCAGGCCGGAAGGATCCTCGATGAAGGTCGCGTAGCAGTTCTCGAACCAGTAATGGCTGGGCTTCTCGGCCAGCTTGGGCGTCATTTCGCTCTCAAAGGAGGCGTAGACCTTGTCGCAGTCGAAGAGCGCGCTGGACACCCAGGAGATGCCACCCTCGGTGAAGATGACTTTGAGCCCAGGGTTGCGCTCGAAGATGCCGGCGAACGTCAACAAAGCGAACAGGCGACGGTAAGGCTGGAAGGCGACCACAATCGTCGTCGCGAGCCCGCCCTGACCACGAGCGTCAAAGGTCTCGCCCACGTGGAAGCTGAGCGGCAGGCCGCCCTCGCCGATCGCCTTCCACATCGGCTCCAGTGCTCGGGCGTTGTAGTAGACCTTCGCGTGCGGCGGCGGCAACGAGGGCATCAGCACGCCCTTGAGGCCGAGCGCCTTGATCTTCTGCAGCTCGTCCTCGGTCGCCTCGGGGTTCCAGTAGTTGAGCAGCCCCAGGCCATGGAGCTGTTCGGGTTGCTCGGCGCAGAACTCGGCCAGCATCTCGTTATAGGCGTCCATGCAGGCCTGGATGTAGTCGAAGTCCTCGTTCCGAATCACGCCAAGCATGCGCTGCGGGAAGAGGATTTCCTGCTCGACGCCTTCCCGCGTGATCTCCTCGACGCGGACGCCAGCGTCCCACATCCCCTCGCGACCCTCGATCAGCTCGCTGGGCATGCCCGGGTTGTCGGTCGACTTGCCGTCGATCTCCATGTGGAACCCGCGCTCGTTGAACATGCCGCGAGGCGCGCGGTCGCGGTACTTGGCCGGCATCCGGTCGACGAATTCGCCGGTCTCTAGCCAGTGGCTGTCGGCGGAGATTACGGTGGTGCCGGCCGGCAGCGGTCGAGTGGTCTCGGGCAACTCACGCTGGTTCGGCCAGGGAAGCGGGCTGGTGCTGATGCTGCTCAGGGTCGTAGTCATGAAATCGGAATCCGTTCGCCGGCAGGGATTGTCTTGTATGTCTCACTCACAAGATATCGCCCTTGATCACAAGGAGTGACTCGTTTCACGGGTAGCCTGCAAACCATGGCAGTCGAAGCGACGACGTATGAGCCTCGGGGATTCAAGCGCTGGCGATTTGGCCGAATCTATTACGGCTGGTACGTGCTGTTCGGCATGGTCGTCGCGCTGATCGTTGCCGAGGGACTGACTCTCGGATCGCTGAGCGCCTACACCGAGCCGCTCGAGAATCGGTTCGGCTGGTCTCGGGCGCAGGTCTCGATGGGATTCTCGGTCACGGTCGGGACGATTGGGCTGTTCGCGCCCTTCATCGGCCGCCTGATCGACGTGGTCGGTCCGCGTCGGCTGATGGTGATCGGAGCGCCGCTCTGCGCCGCGGCATTCGTGCTGCTCGCCTTCATGACTCAGCTTTGGCAGTGGTACGTCTACCTGGGCGTCTCGTCGCTGGCGCTGGGACTGGTCGCCTACATCCCGGCCCAGGCATTGGCGGTTCGCTGGTTCGACCGCCGCCGCGCCGTGGCGCTCAGCATCATCGGAGCGTCCGTCTGGATGGGCCAGCTGGTGATGCTGCCGCTGGTGGCGTTAATCATCTCGCGGCTCGGATGGGGCGACGCCTTTCTTTACTCGGCGATGCTGATCGTTGGCGCGTACGTCATCGCCTTCATCTTCGTCCGCGATCACCCAAGACCCGGCGAGAGTGACGATCCGGCAGCGGCTCCTGGAGCCCCCGCGTCGTTGGAACCGGTCGTCCTGAGCGGCCTAACGATCGGTCAGGCGATGCGAACCCCGCTGTTCTGGGCGCTCGTGCTTGGGCTCATGCTGCTCTACTTCGTCGTCTTTGGCTGGCTGTCGCAGGGTGTGCCCTACTACCGATCAGTAGGATTTTCCGACACCTGGTCGGCGCAGATCGTGTCGCTCACGGCGGGCGGCGCCGTGGTCTGGCTGCTGACGGCCGGCTCACAGCTGGAACGGTTTCGGCGTCCGGAGCTGGTGGCCTCAGCGGGAGCACTGTTCGTCTGCATCTCACTGCTCGTGCTCTACGTGACCGGCGGCAGCATCCCCGGAGTCGCTGTCGCCGTAGTGTTCTACGTCATCGGCTTCGCCGCAGCACCGCCGCTCGAGGCGCTGATGTTATCGCGAGCCTTCGGGCTCAAGAACTTCGCCACGATTATGGGCACGGCATTTCTGTTTCAGACGATTGCGATCGTGTTCTCACCGATCGTCGCCGGCAGCATCTATGACCGAAACGGCAACTACGACCTGGCGCTGATCATCTATGCCATTTGCGTGGCAGCGAGTTGTCTGGTGTTCCTGATCGCGAGTCGAGTGCCGCAGCCGTTCACCCGGCAGTCTCAGTTGGACGTGTAAGCCAAGAGTCTCGGGCGGAAGTTGACAGTTACTCCCCCTGGCAGGGGGAGTGGGGAGTTCGGACAAGCTAGATAAGTAGGTGGTCGGGGAGAGAGGATTTGAACCTCCGACCTCTTCGTCCCGAACGAAGCGCGCTGCCAGGCTGCGCCACTCCCCGACCGATTCAGCTTACTACCAGCCCCTACCAGTTCGTGAAGCTGCCGTCGCGCCGCTTGAGCATCGGTGCGTAGCCAATACCCGGTTCTGGATATTTCGACGCAACCTCAGCGTCAAAGGTGATGCCCCAGCCAGGATCGTCGCTGGGCAGGGCATGACCCCGCTCAAACGGAGTCTGCTGCGGGAACACATCCTCAAGGTTCGTGCCGGGCTCCTTCGCCATCTCGAGCACACCGGCGTTGGCCGCCGCCAGGGTGAGATGCGCGCCAGCCGCCGACGACACCGGACCCAGCGGGTTGTGCGGAACGATCTGGACGTGGTGGGTCTCGGCCCAGCGAGCAATCTTCAGCGCCTCAGTAAATCCACCGACCAAGCAGAGATCGATCCGTGCGTAGTCGATCAGTTCCTCTTCAATCGCGGTCGCAAAGCCCCACTTGGTGAACCACTGCTCGCCCGCGGCAAGCGGGACACTGGTCCGCTCGCGCAGTCGCCGGTATGACTCCGGCCGTTCGGATCTCAGCGCATCCTCGATGAAGTACGGATTGACATCCTCAACCGCGCGGCAGTAGTGAAGTGCATCGGGCAGATCGATCCGAGTATGGACATCGACACACAGTTCCAGCTCCGGCCCGAAGTGCGATCGCACCGCTTCGATCGCTCGCACCGACTTGCGCACAGCGTCGGAGGGATCAAAGGACTCTCCAGTAGTGCCGCTGAATCCCCATCGCGCGAAACGCCAACCGTCCGCCACAGTGCCTTCGATGTCCTCGATCAATCTCGCCGGATCGTCCTCGCCTTCATTGTGCGGATAGCAGTGGATGCGCTCCCGCACGAGTCCGCCGATCAGGTTGTAAACCGGCTGGCCGAGGAGTTTGCCCTTGAGATCCCAGAGCGCGAGGTCAATAGCCGAGATCGCAGCACAGTTGATCCGGTCGGCCGGAAAAAAAGAGGCCCGAGCCATGAGCTGCCACAGATGCTCGGTGCGCATCGGATCTTCACCCACGACCAGTTCCGAAAACCGCTCAATCGCTGCCGCGATCGGTCGTTCCTGCCAGCTCAACCCCGACTCGCCGACGCCATACGTCCCGTCGTCGGCAGTAACGGTGACGAACAGATGAGGTCGCCAGGCCATGATCGGGTAGACGTCGACGCTGGCAATTTTCATGGGTAACTCACGTTCCGTCATTCCAGCGAACGCTGGAATCTCGATCCACTGCGGCGAGGTCCACTGTTCAGCACACGAGATTCTCGCCTGCACGGGAATGACGGAAATGTATTGGGATTTTCGCCTCTAGCGCCGATCGTCCCGACCGTCGTAGATCGGCTCGTTCAGATAGACGTCGCCGTTGCGGATCTTGAGATTGAACAGGCACTTCGGATCAGTACAGACCCAGGCCTTGAAGTGGACGGCGGCACCCTGTCCGCCAAAGTCCGAGAGTGGGACCAGCACACCCTTTTCGCACTGCGCACACCTGGGAAATCCGCCTTGAATCACATCTAGCGCATCGCTCGCCATCGCCCCACTTCTCCCTTGGGCCGCGCCCGCTCACCGGCATCCACAGCACAGTCCCGCTCAGCACAGCCCACGATGTCCAGTTCGTATGTTAGCGGGTATACAGATCCGATGCCCAATGTCCGAATCGCCGCAGGCAGACGTCAGTCGCCCGACTCTCCGTCTTCAAGACGCCATTGCTCCCGATGCAGCAGGTAGTACTCATAAGCGTCGGCGAGCGCGATCCACGACGCCTCAATCACATCGGCCGAGGCGCCAACCGTCGTCCAGATCCGCTGACCATCGGTCGACTCGATCAACGCCCGGACTTGAGCCTCGGTGCCGGCGTCGGTGTCGATGATGCGCACCTTGTAGTCGAGCAGTGATACCGCGGCGAGTTCGGGGTAGGCAAGTTCGAGACCCTTGCGTGCCGCGCCATCAAGCGCATTAACCGGACCATTGCCATCAGCGGTCGTGTGGTAGAGGTCTTCATCAACGCGGATCTTGGTGGTCGCTTCAGCCATCATCAGCGACGCATCGCCGTTGTCCGGCCCGTCTGAGCCGGGACGACGGCGCTCAATGACGAGGAAGTCGTCCAGTTCGAATGGCGACTGGTAGTCGGGACGCGAACGCAGCGCGAGCAACTCAAACGACGCATCAGCGGCCTCGTACTGGAAACCGCGCGACTCCATCTGCTTCACACGTCCCAGCAGCGCGGTCGTCTCTTCCTGCGTCAGTGGCAGATCGTGGCCGCGTTCTTCCAGCTTGAACTGGATGTTGCGCTTGCCCGACAGCTCGGAGACGAGCACCCGCCGGTCGTTGCCGACATCAGCGGGCTCGATGTGCTGGTAGTGATTCGGATCTTTGACGACCGCCGCGACGTGATAACCCGCCTTGTGCGCGAATGCCGACGCCCCAACATACGGCGACAGCCCATTGAGTGGCAGGTTGGCGAGTTCGGCGACAAAGCGGGACGCCGTCGTGATTTCTTGCAGTTGATGGTCTTCAACGACCCGCATGCCCATCTTGAGCTGCAGGTTGGGGATGATCGACGACAGATTGGCGTTGCCACAGCGCTCGCCGTACCCATTCAGGCAGCCCTGCACCTGTGTCACGCCGGCCTGGACCGCGGCCAGCGAGTTGGCCACCGCCAGGTCGCAATCATTGTGCGTGTGAATCCCAAGCTTGGCCTCTGGGAGTACTTCTCGGACCGCCTGGATTGCCGTAATCACCTCGTCGGTCATCGCGCCGCCGTTGGTGTCGCAGAGGATCAGATACTGCGCGCCCGACCGGAATGCCGTGCTGACCACGTTGAGCGTGTAGTCGGGATCCTGCTTGAAACCGTCGAAGAAGTGCTCGGCATCGAAATGAACTTCGCGCCCAATCGAAGCCATGTACTCGACCGACTCACGCACCATCGAGAGATTCTCTTCGCGCGAGGTGTTGAGCACCGTCTTGACCTGAGAGGCAATCGCCTTGCCGACAAAGGTGACGACTGGCGTTTCCGCCTCGCGCAGCGCGACAACGTTGAAGTCCGTCTCCACGTCCGAACCCGGCTTGCGCGTGCCGCCAAAGGCGACCAGCTTGGCGCGCTCCAGCGGCTGCGATTTCATCTGCTCAAAGAACGCCTTGTCCTTCTCGTTCGAACCGGGGAACCCACCCTCGACGTAATGAATGCCAAGGGAGTCAAGCCTCCGAGCAACCGTGATCTTGTCCTGCAGCGAGAAGGCGATGCCTTCCATCTGCGATCCGTCACGGAGCAACGTGTCGTACAAAGCGATGGGAGAGTCGGTGAACGCGGGCATGGATTGAGGTTACAGCCGATTAGTGACGGAACAAGCGTTGTCCTGTTAGCGCCATGACGATGCCGTACTGGTCACACGCCTCGGTCGTGTCGCCGTCAGCGATCGATCCGCCGGGCTGAAGAATGTGAGTCACCGCCGAAGCCTGCGCCCGGTCGACGTTGTCCCGAAACGGCATGAACGCGTCGTGGCTGAGGACCGTGCGGAACTGTCCGATCCAGTCTCGGCGCTCGGCGTCCGAAAGCGGTCCCGGCCAGTTGACAATCTGCCACTGCAAACGCTCGCGCTCCGGCTCGGACAGTTCCCCCCAGGCGATGTACTGCTCACGTCCCGCGAAACGGTCAGGACGCTTCAGCGACGAGTCGAACTCCAGGCCAAGAACCTGATCTTGCTGTTGCAGCATCCAACGATCAGCCTTGCCGCAGGCCAGCCGAGAGCCGTGAATCCGAGATTGCTGTCCCGCACCCAGACCAATCACCTGACCGTCGGCAGCGACGCAGACCGAGTTGGACTGCGTGTACCGCAGCGCGATCGTAGCGACCAACAGGTCGCGGCGGACATCCTCAGGGAAGTCAGTCTGGTTCGTGACCGGATTGTCAAAGATCGAGTCGTCGATGGTCTTGCGATCGGTTGGTTGTTCCAGCCGAATACCGAAGTGGTCGCGCGATTCGACTACAGGTGCAGACGCGTCGGGATCGGACTTCAGAATCAGGTAGCGTCCACCCTTCTTCTTACCCAAGATCTCAAGAGCCTCAGGCTCATAGCCCGGTGCAATGATCCCGTCCGAGACCTCTCTGCGAAGGAAGCGAGCTAGAGATTCGTCAACGACATCGGAAACGGCCGCAAAGTCGCCGTAGGCACTAACCAGATCCCCGCCGCGTGCCCTGACATACGCCGACGCGACCGGCGAGAGTTCAAGCCTCTCGACCTCGTAGGCACGCGCCAAGCGCTCCGGAATCGGCAGGCCGATCGCTGCTCCGGCGGGCGAAACGTGCTTGAACGACGCGGCCGCCGGCTGATCCAGAGCCTCGCGCAGCTCTCGGACCAGATTCCACGAACTCATCGCATCGAGCAGGTTGATGTATCCGGGCTGCCCGTTCAGGACCTCGAAGGGCCACTCGCCAATCGCCGATGCCGTAGCCGGAGCCTGGTGTGGATTGATGCCATAGCGGAGCTGAATCTGGTCGGCCATCGTTGTCAGGCGACCAAATCCTGAAGCGCGGAATCAATCTCGGTGAACTTGAATCGGTAGCCCAGCTCAAGCGTCCGCGTCGGAAGAATCCGCTGCGACGCAAGCAGCACGCTCGCTCCCTCGCCGAGGGCCAGCTTGAGCGCCACCGGCGGCACGGGCATCAACGCCGGACGACCCAACGCCTGACCAAGCGCGCTTGAAAATTCCCTGTTGCGAACGGGGTTCGGCGCAGTCAGATTGATCGCACCCTCGATGTAGTTCTGCTCCAGCGAGTACAGGATCGAGCCGACCACGTCGTCAAGGTGGATCCAGCTCCACCACGCGCGACCGAATCCAATCGGTCCACCGAGTCCGAGCTTGAACGGCATCAGCAGGCGCGGCAGCGCGCCGCCTTCGTTCGCCATGACGATGCCGACGCGAGGATTCACTACACGAACACCAGCGCCCTGCGACTCCGCCTCCCAGTCGGCGCAGAGTTGGGCGAGAAAGTCGTCACCCGCCGGCGCCGCTTCGGTCGATTCACGCTCGACCGCATTGCCGTAGTACCCGATCGCCGATGCGCTCACCAGCACAGCAGGCTTCTCCGTCGCCTCCTGGATCGCCTGCACGACCTGCCGGGTAGTGTCGAGCCGACTGTCGCGCAGTGCCGCCTTGCGAGCCTTGCTCCAGCGCTGGTCGACAATTCCCTCGCCCGCTAGGTGGACGACTCCGGCTGCGCCGGAGACTGCGTCAGTCAGGCCGTCCCATCCAGTCCAGTTGACGCCCGAGAGCGCCACATGCGATCGAGGATTCCGCGACACGGCAATCACGCTCGTGCCACGCTGCCGGAGCTCCTTGACGAGCGCCCCACCGATCAGTCCGCTCGCGCCGGTGATGACTACGTGCATGATCTGGCTCCCGTCGTCGCTGCTCGACCCGGTTGCGCGCCGTCGACTAACCGCCCATGTTGGGCCGCACCGGATCGAGACCGTGCATCCCGCGGATCAGGTTGATTTCGCCGCGGTGTCCGTTGAGATGCGTGCAGAGGTGCAGCGTGATCGACTGACCCAGCGTCTCCGTCGCCTCCCCCAGCTTCACTTCCCGCGCCAGATCATCGTCGCTGAGCGAGTCAAGGAACGCATGGGTCGACTCGTTGACCGCGTCCTGGTAGCCCCAGAAAGCGTCCATGTCGCCGATCGCGACAGCCGACGCCTCTTCAGTCGACTGACCTGTGCCGAACCCGCGCTCGGGCAAACCTGTCTTCTCGGCCCAGTTGCCCTCGCGCCAGATCTCCTGCTTGCCCTGCCAGGCGCCCTGGACCAGCAGATCTTCGACCCGCGCGGCATGCCAGAGCACCCAGGCAACCGAATGCGATTCGCCGTCGGGCACGAAGTGAAGCTGCTCCGCCGTCTGCCCGTTACGGGCATCGCGGAAACCGCCATGAATAAACGAGAGCATGTCCTTGATGTAGCCAACGGCTGAGGCGCTCATGTCGCAGGTCCTTTCGCAGGGTCTTCGGAGTCGTCTTCCCGGTCGTCCGACTTCGTTTCGGAAGTGTCGGAATCGGCCAGCAGATCTTCGAGTTGTTGCATGATCTTCGGATCCAACGCCGGGTTCTCATCGTCGGACGGCTCGTCCGCGGGTTCGGCTTCCATCTCAAGAGCGTCAGCCTCAAAGCCGAATGCTCGCGAGAGCTCCTGGGCAACACGCGGATCCAGCCCGCCCGCCTCAGCCAGTCGCTGAGCCAGCTCGCGCAGTTGATCCTCGCTTACCCCCATCGACGTCAGCGTCTCCCGTACGAGCCGCTGCACCTCAGCATGATCCTGCCGGATCAATGCATCGGCGAGTTCGAGCTGTGTCTCGATCGCGCGAAATCCCACCCGGCGTTGAGCCTCATCACGCTGCAACAGCGTCGACATCAATCGAGTGAACAGCGTCGTCGTCCGAGCGATCCGCATCCGGTCGTCGGGATGCTCGGGGAAGTCACCGGTCACGGAGACTTCAAAGCCCGTGTTCTTATCCCTGGCGACATATTGCTCGGCCATAAGTCGATGTTACGCCTGTCAGTCCCGCCCCGCCGCGCTCAAGAAGCCCGAGACCGCGTCGATGAAACCGGGTGTGTTCTGGGAGTGAACGTTGTGTCCACAATCCGGCACTTCGACGAGCTGAGCATTGGGTAAGTCCTCAACGAATCGCTCGGCCGCATCGGCCTCCAGGATGTTGCTCGACTCGCCCCGCACCAACAGGGTGGGACCATTGAACTCGTGGAATCCATCCGCGACATCGCGTCGGTCGGCGGCCGGTCGTCGGAAACCGGGATCGTGCAGGATGCGGTCGGACTTCGAGACGTACTTGCCGTCCGAGCGGTGGACCAGGTTGTAGCGAGCCGTACGCTCCATGTGCTCACGCGACCGGAACGGATCGTATTCCGCCACGCGATCAATGAACTCGTCCAGTTGCTCAAACTCGACGTTACTGACAACAAAGTTGCGAATCGCCTCCGCGCCGCGTTGCGAAACCTCAGGCCCGACATCAACGAGAACAACGGCACGCGGCAGCGACGGCTCACGCGAGGTCAAGCGCATCGTGACCATGCCGCCCATCGAGTGCCCCATCACGATCGGACGTTCAATCCCGTCCTCATGTATCAGCTGCAGCGCATCCGACGCCATCTGGTCGGGACCATAGTCGGCGTCACGCGCCCACTCCGAGTCGCCATGCCCACGCTGGTCAGGGGCGATGATATGGAACCGGTCGGCCAGGTGCAGCGCCACCAGGTCCCAACTATGCGCCGACTGGTTCCCGCCGTGCAGCAGGACAATCGTCGGATTGGCCGGGTCGCCCCATTCCAACAGATGCAATCGAAGGTGGTTGATCACCTGGTTCCGCGACACGTAGCGAACCTGGTCGGCATGCGAGATGCCAAGGTCGGCAGCAGACTCGCACAGCGAAATGAACTCATCGGTACCGGTCAGATCGACAGCATCGGCGGTGGGAGCGAAAGTGTTGAGGTAGGGCACGGGTGCGTCTTCTTGGACTGCGTGGGCTGCTCTGGACGTACTGAGGCAGTCTATCGCGCAAGGTGGCTAGCCTAATCTCATATCACCGACCACAACACCGAAAGGAGCGAAGCATGGCATTCGCAAATCCTGAATACCTGGTCTCGACGGATTGGTTGGCGGAGCACCTCGAGGATGATGACGTCCGAGTCTTCGAATCAACAGTCTTCTTGCGACCACGAGACGGCGGCGGCTACCGAGTCGAGTCGGGCCGCGCCGAGTACGACTCCGGCCACATTCGCGGCGCCGGATACCTCGACCTGCAAGCCGACTTCTCCGACAACTCGCAGCGCCTGCGATTCATGATGCCCTCGGCCGAGGAGTTCGCCGCGTCGGCCGGCCGACACGGAATCTCCGAAACCTCGAAACTGGTCCTCTACGACCGCCTCGGTTCGATGTGGGCCGCCCGACTGTGGTGGATGTTCCAGTCGATGGGCTGCAAGAACGCAGCCGTGCTCGACGGCGGCTGGCGTCGCTGGAGCGACGAAGGTCGTGCATCGTCCACAGCAGAGGCGAGCTACCAGCCGACCACGTTCGTTCCTACTGAGGACGCCGCACGCTTTGCCGACTTGGCCGAAGTGAACACGTTCGTCGAATCTGGCGGCAGTTGCCTGATCAACGCCCTCGGTCGAGACCAGCACTCAGGAGCCGACGGAGGCCGCACCTACGGCCGAGCCGGCCACATCCCCGGCTCTACCAATGTCCCGGCGATGGAGCTGATCGATCCCGACACCGGACTCTACCGACCATCGGACGACCTGGAGGAAATGTTCGCCGACGTCGCCCCAGACAAGTCGCAAAGAGTCGTAACCTACTGCGGAGGAGGCATCGCCGCCTCAAACGACGCCCTGGTCCTCAGTCTGCTCGGCTACCAAAACGTCGCCGTCTACGACGCCTCAATGTCGGAGTACGCAGCCAACGAATCGCTACCCCTGGTCGTCGACTAAGAAGACAGCGAGTAAACCGCTACTAGGCCATTTCCCAGTCCCCGCTTCACGCGGGGACCCGCTCGGGCAGCGCCAACTGTCCGTGTCGCTCTGCGCAGCCATCAGAGAGCAGGTCCCCGCGTAAAGCGGGGACTGAGCCATCTGCTGTGGCTCCGGCCGTGCTAGCCCAGGTCGAACCGATCCAGGTTCATCACCTTGCCCCACGCCGAGACGAAGTCGTTGACAAACTTCTCCTCAGCGTCGGCAGATCCGTAAACCTCCGCCAGCGCTCGCATCTCGGAGTGAGACCCGAAGATCAAATCGACGCGCGTAGCGGTACCTCGTGCCTCGCCGCTACTCAGGTCGCGTCCCTCGAAGAGTTCATCCGAGCCATTCACCGCTTGCCATTCGGTGTTCGGGTCGAGCAGGTTGACGAAGAAGTCGTTCGTCAGCGTCCCCGGACGATCGGTCAGCACGCCATGCGATGAATGTCCGGCATTCGCGTCCAGGACACGCATCCCACCGACGAGCGCCGTCATTTCCGGAGCCGTGAGCGTGAGCATCTCGGCCTTCTCGACCAGCAATTCCTCCGCTCGGCCGCGACGCCAGGTCTGCAGATCCTGCCGCAGATAGTTGCGGAATCCATCAGCCTTGGGCTCCAGAACAGCAAACGACTCCGCGTCGGTCCACTCCTCCGATGCATCGGTGCGGCCCGGCGTGAACGGAACCGTCACGTCATAGCCTGCATCCCTGGCGGCCTGTTCAACAGCCGCGCACCCGCCCAGCACAATCAGATCGGCCAGCGACACGCACTTGCCGTCACTGCGTGAGCCGTTGAATGCGGACTGCACGCCCTCCAGGGTTTCAAGCACGGCACCCAGCTCATCCGGGTCATTGACCGCCCAACTTCGCTGCGGCTCCAGCCGGATGCGCGCGCCATTGGCGCCGCCGCGCTTGTCGGTGCCTCGGAATGACGCGGCCGCGCCCCAGGCAGTCCCGATCAGTTGCGAACGCGACAAACCGGAAGTCAGCACGTCCGCCTTCAGCGAGGCAATCTCAGCCTCACCGATCAGCTCGTGATCGACATCAGGAACCGGGTCCTGCCAGACCAGCGGCTCAGACGGCGTCAGCGGGCCGAGGTAGCGGCTGCGAGGACCCATATCGCGGTGGATCAGCTTGAACCAGGCGCGCGCGAACGCATCCTCAAGTTCAGCCGGATTCTCCAGGAAGCGTCGCGTGATCTCGGCATAGGCCGGATCCTCACGCATCGCCAGGTCCGTCGTCAGCATCATCGGCGCATGGCGAATGTCCGGGTCATGAGCATCGGGCACCGTCGCCACCGAAGCCGCGTTCTTCGGAGCGAACTGCCACTTGCCGGCCGGGCTCTTGATCAGCTCCCACTCGTGTTGGTAGAGATTCTCGAGGAAGCCGTTGTCCCAGGTCGTCGGCTTGTCAGTCCAGGCGCCCTCGATCCCGCTGGTAATCGCGTCCGAGGCCATGCCCGAACCGTGACCGCTGTCCCAGCCGATCCCCTGTCGTTCGATACTCGCGCCCTCAGGATCTGCGCCGACGTGCGTCTCCGGCGCGGCGCCGTGCGCCTTGCCAAACGTGTGCCCACCAACGATCAGCGCGACCGTCTCCTCATCGTTCATCGCCATCCGCATGAACGTACGACGAATGTATTCGGCCGCCATCGACGGGTTGGGCTCCCCGCCGGGACCCTCAGGATTCACATAGATCAAACCCATGTGGTCGGCGCCAAACTGCTCGTTCAGGACGCCCTCGCCGTCGTGCCGCTCATCGCCTAGCCACTCATCTTCCGTCCCCCAGTCCGTCTCGTCGGCTTCCCAGGAGTCGGGACGTCCAAAGGCAAACCCAAACGTCTTGAAACCCATCGACTCGAGCGCACAGTTGCCTGTAAAGACCAACAGGTCGGCCCAGGAAAGGCTGGAACCATACTTCTGCTTGACCGGCCAGAGCAACCGCCGAGCCTTGTCCAGATTCGCATTGTCGGGCCAGCTGTTCAGCGGAGCGAATCGCTGCTGACCAGCTCCACCGCCGCCGCGGCCATCGCTGATCCGGTAGGTACCAGCAGCGTGCCAGGTCATGCGGATAAACAAAGGCCCGTAATGCCCGTAGTCAGCTGGCCACCAGTCCTGCGAGGTAGTCATGACCACTTCGATGTCCTGCTTCAACGCATCGACATCGAGGCTCTTGACCGCTTCGGCATAATCAAAATCTGAGCCCAATGGATCGGATGCTGATGTGTTCCGGCGCAGGGGCTTCAAGCTGAGTTGGTCGGGCCACCAGTCCTGGTTCGTGGTCACGTCGGTCCCTTCAAAGGCGCTCAGGCGCATCTCGCCGGGTGTGAGATCATGCTCCGGCTCATTGATTTGCGCGGCGCGTACGGCGTCCGTTTTCTCGTCTGACAATGTGGATTCAGCGTATCATCGCGCCCAGCGCGCTCAGCCATCTCGAGCGAGGCGCAAGACACTACCTCAGCTTGCCCAGCGCAGCAGTTTGTTCAGCCGGAAACTAGTCCGACCCGACAGCTTCGCGCCCCGCCTCACAGCGCTGGATGAAGACCACGGTCTCTCCGGCAAAGAGCTCCGCCTCCGTCACCAGCGGAGCATGGCCCGACTCCTCAAACGTCCGCAGCGTCGCATCGGGGATCTCCCGAGCCATGAACTCAGCCGCAGCATGGGGGCAGATCGGATCGTGCCGACCGGGAAAGATCGCCACCGGAATATCAATGCTCCCAAGCGTAGATTCCAGGTCACAGGTCGCTCGCGACTGCTGCGAACCCTCCCAACACGCCTCCGTGGAGGCCCCGAACTGTTGACCCCATACCTCGCGCAGCGGCGCGTCCTGATCTGGCGGAGTCAACGGTTGACCGCCAAAGTTGGGCGAAGGCGGACCGGCGACCAGGATCGCTTGCCCGACTCGCTGAGTACCGTGCCGATGCAGGTAGCCAAGCACCGTGCGAACGCCCAGCGACCAACCCATCATCGTGATGTTCCGATAGCCACGCTGCTCGATGAACGCCGCCTGATCATCCGCAAACTGCTCGATGCTGTAGACCGATGGATCATCCGGCGACTCCGAAGGCGACCGGCCTCGATGATTGAGCACAGCGCAGCGGAAGCGGTCGGAGAGCACATCAATCAAACCGGCATAGAGAGACGCGTTGCCTTGGGTGCCGTGAACGAACACGATCGTCGGCGCCTCAGGATCCGTAGGCCCCTGCTCGTGGTAGAAAAGTCGTAGTCCGTTGATCGCGGCAAATGGCATAGGTCGACGTTTCGCTAGGATTCCTGAGAAATCGAAAGAGCCTCGATGGGGAGCATGCTATGACCTACGTCTGGGAGTTGGACACGCCCGCCTTGCTGGTCGACCTCGACGCGCTCGATCACAACGCCCAGTTGATGGCCCAGCGCTCCGCCGCCGCCGGAATCAACTGGCGTCCCCACGTCAAAGCCTGCAAAGCCCCAGCCATGGCGCTGAGACTGCTCCAGGCCGGCGCCGTCGGAGTGACCTGCGCCAAGGCCTCCGAGGCGCTGGCCATGGCGCAAGGCGGAGTCACCGACATCCTGATCGCCAACGAAGTCGTCGGAGCCCAAAAGGTCGCTCGGCTGATTGAGGTCGCCAGGCTGGCGGCACTCTGCGTAGCGGTTGACGACGCATCCAACATCCGAGAGATTTCCGCCGCCGCAGATTCCGCCGGCGTGACCATCGATCTGCTAGTCGACATCGACGTCAACCTCCACCGCTGTGGAGTGACCCCCGAGCAAGCGCCAGCGCTCTGCGCGCTGATCTCGGACCTGCCCGCAGTAAGGCTGCGAGGCCTGATGGGCTACGAGGGCCACGTCATGGGTCTCCCGGACGAAGAAAAGGAACGAGAGACCGAGGCATCATCAACCATCCTGGCCCGAGCCAACGAGCTATGTCAGGCAGACGGACACGAGATCGGCGTGCTCTCAGGAGGCGGCAGCGGCAACTACCGTTACGTCCTCAAGCAGGGCGTCCTCAACGAGCTCCAGGCCGGCGGAGCCGCACTAATGGATCTCACCTACGAAACGATGGGGGTCGGCGGTCACCGAAGAGCGCTAAGCCTGCTCTGCCAGGTCGTCTCCGCCGCCAATCCCGAGCGAGCCGCCGGCGACGCCGGTTGGAAATCGACCGGCCGACACACCGGCCTGCCCACGGTAGTAAAACCAGACGGCTGGAGTTGCGCCGGCCTCAGCGCCGAACACACCCACTTCTCAAGAGACGGCGGCGAACCCCTGAAGATCGGAGACCGAGTCGAACTAGTCCCCCACTACTCCGACAGCACGGTCCTACTCCATAGAACGCTGCACGCACATCGCCAAGGAGTCGTAGAGGAAGAGTGGCAGATCAGCGGCTCCGGCGCCCTGCAGTAGCAGGTCTCAGATGTAGCGACGGAGCAGGGGCGTCACACCTGCGACCCCAAACTCTCGATCGGCGGTCAAGATTTCCGAGATGCCAAAGTCCCGCATGATCCGGATGGCGATGCAGTCTTGATAGCTCAGTCGAGTATGACGAAACTCTCCGTCAAACAGATCAAGTGCAGCCTCTAGCAATACGTCGGTGTGACGCACAACAGTGAACTGGGATGCGCCTCTCATCTCTCTCACGATTGCCGCGGCGGCTGCACGCCTGTCGTTGCGCGTTCGCGAAACGTGGGCAAGAAACTCCTGGATCACGCCCTCGCTCGTGAACTTTCGTCGATCGCGAGCATCGTCTGCGGCTGCCAGTGCAGCGTCGTGCCACTGGTCGCCTTCGAGAAACTCGCCGATGAGGTGCACGCTGTCAACGAACACCGGGGCGCGAGGCGTCATTCAGAGACAGGCTCATCTTGGCTTGTAAGGAACTGGTTCAGGTACTCGACGAGTTCCGCATGACCATCCTCACCGGGCTGGAGTCTTCTGCCGGCGAAGAGTTCTTCAAAGACATCAGTGTCGCCGCCCAATTCGTCGCAAATCTCGTACATCGCACCCATGTACTCGACCTGTTGGCATCGAAGAGTTTGGCCGTCGCGGACGACCTCGTACTCCTCGGTCAAATACTTCGGCTTCGTCGACGACTCGCTTGGACGCTCAGTCGTTGTCATGCTCTGCTCCCGCGCTCAGCTTAACAACTGCCAACCAAGCGTTCCCCGCTTACGATACCCTTCAATCGCCGAGCGGGAGGAGCGCTGACCGATGTTGCTGACGCCGTATCGAGTGTTAGATCTGACCGATCAGCGAGGCATGCTCACCGGCCAAATCTTGGCTGATCTGGGTGCCGATGTCATCGCCATCGAACCCCCCGATGGCTCGTCGGCGCGCTCCCTCGGGCCGTTCGCCGGCGATGATCCGGGACCCGATCGCTCACTCTTCTGGTGGGCCTACGCGCGTAACAAGCGCGGGATCACTTGCAACCTCGACCATCCCGACGGACAGGCCCTCATCCGCCAGCTCGCCGCCGGCGCCGACTTCATCCTCGAATCCGACACGCCCGGCTCGATGTCCGCCCGTGGACTCGGCTACGACGACCTCTCAGCCGACCACGAGAACTTGATTTACACCTCAATCTCCGCCTTCGGCCAAACCGGCCCCAAAGCGACGTACCAGGCCACCGACCTCATCCTGATGGCCGCTGGCGGACCCCTGATTCTCTCTGGCGGCGCCGGCGAATCGCCTGTCCGAGTCTCCGTACCACAGGCCTGGTCGCACGCCTCCGGCGAGGCCGCCATCGCCGCCATGGTCGCTCTCCGAGCCCGCTCAAGCACCGGACGCGGACAGTACGTCGACATTTCCGCCCAACAATCGGTCGCCGCCGCGACGATGTCCGCCGTCCTCGCCGCCTCGATCGGCGCAGCCGAGACCGCCCGCGTCGCCGGCGGCATGGCCGTCGGACCCTTCACCGGCAAACTGATCTGGGAGGTCGCCGACGGTTACATCTCACTCACCTTCCTCTTCGGCGCCGGCATCGGACCCTTCTCACGACGCCTCTTCGAGTGGATGTACGACGAAGGCGAGTGCACCATCGAAGACCGAGACCTCGACTGGATCGGCCTCGGTGCAGAATTCATCACCGGAGCCCGCCCGCTCTCCGAGTGGGACCGCCTAATGGGCGTCGTCGGAGAGTTCCTCAAGAAGCGCACTCGCGACGAACTCTTCTCCGAAGCACAATCTCGCTCCCTGCTGATCGTCCCGGTCACCACCGTCGACGAAGTCGCCAACTCCGAACAGTTCGAAGCCCGCGACTTCTGGCTAGAGCACGAAATGCCCGGTTGGCCCGATCCCGTCCGATTCCCCGGACCGTTCGTCAAGCTCTCCGACAATCAGATCGAGTACCGACGGCGAGCCCCAACACTTGGCGAGCACAACGCCGAGGTCTACGCAGAACTCGGCCTCGACGAAGACGCGCTCAACGACCTACGGGAACGTGGGGTGATCTAGATGACAACGCTGACAAACACACCAGGAATCCCAACCGAGGGCGCACTCGCCGGACTCAAGGTGCTCGACCTCATGTGGGTCGTCGCCGGACCCACCGCCACGCGAGCCATGGCCGACTTCGGCGCCACCGTCGTGCGCATCGAGTCCGCCAACCGCATCGAGACCGCGCGAGGCATCGGCCCCTACCACAACAACGGACAGGGCCCCGACCACTCCGGCCTCTTCGGCAACATGAACATCAACAAGCTCGGACTCTCGCTCAACCTCGCCACATCCGAGGCCCGCGACGTCCTGCTCGACCTGATCAAGTGGTGCGACGTCCTCACCGAGTCCTTTTCACCCCGCGCCATGCGCGCCTGGGGCATGGACTACGACTCCCTGCATCAGATCAAGCCCGACCTGATCATGCTCTCCACCTGTCTGTTCGGACAAGAAGGACCGCTCTCCCGAGTCGCCGGCTTCGGCACAATGGGCGCAGCCATCGGCGGCTACATCGCGCTCGCCGGAAATCCCGGCGGCTCGCCAATCGGCCCCTACTCCGCCTACACCGACTACCTCTCGCCCCGCTTCGCCCTGCCGACGATCCTCGCCGCACTCGATCACCGCGACCGCACCGGCGAGGGCCTCTACATCGACCAGGCCCAGGCCGAATCTTCGCTCCACTTCATGAGCACCGCTCTGCTCGACTACACGATCAACGGACGAGTCCCCCAACTCGTCGGCAACGCCGATCCCGTCATGGCCCCTCATGGCTGCTACGCCGCCTCAGGCGACGACGACTGGGTCGCCATCGCCGTGCGAGACGATGGCGACTGGGCCAATCTCTGCTCCGCCATGGGCCTCGGCGAACTCACCTGCGACCACCGCTTCGCCGACCTCGCCGCCCGCAAGGCCAAGGAGGACGAGCTCAACGGAATCGTCTCTGGCTGGACCGCAGGACTCGGCGCCGTCGAGATCGAGTACATGCTCCAGGCCTTCGGCGTACCCGCACACGCCGTCTCCAACAGTTCCGCCGCCGCCCAGGACCCTCAGTTCCTGCACCGTGGCCACTTCATCGAGATGGAACACCCCGAGCACGGAACCACCACCTTCGAAGCCGCCAAGGGCCAGATGAGCGAGACGCCACCCAGCTACCGCTCCGTCGCACCCTCGATCGGCCGCGACAACGACCTCGTCCTCCGAGACATCCTCGGCTACAACGACGAGAAAATCGCCGAACTCGCCATCGCCGACGCGCTGACCTAGCAACCAGCGCCCTGACAGCTTGACAGCCTGACGCACCATTAGTACGTTTGTACGTATGCGTACACATGTGCTTCATGCGATCGGCTGCCCAGATGCAAGTGACTCCGCTCTGTCCTCAAGAGATGTTCTCCAGGTCGACCGACCCCTTCTCCAACAGGTGCCCGGAAGCTCTCCAGACTGTCCAAACTGACCAACCTGACCAAACCTGCCCAAATCTGACCAAAACCGCGCATTACTGTCACAATTCCTGCCCAAAAGCTGACGAAACCTGTCCAAACCTGGGCACAATTGTCCGACCCAGCTTCACGATCTCCCGTAAAACACTGGAGATCATGCAAAATCAACTCCCAGAAAGAGAAATCTCGTACCGACATAAGCCGAATTCGCGACTCCGCCTCCTCGAATGCGAACGAACACGTCGCAGGGAAATCGAACAAAGCCGAACAAATCCAAACAGCCGCGAACGCCCGGCCCGCTCGCCGCCCTGATCTCCGGCGCTTCCCCGACCCCTCAGCGCCGACATCCAGTCGTCACAGGCTCTACCCTCCCATCGATGTACGGCGACGGCCGTGCAACTCGAGTCGACGAGGAGGTTCCAGATGGCTGGACAACTGGATGGCAAGGTCGCAGTGATTACAGGCGCAGGTTCAGGAATGGGCCGCGCCACCGCCGAGCTGTTTGCCGAAGAAGGCGCTCGCGTACTGGTCATGGATCGCTGGGAAGAGCGCGCCCAGGAGGCCGCCACCGAAATCGGAGAAGCCGCCCTCGCCTTCACCGGCGACGTCTCCCAGGGCGAAGACGTCCAGGCGATGTATCAGGCCGCCGTCGATGCCTTCGGCGGCATCAACATCATCTACAACAACGCCGGCATCGGCGGCCGCGAGGAGAATGTCCGCGACTGCCCCGAGGAGGTGTTCGACGAAATCATGGCAATCAACCTGCGCGGAGTCTGGCTGGGGATGAAGTACGGAATCCCTCACCTGCAGCGAGCCGGTGGCGGCTCGATCATCTCCACCGCCTCGGTCGCCGGACTCTCCGGACTCTCCGGCATCGCCGCCTACTGCGCGTCCAAGGGTGGCGTGATCTCACTGACCCGCACCGTCGCGGGCGAGTTCGCCTCCGCCGGCATCCGCGTCAACTGCATCTGCCCCGGCGCGATCGCCACCCGCATCGGCGACGACTCGCCCGGCCCCGAGGACCCCGACCGCATGGACCGTCGGCGCGAACGGAACGCCATGGCGCATCCACTCGGCCGTTCCGGCGAGGGCGCCGACATCGCCCAGGCAGCCCTCTTCCTCGCCTCCGACGAATCCTCATTCATGACCGGACAGGCGATCGTGGTTGATGGAGGCTGGACCGCCGTCGATGGCCGTTGGTCCGACTTCTCCGGCCGTGACTTTTCCTAGCCGCCCGGAGAGGAAAGGAACATGACAGACCGACTGCATGGCAAAGTCGCCGTCATCACCGGAGGCGCCTCAGGCCTCGGCGAGGCATCCGCTCGGCTCTTCGCCTCCGAAGGCGCCCGAGTCGTAATCGCCGACCTCAACACGTCGCGCGGACCGTTGGTCGCCTCAGAGATCGGTGATGCAGCAATCTTCGTCGAGACCGATGTGCGCTTCGGCGAGGACATTCAGGGCATGTTCGCAGCGGCCAACGATGCCTGGGGCCGTGTCCACGTGATCTACAACAACGCTGGTGTCGGAGGACCCGAGGGCAAGGTCACCGAGTGTCCCGAGGAGCGCTACAACCTGATCTCCGACGTCAACATTCGAGGTGTCTGGCTAGGAATGAAGTACGGCATTCCACATTTGGAGCGGGCCGGAGGCGGCTCGATCATCGTCACAGCCTCGATCGCGGCAATCACAGGCGTCGCCGGAGTCTCGGCCTACTGCGCCTCCAAGGGCGCGGTCGTCGCATTGGTTCAGGCCGCCGCCGGCGAGTGGGCCTCGAAGAACATCCGCATCAACTGCATCCTCCCCGGCAACATCGCGACCGGACAGGGCTCGCGCAACGAGGATCAGATCGAGCAGTCGAGAGAGTTCATGGCGAACTACAACCCGATCGGCCGCTCCGGCGAGGCGATCGACATCGCCAACGCCGCGCTCTTCCTGGCCTCCGACGCATCCTCGCTAATCACGGGCCAGAAGCTGGTCGTCGACGGCGGCTGGACCAGCCTCGACGATCGATATGTCCAGGTCATGGGACCGCAGTACTCACAGGCATAAGGGAGAACAAGTCATGGCCGACAGACTGGCAGGCAAAGTAGCGGTAATCACCGGCGGTGCGTCCGGCATCGGCGAAGCAACAGCCAGGCTCTTCGCGTCCGAGGGCGCACGAGTCATGATCGCCGACCGCAACGCATCCCGCGGACCCTGGGTCTCTTCAGACATCGGGGACTCGGCACGCTTCGTCGAGACCGACGTCCGCCAGGGCGAGGACATTCAGGGTATGTTCGCAGCCGCCGATGAGGCCTGGGGTCGCATTGACGTCATCTACAACAACGCCGGTGTCGGACCGCCCGAGAACAACATCCGCGATTGCCCCGAGAAGACCTACGACCTCGTCTCGGACATCAACATCCGCGGCGTCTGGTTGGGCATGAAGTACGGCATGCCGCATCTGGAGCGTGCCGGAGGCGGATCAATCATCGCCACCGCCTCAGTCGCCGGCCTGGTCGGACTGGCAGGGATGGCGGCCTACTGCGCATCCAAGGGCGCCGTGATCGCCATGGTCCAGGCCGCCGCCGGAGAGTGGGCGTCCAAGGGCATCCGCATCAACTGCATCTGTCCCGGCGGGATCGCCACCGGCCAGGGCTGGCTCAGCGAAGAGCGCGTCGAGCAAACCAGGCAAGACTGGGCGAAAATGCACCCGATAGGCCGCTCCGGAGAAGCGGTCGACATCGCCAACGCCGCCCTGTATCTGGCCTCCGACGCCTCGGCATTGGTCACCGGACAGAAACTGGTCGTCGACGGAGGCTGGACCGGTCCCGACGCCCGCTACAACGAAGTCACCGGCAGAGATTGGAGCCAGGTCTAAGAAAACGAATCCGATCTCAGAAGCGACCAGAGGCCGACCATCGGGTCACCCGGTCCGGAGTGAGCTTCAGTAGCGGACGCTCCTCGAGTCCCATCGACTCGTACTGCGAGTACTTCGCTCGAAGCGCCGCAATCGCGGCCTCCGCCTCCTGAGCGTCCCACGTTGATGGCCACAACACAGTCGCTGGCCCACGCAGCAGGATCCACCACAGTCGATCCCAGGTATCGTCATAGTTGTCAATCAGCAAGGCGAACCTCGGATTCGATTCGATATTCGTCAGCCGCTTAAGGCGAAGCGTGGTCTTGGGTTTCTCGTCAATCGCGATGTAGACCGAGTCTCCAACCACCTGGAACACCACGGGCTGCAGGTGAGGATCACCCTCTGCCGACGCCGTCGACAGGTATCCGTGGCGTGCAGATTCAAGAGCGCCCCGGACCTCGTCAAAGCTGGCCATAAGATTCCTATACTCGCGGCACGACGACGCGGGAATTCATCGGGAGGTTGTCATGCCGGAACGACGCAAGCTAGATGATTCCGAGATTAGCGGTCGACTGTCAGAGATTACGGGCTGGTCCTACGAGGACGGCTCACTGACGCGAGAGTTCCAGTTCAACAACTTCGTGGCAGCCTTCGGCTTCATGTCGTCCGTCGCACTGCTCGCCGAGAAACTCGACCACCATCCCAACTGGTCGAACGTCTACAACACGGTCTCGATCGCCCTCAACACCCACGACGCCGGAGGCGTCACAGACTTCGACTTCGTCCTGGCCGGCCAGATCAACGAAGCAGCCGGCTAGGGCGTGTTGACATTTAGATTTGTGGACATTAAACTGACTCCATGAGAGAGGAGGTGACATGCCACGCACCACTTTAACGGACAAGCAGTGGAGAATGATCGCTCCCATTCTGCCCGGTAAGCCCGGAGACCGAGGTCGATCCGGGTTTGACAATCGGAAATCGCTTGAGGGGATGATCTGGGTTTTGCGCACAGGCGCTCCCTGGCGAGACATGCCCTCAGAATTCGGCAACTGGAACTCGGTCTACCGTCGCTTTCGGCGCTGGTCGGACAAAGGCGTCTTCGAGAGAATCTTCGAGACCACTCAGGGAGAGCTTGACATGCAATCGACTCAGATCGACGGCTCGTTCATCAAGGTTCACCAGCACGCTTCGGGTGCCCCAAAAGCGGAGGCCCGTCCGATTTCTCCAAGAGGACCCAATCCATTGGAAGAAGTCGAGGCGGGCCGACGACAAAATTGATGGCACTGGTAGACCGAAAGGGTCGCCTTGTGAGATTCACGATTCATCCAGGAAACGCCGCCGAGAACCCCTTAGTACCGGAACTTCTCGACGGCGTTCAGACGGGCGAACTGATTGCAGACAAGGCGTATGACACGAACTCGATCCGCGAACTGCTCGCCACAAGGGACATTGTAGCAACCATTCCGACGAGGAGTCTGCGCAATATTCAGATTCCGCATGACGAGGCGAGCTACCGGACCCGACATCTGGTCGAGAATCTGTTCGCCGATCTGAAGCAGTTCAGAGGACTGGCCACGCGCTACTGCAAGTTGGGCGAGACCTACACCTCGATGGTCAACCTGGCCTGGTGGTGCATCCAGTCGAAACGAGATATCGCCGGAACATCGCGGGCGTGATTGCTTAACACGTATGTTCGTGTATAATCTTGCAATCGAGGCTTGGTAGGGCAAAGGACACAAGAGGCGTGCCTTCTTGTGTCCTGAGAGCGGGGCGGGCTGTGCCTCCGCGGAGTCCTACCACACAGCCCGCCTACTCTCGAACAATCTTAACAGCTACTCTGGCCAACCAAATTCGACGCACTGAAAAGTCCAGCGCAATCCACGAGAGCGAAACACGCGAGACAGATCAATCTCGACTTTTGGCGTTGAGTCTGAGATTGAAATCTTGAACCCCAACAGATCAAGCCCGCCAAATGCTTGCCAAATCTGATCTGCCCATGCATCCAAACCTCCGCTGGCTGACGAGCGAGGCTCAGTTACGGTGACAAATTTCGTGTCGTCCATCTCAAACTCCGACCAAGCGTCCCCGTTTTCATCTCTCAGCCATGCCGTGGCCCCAACGTAACCATCGGGAAGGCCGTCGTCCGAATCGTCATAGTTGCTGATGAAGCGACATGCATATTCACCAACTGGAAGATCGAAACGGAAGAACCCTTCACCGGACCCAGACTTTGTGTAGGTGTACGGATCGCCATTTGACGACTGAGCAAAGACAGCCCCGGTCCCAATAACTGCGGCCAGCAACGCCCCAACAAGAATCAGCTTTTTCACAGAGTCCCCTTCCTGGCATCGAGGAAAACTGTTGCCACACAAGATTTTCTCGACGTGAGCGCCGGGAAAGGGACAAGAGCAGTCGTCCTCGAATTGCGACGCCCTGTCGAAAATCTTGTGTGGCAGGGCCAGTGTAGAGGCTGGCCGTTGGGGGCGAACTGCAAATACTGTAGGTTTAACCTCAGACAAAAGAACCGCCCCGTTGTCGCGGGGCGGTCAAGTGGGCGCTCAATGCGCCTGTGCTGCAATGTCTTCGCAATTTCATTGTAGCACAGGTTGAGATTGAGTGCCCGTAGAAAAGGGCACTTCGTGTCGTTGCAAGTCCGTCTCTCTCCTGTCCACGCCAGCTTAGCTCAGACCTCGGAGGCGATCCGTGAATTCCATGCGCTGCTTGAACCTCCGAGGGCGATCAAGTTCCCTTTGATCTTGGAGCCGTTCGAGAACCTCCAAGAAACGATGTCCTTGCTCGACGCGTTCCTGAACCCAGATCGATACGGCCCAGCTCCGGCAGAGACGCTGCCTGACTGGTTGCTCGATTCTCCCCAAGGCGTGTGGGCCGCTTGGGTAAACGCAATCTTCTAGGCATCAGGTTGTCACGGCTAAATGTCAACACGCCCTAGTCCCGCAACCAATCAAGCAGCTGCTTCCGAGTCGCATTGGCGCCACTAATCACGATCACCACGCGCTTCCCAGCAATCCGATCTCGCTCCTGATCGGCCGCAGCCACGCCGACAGCCCCCGATGGCTCGGCCATCACATGCTGCAGATCCCAGAGCTGTCGCACCGCAGCCAGGATCTGGTCGTCGTCGACTAAAACAAAGTCGTTGAGCGAGGCGCGCAAAATGCCGAGCGGCAACTCAAAGACGACACCGGTGGCAATCCCCTCGGCAAGCGTGCGATTGGGTCGCGGCTCCATCTCGCCCGAACGCCAGGCATCGTGCACGGCCGGCGATTGCGACGATTGCGCCGCCCAGACCTCGGCTGGATGCCCAAGACCATCGCGCACCGTGGCCCAACCCGACGCTCCGGTGCCGCCGCCAAGCGGGATAATCACCAGATCGGTGTCGGGCTGCTGCGTCTCCAGCACTTCCAGAGCAGCGGTGGCGACGCCAGCAATCAAGGTGGGCTGGTTGACCGGTTCCACATAGAGCGCGCCTCGCTCGTGGGCGTACTCCGCCGCGGCAAGGAAGCACTCATCGACCCGTTCACCGACGAGCTCCACCCGGCCACCAAACCGCTCGATCGCCGCGATCTTGTCGAGATTCGCATCGGTCGGCATGAAGACCGTCGCCGAAGTACCGGCGCTGGCGGCGCCATAGGCAATGGACTGGCCGTGATTGCCGGTCGAAGCAGTCACCAGCCCCCGCTCGCGAGCGTCTGCGTCAAGTTGAGAAGCGAGGTAGATGCCGCCCCGAACCTTGAAGGCCGAAGTAGGAGTTGCCGCCTCCAACTTGATCGAGACATGGGCCTGCAGGTGCTCGGAGAGTCCGGGACTGTGGATGAGCGGGGTCGGTAGGGCAATCTCCCGCTTGATGATCTCGTGCGCCCGACGGATCTCCGCCAGCGTCGGCGGAATCAAATCACCGCTCACGAGCGATACTTCGCGATCTGCTCGGGCTGGCGCTCTTCGATGGTCTCGGCGGAGCGGAAGTAGATGTCCGGCGGATCCCACCCGTTGAGGCCCGCGTAGGTATCGATCTGCGAGCGGTGATGAATGTCGTGTTCGAGCATCATCATCAGCAGTCGCCAGCCGCTGAGCGTCGCGCCAGGCGTGTCGATCATCTCGATCTGCCGCGTCAAACCATCAGGCCCCACCTCGGTCACCAGGCTGCTGAACTCCTCAAAACTGGCGTTGAGTGCAGGCGCCCAGAGCTCCGGCCTGCTCACATCGGGCGGATCCGGCGAGATCCATCCCTGACGCCGGTAGGCACTGGCGAAGTAGAGCCGAGAGCCGCACATGTGGCCAATCAGCTTGTTGATCGACCACGCCCCTTCTCCCACTAACGTGCCGCCTGCTCCTCCAATCGGCGACCAGCCGTCGGCCTCAGGCGGCAGCGCCGTCACATCTCGAACAGCCCGCCCGTTGACCGAGCGGAAGTAGCGAAGGAAGCCGTCGATATCGGTGAACATTTCATACTCCTGACTGGGTCACAGGTCGAGTGCGGGCTGCTGTTCGAGATCAAGCAGGGTGGGATCGTCATGTTTGACCGAGTTGACACGGGTGGAAACTGGTTCGCTGATGAACGAGTCGTCGGGCGGCAGATCCAGCAGCGCCAGTACCGATTCCCTGTCCATGTTGCCTCGATCAAGCCAATCTTCCTGGCGTTCATGAGGCAAGACGACCGGCATTCGCGAGTGGATGTTGGCTAGCGCTTCGGTGGCCTCGGTCGTCAGGATCGTGAAGGTCACCGCTGGACGTTCCGGCTCCGGGTGCCAGATGTCGTAGAGGCCGGCGAAGAGGAATGGCTCCTTATCGGAGCGATGGATCCAGTGCGGTTGACGCTGGTTCTTGGGTCCGCTCCACTCGTACCAGCCGTCCGCCGGAACGAGGCAGCGCTGACGCTTGAATGGTCGAGCATAGGCGCGCGATTCCGCGACGGTCTCCGAACGGGCGTTGATCTGACGACCAGCACGCTTCGCATCCTTCGCCCAGAAGTTGACCAGTCCCCAGCGTGCCGGCTGCGCAGCGAACTCCTCGCCATCGGCAAGGATGATCGGATGCAACTGTGTCGGCGCGATGTTGAATCGCGGCTTGAAGTCGCAGCCGCCGAAAAGCTTTACGTTGAGACGCTGGACAGCCTCGATGAATTCGAGCGAGTCGACGGTCAATGTGAATCGTCCGCACATCGAGTCAGTGTAAGCAGGTCTCGCTTTAGCATTGGAGGGATTCTCTCGGTGTTCACGAATCCGAATCCCTCAACCCAGAGGCACCATGAAAGGCTCACTCGATGTCAGATCACAACGGCGACCCGACAGTCATTCTCGACAAGCGCGACGACGGCGTTGCGCTGATCACGCTGAATCGGCCGGAGCGCTTGAACGCCTTCGGCGACGACTTGTTGGACAGACTGTCGGATGCCCTGATGGACTGCGAAGACGATCCTGAGGTTCGCTGCGTCGCGGTGACGGGCGCTGGACGCGGCTTCTCGGCCGGCGCAGACATCAACAACATGACGCGCCGCTCTGACGCGCCGCCGCCGGGACCTGGTGTGGTCAACCGCCGCAGCCATCGCAGTCAGCAACAGACGTCGGGAATGCTGCATCAGATGGGCACGCCGACGGTGTCGTTGGTCAATGGTCCGGCCGCCGGCGGCGGACTCGGCCTGTGCCTAGCGACCGACTTCCGGATCGCCTCCGACCGCGCGCGATTCGTCACCGCGTTTCGCAACATCGGCGTCTCGGGCGACTACGGCGTCGCCTGGTTCCTGAACCAGATGGTGGGGATCACCCGCGCTCGCGAGCTGCTCATTCTGGACCGCCGCATCAATGCAGATGAGGCCGAAGCACTCGGCATTGTCACGAAGGTCGTGCCCCACGACGAGCTACTGACGGAAGGGCTGGCATTCTGCCGCGAAATCGCGCAGGGTCCAACCGCCGTGTTGTCGATGATGAAGTGGACTCTGAACTACGCCGCCACTTCGAGCTTGAGCGACTCGCTCTACCAGGAGGGTTCGCACGTGATGTTGTCCTTCACTGGCGAGGACAACAAGGAAGCGGCTCGCGCGTTCCTCGAGAAGCGCCCGCCCAACTTCGTTGGTCGGTAGGCTCGCCAAACCGGGTAGACAAACCGAACCCCCGGACGTGATGTCCGGGGGTCGGCCAGGAAGCGGGGCCGGGCGAGCGAGAAACCCGTGCCCCTGAGTACGCCAGGCGGTCGCTCCTGGCGGGACTCCTACGTTCGCGGCCGTTCGCTGCTTCACAACAGCAACCAAGTGCTGCCATGGAAGCGGCAGGGCGAACCGGTGGAGCCGTGCTCATGACACGGGTTCAAAACTCACGCGTTGGAGCAGTTGCTCCGACGCGCATCTCCCTCGGTCGCCTACGGGGTTAGCTGTCGGGTTCGGCGCGAAGGAGTGCGCCGTGCAGTGTTCGCTCTGAAGAGGTCGAACTCCGCATTCACCCCAGATTGGTGGGTCCCCCGTTCCCGGCGCAGTCCTGAGACATTGCCGGGATTCGGCCCGAATATTCAGTTGTGAGTCCAAGCGTAGCCAGTCAACCCCGCAATTGCCAATGGCGATGATGGAGTGTTAACCGAGTGTGAAGCGGCGCCGCTCGTGGGACTTGCTGCCAGCGAGACGCGCACCAGCGGCCCATTGCCTATGGCTTACAGCCCATCGCGAGCAGTTCCTTGCGCAGGTCGTTGATCTGGTCGTAGATCCGTCGCAGCTCGGGGTTTGGGCGACCCAACGGGCCTTCTCCGGGTTGGGGCGGCAGCTTGCCCGGCATGTCGTCGGTGAGCTTGGTCAGGCGGGCGCGTTCAGCGCGAATCTCTTCACAGCGTGCGTTATCGGCCATCCGTGGAACTCCTAGTTGCTTCGTTCTCGATGCGCGCTGTCCAGTGCTTCCGCCTCGGTTCGAGACAATGCTACGTGGGAGGTCAGCTCCAGACCGAGTTCGGCGGCCTCTCGGGCGACGCGGAAGAGGGACAGATCATCGGGAGTCTCGATCGTCAGCGACAAGCCACCGTCGATCTGCAGGACCTGCACGACCTGTCCGCCAGTGCGTTGGACGATGCCTTCCAACTCTGCCAGTACTTGGCCCAGCGGCTGCGCGGCATCCCAACGGGCGTCTGAGAGGTAGAGCGGCATGGGTCGTATCGTAGTCGAGGAGCGCCCCCTCACCCTAACCCTCCCCCAGGGGAGAGGGGATTATGGGGCAGGGATCAAGGATTTGGAGTCGGCGATGGAGCGCATCGGATTTATCGGTCTGGGCATTATGGGTGTGCCGATGGTGGCGAATCTGATCATGGCCGGCTTCGTGCCGACGGTTTGGAATCGGTCTCAACCGGGCATTGACGCCTGCGTCGAGCTGGGCGCTGCGTCCGCTGAATCGCCGCGGGCGGTGGCTCAAGCGAGCGACATTCTGATCACGATCGTGACCGACTCGCCAGATGTCGAGTCGGTGCTCGTGGGCCGCGAAGATGCCGCGATCCACGGCCTCGCTTCGGGCACTGTCGTGATCGACATGTCCACGATCTCCCCTGCAGTTACACGCGCTGTTGCCGACCAATTGACTGAGCGCGGCGTGACGATGCTCGACGCTCCGGTCTCCGGCGGCGACACGGGCGCCAAGGCCGGGACGCTTTCAATCATGGTCGGCGGTGAGGCCGGTGTTCTTGAGCGTTGCCTTCCCGTACTCGAGGCGATGGGTTCGACGATCACTCACTGTGGTCCGACTGGCGCCGGACAGACGGTCAAGCTCTGCAACCAGGTTGCGATCGCCGGGGCGTTGCTCGGAGTCTGCGAAGCGCTCTCGTTGGCCGACAAGTCAGGCGTTGACCAGGAGCGGATGCTGGCGGCGATATCGGCCGGCGCGGCGGGTAGCTGGCAGTTGACCAACCTGGGACCGAAGATCGCGGTGGGCGACTACGCGCCTGGATTCATGGTCAAGTTGATGCAGAAGGATCTGCGGCTTGCGCTCGAGGCGGGTGGCGATGTCCTGCAGCCGCTACCGAACACATCACTGGTCCAGCAGCTCTACTACCAGCTCCAGACATCGGGGCTCGGTGACGAAGGCACGCAGGCGCTGGCCCGGGTGGTGTCGAGGCTTGGCCAAGGGGTCTGACCCTCACCCTAACCCTCTCGGATAGGGAGAGAGGATTGAAGGATCCTAATGCGAGTGCTGCATCTCGCCGATGGTCTCATCGGCGTGGGCGAGACGTTCGGCGACGTGCTGGAGCATCGCCCAGAGCACGGGGACGGTGGCATCTTCCTCGAAAGTGTTGCGAAGAATCTGCAGGCACTCGGTTTCTTCCTTGGCCACGACCGTCGCTGAGCGCGGGCGGCCGAGCAGCAACGCCATCTCGCCGAAGAAGTCTCCTTCTCCAAAGCTGGCCAGGTGCTGCTGTTCGTCAGAGCCGTAGTGCTGGTACACGTCAACCGATCCTGTGCGGATGATGTGGAGGGTGGTACCGAGGTCGCCCTCGTGATCGATCACCTGACCCGGCTTGTAGTCCTGGATCTGGACCCAACCGGCCAAATGGTGCAACTCGTCGCGGTCAACCCGAGAGAACAGCGAGGTGTTGGCAAGCATGTCTTCAATCGAAACTGGCATTTCAACCTCCGTGGCTGATCTCAGGCAATCCTGAGCTGGTCGCGCACTTCCTCACAAGCAAGATAACGGGTAAGGCGCTCGTTGCGGTTGAGAGTTCACAGACGAAGAGCTTCTTGTGAATCAGGTTGCGTAACGAGCGGTTCGCCGTTTACTCCAATTCATTGCGGAAGTCGGGATGGGCGATCTCGCGCAGTGACGCGGCGCGTTCGGACAGGTTTCGTCCTGCCAGTTCCGCATGACCGTACTCGGTGATGATGCGGTCGGCCAGTGTGCGCGGGGTCGTGACGACCGCGTCCTGATCAAGGCGCTTGACAATCCGCGAGACTTTGCCCCGCGCGGCGGTCGAGGGCATCGCCACAACTGAGATCCCGCCGTTCAACATTGCGCCGGCGGCGAAGTCGGGCTGTCCGCCTGGGCCAGATATCTGTCGAGCACCTAGCGATTCGGCATTGATGGTGCCGTCGAGCGCGACCTGCACCGCTGAGTTGATCCCGACGAAGTTGTGCTGTTGCGCGAGGATCTCGAGCGAGTGCGTGTAGCCGGCCGGAGCCATGCAGACCGCCTGATTGCGGTCGATCCAGTTGAAGAACTCTGCGCTGCCGGCGGCTTCGGTCGTGATGATCAATTCCGGTGCGGTGGCCTTGCGACTTCCGTTGAGCGCGCCGCTCTCGACCATGCCGATCACGCCGTCCGAGATCAAGCCGGAGTGAACTCCGAGATCTCGGCGTTCGCCGAGCATGCCCATGATCGCCTCGGGCACTCCGCCGATTCCGAACTGCAGCGTTGCGCCGTCGGTGACGAGTCTTGCCACGGACGATGCAATCTCCCGCTCCATTGGTCCGGGTTCAGCTCTGCGTAGCTCCGTTACTTCGCTCTGAAGTGGTACGAGCCAATCGAACTCTTCGCGGTGGAGCTCGGCTGCTCCAAACGTGTAGGGCAGATTTGGATTGACCTGGGCGATGACCAGAGGCGCGGTGCGCACGACATCGACGATCCCACCGACCGAGGTCCCCAGCGAGTACATGCCTTCGGGACCCGGCTCGGAGACCTGGACCAGGATGGCGTCGGCGGGGAGTGGACCGTCGGGGCGGAACAGAGTCGGAACCTGGGCGTATGTCGCGGGGATGTGCTCGAGCGCACCGGCTGCTTCGACATCGTGCATTGGCCCGCTGGTCTGGTAGGTCGAGAAGCGGAACGGCTCGTTTGGGTGGTCCAGAGGGGGCAAGTGGGTGAACAGGTTGCCAGTGGCGATCTCGATATCGGTCCAGCCTCCGCGGATCTCGTCGAGCGCGTGCATCAGTCCAACCGGGGTCGCCGACATTGGAGGCACCACGACACGCGCGCCGTCGGGGATCTGGCGGAGGGCCTGCGCAGCCGTGCCCTCGCGAGTCGTGCGAGGCTCCGACCGCGGGGGTAGATATGCGTCGAAGTTCATCGTCGTCATCGGCGATATCCCAACCTGAGCAGATCGTCCAGACGCAAACGCGCCGCCCGATTGTCGGACGGCGCGTCTGGCGTTCGCTGGTTTCGGACTATGGCTGCGAGATGTCGAGCACGCCTCGGGCGACTTCGCCGGCTTGCATGGCTCTGAACGCCTCGTTGATGTCACCCAACTCGAATCGCTTCGAGACCAGGCCGGTCAGGTCGAGCTTGCCCTGACGGTAGAGGTCGAGCAGCTTGGGCATGTGCTCGCGGAAGCGCGTCGAGCCGTACATGCAGCCGATCGCCTTCTTCTCCTGCAGGAACTCGGGACCGGGCAGGTTGACCTCGGAGCCGAGCGGCATCATGCCGACGATGCAGGCGGTGCCGCCGGGGCGGACCATGTCCCAGGCCTGACGGGCGGCGTTGACGTTGCCGATGGCCTCGAACGCGATCTCTACGCCCATGCCCTCGGTCATGTCCTTGACTGCCTCGACGGCGTCGACCTCGGTCGCGTTGATGCGGTCGGTGGCGCCGAACTGCTCGGCGTAGTCGAGCTTGTTGTCGAGGATGTCGACGGCAATGATTCGGCTCGCGCCGGCGATCCGGCAGCCCTGGATCACGTTGAGGCCCACGCCTCCGCAGCCGATCACGGCGACGACGGAGCCGCCCGGCACCTTGGCGGTGTAGAGCGCGGCGCCGACGCCGGTCATCACGCCACAGCCGACGAGCGCGGCCTCCGCAGGGGGCACGTCCTCGGGAATCTTGAGAACGCCGGCCTGGGTGGTGAGCATGTACTCGCTAAAGGAACCGACCGAGGCCATTTGCATGACCGGTCGGCCGTCCCAGCTCAGGCGGCTCATCGAGAGTTGAGTATCGTTGGGCGCGGGGCACAGGTTGGGCTCGCCGCGCAGGCACCAGTAGCACTCGCCGCAGAAGGGACGGAACGACATGATGACGTGGTCGCCTGGCGCCACATAGGTGACATCCGCGCCGACTTCTTCGACCACACCGGCTGCCTCGTGGCCGAGGATGGTTGGTCGGCCGCCGAATGCCGCGCCCCACTTGCCGTCGATGAAGTGGAGGTCGGAGTGGCAGACGCCACTCGTCGTGGTGCGAACGAGCACTTCGCCCGCCTGCGGGTCGCGGACCTGAATGTCGTGGACCTCGAGCAAGTCGCGGTCGCCGTCTTTGTCCTGTGCGCCCGGTTCCCAGATGGCAGCTTTCATCGCAGTTCCCTTCCCAGGTTGTTCACTTACAACAGACCGCGCACCCTAGCGCGGCTGGCGTTCATGCTAGGTGAGCGCCCATGCCGACACAACAATCGGAGATCGGGAGCTAAGCCGGGGGCAAGAGGCCGAAGAACCGGCGTTTCTTGGGAGGTGGGTTGCGTCGTTCCTGAACTCGTTGGGCGGCGAGCTGGAAGAATTCTAGGATTCCTCGTGCTGACCAGCGGTCTTCTTCGAGCCAGGCAGCGAGTCTGGCGTCGGCGGCGGCGACGTTGCCGGCGAGCCGGTGATCGTGGAATCGCTGGAGCCGACGCACGATCCGGAAGGCCATCAGTGAGAACCGGAGCACTGCCAGGAGGGCGATGAAGGCGACGACGCAGGCGGCGATGCCGGCGAGGATGAGGACGGCATCTCGGAGTTCTCCGAGGTCTTCGAAGACTGCCAGTTCGAGCATCGATTACCCTGTCTCTCGGAGGTTGACCATGCCAAAGCGCGGCCCTGCCGAGAGTCTGATTCTATTCCAGCTGCTGCTGGGAGCGGGATTTCTGGCGATGGTGGTCTGGACGATTCTGGCGTGGGCAGGGGCGTTCTGAGCCACAGCGGGGCTCGATTCAGCCGAATCCCAGGATGATGCCGACGGCCAGGGCGATTGCCGCGAGGACGATTCCGACCGCCTGATTGGTGTGTCTGGCCTGGCGCGCTTCCATTTCTGCTCGACGCGCTTCTGCTTCAGCAATCGCTCTCAAGATCCGTTCGAATCCTAGATTGACTTGGTCATTCTTGGGATATTCCGACAGTGCCTCGCTCGCCTGATCTTCGAGCTCGTTGATGAACTCGCTGGCCGGCTCAGGCGCGGCAATTTCGCCCCTCACCAGGATGTCTCGTAGCCGGGCCGTGTTGAAGACCGCCATCACTTCCCTCACTCCGGGGCATTCAGTTTAACTGAGACACCCGTTCTATGTGGGGAACGATTTGGGTTTTGTCCTATGGCTAGCTCGCGCTTAGGCGAAGTAGCGGTTTTGGATGTTTCGGGCGATGACCATTCTCTGGATCTGGTTTGCTCCTTCGAAGATCTGGAAGATCTTGGCGTCTCTCATCCACTTTTCGAGTGGGAGGTCTCTCATGAAGCCGACTCCTCCGCAGACCTGGACGGCGTCGGTGGTGACCTTCATGGCCATGTCGGAGGCGAAGGTTTTAGCCTTGCTGGCCTCTTCGAGGTCGAAGGGCTGGTTGCTGGAGGCCATTTCTCCGGCTCGCCAGGTGAGGAGGCGGGCGGCGTCGATGGCGATGTCCATGTCGGCGAGCATGAAGCCGACGCCCTGGTGCTCGATCAATGGGCGCTTCATGGTCTTGCGCTCGCGAGCGTAGTCGGCCGAGTACTCGAAGGCGGCGCGGGCCAGCCCGACGGCGAAGGCGCCGATCCAGGGTCGGGTCGCTGCCAAGGTGCCCAGTGCGCCCTTGCCGCCCGAGCGATAGTCGGGGTCCGGGTCGCCGAGGCGGTTCTCGAGTGGGATGCGGACATCGTCGAAGGCGAGGTCGGCGGTGTGGGAGGCTCGGATGCCCATCTTGTCCCACATCTTGATCTGGCTGAAGCCTTCAGCTTCCTTGGGGACGACGAAGGCGGAGACGTCGCGCCAGCCTTCGGAGTCGGACTCACGGGCGAAGACGACGGTGATGTCGGCGATGCCTCCGCCGGTGATGAAGCGCTTGGTTCCGTTGAGCACGTACTCGTCGCCGTCGCGGACGGCGCGGGTCTTGATCATGGCGGCGTCGGAGCCGGCGTCGGGCTCGGTCAGGGCGAGCGCGCCGAGGCGCAGTCTGCCGTCTTCCGAGGTGCACTCTGGGATCCAGCGATCGTTCTGCTCGGGGGTACCGATGACGGAGATGGCGGTGGCGGCGAGGCCGGAGACCTGGGTGCCGAGCGCGATGCCGGCGCAGCCCCAGCTCAGCTCCTCGGCGGTGATCATGGCGGTGATGCCGGGCTCGGCGGAGTGACCGCCGAGGGGGACTCCGGTGAGGCCGATTTCGGCCGCCTTGGAGGCGACGTCCCAGGCGAACTCGTTGCGCTCGTCGTACTCCATGGCGACGGGTCGGACCTCTTTGGCCGCGAAGTCGTGCGCGGTCTGCTGGACCATGCGGTCGGCTTCGGAGAGTTGGAACGTGGTCATGATGCGATGCCTTCCTCACGCTCCCGACTGCCAGGGGAGCCGTGCCCAGCGTACGGCAGGGTGAGGCCGAGAGCGGGGTGGCGCCTCTGAGAAAAAAAACAAGCGAAAAAAAAGAGAGAAGTTGACTACAGGGGGTCATCATCCTCTTTGGACGATTCATCCTCGGCGGAGGCGGGGGGACCCTCACCCCAGCCCTCTCCCAGAGGGAGAGGGGGTGGGAAGGGGAGGGCGGCTTCGCCGAGGGGCGCGGCGTGATCGTAGAGGTCGCGGAGCTTGTGTCGGGCGTAGTCGTAGGGGTCGACGGATTGGAGCATTTGGTTGTTGGCAGTGCTGCGTGGATTTGTGGGTGAGAGCTCGCGCAAGAGCGCGGTGACGGCTCGGAGCTGGATGTAGGCGGGATTTGGCGCGTCGGCGAGTCGCGTGAGTCGGTTGATGACGGATCGGTAGTGGTATGGATTGGGCATGATTGTCTCCTTTGGGACCATGTTATCCAAATCTTTGTTCGTCTTTAGTGTTGTGGTTGGCGGAGCCTACTGCGGGGAGGATGGAGTTGGGTGGCGGGTGCTGGGGATGTCGGCGAGATACCCGCGGCAGGCGCGGGTATGACGGATTCCTATTGGACTGGCTCTTTGTTTGGTTCCTGCGATGCGGATCTATGGGCTCTTGGTTGTTGGAGGGGTGGGAGGTCCTGGAGTAGTTGGGTGGCGACGAGGCTGATTTCTTCTACGGCTTGTTGGAAGGCTTCCTCGGTTCTTGAGGAGGGGTGCTGGATTCCGGAGATCTTGCGGACGAATTGACGGGCGGCTTGTTGGATTTCTTCTTCGCCTGGTTCGATTCCGGCTGGTTGGCGTAGTCGTTTGATTGAGCGGCACATGGGGGAGACCTTTTCGTCGGACCCTCACCCTAGCCCTCTCCCAGAGGGAGAGGGGTTCAGAGGGAGTGGGAACCGGAGGGTGCGATTAGAAGCCGGTGAAATCTGGTTCTCGGCGCTCTCGGAAGGATGTTCCTCCTTCGATTCGGTCGAAGGAGCCGGTGACTAGGGGGAGGACTCCACCGGAGAGTTCGAGGGCTGATTCGTAGTCGAGGTTGGCGGTTCGGTAGGCCATGAGCTTGCCGACCTTTTGTCCGACCGGCGGGCCGTTTTCTACTTCCTGGGCGAACTCTCGTAGGCGCTGGTGGAAGTCCTCGGCTTCGACGAGGTAGTTGCTGATGCCGGCTTCGTGGCCTTCTTCCGCGGTCATGAAGCGGCCGGTGAACATCATCTCCATGGCCTTGCGCCAGCCGATGATCTTGGGGATGGCCCAGAAGCCGCCGAGGTCGGCGTAGAGGCCGCGCTTGACGTAGGCGACCTGGTAGCGGGCGTTGGTCGAGGCGACGGCGAGATCGCAGAGGCAGGCCATGTCGAATCCGGCGCCGACGCAGGGTCCGTTGATGCCGGCGATGACGGGAATGTCCAGCCGCCTCAGTTCGGCGTAGGTCCTGGTTTCGTAGCGGAAGTTGAGCCGCTGGCCCTCGTTGTCTGTGTAGTTGGGGGAGTCGGGCGCGCCGATGAGCGGGTCAGGGTTGTCGTCCCAGAATTCGGTGCCACGACCGTCACCTCCGCCTCCGGCGTCCATGCCGGCGCAGAAGCCTCGGCCTTTGCCCGTGATCACGAGCACGCGGGCGGTGCGGTCCATGCGGATCCTGGTGAGCGCGTCGTACATCTCGGCGAGCAGCGGGAAGGTGAGGGCGTTGAGCTTTTCGGGCCGGTTGAGTTCCAGCCAGACAATTCCGTCGTGGTTGCCGGTTCGCTCGACAGTGATCAGTTCGTAGGCCATGGGTCGGGTCTCCTCAAATGGTTACTGGCGGCGGGCGCTGAGACTATTGGAAGTGCGGCATCACGTCTCTGGTGAAGCGCATGAAGGAATCGTGGGAGAATGGTGAGGCGATCAAGTAGTCGAGGTCGATCGTCTCGCGCAGCTCTTCGAGCTGGTCGATCACCTTGGAGGCGCTGCCATGGATCACGACCTGGTTGGCGTAGCGCTCGATCCGCTGTTCGTCGGAGAGCGAACGGGTGGGACTCGAGCTTCCGCTGGTCTTGTCGTTGGCGTATGAGCCGATAGTCCACTGGGCGCCGTTGCGGGCGATTTGTTCGGCCTCTTCATCGGTCTCGGCGACGGCGATGAGGCGGGCCATCGGGATCACGCGGTCTTCGGTTTCTTGGTCGTACTTGTCGAGCGCCTTGAAGTAGTTGCGTCGCTTGTCGCCGAGTTCTTCGTGGGTGGCGTGGGGGTCCATGAGGATGGAGTAGCCTTGTTTTGCGCCCCAGTCGATGGCGTCGGGGCCTCCGGCGGCGACCCAGAAGGGCGGGGTTGGTTGCTGGTGCGGCTTGGGTAGGACCTCGATTTCGTCGAAATCGAAGTAGTCGCCGTGCCAGGTGATGCGGTCCTGCTTCCAGGCCTCGACGACGACCTGGACGGATTCCCGGAAGCGGGGATAGGACTCTTCGAGCTCGACTCCGAAGACTCGGAACTCGGTGCGGTCGAAGCCGCGTCCGGCGCCCCAGTTGACTCGTCCGCCTGAGAGGATGTCGAGCAGGGCGACTTCCTCGGCGATGCGTAGCGGGTGGTAGAAGGAGGCGAGGGTGACGGCGGTGCCGATGCGGATGTTCTTGGTGCGTCCGGCGACATGCATGCCCATCAGGTGGACGGAGGGGCAGACGGAGTAGGTGGAGAAGTGGTGCTCGGCGAGCCAGACGCAGTCGTAGCCGGACTCGTCCATGATGTCGATGCGGTTGAGGGCACGGTCGTAGACGGTCGGCAGAGGGACCCGGCGTCCGGGCCAGCTGAAGAATTGGAGCACGCCGAACTTCATCTGGCCGTTGTCGGCGGCTGAGTTGTCGGGCATGGGAATAGGGTAGCCGCAGGTCGGATATCGCTAGTCAGCGTCCTGGCGGCGGACGGTGACTCCGGAGAGGGTTTCGAGGACGACTCGGTTGCCGAGGAGGGCGGTGACGTCGGAGGTGTCGTAGGGCGGGGCGACTTCGACGACGTCCATGCCGAGCAGGTTGGATTCCATGCCGATTCGGCGGACGGCGTCGAGGAGCTGTCTGGAGGTGAGTCCTCCGGATTCAGGTGTGCCGGTGCCGGGGGCCATGCCGGGGTCGACGACATCGACGTCGACGGAGAGGAAGACGCCGTCGCAGTTGTCGGCGGCGACATCGAGGGCTTCGTCGAGGCATTCGTCGAGGCCTCGCTGGACGACTTCGGTCATCTCGAACCAGCGCATGCGCTGGTCGGCCATCCACTCGAGGATCGGCGGGTCGGGCCAATAGCCTCGCAGTCCGATCTGGAGGAAGCGGTCTCCGCGGATGGCTCCGCTGAGGATCAGGCGGCGCATTGGGGTGCCGTGTCCCCAGAGTCCGCCGTCAGAGTCACCGGTGTCGGCGTGGGCGTCGAAGTGGATGAGGGCGACTCGGCCGAATCCGTGGTGCTTGGCGACTCCCTGGGCGGTGGCGTAGGTGATGGTGTGGTCTCCGCCGAGGACGACGGGGATGGCGTCGGCGGCGGCGACCTGTCGGCAGGCTTCCATGATTCGTTGGAGCGAGCCTTCGCTGTCGAGCTGCTGGATGCGGACGTCGCCGACGTCGACGACGCCCAATTCTCCGAGTGGATCGACGCCCAGTCCCAGATGTGGGCGGTAGCCGGTCTGGGGGATGTAGTCGGTCGTGCGGATCGCTTGCGGTCCGAAGCGGGCGCCCGGTCGATAGCTGGTTCCGGCGTCGAACGGGGCCCCGACAATGACGGCTTTGGCGCCGGTCAGCGAGTCGAGCTCGCGCAGGCTGGCCCTGGGCACGCCGAGGAATGTGGCGTCGGGTCCGTATTGATGCGCGGGACGGGCCCGAAGATGCGCTTCTTCGTATGAGCGGGGGAGATTCGGTTCCACGGGCATCGTCGCTGCTCGCAATCCTGGGAGCATCGGGCAGGGTATCTAGAATGGTATCCAGCAGGTCTCAGGAGGCGGCTCCATTGGGCGAGTCAATGGGTAGAGGGGCAAGAACGACGTGGTGACAGAGACGGCGACCGAGGCTCGTCTGAGCGAACTCCAGCAGGCGTTGACGGCGCTTCCACGAGAGCGGACGCAGGCGTTGCCAGCGCTGCATGTCGTGGATGAGGTGTTTGGCTATCTCGACCATGCGGCGCTCGAAGAGGTCGCGCGCTGGCTGCATATTCCTCGGGCGGAGCTGTTTGCAGTGGCGACCAGCTACACGGAGTTTCGCTGGAGTCCGCTGGCGGACGATGCTGTCCGGGTTTGTCGTGGGATGTCGTGTCAGATTGCGGCGGGTGGGACTGAGGTTGATGGCGAGGCTCATGAGTGCATGTTCCTCTGTGCTGCGGCGGAGGGTAGACCGATTGTGGTTGGCGGTTCTCGGCGGCTTGAGGGGTCGATTGATGACTCGATCTTTGATGCGGCTCGGGCGACGGTGGCCGGTGGATTGACTCGGGTAACGGCTCGGCGGTCGGCGGACCCGCCTGATTGGCGCGGGTGGACTGCGGCGAAGCGGCTGAGTGCGTCGGAGGCGTTGGGTCTGGTGGAGGCGGCGGGACTGCTGGGTCGGGGTGGGGCGTATTTTCCAGTTCATTTGAAGTGGGGTGGGGCGGTTGAGGCGGCGTCTCGGCATGGGCAGCCGATTCTGGTGGCGAATGGGGAAGAGGGTGAGCCGGGGACGTTCAAGGATCGGTGGTTGATGGAGTCGGATGCGCAGCGGATTTTGGAAGGGATTCGGATTGCTTGCTACGTGCTGGGGGCGTCGGAAGCGTTCTGGTACATCAATGGAATGGCCGACCGGTCGGCGGCGGCGGCGGAATCGGCGATTGGCGCGGCGCGGTCGGCTGGACTGTTGGATGGAGTGAGCGTTGAGATTCGGCGCGGGGCCGGCGGGTATGTGTGTGGTGAGGAATCGGTGATCCTGGAGTCGATCGAGGGCCGGCGGGCGGTGCCTCGGCTGAAGCCGCCGTATCCGACTGAGCGCGGGTTGTGGGGCCGTCCGACGGCGATCAATAGCGTCGAGACGCTGGCGAATGTTCCAGACATCTTCGAATACGGGGCCGACTGGTTTCGAGAGGTCGGGGCTGAGGATATGCCGGGGACGAAGCTGATCCAGTTGAGCGGGGCGTTTCGGAATCGGGGAGTGATTGAGTTGCCCCTGGGGACTTCGGTGTCGGAGATCGTCGCGATGGGTGACCCGAGTGAGACGCTGGCGGGCGTGACGATGGGCGGACCGTCGGGCGGGTTCCTGGCGCCGGAGAACTTCGATACACCGATTGCGCCGGGTCAGATGGATGGTCATGGGGCGTTGCTGGGCGCGGGTGGGATCATTGCCATTCCGGAGTCGTTTGGGATCGAGCGGGCGCTCTCGATCTGGGCCGAGTACAACGCCAATGAATCGTGCGGGAAGTGCACTCCCTGCCGCGAGGGATCGGGTCGGATGGCGGCCGCGCTGGCCGAGGGGAACTGGGCTGATGTGGAGGCGCTGATGCCGCTGATCTCCGCCGGCTCGCTCTGTGGGCTGGGACAGATGGCTCCGAATCCAGTGACATCAGCGAGGCATCAATTTGGCGGGAGCGTCGTATGACCACCGAGACCTCCGCGGCGACGATCAACGTTTCAATCGACGGGCAGGATTGCCAGGTTCAGGCCGGCGCGACGATTCTCGACGCCGTGTTGGGCGCCGGAATTGATCTGCCGCATCTGTGCAAGGACCTGGACGGTCCGGCGCTCGGCGCTTGCCGGACTTGCCTGGTCGAGATTGACGGGCAACGAGGATTGCCGGCGGCCTGCCACACTCCCGCGTCGGACGGTCAGGTCATTCTGACTGACTCGGAGACTGCCAGGACTGCTCGCAAGGGAATCCTTGAGCTGACACTGGCGATGACCGACAACTCGGCTCACTCCAATGGGGGCGCGACGACCGAACTTCGGCATCATGCCGCTTCGCATGAGGCGTCCGATTCTCGCTGGACTCCGAGGGCGAACGAGCACGTGGACGAGTCCAACCATTTCTACAAGTTCGACGCGACCGACTGCATCCTTTGTGGACGTTGCGTCTCGGCCTGTTCGGATCGGCAGCACATTGGCGCGATTGGGATCGTGGGGGCGGGGAAGGCGGCGCGGATTGCTTCGTTCGGGGACGAACCGCTGGGGGAGTCGACCTGTACCTCGTGCGGATCCTGCGTGGCGGCTTGCCCGACCGAGGCGTTGATGCCGAAGCGGGCGGCGTCGGGCGCGAAGACTGTTTCGACGGTCTGCCCGTATTGCGGGGTTGGCTGCGGGATCAACATCACGGCCGTGGATGGGATCCTGACGCACGTTGACGACGACCCGAACAACCTGTCGTCGAAGGGGCTGCTGTGCGTGAAGGGTCGGTTCGGGACGGCGTTCGTCAACCATTCCGACCGGCTGACGACGCCACTGATTCGCGGTCCTGAAGGGCTGCAGCCGGCTTCGTGGGATGAGGCACTTGAACTCGTGGCGGAGAAGTTTGCGGAGCATCGGGGCGCGTTTGGAGTGTTCTCGTCGGCGAAAGCGACGAACGAAGACAACTACATGCTGCAGAAGTTCGTGCGCGCGGTGATGGGCACGAACAACATCGACCATTGCACGCGGCTGTGCCATTCGCCCTCGGTTGAGGCGATGCTGGCTCAGCTCGGCTCAGGCGCGACCTCGAACAGCTACAGCGACTACGAGGCGTCGGATTGCCTGTTCGTTGTCGGGGCGGACCCATCGTCGAACCATCCGGTGGCGGCGTCTCGGATGCGGACCGCTGTGGATCGCGGGGCGGCGTTGATTGTTCTTAATCCGAAACGGATTGAGTTGTGCGATCACACTGAACTCTGGCTGAGGCAGTATCCGGGGACTGATGTGGCGGTGCTCAATGGGATGGCCAAGGTGATCCTGGATGAGGGTCTGGCGGACGAGGCGTTCATCGCCGAGCGGACCGAGGGGTTCGAGGACTGGCTGGCCGAACTGGACGAGTACACGCCTGAGGCGGTGGAGCAGATGTCGGGCGTTCCGTCGGAGCTGCTGATCCGAGCGGCTCGGACGTATGCTCGGCCGAATCCGACTGCGGATGATCCCGGTGGATCCTGTTTGATCTGGGGCATGGGCGTCACGCAGCATACGAACGGGACGGCGAATGCGACGGCGCTGCTCAATCTGGCTCTGTTGACCGGGCAGGTGGGGCGGGTCGGGAACGGGGTCTCGCCGCTGCGGGGTCAGAACAATGTGCAGGGCGCCGGCGACGCGGGATGTGTGCCCGACGCGCTGCCCGGCTATCAGCGATACACGCCCGAGGTTCTGGAAAAGTTCCAGGGGGTGTGGGAGTCGGAGTTGCCGGCGGCGGAGGGTCTGCGGGCGACTGACATGGTCGAGAGCATCCTCTCGGGTGACGGCGTGCGCTGCATGTACATCGTCGGGGAGAATCCTCTGCTGACTGAGCCGAATCTGGCGCATGCTCGGGAGGCGATCGCGAAGCTTGACTTCCTGGTCGTGCAAGACATCTTCATGCACGAGACGGCGGAGCTGGCCGATGTGGTTCTGCCGGCGGCGTCGTTCGCGGAGAAGGAAGGCACGTTCACGAATTCTGAGCGTCGCGTGCAGCGGGTGCGGCAGGTGATTCCGCCGGTGGGTCAGTCGCGGGCGGACTGGGAGATTGTGCAGGATGTGGCTCGTCGCACGGCGCGTCGGCTGGGGATGTCAGGATCTGGATTTGAGTTTGGCTCGGCGGCGTCGGTGTTTGATGAGCTGGCGTCGCTGACTCCGATCATGAGCGGGCTGTCGCATCGGCGGTTGGATGACGAGGGCGGGATTCAGTGGCCCTGTCCGAGCGAGGATCATCCCGGCACGGCGCGGCTGTATGACGAGTCGTTCCCTCGCGGTCTGGGGAAGTTCATTCCGGTGCGGCAGCTTCCGCCGTCTGCGGAGGCTCCGGATGAGCGGTATCCGTTGATCCTCAACACTGGTCGCGTTCTCTATCACTGGCATGGCGGCACGATCACTCGTCGAGTGGAGGGACTGGTTGACTCGTGGCCGGAGCTGCGGGTTGCGATCCATCCGAATGATGCGGCGCGGATGGAGATTGTCGATGGTGAGGCGGTCTGGGTGGCGTCGCGTCGGGGACGGCTAGAGGGGGTCGGTTTTGTCACCGAGGATGTGGCCGAGGGATCGATCTTCGTTCCCTTCGTGCGGCTAGCCGAGTCGGCGGCTAACTGGTTGACGAACAACGTCTACGACGAGGTGGCGCGGATTCCTGAGTACAAGGTCTGTGCGGTAACGGTTGAGCGGGCGGCTGAGCCGTCGGAATGGCGGCATAGCGGGGCGAGTGGCAAACGAGGTAAGCGTCGGCAGTACTGGTAGGTCGCCGAGGTCCGCTAGGCGTCCGGTGCTGCGACTGCATTGAGCAGGGCGACGACGACGATTCTTTCTTCGTAGCTGTGGGTGTCTTCGTCGAAGTCACCGGAGCAAGTGATCAGCGTGACGACGGACTCTCGGGTCTGGCTGAGGTACTTGACCGCCTCCTCTGAGTCGGGGCGGATCGTGGCGATGTCGACGATGTCGTAGACGTAGTAGCGGCCAGCTTCCTGGTCGAACATGAGCAGTTGGTCTCCGACGCGGGTCTCGTCGAGTTTCCAACAGACGCCGACATCGATGTGGCCATCGCGATCCTGGTAGTCGCGGTGACCGCCGAGCAGGGCGTTGCCGAGCTCTCCGGGGATGGCGGAGCGATTGAACCAGCCGACGACGAATGGATTGTCGGGGGAGCCCATGGCTCCGTCGGGAGTCAGGCCGACCTGGACGATTGCGGCTCGAATGCCGGCTGAGGGCAGGATGAGTTCCCAGTGGGTGTCGAAGCGTGGTCCGCTGGAGGGGACGACTCCGTTGTCAAGTGGGAGGATGCTGCCTTCGGACCCGTCGGTGCCGTAGATCAGTTCCGACTCATTGATTCGTTCCTTGAGCACCTCGGCGAGTCGGGGCAGGGCGACCTGAGGCTCGCCAGGTACGGCCGGCAAGGCGTTGGGATCGGCATTCTCCTCGGACTGGGATTGGGCGAGTCCGTTGTAGGGGACGTAGCGGACGCCGCGCTCGGAGTCTCCAGCTGCGGCCGAGCCGTCGTGCCATTGAGATTGGGAGACCTGGGTGCTGCCGCTTCCGACTCCGAGGACTGGGATCAGGATGAGGACAACGAGCGCTACGAACGCGGCGACAATCGCCAGAAAGAGCTTTGGCTGTTGGTAGCGGAGATCAGTGAGATACCAGAGCAGGTCGTAGCACCAACCGGAGAATCCGTGCAGATTGCGACGCATCCGGTTGGCCTCGGCATCCTAGGCGTCGGGAGACGCCACGGCTGCGAGCACTCCTACTACCACCCGGCGATGCGAATACTGGCTCGTCTCTGCGTTGAATGATCCTTCGCACGTGATCAGGGTGATGATCGATTCGTCGGTGTTTTGCAAGTACCTGGCGGAGGCCGGGTCTCGGGGGTTGACCGTGGAGGCCTCGGTCACGGTGTAGACGTAGTAGATGTTGGTCTCGTTATCGACGACGATCATCTGGTCGCCGACGACGGTGTTGACGAGCTCCCAGCAGACGCCGGTGCCGACGTTGCCGGAGATGTCCTCGAAGTCGCGATGACCAGCGAGCAGGGCGTTGCCGAGTTCGCCCGGGACGGCGCTGGAGTCGAGCCAGCCGATCACGAAGGGGTTGTCGGGCGAACCCATTGCGCCGGTGTTGGTACGGCCAACCTTGACGATTGTGCTCTTCAGTCCGGCCGAGGGGACGATCAGCTCCCAGGAGGTGCGATCTTCTTCGCGGCTAGAGACGACGACGCCATTGTCGATGGGCAGGATGCCGCCCTCGCGGCCGTCGGTGCCATGTCGCAGTGCCTCTTCATCGATTTCCTCGACCAGTACTGCGTCCAAGGACTGGACGGTGAAACCACCGATGACCTCGGGAACGTCAGTTTCGTCTGCTGCTTCTTGCTCAGCGGCCTGCTGCTCTTCTGATTGAGCAGCGTCCTGCTCAGACTCGGATTGAGTTGCATCTTCCTCCGAGGGATCCGATTGCGCGTCATCCTGAGACGATGACTGATCGGCCTGGGCGACGCTCTGTTGCTGATCGTCGGCCGAGGTCTCGACGATGATCGTGGCTTCTTGCGTGGGCGAAATCGCTTGCTGCTGCGAGGCCTGACCGTCCTGGAGTTCCTGGCTCAGGCTTTGCTGTTGGGAGGTGTCGCCGTCGTTTCCTCCAACGGCGACGAACAGCACGACCAGCGTGATCACGAAGGCAACCGGGGCGATTACCGCTGCGGCGACGACTGCTGGTCGTTCGGCCCACAGATCCCGGAGTCGGTCGAGCATGGACGTTATCCCTTGCGCCACCCGCGACGCCAGTTGACTCAATGTACGCAGCAACCGTCGACGACGACAAACGGAAACCGCAAACCTAGTTAGCTCAGCGTAAATCGAGTGACGCGTGTTCGTCAGGTGTTTGGCGCAAGAATCTGGCGATCGATGAAGATCAGGCGCTAGCGCATGGGGCAGGTCGGGATTAGGCTGGTGATCCGCGCGTCAGTGTGCGGCGAGTGGGGCTGTAGCTCAGCTGGGAGAGCGTTTGACTGGCAGTCAAAAGGCCGGGGGTTCGAGTCCCCCCAGCTCCACCAAGATTTACATAATCAAGAATCCTTGAATTGACGATCGACCTCGTCCCGGCGGAGCACACTAGCGAGATCTCGCCGTCCACCCTGCTGTAGATCCTGAGCAACCGGCTTTCGGCGGTGACGGCTTCCGCAATTGGCATGACCGACTATCTGGCGCCGCGTTGGGCCAGCCTTTAGCTGGGCTCCGGCTAATCCGATCCCAGCACGGTGAGGCCGCCTGCGGCGCCGGTCGCGGAGTTTCGCTGGTACACGCAGTGAATGCGCGGCCCGCTGCAAGGTAGTGAATTGCAGGTCCGCGAGGGTGAGGGCGAGAGCGTTTGATTCGCCTCCGATGTCCGGATCGCGGTGGATTCTTCTACGTAGTGAACGAGATCCTGAACTACCTGTCGCGCATAGTCGAGGGGGTTGGCTCGAACGCCCTTCCCGGTCTGCGCGTTGTGGGAGACGCATAACGGTCCGCGGGCGAACCTGGGCATTGCGGACCCTAACGGCGCCATCTCCTGCACTGTTTCGGCCGGCTCGCACGACGTGTTTGTCGAATCTGGCCGAGAACTAACTGCCAAATGCTTGGCTGCCTAGACGAGGGCCTGGTAGGCCATCTTCATGAAGCCTCGAGTTAGGTCGGCCATGCCTCCGGGGCGGTTTCCGTAGAGGAAGACGTGGGTGAAGAACAGGCCGGTGAGGTCCTCGACGGGGTCGATGAAGAACCAGGTTCCGGCGGCGCCGCCCCAGCCGAAGGTTCCGGGTGAGCCGGGGTAGAACGAGCGCTCCACCGATTTGCGGACTGCGTAGCCGAGGCCGAAGCCGTAGTTGGGGATCGGCAGTAGATCGATCTCTCGATCGCCGAGGTGGTTCGAGGTCATCAGCTCGACCGTCTTGCGGCCCAGGATGCGGTTGCCGTCGAGTTCACCGCCGTTGAGCAGCATCTGCGCGAAACGGGCGTAGTCGGATGGCGTGCAGAGCATGCCTCCGAACAGGCCATTGCCCGAGCGCAAGTCCTTCGAACGCGAACGCACTTTCTCGGCAGTCTCGGGGCGATCGCGAATCGCCAGGTTGCCCTCGGCGTCCCAGGTGTGGTCGGTGACGAGGCGTCCTTCATCGACGTCGTCGCAGTAGAAGCCCGAGTCGTTCATGCCCAGCGGATCGAAGACGCGCTCGCGGAAGAGTTCATCGAGGTTCTTGCCGGTTAGGCGAGTGAGGAAGAGTGAGAGGACATCGAAGTCTGAACCGTAGTTCCAACGGTCGCCGGGATGGGCGTAGAGGGGCAGGTTGGCGTTAGCGAGGATCATTTCCTCGTAGCTGCGCGGTGGATCGTTGACTCGTGCGTCGCCGGGCAGGAAGCCGCTGCCTTCGAATGTTGGCGTCAGCAGCGGAAAGTAGGCCGCTGGGAGCTTGCCGATTGCGGGCAGCCCCGAGGTCATGGTCATCAGGTCCATGATCATGATGTCGCGCCGGGCAGGCTCGACGTTCATGGGCGGGAATGCGCCTCGGACGCGATCGTGCGGTGGCGTCTCGATCGCCACCAGGCGGTTGCTGAGTTCGGGAATCCAGCGGGTGATCGGGTCGTTGAGTTCGAAGGCGTTTTCTTCGAAGAGGCTCATCAGCACGACGGCTGCGACCGGCTTGGTCTGCGAGTACATGCGGAAGAGGCTGTCCGTGCCGACCGGGGTGTCGCGCTCCATGTCGAGGGTGCCCGTTGCGTGGGTGTGGGCGACCTGGCCGTGTCGGAGGACGACCGTGACTGCGCCCGGCAGTTCGCCGGCCTCGACCGCTGCGTCCATCCTGGCTTCGATGCGGGAGAGGCGATCGGCGTCGAAGCCGACGGCCTCCGGCTTGGTCCTGGGCAGTCCAGCGAATGAACTCACGGGGCACTCCTTGTCGGCGTTGCCGCGGCCCTCACCCTAGCCCTCTCCCAGGGGGAGAGGGGACCAGAGGGAGAGCGGAGCGGCTAAGCCTTCAACTTCTGCACCGCGAAGAGTTGTTCGTTTCCACGGGGCTGGACGGCGCCGGCGGGCCAGCGCACACCTGAACGAACGACCCCCGCGGTCTGGATCTCCACCAACGGGAGCATGTAATAGCCGAGGGTATGTTCGATGAACAACTGGCTGATCATCTCGCTCCGCTTGTCCGGGTCGAGCTCCAGCCGCTGGGCCCGCGCGAGCGCCGTGACCTCTTCGCTGCTACCGAGGGTGTAGACGCCTTCCGGCAAGATGGAGATGTTGACGGTTGTCTGGATGTCCGTCCGCTGGCCGTCGATGAACCACCAGATCCCGGGCGCCCCGTCGGTCCTGCCGCTTCCCGCCTGTCGAATGCCAGCGTCGGTGAAGTACTCCGAGGCTTGATATTCCTTGATCGTCAGCCGGATGCCGATGGCGGCGAGGTCCTGCTGGACCGCGAGCGCCATCTCGGGGATGCCCGGGGAGAAGCCGATGACGATGTGGAACGTGGTGTCGAAGCCGTCGGCGTAGCCCGCCTCGGCCATGAGTTGCCTGGCCCGCTCGGGATCGTGTGGGAACCTCAGGCCGGCGGCCTCGATCTCATCCTCCGTGGGATAGCCAAAGGCACTGCGGCCCGTGAACATGGGCTGCTTCTCTGTACCCGTCAGCAGACCGTCAATGATTGCCTGGCGGTTGACGGCAATATTGGCCGCCTCGCGGACCCGAATGTCGAGGAAGGGATTGGGCGAGCCGTCCTCGAATACCGGGTTGTTCAAGTTGAACCTGGGCAGCATCGTGGTTGCGCCCTGGTAGTGGATTTCATACGCGGGGTCGTCGATGAACCCTTCCACGTCCTTGGTCGCTAAGCCGTAGACCACGTCCAGTTCTCCGGCCTCCAGTCCCGCGATTTGCGACAACACCTCGGGCCGGATGAGGACCTTGAGGTCCTTGTGGAAGGGCACGTGTTTGACGTTGACCGGGTGTTCGAGCGGCTTGAGGTGGTCGTCGAAGCGGGTCATGACGAAGTCAGTGTCGTCCGTGTGGCTGACGAAGCGGTAGGGGCCCGTGCCCATCGGTTCCCGGTCCATTACCGCGTCGCCGACGCTCTCTACGTAGGCCCTGGAAAAGATCGCCCCAACCGTTGAGGCGTTTGGCATCTGGTTGGAGACCCAGGCGGCATCGGGCTCGTGCAGCTCCACTTTCCAGGTGTGCTCGTCCACTGCTTGGCTGCTGACCCAGTTCTGCGAGCCGAAGGAGACGCGCGCGCTGGTCCAGCCGGCCGGGTGATCGGTGGTCTCGCCGCCCTGGTGGTACTCGGCGATGTTGCCCATCCGGTCGTAGGTGAAGACCATGTCGTCCGCCGTGAGGATCGATCCGTCGTGGAACATGGCGGGCATAACCTGCGCGACCATGGTCACATCGTCAACGAACTCGGGTGCGATCATGTGCGGGCGCACTGAGTTGTCGTCGGGATCGAAGACGATGCCGGCGTCGTAGACGTTGCCGTGGGAGATGTAGTTGACGTGGCTGCCGGAGCGGATCGGGTCCAGCCCGCCGCCGTCTCGGGCAACGGCAGTCGTGATTGTTGCGTCGAGGTCGATGTCGGCGAAGGGGGCCGGAGCGACGGCCTCTTGCTGTTCCTGCTGTTCGGCCTGTTGCTCCGCCTGTTCCTGTTCGGTCTGCTCCTGGGCCTCAGCCTGCTGGGCCTGCTGCTCCGCTTGTTGTTCGGCGGCCTGTTGCTGCTGTTGCTGGGCCTGTTGCTGCTCGGCCGGTTGCGGCTGGTCCTGCTGTTGCTGCTGCTGAACCTGCGCCGCGGCGGGTTGCGCGTCGTCGTCATCGTCGCCGCAGCCGACGAGGGCCAGGCCTGCGGCGCCGACACCAGCGCGAGCGCTACTGCGCAGCACGGCTCGTCGCGACAGCCGTTTGCGCGACATTCGGGTCCAATAGTTTCGCTTGCTCATGTCAATCCCCTAGTCGGACCCAGCGCCGCGTTCGGGAACTGCATCAGCCCTGACCGAATTGTCGGGAGTATGGTCTTCTCAAAATTGGATGTCAATCATTTCCTGATGTGCCGGTGGCCCGGGGTCAATGTCTGCCGAGGTCGGGCAGGGGGGCGACGAGGCTGCGTTCGGGGCGAATTGGCCTCGGCGGCGGTGAATTTTGGGGGTTCGGAGCGAAATCTTTGGCGAGGCCTGAGATTTCGTTGCTGAGGTGTTCAGATTTGTCCAGATTTGTCTGGAATTGTCCGGATTGTTCCAGATCCGAACAGGATTGATCCGGTTCAGTCTCGATGAGTCCAGGTCCGTCCAGAACTTTGGCATCGGCTGGGCCGAGGGCATGTTCGCGCTGGCGCTGGTCGTGTTCCTGAATATCGGGCAGATTGAGGAGGAGGAGGCGCAGTTCTCGGGCGTTGGCTACGGCCTGTCGGTGCTGGGCAGGGTCGGTCTGAGGCTGGGTGAGGATGTGGACTTGATTGGCGAGTTGGTCGGTGGCGACGGTGCGAAGGACGTGGTTGCGGTGGAGCCGGAAGTCGCGGAGGTAAGCGTGGACGGTGGAAGGAGCGCAGTCCATTTGCCTGCCGATCTGGCGGAGAGAGAGTCCCTGACAGTCGAAGTGGTGGGCTTCGACCATGCGTCGGCAGCGTCTGGGGGTCGGTGGTTTGGAAGCTGTCACGGAGTGGCTCGATCGGATGTGGCTACATATGTTCTGATTGTGTGTTGATCTCGGTTGCGAGTCAAGTGGAAATGTGACGGCTGAGGTGGGGCGGCGAGATACCCGCGGCGGGCGCGGGTATGACGGAGACGAGCGGGATGCTTGGTTTCTGGGGGACCCTCACCCTAACCCTCTCCCAGAGGGAGAGGGGACCCGAGGGAGAGGGGATTGGAGGGGGCACGGGGGCTGGCTGCTGTGACTAGCATGCGGCCTATGAGTTTGGGCCTTTGTTGCTGGACTCTGATTTGAGTGCGCCTTGCAGTTTTGGAACTACGTCGCGGTTCGCCTGCTCCAGACGATCGTCGTCGTGTTCGTTGTGGCGACTATCGTCTTCTTCGTCGCGCGGCTGGTGGGCAACCCGGAATCGTTCCTGCTGCCATACGAGGCGACCGACGATGAGATTGAAACGGTTCGTGAGCGATTTGGTCTGAACGACCCGCTGATCGTTCAGTACGGCCACTTCCTCGGCGATCTGGTGCAGTTGGACTTTGGGACGTCGTACCGGGGTGCGGGGACGTCGACGATTGCGGCGATCGGTGAACGCGCGGTGAACACGCTGAAGTTGACGGTGGCGGGGTTGGTGTTTGCGGTCTGTCTGTCGATCCCGCTGGGGATCGCGGCGCGCTGCGCCGTGGCAGATTCACCGACTGGCTTGCACGCCTGCTAGCCGTGTTCGGTCAGGCGACTCCCAGTTTCTGGCTGGGTTTGATGGTGATTTTTTTCTTTGCGGTGGAACTGGGCTGGTTCCCGACCGGCGGAGCCGAAGGGTTCAAGTCGCTGATCCTGCCGGCGGTCTCGCTGGGGCTGCTGGAGATGGCGGCGATCATGCGCCTGACGCGGTCGGGGATGATCGATGTGTTGGGGGCTGACTTCATCGTCACGGCGCGGGCGAAGGGATTGCGAGAGCGGACCGTCATCACTCGGCACGCGTTACGCCACGCTCTGCTGCCGGTGGTGACAGTGCTTGGTCTCGGCATGGGGCGGCTGATCGCTGGGGCGGTGATCATTGAGGTGGTGTTCGCCTGGCCGGGAGTCGGGCGGCTGATCATCGATTCGATCGTGCAGTCCGACTATCCGATGGTTCAGACGGCGATCATCGTGCTGGCGGCCTCGATCGCGCTGGCCAACGCGGCGGTGGATGTGTCGTATCGGCTGATTGATCCGCGGATCCGCGTAGGAGGTCTGGGATGACCGAACGCGCGGCGACGCCGATCGAGGTTGAGTTCTCCGAGCCTCGCGGTCCGATCCGCTGGCGGCGATGGCTGGGTCTGTCGGTGCCGCTGGCGATTGGGGTGGTCTTTGTCCTGGCAGGTGTGCTGGCGGATGATCTTGCGCCGCATGATCCGAGCTTTATCGATCTATCGGCGCGTCTGGCGCCTCCTGTGTTTGACGGCGGCACCTGGAATCATGCGCTGGGGACGGACGATGTGGGTCGCGACATCCTGAGCCGTTTGATGCATGGGGCGCGGATCTCGTTGATCGTGGTGGCGATCGTCGTCCCGGGCTCGGCCGCGTTTGGGACGCTGGTGGGGATGGCGTCGGGCTGGTTGGGTGGCTCGACGGAGCAGATCTTGATGCGGATCGTGGACGTTCAGCTCGCTCTGCCGGCGATCCTGTTTGCCGTGTTGTTGGGCAGCATCTTTGGGCCGAGTCTGCGCAATGTGATCATCATCTTGCTGATCTGGACATGGTCGGGCTATGCCCGGTTGGTTCGATCGGAGGTGCTGTCGTTGCGGGAGCGCGACTTTACGACGGCGTCACGGGCGTTGGGTGCCGGCGGCTGGTGGATCATGCGCAAGCACTTGTTGCCGAACGTCGTGAACACGATCGTGATCATCATGACGTTGGAGGTTGCGATCGTGATCCAGGTCGAGGCGGCCTTGAGCTTCCTCGGAGTGGGCGTGCCGGCCGGGACAGCTTCGTGGGGTCGGATGATCACTGAGGGGCGCGAGGTGATGATCGTGGCGTGGTGGCCGATCTGGTTGCCGGGTCTGGCGCTGCTGACGATCTCGCTGACGGGGAATCTGATGGGTGACTGGTTGCGTGATCGGCTTGATCCTCGGCTGCGGCATCTGCACTGAGGATCGGTGGAGGGCTGATCGTCGGTCTGTTCGCCGCGCTCGGTGAGTTGCTCCCTCGCAAAGCGATTTGACCTCAGCTGGTAGGGAACGGGGAACCGAGCGGGTCCCCGCGTAAAGCGGGGACTCGGAATCTGTTGGCGAACAATATGGTGCGTGGTTCTGCAGGCATGTGCTTATGCTGTGACCACTATGCCTTCGGATTTGCCTCTCCCACTCGACGGAATTCGCGTTACTGACTTCTCCTGGATTGTGGCTGGTCCGCAGGCGACTCGGATTCTTGCCGACCTTGGTGCTGATGTTGTGAAGGTTGAGAACGAGTCTTATCTCGACTCGATGCGCATTGGTCTGCGGCAGGATCCGGAAAATCCGTCGCTCAACCGATCGGGATTTCACTCGAATCTGAGCCGCAACAAGCGCTCGATTACTGCCAACCTGTTCCATCCCAAGGGGCGTGAAGCAGTTGAGCGTTTGCTTGCTGTGTCGGATGTGGTGATTGAGAACTACAGCGCCGGGGCATTTGGGCGGATGGGATTTTCGTGGGAGCGTCTGCAGGAGATCAATCCTTCGTTGATCTATGTGTCCGTCTCGGGATTTGGCCATGTCGGGCGTGACGCCTCGTATGGCACCTGGGGTCCGAGCGCTCAGGCGGTTTCAGGGGCGACTGCGATGTCCGGTCTGCCGGATCAGCCGCCTGCCGGCTGGGGCTTTTCTTACCTGGACCACTCGGCTGGGTATTACGCCGCGATTGCCGTGCTGATGGCTCTTCATCACCGGGCTCGCACCGGCGAGGCGCAGCATGTTGACATGTCGCAGATTGAGACCGGGATGGCCGTATCGGCTGTTCCCATGCTTGACTACCAGGTGAATGGCCGGACCTATGAGCGGATTGGCAATCGGTCGCGATACCCGGCGGTGGCGCCGCACAACACGTATCCATGCGCTGGTGATGACCGTTGGATTGCGATTGCGGTCGACGATGAGGCTCAGTGGGCGTCGCTCTGCGGTGTGCTTGGTCTTGATGCGCTTTGCGACGATCCTCGTTTTGCGGATATGACTGCGCGCAAGGATCACGAAGACGAGCTCGACGACACCATCGGCGCCGTCACCTGCGAGCGCGATCCGTTTGACCTGATGATCGCTCTGCAGGAGGGCGGCGTCCCGGCTGGAGTTTGTCAGCGGACCGACGACAAGCAGGAGCGCGACCCTCAGCTCGCAGAGCGTGGCTTCTATCCGACGGCTCCTCATGAGGAGCTCGGTGAACACCGCTTTGAGGGGTTGCCGATGCAGTTCTCGAACGCGCGTTGGCGCCTGGATCGTGGGGCTCCGTTATTCGGCGAGCACAACCATTCCGTCATGACCGAGCTGCTGGGCTACGACGAAGAAGAGTTTGCCAGCATGGTCTCGGAGCTGGCGATCTGATGCCGAACTCGGACACCGCTCCAGCTGAAGGCCCGCTCGAAGGACTGCGAGTTCTCGAGATCGGCGACCTGGGCGAGGTCGCGGGCAAGCTGTTGGCTGATGCTGGAGCAGATGTGATCCGCGTCGAGCCGCCTGGCGGTGGTCGCAGTCGACATGTTGGGCCGTTTGTTGATGATGATCGTGGGCAGCCGTCGCTGCTTCACGCGTCTCGGAACACCAGCAAGCGTGCGGTCACTCTCGATGTCACTCAGCCGGGCGGGATTGAGATCTGGCAGCGCTTGGTTGGCCTTGTTGATGTAGTGATCGACGCTACGACGCCTACGTTCCTGGACGATCTTGGCGGTGGCTGGCAGTGGGCTGAGGCACAGTCGGACTTGCGCGATTGCGTCTGGTGCAGCATTACGCCGTTCGGTCGCACTGGGCCTCGGCGCAACTGGGCGGTCAACGATCTTGTGCAGCTTGCACTCGGCGGGCCGATGATGAGCAACGGGTACGACGACCATGACCTGCCGTCGATCCGTCCTGACGGCGAGCACAGTATTGCGATGAGCAACGAGTACGCCGTCTCCGGCCTGCTGGCGGCCCTGTGGATGCGGAATGCCGGGCACCCGGGTCAGCTCGTTGATGTCTCGATCCATGAGTCCATCTCGGCGACGACTGAGGGTGCGTTTCCCAATTGGGAGTACTTCGGCCGGCTCGTCCAGCGGCAGACAGGTCGTCACTCATCGCCCGACCCCACCGCTCCGTGGCAATATCTCGCGGCCGACGGCGAGTATGTCTGCCTGATCAATGGTGGTCTGCCTCGCGGGGGCTCCGCCTGGTCTGGTCTGGTCGACTGGATGGACGAACACGATGCCGCGGATGATCTCCGCGATGCGCAGTATCAGGAACTGCTCTTCCGCGACCCTCGCTCGAATCCGGAGGGACGCCTCCACGTCGCCGAGACGATCGGCGCGTTCGTCCAGAGCCTGCCCGCCGATGAGGTCTACCGCCGCAGCCAGGCTCTTCATTTCGCCTGGGGGATTGTGCGCCGACCGGAGGAGAACCTGGACGATCCACACTGGGCCGACCGCGACTTCTTCTGGGAGGGCGAGTTGCCCGGAGTTGAGCAGTCTGTGCGTTATCCGGGGGCTCCGTATCGCTTCACTAAGTCACCGGTTCGACTTCGGCGTCGTCCGCCGCTGCTTGGTGAGCACAACCATGAGGTCTATGTGGGGGAGCTTGGTTTGAGCTCGGCGGAGCTTCGTGGCCTCCTCGAATTGGGAGTTGTCTAGGGATTGTTGTCTTGGTTCATAGGGGGGACCCTCACCCTAGCCCTCTCCCAGAGGGAGAGGGGACGGAAGGGATAGGGGGAATGGGCAGGCTAGGTGGGCGGTAGGCCGGGGAGTTCGCAGGAGAAGTCGAAGTCGATGGGGGCGTGGACTGGGTGAGTTGATCCGGCGAGGCCTCCGCTGAAGACGGCAGAGTACATGCCTCCTCCACCGGCGATGATGAGCACGATGTCTTCGGGGCCTCGCAGCGCGGGGAGATCGCCGTCGCCTTCGGGAATGCGCCGCTTTGTGGCCCAGCCTCGCATGACTGATCGGGGCGTTACGGCAAGTTTGGCGAGGCGCTCGCAAACGTCTTCTCGGCTGAGTCCCGCGTTGGCCAGAACGCCGGCGTGGATGGGATTGAGGACGACGAGCACCGGGCCGTTGCCGATCTGCGTGTTGTTGCCGCCGGGAATGGCGATCGATCCGGCGACGACGCGGAGGATGCGTTCGTGGGCTTCGGGATCGTCGTCGTTGGTCTGCATCATCACGGAGTGTGGGGCGTCGACTCCGACGAGGGTGACGGCGGACTGGTCGGCGTCGTAGCCGAAGCTGGTGTGGAGCGGGGTGAAGGGGCTGCCCTCCTCGTCTTCGGCGAGGCAGCAAGTGAACTTGCCTGGTTGACCCAGAGCGGCCATGTCGCCGTGGCCGGGTCGGGCGCCGCCGATGTTCATCAGGCAGAGGCGCAGGGCACGGCCGATGCTCGCGTTCGCTCGATGTCCCGGGCCGAGCGCGCCCCAACCGGAAGCGATCGGTCCGCAGACCTCGCGAGCGGGTCCGTTGACGATGATGACTGGTCCCATTCCGTGGGTCGTTGACTGCATGTTGTCGATATCGAACTCGGAATCGCCGACGGCGCGCACGGCGGCTAGCACGACCGGGAAGTGCTCAGGACGGCAACCGGCCATGACCGCGTTGATTGCGATCTTCTCGACCGTGGCCTGGCTGGGACCGATCTTGCCGATGTTCACGTCCGGTTCGAGTTCGACCCCGGCAAGCAGGGCTTCAACGCGCTCCTCGGTGGGGATGACGACCGGCAGGCCGTCGGTCCACTCACGCATGTGGAAGAGCTCGAGCGCGGTCGCCTCGTCCGGGGCCTGGTGGCGCGTTGCCTGGAGGATCACCGGGTGCGGCCTTCGAGCAGGTCGATGATGCCCGGCGCAGCCTCGCGGGCGACACGGGAGAGATTCTCGTCGCCGGTGCCAGAGCAGGGATGAGGAAGGACATAACGAGGGACCGCAGGCATGCCGACGGCCTCGGCGGTGAAGGCGGCGAGTTCGACGAACGCCTCGGTGACGATGGCGACGGATGGGAGGCCGGCCTTGGCGAAGATTGCTCCGTCACGCACGGTGCCGGATGTGCAGCCGCCTCAATGCCCCCAGGCGGCGAGGACGACGTCGCACTCTTCGGTGACGGCGTCGACGAGCTCGCCGGTGACGGGCGCGACATTCGGTTTCTGGTAGTGGCGGAAGGTGGCCTGCGGCATCGCGTTCGCAAGCTCCGTTTCCAGCTTGTGCATGAAGAGTGTGCCGTCGGGGAAGGCATTGGAGACCAGGCCGACCGTGATCGGGCCGCTGGTGTCGGCGAAGAGTTCGTAGGGCTCAACGGCGATGCCGTCTTCGGCGGTGGGTTCGAGGAAGGTGACGGGCATGGTGAGCCTCCTGAGAGGATGCTAGGGAATCTGCGTGGGGCATTCGCGATGGATGCCGAGCACCGCAAGCTGGCGTCCGCCGCCGACGAAGCAGGCAATGCAGGTGGAGAGATCGAGGATCTCATCGTCATCAAACAGGGCTCGCAGGCCGACCCAGTAGTCGTCGTCCATTGACGAGTGGTCGTAGCAGAAGCGCTCGGCGAAGTCGATCGCAGCGCGTTCCCGATCCGTGTACAGCGGGTTCTCGCGGTAGTCCGAGACCTGCGCGTAGGCTTCTTCAGTCAGGCCGTTCTGCATCGCCGATGCAGAGCGTGTGTCCAGTCAAACCGAACATTGATTGATCTCCGCGATACGCATGCGCACAAGTTCTCGTTCGCGAACGGGCAGTTGGCTGTGCTCAACAACCGCGCGTGAGAGCGCGCTCATCGCGGCTCCCAGTTCGGGGCGCAACTGGAAGAGTCGGGTGCTTTCTTCGCCGTCACCCGGGGCGATATCGATTCGTGCCATGTCTGGCTCCTGGTCCTGAGTCGATGCTACCGGCGGCAACTTGGGGTCACAACGCAGCGTCGGACTAGTTTGCTCGAGTGCCACCGTCGACGGGGTAGATACCACCGGTGATGTAGGAGGCGTCGTCACTGGCGAGGAAGGCCACCATGGCGGCGATCTCCTCGGCTTCGCCGTAGCGTTTCATTGGTGTCGAGGCGGATAGGTTTCTGTGAACGGCCTCGGGGTCATCGGGGTTGACGCCGCGTTCCATGGCTCGCATCATGCGCGTTTCAATCGGACCTGGACAGATGGCGTTGACTCGGATGCCGTCGTCGACGAAGGCAATGGCGGCAGACTTCGTCAAGCCGACGACGGCACTCTTGCTGGCTCCGTATGCCGCTGCTGACGCCGTGGCCTGGAGCCCGGCGACCGAAGCGGTGTTGATGATCGCGCCGCCGCCCGCTTGCTGCATCGCTCGTCCCACGGCCTGCAGTCCGAGGAAGACGCCCTTGACGTTGACGGCGAAGACTCGATCGAATTCGTCCTCCGGGTAATCCAATAGTGATCCGACCCAGCCCTCGATACCGGCGTTGTTGAAGAACACATCGATCTGGCCGGACTGGTCAAGCGCCGCCTGGACATAGCTTTCGACCTGGCTGGCGACGGTGACATCGGCTTCGTAGATGGCGACCTGGCCGCCGACACGCTGAACTGCGGCTACCGTCTCGTCCAGCTCGGAATGCGGCAAGTCGACGGCCAGGATCCGGGCGCCCTCAGAAGCGAAGCGAACGGCCGTGGCGCGGCCGATGCCTCCTGCGGCTCCCGTGATCACGACGACCTTGCCCTCGAATCGGTCAGGCATCGGTAGTCCTCGATCCTCCGTCAAGCTGCGTCCGAGCATACTAGTGGAGGCCGAGGTCCGGACCTCGTGCGGTGTCCAATAGAGGCCGCGGACTGGCGCACACTAGGGTGAACCGTCTGCACGCTCTTAAGCCGGATGGCTGAGTGCGGCATTAGTTGGGACGAGCCCATTCAAACCGATTCGTAGTCGACGGGGCCGGAGACCAAGTCCGAAATTTCAGTCCCCGCTGCATGTGTGGATCTGCTCTGTCGGTGTGTGTCTCGATTGGCGCTAGAGCAGGAGTAGAGGAAGCCGGTCCCGGCGCGAAGCAAGGACCGGGAAGTAGATCGGGACTCGATCGTGAGGTACTTGCATTCAGGGCTCAGCAGTCAGCAGTTCTCCGGTCACACTAAAGACCCACCACGAGAGTAAAGGTTCGCAGTACGGTCTCGTTAGGCCCACCAAGTTTTGATCGACCCACGTGTAACGAAATGCGAACTGTATCAAGAGGCTCTTACCTCGCGTAAGCCCAGTCCTCGCCGATTGCCGAACAGGCTAGGGCTAGTTTGTCCCTGATGCCTCTTGGGGCTGACCGGTCCCTCGTTTCGGCGCAGGTGATTGCCTTCTGACTTTGAGGGCGCCAGCTGGAGTTGCCACACTCTTCGACCGCTGTTCCTCGGACCAGACATCGTGGCTCGCTGCGACCGAGGCTTCCTACGCAGTGTCCCGCGGCCGAGGAGACTGCGACGGACTAACTGGCAATGCATCGTTTGTGGCAACGACATGGCGATCACCGGTCCGAATGGGGCGCCAGGACTCTTGCACTGGCTGAGAGCGCCGTTCAGCGCAGGCGCCTTGCTGCCTTGATCCGCAAAGCGGACCATGTGCGCGAGTTGCATGAGGATCGCAACTAGAGCATGCTCGTTCGCTTGCAGTAGACCCACCTCCTGAATGTCCGCCGTCTCGGCTATGTGTTCTACGAGCAGACCGACGAGGAACTGATCTTCATCCCTTGCATCGATCAGTTCGACCGTCGCACCTCGCGCGCCACACCCGATTCGTGGGCGCCAGCTTCCGGATCACTGGTTCCTTCGATCAGCCAGAGTCACGTTGTATGGCCTGAGCGACAGGCTCTACCAACCTGGGCCGAAGAGCCCGGTCGAGGACGCCATCAGTCGCAAAAGGATGACGGATTATCAGGCAGACGAAACACGATGCCGGTGACGTCGAAATCGGAGACTTCAATCTCGCTAGCGCTGTTGCGGTCCGCCGTCAGACCTTGGTGGCTGTGGTACATCGAACAGCCTCGGGACCACAGTGACAATCGATAAGACCCGCTGAGAGGCACCGATAGCGAGAAGAACCCATCACGTCCGGAAGTGGCGCCTGCCGACCCTGCGCTACCTCTTGCTAAGACCGTCTGGCTAGCTAAGGGCGTTCCGTCAGACTTGAGCACTCTGCCTGAAATCCGCAGTTCGCACATTCCCTTAGAGAGTTGCACAGTGACGCTCGTAGCACCTGATTCTTGCACTGAGACCAGCGCGGCCTGAGCATATGAGCCGACTGGTTGATCCTGCCCATAGAAGAGAGTGCATCTATCAATGCTAAGCCTTATCCGATACGTTCCGGACACAGGCACGTACATTTGAAAGCGGCCATCCCCATCAGTAGTCGCCGAGGCGTCAGAGCGTGTCGATCCCTCTGCAAAAGCTCTGGCTTCAGCAACTGCTACGCCGTTAGCATCAGTGATCCTGCCCTTAAGGAACTGTGAACACCATGCATCGGGAACAGTCACCACCAGGGTGTCGTCGCCTTGCTGGCGCACCGCGATTGCACCGGGAACCCGCGGCTGATCAATCGGCTCCAGGCCATTACCTCGAAGTTGACCGACCCTGGCCGGGCCGCAGACTTCGCCCAGGGCCACCATCACTTCTCCAACAGTATCGGGCCAGATATACATCGATACCGTACCATCCGCCTCCGTCAATCCAGAGACTCCCTCGCCGAGATAGAAGCCAGATTGGGTAAATCGCGCGCTCACACCTGACAGAGGCATGCCGGACTCCGAAACGATCCTCAGGCTGACAACATTGCTGCACGGATTCTCGGGTATGGATATAGTCACATCACTGATTCCTTCTCTACTCAGTGTGAACTTATCTGCATCGGTTTGGAATTGCACTAGGTTCCCATTGGCCAGGTATGCCATACAAGGAATGCCGGTGAATTCTATCGCTACATTGTAGGTTTCGCCGGCGAATGCGGACAATTGAAAGGCCTCGCCTACTGTGACCCAGTCGAAAGATGAGCTCGCTGGCCGGAACGCAGGCAACAGCCAGATTCTCAGGTCTTGTCCATTCAACGAGGGATCTCCAGTAATGGTACCCGATACAAATGGCGGCTCGTGGTCGTGCGCGTGGATCCCCAAGCTTTCGCTACCTGCTTCGTGTTCTCGGTTATATGACTCATAAAAGTCCACTAGCGTCAGTCCGAAGACCTGCTCAAATGCAACTCGCCACGGCGAAAGCGTCGTGAATTGGTTGACACTGCCAAAGTGGCTGCGACCGACAGAACGAAAGAACTCGAATAGAGCGTGATCCGTAGGGTTCGGAGCCAACTGGAACGCTGCGGCAGTACCCCCTGCATAGTTGATGTCCCCGCTGCGTTCGGAGACTGCCAAGGGCAACCCACCCAGAGCGGACACTTTGGTTGCTTCTCGGGAGTCGACCCAATCATGACCGTTTCGTGCGAGATATACATGTCCAACCCAATTCGCCATGCCTTCCTGTAACCACAAGGGTGGGTGGAGATTGCCTACCCCATAACCGATGAAGGGCGACTGTTCGTCAGCAAATCTCAAGCGACCGCTCAGTTGGGACTGAAGGACGTGAGCATATTCATGCTGTGTCACTTCCCCGCCTGGGGAGATTAAGGACGTCCGCGGACGGTTCTCTGGTATTGAGGTCCACAGATGAGCCTTCACCACCATGTATCCCGTGTTCGCCCATCCCAAGGATTTCCATATGCTGGATATGGAGTGACGGTCGGAGGCCGGATCAGGAGGAAAGTCCAAGTGCTCTTGTCTCGCGTTCACGAGGGCGTCGATGTCAGTTGGTATGTAGATCTGAAACCGAGCGAAATCTGCTTCGAGGCCGAAGGCTTCGTAGTAGAAGTCGAGCGACTGCTCGATGTCGGCACGGATTTCTTTGTCGATCCGGTCAGGAACCGCCCCAGCGATGATAATCTGCGGGAGAATTCCTGTCGGTTGTAGCCACCTGACTGTGCGTTCGACATTGATCCACACGGCATCGCCGTAATCGAGTCGTTCTGGGTGATCAGAGATTATGGCCTGCGCGTCATGTAGTGACAGAGATTGGGTGCTTGTGTTCCATACGCCGATATGGCGAAGTGATCGTCCGACACCTCGGGCAGCCAGGTCGAGTGGGGCTTCATCACGTCCCATCCAGGCGACCAGATTCCAGCCTTCACTGAGGTTCACCGTTCCTTGTACTGGCCGCCTGGGCCGCTGCCAGTCGACCGGATCGTGCCCATTGACCTGAATTCTCAGACCCATGCCTGGACTCAAAGCGTGCAGGCTCCACAAGCTCCTTGGGATCGTATGCCCGGCGAAGCGCCATTGCCGCCGGGACGGATCCCATGCCCACACATGCTGGATCTGAGGAACCGCTGCGAACAGCGAATCGACTTGGGTGCTCTGCGTGGTCCAACCGACGAGGTTGTTCCCCGGCTCCAGTCGGGTGACAAACGTCTCGGTGTCCTTGTGATCCTCATCAGCCGACGCCACGCCGAACCCTACCAACAAGAGCCCAACGAGTCCGACTACCAATGCAACCCCGAGGCGGTTCCAGAGCATTCCGTGCCGAGGCTGCCCCGACTCAATGCCTCGCCTGACGGGGTTTGCAATAGCAAGCGAGAGGAACCAGCGACCCCAGTGGGGATTCGGGCTCCCTGCCAACAAGGCGCCGTGCGCGGGTTGACCGCCGCTCTGAGCCTGTCGTGGTTTCATCGCGGTTTCAATAACTGACGCCCCGCGGCTCCTCGGCATGCCGTTGCTTCCTTGGATGCCAAAGTGCATGATTGTTTGGACCGATCCGTTGGCTCGTCCAATCTCTCTGCATTGAACAACAACCAACCTAAATCGAGGTCTGATAGTCAAAGAAGGCAAAACGTACTTGTTGCGAATGGGAAAAGGAGCGATTGCGACATAGTCAAACCGCAAGCTCGAGTCACAAACGATGGTTCAATCGACTCGGACAGCTTCCGTCGTTCTCAAGGCTCGGACCAGAGCCAGCGCACTTGATTGCCTGCGCGGCAAGATCAGATAGACCTTTGGAGAACCTATTGTCGGCACAGCAACCTGCGAGTCAGGAGTGTCGTTCTGGCCGCTGCCCATCGATACCCACGACGACATCGTCGAGCAGGCCGCTGCGGACGGCCCAGATCACGAGTTCCTGCTTGGTCTGGATGCCCAGCTTGTCCTGGATCCGGTAGAGGGTGTTGCGCACGGTGACGACACTGTTGCCTCGTTGCTTGGCGATCTCGGTGTATGACTTGCCGCCGGCGAATTGGGTGAGCGTTTCCCGCTCGATCGCGGTCAGCCGGTCGGCCGGCGGGGGAGGTTCGAACTGGCGCTGGCCCCTGAGCATGGCGAAGACCTTCTTGACTGCCTCTTCGGGAACCCGCAGCCGTCCCTCGGCCACGTCCAGCACGGCGGCGACCAGCTCTTCCGGTCGCGCGTACTTCTCGAGATAGCCCGTAGCGCCGGCGGCGACCGCATCGATCACTGCATCCTCCTGCGTCGCCGCGGTCAGGATCATGACACGCGTATCGGGCAGCTGCGCCATGATCTCGCGGCAGGCGTCGATGCCGTCCATGCCGAGCATGATCACGTCCATGATCACCACCTGCGGCTTCACCTCTTCGGCAAGACGCAGCGCTTCCTCTCCGTCTCCAGCCTGCCCCACCACAACGAACCGGCCCGAGTGCTCCAGCACGTCGCAAAGGCCGCTCCTCATGATCGGGTGGTCATCCACAACCATCACCGTGATCGAATCAGTCGATGACATCTCAGTCTCCGCCCTGGTCTTGTATGCGTGGCACCACGCAACTGATCGTCGTGCCGCCTCCGGCTCTCGCGCCGTCTACCATCAGTGTCCCACCCATGCGCACGGCGTCCTCCATCATGCCGCTGATGCCCCGGCCACGCCGAGCATGGTCGTCCGGCAGCCCGATGCCGTCGTCCGAGATGCGCAGATCGATTTCCTCGCCGGCAAACAGCAGGCTGACCTCGATTTTCGTTGGACTGGCATGCAGAAACGCGTTGGTCAGCGCGTTGTGGGCGATGGAGAAGAGCCGAGAGCGCACGTGCGTGGGCAAGCTCGGCTCGGTCCCCGACTGGGTCAAGACAGCGGGGATCCCGCTGATTCGTTCAAACGTCTCGCAGTGGGACCACAGGACCCGGCCCAGCTCCCGCCCCTCGACGATATGGCCGGCATCGATCGGACCTCGCATCTCCCACATCGCCGACCTGGTCAGGGCGGAGGTTCCATCGAGGGCGGACAGCAGTTCATCGTTGGCATCGCCGGCCAGCGACTTGGCGCGGTCAATGCCGAGGTTGATCATGTAGGCGGTCTGTGCGGACGTGTCGTGAATCTCCTGGGAGAGCTCGATCCGTTCCGTGCGTAGCTGCTGCTCCCGCAACACCGCTGACTGCCAGCGAAGCCGTTCGAAGCGGACAATCAGGCCGATGCCCAGGGCGACCGTGTACATCGTCGCCAACCTGCCGACCAACACCTTTTCCTGGCCCGCATCGAGATCCAGTCCGGCGCCGGTCCAGACGCAGACCGCTCCGTAGATCAGCGCAGCCAGTGACGTCCAGGCGAACGTGGCCCAGAACGAGGAGAAGACTACGGCGAAGACGCCGAGCGCCGGGTAGAAGGCGAGAAAGGCGAAGCTCTGGAACCCACCAGCGATGACGATGGCAAATGTGATCTGGACAACGTCGCTGACGCTGAGCAGGAACAACAGGCGCTGGGTGACCGAGCGCCTGGTCAGGAGTCGATGGTGGACCAGCCCGTTGATGAGCATCTGCGCGATCGGTAGAACCAGGAACTCGAGCTGATTGGGATACCAGAAGCTGGGGCGGTAGGCGATCAGGAAGACGACGACCAGCCAGACGAACCAGCGACCCCAGACAGAGATCCAGGTCGCATACAGGACCACATGGGGCTCGCTCAGGGTGCCTGGCGAAAACCATTTCCGCATGGACTCAGCAATGACCTTGGGCACGTGCGGCTCCCGGTCCAGCGTTGCGGGCGATATGCCAGACCGACACGTCCGTTGGGTTGACGGATCGCTTGCCACCAAATCGCTCAACGCTCACAACTGAAAATCTACCTCAGATGCGTATCGAAGACGAGAGCGATACGTACCAATGTGGAATAGGCAAAACGCTCCCCGATGTAAGAGCAAAAGACAAACAACTTCGCCGTCAATGTGATCTCTCGCAGCTCAACCCTGGAATGGCATACTGTATCCCAGGCATGCGGACGGAGAGTGTTCTGAGTGGGTAGACGCGGACCTCGGGCTCAGGCGTGTTCTCTGCACGCTGAGGCGGGTTCGAGGCCGTGCGAGTCGCTTGAATGAGAGATACGAGTAGATTCTCATGCGCCGAAGTGTCGTAGTCGCGGTCGCACCGATTGCATCATTCATCAGCGGCGCGGCGTCGGCTCATTCCAATCACGTTGCGAGCGATCGAAAGAACACCGCCGAGATCAACGCGAGTGTGCGTACCTCGGCCCAGCGGATACGGTACAGCAATGTTCGATTCAGACTGTGTGGGCGTGGCAGGACAAGCCAATCGCCGGAGCCAATGACGCCGCGCTCCAGGCAATGCAATCCAACCCTTGCTACCACAAGTCGCTGGCTGGTCGACTCCTTATGGAACTCGGAAGTCGACGGGGTAAGACGAGGCCGACTGGTCATCATGGAACTGATCGGGTCCGCCCGAACGACCAAGACGGCATCTTTTGCCTTCGTAACTCCCTCGGTTGGAGCCACCGCCGAACTCCCAGGCCCCGTTGAGCTCCGCAACCGCGCACATTTGAGTGGAGTTCGGCGAACAAAAGTCGCCACACAGCGACGCACGAGGGTCGGCTGCTATTGCAACCTGCCTCGAGTGGCTGAGATGCCGGGACTTGGGGAGGTCACCCACTGGTTGCCCGCTCCACCTGCATCGGTCACGGTTTTCTTGCTGTCGGCTAGAGAGGGAGTCCGGCCTGGGCCGTCAGCGAGACCTTCGGTTGCGCCGTTCACTCCGATCGCCCGCAACGGCAGCCGCGTTTCCCCGATCGAGCACGACGCTGAGAGGACTTCCTTGGTCGAACTGATGACGGCGGTAACCATCACCAGCCAACGGAACCCGACATTTCAGGTGGCCGCTTCGGGAGGACAAGCCGAAGCCTTGGTGGCTCCTGTCGACGATGAGGAAGCATAGATATGAGGAGCTACGGCGTGAAGTATGTAGTTATACTACTGGCAATCATTGTCGCCTTTCTTGTCTGTTCAACGCCTCCTGGCGTAGCTCGCGTCCAACACGGAGCCGACGATTTTCCGCTTTTATCACTCTCGAATGCCGACCTGCCCGGCAACCCTTCCGGTAACCATGCATCGGAGATAGGTCACCTGCGAGTAGTGGCTTCAAGGCCGAATGTGCCTATACAAACTCCGGTCAAGTCGTTCGGCGTACGACCAACAAACCAAGAACACAATTCCTCTCGTTCGTGTGTTGAATTCTCATTGACCCGCGCTCCCCTCACTCCCTTGAGCACTTTGCCCGGCCACTCCTTCACCCTCTTGGTCACTGTCAAAAACTGGGGCAGCGAGGATCTGCCTGGATCCCATGTCAGATTAGCCTTTAATCCGTCTTTGGCCTCAGTCGACTCCCCACATTCCTACTTGCCCAATGAGGCAATCTCGATGGACCCGATCCCCGAGGGTGACACCCTTATCTTTCCCCTGACATGGACCGTGCATGAGACAACGCCAATCGGTAGCGCCATCTCAGTCCAGGCCCACTTTGATTTGGCTTTTGTGCTCGCAGCCAACCGAGCGGTCAGGGAAAGAACTCAAGATCAGTCCCGAGACACAGTTGCCGACCAGCAAGGGAACCAATGCGATCAGGCATTCGACAATGAGATTTCCAAAGTTACCATCGAAGTACGTCCTCCTGCGGCGGCCTACGTCAGCCCCAATGCAGTTCCCACTCTGTGGCTCAGCGATCCGGACCCATCACCTGGCCAAATCGTGACCGTGGCGGGAGCGATCCGCAATCCAGGTCCATATGCCCTGACGGACGATGACCTTGTGATGCAGTTTCGTCAAAGCCGCGAAGGGGAGGCAGAGTGGCTGGACATAATCCCAAACTCGACGAAACTCCTGTATGGCGACGGCGATGGATATCAGGAGACATTTTACGAAACATCCCTTCATCACGACGAGAAGGACCCCGACAGGATCTGGACATTTGCATCGTTGTCTGGAAGAACCACCCTGACTTGGGCCTTCGATGCGAGAGTACGTGACGATATCTCGCCGGGGACCTTTGTCTATCCATCACTATGTGTTGGCCTCAGGGCGGGTGATTTGACGGATGAGTGGCTAAAGTGTCACCCCGAAACAACAGTTGTTCGGGAGTCGCTTTCGACGGTGGAGATCGGCCTATGGGTTGATTCGACGCGCGCAAGTGACAATGGCCCCATTGTGGTCAACATTAGTGTGCGGAACACATCTGATGTCTACATTGATGCGGCACGGCTGTTTGTTGAGATGCCGGTCGCTCTCCGGTATGTGTCCGATAGTGGATCGTTGGCATTCATGGGCGCTAGAGGCGAATGGACGATCAGCGGATCCTCTGCAGCAAAAGTACATGACGACTGGCTGTCAAGCGGTCTATTGCTCTCCTCTCCACCACGATCGACCAACCTCGTGCGTTTCGCGGCTACTGCTGTACCCAAGTTGCGACTAGGGCAACGTCCCTTTGTTACTGCGACTTTGGTCCGTGGTGATGAAGAGTTGGATGTCGAAGCTGAGTGGATACCCTTGCTTCCGCAACCAAATCTGTCGATTGATATTGTCGGCAGAGTAAATCGCGATGCGTTGAGCGTGCAAGGGGTGAGAGAGCCATTCATTCCACCGATCATATTGGTGTCAGGTACAGAGGCAAGTGCCATGTTCGACAGAGATGATGTTGTCTTCGAGCCATCGTCGACGTGGAGCCTTGGCGCACATGGATGCTCGGGTCATGGCGGCCTCTGTCATGTGCTAGGCGATGTGGTTGAGTATCGCCTGACGGTGAGAAATGGTGGGACAACGGCCGTTGAGAAGCCAGTACTAGTATTTCAGCGTCCTAACGGTACTGTGTTGTTAAGCGGATCACTGACGTCCCGTGGTATGGCGGAGGAACTGCAATGGCAACCGCAAGGATTGGCAAGGGATGCCGGTGGGATAGAGCTTCCGCGCCTGAATCCTGGCATGTCGGTCATGTTGGACGTACGATTTGGTGTACCGCATGGTGCAAACGGGGTTGGAGGCGTGCGTCAGCATGTATTGTCGGCCTGGGTGGTGGATCAAACGGCTGAACCGATGGTGCATGTTGAGGCGACTGGTGAGGTGGTCGACACAGATAATATTGGAGATGTGGTGTCGAAAGGCGTGGCTAGTGGTATAGAAAGCGTTTGGCAGCGACTGAGTGAGCCAAGTTTTCTGGTCATTGAAGGATTGGTCGTCGTTCTTGGTTTGTTTGTGACTCGGCTCATGGGAAGCGGAATGTATCGGATATTGGTTGGATTCCCTTTGGGGGCGATCGGGGGGGTCCTGGGTTGGACCGTATCGGGTGATGCGTTTGCAGTGTTGGCGGGATATGCAGCTGGGCAGTTCGGAGGCGGTTGGATTGCTTGGTTGTTTGTCCCTTCTTGGTGGGTGCGCCTACGGTGGGACCGAATGAGCAAGTCTCGAGCTGTGATGATGCTGGAAGCGAATGCCTTAGTTCAATGGTTGGCACAAAGGGCAGGTAGGTTTCTTAGATGGCGAAATGGTCTGGACCCGAGCATGGGTTCTTCGAGGCTAGATAGAGAAGACAGATAGCCGTGATAGTTGCTTTGAACAACTCTCGAGGCGTGAGGTTATGTTGGCAAGATCGGCCAGCAGTAGCTCTGCATAGGACCGTCTGCAAGAGGGCCGCGGCCAAAGTCTTGACCCGGATCTAGTCCACTCCATTGGCCTGTGGAGGCGGGTCCCAGCGGCCTCCACAGCATTTTCGACGATACTGGCGGTGTCGGGAACGGACGCGAACTCTCCTGTCGTAGAAGAGGTCGGCTGCGCGCTGCAGGGCGACGAGATCGCAGGTTGTGATTGGAGATCACTGCTGTCGTCAGCATTAGGTTCCTGCGGACATCTAGTTCAACTGGCAATATGACCCTTTCTTGCTGGATGAGCTACTGCAGCCGTTGGGGGGACCTCTGCGAACCGGAGGATGCGACGCCCGAGTCGCAGCCGCAGCCGGAGCGGTGTTAGTCACTCAGCCGCGAGCGAAGACGGGTACGATCGGAGGCCACTATGCTGCGGCCGGCACTGATCCGGCTGTCGAAGGAGAATTGGGCCGAACGGGGCGACCGCTCAGGCAGGTTGAGCGCCTGCTAGTGCGCCGATTCGTCGTCGGCAACACGAGGGCCGATGCACAGGCAGTGCCGCAGCTTTTGCGCAGACCAGCAGCGGCGTCTACCAAGCGACTGCGAGGTTGTCGTTCTTTGGTGAGGCCGTCACCGATCCGGCCGAGGCCGAGCAAGCCGTGGACGAGTACTGTGCGGTTGCGGAGGCGGTCGGAGACGCTTCCGAGCTCGATGTGCCGATCGGGGTCAAGCCGACACTGAAGGGTCTGGGCATCTCGCAGCAAGCGGCTGAAAGCGGGTTGTTGGAGATCGTCGAAACGGCCGCGGCAAACAGGGTGCGGGTCAAGCTCGATTTGGAAACGACGGACACCGTGGAAGCAAAACTGGATTTGTATCGCGTCGCGGTGGCGGGGTCGGAGCGGACCGGAGTGGTATTGCAGTCATATGTTTGGCGCACCCTAAGCGGTGCACGAGCGCTGAGTGATGAGGGCATCGCGCGGGTGCGCCTGACAAGGGCGTCCTAGCGAGCCGAACCGGATCGCGCGCAGCCGTTTTGCCCGAATCCGGAGGGCCTAACCCCAGCTGTTTGAGCAGCTTTTGCAGGCTGGAGCGGATGTCGGCGTGGCGACGCACGACCCGGTCCTGCAACGAGCGGCGCGTTGCTTGGCCATTGACCTGCTGACCAACTGCCAATACGAGCTCCAGTCGCTCTACAGGGTGCGGCCCGAGTTGGGAACGGCGTTGCGCGCTCGCGGAGAGCGGCTGCGCATTAGCAATCCCTTCGGCGAACGATGGGTTCCCTATCTCATGCACCAGATCGCCGAGCGCCCCTCAAGCACGCTGTTCGTGCTGCGCGCTGTGTTCGGCCGGTAACCGGGCGCTTCTCCACCCACTGTTGGCGTTTCGAAACCTGCGGAGCTTGGCGAGCGCCTGAGACTCTCAGTTGGCGCCTACAGCGCGACCTCCCAGGAAAGAGTTCGCAGTTCGGTCTCGTTAGGCCCACCAAACTGGACAAAATCAAGAACCTTCGAGATTCGGTTCGCGCTGGATGTCTGACCGGCTGATTGGCGTAACCCGACTGAGGTCGAAATCGCCTATTCGCCGAGACTGCGCTTGAGCTCCTCTTCAACGCCGTACCAATTGGCCTTGATCATGCGGTCCACCGCATCCTGTGCCCGGCCGCACAAATCAGCATCGTCGGTTTGCCCGATCAATCGGAGCAATAGAGTGGCGAGTTGGCGCGCCTCGAACGCTTCGTGAAACTGAATTGAAGTGGCATTGGCCCCATAGTCCTCCAGCGCTCGCTCGGCGAAATCGCAAAGCTCCGCCGGCAGCGGAGACGAGGATTCTTCCAAACGACGGAGCAGTGCGGAGACGCGAAACTCACCGAAGGCTTCCGAGCGGGAGAATGCGCGCAGCAGTGACCCTTGATCGGCAATCTGGTTGGGGCCGAGCCGGAGCCAGCAGCGAGCGGCGGAGTCTCGAACGATTTCGCTTTCGTCATTGAACATTTCGGCAAGGTGAGCCGTGCACCAGCTACCAGCCTCCTCGTGGAGCACGTTGGCCGCATAGATGTCAGCCGCTCCCGCCCTCGCGTGTTCGCTCGATCTCAGTACGCGTTGCACGTCTCTTCGAGCATCTGAATTCTGGGGAGAAAGGGCGGACCAAACAATCCATCGAGCGCCGATGCGGACGGCCGACGGTTCTTGAGTGTTGAGCAACTGGAGCAAAATGGGCCTCATGTCTGCATAACTCTTCGACGTTGCGCGTCTAATGAAGTGCTCGACATAGTAGGAATCAACTATCAGATCGGTTCCCTCAATCAGGCGCTGGAAGCAATCGATGGCTTCCTTCCGGTTGGTATTGAGAATGGCCAGCAGGCAGTGGGCTGCGGCAGAACGCACTGCCAGCACGGGGTCTTCAACGAGACGTTCCACGGTGTTTTGGAACATGGCCCAACGACGTATGTCGGCGAACAAGAGCTTTCCGATTGCTTCAGCTGCTGCGCCGCGACTGCAGTTGATGGCTTGGCTGATCGGATCGTTCTTATTCGGCCAATTGTCGGCTAACGGGTCTGGATCCTTGGTGGCGATCTCGCACAGCCAGCCCATTAGGTCGGGCGGTAGCGGTTCATCCGCAAGCGAGCCAATCGCATGCGCGACCTGCGAACCTTGAACGGCTACGCCAAGTTCCTTGATCCGGCGCAGCACACGAGAGGCTTGATCCAAAGAACCTGAGCGTGGCGAGCCTTCCTTGCTCTTTGTCAATCCGCGCAAGATGGCTTCAAAGTACTCAGGTGGGTCCGAGGATGTCATCTGTTCGATGAAAGAAGCAAAGCGGGCGGCATCTCGTCCTGTCGCGCCTTCAAGCGTCTGGGCCAGTTCGTGAACTCCGCCGACGAACTTGTTTCCCTGAAACGTCTCGCCGGTCCGCGCAATGTCGCGCATCGTCTGTAGCCACTGTTCATCTGTGATCTCCAGTGCTTCTTCATCAGAGACTGGAGAAATCGCCCAACCGAAGCCATCGTCGTCAGCGTTCTTGGGAGCGCCACGACGTTCTTCGTTCGGGAAGCGAGCCTCAAGTTCACCGATGCGTTGATTCGTGGACGGCTTGATTCTGGTCTCAGGAAGGCACCAAAGCAGGGACAGTTCAATGGACGCGCGTTGCCTCTCCGTGCATCCTCGCTGAGGCTCAAATGACAGGATGGCCCTCTCGAGGTCTTCCAACACATCGTCAGAGCAGCACTCCGAAGCTGCCGCCACCGCAGTCCGACTAACCGCAACGAATATTTCTGCTCCACTGGTTCCCACGCTGTAACCCAGGTCAAGTAGACGATTCGGCTCGTCCAGGATGAACCTCGCAATATCGTCAGCGAAGAAATCAGGATTCGCGCTCATCGCATTGAGCCAGGCGATGCTCATCCACTTGGTCCAACGTTCACCAGCCTGGATGACTGTGCCCACCGTCGCTTTCAGTTCTTCCGGCTCAGTATCAGCCACCTGCAGCATCGACTGTGCCACTAGCGAGTGAAGATCTCCTTCCAAATGATCGCCACGTCTTGGGGAGGCGACGAATTCCCGCGGCGCAAATCGTTCGACGCTCATGATGCGAGGAAGCAACTCTTGCACGAACTCCCGTGGTGCTGCTTTGGCGCACTCGTCGGTGATCCAATCGTCCAGTCCCAGCTGAAGATCAAGGCGATCGTGGTTGGCGGCTGTACGTGCAAGGAGCTCCGCGAACACTCGGTCGAACCATGCCGCGATCACCCTTGGCGCGAACCATGCCGCCTCTTGTCTAACGGCGAAGAGGATTTGGGACAGCAACCGACCGAGCTGAACGAACTCCTCAGGTCTCACTAGGGGCTCTGCCTCGATTAGGCCGAGCAACCACTCTCGCTTTTCGGATGACTGATAGCCGTCACTCCACCTGGCAACGCCCCAAAGCCGTTGGCGCCATGCGGGAGTGTCAACCAGATGCTCGGAAAGCAATTCGAGGATGGCGGTCATCCGCTCAGCAAGCAGCGAGGGTGCTTGAAGGAGATTCGCGGCTCGGTTTATCTCGGCATCTTCTCCGGATAGCCATTGACCCCAGCGCTGCATCTTGAGCAGCAGGTCGAACCAGGGCAGAGAGTCTCGGAGAACTCCCCAGGCGTGATCGCCAAGGCCATCCATCTGGCGCTCGACGATCTCCCATTCCTCGGGTGTTGGGTCGGTGTGCGAGCGCAGCCAATCCAGCACGCGCCCTTTGATGTGGAAGCGGACCTCACCGTCGGCCAGCAATTGTTCAAGCGTCTGCAGATAGCGCAATCGATCAGGTCTTTGACGACGCAGGAAGGTGAGAACGCCGAGGACCTGCCGTCGGCGGAAAAATCCCTGGCGATCATCTCTGAGCCATTCGAGCAGATTGCTCCGCTCGGCGACAAGGCAGCGCGCAAACGCGTAGTCGAAGAACGACTCGTGGAAGAAGCCGATCTCGCCATTCTGAATGAACAGCACTGACTCCGAAGCCATGGCCAACGCTGTTGCGTGGTGCAAATCAACCAGTTCGTAGTCTGGCGCCGAGAACGCTTCGCGCTCACTGAGCACGTGGGAGAGCCGCGATGTTGCTGCCGCCCAATCTCCGCTGCCAACCAGCGGGCGATTAGATACGCGCTTCGACTTCTCGTTCCAATAGGCGTCGAACAGGTCGTCGATCGTCGTAAATCGAAGCTCTCGCGATTGTGCAGCCTCAATGAAGAGGTAAAGGTGCAAAGGAACGCGCAGCAACTCAATCTGACTCTCGGTGAGTGCTTCAAGCTTGATCTCGGCAGACTCGAGAGCTTCATGCACGTCTTTGACGGCCAGCGCGGACACCTCGATCCTGCGCGCGACTGGAGAGGCACCCTCGGCAATCCACTTGATGGATGCCTGCTCCTCAAGGTCAAACGACCGGCAGACAAACAGCAATCGAAGGTTTGGATATTGGGACACCTGCGTGACAAGCTCCCGGAGGACGCGATGGGCCAGTTCGTTCCCTTCGGTTTCCCAGGCCAACTCGTCGAGCTGGTCAATGCAGAGGACAGCGGGACGCCCTTGCGCGACCAGGGCGAGTTCCGCGGCGAGCGAGTCTCTCAAACCCAAGCGCTGGCTGACTTCACTGGAGGAGAAAGCTCCTCTCAGATCGCCTGCGGGAAACGCAAGGGTGACCACTCCCCTTTCGTCAAAGTGACGGACTACCTGTGCGAGGACACAGCTCTTCCCCACCCCTGCTCCTCCACTGAGCAAGAGCGACTCGTCAGCACTTGCAAGCTGTTCCGCAATCGTCTTGGATTGCGAACGCGGAATGGCTGCGCCATTAATCAATGCTTGCTCGATCCGCCCGACGTAGGCATCGGTCCGAGCGCGAATCTGCTCCATCGAGCGCTCGCGAGAGGGCAATTGATATTGTCTGTATCCGTGCTCTTTCAGCTTTCGCCTGACATCGTCCGCGTTGGTGGTTTGACCCAAGCGATTCCAGGCGAACCCTTCGAGCAAAGTTCTCACCGTCTCGGGATGTGTTTCTCCGCCGTTCACTAGGCCGATCAGAGCTGAGATGCGTTGTTCGATTGTACGCACGAGTTCACGGTGGCCGATCGTGACGAACTCGCAGTTTCTGAGTTTGGCGAAAGCTTGACGTTGTGAGTTCGCGAGGGGCGCGACCCACTTGTTGAACGCGATGTGCTGATCTGTTGAGAGTTGGTCAGTGAACTGCTCCAAGCTTGTCGACGCTGCTGCCCGCTCGGCTGCTTCGCGCAGATGCGCAACCCCGTCCTGACTGATGAATACGGCGCGGTCGGTTTCAGGTTCCGCAATGTGCCCGAAGAGATCTTTGAGAATCGACCTGCCGCCTGAGCCCGACGCTCTCGTGATCTGCGCAGGGGTCCACCGGCCGGCTGACTTCGGGGCTTGGCGTTTGACCGAGTGAAACTCGCGCTTCCCAGTCTTCAGCAGGCGAGAGAACTCGACGCCGAGTCCATCCGCTCCTTGCTCCTCCAGTCGGAGTTCGACTACTTCACCGGAGAGCAGATCGAGCAGGCTACGAACGGTCCACGCCCGTTCGTATAGGTCGCCAACCTTGGCGGCTGTGCCTCCAGGGAGGCTCGGATATGCATCCTGCGCAGTGCGATCGGACATGGAATCAGATTAGGGCCTGTTCACATCGGAACGTTGATGTGTCAGAGCGGGGATGGATGGCGGCACGGCCCGAGTGACCAGACGGCGTATCAGACGAAGCTGAGCGATGCACAGTATTCGCGGCTGGAGCCGTTGCTGCCTCCGCCGGGCAATCACCTCAAGATTCCCCACCGCCAGGTGCTCGACGCCTGGCTCTACGTCTACTACCAAGGCTGCACCTGGCACGGGCTGCCGCGCGAGTTCGGCAACTGGCACACGATCTATGTACGGCTGAACCGCTGGGCCAAGGCCGGCGTGCTGGAGCGCGTGGTGCAAGCGCTGCAACAGGAACTGTTGGTTGCGTTGGACGCCGACACCCTGTCGCTGGACAGCACGATCATCACAGCACGATCATCCACGTGCACATGCATGGCACGGGCGCGCCGCGAAGAGGGGGCGGCCCCTGTTCAAGCCAGCGGCAGGCAAGCGATGGCCGCTCACACGGCGGCCTGACGACGAAGCTGCACGCGCTGGTCGCCAGCGACCGCCTCCCGCTGATCATCAGTCTCTCACCTGGTCAGCGTCACGATGCGCTATGGGGCCGCGAATTGCTGCCCAGTCTCGGTCCGGCCAGCAGCCGACCCTATCTCGTCATGGACCGCGCCTACGAAGAAGACGCGACTCGACGCTTAGCGCTCGAACTCGGCTACCAACCAGTCGTCCCGCCCAAGTCCAACTGTCGCCGACCGCACCAATACGACCGTGAGGCCTACCGCAGTCGCAACGAAGTCGAACGCTTCTTCTGCCGCCTCAAGCGTTTCCACCGGAACGACTCTCGCTGCGACAAACTCGACAATATCTTCCTCGCTACTATCCACCTCGTGCTGATCTGCGACATGCTCAACTCAATGTGCACAGGCCCTAGCAGGAGACACAAGTCCCGACAGGCCGGCGACTATGAATCGTCGTCGATGATCGTGCCCTGGGCGTAGATGAAGTAAGGGGATAACGTAATCCCGCTCATGGCGTACACGTAGAACGTGATTGTCTCTTCGTTCTCGACCTCGTTGTCGTCGATGATGGGCACATCGATATCAAGAGTAGTATCGCCAGCGTCCAACGTGAACTCTTTGTACTCCATGTTGAAGTCAAGCCCCATAGCCGCGCTCCTGCCAAAGGCGCCATATCGGAACTTGATAGTCTCAGGGTTCGCGTGCGAGAGCGTGACGGCAAAAGACAAGTGTCCGTCGCCTTCGTTGGCAGAGGCATCGCTTACGGTCACTGTCGGCGGACCCGCGGGTGCGGGATCGTTGTCCGACACTGTCACCGTCGCGGCACCGCTGTTGGTGGAAACGGTGTAGCCCGTGCCTGTTGTGACGGTCGCGGTGACGGACCCGTTGGGTTCATCGGTATTGTCGTTGGAGGTACTCACCGTGAAAGTGAGGCTGCCAGAAGTTGGAACGGTAATCGTCCGAGAGCCCGTAGTCGCACCGAAGTTACCACTCTGCGAGATTGTCACGTTGACAGTGAGCGCTGAAGTTGGATTTGGACTCGCAGTCACCGTAAAGCTGGCATTGGCACCCTCGGTGATACTCGAACCTGCGGCAATGCTAATGGTCGGCGTCACCGCCGGAGGATCATCGTCATCCGACACAGCAACCGTCGCAGCGCTATTCGTAGCTGACACGGTGTAACCCGTACCTGTGGACAAGGTCGCCGTGACTGAGCCGTCGGGCTCGTCGGTACTGTCGTTGGTGGTACTCAACGTGAAGGTGAGGCTGCCAGAAGTTGGAATGGTGACTGTCTGAGAGCCGGTAGTCGCACCAAAGTTCCCACTCTGTGAGATCGTCACGTTGACAGTGAGCGCTGAGGCCGGCGTAGGACTCGCAGTCACCGTGAAGCTGGCATTGGCACCCTCGGTGATGCCTGAACCTGCGGCAATGCTGATAGTCGGCGTCGCCGCTGGTGGATCATCGTCATCCGATACCGCCACTGTTGCAGCGTTGTTTGTCCCTGACACGGTGTAGCCCGTACCTGTGGATAAAGTCGCCGTAACCGAACCGTCGGGCTCGTCGGTGCTGTCGTTGGTTGTACTCACGGTGAAGATCAGGCTGCCAGAAGTTGGAATGCTAACTGTCCGAGAACCTGTCGTCGCACCAAAGCTACCACTCTGCGAGATTGTCACATTGACAGTCAGCGCCGAGGTTGGCGTGGGACTCGCGGTCACCGTGAAACTGGCATTGGCACCCTCGGTGACTCCACTGCCTGCGGCAATACTAATGACAGGCGTCGCCGGTGGATCATCGTCATCTGATACCGCCACTGTTGCAGCGTTAGTCGTCCCTGATACGGTGTAACCCGTCCCCGTGGACAAGGTTGCTGTGACGGAGCCATCGGGCTCTTCGGTGCTGTCGTTGGTTGTACTGACCGTGTAGGTCGCGCTGCCTGACGTTGGGATCGTCACGGTGTCGGCACCGGTAGTTGCTCCGAAGCTTCCGCTCTGTGAGACGGTCAGGTTGACGGTGAGCGCGGTAGTAGGAGCGGGACTCGCCGTGACAGTGAACGTGGCGTCGCTGCCTTCGGTGACAGCGTTGCCAGCGACGATGCTGATCTCCGGCTCGGTTGGCGTTGTATCGCACTGGGACTGCTCCATGGCCGCGAGCGTGCGAGCAATGCGATCCCAGCGAGTGTTCCCGAGCCAGTTGGAGACAGCCTGCGCCTGCTGAACAGTCATCGGGGTTTCGCCGGTATCCACCCCCAGTGTGGCCAGAACGCGGTTGAAACGCTTGATGCCCGCGGCCGCCCTGGTGGGGTCGAGGGCATCACGCCAGCCGGTGATCTCAGCGATGGTGACGGCATCGGTCGGAAGGGTCGGCGCACAAGTATCGTTGTCGGCGATTGCAACAGTAGCTGTACTGGACGATGACGACACAGTGTAGCTTGTCCCATTGTTGATAGACGCCGTGACGGACCCGTCGGGCTCGTCGTCGCTGTCGTCCGTGGTCGTCACGGTAAAGGTCTTGCTGCCTGAAGACGGGATGGTGACAGTACGGGAGCCAGTTGTGACGTAGTCGCCGCTCTGCGATACAGCGATTGTGACATCAAGGTCGGCCGCGGGCGTTGGCGACGCGGTCAACGTGAATGATGCGGCGGTGCCTTCCGTAACACCAGAACCGGCCGCGATACTGATCTCTGGTACGTCGTCGTCTGATACCGCGACGGTCGCAGCTCCAGCGTTGCTCGACACGGTGTAACCCGTACCACTACTGATCGTCGCCGTAACTGAGCCGTTCGGCTCGTCCGTTGTATCGTCGGTCGTGGAGACAGTCAGCGTAGCGCTGCCCGACGTGGTGATAGTGACAGTGCGAGTTCCAGCCGTAACGTAGTCGCCGCTTTGCGTGACTTCGACCGTGACATCGAGATCGGCCGACGGTGCTGGCGTCGCAGTAACGGTGAACGTGGCGTCGGTACCCTCGGTCACGTCGGTACCACCGACGATACTGATTTCAGGCTCAGTAGGCGGCGGTGGAGCTATTGCAGCCTCGATGCACTCCAGGGCTTCTCGGATGGGCTTCCAGCCGGACCACACCTGCTCACCTGCGAGCGCCTCCGCGGCGGTGAACGGTGTGAGTTGCGAGTCCTCAACGTCGCGGAACGTTATCAGCACACGCTTCCAGTTACGGCCGTAATGCGGCGAGCGGTTTTTGTTGGCATCGTAGTACCGACGCACGGTCGTTAGCACACTGTTCGAGACACATGAATCAATGGTCGTCTGCGACGCGAGCTGTCCTCCGTCATCATCCGAAACCGCCAACGTCGCTGATCCGGCACTGCTTGACACCGTGTAGTCGGAACCGGAACCAATCGTCGCAGTGACAGAACCGTCTGCCTCGCTTGTGCTGTCGTTTGTCGTGGGCGCCGTGAACGTGGCCGTGCCAGACGTAGTAATCGTGACCGTATGCGAGCCGGTCGTGACGAAGTCTCCAGTTTGAGTCACCTCGACTGTGACATCGAGGTCGGCTGCAGGCTTGGGTGTCGCCGTCAGCGTGTAGCTTGCATCCGTACCCTCGGTCACGTCGCCGTCCGCAGTGATGCTGATCTCGGGAAGGGTTGGCGCGTCGTCGTCCGAGACAGCGACGGTTGCGGCGCTGGCAGACGAAGAGACAGTGTAACCCGTGCCGGTACTAATGGTCGCAGTGACGGAGCCGTCGGGTTCGTCGGTCGAGTCATTGGTTGTGCTAACAGTCAGCGATTGACTTCCCGTTGTTGGGATGGTGACTGTTTGCGAGCCGGTTGAGGCGTAGTCGCCGCTTTGCGACACTTCGACGGTCACATCAAGGTCCGCCGACGGTTTCGGCGTTGCAGTGATAGTGAACGTGGCGTCCGATCCTTCGCTAACGGCGCTGCCCGCGGCGATACTGATTTCAGGATCAGGCGGCAGGGAGTCGCACTGCTCCAATGCTTGTAGCGTCCGCAGCGTCCGGTCCCAGCGCGTGTTGTTGTACTGGTTGTAGTGGGCCTGCGCTTCGGACGCGGACATGGCGGTTTCGCCCGTGTCTTGTCCTAAGGCTGTGAGCACCCGATTCCAGCGCAACACGTGGGCGCTGTGCGAGAATTGGTCGCGCCAGCCCGTGACCTCGGAGACAGTGACTGCGTCGGACGGTAGGTTAGGCGCACAGGCATCGTCGTCGGCTGCCTCGTTGATCGTTACTTCTGTGGTGAATCTGGTGCCTAGCCCAACGCCGTCGGGTAGACCGTAGTCGCTCAGCACAATGGCGAAGTCTTCGGCGTCGTCGCTCTCGCTGTCCCCGATGGTCACGAGAGGGAACGTTGCAGTTGGGTCGTGATCACCTGCCGTGAACGCGAGCTCGAACGGCCCCGAGACGTAGTCTACGCCCATGCCGGTCGCGCCAATTGCGGTGTCCATCGCATAGACGGTGAAGCCGCCTGATGGAACGGTCCCCGACACCTCGACCGTGACCGTGAGCGTGTCGCCCTCGTTCACCTCATAACTGGCTTCTTTGAATTGCACCGTGACTGTGGGCGTCTGCGCAGAGGCGTTCCCCACGAACCCCAACAGGGCCAAAGCGAGCACCAGCACGAGCAGTGCGAGTACGTGTCGGGGCCGCGCCAGTGGCGGCCGGCGGGGAGGTTCATGGCGTGCGCCGCTGTCGCGGGGACGGATGCTCATCGAACTCTCTAACACCCCTTGTTGGGGGAATTTGCTAGCCCGTACATCATAACCTCTGCCATCCAATCTCGTGGCAGCTACATGTAGAAGGCTAGCGAGTACGTCAAGAGATTTGGCAGTCTGGTCAAGAGGAGATTCGGACGGAATGTCTGGCCAACGGGCAGGAACATCGGATCGAGAATAGCCGCGTGCTTTAGCGCTCTGCTCCTCCCTGAGACCTCCGAGGGCTCTTCGAAGGGAGCGTCGCGACCGAGTTCTGAGATGAGCGAACTGCCGTGGAGCGATATTCTCAACAGCTGCACGCTCTCGATGCGCAAGCTGGCGGACAGCGGGATTCTCTTCGGCCAGTTGAATCCGTGTCTTCCCCCGCCGCAGCGTCTTCCGCTTACTGGAGTGCCGGCCGAGGTAGTGGCGTAGTGGCGGTAGGACGCCCGCCGAACCGCCGGCAGGGATGGTTGACCTGCTCCGCTCTGCGCGGGAAGGCGACCTCGTGTCGCCACGCCAGGCCGTGACCTTGAGGCCTACCCAGCGCTCGGGAACCGAGTACCAGGCACCTTCCAGTCGCACCATCGCGTTTCGGTTGACCGAAACTGACTGCGGCTGCGCGCTCCCGATCAGGCTTTGCCACGCGTCAGGATACGTCCGGGAGCAGAATCAACCGATTCCTCTGCCTCCCTCGTGACGGGCTACTCGAACGTGATTGGCACTTCCCACACTGGCCAGACTCGGTTGCCTAGCGCTCCCTGTAGCGGTGGTTGTCCGTTGTAGAGCTGTTGGTAATGCCTCAGCATGAGTCCGTCGGACGCCGAGATAGTACTTTCTAACGATAGCGTCACAACTTTGCCACTGATCGACACCCCCATAACTCCGACCGGATTGTAGATGTCTTGGCGAACTTCAGGAACGATCTTGTAGCCGAAGTCCTCCTTCAGGGATTTCCAATTCGGCATTGGCACTGACTGTTCGTCCAGGTCTTTATCGAACGTCAGCCACACTTGGTTGCCGCCCTCAGTTGCGGTGATCGATACCAACGACGGACGAACCGCATCAACCTTGTGATTCGGTTGATCGGCGAGGCCTATCTGTCCCAATGCGAGCGCATCATTTGCAATGAATCGAACCATACCAATGTCCATCAGGACCGGTGCGGCGGGCACACTCACGCCGTCGGCGTCGAGTTCGCCTTCTACCAACTGATACTGGAAGACCAGTGTGTCAGTTCCGGAGCCGCTGACGTAACGAGCCACGCGGTCCTCTACCCCGATCTTTAGGACAACTCCTGGCTTCCCAATCACCTTCACGGGCTCAGACAGCATCACGGTGACCTCGATCGTGTCTTGCCCTCCGTATCCATTGCGGTAAACGTAGGTCTGATTCACGCTCGGCGTAGATGTGATTGAGACTTGTGTTGTCACATTCTTGACCGTTTGCGATGAGAAGTTGTCAACGTCGTTCATCGAAGCATCACGAAGCGGCGTGGCGGAGGTACCAGTCGGTTTGGTGTAACCGACGGTCACGGATTGGCCAGGGGTGACCGCCGACGCCAAGGTGAGCGCGAGTACCCGCCCCGATGTTGATACCTCGGTCGCTGACACGCTGGACACAGCGCGGGCGACACCATCGACTGAGACGCTGAACGCGGACGTTGGTGGCAGCGAAGACGCATTCAGGTCTTCACTCCATGTCAAGTGAAGCGAGGTAGCTTCGACGTGCGCCGCCAGCACCGTTGGCGCGGTCGTGTCGTTCACTGTTGGCGTAGCGGTAATCTCGGTGGCCTCGCCATCACCGTGTTGGTTGTAGGCGAACACCCGAATCGTGTGCGCCTGGCCATTGGTCAACCCGGAAATGAACTGAGTGATGGTAGAGGCTTGAGTGACATCGGCCTCTCGAGCCGTGTCATAGCTCTGGCTGCCGGACTTCCACTGCACCTTGAAGCCTGTAATCGGCGAGCCGCCGTCGTTGGTGGGTGGTTCCCACGAGAGCGTCAGTGATCCGTTTCCAGTTGCGGTCGCGCTGACACTGGCTACCGCTTCAGGCGTGCAACCACCGGCCTGCCATGGGTTGCGCACAGGCCCGTCCGCAAACGCGCCGGCGCTTGTTGTCTGTTTGTCGCAATAGCCGCCGAAGGAATCACGCAACTGATAGATGATTCCTGTTCGGACAGCCAGGTCCGAGATGTTCAAGATGTCGGCCCAGAGCAACTCCAGGTCAGGCTCAGGAGCGCCGTAACGTGTGTTGAACCAGGCCGGGGTTTGGCCGGCGAGGGCGCTGTTAACTGCAGCGAGTGCGTTTTCGGTCCATGCATCGTCATTGTTGCACGTATAAAGGTAAGCTGAGTAGGGGAACCTCTTTGCGGTGTCTCCAAGCGTAGCAATTCCCCATATGTCGGCAAACAGTTCGACCGGTTCACAGAAATCAATGCCGCCTAGCAGCGTGTTGATTTGGAAGTACATGTTGGCCATGCCAATCGGACCCGGTGTCGAGGACACGTCGTTCGACAGTGTGTACACGTGGGCGAGCTCGTGGACGATCGTGCTTACTATCTTATCAACGTAATAGCGGTTTGCTCCCGACTTGTGGGCTCCTCCACCGATCCAGATGGATTCGGTCCAACACTTGAGGAGCTCAGTTTCAGATGGGGAGTATGGGTCACAAAAGGTTGCGACCTGGCTGTTGTCGGCAAAGCTCCAGTATAGAATGCCTGTGGGCCGGTCGAGAAGGTGTTGCCAAGCCTCACGTAGCCACGGGTAGTCGGCGCCATGGATGTCCAAGACTTCACGTTTGACAAATTCAGGGAGAATGCCTGAGTTTGTCAAGGCATCGGTGCGCTGGGGTGGTGTGAGCGTTGGCGTGGCGAAGGCCGTTTCTGATGGCGCTTCCTCCCCTGTGTCCGTGACAGCCGTAACACGTATGCCGTATTGCACGTCGATCGCCGGCAAGTCCACGAGCACATAGCGGTATCGCGACGAGGCTACCGACTTCGAAGAGCCAAATGGGAGCAAGGACTGTTCCGGAGGCAGAATCTTCGGCGTCTGAGTTGCGAAGTCCTTCGATCCGTACGTCCATTCCAGTTTGAACGAAGAGATCGACGCGTGATCGAGCGACGTTGACCAACGCACTGCCAGCTCTGCCTCCAAGGGATCCGAGTCGCCGTTGATGATCGGATACACGGCGACACCAAAGATACTGCTTGGAGGTAGCTCCACGGTTACGGCGAGTCGTGACATCTCCATGGATGCCATTTGGTCGTCGCCGTAGAGCACTCCAGTAATCGTCGTCGCGCCGACATCCAGCGCAGTGACAGTGAAGCTGGCGCTCGTCTGGCCTGCGGGAAATTGCAGCTGCGTGCCGTAGCTCATCGACGCATAGGCGGAGTCGGGGCCTTGATTTGTCGACAGCTTGACCACGCCGTCATCGACGACGAACAGCGAAATCGCCACCGGTTCAGTCGAGGTCTTTGAGAGCGTGACGACGATATCCGTCGTCTCGCCCGGTTCCAGGGCGATATCGGTGGAGGAGACGGTGAAGCCTGACTCGGCGCCAACCTCGTCAATCGTGACGACCAGTCCGAGAGTCAGCGCAATCAGCAGGCTCAGAAGGCGCACTGCTTCCCCTCGCGGCCTTAGCTGCTGCCTCAACTGAGCCACCGGATGCTCGCCTCCAGCCGCGATTTGCATAGGAGTTTAGCAGCACTGACAAGAGACCTACGAGAGCCCAAACCGGGACGCATATTGTACAGAATGGCTGTACGCAGTTGGTGCATGGCTCGGTGGTGGTGGAACCGAGACTGGCCAATGCCGCCTACCAACGTGGATCTGACGGCGGTGGACGACGCCAGCGTCTCGATGACGTGGGACGCGGTAGAACACTCCACGTCCTATGTGGTGTCCTGGTCGGCTGAGCGTAATCGCCGGTACCCAGTCCGGCGTATCGGGCACCTCGGCGACGATCCAACATGACGCATCAGAGCTGAGGCCGTTAACAGTCACCGTGACACCTGAGTATGTCGGCAAATGCGGTCAGGATGCGCAGGCTGAGTCGGCGCAGGCAATCGTCACACCGCCACCTGGTTGCGTCTCGGACGCGTTGCTTGGCAAGGTGCGACATTACTACGACATCAACAAGCATCGTGCGCCTGGCTACGGTCAGAACTGGCGGCGAGTCCTGCTCGCCTTCGGCGACCTATCGGACGCCAACCTGACCCCATTCACCGCCGCCGAGGCAAGAGTCCGAGAGGCGAGATGGTTCGGCTGGACGCCTGTGCGCGTCGCACTCGACTACATCGAGGCCGGCTGAGTCTGGCGGGCGCGAAAAAAAAGACGGTCTCACGTGGACTCGGGGGAGTTCGCTGCATTCGGGGTGCCAGCTTAGCTTGCAACTGACTTGGTAACGTGTGTTACGCGCGGCTTAACCGATGCCATAAGACCTCGCGATAACGGAGATGAGGGCTTGACTCGAACTCAGAGATCGTTCGGCGGACCTTCGTGATTCTGGTACGCTCGGTAGCTACTGCCGATGCAGTCTCGCGATCAGTTGGTGAATGGAAGCCGCCATGCCCGTCCGACGCAGTGCTACCCCCCCCCCCCCCCCGATTCTCGCCGGCGCGAGAGTTCGAAGCGTGGTCCGATGACCCGGGCGCGACTGCGGGTGCCGCTGCTCGGTCTGGCGATGCTGGCGATCATCGCGACGGTCCTGACATTTGGCAGCTCATCCTCGAACCCCGCCAGCGCCCAGGGTGCATCGAGCTGCGTCAGCGACGCCCTGCTCACGAACGTTCAGCACTACTACGACGTCAACAAGCACCGATCGCCGGGCTACGGCGAGAACTGGAAGCGCGTCCTGATCGCCTTTGGCGACGTGGAGGACGCGAACCTGACGGCGATGACGGCTGCGGACGCGCAAGTCCGCGAAACGCGCTGGTGGGGCTGGAAGCCCATCCGCGAGGCACTCGAGTGCATCGAAGAGGCCGCTGAGCAGCAGATTGAGCCGCCACCGCCTCCGCCGCCGCCTCCGACGACACCTGAGATCAGCGTCGCCTCAGACGGCGACGTCAGCGAAGGCACGGACGCCAGCTTCACCGTGACCGCGACGCCCGCGCCTGCGGCGGCGCTGAGCGTCAGCGTGACCGTCTCGCAGAGCGGCGACTTCGCCTCGACCGGTTCACAGACGGTCAGCATCTCGACCTCGGGCAGCGCGACCCTTGCCGTTCCGACCACGGATGACAGCGTGGACGAGGCCGACGGCTCGGTCACCGCGACGCTCGGCACGGGCACGGGCTACACCGTCTCATCGAGCGCGGGCGCGGCCACGGCTGCCGTCTCGGACAATGATGTGCCCGAACTGAGCATCGCCTCAGGCGGCAACGTCGCTGAGGGCAGCGACGCCAGCTTCACCGTCAGCGCCAGTCCGACGCCGCATGCCGCGATGCTGGTCAGCGTCACGGTCTCGGCGACCGGCGCCTTTGGCGTCGCGACCGGCTCGCAGAGCGTCACCATCCCCACGAGTGGCTCCAAGTCCTTCACGATCAGCACGACCAATGACAGCGTGGACGAGGCCGACGGCTCGGTCACGGCGACCCTCGCGAGCGGCACGGGCTACACCGTCTCATCGAGCGCGGGCGCGGCCACGGCTGCCGTCTCCGACGACGATGTGCCCGAACTGAGCATCGCCTCCGACGGCGATGTGACTGAGGGCAGCGACGCCAGTTTCACCGTCACCGCCAGTCCGACGCCGCATGCCGCGATGCTGGTCAGCGTCACAGTCTCGGCGACCGGCGCCTTTGGCGTCGCGACCGGCTCGCAGAGCGTCACCATCCCCACGAGTGGCTCCAAGTCCTTCACGATCAGCACGAGCGGCGACGCGACCGACGAACCCGACGGCTCGGTCACCGCGACGCTCGCGAGTGGCAGCGGTTACACCGTCTCATCGAGCGCGGGCGCGGCGACGGCTGCCGTGTCGGACGATGACGATCCGCTGCCCACACCAACTCCCACACCAACTCCCACACCAGAAGAGCAGGAGACATCCACGACTTGCAACCTGCCAGCCGACGCCGTCACCGTGGCCGAGGTCACGGGTTGGCGCGACGCCCTGGATCCGGGCAAGGCCACGGCCGGGATCAAGCGCTGGAACCGCGTGCTTGAGGCGCTCGGAGAGGACACCGGCACTGGCGTCACCGCGATGACCCCCGAACAGGCGCAGAGCGTCGCCAACTGGCTGGGCAACACGCGCTGGGATCGCGCGGCACGCACGCTCAGCGCCGCCGCCAACTGCGACGTCGAGCAGGACACCACGCCAGACACAGACACGGATACGGATACCGACACCGACACGGATACCGACACCGACACCGACACGGATACTGACACCACGCCAGACACCGACACCACGACTCCATCCGATCCGAACGCCCCGCCGGTGCTCAGTGTCGTGGCCGGCTCCGCGGTCACCGAGGGCGGCGCCGCCACCTTCACCGTGACGGCCAACCCCGCGCCGACCGGCACCATCGCCATCACCTTCGTCGCCATGGTGACCCAGGACGGCCGCTTCACCTCCGGCGACGGGCAGGTCGTGGAGGTGATTGGGACGTCGGGCAGCAACACGATCACCGTGTCCACGCTGGACGACGACCGCGACGAGCCCGATGGCTCTCTGACCCTGACGCTGCAGCCGGACCTGCGCGACAACCCGCGCTTCAGCGTCTCGGCGACGCAGGGCGCAGCGACGGTCGTCGTTTCGGACGATGACGCGCCGGGTTCGGGCGCGACCCCGACCTACACCGAGTTCTGGGCGCCTTACCAGGACCTGGTCGCCAAGGTGTTGGCGGAACGCAACCACGAGCTGTTCGGCCAGTTCTCATCGCACACCGACCTGTACGACTCGGTCCTGCTCGCGCTCGGGCAGGACGTCGCGAAGCAGTCGATTGAGCCGCTGTCCGCCTCGAAGGCGCGCAGCCTGGCCGCGCACCGCTCGACCGACATCTGGGACGAGATTGCGCCGGCGCTGGATTGGATCTTCCATAACGGGCCGCCGCCAGCGCCGGTGCCGACGCTGGACCAGCCGTTGCCCACGTCGATCAACCTGTCCACCAGCCTCTCGCCGACGCAGCTCACGCTGACCGATTACTTCGGCCACGAGACGGATGCCGAGCTGACCTTCACGGTGACGCTCGACAACCCGATCGCCACGATTAGCCAGTGGGACGAGCTCATCTCGATCACGCAGACCAGCAGCGGGAGTGCCACGCTGACCGTCACGGCCAGTGACGGCACGAACAGCGTCAGCGCCAGCGCCGGCGTCGAAGCACAGTGCAACCCGGGCTCGCGCCTGTCGTCGGATGGCGCCTTCTGCGTCGCTGCGCAGTCGGCGCTCTCCTACAACGGCACCTTAAGCCCCCACCCGAGCAGCCCGAACGGCCCGGGCGACAGCTTCGTCGCCAATGTCAGGCTGAAGGAAGGCACATCGGGCACGATCGAGGTGCGCGTCTGGGTCAACAAGCCTGAGGCCGGCAGCTCCTGTCGGATGCGCGGCTACATCACCATCGAGCCGCAGACCGGCGGCGCCACCATCCCCACCGGGGTGGCGACGAACACCTGGGGCGTGACCAGCAGTCCGCATGGCACCCACCAGGGCTGGTTGGACGGCACTTGCGCCAACGGCTTCCTGACGTTCAACGACAGGAACTACCGTCGGGCCCGGATCACCTACAACCTGGCCGACGACGGAATGCCCGGCACGACCCTCAACGGCGCCAAGCTGGTCTACCACGACGTGGGCGCCTCAGGCACCTCCGTGGTCGGCACCTACGACCTGGTGAATATCAACTTCCGCGACAGCATCGCCACCGTCACCACCGACACTGGCAACGACGACGACGGAGACGGAGACGGCGCGACGTTCACCATCACGGAGGCCACCAGCGGCACCCAGACGATCACCTTGTCGGGTGAGCATCTGAGGGGCTATCTCGCCCCGCGCGAGGAGGACATCCGCAAGGGCGGCAGAGCCTCGGCGGCGCGCATGTACCTGGAGCACGGGCATGCCGTCTACTGGCAGCCCAGCGTCTGCGCCTTCAACAAGGGTCCAATCGCGGGAGCGAACCCGGACGGGGTGACATACGCGGAACGGACGGCCACCTGCGAGGTCTCGTGGGACTGGCTGTCAGACGGCTCCAACGGGAGCGAAGGCACGGTCAAGCTGGTCTGGCACGAGACCGACGGGGTCGGCTGGGACGCTCCGGATGTGCACACCACCGAGGTCAGTACGATCACCATGGACGACACCGGCATGTACCGCGCCACCACCCACGCCACCCCCAACCCCAACGGCTGGAAGGCGACTGATACCACAATCGCCGCCGATGTCTGGTTGGTGCCTGTGGCCGGTCAGAACACGGCCAACACCCCGATCGGCAGAGTCACCACGATCACGGAAGGTGACCAGTTCGAACTGTCCCTGGAAAGCGGCACCAGGGGCGGCAATAATCGGGTCGCGCTCCAGGTGCGCACGGCGACCAATGACGACGGCACCCAATGGTCGGCCTGGCAAAATCTGGATCAGGAGGTCGGCCACCGCGCGCTGGCAATCCGCGAAGAGTCCGAGTGGCACCTCTACACGCACAATTTCGCCCAATGCTTTACGCCTGGCGGATACAACTGTTTCGGAGGCGACGCGTGGAAGAATCATCAAACCGGGAAGCGGATGCAGTTGACGTTCAACTCCCACGACGACAACTTCGTGTACCACCCCGAGCGGTACTACCAGTTCCGGGTCAAGGACACGGAGTCGACCAAGCCGAACCCGATCCTCAAGGTCGTCGAGGATGATGCCGTCAGCTTCACCGTACATTCCCAACAGGAGAACGGCCGGCTGCGGGTCCACCTCGCCAAGAAGGTATGGACCGATGTCACCCTCCAACTGGATACGGACTCCAGGTCCAGCGCATGGAACAACTGGGCGGTCGTGTTTGACGCCGAAGCCACCAATGACCTGGACCGGTCCGGCTCCAGGGTCATCGATCAGGGCTGCGACGGCGGCGCCAGCGACATCAGGGTCTGGGGCAGCATCCTCGTTGGTCAGCACAGCGGCGTGGAGGAATACGTCGACCATAACGACGGCCGTGATGCCATAGACAAGAACGACGACCGCAAGGGCGAGTACGTCCTCGTCAAGTGCTAAGTCGCCCAGACGAGTGCGAACGAGGGTGCGCCACACGCGAGGCGCACCCTCTGCGCACGTCGGGCGCCGCATAGACCACCGACCTCAGCGAACAGTCATCCGTCCCCGACTTGATCGGGGACCCGCTCGGGCCGCAACCTGACCCCATCCACCGCCGGCGAGGCCAGCCTGCTGTTCTTGTTCCAGCGCCCACTCGAAGAGTGAAGCCGAGGGCTGTGCCTGCTTCCGGCTGCGACGCTTGGTCGGCGTCGGCTCGTTGGAGAGGAATTCGGCCCACGAGAACAGGTCCTGCTGCTCCGGCGCGACTCCCGTGTGGTGGCCGCATGGAATTGCCACGACTGCTGGCTCGCCTTCGAGGTTTGGCAGCTCGATGATCGACGGCGCTGCTGGTGCCGGTTCGACCGGTCGCCAGGAGTCATCGACCAAGAGCGATTCAGCGTCGGCAGCGATCTGCTGCGCCTGCGCGAAGATCGATTCGACTGACTCCGAGTTTTCATCGTCGCCGGCGACCAGCTTGCGGGCCAGGGCCAGCATCAGGTCGTCGCCGTCGTCTCCGTAGGCGGCGAGGCCGTCGTCGGGCAGCTCGCCCTCGACCGCCAGCGACGACTGCAGCTTCTGCGCCACCAGCTTGAGCGCGTCGGCCTGAAGGGTGTTCCTGTAGGCCATGAACATGACCTTGACGGGCCGCGTCTGACCGATTCGCCATGACCTGCGCGACGCCTGCCCCATGGTGTAGTCGCTGTAGTCCCTATTCGAGCACGTCCTTCCCCGGCCCGCGCAGGGAGATTCGATACGATACACAGGCCGACCGTGAGGGCGCGCCCATGTCCGCCCTGAAGATGCAGCAGGTGCAGCTGGCACATCGGTTGCTGGACCCGGGCCTGGGGCCGAGCCTTGCGGCCTGCCTGCGAGCGGCGAGGGTGATGATGAACCTGGAAGCGTGGTAGGACGTGCTGGACAGCAGACGCATCCCTGGCGGCTCGATGCGGGGCGTGCTGCTAGTCGTGATCGCCGCCTTGGCCGTCGGTGCCGCGACCCTCGCGGCCTGCGGCGACGAAGAGCGGGCGCCCCTCAACATCGGCGCGCTGATTGTGAACAGTGAGGCGCAAACGGAGACGGCGCTCGACCGGCTGCGCTCCTTCAAACTGGCCATCAAGCACATCAACGAGGCCGGCGGCGTGTTCGGGCAACCGGTGAAAATCGCGGAAGGCGACACCTTCAACCCGGCCGAGGAGGCTCGACGCCTGATTGAAGATGAGGGCGTGCATGCCATTGTCGGACCCAACTCCAGCGCTCACGCGCTCCTGGTGATGGAGGTCTCGGCGCCGGCGGGGGTGCTGGTGATCAGCTCCTCGGCCTCTTCCCCGCTGCTCACCACCAACGAGGATCGCGACCTCTTCTTCCGCACGGTCCTCTCTGACGCCGCCCAAGGGCCGGCGCTGGCGCATCTCACTCGCGACCAGGGCTTCGAGAACGTGGGCGTCATCTACCGGGACGACGCCTGGGGCCAGGGTCTGGTGGAGGCCTTCCGGCAGGCCTGGACTGGCGGCATCGTGGTCGTGAGATCCCCGGTCGAGCTTCGTGAGAGCTACCTCGACCTCATCGAGGAGAGCGCGCGCGATGGAGCCCAGGCGCTCGTCCTGCTCACCTTTGGGGCCGAGGCCGAGATCATCCTCCAGGAGGCGCTGGACAACGGTCTCTACGATCAGTTCCTCTTCGGCGACGCACTCAGGCGGGCCAGCCTGGCAGAGGCCGTGGGCAGGGGAAGGCTGGCCGGCATGTACGGCACCGTCAGCGGCCCCTCCCATGAGAACGCCCCTGCCCGGATCTGGGACGAGGCGTTCCACAACGAGTACGGGAGGGGCACCGAGGCGACCTACGTGAAGGAGACCTACGACGCGACCATCGCCATCGCCTTGGCGGCGGAGGTGGCAGGTGAGGCCGAAGGAACGGCCATTCGCGATGCGCTGCGGGGTATCGGCTCGGCGCCTGGCGAACAGGTTCTGCCTGGCCCGGAAGGCATCGCTCGTGCCCTGAGCATCATCCGTGACGGCGGAGATGTGGACTACGAGGGCGGCTCCGTCTCCATGGACTGGGACGAGCACGGCGACCTTCGGCGAGGCTACATCGGCATCTGGCGGTTCACTGCGGACGGCGACATTGAGGACGTAGACGTCATCGCCTACGAGCGCTGAGCCGAAGCGGTAGGAATCGACGACCGGAGTCGAACAGGGGAGATGACAACCTGAGTGCGTCGCGGCACTCTGGCATCGGAGCCCAGCAGCAGGTTGACCGAATGTGGCGCCAGAAACGCCGCAGTATCCGTGGGGACGAGGCTCAGCCCGTTCGTGCGTCGAGTCCAGGCCGCGACCTCGGCGTGAACTTGCTCGGCGCGACGCCGATTGGCGGTCGCTGAACTCGTCGAGCGCGCAGAGTAATCGCCCGAACTCAGGCTCGGCAGAGTGATCGTCCAACCCAACCATGATGCAAGCGATTCGTGGGTGTGTGTCGATTACGTTCTGCACACAGATACGACACAGTTGAGCACGGTCCGAAGCTGCGAGCGATATTCTCCCGGGCACGAAAAAAGACGGTCACACATGGACTTGGGGGGGGGGGTCGCCGCAATCGCGACGACCCCCCGTTCAAGTCGGGGGCAGGCTCCCGGTTCCACTACCCACCGGCGGCAGCGAGGCCGGCTTGCTGCTCGCGTTCGAGCGCCCACTCGAAGAGTGAGGCCGAGGGCTGTGCCTGCTTCTGACGGCGGTGCTTGGTTGGTGTCGGCTCGTCCGAGAGGAACTCGGCCCAGCTGAACAGGTCTCGCTGTTGCGGCGCGGTGCCCGTGTGGTGGCCGCACGGGATCACCGCGACTGCGGGTTCGACGCTCACTGCCGGCAGGTCAATGGCAGGCGACGGTTCCGGCGTTGGTTCGACTGGTCGCCAGGCGTCATCGACCAGCAGCGACTCGGCGTCGGCGGCGACCTGTTGCGCCTGTGCGAAGATCGACTCGACGGAAACGGCATCGGAGTCCTCGTCGCCGGCGACCAGCTTGCGAGCGAGGGCCAGCATGAGGTCGTCGCCGTCGTCACCGTAGGCGGCGAGGCCGTCGTCGGGCAGCTCGCCCTCGACCGCGAGCGAGGACTGCAGCTTCTGCGCGACCAGCTTGAGCGCGTCCGCCTGGAGCGTGTTCCGATAGGCCATGAAGACGACCTTGACGGGGCGTGTCTGGCCGATCCGCCATGACCTGCGCGACGCTTGCCGCATCGTGTAGACGGAATAGTCCGTCTCGAACCAGCAGATCGTCGGGAAGTCGATCAGGTCGAGGCCGGTCTGCACCAGTCGCGGGTGGCAGATGAGCACATCGATGCCCTGCGCCACCTGGTTCGCGACCCATGCCTCGCGCTTGTCGGGTGCGACGGCGTCAGCCTTCATCACCGCCGAACGGAAGCCGTGCTTGGTCAAGAACGCTTGCATCCGACCGGTGATGTCGCGAGTCCCGGTGTGAGTCACGTAGACGAGGACTCGACGTCCCGCCATCCGCTCTTGCGCGACGAGGTCGATCAGCGCCTGCTCCTTGGGGTAGAGCTTGTCCCCGGTCAGTGGCGGCAGCTGGACGAGGATGTTCTCCTCTTCCGACGCGGGATCGAGGACGGTCTCGCCGCGCGTGCAGCCATCGGGGTAGGCGAGCAGCGACTGCAGGTAGGCGGCCAAGAGCCGCTTCGAGCCTTGCGACAGCGCGGACCTGAGTGCGGCTCGCATCGTCGCTTCGAGGTCGCCGTAGGCCGAACGTTGCGAGTAGGCCACGCCCTCAGGGGACTTGGCCTTTGGGTCCGGCTCAGAGTCGAGCGATGACAGCATCACTTGTTCCTCGTAGGGCGGCAGTCCGGATGCAACATCCGCGAGCCGCAGGAAGACGGTGTTGCCGATCAGGTGGAACAGCGCGGAGGGCGCGAGACCCGGCCGCTCCCGCACGACCTTGCGATAGCTGCGCCGCTTGCTGGCACGACCATCGGCCGCATCATCGTCGTCCGACTTGCCGATCGACTGTTCAAGGAAGCCGTAGCGCTGAATCCAGCGAGACTCCTCGGTCCGCGCGAACTCCGAGCGAATCTCAGGCGAGAACCGATAGAGCAGGTGGAACAGCGTGGACGAGTAGCCGCCCATCAGGGTGCCGCTCAGGCTGAGCGACTTGCCGCAGACATCAGCCAAGACGCCGGCCGAAATGCCTTGCGCTGAGCCGCGCCCCTTGTACTCGTGGACCTCGTCCGCGATGAGCAGGTCGAAGAAGCTGCGCATCCGCAGCTTCACGTAGTCGGCGAGCGGGAAGCGCTTGGGCCCCGTCGGGTCGGCCTGCCAGAGTGCCGCGCCGCACTCCGCGCAGCGCAGCTTGCGTCGCTTGAGCGCCGTCTCCGCGAGCGGCACGCCGTGTCGGTCGACGACCTGCTCGAAGCAGTCCGGACAACACGGCACACGAATCGGCTCGCCGGTCTCCTGGTCGCGAGCGAGTTTGCCATCGGAAACGGCGAGCCGTTCGATTGTGGACGGTCGCCAACGATAGGAGAGTTTGGCTCGCTCGCGGGACATCACCGCGTAGAGCGGGCCGACCGTTGTGAGTCGCTGGAGCTGTTCGAGGTCGGTGATTGACGAGGCGATCACGGCGCGAGCCGTGGGGATGGTCTCCTCGATTTCGCGCTTCCACTTGCGGGTCAGGTGCGGCGGACAGAGCACGAGCACACGGCGGAAGCCGGCCAGGTGAGCGGCCGCCGTGCCGATGAACGTCTTGCCGGTGCCCATCTCGCCGACGACGGTCGTGCCGCGCTGCGAGTTGAGCGAAAGCGCCGCGCCCCGAATCGCGTCCTCCTGCGCGCCCAGCGGCTGACGCAGTAGTCGCGGCATCGGACGCGAGTCGGTGGCGGGGCTGTAGATCGGTGGGTAGGACGCGATCACACGTTCGGTGATGGCGTCGCGGTAGGTGTCGATGAACTCGCCGAGGTTCATGGTGGGTGTCCTTTCTGTGGACTGTGTGGTGGCGACAAACGTGCAGAAGCCCCGTCGTTTACTGGGAACGACGGGGCATCGAGGTTGAGAACGGCTCACCGATAGAGGTGAGCTGGCTGGGTGTTGGTTAGAGGACGCTGCCTCCTTTTCTGTTCGAGTTGGCGAGGTTGTCGAGCCGCCGGTCGAACATTGGGTAGGTACGCTCGCGGCAGCCGCGAGCCTCCTGCCGAGCGCAAAGCGAACATTGGTTGATCGGCAGCGCGTCGGCGTCAGGCGTGAGGCTCTGGTCGCCGACCTCGTACTGCTCGCGGCAGAATCCGCACTGGGTGGTTTCGGTCATGCGAGGTCTCCAATGCTCACTGAGGTGCCGATCCCAGTCAGGGATCGGTGATCCTCCGAACAGTCGAAGTCTGCGCAGCGTTCGCACGGTTCGTCAGCGAGAACGATCAGCGCCAAGTGCTGAATCGCTTCGAGCACGTCGTAGGGGTGCGCCTCGCTGCTCAGCAGCACGCGCTCGAGCTGGTCACGGCTGATCCGCTGGTCCAACGACTCGCGGATGTCATGCAGTGCGCGGCCCAGCAGCTGCTCGTAGGTGTGGTGGTCCAAGTCGTTCAGTTCGACGACGTTGCCGAGGTTCATGGTGGTGTCCTTTCTGTGGACTGATTGGTGGTGATGGACGTGACGAAGCCCCGTCGTTCTCAATGGGCGACGGGGCTTCGGGATTGAGAACGACTCACCGATAGAGGTGAGCTGGCTGGGTGTTGGTTAGGCGTCGATGTCGGTAATCTCGCCGGTCTGGAGGTCGAGCGCGACGACGGTCGTGCGCATCCGCTCGCGGTAGATCTCCTTCTCGGGCGTCTCGTCGACCAGGATCATCTCCTTGGCCGTGCGACCTTTGACGAGGATGCGACTGTCGCCCGACTCCAACTCGAGGTTGTCGAGGAAGCCGGCGGCGACCAGCATCGCTAGGTGACCTCGACGTAGCGGCATCAACGGCCGGGTGCGAACGTCCTCCTGCGGCCAGAGCGCATCGGTGATCTGCGGACTCTGCCAGAGGCCCGAGCGCCGAGCCTCAGCAGCAGCCGTGACCGGGTCGATGGTGCGCGTAGTGAACAGCACCTCGCCGGCTGGCTCCGGCTCGAGTCGATACTGCGAGTAGCGAGCGTCGTCCAACGTCTCCAGATCGCCGTCAGCCCAGCGAGCGATTTGCCCTTCGGCGTAAGCATCCGGGAACGTGTCGTGTTTGCGCTCGCCGATCACCACGACCTGGTCGAACACCTCACGCTCCGGCTCAGGGAAGGCCCAACAACTGAGCCGCGAGTAGTACGAGGCCAGGTATCGGGCCGAGACCCGAAGCCGCTTGCGCGGCACGATGTAGACCAAGAGACCGTCGGGCGCGAGGTAGCGGGAGCACTGGGTCAGGAACGAGTGCTCGGTGCGCTTGTCCTCTGAGTCGTGGTCGTACGGTGGGTTCAGCCAGAGCAGGCTGAAGGCGCGGTTGGCGATGGAGCAGCGGAAGATGTCCGTTGCGAGTACGTGGCCGAGCGTTTGCTGAGCAACCGACGACCGTTCTTGATGGAGTTCGACGCCGAAGGTCTCGATGTCGAGCCTGGTGCGCGGTCGGAGTTCGCGGGCGACGACGCCGAGCGCCTCGCCGGCACCGCAGCAGGGGTCGAGCAGCCGCAGCGTTTGCGGTACCGAACCCCGTCCGAGGATGGCGCGTTGGGGTGCGATCAGCTGCAGGATCAGCTCGATCACGCGAATCGGGGTCGGGTAGAACCCGCCCTTGGCTTGGGCAGCGAGTCTCATCGGGATGCTCCGTTCGAGATTGCGGACTCGGTGTGTTTGGGAAGGGAAAGTCGCCCGGAGGCGACGGCTTGGGACAGCTCCTCGCGGAGCAGGTCGTGATTGGGGACGCAGCGATAGGCGGCGATGCCGACCGATTCGAGCGGCACGATCGTCTCGTGTCGCAGACCGGTATGCCAGAGCCAATCGGCCCAGTCGGGCGGCAAGGGCAGGTCCGAGCGTCGGTCGAGGAAGCGTCGGTGCAGCGCGGGAGCGGCCTCCTCATCGGGCGCGAGGAGCAAGAACTCATCGCGCTCGAAACGAAACTCGGCCAGTTTGGTGTAGACCATCGCCTGCCAGCCGCCGCTCGACGGCAGCCGCGCAATCTTGGTCGTCCAGGTGCCGATCGTCTCTTCGGGGATGATGCAGCGCTGGTAGCCGCCTGAGTGCGGCAGGCCGTCTGCGCCGCGGATTAGGAACGCGGCCTCGGACGGCTGCTTGAGCAGCGCCGCCCAGATCGCCTTGACCGCGGTCTGCGAGCCGAGCATCGAGAGGAACCAGAGGCCCTCGGCGGCTTCGTCGCGAGCGAAGGCGTCGACCGTCGCTGAGAAGCCGCCGGCCGAGATGGTGTAGAGCTGGGTAGCCTGCTCCGCTCTTGATGCGGGGGATGCGGCGTCAGGTTCAGGCAACGCCAAGTTGGTGTCGAGCATGTTGCTCGTCCTTTCCGGTGAACAAGTTGGGTTGTGAGTTGCGAACTGAGTCAGTCGAGAAAACCTCCGTTCTTGATCGAAGCGAAGGTCCCGTCGCCGATCACAATGTGGTCGAGCAGTTCGACGCCGAGCAGCTTGCCGACCTCGACCAAATCCTTGGTCAGATCGATGTCGTTCTGGCTCGGCGTGACGTCACCCGACGGGTGGTTGTGGACCACAATCAGGCTGGGCGCCGACTCGACGATCGCCGGCTTGAAGACCTCGGCAGCCCGAACCAAGGCCGAGTAGGCGTTGCCTTGATAGATCGTGCGCTGGCCAACGACCCGCAGTTGTCGGTCGAGCAGCAGCACGCGCACCTGCTCTTGCGCCAGCGGCGACATCTCCGCGCGGAGCAAGTCGAACACCTGCTTCGAGGTCGAGATTTGCTCACGGGCAGGCGAGCGTTCGGGCCGAGTCTCGACCTCGTAACGAATCGCGAGTTCGCTGAGCAGCGAAACGTTGCGGCGCAAGGCGGTGAGCAGCTCCTGCCGCTCGCTGTCAACCAGCCGTGGTCGGTCGTGGTCATCGGTCGTGGTGGCGAACAGTTCGGGTTGGATGGTGGTCATCCGTGAGTTCCTTTCAGGTGTGGGAACGAGAAGATGCCGCGTCCTCAAGAGAGAACGCGGCCTCGTTGGTGTCCGTCTGCGACGGACAGGCTGGTGGTGGGAGTCCGTTAGAAGGGTGAGTCGCCTCCGTTCTCGTTGTCACGGCGGTCGTTGCGCGAGTCGAGGAAGATGACCTCGCTCGCGTGGACCTCGGTCCGCGAGCGACGCTCGCCGGAGTCGGTTTGCCAGCTGTGTTGCTGCAGTCGACCCGTGACGTGGACGCGGTCGCCCTTGCCGACGTAGCGAGCGACGGCCTCAGCCGTCTTGCCCCAGACGACGACCGAGTGCCAGTCGGTCTCGGACTGACCCTCGCCGGACTTGGAGTAGCGGTCGGTGGCCAGCCTGAGCTGGACGACCGCTGTCCCGGACTTGGTGCTGCGCAGTTCGGGGTCAGCCCCGACTCGGCCCAGCAGCGTGACGTGGTTGATGGTGCGTGCCATCGGTAGTGCTCCTTCCAGAGCGTGTTGCGGCGCGGAACGCCCGCGCCTGTTGGGAAACGAGAAGAGGCCGCGTCCCAGGAAGGGAACGCGGCCTCAGTGGTGTCCGTCAGCGACGGACGGGTTGCTTAGGGAGTCCGTTAGAAGGGCGAGTCACCGCCTTCCTCACGCTCGTCGCGGCCGTTGCGGGAATCGAGGAAGATCACCTCGCTCGCGTGGACCTCGGTGCGGGAGCGGCGGTCGCCCGAGTCGGTCTGCCAGCTGTGCTGTTGCAGCCGACCGGTGACGTGGGCGCGGTCGCCCTTGTCGACGTAGCGCGCCACCGCCTCGGCGGTCTTGCCCCAGACGACGACCGAGTGCCAGTCGGTCTCGGTGGATTCGTTCGACTTGGAGTAGCGGTCGGTGGCCAGCCTGAGCTGGACGACCGCCGTGCCGGACTTGGTGCTGCGCAACTCGGGGTCGGCCCCGACTCGGCCCAGCAGCGTGACGTGGTTGTTGGTGTGTGCCATCGTGTGTGCTCCCTTCAAAGAGCGTGTTGCGACGAGGGAACGTCCCCCGTTCAAGCCGGGGGCAGGCCGCGCCTGTTTGGGAACGGAAAGAGGCCGCATCCCTGATCGGGAACGCGGCCTCGCTTTGCATCCCGGTCAGGGTTGCGATTAGCTCACTCGGAGATACTCCGAGCGCGATTCGGTGACGATTTCGGCTCGTTGCTCTGGGTCGAGCAGCGCGTTGAGCAGCTTGTGGTCGACCTTGTAGCGCTTGCTGGTTACCATCCCGACCGTGCGCGTCTTGTCACGACCGTCGAGCTGTGCCTTCGTCGCACCTTGGGTCGTGAGCCACCGTTCGAGTACTTCGAGCGACTCCCGCTTGTCAGCGTTGAGCGACTTGGTCAGCTCCGCGATCTCCTCGTAATGCCACAGCGCCGACTGCGCCTCTTGGTCTGAGATGGGTTTGGCCGGTACGTCGGCGGATGCCACTGCCATTGACGTGTCGGCGATTGGCGGCAGGCAGGTGTCCAAGTACGGACAGCTTCGGCACTGCCAATCGGTCGCCTCGAAGTCGCGTTCGGGCAGGACCTGCGGATCGGGACCATTGACGTCGAGGTGGTCAGCGAGTTCGCCGAGCCGGTCGCTGGCTCGGTGCCATGCCCGTTCGACTCGTTCAGCGGGGATCACCTCGTAGTCCCAACGCCGAGTGCCGGTATCGAGCGTTGCGATGACCACGTCGCGGCACTCGCCGAACAGTCCTAGCGAGTAGCAGGCCGCCTGTGCGACCGAGTCGGGATGGCTGCGCTCTGCGCCCAGCGTCTGCCAACGCTTGAACGCCTCTGGGCCGCGCGTCTTGACCTCGATCACGACGGGCTCGTCGTCGGGGGTCAGTGTGCGCTCGCCGTCGAAGAGGAACTCGTCGATGGCCATGATCTCGGCCGGGTTCTTCGGCAGGAAGCCCGTTGCGTCAGGGTGACCGCTGACGATGAGATGGTCGCCCATCTCGACCGAGACCGCCTTGGGTGACTCGCGGTCCGCAGGCTGAATCGCCCAGCCGGCCCGCCGCATCGCGCGGATGACGACCGGCTCCAGCGCATTGCCAGACTCCATGATCGTCAGCGATTCGGGCGAAGTCGGATTCGTCACCGGGTGTTCGGTCGCTGAGTACCAGAGCGCGCGGCGGCAGCGGCCCAGCGCCGAGGCGCGGAGTTCGAGCCGGCCGTCGTCGGTGAACTTGGCCATCGGCCGGTTGTAGGGGCTGGTGGTGTTGTCGGACATGTCGAATCCTTTCTGTCCGATAGAGAAGAGCGGGGCTCCCCGATCGAGTCGGGGACAGGCGCCCTCGCTCGGAAGGCAGCCCCGCTTGGGTGGGTGTTTCGCAGCGGAAACGACGCGCGTTAGCTCTGTCGCTGCTGCAGCTTGTCGGCGGCGGAGGCGATCAGCGGCGTCAGGTCGTCGACGCTCAGCTCGTCCAGGTCACGACCGGTCTTGCGCAAGACCGCGGCCCGCACTTGCTCCTCCGAGAAGCCCTGCTGGGCGCTCAGGTCGATCAGCTGCGCGCGCAGGTTGCGGGCGTCTGAGTCGGTCGAGCGAGGACGCGTCCCGTTCGACTGCGACGATCGAGAGGCAGTTGCCTGTGTAGGCCGATGGTCGGATCGAGGCTGCCGCTGCTGCGGTTGCCGTCGTTCGTGACCCGTCGATGTCGGTGGGTCGCCGTAGAGGCCGTTGCCGAAGCGGTCGCCGAAGCTGCGCAGAGCCCGCTTGAGTGCGTCGGTGACCGCGCCCTTGTAGGCCGTCTCGTGACCTTCCGCCGAGTCGTCCGAGACCGGTTGGAAGCCGACGTCAGTCCGCGATGGCGCACCCGGCACCGTCACGCGAACGGTTGCCGAGTAGGCCGCGCCCGACTTGAACTCGCGCAACGTGACCTCACCGACGAGCTCGTAGCCCCAGCCGCCGTAGCCGAAGACTTGGTTGGCCTGGTCGATGGCGGTGTGACCCTCGATGTACGAGAATCGGCGCCCGCCGCGACCCTTGCGCTCGGAGACGAGCTTGGGGTCGAGCGGCTGCTGCAGGGCGCTACTGACGTTGGGCGACAAGGCGTCCCACTGCAGGTCGTTGCTGTTGATGCTGATGGGTGCCGCGCCGTTCGTCGGGTGCGTCCCGTTGCCGTTGTTGGTGGTTCCGTTGGTGTGAGTACCGTTCTTCACGGTGGTTTGCTCCTTCGTTGAGCTGTGCTTGGGTGTGGATGTGGAGTCGTGCGTAGGCACGACTAGGCATGGGTCCAGAGCCCCTCCTTTCAGAGCTTGCGATTGGGTGGGTGGATACGTCAGCGAGCTAGACAGCGCGCTTGATCAGAATGAGGAAAACGGTGCGGCCGTCGGGATGTGCGCCGAGATCGCCAACGTCATTGAAGCCGTCGGGCAGTGTCACGACTCGCGAGCGATGCTCACCGAGCAGTTGTTGCAGTCGCTGCGAGGCCTTACGACCGGCATCGTCGGAATCGAAAGCGAGGAAGATGCGCGGCTGTCCCTGTAGGGAAGCAGCGACCTTCTCCAGACCCTGCGTGCCCAGCGCCGCTACCGAGGGGATGTTCCAACTCGCCAAGGTCAGCCAGTCGAAGAGGCCCTCAGTGACAACGATCCAGGGCGAAGGTTGGGGCAGAGGACCCAGTCCGAGCACCGGTTTCGGGCCGGGCAACGCAGTGAATCGCTGCTTGGTGTCCGGCGCGATGGAGCGACCGACCAGCCAGTGAACATGTCCACCGACAACCTCAGGAACGACGATCATCCCCGCGAACCGCTCGCCTCGGTCGCTGAACAAACCGCTCGATTTCAGCCGAGCGTCCTCGAAACCGTGCGACCGCAGGCGCTCGTGCAGCCCGCGACCGGTCGAGTAGCCGAGCCCAAGCCACTCCGCCGCTGCGAGGTCGATGCCGCGCGAAGTGAGGTAGCCAATCGCCTCCGATGACTGCCGAAGCTGCGCCGCGTAGAACTGTGTCGACGCTGTCAACAGTTGCAGGTCGGGGTTGAATGGCTGTGCTGGAGGTTGATGGGAAACCGGGCGACTGGGCCGCTGAACCGGTTCCCAAGGGCCTCCCTGCAGTCGCCGAATCGCCTCGGGCAGGTCGACGCCGTCCAGACGCTGGATGAAGTCGAGCACGTCGCCGCCGAGTCCGCAGCCGAAGCAGTACCAGCGCTGCGAGTCGGCGTAGACGGTGAAGCTGCCTGCGGTCTCGTCGTGGAACGGGCAAACGCCTTGTCGGACGCGGCCTCGACCTCGAAGCGAGACTCCCCTCGCCTCGACGACATCACCCAGTGGGTATAGCCGCTTGAACGCCGGGATGTCGACCGTTTTGGTGGTAGCGATCATGAGGCACGACCTCTCGATTGTCGCCGTTGGTGCCGTCGTTGCTGCCGAACGCGCCTGACGACTAGATAGGCCCAGCCGAGTCCGAAGGCGTTGATGGCCGCGATCTCAAAGTGGTAGCCGAGCACCAGTGGCAAGGCCATCAGCAACACGGCGAGTGACCAAGTCACGACCCGTCGGGCGTCGCGTTTGGCTTGGTCGTAGTCGGGAATCTGGTGGGTGTCTCTCATCGGGAACTCCTTTCGTGTGGTGTCGTGGATGACGAGAGGTTGAGTGAGTGAACTGTGGATCGGAGTGGACAGGTGGAGACCGGCGTCGGCATCGAGACGCAAGGTCAGCTGGGTTGGTGATTGGAATTGGGTAGTTGGACACGCTTCGCCCACGGTCGGATGCCGTTGACACGTGGGAGTCCAAGCGTGGAAAAGGGGAGGCGCGAGCGCAATCAGCCGTGAGTGGTGGACTCGCGCGGACACGAAGCAACCGAGCTGTCCATTCGGAGAGCTCGATCAGGAGCAAATCCTGCGATTGGCGTTCGTCGGGAGCTGTTCAAGCTCAGATGCGCCAACCGCGATGCCGTTTCCTGCCATCTCAGATCGCGAATCAGGGGAGCAACACTCAACCCGTCAACCGACCTCGCGCTGCAGAAGTGCGCGGTTGTCCCTCTGTGTGAACTCGCCGTCGGAGGAGCAAGACTCAACTCGTCTGGCGTGGTTCGGGGCCAGGAACATTGCCCACCAGTGTTCTGAGGAGGAACCGCTGGCTGAAACCTAAAACCACCGCCATTAGACACGGATCGGCGGTGGGTCACCATGTCTTAAGCGTCCGACTTGCCGAAGTTGTGTGCCGCGAGCAACATCCAGGTTTTGGTAACTCAGCTCGTCGGTGGGGTCGGTTGCAGGGTGACGGACGACACGAACACGGGCCCGTTGCGACCCAGCAATAGGTGGAGTCGACGTGTTCACAGCAAGTGGATGAGACCCGAGCAGCAAGCCAGGGCATTGCTGACTCATGTCCTGTAGACGGGTCCCATGCTTCCGTCCGTCGCCTCGCCGCCCAACGCTGAAAGCCCCCGATCCGGCACCCGCACTGGCCCCAAGAGCCCTCAAAAGGTGCAATCTGAGTACAAGAAACCTGCAATCAAAGTGCAATCGGAGTGGAACCAGCTATTCCACGTGCCGAGTTGACAGTCGCCTCCACCGGAGAGCGCAAACCCAGTGTTTTGCTTGGGATCGCAGCCCGATTGCAGAGTGCAATCGAGCGCAGATTCCTGTACCTGCCCCATACATCACCACTGGCCCAACAGTGCAATCGCGACGCACGAACACTGTGCATGGTCATGGACCTTGATTTGAACGGCGATCGCGCGTTTGGCGAGGGGCGTCAGCGAACCCAGAGACCCAGCGTCAGCAGGCGCACGACGAACCGACGAATCCGCTTTTTCCTGAGCTTGTGACGCGCGACCTCAAGTCTCTCCGCGCGATCTTGCAGCTCTTGCCTTCGTCGCCAGTTGGGCCAGGGCGGCTCGTCCGACGAGAACGTCAGCTCATGCTCGCTGATTAGCTCCACCTCCAGCTCGACCATCCGAATCTCGGCCTCGTAGCCCGGGATGGTGGGCCAGTGTGCCTTGAACTCGGCGTGCTGCTCGCGCCACTCGGTAATGAGCGCAAACACCTCGAGACCGTAAACCTGCTCATCGTCGGGACGCGGTTGCAGTTCGACCCTCTCGGGGTAGATGCGGCGGGGGACGTAGGCCGTGGGTATTGCCTGTGGCCTTGCGGCAGCAGGCACAGGGGTTGGGGCAACAGCAGCCGGTTGCGACTCATGGAGCTCGGCCAGAGCATCACCGACCTGAGCAAGTTGCCGCTCCACGTCCGGTAGGCGGTCTTCCAGAATGGCGATCCGATGTCGGAGTTCACGCACTCCAGCATCTTCGCGCCCACCTTCGTCGCTGTCGCTCACCTCGGTATCCAAGTTCACCAGAGCTTCGCGCACGACCGGGTTCAGCTGTTCTGAGTTGAGCACCCGCCAGACTGTCTTCCGATCCACGCCCAACTGCTCCGCCGCGCGACCACGACCCTCGTCCGCCACCAGCTGCCGGAGCCTCGTCAGCAATCGGGTGTCCAAAGGGCTCTCATCAGCCCCTCCCGTAGTGTCTTGCGCCGCCCGAGTCGTAACCATTGGCTGCTCCAATCGCGTTACAGATTGCCTGAAGCTGCGCCGTGGCGCCTCCGGCCTCCTCTGCGATCCCCTTGCGCCGCCAACAACTCCTCACGTCGGGCCTCGAACTCACGCTGCATTTGCTGTTCCAGGCTCTCGGCCCGGCCCCACCGGCCCAGGGTCACGAGCCGAGCCGTCCAATGCAGGGGCTCGGTCCATACGCGCTGGACCCGGAGTTGCCGCAGTCGATGTTGTCGCAGTTGCAGTTCGTTGTCACGGCGCACGTCATCCCAAGGCCCATCGGCCGGAGGGAGCGTCAGCTGGCGGTCGTCGATCAACTGGATCTCCAGGCGCAGGAGCCGTTCGGTCATCCCGATCCATGCCAGCGTGTCCGGTGGTTCGTCGAGCGCGCGCAAGGTCCGCCTCCATTCGGCCACCACGGGCAGGGCCTCGCCGAAGACGTCACCGTCGTCGGGCAACGGTTCGACTGTGACCAGGCCAGGGATAGTTCGTCGCTGTTTCCCGTCTGGAGCCAACCCTCCTACGGTCCCGAGCACGGGTTCCGGTGCATACGCATCGCGGATCTGGCGGAGGTCATGCCCCACCTCCCAGAGCTCGTCCAACTGGGCGTCAGCGATCTCCTCAAGGTCAGCGAGCCGCCGCGCCAACTTCCGCAGCTGTTCGGGCAGACTCGCCGGCTCCCGCACGATCACCGGTTCCTGCGCCACGGCCGCCTGGTCCCACTCACGCTGTAAGCACTCGGTCATGAATGGACTCAACTGGGGAGAAGCCAATGCACGACGCACCGTCCGCTCGCTCACTCCCAGGCGCTCCGCCACCTCGGCGCGGCCTTCACGCTCGACAAGGTCCTGTAGGAAGCCTCGTAGCTTCTCTCCCCCAGCCGAGCCGGTTGCTTGCCCTGCGCTCTCAGCTGCTGCTTCGCCCTGCTCCACGTCCTCCTCCCTAATCCGCACGCTGTCCGGACTGTCATGTGACACTGCAATCTCTGTGCAACCCGCCTGCGCAGAATGTTCTTCCTGATTCGCACCCGTTGTCCTGTCCTCACCAGGTAAAACACTGGGTGCCCGAGCCTCCGGTGCCATGTCCCACGACTCCCGATTCCTGTACACGGGTCCGATCCCCTGACCAGTGCAATCGCTGTCCGGCCAAGCGGACAATGCAAAGAAGATAGCACATACGGTCGTATAGGCTGAGCTCATCGGATCGCTCCTCCTGAGGGTTAGGAGCGGCAGGTGACGGGGCGAAGAGAGCGCTTGATGAGAGAGATTGACTGCGACCTGCTCATGCTGTTGGCCGACGCGCCGCTCGTCGACCGGATCGAGTTGGCTCAGCTATCGCGTTGGTCGGAGCGGGCCGTCTATCAGCGCCTGACCGATCTCCAGCGTTCAGGATTGGTCGAGGACGTGGCTCACGTCTCCGAGCTGATCAGCCCGACTCGCCGGATGTTGCTCACGGAAGTGGGGATCGAGCAACTGGCGATGAACACGGGACGCAGCGCTAAGGAGATTCTCGGCGAGCATCCGACCTCACAGCCTTGGCGCCGAATCCTGCTCGGCCGCCTCGATGCGGTCGCCGTGATCTACCGGCTCGCCTCTGCCCTCGCCGAACTCGCGCATCCGCTGCGGCTCCGCTGGTACCGCTCGCAACCGGCTGACGCAGCCGTCGGCCTGGGCGACGGCCGCACGCTCGCCGTGGTCCGCTGGGGCAGGACCGTCGACCGGACCGCCTTCGCTATTCGCATCCGCCGGCTGCGCGACGGGCCATCGTACTCAGGCGCCCTCGTGCTCGCGCCGGACGAGGTGCGGCTCCGCCACGCCAGCCGTCTACTTCGTCAGGCGCCCTTCATCTGCTTCTTCGCCCTGGAGCGCGACGCGGCGCGGGCGCACAGCGAGGCGGAGGTCTGGCGAGGACCGACCTCCGGCGTCAAGCTCAATCTCAAACACGCCCTGACCTACCTGCGTTCCGAGGGTTGGTGGGCGATTGAGCCATCGCCTCGGCGTGCGCTTGCCCCTAGGGCGTGTTGACATTTAGCCGTGACAACCTGATGCCTAGAAGATTGCGTTTACCCAAGCGGCCCACACGCCTTGGGGAGAATCGAGCAACCAGTCAGGCAGCGTCTCTGCCGGAGCTGGGCCGTATCGATCTGGGTTCAGGAACGCGTCGAGCAAGGACATCGTTTCTTGGAGGTTCTCGAACGGCTCCAAGATCAAAGGGAACTTGATCGCCCTCGGAGGTTCAAGCAGCGCATGGAATTCACGGATCGCCTCCGAGGTCTGAGCTAAGCTGGCGTGGACAGGAGAGAGACGGACTTGCAACGACACGAAGTGCCCTTTTCTACGGGCACTCAATCTCAACCTGTGCTACAATGAAATTGCGAAGACATTGCAGCACAGGCGCATTGAGCGCCCACTTGACCGCCCCGCGACAACGGGGCGGTTCTTTTGTCTGAGGTTAAACCTACAGTATTTGCAGTTCGCCCCCAACGGCCAGCCTCTACACTGGCCCTGCCACACAAGATTTTCGACAGGGCGTCGCAATTCGAGGACGACTGCTCTTGTCCCTTTCCCGGCGCTCACGTCGAGAAAATCTTGTGTGGCAACAGTTTTCCTCGATGCCAGGAAGGGGACTCTGTGAAAAAGCTGATTCTTGTTGGGGCGTTGCTGGCCGCAGTTATTGGGACCGGGGCTGTCTTTGCTCAGTCGTCAAATGGCGATCCGTACACCTACACAAAGTCTGGGTCCGGTGAAGGGTTCTTCCGTTTCGATCTTCCAGTTGGTGAATATGCATGTCGCTTCATCAGCAACTATGACGATTCGGACGACGGCCTTCCCGATGGTTACGTTGGGGCCACGGCATGGCTGAGAGATGAAAACGGGGACGCTTGGTCGGAGTTTGAGATGGACGACACGAAATTTGTCACCGTAACTGAGCCTCGCTCGTCAGCCAGCGGAGGTTTGGATGCATGGGCAGATCAGATTTGGCAAGCATTTGGCGGGCTTGATCTGTTGGGGTTCAAGATTTCAATCTCAGACTCAACGCCAAAAGTCGAGATTGATCTGTCTCGCGTGTTTCGCTCTCGTGGATTGCGCTGGACTTTTCAGTGCGTCGAATTTGGTTGGCCAGAGTAGCTGTTAAGATTGTTCGAGAGTAGGCGGGCTGTGTGGTAGGACTCCGCGGAGGCACAGCCCGCCCCGCTCTCAGGACACAAGAAGGCACGCCTCTTGTGTCCTTTGCCCTACCAAGCCTCGATTGCAAGATTATACACGAACATACGTGTTAAGCAATCACGCCCGCGATGTTCCGGCGATATCTCGTTTCGACTGGATGCACCACCAGGCCAGGTTGACCATCGAGGTGTAGGTCTCGCCCAACTTGCAGTAGCGCGTGGCCAGTCCTCTGAACTGCTTCAGATCGGCGAACAGATTCTCGACCAGATGTCGGGTCCGGTAGCTCGCCTCGTCATGCGGAATCTGAATATTGCGCAGACTCCTCGTCGGAATGGTTGCTACAATGTCCCTTGTGGCGAGCAGTTCGCGGATCGAGTTCGTGTCATACGCCTTGTCTGCAATCAGTTCGCCCGTCTGAACGCCGTCGAGAAGTTCCGGTACTAAGGGGTTCTCGGCGGCGTTTCCTGGATGAATCGTGAATCTCACAAGGCGACCCTTTCGGTCTACCAGTGCCATCAATTTTGTCGTCGGCCCGCCTCGACTTCTTCCAATGGATTGGGTCCTCTTGGAGAAATCGGACGGGCCTCCGCTTTTGGGGCACCCGAAGCGTGCTGGTGAACCTTGATGAACGAGCCGTCGATCTGAGTCGATTGCATGTCAAGCTCTCCCTGAGTGGTCTCGAAGATTCTCTCGAAGACGCCTTTGTCCGACCAGCGCCGAAAGCGACGGTAGACCGAGTTCCAGTTGCCGAATTCTGAGGGCATGTCTCGCCAGGGAGCGCCTGTGCGCAAAACCCAGATCATCCCCTCAAGCGATTTCCGATTGTCAAACCCGGATCGACCTCGGTCTCCGGGCTTACCGGGCAGAATGGGAGCGATCATTCTCCACTGCTTGTCCGTTAAAGTGGTGCGTGGCATGTCACCTCCTCTCTCATGGAGTCAGTTTAATGTCCACAAATCTAAATGTCAACACGCCCTAGCTCGATTCCGAATGGGAGCGACCAAGAGGCGACGGACTGGTTGCTGCCTGCTTGCCTCAAGCCGGCCGAGAAACGCACGCTCGAACTGGTTGGCGATTGGCCCTGGATCAGCACCAACCACCTCGGCGCGATGCTCGGCGTCGCCCGACGCCGCGTCTCCCAACTCACCGCTCGCCTCGAGCGGCTCGACCTGCTCAGATCCCATCGGATCGATGGCCAGCGCCGGCATTGCCTGAGCGACCGCGGACTGACACTGCTCGCCCGTCAGGATCGCGCCTCGGTCGGTGCGGCTCGCAAGCGTTGGAGCGCCAACCTGCTCGATCCTGAGCAGCCGCTCGAGTGGCGCAATCTACGAGGTCGCAAGACTCGCCAACTGCTGCGCAATCTCACCCACACCGAAGCCGTGCACCAGTTCCTGGCGACCCTCGCCGAACAATCCCGTTCGAAGGACTGGAGCGTAATCCAGTTCGATCCACCTCATCGCGCCTCGCGCTACTTCCGCTTCGAGGACCGTCTGCGCTCGATTCAGCCCGACGCCTTCGGTGTGCTGCACTGCGAAGGCCGGATGCAGCCGTTCTTCCTCGAGTGGGAGCGCCGCGCAATCCGGCCATCGACGATGGCCCAACGGCTCGCGCCCTACCTGCGCTACTTCCGCTCCAACCGACCGCTCGAGGATCATGGGGCGATCCCGTTCGTCCTCGTCGTATTCGAGCACGAGTTGGCGGCCGACCATTTCCTGCGAGTCGCCCGCGTGGAACAGGATCAAGCGAGCATTGGCGTGCCGCTCTTCGTGTCCGACCCCGAGATACTGGAGCAAACCGGCCCGTTCGGCAATGCATGGCGCACGGTCGACTCTCCGCAACCAACGGCCGCGTTTGAGACAACAGATGGAATGCCGTGGACGAAGACAACAAGCCGACATTAGTGCACTACGAACGGAATTCAGCTAGACCCGGCTCCGCGGCGTATCTGCCTTTGAGCACGAGTTAGAGGTGCGGCCATCGGACGCTGACGTCTTGCTTGCTATCGCCAACGGATACTGCTTCGTCAGACCAGCCCATCTGAGCAGACAATGCGAATCACTTCAGGTTCCAATCGGTCGACTGCAGCTGCTTCGCCGATGACAGTGAGCCGATAACCCTCGCGCATCGCCTCCAGCCGCGCCAGTAGGGCGGGTCCCTGAGGCTGGATCGTGTGAACCTCCGTAAGTGCCGCTTCCGCTCGGGCAGGGAGCGGACCGCTGAAGATCTGGCGTAGTTCATCGATACGGCGAATCTCGTTCTCGTCTCCAGCAGCATCCACCCGCAACATGTTGAGCTGCTTTGAGACAAACCGGCGCGCCCGGGTGTTACGCGGCCGTCTCGATTGACCCAAGCGCTGTCCAAGCTCTGCCGAAAACCATTCGAATGCCGCCATGACCCGTTCATTTGTGCCCGCAGGAAGTGGCGTAGCTGGAGTCTCCGGCTCACACTCAGCGTGAGCAATGAACTGGGCCGGACTGATTGGTCGCGGCGCAAGATCGTCTCCGACCGCATAGCAACCATTTGACTCGCCAGTACCGAGCAACACCAGGGTCTCTCCCGGCGCCGGCTCGTCGAATGCTGAGGTGGAGGTTGGTCGCAGGTTTTCCGGAGACAAGAGAGCCGGCTGGGTTCCTTCATCCGCACTCAGTTCCCCAGGCGGATCGTTGCTTTTCCGAGCCTTTGCCTGCGGTAGAGTCTTCGCGATCAGGGCGGATCGAATGCCGTCGGGGAGGTTCTCGATCTGGCTCCAGAGTTCCGGTTGCTTGTCGCGGATGCGCTGGAGTGTGGCCACGGCTCGCTGGTGTACGGACACATCGTCCAATCCGTCGTCGCTGTCCGGGAGTTGCTGGTCACGGTAGATCCGGTACATCGCATCGGCGTTGAGTTGTTCGGACTCGGAGAGCAGCTGGTTGTCCAGTCCGATCAGATCGTGGAACAGCTGGATGCGGCGGGACAGTCTGTCGGTCAAATCGAGGTCTTGGTCAACCTCGATATCTGGCCACATGCTCTGCAAGCGGATCACATCATGCTCAGTGCCGATCCGGTCGACCCTACCGAATCGCTGGATCAGGCGGACCGGATTCCAGTGCAGGTCGTAGTTCAGCACGCGAGCGCAGTCCTGCAGATTTTGACCCTCGGAGACGACGTCGGTAGCGAGGAGAATGCGAATCTCCTTGATGTTTTTGCGCCTCTCAGCCGGCAGGTTCGAGCCCGGCGAGAACCTGCCGACGACGACTTCCGCACGATCGCGATTGCTGCCTGTGAGACGCTCAATCCCGGTATCTTCGCCGGTCGGATTCAGCTCTCTGTAGAGATAGTCGATCGTGGTCTCGGCCTCGGAGAAGATCAAGACTTTGCCGCGGGCGACGTCTGGTCGGTCGAGAAACAGCTTCAGTGCATGCAGCTTGTCGTCGTCTTCGGGCCTGACCGACTGCACGCGCTCGTGCAGGTTGCTGAGCAGGTCGTGGTCAGCGTCTAAGTCCTGAATCCAGTCGTCGACCCTAAAGTCCTCCACGGGATGAGCGGCGCCCGTTGAACCGTCTTGCACATCTTCCTGGCTCAGGATCTCGAATGCTTCGTCGGCGTCGAACTCCTGCCCGTTGATCAGCCGGGTGGCCAATGTGCCGACCGGGACGTAGCCAGCCTCCAGCGCCTCTCGGAAGTGCCGGTTGCTTCGCATCAGCGACTCAAGGGTCGAGCGGAACGCGGCGACGCTCGACTCCAGCCGTTTCAACAGCAGGACCTTCATTAGCCCGGCAACCCGATCTCTTGACCTCAGCAGCCCGGTGTATCGGTCCTTTGCGCGTGCTTCGGGCCAGAGGTACTCGCTGGCCTGGTAGCGCGACGCCTTGTGCTCCTGGAGCATGGTTGTGATGGACTCGAACGTGCCGGCGCGAGCGTAGACGCAGTCGAGGCGGTAGTTGATGTTGTCCAGTGTCGGCTCCGGAAACTGGACCGGTTTGCCGTTGATCTCCGCTGTATCCCCGTACAGGTCGCGAATATCTCGTCGCCTTCGTCTGATGAAGACGCGATTGAGCACATCGTCGATTTTGACACGTGTACCGACCGGCATCTTGCGCGGCTTTGGCGCGATCGACTGATTGGGCCTTCGCCGGAACTCCTCGTATTCAGCGTTGTACTGGTCGTACTCCAACCACTGACTGGCAAGGTTGAAATATTCGTCGAGGCTCACCGGCTCAATCGGCAGCCCGTGGTCGCGATCGTCCAGGAATAGGCGGAGCTGGCGGTAGATGTCTCGGGGACCGAGATTTTGCGGAGTTGCGCTCATCAGCACGACCTTGTGGTCACCGGCGTCGAGATACTGCTGCAGACCCCTGGAGCGCTGATTGATATTGCGGAAGTTGTGCGCCTCGTCGACCAAGACTGGCCCACGGTTCGCAAACCTCTCTTGCAGGACTGTGCCGCGTCCTGGTGATTCCGTATCCACGTAGCGGCCGAGTTCCTCGACGTACTGCGGCGCACCCGCAGGGACGATCATGCTGTGTGAGATGACAGCCGCCCCTAAGCCGAATCGCTCGTTGAAGAACTCCCACATTGGCTTGAGGCCCGCGGGGCAGAGAATCAGCGGCGGACCGTCGTGCGGATAGCTGAAGCTGAGCTGGCGCAGCAACTCAGCGCCGACGAAGGTCTTGCCCAGGCCGACAACGTCGCCGATGTAACAGCCCCCGTGGGCGTCGATCATCGCTAGGCCCTGACGCACAGCATCAATCTGAAAGTTCGCGAGCTGTTGGTCCCGGACCGGCGCGGCCAGTTCCGCCAGACCGGCACCGGAGTGATAGAGCTCGTACAGCGCTTTGAGATAGATGAGGTAGGGCGGCGTCTGTTCGATCGCCCAAGAGCGATTGAGCTCCTCGACCAGATCCTCGCTGATGTCGACGGAATCCTGCCAGAGGTTGTCGAACCAGTCTTTGAGCGCGTCCATCTCCTCGTCGCCGGTGACGCGGACGTTGAGTTCGGTGTTGCCCTCGAAGCCGGCCAGCGTGAGATTGGATGAGCCAACCACGGCCGAACCTTTCTCGGCATGGCCTTCATACCAGCAGAGGTAGGCCTTGGCATGCAGTCTGCTCTTGACGTAGGAGCGAACTTCGACAACTCCGTCTCGGATGAGGTCGCGGAGCTGCTTGACAGCGGCTTCCGTGCTCGCCTGCTGCGGCAGTTGTGAGACGCCCGTAGCGATGTCATCCACAGCCTGTCGAGCGACCACCGGGCGGTCGCGGCGGCGGACCGCGGTTTCTTCTTCCAGTCGTCGCTTGAGCGCTGGCGCCTGCTGCAGACCGCGGGCGACTTCCTCCAATACCTGACGGTCGGTGCGGCCGACGAGGATGCGAACCTTCTGCAGTCCGCCGAGTTCATCGGCTACCTCATTGAAGCCGTTCATGAAGAAGTATCCAACAGCGATGTCGGCCCGCTCCGCACTGCCCAGCATCTGCTTGAGCCGATCCAGGAGAGACGGGTCAGTGGTGCTGTGCAGGATGCTCATCGGGGTCAGACCAATTCGTCTCGCAACAGGGCGATGAAGCCGGCCTGTTCGAAATCACGGTCGTAGGCCAAAGCCTCGTTGATGCCGCGCTCTTCCATCACGAGAAAGCTGGCGCAGTCAGTCATGCCCCAGCGCTGATCGGGCCGAGCAGCGTAGCGCTCCAAAGCGGCCATGAACTGCGCATCGGACGGCGAAACGATCTCGATATCTAGATCCTGTTCGAGCCGACGTACCATCTGGGTGGCGAACCGCCGCCTGAACTCCCCCATGCCAGCCATAGCGTCAAGCGCCTCGATGAGGACGAGGCGAGTGGTTACTACCCGGGTCGCAGCCAAGGTTTCGGCCATGAGCACTGCACGGTGGTGCAGAGCATCGCGAGGATTCCAGAGCGCGATCCAATAGCCTGCGTCAGCGAAGACCTGCCTCAATCGTCCTCCTCCTTCGGGTGGCCGTGCAGGTAGTGCTTCTTGTTCTGAGCAAGATCAGCCGGCAAATCGTCCCAAGCATCGGGCGGCATGGATTCGTGCAGTTCCTTCACGAAATCGAGCAGTCCGAGCAGCCCAGGACGCCTGCCTGGTTCTGGGCGCGAGCACTCAAGCACGACATCGCAGCCATCTTCGATCTCGACCGGCTCGAGCGGAGTGAAGACGCCGTTCGCATATCGGGCGCGGATGGTTTGGCTGGTCATAGCGAGACTCCCTGAGGGCCAGTGTACCGAGGCAGATGGTGTTCGCATGTGGGGCAGGAGATTTCGAAACTCGGCAGAACACAACTCAAACCACGAGATTGAGGCATGCAGTTGTCATAGGAACCCCTGGCCTGCATGGTCTTCGAAAGCATCCACATCTCGGATGTAACCCATGACGGTGGAAGGACTTCTGTGTCGAGTGACCGCCATAATCTTGTCCAGCCTCGCGTGATGGACGGCAGCGCTTGTGACAAATCCAGCTCTTAGCGAATGCCCCGCAATGTCCTTCGGATTCAACCCAATGAGGCCTGCGTAGTGCTTCACGATTCGCGGAATATCGCTGTGGTGCATTGGCTTGCCTCTCAGATGGCCGCCGCGACGCATGGTTTGGAATAGCGGGCCGTCGGTAATGCCAGAGCTTCCCAGGTGTCGCTTGAGGCGCTTGATTGGTCGGATGCCGTCACCGTCCTGCACCGCTATTCTCTGCCCGCGGCCCTGCTGGTCAGTCTTCGACTGGCGAATCGTCAGCCACATCCGGCCTTCATCGTCGAGGAACTCGATGTCCTCGACCGCTAGCGCGCAGATCTCAGAGCGACGCAAAGCTCCAGCGAAGCCGGTAGCGATGATTGCAGCATCCCGCTTGCCAATCGGGGTATCAGGGCACGCGCGCAGCATGCCACTGATGTGATGCTCCCTCAGAGCATCCACTCGGCGCGGGGCGGTTCCCTTTAGACGTGCCAACCCCTTGAGCGTTGAGGAGACGATGGGATGGTTGGCTGGCGCAGGCTTCCCCGACTCGACGTACCTCTTGTTCAGAGCGCTCTTGTAGAGCATCACTGTGCCCATCGAGGGAACAACGCCGCTGCGTGGGCTTGGCTGCGTTGCCAGGTGAATGAAGAACTGAGCGACCTGTTCCGGCGATGCCGACAGAGGATCAACAATCCGTTTTGCGACACAGTAGTCGGTGAACCTGTCCCAACCCTTCCGATAAGCCGTGCGAGTGTTCTCGGACAGTTCTGCAGAGAGGACTTCTCGCTGAAGGTCTGGGACAATCATGGTCAGTGGGTGCATCCCACTCCTCCGTTCTGTGATTAGGCATCGCAGTCGGAGGCTAGGTGCGCGTTCGACAGCCTGCGGCTACGCGATTAACTACGGAATAAAGACCGGACTCAACGAGGCCTTCATCATCGATAACGAGACTAAGGAGGCGCTAGTAGCTGAGGATCCGAGGTCCGCCAAGATCATCAAGCCCGTGCTCCGAGGCAGAGATATCCAGCGCTACCGGGCCGAGTGGGCCGGTAGGTGGCTCATCGCTGCGCACAACGGCTATGGCGATGTGCCGCCGGTCGAAATCGATGACTACCCAGCAATCAAGGATTTCCTCGACGGACACTACGAAATGCTGGCGAAACGGTACGACAAAGGAAAGACGCCGTACAACCTCCGTAACTGCGCTTACCACGCAGATTTCCTGAAGGAGAAACTGTTTTGGATTGATTTAGCCGATGAAGGACGCTTCTCTTACGTCGATAGAGCGATGTTTGCGGTGAACTCTGTGTACATGCTCACGGGATCGTCCGTCAAGTTTCTGTGCGCTGTTCTAAACTCGAAACTGATCACGTGGTTTGTGAATCACACAGCGGTCACGTCTGGCATGGGCGCGACTCGGTGGTTCGGCTATGTGGTCGAAGCAATTCCCGTTCCTGAAGCGGCTGAGCCAGCACGATTTGAGTTAGAGCAAATCACGAGTTTGGTCCTCGAAGCGATGCACGTTCAGTCTATCTCAGATACTTGCGATCGTGAACAGCAGTTGAACAGACTTGTCTATGAGCTATATGGACTGACCGAGGATGAAATCCGTGCGATCAACGGTTGAAAGCGATCCAGATCGCTTAGGAGATGGATTCCTCGACCGCCAAGACTTCGCGAGGAGTTAACCCGTACAAGCCAAAGACGAGCTGGTCGACTTCCCGTTCGATGCTCACAGCGTCAGCGCCCGCATCCATTTCTTGCACAGCAAGGATGCGGTTGATGAGTTCACCGAGCAGTGTCCGCTCAGCTTTGCCGACCCGTGGAACGGGGATTCGCTCGACAACAAATTTCTCCCACTGCGACAGCCCCACGCCCGTGGTTCTCGCAGTCCGCCTCACGAACCAGGTGATGATCGAGCTATTGAGCACCGCACAGAGATAACGCAGCGAATCTCCAGTCAGGAGGAACCCCTTGTTGTTGCAGAACATCTCAGTGTCTGAGTACGCGAATCTGGCACCGGGTGACACGTCCATCCAGAACAATTTTGGCTTTGCGAACTCTGCGTGGTAAGCGCAGGTATCCTGCATTTCGAACCAGGTATTCCCAGTCTTCTTTCTGGCTCGCGTACCGTCGGAAAGACGCTTTCCCGACTGCTCGAGCCGCTGTTTTCCGAACGTGAGCAAGTGTCTCTTCACAGCCGAATAATCGTCGATATTCAAGCCGAGGGCAGGGAAGGTAGTGATGAGCCATAGGCCCTGCCAATCAGCTCGGTAGCGTCGGATATCTCTACCACGCAGGACAGGCTTGATGATCTCGGCGGACCTCGGATCCTCGGCGACTAGCGCCTCTTTGGTCTCGTTATCGATGATGAAAGCCTCGTTCAGACCAGTAACTACTCCTCGGTAAATCGCAAATATCCCAATCTTTCAGCGGTGTCCCCTTCGAGCGCATCTTGTCCATCACTGACCACTCGGTCATGGACAGCACGCTCCAAGGCATGTCCCCATCCGGTCTGGTTTCTCCCCAGTGTTCCTGAGCGGGCGGGAATTCTGTTTCGTTGTTCGTGTCCATGTCGACCGAAGGGAATGGCTTAGCTGTGCCGCCGGTGCGCAGGACCAGTACGCCACTGTCGACGATAGCGCTGTCAAAGACGTCCTTGCCAAGGTCCAGCCAGTGCAACGGTGTATGGTTTTCGGCGAATTCGCGTCGCGTTTTCTTGCCGTATTCTGCTCGCAACCAACTGTTCGAGGTGATGTAAGACATCAGACCGCCTTGGTGCTTGAGCAACTGGCAGCCGCGCTCGTAGAAGAGTTGATAGATGTCGCCGGTTCGGGCGTGGGTCTTGTAGCCGCAATCCTGGTAGAGCTTGCCTAGCCGTCCGCCGTCCTTCTGCAATTGAATGTAGGGCGGATTCGCGACGGCGATATCGAAACCGCCTTCCCCGATGACCTCGGCGAACTTGACTCTCCAGTCGAGTGCGCCCTTGGCGACGACGTCGCCCATGGCCTCCTGCAGTTCCTCCTCCTGGCGCTTGATTTCGTCCTTGTGCTGTGTCTTGACGTTTGGGTTGGTCTCGCGCATGTAGGCGGCTTTGAGTTGGGCGAGGTCGGTTTGGCTGATTAGGTAGGCGCTCTGATTGACCTCGCTCGGATCGGGCCCGAGGAGGCTGTCTCCCTCGAGAATCTTGAAGTCGAGGTTGGGCAGCGGTTCGGGTTGGTCGCCCTCGAACTCGATGGCGAGGGAGAGCCAGAGGCGGAGCATGGCGATGTTGACGGCGAAGGGGTCGAGGTCAACGCCGTACAGGTTGCGCTCGATGATGTGCAGCTTGAGTTCGTAGAGGCTGCGCGCGTCCTGCTTGAGTTTCTGGTTGTAGAGTTCGACGCGCAGCTCAACCAGCTCCTGCATCATGCCGACCAGGTACGCGCCCGACCCGCAGGCAGGGTCGACGACCGTCACCGCCTCCAGCGCCTGCTGAATGGCTGTGGCCTGGGAGATCGAAATGCCGGAGGCGTCGTGATCGTCGACGAATCGGGCGACGGCGGCAGCTGTTTGCTCCTTCTCCCCCTGGGAGAGGGCTGGGGTGAGGGCGCCCTCCAGGTAACCCTTGAGCGCCTCTCGGCACATGAACGAGACGACAGGCCTGGGCGTGTAGTAGGCGCCGGAGTCGTGGCGTCCGGTGACCAGTTCCTCAAAGACCTTGCCTAGCATCTCGGGATCGACAGCGACCTCAATGTCGAAGGGCGTCGACTCCATCACGGTGAAGTTGAACTTGTCGAACAGATCGGTCATCAGAGGTCGGATGGCCTCGTCGGGAACGGTGATGTCACCTCGTCGGTCAATTTCGGTTTCCTCGAACAGTCCTCCATTGAGGAAGGGCACATCGCCGATCAGGAAGTCGACGCCGCCTCGCACGTCGCGTGAGTCGGGATTGTTGAGCCCCTGGAAGAAGAGAAAGGTGAGGCGGTCGTTGTAGAAATTGTTCTGGGTCGCGTGATCGGCGTACGCGTCCCAGAGGGTATTGAGGTAGTCCGTCTCGCCCTCGTACTTGAGCCAACCCTTGCGCGATAGGAAGTACACGAACATCAGCCGGTTGAAGAGGGTCTGGACGAACTGTTTGCGGTCTTCGGGGTCAGAGAAGCCGCTGATCAGGCCCTCTGCCTGTTCGAAGATGCGCTTGTATTCGCGGAAGAAGTCCTTGGTGACCTTGTCAACGTTGAAGGCCTCATTGACGGCGTCGAGGATGTTCCCGGAATCTTGGTGGTTCCAATAGATGTTGGAGAGCTGCTGAATCGCGGTCCGCTGTTCAATGCCGCGTTCCAGGACGATGCGGCGCAGGGTCGGCGTCGATCCCCCACTGAACTTTGGGTGAATCCAGTGAAGCTGGTCGCCGGAGCGGTTGCTGAAGAGCAGCAACATGTCCTCGCGAAGCGCGTCACGGACGACGGTCGTGACCGCCAGAACTTCCGCTTTGCGGACACGTTCCGTGGCGGTGTCAACGGAGGACAGGTCGACATAGAGGACCTCAACACCGTCAAGGGTTGCGATGCGCTCGGCTACGACAGGGAGTTCGATGCCGGCCGTCCTTGCGCTTGCACAAGGCTAAGCTGACTTGACTCGCGATCGAAGTCAAGGATCTCGGTGAAGAGCTCTCGGAGGATGCCCGGCCGGTGCTCTGAATCAGCCTCAAAGAAACGCTGAAACCGGCTTGCGACCTGCGTGGCATCGTCGCGATCACGGATTGGCATTGATTCCTTCTCTCCATGAATCGATGTGATCGTAATCGAGAAAGCGAACACAGTGTCAAGCCACCGGTCATGCGAGCCTCGTCTGACTGGTTCACCATCGCATTCCCGCAAGCCGAGCGGCTGTTCCAAGTCAGCCCCATGCTCCGTCCAAGTAACCCCTGAGGTCGGTCGATTGGTCCTCGCGCTGAGCTGATAGCTGACCCAGAGTTGGTTGATGTTCGCATTGCCGGCGGCACCGATATTCGCCGAGTCCTGGAATCAGGTCCGATCGAGATGACTGTCCTGATTGGCTCAATAGCCGTCTCTAGGGTTATCGCCTCACCTCGCTCGGTCTCTTCCCACATGCCGGTTTCATTGATGACTGATGTCGGCTGTGTTTCGATTGACCGCAGCAAGGCTCCAAAGGGCCGCGCAGCATCGAAGTCGAATATCCTTGTTTCGAACAAGGAACGCGGTATACCGATGCCCGCACCGCGATTGGAGCGCTTCATGAAACACCAAGCCGACCGAGTCCCTGCCGCGCTCTACGCCCGTGTCTCCTCCGACCGGCAAGATGTCGACCTCTCCGTCGCTGCTCAGCTACGGGCCCTCAGAGACTTTGCCGAACGCAATGGTTACGTCGTCGCTCGCGAGTACATCGACGAAGCCGAATCCGGGCGATCCTCCGACCGACCGCAGTTCCGCAAAATGCTCGATGAGGCGAGTGGTGCGGATGCGCCATTCCAGGAGATTCTGGTGTGGAAGTTCTCGCGCTTCACCCGCAAGCGGGAACACGCGGTGGCGTTCAAGTCGATGTTGCGTCGGCGAGGAATTCGGGTCACCTCAATCACCGAACACGCCGATGACACGCCTACCGGCAAACTGATGGAAGCGATCATCGAGTCGGTCGATGAGTTCTACTCGGAGAATCTCGCCCAGGAAGTCACGCGTGGAATGCGAGAGGCGGCTGGGCGTGGGTTCTTTCTCGGATCGCGTCCTCCGTACGGATACAAACGAGTCAAGGTCCAAGACGGCGCCAAGGAGCGGCCAACGCTGGAGATTGACGAGGCAACGTCCCCAATCGTGCGAGAGATGTTCGAGCGCTCGGCCCGCGGGCAGGGCCTGAAAGAGATCTGCCAAGACCTGCACGAGCGCGGCATCACCAAGAGCGGCAAACGCTGGCAGAAAAACATGCTGCACTACGTGTTGACCAACGAGGCCTACACAGGCACCGCAGTATGGGGCAAGACTGCAAAGGAAGGCCAAACGCCGGACCCAGTGCGCGTAGCCGATGCATGGCCCGCTATCGTGTCGCGTGAGCTGTTTGAGGCGGTGCAAGCTGGTTTACGAGCCCGCGCTCCGAAGATGCAGTCTCCGGCCCGAACTGGTAGCAAGTTTCTACTTAGCGGCCTGTTACGGTGCGGCACGTGCGGGAAACCGTACACCGGTCAGAGCGCCAAGAGCGGACAGTTTGCGTACTACGTCTGCAACAAGCTATTGCGAGAAGGAGCGGGCGTTTGCGACGCTCGTTACCTAAACGCAACGCGCATCGAGGACCAGATCGTCGCCAACATTATGGGTCGCATCCTCAACGAACAGACCATCACAGAGCTCGTGCAGATGGTCGCCGAGGAAGTCGACTCGATGGCAGAAGAGCGAGCAGCGGACTTGGCAATCGTCGAGTCCGACTTGGATGACGTCCGCCGCCGGCTGGAGAAGCTCTACGACGCCCTGGAGAACAGCGACTTGACCTACGAGGCGCTCTCGCCGCGCATCCTCAAGCTGCGGCAGCAAGAGGATCAGCTAGCTGCGGCCAGAGATGACGCTCTGCGCCAGCTTGAGCAACGCCGAGCCGAACTGCCGTCAACGCCAGAGATCAAGCGGTACGTCGCCCATTTCCGCGAGTTCCTCCAGGCAGGCACCATCCCGGAGCGCAAGGCGCTGATCCGCAACTTCGTCAAAGGCATCAAGGTGGATGGGGATGAGGTATCGATTCGGTACACCATCCCCATGCCGTCCGACGGCGCGACCCAAGACCAAGAATCAGTCTCGATTTCGTCCAGTCAGGCCCACTTAGGGGGACTCGAATCGCCTGAGGATTGCGCTCCGCCGCAGGTTCGGCACTACTCGCTACAGGGATATCTCCCAAACGAATGTTCGCAGTACCGTCCAACGTGGCCCACCACGTTCGAACTGCAGTCGATGTCAGCGGTTCGAACCAGCTGGTTTCGGAACATGGCTAGGGACGGACGCCCATTCCTCTTGACTGACCGGACATCCTGGAGAGTTCTCGGTAGGCGAGATCGAGGAAGTCGGCGACGTAGCGGCGGGTGTGGCGTGGGTCGATGATGTCTTCGACTCCGAACGCTTCGGCAGTGCGGAATGGGCTGGCGATTGCGCGGAATCGGGCCTCGATCTCAGCGCGTTTGGCGACAGGATCCTCGGCATTGGCGATTTCGCGCCGGAATGCCGCGTCGACGCCGCCCTCGATCGGGATCGAGCCCCACTCACCGCTGGGCCACGCGATCCGGTAGTTGGGGCGTCGCGGATTGCCGGTCATGTTGCCGGCCATGCCGTAGCACTTGCGGATATGGACGCACATCGAGGGCACGCGCAGGTTGTTAGCGACCCAGAGCGCTCTCATTCCCTGTCGAATCGTGCCGGCGGCCTCGGCCTGGCTGCCGACCATGAAGCCGGGCACATCGACAAAGAACACCACCGGGATCAGGAACAGGTCACAGAACTCGAGGAAATGTTCAACCTTCTGCGCCCCGTTGCGATCGAGCGCGCCGCCGATGTGTCGAGGATTGTTGGCCACGATGCCCATTGGCATGCCATTGACACGGGCCAGCGAGGTGATCACGCACCGCCCAAAGTCGGGTTGAATCTCGAACAGGTCGCCCTGGTCGACGACCAGCTCGACGAGGCGGTGCATCGAATACGGTCGAGTGCGACTGCGCGGCACGATCGAGATCAGTTCCTCCTCGGCGCGGTCAACCGGGTCATCCGACGATCGAACAGGTGGTACCTCGGAGGCTCGGTCGGGCAGATAGGAGAAGACTGCCCGGAGTTGGCGCAGCGCGTCGGCTTCGTCCTGCGCCTCGTTCTGGACCGCGCCGGACTGGTGCACATGCACCTGCGAGCCGCCGAGTTCCTCTTTGGTGATTTGCTCACCGAGCGCGCGTTGGACAACAGGCGGCCCGGCTGCAAAAAGCACAGCAGTGTCTTTGGGCATCACGGTGAAATGGCTCATCATTGCCTGACCGGCGACCCCGCCGGCGACACTGCCTAGCAATGCCGTGAGGATCGGAACTTCATTGAGCATGAGCGCCACTCGAGAGAACTGCGCCGAGCCATTGGGCAGATAGGTGAAGCCGCCGTAGTTGATCGCCTCGACGTTGGCGCCGGCGCCGTCGAGCAGCTGAAAGATGGGCAGGTCGAATTCGGACGCAACCTCTTCGAGGAAGCCGGTTTTGCCTTTGGTTGAGCCCGCCGTTCCCGCGCGACCAGAGCCGCCGCGCACGGTGAAGTCGTTGCCCCAGACGGCAACGCGCCGTCCGTCGACCCGGGCCAGGCCGGTGACCAACGGATATGGCAGAAAGTCGCTCAACTCATCGCCGTCGTACTCCGAGTACCCGGTAAGTTGACCGAGCTCTTGGAAGCTACCGGGATCGACCAGCGCATCTATCCGTTCGCGGACATTGAGCTTGCCTGCCTGTCGTTGCCGCTCGACCCGCTCCTCACCGCCCATGAGCAAGCTGAGCTCGCGTCGACGTTGTAGCTCACGTACTTCGGCTTCCCAGGTCATGGAGGCTCCTTTGAGACTCGGACGTTGGCCCGCAGGCTACCGATGGTGGCGTGCTTCCGTTGGGAAAGAAGCTCCCACCCTCCCCCCGCTCCGCCGGGGGGAGAGATGGATCGCAGGCAGTGAGCCATTCCGAACTGACTAACTGGTCCAGCCCACGTCTTTCTGGCCAAAGTGCGGCTTGCCGTCGCCGAAGTGGTCGAACTCCAACGCCGGGTCGTGGGCGAAGACGGACGACCAGTAGTGCGTGTGGATGTGCCAGGCTCGTGAGACCATCACCCGGTTGAGCTCACGGAACGCTTCCGCTCGCGGCTCAGGGTCAAATATCTCAGTCACCTTCTGGAATGCGGCCTGGACTTCGGCGTCCTTGTCGGCCGGCGGCAGCATGAAATCGTATGGACCATCGGCGCGGCCGAGGAAGGCCAGCTGTTGCCAGGGGTCGGCGCGAACACTCATCCCGGACATAAAGGTGTTCACCCGCTTCTCGAAGAACTCCAGGTAGTAGTCGGGCGCCGGCTTGACGACGATGTTGAGGATGATCCCGTATGGGGCCAAGCTGGCTTGGATAAACTCGGCGGCCGTGATTGCGTTCCCCGGAATATTCATGTCGAACCCAAAGCCGTCCGGCTGGCCGGCCAGCTCCAGTTCCTCGCGCACCCGATCGGGGTCGTGCCGAATCAGGATCTCGTCAGGATCGTGAATCCCGCCAAGCGCCGGTCCCAGGTAACCCCAATGGTTGGCGGTGTTCAGATTCTCGTAGACCACCTCAACAAACTTGTCACGGTCGATGGCGTAGTTGAGCGCCAGGCGCAAGTGAATGTTGCCCCAGGGCTCGAGGTTGGGATTGAGGTAGATGAAGCCCAGCGCATTGGTTTCGCGGACGCTGAGTGACTTGCCAGCCTCCTCAACCCGAGCCAGGTCCTCCGGCGGCACGGAAGCGAGGAAGTCAAACTCCCCGGTCAGCAGCCCGTTCACCTGCTGCGTCGGCTCGATTGACTGGTACATCGTCAACCGCTCCACTCGCGGCGCGCCATCCTGCCAGTACTCCGGGAAGTATTGCTGGGCGTATGGACCGTCGAGATCTTCGTCCACGTAGGTGAACGCGCCCGTGCCAACGGGCGCTTCGCGGCTATTCGGCGTGTTGATCCGCTCAAACGCACTCGGCGCGAGGAGCATGCCCGCGCGGTCGCCGAGCACGCGCAGCAACGGAGAGAAAGGCGCCGTCATCTCGAAAATGGCGGTGGTGTTGTCAACCGGGTCGACTCGCGCAATCGCGGCCAGGTCTGCTTTCACGTTCGAGCCGTCGACGGTCTGACCGCGCTCGATGTGCAGCCGGGTAGTGTCGGCCGTCAGCTCGGTCAAATCGTGGTAGAGCACGCCCGAGCGCAGGTTGAAGATGACTTTGAGCGGGTCTGGGATCTCCCAGCTCTCAGCCAGACTGCGTGACTCAGTGGGCGTCAGACTGTCGTCGTAGCTGACGAGATTGTCGAAAATCGGCCAAAGCACTTGGTGGTCGCCCCCACCGGTGCCGGTCGTTCCTTCCAGGCCACTGATGTTGGACGCCATGGGCCAGCGCACTTCGCCGGTTGGCACGTGTTCGCTGACGGTGGCCTGCGCCTCTGCGGCCTCCTGCTGTTGCTGCTGCTGTTCGGCCGCCTGTTCTTGCTGCTCGACCTGCTGGGCCTGTTGCTCGGCCGCCGCCTCGGTCTGTTGTTGCGCCTGCTGCTGTTGGGCCTGTTGTTGCTGAGGGTGTGCGGCCGCTTGCTGTTGTTGTTGATCCTGCTGCTCGACCTGCGCAGCGGCGGGCTGAGCGTCGTCGTCGTCGCCGCAGCCCACGAGGGCCAGACCTACGGCGCCAATTCCGGCGCGGGCGCTCACATTAAGCAGTGCGCGGCGCGATAGCCGGCGACGTCTCAGTTGACGCCAATAGTTCCGTTCAGTCATCTTGGGCTCCAGTGTTGAGTGCCGATTCAAGCGAATCAGCAAACTTTCTCATGTGCGAATGATGATATTGCTTGTGAACCGTGCTCGTGCTACTTGGTGGGCTTTGTGCAAGCGATCGCTTATCCTCCAATCAAGCGAACATCGATGTAACCGAAACGCCCATGACCGAGCCGTTGAGTGGCATGCGGGTGATTGAGATGGCCACGGCGCTGCAGGGTCCTGCGGCGGGCGGCTATCTGGCCGAGATGGGCGCGGATGTGATCCGGGTCGAAACGCCCGGCGGTGACGGCAGCCGATATGGTCGCGGGGTCAACAATACGAACCCGCCAGGTACGGTTGGCACGCAGTTCGCGTCAACGAGCCGGGGCAAGCGCTCGATCAGCCTGGATGCGAAGTCCGAGGCCGGACTCGAAGTCATCCACCGACTCTTGGAAACGGCGGACGCCTTCATCAGCAACTACCGCGAGGCAGCGCTTGAGCGTCTGGGGTTGGGCTATGAGGCCTGCCGCGAGCGCAATCCGGGACTCGTCTATGCCCTCGCCAACGGCTTTGGACCGCATGGCCCGAAAGCGACGCGACCGATGACCGACATCGCTGCGCAGGCGCGGGGCGGTCTGATGAGCATGATCGGCGAGGCCGGCGGAGCACCGATGCGCGCCGGCGTCACCGTTGCCGACCTAGCCGGCGCGATGCAGCTGGCGCTGGCGACGGTGACGGCGCTGCTTGCCCGCGAGCGTCATGGCGTTGGACAGAGGGTCAACATCTCCGCCTACGGCGCGCAGATCTGGCTGCAGTCCTGGGAGCTGAACCACGCCGGACTGACCGGCCAGACCCTCGAGCGCGACGGCCCACATCATCCCAACGTGCCCGGCATGGAAGCGATCTACGAGACTAGAGATGGCGGGTGGATCGCGATCTCGTTCGCCAAAACCGAGCCGGCCTGGCAGGCGCTTTGTGAGTTCGGCGGCATCCCCGAGGCTGCCGGGGACGAACGCTGGAACAGCGTCCAGAAGCGTGTCGGGATGTCTACAGATCCCGAGATCGCCCGCTCTATCCGACCCGTGCTGGCTGAAGCATTCCGCTCGCGGACAACGGCAGAATGGGAGGACTTCTTCGATTCGCAGCCGCAGATCATCGCCAATCGGGTCTTCAGCCACCAGGATGTGTTAGACGATCCTCAGGCCCGAGCCAATGGCTATATCACCGACGTCGAACTGCCGCCGATCGGCACCGTCCCATTCGTCGGTCCGCTGATTCACTTCAGCGAGACGCCGCCTTCGGTGAAGGGGCCGCCGCCTGAGCTCGACCAGCACGCCGAGGAGATTCTGCAGGAACTCGGCTACAGCTGGGAGGAGATCACAAACATCACCGAAGCGTCCCGAACGGCGATGCGTGAACGGTTCGAGGCGCTCGGCCTGGATCCGCCTTACTAGGCCAGCCAGCGGACATCGGCCTGGCCGAAGTGTGGCTTGCCGTCGCCGAAGTGCTCGAACTCCAGGTTCGGATCGTGGGCCATCACGGACGAGCTGAAGTAGAGCTTGATGTGATAGGCGCGGGACTCGAGGATGCGGTTCAGGTCCCGCATCGCCTCAACGCGCTCCTCCGGATCGAAGACTTCAGTCACCTTGGTGAACGCGGCCTGCAACTCGGCGTCCTTGTCCGCCTCGGGCAGGGCGAAGTCGAATGGCCCGTCCTGTCGTGCGACGAAGGCCATCTGCTGCCAGACATCGGCTCGCACAGACATTCCGGCCATCATCACAGCAGTCTGCTTCTGCACCCACTCGATGTAATAGTCGGGGCTGGGCCTGACGACGATGTTCATGTTGATCCCGAACTGAGCGAGGCTCGCCTGGATGAACTCGGCCTGGGCGATGGCCACGCTGCTGTCGTTGATGTTCATGTCGTACTCGAGCCCATCCGGGTAACCGGCGAGTTCGAGATACTCCCGCACCTTGTCGGGGTCGTATTGGACGAGCACCTCGTCTGGGTTGTGGAACTCACCGGTCGCAGGGCCGAGCCAGCCCGAAGTGTTCGGCGTGTGCAGGCCGTCATACAGCACCTCGACCAGCTTGTCGCGGTCGATGGCGTGGTTGACTGCCTGCCGCAGATTCGGGTTGTCCCAGGGCGGCAGGTTGGGATTGATGTAGAAAAAGCTGTTGGCGTTGGTCGGCTTGATGCTGAGGGCCTTGCCGCCCTCTTCGATTCGGGCCAGGTCTTCTGTCGGCGGGCTGACCACGAGGTCAAACTCACCGGTCAGCAGACCGTTGGTGACCTGTGCCGCGGCGACCCCCTGGAGCAGGGTCAATTTCTCGACTAACGGGGCGTTGGGCTTCCAGTACTCGGGGAACCACTCCTGGGTGTACGGGCCGTCGAGGTCTTCATCGACATAAGTGAAGGCGCCGGTGCCGACCGGAATCTCGCGACTGTTGGTCTCATTGATTCGCTCGTGTGAACTCGGCGCCGTGATCATGCCGCGCGGTCGCCAAGGACTCGCAGCAAGGGCGAGAACGGAGCGTTCATCTCAAAGTTGGTGGTCAGATCGTCTACGGCCACGACCGTTTCGATTGCGGCGAGATCGGCCTTGACGTTCGAGCCTTCGAGGTTCTTGCCGCGGTCGACGTGGAGCCTAACGGCATCGGATGTCAGCGTGTCGCCATCGTGGAAGGGGACATCGGGCCGCAGCGTGAAGATGATCTTCAGCGGGTCGGGAATCTCCCAGGCTTCCGCCAGGCTGCGGCTTGCGGTCGGCGCCAGGTCGGCGTTGTAGCCGACGAGGTTGTCAAAGACCGTCCAGAGCACCTGGTGGTCGCCGCCGCCAGTACCGGTCGTGCCCTCAGTGCCGCTGATGTTGCCCACCATGGGCCAGGTGACCTCACCGGTTGGCACGTGAGCGACTTCGGCCTGTTGCTGGGCCTGTTGCTGGGCGGCCTGCTGCTGAGCCTCCTGCTGCTGAGCCTGTTGCTGAGCCGGCTGATCTTGCTGCTCGGCCTGTTGAGCCTGCTGCTCGGCGGCTTGTTGTTGCTGTTGCTGCTGGGCCTGCTGCTGTGCTGCCGGCGCCGGCTGGTCCTGTTGTTGCTGCTGGACCTGCGCCACGGCAGGCTGATCATCATCGTCGTCGCCACAGCCGACCAGGGCCAGACCGGCAGCGCCCACGCCGGCGCGAGCACTCGTGCGCAGCAACGCCCGCCGTGACAGGCGTTTGTGTGACATTCGGGTCCAGTAATTTCGCTCGCTCATGGTTCATCCTCGCACTCGCGCCGTATTGGTTCGCCGAGGCTAACGAATTTTGAATGATGCTGTTGGGCCTGGTTCAGATCTGTAGACTTACGCGCCAAACGGAAGTGCACCAAGATGGCGACCTACATTGCCCGCCGGTTTCTCGCCACGATCCCCGTTTTGTTTCTGATCTCGGCGATTACTTTTTTCACGATCCGGCTGCTGCCCGGCGACCCGGCGCTCGCGATCCTAGGTCCCGAAGCCGACTACAACCTCGTGGAAGCACTGCGTGAGGAACTTGGCCTCAACCGTCCCGTCGTCGTACAATATCTGGACTGGATGTACCACGCATTCCAGGGCGAGTTTGGCGAGAGCCGACGGTCAGGTGACTCCGTCGCAGCGCTGGTTTCGGACCGGTTGGAGGTGACGATCCAACTTGGGATCCTATCGCTGATTGTGGCCGTGGTGTTAGCGCTGCCGATCGGCCTCTTGGCTGGTTCGAAGCCGAACACGCCGTTTGACTATCTGGGTACATTCTTTGCCGTCGTGGGCGCGGCGATCCCAAATTTCTGGTTGGCACTGTTGTTGATTCTTGTGTTCGCCGTCGATCTTGGTTGGTTCCCTGCTCTGGGATTTACCAGCTTCCGCGATGATCCGCTGGAGAACATGCGCGGGATGGTGCTGCCGGCGGTGGCGATTGGGATCGCGCAGGCGGCAGTGCTGGCGCGCCAAACGCGCGCGTCAATGGTCGAAGTGTTGCAGCAGGATTACGTGCGCACGGCACGGAGTAAGGGTCTGCGCGAGTGGACGGTGATCTTCCGTCACGGATTTCGCAACGCAATGATCCCTGTCATCACCATCCTCGGTTTGCAGATTTCAAACATCGTCAGCGGGGCGATCATTATCGAATCAGTCTTCTCAATGCCAGGGATTGGCAAACTGCTGATTGACTCAATATTCAATCGGGAGTTGGTGACAGTTCAGGCGTTGGGGCTAATGCTGGCGCTCGCGGTAGCGATGTCGAACCTGTTAGTTGATGTCTCATACGGCTATATCGATCCGCGGATTCGCTATGAGTAGCCGCGCGGATCCGTGGGTGGACGAGAGCCGACGTTTCGCACGTGAGCGCGAATTCGTCCGCCGCTTCTCGCGCCGGCCGGCCGGAGTGGTCAGTCTGTTCATCATTGTGATCGTGCTGTTCGCGGCGATCTTCACCGGGCTGGCGTCGACGCATGATCCGATTGCCACGGACTTCGACGCGCTGTTCTCGGGCCCGTCCGGTGCGCATTGGCTAGGAACCGACAACCTCGGCCGCGATACGTACTCACGGGTCGTGCATGGTGCGCAAACGGCGCTACTGGTCGGTGTGATCTCGGTCGGGATCGGCGTCAGCGTCGGCATGCCCTACGGGATGCTGGCGGGTTATCTCGGAGGCTGGAAGGATGAAGTGATGATGCGCGTGATGGACGCGCTGTACGCATTCCCGGCGCTGCTGCTGGCGCTGATCATCATTGCCGTGCTGGGGACGGGGGTGTTCAACGTGATGATCGCGATTGGAGTGGTCTTCATACCCGGCCTGGCCCGGCTGGTGAGAGGCAGCACGTTATCAGTCAAGGAGATGGAGTATGTCCTGGCGGCCGAGTCAAGCGGGGCCAGCACTTGGCGGATCATCCTGCAACACATCGCCCCGAATATTCTCGCGCCGGTGATCGTCCAAGGATCGTTGGCGATTGGATTTGCGATCATTGCTGAGGCAGGGCTCAGTTTCCTTGGTCTGGGTACACAGCCGCCCGACCCGTCGTGGGGCTCGATGCTCAGCGGTGCGCAACGCTTCCTCACTAGTCAAAGCAGTTTGGCGATCTTCCCCGGCCTCGCGATCGTGTTCACCGTGTTGGCGTTCAACTTGCTGGGCGACACATTGCGGGATTTGCTTGATCCGCGGTTGAGAGGATCCGACTAGAAGTTGGTCGCAAAGCTGAGATCTGCCTGCCAACCAGAAGGCAGATCAGGTGAGTGAACAGGAACGTTTGCCGATTGCTGAAGTCGGCCTGGCAATGCAGACCGGTCCCAACGCGCTCACTTGTCCCATTCCACGCAGGCCCTGTCATCTTACCGATCCTCAATGCCAGCTCCATTGCTCTAATCGGCTGCTGAAAGGGCAGCGAGCAGAATCATGGAAAAGGTGTTGACCCGAAAAGCAAGGGAGCCTCGGATGTGCGGTGAGCCAGACCGGCGGGCGACGATGATGTTGGGACTAACGTCGGACGGCTTCATCCCGACGGACCACCCGCTGCGCTGGATTAAGCCCTTGGCCGACCCTGGCCTGCATCGGATTTCGTCGTTGTTTGATGCGATCTACGCGGCCCGCAATCAGCCCTCGATCCCGCCCACCATCTGCATTCAAGTCGAACCTATTGATGGACTGTTACACGATTCGCTCTGAGCGCCAGTTCTGCGGGCAGCTGCGCTCAGATCTCCTGCTCAGGTAGCTCCCCAACCTGGATGTTGAGGACGAGCTGTTTCATTCGACGACGCTAATGAAGAATCGCGGCCGGCGCAGGGCAATCGACCGGTGTACCACCTGGTACCCCGGCCACAGCAGCGGTCAAGGCCGGCGCAAGAGAATCGAAGAGGTCCCCCGCTTGAGGCAGCGCAGGCCTTCGGCTCGAGCAAGACGCTCGGCGCGTGCGGCAAGCAGCGCTGCCTTAGTGCCTCCCGCAACAAGCTCAAGTTCCAACCCACCACCGCCACCCTGCCCGTGCGGCGCCGACTCGGTCTCGTGCGTCCGAACCACCGGCCAACATCGCACCCGCTGGCAAGGGTTCCCGATCGTTGTCCCCGGTCAGCCTCGGAACAGCCGTGAATCAAGGTGTGAAGCGGCCGCACTAGTCAATGTTTCGGCAGAACTTTAGAGGCCTACCTCGACAAGAAAAGATCGCGATATGATTTCGTTTGGCCCAACAAACTCGCCAAGAGCGAGGACCTTTGAGTCGACGTTTGACTTGAGGTCTTGAGCGGCCTGCGGTAGGGGTACTTGCCGAAGATCCGACAAAGGTGCAAAGCGCAAGGAGATTCGTGGCCGTGGCTTCGCTCAGGTCGGTGAGTCGACTGAATCTCCTTACAGCTTGGCGTTGGGATCGAGCCCCAGCCGAGGCTGGCGGACTGCATTAGGGACTCTTCGTCGGCGACGCGGGATAAAGTCGCTAAGATGCGACGTTCGGACAAATGGAGCACTCCACCTGTAGGAACCAGCGCTCCCCCAGGGGGAACAAGCGCCACGAGAAGATCGTTGAGATGGCCGTCAAAGGGTTGGCCTTGAGTAGGCGCTCGGGCGGGCTCGACGGTCGGTCACTCACTTTTGCCGCGCGCCACGCAGCTCCCTCCGCTATCGGTGCGGCATCTACATCATGGGTTGACAGGCTGCTCGTTCATCAGCTACTAGAATGAATTTGGCAGCAACGCTTCTTCGAAGCGTCAGCTTTGCGGGGGCTCCTGATGACTCTCACACATGAAACAGAAGTTGGCGCACCGGTACAATCCCTCAGCTTGCCCGAGGAACTGCTCTTGGCGCTTCTGAACGAAGAGAGCGGCTATTTTCACCAGGTACCGGGCTGGAATCTCAACTGCGCCATGGCCGGCGCCGCGTTGGCTGAACTCTCGCTGATTGGTCGCATCGACACCGACCTGGAGTCGCTGATCCTGCTGGACGCGACCGAGACCGGACATGAGCTGCTCGACCCAATCTTGCGGGAGATTGCCCGCGAATCGGACACGCATAATGCCCGCTACTGGATCGAGCGGCTGGCTCCACGGTCTGAGACGGTGATCTCCCAGGCGCTGACCACACTGGTTCGGCGAGAGGTCCTTGACCTTCATCCAGGCGAGTTCTACACGTTCACCAAGCACCACCGGCGGGGCGAAGTAGCGCCGGGAGAAGAGTACTCGGCGGGCGAATTCGTGAAGGCTCGACTGACCAGGATCATCTTCACGGACGAGATCCCGGATCCGCGCGATGCGATCATTGTCGCCCTGGTTGACGCCTGCGGCGTGTTCAACCTGATGTACCAGATCGACGAAGAACTGGAAGAACGCATCCAGCTAGTCAGCAAGATGGACCTGATTGGCCGCTCGATTGGCGAGGCCGTGAGCGACAGCATCGCTGCGCCCGTGTTTAAGCAGCCGCCGTTGACCAAGAAGATCCCGAAGGTCTCGTACCGCGATATGGCGTTGAATCGTGATATGCGCGCCGGTCGGCTGCCGGCGTTTTTCGCTTCGCTCGCCGAGAAGCACGGACCTGTGTACAAGGTGCCTCGCCCGTTTCAGGACCCGCTGATCGTCCTTGCCGGGCTGGAGATGAATCAGTGGGCGCACCGCCAGGGGCGCATGTTCCTCAGGTCTCATGACTACTTCCAGGGCGTCAACGAAGCGTACGGTTCCGCCCGATCGATCCATTCCATGGATGGCGCGGATCATTTTCGCTATCGCAAGGCGATTCAGCCGGCATACGCACGCTCGACGCTGACGAACCGGTTGGACGAGACCTTCGACAATGCACGCGGGCACATGGCGGGCTGGCAGGTGGGCGATGCGATCCCCGCCCAACAGATGCTGCGGCCGCTGCTGAACGCGCAAGTGTCGCCGCTGCTGACCAGCACTCACACACAGGACTTGATTCACGATGTGCTGAAACACAAGATGCGGGTGTTGAACGTCGCCTTGGCCAACCTCCTGCCGGGCTTCATGATGCGCACACCGATGGCAAAGCGCCGGGCGAGGGTCACTGACCAGCTAGTGGAACGCATCCTGCAAGCACATACTCCGGGGCAACGAGCGGGAAAGCCGCACGACGTAGTGGATGAGTATCTGAACCTGCATGGGTCTGACTCGCAGTTCTTGCCGCAGACAGACCTGGGCGTGCCGATGGGCACGATGCTGATGGCCAGCATGTACATGGGCGATCAGCTCGGCTTCGCGCTCTATTGGATGACCAAACACCCTGAGATTCGCGATCGGGTCACAGCTGAAGCTGACGCATTGTTCGCCGATGGCGATCCGGCCGAGGATGACCTCACCCTGGAAAACATTGATGTGACTCATCGCGTATTGATGGAGAGCTTGCGAATGAGCCCAATCGTTCCAATGGCGATGCGCACGGTGATGAATACGGTCGTGCTCGAGGGCTACGAGTTGCCGGTCGGAGCGTCGGTCTACATCGCCAACACGGCGCCGCACTACATGGAGGATGTGTTCCCGGATCCCTGGACGTTCGACATCGACCGGTATCTGCCTCCGCGCAACGAACATGTCGGCGAGGGTTACTCACCGTACGGGCTGGGCACGCATTCATGTCTCGGGTTCCGCTGGTCGGAACTGCACCTGGCGCTCAACTTGCTCATGTTGACTCACTACTTCCGGATCGAGATAAACCGGGACTTCGGCAACCCACCGATGGACCCATTCCCGTCGCAGTCGCCGAGCAACAAGCTGAAGTTCCATATCGCCGAGCAGCGCCACGAGTTACCTGCCTGAGTTCGGTACCTGGATGTCCTCAGGTAGCTTGCCATGCTCCCGGGCTCTTCACGCGTCTTCGAGCTTGGAACTGGATCGCTCGAATGATGAGCACAAACGCATGCATTGCGATGCCACCCAGATTGATGCGGCGGGGTCCACTCAGCAGGCGAGATGATCAGCGAGTAGGCGCTTACACTCCCAGCGCGAACGTCAGCACGAATTCCAACAGAAGCGCTCCGAGCGCGACGACCTCGATAGCGCCGACTGCCGTATTGTCCTCCAATCGAAGTTCACTACTTCCAGAAGCGCCGAGATGTCGATTGGAACGGTCGACTCCGTTCGGTGGGCCGTGACCTCGTAGGTCGCCCCGCTAGATTTTTCCCCAATCGCTTTGGATGTACAGGACCTTGTCGATGTCAAGCCCTCAGGCAGGGATCGCACCGGATTGCAGTACGGTTCCGGTTAGTCGTGGGGCGGAATCATTGAAACTGATCGCGTAAGTTGTGCATCTGATTGGAACGAGTAACAATCCGGCCGACGATCCAGGTAAGGAGAGTCGATCCACGCAAGAGAATCTTTGTTTCGCTGCCCGACAAACAGAGGATCGCCATAAGGTTCGCTGAAGCACTTGGACAGTTCGCGTCGCGCCTGCTGTGTGCAGGTCAGTCGCGCGACCCGTTCGATCCGGGCGGCAGGCCATCCCAAAACGCCGAGACAAGTCCCGATTGGAGTGAAGGGGGCCTAGCTCGTTCAGGGATCATCTGCGGCGAAACGCCAGCCAGAAGAGCAGTGCGGCCGCTACCAATAGCACCGCCGCGCCGCCATAGAGTCCCTGCAGCGCGGCCAGGCTGGCGAACGAGAGCCCGATCAGGGGACCCAGCGCGCTGCCCAGGTCGAGGAAGGTGGCATAGGTGCTGAGCACCGCGTTGCGACGGTCGGGAGGAGCCAGGTCTCCAGCGGTCGAGTGAAGCGTCACGGTGAGCGCAGTTGAGGCGATGAAGCCTGCCAGGATTGCCAACAACATCAGCCAGATCGAGTCGGCAAACGCGAGAGCCACCAATCCGGCGGCGCCAACTCCGAAGCCGCTGCTGATCAGAGGCACGCGGCCGAAGCGGTCGGAGAGGTGTCCCAGGACCGGCGACAGTGGCAGCCACTGCGATCCGAGCAGAATGCCGGTGGCGGTCGTCACGCCGAGGGCAACCCCGAGGAACGCGATCTGTTGTCCGAAGTGAGAACTCAGATAGAAGCCCAGCGAGGCCGTGACGAGTCCGGAGAAGACGAGACCGGTGATCAGAATCCCGCTGCACGTGGCGAGCAAACGTCGATCTCCTAGTACCACGCGGAGGTCGACGCCGCCGGCGCTTTGCGGTGTCGGCTGCGCGTCTGGCTCCACGCGGCGGCTGGAGACGATCCAGGTGACGGCCGTAGCCGCCATCACCGCGGCGAAGATCGTCAAGGTCAGCTGGTGCCCGAACACATCTGTCAGGGCCGCCCCGACCAGGACGCCGCCGACCGATCCCATCCGCACGATCGCCTGGTAGGACCCCATCAGTAGTCCGCGATTGTCGTCGCGGGCCTCGGTCAATACCGTCCAGAAGCCGCCCAGTCGGAGGGCCGACCAACACAGTCCCCAGCCCATTCTGGCCACCAAGAGCACTGCGAAGGCGGTGGTCCAGCCGTAGCTGAGCGTGACCACGACCGACAGCACCAGCGCCCCAATGAACGGGCCGCGCTGGCCAAGTCGCTGGAATATCACTGCTACTACGGAATTCGTGACGAGTCGCACGAGCCGGTTGGCGGAGAGCAGGATGCCGACCGCGGGGATCGAGAGCGCCCAGGCCTCTGGCTGAGCCGGCATCACGGCGTAGAGCATTGAGTCGCCGAGCAGGGTCGATCCGACGGCCAGTGCGACTGCGATGACCGGGAGCGGGACGCCGCGAAAGGCTCGCTTCGCCGCGACGTCCTCGTTCATCGCAGCACGGTAACAGTCAGAATCGTCTCTTCATGGACTCAAGAATGGCATCAGATTCCTGGACCAACACATCGCCTCACCGGGGGGGGGTGGAGAGAGTGGAGAAGAAGTCAGGGCTCGAATCTGTCGGTCACCACGAGCGCCCTTCGAGGATCGTGCTCCGGACTCGCTTGGCGCGTTCGGTCGTTCGTGGCCGACCCTTTAGGCGAACGGGGTTTCGTCCAGGAATCGGTCGAGCACGTTGCGCGTGATCCGTGAGACGTTGTTGTCGTGATCGTTGTGGAAGAGGGCGGAACTCCAGCCGATGGACCCGGTGGAGAACACGGCTCCTCCGCGCGGCGTCTCGAAGAAGACCACGTCGGCATGCACGCGAGGATCGTCCAGCCCCCCAATCGCGGGCAGCATGTGACCGATGTCCTCGTTGACACGGATGTAGGCGTCGGTGTGTTGCTCGGATGTCGCGACGATGAGGGCGTGGGGCGGGGTGCCGTAGGCACGGCTGGCCCAGTCCAGTTCGAGGCCGGCGGCGCCTCCGCCGATCAGGCCGAAGTCGCCGATGATCTCGTCCTCAACGCCCTCGAAGATAAACGCGGCGCGGGGGTCTTCGCTGTCGGGCATGCGACGGAAGTAGGACGAGTGGTCGAAACCCTGGGCAATGAATCCATTGCCGACCAGGGACTGCGGCGTGCGTCCGGCGCGCCACCAGAGCCCGCCGTATTCGCCGGTAAAGGCCATGTAGTACTCGCCCGGCTCGCTGGCCCAGGAGCGGGAGCCGTCCTCGGTCCGGCGCATTTCCATGGCGCCGGGCTTATCGTCGCGGTAGGCGACGCGCCAGTAGAAGCCGTTGCCGCCCATGTACATCAGCCGACCGCCGCGCTGGGTGAAGGCGTGAACGGCGTCCCACATCGGAGTGGAGTAGTACTCGGGATGGCTGCCGGTCATCACGCAGGAGTAGCGCTCGAGCAGTGAAACGCCGTCCTGGTGCATGTCTTCGTCGGTGATCACGTCGAAGAGGATGCCTTGCGATTCGAGCCATTCGACGATGTGCATGTCGGCGCTGAGCTGCCAGAGCCAGGGGTGGGCCGGACGAATGTTGATAAGCGGGCGGAGACGAGAGGAGTAGCAAACGCCGGTGCCATCGTTGTGGACGTCGTACATGGAGTTGCCGTACTCCGGGTGGCGATTGAGATAGCGCTGCTCCGGCCCGATCACGGTGAGGCTGTTGGAGAGCAACTCGTTCCCGGTCTCGATGGCGCCGCGGGAGTTGCCGTATGCCATGTAGCTGGCCGTTGGGATGAGGAAGGCGAGCGACGCGGTTGCGCGATCGCTCCCATCATTGCGTTCACTGAGTTCACGCGGCGGGCGTACGACGAAAGTGATGTGATCTTCCTGGTCCCCGGCCGTGATCCGGGCGGCGTAGAGACCGCTCGGTGTGTCGGCGGGGACTTCCAGTTCGAAGTCGACATCCCATTCGCAGTCGTAGAGCGAGTCATCGAGAAAATGGATGGCGGCGTATTGGTCCGGCGCGTGGCGGAAATCCAGTTCATCGCCAGTCCAGTTGGAGCCGCGCACAGCGCGAATCGGGAGATTGATCAAGTGCCCGTGCACTCGGTTTGGCGAGATGTCGATGATCTCGTCGGTCTCGAACCCCTCGGCGAAGTCCCAGGCGGCGCAGATGTCGGCCCGCAGGGCGACGGGAAGATCGTCGCTGCGCAGTGCTTCGATCTCGCTGCGCTCCAGTGCGCGGGAGGCGACGACCGGACGTTCGATACGACCGTTGAAGATCATCTCGCCGATCGGTCTCCCTCGTGCCTCTTCCCTGCTGGCGGCCGCGATCAGAAGTGGCGCGTCGCAGGCGACGGCAGCGGTCCCTTCGCTCGTGTGTGTGGCCTCGCCGCTCGATGTGTCCAGAGCGTAAGAGCCCTGAAGTTGTTGTCGCAGATGGACGTCACCGCTGGCGGCGTCGTATGTGGCGCTGACCAGGTACCACTCGCGGGAAACGAAGGGCTGACCGAGGGCGAACTCTTGCAGACCGCCGGCGCCGTCTCCGAGCTGCAGGACCAGGCCGTCGGCGGGATCGGTCCAGAGGGCGAACCCTCGGCCAGCGTCGACATCCATCTTCGAGATCAGGCATGCGCGACGGAGGCTAGGGAGCGTAGGAAAGATCGTGGCCTGGAGAGAGAGATCGTCAAGGCCGTCAAAGGCCGGAGCATGAGGCACGATGGCGTAGGACCCGCAATAGGTCTCTTGAGTGCGAGCGGGGTACTTGCCGCTGACGGGCGTTGGCAACAGCTCGTCGATGTAGCCGGGACCCCCGGGCTGGCGATCGCCGGAGATCAGGCGGACGATGTCGGCCTGGTAGCGGTCGATGCCGGGCTCGCAGCTGACCATGAAGCCGATACGTTCGCCCGGAGCCACGCTGATCTCATCGCTGTAGCCCGCAATCTTGTGTTCGAGCATGGATCGCTCCCTTGGGGCTGTATCAGTCGAGGCTGAGTGGCGTGCCGGTGATGTGTTCCCAGCGGAGCTTGAATACCGCGCGCTCTCCGTCTTCGATGGAAGTGAAGACCTGGTCTTCGTCGAGGGTCAGATCGACGCCGCGCTGGCCGGAGAGTCTGGCAAGACCCCACTCCTGGTAGGGGACAAGCGTGACGAGAACGTAGCGGCCGGCCGCTTCGGTGTCGCGCATGCGCGTGACAATCCGCTGCAGCGCGGCGCTGTGCGGGCCCATGGGGTTGGCCATGAACTCCCGGGCGAGATCGGTACGGCTTGGATCGATCGGGTACTGAGACGGCATCCACGCCTCCACTCGTTCGAGGACGAAGGCTAGGCCAGCCGGAGAGCCGTTTCAAGCAGCGATCGATCGGGTGCTACCGCGCCACCTTCGGTGCCCTCTACTTGCGGGGCTATGCTCCGCCGTGAGCGTGCAGTCGATGGGAGTACGTCTTGAGTCAGATTGCATCGGTGCAGACGACCATCCTTGATGGGACGCTGCTGACCCAGACGTTCGTCACCGTGACCGACAGTGAGAGGCGGCAGGGGATTGGCGAGACGTGGTGGGGCATCCCGGATCACAAGCGACCAGGCGCAGAGGCTCACGCGATCGCCTCCGTTGTCGACGATCTTCTGGCGCCGAGGGTGCTGGGACGAGAGGCAGGCGACATCGGTCGGCTCTGGTTCGAACTCTGGGACTACGGCTACCGCTACGCCGACCAGGGCATCTTCCCGATGGCGTTGTCCGGTCTCGACATCGCGCTGTGGGACTTACTTGGCAAGACGTTGGGCGCGTCGGTGGTCCAATTGCTCGGTGGATCGAGACACGACGCAGTTCCCGGATATGCGAGTTTGCCGCCGCTGCGCGACCCTGAACTGGTTGTGAGCGAGACTCAACGTGCCGTTGACGCCGGCGTTGGAGGGGTCAAGCTGCATGAGGTGACGATCGACCACGTCGAGCGTCTGCGCCGCCGCTTCGGGGACGAACTAGACATCATGGTCGACGTCAACGGTCACTTCGATCCGATTGAGGCGGTCGCCTTCGGCCGACAGCTTGCCGATCTTGGTGTGACCTGGTTCGAGGAGCCGGTCCGGCCGATGCGCGATCATCGAGCGATGTTGCGCGTGAAACGCGAATCCGGTGTCGATATTGCAGCTGGTGAGAATGAGTACACGCTCGAAGACTTCGATCGACTGCTGCGCAGCGAGGCGATTGCCTATCTGCAGCCGGAAGTGACAAAGATCGGTGGGATCACCGCAGCTCAGCGGATCGTGACGCTGGCCGAGCTGCACAACGTGGCACTCAGCCCGCACAACTTCCGAACGGGGCCCTCGCTCTACGCCTCGCTCGCCTACGGGTTTGCCTCGTCGGCGACGCGCTGGTTTGAAATCCCCTGGGTGCCCGAAGACCGGCGTTTCGCCTCGAACACGCCACTACCAACGATGGAGGACGGGTACGTGCTCGTGCCGCAGGGTCCAGGCTTAGGTATCCCAAACTGATAACGATGGCTGATCCGCCACCCAACGGATATGGCCCTATTGACTAGTAGGCCTACAGGACCGAAGGCGCTCTGCGCGTTGGGTAGGGAAATCGTGGACTTCTCTTGCATAGTGAACAGCCACCTGAGAGTTGAGCGCTTGTCCCCGTGTTTACTCCGCGATGATCTCAGCCTGAACTTCGCCAAGAAACTCGGCTAAGTCAGCGATCGCTTCAGGCAGACGCGGTCCGAACCCGAGTAAGTAGAGATCTGCCATTGAAATCACGTAGGGGCCCTGTCCTGCTTTGGTTGCGGACATGCCGGGGATCTCCAACAGACCTTCGATGCCGCCAGCCACCTCGAGTCCGCGATCCATGACTAGATAGACGTCAGGGTCGGACGCGACCAGCGCCTCTGGCGTCAACAGTTGCCAGCCGACGATTCCGGCCTCCGTCGCGGCGTCAATCGCTCCGGCGGCTTCAATGATGGTCTGTGACTTGTTGCCCTCGCCCGAGACGAGTTGCAGGCCGCCGCGGCGAATGTAGACCAGCAGAACACGCAGTGGCTCGGCGCTGTTGGCAGCCGCCAAGACCACTTCCATTCGCTGTTCGACGTCCAGCGCCAGTTCTTCCGCTCGTTGGGGAATTCCAAGCGCCTCGCCGATCATGCGAATCTTGATTTGCGGAGCATCGAGACGGTTGAAGTCGTCGATAATCAACAGCTCGACGCCGGCTTGCTCCAACTGTTCCAGCACACCCGGCGGCCCAGCCATCGGTGTGGCGAGCACGAGCGTCGGCTGGAACTCGAGGATTGCTTCAGCGTTCAGGCCGCCGGCGAATCCCAGGTTGGGCAGCGCCTCCACCTCAGGCGGGTAGATCGAGCTCGTATCGCGGGCGACCAGGAACTCCTGTACGCCGAGGGCGTAGACAATCTCGGTCAGGTCGCCGAACAGAGTGATCAGCCGAGTCCCCTCAGGGACCGACTCTTCCTCCATCATTTGCTGACTCTGCTGCTGGGTCGTGGACTCTTGGACAGCAGCGGCTTGCTGTTGGGCCTGGTCCGAGGCAACCGACTGAGATTGAGCCGGCTCTGTCGCCGTGGCTGCGTCCGCCTGTTGTTCTTGCTCTTGCGTTGAAGCTTGCTTTACTTGGCTCGCCTGCTGCTGTGCAGGTTGTTCTGCGCGCCCGTTCGCTTCCTGCTGTTGATCAGCTTCGCTGACGCCCTGCTGCTCGAGCGTCTCCTGTGCGACCGACTGTTGAGTTGTCGATTGCTGCGGTTCGTCTTCCCCGCAACCCACCGCGAGCAACGCGAGACCCAACCACAAACCGACCAGCCAGATTGGATTCCTCAAGCGACGCACTGCATTGTCCTTCGTGATGATTTTCTCAAAGTCCGAATGCATCTACCGGTATATCACCAGCTGTGAACACAAACCGAGCAGATGGGGCCGAATGGATCGTTTGCGGAAGCCGCGTACGGGAGAGTTCGCGGTCGCTCGTTGTCGTTCTAGCAGGATTTCCGAGGGTGCCAGGTGTCAGAGATACCCCGTATCGAACGAGTTGCGAACGGCATGCAATCGCGGCGGATCGGCCCGAGAATCCCCTAGTAGATCTTCGGCGCAATTCGATACGGCACGCGGTTCTGGTACTCCGCCCACTTCTCCGGGCCGTACTTCTCGGCGCATGCCCTGTCGTCCTCAATCTGGCGCCAGATGACCGACGAAACGAGGAACGCCATGTAGGTCCAGGCCCATGGGTTGCCGAAGTAGCCAAAGGACAGGGCGATTGCCAGGGAGAGAATCCCTTCACCCAAGTAGTTGAAGTGCCGGGCCGCGCCCCAGAAGCCACTGCAGAGAATCTTGCGGTCGCCGGCTTCGATGTACTTCGGTTCGATCAGCCCGAGGAACTTGCGCTCTGGGAATCGCTTGAAGGTGTACTTCTGGAGATTGCCGCCGCGAGAGATGCCCCAGCCCAACAGGAACAGCGCACCCGAGCCGATCAGCCAGAAGATCGTCCAGCCCGAAGAGAAACCGGGATCCGGGTGAGCGGCCATGCCCCACAGCGGCAGGATGAACAACCATCCGAAGACAACCATTCCGCCCCAGAACATCTTGAAGCCCACGTTTTCATGGATCAGGTCATAGGTGTAGAGCTGCACGCGCTCGAAGATGAAGTAGTCCACCACATAGAACGTCACCACCGATGCGTACAAGAACACCCCAAGATTGGTAGCGTCGGGAAACTGGTCGTGATGCCACATCGCGCCGGAGAGAGCATTCAGCGAGAACATCGTGGCGCCGACGACGTAGAAGTACATCTTCACGTCGAAGCGTTCGTTAAACAACGAAATCTCTTTGACTCGGCCGACAAAGAAGGCGGTGATCGGATTCTTTACCTCGCCTTGCGGCTGACTGAAGAAGGCGATGACCGCGAAGATGGCGGTGAAGAGAGTTCCGCCGGCCAGTGCGTAGATCGATGCTCGATAGAACCAGTCGCGTGGCATTCCTGTGACTTCGGTTGCCCACACGATGACAGCTGTCACGTAAACCAACAGGCCGTTGAGGCGATAGTTGCGCGGTTGCCCAGTCTTGGGATTGACCACGTAGCCCGGAACGCGCCTGCCCGGCAGGATGAACTGCACCACGGCGAACACCGCGAAGATCACCAGCGGTGTGAAGAATGCGAGGATTTTCTCCGTCGCCGTGAGATCGAACAGGTGCTCGAGACCAAGCGCATCGATCATGACCGAGTACCCCTTCTTCGAGTGACGTCCTCATTCTGGCGGATAGAACTCCTCGATGAGCCGCCGCACTCGGTACTGGCGAGTGGGCAGACGCAGATTGTCTAGCGTTCAGCAGGCACTGCTCCTTACACCCAAGGAGGGATCGCCAATAGAGGGGCCCCGTATCGATGTGTCCTCACACGCAGAAACGATCATCTGCTGAATGAGTAGCCTTCGGCAACGGGCCCGCATCAATGCCAGCCTGATTGTGTTATTTTGAGCGGCGCGGAGGGGTTTTCGGTACCAAACGATTCTTGATTCATCGCAGTGCGGGCCGGCCCCACAGTTGATCTGCGGATGGAGGAACTCGTGAGGAACGTCTCCTGGAACGCCCTGCTAGCGCTCGGACTCGCACTACTGGTGATTCCCCTCGCTGTAGCTTGCGGCGGGGATGACGAAGATGAGCCGTATCGAATCGGCGTGATGGAATCGGCCACCGGCCCCGGCGAGACGTACGGCACCGTGGCGATCCAGGCCAAGCAGTTGGCAGTCGAGGAGATCAACGCGGCCGGCGGAATCAATGGCCGCATGATCGAGCTGATCGTTGAAGACTCGAAATGCAGCGCCCAGGACGCGATCACTGCGTACAACAAGCTGACCGATGTCGACGGGGTGAAGATTATCCTGGGCACGTCGTGCTCGGGGGCAATGCTCGGTGCCGCGCCGCTAGCAGAGCGCGACGGTGTGGTGATGTTCTCCGGGCTGGCGACGAACCCGGATATCGCCGAGGCCGGCGATTACATCTTCCGCACCTCGCTGAACGATGCGCAGCTCGGCGTCGACACCGGCAACCTGCTCTGGGCCGACGGGGTGCGCAAGCTCGCGACGATCTCCGAGTCGACCGACTACGCCGAGGGTGTGCGCCGCACGACCACAGAACAGTTCGAGCAACGCGGCGGCGAAATCGTCGGCGAGGAGCGATACGCCTCGGACGCGACGGACTTCCGCAGCTCGCTGACGAAACTGTTCGGCGAAGAGCCGGACGCGCTGCACATCGCGGCGCAATCCGAGTTCGCCGGCGGCACGATCGTCAAGCAGGCGCGAGAACTCGGCTACGACGGTCCGATCTACTCGGAGATCGTGGTGATCGGGGCGACGGCGCTGGAAATCGCGGGTGACGCAGCGACTGGCTTGAAGGCAGTGATCACCGACATCGATCCGGCGAATGAAAAGGGCCAAGAGGTGCTGGGCAACTTCCGCGAGAAGTACGACTACGTGACGCTGCCCTGGTACCTGGGCTCGGCCTACGACGATGTCTACATCACCGCCGCATGTCTCGAGGAAACGGGCGACGACCAGGACGCCGACGGTTTCCGCGACTGCCTCTACGACATCACCTGGAGCGGCGCGATCGGTGACAACTACAGCTTCGACGAGCGCGGCGAGGTGGTCGGTCTGACCAATGTCGTGGTCGAAGTGCTGCCGACCTCGGAACGCAACGAGGACAACAACGGCTACCAAGCCCTGGGTCCTGCTCCGAGCGAGTAGCCACGGCCGACCGGATTATCAGGGCGCACGGGGAGGAGCCCTGACCCGTGAGCGTATGGCCGGACCGCTTTGACTTGAGCAAAATCGCGAGCCGCCCGCGCGATCTGTTCGGGATTGTGCTCGCAGTGGCGGTCGTGGGCTACCTCGCCTACGCGATCAGCGAGTCACCGACGCAGGCGCTGCAGTTCGCATTCAACGGCGTCTCAGTCGGCGCGATCTACGCGCTGCTGGCGATCGGCTTCACGCTGGTCTACAGCACGGTCTGGTTCTTCGACCTCTACTACGGCGCAGCGGCGGCAATCGGCGCGTACGGGATCTTCTACCTGCGCTCTGGCGAGGCATTGGGCGGGCAGTACCAGGTCAATGATCCGGCGGTCAACGTCGTCTTCGCGCTGGTTACGGCTGGCGTTGCGCTCTGGGTGCTGCGCGAGGCGTTCCATCGTCGGTTGCGAGATCGGTTAGGCAATCGAAACGCCCGCTACGCCGAGGCGCTGATCGCCGGCGGACTGGGCGCATACATGGGCGTCGTCCTGAGTTGGCCGAACGAGCTCAACATCCTGTTTGCGCCCGCAATGGGAATTGCTACGGCGTTTGCAGTCTCTTGGCTGGTGCGGACTGCGGCCGCAAGGCTGCCCGAGCGAATTGACCGGTCGGCATTCGTTGTCGTCAGCGTGATGGTCGGAGCTGCGATGGGCGTGGTCGTTGGAGTCACCCTGGCCAATGCGGGTGGATCGCGGCTGTACCTGAGCTGGGTCGTTTCCTGTTTGCTCGCCGGGCTGGTCGGTCTGGCGTTCTATCGCGGCCTATACGTGCAGATCATCAAGCGGACGAACTCCCGGCTGATCATGCTGGTCGCCTCGTTGGGCGTCCTGCTAGCACTGACCGCACTGACGATCATCGTCTTCGAGAGCGCGCCGCGTCCCCTGCCCCAGGTCTTCGGCAGCACGCCATGGGAGATCGGCGGAGCGACAATCAAGGGCTTCAACGTGTTCGCCATCGGAGTGTCGGTTGCAACCTTTGTCGGACTGTTGCTCTTGCTCAAGCGCACGGCATTCGGCAAGTCAGTGAGGGCGATCGGCGACGACGAAGAAGTCGCGAAGGTCGTCGGAATCAACACGACGGTCGTGATTGCGATCGTTTTTTTTCTCGGCGCGGTGTTCGCGGCACTGGCGGGCGTGCTCAACGGTCACGACACGGCGATCCAGCCGCGCATGGGGCTGCTAATGCTGCTCAAGGGCTGGATCGCGTCAGTCGTTGGTGGGATCGGCAATCTCTACGGAGCGATCGTGGGTGGGTTCGCGCTTGGAATGATCGAGCAGTTCGGAATCTGGAACCTGGCCGGCGAGTGGAAGGATGTGGTTTCGTTCGTCGTATTGATCCTCTTCCTCTCGTTCTGGCCCAACGGTCTGTTGCCGAGGAGATGATCAGGTGTCGATGATCTCGCAGGCCATCCGAGGACTGGGCGACCCCGGCGCGCTGCGTCGAGTGCAGAGGGCGAACATCGAGCGCGTCGCGACGGTGTTCGTGCTCGGTTGGGCGGTCGCGTTCATGCTCTGGCAGGGGACGGGCTTCACAGTCACGCTAATGACCGTGTTTGCGATTTGGGCAATCCTCGCCGTCAGCCTCAACCTCGTCGTCGGATTCACCGGTCTGCTTTCGGTCGGGCACATCGGCTTCTTCGGCATCGGTGCCTACACGATGGCGATCCTCGCCTCGGATGCCTCCTACGACCAGTTGCGGACGGAGTCGATCCCGACGCCCGACTGGCCGTTCTTCGCTGCGCTTCCCATTGCCATCGCGATCGCCGGGCTGGTCGCGGTCGGTGTGGGAATCGTCTTCAACCGCTTTCGCGACGACATCTTCGTACTCGTCTCGTTCGGCTTTGCGATAATTTCGTTCAGCTTCTTCCTCAACCTGCGCGAGATCACCCGGGGCGCGTTCGGGATCCATGAGATTCCGCGACCGGCATTCGGCGACTGGGTGCTCAATGACGAGGTCGAGTTCCTCGTGTTCGCGCTCGTCTGTTTGGCGCTAGTGGTGTTGGTCTGTTGGCTGATTGTGACCTCGTCTTTCGGCCGCGTGCTGACCGCAATCCGCGAGGACGAAGAGGCGATCGCCGTCTTCGGCTACCGGGTGACGCACTACAAGCTGGCGGTCTGGGTGCTCTCGGCGATGATGGCGGGTCTGGCCGGAGCACTCTTCGCGAGCTGGACCAGCTTCATCGACCCCAACTCATTCATCTTGCTCGAATCGATGTTGCTGATCGCGATCGTGATTTTGGGCGGTCTGGCGACGATCTGGGGATCATTGCTCGGCGCGATGGCATTCGTGCTGCTCGAGGAGGGCATGCGGTTCCTCCCCTTCCTGCCCCCCGAGTTCGTCGGTCAGGCGCGACAGGTCGTGCTCGGCGTACTGTTGGTCTTACTGATGCTGTTCCGTCCTCAGGGTCTGGTCGGGAGGTACAAGCTGTGACCGACATGATCAACGAGGCCGGCAGCGTGATCCACACGATTGACCTGTCCAAACACTTCGACGCCGTGCGCGCCATCGACGAGTTGACGGTGTCAATTCCAAAGACGGGCATCACGAGCATCGTCGGACCGAACGGGTCGGGAAAGTCGACATTCGTCAACCTGCTCAGCGGGACGCTGCCGATCGACGGCGGAATCATCATCATCGACGGTGTCGGCCTACGCGTCGTCAAGCCGCACGAGTCTCCCGATCATAGCATCACGCGGACCTTCCAGGAGGTGCGGCTATTCGACCAGATATCGGCCTGGGACAACATCATGGTCGTGCTGACCGAACGTCGCCTGATTCCTTCGCTCTTCGAGCGCGCACGCACGGGCCATCGCGAGACGGCTGAACGCATCCTCAAAGAGGTAGGGATGTGGGAGAAGCGCGACGCGATGGCGGGAGAACTCTCATACGGCCAACGCAAGCTGCTCGAGATCGGTCGGGCGATGGCCATGGACGCCCAGACCTACCTGTTCGACGAGCCGTTCGCGGGCCTCTTCCCGCAGATGCTGGAGCGGGTCAAAGAGATCGTGATCCGCATGCGCGACCAGGGAAACACCCTGATCTTCATCTCACACAACATGGATATCGTCCGCGAGCTGCCCGATCACCTGATCGTCCTGGACAGCGGCAAGCTGCTGACCCAGGGCGAAGTCCACGACGTCCTCAGCCGCGAGGAAGTGATCGAGGCGTACCTCGGGGAATGAACTGCAGATGAGTACAACAAGCGAAATCTCGCTGGAGCTGACCGACATCGCCGTCCACTACGGCGCGGTGCGAGCGCTCGACGGCGTCTCGCTGGATATCCGCGAGGGCGAAGCAGTAGCGGTGATGGGTCCCAACGGAGCGGGCAAGTCGACGGTGCTCAAGGCGATCATGGGGTTGGCGCCGGTGGTCGCCGGCGAGGTCTTCTGGCGCGGCGAGCGACTCGAGGCGGCAACCCACGAGATCGTCAAGGAAGGCATCTGCTTCGTACCTCAAGGCCGTCGCGTGTTCACCCATCTCACGATTGAGGAAAACCTGGAAATGGGCTGTCTCTTCCTCGCCGACCGCGAAGAGAAGCAGCGCCGCATGGAATCGGTGATCGAGCTCTTCCCCATCCTGGACGAGAAGCGGCGCGACATGGCTAGCCAGATGTCCGGTGGACAGCAGCAGATGCTCGCGATTGGCCGCGGGCTGATGGGCGCGCCGGACGTGCTCCTGCTCGACGAGCCCACGCTCGGACTAGCGCCGATCGTCGTAGGCGAAGTGTTCGAGAAGGTGCGCGAGATCAGCGACCGGCTAGACACGACGATCATGATCGTCGAGCACAATATCAAGGGCGTCCTCGACATCGTCGACCGCGCCTACGTGCTCGATAAGGGCCGAGTCGTGCATGAAGGCACGCCGCAGTCAATCCGCGAGACGAACATCCTGACGGACGTGTTCCTCGGTCGAGTCAATCCCGACCGCGAAGACGACGATTCCGACGAAAGACGCTAGGGACGCATCCCGTAGCGGACGCGCAGGCCGAGCTGACTAGGGATCTGCGTTTCGTAGGCGACCTCCAGCCACTCGGCGAGCATCCGGCGCGTGTCGCGAGGATCGATGATGTCCTCAACGGCGAATGCCTCGGCCGCGCTGAACACGCTGCGCAGAGAAATGAGGCGTTCCTCGATCTCAGCGCGATGAGCGTCAGGATCGGCTGCGTTCTCGATCTCGCGACGGTAGGCCGCTGCGACACCCCCCTCGATCGGGATCGATCCCCACTCTGCCGACGGCCAGGCAACGCGGAAGCAGAAGCGACTGAAGTCCTGGTGCGCTCCGCCCGCCACGCCATAGAGCCGCCGCACCACGACCGTGGCCCAGGGCACCTGCGAGTCGTCGATCGCTGCCGCCGCGCGAACCCCCGCTCGCAGCGTGCCGATACCTTCACCCGGCCGACCAATCAAGAATCCGGGTTGGTCGGCGAAGTTCACGATCGGAAGATGGAACACGTCGCAGAGGTCGACAAACTTCTCAAACTTGCGCGCTTCCGACGCGCTCATCGCGCCTCCGTAGTGCATCGGGTCATTGCCCAGCACACCGATCGGCATGCCGTTGATTCGGGCGAATCCGGTCACCTGAGAGCGTCCGTAGTAGCGATTGAGCTCGAAGAAGGACCTGCGGTCCACGACAAGTTCGATCAGCTTGCGCGGGCTGTAACCCCGGTTGCGATGGCGAGGCACGATCGAGAGCAGCGCCTCATCGCGCCGATCAATCGGGTCATCGCATTCCACGACCGGTGGCATCTGGTGCACGTTGGTTGGCAGATATGAGAGAAAGGCGCGGATCTGGTTGAACAGGTCTTGCTCATCCTCGGCGTCGTTGTCGACGACACCGCTCTTGCGTGCGTGGACTTCGTAGCCGCCCAGATCTTCCTTCGAGATCTGCTCGCCCAGCGATCGCGCGACCAACGGCGGTCCGCCGGCGAAGACCTGGGTCGTGCCGCGGACCATAACAGCGAAATGACTGGCCGGAACCTCGGCAGCCGGAAGCCCCGCGACCGATCCGAGCGCAGCCGAGACTACAGGCACCTCAGCCATCAGCTTGCCCCAGCGCTCAGGCCAGAACAGCTCGGGCAGGTATGTCCGGCCCATCTGCGCCGTGGCTCGGATGTCGGCGCCGAAGCCGTCGATCAGCCGGATCAAAGGGACCTTGAGCTCAAGCGCCATGCGCTCGGCGTCACCGGTCTTGTCACCGCCGCCGCCGTGGACACGAAGTTTGCTCGTCTCCATCTCCGCACCGCCCTTGAGCCGAGCGGTGTAGTCAGCCCCCCGCACCACGACTGGACGTCCGTCGATCCGCGCCGTGCCCATCACCGTGCCGGCCGGAAGAAATCCGACGAGCTCCTCGTCGTCGTAGAATCCGGCCCCCGCGAGCACTCCTCGCTCACGGAACGACCCCTCGTCGGTCAGTTCATCAAGCCGTTCTCGAACTGTCAATCGCCCGAGCGCGTGTTGCTCAGCGACCCGTTCCGGACCACCCATGCGCAACGCAAACTCGCGTCGACGCTTGATCTCTTCAACCTCTGGCTCCCACGACATGGCCACGCTCCTTCGACTGGGCACATTCGAGTCAGCCGCCAGTATCGCCTAGATTGCCGCCAGCCATGATCCGTCGCATCTATGACCATGGAAATCGGTCGAAGGCACGGCGTAGATTCGCCAGCGTCGATCTGTTCTGAGACTGCCATGGATCCTCTGGTGGAAGACTCGCGAAGTGGGTACCGTCGGCTGAACATGGGAGTGGCCGCTGAAAAACAGACCGGTTCAAGTGGATCTTCTGCGGTCAGTGAGATGGAACAAGAGTGAGTTGCCCGATGGCTCTGATGGACTAGGCGCGAAGTACGAAACAGAGGTCGTCTATTCCCTCGTTACTATGTTGAAACCTGCGAGGTGAGAGTACCGAGGTGGAGACGGCTGCGCCGCTACGGACGATGCAATCGAACCTTGTTGGCCGGAGAGTCGTCAGGAGCGTTCCCAGAGAGTCCAACGGACGATATGGCTAGCAACTCACGCCCAGGGACCGCTGACGATGTGGCAACCAGAGTAAGCCGATCGTCGAGAGCAACCCGCCTCGCAACTGGTGGCGCCGCATCCGGCGAGACCACGGATCGATCGATACCGCTACGAGCTCCGGCTCGCGGCATCGTGATGAAACTTGAAGGCGTCTTCCGATCCAGCCCCGACGAGCTGCGTTTTGCCGCCAAATCCATGCTCGTCGTGCGGTGGTTCCTCTGGGTAGGCACGGTCTTCTTGCTCGCCTACCGACCGCAGTTCGAGATCGATACCTACGTCCCCTACATCTTGATGAGCCTACTGTTCGTCGGGGTCAATGCCGCCGTGCAGTACCGGCTACTGACCGATCGACCCATCACCTGGCGCTGGCTCTTCGTGACCAATGTGACTGACGTCGTGCTCGTCAGCGGAGTGGTTGCCGTCCATGGTGGATTCGAATCGTATTTCTTCCTCGCCTACTTTCCCTCATTGGCCCTGTTCGCCGTGGTGTTCACCTCCCTGTCTCTCTGTCTCGTCTGGACGACCGTCGTCGTCGTGGTGTACGTCGCGTTGTGTTTCAGCGTGGGCAGCGGTGTCGATCCAGGTGTGCTCGCCGAAAAGGATCTGGTCACCAGAATCGTGTGTATGTATGCCGTTGTATTGATTGTCAACCTGGTCGCCGGATTCGAGCGCATCGGCCGCAGGGAAGCCGTCCGGCGGGAGCGAGCGCTGCAGAGTGAACGAATACGAATCTCCCAAGCTATTCACGACACCTCGGCTCAGTCCGCCTACATGATCGGCCTCGGGATTGACAACGCAATCGAGCTGGCCGGCGGCGAACATTCTGAACTAAATCGAACCCTGACCGCGACCTCCCAGCTATCCAAGACGGCCATGTGGGAGCTTCGTCAACCGATCGATATGGGACTGATCTACGAGGGACAAGCGCTATCGCGGGTGCTCAGCGCACATGCTCGGACTTTCACCACGATCACCTCGGTACCTGCCAGCTTGGAGCAGAGTGGGGTCGAACCCCCGCTCGAGCCTCAAGCGCGGGCGAAGATCCTCTCGATCGCCCACAATGCTCTGACCAATGCGCATCGCCACGCTCATGCATCGGCTGTCACCATTGAGCTTGATTTCGGGCAGGACAGCGTGCGCCTTGCGATCGTGGATGATGGAGTCGGATTGCCGGATGATTATCGTGAACGTGGACACGGATTTCGAAACATGCAGACCGATGTAGAAGGGCTCGGCGGTGCTTTTGTCGTCGAGTCCAGTGGACCAGACGAAGGCACCCGGGTCACGTGCCACATTCCGTACAGAGTAGATCGGTGAAGGGATTGCTATGACCACGACCAAGCAGATCAGAGTGATGATCGTCGACGATCACGCAATCGTCAGAGATGGGTTGCAAGAAATCCTGGAACGCGCCGGCGACATGCAGGTGGTTGGACACGCATTCGATGGCGTCGAGGCCCTGGAGGTTGCGCGGGAGGTGAAGCCAGATGTGGTCATCCTCGATTTGATCATGCCCAACAAGGACGGCGTAGAGGCCTGCCGCGAGATCATGGAAGCGATACCCGAGACCAACATCTTGGTGCTCACTGCCTCGACCGCCGACGATGCCATCACCAACGCGCTCGCGGCCGGCGCTACGGGATATCTGCAGAAGTACTCCGGCCGCGCCGATCTCTTGGCCGCCGTCCGCGACGCTGCCGCAGGTCAAGCGCACATGCCAGTGGAACTGGTCAAACGAGCACTCGAATCGGCTCGCGATGCCTCCGCCGCACCCCAGAGCGATCCGGAAACCGTGCTTACGCCTCGAGAGCGAGACGTGCTCAGAAACTTCGCTCGAGGAAACTCTTACGCCCAGGTCGCAGAGATCATCGGCAACAGCCCAATCACCGTGAGAAACACCATCTACCGGATCGAAGAGAAACTCGGCGTCAAGACCAAACAGGAAATCGTCGTCTGGGCCGTACGCCACGGCCTGCTCGACGAAGACGCCGAGGACGGCTGACCCATCGACTCATTCGGTTCCCGGGGCTTGCCCAATCTCAGGCTTCGGAATCCGCCAGACGACCGCCTGCGACGTCTTGAACTGATAACTCTGACCGGAGTTCAGAGTGGTCAGGCTGTTGACGCTGCCAAGAATCCCCAACTCCGCTAGCACAGGGAAGTGCGCCAGCCAGCGCTGCCCCTCCTCGTCCCAGTAGAAGACCGATGTGATCTCGCCAGAGACGTCAGTATCTGCATTACCTCGCAGCGCCTCACCAATCGCGACGCCATCGCCGCCGGTCCACTCAACGACATTGAGGCCCGCGTCCAAGAGAATCTCGATGCTGTCGTCATCAAGCACGATCAGGCCGACGGATGCAGATTCCTCGCTGACCTCATAGGCGTTCGAGTCCGCGACGGTGGCTAGAACAGTGCTGTCATGCTCTGCACGATCGTCTTGGGTGGTAGTCAGAACAAGCGTCGTCGTGTCAGCACCGCTCTCGAAGATCACCTGATCCATGGCAGCCGATTCGTCGCTCAGCATCGCTCCGCTCTCAGTGACCTCAATGTCCACGGAGAGCGGCATCGTCGTAGGTCCAGTGCGCGTAAACGTAAACTGAACACCGATTCCCTCCACGCCTTCAGACCTCGAACTCAGGACAGAGACTCGCGGCGGCCGACCGCCAAACGCGTTGTCCGAAAGCTCGCTACCAATCTCTGTGTTGCGGCGAATGATGTCCGACAAGGTGGTGCGGCGCACCTCGTCGAGCAGGCTGGGATTGGCCAGGAAGTAAGGATCGTTCTCGTACCAGAACCGATCACCATCGCGCAGGCGCTCAAACTGGTCGGCGATAATCGCGCGGAACGTCTCACCAACCATCGAGCCGGGCATATGGTCCTCGGCGAGACCCGCCGTCCAGAGGTCGATGTCCTCGACGGTCCCGTACGCGAGCTCGAGCGCTTGCTGGACGTTCGGATTCGACGACACGTCAGCAAAGCTCAGGGCCCGCGGCAATCCGTATGCGCCGCGGACGACGTTGTAGCGCGGCAGACCGTGATCACGCCCCCGCTGAATATTCAGCGCGGCCAGGTCGCGGCCGGGACTCCCTGGCGGACCAAAGAGCAAGTTGCGAATCTCATCTACCAGCCCCAGATCGATCTCCTGGGCTCGTTGAGTTGTCAGACCCCGCAGGAATCCATCGATCCCCAGCGTTCTCACCATTGATGGGTCGAAGAACGCCGTGGCCAGCGAGATCTGGCTCAGCTCGCCGTCCGAATCAATCAACATCAGATCTGGCGAGAGCATCGTGTGACCAACGCGAAACGCCGCAGTCGAGAACTCGTTCGCGATGCTCGGGTCAACCTCGGCGTCGTAGCCCCGATACGGGGCCAGCGCTCCCCGCCCGAGCAGCAAGGGCAAGAACTCCTGGTAAGTGATCACCTGCATCTGAGCGCCAACGATTTTGCGCGCCAGTTCAAAGATCTCGTGACCGTTGAGCTCCGGGTGTTCCGAGCCGATTTCTTCGGCCAGGCGGTTGTGCTCACGGACAAACAGGATGTGCATCGCGGTCAATGCGACCTGTTCGTTGGCCCGAACGTCGCCCGCGAGGAACAACCCGCGTCGCAATCGGCCGCCGGAGTCGTTTTCCAGTCCGGTCGGATTGAGAGGCAACAATAGTCCGTTGCTCGATGTCTCGAGTCTCCCGGTTCCGTCGCTCGTGCGCAGCGCGAAGCCACGCTCGGTCGACGAACCATAGACATTCGAGGCGTCGATGAATGCCGTGATCAGGTTCGTCTGCTCGCGCGGATTGTCCGGCCCGGTTCCGGTCTCAGGATCAAAGATCGACCGATCGAAAGCGATGCTGCCTAGGCCGGTGCCGAAGGGATCAAAGGCAGGATCTCCCTCTGGCACCTGGATCGCGGCGCCGGCAGACAGCACCGTTGCGGGCGTCAGGCTGACATCGTGGTCAAGAAACTGACCCCACTGCCAGAGCATGTCGGTGGCCTCCGCTGAATTTGGCCGGGACTCGAGCTGAGCGTGGACAACATTGCTAATCATGCGGGGCTCGGGCAGCGATTCAGACATTGCTGCCGACATGGCGAAGTCGAACGGCACGGGCGCGACACGGAGCAGTTGCGTCTCGGCCATGCCGAGCTCAGTCCGCAACAGATTGTTGCCCCAGCCATGGATCGAGCGCGCCTCGAACTTCGGCGGGAACTCCCGCAGCCCAACCTCAATCACTTCGCTGTTCCGCCAGGGCAGCTCGACGTCGTACCAGAAGAACTGGCGTCTGTTGCCCTGACCATCGGCCAGATTCAGCCACAGATCGCCCAGTCGCAGCGCGAGGCACTCAAAGCCGTCCGCCCCCTGCGGCAACGCCGGAGAAATGTCGACCACCACGCTCCAGGTCTCCGAGTTCCTCGAACTGCGGTTGTAGAGGAGGTTGTTCACTTCGTAGGTGACCCCGCGCCAGTCAAAGCTCGTGTTGCTCATCGTGCCGACCTCGCGCTCGGAGAACTCGCCGAAGCCAAGCATCCCGCTGGTCGTTCCCACGGTCATCGTCGCCGACCAAACATCCTGACCACGGACCGCCACGCTGCTGACTGCAGCTTCGTTTTCGGCGTCAGCGGCCTGTGGAAAGAGCAGTAGCACTGCTAGGACGCCAATGCCTGACAGCAGGCCAAGTCCAGTGAATCGTGACAGGAAACGCGAGTGTCGAAAGCTTGGGATCATGTTTGAGTCCTCAGCGATGCAACGGTGAGATCAAAGACTGTTCTCTCGTAATGTCCGCGGCGAACTGTGGCATTGGCCTCAATATTGCGCGCTGGTTGGCACTCTCTGCAAAGAGAAAGCCCAACGCACATCGAAAATAGAGACGCAAGTCGAAAGTAGCGTAAGTCGTTGCTTCCTATAGGCAACAATGCCAGATGTGTGTCTCAGTCGAGAGGTAGAAGGCTATCGCCCAGATGGCTACGCACCAGCTACAAAACGCTGGTGGTTCTAGAAGTGCAACCAATTGTTCATGTGGAAAACAAGTTCGTAATCCAATGTGTTCTACCTATCATTGTCCGGCGCCAGATCCCCTTGCATGTTGCTGTTGCCGAGAAACAGCCGATAGAAGGTATCGATAAACAGTAGAGAATCAGCAGGGTATTGTAAGCAAAACCAGTGGCACCGTGACATCACAGTGATCTAACAAACAAGTGTCTGCGGAGATATTCAAACCTGTCGGACACGGACCTCACGCGAACACCATCTCATGACAGAACTGGGCATACTGAAGCGGACGCTGCATGCTCTGACCGTCAAGATCAACGACGTCGCTCACCGAGCCGCGAGCCGGGAAGAATCATCGCCCGATGAATGGTCACCTGCGGCGGGCCGCCACTGGCCAGAGCAGGCCGCATCAATCCTTCGACCAGTACGCCTGATCGGACGGGAAGACCGTCGACGTTCGAGTGATCTCGACGTCACCCTCCAGCGTGTCCGCGGCAGCCGACCAAACCGCATAGTGCGGAGCCGCCCGGTGCGCGTCGAGCGCCGCCTCATCCTCGTAGACCTCGTAGAAGTAGTAGGTCAGGTCGTCGTTGGCGTCCTGCAGCACGTTGAAGCGGAAGCAGCCCGGTTCGTCACCCTCGGAGCCGAGCGCGTCGACCTCGATCGCGTGGAGAAACTTCTCTCGTCCCTCGGGCTTGACTCTGACCTTGACCCAGATCGCGATGTTGCTCATGTCCCAGGCTCCCGTTCCGTCGCTGCCATGTATCGGCCACATATGGGCCATGCATCGGCGGTCAGGCTACTCGCTGACCGCAGAGGTCTGCTCGCACACCTCGGTCGGGACGCTCCCGCAAGCCAGATCGAATACGATTAGAACAGATGAACTCAAGACGAGAGGGCCGACATTCCATGCACCGCCAACATCCAGACTCCAAACAGGACTTTCCTGCTCAAAGCTGGATTTCCCGAGCCCAGGACTCATGAAATCGAGCCCCATCCAGACTCTTCTGGACAAATCTGGACAAATCTGGACTCGTGAAAGCGCGACCTTCAATGCAGAACAGCAAATCCAACCAAACCGCCCGAAATTTTCCTCCCGAACCGCCCCGCCACACCTCGCGAAAGCTGAGCAGACCCTATCTTGGCGCTGAATCCCATGGCGATAGAGGAAGGCGGACAACGTGAGCAAGCTCTCAGAAGACCGACGCATCGACCCGAGAATCAAGGCCCTGTTCGGCGCATTCGACTTGCCGGCTGCAGAGGATGTCGGGAGTCGCGAGGAGTTGGTCGAGCGATCGAACACCGAAGAGGCCCGCGCCACGTTCGAGGGGTTGGCGGCCTTCCTGGCGATGTCCGACACCGAAGAGATCGCGCCGTCGGCCGGATTGACGATCACCACCGAGACCTTCACCTCATCCCCCGACGGCAACACGATTAACATCCAGTACATCAGGCCTGAGTCCGACGATCCGCTGCCCTGCGTCTACTACATCCACGGCGGCGGGATGGCGCAGATGTCCTGCTACGACCCCAACTACAAGGCCTGGGGCCGGATTATCGCCCAGAACGGCGTCGCAGTCGCCATGGTCGACTTCCGCAACAGCGTCGTGGCCTCGTCGGCGCCCGAGGTTGAACCCTATCCGGCCGGCCTGAACGACTGTGTCTCGGGACTGAAATGGGTCTCCGACAACGCGGATGCGCTGGGCATCGACGCCTCGCGCATCGTGATCGCCGGCGAAAGCGGCGGCGGCAACCTGACCCTGGCGACCGGGATGAAGCTGCTGCGCGACGGCGACATCGATCTGGTCCAGGGTCTCTACGCCCTCTGCCCGTACATCGCCGGCAGTTGGCCGCGAGACGATCTGCCCTCAAGCGTCGAAAACAACGGCATCCTGCTCAGCCTGCACCACAACAACGGCGCAATGGGATACGGAATCGAAGCATTCGAGGGAGAGGATCCCCTCGCCTGGCCGCTGTTCGCCACATCGGAAGACGTGATCGGCCTGCCGATGACCGTGATCTCAGTGAACGAGTGCGACCCCCTCCGCGACGAGGGAATCGCCTACTACCGCCTGTTGCTCGACTCGGGCGTGCCAGCTCGCTGTCGCCAGGTGATGGGAACAATCCACGGAACCGAGGTCTTCCCAATGGCCTGCCCCGACGTCTCCAGAGATACCGCGCGCGACCTGGCAGCCTTGGCGATCGGCTAGGTGCCGCCTGTCCTGCTGCGCAGAAGGCGGAGAGGATTCGGGAGAAACATCGGAACCACTTGCTGATACTCGGTATAGGAGGGATATCGCTCAAGCGAGATCTTCTCCCCCAGTCGCGTCGAGCCCTGGAACATCAGGAACAGGACCACGCAACCGATACCGGTCCAGTGCCAGATCTGATCCGCCGCTGAGATGGCGAACAGGTAGAACACCAGCCACATAGCAATCTCGCAGGTGTGGCTGGGATGTCGGCAGAATCGAAAGAACCCGGTGGTGATGAATGGCTGGGGGACTTCTGCGCCCTCACTGACGAGTTGCTTCTTCTGTCTCTGAAAGCGCAACATCTGGATGTCTGCAATGGTTTCGATAGAGAGGAACAAGAAGAACGCAACGGCCGCCAGGTAATCGAGCCAGCCCAGCGGCTGGTCAACGTTCTGCCAGGCCTGATGAATGGGCGCAGTGAACATCCAGACGATGGCCATCTGACCAAAGGACGTGAACGTCGCGTTGATCAGCTGGAATTTCACCTCGCCGAATTCTCTTCTGAGCCAGGTCCAGCGATAATCCACATGGCCAAGCGGTAGTCCGCCCTTCACGCCAAGGTTGACCGTGAGCCGAATCGACCACGCCAGAACCAGGGCGGTCATGATGTTCACGCGCGTGGATTCAAAGTCGAGATCGATGGCCACCATTAAGCAGAAGATGGAGGGCGAGATCGACCACATGCGGTCCATCAAGGACCAATCCTTGGTCACGACCGAGAGCACCCAGCAGGCGGCAGCCACGATGATGGCCACATCCAACGCGAGCCCGAACGGCGTGTCGCCCAGCCAGATATCGAACATGCCAACCGCGCCTCAATCTCATCTTCACGGTCGCCGGAGTTTGCACTCCAGACAACCGGGCCGAAGTGTCGAGGTCTCGCGTCCGGCTAGAACGGCTTATCGCCTTTGACCGTGACGCGGATCCCGCTTCGCGACTCAGGGTAGTAGTCCCAGATCGCCATGTGCTGCGTGCAGCGGTTATCCCACAGAGCGACCGAGTGGGCATCCCACTTGAAGCGGCACTGGAAGTTGACGTTCTTCACGTGCTCAAACAGAAAGTCAAGGATCGCGTTGCTCTCCTCAAGCGGCAACTCCACAATCCGCCGGGTGAAGCTTGAGTTGACAAACAGCGCTTTGCGACCGGTGACGGGGTGCGTCCGAGCAATCGGATGGACGGCGCGAGGAGACTCGCGCTGCGGCTGGTGGTCGCCGTACTGCCCCGAGTAATCCGCCGCGTGCAGCGCGGTCATCGGTTCCAGCAGAGCCTGCATCTGTGGCGAGAGCCCGTCCCAGGCCGCGTACATGTTCGACCAGCACGTGTCGCCACCCATTGATGGGATATCGGAGATATGCAGGATCGAGGCCATCGGCGGCTCCTTATCGGCCGAGACGTCAGAGTGCCAGCGCTCGCCGTTGTTGCGGAACGAGTCCTTGTCCGTGTGGATCCGCATCAACTCAGGATTGCCATGCTCATAAGGCGCCGCCGGATGGATATGCAGGTCGCCAAACATCCGGCCGAATGTCAGGTGCTGGTCGGGCGACATCGGTTGGTCGCGGAAAAACAGGACCAAATGCTCCATCCAGGCATCATGGATGAACTGGAAAGTCTCCTCATCAATCGGCTGCGTCAGGTCGACACCGTGCACGGTCGCCCCGATCGTCGGAGTCAATGGCTCGATAGCGATGGCGGACGTGGTCATGAAGTACCTCAGAGATCAAATGGACTGTTCCAATGAAGATAACGCCGCCTGCGCGGTCGAAGATCTCAAGGGACACGCGGACCACTCTTGATGTCTCCGCATGTCCGAGCCAATGCGACACCTGACCAGCCCCGAACATTGCCTGACCATGGCTTGAAATCCGCTATCTTTGAGCACGCAAACCAGAGCGTTGGTGAAGGGAATGATCATGGCACTTGGTGGATTTGCAGACCGCGTAGCACGGATTAATCTGACCGACCGCACGGTCTCGTACGAGGGCATCAATGAGGACGACGCGCGCAAGTACATCGGTGCTCGCGGGTTGGGCGTCAAGTACCTGCTCGACAACGGGCCGAACACTGACGCGATGTCGCCGGACAACATGCTGGCCCTGGTCAACGGACCGATGACCGGTTCCGAGGTAACAATGTCCGGACGCCTGGCGTTCGTGACCAAGTCGCCATTGACAGGAACCGTGACCGACTCGCACATGGGCGGCTGGTCTGCAGCACGGCTGCGCTGGGCCGGTTTCGACGCGCTGCTGATCACGGGCAAAGCCGACTCCCCCGTCTATCTCGAAGTCGAGAACGGCGAAGTCGCAATCAAGGACGCCTCCGACATCTGGGGCATGGGCATCCACGACACGGTCAAGCACTTTGGCTCGGACAGCGGCAACAAGACCGATGTTTCCGTCATGAGCATCGGCCAGGCCGGTGAAAACGGTGTACTGTTCGCCTCATTCCTCAACGAGGACGACCGAGCCGCCGGACGTGGCGGCACGGGCGCGGTAGCAGGAATGAAGAACTTGAAGTGCGTGGTCGTACACGGCACCCGCGACGGTCGCTGGCGACCCGAGCAGGGTGAAGCGCGCCAGAAGTTCCGAGAGGCGCAGGGCGCTCACCTCAAGCTGATCATGGAATCGCCGGTCACGGCGCCGTCCTCGACCAACGACGATGGATCGCTCAAGGACGGGTCGGGCGCACTCTCCGCGTTCGGGACCAACGTGCTGATGAACGCCGTCAACTCGATCGGCGGTCTGGGCACCAAGAACTCCCAGACGACGCAGACCACGCCGGAGGCCGCCGACGCGGTCTCAGGCGAGACGATGCGCTCCGACTACCTCACAGCCGAGCCGACCTGTCACGCCTGCCCAGTGGCCTGCAAGAAGGAAGTCGAGATCACCGAGGGCGTGCACGCCGGCCTCAAGATGGAATCGTTCGAGTACGAGCCGGCCTGGTCGCTGGGCGCCAACTGCGGCAACGACGATCCGGCCGTGATCGCCAAGGTCATTGACCAGTGCAACGACTTCGGAATGGACGCGATCGAGATTGGCAACGCGATTTCGATGTACATGGAAGCCTCCGAGCGCGGCTATGTCGACACACCGCTCGACTGGGGCGACGGCGCGGGCATGGTCCGCGTGGCCGAAGAGATGGCGATGGGCTCGACCTCAATCGGCCGCACGCTGGGCGAGGGTCCGGCGCGGGCAGCCGCCGCCTGGGGACACCCGGAGATCTCGATGACGGTCAAGGGCCAGGCAGTACCTGCCTACGACCCGCGTGGCGTCAAGGGCGAGGGCCTGGGCTACGCGACCTCGAACCGCGGCGCCTGCCACTTGCGCGGCTACACGCCGGCCTCCGAGCTGCTCGGCATTCCCGTCAAGACCGACCCGCTCGAGTGGGACGGCAAGGGACCGCTGCTGAAGATCTTCCAGGATTTGCACGCATTCTCCGACTCCCTCGACCTCTGCAAATTCTCGGCCTTCGCCGTGGGCGCTCCGGAATACGCGGCGCTCTACGAGACGGTCGTCGGCCTGCCGATGTCCGAGGAGGACGTGATGACCGCCGGCGAGCGGATCTACAACCTCGAGCGCTACTACAACAACCAGGCCGGTTTCGGCGGCGATGAAGACTCGCTGCCCGATCGCTTCCTCAACGAGCCGGCGACCGGACCGGCGGCAGGTCACGTCTGTGAGCTCGACCAGATGAAGGAGCAGTACTACGACGCGCGCGGCTGGGACAACGGCGTCGTCGGCGACTCCAAACTGCGCGAGCTCGAGATTATCTCCTAACTGCAGCCCGCTAGCAGATGATCATCCGCTTCTACGCGACGCTGCGACCGCTCGTTGGCGGTCGCAGCGTCGATCTGGCTGACCCGCCCGACACGGTCAACGGCATCCTCGAACGCCTCGCTTGCGAGTACGAGGGTCTGCACGATCAGCTCTTCGACGAGGACGGCACCGTACGCCGCTTCGTCGCGATCATGGTCGACGGCCGCGACATCCGCCACATCGACGGCCTGCAAAGCCGAGTCCCACCGGAGAGCGAACTGGACATCTTCCCGCCCGTCGCCGGAGGCTGACTCACGAGTTCCTGCATAGGATTGTGGGTATGCGGCGGGTCAGGATCGCCAGTCTGTTTCCGGCAAGCTCACTGCCGGACAGCGTGCGGGCATTTCTGCTCGGATTTGTGCTCATCGCGGTGATCGTCGCCATCGTCGGTACGTTCGCCACGCCACTACCCAATCGTGTTTCCGACGAAGCACGCGCCGAAGCAGAGGCCGCTGGCGCTGCGCGAGGTCGCTACTTCGCCGCACGTAATGCTCAGCGCACAGCCGAGGCTCTTGCGCCGCTCCGAGCAAAACGCGAGATCGAACAACAACTGTCAAGTGGCGACACGGCGGAAGCGTATCGGCGCTCATATCGCTTCGCCTGGAACGACGCAGTTAACACGCTTTCCCGCCGAATTCCTGCGCAACTGCTGGCTCACGAAGATCACACGCAGTGGATCGAGCTGCTGCGGTGACCAAGCACCCGACAGACACCGAACCGCAATATGGACCGAGTGATCCCGAGAGTCCCAGAGCCCGGTTGCCTCCCGGGCAGCGAATTCGCCCCGCGTTCACCTGGTTTCTGGTCGGCGCCACGACCGCGGCAGTCTTCGGCTGGCTGGCGCTGCTGCTTCTCGGTGAGATTGTTGGATCCGAAGCCGAACGGTTGCGACCATCAAGAACGATTCAGCTCTTGTCGCATACTCGATGGTGATCGCCGAGGCTGAGGCCGATGCCATCGAGGAACAGGTGACGCTCACGATTGCAGTGCATCTCATTGAGCAAGGCGTCGGGACGGACTCAAAATGGGCCGAGGCGTTCCGAAGCGGATGGGCCGACGGCTGGAACGACGCACTGGAGGCCATGCGAGTCGCATCATTGGAGGCAGGCGCAAACGCGAACTCCCCGGAGTTGGCAGCACTGGATGCAGTTCCTCGTCGAAACGACACACAGTAAGGTCACTCGTCGACTGCTCCAGAACTGGTGGATAGGCTGACCTGATGTCAGCTGTCCGTACGCTCTGGCGCTATGACCTCCCTCGCCAGGTGTTCATCTCATTCGTAGCCGCCATGGCCGTGACCGCAGCGGTCGGCTGGCTCATTTCAGTGCTCGATCAGGTAACGCAAGAGGAGATCGCCAAGTCGGAAGTTCGCGGCGAGCGAGAAGGTCGCCTGGACGGCTACGAAGCCGCCTTCGAGCGCGGTCGCTTGGACGGTGCCGGACGCGCGGCGCTCGGAATCGAAGAGCTATTGGCCTCGGGCGACCCTCAAGAGGGCCAACGCCTGGCGTACGATTTCGCCTGGAACGAAGCGATCGACACCACGCTCGACCGAGCCAGGCGAGACAAGCTGGAAGTGGAGTCGGCCTTCGGGTCCTGGGAGGCATTGCGCCGGTGAGTGAGCGACGTAGCCCATTAGGAGGTTGGGGCAGCGAGGATCGCGAGCGTTCCTGGTGGAAGCGTGGCTACGACCCGATCGGCCGGCACACGATGGTTGCAACAGTGCTGGGAGTGCTCATCGCCGCACTGATCGGAGCGACGCTCGACCCGTTCAATCTGCGCACCGCCGATGACCTCAGGCGCGCCGAGTTGGCAGCCTACGAGCTCGCCTATGCGGCCGTTGAGGCCGAAGGTTACGCCGACGGTCTGCCTTACGGCGAAGTGCAGCACCTGGGCGAGCGAATCGTGGTTGACGAAGCAGGTGCCGACTCACCCTACGCGGAGCAATTCCGCATAGCTTGGAATCAGGGCTGGAACGACGCATTAGATGCGTTGCACGAAGCGGCGATCGACGAAGGATTACCCGCCGACTACACGGAGTTCCGAGTCCTGGAGCAGATGGTCCGGAGATAAGTGGAGATTGAGGCGGCAAATGAAGCGCCTCAGAGAACTCTGGAAGATCGACCTGATCCGGCATTCAGCCTTGGCGGCGATCACCGCTGCAGCGATCACAACTGGAGTGTTGCTCGCAGCAACGGGGATTGAGTCTGGTTCCGAACGATTCGACCGCTCCGGCCCATTGGTGGGATCGTCCGCTGAGATCGACGAACGCAATCGCAGCGCCGCTCGGTCGGCAGGAGCGGAACGAGGACGACTGGCAGGTCGACTCCAGGCCGAGCAGGATTTGACCAACCTGTCCCCGTCGCCCACAAAGTCGGCGGGCTACGGAGTCGGTTACCGGCAAGGCTGGAACCTTGCGATCTGGCAGTCGTCGCAAGCGGCCCCGCTTCAGCTCCGCTCAGCAGCCGACGGCACCCAGTGGATCGAGTTGCTCCGATGAATGGCAAGAAGCCACGGTTGAGCGGCTGGTCGCGTCACAACGGTTCAGAGAGAGGTTGGCGAAGGAGCAGGGACTGGACAGGCTGGCACACGATCATCGCCGCCACGGTCGGCATTGCAATACCGCTAGTCGTCGCCGCGCTGACTGGAGTTCTCAGCGTTGGACCTGAAGTTCCCGATTTGGTGGGTGATCTCGAAGCGCTCGAAGAACGATACGAACACGAGTGGGATACCGCGTTCGAGCAAGCGCGGGCAGTGGCATATGCGGAGCGTATGTATGAACTGGCCGCCAACGACGACGCTCCCTGGGCAGTCGGATTCAGGTCCGGCTGGGACGAAGGACGACGCGACGTGGCAACAGCAATGCATCAAGCCGCGGTCGAACAGAACCTGGGCGAACTCCGCGTCGAGTGGCAGGTGCTCGCCCAACTCGAGCGCTCGTTGCCTCAGCAACAGTAGCTTCATCAGCTCCTGACCTGCCGACATATCCTGAATCCATGACTCGGATTCTCATCCTCGGCGCGAGTGGCTACGTGGGTGGACACCTCGCACCACGGTTGGCCGCCGAAGGATTCGAGGTCCGGGCAGCCGCACGCAGGATCGACGCACTAAGGGCCCGAGGATGGGAAGGCGTCGAATGCGTCGGCGCCGATGCACTCGACCCCGAATCACTGCGAGAGGCGCTCGACGATGTCGACATCGCCTACTACCTCGTCCACTCCATGGCTTCGGGCGGCAACTTCTCCGAGATCGATCGCCAGGCCGCAACGAACTTCAGAGACGCCGCCAAAGCGAGCGGGCTGAAGCGAATCGTCTACCTCGGAGGTCTTCAACCCTCAAACGGAGCCTCGCCCCACCTCGCATCGCGACTGGAAACCGGCGAGATTCTGAGAAATGGCCCAACGCCCGTCACAGAGCTCAGGGCAGGCATCGTAGTCGGACCCGGGTCGGCGGCATTCGAGGTGATCCGAGACCTCGTTTACCATCTCCCGCTGATGCTGGCGCCGCGCTGGGTGAGTTCACGCAGTCAGCCAATCGCCCTCGACGACCTACTGGACTACCTCATCGAGCTGCTGAAGCTCCCGGAAGACCAGGAATCCCACGTCTACGACGCCGTCGGTCCCGAGACACTGAGTTACGGCGACCTGCTGCGGCAGTTCGGCGATGTCGTCGACCGCAAGGTGCGAATCGTCCCATTGCCAGTACTCACGCCGAGACTGTCCTCATATTGGCTTGACCTTGTCACAGCCGTCCCGGCCCGTGTCGCCCGACCGCTCATCGACGGACTCAAACACGACCTGATCTCCGACCATCCCGAGGAGTTAGTCGACCTGATTCCCATCCACCGGCACTCTTACGCGGAGGCCGTCAGAGATGCACTCGCCGCAGAGGAAGCATCGGCCGTCACCATCCGCTGGACAGAAGGCGGTTTCCGCTACCGAGGGCAACGGCACGACGTCTCCTGGTTTGACAAGTCCGTTCGCGTCTCAGTCCCGACCGATCGCCCGGTCAAAGAGGTCTGGTACGACATCAGCTCAATCGGCGGAGAACGCGGCTGGTACTTCGCGACCTGGCTCTGGAAGATACGTGGCGCAGTCGATCGGATGCTGGGAGGCGTCGGAATGCGGCGCGGTCGGAGGCATCCCACCGAACTAAGAGTGGACGATCCGCTCGACTTCTGGCGAGTCGTTGCCGTCGAGACCGAACGCAGCCTGACCCTCGTCGCAGAGATGAAGCTGCCAGGATCAGCGGTCCTTGAACTCTCAGTAGAACCAAATGGCTCGGGCTCAATCGCGCGGCTCCAGGCCCACTTCCACCCTGCTGGCGTCTGGGGCCTGCTCTACTGGTACGCGCTCTGGCCAATCCACATGGTCATGTTCCGACGATTGGCCCAGGCACTGGCCGCCGGCCCTAAGCGCCGCGCAGGCGAGGATCAAGCACGTCGCGCAACGCGTCGCCCAGCAGGTTGAATCCCAACACCAGCATCATGATTGCCCCGCCCGCAAACACCGTCTGCCAGGGATGCAGGTCGAGCGAACCGCGTCCTGCTTGGACCATTTGACCCCAACTGGGCACACCTTGCGGGCCTGCGCCGAGGAACGAGATAGAGGCTTCGGCGAGGATGTAGGCCCCGATGCCAATACTGAAGGCGATGATCAATACGGCGACGATGTTAGGCAGCACATGGCGGATCATGATGCGCAAGTCGCTCGCGCCGACGACATGTGCCGCGAGCACGAACTCACTCTCCCGCACTCCAAGTACCGCCGAACGGATGAGGCGTGTTGTGATCGCCAGGCCCGCGACTCCGAGCCATAAGACCACATTGAGAACGGAACGCTCCGTAATCTGCGTAAACACCAAGACGAGGACAAGGAACGGGATTGCCTGAAGCATGTCGACAATCCGCTGGATGAACAAGTCAACGATTCCGGCGTAGTACGCAGAGATCATCCCGATGATCAGTCCCCCGACCACGGCGATGACCGATGCCCCGAGCCCAACGACCAGGCTGAGACGTGCACCGTGCACCACCTGCGACCAGATATCCCGGCCGAACTTATCGGTCCCGAACCAGTGGCCTCCGCCTGGTTCTTCGAACTGAGAGACGAGGACTGGCGAGCCGACATCTGGATTGCGAGCTAACTCCAACGTGGTTGGATTGGCCTTGTAGTCGGGGTTCTGGGTCTCGAAGATGACGTCTGGATCGTGACGCTCTATCACGGTCGCGAGCAAAGCGACCAAGATGAAGATTGCACAGATAATCAGGCCCGCTGCGCCCAGCGGTTTGCCGCGCATGAATCGACCAAGCGCTCGTCTCGCATCGCTAATGCGATCCAGAATCGACGGATCGCGCAGTGGTACATCGGCGGGATCAATGATCTGGGTCATTAGTGCCCCTCCCTACGAGAGACGGATTCGAGGATCGATCACTCCGTAGAGGATGTCGACTACGAGATTGGTGGACACGGTAAAGACGGCAATGACGATCACAAGTGACTGGAAGACCGGGTTATCACGGGCGAACAAAGAGGTCAGCACCTTGTTCCCGATTCCGGGAATGTTGAACATATTCTCAAGAATAACTTGAGAGCCGACAATCGTGGCGATCGTGACGCCCATCACAGTCAGGACCGGCAGCAGGGCATTGCGCATGGCATGTCGCATGATCACGACTGATTCGCGAAGACCCTTTGCTCGAGCGGTGCGCACATAATCCTGGCGCAAGACCTCGAGCATTTGGGACCGCAGGAGACGCATGGTTGCGGCTGTGCCGGCGAAGCCACCAGCAAACATCGGAATCAGGTACCAGGTGATCGCTCGTTCCGGATTCTCCCAAAGGTGAGGCTGCCCGGTGACATCGATCAGGAAGAGATCCCACTGCAATACCAAGAGCGAGGCAATGGCGGCGGTCCAGAAGACCGGTGCCGCAAGCGCGAGGATCGCCAGGGTACGCAGCGTATAGTCGGCGACTTTGTCCTGAAAGATGGCCGATAACAATCCGACAGGGATGGCCACCGAGAAACCGACAATCATGATCAGCACGCCGAGCTCAATCGAGTACGGGAGCGAGCGTCCGATCTCGTACCACACGTTGTTCTGCGTCAGGAAGGAAACTCCGAGATCGAGCCGAACGGTGTCCCATAGCCAGTTGAGGTACTGCGTTCCAATCGATTCGTCGAGTCCGAGATCGGCGCGACGCTGCTCAATGTTCTCGGCAGATGCGCTGCCGGCGTCGAGACCAAGAGATGCAGTCGCAAAGTCACCGGGCAGGACGCGAATCGCGAAGAACGAAAATGTACCAAGCAGGAAGACGACGAAGACGGCGCCGATCACTCTGCGGATGATGTAGGCCTGCATAGACGCGCCTGCTTCGCGCTGTTTCCTGAGAGCTTGGGCTAGACGCCTGGAGCGTCGCCTGCTCTCGGTGCACGCCATGCGCGCACCGAGAGCAGGTTAACGGGATCAGAGCGGAGTGGGGTCCGGCGCTTGCCGGTTGGACGCCGAGGGGTCGTCAAGGTCGAGCCAGTGCTCGAACGCCTGCAGGCTAACGGCGAGGAAGTTCCAACCTTCCTCCTCCGTTTTCTTCTCGATCTTGTTGTAGTTGTAGCCGATGTACGGGTAGATGTAGTTGTAGCAAATGGAGCGGCCGAACTGGCCCCGCTCCATCGCGTACTCCTGGACATCCCGCACCATTTGGTAAGCGGTCTCGTAGTCGAGTTCCTGCTTGGCTGCGGTCAACGTCTCGTCGATGTACGGGTCGGAAACATCCCAGTAGTTGGAACCCGCTCCAGTCGTGAAGGCGCCGATCATGTCGGCCCTGGCGTCCGGAATCTCAATGTTCGGAATCCAACTGAAGAACGGATCGAAGTCCTTGGCGATCCAGGACGGGATGATCTCCAGGTACGGCTTGGTAATTCCGTTGAACTGGTCGGTGTCGAAGGCCTGGTTGAACATCTCTGCGATGATGCCCGGTGTCGCCGACCAGGCGGCACGTGAGGCCCATAGCTCGGACGTGACCCAGTCGATCTGGCCAAGCTCGGGACCGCCGGCAGCGCTCCACAATGCTCGCGCTTCCTCGATGTCCTGTTCCTTGTCGATCCGGTAGCCGGGATAGGTCTCGAGATCCTCTTGCGGGATCGCCCAGGCTTCCTGCATCCAGCTGACCGGACCGGAGACCTTGCCCAGACCGTTGTGCAGCTGCTGGATTAACTGGCGCCGGTTGATTGCCAGGTCGATGGCCCGCGTTAGGCGCAAATCGTTCCATGGAGCCTTGTTCGAAGGCGTGAAGATCGCCACGGTGTTGGCGACGCCCTGGAACGTGAGGAAGGTCTCGTCCATGCGATCTTCGTGGATCGCGAAGATTGTGTTCGGATCAGGGTCGGTCATCGAGTCGACCTGCTTCTGCTCGAACGCGATCCGGTATGCGTTCGGGTCTTGGAATGACTGCACCCAGACCCAGCCATCAAGCAGAGGCCGGTTCGGCAGGTCGAAGAAGTCGGGGTTCTTAATCGCGGAGATACCCTCGCCCGGATCCCAGCGAGTGAGGATGTTGGGGCCGGTGCCGATCACCTTGGAGGCGTCGACTTCCGTGTACTGGTCCTCGGTGCCCCCGACCAACTCCGGCTGGTTGATCAGGTTGAACTCGTTTGCGAAGCCCTGAATGAAGGTCCCATCGGGTTCCACCAGGTTGAGGGTGACGCTCATGTCCCCCTGGTCGATGGAATCGACGCCGCCCCAGTAGGCCGAGCGGCCAAAGTTGCCGGCCTCTTCGCCGTTCTCAAGCAGCTTGTTGCGCTGCCGGTCAATGTTCCAGACGATGTCTTCTGTGCTGAGGGCTCGTCCAGGCGCTGCCGCCGGATGGTTGGCACCCGGACCATCGCTGTGCCAGTTCACTCCGTCGCGGAGGTGAAGGACGATGGTCGTCGCATCCGGTGTCTCCCACGCCTCGGCGAGGTCACCCACGAGTTCGCCGGTGTCGGGGTTGGAGAATCGCAGCAGCTTGGACTGCACCCGCGCGAGAACCTGGAGCACCGGCGAAGCGACCGTGCGTTGGGCGTCATAGGTCTCGTACACGTTGGCCGACTGCTCAACGAAGTAACCGCCGTATTTCTTCTCGGCGACCATCGCCTGCTGCTGAGCCGCTTGCTGCTCGGCCTGCTCTTCGGCGGTCTGCTCCTGGGCCTGTTGCTGAGCGGCCTGCTGCCCGGCTTGCTGCTGCTGATCCTGCTGCATGGCCTGCTGCTGTTGTTGCTGCATCGCCTGCTGCTGGGCTGCTTGTTCACCCTGCTGCTGTTGCTGCTGGACCTGCGCCACCGACTGACCGTCATCGTCGTCGTCGCCACAACCGACCAGCGCCAGACCAGCCGCGCCGACACCGGCTCTGGCCGAGGCACGCAGAATGCCGCGCCGACTCATGCGCTTTCGGTTCATCCGCTGCCAATAGGATCGCTCGCTCATCGTTGCCTCCTGTACCGCGCCTCCGCGCCCACCTGCGGATCGACCGGTATCGCCAAAAGGTACATGAGAAACCCGCTAATGTGACCCAGTTATCACGCGCAACCGTAGGGAAAGATCGCGATGCCCCGAGCAGTCAGGGAACTCACCTTGCGAGCAGTCCCCATCTGGCTCCTGCGCCAATATCTGGAGCAACTCGGCGCCGTCGAGATCGCTCCCCCAGCTCCTGGCCACACCGATCCCGACGGCGTCGTCCGACCCGACGCGGCCATGTCAGGCGACGGCTGGACCGTGGCCTGGCGGACGGAACAGCGGCCGATGCATCCGCGTCTCCCCACCAAGATGGACGAGCACTATTTCGTCTTCACCGCTGAGACCGAAGACGCAATGGAAGCCTTGATGAACCGCTTCATGATGAAGGCTCAACGCGGCGGCGGATAGTCGCCGGACCTATCATGACGGCTGATGACGACTGTGGACGGAGGCCCAGATGCCAGGACCACTTGAAGGCGTGCGAGTCTTTGATCTGACATTGTGGATGGTCGGACCCTGGGCATCGACCCAGCTCGGCGCGCTCGGTGCCGATGTAATCCACATCGAGCAGCCCTCCGTCGATCCACGCACGCTAGGCGCCGGCGTCCCGCCGACCATCAATGGCACTTCGATCGGGTACATGACCTGGAACCAGAACAAGCGCGGACTGTTCCTCGATCTCAAATCGCCGACCGACCGCCAGACTGCCTACGAACTGCTGCAGACCTGCGACGTCTTCCTGATCAACATGCGACCCGGTGCCGCCGAGCGAATGGGCGTCGGCTACGAGCAGGTCAAAGCCGCCAATCCCAACATCATCTACACGGCGATCACCGGCTGGGGCGAGGTCGGACCAATGCGCGACAAGCCCGGCGCCGATGTCCAGGCCCAGTACTTCACTGGCTTCTGGTCGGTCAGCGGAGCCGAGGGTGGGCAACCCGAGGTCTACCGCCACATGGCCCAGATCGACGCGACCACTGGCAATGTGGCCGCCCAGGCAGTGCTCATGGGTCTGTTAGCGCGCAAGCGAACCGGCCAGGGTCAGCGCATCCATGTCGGCATGCTCCGCGCCGGCATGGCTCTCCAGAGCGGACGAATCGCCGAATACCTCAGCACCGAAACCCTGCATCAGCCGCTCGGCTCAGCCGCCTTCGCGACCGCCCCCGACCAGGCATTCCAGTGTCAGTGGGGCGACTGGATCGGAGTCTCCGTCACAAGCGAGAACGAATGGCAACGCTTCGCCGCAGTAATGCGCGAGTCCGAGGCAGAGGTCGAAGGGATCGACGATCTCGCGACCGACCCACGCTGGAGCACCAACCGCGACCGAGTCGCGCGGCGCAGCGAACTCGCCGCCCTGCTCCAGGCAGGATTCCATCAGCGTCCGAGACATTACTGGATGCTGCGGCTCAGCGCAGCAGGCATCCCTTGCGGATACCCCATCTCGTTCGAGACCCTGCAACACCACGCACAGTCCATCGAGAACGCATACCTGCGCGAAGTGGAAACCTCCGGCTGGGGCAAGGTCTGGACCGGTGGTGCCCCATGGGAGTTCTCACACACGCCGGCCCGCTGGTTCGGGGCCTGTCTTCCCGGCGAGCACACCGGCGAAATCCTCGACGAGCTGGCCGCACTCCGAGATCAGTCGCCCGAACTCGCCGAGGCCGTTGGCGACTAAGAATCGGTCTCCGGTGTCCGTCATGTTGGCCGCGCTACACCAATGCTCGCTGGCTCTCAATGGTCAGCTCCTGAATGCAGTACGTTTGTCCGTATTGCTACAACAGCGAAACGAGCGCCACATAGTGTCGAGGTCCCTACTCAGCCCATCATTGAAGCCCGACCAGTCCCGACGACGGCCTCCGCTCAGGGCCCTTGGAGATCTGAAAAACCTGAAAAAACCTGAAAAAACCCGAAACTCCGGACGCACGATCCCCAGTAAAACACTGACCCATCGCCAATGTTGGCCCGCCAAAAAAAGTTGCGCTGAAAACCTGAAAGTCCGAGTTGCCAGCGCCGCGAGCGCCACCAATTGCCGCGCCCCATTGCTACAACAGCGAAACGACCGCCAAAAGTTATCCAGGCCCCTGTTCAGTCCACTAGCGAAGCCCGACCAGTCCCTGGGACAGCGCCCGGTCCGGGCCCATGAGGATCCGAAAAACCTGGAAAAACCTGAAAAAACCCGAAACTCCAGACGCACGATCTCCAGTAAAACACTGACTCATCGCAAGTTTTGGCCCGCCAAAAGAAGTTGTGCTGAAAACCTGAAAGTCCTCGCTGCCAGAACCGTCAGCGCCGCCAGCACCTCCAGCGCCACCACTTGTCGCGCCCCAGTGAGTCTGGTGAAGGGGAGGTAGCCGTGCCAGGTCCACTAGACGGTTTCCGTGTCGTCGAGATTGCCGAGGGCGTCGCCGGCCCCTACACGACGATGTCGCTCGCCGACGCCGGCGCAGATGTCGTCAAGATCGAGCCGCCCCAGGGAGACCGAGCGCGCGACTGGGCCCCGTCGGTCGGCGACGACTCACCCCTCTTTCTTGCCCTGAACCGAAACAAGCGCGGGATCGTGCTGGACTGGTCGTCGGACGAGGACTTACAAACCGCTCGTCGATTGCTCTCGCAGGCCGACGTGGCGGTGGTCGACAAGTACGGCCTCCCACCGGACTTGCGCTGGGAAGAACTCGAGTTACCGGGCCTCATCTTCTGCGCAATCTCGGGCTTCGGACCGCAAGGTCCCTGGGCCGACCGCCCCGCCTCAGAGATCGGAACCCAGATGGCGAGTGAAGCGACCTCCTCACTCGGCAACCTCGGCGATCCCCCGGTTCGCCATGGCAGCGATATCGGTTCGGTCTTCGCCGCAAACAACGCCATCCAGGCGATCTGCGCCGCGCTCTACGCCCGAGACGACAGCGATCCCGATCATCCAACCGGCGGCCAGCGGGTAGAGGTGTCGCTCTTCGGCAGCCTGATCGCCATGCGCTCCACGCTCTGGGTCGCGCTCTCAAATCCCGACGAATGGTGGGGCTTCCACCTCGACAGCTACATCAAGCCGCCCGACCACGGCTACCAGTGCCGCGACCTGCCGATCTACTTCTCTCTAGCGCGGATCCGGGGCGAAGCCTTCGAATCGTTGCTCGACGAGCTCGACATGGACTGGGCCCGCGAGCATCCGGACTTCGAGAAGCTGCGCACCGACGGCGCCGGCGGAGCAGGACGCTACGCAGCCGAACTCACACCGCTCTGGGAACGAGGCTTCGCCAACTTCGACGCTGAACAAGTCATCGAGATCGTCGAACGCCACGGAGGCTGGGCATTTCCCATGCACGACTACGAGCGCCTGAGCAAAGACCCGCAGGTAGCAGCAGTCGAAGCAATCATCGACGTAGAACAGCAAGACGGCTCAGCCATGCGCCAGATCGCGCCACCCTGGGACTTCGAGCAAACACCAGTCTCAATGACCATGCGCCCCGCCCCAGAGCTCGGCCAGCATCAGGACGAGGTGCTCAGGGAGTTGGCTGCCCAGTCGTAGCTACGTCTGCGCCGGACGAAACACCGGCAGCGTGAACTCGTCGTTGACCTTGCGGAAATCGACTTCGACCGCGAGGTCGCAGGAGACATCCTTGTCCTCAATCTCGACGAGGGTCGAGTACATATACGGACCCTCTTCCAGCTTGATCAGGGCAACCGTGTAGGGGTACTCGTCGGGCGACCAGCCGGGGAAGTACTGCTGCCACATCCGAATCCACGACCAGACAGTCCCGTGACCAGAGATCGGACGCCACTCCCAGTCGTCCTGCAGGCAACGCGGACACGCCTCGGCCGGCGGGAACCAGGGCAGGTCGCAGATATTGCAGAACTGGATCTGCAAGACGCCCTCGCGACAACCGTCCCAGAACGGCTTCGTCAGCTCCAGCACCGGCGGCAGCGGCTTCTCATAGCTAAGTTCCGCAGATTGCGATTCAGTCGTCATCAGTTGTCTCGCTTCAGGATGTGTCCGGTAGCCAACGGAGCGGCGCAGGCGTAAAGACCGTACTGAGCATCGTCGACCTGCCGCTCGCCGCACTCTTGCCGCAGCTGCCGAACCGCCTCAACATGCAGAGCCCAGCCCTGCATGTACGACTCGCTGGTGTGCCCACCGCCGGTGTTCAGCGGCAACTCTCCGTGCAGACCGATCCGCTCAGGAGTGATCCAGTCCTCGCCCTCGCCCTGCTCGCAGAACCCCATGCCCTCCAGCGTGAACAGCATGGTCGGCGTGAAGTTGTCATAGAGCTGGGCAAAGGCCAGGTCGTCGCGCTGCGCCTCAGAGATAGCAAACAGGTCGTCGGCGATCTGCGACATCGGCTCATGCCAGAAGTCGTCCGCGACGTAGACCGGAGTAATGTCCGAAGCCTGCGAAGTGGCATGGATCAGGACCGGCGTGTGCTTGAGGTCACGGGCACGCTCGGCCGAGGTGACGATGAAGCAAACGCCGCCATCGTTGATCAGGCAGTAGTCAAGCAAGCAAAGCGGCTCGGCGATGTAGCGCGCGCCCTGGTAGTCATCCATCGTGATTGGACGCTGCATCACGGCGTTGGGATTCAGCGCTGCGTTGGCACGGTTGGAAATCGCCAGGTGCCCCAGCGGCTCAGTCGTCGTGCCATAGCGGTACTGGTGACGACGGAACATCATCGAAGTGACGGCCCCGGGCGAGGTCATCCCGTACGGCGCCTCAAACATCGCCTGCGTCGAGATGCCCCGGCTCTCGCCCCCATACTTCGCCCCCGCCGAGCGCCCGTTGTTGCCATAAATGCAAGCGACCACGTCGGCCATGCCATTGGCGACAGCCAGCGCCGCATACTGCAGCGCAATGCCCGACTGCCGACCTTCACCTGGCAGCACATTGACAAATCGAGGGTGCCGCAGCCCAATCATCTCGCACATTCGCCCATAGTGAGGCAGCCGCGACACAATCACGCCATCAACGTCGGTACGCCTCAGCCCGGCATCCTTCAACGCCTCGCGAAACGCGATCAGGCCGAGTTCGTAGGCCGATCGCTCAGGGTCAAGGTCACGGTAGATCGACCCAAACTCAGTCGTGCCAACGCCAACAATCGCCGTCTTGTCCTGCAGATTGCGAAGGTCGCTGCGGTCAGGTTGGTTGCTCATGCGCCGAGTCTAGGGCGTGTTCCGCGCATATCCAGTGGTGTCCCCTCAAGTCGTCATTGCCCCGCTTGCCGCGGCAATCTCGCCATGTTCTGCAAAGCCCCTTGAAACCGACTCCACACGATGCGCGCGGCGAATGCGGGACCGACGAACCGGGTTCCAGTGGATGTCAGTCCAAACCCAAAACCGGCCGAGCGTTCGCAACGAGCACCTGGTCCAACTCACTGTCACTCAAGCCGCTGCGCAGAAGCTGTAACACCTGCGGCGGCTGATCCGCCCCCGGCGCGTCCGAACCGAACAGCACTCGCTCAACACCCAGCGTCCGGATCAGCCGCGCCGCATCCTCAAGCGCACAGGCTCGACGGCCGTCGCGGCAGGTAAAGTGTCCATCGTCGAAACCTCCGGCGGTATCGAACAGGACCTGCGGAGATCGTTTGGCAATCTCGATCCGCTGATCCCAGTACGCGCCCGGCATGTGAGCCATGATGAACTGCAGCCTGGGAAATCGTTCGAAGACGGGAATGAAGTGGTCGGGCATCCCGTAGACATCGTCGCCGGGCCCGCCGCGCAGTGCGCCGGTGTCGCTGAGGATCGGCAAGCCGAGCTCCTCCAGCCGCGCATAGAGCGGCATCATTCGCTCGTCAGCAGGAAAGTAGCGCCCCAGACCGGGATGCATCTTCACACCGCGAGCACCCAGCGCGACGCCCCGCTCCAGCTCTTCCATCAACAGGTCCGTATCGACCCAGGTACCGATGTCGCAGCAGAGGAACGTGCGAATCCGAGAATCCTCCGCCTGGCGCTCCAGGGTCCAGGTGTTGAAGCTGCGCACGCGGTCATGGAGCGTCGCCAATAGGTCCTCGGCCGATGCCTCAGGGCGCCGGGCGCGCTGCTGTTCGAACATCTCCGGCACGACCATGTAGTTCAGCCCGACAATCGCCTCAACGTCATTGCGAGTCATGTACTCGCCGCAGGCATCGCCGTTGGCCCAGCGCCATTCCAGCGGCAGACCCCGGCGAGGAAAGACAATCGCCTCCTGCTCCGCATTGCGGCAGAGGTGAACATGAACATCAATGACGGTCGGCATCGGTCAGCCTCACGGATTCCTGGGCAAACGAGCAGCAAGGAAATCGGCGTAATGCAGCGTCTCGTGGCTGTCGCCTCGCGCGTTGGCCCCCGCTCGCAGATGGATCGCGCAGCCGGGATTGTTGGTGATCAGCGTGTCGCAGCCGCTCGCCGCGACGCAGTCGAGCTTGCGCTCGAGGATGCCCTCGCCAACCTCAGGCGCCGCGAGCGAAGTCAGCCCACCGAATCCGCAGCAGACCTCCGGTTCATCGAGCGGACGCGGCGAATCCCCGGTCAGACGCTCCACGAGCAGGTCAATCCTGGCCCCGGGGTCGCCTCGGTTGGATGCCTGGCAAAATCGGTGCGCCGTCCAAGAGCCGTTCACTGTTGCGGTCAAGCAGCCATCGGGCAATCTGCCCAGTCCATCGAGCCAGGCAGCGAGGTCGTGGACTCGGCCGCTGACCGATTCGGCACGCGTGAGCCACTCGGGCTCGTCGCTGAAGAGCTGAGGCCAGTGCTCTTGCATGGCGATGACGCAACTCGGCGCCGGCGTAACGACTGAGTTGTCGCTTGCTTCCAGCGCCTCAATCGTCTGTTTCGCCATGCGTCGAGCGGTCGCCCGGTCGCCAGCGTCGAAGGCAGGGAGACCACAACAATGCTGGGACTCAGGCAGGTTGATAGCAGCTCCCCCGGCTTCGATCAGCCTCGCAGCGGAGTCGACTGACGAGGGCATGAGTCGGTCGGCGAGGCATTGCGCGAATAGGTCGACCGTTTGCCCTGCAGCAGGAGATTGAGTGATCGCTGCTTGCGAGGCGCGGCTCTTGATCAGGGTCCGACCACTCCGCAGCGGCAAGGTCGGGATCGATCGCCAACGCAAACGCTTCGGTAGTGGGAGGCGGAAATGGTCACGCCGAACGAGGCCAACGAAGCTCGCTAGCCCGGATGACAGAGCCGCGAGCCCCATCAGGTGATGGAACAGGCGCGGCTTGGCCCAGAGTCGGAGGGCAGCCCGCTCCCAGAGCGGTGCATGCCACGCCTCGTGACTGCGGTGTCGGACATCAAGGATCTGTTTGGGCAGCGGTATTGCGACCGGGCAGACCGTCTCGCAGGCGCCGCATGACACGCACAAACCCTGAGGTCCGGCAGCGTCCTCGATGCCATGGTGGAACGTGGTGTTCACGAGGCCGATCGCGCCCGTATAGATGTGACCGAACGTGTGTCCCCCGACGACCTGGTAGGGCGGGCAGACATTGGCGCAGGCCCCGCAGCGGATGCAGCGCAGCGCGTCGCCGATGACATCGCTGTCACGCATGGCGCGACGGCCGTTGTCCAGCAGGATGATGTGCATCTCCTTGCCCGGCTGGGCTCCGGTGATGCAGGTCGTGTATGTGCTTAGCGTCTGCGCCGTAGCCGAGCGAGGCAGCAACTGAAGTTGGCGCTCGGCGTCGGCCCAGGACGGTATCAGCTTCTCAATCCCGGCCGTGACGAAATGCACGTCGGGAAGCGACGTGGCCAGGCGCATGTTGCCCTCGTTGGTGACGACCAAGATGCTGCCGGTCTCAGCGACCAGCGCATTCGCCCCGGTGAGTCCAGCGCCGGCAGACAGATAGTGCCCCCGCAGGCCGTCCCGAGCGCTGGCAACCATCGCCGGGATGTCGTCGGGGTCAAACTCACGATCGAGTTCCTTGCCCAGGATCTCCGCGACATACTGCCGCTTCTGGTGGATCGCGGGCATGACCAGGTGCGAAGGACGCTCTTCCGCCAGTTGCAGCAACCACTCGCCGAGATCAGTTTCGATCGCTGTGATCCCTCGCTGTTCCAGTTCGTGGTTAAGCTCGATTTCCTCCGAGACCATCGACTTGCTCTTCACGACAAGTTCAATGCCGCGCGATTTGCACACGGTGGCGATGTAGTTGACTGCGTCCTGCGCAGTAGCAAGTTCGACCACGGTCGCCCCGGCGGCCTCGGCATTGGCCCGGAATTCGGCGATGTAGTCGTCCATTCGCTCTAGCGTCGAGTCCTTAACGGCAGCGAAGTCTCTGCGTAGTTCGTCGAATGAGCGCTCGGTTCGCTGTTCCAGCCGACGGACTTGAGCGTCGCGGCTCTCGCGCCAGGAACGCTGGAACTCGAGCAGGCGCGGTTTGAGATCTGGATCGCTGACCGACCGCCGGTAGCGGACCTTGAAGGGTGCGGTCGAGGCGCTCACGCGAGCACCGCCGCGGTGAGGCGGCTGGGACCCTGCACGCCGATCGTGAGCGAACGTTCGATATCGGCGGTCCGAGATGGTCCCGTAACGAAGGTGGCGTAGGCGGCAGCTCGCGGTTTCTGAGCGAGCCAGCGGAAGCCGTCTGCCAGTTCGTCGACGATGTCTTGCTCTGCGACGGCAACGACGAGATGTCTGGTAAGCAATGAGACGGCTCGATCGATTGGCGCAGGTTCGATCAATAGTACGGATCCGGTCTCGGCGATTGCTAGCGTTGCAAGAGTGATACCTACAGCACGGTCGGCGATTGAGCGAAGCGGATCGATTTCATCTGGCAGGTCGCCACGTTGTAACTGCTCGTACGCAGCAGGCGAGACAGCCGGCGTCTCGGCACTCAGTGCAATTGCGTGCTGCCAGACGTCGTCCCATGATCCACAGCGAACCAGTTCGCCCTGCGCGGCCTGCAGGCCTTCCGCAAACACCGAAGTGCGGTCGCTGAGCGTAACCATGCGCAGAGTCTAGCAGCCGACCAGGTGCGCGCCTGTATGCTCATGGCGGACAGACGACGCGACCAGTGAGGCACGGAGTAAGTCGAATGATCGAACTAGCGGAATCACAACGATTGATCCAACAAACAGTACGTGACTTCGCCCGAGCTGAGATTGATCCGATCGCAGATGATATCGATCGTGAAGATCAGTTCCCCAGACACCTGTGGCCAATGCTCGGCGAACTGGGATTGCTGGGAGTCACAATCGAAGAACAGTACGGAGGCTCCGCGGCAGGCCTGCTAGCGGGAGTGATTGCTACTGAAGAGATTGCTCGTGCCAGCGCCTCTGTTGCATTGTCCTATGGAGCACATGCAAATCTGTGCGCTAACAATCTCGCGGCAAACGGAAGCGAAGCACAAAAGGAACAGTATCTTCCCGGGCTCTGTGACGGCACGCAAATCGGAGCATTGGCGCTCACCGAGCCGGAAGCCGGCTCAGATGCAATGGGCATTCGCACGACCGCTGTCCGTGATGGAGACGTCTACCGTCTAAACGGCTCGAAGATGTTCATCACCAACGGCTCGGTCGCTGACACGCTCGTGCTCTACGCCAAGACCGACGTCGAAGCAGGCTCCCAGGGAGTGACCGCGTTCATCGTCGAGTCCTCGTTCGAAGGCTTCAGCGTCGGCCAAGTGCTGGACAAGGTCGGACACCGAGGATCGCCGACGGCCGAGTTGGTGCTCGAAGACTGCATCGTGCCCGCCTCGAACGTATTGCGCGGAGAGGGCGCCGGAGCGGGCGTCATGATGCAAGGGTTGTCAGTCGAACGCGCATTCCTGGCCGGCGAGCCGCTGGGCATCGCGCAGGCGGCACTCGACGAGGCCATCGAGTACGCCCGCAATCGACGCCAATTCGGCCAGCGAATCGGCGATTTCCAGCTCATCCAGGCCATGCTGGCCGACATGTACACCGAACTCGAGGCCGCGCGATGGCTGGTCTATCGCACAGCGCACGTGGTCGAAGAGGCGTCAGCGAAAGGAATCCGCAGCAACAAAGAGGCCGCCGCAGCAATCCTCTACTCAGCAGAGATGTCCAGCCGTGTTGCCGACAAGGCCGTGCAGATTCACGGTGGGTATGGGTACATGAGTGAGAGTCGGGTGGCGCGCTATGTCAGGGACGCGAAGCTGTTGGAAATTGGGGCGGGGACGTCAGAGATTCGTCGGATGTTGATTGGTCGGGAGTTAGTGGGTCCGGAGTGATCTAAGAACCAGTGAACAATGATGATTCCAGTCCCCGCTTTACGCGGGGACCCGCTCGGTCCGGGGCCCTACCAGAAACGGGCACATTGGTATGTGTCGAGACTGGGAGGGGGCAGGTCCCCGCGTTAAGCGGGGACTGGGAAGGGATAGGGGGCCGTTTGGAGTGGACAACAAACTTGCTAGTGCAGCTGCCCTTTCACACGCCTTCCGGGAGCCTCCTCAGTCCCTGCGGGACAGCTCCCCCATTGGGGGAGCTCTGAGGGATTAGGCACCAAGCAGGATCAACCGACCCTGCTCATACGCATCTAACGCCCGAGCCTGTAGGCCTTCTGTCCCAGCACTCCCGATTGGGTGATCAACTAGCGCGTACCTGAAGTCGGGCACGCCGAGCGTTTGCGCGATCATTCGGCCGGTCGGGTCGAATGGGTGGGTGCAGAGGACCAGGCCGGGCTTGCCGTACTGCTCGAAGGTGATTCCGTCGTGCACACTGCACGTTGAGCAGGAGCCTCAATCACCCACCGCCGTGATCAGAAAATCGACGTCGTTGGCGATCCGTTCCAACACCTGTGGCTCGGCGATCCGACTGGCATTGCGCTTGCCGGAATCGATCACGATGTTGCAGCCGGCCTTCTGCTCGAAGACCTGCGCGGTGTAGCGCAGCAGTTTGTCGGCGTTGACCTTGCCGTTGGAGAAGAGGCCGATCTTAAGTCCATCGAGCGATGTCAGCCGTGGCGCTGTGCAATAGCCGGTCGGCGTTGGTTCGCCGGTGGGGTCGAAGAGTTCTAGCGCCATGATGGACTCCGTCTTGGTTGAGTGTTTCCTGGAGGATCAGCAGTCGAGACAGACGCCGATCGCTTTGGTCTGGTAGATCGAGTTGCGGCCGCGGCTCCAGGAGGGCAGGAAGGCCGAGTGTCCGCCGGCCTCTCCGCCGGCGACGACGAGCAGGATGTCCTCAGGACTGCGACCTCGGCGGAATGCGCCATTGCCTCGCTCGCCCTCGGCGAGACCGTCGCTTGGGTGCCCGGCGGGCCACTTGCCCTTGCTCAGCATTTCCTCGGGATCACGGCTGGCGTGCTCGAAGAGGTATGCCTGGACATCTTGTTTTGTCATGCCACCTGACGCGGCGATCTCTGCGTGTTCAGGCGACATCACGACCAGTGACTGGCCATCGGTCAGCGCTCCTAGCGAGGCCATGGCGTCGGCGAAGGTGTCGAGCAGGCGCTCTGGGTCGCTGGTGTAGTGATTCTCGACGTTGTAGAAGCCCGACGCCGCGAAGACCGTCGCAGTCGACACCTCGGGCGGGAAGTCGAGCGAAACGTGCAACGGCTCCCAGGGGCTGTTGAGGATGTTCTCGGCGATGCAGCAGCCGTACTTGCCCGGCCAGCCGGTCGTCGAGCGATCGGAGACGCCCGGAATCATCTGGAAGATGTTCATGATCACCAGTCGCATCGCACGGCCGATCGTTGCATTGGCACGGTTCCCGGGACCTAACACGTTGACGCTGGCGTTCATGCCAATCTCGTCGCGGATATCGCCCGAGATAATCACGACCGGAGCCGAGCCGCCGGTGCTGGCAGTCGATCCATGAAAGTTGTAGGCGTCCTCGTTCAGACCCTCAAGCGCTGCCAGCACCGTGGGGAAATACTGCGGCAGGCAACCGGCCATGACCGCATTGACAGCGGCCGACTGCACACTGCACTCGCGTCCGGTGGCAGGATGGCGAGCGACAATCTCCTCCGGAGGCCGACCGGCGGCCATCAGGAATCGCTCGACCCGCTCGCGGGCCGGCGGGACGACGGGCAAGCCGTCGGTCCAGCCCTGCTCATAGCACCAGTCAATGGCAGAGAGTTCGTCGTCGAGAATGTGGGTGTTGGTGGTCATATGACGAGTCTAGAGACTGCTTTTTCGAGGGTTGTTCGGTGGTTCAGAGCGAATTTGGCGCTCAGGCCGGGATTTCCTGCGTTGAGGATGTCAGATTTGGTCAGATGAGGTCGGATGAGGTCGGACGTTGTCAGCTGTTGTCGGGGCCAGGTCAGATTTCGGACCGTTCTGCTCTTTCCGGTCGGATGGGTTCTTGTGGCGTTCATGCCTGCTCCTGTCCAGGGGACGAAGACCCTGCAGCGCCCAATGTATAAGCACTAGAGTTCTATGATAGCGCCTTCTGCGAGACCTGGAACGCGATCAAGCTCGTTCGTGCATCCGAAGTGACCACCTAAACTGAGCCTGCGGCGCGTCCGGAACGGCTCCCGACGGGTCTCTGAAGAGGCGGCGATGGTGCAGAGGAATGGCGCCGGAAGCCAGCAAGTTGAGGATGATCGTCCGCTGGTCAGCGGGCCGTCGCTTGGGCCGATTCCCTACTACTGGGTCGCAGCGATTGTTGTCTGCGTCGGCACGTTCCTGGGCGTGGTCGACAACTCGATCACGAACATCGCGCTGCCGACGCTGAGCAACGAGTTTGGCCGGCCGGCCGACGATGTGGTCTGGGTCGCGCTGTCGTTCATTGTGGTCAGCACCGGCTTGTCCTTGACGATGGGCCGCCTCGGCGACATCTACGGCCGCAAGATGCTCTATGTGGTCGGATTCATTGTGCTGACAATCGCCACGGGATTGTCGGCGATTTCGGGGTCGCTGGAAGAGCTGATTGGCACCCGAGTCCTGCAGGCGGTCGGCTCGGCGATGACGATGGCAAACGGAGCGGCCATCATCACTGCCGCATTTCCCCCGTCGAAGCGTGGCACCGGATTGGGACTGATGGTCTCGACGGTAGGCGCAGGCGCGATGGCCGGACCGGCGCTCGGCGGGGTCCTCCTGGATCTGATCGATTGGCGCGCGATCTTCTGGACGCGAGTCCCGTTGGGCGTAGTCGGCACGTTCCTCGCCTGGCGGCTGCTAGTTGATGGATCTCCCGACAACCGGCCGCGGGGACTCGACATTCCCGGCGCCCTCCTGCTGTTTGGGATGCTGGGCTGCCTGACATTCGGCATCAATCGCGGCGGCAGCATCGGCTGGACGTCGCCGTTCATGATCACCACGTTTGCCCTGAGTGCGATCTTCCTCGTTGGATTCATCGTGGTCGAACGGCGAACGTTCTCTCCAATCGTGGACCTGGGACTGTTCAAGGGTCGTGGGTTCAGTTTCGGCATCTCGGCGGCCATCTTGCAGTTCATGGGCATGAGCGCCTCGCTCTATCTGACCCCCTGGTTGTGGCAATTCGGGCGCGGGTTCTCGCCGATCGAGATCGCCGCAGTGATGCTCCCGATGCCGATGGCGATGATGCTCTGGTCGCCAATCTCAGGCCGTATCTCGGATCGCCTGAGTTCGAGGCCGCTGACCACAGCAGGCATGATCATGGTCTGCGCCGCACTGTTCTTGCTCTCGAGAACGACGGTGGATACGTCGCCAGTCGACTTCGGCCTGCGCATGCTGTTGTTAGGAATCGGCACGTCGACCTTTAGCACTCCGAACACGGCGGTGATCATGTCCGCGGTTCCGCCTCAACGTCTCGGCACGGCTTCGGCAGCGCAGACGACCGCCCGCACAATCGGCAACGCGATCGGCGCAGCGATCTGGGTGGCGATCTTCGTCTCCGTCGCCGGCGCGGTTGGCGAGGCCGTCAGTTCGCCGGCGCTGATCATCGACGGATTCCGCACGGCGCTGTTGGTCGCTGCCATCTGCACCGCCCCGGCCATCCTGTTCTCGCTGGTCGGAGGCCAGCGCGGGGTGCGCAAGGTGGCGGAGAAGGCAGCGGTCGGGGCTCAGGCCGTGCGCGAAGCGATCGAGTTCGAGATATCGCTCATGGTGCCCCTGTTCCGCGGCCAGAAGTCGATGTCGCATAGTGAGAATGGTCTGCGCCGAGAGAACGGTCTCAATGGCCTCCGCGAGCAACGACCGGTGAGCACCATTCAGGAAGAGGAGCAATCCAAGTGACCCATGTCATTGTCGTTGGAGCGGGAAACGCAGCATTGTGCGCGGCGCTGTCGGCCAGGGAGCATGGTGCCGAGGTGACCGTGTTGGAGAAGGCTCCCGAGGGCGAGCGCGGCGGCAACACATACTTCACCGGCGGCGGCTTCCGCTTCCCCTACGACGGCATGGACGACATCCTGAGGATCATTCCCGACCTCAGTGAGGCCGAAATCGAGCGGGTAGATGTCGGCTCATATCCGACGGCACAGTTTCGCGACGACCTGGCCCGAGTCACCGACGGTTTGATCGACGATGGCATGGCCTCCGCTCTGGTTCGCGAGGCAGAACCCACGATGGAGTGGCTGCATGACCAGGGTGTCAAGTTCACCTTGATGACCGGTCGGCAGGCAAATGAGGTCGACGGCAAGCTGGTCTTCTACGGCGGCCTGACCGTCGAGGCCGTCGGCGCAGGCAAGGGCCTGTCGGACCAGGAGTTTGATGCGGCAACGCGAGTCGGAATCAACGTCCGCTACGGCGCCAAAGTTGTGAATCTGTTGCGAGACGGTCGGCGCATCTGCGGAGTCGAGTTGTGGACCGACGACGAGGTGGAGGAGCTCGAGGCTGACGCTGTAGTGCTCGCAGCGGGCGGCTTCGAGGCAAACATCGAAATGCGGACGCGCTATCTCGGCCCGGGCTGGGATATGGCCAAGGTCCGCGGTTCCCGCTTCAACACCGGCGACGCGATCCAGGCCGCGATCGACGCCGGCGCGCAGCCCTTTGGCAACTGGTCTGGAGCGCACGCAGTCGCCTGGGATCTGAACGCGCCAGCGACCGGCAATCGGATCGTCGCCGACCTCTATCAGAAGCACTCCTATCCCTACGGCCTGATCGTCAACGTCGATGGAGCGCGCTTCGTCGATGAGGGAGCGGACATTCGCAACTACACATACGCCAAGTACGGCCGCGCAATCCTCTCCCAGCCGGACCGCGCCGCGTTTCAGCTCTTTGATCAGCGCACGGCTCATCTGCTGCGAGACGAGTACCGCGTACGACAGGTCACCATGGCACAGGCCGACACGATCGAAGACCTGGCTGAGTCCCTCGGCGTGGATCCCGACGGTCTCGTGCAGACAGTCGACGAGTACAACCGCTCGTGTCCTGAGCACGGCATCGACGACTTCAATCCGTCGACCCTGGATGGCGTCGGCACCCGAGGAGTCAGTCCGCCAAAGTCCAACTGGGCGCTGCCCTTTGACTCCCCGCCGTATCTGGGATACGCAGTCACCTGCGGAATCACATTCACGTTCGGCGGCCTAAAGATCGATCCACGCAGCGGTCAAGTCTTGGACACCGAGGATCGACCAATGACCGGTCTATATGCCGCGGGAGAGCTGGTCGGCGGACTCTTCTACAACAACTACGCAGGTGGATCGGGGCTGATGGCCGGCAGCGTGTTCGGACGGATCGCTGGCAGGAGCGCGGCTGGTGTCGATATCTGAGCGCGGGGCAGCGCTGCTGCACGAGATCATCGACTCGCCTGTGGTGCTGATGACGCCGCAGTTGCGAAAGATCGCTCGGCGAGAAGCCAGAGAGCTGAAGTCGGCGTCCGGCGAAGAAGTACTCGAGATCTGCAATCTGCTGATCGAACGAGGCGGAAGCGGCAGGGTGAGGCGCAAAGAACACGGTCCGGCGTACGAGTCACGAATGGTGGCATTCGACCTGGCCTCGATGCACCGGGCAGCCTTTCAGTTATTGAATTGGCGAGAGCTGGAGCGACTGGGCCGAACCCTGGACGGCTGGGCCAGCGTCGATCACTTCGCGCGCAAGCTCAGCGGTCCGGCCTGGCAGCGCGGTCAAATCACCAATGCGAGAGTCCTCAAGTGGGCGACCTCATCCGACTTCTGGTGGCGTCGCGCTGGACTGGTCTCAACGATCGCCCTGAACGAGCGCCACCTGGGCAAGGGCGACGCGGGGCGCACACTGGAGATCTGCGAGTACTTCATCGACGAGCGCGCCGATCTGCACGTCAAAGCCTTGAGCTGGGCGCTTCGGGAACTTGGAATCCGCGATCCCGACGCAGCCATTGAGTTTGTCGTCCTCCACGAAGGACGCCTCGCACCGCGAATCGTCCGCGAGGTGCGGAACAAACTCGAGACTGGTCACAAACTGGCCAAGCCGTCAGAGGCCATGGTACGTCGGATGCGGGAGCGTCGAGTCAGTCGTTAAGAGTCAGGCTGACGGTTGGTGGATCGTAGGAGAGGTTGAAGTCGAATTTGGAAAGGAGGTCTCGTCCAAGAAGGGACGGGAGCTTCCATAGCGCGCCCCGCGTGCTGCTCGTCGGTGGCGGCTCAGCGATGGCCACTGACTGCGTGATGGTGAGCGGTGTTCCGGCCGAGTCACGAAGGCGCAGTCCCAACTGTTGAACACGACAGCGGGCTGAGGCATGGCCGATTCCACTGACGGAAATCATGTCAGGCCCACGCCCAAAGCTGATGTCACGACCTTCCAACCTGAACATGCTGGCAATGTCGTGGTATTGGAGAATCGTAAAGTCCGCGCCGGAGTCAATCATGAACGGCACACGCTTGGCTTGCCCGCCGAAGAGTACGGTCATCGTGATGCGCGGCGCCGGTGTGCTCGACAGCGAGCGATGCGCCGGTCGCGCGACCTGGCCAAAGTGTCCAGGGAACCGGCGCACTACAGCGCCCACGCAGTACCCTCTTCGGGCCAGGTGAAGTGCATGGCTGACGAACAAGTGATGCGGTCCAGCGAGAGCAGGAAGTCCATCATCTCATCTGGGCTAGTACAAGCGTGGATTTTGCCGCCGTTGTAGACGACGACAATCTGATTTCGATACTGCGACATCAGCGCGGCTTCGTGCTCGATGAAAAAGTCGAGATTGCGCTGCGCCTCCCGGTCGATCGCTTCCACTTCCGCGTACTCAGGGGTGCCAGGCGTGACCATGCGGATGTCGAATGGGAGCGTGTCTTCGTCGGTGACCATGCCTGTCTCCAATGCCCTCAGCCTACCGAGATCACACACACGTCGGCCAGCTGGCCAGCTCCTTCGTCTCACCCTTCCTCGGTGGGGTGACAGGGAAGCGCTGGAGCGATTCGAGCAGCCAGCGGCGAGTGTCGGCCGGGTCGATGATCTCATCCAGATTCATGATCCCTGCAGCGCCCCACGGTTCGTGACCCAGCGTCCATTCATCGATCAGCCCCTGACGCACAGCCTCGGGATCAGTTGCCTCAGCGATGTCCCGTGCATGCACGACATTGACGCCGACGCCAGGGTCCATGAACGAGATCTCGGCCCCCGGCCAGGCGGTGATCAGAGAGTTGTCCAGGCTGTTACCGGAGAGGGAGAAGTAGGCCAGACCAAAGGCCTTGCGCAGGACGACGGTCATCCGCGGGACGGTCATCAGACCGAGCGCCTCCATGAACATGATCGCCTTGTGCAGCAGGCGCGCATGTTCCGGCTGCGAACCAACGATGAAGCCCGGTACGTCCTGCAGCCAGATCGTGGGGATGTTGAACGCCTCGCACATGCAGACGAACTGCGTGCCCTTGTCGCAGGTGTTGGGATCGAGCGCCCCGGCGTTGAACATCGGATTGCTGGCCATGAAGCCGACCGTCTGCCCGCCGATCCGGGCAAGGGCGGTGATCAGCGAACGACCGAAACGCGGCTTGAACTCAAGCATCTCGCCGTCGTCGACGATGCGTTCGATCACACGGTGCATGTCATAGGCCCGTTGCCGACGGGTCGGCACCAGATCCGCGAGCGTGGGGTCGGGCTCGGCAAAGTCATAACCCTCCCTGACCGGGGGATTCTCCCAGCAGTTGGAGGGCAGATAGGAGAGGAATTGCTTGATCAGCTCGATCGCCTCATCCTCAGTCTCCGCCGACTGATCAATCTGACCAGTCAGATCGAGGTGGATGTCGACACCCCCGAGATCCTGCAGCGAGATCAGCTCGCCGGTCGCGATCTCAATCACCCGCGGCGATGAGACGTTGAGCGCCGAACCTCGCACCTGGACGGTGAAGTCCGAGTAGGCGCTGTGGAAACTGGAGCCGCCGAACGACTCGCCGACGATCGCCGTGGCCATCGGAATCCGCCGCCTCCGGCGGGCGGACTCGATGCCGGGAACAATCTTGCTGAAGCCCTCAGAGCCGAGCGCATCGGGCAGGCGAGCGCCGCCGGTCTCGCCGAAGTACACATGCGGAACGCCTTGCTTGAGCGACTGCTCATAGATCCGCTTCATCCGCTTGCCGCCGACGACCGAGGACGAACCGTGCAGCACCGTCACGTCGTCGCCGACCGCGGTCGCCGAGCGTCCATCAATCGTCCCCCAACCACCGATCTTGCCGTCGCCGGGAGTACGGTCGCGGTCTACTTGCATCTCGGAGCGGGCGAACGTCCCGATCTCTCGGAAGCTGTCCTGATCAAAGAGCTTGTCGAGTCGTTCGCGGATCGTCATCCGACCCTTCGCATGCTGGCGAGCAATGCGCTCGACCGATCCCATTTCGGCAACAATCTTCTGTCGCCGCATGAGCAAGTCTTCGCGGATCTGCTGTGGAGTGAGCGGGCTGACAGCCATATGAGCCTCCCGGGTGGCGCAAGATTGAGGTCTCGATCTTCCGACTGACGATACCCGCTGCCGAGATTAGGAGGCAGGATCCTCATCCAGCGGGACGGCGATCGATGCCCCAGTCGAGGTCAGCAAAAGGTACGCTTCGCTGACTTGTACGTTCGCATCGGCCAGCATCGATGCATACAACTGCACTTGGCGGTTGTAACGGTCCTGCCGGTCCGCCGGAATGGACTCATCTGACTTGTAGTCAACCAGCACCCAGCGTCCCTGATCAGAGAACAGCAAGTCCGCAACGCCTTCAGTGATCGTCGTCTGATCCTCCCCCGAACTGATGGATGTCAAGGGCAGTTCGCGATGAACAACCTCTGACTTCGTGGCACGACGAATCAAGTCAGATTGCAGCGCCCGCTCTACATGAGCAATCACCGGCTCAGGCGAGATGTGGTGTTTGCGGCAGATACTAATCGTTCGCCGACGAGTCACCTCGAGGTCGCCAAAGTCGGCCGACTCCATCGCCTCATGAACAGCCTGGCCAAAGTCCAACGGATCAATCGCGCGGTCGTCCCGCTCGCTCAGATCGACACCGACATCCGCTGCCTCATCAAAGGGCGATCCGCCGAGTCGTGACGGCGTGACAGTGTCAATCTTCCGCATCCCGCCCTCAATCGCAGCCGCATGATGCGCACTCCATTGCTCACGCAGATCCTCGTGAGGCGGTACATGCAGGACTGGCTGCGGCGATGGCGCAGCGTCGAACGTCCTTGGTGACAGGACGATCGTGTCTCGGTCCGCGTCACGAGTCAGCCAGTGAGGAGCAGCCTCGTCGAGAAACGTGTGGAACGAGTCGCGTCGCGACAGACTGTCGGCAGGAAACGAGGGAAGAATCAACCAATCACGCGCCCGAGTCGCAGCGACGTAGAGCATCCGCCGCGCCTCAGCATCGCCGTAGACACGGTCTCGCCGCAAAGCAGCCGCATAACCCTGAGTGCGAAACTGCGACCGGTCCTCGCCAAGCTTGAACTCGACCCGGTTGTTGCGCCGGTCGACGATGAAGTCGACCGGCGACCACGTCTGGTCTTGCAGCTTCGGCACGATCACGATCGGGAACTCAAGCCCCTTGGCCTGGTGGATCGTGAGGATTCGCACGGCATCGTCGTCGGCTTCTGTCGTGGCCGACTCCGACTCTGGCAAGCTGCGCACCCCGCGCTGCGAGAGCCAGCGCACAAAGGGACGCAAACTGTCGTCGTTGTTGTCCGAGAAATGAGCAGCTCGCTGCACCAGCATCCGCAGGTTGGCCTGACGCTGGCGCATACCCGCCGACCGCGCGCCAACAGCCTGCGCCTGCAACAGTCCCGACGCCCGGATCACGTGGTCGATCAACTCCGGCAGCCTGAAGCGGTGTAGCTCGCGCCGAAGGTCCGCGAGCACACCAATCGCCTCTCGAAGACGACCGTCATACGACTCCGGCAGACACGCTGGATCGATCCTCAGCGGACCATCCCCAAGAGCAGTCCTTAGTTGCAGTAGCTCCGAGTCCGAGGCCGCCGCCAGAGGCGACTTGAGCACCGCGACCGCCGCCGCTTCATCAGTTGGATCGTCGAGAGCCTGCAGCAAGTGCGCGACGGCGCGGATCTCCGGCTGCTGATAGAAACCCTGCCCACTGTCGAAGTGATAGGGAATGCCGACCCGATCGAGGGCGTCGGTGTACATGTCGGCAGCCGTGCGAGTCCGAACCAGGATCGCAATATCCCGATACTCAGGTCGTCGATCCTCCCCTTCGACATTGAGCCCACCAAGCACAGAATCCGACCCTCGCATGTGAGTGATCAGATTGGCGATCAGCGCCGCCTCAGCACTGCGAGCCTCCGGCGCGCGATCAAACTGTCGAGTACTCGGAATCACCGCGACGCTGGCTCCCGGCTCCGTCCGGTGTGGAACAGTCGCTTCCCATCGAGCCTGGGCCCGTGGAAAGTTGACATCGGACTTCAGCACGCCCGCGAGCACCCGATTCTGCCAGCCGCAGAGCTGCGCTCGGGCACGAAAGTTGACCGTCAGGCTGGCGATCGCCGAAGTCTCCGCCGACGCCTCGAACATGTCCCGAACCTGCTCATAGATGTCGATATCCGCCCGCCGGAATCGGTAGATCGACTGCTTCGGATCGCCCGCCAGAACAAGCCGACCCGGCCCAGGCCTGGCCTTGGTCCAATCGGAGGTGTCCGGCTCCGACGCGAGCAGCAACGCAATCTGTGCCTGCAGAGGATCCGTGTCCTGAAACTCGTCGATCAGAATCGCCCGGTATCGACCACGAAGATCGCGACGGGCATCGGGAGAACGAACCAGCAGATCACGCGCCTCAAGCAACAGATCGTCATAGGTGAGCACGCCCTCCCGTCGCCGCCGCGCCGCGTCCTCATCGATGATCCCACGCAGCGCATCCTTGACTTCTGCCAGCGCAGAATCCCGTCTGACCTGTTCCTCCGACAGTTCCTCCGATGTCTCCGCGGATGAGTAGTCCCCCGTCAGATCACGATTGCGAGACAACTGCTCCGCCGCCTGCTGAAGATCCCGCAGTTCCAAGCCCAGATCCAGCACCCGCTGCAACGCCCCCTGAGGAGCGTCGCTGCTCCACAGCCACGACCGCCAGGACTGCGCAAACCGCAGGTCGGCCTGGAGCTGATCTAGCACCCGGAAGTCCGGATCAAGCCCGGCCTCCAGAGCGTGCTCGCGCAGGATGTTCGCGGCGAACGCATGGATCGTCTGGATCGGAGCGGCGTCAACATCCCGCAACGCTCCGTGCAACCCCGCGATCGCGAGCTCGGAGCGGATCCGCTCCCGCAGTTCGCCGGCCGCCTTCTCCGTAAACGTGATCGCAACGACTTCCGACAGCGAACGTCCCTGCCGGACAAGATTCACAACACGAGCCACGATCACCGAAGTCTTGCCCGACCCCGCGCCTGCCTCGAGAAAAAACGACGTGTCCAACTCGTTGATGAATCGATCCCGAACGGCCTGGTCCGCCGGCGGCGGTCGATCGTCGGTCATACGCGTTGCCGCCGGAGAGTCTCCAGCTCACGAACCGCGTCCTGGTGCTGCCGAGCCTTGTGCTCATAGCGACGGCCGACATCCGCCGTGCAAGACGACTCATACGGGCAACGTCGGCAGTTGAGGCGGTCGCGTGGTGGATCACCCGGATGGGGGATGAAGTTCGCCGACTCCAACTGATCGGCAATCAGCGCTAGCGTGTCGCGCAAGCGCTCGCCGTCGCTGCGCGACGAGCGACCGCCGCTCGAGGTCAGCGACTCGCCCTCCAACGTCTGCGATTCAAAGTTGCCCCGAGAGCTGACGGACCGATGCTCGACCTCAGCCTCGCGGATCGGCACACCGAGTTGGGTCAGCGCGGTCAGACTGCCCACCGAGAGGAAGGACGATCCGTTGACGAACCCGCGGACATCGGGAAGCGTTCGGCCGGTGAAGAAGTGCACCGCTCGATGCCGTCCGCCCTCGTGGACGTCTACGCGGTCGATGATCCCCCGCAGTCGCAGCGTTCGATTGCCCGCCACGCGGATCGGCGCGTCGTCGAAGGCGACATTCACCTGCAACGGTCGCCAACCGTCGCGAGCCTCCGCCGCCTCACGGCGACGAGCCCGATCCAGGTCCCGCAGAAGCTCCACTCGCCTCGCCGGGACACTCGCTGGCGGACCCAGCGCACCCGAAGCCTCCGTAGAGTCGAGGATCCGCCCCGCGACTGTGCTCATGTAGCTGGGACTGTCCGCATACTCGAACCAGGTGCGGTCGTCCTTGAAGTGCTCGTACTCCCGCACCCAGCTCGAGAGGACACGCTGGATCAGCCGCCCAAGGGTCTGACGCCGAGGCTGGTCCGGCCGCTCCGATTCAGAGTCTCCCCGGACATCGACGATGTGCCGAAGGTAGAAGCGGTACGGACAGGTCACATACGTCTCGAGCGCCGCCGCCGACCAGACCCGCTCCAGCGGTCGCCAGTCATCAGGCAACGTGCCGCCGTCCAACAAACCATCAAAGTCCGTGAATCGAGGTGCGCTGCGTTGATGTCGAGCATGAAGAGCAGAATCAGCCGCTGGCCAGATCTCTGTCAGCACTTCCGCAGTGTCGACCTGAGGAGCGGTCAGCAGCGCCAGGTCAAAGCTGTCTGCCTCCGGTGAGGCAAGAACAGCCGACCACTCGTCCGATGCGACATCCTCCGCAGATGGCATCATCGTCACGATCGATGTCTCGATCCGTTCGATCCGACCTCGCTCAAACAGCGTCACCTCAGACGGAACCACCGATGAGTCCTCGGCCGTCTCCAGGATCAGCGACGATGGCCGGGCCGGCCCTCCGACGGCACTGCTGCGACGACTCCAGCTCGCCGTGAACTGTCGCCTCGCCGCACGTTGCGCAAGCGCCCAGACATGGCGGTCGCTATCCGCGCGGTCTCGTTGCAGAGCGAGAGCGTCCGGGATGCGCACATTGATTGCAGCGCGCTCATCGTCGGTGAGCAGCGGATCCTGCCGGCCGACCGCCGGAAACACGCGCTCGGCCACGCCCGCGACGAAGACGGCGTCATAGCCAATCCCCCGCGCCGGCCCGCTCGCAGCGCCAACATTGACACCGCCAACCAGCCGTCGAGGATCGCGCACGACGCGCGAGCCGAACGCGCGATTGAGAGCAGTTAGTCCGTCGCTGGCAGACCATGTCGAGCCAAGCGCATCGTTCGCTCGAATCTGGTCGAACGTGTCACGGACGGCGGCGAGTAGCTCGGGTTCCGCACGCTGGTCGTCGAAATAGTCCGCAACGGCGTCCAGAAGCAAGTCCGCCCCCACATCCCAGGAATCCGCATTCTCGAGTTCGACGCTGCGCTCACTCAGGTCATCGACAAACGCCGCCAGGTCACCGGTGTCATGCAACGGCTCCGATTCCAGCCACCGATCCAGCCGATCCCGAATCTCATGCAATCCACGCGTCAGCCCCGCATCAAGCGCGATCCGTTCCCAACGCCCAGGACGTCGATCAACATCCAGCGGACGCTCCCGCAACGCCCGATGCGAAAGCCAGTCGAGCAGAGCCCCACGCTCGACACCCCCGGGTTCAAGCAGGAACTCGGCCAGCGTCTGCGCAGCATGTCCGATCGGCGTATGAGCGATCTGCCGCCCCCCGATTCTCCACGACGGAACACCAGCACGATCCAGCGCAGCGCAAATCCGATCATCAGCAGGAGCGCCCTGCTGATGCAGGACAGCCACGCGGTGAAACGCAACGTCCTCACGCCCAAGTTGCAGGATCCGGCTAGCGATCTCGTCCGCCTCAGCCGTCGGGTCGCCGACACTGAAGTAACGGTCCGCAGCCATCGGCGCCGCAGCAATCTGCGAACGACTCACTCTCGGATTCAACTCCCGACGAATGGAATCCAACGTCCGCCGCGGAGGTGAGGAAGGATCCTCCGATGGAGCAACCAGCAGCATCCGCACATCAGCCACCCGAGACAGACGACCAAGAAGCAAACGCTGGATCCGCGTCAGGTCATAAATCCCCGAGACAATCAGCGGAGCTCCACCCAGCGCCTGAACAAATGCAGAGTCGGGAGTATCAGCGCCGACGGCATCTTCATACCGAGACGTACGGTCAGCGCAAGCGGAAACAGCGTCAGACCAGGCCAAAAAGATCCTCCTGAGGTCGCCATTCGGCAGATCGTCCGCCGAGAGCGCCGCTTCCCGCAAATCGGTCAGCGTGCGCAACAACGCCGACGGCACACCCGGAGCCTCAGGATCGAGCCTGGACAGCGAAAGCCCCCGCAAGACCCGGCGCAACGTAGCGAGGTCGGCGCCCGCTGGCCACGACTGTCGCAACTCGGCATCCCCAAGTTGAGCAGCAGCCTGCGCCAGATCAACCGGAGTAAACCCATACACCGAGGCAACCGCCCCGCCATTCGCCTCGGCCAGCATTCGCTGAGTCGACAGGCGCTGCAACGCCGACCCATGCAGGATGTTCATCCGTTCAAGAGGCGAAGACCGCGCGGCAATCAGTTGCTTCAGGCGAAGATCGTTGGCGGCAGGATCCGGAAGCAGCTCGATCGTCAGGGACATAAGGAGGTCAGGGTAAACCGAAGACCTCCCCCAACGGGGGAGGTGTCACGAAGTGACGGAGGGGGCTCCGCCCACACGACTTGCCGGACTTAAACGCGTGAAGCGGGGGCGGCTCTCACGAGCTGCCCCCGCCCCAACCGGTCCCCGCGGAGGGGGATAGGCCGTCGGTCGCCACCGCCTGAGCGGTGTCAGGCTGCTAGACGGCGGCCGGGCCCCGTTCACGGGTGCGGACGCGCACGGCATCCTCGACATCGAGGACGAAGATCTTCCCGTCGCCGATGTTGCCAGACGCCGCGTTCTCGACAATCGCATCAATCACGTCGTCAATCGGCGTGGTGTTGATCACGATTTCGATCTTGATTTTCGGCAGGTAGTCAACCTGCACTTGCTGCCCACGGAACTCCTGCACGACACCCTTCTGAGCGCCGCGTCCGCGGACTTCCGAGATGGTCATCGAGACGATCCCGATGGCCTCGAGCGCCGTACGAACGACAGAAAGTCGTTCCGGGCGGATGATGGCGATCACCATTTTCATGATCGTGTGCCTTTCCTGTTTCTGTTTCCCTCTCCCTCAGTCTCTCAAAGCGAGAGCGAGGGAGAGGGCCTCCGGTTCCCTCTCCCCCCTGGGAGAGGGCTAGGGTGAGGGTTCCCCGGCGTCAGTCGCCGCCTCCGGCAGCGCCGCCGCCACCGCCGCCGCCACCGCCGCCAGGCGATCCGGCCGCAGGTAGTTCCTCCATCGCCGAGACTTCCACAGCCACGCCAGGCGCAACCGTCGGGAACTCGGGGTAGGCGCCGATGCCGTGCTCTTGCACGTCGAGTCCGGCGAGCTCCTCGTTCTCCGGGACGCGGAGTCCGATGGTGTTCTTGATGATGAAGAACAGGATCCCAGCAGTCACAGTGACCCAGCCAAGAATGGCCAGCACGCCGATCAGCTGCTCAAGCAGCGCGCGGAAGCCGCCGCCCATGAACAGCCCGTGACCGGGAGCGTCCCAGGCCTCGGCCGCGCCGGCGGTGGCAAAGAGGCCAACCGCGAGCGTGCCCCAGACACCGCAGGTGCCGTGGACCGAAATCGCGCCAACGGGGTCGTCAACCCTGATTTTGTCGAAGAACTCGACCGAGAAGACGACCAGTCCGCCGCCGATGGCGCCAATGATCAGCGCCGCCCACGGCTCAACGAAGCCACAACCAGCAGTGATTGAAACCAGCCCGGCGAGCGCCCCGTTGAGCGTCAGACCAAGGTCGGCCTTGCCGTAACGGAACTTGGCGACGCCCACAGCGACAATCGCGCCAGCGCCCGCCGACAGCGTGGTGTTGATGGCAATCCAGGCAGCCTCAGTCGCGAGCCCACCCGAGAGTCCCAAGGTCGAGCCCGGGTTGAAGCCGTACCAGCCGAACCACAGGATGAACATGCCCAGCGTGGCGAGGGTCATGTTGTGGCCGGGAATAGCGCGGATTTCAGATCCGACGTACTTGCCAATCCTCGGTCCGACGAGGATCGCGCCCATCAGGCCGGCCCATGCGCCAACCGAGTGGACAAGGGTTGAACCCGCGTAGTCCATGAAGCCACGGTCGCCGAGCCAGCCGCCGCCCCAGCCCCAGTGAATCACGATCGGGTAGATGATCCCGGTCACAAACACCGTGTAGAAGAGATAAGCGGAGAACTTGGTCCGCTCGGCCAACGCGCCCGAGACAATCGTCGCAGCGGTCGCAGCAAACGCCCACTGGAAGAAGAAGACGGCCGCCTCCGAGACGCCGTTCGCCTCGATGACTTCCGGATCGGTCAATCCGCCGAGCGCAGGGAAGAACGAGTCGCCGCCGATGAATCCGCCCTGCGAGCCGCCGAAGGCGAAGCCGAAGCCAACGGCCCACCAGACGACCGCGCCCAGCGACGCGTCGAGCACGTTCTTCATCAGGATGTTGGCGGTGTTCTTGACACGCACAAAACCGGCTTCGAGCAATCCGAAGCCAGCCTGCATGAAGAACACCAGGACGCCGGCGATGACGAACCAGATCGTATCGACGGCCAGGATGATGTCGGCAAGCGCGGCGGCGTTCTCCTCAACGCTCTGCCCATACGCAATCCCGAAGGTGGCCAAAAGGCCGGTGAGGATACCGAGGAACAACCCCAGTCCAGGTTTACGGACCGCGCCCACGGACACAAAAGTCCATGCAGGCGAAGTCCTGACATTACCGGCCAACGTGCGGGCGATTGTCACAAAAGCCTCCCTTCCCGAGTTCCGGTCTGCTCAGAACTTATGAAGCCCCAGCCCTAAGACGGTTTCGCCAGAGTTGCAGTCAGATGTCATTTCGATGACGCATAGATTTCGAAAAGAAGTCATCTGTTTCAAAATTGTTTCGCACCCTCCCATTCCCTTCTCCCCCTCCGATGCCCCACACCACTCCTTTCTCCCCCCTCGAGGGGGGAGATGCCGAAGGCAGAGGGGGGTGAAAGCCCCAAACCACCTCTTCTGCCCCTTCCGATGCCCCGCGCCCCGACGCGGGGCCCAGACCTCCATCACAAGACGCGACACCAACCTCCGCTTCACCTCATCCCCAAGTCCCAGCCCCTATCACTCCCGTCACACCCAACACTTGACATCGACCAACCAACTAGACACACTCAGAACATATGTATCTCCACCAAGCCTGGAGATCCAGATGACCACAGCCACATCAAACCCGCCAACCCTCCGACGCTGCCGCCGAATCATGCAAGCCCACCACCTCGACTGCCAGGGACTCAAACCCCAGCAGATCGCCGACCAACTCGTCGACCACGTCCATCTCCTCACCAAACCCCAATCCGACCCGGCCGAACTCCGCTAACACCTCGCAACCGCCCGAGAACTTCGCCTCCTGCTCAGCGCCCTGCCCCGGCTCGAGGCCCACGAACAGCTGTTGACCGAAGACGCGAAGTCAAACGTTCCCGACGTCTCCTGGGACACTGAACTCGATCCCGAGGGACACCGCCGCTTCATCAATGGACCAAACATCGGAGAATGCGACCCCTGGTGCAGAGAGTGCACCCGCCTCTACTGGCTCCCCGCAATGGAGGATTCGGACGAATCTGCTCCAATCGAGACTGAGCCGGACTCAACCCCACGATTCCCGGAAGAATCTGGACAAATCTGGACAGATCTGGACGAATCTGGACACTCAGACGACGAACACCCAGTCCAGGACGGGGAATTCCCGCCAAACCCTCCGAATTTCCCCCAGAACCCTCAGAATTTCGGACAAAATCTCGGACAAATTGCCCCTCTGCCGAAGCCGGTCGGCCCCGAGTACCCCGTCAGTTGGGACAACCCTCTCGGCTACGTCCCCCGAAGTCAGCTCATCGCCCAGACCAACTACACCCCGCAAGGTGGATTGCGCTCCCGCCACCCGGCCAGCCCGACTAGGTGTGGCTGAATGGTCTCAGTTCTCGACCTCAAACCGTCCCCTTCGGTTCCGCTACCCTCGCCGCATGGGACCACGACTGATCAAAGCCCTCACCAGATTCCAGCAGCCAATCTTCACCCTGATGCGAGGCCGCCTGCAGGGCCCGCCGACCCTCCGCCTCTGGACCATGGGCCGCAAGTCCGGACAGGAACGCTCGGTCCTCCTGCTCTACCTCGACGACGGTCCCCGCGTGATCATCGTCGCCTCCTACGGCGGACACTCCGAGCACCCCGAGTGGTGGTACAACCTGATCGCCAATCCCGACTGCCGCGTCTGGTCCGCCAAACGCGGCTCCGAGGACATGGTGGCCTCCGAGTTGGAGGGCGACGAACGCGAAGAAGTCTGGGCTCGGCTGCTCAAGATGTACTCGAACTACGCCGACTACCAGGACAAAACGTCGCGGAGAATACCGCTCGTCGCACTCGCGCCACGAGAGTCCAACTGACGGACTGGTACTCTGAATGGCGTAAGCGACATGACCGGCGCGAGTCGCGCCCTCAGCCGCGCACAACAAGTGCGCATAGTGTGGCGGTACGTTTGAGTATTCTTCGGCGATTGTTGGGCAAGTCTTCAACCACTGCTCCTGCCCCTGTTAGTCCACCCCCTTCCCCTCCAGCTCCCCCATCACCAGCAGCGTCCACCAACGGCTCGAATGGTGCAGTGCCGGCCGACGGCCGACCCCGCAAACGCCGGCGCAAGCGCAAGCCCCGCTCCGCCAGACCGGCTCAGCCAGCCCACGGAAGCGCCCCGACAAGCACCACAGCAAGCGCCGCAGCCCCAACGCACGACGCACCCCGTCCCCCAAAGCGACGTCGAAACCGCAAACGCCGCTCAGGCGGAGGCGTCCCACCCACGCCACAGAGCGCCACCCAGAAGGCGCTGCTCTCCGGCGGCTACAAGCTGCCCGCATTGGACGAACTGGACCAGATCCAGTCCGATGACTGGTCGCAATCCTTCTCCGCCCTCGGACTCTCCGATCGGATGCTCTCGGCGTTGACCGCGCTCAAGTTCGAATCGCCCACACCCATCCAGGAGCAATCCATCCCGCTCATGATGAATGGCCACGATGTCGTCGGCCAGGCCCAGACCGGTACTGGCAAGACCGTCGCCTTCGGCCTCCCCGCCGTCGAAATCTGCGACCCCGACCTCGGCGAGTGCCAGGCCATCGTGCTCACACCCACCCGAGAACTCGCCCAGCAAGTCGGCTCAGTGCTCGACTTCTTCGCCCGAGCCCAGGGACTCGAGGCCACCGTCCTGATGGGCGGCCGCCGCCTCTCCGACGACTTCGCCAACCTCGAACGTCGTCCGCAAATCGTGGTCGGCACCCCGGGACGGGTCATCGACCACCTCGAGCGCCGAACCCTGCGTCTCAACCACGTGCGCATGGCCGTCCTCGACGAAGCCGACCGCATGCTCGACATCGGCTTCTACCCCGACATGCGACGCATCCTCCGCCGCTCTCCCGACAATCGACAGACCGCGCTCTTCTCCGCCACCATTCCCACCCCAATCAAGTCCCTCATCCACCAGTTCATGCACGACCCCGAGCACGTCCACATCGCGCCCGAAGTCGCCACCGCCGAAGGCATCGAACAGCGCTACTTCGAAGTCGCCGACCGGGACAAGATTCGAGCCGTCGAGGAACTCCTGCCCGAGCTCTCAGGACGAACCCTGGTCTTCTGCAACATGAAGGTCACGGTCGACCGCCTGGTACGCCGCCTGTTAGATAGAGGCCTCAACGCCGACGCCATCCACGGCGACCGCGACCAGCGCAAGCGCGACCGGGTCATGGGTCAGTTCCGCTCCGGCGAACTCCAGTTCCTGGTCGCCACCGACGTCGCAGCCCGAGGCCTCGATATCCCCGACGTCCAACACGTCGTCAACTTCGACCTCCCCCAGACTCCCGAAGACTACGTCCACCGGGTCGGCCGAACCGGTCGAGCCGGAGCCGAAGGCTCAGCCATCTCCTTCGTCGGCGAGTGGGACTTCGATCAGCTAGAGAAGATCCTCAAGCTGGTCGGCGAAGATCTCCAGCGCAGCGAGCTGGGGCTCTACACGCCCGGCTAGAGGCAAACCGTCTCAGTCGATGAACCAGCCCGATTGCTGCCACATCCGCCGAGCCTCCCCATGGATGTCGGCCTTCGCCGCAATCAGCCCCTTCACCGAAGGATCAGCCCGGTTGAACAGAAGCGGCTGCCCATCAATGTCGGTAACAACGGCGCCCGCCGCCTGCAACAGAGCAGCCCCAGCAGCAAGATCCCACTCGCTGCGACGACCCGCAGTAAACACCAGACACCCCTTGCCCGTGGCCAACAGAGCCATTCGATAAGCAATCGAGCCAACCGGCATCACCTTCGTCCCATCAGGCACCGGCGGCAAATCGCCAAAGTGCCATTCACCCCGTCCGACCAGCATGTAGCTCTCCGACAAAGCGCTCGCCGAATCAAGATCGAATCGCTCGTCAGCGGAGTCCAAGGTGGCAGCAAACATCTCATCGGCGTGAGGGTTGTAAACCACGCCAAGCACGGCCTGACCGTTCAACGCCAGCGCAATCGAAACCGCATACTCTGGCACGCCCTGGAGAAACTCCCGGGTCCCGTCCAGCGGGTCGACAATCCAGACCCGCCGGTGCAGCAGCCGCTCGCGGTCGTCGTGCGCCTCCTCGGACAGCCAGGCGTCCTCCGGGAATGCCCCAAGCAGGGTCTCACGCAGCGAATGGTCGACCTCGACGTCCGCCTCCGAGACCACTTCATAACTGAAGCCCCGGCCGCTCCAGGGCTGACGGTCGGCGCTCTGCTTCCAGCCGTAGCGCGCGCCCGACTGCTGGTACCGCTGCAAGATCTCACCGCCCCGTCGGGCGGCTTCCTGCGCGGCCTCGAGTTCGGCAGCTAGATCAAACGATGAAGAATCGATCAGAACCCCGCCTGTTTGTCGACTTCGCCAACCAGTTCTCGGCTGCCTCGATACCGGCGCAAATTCTCACAGAACCGCTCGAGGTTCCTGCCGGCTCGCAGCTGCGAGGCGCCTGCGGTATGCGGCGTCATCACGATGCTCTCGATCTCAAAGACCCGATGGTCCTTGGGCAGCGGCTCCCCTTCGACAACGTCAAGCGCCGCGCCACGCAGGTGACCAGACTCCACCGCATCAATCAACGCATCAAGCTCGATGATCTCGCCCCGAGTCACGTTCACAATCACCGACCCCGCCTTCATCTTGGCGAAGGTCTCAGCATTGAAAAGATGTTTCGTCTCCGCAGTCAGCGGCGTGCAGACGGCGACGACATCGGACTTCTCAAGCAGCGTGTCAAGCTGGTTCATGTGTCCCACCACCGGGACGAGCGGCGTACCGCGCACTGCCAGCGCATCGACGGCGCGGATGTTCATGCCAAAGCCATTAGCCCGCTCCGAGATCGCGCGTCCCGTGCCACCGAACCCGACAATCCCCATCGTCAGACCGGAAAGCTCGAAGGCCGCACGTCGCATCGGAACGCGCCCGCCCCAGGCCTCGCCCTTCAGCGTCATCGCCGACTTCAGCGAGCGCGCCAGCGCCAACAGCAGAGCAAACGCGTGGTCGGCCAAGTGCGGTCCAACGAGACCCTTCTCACCGGTCAACGGGATGTCCGCGTTCTTAAACTCGTCAAACAGGTAACCGTCCACGCCCGATGCGGTCGCGTGAACCCACTTGAGCTGCTTCGCCTCGGCAAACAGATCTGGTGTCAGATAGCCGAGCAGAACCTCCGCATCGGCGATCATCTCCATCGCGTCCTCGCGATTGTTGGCAACGACGACATCGGCCTCGGGCCCCGCCGCGGCGCGGATCGTCTCCAGTTGCGCCTCGCTGACTTCGGGCAGGGTGAGTCCGGGCATCACGAGTACGCGCATGATTTCTCTGTCTCCAGTGCTCAAGTGAGGCCCTCGTGGTGGGCGCCAGGGGTCAGACTACCACCGGCCAGCATCCACGAGACCCCCCGTACACTGCCTCCCGAACCCGGCGTTCGCGAGCTGAGGAGCCAACATGGCAAATGTGAAATTTGGAGCCCAGGTCTCGGCCTATCTGACATCGTGGGACGAGATCCAGTCGGTCGCACAGACGATGGATGCAGGCCGCTATGACTCGATCTGGTTCGCCGACCACTTCGTCCCGCCCAATCGAGGCAAAGAGGTCGAAGGCAGAGAAGCATTCGAGGCCTTCTCACTGGCAGCCGCAGTCGCCGTAGCGACCGAGACCCTGCGGATCGGCCACCTCGTGCTCGGCAACACTTACCGAAACCCCGGTCTGGTGGCCAAGATCGCCGGTTCAATCGACAACATCTCCCACGGACGTTTCACGCTCGGCATCGGAGCCTCCTGGTTCCTGCGCGAGCACCAGGCCTACGGCTGGGACTTCCCGCCAATGAAAGAGCGCCAAGACCGCTTCGAGGAAGCGTGCAAGATGCTCCGCAGCATCATCCACAACGATGGTGCACGCATCACATTCAACGGACAATACTATTCACTCGACGACGCGCCGCTCTCCCCCGGAAATTACAACAATCCGATTCCCATCCTGGTAGGAGGGACCGGTCCCCGGCGAACATTAAGAACGCTCGCATTGTACGGAGATATCTTAAACCTGGACGGCTGGGCCGGACGAGGGATGTCAGTCGAGTTACTGAAGGAAAAGGTAGACATCCTCCACGCACACTGCGAGGACGTCGGCAGGGACCCGTCCGAAATCAAGATTACAGCCCTGATGCCATGCCTCCTGACGGATGATGAAGCAGAAGCCAGGGCATGGGAAGAGCGGATCGGCCCAGGAACGCTGAACGGAACAGCAGACGAAATCGTACAACGAATCGGCGAGTTCATCGACTACGGAATCGACGAGATCATGTTCGGCCGTCGAGGAGATAACGATCCCGAGTACTTCCAACGTCTAGACGACGAAGTGATCGCGCAGTTTCGATAAGTAACATCATCAGATCCAACTGCGACTGAACAATGAGAAGAGGAGCGACGATATGAAATTCCGACGAATGGGAAGAACCGGACTACGAGTCTCAGAAATCTGCCTCGGCACCATGACCTTCGGCTTCCAGACCGAGGCCGATGAGGCATTCAAAATCATGGACGCCGCCTTCGACGGAGGCGTGAACTTCATCGACACGGCCAATGTCTACCCGCTGGGCACGAATGAGGCGGGCACGACTGAGTCCATCGTCGGACGCTGGCTTGCCGGCAGGCCGCGCGACCAGGTCGTGCTGGCGACCAAGTGCTCGGCCCCCATGGGACCGTCGCCCAACCAGCGCGGCACTTCGCGGCAGCACATTCTCTCGGCCGTCGACGAGTCGCTGCGGCGTCTGGGCACTGATTACATCGACCTCTACCAGCTGCACGGGCCAGATCCGAACACGCCGATTGAGGAGACCATGCAAGCGCTGGATGATCTGGTGCGCTGGGGCAAGGTCCGCTACGTGGGCGCCTCAAACTACCGAGCCTGGCAGCTCGCCCTCGCGCTGGGCGCCTCCGACAAGGCCGGTATCGCCCGCTTCGACTGCGATCAGCCCCGCTACAACATCCTCTGGCGAGACATCGAGTCCGATCTGCTCCCCCTCTGCCAGGACCAGGGCGTCGGGATCATCGCCTACAACCCGCTCGCCGGCGGCTTCCTCACCGGCAAGTACAGCAACACTGAAGACTTGCGCGAGGACACACGCTTCACCCTGGGCAACGCTGGCCCCCGCTACCGAGCCCGCTACTGGGACGAAATCCAGTTCCAGCAAGTCGCCCGGCTCCAACGCTACTTCGCCGAGCGAGAAGTCAGCATCACCCACGCCGCCATCGCCTGGGTCCTCGCCCAACAAGGAATCACCTCAGCAATAGTCGGAGCATCAAGAGCCGAACAAATCGTGGACTCACTGGGCTACGCAGAAGTGGCGCTCACCCAGGAGGATCTACAGTTCTGCGACCAACCCTGGTACGAAATCCCCCGTCCCACAGACCCTGAGGTAGCAACGCGCTGATGCCATTGATGGGACATTCTCCTCCGTCATACCCGCGCTTGCCGCGGGTATCTCGACGAACAGAGCAGTTGCGTCAGCGCTGATTGCATCGAGATTGCAGCGGCCGGTGCGGCATTGCTGCGTGTTTACGTCACAACCACACCGGATCATGCGACCCCGGCTTCACCGTCCGACCCCAACTCGGAGTCATATCGCTGAACTGGATCGGGAAACTGAGCCGCGTCAGAACTCCGTAGTCGGAGTCGACTTCCTCGCTGAACTTGTCGGCTAATCGATAGCCCTCGTCGGGGTCGGCGTCTTCGATCTGGTGAGGCGTTCCCAGCCTCAGGAACCAGGCCGCCGTCTGCCCCAAAGCGACCTTGACATGCCAGCTTCCTCCCTCGACCGATCGGCGGCGAAGAGCTTCCAGAGCGCCATACGCGCCCCAGTAGCCAGTGCCATAGTCGTTGAGGGCAATAGCCGGTCCCGTGCCCATCATGTTGGTCATGTCTTTCTGCTGCACATAGTGAATGCCAGACGCCGCCTGGACGTTGCCGTCGAAACCACGCTTCTCTTGCCAGGGACCAAACTGGCCGTAGGCGTTCTCAGAGATGTAGATAATCCCCGGTCGGCGTTCGGCCAACGCCTCAGGACTGAGTCCACGCCGCGCCAGCGACCTGGCTCGGTATGACTGGCTGAAGATGTCGGCGTCGTCAATCAGGTTCCAGAGCGCTTCCTGACCCTCGGCAGTCTCCAAGTCGACGTGAGCGCGACGCTTGCCGTGTCCGGTATCAGCCTGTGCGGCCTGCATATCGGCGACGCCGGGCGCGCCAATGTGCAGCGCGTCAGCGCCGAGCGCGGCGAGCGTGCGCGAGATCGTGGGACCAGCAAGCACCTTGGTGTTGTCAATCACTCGGACGCCGTTGAGCGGCAGGTCACCCCCGGGGATCGGCATCGGCGGTGCATCGCCAATCCGCTCGATGATCACAGCCGGAGAGTCAGCCAGCAGCTTGCCCTGCGGATGCGCACGCCATTCTTCCGGCGATTTGACCACGACGCCCGGAAGCTGTGCCTCGATCAACCTGGATTCAAGCTCTGCCGAGTCGTGAGCGGCGACATGTTCAGTGACGTTGTCGTAAGTGCAGCCCAAAACCTCAAAGGTGCGCTCCACGATGTGTGGAAAGCCACTGAGTAAGTAGAGATTGCGTCCGTCTCGCGTCGGAAAGATGCCCTGTCCGGGCGCGAGCGAGTCGGGCATGGACTCGAGCGCGTTGACGCCATCGACCTTAAGCACCCACATCGAGGAGATGCCGACTGCGGCCTGACCCATGTGGATCTGCGCGGTCTGACGCTGGCCGGTCTGCTGCTCGCGGATGTCGTCGACAACCCCGGCGATGTTGCCCAGTATTGTCGAAACTCCCGAGGCGAGACGCAAGGGAGAGGGGTAAATCGGGTCGCCCTCGCCGACGAACTGGATGTCGGACGAGGTCGGCTCGATGCCGGCAGCTCTGCTGATGGTGTCGAAGTCGGCGCGCTCCATGGTTGGTCCTGTCTCTCGGTGTTCCTCATCGCTCGCACGCAGGCTAACCAGATACCTGCAGGCAGCGCCGGTCAGATTACGTATCCTGACCGACTGGTAGCCAGTGCAGGGGAGGACGGGATGTCAGAAGCGACCCCAAGCCACTCCGAAGGAGTGTTGTGGACCCTGGCAGATCGCTGCGGGATGAGTCGGCGTCGCTTTCTCGCGCTAATGCTGGCTGGCGGCGCAGCTGCAGTGTTGGCGGCTTGCCAGGAAGAAGTGCCGGCTTGGCCTCGTTCCAGCGACGGCTCGCAGCCGAGACTGGCCCCGCTCGTGTACAAGGACACCGAGCCGTTCTTCGATCACGGACGAGCGGGTCTTGAAGCCCGGTTGGAGATGATCGAAGGGCTGCTGACGCCAACTGAGTTCTTCTTCGTGCGCAACAACTCGCGCAGCGTCGACGTCTCGCTGGACGACTGGTCGCTCAAGATTGAGGGCGCCGTAGAGCAGCCGCATGAGCTGCGCTTCGACGACCTGCTCAAGTTCCCGACTCGCAAGCTGGTCTCATACCTGGAATGCGCCGGCAATCAACGAGTCATGTTCGACCGGCTGCAGGGTCGGCGAGCAGAAGGGACTCAGTGGGGACGCGGCGCCGTGGGCAACGCGGAATGGCAGGGAGTGTCCCTCGCGGATGTATTGACCCTTACTGGAGCATCCCAGGAAGCGGCAGGCGTCCTGCTGATCGGTCTGGACGTTGGTTCACCCGAGCGCGGCTTCCGCCGCTTCCTCCCGATGGAGAGGGCGCTACATCCGGACACGATCCTGGCCTACGCAATGAATGGCGCTCCCTTGGCGCGAGACCACGGGTTCCCCTTGCGAGCGATCGTGCCCGGCTGGGTCGGGGCCTCTCAAATCAAATGGCTGAGCCGCATCGTGGTGTCCGAGGAGCCACTGCAGACTCGGAACAACACGACGGCCTACGTGATGTTTGGAGGCGAGTACGGAGCGACAGGTCCCGTGGTGACAGAGCAGACGATCAAGAGCGCGTTGGCGTTGCCTTGGCCCGCCAAGGTCGAGCGGGGAAGCAAGATGCTGAGAGGCTTCGCACACTCCCCACATGGTCCAATCGAGCAGGTGGAGTGGAGCGACGACGGTGGCGTCAACTGGAATGCCGCGAGCGTCGGAATGCAGCGCGGTTACTCGTGGGCTCCGTTTGAATTCGAGTGGACGGCCCCCTCAGGCGAGCACGAAGTCATCACCAGGGCAACAGACTCCGCAGGCAATATCCAGCCCGAGCAGGTTCCCTTCAACGAGAAGGGCTACCTCTTCAATCAACCGTTGCCCCATCCAATCTCGGTGGCTTGACCACCACGGCCCTGCGTTACTCTTGCGCGAACTGTGATTTCTGGGAGGGAATGCCATGCGCGCTGCCGTACTCGAAGCTCCGAACACTCCGTTGGCGATTAAGGATCTGGTCCAGGACGAGCCGCAGTATGGCGAAGTGCGCGTGAGGATGGGCGCGGCAGGAATCTGCGCCTCGGACCATCACATCATGGAGGGCACGGCAGCATTCCCGTTGCCGTCAGTGCTCGGACACGAAGGCGCGGGCACGGTCGAGGAAGTTGGACCGGGCGTCACGAGTCTCAAGCCCGGCGATCGCTGCATCCTCTCGTTTGTCACCCCTTGCGGGCAGTGCCCCACCTGTCGGCGCGGCGAGCCGCAACTCTGCGACCTGCACCAGGCAACCGGCTCGCTCCTGCTCGACGGCACGGTGCGCCTGCACGACGACGCCGGCCGCGAGGTCTACCAGATGGGCAAGCTCGGCGTCTTCGGTGAGCACGTCGTCACCGCCCAACAGGCCTGCTTCCCCATTCCCGACGAAGTGCCAATGGAAGTCGCAGCACTGATTGGCTGCTCCGTCACGACCGGCGTTGGAGCAGTGATCAACCAGCCCACGGCCCGAGCCGGCATGACCGTGGCCGTGATCGGCGCCGGCGGAGTTGGCCTGAACGCGATCCAGGGCGCGAAGATGCTCAATGCGAGCAAGATCATCGCGGTCGACATCCACGACCACAAGCTCGAGTTCGCCCGACGATTCGGCGCCACCGACACCGTCAACGCGCGCAACGTCAACGCCGCCGCCGCAGTGGTGGAACTCTCAAACGGTGGCGTCGATTTCGCTTTCGACACCTTCGGCTCCGACGTCACCGCAAACCAGGTCTTCCAGTCCCTCGGCAAGGGCGGCACCGGCGTGATCGTCGGCCTCGCGCCGACCGAGGCTGTCGGCTCCTTCGACCTCGTCGACATGGTCCGCAAGCAGAAGACGATGGTCGGCTCGTACTACGGCTCAGCCTCGCCGCACCGCACCTTCGAGATCCTGGTCGACGCCTACGTCAACGGCCGGATCGAAGTCGACCACATTGTCCAACGAAAGTACCCACTAGACGAAATCAACGAAGCCTTCGAAGCCCTCGAGCGAGGCGAAGACGGCCGCGGCGTAATCGTCTATGAATAGATTCGGCAGCCGGACTGTCCTGCTGATAGCGCTGGTTGCCGCGATCATCGGCGGGATCGCAACGTACAGCGTCTCCGCGCTCACTAGCACGGCCAGGACCGAGGTGCGAATCACAGCGCAGCGAGTCGACGATGGCCGCGTCGAATTGGCACTTCAGCAACGCCAGGACGACGGATCCTGGGGCGACCGCCTACTACCGGCGCGCCGGTTCTTCCCCGACCAGGGCTTCGTCAATCGCTGGGCCAACTCATCTCCGCTCGAGATAGACTCCGGCATCCCGTTCTACGTCAACACGACCGAGCCAACCCGGTCGATGACCGCCGATGAGTACATCGCGCTCTGCGGGAATGACGAATGGCTACTTGGAGAGGCAATCGTCACACTCGACAAGGAAGGGCTCGCCTGGGGCGACCTGTTCAGCCTCTTGGATCCCGCGATCAGCAAGTTGAGATCGATCGAGGCGCCCGACGAGTTGGCCGAATATCACCAGTCTCAGCTCTCGACCGTGACACTCATGGCGCAGTACGCCTTCGCGCAGGATCCGGATGCGGAACTCGATCTGTGGGAATTCTTCGCAATCGCCCTGATCGCCGCCGGCTTCGCCGAGGAGGCCGAGACAAGTCTCGACCCGGACTTGCGCCAACGCTTGGTCGACGGAGGTTGCATTGAGGCCGAGGAGAGCGGCTTCGACGAGTAGTTGGGCCTACGCCAACGTCGCGATGTGCTGACTCTTGATCAGGTCCCAGTCGATCTCAAAGCCGAGCCCGGGCTCCGTCGGCGCTGAGACCATGCCGCCCGTCATGTCGATGTCTTCGACCAAGCCGTAGACGAAGCCTCCTGTGCTGGGGAAGTACTCGTAGAACTCGCAGTTGGGCACCGCCATGATCACGTGCAGGTTGGCCACGTTGTTAAGGCTGTTGCCTCCGTGGTGGATCTCACACTTCATCTGGAAGCCTTCGGCCAGGTGACAGAGACGCACGAGCGGCGTGATCCCTCCGGTCACGGCGACGTCGCCGCGCAGGATGTCCGTGGCGTACTGGGTGATCCACTGGGTCATGCCGTAGTAACGGCCCGGCGCGTACTCGGTTGACATGATCGGGATGTCGAGCTTCTGGTGCAGCTTGACGTAGTTGTAGATGTCTTCCTCGACCAGCGGGTCCTCATACCAGTAATAGTTAAGGTCCTCGATCGCACGCCCGACCCGCATCGCGTCCTCGTACTGGTAGCACCACATGCTGTCGAGCATCAGGATCATGTCGTCGCCCACGGCCTCGCGAACGGCCTTGCAGATTTCGATATCGGGCTTGGCAACGCCATGCGGGTGGATCTTGTGTGCGATCCAACCATCGTTCTGGAACTGCAGCGCTTCTTCGGCGTATTCCTCCGGAGTCTCCCACCAGGCAGTCGAGGAATAGACCGGCACCTCGTCCTTACAGGTGCCCAGCAAGCGATGAATCGGCTGGTTGGCGATCTTGCCGTTGATATCCCAGAGCGCAATGTCGATCGCGCCGATCGCAGCGGTCGAGACCGCGCGATTTTGCTTGTACAGGTCATGCCAGATGCGGCCGATGTCCTGCGGGTTCTTGCCGATCACGCGCGGCTTGAGCACATCGATCAGAACCTGGGCATGGTGCTGAGGCCGAGAGAGAAACGCATTGCCGGTGACGCCGGCGTCGGTCTCGACGCTGACGACGGAGAGCTGATTAGCGCCCCCAAAGCGCATCCCCGAGCCAACACGCCAGTTCGGCGTCTCCCAGTTGAAGACATCGATCTTGACGTCGGTGATTTTGATGGTCATAGGAATCCCTATCGACCGCGGAACTGCGCGGGGCGCTTTTCGAGGAAGCTGTCGATTCCTTCTTGCCGATCCTCTGAGTCTCCGGTGACTCCCAGCCCCCAGGCTTCTCTCTCGACTTGCATGTCGAAGTTGTGGGCCTGGTTGTTGACGAGGCGCTTGGTGAGCTCGATCGCGAGCGAGGGGCCTCGTGCGATTTTTTCGGCGAGGGCGATCGCTTCTTCTACGAGGGTTTCCGGGTCGAGCGTTCGGTTGGTTAGACCGTAGCGCTCGGCGTCGGCGGCGTTGAGCGGCTCTCCGGTGTACATCAGCTCGAGCGCTCGGCCTTTGCCCAGCATCTGCGGCAGGTAGTAGGTGCTGCCCGTGTCCGGCACGATGGCGCGGTGGACGAAGGCGCTGATGAACCGGGCGTTCGTACTCGCCAGACGGATATCGCAGGCCAGCGCCAGCGACATGCCCGCTCCGGCGGCGGCTCCGTTGACGGCCGCGACGATGGGCTTTGGGTAATCATTCAGCGTCGAGAACAACACGCCGTAGTGGCCGATTGGCGCCTCCTTGTGTCGGCGATAACCGCTGGCTTCGTCGAGCTCGTCGGAGAGCTTGCGGGCTTCGGCTCCGCCCGAGACGTCGGCGCCGGCGCAGAAGCCTCGGCCGGATCCGGTGATCACCATCGCCTTCACGTCGTCGTTGTGCCGAGTCGACTCAAGCACGTCGAGGAGATCGAAGACGAGACGCGGGCCCATCGCGTTCATCTTCTCAGGACGATTGAGCGTCACGATGGCGACGTTGTTCTGAATGTCGAGTGTGAGGTCGTAGTAGGTCATTGCTGGCTCCTTCGGCTACGGGACCATCCTACTGCCGGATCCAGTCCCCGCTTTGCGCGGGGACCCGCTCCTTGGCCGCCGTTCCAGACGAACGGATTCCCTCGCGAAGCAGGGACTGGAATCCCTATTTGGCCCTAGACCTTGTACCCGCCGTCCACCGAGATCACCTGTCCGGTGATCCCTGCCGACTCCGGCGCCGCCAAGAGCGCTGCCATTGGACCCAGCTCCTCGGGCTCGAGCACTCGGTTCTGCAGATTCTCTGACGCCCGCCATGCGTGCGCTTCCTCGGCCGATATTCCCGCCGCCTTGCCCATCGCTTCCCAGTCGACCAGCGCCGTGTTTGTCCAGCCCGGACACAGACAGTTCACCGTGATCCCGTGCGCGGCGACGTCGTGCGCCAGCGCCCTGGTAAACCCGATCAGGCCGTGCTTCGCCGTCGAGTATGCCAGCGCGCCACCGGACCGCTTGGCGTAGCCCGAGCCGATGGTCAGGATTCGGCCGTAGCCGGCATCCCTCATGTGCGGCAGCGCTTCTCTGGTCGTCCAATATGCCGATGTCAGATTGAGCGCTAGATTGGCCTCGAAGACGTCGTCGTCGTGCGTGAATGGGTTCTGCGAGCCTCGCAGCGGGGCTCCTCCGCCGACGTTGTTGACCAGGATGTCGCAAGATCCGAACTTGGCGATTGCCTGGCGGACGGGCTCTTTTGACTGCTCTCGATCGAGCGCATCGGCGATTACTGCCAGGCCTGTTGTGCCTATGTTCTCTACCTCGGCGACGACTTCGTCCAGCTGCTGCTGCGTTCTGGAGGAGACCACAATGTTTGCCCCCCAGCGAGCCATCTCCAACGCAATCGCCCGCCCAATCCCACGTCCACCGCCCGTAACCACGGCGGTTTTGCCTTCTAAGCTGCCCATAACTGGTCTACTTTCGTCATTCGAGGAGCACGACGCCGACTCGCCCACGGCTGGCGGCAGGATAGGGGACGCCGCAGTTGACGGCGAAGCGAACCGCGATGTTGCTCCTGACCCTGCTGGCCGCAGGCTGGCTCCTCACGCCGTCCGATGTCGACGCCCAATCCCGAGCCCGTGTCGTCCTCGACATCGACGATTCCGACGGCATCGTCGCACCCGGCGACGACGTCGACGTACACATCTGGGTCCGCTACGGCAGCTCCACCAAGACGTACGAGCTGCAGTTCTTCCACGCCGTCAACGGACCGGCCGTGATCGACCCAGGCACCATGCGTGCGGTCCAGCCCGAGGAACCCAACCTGACCGGCACCCTGATCTACATCGCCACCGCTCGGCTGGTACTCCCGCTCGGGACACCCCACGCCGAAGCCACGCTCTCGGCCCGAATCCTTGAGGACAATGTCCCACTCGAACTCGGACAGACCACCTTAACCATCGCCGACGCTGGCGAGCCGGTCGCCTCGGCTCGTATCTCTTCCACGTTCAAGGACTGCAGAACCTCAGGCGCGCGCTCCTCGACATCGTTACGCCGCGGCGAAAAGGCCTTCCTCAAGCTGGAAGTCAAGAACTTGCGCGGCAGGTTGACCAATGACACCGATGTCAAATCCGTGATCCTCGCCGCGGCCGGCGGAGAATTGAAACTCTGCGGTCAGACCGCCACGCATGAACACTTCCTGCAAATCGCCGACGCCGACGCGCTGACCTCGTTCGAGCTCGCTTCACCGGAACGCCGACCAATCCATATCGACGTCTTTGCCCACGTGATCGGCGAGGACGGTTCGCTGCGCTCGAACACCCTGGTCGTGAACTTTGCCGGTCAAGCTTCGAGCCTGTCCATGGGAGAGGCCGATGGGACACTGGCCGCTCGTCATGGCAAAGTGCGGATTCCAGTCTCAGGACTCGACTCCGACGGCAACCGCGACACGCTCTCGACCTCAGTGATCCAGGCCGAGGTGACCGAGGGCCCCGACGACGCCGACCTCTCGAAGCTCAGGATCGGCAAGAGCACCTGCTCCAGCTCCCAGCGCGACTGTCAGCGCGGCGACGTAGTTCTGCTCATCTCCAGCCCGACCCGTGATGACGACGAGGCTGAGCGCGGCGAGTACACGATCGAAGTCAGGCTCACCACCGATCCAAATGACACGATCCACACCGCGACCGTCCAGGTCACGGGCGAGCCGGTGGAAATGACCTTCGAGCTGCTCAACGGCGCCGACCCCGACGTCCGACGCATCTTCACCGCCACCGGCCGCGCCAACTACGAATTCGGCTCCGGCGAGACAGACCAACTAATCGTCGGACCAGCCCAGGTCATCTACGCGGCCGTCACCCTCCGCGACGAGAACGGCGCTCTGATCAGCCAGACCTCCAGCAGCGTCTCCGGCGACGGCGTCCGCTTCCGAATCGTCGGAAACCTCACCGTCACCCTCTTCTCCTCTCGCGAGGTCGAAGTGATCGACGGCGTCGCCTATACCCGATTCCTCGTCGCCAGCGAGGAAGGCCGCGCGTTGATCATCGCCACCTCGCGAGACTTCGAAGGCCTCGCCACCCTCGTCGGGCGAGGCTCCTCCCGCTTCGGAGCCGACGGACTCATCAAGGTCGAGCCCAACAACTACACCACCTGGATCGCAACCAACCGCATCCGCGTCTCGCAGATCTACCCCGATCTCGCCCGCAAAGGCATCCGAACCGTCCTCCTCTGGGTCTCCGACCGCCGCATCTGGCAGCGCTACACCCTCCTCGGAGGTGCCCCAACCTCAGACTCCGTCGACTTCGAAATCTCCCACGGAGACACCCTCTGGCTAGCCGACTAGAACCCCCAGTCCCCGTTTCACACGGGGACCCGCTCGGCTCCCCCGCCCCACTCCCGACAGTACTCATGTTCTGCTACGATCAACCCTCCAGGAAACGGAGGACCCAAATGCAAACCCAAACCAGAACCCAAAGACAACCAAGACCCCGACGCCAACACACCCTCCCCGGCTGCCGAGCCATCCCCCGACGAAGAATCCCCCTCGCCCGAAACGCCACCAACCAAAGCCAACCAAAACCAACCAAACCTAACCACCTCCAACCACCCCAGAGACCACAAAACCCAGCAAAACAAGCCACATCGCCACCGTTTTTCTCCCAGCCCCATTCACAAAAAATCTCCAACCAACCACCCCCATCCCCAGTCCCGGCCCCCGAGCCGGGACCCGCTCGGTCCCGTTGCTCCCCCTCGAGGGGGAGCTCCCGCGAAGCGGGTGAGGGGGTGAGAACCAAGCAAACCAAACAGCCCCCGCTCGGCTCCCCAGTCCCAACCCCCGAGCCGGGACCCGCTCGCTCCCCCCGACGCATACTCGCTGACACCACCCACCGCCCGCCTGCGCTAAAGTGAGCCTCGACCCACCGATCCGACTCGCCCAATGGCTTCAGGACGAATGTTGCGCCAGTGTAATTTTGGCAGCCCCCGACCCATAATCGGTTGCGTCCAGTGGCCCCAATGCAAGAAGATCACCACGTGGAAACTCGATACCTAGGGAAAACCATGCGCGGGCGGGACCCTCGCAGGCCTCACCCGCAGGAAGAAGGAGGCGCCATCGGCGACACCGCGCAGCGACTCCCGGCACGCAGCCGGGGGCAAGCAGGAGGCGAGCGGAAACAGGCTCCACTCGCCCATTCAGCCCAGAGAAAGGGCAGACAATGATTGGAAATGTTGCGCACAAGCGCACACATCTGGCGGCTCTGGCAGTGCTTGCCGCGCTGGCGGTCGCCCTCTTCGCCGTGCTCCAGCCCGCACAGGCGGACAACCATCCGCACGTCGCTATCTCTATTGGCGACTCAGACAACGTAGTCGAGGCTGGCAACTATCCCATCAACCTGACGGTCATGAACGACCCCGGCGACACACAAGGCAGCAATGCGATTGTGTACATGCAGCTGGAACAGTCAACGACCGATGTTCTCGTGACTGGCGTTCAGGCGACAATCACCGACGGTGTCGGAACGGCTGAAGGTAACCTGCTCGTCCGAGCTGGGGCCGCTGGTGACTACACCATCCTCGTTGGTGTGACAGAGGACGACGGCGGGCCGATCATTGAGGGTGAACTGACAGTCAAGGTTGGCGAAGTCGGCGATGACGTCGGCAGTGCCGTCATCTCGTTTGGCTACACCAACACCGCCGGTGAAAACCTTGCTCCCGCGACCGACACTACCCGTGTACAGGACACAGGTACGGCTGCAGCGATCAACACGGCAACCACAGGCAAAACGAACATCGTTCTAGTCCTGACCGTCAACAACGGCCTTGGCGACAAGACCAACAACGGCGATGTGGGTACCATCACGCTGATCGCGTCGAATGGTCGACTGAATCCCTCCGGTACTCCAATTGAGGCCGATTCGACCGATCCGATTCCCGCAGCGAGCGCGGCTGGTTCTCAGACCTACACGACGGCGAACGCCGAGACGATCTTTACGGTGTCGAAAGAGGACGCCGGAACTGTTGACGTCTGGGCGGTCGTCGTGGGAACCGACGGTTCATCGGCTACCTCGGAGAGGGTCACGCTGACGTTCTCCGGCGATGCCACTGCGATCGCACTGGGCGACGTGTCCGGCTCGCTGGATGACGGCGACACCAACGACCGCACCGAGACTCCTGCCAACGCTAACGGTGCCGGTGTCTACTTTGATGTAACTGGCATGGACAGCAGCGGTGCCACGAGCGCGCTTGCTACTGGTGCCATCGGCAAACCGTCCGTGACCAAGGTTCCGGAAGGTGGAGAGATAGGCGATATAGCGATCGTTGTGGAGGACGGCTCGGCTCTAGCTACAACGGCTGCGACCGGCGCCATTCGCGTGATTGCCCATATCGCGGCTGTCGATTCAGCGCCTGTGGCAGGTGACTACACCATCACTGTCTTGCTCGGTGGTGCCGCCGCTTCTGCGCAGACCGCCGTTGTGACCGTTGTTGGCAGCGCCGACACGGTGGCACTCACGGCAGACAAGTCTCAGGAGTTGGCGTTCGGTGACATCGTTGTGTTCACTGCCCTGGTTACCGACGAGAACGGTAACCCGGTTGCTAACTCCGGTGCCGGAGCCGATGCGACTGATGGCGTGGCTTTCACTTGGGCTTCCAAGGCACTGACTGCTGAATCTCTTGATGGTTCTGGCATTACGAGTGGCAACCGGCCTATCAACAACGGTGAAGCTACTGCGAGGTTCGTCGTGACCGGCGATGAGGGTTCTGCAGTAGTGATTGCTACGGCCGCAGGCAACAAGCGTGGCACTGTGACCGTCAGCACTGCCGCTCCGGCGCCAGAAGTTCCAGTCGCGCCCGCGGTTGACCCGGTAACCACGACCGTCGAGCTGAGCCACATCGACGCCGAATTGTCCGCTGGCGACAGCGTGACAATCAGCGCCGACGTCCAGGACCAGAACGGCGCCGCCGTGCCCGATGGCACGATGGTCACCTTCTTCTCCTCCGGTGGCGGAACGCTCTTTGGCCCCAGCGAGGTCGCAACTGTCGACGGTGTCGCAACGGCTGAGTACATCAACCTGACCGACGACGTCTGGGTCCAGGCCTACTCCAGCCCGATCCGCTCCGCCACGCTCCGCGTGTCGGTCGAGAGCGAGTCGGAAGAGACCGCGCGTCTCGCCGCTGAAGCCGCCGCTGCCGCCGACGCCGACGCTGAGGCAGAGGCCGCCGCTGCCGCCGAGGCCGCTGCAGCCGCCGAGGCCGAAGCTGAGGAAGCCGCAGCCGCTGAGGCCGCCGCAGCCGCCGCAGCCGCCGCAGCCGCCGAGGCTGAGGCTGCAAGCCAAGAGGAAATCGCCGCAGCCGTCCAGGCCGCGCTCGACGCGATAGCCGCGGAACAAGAGGCAGCCGCACAGGCCGCCGCTGAAGCCGCTGCTGCCGCCGCTGCCGAGGCCGCCGCTCAGGCTGCCGCGGAAGCTGAGGCTGCCGCAGCCGCAGCCGCCGCTGAGGCCGCGCGCATCGCCGCCGGTGTCACCGCGGAAACCGCGCGCCTGACCGGCATGTCCGGCTTCACCAGCTGGCTCGCCGAAGGCTCCACCACCGCCAGCGTCCTCTTCGAGGCCCTGAGTTCCGGTGACGCGACCGCACTCCACGTCTGGAACGGCTCCACCTGGGTCCGCTACTCCGTCGTGGACGGCGCCATGGTGCCTGGCTCGGTCGACTTCGAAATCAACCGAGGTGACGTCCTGTTCATCAGCAACTAGGACATCTCCCAGCCCCTGCGCACGCAGGAGCCTGCTCGGAGCACTCCGCTCCCCGCAGGCCCCGCGCAGGGGATGGGACACCTCCGGCTGACGAATGCGACCCTGAAAGGACGCTGAAATGACACACAAGGGAATGCTCAGCAAAGCCGCTGCGCTAGTCCTCGGACTGGCCGTAGCGCTTGCGATGCTGAGCCTCTCCTCGGCTCAGCAGCCGCAGGAGCCCCCACACCGGTTCTACGGCAGTGGCGCGACCGCCGGAGACTCCATCTCCGTGCACGACGCCGACGGCAACGAACTCGGTTCCACCACCGTCGCCGCTGACGGCACCTGGTTCATCGACGTTGACCGCGACGAAGCGGCCAGCGCAATGTTCTACCTCAACGGCGCCCACGCCGACGCCGCCATGACCGCCACTGGCTCCGGCCAGTCCTCGGTCGTCCTCACCGAAGCCATGATGGAAGAGCCGGCAGTCGACTGCCCGGATGACTCCATGATGGACGACGACTCCATGATGGAAGATGATTCCATGATGGAAGAGGACTCCATGATGGAAGATGGCGACTCAATGGCTGAGGACTGCCCGGACGACTCCATGATGGACGATGACTCCATGCTCGACGAAGACTCCATGATGGACGACGATGACTCCATGATGGACGACGACTCGATGATGGAAGATGTCGGAATGCCCGCAACCGGCACCGGTGGCCTCGCTGACAGCGGCGTCTCGGCCGGCCTCATCGGCCTGCTGATCGCCCTCGGCGTTGCCAGCATCGCCGGCCTCGGCCTCCGCCGAGTCCGCAACCGAGCCTAGTCGCTCAACCAGAGCAACCGCTCAAAAAGGGGCGGGGCCTTTTGGCCCCGCCCCTTCCTAATTCCCAGTCCCCGCTTCACGCGGGGACCCGCTCGCCCTCCCCAGTCCCGGCCCCCGAGCCGGGACCCGCTCCCTCCCCTCAAAGTTGCCCCAACGTAACCACCGATCCCCCGTTACCAATTATCAACTAGCCCCCCAACCACACCTCCATCACAGTCAATCCAGGAGCGATCACCGTCGGCCCGGCGCCCCGGTGCGAAAGGATTGAATGATGAACAAGCGGGTCGGACGCCGTACGGCGCGGGTGGCAATCGTAGCGGCCCTCGCCGTCCTCGTCCTCGCACTCTGGAGCGCCACCACTTCGGCGCAACCCTCGCAGCCCCCATACCTCCTCTACGGAGAAGGCAATCCCGGCGATACCGTCACGATCTACGACGCCGAAGGCGCCGAAATCGGAAGCACCGTGGTCACGTCCGACAGCCAGTGGTACGTGAACGTGCCTTGCGACTCCGAAACGGTCCTCTCCCTTGGCTTCCAGGTCAACGGAGAACCTGCCCAGGCCACGGTCAATCCAACCGGATCCGACCAGGCCGAAATAACCCTCGGAGCCATGCCTGACTCCCAGATGATGGAAGAGGGAGACGAAATCATGCAAGAAGACGAAATGGAGTCCGAAATGATGGACGAAGACGACACAATGATGGACGAAGAAGAGTCAATGACGGACGACGGCTACCCCGAGTCCGGCACCGGCGGTCTCGCCGACCAGGGCCCTTCGACCGGAGCTCTCATCGGAACCATCGCCCTGCTCGTCACGGTGGTCCTCGGCCTCGGCGCCTACCGCCTCCGCCGAACCCGCAACCAGGCCTAGCCCAGAACCAGCAGGCCACCAACCAGAGCGCTCCCTCAACCAACGGGGGAGCGCTTCTGCGTACCAAGAGCACCCCTAATCGTGGTGTAGTCTGGCCAAAGTGTGAGCATTATCACTAGAGGAGATACCAGTGGCTGAACTGAGTGGGGCACAAATTATCGCCAAGTCGTTAGCGACTCAAGGCGTTGAAGAAATGTTCGGGTTGGTCGGGGTCCCCGTGGTCCCAATCTCAATCGCCTGGCAACAAGAAGGCAAGCCGTTCGTCGGCGTGCGACACGAACAGGCAGCCGGCTACGCAGCCCAGGCCGCCTCATACATGAGAGGCCACCTCTCAGCAGCGCTGGTCGTCTCCGGACCCGGAATGACCAACGTCATCTCCGCCCTCGGCAACGCGCAAGCGAACTGCTGGCCCATGATCCTCCTCGGAGGAGCAGCAAACATCGGGCTCTCCCAAATGGGAGACTTCCAGGACGCCCCACAGGTCGAAGCGGCGAGGCCGTTCGTCAAGTGGTCCGACCAGGCCCGCGACGTCCGCTTGATCCCAAGACTGATCGCCCAGGCGACGCGTGCGGCAATCAACGGGCGTCCGGGTCCGGTCTACCTGGACCTGCCGGGCGACGTGATCGACGCTGTCGTTGACGAGTCCGAGGTGCAGTGGGCGCCTCGCGTCGAGGAACCACAACGACCGATGGTCTCGCAGGAGTCGGTGGAGGCGGCGATCGAGGCGCTCAAGTCCGCCTCGAACCCGCTGGTCATCGTCGGTAAGGGCATGGCCTGGTCCCAGGCGGAGCAGGAAGTCCAGGAGTTCGTCGACAAGACGGGCATCCCCTGGCTCGCAACGCCAATGGGCGCCGGCGTCGTCCCCGCAGACGCACCAAACAACGCAGCCGCAGCGCGGACGCACGTGCTCAAGAACGCGGACCTCGTGGTCCTGCTGGGCGCTCGCCTGAACTGGATCCTGCACTTCGGCAAGCCGCCGCGCTTCAAGGAGGGCGTGCGAATCGTCCAGCTCGACATCGAGCCGGAGGAGATCGGCACGAACGTCCCGACTGAGGTGGCGCTGGTCGGCGACGGCAAGGCCGTCATGGGCCAGATGAACTCGTATCTGGACGAGAATCCGTGGCAGTTCGAGGACACCACCGAGTGGATCGCCTCGATCAACGCGGAGCTCGAGCGCAAGGCGGCCGAGCAGGCCGAGTGGGCGTCGTCGAACGAGGCGCCGATGAACTACTACCGACCGCTGAAGGAAATCAACGACCGCATGCCGCGCGATGCAGTGTTCGTCACCGAGGGTGAGAACACGATGGCGATCGCGCGTCAGGTGATTCAGTCATACGAGCCGCGCAGTCGTCTGGACGCGGGCACGTGGGGCACGATGGGCGTCGGCCCAGGCTTCGCGCTGGCGGCCCAGGTCGTGAATCCCGGCAAGCGCGTGATTGCGCTCGAGGGTGACGCGGCGTTCGGATTCGGTCCGGGCGAAGTCGAGACGGCGATTCGGCAGAAGCTGCCGATCACGTGGATCATCTTCAACAACAACGGCATTGGCGGCGGCGCTCCGGAGCTGCCGGAAGAGTACGGCACGGGCGAGTTGTCGCCAGGCCAGCTCACGCCGATGGCGCGCTACGAGATGATCATGGAAGCGTTCGGCGGTAAGGGCTACTACTGCAAGAGCCCCGAAGAGTTCGAAGCTGCGCTGGACGACTCGTTCGCGCAGGAGGGCTCGACGCTGATCAACGTTGAGATCGCACCGGGAGCACAGCGTCGGAAGCAGCAGTTCGCCTGGCTGCAGCGCTAGTCCTCGCTTCAAGGCAAAATCGATCAAGGGCGGCCCTCGTGGCCGCCCTTCGTCGTTCTTGGATATCCCAACGAGCTCAGGGCAGCTGCGTCCACACGGAGCCGACGCGAACCACGATGTAGAGCGCGTCGCCTGACTTCAGAGTGCCCAGCGTGTTGATGAAGTCGGGCGCATCAGCCGACCAGAACCGCCATGACCCGATGTACGGGTCGTAGCGGTACGCGTGGCTTAAGTGCGCGACGTTGCGCAGGGCCTCTGAGATGTCGCGGTCGGGTCCCTGCCAGGAGATCAGGTTGGGACCGCCCGACAGACGAATGGTGACCTGACGTGTCTCCTGCGGAGGAGCCGGCAGCCAGGCTGTCCCAGGATTGACCAGCGCCCAGACCGCCTGGCCGGCCTTGAGCGATCGGACCGCAACATCCGCGGAGGCAGGATCGGTCGGATCGAAGCGGTGATACGAGTCGTTGTGAGCGTCGTGAAACACCAGCTCGCTGAGCGGAGCTCGAAGCAGACTGAAGAGTCCCGACACCGACGTGTTCTGCTGCACGCCGACCGTGTGCCAGCCTCCGACAGGAGCGTCCGCAGGGATGGTCCACACCGGTTCTGGCTCGGGTTCCGGGACGGTGACTTGCTCGACTTGCTCATCGTCGGCTGAGGGCGTCTCGGCATCGTCCTCTGCCCCCGGCGGATCAGGTGGTTTGTCCTCAGTCGAAGTGACGGCCGGGGCGGTCCAGTCGCGGGTGTTGGTCGATGTGAACGTGACCCCGTTGTGCAAGTTGTACTCCTCCGACCAATGCAGTTCTTGCCCCTCGATGGCGTATATCCCCGTAAAGGGAATGGTGCGGTTTAGGTAGCCGCCACCGTAGGTGGTGTGAATGGCGTAGTGGATGTGCGCAATGCCGCCGTTGTAGTCGTAGCCGACCGGGAAGACCAGACCCACCTGTTCGCCGACGCTGACTCGCTGGCCACGCTGGAGGTGGTCAGCGGGATCGAGGTGGACAAGCAGGTGCGCGTATCCGTTGCTGTCCTGGATGCTGACCCCGTTGTTGTCGAACCAGGTGACCTCGCCGTCGACCGGTGAGAGCACCGGCGTCCAGTCTGTCGGCGCGTCCGTGCGTACGATGTCGATGGCGTGCGGGTCCCCGCCGTCATGGTCAGCGTGGGTGCCGGTGTTGTACCCGGCAATGATGCTCCACTCGGTACCGGCAGGGGCAGGAATCGGGACGCCACCCTCGGCGCGCGCCGGCATGACGAGGGCGAGGGATGCGAACAATGCGATCAGCGTGAGGGCCGCCCAGAAGACAGCACGCCAAACCCTCAGTACCGATCCGTGCATCGTTCTGTTGCCGTGTCGACCCGCGCCTTTACCTGACTCTACAGACCTTGCCCACACGGCGCCCGTGAAAAAGAAACCGCCCCAGCGAGATCATCGCTGCGACGGCTTCTCTGGTTGGCTGGTCGGGGGCTAGCGCGCCACGCCAGGCGCTACCAACCCGGGGTACACACGAAGCAAGCGCCATAGGCCTCCTGGCCGAACGTCTCCTCTTCGAAGTAGACGACCGATTGGCCGATCATGTCGCCCTCGCCGTAGAAGGGCGCGAATGGGTCGATCGACCCGTTCGCATCCATGGCGGTCTCAACATCGAACTGCGTGATGACGCCGTCCGTGAACTCGGGGACGGCGGAAGCGTCGGCGTCGTCGCCCAGATAGGTGTTGAACGCCAGGACTCCCAAAATGGCCCCAAGGAGGAGCAGCAGCGTCCACCGTCCGGGAATCTGCAGGCGCTCGATGATGCGTCGGTTGTGGGCGTCGCTGGTCATGCTGCGTTCCTCCTCCTCGGGTGTTCGACCGGCGTCGATTGATTGCGCCGTTCGAATTCGCTCGTGTCTCGAATGTATGTCGGGTCGTAACATCAATCTGTGAACTGCCGAGGAGTCGATGACAATGTCATCGACGACTGTTTCGGCGGGAACCATGAATCGGTGAATCACGAATCAAAGAACGAGCGACTGTATTCGAGGGGACAGGGAAATGAAGTACCGACGGCTGGGAAACTCCGGATTGCAGGTCTCGCTTGCCGGCCTGGGGACGAACAACTTCGGCATGCGTCTGGACTACGAGGGCTCGAAGACGGTCGTCGACGCCGCGCTGGACGCGGGAATCAACTTCTTCGACACGGCCGACATCTACGGCGGCGGTCATTCTGAGGAGTTCCTCGGCCGAGCGCTCGGTTCGCGACGCGAAGATGTGCTGATTGCGACCAAGTTCGCGATGCCGGTGGGAGAGGGTCCATTCACACGCGGCGGCTCACGGCACTACATCGAGAAGGCGGTGGGGCGCTCCCTCAAGCGACTGGGCACCGACTACATCGACGTCTACCAGATGCACCAGCCCGACCCGCATACGCCGATCGAGGAGACGCTCGACGCGCTCTCTGACCTCGTACATCGAGGGATCGTTCGCTACATCGGACATTCCAACTTCACTGGTTGGCAGATCGCCGATGCCGATTGGATGGCTCGATCGAAGGGCTACGTTCGCTTCGTCTCAGCGCAGAACGAGTGGAGTCTGCTGGAACGCAAGGTAGAGCCAGAGATCATGCCGGCCTGCCGCGAGTTTGGCCTCGGCCAGCTCCCATTCTTCCCATTGGCTTCGGGTTTCCTGACCGGCAAGTACACCCGCAACGCAGACCTCCCGGAAGGCACCCGTCTGGCAGCCTGGGCACAGGCGATGCCTGCGAGGATTGACGCACTAACCTCGGACGCCAACTGGGACAAGCTGGATGCTCTGAGCAGATTCGCCGAAGACAATGGACACACGATTCTCGACCTCGCCCTGAGTTGGTTGGCGTCGGACCAGGCAGTCTCGTCAGTCATCGCAGGCGCGACCAAACCGGAACAGATTGAGGCCAACGTCGTCGCGACGTTGAGTTGGGAGCTGTCGGCCGAAGACTTCGCAGCGGTCGACGAGATTCTCGGCTGACGTCGTTGAGCTTTTCCAAGCTGGCCGCCTGGCTCGGCGCAATCGGAATCGGCACAACGCTGTACTCCTGGTGGGAATCGACCGCGGTCGAAGTCACCGAACATCGTTTGCAGGTTCCCGATCTGCCGCTAGGCCTCGAGGGTCTGCGGATCCTCCACGTTTCGGACACGCACTTTCCTGCCGACGGCGATTCGGTCGGCCGGTTTGTCGAGCGAATCTGGCCACTCGAATACGACCTGGTCTGCTGCACAGGCGACTACGTCGAGACCTCGGCCGGCTGGGACTCAGCCGGCGACGCGCTGACACAACTCAAAGCGCCCTTCGGCGTCTACGCGACGCTGGGCGCACACGACTACTGCCAGCCGGTACGCACCTTCGAAGAATGGGTCTCATTCAACATCGACCGCACCATGGGATCGCCTCGCCGTTTCGTCAATCCCCAGCCGTTTGTGGATCGCCTGGAGTCAGCCGGCATCGTCATACTGCGGAACGAGTGGCGCTCTCTCGAGATCGGGGGCGAGCTGATGCGCCTGGGCGGCGCAGGCGACGACTCCGCAAAGATGGCTCGACTGGACTCCGCAGTACCACCGCCCGGCGGCTTCTCGATGCTGCTGACCCACGCGCCCGACGCTGCCCTCCGCTTGCCCAACCGCTCCGCGGGCGGGCCCTCGGTCGTGCTCAGCGGTCACACCCACGGCGGCCAGATTCGCGTTCCCGGCTGGGGCGCGCCTCTGCGCCACTCGCGCCTGGTCAGCCGCAGTCAGCCCGACGGCGTGTTCGACCTGGATGGCACGCAGGTCGTCGTGAGCCGGGGCTACGGGACTGCACATGTCCCGCTGCGCTTCGCCTGCCGACCCGAGATCGGTCTGATCACGCTGACCCGCTCGAACGCTTAACAATCAGGAATGCCCGTTTAACTGCGATGAAATCACGGCTCGTCGCCGTTCGATAGAATGTGCCCAGAGCGAATATGACAAGTAAAGAGCCGCGCACGTAGTCGACGGTCAGATTCGCGTGGCGGCATTGAAGAGGAGTCAACACATGGTGAGCAATCAATACGACGTGGTCAACCTCGAATCTCAAGACTTCGGATCCGAGCGCTACCAGGCGATCAATCTGCATAACTTCGAGCAGCTCGAGCAGATTCAGGCGCTGCCCGACGATGTCGTCTACAACATCAACGTCGTCGGTCGAGTGCTGCCCTTCAAGTCCAACCGCTACGTTGTCGACCATCTGATCGACTGGAACGACGCGCTCAGCGACGGCATGTTCCGGCTGACCTTCCCGCAGAAGGACATGCTCGCCCCTGCCGACTTCGACAAGATGGCGGCCGCACTCGACTCTGGCAAGAACTCGCGCGAGCTCAAGGTGGTGGCGGACGAGATTCGGATGACGCTGAATCCCCATCCGGCCGGGCAGATGGAACACAACATGCCCAGCCTGCAAAGCGAGCCATTGCCGGGCATGCAGCACAAGTACCGCGAGACCGCGTTGTTCTTCCCCTCCCAGGGTCAGACCTGCCACGCCTACTGCACTTTCTGCTTCCGCTGGCCGCAGTTCGTCGGGCTCGAAGGCAAGAAGTTCGCCATGCGGGAGGGCGAGTTGCTGCGCGGCTACCTGGCCGAGCACCACGAGATCTCCGACATCCTCTTCACCGGCGGCGACCCGCTGATCATGAAGACCAAGACCCTGCGCGAGTACATCGAGCCACTGACCAAGGCCGATGCCGGACACAAGCTGCGCACGGTGCGCATCGGCTCGAAGGCGATCGCCTACTGGCCGCACCGGTTCGTCTACGACGACGACGCCCAGGACCTGCTCGACCTGTTCCGTCAGGTCACCGACGCCGGGATGCAGCTTGCCTTGATGGCCCATTTCAACCATCCCGCCGAGCTGCGCACACCGGTCGCCCTGGAAGCGGTCAAGCGCATCCGCGAAACCGGCGCGCAGATTCGGACCCAAACGCCGCTGCTGAACCACATCAACGCCGATTCGCAGCTGTTGGCCGACATGTGGGCCGAACAGACTCAGGCCGGCTGTGTGCCCTACTACCTGTTCGTGGCGCGAGACACCGGCGCAAAGCGGTACTTCGAGATCCCACTGGTCGATTGCCAGGAAATCTTCCGCGGCGCCTACCAGCGAGTCTCCGGCGTAGCCCGGACCGTGCGTGGACCGTCAATGTCCGCAGGCCCAGGCAAAGTCCAAGTCTTAGGTGTCTCAGAGTTCCGAGGCGAGAAGCTAATCGTGCTCCGCTTCCTCCAGGGCCGCGACCCCGAGTGGGTCGGCAAGCCGTTCTTCGCCAAGTACTCCGACACCGCAAGCTGGCTGGACGAACTCGAGCCGGCCGAGGGCGACGAGTTCTTCTACGAACAGCGCCTGCGAGAACTCCTGGCCGAAGAGGGCTCGCCCTGGTCGCGCGAGGAAACGCGGATCCAACTTCTCGACACGGCAGCCGCAGGCCTCTAAGAACTCTCTAAGAATTCCCGGAGAGTGACCAACCCCGCACGACAGGACGAAGATCCTGTCGTGCGTCCGGGTACGCCATCGTTCAAGTGCCAGGCCGATGAGTGCGGAGCCATGTGCTGCCGCAATCCATATCGGGTGGACCTGGGAGAGGACGAAGTCAGCCGACTGTCAAGAGAAGTCGACGTTTCCGAGGTGCTAGACGAGCGAACGTCAATGGTGCTGATGCTCCAGACGGAGGGAGACGCGTGCGCCCTACTCGGAGAAGATCTGCGCTGTGGAGCGTACGAGGTCAGACCGAATGGATGTCGGGATTACCCGTTTCGCCTGGAGAGCGAAGATGGGCACCCGCCAAGAATCGTGCGGGATCTGGCCTGCCCAGGGTTCGTCGGGCCGCCGATGACAGAATCGGAGTACTACGACCTGCTCAACTCACTGCACTAGCGGGACAAGAGTAGTGAGAGCTTCTCAATGAACTGGCGCACTGCCTTCAGCGCTCGTGCCACGTTGTCTGGGGAATCCCAGTTCTCGTAGAAGTTCTGGTGGAGTGCGCTAGCAATATGAAAGAGGTTGCTGATACTGTCGTCGTCCGTCTCCAGGACCAACCGGTCAATGACCCTGTACAGCGCCGCATGACTCTGGTGCGGCCATCCCCTCTGCTCTGCGATCGCCTTCACCACTTGCGCTGCCGCACCCCAGCCCTTTTCGGAGGCCTGACGCACGTCCCCTGCGGATAGCTCTGCATCGGCCTGCTGGAGCAAGGTCATGCTGGCTTCGTGGTAAGCCTGAGTCGTCATTTGATGTCGGCTCCAATGGGTACATCGTAACTGTCGGATGCCCGCCTGTGACGCCCTGACCCCGCTTCGTATACTCGACGGATAGCGAGCGGTTGCTCGGGGGGAGTTGACGATGCTTGATTCGGCGACCATTGATGCCCTGCGAAAGTCTCGGTCCGATTGGGACGCGCGTGTGGACGCTGAAGGCCGAGAGCGGCCGGGACCGTTCATGTCGGTGTCATCACGACCGATCGAGCGCCTCTACGACGCAACCACACTGGAGGATTCGGAGTGGGACGTCGAGCGCGACCTCGGGCTGCCTGGCGAGTATCCATTTACTCGAGGCGTCCACCCGACTGGGTATCGCGGGCGACCCTGGACGATCCGCATGTTCGCCGGATTCGGCTCCGCCGAGGAAACGAACTCTCGGTTCAGGCGACTCCTGGACGACGGACAGACCGGACTTTCGATCGCGTTCGACATGCCGACCCTGATGGGTTACGACCATGACGACGACCTGGCGGCAGGGGAGTTCGGCAAGTGCGGCGTCGGCGTGTCGTCACTGGCGGACATGGAGATCCTGCTGGACCAACTGCCGCTCGATCAGATCACCACATCGATGACCATCAACTCGCCGGCGGCACCGATCTGGGCGATGTACATCGCGGCGGCCGAGCAACGCGGCGTCGATCGCTCGAAACTCGGAGGCACCCTGCAGAACGACATCCTCAAGGAGTACATCGCACAGAACGAGTTTGTCTTCCCGCCGCGGCCGTCGATGCGGCTGGTCACAGACACGGTTGAGTTCGCTTCCGAGTACATGCCCCGCTGGAACTCGATCTCGGTCTCGGGTTACCACATCCGGGAGGCGGGCTCGACGGCCGCACAAGAGCTGGCCTTCACGCTCGCCGACGGGCTCGAGTACGTTCGCTGGGCGCAGGAGCGCGGGCTGCACGTTGACGAATTCGCGCCCCGGCTGTCGTTCTTCTTCAACTCGCACAACGACTTCTTCGAAGAGATCGCCAAGTTCCGAGCCGCGCGTCGAATCTGGGCGCGCGAAATGCGTGAGACCTTCGGCGCAGAGAATCCGCGCTCATGGTGGATGCGATTCCACACACAAACCGCCGGGGTGTCGCTGACCGACGTACAGCCCGAGGTCAACCTGCTGCGTGTGACCATCCAGGCGCTGGCGGCCGTGCTGGGTGGTACGCAATCACTGCACACCGACGCTATGGACGAGGCGCTGGCGCTGCCGTCGGAGAAGGCGGCACGACTCGCGGTGCGCACGCAGCAAGTGATCATGCACGAGTCTGGCGCAATCAACACCGTCGACCCGTTGGGCGGCTCATACTTCGTTGAGCAACTGACCAACGATCTCGAGCGCGAGGTTTATCAGTACTTCGAGCAGATCGATGCGCTCGGCGGCGTGATCGCCTCAATCGAGACCGGCTACTTCCAGAAGGAGATCGCCGATGCGTCGGCTCGCTTCCAGCGCGAGATCGAGCGCGACGAGCGAACAATCGTGGGCGTGAACGACTTCGAAGTCGAGGAGCCGCTGGAGATTCCGATCCTCAAGATGGATCCGCAAGGCGAAGCGCGCCACCTGGAACGCCTACGCCGGACGAGGGCTGAACGCGATCAGGCTGCAGCCGATTCGGCCTTGCAAGCGCTGGCGAACGTGTGTCGAGATCCTCGCGCGAACTCAATGCCGCAAATGCTTGATGCGGTGCGCAGCTACTGCACGCTGGGCGAGATCATGAACACGATGCGGGACGTCTTCGGCGAGCACCAGGAGCACGTGGTCCTCTAGCCAGGGAACTTCATTGACAAGCCTCCCGCCCCCGAACTCGAAGGCGCATGAGAGGAACACACCATGGCCGGTCCGCTTGATGGCATCAAGGTGCTGGAGTGCTCCACCTGGGGATTCGGGCCGATCGGTGGGATGATGCTGGGCGATCTCGGCGCCGACGTGATCAAGATCGAGTCGCCCACGCGACCCGATGCAGCCCGCTTCGTCGAATCAGTCGCCGGGATCCCGAACATGATGCCCGACGGCCACTCCGCACTGTTTGAGGCCGTGAATCGCAACAAGCGATCATTGGCGCTCGACCTGAAGTCGGAGCGCGGCCAGGAGATCTTCCGCGAACTCATCGTCGACACCGATGTGTTCATCGAGAACTATCGACCCGGAACCTTCGAGAAGCTGGGTCTCTCGACCGAAGCATTGTCAGAGATCAATCCCGGCCTGGTCCACGCGGCAACAGCCGGCTATGGCTTCAAGGGCGACGAGGCGCACCTACCGGCGCTGGACGCAGTCGGACAGGCGCGCGGCGGGTTCATGTACTCGGGCGGCGGACCCGGTGACCCTCCCAACTGGAACACGCTGGGCATTGCCGACGTCATGGGTGCGACCTGTCTCGCTTATGGCGTGCTGGCGGCGATCGCCGGGCGAGAGCTGAATGGCGGGAAGGGTCAGCGGATCGAGGTCTCGCACATCATGGCGACGATGTGGCTGCAGTTCTGGGGGATCAGCGTCGGCATGATGCAGGGCCTCGACCTCTGGCCTCGCTTCGATCGCACGAAGGCTGCCAATCCACTCTGGAATCTGTATCGCTGCGGAGACGACAAGTGGCTGATGCTCGGCATCCTCGAGGCAGAGCGCGACTGGGCCTCATTCTGCCGCGCAGTGGGCTTGGAGGAAATCATCGACGACGAACGTTTCACGACACTCTCGGCGATGGGCGAGCACTGCGACGAGTTGATCGCCCTGTTGGAAGAACGGTTCGCCTCGGCGCCCCGTGAGGAGTGGGAACAGCGGCTGCTAAGCGAGCCCAATCTGATCTTCACCAGAGTCCAACAAATCGGCGATCTCACCAGCGACCCTGCCGTGATTGCCAACGAATACCTCGTCAGCCATGACCACCGCCACTACGGTCCAATGCCGACCTTGACGCATCCTGTCCTGCTTCACGGTCAACCCGCAACCCTGCGACGGGACGCGCCTGAGCTCGGAGAACACTCGGGCGAGGTGCTGCAGGAACGGCTGGGCTTATCGGAGTCCGAACTAGCAGAGCTGTCGGAAGAGGGTGTGATCGGGTAGGCAGCCTGTCATCCCGGCAGTGACGACGAAGGGCGCCCACGAATGGGCGCCCCTACCAGGTACGAATCGTTGCGAGGCGCGATTGTGCGCGCCCCTTCTGCTCTCAGCGGCTAACACGGGATTCCTGGCAACAGGCAGGCGCTCCAGGTGGTCTCGCTGAATGCTTCACCTGCGTAACTTGATACCGCTTGGCCTGAGAAGCTGCTGCTCTTCTGGAACGGACAGTCATCGTCGGCCAGCCAGATCTCATTTGGTTCGTCCATTTGCAGGCTGGAAGCAGTCACCGTGGGCGGGTCTCCGGGGTTGAACACCGATCCATGGGTGAACGCCGCACCGATGAGCAAAGCCACGACGGCAACGCCAGTCAGGATGAAGAGCCTGTTCTGTTTGAAGAAAGTTCGACAGCTGTACCGTCGAGTCGTGTCGCTGGTGGTCATCTCCCGTTCTCCTCTTCTCGTCCGATAGTCGCATCGCCTCGATGCGTTTCTTCTATCGGTCTGCCGCCAAAGTACGCCTCAATCCCAATCGATTGAATGGGGCTGCGCGGCGCAGGTGGCAACTGCCAAATCGGACAACGAACACCTGTCAACTGCGAATCCGGATCGTAGTAGTGCAGATATCCAGTGGAGTCAGAGTGTCAAGAGACTGTCAATCTCTTCTGCCGTCGCGTCTGCTTCCGTCCTCAAGACTCGCGCCAACAACGAAATGGGGCGGCCGCATGGGCCGCCCCAATCTGGACAGATGACGTCGAGCCACCCGCTAGGGGTGGTCCAGCCTGTGGTCTGCTAGCGACCGATCACCAGCGAAACAGACGTAGTGCCTGAACCGCCAATGTTGAGCGTCGCGGCTCGGTTAGCGCCTTCGATCTGGTAGTCGCCGGCGTTGCCGGTGACCTGCTTCCAGGCGTCAAGTGCCTGGCGCACGCCGGTCGCACCGACCGGGTGACCGCCACCGATTAGGCCGCCCGAGGGGTTCATCGGGAGGTCGCCATTGAAGTCGATCCGCCCGTCCTCGATCGCCTCGTAGGACTTGCCTGGCTCGGTGATGCCGAAGTGGTCGATCGCCATGTAGTGGCTGGTCGTGAAGCAGTCGTGGGTCTCGATCACGTCGAGGTCTGACGGGCCGTCGATCCCGGCACGCTCATAGGCGTCGGTGATCGCGCGGCGCGTGTGAGGCAGGACGTACTCGTCACCCTGAGCCTGGGCGATCTTCTCGTCGAAGGTCAGCGCCGCAGTGTGGTGTCCCCAACCCTCGATCGTCGGGACCTCGGCGAGGTCGATGCCGCGAGCCTCGGCCCACTCGGCCGCTCGCTCCTCATTGGCGAGGACCAGCGCGGCGGCGCCATCGGTGATCTGAGAGCAGTCGCGCAGCAACAAGCGGCCGGTAATCGGCGCGACGTACTTACCTTCCGAGAGGTCGGACGGAACGTCGCCGAGCCACTTGCGAGTCTGCGCGGCCGGGTTGCGCTGTGCGTTCTCGTAGTTGAGCTCGGCCAGGCGCTGCAGGTGCGCCGCTTCGAGGCCATAGCGCTCGTCATAGACATCGCCGAGCCGACCGAAGAGCTTCGGGAATGGCAGCTCAACGCCCTCAGCTTCAAGCTCATACCAGCCCGCGGTGCCGAGGAAGTCGCCGCCCTCGACTGGGCTAACCGTCTTCATCTGCTCGACGCCGAGGATCAGCGCAGTACCGTAGCGCTCGGCCTCAAGCTCAGCCGAAGCCATCAGGATCGAGATGCTGCCGGAGGCGCAGGCGGCTTCGTGTCGCGAGGTGGGTAGACCGCCGAAGTCAGGGCTGATCTCGGCGAAGAAACCGCCCATCTGGCCCTGCTTGGAATAGAGCTCGCCCGCGAAGTTGCCAACATGCGCGGTGTCAATGTCGCCGGGCTCCATCGAGACGGCATCGAGCGCGCCATGGACGGTCTCAGCCATCACATCGCGCAGGTTGTGCTCTTCCTTGCGCCAGTTACGAGCGAAGTCGGACTGGTATCCGCCGAGAATGTAGGTCTTGGGCATTGTTGCTCCTGGGTCACTCCTGGTTAGTGGTGTTCGAAAGGCAGGATATCAGGAGAGCGGGCGCATCTTCTCAATGAGTCGCTGCACGTCTCGAATGCCTTCAGACACTTCCGATTCGTTGTACGAGTCCTCGTAGAAGTTCACGTGCAGCAGATTGGCGCTCTTGAATAGCAATCGGATGTCCTCGTCACCGACTTCTTCAGCGAGCCGCTTGTTGGCTCGTCGCAGCGCGGCGTGACTCTGGTGAGACCAGCCGCGCTTGATGCATGCGGCCTTGGTGATCTGCGCGGCGGCGCCCCAGGCCTTCTCAGCGGCCTGGCGGAAGTCGCCAGCCAGCAGCTCGACATCGGCTTGGCGGAGCAGTTTGAGACACGCCTCTTCGTAGTTCTGCGTGGTCATACAGCTAAGTCTCGAATCATCTGACTAGCGTACAACTTCACCGAACAAGCGGTCTGATCTAGAGATCCGTTACCGATTGCTCTAGTAACCCCGAAACACCGAGGGCCGCTTCTCCCGCCAGCTCCGACGACCCTCGCTGGCGTCGTCTGTGTAGCGATAGCGATCCGAGACCTGGACCTCGTGCGCGAGGCTGTCCTTGAGCGAGTGCTCGGACGAGTAGTCGATCATCTCCTTGAAGGCGGAGATGTTGAGCGTGGGCAGCTTGGTCAGATTGTCGATGTAGTCGGCAGTTTCTCGATCAAAGTCCTCCAGCGGCCAGACCCGGTTGGCCCAGCCGCATTGGAGCGCTTCCTCGGCGAACATGTGACGGCCGGTCATCAGCAGTTCGAGGGCTCGCCCGCGTCCCATAATCCGTGGCGCGAACCAGGTTGTCCCACCGTTCATGCCGATCGCTCGTTGCGCGCGATGATCGCCGACCTCGATGTTGTCGGCACAGAGGCGGATATCGCAGGCGCAGGCGATCTCCCAGCCGTGCCCCAGAGCCCAGCCGCTGACTAGCGCGACGACCGGCTTCTTCAGTTCACGCAGGGAAACCAAGAAGGGATGGTGCACGGTGATCGAGGAGTCGATCCCGGGAGTGGGATCCATTCCGTAGAGATCGTCGCCCGAGCAAAACGCCTGCTGACCGGCCCCGCGCAGGGTGACGACGCGGACGTCAGGACGGGCAGCGGCGAAGTCCACCAGCGACTGCAACTCGCGCAGCAGGCGGAACGAGAGCGCGTTCAGCCGCTCCGGACGGTTCAGCGTGATCGCGAGCACCCCGTTGTCGGTGATGTCCCAGATGGTGACCTGCCACTCACCGTCGGCGAGCGGAGTCGGAGCATCAGGCCAGGATTCGTGATTGGACATGGTGGTGCCTTTCGCAATAGGCAGGAAATCGAGTCGATTCAGGTCGTCTGGCAAGTCTAGGGCGGCGCGTGAACCGACCGTAAAACCGATCCGATTCGGCGCGTCGTCAACCGTTTCCCATCAGCCAACTGCAGACCGATGCCTACACTGAATCTGTGATGATCGGCCCTAAGAGGCGCGTGCGCGTGCGGTTGGCCGCCCTGTTCGCCGTGTTGCTGCTAACGACACTGGCATCGTTCGCTTGGCCGGATCCCGGAGAGGCTTCTTCACAGCGGGTGCTGTCCGTGACGGCATTTCCAAGGGAAGTCGCTGCGCGAGGCGGCGAGGCACGCATCACGGTGAGAATCCCGGCGGACGCGGCCGGCGAACACACTCGGGTCACATTATCTACAGAGGTCGGCGCGTTCGGGGCAGCCAGCGGCCCTCCGCAAATCGACGCGCCACTAAATGATGTCGGCAACAACACGCTGGGTGCGTCGGTCATCGTGGTCGGTGACGGACGGATTGGGTCAACCGTCATCCGCGCTCAAGTCGGCTCGTTGGTCGATACGGTATCCATTCGGTTCGTCGGCGAGACCACATCCTTGCGCCTGGATCGGCCCAGCGCCGGGGCGCGGCTCGACGCATCGCGGCAGCATGAGATCAGACTGATCGCGACGGACGTGACGACGATCGGAGTTCCTTCCGCCGGCGTCACCATCGAGTTGGTCGAGGCTCCCGACGGTGCATCGCTGCGCAGCGGTGCCAGATCGTCAACATCCTCGCTCTTCGCCACCACGAACCGCAATGGCCAGGTGTCAGTATGGCTGTCGTCGGACCCTGGCGATGTCACGATCACCGCATCGAGCGGCGTCGCCACGTTGACGATGGAGTTCCAGCTCTACGGCGAGCCGCACCAGCTTCGGCTCGTGCCGATCCCAGGTTCAGCGATCGAGGCCGGTCAGGTAACGAATGCCGGGACGGTTCAGGCGCTGTTACAGGACGAACGCGGGCAAGGCATACCGAACCAGCGGATCGCGTTTCGTGCCGAAGGCGGTCTGGTCGTGGCCTGGGACAGAGACGGCGAGTCGCAGGTGACCGATGACTCCGGCACGGCCCGAGTCCATCTCGACAGCCGAAGCGCCAGGCTAGGGCCGGCACGGCTCACGGCGGCCTGGGCCGGCGATGGCGCGGACCTGACCGACGAGTTGGTGATCCGAGTCACCGGTCCCCCCGTTGCGCTCTACATGCGCGCCGAGATCACCCGCGCTGCCGTGGAAGAGGTGCTGATCGAGGAATTCGCCTCCTCGACGAGATACCGGTTGTTCGCAGAGGTGCTCGATCGCCTGGGCCAGCCTGTCGCCGGCGCGTACCAGGTTCGTTGGTGGCCGGTGGTCTTCCAGGCCGGAGCCCAGGTCTACCCACAGGTCAGCGAAACCCAGAACGGCGTCGCCACTGCCATCTTCGATCTCCAGCACGTCGACGGCCGACCCCTGCCCGAAGCGACCGAGGCGCGAGCCTGGCTGATTGCCAAGGCGCAGGTCAACAACAGCGGAGTCATCGCCAACCTGCTTGGTGAGGGCGAACCGTTGCGATCGAGTTGGAATGACCTGACCTGGCAAGGCTCAGAGACGACCGTGAGCCAAGCCGTTGCCGATATCCGCGACGTCGTCTCCGCTGCCTGGCGTCGGACCGAAACCGGCGCCTGGCAGGCATGGTTCACGGCCGACGTGCCCGGCGCCGTCGACTTCACCCTCAGGCCGGGCGACAGCTTCCACCTGGTCCTGCGCTCCGCGGCATTGCTCGAGAACGTCAAACGCCGCTAGCGACCGCATTCAGTGATAACCGCCTTAGAGTGATTCTGTGAAGCGCTGGATCGCCGTAGTCGTTGCCTTCGCCGCCGTCGCGGCGCTCTGGTTGTCGGCATCGGGTCAGACGACGAACGAATGGTTGGTGGAGTCCGACGGCGACGCAGGATTCGGCACCCTACGCGGTGCCATAGAAGCAGCAAATGCATCTGCTGGCGACGATTTGATTCGCTTCGCCTCGCCGATGACGATTCGTCCCCGCTCTCCTCTACCGCCATTGACTGGTGTCGGCATCACGATTGAAGGGTCAAACGGCGACGAATCCGTTGACACGGCGCCGCGAGTCTGGCTGGACGGCACTGCGGCGGGCGATGCAGCAGGACTTGAGCTGAACGCCGCTCGGAGTGTAGTCAAGGGCCTCGGTATCAGCGGATTTCAGCGATACGGCATCGGCGTAGTTGGCGCCGATTCATCTGGCGCGCTGATCGAGGGCAACTGGATCGGGCTGCGAGCCAATGGTGCCGCTTCTCCGAATCGCCTCAGCGGGGTCGCCGTTATTGGCGGTGCTCGCGGCGCTCAAATCATCAACAATCGGATCGGCGGCAACAGCAATCCACAGCGCACCGGTCACGGCATCGTCATCGGAGGCGGCGGCAGCGTCGATGCCGCGATCGAGGGCAACGTGATCGGGATCGGCGCCGATGGCTCACCGCTACCTAATGATGACGGCATCCTGATCGTCGACTCGGCACAAGCGACCATTAGTGAAAACACCATTGGAAACAGCAACGTTGCGGGGATCGAACTACGAGAAACCCGGTTTCAAACTGATATCGACGCCAATCGGATAGGCATCAGGCGCGACGGCGCGGTGGCGAGCAACGACGTAGGGCTGTTTCTCGGACCGGGTTCAGCGCAGGCGAGAATTGGCCGCTTCGGAGCGAACCTGATTGCAGGCAATCGAGTCGGCATCGCCGTCGAGCAGGGCGCGCGCGAGGCGGTGATCGAAAACAACTGGATTGGCTTGACACCCAGAGACTCGACGGATCGGCCGTCAGAAGACGATTTGCCAGATGCACTGGTCCGCCCCAATCTCGATCGCGGCATCTCTGTAATCGCCGGCGCGGCAGAGATTCAGCTGCGCAACAACTACGTCGCCGCCGGCGACTTCGGAATCGTCGTCGCCGACCCGAGCACGACTCGCGTGAGCCTCACACGCAACGTGATCGCCGGTTCCCGCCAGGCCCCGACGACAGCCGCAATCGACATCCGCGCCGGAACCGAAGTCACCATTGGCGGAGAGTCGGGCCTTGGCAATCATGTCTGCGGCGCGGAATTCGGCATTCGCTTGGCCAATACCGAGGAACCATCGGTCGACTCCAACGCCGTCGGCGCAGGAGTGGCCACGCGAGTCACGTTCGACAGTGACGACCGGATGCTCTGGGCAATTCGCCTCGATAACGGCGTGGTGCGCGGCAAGGTACGGAACAACGAGATCACCGACGCCGAACGGGCCGGCATCTCAGTCGTCGGCTCCGCCTCACAGGACAACTCGTTCCTCGGCGAACTCTCCTCGACACTGTCGCTCCAGGAGAATCAATTCAATCGCAACGGCATCGATATCGATCTTGGTGCCGACGGCCGGTCTGCCAATGATCCAAGAGACAGAGACCAAGGCCCGAATGAACTGCTCAACCATCCCGTGATTCTCGATCACCAGGTCGAGAGGACCGGGGATCGAAGCTTCCGCTCAACGATCACAGGAACAGCGACCCCCGACAGCCGTGTGCACATCTACGCGCACAACGGCCGGCGTGAATGGCGAGTAGCCAGAAGTCAGCGCGCCGACAGTCGAGGCGACTGGGAAGTTAGCGTCTCAGTGATTCCCGTCGGCCGGCTCAGGGCTCTGGCCTCCACATCCGCCGGAGCGACCTCCGAGTTCTCGCCCTCATTCATCCCTTCGCAACGAGTCAGGCTGAGCGACGGTGTGCACTGGTTAGCCTGGACTGGCCCCGCGATGAACATCGAACAGGCAATGTCGCCAATCCTGCGTTGGGTCCAGACGGCCTGGGTGTATCGCGCTTCCGAAGGCAGGTGGCGCGGCTGGTCGCCCCTGGTCCCCGCCGACACCAACGGCAAGCAAGGCAACCTCGATCGCCTCAACACCGGCGACGTGATCCGCCTGCAGCTATCTGGTCGACCGCCAAGAGACTACTTCGTACCCGCCGGCGGCGAACTGACAGGGTCAAACAAGATTGCACTTGAACAAGGCTTTAACAGCGTCACCTGGCTCGGAGACAACGTCGATTCGCTCGATGCGCTTGCCCAGTTTGAAACCCGACACCCAGATCTGATCGGAACGGTCTGGCAGTGGGACGGCGACTCATGGGAGCTGATCTGGCCGAGACTCCGAGGCGCATGGGATCCGGGTCAGTGGGAGTTCCCGGCGCTCTGGATCCGAGCAATCCGAGACGGCGAACTGTCGCTGCCCTAAGCGCCGTCGTCGCTGCTCAGCGTCTCGACAGCAATCAGCACCACAATCGCTCGCTCACCCTCCTGGGAAATCCGAAGCTCACCGCGGAACGCAGGATTATCGGCATCGCGGAAAGTGATGAAGTCGACCCCCGCTCGCTGTGGATCGGCGGTCACACGCCAGGGGTCGGTGTCGAGCCTTGAGCGGTACCAGCTAAACAGGTCGTCGGCCTGTTCCTCGCTGGATTGCCAGCCAACGATCAGTTCTCGCCGTGTCTCCGTGTCGGTGAACGCAGAACCAAGCAGGTCGAGGCCTTCATGTTCCGGGAAGCTCGGCGGCAGTTCGTCGACCAGACCCTGCACGCGGACGTCGGCGATCGCCGTGCGGTCGGACTGCAGCAGATAGTTGCGGAACATTCGCTGCGCAGCGAGGCGCTCCTCGTCGTCGCTGTTCTCGCAGGCTGCCGCCAACAGGGCGGCCGATACCAGCGCGATCAGCAGCAGCAGCGGCGTCCGCATGAGCGAAGTGTTCAGGTGCAAGGCTCGGCGCTGGCGCATTCGGAGTATCTGTCAGCCTCGATGAAGTCTGGAGATGTGTTGCGGTGGGGTGGACGGTGGGATTCGAACCCACGAATACCAGGGCCACAACCTGGCGCCTTAGGCCTCTAGGCGACGCCCACCACGCGTAACGACGGCATACACCGGACTCAAAGCTCGTCCGGCTCCGCGTCAAATCAGAGTATCACCGACCACGCGGCCTGAATGTCAAACGAGTCAACCGCGTCAAGCGATGCGCTGGATCAGCAAGGCAGCCAGTCCGAGGAAAAACAGGAAGCCCAGCATGTCGGTCGCCGTGGTGACGAAAATGCTGGCCGCGAGTGCCGGATCCGCGCCCAGACCGCGCAGGATGATCGGAATCAATAGCCCAAACAATCCGGCCACGACCATCGTACCCAGCATCGCTACGCCAACCGCAACGCCGAGCCAGGGATTGTCCTGCCAGACCCAACCGACGACACCGACCAACAGACCAAACGCGATCCCCGAGACGATGCCGATGATCATCTCCCGAGGCAATACGAGTCGAGTGAAGTGCCGATCGAACTCGCCCAGCGCCATCGCACGGACAGCGAGCGTCGTCACCTGCATGCCCGCATTGCCGCCCTGTCCGGCGATGATCGGCAGGAAGATGGCCAGTGCCGCGACTCGCACCAGAGTGTCCTCAAAGGCCGCCACGACCGCCGCCGCCGCGAAGGCCGTGGCCAGGTTTAGCAGCAGCCAGGGCAGCCGACGTCCCAACGCGGTCGCGACCGGCGCCGTCAGCGCCTCATCGTCGACCAGTCCCACCAATCGATACATATCTTCGGTCGCCTCTTGCTGGGCAATGTCGATCAGATCGTCGGAAGTCGTGACACCGACCAAATGACCCGCATCATCAAGCACAGGCAGCGCGTGCAGCCCGTAGCGCTGCAGGATCTGGAGCGCATCTTCCTGGTCCATGTCGGTCGTAACCGTCGGACCTATCGGTTCCATCAAATCGCGCAGCGCCGTCATCGGCGGAGCAAACACCAGCGAGTGAAGCCCAATCGATCCCAGTAGCACGCCCTCGGTATCGACGATGTAGACCGTGTCGCGAACCGTCGGCGCGGGAGCAGCAGCTCGCAAGACGTTGAGCGCCTGCTCGGCAGCCAGGTGCGGCCCCAGGACCATCAGCTCAGGAGCCATGATCCCACCAGCCGAGTCGTCCTCGTGCTGCAACAGCGGCTCGACAATACCCGCCTTGGGCAGTCGATCGAGAACGAGTTCGGCGTCGCCCTCGGGAATCGCATGGAGCACGTCGGCGCCGAGTTGCGCCGGAGTCTCGTCCAGCGCCGCCGTCAACTGCGGCAGCGCGACATCCGGCGCCACGTGCTCGAGCTCCTCAGGAGTCAGGAATGGCAGCAGCTCGGCCAGCGTGTGCGAGTCGATCCGGTCCAGCAACCGACGGCGTTCATCGCGATCCAGCGCCGCCAGCGCGTCAGCCTGGTCGGCGGGATGCAGATTGTGCAGCAGCGCCGCAGCCGTGGCCAGTTCGCCGGCGTCGACCCGTGCAACCACATCCCAGACCGCCGAGGACGGCTCCGTCCCCAGATTGGCGCCTCGTGACGATCGTGCGTGTTGGCTGGGTGTTCGTTGAGCCATCGTGGAATCCGCTTCCGGCAGGCGTGGACGGCCCAGCGGGGTAAGCTGAAATCGTGCGCCCGTAGCTCAGCGGATAGAGCACCAGGCTTCGGACCTGGGGGTCGGGGGTTCGAGTCCCTCCGGGCGTGCCAGACAGCACTGTTCGCAAACAGCCTCAGCGTACAATCGCGCCCGGCGCATAGTAAGGCGCTGGACTGCCCTGGCATTTCTTGTTCGCGAACCGATCACACGATGCGTTCGACAGACCGATCAGCAAGCGTGCCGGTGATCTCGCACCCGTGCGGTACCTTGCAGTGAATCTGAATCTCTGGTCGATGTTGGGAGCGGACGATGTTCATTGGCTGGTTTACTGAGCGGCCGTATCAGGATCCCAATGCTTCGTGGTGGGGACGCACCGGGCGTCGTCTGACCGACCTGGACTCCTCCAACGACGAATATGACCCTGTGCTGGGCGCCAACCTGTACCACCGCTATCTCGACGAGGCAGTGGCGGCCGAGGAAGCCGGCTTCGACGGCGTGATTCTCAACGAGCATCACTCGACGCCGTTCTGCATGGGCTCAGTGCTCAACGTCGAAGCCGCCATCCTGGCCCGTATCACGCAAAAAGTGAAGATCTGCCTGCTGGGCAACATCCTCCCGATCTGGGAAGACCCGCTCTGGCTGGCCGAGACCCTTGCAGAGATCGACATGATCTCCGGCGGCCGGCTGATCACGGGTTGGGTCCGAGGCACCGGACGCGAATCGCTCGCTCACAACTCGCAGTCGCCATACAACTGGGAGCGATATCAGGAAGCCCACGACCTCATCGTCAAGGCCTGGACCGACGCCGGCCCCTTCCGCTGGGAGGGCGAGCACTACGACTATCGCTACGTCAATCCCTGGTCCAAGCCGCTGCAGAAGCCGCATCCGCCAATCTGGATTCCCGGCGCCGTCTCCCAGCGGACGGTTGCCTGGGCAGCCGAGCATCGCTACCCCTACGTGATGCTCGCCACGCGGCTCGCGCCAACCCGCGACTCATTCGCCTACTACGACAAGGTCGCGGCCGAGTTCGGCTACGAGGCCGGACCGCAGCATCGCGGCTACCTCTGGAAGGTCCACGTCGACGAAACAGAGGAAAAGGCGGAAGAGGTCGGGCGCAAGTATCTGACCGGTCCCGGCAACATCTTCCTCGAGGGTTCACGTGGCGACGTCAGACGGCACATCCAGAACCTGCCCGGCATGATCGACCGACGCCGATTGCTCCCGACGGCCGGCGTGCGCCACGTCGAGGAATCCCGAGGCGCCAGCGAGGTCAACCCCGCCGACTACAAGCGCCTCACCCTCGACGCCGCCGAAGGCTTCGCCGAGACCGAGGACACTTACCGAGGACTCGAAGAGTCCTACAGCATCATCTCCGGCACGCCCGAGACGGTGATCCCCAAGATTCGCCACGTGCTCGAAGTCATCCGCCCCGGCAGCATCTGCTTCTGGGATGGCGACGGCTCGATGTCCCACGAAGACTCGATGCGCTCACTCCGCCTCATGGGCGAAGAGGTCCTACCTGCCGTCAGAGAAATGGCCAAGGAACTCGACCTCCCCGGTCCCTTCGACCTGCCCGAGGACGCGGAAACAGTTGGCATCTCACCTGCGGCAATGGCCACAGTCCGATAGTCCGCAAGCACCAAGTTCTAGGGCCCGTCATTCCCGCGCCGCAGCGCGTGAGTCTTGCCGTGCGCGCCACCCGCTTGATGCCTTGATGAAAGTCATTCCCCCCGGCATACGTCGCGCATCGACCATTCAAATCCTTATGCCTTGACCCTGCTGAACCACTGGTGAGACCCGAAGCATCTGTGTACCAAACGCCAGGTTGATTGTTGTGGGTGCGTAAAGCGCCACTGGCGCGAGTAATGCATCGGTTGCTTGCCCTACGCCTCAGGACGCAAAGTGCAAGCAGCGCTTGTCGAGAGGACGCGTTGATGCAGCTCGCACTGGGGTGGCGACGGTTGGCAGTGGCGGCGGCGACGCTGACAGTGGCCCTGTGGGCCTGTGCTTCGGTCACCGCCCAGGACTCCAACACTCACCGGTTCTTCGGCTTCTCAGGTGACGTAACCATCGATGATCAGCCCTTGGCCCCGGGCGCCGTGATCGTAGCGATGGTCGATGACATCGAGATCGGCCGGACCAACGTCAATCAGGCCGGCGCCTGGATCCTCGACGTCAACGCAAAGGACTTCTCGAACACGCCCTGCAACGTGACCTTCGTCTTTGACACCCACCACGTAGATCCAGGCTGGGACACCTGTGAGCTCCGCGTCCGTTTGGCGGTGACCACGCCAGGTGGCGCGCAGACCCAACAGACCGAGGATTCGAGCGGTGCAAGCAACGTAACCGACGAGCAAGCAGCTGAATCAGCGCAGATCAACGGCGACGAACTCGAGTCCGAGGACAACGGCGCGCAATCTGACGCATCGCAAGAGCGCCAAATCGTTCGTCCCGCCCCACCGCGCACTGGTACAGGCGGGATTCTGCCGGCCGACCAACCGACCAACTGGCCGCGCGCGGCGGCGATTACCGCATTGCTGATGTTCGGCCTCTCCCTGGCCGCCCTGGTCATCAGCCGCCGCACTGACAGCAACACATAACGGAGCGCATACCTCAACCCAACCACGCTGAGCCCGCTCACAGGTCAGAACGGAAACAACGTAGGAGCAGTCGCAGATCAGCAACCCGCGAAGTGCACCGCGGGAACATGCGAAAGGAAGAACGGATGCCGACCAACCGCACGTGGCGACACGTGCTAACGGCATCGATTGCGCTGACGGGGCTACTGCTCGCGGTCGTTGGTGTCCGAGCCCAGGACCAGTCGGATCCCGGGGATGACCCGCCCGACCACTACTTCTACCAGTTCTACGGCTTCGCGCAGGACGTCACCATCGATGGCGAGCCACTCCAGGAAGGCGACTCGATCACGCCGATTTTGAATGGCGAGGCGGTCAAAACCGCCATGATCCCCGAGAACGGCTTCTTCCTCACTTTCAAGCAGGACCTCAGCCTCCCGCCGATCGGCGAGTGCAACGTCGCCTTCCTCATCGACAGCCAGCGCCACAAGGAGCCGCTGCGAACCGACGAATTCAGCTATCCAATCGGCTGCGGCGAGATCGAGGTCAAGCTCGCGCTGGTGACATCGAACGGCAATGTAGCCATCGACGACGGCTCGCAAGACGCAGATGACACAGTGGTTGTATCCGAGCCGGAGACCTCGGATGCGGACGAACTCGAGGCCGAGCAGGCATCCCAGGCCGAGGACATGTTGCAGTCCGAGACCACCGACGAAGACATGCTCGAAGAGGCCTCGGATGCCGATGACACGCTCACTCAGCCGGATCAGCCTTCGACCTCGCAGACGGTCTCGGAAGGCCAGCCGCCAGACACACCAAACCTGGGAACCGGCGGGCTCAGAGCGGCTGAGTCCGACCCGAAGTGGTCGGTCGTCGCCGCAATGGTCGTCCTGGTTATCTCAGCCATTTCCTGCGCGCTGCTGCTAATCAAGCGCCGAAAAGACCAATCACCCCGATAGGACCAAACAACGTTCGCCGCCCTCAGGGGTGGACAACTGACAGGAAGCGACATGCGAGCGATGCGAGGAGAGGGATACGTCTGGCGACGAGTCGTCGCAGTGGTCGCGCTGGCATTAGTCATGTTCATCGTTGGAGGCGAAAGCGTTCGCGCCGACAACCACCAGTTCCTGCTCTGTTCCGGTCCCAGTGAGACGAAACGCGCGGACGGGACCGATGCCGTGTCCGGGGATTACATCATCGTCGTGAACTCGAGAAACTTCGCAGCAATCACCGACGCCGATGACCAGGTACCGGAAGACACGATCACTGAGGACGACGTGCAGAGCAGCGGCGGTTCGTACGTCCGCGATGACCTGAGCTGGGGTATGTACATCCCCTCCGGCTACGTCTACCAGGAAGCCGGAACGACAAACTGCGTCATCAATCTCAAGATCATGATGCGCGAACAGGGCGACAACTACTTCAAGGAAGCCGTGGTCGACTTCGACAACACGGCCCCGTGTCAGGGCCGCCTCTGGTTGAACACAGCCAGGGATCCGAATGAGGACGCCGCTGTCTGTCCAGAAGGCGCGCCGGCTGACACACCAGGCACCGAAAGCGGTGACACCAACCAGGGCGGCAACTCCAACAACAACCCGGTCAACCCAGTCGAGCAACCCAACAACGGCGGCACGCCGGGCAACAACAACGGCGGCACACCGGGCAATAACAACGGCGGCACGCCGGGCAACAACAACGGCGGCACGCCGGGCAACAACAACGGCGGCACGCCGGGCAACAACAACGGCGGCACGCCGGGCAACAACAACGGCGGCACGCCGGGCAACAACAACGGCGGCACGCCGGGCAACAACAACGGCGGCACGCCGGGCAACAACAACGGCGGCACGCCGGGCAACAACAACGGCGGCACGCCGGGCAACAACAACGGCGGCACGCCGGGCAACAACGACGGCGGCACGCCGAGCAGCGACGACGGCACGCCGAGCAACGACGACGGCACGCCGAGCAACGACGACGGCGGCACGCCGAGCAACGACGACGGCGCCACGCCGGGCGACAACGACAGCGGCACGCCGGGCGACAACGACAGCGGCACGCCGGGCGACACCACCGGCGGCGACACGGGTGGCGGTACGACCCCTGGAGGCTCCGCTAGCAGGGGCGACACCGACGACGACGAAACCGGCAGCAGCACACCGGGAGACACATCCGAGGACACCTCCACTGACGACAGTTCCCAGACTGACGACGACAGTTCGCAGACCGAAGACGACACGTCAGATCAGTCCGAAGACGACCTGCTCGAGACCGAAGAGGACGACTCCCAGACCGTCGATCTGATGGAGACTGCAGGCGATGACTCCCAAGACATGCTGCAAACCGAGGAAGAATCAGGCGACGGTGATACCGACCTGCGTCCGCAGGAGACCGTGAGGCCGGACGCCCCAAAGACCGGCACTGGAGGCGTTGCCGCCAACCGAAACAACAACCCCTGGGCAATTCCCATCGCAGCAGCCAGCGGATTCGCCCTCCTGATGACTGTCGTTGTCTTGGCTGTCAACCGACGCCACGGCAGGAGGACGCGATGAGCGGGTCAGGTCCCGTTACGCAAGCCCTGTGGCAGCATCGAGCGATCGCACTGCGGGTCACGCTGATCGGCGCTTTATTGACGTCGGCAGCCATCGTCTTGCTGTTGTTCGACATCGGCAGCATCGGCGCCCAGGGCAACGAGGACGAAGAGAGTTTCTTCGACTGCGCCGACTGCATCCTCTATTTCTGCTCGCATCCCGGTGCTTCCCGGCATGCCGACAGCACTTGGCTGAATGGGGATTCAAGCGACGGCGACATCATCGCCATCCATCCAACCTTCGGCGACTACACCGAGTCAATATCCGAAGGCGGCACCTGGCCGAACCAGGGCTGGGGTACCTACAACTACTGGAGTGGCATCGCCTGGCAACACGGCGACGGCACCTGCTCGATTCGAGCCAGCTTCCGCATCAACGGAGTCGTTGCCGAGGCAGACTACTGGCCTTGCCCGGTCAAGACCGACAGGACGCTGACCGAGCGCGATTTCGCTTCTGATGACCCAGAAGCAACGAAGACGATCGAGGTCTGGGAAGTTCGCATTTGGCTGAACCGAAGCAAGGTCGAGGACGAGCTAGACATCGAATGCAGCGCCGAAAGCCCGGCCATCCCGCTTGAAGACCAGGGTTCGTCAACAACGTCAAGCACATCGCAAACCCCGCAGCCTCCGCAGAACCCCAACAACAGCGGAGGAGTCCAACAAGAAACTGTCAACACCAATGTGCCACCGTCCAACGCAGATCCCCCGCCGGCGGACGACAAGTTAACTCAGACGTCGTCCAACAACGGCCAGTCCTCCACGTTCACGCCGGTGTCCGACTCGGATGACGGACCCACACAGCCGCCGGCTGGCGCTCCGGATAACGAAGAGGAGCAACAAGAAACCGTCAATACCAACGCTCCACCATCAAACGACGATTCCCCGCCGGCGGACGACAAGTTAACTCAGACGTCGTCCAACAACGGCCAGTCCTCCACGTTCACGCCAATGTCCGACTCGGATGAAACTCCCACCCAGCGGGTGGTGAGCACTCTGGAAAACGAAGAGGAGCAACAAAGCAGCCCTCCAATACCTGACGCATCAGACGAGACCGATGGTGACCTGTTGCAGACCGAGAACGACGGCTCAAGGGACCGCGAACCCTCCCAGCCGCAGGTGAGTACTCAGGGCAACGAAGAGGAGCAACAAAGCAGTCCCCCAACACCTGACACGTCCGACGACACCGAGGACGACCTGTTAGAGGCCGAGAACGACGACTCGAGCGACCAGATGGAGCACGCAGACGACCAATCCGACGACGATCTCATGGAACAAGCCGAGCCAACGATGTCGGCCAGCCAGGATGACGAGAGGCCGCAAGAGTCGGAAGCAACAACACAAACCACGAGGCCGCGAGTGCCCAGGACAGGCACCGGCGGTGCGGCCGACAGTCAATCGGAGGACGGCCTCTCGCGTGGATTGGCTCCCTTTGTGGCCTCCGTGGCTGCTATTGGAATCGTCTCTTTGATCTTGTACCGACGCCTACGCAAGGTCCAGAGTCGGTAATGGCGGGGCCCTTCTGCGACCGGACGACAAACCATGAGACTCGCAGCGCGAGGACTCGGACGACGGCAACGACTGGCAGCATCGATCGCGGCAGTGGCGGCAATGGTCGTCGTCGTCCTCTTCGCCTTCGGAGAAATCCTCGGCGCGCAGGAAGATCGACGCGTCACGCTCTTTCTGTGCTCGCACCCCGGCGCGTCCAGAGACTTCGACGGTTCGCTGTTGAGCGGTAGCGGCAACAGGGACGTGATTTCCACTCACGCGACGGTTGGGAGTTTCCGAGGCGCAGCCAATGAGGGCGGTCTTCAGTCCAACCTGACCTGGGGAACGTTCAACTACGTTCGAGCACTGATTGACGTCCCGCCAGACACAGTCACCAGCCTCTACGAAGATCCGTTTCCCAGCGGCACGACAATTCCCTGCACCCTGAACGTCGAGTACCGAATCAACAACCGCGTCGCTGTCGCGCAGGAGGGATCCTGCGTCCCAGCGGGGCTCGATCAAAATGGAATGGTCATTCGGGACGCAAACAACCGACCACTCGTCTCTGTCCGAGTGTGGTTGAACAACACCAGGAATCCCGATCACGAGCAAATCCCCTGCGACCCAGACGGCAACTACGCGCTCCCAGGCCAGACCGGCCCCGTGCCATTCCAGCGTCCACCAGGACTGATAACGCCAGTCAGTGGCGGAGACGTTGGAGGTGTAAACACTCCCGTGAACGACGGCACCGACAACGGCGATAGCGGAACCGATGACGATGGCGATCAAGCCAACGGCAGCACGCCAGTAGAGGACGACACCAACAACGGCGATACCAGCATCGACGACGAAGACAGCAGCGGCACGCTGAACCGGGACGACACCGACAACGGCGAAAGCGGAACCGACGACGTTGACGACGAGACTAATGGCGACTTGCCGGAAGAAGCCGACATCGACAGCGGCGAAAACGGAACCGACGACGTTGACGACGAGACTAATGGCGACTTGCCGGAAGAAGCCGACATCGACAGCGGCGAAAACGGAACCGACGACGTTGACGACGAGACCAATGGCGACTTGCCGGAAGAGGACGACATCGACAGCGGCGAAAACGGAACCGACGACGTTGACGACGGAAACAAACGCGACTTGCCGGTAAAGGACGACACCGGCAACACCGAGGACAACGACACCGACGATGACGACGAAGCCAACGGCGACACGCCAGAACAGGACAACACCGGCAACACCGAAGACAGCACCGACGTTGACGATCAAACCAACGGCGACACGCCGTTAGAGGACAACACCGACAACGGCGAAACACCAAACAACGAAGCCCAGGACAGCCAGGGAACGTCGGACGCAGTTAACGGCGCGACCTCAGAAGACGAAAACGGCGAGTCCGACACCGAGGTGACAGAGACTGAGGACTCCGACGATCAAACACAGCAAGACGATGACCAGCAGCAGGATCAGTCCGTCTCCCAGCAGTCGACCTCTGTCCAGGAATCGGATGACGAGGAAGACCTGTTGCAGACGGAGGATCAGAGCCAGGCCGAGGACGCTCAAGACCTAATGGAGCAGGAAGAGCCTGCAGATTCAGAGGCGGATGTCGAGCAGGCAGAGTCCACTGATGAAGAGACGCAGGACACCGAAGAGGTCCAAATCAGACCAGGAGCACCCAGCACCGGAACCGGCGGTCTCATCGATTCGCAACGCGAGACGCGTTGGCGCCTGGTCCTGGTCGCATCCGTGGGCGTCGCAGCCTTGATCGCCGCAATCCTGATCGGCCTCAACCGACGCAACAGCCGGTCGATCGAATAGGCGCCGAGCGACATGACATTCCAGCAACGACTGCAAGGAAGCACAATCGGAAGGAGACCCCGGCGATGCCACGCAGAATGAGCAAGAACAACAGGATGTCCAACTGGAAACGGACCGGCCGTCGCCAGATGATGGGACTGGGATCGAGCGCACCGACTAGGTCCACGTTCAGAAGCCGCCCGGAACCGGCTGCATCGGCTCCAGCGGCCCAACCGTCGAAGCGCGATGAAGATCTGGCCGCGTAACCTGGGCGATCCTCGTCTCGTCGATCGCAACTGCCGCAGTCACCCTCGGCTGGCTGCGTGGGCGATGCGATACCAACGAGCGATCCTGATAACCTATAATCTGAATGCGCAAGAAGACGAAACGAACGACCAGAGGAACTGAGCGCCCATGCTACTGGTGAGCCGCAAAGATCAGGAGAGCCCCGAAGCTCTCCTCCGCCGCTTCAACAAGATGGTGCAGCGCGACGGCGTGCTGCAGGAGTCGAGGCGGCGTCGCCGGTTCATCAGTAATCGCGAGAAGCAGCGCCAGGCCGAGCGCCGAGCCGCCCGCCGCCGCCGCCGAGCGATGGTCAAGGTCCGCCGACCGCGCATGCCCCGCTAGCTGGCCCGGCCCCGCGACACTTCATCCCGCTTTACTCAACGCTGACCAGAGCCTCACCAGGGCCTGATGTCGCTGCGTACCCTCGACATTGACAATGAGGGACGAAGCGAAGGGACGGTCTCTAGTGGCCCCGGTTGACAGCAGCGGACAAACCGTCCTCGTCGTCGATGACGAAGCCAACATCCGCGAACTCTGCTCGCTCTACCTGGAGCGCGAAGGCTTTTGCGTGATCACCGCCGACGACGGCGAATCCGCCCTTTCGGTTGCTCGCGACGAGTCACCGGACCTGATCGTCCTCGACCTCATGCTGCCCAAGAAGTCCGGCTACGAGGTCACGCGAGAACTTCGCGCCGACGTCGGAACGATCCGCAATGTGCCGATCCTGATGCTCACCGCACGCTCAGAGGACGTCGATCGAATCGTCGGCCTCGAACTCGGCGCCGACGACTACCTGGGCAAGCCGTTCCATCCACGAGAGTTAACCGCCCGCGTCAAAGCCATCCTCCGACGAGCATCATCTCCTGACGGACGCGGCCTCGGCGCCGCAGTACGCGGCCGTGTCGATGTCGGCCCGCTCCGCGTCGACTGGGATCGCCATGAAGCGATGCTCGCAGGCAGACAACTCAAACTGCGCAACAAGGAATTCGAACTGCTCAGGCAGCTCGCCGAGTACTGCGGCATCGTACTGACGCGCGAACAACTCCTCGAACAGGTCTGGGGCTACGAGTACTTCGGAGAGACCAGAACCGTCGACGTCCACGTCAACCAACTGCGACGCAAGCTCTCCCCCGACGGCGCCGACCCCGGCGTCGCAATCGAGACCGTGCGAGGAGTCGGCTACAAGCTCGTTGAGACATCGCCGATGCGATCGGATTAACGACCGTGCGCGGCGGATACGGCATCAGACTCTTCGCCGCCTTCGCCGGACTCGTCCTGGTCATGCTGATTGTGCCCGGCGTAGTCCTCGCTTCACTCTTTGGTGGATTCCGCGACGACCTCGACCGCTCCGAGCTCCGCACCGCCGGCAACTCGTTGAGCGTCCAAATGGTACGCATCCTGAGCCAGGCAGGCGTCTACGACCGCGACCGACTGGTCACCCTGATCCGAGAACAGGCCGAGCACGCCGGTCTCATCGTGTTTCTGACCGACGGCAAGGGCGTCATCATTCCGGGATTCGCCCCGGAGCACGGCTTCACCGACGACAGCATCGGCGTCGCCTATGGGGAGATTGCCCGCAGCGGCGACGGCAGAGAGTGGCACGACTCCAAACTCCAAATCGCCGGCGAATGGCGCCCGCTACTGGTCCGAGTCCTCGTCCCGCCGGAAGCCGCCGGACCAGGCGACAGCGGCCTTTTGATGGCCGTCACATTTGGCGAAGAGCATCGTGACGCCTTGGTCGGCCAGTTCGTCGGCCGACTGTTGATTGCCGGCCTCGCTGGACTTGCCGTCGCTGTCCTCCTCGCGATGATCATGTCGCGACAGCTCATGCGACCACTGGAAGCACTGACCGGCATCGTCCGCCGATTCGGACCGGACGAGTACGACATGCGAGCCGCCGAGACCGGACCGACCCAGGTCCGCGACCTCGCCGCCGCATTCAACGCCATGGCCGACCGAGTCTCCGACAACGAACGAGCAATGCGAGGCTTCATCGCCGACGTCTCCCACGAACTGCGAACGCCGCTCACATCAATCCGAGGCTTCGTCGAAGCCATGCGAGACGGAACCATCACCGACCCTGAGCGCCAGGCATCCTCGCTCGAAGTCGTCCACGATGAAACCCGACGAATGCTGCGCATGATCGAGCAGCTGCTGGACCTCTCCCGCCTCGAAGCCGGCGAATCGCGACTGCAGAAATCAAGAATCGATCTGGAGGAGCTATTCAGCTACGTCGAGGCCATGTTCGCCAACCGAGCCGACGAACAGGGAGTCAGGTTGCACCTGGACATCGCGTCGGACGCCCCCACCATAGAAGCCGACTACGACCGCCTCGTACAGGTGCTCAACAACCTCCTCGACAACGCCCTGCGCCATACCTCCGAGGGCTCAGTCACAGTCACCGCCCGAAGCAAGGACGATGGCCTCGAATTCGCCGTCGCCGACACCGGTGAAGGAATCCCCCCAAAAGACCTGGACCGCCTCTTCGACCGCTTCTGGCAGCCCGAATCAAGAACAGGACCAGGAGCCGGCCTCGGCCTCGCAATCTCAAGAGAAATCGTCAAAGCCCACAATGGCAAAATCACCGCCGCCAGCCAGCCAGGCGAAGGAACAACAATCACCATCTGGCTGCCAACAAAGTAATCGCCCGCGAACTCAGCCCGATAATCCCGTCCCCGCCTCCGAGCGGGGACCCGTTCCCGCCTGCGCGCACAAGGGGAGCCAACCCACTTCCGTCATTCCCGCGCTTGCCGCGGGAATCTCAATCCTCCCGCCTCGTCCGCTCGACCGAGGCAAGAACAACGCTCGACTTCGGCCACCTCCGCAGTAGACGTCCGAGCCTGCGATACGCTGCCAGCCATGGATCCTCAGCAGCAGTTAACGCTCCTCGCAGCCACAATGACGCGCGACACGCTGGTCGCAAGCGGCGCCTCCGACGTAACGTTCGACCCCCCAGCAGCCAGCTCCCTGACCACTACATTCCGAGCCAACGACGCCGAGGGGACCGTCGCCGCCTGCCCGCTGTTTGACCTTTCGGCCCTCCAGTCTGACGGCGCGACGGTAGCTCGCAAAGTCGAGCTGGAAGAACGCCTCCACGCCTACGGCGCCCGCGACGTCGCCCTCTGGGTCCCACCCGGAGCCGCCTTACCTGAAGACCCCGACAACGCTGCCGGCCTGGTCGCCGACGCAGCCCGCGAACTGGACGCCGGTCAGCAGGGCGAAGTGACATTCAAGGTCGACGTCGCCGTCCGCAAGACCGGCAGCGACGGCTCATACATGAGCGTCCTCGGTGGACTCTCGCAGCAATGGGCGCGCTTCACCAATCAGGTCATGGGCGAGTACCAGCTCGACTCCTCCAACATCCACCGCCTGCCCGAGGACGAGCAGAGAATCACCCAGATGGTCGACTTCCTCGTCCTCGTCGCCAACGGCATCCGCAAAGACGGCGTCGCCACCACCGTCAAAGGCGAGGACACCTGGCGAATCCAGCGCCTCGAGGGCGTCGAGGAGCCAATCGTGATCTGCACGCCGCCGACCTCAGTGGTCGACGGCCGCACGGTCCGACGCCTCATGCGCCGCTCGCTCCGCGAAGCGGAAGAAGCCCTCGACGGAGCATCCGGCTTCCGCATCGCCGCAATGATCACCCTCGCCAACAGCCTCGACCGAGAACTCGTCACCACCGCGCTGAGAGGAATCGATCCTCTCCTCCTGGCCGGCTGGGACTACATGCCGCTCCTAGTCGACGGACAAACAAAGTCGCTACTAGAACCCGCGCCACCACTGAGCTAAGGCAAGCTCAGCTCGAAGTGAACTGACAGAACTGCCTAACCTCTTCCGTCATTCCAGGCTTCGCCTGGAATCTCGTCCGGGTCCCACACCCAATCGCAAGGGACGAGAAACCCACGCGAGGCCCAAAACACAAGACGAAAGACAACCGGCGTACCCGCAGGCCTCCACACAGACAACGACCCGACCCTACCCCCGCTCGACGATCGTCACCTGACCGCTCGAACCGTCCACCCGCAGCAAATCCCCTGAACGAATCTGCTGGGTCGCCTTCTGCACATTGACGACCGCCGGGATACCAAACTCCCGCGCGACAATCGCCCCGTGGCTCAGGACCCCGCCAATCTCAGTCACCACCGCAGCCGCCATGGGGAAGATCGGCGTCCAGCCAGGATCAGTGAACCGAGCGACAAGAATCTGCCCCGGAGTCAACTCCCGACCCGTAGCGGCCGACTCAGCCACATGTGCCCGACCCTCCACCTCCCCCGTCGAAGCCGCGATCCCGCTCAACGTCAGCGGCAATGCCTCTTCGGACGTGGCCTCGCCATCAGCCTCTGACGCGCCCGCCTCGGCGACAGCATCCTCCTCCGACTCGGCGCTCGCCGAGCGAATCGGATCCCCGTATCGGTCGCGCAACGGCGGCGGCTGATGCCGTTTCCACTCTTCAAACTGCAGCTTCCGACGTCGGATCCGACTCGCCATCCGAGCCGCGATCATCGGATCCTCCGACCGCCGCGTCAGCGTCGCCAGCTCGTCGAACAGCAGGTAGTACACGTCGTCGTGATCGCCGATCAGCCCACGCTCGATCCACCGGTTCGCCAGTTCTCTCCACAGCCGCCGCTGCTGCAGCGACAGTTCGAGCAACGTGAACTTCGGATTCTCTCGCAGAGGCTGCAACCGCCGAGCCTGTGTGATCTGAGCCTTGAACAGCGGCCAGCGAAGCCGACCGAGCGGATGCTGATAGAGCCGCTCGCGGATCTCCGCCTCGGCCTCCAGCCGAGCCGACCGCTGCCGCTCAAGCATCTCGTCCGGATTGTTCCGCTCCGGGTGCAGGACATAATCGCGGAACGTCTCCAGGATCAGTTCCGGTCGCTCAACCCAGCGAGGCTCGGCCGCTTCCAATTCTCCCGCCGCGCGATGGCCGTACTCAGCCATGAAGTCGTCAAGCTCCTCGCGCAACCAGACGATCGAATCCGGCAGGCGGTCGCTATGGACCGCGCCCCACAGACTGCGAGCATCCTCGCGCCGCACGAACTCCGTCGCCTCGGCATCCTGAGCCGTCCGCTGAGCCACGCGACGCAGCGCGATATTCCCCTCCTGGGTTCGGACTCCAGGCAGCCCCTGCAACACCGACAACACCAGGTTGCGCAGGTTGGAACCCAGCCAGCGGTCCGTTGCCCAGAGCAATCCCTGCGCTGCGCTAAACACCGCCGCCTGCGCCTTCATCAGGAAAATCGTTTGACGCTCGCTCTCCGCGCTGGAGTGCGACAGCTCGCGGAATATGTCTCGATCACTCAACTCCGAAGCGTCGAGCGCCTTCAACCGGTCCCGCTCGTCCTCGCACGACTTGCGCTCCAACGGCCAACGCTTGGGCAGTTGGTCCTGGTCGCGCAGCCAGCGAATCATGTAGGGAAGCTGGCCCATCATCGTGAGCCAGTTGATCTTCGTCGACCGCTCACCATTGCCGCCGGGCCGCACGATCTCAGCTGCCTCCGGACCGCCCACCGCCTCGAGGAAATGCGCACCCGTCAGCCCGAGCCGAGTCTGAATGATCTCCAGCATCAGGCCGATATTGAAGTACGCGTAGCCGTCGTACAGCGCAACAAAGCGCCGTCCCTCCGACCACTCACCCCAGGGAGCATGGAACCCGCGGTCCAGCGCATCGGCAATCACCGACCAGCTCAACGGCGTCATCACATTCGGAATCACTTCGCCCGCGTTCGCCCGCGACCAGCGGTCGAGCTCCCCCTGCGTATGCGGCATCCCCCGACCAGGACCGCCACCCCAGGGCAACGGCTCGTCGATCAAACGGGCATCGCTCGCGTCAATGTTGCCCGACCCGTAGGCCCGCCAGTGGATCACCGAGGGACCACCAAGCCGACGTTCCGCTTCAAGCAGTTCCTCGCGGACCGCGCTGAGCGTGTCGGCGTCGCCAAACTGACTCAGCCTGATCGGTCCCCGCCGAGGCAGCGAGATCGACTGCGGAGCCGCGCCCTCCAGGTCAATACGCAATGCACTCATCTCAAGCCCCAGCGGGTCCTCGGACCACGCCAGACCACCGAGATGCTCTGTTAACGTCGCGTTCATGGCATCAGCATATGCAACCCGCAAAGCGTTCGATCGCACGGCAACGCTGGGATGACCGCAGTGTCGAATTCACCACACCGTCTCGACTCAAATGCCCTCGGAATCGGCAAAGCACCGACAGAGCTATTGGCCAAAATCTTTCAGACCCCCGCCGACCAACGAGTCATCCAGGGACCTGGCCTGGGCAAGGACGCCGCCATCGTCGAGTGGGGCGATCGCGCGCTCGTCGTCACCACCGATCCAATCACTTTCGTCGACGCCGACGCAGGCAAACTGGCAGTCCAGGTCAACGCCAACGACATCTTCGCCGTCGGCGCCGAGCCTCAATGGATGCTCGCAACCATGCTCGCCCCGGCCGGTGTCGCTACCAAAGATCTGGAAACCCTACTCAATGACCTTCAGTCGGCCTGCGCCGACTCCGACATCAGCCTCATCGGCGGACACACCGAAGTCACTGAGGCCGTCTCGCGAACAATCATCTCCTGCACCATGATCGGCAGCGCATCCCTCGAAGAGATCATCCCCTCCGACGGCGCCCGCGACGGAGACGCCATCATCCAGGCCGGAGCCGCCGCCGTCGAAGGAACCGCCATCCTCGGCCATCCCGATCTGCTCGAAACCCCAGGCATCAGCATCGCGACCGCCGCCCGAACACTGCGAGAAGTCGACGGCGTGCACGCCATGCACGATGTCACCGAGGGCGGCATCGCAACCGCCGCGCTCGAGCTGGCCGAAGCGGCCGGACTATCACCAGCGCTCGAATTCGACAACATCATCTGGTTGCCGCAGACCTTGGCCGTCTGCGAACAACGAGGCCTCGACCCGCTCGGACTGCTCGGTTCAGGCACGCTGCTGGCCGCCGTCTCGCCAGAGTCCGTCAACCAGGCCCTGGCCCAACTCTCCCGAGCCGGTGTGCAAGCAGCCCCCATCGGACGGGTCGGTACCGGGACACCCGCTACACTCAGTCACGTTGGCCAGACGCGACCGCTCCCCCGGTTCATTCGGGATGAGGCGCTTCGAGCATTGGCCGATGCACCATAACCACGCCAGCAGATGTGGCGCTGCCACAGTCCGATGGCAGAGTCAGGCGTTGGACTGCGCAGCAGCGGACAGGAGTCGATCTAATGGCAAAGCCGGCCACCGTTGGAGAGCTCAAGGAATCTGGATACCAACCTCGAACCGTTCGAGAAGAGATACGACACAACCTGATCACGCGGCTCGAGGCCGGCGGACCGCTCTTCCCCGAAATCCACGGCTATGAAGACACCGTCGTCCCCGCACTCGAGAACGCCCTCCTCGCCGAGCAGGACGTCATCTTCCTCGGCGAGCGCGGACAGGCCAAGAGCCGCATGATCCGAGCCCTCACCGAACTCCTCGACGATGAGATTCCCGCAATCGAAGGCGTGGAAATCTACGAGGAACCCCTGGCCCCGATCTCGCTCGAGGGTCGCCAGAAGGCCGAAGAACTCGGCGACGACACCCCAATTCGTTGGGTCCCGCGCAGCGACCGCTACGGCGAGAAGCTGGCCACCCCCGACATCACGATCGCCGACCTGATCGGCGAAGTCGACCCGATCAAAGTCGCCGAGGGACGCTACCTCTCCGACGAACTGACCATCCACTTCGGCCTGATCCCACGTACCAACCGGGGCATCTTCTGCATCAACGAGCTGCCTGACCTGGCCGAACGCATCCAGGTCGGCCTCCTCAACATCATGGAAGAGCGAGACGTCCAGATTCGCGGATTCCGCGTCCGCCTACCGTTGGACGTTCTGATCGTCGCCTCCGCCAACCCCGAGGACTACACCAACCGCGGCCGGATCATCACTCCGCTCAAGGACCGCTACGGCGCCCAGATCCGAACCCATTACCCCTCCGAGCTCGAAACCGAGCTGGAAATCGTCGCGCAGGAGTCCGCGCCGATGGCCGCCCCGGGACGCAACATCAACACACCCGACTACATGGCCGAGATCGTCGCCGAGATCGTCCGCCTCGCCCGCCGAAGCCCCGACGTTTCCCAGCGTTCAGGCGTCTCCGTGCGAGCCTCAATCTCCGGCTTCGAAACCCTCACCGCCAACGCCATGCGTCGAGCCATCCTCGCCGGCGAGGACCAGGTCGCCCCACGCATCTGCGACCTCTGGCATCTCGCCCCTGCCCTGCAGGGCAAGATGGAACTGGAAACCGTCGACGAAGGCGCCGACGAAAAGGTGATCGAGAAACTCATCGCCGGAGCAATCGCGGTCGTCTTCGGACGCTACTTCGAGCTCGGCGCCCTCGAGCCGCTCATCACCCAGTTCAAGTCAGGACTGTCAGTCGAGGTCGGCGAAGCCCTCAGGGCTGGCGACTACGCAGCCATCGTGGGCCGAGTCGAAGGCCTCGACGAAGCCCTCCAGCCGCTCAACGTCGGCGAAGACGCCGCCTCACTCGCAGCCGCCGTCGAGTTCCTCCTCGAAGGCCTGCACCTCAACAAGAGGCTAAACAAGGACGTAGTCGGCGGCAGCATCTTCTACCGCGCCTAAAGCGAATCGAAGCCCCTCCAATCCCCTCTCCCTCTGGGAGAGGGCAAGGGTGAGGGTCCCCCTCCGATCCCCTCTCCCTGTGGGAGAGGGTTAGGGTGAGGGTCCGCCGCAGATCCCCTCTCCCTGTGGGAGAGGGTTAGGGTGAGGGTCCCCGTGAAGGTCCGCGTGAAGATCCGCGCAAACGGGCGATACACTTGCCCAAGCCGCCCGCACGAGCGGGAGTATTGACTCCCTCGAAGGAAGTGCCCATGCCCACCCGATTCCGATACACACAGTGGGACGGCACACAGGACATTCCCCCGCTCGACGCCGACGACGTCCTCCAGTCCCTCTCCGACGACCTGCTCTCCTTCGGCGACCTCCAGCAAGCGCTGCGGAACATGATGCAGCGAGGCATCCGCACCCCTGACGGAGACCGCACCGACGGCATGCGAGACCTGCTCCAACGTCTCCGCCAGCAAAGACGCCAACAGCTCGAACGCTTCGACCTCTCCTCCGTCTTCGACGACATCCAGCGTCAGCTAGACGAAATCCTCGACATGGAGCGAGACACGATCGACGATCGTCTCGACGAAGTCGGCCCGCGACCCGAACCCCAACAACCCACCGATCAGCAAGATCAATCTGCTCCCACCGATGGCGCGACCTCACCTGAAGCGGGCGAGGGGGGCGACCCCGAGGCCGGCCAGCAGAGCGCCCAACAACAGGCCTCGCCGCTCACCGAAGACGAAATGGACCGGCTCAAGGAAGCCCTCAGACAGCGCCTCGAGCGCAAGCAGGATCAGATCGAACAACTGCCCGAGGACGCCGCCGGACAGGTCAAAGAACTCCAGGAGTACGAGTTCGAGAACGACGAAGCCCGCCAGAAGTACGAGGAACTGCTCGAGCAACTCAAGCAGTCGATGATGAACCGCTTCTTCCAGGACATGAGCCAGATGATGTCCGACATGTCGCCCGAGGACATGGACCAGATGCGCGAGATGATGCAGGACCTCAACGAGATGCTGGAGCGCCAGCGTCGCGGCGAAGATCCCCAATTCGACGAGTTCATGGACAAATGGGGCGACATGTTCGGCGACGACCCGCCCCAGTCGCTGGACGAACTGGTCGAGCAGATGCAGCAGCAAGCCGCGCAAATGCAGAACCTCATGTCGTCGTTACCCGGCGAGATGCGGCAGCAGCTCGGCGACATGATGCAGCAGCTCATGGGCGAGATGGGCATGGACCAGGAACTGTCCCAGCTCGCGCAGAACCTCGAAGCGCTCTACCCGATGCGCGACATGCTCAACCAGTACCCCTTCCGAGGCCAGGAAGAGATCGATCTCCAGGCCGCAATGTCGCTGATGGGCGACATGCAGCAGCTCGACGAGCTTGAGCGAGCCCTCGAGCGAGTCCAGTACGGCGGCAACATCGACGACATCGATCCCGACCAGCTCGAAGAGCTGATGGGCGAGGAAGCCCGAGAAATCCTCGAACAACTCAAGCAGCTGCTCGAACTACTCGAAGAGGCCGGCTACCTCGAGAAGAAGGGCAACGCCTGGGAGCTGACCCCGCGCGGCAACCGCCGCATCGGCGAGAAAGCCCTCGCCGAGATCTACGCCAACCTCAAGCGACAAAACTTCGGCAAGCACAACGTCCCCGAAACCGGCCGCTACGGCGATCGTGCCGACGACACCAAGGCCTACGAATTCGGCGACCCCTTCCACCTGAACCTCAAAGACACAATCTCCAACGCCATCCTGCGAACGGCGCCCGAGGGCGGACCGCAGGTACCGGTCAAGCTCACACCCGACGACTTCGAGGTCTACCGCTCCGAAACCCTCACCCAGACCGCAACCGTCGTCATGCTCGACCTCTCCTGGTCGATGGCCCTGCGCGGATCATTCCAGGCGGCCAAGAAGGTCGCCATGGCGCTCAACAACTTGATCCGCATGCAATACCCCCGAGACTCGCTCTACCTGATCGGTTTCAGCGCCTACGCCCGCGAACTCAAGGCGGACCAGCTCCCCTACGTACGCTGGGACGAGACCGTGCTCGGCACCAACATGCACCACGCCCTGTTGATCGCCCAGCAACTCCTCGCCAAGCACAAGGTCGGCACCCGCCAGATCATCATGATCACCGACGGCGAACCCACCGCCCACCTCGAGCAGGGACGCTCCTACTTCGCCTACCCACCCTCGCCGATCACCATCCGCGAGACCCTCAAAGAGGTCCGTCACTGCACGAAGAAAGACATTGTCATCAATGTCTTCATGCTCGACCGCAGCTACTACCTCAAGGAGTTCGTCGACCGCGTCGCCAGGATCAACGGCGGCCGAGTCTTCTACAGCCAACCCGACGAGTTAGGCGAATACGTCCTCCACGACTTCGTCACCAACCGGCGAAAGACGCTGACCCGGTCCTGACCTCGTCCTGGACAGGTGTAGCTGGCGCGACGCCTACGTTGCTGCCAGCCCCAGGACCAGGTCGCGCAGTGTGACCAAACCCAGAGGCGTTCCCTTATCGTCGACTACCAGCGCGCGTGAAACTCCAAACTGCGTCAGCAGCCGCACCGCGTAGCGACCAAGCATCCCCGAACGAACCGTCAGCGCCGGCTTCGACATCACCTCGTAGACATTGACCCGCTCAGGCGCGCGATTGTTCGCGATCACCTCACGCGCGATGTCGCCTACGGTGACGACCCCCGGCTCGTCGTCGTCGTGCCGCCGGTTCACCACCAGCGAACTAATCTGATGCTGCTTCATCAGCGCCATCGCTTCGGCCACGGTCGCCAGCCCGTCGATCGTATGCAGTGCCGGACCCATCACGTCGAACACGCGCAACGCCGCAGTCTCGCTCTGATCGGTCATAAGGTGCCCTCCAACTCTTCCTTCAGGATGGGCAACTGAGTCGACAGGCCGACTGCATCCTCGATCGTGATCTGAAAGGCGACGCCATCGCCATGCTCGCGATTCATGCCGCCGGCTTCGGCGATGCGCTCGAGGATGTCCCTCGCCCGCTGCTCAGCCACCAGGAACAGCACCATGTTCCGCTGCGACGTCAGGTCCAGCCCCAGAAAGGTCTTCTCCGGCTGCAGTCCCTCGCCGCGCACGCCGCTGATGATCGTGTCGCCGGTCGCGCCGCCCTCCCGCGCTGCATCGATCACATCGGTTGTCTTCTCCTCGCTCACCAGCGCGACGACCAGCGACATCTTCATGATTCCATCTCCTGCTGTTCCTTACCCCTGCGCCAGCGACCGACCCAATCGGCAATGATTGCATAGCCTAGTACCGAGATGATCGGGAAGACACTGGCGAACGCGATCAGTCCAAACCCGTCGATCAGCGGGCTGCGTCCAGGCACGTTGGCGGCCAGTCCCAGCCCCAGGGCAGCGACCACCGGCACCGTCACGGTCGAGGTCGTCACCCCGCCCGAGTCGTAGGCCAATGGAATAATCATCCGACTGCTCAGGATCGTCTGCACGATCACGATGATGTAAGCCCCCATGATGTACCACGGCAGCTCCGTGCCCGTCACAATCCGGAAGCAGCCCAGCGACACACCCACGGCCACCCCGACCGCCACCGCGATCCGCAGGCCCCCGGCCTTGACCGCGCCACCGGACACTTCCTCCGCCTTCAAACCCACGGCAATCAGCGACGGCTCGGCAACCGTGGTCGCAAATCCAATCGCCGCCGCGAACACATACACCAGCCAATAGTCCTCCCACCGCACCGCGCCTGCCAGCGACCGCGCCTGCTCCGTCAGCTGCCGAGCCATCGTCTCGCCGACCGGGAACAGCGCCTGCTCCAGTCCGATCAGGAACAGCGCCAGCCCCAACAGCACCATCACCGACCCCGTGACGATGCCCCAGACGTTGGCGGGCTTGCGCCGCAATACCAACGCCTGGAACACCAGGAGGATCACGATGATCGGCGACACGTCCCGAAGTGTGTACAGCAGTGTTTCCCCGAATAGTGCGAGAGCCTCCAGCATCACGTCACCATCCCGTAGCCCAGCACGCAGATCATCGGCGTCAGACTGGCAAACGCGATCAGACCGAATCCATCGACCATCGGGTTACGCCCGCGAATCGAGGTCGCCAGTCCCACGCCCAGCGCCGTGATCAACGGCACCGTGATCGTGCTGGTCGTCACCCCGCCCGAGTCGTAGGCCACGCCCACGATCTCCTCGGGCGCGAACACCGTCATCACCATCACCACGATGTAGCCGCCGATGATAAACCGGTGAATCGGCCAGCCTTTCAGGATCCGCAGCACTCCCAGGACAATGGCGAGACCCACCGCGACCGCCACCACCATGCGCAACTCAAGCGCGTACCGATCCTGCGCAGCATCGCTGTGGCCGATGAACCTCGCCTCCGCCGCGACTTCAGCCGCCTCCGCAGCCACGGCGATCAGCGCCGGCTCCGCGACCGTCGTGCCGAATCCCAGGCTGAAGGCCAGCGCCAGCAACGCCGTCGTGCTGCCCTTCCGAGCCATCCCCTGCGCCAGCGCCTCGCCCAGCGGGAACAGCCCGCTCTCCAGACCCTGAATGAACAGCGCCAGCCCCACGACACACACACCAGCCCGATCGCCACGCTGACCACATCGGGAAACGGCTCCCGGATCACAACGACTTGGAACAGCACGATCACGCCGAAGATCGGGAGCAAATCTCGAACAGCGCCCAGGATCCGCTTCGCCATCGTCAGCGCGAAACGCAGCAATTCACACTCCTCGCGCGTCTCTGCACGGTGTCGTTGCGCCTGCGCAGTGCGACTGCACGATAAGCAGCCGCTGGAAACAGGGCAAGCACCAATCAGCGCCGGAGCCAGCCAACCCCGCTACCCGCTCGACATGCTGGTCGACCGCGACCCCACCTACGCTCGGCACCCGTAAACGAAGACACCATCCTCAAGTCCCTCGTGAACACGCCGAGTTTCTCTGTATCACCGACCACCGACCCGCATTACTGCCCGTCGATCTCCCGGACATACGTTGAATCCAGCGATGTCGCGCCATCGCCGCGGCGAAAGGAGCAGAAGTGATGACCCACATTCAGTCTCTAATCAGCAACCGGCGGCGAGCGCTCTGGTGGCTTGTCCTCTTCGCCGCCGCGATCCCGATCGTCGCATTAGTCGCTAGTCACGTGACCAGTGCCGAGGAAGACATTAGTGTCATCACATCCATCGAAGACCGAATTCCCCCGCCGCACACGGTGACGGCAAGGGCGATCATCCCGTATCAGCAGGTCGATCCGCAGGTGCTTATCGATTGGAGATTGGGGTCATTCACCGCCATAGTTATTGATGGTCTGGGCCCGCTCCTGCTTGACTCATTCACTGTCGAACGACGCGAACTCACGGCATACGGAGCAACATCCTGGCAGCGCTTGGCGCCCGAAATCATCAACGTTGGCTACTTATCAAGCAAGCCGATGCAGTCCGGACGCACCTACCAGTTCAGGGTCGCCGCCTTCTTCATCAACGACTCAGGCGACATCACCTATCGCTACAAGTCGCCGTACTCCGAGCCCGGCAGCTACACCGCACCGACCGTCCCAGCGCCGACCAGACTGACAGTGACCAGCGGCGAGGCTGGTCTCGCGCTCACATGGAACAAGCCCGAATCGTACGAGTCGGACACGTTCTCGCTGACCGGCTACATCGTCCTGAAGTCAACGATTGAAGCCGAAGACGATCCCCACGCAGGAGGCTCAGCGATCGGAGTCGAACGAATCGCCGTTCGCGGCGCTGACACGACCACCTACCTCGACGAGTCAACCGTCAACACCAGGCGCTACAGCTACCGAGTCCTCGCCGTCTACAACTTCATTCACAGCCGAACGGATGGCCACACCCTCAGCTTCATCCCAGGGGTCAGCGAGAACTGAGCAGCTCGACGAGATCGACTAGCTCGATTAGCGAGTGTCGGCGGTCTGAGCCATCGATGCCCGCCATTCGGTCCAGCGTTTGGCAAACATCTTCAGACCCGCCCGATACGCAAATCCCTGGATCAACACATTGCCAAAGAACACGCCGGCAAAGTACCCGCCCAGCACCAGGAAGACGATTGCAAACACCTTCGTCCAACCGGGCAACAGCAGGATCATCAGGATCGTCAGCCCGGTCGCCAGCAGGATCCCCGACCACGCCGCCAGGTGAACATACAGACCCTCACGCTTCCGCTTGGCCTGATAAATCTGCGCCAGGTCCCGATCGATCTTGTCCACCGCAGCCGTCCGCTCCGTCGTCTCGCCACAGACCCCGCACGACTCCAACTCGCCGATTGGAGCGCAGCAATACCCGCAAAACCGCCCAATATTCGGAGCATTTCCCGCCCGGATCTCGGCAATCATCTCATCCAGCTCAGCCGAGAACGGAACCTCGCGCGTCGGCACAAAATCACCGTCGCGATACGTCGGCTGCGGAACAGGTGGTGCGGCCTGCGTCGCCATGAGACTCAGTCGGGCCAGTCGGCCGGCCGCCGACCGGGCAGCCACGAGTAAATCTGCACCAGCACCCCACCCGTGTCCTTCGGATGGATAAAGAACTGGGACCACTCAAAGTCCGTGTACGGCTCGCTCAGCGGCTCGATCCCCATCTCCTCGCGGATGTACTCGCACGCCGCGGCCGCATCCTCAACCTCGACCGTGATGTGATGCATCCCCGGTCCACGCTCGTCGATGAACTTCTGCACAAACGACGACTCGTCAAACGGCCCAATGACCTCCAGCCCCACCTGCCGCTTGGGGAAGTGAAACTGCGAGACCCGAAAGCCGCCCTCGTTCGAGACGGTCCAGTGGTCCAGCTCCAGCCCAAACAACTTGCCCCAGAACTGAGACGCCGCCTTCGGGTCCTCCGCCGCAATCGCCAGGTGGTCCAACCGAACCCAACCCAGCCCCTTCTGCTCCGCCATGTGCCCCCACTCCAATCGAGATCAGCTTAGACGACATCAAGGAGCTCCCCCGCTGGGGGAGCTGTCACGAAGTGACTGAGGGGACCCTCCCCTGGAGCGCCCCAAACCCCAACACAGCTTTCCCACTCTCAAACATCAGCCCCCAAACCCCCGAATAGCCGTATCTTGACCCCATGAACCACCTCCCCCACGACATCGTCTTCGTGATCAACCCAAACTCGGGACACGCCCTCAACGCCCGCACCCTGACCGCGCTCTGCCTCGCCGCCTGCGACCAGGCCGGCTGCGTCGCCCACGTCGTCGTCACCCGCACCCCCGAGGAAGCAACCGAGACCGCCCGCCAGGCCCACGAGTCCGGCGCAGCCGCAATCTTCGGCTGCGGCGGTGACGGCACCCTCTCCGCCCTGCTCCAGGGACTCCCCATCGGCTCCGACACCGCACTCGGCGCAGTCCCGCTCGGCACGGCCAACGTCTGGGCCTACGAGACCAACCTGCCCATGACCCCGATGGCCGCCATCTCCGCCCAGCTCGCCGCCCTCGACGGACTCCAGGGCGAGCCGCTCTGGATTGACACCGGCAAGGTTTGGTCGACAAATCCCGACGGCGCAATCGCCGAGCAGCGCTTCCTCCTCATGGCCAGCTGGGGACTCGACGCCGCCGCCGTCAGCGGCATCGTCGGCAGCGACCGCCGCCGCCGCATGAAGTCGATGCTCGGCGAGCCCGCCTACTTCTTCTCCGCAGTCCAGGAGGCCGTCGGACGCCAGGCATGGCCAATCACCGTCAGCGTTGACGGCGCGCCGTACTTCGAGGCCGAAGCCGCCATGCTCACCGTCGGCAACACGCGAATGCTCGGCACCTGGCTCGAAGTCAACCCCCGGGCCACCGTCGTCGACGGCGAACTCGACATGCTGCTCGTCGAGGGAGCACCCTGGCGAGCCCTCGCACTCTCACCCTTCGCCCGCTACGGCTGGCTCCCCCAGGGACCCGGAGTCACCAACCTCAGGTTCCAGCAGCTAGAGATCGCCTACCTCCGAGAACCCCTACCAAACCAGATAGACGGAGATCCAGGCCCCACAACGGCCTACGCGGTCGGAGTAGAACCAAGATCACTCAAAACCCTCTGCCCAGACCTGACCTCGGGAGTCCTCGGCGGCTAGCAGGCTGCTTTTGCACGCACCGTTCGGCGGACCATCTCAAGTTCGTCGTTCCCGGCCTCCGGCCGGGAATCTCGTCCGATCTGATGACGCGCAAGACTGAGGACGAGGCAGAAGACGAGATTCCAGGACAAGCCTGGAATGACGGCTGCTCAAGCATGCAATAGTCGGCGGAGCACCCTCAGTTCGTCATTCCCGGCCCCTGGCCGGGAATGTCGCCCTATCTGATGGCGCGCCAAGTAGAAGCGATATTCCAGGACAAGTCTGGAACGACCGATGCCGATGCATCTGAGTACTTGGGCAGCCCGCTAGTGATGAGTCAGGCGTGCGAACACCGCAAAAGAGCTAAAGCACCTTGTCGATAATCGTGATCGCCGCGATCACAAACGCGCCAATGGTCACCGTCCAACGCATCTGACGGGCCTCCGACCGAGCGATCAACGCTTCAAGGTAGTCCTTGATGCGTGCCTCAACCCCGACGAGCGCTTCGTTCGTCGCATGCCCCTGCGTCGATTCAGTCACCATTGTCGTGACGACATTGGCAGTCTCTTCGGCAGCGTCCTCGTCGAACTTGCCCCGAATCAACGCCTTCACCAGCGTCATCCGATCGACAGTGCGACCTCGCGCTAGTTCTGAGCAACCGCGCGGACAGCTACGATCCCGCCCTCGAGCGGATCCTTGATCTGGCCGACGAGGCCTGGATGTGCAGCAGGTCGATCGAAGTTGATTGAGGCCAGGTTCTCCATGTAGGAGTCGTACTGACGCTGACGCAGCGTCTTCAACTTGTCGACGCCGGCCTGGAGATTCTCGACGCCACCGGCCAACAGGACGATTAGCGCTTCTCGCTCGGTGGTTGAGAGTCGCATCTCCTGCACCATCGCGGCTTCGGCGCGGATGAACTGGATGTTGAGCCGCTTGTCCGCCTCGGGCTTGTAGCGCGTGTACCAATCGAGATGGGCAAGACCGTAGTCGAGGTGTCGTCGCGAGTCTTTGGCGATCAGCGCAAAGATGTCTCGCTCGACATCTGTCTGGGCCCACTCCGAGGCCGACTCAAACAGCGTGACCTCGTAGCTCTTGTAGACCACGTCAAGCGCGATGATCATGTCGGTAAAGGTGAGGCCCTGGTACCAGCCGCGATAGATCTGACCGAGTGGCGCCTGGCCAAGTCCGCCGCCGTTGATCAGGGCGCGCTTGCGCAGCACCTCAACCTTGCGGCCGGCGTCGTAGACCTGGGTGGCGAGGAAGAGCTTGACCTCGTGGAAGCCGTAGGAGATCTCTTCGAGCCAGCGTCCGATGATCTTCTGCTCGACGAGCCCATTGTTTGAGTAGATGGTGCAGATCTGACCGACAGAGCGCTCCAGGTCCTCGGGCAATTCGGCGAGGCCGTTCTCCCAGTCGAGCTCCGTTGCCGGGATCCAGCGGTCCTTAATCGCGTCTTCGTACAGGTCGACGGCGTTCTCCGACCAGACTTCCGCCTTGTCGAAGATTGAGTAGCCGGCGGCCATGATCTGACCGGTCGACTCGGTGCCACGGGGGGCGTCATTCGACAGAGTCCATTGGTCGGGTACGACGCCGTAGCTGCCGATGTTGATGTCGCGCAGGCGCAGACCATCCGGGCCCGGCGTTGCCTTGATGCCGATTTCGGCCGGGGTCTTGAAGATGTTGAACGGAGCGCTGCTGAACGGGTTCTCGGGGTGGTTCTCCATGAACTCCAGCCAGCCGCTGATCTTGGCTTCACTGAGTTCGCCGCGAGCCAGGTTCTCGACCTGCTGGTCGGTGGCAGCCGAGGCCTCAATCCGCTCAATCAGATCTTCCGACCAGCCCGCCTTCTTGGCGCGAACTTTGGTCATCGTCGACAGTTCCATGTCAGCTTCTTCCGTCTGTGCTGCGAATGAGCGCCCCTGATAGGCCTCCGGCGGTGGATGTGATTCGACTTGCGGAAACGCGGAGGGCGCCCACGAGGGACGCCCCTACACGGTCAGCCTGCAAACGGCCTGAACTAGTTGTCCTCACCGAGCAGGGAGAGCACCTCCGGCGCGAAGCGGTCGTGGCGGTCGAGCCCGATCACTTCCAGTCGGTGTGCGTACTCGATGAACTGCTTGCGACGCATCAGCATGACCATGTTGTAGCCCTCGTCGAGGTGCTCGATGCCGCCACCGGACAGGATGGCCAGCGCCTCACCCGTCAGCGGGTTGGTGGTCAGCGAGGTCTGCTGCGACTGCGTCAGCAGCGCTTCCTGCATGTCGAGGATGTGGTGCAGTTCTTCCTTGCGCCAGGGCTCGGTCTCGACGGTGTACTTGAGGTGCGTGACACCGAATGCGAGGTGACGCGACTCGTCCTGCGCGGAGAGTCGGAACATCCGCTTCTCGGCCTCGTTCTGCGCAATCAGCTCACCCATGCGGAAGAGCGTCTGCACGAAGCCCTCACCCACGAGGTGGAGCAACGCGGTCATCTCGGTGAAGTCATCGGAGCCGAGCAACTGGACGGCGCCGAGACCCGCGCCGGACATTCCGCCGCCGTTGATCAGCGTGCGCTTGCGGAACACGTCGAGGTGACGCGCTTCGTCCATCAGCTGAGTGCCAAGGAACAGCTGCGACTCGAAGAACTCAGGGTGAATCTGCTCCATGAATCGACCCGGCACGTCGGCAGCGATGAATTCGACCTGAGTCAGGAAGGTGCAGAGCGTGCACATTGCGTGCTCAAGGTCTGGCGACAGCTCGTCAATCGTGTCCCACGGAATGTCGCGGGCCGACGACCACTGGCGCTGCAGCGCCTCTTCGTAGAGCAGCATCGCGGACTCGGTCCAGACATCGGCCTTATTCAGATGCTGGACGCTGTTCGAAGGTGATCGGGGGTCGGCAACCGCGCCGCGCGGCGCCCACTGACGCTGGCGTGCCTCGTCGCGGTCGTCAACGCCGTAGGTGAGCTGGTTGATCGTCTCCAGCGTCAGGCCTTTGCGTCCGGTCTCGATCTCCATGCCCTGGTCGGTATCAACGTTGAGCCAGTCAAGATTGATCCCGGGGACATCGTGCTGAATCGTGGCCATCAAAACACTCCAGTGATTGGCGGGGAGGTCCGCGTATGCGTTTGGCACATGCTACAGGACAACCCCGATCGGTGCAGCCGCGAAGACGTCATGGATACGGCCAAAATCGGTCTCCATTTCAAGCACTCCTAGTTCCAAATACAGAACAGGCATCCAATGTATATTGACACAATCACACCCGCGACGACATAGATTGCAGCCATGGCGCTCCTCCCCGTCACGCTCCGCCGACGATTACGAGCTTCCGGCTTCACGGAGGAGCAAACCGACGCGCTCGACGAAGCCAGTGACGCGACCGCCGAGGCTGCCCGCACAGGGTTGGCCAAGCAGGACGACGTACGCGACGAGTTCAACGCGCTGCGAATTGAGATGCGGGAGTTTCGCGCGACGCTCAGAGCGGAGATGGGTGCCCTGCGCACCGAGATGGCTGCCCTGCGAACTGACATGAACGCGATCAAGTGGTGGCTGTTCGGCACGCTGTCATTGACAATGCTCGCCGCCACCGGAGCCATCATCGCCGCCATCGCCGTCTGGGGCTGACCGACCCATACACTCCAACGAGTGCACCTCACCCGACTGCAAGTCTCTAACTTCCGCTCCTGGCCTGAACTTGAGCTGGACCTCGGACCCGGCGTCACCCTGATCAGCGGAGCCAACGCCGCTGGCAAATCTAACCTCGTCGAGGCGATCTACATGCTCGCCTCGCTGCGCTCCACCCGCGCCCAGACCGAGGGCGAACTGATCCGCTGGGACGCCGACGAGCCGCAAGTCATGCGCGTCGCCGCGACGGCCGTTTCCGATTCTGAACCCATCGAGGTCGAAATCGCGCTCGCCGCCCGCAACGGTGGCAACGCCAGCCCCGCCAGACAACGCACAGGCGCGCCGCTGACCAGCAAGCGGATCCGAGTCAACGGAGTCAACCGCCGAGCTGCCGACGCGCTCGGAGCGATCCGCGCCGTGCAGTTCACCACCCTCGATCTCGACCTGCTGACCGGGACCTCCTCAGTCCGCCGACGCTACCTCGACGTCGCCGTCGGACAGTTACGCCGCTCCCACGCGAGCAATCTCAGCCGCTATCAGCGAGCCCTGGCCCAGCGCAACGCGCTGCTCAAACGCATCACCGAGGGCCGCGCCTTCGAGTCCGAGCTGCAGCAGTGGGACAGACTGCTCGAGTCGGCTGCCGAGCCAATCTGGGAAGCCCGCTCAGAGGCGGCACAGGCGCTGTCGAATCTCGCCGCCGCGCGACACATCGGACTGCGCTCGCCTGACGATCCTGCAGAGAATCTGAGCCTCACCTACCAACCCGCCAATTCGCCGACGCTGCGCGAAACCCGCCCGCGAGACCTCGCCCGAGGCTCCACCTCCGTCGGCCCGCACCGTGACGAATTGCTGATCGACCTCGACCAGCGCCCCGCCGCCAACTTCGCCTCCCGAGCCCAGCAGCGAGCCGCAGCCCTCAGCATGCGCCTGGCCGAGGCCGACTACTTAGCCGCCCAGTCCGCCGACTCACCAATCCTCCTGCTAGACGACGTCTTCAGCGAACTAGACCCACCCCGCCGAGAACGAACCGCCGAAGCAGTCGCGGAGGTCGAACAAGTAATCCTCACCACCGCCGACCCAGAAGTAATCCCCTTCCAGCCATCCGAACTAGCCGCCGCATACGTCATCAACAACAACGCAATGACTCCCACCCACGCAGAACCCAGACCGTAACCAAGAGAAAACTCCCCCTCCCTCTCCCAATCCCACTCCCTCTCCCTCTGGGAGAGGGCAGGGGTGAGGGTTCCCCAATCCCACAATTCTGAAGCCGGCCAACACCCCTCTTCGCCCGAAGGCCCTCACCCTAACCCTCTCCCAGAGGGAGAGGGGATCAGAAGAGGGCGGGAGTTGGGCGAACCAGCGTCACCCTTACAGCCTCCGCAAAGGAGCCCGCTGACCCCGCTTACACCTCCGACACTTCCAGACGATCGTCAAGTAGTTCGAGTGCTCCTCCACTCGACAGGCGAGCGCCCCGCGCTCTCGATGTTTGCGGCTCGGACACTCCCGGTTCGTACACCGGATCTCATGTGCTTGCGCCATTCACTTCCCCTCTTCTTCCTGTCACTCATGTTGCTCATTGCTGACCTGTTGCTGACCTGTCGCTATGGGTTGACGGTGCGATCGTCGTCCGCCGTCGTCAGCCGGCCGAGCGGCGCCAGGTGCCCCGACATTCGGCTCGAAGTCGGCACATGCTGCTGCCCGCTCGCCGAGGCCTCCGACGATTCCTCGCCGCGGATCGTGCCCAGCTCGCGCTCGAAGCGCGCCTGCTCTAACCGCCACTGCCGATGCCGCGACAGCACCTGCTCGGCGTGTTCCTCGCCGATGTATTGCTCCAGGTACGCCCGCTGATCCAGCGGATCGAGCGGGTCGTTGAGCCGCGCCCGACCGTGCTCCTGCACCGCGATGCGCTGCGCCGCCGAGTACGGGTCAATCCAGACGTCAATGTCCAGCGAGGGAATCGCAGACGGCTCGACGCACACCGTCTCGCGACGCTTCAGCCGCCCGTGCTCGCCCTTGGCAAAGACCCAGATCGGCGCGCCGAACCCGCCCGCCGCCAGCGGCTTCGACATCACCAGCGCCATATTGCGCAGCATCACGCAGGCCGCCTTGGTCTGCGCCCGCTTGAGCTGCTGCACCTGCAGACTGCGCGACCCGAGCAGCAGATTCAGCGTGTGCGGCTGCGTCGTCGGACCAATCTCCCCGCGCTCGACCGATCCCGAGTCCGGTGCCGCCGCAATCAACTCGTCGTGCGACATCCGCAAGAACTCAACGAACGCCGGGTCCACCTGGAGCTCGACGCGGTGTAACGAAGCGCCCTCCGGCAATGTGTGCATCCTCGCCGCGTCGGGCGTCAGCTCGATCCGATGGTCGTCATCGTCCGTCTGATACGTTCCGTCCGCCAGTTGAACCCAGTACAGCGGGATCGCCGTCTGCTCGGCCAGGTACCGACCCAGCGATCGCTCGTAGTCGTAGCCCGGTTTGGCCCGGTAGATCCCCTCCATCGTTGGCTCCCAGCGGCGCACCATGTCCGGATGATCGTTGGTATCCGCCTCCGCGATCGCGAACGGCGGCATCTCATACGGATGCGGATGAGACTTGATCAGCGTCCATTCATGTCGCAGCTTGCCGTCGGCGCCCCGAGAGCGCGACGCCTCCGCGCCGTCCAGCGCTGCCAGCTCGTAGTACTCGTGCCGAGTCCACAGCGAGGCCACCCGGACCCGCTCGCCCCAACCTGCGCCCGACGGCTCCTCCGGCAACGGAGCCTCGACCGCCCGAGCGATCGCCAGCGACCGCTCGCCCGCGATCGCGCTCATCCGCAGCTCCAGACCGTCCTGCTCGCGCAGCCGCTCGCGATACTCGAACAGGCCAACCTCGCGCAGCACGACCGCCAGGCCCAGGCCGTTGCCCGAGCCGTGGTCTTCGACAAACGCGAACTGGTCCGGCCGAATCACCTCGACATCCCAGGGAAAGCCCGCCGCCGCCTGACGCAGCCGATCGCGCTCTGTGCGGCTCGCCTCCGTCTCAATCCACGGCAACGACGGCCCGTCCTCCGATCGCGCCCGACGAAACCGCCGCCGCTCCTCCGGATTCTCCGGCCGCGACCCCCGCTGCTCCCGCGCCGGAAGCGACGGCAACCGATCAGCCGCCCGCTGCCAGTGCAGCACGCCAAAACACAGACAGACCTGCCCATAGCCCAGATCCGCCTGCAACGACAGGTGGGAACGCTCCTCAATCTGCCGCAGACCCAGCTCCAGGACATGCTCCAGGTTGTCCGCCGCCTGCCGAGCCGTCGGCGAGTCGTCCGGCGGCTCAACATGCACCCGCAGCGGATGCTCCGTCAACCGCTGTCGAAGCTGCGACCACGTCCGACGAGGCAAATCCGTCTGCCACGGCTCCGCCTTCAGGTGCGGCGCCTGGAACCGAGGATTGACCTCGCGAGTGTTGTACAGGTGAGCCTCGCGCTCCCGAATCCGTTTGTGAAGCGCCGAAAACCGGCTCAGCGCCCCCAGACCCGATCGCCCGCCGCCGAGCTGACCAAGCATGTGATTCAGGTCCGCCTCCGAAAGCGTGGTCGCCAGAATCGCCCCCGCTGATGGTGAATCCTCAGCAGCCATCGGAGATTCATGAGCAAGAACAGTCATCAAACAACTCCTTCAATACAAGAATGTGAGTTCTGCAAACACACATCCGATTATGAGAAGAAACGTTCGAAGAAGTCAAGTCCAGAACAAACGATCCAACAACAAACCCCAAACCTGTGGACACCCTGTGGATAAAGTGGATAACACCGAAAGCCCAAGAGCTCCCCCAGAGGGGGAGCTGTCGCGAAGCGACTGAGGGGGCCGCCCCGGCTCGGGAGCGAAACGCAAGGCTTCGCTCACGAGTAAAGCGTTACTCAACCCAGCCGACGCCGAACGAACCGGTCAAACATCGGAACGGTGAAGTCGATCACGCCGTGACTGGGCGAGTAGCACAGCCCACGCTTGATCAGCACGTCTCGGACCGGCGCAACCTGGCGAGTGCTCTTGCCCAACGCTCCCGCGACTTCGCTTGAGCGGTACGGTCCTGATCCCAGCGAGGCCATGGCGAAGATGTATCCCTGTGCGGCGGGCTGGACGCGATCAAACCGCGCCGCGAAGAACCCGGTATCCAGTTCGTCGTTCGCGATAGGAATGGAAGCCTGGACATCGGAGACATGAATCACATCAGGGCCGTCGGCAGTGTTCCAGGATTGCTTGCCGTACTCCTGCAGGAAGTAGGGATAACCCCGCGACACGTCGACAGCGAGGTCGATCGCCTCCGGCTCCCACCTCACTGACTGATGTAGCGCTGGATTGGCCAGCGCGATCGTGGCCTCGGTCCGGCTCAGACTCCCGATTGATGTGAATCGGAAGAGCCGCTCAGCGTACGACTTAGCCTCTCCTGCCAGCCCCGGCAACGAGGGCAGGCCCGCCCCGACAACCATCAGCGGCAACTGCTCTTGACTGATTCGGTGCAGGCCAACGATCAACGCCGACAGCTGATCCTTACTGAGGTACTGGAGCTCGTCAATCGTGAACAAGACTCCGGAGTTCTGGTCGCGGGCGAGCGAACCCAGTTCCGTGAATAGGTCCGCCAGGTCGTCGTCCAACTTGCCGGAATCGGCGAGACCTGCGAACGGTTCGATCTCCATCACCGCGCCCCACTCGGGAATGCTCCAGCGAATCTGCAGAGACCTCAGGACTCCGAGCGCCCGCTGAGACCGCTCAGCCATTCTGCGTCCCCGTGAGAGCTCGAGAATTGCCCGTCGAGCAATGATCGCCACCGCCTCAGCGAGGTCAATGTCCTCCGTCGCTTCAAGCTGCTGGTGCGTCCAGCCCTGATCTCGCGCGATCTGCCCAAATCTGTTCAGAAGCACCGTCTTGCCGACGCCGCGCAACCCGGTCAGCAACGTACTTCTGGCAGGACGACCGATGTCCATCCGTTTGACCGCAACTTCAAGCTCTCTCAGCTCGTCGTCGCGGCCAACCAGCGCCGGCGGCGGAGTGCCAGCGCCCGGACTGTAGGGATTACTGACTGGATCCATGAGTCGAATCTAGCAAAGTATGCGGCGTATAACCAGTTGAGCTATACGACGATAAACTTGCTATACCACTCACGGCTCGCCGCCGAGCCCACCCCTAGCCGTCCGCCAATTCCTTGACCAGCTCGATCAGCGCGTCTGCCGACGTCGGGCCGCGCTCACCGTTGACCAGCACCGTCGGCGTGCTCGACAGACCCCGCGAGACCGCGTCCCGGTGCTGCTCGTAGATCCGGTCGAGATGCGCCTGATCGTCGATGCACTGGGCGAACTCGTCCGTGTCCAGCCCGAACTCCGCCGCCGCGGCGACCGCGCCGTCTCGCGTGTAGGCATCGCGCCCGGGACCCTCGAAGTAGTAGTCGTGGAACTCCCACCAGGCGTCCTGATCGCCGGCGCACTCGGTCGCCAGCGAGGCCATCTCCGACGACAACCCGTGGTTGATGATGTGGCGGTACTCAAACCGCGCCAGCCCGGTCGCGATCAGCTCTTCCTCGATGCGCGGCCCAACCTGGGTCGCGAAGTGGCGGCAGCCGCCTCAAAGGAAGTCGGAGTACTCCTGGATCACCACGGGCGCATCCTCACTACCGAGATACGCCCGATCACGAATCACCTGCACCCGAGCCTCTGGTTGGGCCGACTCAACCTGCTCAACTTGCTCGGCCTGCTGAGCCTCAGCAGTCTGCTGAGCCGCCGCAGCCGGCTGCTCCGAGTCGTACCCGCCCCCACAGGCCGCGAGCAGCGCCGCCGAGACCAGCAGCCCCAGCGCTCCGATCCATAGTCCAGTTCTCTTCCTCATTAGCATGATCAGCCCTCCTCATCCAATGCTGCCGCGAGAGCCAGCACCTGGGAAATCAGCGCGTCCGCGACGATCGCCGCGCCCTCGCCGTTGATCCGCACGGTCGGCGTGCGATTGGCGCCGTCCTCGACCGCCTGTCGATGTTGTCCCTCAACCAACTCGAGATACTTCTCGCTGTCCAGGCACTGAGTGAATTCCTCGGTATCCAGCGACAGCGACGCCGCAAAGGAAATCGCGCCCTCGCGCGAGAAGTCCCACTGACTCATGAAGTGGTCGTGGAAGTCCCACCATGCGCCTTGGTCGCCGCCGCACTCCGTGGCCAGCGCGCCGAGCATCGACGGCGGACCATGATTGATGATGTGCGAGTACTCAAACCGAGCCACCCCCGTGCGAACCAACTCATCGATCACCCGCGGCTCAACCTGAGCCGCGAACCGCCGACAGTTCGGTCAAAGGAAATCGGAGTACTCGGTAATCACAATCGGAGCATCGGGATCCCCAACCACATTCCGATACGCAATCAACCCCGCCCGATGGCCCGACTCAATGATCATCCCAACCATCGCCTCTTCCTCTTGCCCGTCCGCACCCTCAGCGGCCACCTCTTCCCCGTCCCCATCCTGAGCGGCGGCCTGCTCCGCCTCCTCATTCCCGTCCCCGCCCTGAGCGGGGACCCGCTCCTCCTCTGCTTCCTGTTGCACTGCCTCCTCCGACTGCGCTGCCTCAACCTGCGATTCCTGCTCCTGCTCAACAGCCGCGACCGCTTCGGAGGACTCCGACTCCTGCTCTGCGACCGACTCCTTCTCCGCCGACTCACTCTGACCAGCCGCGTACGCCGTCGCCGATTCCTCCTGCTGCTCCTCCTCGACCTGAGCTGCCGCCGGTTGAGGTTCGTCCGACTCCGACGAACAAGCCGCCAGCAACAACCCCGCGCTCGCAACGACGAGTCCCAACCGCAACAACATCAGCTTCCCTCCTGATTCTCCGCCGCCTCGGCCGCCGCGTGGACCTGGTCAATGATCCCGTTCAGCGACCGCGCGCCGGGCTCGCCATTGATCCGGAACGTCGGCGTGCCGCTCACGCCCTCCGCGATCGCCTGCTGCTGCATCTGCAGGATCCGGTCGCGGTGCTCATCGTTGTCGATGCACTGCGTGAACTGAGCCACGTTGAGCCCCTCGTCGCGGGCCAACTCAATCGCGCCGGCCCGAGTAAACGTGCGCGCCTGCGCCTTGAGCAGGTAGGCGTCATGGAACTCCCACCACGCCCCCTGGTCGCCCGCGCACTCGGTCGACATCGCCGCAAACTGCGAGGCCGATCCAAAGATGATGAAGTGCCGGAACTCGTACCGCGCGATCCCGGTGCTGACCAGTTCCTCAATGATTTGCGGCTCAAACTGAGCCGCGAAATTTCTACAGCTCGGTCACTGGAAGTCCGAATACTCGACAATCACCACCGGAGCATCCGGGTCGCCAACCGAGTTGCGCAGGAACGGCAGCCCCACGCGATGCCCGAAGTCGATCGCCCCAACCTCGGTGACACCGGCGACCTGTTCCCCGTCCCCGACTTGATCGGCGGCCCGCTCGGCTTCCGCCGCGACCTGTCCCTGCTGCTGCATGATCGAGGCCTGGCGGTCCGACCGCTCGCTGCGGACCGTGCCGGTCGAGTCCTGCTCACTGTCCTGGTCGTCCGACTCCCCACCCGAACCACACGCCGTCAGCAGCAGACCCAGACCCAAAATCAGCGCCAGGACCCACCACGCCAGCTTCATGATCTGACTGTATCTCTTGCCTGATGCTCCCGGCGCCCGATTCGGCTCACTGCCCGGCCTCTTCCGCCGCCTGCTTGACGGCCGCCTCGATCGCCTCAAAGGTCGCGTCAACCCGCTCGCCATTGACGAACACCGTCGGCGTCCCCGGCACGCCCCGCGAGCGCCCATCGTCATACGACGCGTTGACCGCCGCGAAGGTGTGACCCTCCGTCACGCAGACGCTGAACTCCTCATAGTCGAGACCCTCAAACGTCACCTGACGGCGAAGTCCGGCCTCCGTGAACAGCGTCTCGTCGCCCGCCATGAACCGGTCGTGCAGCGGCCAGAATCCACCCTGGTTGGCTGCGCATTCGACCGCCACCGCCGCAAACACCGCTTCGTCACCACGGATCGGGAAGTGCCGGAAGACAAACCGAGCCGTCCCCGGCGCCACCAACTCCTCCAGCACCCGCGGCTCAACCTGAGCCGCAAACCACTGACAGCCGCCTCAAGTGAAGTCGCCAAAGTACATAATCTCCACCGCAGCATCCGGCTCGCCCAACACATTCCGCTGAGACCGAATCCCCTTGTGAACCCCAACCACATCCACCGGCAACGCATCAACCTGAGCGTCAGAGTCCTCCTCCTGAGCCTCAACCTGCTGAGCGACATCCGAGTCCTCCGCAGCCTCCTCATCCGCAACCGCCGGGTCCTCCTGATCCGCCGCCTCCTGCTCCGAGACCGAAGCCGACCGCTCAGCCCGCTCCGAAGTAGCCGTCCCACCAGGCTGAGGCTGATCCCCACCCGATCCACAAGCCAAAACAACCAAAGAAGAGGCCACCAAAGCAACCAAAAGACGAGTCATAACGCCAGCCTACCGCGACATCCCCCTTCCGATGCCCCGCGCCCCGACGCGGGGCCCAGAGCACCCAACTCCGCTAACGAGACAACGTCACTCTCACCTCAACCTCCGAGAGCAGATCCCCCGCACACCGTCCAAGCCGAGGATCACCCCTGCACTCCGCACAACAATCGAGGTCTGGGCCCCGCGTCAAGCGCGGGGCATCGGACCAAGATCATGCAAGATCAAGCAAGGTCGTGATACAGATCCCGCCACTCCGGATTCCCCTTCTCAACAAGGTCCAGCTTGTACTTCCGTCGCCAACGCTTGATCAACCCCTCCTGACGTTGAGCGTCATCAAGCGAGTCGCAGAACTGATACCAGACCAACCGACGAATGTGATGCTTCCGAGTGAAGACCGACCCACGACCCTCCCGATGCTCCTCAATCCGACGAGGCAGATCAGCCGTGTGTCCGACATAGAACGTCCCATTCCGCCAATTCACCATCACATAAACCGCCGGCTGAATCTCCCGCCTAGCCATCAACGCCTACCCCCTCCGATGCCCCGCGCCCCGACGCGGGGCCCAGAGCACCCAACTCCGCTAACAAGACAACGTCACTCTCACCTCAACCTCCGAGAGCAGATCCCCCGCACAGCGCCTGTGCCAAGGATCACCGCCGAGCTCCGCACAACGACCGAGGTCTGGGCCCCGCGTCAAGCGCGGGGCATCGGATTACGGCGTAGACGCGGGGCATCGAGACATCTCTATGTTCGAAGCCGAGACATCTCATCCCGCAACTGCTGCAGACCCATCGGACCCAGCTCTAACGCTGCGCGGTGGAACGCCTTCAGATTGAACGCATCGCCCAGCGACTCCCTTGCCGATTCCCGCGCGGCCAACCACTCACGCTCGCCGACCTTGTAGCTGATCGCCTGACCCGGCCAGCCCAGGTACCGATCGACCTCGCTGGCCAGCATCTTCTCGGGGAAGAATGAGCGCTCGATCAGGAACGGCAACGCTAGCTCCGGCGTCCACGTCTCGCCTCCGTGATACTCCTCGCGCTCGGGGATCGGCAACTCCAGGTGCATCCCGATATCGATCACCACTCGCACCGCCCTGAGCGCCTGACTGCTCAGCAGACCCATGTAGTACGCCGGATCCTCCAGGTAGCCCAGCTCTGCCATCAGACGCTCCGCATACAGCGCCCAGCCCTCGACATAACCCGACGTCCCCGCCAGCAGCCGCTGATACCGCGTCAGCTCCTCACCCAGATACCGCGTCGTCCCGATCTGCAAGTGATGCCCGGGCACGCCCTCGTGGTAACACACCGACAGCTCACGCCAGAGCGGGAACCGAGTCTCGCCGCCCGTCGGATACCAGGTCCGACCCGGTCGCGAGAAATCCTCCGACGGCCCCGTGTAGTACATCGCCAGCGCCCCGCCCGGCGGTGCGATCATCGCCTCGATCTCCTGCACCGGCTCGGCGATATCGAAGTGTGTGCCCAGCAGCGCCTGCATCGTCTCGTCCTGCGTCTGCTGCATCCACTCGCGGAAGGCGTCCTCGCCCGAAATCGCCCGCGCGTCGTCGTTCTCCAGGATCGCAATCGCCTCAGCCGCCGACGCGCCCGGCGAGATCCGCTCCGCCGTCGCCGCCATCTCCGACTGGATCCGCCAGACCTCCTCCCAGCCCCACTGATACGTCTCCTCCAAATCCAGCTCGATCCCATTGAACCCCCGAGACGCCGCCTGGTACCGCTCCCGACCCACCGGATCCCGAGGATTCGCATTCGGCAGATACTCCGACTCCAACCAATCCCCCATCGCCGTATACCCCTGCTCCGCCGCCCTCACATTCGACCCACCATCAATCCCCAACTCACGAACGAGGTTCGAGAAGAACCCAGTCCCTGCTTCACGCGGGGACCCGCTCGGTCCCCCCGCCCACACCCGACACTGCTCCACCGCACCCCGAACCTGCCGCTGGGCCACCACAATCCCCTGATCCATCCCCGCCGCCAACGACGACCGATACCGCTCCAGCGCCTCCGGCACCGCGCCCATCCGCTCGACAATGTTCGCCTGGTCCTCCTCCGTCTCCCGAGGCATCAAATCAAACACCTGCCGGGTGTTCTGCAGCGGAGACGCCAGAATATTCAGCGAACGCAAATGCTCCTGCTGAGCCTCCAGCTCCGCCTCACAGTCAAACCGCTCCAGCATCACATCCCGAGCCACCCGGTCCCGCTCCGTCTCCACATTCAGCAAGCGAAGCGCCGCCTCAGCCTGCCGACGAATCGCCGACCGCTCGGCATGCCCATCCGGCGAGTAATCCGTCAACGCCACCTCACCACCAGGAATCCCAAGCCCAGTCGCCATATTCGGAGAAGCAGCCGCCAACGCATCCACATACCAGTCAGAAACCGAAGCAACCGTCGAAAGGTCAGGAGTAGTCATGGTCGAGCTCCAATCCATCCCATTATCAACCCTCGTGTCTTGCCCCCCGCGCCCCAGTCCCCGTTTCACACGGGGACCCGCTCGGCGCCCCAAATCTCCAATCCCCTCTCCCCGAGGGAGAGGGCAAGGGTGAGGGCCCCTGCGATTCCCATCACGCGTTTCAAGACTCCCTCCCAAAGACCTCCCCCTCTGGGGGAGGTGTCGCGAAGCGACGGAGGGGGCTCCCCGCCGCTGCATTTGCCCAGATCCGCCCTGCTTCTGTCCTTCCCAACCCCTATCGGGAATCCGCTTGCCCCCCTGGCGAGGACCTGTTCCCTTCCGTTCGCCCGTGCAGCAATAATGCTCACGTCGCGTCGAAGATCATCTGTGTCGGATCGAGGCGAATCTTGATGTGCTGAGCCAGCGCATGATTTGTCTTGTATTGCCGGTTGGCGTGGCAGACGAGGATCACAAGAAGCAGGCTCGGCAGGTGCTGAGCGAGCATTTGGCTGTGTCGCTCGGTTTGTGAGTGGGTGCAGGCCCAGGTGCGCGGATCTGTTGGGGCGCTATCAGATTGGTACCAGCGCGGTATACTGCATTTGTTGGTGCCCTCGGTCGGATTTGAACCGACGACTTGCGGAACTTGAGAAGATCCAGCTCTATCCGCTGAGCTACGATGGCATCGATGATGGAGGCGCAGGTCGGATTTGAACCGACGATCCGCGATTTCCAGTCGCGAGCCTTAACCGGACTTAGCTACTGCGCCTCTCCTGCGACCCCAGCTACCACTGGGGTCGCTTGCATTGTACTTGAGAAATTGCGTGAAAGACTGTGTTCGTTGATGATGGGTGGCCTTGACGTCCTTGCATACGCGAGGACGCTTACGAGCGTATGCAAGGACGTCAATGGCGTCAATCCTAGTATGTATCGCAGTTTACACTATTGGATACCGCTGCCCTTCCCATTGCCAGTCGGGACGTTCTTCGCAGATATCGGCCACGCGAGACATGCTCTGCGCTTGCCTCATCCGCGCCGATTTCTGTGCCGTCACCGTCGCCGAGCCTCTTAAGCGACGTTGAATCGGCGTCGAGGTCACCCACGTCTCGATTTCGCAGTTGAAGCACAGGCTTCACGACACCTTCGGCACGGAACTCTCCAACTACAAGGTCATCGGCCTGCCCGAAGACGCCGCCATCGGCATCTTCCTCACCATCGAGCAACTCCTCAACGGAGACCAGCCCGACTACCCCCGCTTCGCCGCACCCCAGACCTTCCGCAACGCCCCCCGACGAAAACGCCAACAAGGCATCCAACAAACCCTGGACACCTAATCCCACTCTCCCTCTCCCATCCCACCCCCTCTCCCTCTGGGAGAGGGCAGGGGTGAGGGTCCCTCCGAATCCCATCCCCCCACTCCCTTTCCTCCCTCTCTGAGGGGGAGGTGCCGAATGCCTGCCCCGCACTTGATGCGGGGGCGGAGGGGGTAACGTCCCCCCTGCATCCGCTACTCCCCTCCCACGCCTCCATCCCCATCTCTGCAAAATAAGCAACTTGTTCGCTCTTGTGAGCAGAACACCTGTCCGCATACCATCGACCCCATCTATCCACATGAGAGGAACCACAAATGCCAATCCAAGCCACCTTCAAGGCCGCCATCCAGCGCCTCACCGAGCTCGCCGGACGGGACCAGCCTGCCTACGTCAGCGTTCGCGCAGCCTGCAAGCTCGCCGATCTGCTCTCACCGGGCAATCGCGATTACGGACACATCCTCCACGCGCTCGACGACGACCAGACGCCTGCCGGCTTCTCGAGCCCACCGCAGCGACCGGAACCGCCCACCGAGAACCCGTGCGCCATCTTCCTGACGGACGACGACGAAGACGAGGACGACGAAAGCGAAGGAACCAACCAGGATGACGAACCTCCATAAGAGCCGACCCGACAAACTCCATGACGATCGCGGTTTTTTTCCTACAGACCGCCAGCTAAAGCTCTACCAGGCACTGGGAAGTGCCCCATACCCAGGACTCGCCCTCATCGGCTACGGCGGGGCGATGGGCGGCGGCAAGACGCGGGCGATCGTGGAGTTGGCGATTGATGCGGCGCTGATGCATCGGGGCAACAACGTGCTCGTCGCTCGGCAGCACTACACCGATCTCTCGACCACGACGATGAAGGAGTTCTTCCGGGTCTGCCCGGAGGAGATCATCCGCCGGCGCCAGGTGTCGCCGACGCCGTTGGTCAAGCTGGGCAAAGGGGGGGCACATGAGTCGACCTGGTCAACCATCAACTTCCGACACCTCACCGAGTGGTCCGGGCTCGGCTCACAGGAATACGGCGCCGTCCTGATCGATGAGGCCGGCGAGGTCTCCGAGGAGGCCGCCCAGATGCTGCTCACCCGGCTCCGGCATCCGGCCCAGGCGCAGCGCTGGTTCGTCGCCGCCTCCAACCCCTGGCCCGGCTGGTTCGAGCGCTGGTTCGCCCGCCGCGAACTGGACGAGGCCGCCCTGGCCGAGGCCGACGGCCGGATCGTCTACATCCCCGCCCGAATCCCCGACAACCCGCACCTGCCCGAGCACTACGCCGCCCAGCAGCGCGCCCTCCAGCCCGGCGAGTGGGTCAACCGCTTCATCGAGGGCCGCTTCGACGCCTTCGACGGCCAGATCTACCAGCACTTCGATCCCCAGAAGCACCTCTGGGACGCGCCCCTGCCCAGCTTCGCCCGCTACGTCGGCGGACTCGACTTCGGCGGACAGGCGCCGCGCGACCACTACACCGCCGGCGTCGTCGCCGGGATCACCAACCGAGCTGCGCCCTGCGGTCCCAACGTCCTGATCCGCCTCGGCGAGTTCGAGGACCGCGGCCCCGGCGTGACCGAGCGGCTCGAGCTCTGGCAGCAGCACTGGCGTCGCAAGCTGGGCCGGATCCTCTGGTGCGCCGACCGCTCACAGTCGGCCTGGATCGACCACCAGCGTCGCCAGGGCAACCGAGTCGTGCCCAGCAAGGGAGGTCCGGACTCGGTCAACTGGGGAATCAGCCTGGTCCAACAGCGACTCAACGGAGACCCGCCCAGCTCCTACTACACCCCCACCATGGCCAACTTCCCCACCCGAATCCGCGAGTACCAGTGGGCTCACGAGTCGGGCAGTTCGAGCGGTTCGAGCAGCCAAACCCCCAAACCAAAGAAACAGAACGACGACCTCGTCGACGCCGACCGCTACATGCACGAAGTCGCCAGCAAGACCAGGCAAAAGCCAAAGCCACTCGAGCTCAAGATCCACCCGGTTGGCCGGCCGGGGCGGTGGTCGGGTCACTGATCGATGGGGTCAGTCAAACAAGACAATCATGATCGAGAGGATTCCGACAGCCAGACCAGTGATCAGCAGCGTGCCCAACAGGACCTGGTTACGAAACTCCGCCATGAACGCGCGCATCTCCGCCATCATCTGGGCGTACCGCAGGTCCGACTCACGCTGGCTGTAGGAGTAGCTGGTGATCGCATCAGCCGCTTCGTCGGCGGCCGCATCTGCGGTCAGGTCAGTCTGGTCATCCGCCGGAGCATCATCCGCCGCAAGGGCGCGGAAAGCCTGTCGCAAGCGAAGAACCGGATTCATCGTGGCCACGCGATTAGTGTAGCGCGCTCATCGGCTATCTGTTCTAGGTTGAGAACGCTGTCCATGCTCGGTGGAGACCGATCGAGATCCCGTGAGCTCAGGAGTCTGGGGCTAGTGGGAGAGTCATGCCACTCGCCGTACCAACTTTCGGCCGAAGTCAGTCGTCGATTCCAGAGACGAAATCATGTCTCCGCCGACATCAGAGAGCCGCGCGAGGTCGACTCGCGGAATCTCTGCTTGATTCTCAAACACGATGATCGACTCAAAGTCCAGTTGCTGCCTATGAAAGTAGCCAAGCATAATCGTCGTCAGACGGGCCTTGTCGCGATTGGGCACGCCATAGAGAAACAAGGGGATACCGCTCTTACCTTCGATTCGGTAGTCGACTGGATAAGCGTCAGCATTCGGAACATCAGGGAGGTAGTCCTTCGCCAGCTTCGAATCGTCTACGAAGTGGCTGAGGTAGTCGGCCAAGTCATCGTAGAAGGTGGATCCGACGTTGGAACGAGAGAGCAAGGTGAGATCGTAGATTCGCGTCAGTGCCTGCCCGAAGTCGAAGATGGCCTCAGTCAAACCCTCCGTGGAAGTGTCTATGGCAAAGACACCATCTTCGTACGAGAGATTGCTCTCGCCAACGATCCGCTCCAACAGCATGCCTCTGGGGCCTGACAGGAAGGAGTCAATGTCGTGTTCATAGCTGATGTGCATCAAAGTGTGGCCGCGATCCGAAAGGCGAAGGCCGCCGCTGGCTGCCTCGGCCAAATGAAATGGAAAGCCGTCGCCATCGGGGAACTTGAAGTGCGTACGCATCATGACTTCGCCGTCGGGACGCGCTATCACTCCCACGTCCTCGCAGAGGCGAGCGCAAAGAAACTCACGGAGCGCTTCGGCATCCAGCGTCATATCAGCTTTCCCTGTTCCGGCTCTGGAGTCGCTATCCCACTGACTTGGAAGTCCTCGATCAAGCATCTGAATGCGCCATCAAGGGTAGTGAATCTATCGGTCTCTTCGGCCTCGGATTCGGGCTTCTTGCCTGCCGATATTGCCCGAGCCGTAGCGCGATGAATGTGTGAGAGAAACTCGATCTCTCCATGAATGTGACTGGGGCCGTTGTAGCGCGCCAGCGTCAATCGGGTTCCACCAGGGGGCAAGAAGGCAATCCCGCAGGAAAAATCGGTCTCGTCGTGCATGCTCTGGCGCTGGTAGATCGCGAACGCAAAATCGTCATCGGATCCTGCGACGAGCTGAAAATTCCGCTGCTGGTGTCCGGGCTTGGTAACCCAGCGCGCCCCAGGGTTTGTGACCACTTTGGCTATCTCTTGAAGCTCCGCCAACTCATCATCACCATAAGCCTTGTTCGCCATGAAGAGATCATACGATCAGATCAACATGGATCGCCGACTCGCGAATCACCATGGGGCGGCAGTCTAGAATCACGCCATGTCTGATCTGCCTGGGCCTCTTGATGGTGTGACGGTGCTTGACCTGACCGCTCATATTGCTGGGCCTTACTGCACCAAGCTGTTTGCCGACTTTGGGGCTGATGTGATTAAGGTGGAGCCTCCTGGGGGTGACCCGTCGCGGTCGGTGGGGCCGTGGTACCAGGGGGTGAGCGGGCCGGAGCGGTCGGGGACGTTCTTCTACTTCAACACGAACAAGCGATCGCTGGTGCTCGACCTGGAGCGCGGTGAGGCGGGGGCCGTGTTGGAGCGGCTGATCGCTCGGGCGGACATCGTGATTGAGTCGCAGCCGCCGGGTCGGATGGACTCGTTGGGCTTCGGTTGGGAGCAGATCAAGGCGTCGCGCGACGACCTGCCGATGGTCTCGATCTCGCCCTTCGGGCAGGACTCGCCGTACCGCGACTACCGGGTCTCGGACCTGGTGCTGTACGGGTTCGCGGGCGAGATGTACTCGATGGGCGTGCAGGACCGTGAGCCGGTCAAGATGTACGGCACGGCCTCGCTGGTTGAGTGCGGAGCGGCGGCGGCGACGGCCTCGATGGGCGCGCTGACCTCGGCCGAGCTGCAGGGCGTCGCGCAGCACGTCGACTTCGCGATGGCGGACGCGCAGTTCAACGGCGTCGACCGTCGGCACGCGGCGACGATGGGCTGGGAGTACGCGGGCCGGATGTCGCTACGGGCGCCCGGTCCGGCGGCCGGCATGCTGTCGGGGGTCTACCCCTGCGCCGACGGCTACGTCGAGTTCTCGGGCGCGGCGATCCGGATCCCGCGGCTGAACGACATGCTGGGCAGTCCCGAGTGGTTGCAAGATGACAAGTGGTGGCGTCCCGGCGCGGCAGTCAATCCGGCGCTCGTGGAAGAGTTCAACATGCAGTTCCTGCCCTGGGCGCTGGAGCGGACCAAGCGGGAAATCTGGGCCGAAGCGCGCGAGGCAAAGGTGCTCTGCGGTCCACTGTTCTCGGTCGACGAGCTGTTCGAGGACACCCACTTCAGCGATCGAGGCTTCTGGGCGACGGCCACCCACGAGGAGCTGGGCGAGGTCAATCTGCCCGGCCGCCCGTTCATCATGCCGGCCTCGCCCTGGTCGATCCGCAGACCGCCGCCAAGACTCGGGGAGCACACGGACGAGGTGCTGTCGGAGTGTGGGTTTGAGGAGGGGGAGATCGGAGCGCTTCGGTCGGCGGGGGTGGTCGGCTAGCTGCCCGCCGCTGCATGCGCGCTTGCGGCAGAAGGTTCAGCCAGGAGGCGTTGCACCTCAACTTCGAATTCCTCGCGGGATTGCCGTTGGTTGATCACGTCATCGGCGGAGCGAGCAATCTCAGAGATGCGGGCTCGCCACAGTTCTGAAATGTCCTGATCTCTTCGGTGGGCTCGATCAAACTTGATGAATCGATCAATCGGAAGGAGGTTGCACAGATAGGACTGCAGCAAGATCTGCGTCTCGCGTTCAATCGTCATGAGCGGCTGCGGCGGGTCGATGTCAAGGACTTCATAAACGACGGACTCGAAGTCCTCGATCGGTCGCGCGTCGAAGCAGTATTCGTTGCCGAAGAGTGACAGGCGTGTCAGCTGAGATCGCAAGGTCTCGCTCAGATCCAAGTCGAGGTCGGAATGCTCGACTTCGAATGTGAGGATGTCGCCAATGGACGCGGTCGCCTCCAGATACGCTCTTGCGAGCGTCCGCAATTCGGATTGCACATCGTCGCTGAACGACATGAGGTGTTCCTTGCCCAGTCGACTTAGCGTACAGATTCCAGAGTATGAGCTTCACGACTTGTTTCGGGAGTTTCGGATCTACGACCGCCTTCATTCAGGTTTGCTCACCGAGGTGATACGCGAGCGGATCGTGCCGGCGAAGAGATGGTGCAGCATGAACGGCGAGTCGTATCACACGAGGTTGGTGGAGGCGCGGGATGAGTCGGTGGAAGTTGCCAGGATTCACTACATCCGATGTGGATTCGGGCCTGTGATTGCCATGTGGCCATCCCACATCATCATCGATGGGGTGCTGTACCACCGGCAGGGGCATCAGCGTCGGCCTGCGGATATGCCGAGTTGAGGTTGACGTTGGCAGCCTGGCTCGGGGTTCGGGGGCTGGGCCTAGTCGGGCGTCGGAGCCCTCACCCTAGCCCTCTCCCAGAGGGAGAGGGGATCGGAGCCCTCACCCTAGCCCTCTCCCAGTGGGAGAGAGGATCGGAGCCATCGCGCTAGACCTCTCCCATGGGGAGAGGGGATCGGAGCCATCGCGCTAGACCTCTCCCATGGGGAGAGGGGATCGGAGCCCTCACCCTAGCCCTCTCCCAGAGTGAGAGGGGACCGGAGCCCTCACCCTAGCCCTCTCCCAGGGGGAGAGGGGATCGGAGCCCTCACCCTAGCCCCCCGTGTCAAGCACGGGGCAGGCTCTCCCATGGGGAGAGGGGACCGGAGCCCTCACCCTAACCCCCCGTGTCAAGCACGGGGCAGGCTCTCCCAGGGGGAGAGGGGACCAGAGGGAGAGGGGATTGGAGGGGGTAGCATTCTCGGCATGACGTTGCCTCTTTCGGGTGTTCGGGTGATTGACCTGACTGTTGTGTGGGCGGGGACGTTCGGGGCGACTCTGTTGGCCGACCTTGGGGCTGAGGTGATCAAGGTTGAGAACGTGCATGTCTGGCAGCCGATGACTCGGGGTGGGCAGGCTCGGCCGTCGGCGGAGACCGTTAAGGCTGGGGCTGGTTGGGCGGTGGGCTACCCGAACTCGGAGCCGGGGCCGCGACCGTGGAACTATTCGCCGACGTTTGTGCAGCAGTTCCGCAACAAGCACTCGATGACCGTCGACCTGGTGTCGGACGAAGGCCGGGAGATCTTTGCGAAGCTGGTCTCGAGGTCGGATGCGCTGGTTGAGAACAATGCGTCGGGGACGTTGGAGAAGCTGGGGATTGGGCCGGACTTCCTGCGCGCGGCGCGGGAGGACATCATCGCGCTGCGGATGCCGGCCTATGGGTCGAATGGGCCGTACAAGTACGCGCGGGCGCTGGGGGTGCACCTGGAATCGGTGATGGGCCACACGCTGCTGCGCGGCTATCCCGACCTGGACCCGTCGTATACGACGTCGATCTTCTCCGGCGACTACGTGGCGGGGGCTCATGCGGCGTTCGCGATCATGTCTGCGCTGCGGCATCGTCGGCGGACGGGCGAGGGGCAGTTCCTTGAGCTTGCGCAGGCGGAATGCGCCGGCGGGATGCTGGCTCAGGCGTTCATGGACTACTCGCTCAACGGCGTCGTGCAGGAGCGGATTGGCAATCGATCGACGAATGGTCACGCGCCGTACAGCCTGTATCCGGCGAAGTCGGAGGGGGACGGCACGGACGGCGGCGACCGCTGGATCTCGATCTCGGTGATGGACGACGACCAGTGGATCGGTCTGCGCGAGGCGATGGGCGATCCGGAGTGGGCTCGCGATCCTGAGTTACGGCACGAAGCGGGTCGGTTGGAGCGGCATGATCAGTTGGATGCGCGGATCAGCGAGTGGACGTCGTCGCAGGACGACTATGAGTTGATGCATCTGCTGCAGTCTCATGGGGTGCCGGCGGCTCCGGTGCTGGGCTCTTCGCGGATCTATGACGATGCGCATGTGCAGCATCGAGGTCTCAACGAGACGCACGAGCTGTTCGATGACATTGGCACCTTCCGCTACAACACGCCGTTCATGAAGTTCTCGGAGACGCCGTTGAGCATCCGCAAGCCGGCGGTCGCGCTGGGTGAGGACAACGACTACGTGTATCGCGAGGTGTTGGGCTACTCGGAGGCTGAGGTTGAAGGGTTGCGGGAGCGTGGGCATATCGGGATGGACTACGACCCGGAGATTGTGTAGGGACCCTCACCCTCACCCCCCGTGTCAAGCACGGGGCAGGCTCTGCCAGGGGGAGCGGGGATTGGGAGGGAGGGACCCTCACCCTAACCCTCTCCCAGAGGGAGAGGGGATCGGAGGGGATCGGGGGGGATCGGGAGAGATTTGACGGGGTGTTGTCCGGTTGCATACTTGGTTCTGACTTTGCGCTTACTTCGCGTCCATAGGGTTCTTGCATCGGGGACGGTACTTGGATGCAAGAGAGGTATGGATTGTGGATGTGAATTCGAATCGGTGGCTGGGGATGGCCTACAGGTGGTTGATGCCTTTGGCGCTGGTTGCGGCGATTGGGGTGGCGGCGGTGACGGTGATCTCGGCGCGTTCCGCGGACGGCGGTCGGCACGAGGCCCCGCAGGTGTTCTCCGAGGGTGACGAGGAATCGGAGGACAAGGACTGTGTGGGCGGGAAGCGCTCGGGCGGGTTCACTGAGCTGGCGGAGCTGGTCGGGACGGACCTCGAGGGTCTGAAGACGGCGCTCGGCGAGGGCAAGACGCTGGCGGAGATCGCCGGGGAGAATGACATCGATGCTCAGACGGTGATTGATGCTCTGGTCGAGCGGGCTGATGAGCGGATCGACTCAGTGGTCGAAGCCGGCAGGTTGACCGCTGAGGAGGGAGAGACCAAGAAGTCGGAGGCTGCTGAGACGATTGAGGACTGGGTGAATAATGGGTTCGATCGGGAGCACTCACGCGGTTGGGGGAAGGGTCGCTGGCGCGGTCATGGTCATGGGTTTGGTGGCGGCGTGGACGTCAGCTGAAGCCTCAGCCGATAGGGACTGAGTCTCGGAGGTGATGGTCGTTGCTCTGGGCCCCGCGTCCCCCGGTCAAGCCGGGGGCAGGCAAGCGCGGGGCATCGGAGGGGGAGCACTGGCCAGATCCTCTGCTAAGGGATTACTGGGGATCTGCTCTCCGGGAGAGAGGCGAGAGGAACTTTGTCGCGCGCGTGACGGTCGTTGCTCTGGGCCCCGCGTCAAGCGCGGGGCATCGGAAGGGGAGGGGTGCAAGTGCCCCTTCCGTCCCCGCATCGAGTGCGGGGCATCGGAGTGGGAGGGATGCGGGGAAGCCCCCTCCGTCGCTTCGCGACACCTCCCCCAGAGGGGGAGGTCTTGGTTGGGTCAGCCTAGGGTTCCGGCGGCGGCCAGGCGGGTCATGTCTTCTTCGGTGTAGTTGAGGATTCCTTTGAGGACCTCTTCGGTGTGTTCGCTCCAGATGGGGGCTCGGCGGGCGGGGAGGCGCTGGCCGTCCCAGAGGATTGGTTCTTGCTGGATCTGGAAGGTGGGGCCTTCGGGGGATTCGGCCGGATTGTAGTTGTCTCGCATGGCTCGGTCCTGGCCGTCGAAGAAGTCTTCGAGGCGTTCGACCGGGCTGGCGGGGACTCCGGCGTTGATCAGGAGCCGAGAGGAGGTCCAGTCGTCCTGGGTCTTGGTCCAGTTGGAGATGGCGGCCTCGAGTTTATCCTCGTTGGCCTGGCGGCCGGCGAGGGTGTCGAGCTCGACTCGGGCGGCCAGATCGGCTCGGCCCATGACCCGGCAGAGGTTGCGCCAGTCGTTGTCGTCTCGGCAGGCGATGGCGATCCAGCGCTCGTCGCCTTCGGCGGGAAAGACTCCATGGGGTGACATGAATGGTGATCGGTTGCCCATGCGCGGGCGCTCGGCGCCTCCGTTGAGGGCTTCGATCAGTTCGGTGTCGAGGAGTTGGACGGCGGTCTCGTACTGGGCGATCTCGAGGTAGCGGCCTTCTCCGGTGCGTTCTCGGTGGTCGAGGGCGGCCATCACGGAGGTCGAGAGGTAGTAGGGGACGGTGAAGTCGGTGTGCAGGGTTCCGAGGCCGATCGGGGCCTTGCCGGGGAATCCGGAGCGGTGGGCGAGGCCGCACATGGCGACGATGCCGTTGCCGTAGGAGCGCCACTCGGCGCGCGGTCCCTCGATGCCCATGACAGCGACGTTGCAGACGATGATGTCCGGCTTGATCTGTCGCAGGTCGTCGTAGCCGATGCCCCAGCGGTCGAGCCGGTAGGGCGTGTAGTTGGAGGTGACGAGGTCGGCCTGTTTGGCGAGTTCGCGGACGGCTTCGATGCCTTCCTCGGTCTTGAGGTTGAGGGTGACCGACTTCTTGCCGCCGGAGCAGTCGTTGAAGGTGCCGTTGGTGTTGATTGAGAAGTGGTCGGGCGGCTGGACGCCTCTGTAGCGGATCGGGTCGATGCGGGATTCGGATTCGATCTTGAGGACTTCGGCGCCGAGGTCGGCGAGGAGTCGGGTGCCGAGGGAGCCGGCGATGGCCCAGGTGAAGTCGAGGACTCGGACGCCGTCGAGGGGTCGTTGGGGTGGTGGTGGTGCGTTGAAGAGGGTGGAGGTGTTGTCGGCCTTGGGAGTAGCGGGGACCCTCACCCTAGCCCTCTCCCGGAGGGAGAGGGGATCAGAGGGAGCCCTCTCCCGGAGGGAGAGGGGATCGGAGGGGGAGGGGGAACCAAGCGGGTCCCCGCTCGGAGGCGGGGACGGGACGGAGCCGTTGAGGACTTCATCAGTGTGTTCGCCGAGGGTTGGGGCTCGTTTCGCTCTTGGTTGTTGGCCTCGGGTTCGGATTGGGGAGCGGGGGAGGATGAGGCTGGTCTTGAGCTGGGGGTGGTCGACGGACTGGTAGTAGCCGCGGGCGATCAGGTGGGGGTCGTTTGCGACTTCCTGGACCGTGTTGATTGGCAGGACGAGGAGGCCGAGTTCCTGTCCTTTGTCGTGCAGCTCGGTGACGGTGAGGGCCTGGCAGAGGCGGTCGATCCAGGGGACGATTTCGGGCTGGTGTTGCTCTCGCCAGAATTCGTCGTCCCAGTCGGTGCCTCTGAGCTCGCCTTCCTTGAGGCCAAGGACTTCGTCGACCCAGTTGACGAATCGGTACCAGTGGGGTGGGTGGATCGTGAAGGAGAGCCAGTGACCGTCTTTGGCCCGGAAGGTGACGCCGGAGCCGATCGGGATGTGTCGGCTGGGCGAGGCGCCGTGCCAGGTCCAGAAGTTACCGCTGGCGGTCTGGAGGGTGGTGAAGGTGACCGCTTCCTGGATGCTGACGGTGATGCGTCCGACTTCACCGCCTCGTCGGCGCTGCATGATCAGGGCCATCGCGGCTTCGGCCATGGCGATCGAGCCCTGCTTGTGGGAGAGATTGCCGGCCGGGTGAACGGGCGGGTCCTCGGGATGTCCGTTGAGCACGATGTGACCGCCGGCGGCCATAGCGGTGAGGTCGGTCATGGGTTCGTTGGCGCCGCGTCGAAAGACGGCGTCGACGATGGGGATTTCGGAGGTCCACTCGCCGTTGCGGCCTCGTTCGAGCCACTCGGCGAGTGCGCCGCTGGGCTCCAGGGGTGCGAGCAGGGCGTCGAACTCTGGTAGCAGCGACTCGATGCGGGTCCAGGTGGCGGGATCGTCGGAGTCGACGGCGACGGAGCGTTTGCCGGCGTTGTAGAGCAGGTGGGCCCAGCCGCGCTCGGCTCGGGGCGCGTCTCCGGCGATGGCCGGTTCGCGCATGCGCAGGTGGTCTCCGCTGGCGTCTTCGACGCGGACGACGTCGGCTCCGATGTCGGCGAGCATCCTGGCGCCCAGGGCGAGTGGTTCGTCGGTGAGGTCGAGGATTTTAGTGTCGTTGAGCATTGGGTCAGGATAGGGGGACCCTCACCCTAACCCTCTCCCAGAGGGAGAGGGGAGGGGGCATCGGAGGGGAGGGGAGTTGGCTTGGGATGTATGAGGTGAGGGTGAGGTTGGTGCTTCGGTCGGACTTTGAGGTCTGGGGTCCGTGTCGGGGCACGGGGCATCGGAAGGGAGGGGAGTTGGCTCGGGATGTGTGAGGTGAGGAAGACTTTGGTGCTGCGGTCGAGGATCGAGGTCTGGGCCCCGTGTCCCCGGGTCGTCGCCCGGGGCGGGCGGGGCACGGGGCTTCGGAGGGGAGGGGAGTCGGGCTGCGAAGTTTGAGGTGAGGATGAGGTTGGTGCTTCGGTCGGACTTTGAGGTCTGGGCCCCGTGTCGGGGCACGGGGCATCGGAGGGGAGGGAAGGGAGGGGAGTTTAGGTGCGGGGCGATGGGGGGAGTGGGAGTGTTGTTGGGGATACAATATCGACCTTGTGTTCTTGTTTGGGATTGCATACTGTTGAGCACCTAGCGACCGCGGACTGCGCGCCTCCGAGCGCCGAACGGACATTTTCCGTCGGCGCTTAGTTGTTTTGGAGGCGCAGATGGAATCTGCAGAGACGACGCCGGTCCTGGATGGACCTCAGGTGGAGGCGGAAGCGGAGGCGGAACCGGGTCGCGATGAGGCGACGACGTTGCGGGAGGCGATGCTCGACGCGATCGGCGAGCTGTCGGACGAGGAACGGGAGCGGCTGGGCTCGGGGCGGCAGCCGAGCGATATGGCTCATGCCTGGCGTGACCTGATCGCGGAACGGGCGGCTCGTGAGCGGGAGGACACGGTTCGGAACGAGCTGACTCGCGAGTTCCAAACTCATCGGCAGGCAGGTGAGCCTCGGCCGACGACGGGTCTGCACGGGGTGGCGCCGGCGTCCAAGCCGGAGAACGTGTCCGAGTGGGCTGACTTCATCCACGAAGAGGAGGACGGGACGCAACGTCAGCGGCGCCGCGATCAGTTTGCGGAGTGGCTGGCCAGACATCCCAATGCATGAGGGCGGACGGTACCCCCTCAGCCCCGCAGTAACTGCGGGGCAGCTCCCCCTAAGAGGGGGAGCAACACAAGAGAAAGGAATGATTGATGGCTGACACACTTTCGACGAATATCTCGGCTTCGTATTCCGCGATGGTCGAGCGGACGATTGCGCAGATGCCGCAGTCGGCGCCGATGCTGTCGCTGGCGCGGAAGCTGATCGTGCCGAAGGGATCGAGCAGCGCTCAGATCCCTCGGGTGTCGAGCGTTTCGAGCGTGCAGACGCCGAACGAGGGAGATGAACTGAGCACGACGTCTCGATTCACGCTGGCGAGCAACACGATCTCGCCGACGTTCCGGGCGATCTATGTGCGGATTCATGTCCGCGCAATCAACTACTCGCAGGAGGACCTGGTCCGGCTGGTGTCGGACGAGATGGCGCTGTCGCAGGGCCAGGACATCGACACCGACCTGACGGGCGAGTTCGGCAACTGGCACACGGACAACGACATCGGGGAGACGGGTAAGAAGCTAACGCTGGCCAAGCTGCGCGAGGCTCGGCGGGTGTTGCAGTCGGTGGCTCGCTCGAAGGGCGGTCCGCCTCGCGGGGACATCGTGACGGTGCTCTCGCCGGTGGTGGCCGAGCACGTGCTGGAGGACATCGGCGCGAGCGGGGTTGGTTCGGGTTCCAACTGGATCCCGGCCGGAATCTCGGAGCAGATGATTCGCCGCTTCCACGTGTCGGAGATTCCGCTGATGGGCACCGCGGTGTTCGTCGACGGGTACATGGCGGCCGATGGCTCGGGCGATTACATCTGCTCGATGTTTGGGACCGAGGCGCTGGTCTGGGCCTGCTCGATGGATTGGCAGATGTCGATCTTCGAGGAGGCGGAATGGCCGGGCACAACGTTGCGATCGCTGGCCGACTACAACGCGGGGATCGCGGGATTCCAGCACCACGGCTGCGAAATCATCGCGGACGGAGTCTGATCATGCCGCTCGACGACCGCGGCCTGTGGTCGCCGGCCGACTTCTCCCAGCTGCGCTCCGAGACGTTCTCGGCACCGCGGCTGGGGGTCGGCCTCCGGGCCCAGCGCGCGTATCTGCGGGAGCCGAAGCGCGACCGTCATGGACGCGAGTACGTGGGTCGCAATCACGCGCTGCTGGGCAGCGGATTCCACGATGTGGATGAGGCCGAGCGTCTGCTGCTTGAGGCGGCGGATGAGCAGGGCCTGTCGCACTCGGCGATTGAGATTGAGGCCGAGCCTTGGTTGGAGACCGAGATCAATGCCGGTCTTGGGCCTGGGTAGGGGGAGCCCTCACCCTAACCCTCTCCCAGAGGGAGAGGGAACCGGAGGGGAACAGAGGGAAAGAGAAGGAGGAACTGAACGATGACTAGGGAGAACGACATGACTGACCAGGAGAGACCGATGGTCCAGCCGGGCGAGCGGGGGCTGCTGTTCAGTCACCGCGAGTACCGGAAGGTCCGCAAGCAGGGGCAGGAACTGGAGAACTACGACCTGCTCATGCGACAGCCCGAGGAGGCTGAGCCGTCGGAGGATGGCAAGCCGGAGCCGGAGCGCTGGCTTCAGGTGCGGGCCGACAAGTACCTCAAGCATCGGGCCACGGGCTGGCGCGAGGCGGAGTCGATTACGGAGCTGCCGGTGCGCTACCGGGAGCAGGCCGAGACGCGGAACGTGTTCTCGGCGCCTGCCGACTCGTCGGAAGGGGGTGAGTAACGATGTCTCAACCGAACTTCGCGCCAGAACGATCGAAGCCGTCCGAGCCTCTGTGCTCGGGCGGCTGCATGGCCGAGTCGCACGGCGGGGCGACGGACGCGCTCTGGCAGTATCTGCGCCGGATCGAGAGCGGTCTCGATCAGATTGATGCTCGGATTGACCGGCTGTACGTCGCGCTTGGCGGCGGGACGGTGCTGCTGGCGACGATCGGTCTGGTGTCGGCTTTCATCGTGCGCGGGGGCTGATTCTGTCGGCCGTCCCCGCCTCCGAGCGGGGACCCGCTCCCGCTCCGTTGCGCTAGGGGTGGCGCGGCGTTGAGCGGTTCGGTCGGATCGACCGGGGCGTTGGGGGACGTCTTGAGCAGGTCCTCGCTCGGAGGTGGGGACGGCCTTCATTCAACCTTCATCGATCCCCGTCCGAGCTTCGCCGGACCCTCACCCTAGCCCTCTCCCAGAGGGAGAGGGGATCGGAGGGAGGGAGGGGGGAGCGGGCGGGAACTGTGGGGATCAATAGAGAGGAACTGAGGATGGAACGACGTACGGAATTGTTGGCGGCTCCGAAGGCTGAGGCTGAGGTTGAGCCGGGGCCCAGTCCTTTGTGGCTGCCTAAGGGGAGCGTGCGGGCGTTGATTGCGCTGGGTGTGATTGGCGTCTGGGCGGTTTTGGAGACTGGACTGGTGGGCGTGGGGGCTTCGGATGCGGTGCGGTCGATCGCCATTGCGATTGCGGCTGGCTATGGGCTGCTTCGCGCTCGCGATGGGAAGATTGGAGGCTCGGAATGACCAGCTATGCGATTGACAGCACGCCCGATCTCGTGGGGATCAGCGGATTGCCCGAGGGCGCGCGGGTGATCTGGCGTCCGGCGCATCGGTCGAACTACTACACGGCGGCTTCGCGTCCGTACTCGGGGGCGAGGCGGCGGGTTGTGGCGCTTTGCTACCACACGCCCGAGGAGCCGTGGGACGACAACGAAGTGACGCCGGCCTGGTTCGAGGATCCTCGGGCCAACGCCAGTACCAACTACTACGCGGACTCGGACGGGGACCTCTACCAGATGGTCCGCGACGATGACTTTGCCTGGGCGCAGGGCGTGCGGAGCAAGGATCTAATCCTGCCTCGGCCGTCGTGGTGGCGAGACGAGTTCGTTAGCTACAACACGTGCATGCTGTCGATCGAGATTGAGGGCTATGCGCGGGAGATCGGTGAGACGTTCACGGTCGGGAGCCGGCAATTTGAGACCGTGGCGGCATGGTCGGCGTTTGTGTGTCGGAAGTACGGCATTCCGATTGACCGCGCGCATCATGTCGGGCATAGCGAGCTGACGCGTCAGAAGTCGGATCCGGGGCGGGACTTTCCCTGGGTGGCTCTGCTGGCGCGGGTGCGGGAGTTGGTTGAGGGGGACGTTGTGGCGCGGTTGGATCGGTTGGAGCGTCGCGTTGTCCTGTTGGAAGGTCATGCTCATGGCCCTCCGGTGGTCGCTGGGTAGTTCGCTGAGGCGGAGGGGGTCTCGTTGGTGGGTGGGGCGGGACCCCCTCAGTCGCTTCGCGACAGCTCCCCCTGCGAGGGGGAGCAAATGGGAATTCGATGCCCCGCGCTTGACGCGGGGCCTAGAGCACCTGGGTTCGAGACCAAGATGGTGATTCTCTCGCCTCGGGCTTCGTTGGCGGATCCGCTTCGGTGTTTTGAGGAGAGGCAATCTTCTTTGCCGAGCGCGATGATCGAGGTCTGGGCCCCGCGTCGGGGCGCGGGGCATCGGAGGGAGATTGGCGGGCGTCGGAGGGAGAGGGTGGGCGTCGGAGGGAGAGGGTGGGGCGACGAACGCGGCGTCGCTGATCGGAGTGGGTTAGTTGCGGAGCTTTTGGCCGGACATTAGGGCGACGGTGCGGAGCATTGGTGGTGGTGGCATGGTTGGCTCGGGGGCGTCTCCGTTGGGCGCTAGTTGGGCTCCTCGGATGTCGGTGTCGGGTGTGAGACGGATTTGTGGGGCTCTTGATTCGTACTTGCGGACGGCTAGCCAGCCGAGGACTCCGAGCCCGACGAAGACGAACGTGAGCAGCGCTACTCCGGCGAGGACTTCTCGCTCGCCGAGCAGGTCGGCGAGGACGCCGGCCGGGCCTCCGCTGACGGAGGAGATGCCCCAGGACATCATCGTGAAGGCGGTGACTCGTCCGAGGTAGGCGGACTCGGTGTTCATCACGATCTTGGCCTGGAGCAGCAGCGTGGGTCCCTGGAGGCCGGGTCCGAGGAGCATCATCGAGGCGACGGCGACTCCGTAGGTCTGGGCCTGCGACATGACGAGGTAGCCGAGTCCCATGACGCCCATGAGGATGAAGATCAGCGGCCAGGACCAGCGCGAGGTGGCGAGTCCGGCGACGCCGATCGCCAGGACGGCGCTGGCGATGCCGTTGACGGTCATCATCAGGCCCATGTCAGTGGACTGGCGGTCGAGATGATGCTCGAGCAGCGCCGGCGTCAGGACACGGAACATGAAGCCGATCACGACCGTGGCCATGAACAGCATGATCATCAGGCGCAGCGGCGGACGTTGCGCGACGTAGCGCACGCCGTCCATGAGGTCCTGCATCGGACTGCGTTTGCCCGACTGCTCTGGCTTGCCCTTGTTCGGCATCACCGCCATCGAGAGGACGCCGACCGAAACCAGGATGCCCATCACGACGTAGGTGCCGCCGCCGCCCACGGATGATTCCAGCAGGAGCGCGGCGATCATTGGAGCGACGGGCATGCCCCAGCTATGAGCGAGCTGGTTGAGGGCGACGGCGTTGCCGATCAGGCGGGGTCCGACGATGTCGGCGGTGAAGGCGTTGCGAGCCGGTCCCATGAAGACGAAGGTGGCGCCGAGGATCAGCGTGAGGATGAACATCAAGGGCAGGTTGACGAGGTCGAGCAACAGCAGGACACCGGTCAGCGCCAGCATCACTGCGCCGGCGCCCTGGCCGAGCACGATCAGGTACTTACGGTTGACGCGGTCGGCGATTACGCCGCCCCAGGGCGAGCCGATCAACATGGAGATGCCGGTGCCCATCGAGACGAGTCCGACGGCGGAGTTGGTGCCGCCGAGATCGAACGAGACGACCGATTGGGCGACGAACATCATCATGTAGGCGAGCGTCGCGAAAAGCGTGCCGGCAAAGAGGATGCGGAACTGGGGATGCTCGAGGGCGAGGAAGGTGTTGGCCCGCCAGCCCGAAATGCTTCGCCTCATGCGAATATTCTACGAGCGGCGCGGGTGGGTCGCGTGACGAGATGGATGTCTGGTGAGGTCCGTTCCTGGGCCTTCGGGGAGCCTGATGGCGGTTGACTTCGTGCGCGCAGATCGGTTGCGACATTGTTAGACGAGAGCATGGCTCTCATCGAGCGCGACGATCGAGGTCTGGGGCGCGGGGCGTCGGAAGGGAGCGGAGTCCGGCTGCGATGTGTGAGGTGAGGATGGCCTTGGCGCTGCGGTCGAGGATCGAGGTCTGGGCCCCGCGTCGGGGCGCGGGGCATCGGAAGGGAGCGGAGTCCGGCTGCGATGTGTGAGGTGAGGATGGCTTTGGCGCCGCGGTCGAGGATCGAGGTCTGGACCCCGCGTCGGGGCGCGGGGCATCGGAAGGGAGCGGAGTCGGGCTGTGATGTGTGAGGTGAGGATGGCGTTGGCGCTGCGGTCGAGGATCGAGGACTGGGCCCCGCGTCGGGGCGCGGGGCATCGGAAGGGAGCGGAGTCGGGCTGTGATGTGTGAGGTGAGGATGGCGTTGGCGCTGCGGTCGAGGATCGAGGTCTGGGCCCCGCGTCGGGGCGCGGGGCATCGGCAGGGAGCGGAGTCTGGCTGCGATGGGTGAGGTGAGGATGGCGTTGGCGCTGCGGTCGAGGGTCGAGGTCTGGGCCCCGCGTCGGGGCGCGGGGCATCGAGAGTGGCAGCTCTGAGGTGGGGGTCAGTTGTTGGGCTTCTGACCGGACATCAAGGCGACCGGGCGCAGCATGGTTGTCGCGGCGGCTGCTACGCCCTTGGTGGTTGCCCTGGCGGCTCGGGCTGGTGTTGGCAACATTGACGGGAGTGCTGGACGATCGTCTTTGCGGATGGCCAGCCAGCCCAGGGTTCCGAGCACGGCGACGGCGAAGGCGGCAAGGCCCATGAGGGCGAAGACTTCGCGTTCGCCGATGGCGTCGGCGAGGACTCCGGCGGGCCCAGCGAAGACCATCTGCACTCCCCAGGCCATCATCGTGAAGGACATGACGCGGCCGTAGTAGGCGGACTCGGTGTTCATCATCAGCCTGGCCTGGAGGATCATCACTGGACCCTGCAGTCCGGGACCGAGGAGGGCCATTCCGATCATCGCCTGACCGAGTGTCTGGGAGGCTGCCAGGACCAGGTATCCGACGCCGAGCAAGGCGACCAGTACGAGGGTGATCGGCCAGGCCCAGCGGGTGGTGGCGGCTCCGGCGACGACGAAGGAGATGATGGCTGCGGCGATGCCATTGACCAGGAAGAGCTGGCCCATGTCGGTCGTGGGACGGTCGAGGTGCTGGTCGAGGAAGGCCGGCGTGAGGATGCGGAAGAGGAAGCCGATCACGACGGTGCTGACGAACATCAGCAGCATCAGGCGCAGCGATGGGCGTCTCCAGACGTAGCGCGCGCCGTCGGCGATGTCGGCCAGGACGCTGCTTCGTTGAGCAGGTTCCTGGCTGGCTTGCTGACCGGCTCGCTGGGTGTCGCCATGACGTCGGCGATTGGGCATCATGGCGACCGTGAAGACGCCGACGGCGACCAGCGCGCCCATGACGATGTAGGTGCCGCCGGAGCCGGCGGCGGACTCGAGCAATATGGCGGCGATGAAGGGCGAGAAGGGCTGGCCCAGGGTGTGCGAGAGCTGGCTCAGCACCATCGCGTTGCCGATCAGCCGGGGCCCGACGAGGTCGGCGGTGAAGGCGTTGCGCGCCGGTCCCATGACGACGAAGGTGAATCCGAGCCCCAACATCAGCACGAACATCAGCGGCAGCGTCATCTGGCCGAGCAGGAGCAGAACGCCGGTGATCGCCAGCATGACGGCGCCGCCGCCCTGACCGAAGACGATGACCCACTTGCGGTTCATGCGGTCGGCGATTACCCCGCCGAAGGGCGCCAACAACATGGCCAGCCCCACGCCGGTGCCGATCACTCCGACAGCGGTGTTGGTCCCGGACAGGTCGTAGGCGACGACCGACATCGCCAGGAACATCATCATGTAGGCGAAGGTGGCGAAGAGCGTGCCGATGAAGAGGATGCGGAAGTTGCCGTCGTTGAGGGCCGCGAACGTGTTCAGTCGCCAGGATTGGAAGGCGGAAATACTTCGTGCCATGCGAACAGTCTATGAGCGGTGCTGGGCTGGAGCGTGCTCGTTGCGCTGAGTTACGACATGGGGGAGACGTTTCGGTTTCCTGAGAGGGTGGGTGTTACTTGGTGGATCGTTGGCCGGAGGAACCGTCGGGGAAGGGTCGAGTTGAGGGGGACATTGAGCTGTGGTCGTTGTTGGGTCCCCTGGGCCCCGCGTCCCCGGGTCGGCGCCCGGGGCGGGCGGGGCGCGGGGCATCGGATTTGCTTGGGCATTAGGTTCGTTCAGGTTGATGGAATCCTGTTGAGGACCTGATAGCGCTCAGGGAATCGCTCGATACGCTGACTCGATGAATACCGCTGGTATCGCCTGGCAACGCTGGCTTGTGATCGCAATTGTCGGAGGCGTGGTAGCCGCCGGGATCTGGGCATTTGGTGTTGACAAGCCGTCGCGGACCACGTTGGTCCAGATCGCAGTCCGCAACATCGACGAGGAACGCGCTGAGCTCGGCGTACAGGAGACCGACCACGTCGGTGTCGTGCGCTTCTATGAAGCCGAGGGGCCCGACCTTGACTACTCGCTGGTGAATCGGCCGAGATCGATTTATACGGAGCCGATCACGCTGTCCAACGATCGTGAGAATGCGCCGAGCAAGGTGCGGTTGACGATGCGCGGTCTGAGCGACACGGAGATCAAGCTGGGTCTGCGGGTGATGAAGCCGAATCGTACGTGGGACAGTACTCGCTTCCCGCGACCAGAACCAATCACGCTGGACGAACTGCAGAGCGAGGACTGGTTCTACATGAGTCCGCTGCCCGTGACGATCACGTATCACCAGCCACTGGTCGACATTGTGCGACTGTTCATCTACATCGCCGCGGCCTTTGGCGTCGTGTTCGCAGTCAGTTGGATCGTCTGGCGCCGCTGGCTCAGCTAACGGGCGGCAACAGATGAGACGCGTCACCGAGAGGCCGCTTCCTGAACCGGAGCCGGTCGCCGGATTTCGTAGGCCGTTGCGGTGGCGCTGGAGGTTCGGTCTCATCCTGGTCCTGGCGGCCATAGCAGCCTCTCAAGTGTGGATCTGGACGGCCAAACGGCCTACTACCGACGAATTGGCAGCGATAGTTGACACTTTTGGTCGCGATCCGCTCGGGATCAGGGTGCGCTATCTATTGGACCCTGAGCGAGATGAGGTCGTCTTGGCCACTGAAAGCAGTGATGGGGCTCTGCGGGTCTACATTTCGCCGGGACCCAACGACCGTGACCTGAGGTATCCGAACATCGCTGGTCAAGGGGACTTCCTCGGACCACCGCTCGTCCTCCCGAGTCGGGGAGGTCTGACCGCACGCCTCGAGATCAACGCCCCTGATCTGGATCATGTCAGTCTCGCTGTCCGGCTCGAATATGGCGACGGCACTTCCGAACGGATCTTGCTGACTCCAATGCCGATCTCTATTCAGTACGACGAGTACCTGTTTGGTGAGGTAGTCGGGCGGTCGACGTACACGAAATACGTCCCTCCGCCGGAAACGCGCCTGTTGATAGCAATCGAGGGCCTCGGCGTGTTCTTGATTGCGGTGCTATGGGTCGCAATCAGAATGTTCCGGGACAGCGGAGTGGTCGATCGTAAACGGCACGATCGTAGGTTCTATCCGGTTCGATGGATCAAGTGGTGGTCTTAGCCGCCGCCGACCTGGTAGATGGTTCGGTGGCGGAGCCTTGCCAGGTCTTCTCCTGATTCGGAGCTGATGGTGACGTCTAGTAGGCAGTATTCGTGCTGCTTGCGTCGGTAGCCGTCGGTGACGTGTCCGGAGACGATCAGGGTTTGGCCGGCGTGGGCCGGGGCGAGCATCTGGATCTGGCTGCCAGCGTGGATGCCGGCCGGGTAGTTGTAGGTGTGCTTGGTCAGTCGGACGCAGCGGCCGGCGATCCATCCGGGATGGAGGCGGGCGTCGTCTCCGCGCCAGCGTGGGTGCGGGTCGCGAGCGAAGTTGTCGGCGTAGTCGGCGGCGTCTTCGAGGGACATCGGCACGGCCATCGCGGGGAGGTCTTCGCCGATCGGCAGGTTCTGCGGGGTGAGGAGTATGGGCGGATCGGCCGGAGGGACTGGTGCTCGATTCTGGGCGATGGCGAGTTCGGAGTAGAAGTCGGCCTGGCCGAGGCCGGCGGTTCCGGCGATGCAGACTTCTCCGGAGGCTTTGGCCATGGTGAATTCGACGGAGCCCCCCTCGGTCACTTCGTGACCACTCCCCCCAGAGGGGGGAGTCTGTTGGACGCGAGTGGTGATCTCGTCGCCGGGGTAGACGGGTCGGCGGAGGCGGAAGTCGATCCAGCCTGAGTCGAGCCAGTCTTCGCCGAGTCCGTCGATCAGTGCGGGGACGGCCCATGAGTAGACGGTGACGCCACCGACCAACGCGCCCTGGAAGCCGAACTTGGCTGCGCCTTCGGTCGAGTGGATGATGTTGTCGATCTCGATGGAGTCCTCGCCGTCGAGGAAGGCGGTGATCGAGCGTTCGATGGTTGGAGTGGTCATGGGTTGCTCCTCAGGTGGGACTGGGCGGGACCCTCACCCGTCCCCTCTCCCAGAGGGAGAGGGGACGGGACCCTCACCCTGGCCCTCTCCCAGAGGGAGAGGGGACGGGACCCTCACCCTGGCCCTCTCCCAGAGGGAGAGGGGACGGGACCCTCACCCTAGCCCTCTCCCAGAGGGAGAGGGGACGGGACCCTCACCCTAGCCCTCTCCCAGAGGGAGAGGGGACGGGACCCTCACCCTAGCCCTCTCCCAGAGGGAGAGGGGACAGAGGAGGGGATGGTACGACTCAACCTAGCGTTGTGCGACCTGGTAGATCGTTGGCTGGCGCATGCGCACCAGATCCTGGCCGTCTTCGCCGGTTACGGTCAGATCGATGATCGCGTACTCGTGGCCTTTGCGCTCGTAGCCCGAATCGAGACGTCCGCTGACGAGTAGCGTCTGGTCGGGATGGACGGGGGCCAGGTGTTGGATCTGGCTGGAGGCGTGGATCGCCGTGTAACGCCAGGTGTGGGCGAGCAGTGCGTTGGCTCGCTGGGCGATCCATCCCGGGTGGACGCGGGCGTTGGCTCCGTGCCAGAGCGGATGCGCGTCGTGGGCCTTCTGCTCCGCGTACCATGCGGCCTCGGCGGCGCTGAGGTCAATTGCCATCGCCGGCAGGTCTTCACCGAGCGGTGCGACGGCTCGGGTGATGAAGGGTCGGTCTGCTGGTTCGGGTTGCGGGGTGCGGTCGGTTGCGGTTGAGATCTCCGAGTTGAAATCGGCGACTCCGAGCCCGGCGGTGCCTCTGACCGCGATGTCTCCGGTGTGCTTGGTCATGGTGAACTCGACAGCGGCAGAGTCCTGGGGCGAGATTCCCGCTTGCGCGGGAATGACGGAATCAGATATGGGCGTGACGCGGGTGGTGATCACCTCGCTTGGATAGACGGGCTTGCGGAGTTGGAACTCGACCCAGCCTTCGTCGAGCCAGTCTTCGCCGAGGGCCTCGACCAGTGCTGCGATCGACCAGGCATAGACCGTGGTGCCGCCGACCAATGGTCCGGAGTAGCCGAAGCGCGCCGCGCCGGCTGTTGAATGGATGATGTTGTTGATCTCGAGCGAGTCGTCGCCATCGAGGAAGGCGGTGATGGTTCGTTCGACGATTGCGGTGGTCATGGGTTCTGTCTTTCGAGTTCAGTCTGAATTGGCTTCGTCAGCCAAGCGCCAGATTTCGGCGCAGTCGACTTCCAGCCCGACGAGCACGTCCTCGCCGTCGAGGGTTGCGGGACGCTCCAGCAGTTGCGGCTCTTGGTCAGGCCGGTAGATCCAGACGTTGCAGGAATCCAGATCGATGAGCCAGCCGAGGCGGACTCCGAAGTGCATCCAGATGTCCATCTTTGTCTGCTGATCATGGAGGCGGTCGCTGGGGGAGCGGATCTCGACGACGAAGTCGGGGTTGAACGACATCGCGCCCTTCACGTCTTCGCGCGTGGCCGTGGCGAGCCGCTCGGGGCTGACCCAGGAGACATCGGGTTCCAGCAAGCGGGTGCGTCTTTCTGCATCGGTCATGCGGTAGCCGGCGCTGGAATCGCGATTGCGTCCTCCACCCCCGCCGATGCGCCAGTTGCGAAGCTGTCCGCCGAGTTCAGCGCCAACGTCCGAGCTTTCGTCACCGGCGTGCACGTTGATCACCAACTCTCCGTCTGCGTCGATTTCGAACTTCCAACCTGGGTTCTCTTCGCAGATGCGTTCGAGTTCCTCGTCGCTGAGCGTTCCGAAGCGGCCGCCGAGTCGGATCAGGCCGGGGAGCGGTGGCGCGTGGGGAGGAGCGGTGGTGGTCATGCCATCTCCATGGGATGCCGCGATCGTAGCAAGCGGTGAGTCGCTAGATGACGCCGTCCGCCGAGAGCTCGACGAGATCTTCGTCGCTCACGCCGAGCATCCCGCCGTAGATTTCGTGGTTGTGCTCGCCCAGTGTCGGCGCTCGATGCTTGACGGCTCCCGGTGTCTTCGAGAGCCTCGGTGTGATGCCTGGCTGGGGCAGCTCGCCGTGCTGCTCGGACGGCACATCTACGATCTGCTCCCGCGCCTGGTAGTGCTCGTCCGACATCACGTCCGAGGTTGCGTAGACCTTCGTCGCCGGGACGCCGTGTTTGTCCAATAGGTGCTGGACTTGTTCCAGCGTCTTTGACCCAATCCATTCGCCAACGATTTCGTGCAGCGACTCGTAGTTGCGACGCCGGTCGCGGTGGATCTCGAAGCGCTCATCCGTGAGCAGGTCGGGACGCTGCATCGCCTCGACCAGGCGGACGAAGGTGCCCTGCGTGGTGGCGTTGATGATCAGGTGGTGCCCGTCGGCGGTCTGCCACTGCTCGGCCGGCACTACGCCCGGCCAGTAGTTGCCCGAACGCTCGCGATTTTGGCCGGTCATGAAGAACTGCGACGCGTGAGTGCCCGACTGCTTCCAGATTGCCTCATAGAGCGCTACGTCGACATCCTGTCCGACGCCACCATTGACATCGCGTGCGCGCAGCGCCATTAGCGTGCCCATCGCGGCGAAGACCCCGGCGCTGTAGTCGGCGACCATGTAGCCCGGACGCACCGGCGGGCCATCGGCCCAGCCGGTCGTGTAGGTCATGCCGGCAAAGCCCAGCGCAACGCGGTCAAAGCCGGCCCGCTCGCGATATGGACCCGTCTGCCCAAATCCCGAGACGCGCGTCACCACGAGCCCCGGATTTAGCTCGCGTAGCGAGTCGGGCGCGAGGTCCATCTTCTCGAGGGTGCCGGGGCGGAAGTTCTCGATTAAGACGTCGGCGTGTGAGCAGAGCTTGCGGAAGAGGTCCTTGCCTCTGGGATCGGCGAGGTTGCAGGTGACTCCGCGTTGTGAGCGGTTCTCCTGGACGTAGGAGATGGTTCCGTGGTTTGGCTCGCCGGTGCCAGGGCGTTCGACTTTGATCACGTCGGCGCCGAACTCGGCGAGCATGGTGGCGCAGTGAGGAGCGGCGAGGATTTGTCCGGCGTTGATGACGGTGATGCCGTCGAGGGGCGGTCGGAGGTGGTTAGTAGTCATGCGGAGGAGGATACGGGGGCTATTCGAATAGGTCGCGGGGAAGGCCAGACTGTCGAATGATCTGTCTGAGTGTGCCGGGCCTCAACTCACGGTGCCGGGGCACACTGACATTCATTTCTTCACCATCCACGAAGCCTCGAAAGCGCATGTGGCTTCCGCGTTGCCTGAGGAAGACGAACCCTTGCTGTTCCAGAATCTGGCTGACTTGCTGCCATGAAAGGACGCGCATGTTTAGCGAGCTAGGACGAACGGCAAATCTGCGTTAACCGTGATCGAGCCCGTTTCGACCAACTCGCAACCCTCGAAGACCTCGTCTTTGGTGAACGCGCTGTTGGCGAAGTAGGCCCCGCTCAGACGGCCCTCGTACTCTTGTTGGCTCATGTCTTCCAGGGTCAGTTCGACGGCTTCGATCAGCATCTCCCGCGCTTCGTCAATGGTGTCGCCCTGGCTGGCAATCCCCAGTTCAGGGCAGTCTGAGACATACGCGTTGTTTTGGAAGTAGATCTGTGCGGTCAGCGTCAGGCGTTGCATGGTGCTCTCCCGTACCTGAGGGTATCAAGATGCGGATTTTGAGGGCATGACCTGGCTGCCGCCGCCCAGCGCTCTACGATCCAGGGAGCAGCCGCTTCACACCGTCGATTGGGAAGATCCTCGCCATGACCTACGACTACGACCTGGGCTCTTACAGCCGGACCATCACGACATCCTCTCCAGAGGCTCAGGTTTGGTTTGATCGGGGTTTGATCTGGACATTTGGATTCAACCATGACGAGGCGGTGTTCTGCTTCCAGCAGGCGGTGGCGGCTGATCCTGAGTGTGCGATGGCTCATTGGGGCGTTGCTTATGCGATTGGCCCTAACTACAACAAGCCTTGGGAGGCGTTTGGTCGGCAGGAGGTTGCTTCGGCGCTGGCGACTGCTTTTGAGGAGGCCAATCTTGCGGTGTCTCTGTCTGACGGTTGCACGGCGGCGGAGCGTGATCTGATTGCGGCGTTGCAGCGTCGGTATCCGCAGGCGGAGCCACTGGACGACATGATGGGCTGGGTCGACGACTATGCCGACGCGATGCGCGAGGTTTACGGCAAGCACTCGGATGATGCGGACATCGCTTCTCTGTCTGCTGAGGCGATGATGAACCGGACTCCCTGGTCACTGTGGGACCTGCGGTCGGGCGAGCCGGCTGAGGGTGCTGACACCGATGAGGCTCGTGAGGTGCTTGAGGGGGCGATGGCGCGCATTGCTCACTGTGGGGAGGCTCCGCACCCGGGCGTCCTGCATATGTACATCCACTTGATGGAGATGTCGCCGTTTCCTGAGCAGGCGCTGCTGGCGGCCGACCAGCTGCGCGGGATTGCTCCTCACTCGGGGCATTTGCAACACATGTCGACGCATATCGATGTGCTCTGCGGCGATTACGTGAATGTGGTCAATTGGAATGAGCGTGCGATCCAGGCGGACCAGCCTTACCTGGAGGCTCGGGGGCCGTTCAACTTCTACACGATGTATCGGGCGCACAACTATCACTTCAAGATCTACGGGGCGATGTTCCTGGGTCAGTTTGGGCCGGCGATTGAGACGGCGCGGGCGATGCGGGAGCAGATTCCCCAGGAGCTGCTGCGGATGGAGTCGCCGAACATGGCGGACTGGCTGGAGGCGTTTGTGCCGATCAACCAGCATGTGCTGGTCCGATTTGGCAAGTGGGAGGAGATCCTGGCACAGGAGCTGCCGGAGGATCGTGAGTTGTACTGCGTGACGACGGCGACGATGCGGTATGCGCGGGCGATTGCGCTGGCGACGCTGGGTCGGACGGATGAGGCGGTCGCGGAGGCGGCGGAGTTTGAGCTTGCGTACGACCTGGTGCCGGAGACTCGGTATCAGTTCAACAACCCGAGCCGGGACATTCTTGAGATTGCCCAGGCGATGATGCGGGGTGAGATTGCTTATCGGCAGGGTGAGTTTGACTCGGCGTTCTCGGAGTTGCGGCGTGCGGTCGAGCTGGACGACCACCTGCACTACGACGAGCCGTGGGGCTGGATGCAGCCGGTTCGGCATGCGCTGGGGGCGTTGCTGCTGGAGCAGGGCCGGGTTGAGGAGGCGCTGGATGTGTATCGGGCGGACCTGGGGTATGACTCTCAGGTGAGCCGGCCGCGGCAGCATCTTGACAATGTCTGGAGCTTGAGCGGGTACGTGGAGTGCCTGGAGCGGACTGGTCAGGATGAGTTGGCCGGGGTGGCTCGGCAGCGGCTGAGCCTGGCGCAGGCTCGGGCGGATGTCCAGGTTCAGGCGTCTTGTTTCTGTCGGCTGGATGTCGGCGAGGAGTGCTGCGACTAGTCAGTCTGACGCAACAACGTTCTCAGCGATGACGGCCGTGGTGTCGCCGGCGGCGAGGGCTCGGTAGTGGTTGAGGACGAGGTGCCTGGTCAGGTACGTGCCGAACTCTCGGCGCTCGTTCTTTTCGAGGACGGGGAACTGGTCGAGGATGTAGCCGGCATCGTCCTCGGAGAGTCCGTAGAGGTGGAAGAAGAGTGCATCGAGGCGGGCTCGGAGTTGTCGGCGCTCGGCGGGATTCGAGGGCATGGCTCGCTGTGGCAATTGAGGTGCCAGGATGCTTAACTACTCTTGACCGTATAGTGCCCATCCAGTCGCTTGAGAACTGCTTCCTTGTTGAACAAGAATGTTCCTGAGCCTTTCTTGTTCTTTAGGTTGTGCGGGCGCTCAAAGGCACAATCGGCATCGCGCTTTACGGACTTCATTAGGTGATTGAATCTACTGTTTTGTATGAAGTTAATATACCGATCTCTACACGCGTCCACGATCTCAGCGTGGCTAGTTGAGTACAGATCAAGAATTTGATCATCCGTCAAACGGAATGCCGGGGCATTTGGATCACTCGTCCGGCCAATAGTGGCTCCGCCTCCTCTGGCAGGACTGATATTCGTGTGTACATGAAGCGCTAAGGGATGTGGATCTTCAGGATCGCTAGCAGCGGAGATATCGGTTAGGCGTTTGAGCAGGTCGCGTTGTCTTTGGTCGCTAGAAGTAGGGACACCCACTGCTGTTCCGAGAAACCCGACGGGGAGCATGTAGAGATTATCAACCGGTTCATCAAACCACTTCTTAAGCAACTGTACGAAATTGTGGACACTCGCTGTGCCAAGCTCACCGATGCGTTGCTCCAGCTCTGGGGACAGACTTCCAATGTGCGCGACGTCATTTCGTATATTACTCAAGAGTTCAACGTTCGTGCGGACGTTTTGAGTCACACCAGTGCGAGTGAGCGCCTTGTGCAGATTGATGGTGAGCGGGGTCTTTGTGTGCCTAGAGGTGGCAGGCCGCCCATTCTTCGTCGGCTTGTAGATCGCTTCCAGATTGTCTCCGGCCTGCTGCACGAGCCTCGCCTTGGCTAGAATCTCCCAGGCGTTCACCATGAGCAGGCAGAAGACCTCTTCTCGGTAAGTGAACACTGTTTTGTTGTAAATCTCAACCGCTGCGAGCATTGCTGCCTTTGCCGAACGGGCCATTTCCACAGAATTGGCGACTTCCACAAGCTCTCTCCTTTCCTTGGAGGATACCTAAATTAGGAAGATATGTGCTGTCGCACAGAGTTCCCGCAGCGGAAAGTCATAAACCAACCACTTGTGATAGCAGCTTGCGCCGCTGGGCCATCTTGCCCGAGCTCTTGCGGATGGTGCACTTCCGACAGAGCAACTTCGTGGTTAGCTAGGCGTGCAGGCGGGTTCTCGATCGGCCTCGGCTTGCTCCAGCTCCAACAGGTCGGCGAACCCAGGCGGGGAGGAACGCTCGAGGCACTTGGTTCCGCAGCGTGCTGTTCACCTATTCGCTGGCTGAATACGCCTTTAGACAGGATTCAATCGCGAGAAAGGTCGACGGACTTGGTTGCCGTTTGAATCGGGGAGGTTGGCTCACTTTGGATGAGGTGAGTGGGACGTCTTCTTGTTTGCGATGCTGGGTGCTCTGGGCCCCGCGTCGGGGCGCGGGGCGACGGAGGTGGGGGAGGACCCCCTCCGCCTTCGGCACCTCCCCCTGCGAGGGGGAGGAAAGGGTTTTGACTGGTCGGCTAGCCAGGTGGAATCGTCGGTTTGGGCGTCGGTGAAGTGTGGACGGGCCCCCTCCGCCTTCGGCACCTCCCCCTGCGAGGGGGAGGAAAGGGTTTTGACTAGCGGCCTAGCCAGGTGGATTTGGCGGTTTTGGCGACGGAGGTGGGTGTTTGGTCTTTTCTTGAAGGTGTTGGTTTAGCCGCCGAGCCAGGCTGACTCTGCCGTTGTGGCTATCTCTTCGCCGATTAGGAGGCTTGCTGTTGCTCCGGGGGATGGGGCGTTTAGGACGTGGATCATTCTGTTTTGGTTGGCTATTTCGAAGTCGTCGGCAAGGGAGCCGTCTCGGCGGAGGGCCTGGGCTCGGACTCCGGCTCCTCCTCGGACTAGCTGGTTGGGTTGGAGGCTGGGCATTAGGCGCTGGAGGGCGTTGACGAAGGCGGATTTGTTGGCGCTGCGCCAGACTTCTCCGAGGCCGGTTTGCCAGTGGTCTCGGGCGAGGCGGAGGAAGCCGGGCCAGGTGAGGGACTCGGCGGCGTCGCGGGGGGAGATGTCGCGCCAGCGGTAGCCTTCGCGCTTGAGGGCGAGGACGGCGTTGGGTCCGGCTTCGACGGTGCCGTCGAGACGTCGGGTGAAGTGGACGCCGAGGAAGGGGAAGGCAGGGTCGGGGACGGGATAGATGAGGTTCTTGAGCATGTGCCGGGCGTCGGGGACGAGGTCGTAGTACTCGCCGCGGAAGGGGACGATGCGCAGGTCGCGGGCTTCGGAGGCGCGGGCTCGGCGGGCGATGCGGTCGGCCTGGAGTCCGGCGCAGTTGACGGCGTATCGGGCGCGGACGATTCCCGTGGTGGTTGCGAGTTGGACGCCGTCGGGGTCGATGCGGACGCCTGAGACTCGGGAGCGGAGGCGGACGGAGCCTCCGGCGGCTTCGAGGAGCTCGCGGTATTTCTCGCAGACGGCTCGGTAGTCGGCGATGCCGGTTGAGGGGATGTGGAGCGCGGCGACTCCGGCGGCGTTGGGCTCGAACTCGCGTAGCTCGTCGGCCCCGAGTTCGCGGATGTCGGGGACTCCGTTGGTGTCGCCTCGGCGGTGGAGTTCTCGCATGCGCTCGAGTTCGGAGTCGTGGGTGGCAACGACGACCTTGCCGCAGCGCTCGGCTCCGATGCCGTGCTCGTCGCAGAAGGCGTACATGCGCTCGGCGCCGGCGACGGCCATGCGGGCCTTGGCGGAGCCGGGTCGGTAGTAGAGGCCGGAGTGGATGACTCCTGAGTTGTTGCCGCTCTGGTGTCGTCCGACGCCGGATTCCTGCTCGAGGGCGACGACTCGGAGGCCCTCGTGCTTGGTGGCGAGGGCCATGGCTGTGGAGAGTCCGAGGATGCCGGCTCCGATGACGGCGATGTCGGCGTCAGGGGTGGGCATTGGGGCGGGCCCTCACCCTAGCCCTCTCCCAGAGGGAGAGGGAATTCTGGGAGTCCCCGTTCACTCACGGGGTGTCTCCGTTGGGCGGACGCTGAGGCGTCCGCCGTCGGCGTGGTCGGTCACTTGGGCGACGGGTGTCGCCTTTACTCCGTGTTGTTGGAGTTCGTGGATGAGGTGTGGGGCCTCGATGATGCCGGCTGCGATTAGCAGGCCTCCGGAGGTCTGGGGATCGTAGAGCAGGGCTTCTTCGAAGGTGGTGAGTTCGCGTCCGCCATTGATGGTCATTCTTGCGCCGTAGTACTCGCGGTTGCGGGATTGTCCTCCGCTGCCGAATCCGGCGGCGACGGCTTCGGAGAGTCCGCCGAGGGCGGGGGCTGCTCCGAGGTCGATTTCGATGGCGGCTTCGCTGAGCTCGGCCATCTCGTGGAGGTGTCCGGCGAGGCCGAAGCCGGTGACGTCGGCGATGGCGTGGACTCCGGCGGCAAGGTCCGGGTTGGAGGCAGCTTCGGCGGCGTCGCGGTTGAGGGCCATCATCTGCGAGATGGCGGCGTTCCAGTGGTCTTCGGAGACGGCGCCTTGCTGGTTGGCACCGATCAGGACTCCGGTGCCGATTTCCTTGGTCAGAATGATCGTGTCGCCGGGCTGTGCGCCGCCGGTTGTGCGGATGAGGTCTCGGGCGACTTCGCCGGTGACTGCTAATCCGAACTTCGGCTCTTCGTCGATGATCGTGTGTCCGCCGGCGACGACGGCGCCAGCTTCTCGGACTTTGTCGGCTCCGCCTCGGAGGACGTCGGCGATGACCTCGGGTGGCAGGTCCTCGGGGAATGCGGCGATGTTGAGCGCGAAGAGGACGCGTCCGCCCATGGCGTAGACGTCCGACATGGCGTTGGCCGCAGCGATGGCGCCGAACTGGTAGGGGTCGTCGACGAGCGGGGCGAAGAAATCGAGCGTTTGCACGAGCGCGCGCTGGTCGTCGATGGCGTAGACCGCGGCGTCGTCGGGTCGGTCGAGTCCGACGAGCAGTTCGGGGTGCTCGGACGGCGGGAACTGGGGACCGAGATGGCTCAACACGTGAGCCAGGCCCTCTGGGCCGAACTTGGATCCTCAACCGCCGCAGCGCGCGAGGTCGGTGAGGCGGACGGCTCGGCTGTCGCGATCGGACATGTTGGGTCGACGCTCCAATCTCAATCGCAGACTATCGCGGCTTCGTGACGCAGAGGGAATAGTACTTGAGTTCTAGAGAAGTCTCGCCTACGCTCTTGTCATCGCACGACGGGAGGAATGAACTGATGATGGAGCACTGCTGGATCGAGACGCCGCTTGGGACGATGTACTTGGCGATCCGCGATGGCGCGCTGCATGAGGCGGGCTTTGTCGAGACGTGGGCTCGACCGGTGTTGTCGCCGGAGGACGGAGATGGTGATTCGGGTCTGTCGGCGGAGGCGCTACGCGTGCGCGATGCGGTTGCGGCCTACTTCGAGGGTGATGTCGAGGCGGTCGACGAGATTGAGATCGATCCGCAAGGCACCGAGTTCCAGGTTGCCGTCTGGCGGGCGATCCGCGAGGTGCCGGCGGGGAAGACCGTTTCGTACCAGGACATCGCGCGCGCGGTCGGCAAGCCGTCGGCGTATCGCGCGGTGGGGACGGCGACAGGGCGCAATCCGCTGGGGATCGCCGTACCCTGCCACCGGATTGTGCGCTCGGATGGCGGCCTCGGCGGTTACGGCGGCGGTCTGCATCGCAAGGAATGGTTCCTTGAGCACGAGCGCAATCACATGGCTATGAACGAGAACGGACACGAATAATGGCTTCAGCATCTGACCCGGCCGTCGCGGCGGCCCTGGCGAACGACCTGGTGATCGATATCACCACAATCGGGCGAAGCAGCGGCGAGCCGAAGCGGCTCGAGATCTGGTTCCACAATGTTGATGATCGCTACTACGTCACCGGCCGGCCCGGCCCGCGCTCGTGGTATGCGAATGTCGTCGCCAATCCGGCGATCACGTTCCACTTCAAGGAGTCGACCGAGGCGGACCTCAATGGCACTGCCCGAGCGGTGACGGATCCGGCCGAGAAGCGGTCGGTGTTCCTCTCGGCGAAGAAGTTGAGTGAGTACATCAACGAGGACAATGTCCAGGATTGGGTCGATGGGTCGCCGTTGATCGAGGTGGTGTTCTCGGACTAGCAAGCGGGATGCCGCCCTTCATCGTCGAATTGACCTACAACCAGGCCACCATCGATGAACTGGGCGGCCATGGCTTACGCGTTGCTGACGCGATTGAAGCGTTTGAAAGCTCGCCGAAGTTCTTTCCTGACAGGGGAACGCGGCGTCGTGTTCGGCATGGAATGCGTCCTCGTTGGAAAATGGTCGGTAAGAGCAACCGCGGTGAGCTGCTAACGATTGTCGTCGAAGGACCTGACGAGCAACGAGTTGGTCACATCGTCACGGGATGGCGGTCGTCGACTGCGGACTACACTCGCTACTATCGACCTGGAGGCAAGCGAAACCGACCATGACACACGATCCGCGATTCCCTGACGAGGACTTTGAGGACGAACCTGTCGAGGTGCTCGTCGCCGAGAACCCAGGCCTCGTCATGCAGGTGCGTTTTGATCGAGAGGAGTTTCGCGAGATCAGCGAGGAGGAGCGTGTGACCGGTCGAACCTCGATCGAGTTGGTTCGCAGTTACGCGCTGGAGGCGATCCGTGCGAAGCGCAAAGAACGCGAAGCCAATCAGGCCGAAGTCGCTGACTAGCGGGTTGCCAGGATTGCGATCTGGGTGAACATGAAGAAGGGTTCGTTGGACTCGGCCCAGGTTGCCCAGCCGTTTGAGATTCTCTCTAGCTCCGCCTGATTTGCGAATCCGTACTCCAGTGCCTGGTCGGCGATTCCGCTGTAGAGGATTCTCTGCGACCAGGTTCGGCCCCAGATTCTGGCTTCGTCGCCGTCCATGGCGACGACGTTGGGGTGAATCTCGATGTCGGGGAAGCCTGCTGCTCTGACCCAGGCGGGGAGGGTCCGGCCGGCGTCGGGCTCGGCGAGGTTTCGGTATGCGACTTGGTGATAGAGCTGGTTCCAGTCGGGGAACTCGGGGAACTTCGGGTGGGGGGACATCGTGGCGTAGTCGGCGTCGCGGACTGCCAGGAGTCCGCCGGGCTTGAGGACTCGGCGCATTTCAGTGATGGCTCTCACCGGATCGTTGAGGTGCTGCAGGAGCTGGTTGGCGTAGACGACGTCGAACTTGGCGTCGGCGAAGTCGAGCTGGTAGATGTCTCCGGCGACGAAGGTGACGTTGTCGATGCCCTCTTCCGAGGTGTGGGCTCGGGCGTGATCGAGGACTTCTGGCGCCGCATCGAGGCCGATGACCTCGCCGGCTGACAGCGCTCGCGCCAGCCCGGCCGTGATCGTGCCGGGGCCGCAGCCGGCGTCGAGCAGGCGCATTTCCGGCGTGAGGCGGGGCAAGAGGAACCAGGCTTCGACCTCGGCTCGGCGACGGGCGTGCGACTGGACCACCGACTCGTGGTGGCCATGCGTGTATCGATCTTGCGGCTTGTCAGTCATCCGCGAATCCGTCGACCAGTCTGGCCAGGGTCTCGACCGCGCGATCGGAGAGGGCCAAGCTCCGTGCGGCGGTCTGGCCGTTGGGCGACATCTTACGCCAGGTCCGGCCGAGCGCTCGTCGGAGCTGGCGGTCGTCGAGGTCGTCCAGGAGCGGCTCGAGCTGGGTGTCGAAGAAGACCAGCGAGAGGGCGTCTTCGAGGGTTTGCGCGTCGGGATCACCGGACTGCAGTAGGTCGGCTTTGGCGACCAGCGCGGCGACTCGTTCGACTGATTGGCGCGGATAGCCGCAGTCTTCGAGGATTGCTGCGGTGAGCTCGGCGTGGACTGCATGCAGCGCTCGGCGCCAGCGCAGGTATGCCGTGCGGCCGGCGGGGAACGTGGAGCGCGGGATCATCCAGCGGCGGATGTGGTGTGCGCGCGCGGCGAGTAGGAGTTCCTCTGACGGTTCGGGATCCAGCTCGTGGACCCATCGCGTCATCATCTGGGCGTGGGTCAGCTCCTTGGGCCGAGCCTCGCCGTCGACCGTGAGGGTGAAGGGATCGTCGTCGTTGGCCGCGTCGATGGCGCCGATGGCTCGCTCAAATCTGGCTGGATCTTCGAATTGAGCCATCGCTGGCACCTCCTGCACTTGGACTTAGGGCGCGATCGGGACAGTGATCACACCACTTTGAAACCAGCGATCGATCGCGACATCGGTTGGAAGGAAGCGTTCTGCGGGGAACTGATCTGAGATCCTCTCCCAGTCTGGCCGGAATCCGAATTCAGCGCTCCCGCTGGCGGTCCTCCGGGCGATGACCGAGCCGATCACGACGCTCCAGCCGCTGACCTCGAAGGAGATTGGACTACTGCGAAGCCAGCGGCCGACCGGCGGACGGGAGGGCAAGAATCGCCTGGGCGGTAGGATTTCATGCCCCGATTCGGTCAAGCGGACGCGGAACTCAATTCGCTGGTTCGAGCGCAGCCGTGCAAGGATCACCACATCCACTTCCGATGGACGCGACGAGGTGGCGCCTTGCAGGGAGTCACTATCGTTGTTCATGCCGGGCCACTCTGTCCGATCGAAATCGGCTGGCGTCACTTCGGTGACCACTCCCCGCAAGTGTTCCCGGGGTCCGGTCCACCTCCACGAGCTGCCATTGTTGGATTTGAGCACAAAGAAGTTGACCTCGTACCACAGCGGTTCAGCAGAGACGAGTGACCATAGCCCGTCGACCGGCGTCATCTTGTCAACCGCTCCGCGTTCATCTGACAGCAGTGTGATCAGCCGACTTTCGACATCTTGACCCCAGAACACTGCTGCTTCTGTCACAGGCCTGAAGTCCTCGCGCGTGAGGATTGACCGACCGCCGCCGTACACGGCCATCGGCTCGGTTCGATACAGCCGTGGTCCGATTCGTGTCTCGAACACCGCAGTCCGAACCAGATCTCCGGCTCGCTCGATCACGACCGACCAGGAACCGTTGACGACGTAGACCGACTGGATCAGTAAGCCAAGGCCATCGCTACTCATCACTGCGGGTCGGCGCAATGCGCGGAGGATGTTGCTGTCCAGTCCTGAGCCATGAAACTGGTGAGTACCTGGCTGCTCCGAATCCAGGAACGGAGATGGCGAGACTTCGCCTTGGAAGAATTCGAAGACACGAATCTCTGTGATTGCGCCGGCCTGTACGTCGAACCACTTAACGCGTCCAGGGCCAAGTCTTGACTCAAGCTCGAAGGCAACCTTTGAGGCCTGGTGCGGGAACACTGGCAAGGACCATCGCTGGAACCAGAATCTGTCCTGCTCCACGATTACCGCACCAGTCTCGTCGAGGGCGCGGACGACTGGATCGCCTGACGGCAAGTCGCCCCAAAACACGTGTGGCTGCGAGGCGGTGCTCTGTCCGTTGGCGACGCTCGTGAACCAGACAGTCAACAGGGCGATGAGGAGAGAGGTGAGGGCGAAGCGATTCATTTCTTTCCTCGCAACTCCCTGGCAAGACTGAACTGCACACCTCTAGGTTCGCATATGGCGATGACGATCCAAATCGGTCGTCACGCTTGAGCTGTCTGCCATGAACTGGACCGGCCGTGGACGAGTTGCGGGGCGCAGGTACCCTCCTGCAGGGAAACTGCCTGAGAGTCCTGATCTCTCGACCAAGTGAATTGACTAGTACTCGAAAGTCAGTTTGGTCGTTGGGTCGTATAGGGATCGTCGGCGGCGATGGCTCGCTGGAAGGCTTTGGGGTCGTGACGTTCCGACACCACCCCTGCTCCCGTCCTTGTGGCGCGCAGCTAGTCGCAGTTGAGCACGTAGCTGCAGTTTCCATCGTCGTCGCATCTCAGACTAGATCGACAGTTGACGTTGGTGGCGTCCTCGATGCCGGCGGTGCAGACGCCAATGCTGATGGCGAGCACCAGGACTCCGATGAAGGCGGCGATCGCGATCATCACACGATTGCCGCCGGGCTTCTGAGCCGGCTCGCCGACTTCATCGATCAGCGTGGCGCCGTTGTCATCGATGCGAATGATCTGGCGGGTGTCCGTCTGGTGATGGCCGAAGAAGAAGCCGGGCCACCAGAACAGCAGGCAAAGCATGACGCGGAATGAATCTGATGAGCGATTGACGACGATGGCTTGATCGGCGGTCTGAAGCTCGACGCGCGCGCCTTCAGCCACGGCATTGGCGACGGCTTGCGACAACAGGCGCTGACGGTCGATGTCATCCTCGGAGTTCGGTGTCGTCACGGGGCCTCTTTCTGGTGGCGGTGCCACATGTCTTCGAATGTTGGGTTCTGGCGCTCAGGACATCCATGGGACCTGAAACTGCACCATGTATCGATTGAGTGATTAGTACAGATCACCCTGAATGGCAGATGGCAATATACATATTGGTGTGGTCTTAGACAACTGGTTCCATTCTGGCGCGCGCGATGTGTTCTGTGTACGGAATTCAGAAAGGCAACAGTTAACTATATGAAACTGTTTGGTATCGTCGTGGAGAGCGGTTTGCTATCAGCGCCTGGTGTGAATTGGAAAGAGCTGTCCGTGTTTGTTGCGTACTTTCTTCGTTCTTTGGTTGACAACGGGGTTCATTTGGAAGCCGCGGACCCGTACTCGTATCCGATGGGCTGTTGAACGCGTGGCTACTTTCTGACCAACGTTGTCGCGATCTTGCAATATCTGGTCGCAGTGAGATGGTGCGGGTGTGGTGCAGTATCGCCCTCAGCGACTAGCGGAGTAACAGTAACTGCAGGCCGGCTTCGAAAAGTGCAACATCCATCGACGCAAACCACTGGAGTGGTAGCGGGATTGCTAGCTTGTGTCGCCAAGCGAACGCTGCGAAATCGGTTATGCGGAGACTGTATTTGAACAGATCCAAGGAGTGCTGGCACGGAGTGTCTGATTGAACGTCTGGAATGGCGTCAAACGTCCAATTGCTCACGGGCAGGCCGTTCATCCAGAGAGACACGCTTGGTGCGCCGACGGGAACATTTAAGTAGAAGCGACCCGAGGACATAAAGTCGAAGCGATCGAGAACCTGACCTTGAGAAACTGCCTCGATGAACCCTTTGCCAACCCATCTCTGGGTGAGCCAGAACAAGACGTCGCCGGACAGTAGATAACTGTCCAGTGGCCCTGGTCTTACGGCAAAACCCAGGTTGACCTGGTGGTCTTCACTGTCATGGCTGGCGCTCAGTGAGCGACGTTCAGACCGTTGACTTACGGCGTCCTGTGACCAGCTGGTTGAGGCGTATAACCAGTAGGCGGTATCTGAGACCGGAACATCTATCGACCAACTGCCATCTGGCTCGACCCTGGCGACGGTATGGAAGGAATCGTCTCGAACAGCGTGCACGTACTCAGGACCACCCTGGCATCGTAAGTCGACGATGTCGCCTGTCGTGCCAAAGAAGCGGTGCCGAGGAGTGCCATCGTCGCCGGCATTGAGGGATACCCAGAAGGGAGCTTGTGCGGGGTCGGCAAGGACATTGACTCCGGCGATGTGGACGCCGTCGACTGTGAACGTGTATTCGGCGCCGTCTGGCTCAATCCAGAAGTGGTCAAGTGTCCTGTTGTCAGAGTCCCGGCACTCATGACGCATTCCGGCTCGCCATATGCAGACAGGTGTGGTGTCGCGGGTCAATGGCTCGCCGAACAGGGTGATTGCCTCGCTTGGCACGTGCACCACGAGAAACTGGACATATGTCTGCTGTTCGACTCCGACGTCCAGTCGAATCTCGTGGGGGACACCTGGGACTGACTCGTCCCACGGACCGCCAGGCACCCGAAACCCATCGACGTACACATGCACCCGTTCTGCGTGGGAGGGAAATTCCAGCATCCATGATCCATCTTCACCAAGCCTGACGACGTTGGGAATCTCTTGAGGATCTGGCCCGATTCCAATGTGGATGGCGGTTCCCGGCGGGGCGGGTTTGCCGTTGATCGTGACGGACCCAGGGCCTCCCCAGAGGGTGACCCACTCGACTGACGAGGACGAGACGGTTCCTATTGCAGTTGCCAACAGCAAGGCAGCAGTAACCAAGAGCCATGCTCGTCGATTGCGCATTGGCTGCCCCATTTCTCGCTCTTTGATTGAGACGAGTTGGGAGCCGGATGTGTTCCCTCGACGGCGAGAGTCGTGGACTGTCAAGGTCGCGCAGGGGCCCAGTCGGATGCGAACTTGTTGCAGACATCTGCGGCTGTTGAGAACTTCACGCCGGACCTGGACTTCATGTATTCGATCAGGCGCTCGAGCATGGCGACTCGGCCGGGTCGTCCGATGATGTAGGGGTGCATGGTGAGGGTGAAGACGCCGCCTCGGCGGTGGAGTTCGTCGAAGGCGTCCTTCCAGGTTGACTCGACGTGCTCGGGCGCGGCTTGCAGGCGACGGCCGTCGGTGGGGGCGAAGACGAAGTAGGGGTAGTCGTCGAGCGCCCAGTGGATCGGCAGTTCGACGAGCGCTGAGTCGCCGGCCTTGACCCAGTAGGGGGCGTCGGAGCCCATCAGCGAGGAGTCGTAGCTGAAGCCGCGCTCGGCCATGAGCTGTAGCGAGACGTCGCTGAGCTCCCAGGATGGTGAGCGGTAGCCGGCGACCGGGTTGCCGGTGATGCCCTGGAGGATGGCGCTGCCCTTGTCGAGCACTGCGGCCTCTTCCTCGGCCGAGAGTGTGGCCGGGGGTTCGTGGAGGTAGCCGTGGTGTCCGATCTCGTGGCCGGCGACGGCGATCTGTTCAACGGTCGCTGGATTGCGCTCGGCGACCCAGCCTGGGATGTAGAACGAGGCCGGCACTGCTGCGCGGGAAAGCGCGGTGAGGATGTGCGGCACGGCGACCGTTGGCCCGTAGTCGCCGAAAGAGCGGGCTGAGGGCCGGTGCTCGATGCGCGGATCGCGATTGATCATGCCCGAGGAGCCGTCGACATCGAAGGAGAGCACGACGGTGCACTCGGCGGCGCCGACATCGGTGTCGGGAGACCAGAGGGCTGCTCCGCAGGCGGGGCAGAATCGGCGGTCGCCGGTCCATCCGCAGTGGGGGCAGTCGTTGGGCATGGTTACTGCCTTCCAACACTAAAGCTCCCCCCTTGGGGGAGCTCCCGCGAAGCGGGTGAGGGGGCCCGCCGTGGAGTGGGCCCCCTCTGTCGCTCCGCGACATCTCCCCCAGAGGGGGAGATCTTAGTGATGCCTAGGCGAAGTCTGTGATGGTGACGAAGCCTGTGGTCTGGAACGTGGTCATTGAGTCGACGACGTCTGGGACCTGGTCGATTGAGATGGTTTCGGTCACGATCGTCTCGGGCTGGAGTTTGCCGGAGGCGACCATGTTGAGCATCGAGGGGTAGTTCTGGTTGGGCAGGCCGAGGGAGCCTCGGAACTCGATTTCGGACATGGTGATGAAGTCGATCGGTAGTCCGACTTCGCCGGCCTCATCGGCGGAGGTGATGCCGATCTGTACGTGGACGCCGCCCTTGCGCAGCGAATTGACGGAGTTGAGCATCGTGGCCTTGATGCCGAGGGCGTCGACGGAGACGTCGGCGCCGCCGTCGGTGATCTCGCGGACGCGGGTGGGCACGTCGCTTTCGAGGGCGTTGATGGTCTCGACGGCTCCCTGCGAGCGGGCCAGCGAGAGCTTGCCTTCCTCGAGGTCGACGGCGATCACCTGCGCGCCGAGCGAGGCTGCAACCTGGACCGCGGAAAGGCCAATGCCGCCGCAGCCGTTGACGACGACCCAGTCTCCTCCGGAGACTTCGCCGCGGTCGGCGACGCCGTGGTAGGAGGTCATGAAGCGGCAGCCCATGGCTGCGCCAGCCTCGAAAGAGACGTTGTCGGGCAGCGGGATGGCGTTGAAGTCGGCGTTGTAGATGGCAGCCTTCTGGGCGAAGCCACCGGCGAAACCACCCTGGGTATCGCAGATGTTGGGCAGGCCGCTGCGGCAGATGTTGCAGTTGCCGCAACCGTTGTGGAAGGGCGTCAAGACTCGCATACCGGGGCGGATGTGTTCGACGTCGGCGCCGACTGCCTCGACGGTGCCGGCCCATTCGTGACCGAGCACGACGGGCAGCGGGAGTTCGAAGCCGACCCAGGAGAGGTCGCCCTGCCAGAGGTGCCAGTCGGAGCGGCAGACGCCGCAGGCCTCAACCCGCACCAGCGCATCCTTGGGTCCGATCACCGGGTCGTCGAACTCTCGCACGACGAGCGGCTGACGGACGTTCTCCATCACGACGGCTTTCATCAGGGGACTCCTTCTCAATGCGGCCAATGGCCTCCGGTTCCAGCAGATTGTTGGGGATAAAGGTAGCGGCTACCGGCGGCTCACGACGGATCGGCGATTCGCAGGGAGCATGAGATTTCGTAGACACTGAGGCCGGCTCGATAGCGAATCCGAGGTTCGCCCGATTGAATGGTGACGGTTGCGTCCTTGGCGAGTGCGGGAAATTCCTCGAGCGCCGCGCGGCGGGCGTTGAGGGCTCGGTCGGTGGGCAGGGGCATCACATATCGGCGACCGCGTTCGACTTCCTGCCAGGTGAAGCGGTAGGACCAGCGGACGATTTGCTGCGGCTCCGCCACGGCTCCGGGAATGGTCGTGGCAGGCCAGGCCAGATGTTGGTCGACGAGGCGCTCGATCCGATCGACCTCGTCGCGGAGATGTTCGAACAGCGGGTCGTCAGGGTCGGACATTTGCAGATTCCAGGAGATCCACCTCTTGGGGTGCTGTCGCGGGGCGACTGAGGGGGCTGCCAAAGTTGCACCCTACGTTTCGGCGCGGGCCCCCTCCGCCGCTTCGCGGCACCTCCCCCAGAGGGGGAGGTCTTATCTGGTCTAGCGGAAGACGGGGTCTCGCTTTTCGAAGAAGGCGGCCATTCCTTCTTTGGCTTCGGGGCGACGGGCGGCGTCGCAGATTTCTCTGGTTTCCCACTCCATCTGGGTCTCGAGGCCTTCGTTCCACGACTTGTGGTAGAGCCGCTTGGCGGCTCCGATGGACTCGGTGGGGCCGGCTGCGAGCTGGGCGGCCAGCGCGTGTGCGGCGTCCTGGAGCTCCTCGTCGGGGACGACTCGGTTGATCATGCCCCAGTCGAGGGCTTCCTGCGCGGAGAGCATGCGGTTGGTCAGGCAGAGCTCGAGCGAGCGGCGCAGTCCGACGAGGCGCGGGAGGAAGTAGGTCGAGGAACCGTCGGGGGTCAGGCCGATGCGCGAGTAGGCCATGGTGAATCGCGAGGACTCGCCGGCCAGGGCGAGGTCGCCGATCAATGCGAGGCTCATGCCAGCGCCGGCGCAGGTGCCGTTGACTGCGGTGATCAGCGGGGCGTCCATGCGGGTGAATCGCGAGGCCGCGGCGTGCAGGTAAGTCGTCATCTCCTTCATGTAGGTGGCCATCTCGGGTCCCACGGGCGGGAAGCCGCGCAGGTCGGCGCCCGTGCAGAAGAATCGTCCCGAGCCTCGGAAGACCACCGCGCGGACATCCGGGTCGTCGTCGACGAGGATCGAGGCGTCCAGCAGCTCCTTGCACATTTCCATGGAGAGCGAGTTCGCCGCCTCGGGCCGGTTGATCGTGATGGTCGCCACGCTGTCGGCGACTTCGTACATGAGGGTGTTGTAGTCCGCCACGTTCCATTCCTTCGCTACTGTTGGCTCACGCGAGCCGTGTCATCAGCAGGCTATCGCGAGTCCTGGAGGTGTCCGATGTCAACGCAGACTGTCCAAATTCCGACCGGCGACGGCGATCTGTCGGCTTACCTGGCGTCGCCGGATGGGTCTGATGAGTCTCGACCCGGTGTGCTGGTCCTGCATGAGTTGTTCGGGCTCAACGAAGACATCCGCCGGATCACGCGACGCTTTGCCGAGCATGGCTATGTAGCGCTGGCTCCCGATCTCTATTCGGTTGGCCCGAGAGCGAAGCCGATCTGTATTCGTCGGACGATGCGGGCCCTGCGCAGTGGGTCCGGACGCGCCTTTGATGACATTGAGGCGGCTCGGAGCTGGCTGGCGGACCGTGACGACGTGGACGGGTCGCGGCTGGCTGTGGCTGGATTCTGTCTGGGCGGTGGATTCGCGATTCTGCACGCGGCGAGGTCGCCGATCGGCGTGGCGGCGGACTTCTACGGTGCGGTTCCTCGAGAGGTGGAGGCGCTGGAGGGCATCTGTCCGGTCTTTGCCGGGTACGGCGAGCGTGATCGTGTGTTCGTCGGTCAGGCTGAGCGGTTGCGGGGTCATTTGAGCGCTCTCGACGTTGAGCACGAGATCACCGTTTATCCGGGCGCTGGTCACTCGTTCATGAACCAGTACCGAGGGCTGCAGTCGCTGTTTGTGCGGTTCTCGCCGATGTCGGTTGGGCATCACGAAGAGTCAGCCGAAGCAGCGTGGACAACAATGTTGGACTTCTTTGAGCGCAACCTTGAAGGGTCGATAGACGTCTCATAGGCATAGGGTGATCAGAGACGGGCGGGCTGTGAGGCCGGCCAACACGAAATGGAGCGAGGATGATGACTGAATCGATATCGAGATGGAAAACGCGCAAGTATCTCGCCGTCGGGCTGGCGGTGACGCTGGTTGCGCTGGGGGCGCTGCTGGCGTTCTCGCTGACCAATTCGGTCAGCGCCGAGGAGTACACCGAGAAGAAGGTCACGGAAACGGTGACCGAGTGGACGGGCAAGGAGCCGCTGACCACGCTCACCGTCGAAGGCGCGGCCTCGCGCAGTGTCAGCTATGACGGCGCAATCGGGCGGTTTACGGTCAACGTACTCAAGCCGACAGTGCTGGAGGCAGTTTCAGCCGGAAACACCGCCGCCAAGGCCATCGCGGACGCGGTCGAAGAGAACTGCACGGAGAGCGTGGGGGAAGAGGCGGATCACACCGCCGCTCCGACCTGCATCTCGCCAAACGGTCTGCAAACGACCAGGATTCGGATCCAAGAGGATTTCGACTGGACCGAGCAGGGCCGCGTTTCGCAAGGTTTCCTCTACGAGAACGGACTGAGCATCGCGATCCGGGGCACCGGATTTGCCGGAGGACTGGTCGATCTGGTCATCAAGGCTGGCGGTGACAACGTGCGCTTTGACGGTCTTGACTTCACCACGTCACGTCGCGCCGAAACAGAGCGTCTGGCATTGCTTGACGCCATTGACGACGCTAGGTCGACGGCAGACTCGATCGCGGAGCACATGGGATATGAGATCGTTCGAATCGTCGAGATGAGCCCGACCGGCAGCTTCAGCGCGTCAAGGGTGACCGAGGAAACGGCTGAGGCCGCGTTCGATTCCAGCTACGAACCCACGCCGATCTTCGGCGGTTCGGAGTCGATCACGTCGCGAGTACGGATGGTCTTCGAGTTGCGACCGCTGCCGGAGGTCGAAGTGAGCGACGGTGAGTCCACAGACGACTCGACTGGTAGCTAGTGGGATAGACAGCTCCCCCTCACAGGGGGAGCTGTTGCGTAGCGACTGAGGGGGTGCCAGGCGTTCACTGGCTGCGCGGCGCCCCCCTCTGCCTGCGGCATCTCCCCCCGCGGAGCGGGGGGAGAAAGGGATCATTCGGCTCTGTGAGTTGGCGTCGAGTGAAGAGCGATCCTAGCCGGTGGCGGCCTCAGCGTCTTGCCGGACCTTTTGGGCGACGTGCTGGGGGACCTGGTCGTAGCGATCGAACTGCCACGTGAAGGTTCCCCGGCCTCCGGTCATTGAGCGGAGGTCGGTGGCGTAGTGCAGGAACTCGGCCATGGGGCCCTCGGCCACCACGACAGTTGACTCAGGCGGTTCGTCGGCTTGCTCCATGCCCAGCACGCGGGCTCGGCGGGAGTTGAGGTCACTGATGATGTCGCCGGTCGATGACTCCGGCGCCGTGATCCTGAACGTCTGGATCGGTTCCAGTAGGATCGGCCTGGCCGAGGAGACGCAGTCCTTGAGCGCCTGTGACGCGGCCAGCTTGAAGGCCATTTCGGACGAGTCGACGTCGTGATGCTTGCCGTCGTACAGCGTGACTCGCAGGTCGGTCAGTGGGAAGGTGCCGCGGGGCAGGGATTCGACGACGCCCTTCTCGACCGCCGGAATGTAGTTGCGAGGCACCGCGCCGCCGACGATCTCGTCGTTGAACTCGAATCCGGCGCCTCGCGGCTGTGGTTCGACTCGCAGGGCGACGCGGGCGTACTGTCCGCTGCCGCCGGTCTGCTTCTTGTGCAGGTACTCGGCCTGGCCGCGCGCGGTGACGGTCTCGCGGTAGGGGACCTGGCGATCCTTGATGTCCACTTCGACGTGGAACTTGCTTGCCAGTCGGCCGGCGGATAGTTGCACGTGCGACTCGCTCAGCCCGCTGAGGATCATCTCGCCTGAGTCGCGGTCGCGCTCGATTCGCAGGGTCGGGTCGCCTTCGACCAGTCTGGTCAGGGATGGCCCGAGCTTGTCGACGTCGGCCTTGGTTCTTGGTTCGACCGCCGCGGCGAAGATCGGCGCGGGCATCGGGGGCGGGGGAATCAGCAGGCTTGAGCCCTTCTCGCGGAGGGTGTTGAAGGTCGCCGTGTGTTGCAGCTTGGTCACGACGCCGATGTCGCCGGCCGAGAGTTCGGGCACGCCGGAGAGGTTCTTGCCGGTGGCTCGCGAGAGGCCGGTGAGGCGCTCGTCTTCGCCGGTCTGCGCGTTGTCGAGGTGCGCCTCGGAGGCGATCGAGCCTGAGACGACTCGCAGGAACGAGAGTCGTCCGACGAACTCGTCGGCGGTGGTCTTGAAGACGAACGCTCCGGACGCGCCGTTGGCGTCGATCCCATCGGCGACTGCTGGCGCCTCGGACGGATCCGGCAGGACGCCATCGATCAGGCTGAGCAGCTCGCTCGAGCCGACACCGGAGACGGCCGCCACCGGCAGCACCGGGGCCAGCGAGCCGGCCAGCATGGCGGCTTTGACTGCTGAACGGAGATCATCTTCCTCGATCGCCTCGTCCTCCAGGTAGAGCATCATCAGGTCTTCGTCGGCTTCGACGATCTGTTCGATCAGACCGTCGCGTCCGTCTGCGTCTTCGTCGCCCAGGACGTCGATCAGTTCGGTGAACGATGCCTCGGCGCCGTTTGGTAGGAAGATCGGTTGGCATTCGGAACCGAGAATCGACTGCACCGAGTCGAGCGCCTCCTCGAAGGAGGAATTGTCGCGGTCCAGGCGCGAGATGACGACTGCACGGGGAATGCCGCGCTTGCCGGCCATCCGCCAGACGACCTCGGTGCCGACCTGGACGCCCGACGAGGCGTCAACGACGACGATCACGGCGTCGACGACTGCGACTGAAGCGACGACTTCGCCGATGAAGTCGGCGTAGCCCGGCGTGTCGAGAAAGTTGATTCGGGTGCCGTTGTGCTCGATCGAGACCAGGGAGGTCGAGATCGACATGCCGCGCTGCTGCTCCTCGGGGTCGTAGTCCGAGATCGTGTTGCCTTCCTCCACTCGTCCCAGCCGCGTCGTCAGCCCGGTCGCATAGGCCAGCGCCTCGACCAGCGTCGTTTTGCCAGCTCCCTGGTGCCCAACCACTCCCACATTGCGAACAGCCATCACGTAACCCTCCGAAGCTCACCGCCAGATTTGACTCAGGTTAACGGATACACACAAGGATGAATCGTCCGAACTCGGACTTCCTCTTGCCGGGGAGTTAGCGCAGGCGGAGGCGGCCGCGCTCGACAGTTGAGGGACTTCCGGAGCCCCTTCAGTCACTTCGTGACAGCTCCCCCAGAGGGGGAGCTCTGGGCAAGGGAGCTACACCGCCTACACCGCCAGGTCGATGATCTCCAGCTCGGGCCGGCCGGTCAGCCCGCGTCTCAGGCGCCAGACGATGTCTACTTGTGATCCGATTTCTGCGGCGGCTCGGCCGAGCCGCCAGCCGATGGCCGACCAGCCGTCGAGGTCGAGGCGGAGGTGGTCGGCGTCGGCTCCGATGGTCTTGGCCTGGCGGACGCCGACTGCGTTGCTAAGGAATGTCGGGGGCGGGTTGCCTTCTCCGAAGGGGGCGAGGCGCTCGATCCAGCTCACCGTCTGCCTGGTGACAGCGGACAGGGGGACCTGGGCGTCGATGTCCATTCTTCCTTCGAGCGCGGCCCAGGCGCCGGCCTCGCCGGCGTCGAGCTGTGCCTGGGCGGCGTCGTTGAGTCGAGCCATCAGCGGCCCGAGCTGCGAGGGCTGGGCGGAGAACCCGGCAGCTTTCGCGTGGCCACCGCCGCGCAGAAGCAGGTCGCGAGCAGCGTCCAGCATCTGGACGAGATTGAAACCCGCCGCGCTGCGACCCGAAGCCCGCGCTTCGTCGTCGATCAGCGACCAGACGAAGGCCGGTCGCGACCACTGGTCGGCGAGGCGTCCGGCGACGATTCCGACGATTCCGTGATGGATCTCCTCGCCGCCGACGAAGAGCACCAGCGGCGCCTGTCCCGACGGGTCGAGTTGATGGCGAATCTGTTGTTCAGCGTCAGACATGGCGTCGGCCGTCAATCGGCGTCGCTCGTCGTTGAGCGATTCGAGTCGCCCGGCCAACTCGCGGGCCGTCGCGGGCTGTTGCTCCATCAGCATTTCCAGCGCCAACGAGGCGTCGTCGAGTCGTCCAGCCGCGTTGATCTTTGGTGCGAGCTGAAAGCCGATCGTCTCGGTGTCGACCGGTCCATTACCGCGCCGACCCTTGAGGAGGTGGCGCAGGCCGGGACGTTCCGTCGATTCCAGGGCACGGAGTCCCTGGTGGACGATCCAGCGATTCTCGCCGCGCAACGGGACCACGTCGGCGACCGTCGACATCGCCGCGAGGTCGAGCCAACGGGTGCGGTCGGGCTGACTAGTGATCCGCTCGGCGAGCGCCTGGCCGAATCGATAGGCGAGGCCGCCGGTTGAGAGCTCGGACAGGGGATGTCCCTTGGGTGCTCGCTTTGGCGTGACGATTGCTGTTGCATCGGGGAGGGCGTCGGCGGGTTCGTGATGGTCGAGCACGACGACATCGAGGCCGTGTTGGTCCCGTGCTGAAGCGATCTCCTCGAGGGCGGTGATGCCGCAGTCAGCAGTGATCAGGACCTTCGCGCCATCGGCGGCGAGCTGTCCGACCGCTGCGTCCTGTAGGCCGTACCCCTCACGTTCTCGGTGGGGAATGAAGGGGCGAGCGTCGATCCCGACCTCACGCAATGCTTCCGTGAGGATCGCGGTGCCGGTGATCCCGTCGACGTCGTAGTCGCCATAGATCGCGACTGGCTCGCCGCGTTGCGCGGCCAACGACAACCGATCAAGCGCGGCCGACCAGTCGCCGAGCACCGATGCTTCGGCCGGCTGATACCACTCGGGATTGAGGAATTCCTGTGCGGCCGGCACGGTCTCGATGCCGCGCTGCCTGAGCAGGCGTCCGACGAATGAGGGCGCGTCCAGGCCTTCGATTGGAGGAGCGTCGTGCGGCTCGGCGATCCGCCAGGTTCGCCCGAGCCAGCCGTCTGAACGCTCCCGCACCGTGAACTCCGCCCGCTCGGCTAGTCCTCCCAGCGGCGGAAGACGAGGCAGGCGTTGTGCCCGCCGAAACCCATCGAGTTGGAGATGGCGACGCGCACGTCTCGCTCGCGGCAGACGTTGGGCGTGTAGTCGAGGTCGCAGTCGGGGTCGGGGTTCTTGAGATTGATCGTGGGTGGAATCGTGCCTCGGCGGATTGCCTCGACCGTCGCCAGGGCTTCAACCGCTCCCGCGGCGCCGAGCAGGTGGCCGGTCATCGACTTGGTCGAGGAGACTGACACGCCGTAGGCCGCCTCGCCGAAGACGCTCTTGATGGCGATGGTCTCGAACTTGTCGTTGAGCGGGGTCGAAGTGCCGTGCGCGTTGATGTAATCGACTTCGGAAGGCAGGATGCCTGAGCGTTCCAGTGCCAGCGACATCGCGCGCACCCCGCCGTCGCCGCCTTCGGCCGGCTGGGTGATGTGGTAAGCGTCGCCGACCGATCCATAGCCGCAGAGCTCGGCCAGGATGTCGGCGCCGCGGGCAACCGCATAATCGGCTCGTTCCAGCACCATCACTGCCGCGCCCTCGCCCATGACAAAGCCGTCGCGTTCGGCGTCGAAGGGGCGCGAGGCCGACTCGGGGTCGTCGTTGCGAGCGGATAGCGCGCGTGCCGAGGCGAAGCCGGCAACGGCCATCTCGCAGAGCGGCGCCTCGGCGCCGCCGACGACCATCACATCGGCCTCGTCGCGGCGGATCGTCTCGGCCGCCAGACCTAGGGCGTCTGCGGCTGAGGAGCAGGCAGACATCGGCGCGAGGTTTGGTCCGCGCGCTTGCAGAGCGATCGAGACCTGGCCCGAGCCCATGTTGGGCAGCATCATCGGTACGGCGAACGGGGAGACGCGGTCGGGGCCGCGCGAGTCCATGATCCGGAATTGTTCCTGGGTCGTGGCGATCCCGCCGATGCCGGTGCCGATCATCACGCCGACCCGGTCGGAACCGTCGAAGCCGTCGTCATAGCCTGCGTTCGCTGCTGCCTCGCGGGAGGCGACGATTGCGAACTGCGAGTAACGATCCATCCGGCGCGCATCTTTGCGCGGCATGTAGTCGTCGGGTTTCCAGTCGCTGACTTCCGCGGCGAACCTGACCGACAATCGTGAAGCGTCGAAGATCGAGATGTTCTTCACGCCCGAGCGCCCGGAGACGAGTGATTCCCATGTTTCGTCGGCCGTGTTGCCAACCGCCGTGACCGCCCCCATCCCCGTCACCACAATGCGCTCGTCCATAAGTTCCCCCAAAGCTCAGTGCGTTCTCAGCCTACCCCGTTGCGGGTTTCGGAGTGTTTGAATGAAGGCAGAACCCAAGTCAGCAGATTGTGCACGTCTAAACCGGGCTGTTGGTCAGCCCGGTTTGTCCGTCAGTGATTTGTGGCGTCAGCGGCCTTCGCGGTGTTAGCCGCCGGCGGCGACCTGACCGTGGGCGTACCACTCCTCGGTCTCTTCGCCAGGCTCGGGCAGGACCATCCCGCCCTCCATCGTCCACTTGGCCGGACCCTCGGTGATGCGGCCGCTGAACTCCGATGAGGCGACGCCGGTGATCTCGCGGAAGGCGCCCATCAGGTCGCTGAGCAGTTCCGCCTTGACCTCTTCCGAACGTCCGGCGCGGTTGCCGCCGTCGAGGAAGTAGGGCGTGTCCCAGCGGTCGTCGGCCTCGTCGAAGACGACGTGGACGAAGCTGCGCGGCGCGCCGGTGTTGCCGCAGTGGATATCGGTGAAGGCCTTGGCCACCGCTGCTCGCTGCTCGTAGGGCACCGAATCCTTGGGAACTACGCACCGGTAATAGGGCATCTCAGTCTTCCTCTCTCGACTCCAAGTTTGGAGTCATGCTAGCTCAAGCGCTTAGGCGTCGCGAGCCGAGACCACCAGGTCGTCGACGGTGCAGCCGCTGACTTCCATCCACATGTCGCAGATCCGGCGCATGAAGTCCTCACGCACGTCCTGGGTGACCCCGCCAACGATGCTGCCTCGGACCAACGATGTGGTCGATGGCTCGCCGCCGCGAAAGCCGTAGCCGGAAGGGATGTCAGAGAACTCAACCGGCACGTCGTCGGGCGACTCGCCGAGGACATCCTGCGTGATCTGCTGCAGGCCGACCGCGAGTTTGGAGCGCATCTCCTCGCCGATCTGGCCTTCTTGCATCGTGCAGATGAAACTCACTCGCGACATGCGCAATCTCCTCAGTGCTCGTTACTTCCAGATTCGTTCCAGGCTGACTTCGAGTCCCTCGCAGACATTCTCGCCGCTGAGGATGCTGGGTTTGTCGAGTTGCTCTGGCTCACTGTCGGGTTGATAGATCACCACGACCTCTTGGAACGGGTCAATCAACCAGCCCAGCAGAGCGCCGTTTGCCATCCACTCGGTCATCTTCTCCAGTTGTGTCGCCACGGAGTCCGATTTGGAGACGATTTCAATGACCAGGTCGGGAGCCCCATGCAGCAGTGCAGAATCGTCCACGTCTCGATCGGACCATTGCTCGTCGCTCACCCAAGCAACGTCGGGCATCTTCACAGACGAATCGGGCAGTCTTGCCCCCATTTGAGGCCCGAACACCATTCCGCCGCCCTGCTCGTCGCTCCATCTCACGATTTGAGCAATGAGCCTGACACCACGAGCGCTACTTCCGAGACCTTCCGGGGCCACAAGCACCAACTCTCCATCAGCCGTGAGCTCGAAATCCCATGGCTCGTTGAGGCGCGAGAGTTCAATCAACACCTCATCCGTCGGATTCCAATCGGTGGGCAGCTTGAGCTTGATCGGGCCCGGCGGCTCATTTGGATCGGCGTTGTCCTGCGCAACGGTCTGTGGTTTGGCCGGCGTCGAAACCATGTCGTGGCCTCCTCGATCAAGGCTACAGATTGGCCTGGTTCGATGTCATTGTTGGCCGCCGAGCAAGCCCTCGAGTCCGCCGCCTACCCCTCCGGCGCCGGCCAGTTGTCCGAGTCCCCCCATGTCGCCGCCGCTGCCCATGCCGAAGCCTCCCAGCGATGGAGATTCGACCGGCTCCTCTCCGGCCAGTGACCTCGAAGCCATGGCCAATTGATCAGCAACGTCTCCCGCAGTCACGCCGATCGTTCCGTGGGTCCGAGCGGCTCGGTTGCCCGCGTCTCCGTGGAGATAAACACCCAGCGTCGAGGCGTCGAACGGATTGAGACCCTGCGCGATCAGCGCTCCGATTGCTCCGCTCAGCACATCGCCGGTGCCGGCGGTCGCCAGGGCCGGCTGTGCGACCTCTGAGACTCGCGCGCGGTTGTCGGGCGTTGCGACCACAGTGTTCGCGCCTTTGAGCACGACGTGGCAGTTCCACTCAGATGCGCGATCACGGGCGATGGTCAGTCGCTGTCCTTGAACGTCGTCGGTGGTCAGCCCGGTCAACGTTCCCATCTCTCCCGGATGCGGAGTCACAACGACCGGAGCCACCGCGTTGGGCAGCACGGACATGTCGGCGCTGAGCAGATTGAGACCGTCGGCGTCAACGACGACTCCGCGGACTGCCGCGACTTCCGGAGAGACCAGAAACTCGCGCACGAACTTGCCGCTGTGGTCGTGGCGTCCGAAACCGCAGCCGATCACCACGGCATCCACCGATTCCAATTCGTCCCGCACGATTTCCCAGGCGGCGAAGCCGGAGATGACACCGTCGTCATACTCGGGCAGTGGTAGCAGCGTGGCCTCAGGGATGGCGGCGACCATCTGCGAGGCGATCGATTGTGGCGTGGCGATCGTGACCAGTCCGGCGCCGGCTCGATACGCGCCGCGCGCAGCCAACACCGCCGCGCCGGGATATCGGGACGAGCCGGCGATCACGAGGACTCGTCCAAACGTCCCCTTGTGCCCATCGGAAGGCCGATCGGGCAAGAGCGCCTTCGCCGCCCGACGCTCAAGAACCTCAGTCTGTAAGTCCTCGTCGAGTCCAGGTGGGATCCCAATCTCCACCTGCTGCACCGATCCCGCTGCCGACGCTCCGGGCTGCATGTAGAGGCCGACCTTGGGCGCGTGGAAGGTGACAGTCTCGTCAGCTGCGACGGCCAGCGGATCGAGACGACCGCTGTCAGCATCAAGGCCAGTGGGCAGATCGACGGCAACGAGCTTTGGCTTGACGGTGCGCGATCTGATGGCTGCAAGGCGCTGCATGATCTCAGCCAGGTCGCCTTCGATCGGGCGAGATGAGCCGGTGCCGAGCAATGCATCGACGATCGCCTCGGCACCGGAGAGCAGTGCCTCCAGGGCCTCGAAGTTGTCGTCTTCCGAGACGGTGCCGCAGGGGACGCCCGCTTCTTCGGTCTGCGTCCATTGGCCATCGTGACGTTCGCGAAGAGCGTAGACGCGGACCTGCGCGCCCCACTCGAACAGGTGACGCGCAGCGACCAGTCCGTCGCCGCCGTTGTTGCCGGGTCCGACCAGCACAGCGATTCGCCGATCCTCGAGCGAACCGAGTTGCATCCAGATTTCTTGCGCGACCGCAAGTCCAGCGTTCTCCATCAACGTGACGGTCGAGACGCCCGCCGCCTCCGCGCGTTCTTCCAGTTCCCGCATCTCAGCCGAAGTCAAAAGCTTCATCGTCACTCCCCCTAATGAGTCCCTATCGGGTCTCTATCGAGTTCCCAGTTTCGGTTGCCCCACCGCGAACGCGCAGACCATGTTCTTCTCGTGAGTCAGGCTAATCTCGATCCGCTCCAGGCCAAGCTCGTGGGCCCGCTCTCTCGCGCCGCCGTGCAGGATCACGACCGGCTTGCCACGAGCGTTGGCCAGGATCTCGATTTCCTTCCACTTCACCCCTCTGACTCCGGTGCCGAGACATTTCATCACTGCCTCTTTACCGGCGAAGCGGACCGCCATTTCGGCCAGCCGATTTCCGCAGTAGTCGCGCTCCCGATCGGTCAGGATGCGGCGCGGAAAGCGATCGGGATGCCGATTGAGCACGCTTTCGAAGCGCTCAATCAGGAGCAGGTCCACGCCGCAGGTCAGATCGCCGAACATCGATTCGCAGCCTATCAACGTGAGGCGGCAACCAGGCCACACTTGCGGATCGGGCTCTGACATACCCTGAGCGCATGACAGCCACGATCATCGATGGCGCCGCCATCGCCGCCGGTATTCGTCAGGCGCTGACGCGGCAGGTCGAAGACATGATCGCCCGTGGGCTGTTGCCCCACCTCGCCGTGATCCTGGTTGGTGACAATCCTGCTTCCGCTTCGTATGTCCGCGGCAAGCAGCGGGCCGGTCAGGAGACCGGGATCAAAGTGGTCATCCATCGGATCGAGGGCGACCCCGATCCTGCGCAGACCGAGCGGCGGATCCGCGACCGGATTGACCTGCTCAACGCCGACCCAGATGTGCACGGCATCATCGTGCAACTCCCCGTGCCAGAAGGCGTCGACTCGGACGCGTTGCTCGACCGGATCGATCCGCTCAAGGATGTCGACGGCTTGCATCCGGCCAACCAGGGACGCATCTTGCAGGGCCGCGAGCGCTACCTCCCAGCGACACCGCACGGGGTGCAGCAGTTGCTCGTCCGAAGCGGGGCTGATCCGGCCGGCAAGCACGTCGTGATCGTCGGTCGCAGTCGACTGGTCGGGATGCCGCTCGCGGCGATGCTCGCCCAGAAGCGACAGGGCGCGAACGCGACCGTAACGGTCTGTCACACGCACACCATGGATCTGCACTCGATCACCAGGGAAGCAGACATCCTCGTCGCCGCCACAGGCCGGCCTCAGACCATCACAGCCGACATGGTTCATCAAGGCGCGACGGTGATCGACGTTGGAGTCAATCGAGTCGACGACGCAACCAGGAAACGCGGCTACCGCCTCGTCGGCGATGTCGATTTCGACTCGGTCTCAGAGGTTGCCGGATCGATCACGCCAGTCCCGGGCGGCGTTGGACCGATGACGGTCGCGATGCTGCTCAACAACGTCACCCGCGCAGCCCGGATTTCCCAGCAGCGTTAGTTGTACGTCCTACATAGCTCGTCATTGCCGCGCTTCGTCGCGGTAATCTCGCTCCGTGGAGTGTGGCGCCAGGCACTGCGAGATACCCGCCACCATCGCGGACATCACGACTTCCTCTTGTCAGATCAATCCCGACGCGGGCTCAGCACTCTGACCAGGAAGAGCCCGCTCAGCAGCACCAGGCCTCCGGCGACACCGATCAGTGGGTACTCCCAGGGGAATGGCGCCGGGACCTCGAAGACCGGACCGCTTCGGCGTTGATCCTGGCGACGCTGAATCTCGGACGTTCGCTCGGCGATCTCCTCGTCCGTGCGAGCTGCAGCAGACTGCTCTGGTTCGTCGCCGTCGTCGGACGCTTGCGCGGTCTGCTGGGCCGCTTCCTGTTCCACTTCGTCTTCGTCCGCCGCGGATTGCTGGGCCTGTTGTTCGGCGTCGTCGCTGGTCGACTGATCGTCCTCGGCGACCTCTGGACCGGAAATCACCTCGTCCTCGATCGCCGTCGAGCGGTCCTCTCCCTGCTCTCTGGGGCCGAGGCCGACCGAGGCGCGCCAGGCGTTGTCTAGCTCATCGCGGGAGAGACCGTAGACCCCTTGCAGGGCATCCTCGACCGATGAACCTTGCTTAAAGGTGTCGAAGAGTTCGTTCATCTTCTCGACGCCGTACTCCTGCAGCAGGAAGAGGACGATCGCTGCCGACTGGCCGTAGAAGATGTCGACGAAGCCGGGGATATTGGAGGGCGACTCCATACTGCGCAAGGACAAGACGCTGTCGTTGTTGATCGCAAACTGCAGCGCGCCGCCTCGGCGATCGAGCCAGTCGCCCTCGGAGATCGTTGCCATGCCTTCATCCAGCCAGGCCGGCAGGTCTCCGTATGGGCCTTCTCCGGCCAGCTTGGTCAGGACGTGGGTCAGCTCGTGGCGGACGACCCAGCGTGATGGTTGATAGATGTGGACGAGGTCGGCCAGCACTCGCGTGCCTCCGGTGATCACCGACTCTTCGAATCGTTCTGACTGGATCCGTTCGACCTGGCGCGCGTCCTCGGTACTAGCCCAGACGTACACCTTGATCGGGATCAACTCCTCCAGCCCAAGGAACGGCGACATATCCGCCAGCGCTTCCAACCCTTCTTCGAGCATTGTTTGCGCCACACCACGGTCGTCGTACCAGGCGACCTCGAGGTCGCCTTCCTTGAGCGACTGCCATTCGAAGCGTGGATCCTCGTAGCGCCAGATCTGTGGTTCGGTCTCAAACTTCTCGCCGGACTCGTAGACAAACTCCCAGCGCCACTCGAAGTCGGCCCCGGCCGGAATCCAGAGCTGCGAGTCTCGGGTCGGAAACTCGGCGCGGACGCGGGTGACATCGCCCTCGCTGATTTCGGCCGCTTCGCGGGTCAGCGCGCCCTCGGGAAGAATTGCGTAGAGGAACGTGACCGACTCCACATCCGCCGCGTCGTCGACGAGCGCAGTGACCACGACCGAGTCTGGCCAGGAGTTCTCGAATCGCGTGCCCTGGACGGTGGGACCGTCCACGGCCGACTGCGCGTTGACTGAGACAGTCATGGTCAAGGAGGGCCAGGCGATCGCGACCAGCGCTACGACGGCCAGGAGCAATCCTGCTCGTCTCATGCAACCGCTCCCTCTCGCTGAACATCCCGTCCGATCTGGTGCTGCAGCGAGGCACGCAGGAACTCGTCGATATCGCCGTCCAACACGCGGTCGGCGTCTGAGGTCTCAAACTGGGTGCGAAGGTCCTTCACCATTCGGTAGGGCTGCAGGACGTAGGAACGAATCTGGTTGCCCCAACCAGCTTCAATGTGATCACCGCGAATCGCGAGCCGCTCTTCCTCGCGCTTTTGCTCTTCCAGCATCAGCAGCCGAGCCTCGAGCACGCGCATCGCCGAATCGCGGTTGCGACGCAGCGAGCGCTCATTCTGACAGCTCACCACAAATCCGGTCGGCAAGTGAGTGATGCGCACGGCCGTGGAGTTCTTCTGCACGTTCTGTCCGCCGTTGCCCGACGCTCGGTAGACATCGATCTTGATGTCGTCGTCGTCGATCTCAACTTCGGCCGCGCCTTCGGTCTCAGGCATGATCTCGACACGAGCGAACGAGGTGTGGCGTGCGTGATTCTGATCAAACGGCGAGATCCGCACCAGCCGGTGCACACCGTGCTCCGAGCGCAGCCAGCCATAGGCGCCGCCGCCTTCGGACTCACCGCGCACCTCGAGCATCGCCGACTTCAGGCCAGCTTCCTCACCCTCGACCAGGTCGACGAGATCAACGTCAAAGCCGGCCCGCTCAGCCCAGCGCTGGTACATGCGCAGCAGCATCTCGGTCCAGTCCTGCGAGTCGATGCCGCCCGACCCGGCGTAAATGGAGATGACCGCCGAGCGATCGTCATAGGGACCGGAGAACGCCAGCTCGAAGGAGCGGCGCTCGATCTCGTCGCCGATTGACGTAGCCTCAGACGCGAGGTCCTCGGCCATCTCTGCGTCATCGGCCAGTTCGAGCAGTTCGACAGCGTCCACGACGCGAGATTCCAGTCCGCGCCAGACCTCGATCGTGCGCTGGCGAGCGGCCAGCCGCTTCATCACCGTGCGTGCGCGTTCGGAGTCGTCCCAGAAACTTGGCGCCGTCGAATCGGTTTCCAGCCGCGTCAATTCCGCCTCTACCGCCGGCAGGTCAAAGACGCTCCAGAACGTCGCTCAACTGCGCCGACAGCGCCTCCAGCGAGCCGCGCAGTTCATCAACTTCAGCCACAGCACATCTCCGCCAATGAGTTCGATTTCTTGGAAAGACTCTTACAAGTTGGAGCGTACTACCGATTCGGCACGATGAGGCCGCCCGACGTGCGTCGCATGCCCTCCGGCGTCGCCGACCCTTCGCGCGCTCGACCGGCGGCCGCCGCAATCGGATCGATCGCGGCCGCTTCGCGTTGTTGCGACGCTGGCTGAGGCGGACGCCAGGCGGTCGCCGAGCCGGGCTGGGTCGCCGGCGGATTGAGTTGCGCCTTCTCCGGATTCGCCTGCCAGAGCCCGATGAACTCCACCATCTCCAACGGCTCGACCAGTCCTGCGGCAAACAGGCGATCGTCGATGAATAAAGCCGGCAGTGCGTTGACTCCCGAGCGCGCGCCGATCTCGGCGAACTCCTCGATCGCGAAAATGTCGGCTTGCAGCTTCGGCGACAACAGGGTCGCGGCGCACGCGGCGAGCGCGGCCTGTCCGGACATTGGGTCCTGCGCCGATCCGAGCAGTCGTAGCCGGGTCGGACGTCGAAGCTTGCTCAGGACGCGCTTCATTTTGACCGACGGCTTCGATTGCCGCGTCGAGGCCAGCACGATCGCCCGAATCATGGCGACCAGCAAGTGGCCATTAGGCGCACCATAGAAACGCAACGGGCGGTTGAGTTCACCGCGAATCAGGACGCAGGGAACATCGACGATGTCGCGTCGCTTGACCTGTTCCTCCGACTCTTCGTGTTCGTAGATCGTGAGCGAGATGTGCTCCGAGAGCTCGGCGATCTCCTCGTACAGCTCCTTGGCCAGCTCGCAGGTGGGCTTGTCCGGGCGGCCCGGGATCATCACCCGACGCGGGCTCTGGTGGTAGTACTCCAGCTTCAGCGGGCCCTCGATCGCCGCAAATTGCTGGCGAATCTGCGCCCGCTCCGAACTTGCCAGCGCCATACCGATCCTCGCTCTCGCCCTGCTACCAGCCTAGCGTTCACTCTGCCCCATCCTGCACGACCCACTCGACCGCGGAACGTAACTCGGCTTCGGTCACGGCGCCTTCGAAGGCGTAGCGAATGACGCCGTCCGCGTCGATCACAAAGACCCACGGCTCCGAGGGCAATCGCCAGGCGACGAAGGCCTCCGCTTCCACGAGCTGGGATGGATCGTTTGGGTTCTCGAACACCTCGACATGGATGCCGGTCACCTCCGACGAAAACTCACGCCAGATCACCTTCAATGTGTCCAGGACCGGCGCGCAGGTCCTCGAGTGACAGAACGCGGGCGTCGCGAATGCAATCAGCAGCGGTCGGCCCAGTTCGAGTGCCTCCGAGATCGACATGGCGTACAGGCCGGGTTCCGGGTCGGGATCGGAGGTCAGCTCCGAAAGCGCCGCGACGTCGTCGCGAGTGCGGGAATCGACCGACGGCGCGCGCTGACCAACACTAGGCGCGGCCTGCCGCTCGCGGACGGAAAACCGCAGACGCACGGACTCGCTGGCATCGTCGGACGACATCTCCAGCAACACGCCCCACAGTCCGGCAGCGGTCAGGCGAACCGGAACGATGTAGACACCCCGACCGATGGGAAGTGATCGGTCGGAGACGCTGGCATTGACATGCCCGTGCGCCGCGATCGTGACGTCAGGGTCATAGGGGATAAACCGGGCGAACTGCACTGAACGCGGCGTCTCACGATCTTCGTCCAGGGCGAAGAGCGAGACTCGAACCGTCGGAGGCTGGTCATTACCTGTAAGGCCATTGAGGCTGAACGCGATCCGTTTGACACCGACCGCGAGGTCTTGCGTTGCCAGGATCGGCAGCCATTCGGCGTCAGGATCCGGCTCCGCGACCGTCCACGGATCGTCCTGCGGTGGGACATTGGGTTGCGATTGATCGCGCTCGCTTGAGCAAGCTGAGCCACAGATCGCGGCCATGCCGACCAGGAGGACGGCAGTTGTGAGCGATTTGTCAACACTAGACGTAACGATCAAACGACGCGCGTTTGACAACTCGCACAAAAGTCGCTTGAATATACGATGCAACGGCATAGGCGCCTGATCAATTCAACGGAGGCTGTCACCCATGGCCTATTCCACCACCAATCGCCGCCAGGAGACCTACTTCCTGCACGCGAGGGACATCGAGCTGCGCAATCACCACTCGCAGCGCATCTACTTCTTCGCCAAGTCGGAGAAGCCGGGTGCGATCGACGAGGTGCCCGACGGCTACGAAATCGTCGAGAACCCTCGCACCGGGCTCCCCGTTCTGCGCAAGGTCAAGGCACACGCGGACGCCGCAGGCTGATCGCCCTCGACTCTGAGTTGCCCACAGCCGGGTTCGTCGCGTTCCGGAGGCCTGCTCTGGCTTGTCCACATTTCCGCGACATGTCCACGAGTTATCCACCGCTGGCTTGACCATTCGCTGCCAGAAGTCGCTCTAACGCTGCTCGATGCAGCTGCTGAGTGGCCGTCGCCACCACCTGGTCCTTCGACGAGAGGGTCAGTTTCTGGCCCTGCCAGTCGGTCATCTGTCCACCGGCGCCCTGAACAATCGGGGTCAACGCGAGGTAGTCCCAGGATTTGAGAGATGCTTCGCACACAATGTCCACAAATCCCGATGCCAGCAACCCGTAGGCATAGCAGTCGGCCCCGTAGCGAACCCGCTCGAACGTGGATGACAATTCCCCCCATGCGTGTTTGGCTGCGCCCTCAAACATGTCCGGTGTCGTCGCGAAGCCGATCGAGGTTTCCAGATTGCTCGTGGAGGACGTGTGGACAAGGTGTGAATTGTGTGTAGTTCGGCGCAACACTCCCGGATAGTTGACACCGCACCAGCGATCACTCAATATCGGTTGGTCAAGTACGCCTAACAGCGGCACGCCCTCGTACATCAGCCCGATCAGGGTGCCAAACGTGGGCAATCCCGAGACAAACGCTCCGGTCCCGTCGATCGGATCGATGACCCAGACCCACTCCGCATCGGCGCGTTCGGTTCCGAACTCCTCGCCAATCACGCCGTGATCGGGATACCGGTCGGCGATCCGTTCCCGGATCGCCGTCTCTGCCGAGCGATCGGCCTCAGTGACGGGCGTACCATCGCCCTTGCGTTTCACATCGAGCCGACCGCGAAACCAGGGCCGAATGGCGTCTCCGGATGCGTCGGCCAACTCCTCCGCGAACTGCAGGTACATGGACGCCACCAGCTCGCGAGGATCAGGCATGGGCTCAGCCTACCCCGTTGAAACAACCCCGTTTCCGACGAACTGTTTGCCCTGTGCGCCCTGAGACGTGCTCCTGGCGCGCCGGTACATCTATATCGTCTATGACTGCAAACCCAGAAATCGGCTGATAGATTGCAGTACTCGCAGGTGGACGAGGCGGTCGTCCCATCGCGAGGTTCCGATCTGACTCGGCATTCCCGCGCGACCGCACCCACTGCGGAAGGAATTCTTCATGTCAGAAGACGCAAATGGCGTCAGTAAGCCGACCGGGAAAATCAACGTAGCGATCATTGGCGTGGGTAACTGCGCCTCCTCGCTCGTGCAGGGCGTGACCCACTATCAGAACGCCGAGGACGGTGACGAGATCCCCGGGATCATGCACGCGGTGCTCGGTGGCTACTCGATCTCCGACCTCAACTTCGTCGCCGCCTTCGACATCGACTCCCGCAAGGTCGGCCTCGACCTCTCCGAAGCGATCTTTTCCGAGCCCAACAACACCGTGAAGTTCACGGACGTTCCACAGCTCGGCGTTCCCGTCGAGCGCGGCATGACCCACGACGGTCTGGGTAAGTACCTGTCACAAGTGATCGAGAAGGCCCCCGGCTCAACCGTCGACGTTGCCCAGATCCTCAAGGACCGCGACGTGGACGTCGTGATCAACTACCTGCCGGTCGGCTCCGAGGAGGCGACCAAGTGGTATGTCGAGCAGGTGCTCGAAGCCGGCTGTGGCTTCGTCAACTGCATTCCCGTCTTCATCGCCCGCGAGGAGTACTGGGCCAACCGGTTCCGCCGCGCCGGCGCACCCATTGTCGGTGACGACATCAAGTCCCAGGTGGGCGCGACGATCGTGCACCGCGTCCTCTCGCGCCTCTTCCGAGACCGAGGCGTCCAGATCGACCGCACCTACCAGCTGAACTTCGGCGGCAACACCGACTTCTACAACATGCTTGAGCGAGAGCGCCTCGAGTCCAAGAAGATCAGCAAGACCAACGCCGTCACCTCGCAGATCGAGTACGAGATGCCACCGGGCGATGTCCACGTCGGCCCCTCCGACCACGTGCCCTGGCTGGAGGACCGCAAGTGGTGCCACATCCGCATCGAAGGCACCACCTTTGGCGATGTGCCGCTCAACCTCGAGCTCAAGCTCGAAGTCTGGGACTCACCCAACTCGGCCGGAGTCGTGATCGACGCCGTCCGCTGCGCCAAGCTCGGCCTCGATCGAGGCCTCTCCGGCCCGCTCCTGGCCGCCTCCGCCTACTTCATGAAGTCCCCGCCCGAACAATGGACCGACGACGTCGCCCGAGACTCCGTTGAGGCCTTCGCCAACGGCGACTAAGCCCGCCGGATTCTTCCGGTCCCCTCTCCCTTTGGGAGAGGGCTAAGGTGAGGGTCTCCTATGCACCCCCTCGCCCTCGGCTACGAGACACTGGGCCGAGCAGCCCGACTCCTACCTCGACCCACCGCCTACGCCGCAGCCCGTCGCATGATGGACGCGGTCTACGTCGGTTGGCCAAGAGGCCGCAACGCCGCCAAGCGAAACGCCAACCACCTGCTGCCCCACGTCGACTGGAACGGCAACGCCGCCTCCCTCGCCAGAGCCCAGTTCCAGCGCTACGGCGAGTACATGGTCGACGCCGTCCGCCTCGACGAACTCAGCCCGTCCGACTGCTTCGAAGCAGTCGGCGGCGACGACCCAACCTACGCCGATCAGTGGGCCCAGCTCGAGGAGTGGTACCAGCAGCGTCCCATCCTCTTCGCCGTGATCCACTTCGGAAACTGGGACATCCTGGGCGGTGCATTCACACACCGGATCGGCCCATCAATGGTCATCGTCGACGACCTTGGAAACCCAGCCCTCAACCAAGCCATCCAGAATCAAAGAGCCCGCCTCGGAATGACCCCAGCCTCCGGCCGAAGCGGATTACGGCAAATCATCAACCATCTAAAGGACAACGGAACCGCCGCCATCCTCTTCGACCGACCACCAAGACCGAACGAGCAGACCAAGACAGAGTCCCTGTTCGGCCAACAAGTCACTATCCCGAACGAGATCCTCCGAATCGCCGAGTCAACTCAGGCCAAGCTGATTCCGCTCGCTGCGACGCGTCAAGGACACGAACTCCGCTTCACGCCCCACCTCGACCTCGACCACGAACGCGGCCACCCCTTGCTGCCAGCATTCGAGTCGACAATCTCCGCAGCACCCGATCAGTGGTACCAGTTCCGAGACTTCTTCAAGTCGTGAGAACATAGCCCTATGCCGACCGCCTACGCCCTCAACGCCCTGGCCTGGCTCGCCCGATTCCTGCCCCGAGCTTGGCTCTACGCCCTCGCCGAGACCGCCGCTTACGCATCTCTCCCCTTCCTCGAACGCCGACGCATTCGCATCCGAAACAACCTGCAGCGCATCCATCCCGAGCACTCGCCGGCGCAGCTCAACCGCGACGTCTCAGAGGTCATCGCCGAGACCGCCCGCTACTACGTCGACCTCGCAATCCTGCCCTCGATCACGCCCCAGCGAATCCTCGACCACCACCTCCACGTCTCCGGCCTCGACCATCTGCTTGACGCTCACAAGTCAGGACGAGGCGTCGTCCTCACGACCGCACACATCTCCAATCCCGAGGTCGCCGTCAAAGCGCTGGCCGCACTCGACATTCCTGCGGTCGCCCTCGTTGAGCGGCTCGACGATCCGGGCCACCTCGAGGCCGTCAATGCCGCACGCTCGGCGATCGGCATCGAGTTCTTAACCGCGACACAGACCGGTATCGCATCAGCGCTGCGCACGTTGCGAGAGGGCGGCGTCGTCTGCATCCTCTGGGATCGCGACCGTCAGGGCGGAGGCACCTGCATCCCCTTCTTCGGACGCCAGGCGCGATTCCCCGTCGGCGCCGTCGACCTCGCGATTCGCGCCGAAGCGAGCGTGCTGCCGCTCTACGCAGTCAGGCGCCAGGGAAGCGACCGCCTGCAGTTCGACGTCACCTTCCTGCCGCCGCTCGACCTCCTGCTCAAAGGCAACCGCGCCCTCGACACGCGCACCAACACCGCCAACCTGGCCCGGCTCTTCGAACCGATCATCGAGCAGCACGCACATCTCTGGCGAGTCGCCGAGTCACCCTGGGCGCCCTGCCGCGACACGCCCTGGGACGATCCGCATCCTCGTGAACAGCAAGCCGAGGCTCACTCATGACCGAAGCGAGCGACCAACTCGGCCGCGCCGATCTGCAGATTCACACCGAGGAATCGGACGGCATGGACGACGCATTGACCATCCTCGATGCCGCACATCGTCGCGGCGTCGAGATCATCGCCGTCACCGACCACGATCAGACCCGCGGCGCGCACCTCGCGCGGGAGACGGCGGCTCGCACCAACCATCCCGTTGAAGTGATCGTCGGCAGCGAGGTCACCAGCCGACACGGACACATCCTCGCGCTCTGGATCGAGGAACCGGTCCCCTTCTTCCGCAGCGCGGCTGAAACGGTTGAGGCAATCTGGAACCAGGGCGGCGTCGCGATCATCTCGCATCCCTGCGCCATCATGCCAATCGCGCTCAACATCGGCGACATCAATCGGCTCGTCCGAGATCTCACGCCCGAACGAGCCGGCGAGGAACCGCCAATTCTTGGGGTGGAGACCGCCAATCCAATCCCCTCAGCCCGCTGGCGTCGCAACGGCGTCATCGCGGCTAATAGACACTGGGGTCTCACGACCACCGGAGGCTCCGACGCGCATTTCCACGAACAGGTCGGATCGGCCGTGACCACGTTCGAGGGCAGCGGCCAGGAGGCGCTGCGGGCAGCGCTCACTGCTGGGACGACCGCCGGGGAGTTGAGAGACTATCCGAGGCTGCGCAGTATCGGCGCGAGCCGCCTACTCCGACAGCAATGGCGAGGAATCAGCGCGACTCCCAAGGCACTGTGGCGGCGTCGCCCCCGCTAAGTCCCATTAGTCCGTCCCTGCCAACCCCCGACATCGTCATTGCCGCGCTCCGCCGCGGCAATCTCGCCCCCTGCAGTACCGACGCCAATCCTCGTAGGACGACACCCACGGCCGTCTCCTGTCCGACCCCGGTTGAGAGACCACAGCCAGTCAAGTACACTTGTGCTATCTAACAGAGATCAGTGATCGGCCGTCGCCATGTCCGCAGCAACATCGACCCGACTGCACGGCCTCGCCGAACCATTTCCTGCCAAAATCTCCCACGCCCACCCACAAACCAGCGCTGAACTGACAAAACCGTCACGAGACTATCCAAAACTGACCAAAATTGACCACCTGATTTTCACGATCTCCAGCAAAACACTGGGCTTTCGCCAGTTTCGTCCCGATAGAAAAAACTCTGGCGAAGGCTCTCCATTTGCCCTGAGGACGGCCTCGATCATCGACCGTCCGCTCCGCAGTAATCCTGAAACGCATGCGTCCGCAATCGAACAAAATCGAACAAACCCGAACGGATCCGACTGGACATGGCTGAACTTAGCTGAAAAAACCTGAAAAAACCTGAAAGGCTCAAGCCACGATCTTCAGCAATACATTGGACTTCAGCGGATTCCCGCCGCAAAAGAAAAGTTTCTGAATTTTCGAACGCGTGCGAATTCACCACGTCCTGCCCTACGACATCCGGCAGCCCGGCGGCGTCCAGACTCACACCCTGGCCCTCTCTCAGGCGCTGGGCAATCTGGGCCACGAGTCGGAGGTCTTCGGGCCGTCGAGACCATTGCGAATAGCGATCGGTGGGACCCGCGCCGACCTGTCGCTCCATCCTCGCGACCTGCTCGATCTCCGCGACTTCCTCCGCCAACCGCACGACATCCTGCACATCCAGGAACCGCTGCTGCCGCTGCTCGGTCCGCTCTCGCTGCTTCATCCCGGCGCGACGCCCACCGTCGTCACGCTGCACTCGGCCGAGCCGATGGCCAGCCGCTTCTACCGTTGGACCTGGCCGATCTCTCGACCGCTGCTCGAGAGAGCGGACGCCATCATCTGCGCCAGCCAGGTCTCACGAGACTTCGCAGCCCCGGTCATTCCCGACTCCGCCTCAATCATCTTCCCCTGCCTCGACCTCGCGCCGTTCCGAGACGTCCAATCCGATCCAGAGCCAGACACGATCCTCTTCGTCGGACGCGACGAACCCCGCAAAGGACTACCCATCCTGCTCGAGGCGATGAAACACTTGCCCGACGCCAGACTGGTCGTCGCCGGCCCGGTCAATGAGCAAACGCGAAGGCTCGCCGACCATCGCACGACGTTCCTCGGACCGGTTCCCTACGAAGAGATTCCAGCGCTCATGGCGAAGGCCAATTGCGCAGCCTTTCCGGCGCTCGGCGGCGAGGCGTTGGGACTGGTCATGATCGAGGCGATGGCGGCAGGGGTCCCAGTCGCGGCCTCAGATATCGACGGCTATCGAATCGCTTCCGACACGGGTCGCGCGGCGCTGCTTTCGCCGCCCGGCGACGCGGACGCGCTGGCGGACAATCTCCAACGATTGCTCTCAGACGAACAATTGCGGTCGGAACTATTCGAGAACGGGAGGGAGTCCGCAGAGCGATTCGATGCCCGGGTCATCGCGGAACAGCACCTCGACCTGTATCGCTCCCTGATGCACGCGTAACCTGCGTTGATGAAACACACCCGAGCCGCAGCAATCCTCTTACTAGCGCTGGTCGCGTCCCTCGGGATACTCGTAAGTGTCGGTGCGACTCAAGCGCAGGAGCTTGAGTGGTCCTTTGCCGAGCGCGACGAGCTCACGCTCTGGCACTCGCAGGGGCAGCTACGGGCCGATGACCTCGCCGATCACGCGCAGGGTGCCTACGACCTCGTCAGCGACTTGATTGATGTTGACGTCTCGGCTCCACTGGCAATCATCGTCTGGCCTCAAGGCGGCGATCCGACTAACACGGCGTCATTTCCGCCGGGCATCGAGGACTACGCCGACGTACGGCATGTGCTGCGCAACTCCTCGGGCGACGTGCGCAGCACGGTCACGAACGCGCTGATCGACGCCGCCACGGGAGCGCATGCCGAACAGGTACCGTTCTGGATGCGTGCGGCGCTCGGCTTCTGGTCTGCTGGACCGCTGCCCGGCTTCTATCTGCGCCGCGCCGGCTCGGTCGTGCTCTTCGACCATGAGGAGTTCTACTCGCTCGAACAGCTAGAGACGGTGCCCACGACCTGGCAATTCCAGGCCAAGTACTTCGGTCAAGCCGGCGGGATGCTCGCCTGGTTCATCCAGGATTGGGGCCCAGACACCCTGGCCGAGCTATTCCAGACCGTCGGTGATGGCGTGCCGTTCTACGGCGCAATCGAGCAGGTCTTTGACATCCCCGAAGATCGACTGATCGCCGAATTTACGAAGGACGCTGAGCGCGCCCTGTTGCTCAACTGGCCCTACATCGAGCCCCAGAAGAAGCCCTTCTATGAAACGCTGAACCTCAACTACGTGATTCTCGTCGCCGCGGCGATCCCGCTGTCCATCCTCTTCTTCTTCATCGGTAAACGACTGTTTTACGACTGACGCTGTTCCCCTCCTGGACTCTGTGTAGAGTGAATCAACTGCGGACGGGTTCACACGGGGAACTGCGTGTCACTCCTCCCTCACTCGATATCCCAGGGCATTTCTGAGCGCCTCGGACAAGCGGTCGCCCGCACCGGCCTGACGCCGAACGCGCTAACAATCATCGGCCTGCTCGGCATGGGCGGCGCGGGAGCGCTGGCCGCCTACGGGATGTTCTGGCAAGCCGGGATCGTCATGCTCGTGGCCGCCCTGTTCGACCTGCTCGACGGCGCCGTAGCCCGCGCGACCGACAAAGCGACGGACTGGGGCGCGGTCTTCGACGCGGTCTCAGACCGCCTAGCCGACTTCGCGCTGCTGTTCGCCCTACTGATCTGGTATAGCGCCGCGGAACGCTTCGATCGCACTGCGATCGTGCTGATCGGGATCTCACTCTTCGGCAGCATGATGGTCAGCTACACCCGCTCAAAGGCGGGCGAGTTCGGCGTGAGCATTCGAACCGGTCTGGGTACGCGACTGGAGCGCGTGTTGATCATGGCAATCGGGCTGCTCTCGGCCCAGATCATCCCAATTCTCTGGCTGCTCGCGGTGCTGACCAACCTGACCGCGTTGCAGCGATGGTTCATCACCTGGAGAGCGATGCGTTCGCTCGAGCAAGATCCCCCAAAGATGAGCCACGAGGATGAATCGGACGAGCCTGATGAGCCGTCTGACAGTCCGTTCGGCGGGACGGTTGGCGACTAGGCGTTGGTACGAGCCGACAAACACGAACCGGCGCCCGTGTTCGACGCCGGCTCGGTGGTGTTTGATCCGTCAACTCGTGCCGGGCGCCCGCGAGGGGCGCCCGCGTATGAGCGAGAGTTGGGACTGTCCTACGCGTTGTCGCGAACCAGGGCGACGATTTCGGTGACGGTCTCGTCGCGCCAGGAGGCCCACTCGTCGGAGGACTGCAGGTTTCGGTAGCCCTCTCGGATGCGGGCCCGCATGTCGTCCTCGGATTCGCCCTCTTTGCGGCTGAACAGCTTCTGCATGTTGGCCATGTGCTCGTTGGCCACGGCCGGTCGCTCGATCCAGTGACCGATGTACTCGTGGTCGAGCGTGTAGAGCACGGCGGTCGGGATCGACTCGTGCTGGCCGTCCTTGAGGAACTCGGACATGATGTCGGAGTTCTCGTCGCGGGCAAAGATGCGGATTTCCCAGCCGGCGGTCGAGGCGATCTCGGCCAGCACCGGCAGGCCGCGGTAGACGTCCGGGCACCAGTCCTCGCCGAGGACCAGCATCTTCAGTCGCGGCAGCGACTGGAGCGCCTCACGGCCTTCTTCCGAGATCTGCCAGGCGCTCATGTTTCGGATGAAGCGCTCCACATTGGCGTCACCACGGGGCTGACCGCCGGGGGTCAGGCGCTGGAAGTTCTCTTCCGAGTTGATGAACGCGAGGTACTGGTTCCAGGTCATGCCTGACTTGAATCGCTCCGGGGTCACCACTGATTCTTTGGTCGCCGTCGTCATCGAGTGCTCCTTCGTGTCGTCGCGTGAACGCGAATCTGCCTTGATGTAGCTAATCGCAGTCTAGCCCTGCCTTGTTACGGCTGCCTGTGGTTTGATGTTCTGTCGCTACGCGGGGCATCGGGTCGCGGCGAACAGAGGTCCGCTAGTGCTCCTGATGACAGGGACAGGTGCACTCGTCGAGTGAGTAGCGGAGCACGTCGACGTAGGTCGCTTCGGCCAGGTGCTCAGCCAGCTGCGGCGGCAAGCGCAGACCCTCGGTCGCGCCAGCCTGTGTTACCGAGGCGAATGCGTAGACGGCCATCGCCGCCGCGCGGTCGATCACATCGGCAATGTCACTCCGGAGTACGCCCTCTTCGCCAGCATGCCGTTCATCCAACGCCATATTGCACAGGTCTCCAGCTGCCGTCGGGATGCACTTAGGATACACCTGACAACACGCGATCGAGCCCGAGGGCACTGATGGGAGCGACCCATGGCACAGTTCGAATTTGGCTGTCAGATTCCCGCCTGGCACTGGCACTGGGACGTCTCCGAACTGCGTGACTGGGCCCAGGGGGTCGAAGCGATCGGCTGCGACTTCATCTCGATGGCCGATCACGTGATCTACGCGTACGCCCGCGGCGACCGTCCGCAGACGGGTCCATACACCGACGACGTGCACCAGCATGAGGTGTTGACCACGCTGGCCTGGCTGGCCGGGATCACCAACCGCGTCGCGCTGCAGACCAACGTCCTGGTGCTGCCCCAGCGCGAGCCGGTGCTGGTCGCCAAGCAGGCTGCCGAGATTGACATCCTGTCGGGCGGACGCATGCGGCTCGGCATCGGTATCGGGTGGCAATGGCAGGAGTTTGACGCGCTGCAGGCCAACTTCCGCCAGCGACCGAGCCGGATGGAGGAGTACATCCGCGTTCTGCGCGCTTGCTGGACCGAGGAGCCGATCACGTTCAGCGGTCGCTACGTCAACATCGACCAGATGTCGGTGATGCCGAAGCCAGTCACACCCGGAGGCCCTCCGATCCTCTTCGGTGGACTGTCGAAGCCGGCGATCGAGCGCACGGCGCGGCTGGGCGACGGCTGGATTGCCCCGGTCCAGAGCAGCCTCGAGCAACTCGCCCAACTCTGCACCGACCTGCGAGCCGAGCTTGAGAAGAACGACCGAGATCCAGACGAGTTCCCAATCCAGTGGCTGCCGCCTCTGGACGCGGACATGTCCAACACGCTGCGAGCGCTCAGCGCCGCCCGAGACGCGGGGATCACGAGGCTGGGCATCGGGATGCCGAACTATGACCGAGAGCTGTCAATCCCGGTGGATCAGTATCTGCAGACGGTCGAGACGGCTTGGCGAGAGGTCTGGCCAGAGGTCAAGGAGAGCTAGTTCACGAAGACCTGGAGCAGAGTCATCAATGCCGCGAGCGCGGTGAAGAGCCCGAGCGACCCGTACAGAATCTGCCTGGTCAAGCGGGTTTCCATCGCGCGCATCTCCGCGATGAGTTCGGCTCTACCTTGAGCGAGATCCTGTTTCGTGGCCAGGTTGCCGGCGATGTCATCAAGTGACTCGTCGAGGGCCGTCACCAATTGCTGTGCCGGCTCTTCTTCCGCGATATCGCCGTTAACCAGGATGTTTCGGAACCTGAGGGTGTCGATGATTGCCATCGAATCGACTTCCTTCTCTGACTCGATTCTAGCTTTGCCAGTCGATCGTGCATCCGTTGGCGACCGCTCGACCTGTTGCGATTCGGCTCGCTACGCCAGCGTCACCACGGCAATGATGATGCCCGTCGCGAGTGTGATGGCTGTCAGGATCACGCCCACGAAGACCAAAAGGCCCTGCATCATTCGGGCCTCGCGCTCTGCCCCATCCTGTTTCAGTTCGGCCGCGAGAGCGCGCAGGTCTTCTTTCGTCGCCAGTTCATCGCGCCCCTGGTTGACCGTGTCCTCTACCGCGTCAACGAATTCCTCCGCTGGAGCTTGCGGAATCTCCATGCGGGCGAAGATGTTTCGAAATCGCGGCCGGTCGATGCGAATCGCCAACTTGAACTCCTCCCGGAGACGCTTGGCACATCATATCAGCATGCACGTTCTCATATGAGAACGAAGACTATTCGCTATCCCAGCACAAGGCACGAGCTCTCAGCATCGACATCAGGTAGTGCTGGGCGTTGTCGCAGCGGAGGCCTGAGCGATGGAGGGCGGAGCGGACTGCTCCGATGTGTTCGGGGCCTCCGACTAACGCGTGTTCGGGTCCGTCCAGCGAGAGTGACAGCAGGAATCGCATGCTGAGCAGCAAGGCTGACCGATATCTGTCGGCTCGCTCGTCGTCGCCGGCCCGTTGGGCGATGGCCAGGGCGCTGGCGATGCCTTCGCTGTAAGCCGCCGTGCCGATTCCTGGTGTGTTCTGGAAGGCGCCGACCCAGAGCGGGTTGTCGCAATCCTCGCCGTGTTGCTCCTCGAGTGCCCAGTCGGCCATTTCGTAGGCGTACTCCTTTGAGAAGTCGTCCTCGAGCAGGGCGTGCCATTGGTCGCAGGCCTGGATCATCCAAGTCGTGAAGGAGAGGTCGCGTTCGTCTTCGTTCTGCCAGCGGGATTGATAGTGCTTCAGCGATCGCTCGACCGCCGACCGCAGCCGTGGACGCTTGCGAATGCCGTAGAGCCTGGCCAAGGCGAACACGATCTGTCCGGCGTAGTAGGTCTCCGAGCCCTCAAGTTCCAATCCGCGAGCCGTCGTGCCGAAGTGGCCGTCGGTCGACTGTACCGCCAGAAGTGAAGATGTCAGCTGGTCGACGGTTTCGCGGGGAATCCGCAGTGAGGATCCGAGCTCGGAGATCGCCAGCAAGAGCAGCGGCGGGGCGCCCAGTTTTGCTTCGCCGTACGTGTCCTCGAGGTAGAACAGGCGACCCGGACCGTCGCGTCGGAGGTGACGTTCAAGGATGCCGCTGATTGCCCGCGCCGCGGCTTCGCCGATGTTGCGATCGCGGGTTAATCGAGCCACCATTGCGATCGCCCAGGCGCAGCCGCACTGTCTGACGAGCTGGTCGTATGGCGTCCAGGCGCCTTCTTTGCCGGAGCTTGGCGGGGCGTACTCGTATGCGAACAGGCCGTCGGGTCGTTGGTGTCGCAGGAGCCAGGCAGCGGCCTGAAGCGCCGAGCCCGAGACACGGTCGGGCAACACTTCGGCCATGTCGACCACTCGGAATCCGGCAGACCGGGGAGCGATGCGTTCGCCGTCGGTTGGAGCGACGGTGCCCAGCGCTTCGACTGTGGTGAACACCTCGACCGATGTGCTCGAGGCGAGGCGGGCGCCGGGATGGCGCGCCTCTCGGTTGAGTCGTTTGACCCAGGCAGGCGTTCGTCCTTCCGTGCGCAATGCGTCGAACGGCCATCCGCGAGCGACCGAGTCGCGGTCGCGCAGAATCAATCCGTGATGTCCGGGCAGAGGCGTCTGGATGAGGCCGATCAGACCCTCAGGTGTACGAGCTTCCCGTTCGGACTCAACTTCGATGCTGAGTGCGTCGCCGGGCTGATCGCTTTCTTCTCCGAGCTCCGTTTGCAGCGAAGCGCCTGCCGCCTGTGCGGCGGTGAGGCCGTCCGCAGCTGATGCCTCAGCCTCGACGACGAGGGTTCCTGATCGCCAGAGTCGGGCTCGTGCCGAGACGTCGCCTGCCGATTCCTCGAGGGGCGCGCCGGCAAATCCGGCGCGCGCCGCTGAAATGACGTCGGCGGGCTCCAAGTCGGTTGGCGCCACCTAGTACGCGCCCTGCTTCTCGAACAGGTCGCGCGGGTTGCCGACCAGCATCTGGTCGACCTGCGCCTGCGTCACGCCTCGCTCGAGCAGTGCGGGGACGACGTCGTCGGAGATGTGGTTGAAGTGCCAGTTCGGCTGGGCCTGGCGCATCGCGTCGATGTCGGGGATCCAGTCCAGGCAGCAGGACGCGTCGTGGGCCAACAGCATGCGCTCGGTGTAGCCGTCGGCAGCAAGTTTGACGACCGTGTTCACTCGATCATCGAACGGCAAAATCTGATCGAGGCCGAAGCGGTCGAGGCCGACGTAGGAGCCGCGATCCATCAGCGACTTGAGGTAATCGGTATCGGCGGTGTCGCCGACGTGGCCGATCACGATGCGGGACAGGTCGCAGCCTTCGTCCTCGAAGATGTCCTGCTGCTTGGCGCCGAGCTCGGGTGGTCCATTGTGCGTGGCTATCGGCACGCCGGTCGCGCGATGCGCGCGCGCGCCGGCGCGCAGACACTTCTCGTTGTAGCGGTCGACGCCGCCGCCCTGTTCGTCGGAGGCGAGCTTGATGATGTTGGCCTTGACGCCGGTGCCGGCGATGCCTTCGGTGATGTCTCTGACGAACACCTCGGTCATCATCTCGGCTGGTCGTCCGCGCCAGTACATCGAGCGCAACCAGTAGATGCCGGTGCAGAGCACGACGTTGATCGAGGTCACCTGCGAGACCTTCTGCAAGAAGCCCATGTCGCGGCCCAGGTCGGCCGTCGAGAGGTCGACGACCGTGCTCACGCCTCGTTGCTGGAGGGCATTGAGCTTCTCATCGGCGGAAGCAACGCAGCCCGCTTCGTCCCACAGTTCCGGCCAGTTCTCTGAAATCCCTGGCGAGCGGATTCCGATGTGCTCGTGGATCAGTGTGCGACCCAGCTCCGACGTGTCCACTTCTCCATGCAACGTGTTGATTGACGGCATCGGCCTGGTCCTTTCTCGAGACCCTTCCTAGAGGATGCGAAGTCCTGCGGGAATGCTAACGCTCGAGCGGACACGGCAGATACGCTGATTTCGTTCTCATTCATTTCTATCACGGGAGCTCCCATGGACGCCGAAGCCTCAGGACAGCTGATTGAGCAGGTCCGCGAACTGGCCCGCGGGCCGTTTCGCGAACGCGCCGCAGACGCCGACCGCGACGGTGAACTGGCGATCGACAACTTCAACGAACTCGCAGAACTGGGCATTCCCGGGCTGTTGATCTCGGAGGCATTCGGCGGTCTGGAGGCCGATGGCGACACGTACATCCGCCTGATTGAGGAGATCGCGTACGGCGACGCGTCAACGGCGGTTGCACTGAACATGCACCTGCTGGTGACCGGGATCGCCACGGCCTTGCCGCCCTTTCCGCACCGGGACCAGATGCTCAAGGCCTGCGCCGAGGGCGCCTGGTGCTGCGCACCGGGCAGTATTCCTTCGCGCGAACTCGACAATACCTCCACCGGTTTCATGGCGGTCGAGGACGGAACCGATCTCGTGATCTCGGGTCGTGCCGGATTCGCCTCTGGCGCCGACGCGGCGCGGTTCGCCATGGTTGGCGCTTTGATTGAGCGTCCGGCTGAACCCGACCTGGTAATCGCACTGCCCGAGTTCAATCACGAAGCGATCACCAATCGAGCCAACTGGGACGGCATGGGTCTGCGCTCCACCGCTTCCCACGATGTGGTGATCGAGGAACTTCGACTTCCTCGTGCCGACTGTTTCGTCGTGCCCCTCTCGCTGCTGCGCATGGGCGAGCAGATGATCCCTCAACTCCTGTGGCAACGACGCGCATTGCCCGGTCTGGGCATCTGTGCGATCTGGCTGGGCAATGCGCAAGCGATGTTCGACGAGACCGTTGAATACCTGCAGCAGCGTCGTGGCTATCTGGCCTCGGCCAATAGCCCGCTGGGCGGCACGAACGAGTTGCGTTCTCAGCAGGCCTGGGCGCAGATGGCGGTGGGCGAGATGGACAGCTGGCTCGCCTCGGGCCGAACGATGCTCTACCATGCGGTCAACGAGGTTGACACTGACTACAGCGACCGCCAGTCGTTCATTCGCATGCAGGTCCGGACCACGCATCATCTGCGCCGGATGGCCGAGGAGGTCGCCCAGATCAGCATCAAGACGACCGGCGCCCACGCCTACGTCAAGGGTCAGCCGCTCGAGCGCCTCTATCGAGACCTGACCGGCGGCATCGTGATGGCCTGGAAGACCGATGAACTGCAGCACAGTCTCGGCCTGGCGGCGCTGGGCGAGGAGATCACCATCGTCGGCCCGGCCGGGACGTGAGCCAGCGTGGTTCCTTCAGCCGATGAACTCAAACGGATTGAGCGTCGGCACATTGAGTTGATCGAAGTCTCGCTCGTTGCGAGTCACGACGGTTAGTCCATGAACCAGGGCAGTTGACGCAATCATGGCATCGATCGTCAGGTCGGCGGACTGACCTTGCATCAATCGAGCCCACTCCCTGGCGGCGGCTCCGTCGAAGGGAAGCACCTCGAATCCCTCCAGCACCGCTTCAGCAAGCCACGATTCAATCGAATTCGCTCGTGCGGGATCGCGGTCGCGCAGATTCTCGACGCCCCGTTGAATCTCGCCAATCGTCAGTGCGCTGACACTTAGCTCGCGACTACGTGTCGAGCGGAGCCAGGCCAGCACCGCCGGATGTGGTTGGCGGCGGCGAGTCTCCGAGACCACATTGGTGTCAACGAGGAACATCAGTCGTCGGTGAAGTCAGGCGCCGCACGCAACGGAACGCCCCGGCGAGAGGGGAGCGGGATGTCGCCGCGTGCATCCTCGGCGAGCAGCCACGCCTTGATGTCCTTGTATCTCGGCCTGCGCAGCCTTCGCCATTCCTCGATGGGCACGACGACCGCGGTTTCGACGCCGCGTCGGGTGACCACCTGCGGTCCTTCTACTTCACACCGATCGAGCAGCGCACTGAACTGGGCTTTTGCTTCTTGAACCTTCCAGGTCTTTGCCAAGATGCACCTCCGCGTCCAATGGGATCTTACCTAACTAGTCATCAGACTAGTCATGCGAGATCGGATCGTCAAGCGGCCGCGCCTGGTTCGCTTTGTTCCTTGGGACTCTTCGAGGATGACCAGGCGAAAACGACCGCGGCCTACAGCAGACACACTGCCACCACTGCGAGCGCGTAGGCGGTCTCTCGCTCGACCTTGCACCAGGCTTTGGCTGTCGCGCGGGCTTCCATGTAACCACTGTAGAGACGCTGGCGAATTCCTCAAGAGGCGCTGGTACCATACGTCCATATTCGCTACACCCCTGTAATTCAGTGAAAGGCCGCGTATGGCTTCCCCACTCAAGACTGAACTGTGCGACATGCTGGGCATCGAGTATCCGGTGATGCTGGCCGGGATGGGCGGCGCTGCGGGACCGACCCTGGCAGCCGCGGTTTCTGAGGCTGGCGGGCTTGGCGTCGTCGGCGCGACCGGCTACACGCCCGACGAGCTGCACGGGATGATCGCCAAGGTTCGCTCGTTAACTGACAAGCCCTTTGGCGTCGACCTTCTGCTGCCCTCTTCGATCGCCGACTCCGGTAACCGCGAGGACCTCGAACTTGAGATCTCCGCAGAGCACCATCACTTCGTTGACCAACTCAAGCAGGAATTCGAGATTCCCGATCCGTCGGCGCAGCTCGACCGGCCGCCGCTGACCCAGGATTACTTCCGCCAGCAGGTTGAAGTCATCCTCGATGAGAAGGTGCCGGTCTTTGCCTCCGGCCTTGGCAACCCAGGCTGGATGGTCGATGACGCGCATGCCCAGGGCATGAAGGTGATCGGCCTGGTCGGCAACACGCGCAACGCGCGCCGGGTTGCGGCGGCCAAGGTCGACGCGGTCGTCGCCCAGGGCACCGAGGCCGGTGGGCACACTGGTCGAATCGGAACGCTGGCGCTCGTCCCGCAGGTGGTTGACGCTATCTCTCCGACCAAGACAATCGCCGCCGGTGGGATCATGGACGGCCGCGGACTGCTCGCTGCGCTCTCGCTGGGCGCTGAGGCGATCTGGTGCGGAACTGCATTCCTCGGTACCTGGGAGGCCTATCAGGACTCTGAGGAGCGAGGCGAGACGGACGAATGGACGCGCAAGGTCCAGTGGGACAAGCTGGTCGCCGCCGTCGACGAGGACACACGGATTGGTCGGATGTACTCGGGCAAGACGATGCGCCACATGTACAACGCCTGGACCGAGGCCTGGGAGCGCCCCGAAGCGCCGCCTACGCTGCCGATGCCGCTCCAGGGTCTGCTCGTCGGCGAAGCGCTCCGAGGCGCCCGCGAGGCTCACATTGAAGAGCTGATCGGTGGTCCGGCAGGCAATGGCGCTGGTTTGATCAAGGCGATCAGGCCAGCGACTGAGGTCGTCGAGACGATGGTCCGCCAGGCCGAGGGACTGATCGAGAACTTCGGCTCGCCGGTTCGCGTGTAGGCGTCAAGGGCTTCCCCACTTGGGGAGCCCTCGCGAAGCGACTGAGGGGACTCCGCGCGGGCGGCCCCTTCACGCCGATGGCGCACCTCCCCCGGAGAGGGAGGTCGGAGCGACCATGAAGATCTGCCGCGCCTGCCACCGAGAGACGTTCGACGGACGCGCCGCCTGCCATCGCTGCGGCGCCGATGTCGCCCGCCAACGTCCGATCGCACTGCCCAGCCGCGATGCCGCCACGCTCGTGGGTCCGGTCCCGTTCACCGACCAGCAGGGCGACCTGATCCTCGACGTCGACGGCGTAACGTTCCTGCGCGAGGACGGGCGACCAATGCTGCATATACCGGCTTCATCGGTCGACATGGTCAAGCCGTCGCGGGGGCGCGATCTGGTGATCAAGTGGGTCCCGCCGAATCGCAACCGTGCTCGGCGCACGCGGCTGCGGGTGCGCTGGGCGCCCCAGGCTGATCGCACACTGCGCACCGAGTGGATTGGCTCGCACTATGCGCTGCGACGTCCGTATGGACACCGCGTGCCGAGGAATCCGAATCGGCGAACCGGCCGCGACTATACCGTGGTGCGCGACCGCTGGCTCTCGGCTCTGTCGATGTTGCTGAATGCCGACCGGTACGCGCTGGAGCGTCGCTAGCGTGCCGCGCCGCAATCGGAAGGGTCGGCGCCCCAATCAGCGCCCGCGCCGCTATCACAGCACGCGCGAGGCTCGCCGCGAGCGACGCGAACTGGTCGTCCTGGACGAGCAACCCAAGCCATCGCTGCCCAAGCTATGTGGCAACTGCCTGGAGTGGCTTCCCCCGAGGGCGGACGCCATCGGAGCTCGAGGAACCTGTACCCATCCGGCCAGCGGAGTGCTGGCGCCGGACTCGGACACCCCAGGGTGTGACTTCTTCAACAGCCGCCGTTAGCCGACCCTGACTCCGACCCCGACCAGGTGCATCCGACGACGTGCATCCGACCTGTTTCTCCGGCGACGTCGTCGATCCAGTAGAGGCGGGCTTCTCCGACCTTGACGTAGGTTGGGACGACCTGTTGGCCTGAGCGATTGACCCTGGGATCGACCTGGAATGTGGGTCGGGCGTCGTCGGTGCCCGGTAGGTCGGGATCCAGCGCGTGCGGGTGGCCGCTCTCGGCGCACCAGCGGGCGAAGTCGCCGTCGAACTCGAACCAGGCCCCGCCGCAGGATTCGGCGAACTCCTGCATGGCGCCCAGCACGTTCCAGATCGCCTCGGGATCGATCGGGTCGGTTTCAACCCAGAGCGCGACCCCTGGCAGGTGTTCGGCTGCGAGGTCCCGGATGTCTGTTTCGGAAGGTGGGACAACCTCGAACCAGCGGGGAGCGTCATCGTCTCGTTGCTCGGAGAGCTGGCGTTCCAGCTCCAGGGCGCGAGTTCGGGCTGCGCGGATGGCGTCGACACCTGGGTGTGATTCGTCGGGCTCCGACGCGCGGATTGCCCGCTGTTCGGCAAGTTCTGTTTCGAGGGCTTCGATTTTGGCGGCCTGTTCCGGATCGGGAACGATGACCTGCTCGACGACTCGCTCCGGCTCGGGAGCTGGCGGTGGCGGGCTTGGTGGGCTGGGTGACGGAGCTGGATGCGGCGTCGTTGGTGGGGCAGGCTCTGCTGGTCGGGACGAGGTCTGGCGCTCCAGCCAGAGCAGTGCGGCGATCGCTCCGCTGACGAATGCCAGCAGTGTCTTGAACAGGCTCACCGGTCGCTTCCCCGCACGCCCTCCAGCCAGGTCAGGCACATGGCGTAGATCGCTTCTGTGATCAGATCGCGCGAGAGGAGGTAGTTGAGCAAGCCCTCGAGGGTCAGCAGCGAGTGCACGTTGATCCCCTCGCGGCGCAGCCGTTCGACCCCGCCGGCACCACGATCGATTAGCACGAACGCGTCATGGACCATCAGCCCGGCCGAGCGCAGCAGGTCGGCGGTTTCCGCTAGCGAACCTCCTCGGGTCATCAGGTCGTCGACCAGGATCACGGTCTGACCTGGGTAGTAGGCGCCTTCGATTTCTTCCGCGACGTGCCGAATCTGGCTGGTTGGATGGATGTAGATCATCGGCACATTGCTGGAGAGGGAGAAGGCGGTTGCTGCGTGGAGTCCGCCCATGGGCACGCCGGCGATCAGCTCGAACGGGGCAATCGTGGGTCGCAGCATTCCGCCAAGCATTCGGGTCTCGTCGCTGAGCAAATCGCCGATCCGTCGCAGTGCCCAGGGATGGGCGATCAGGCGTCGGACGTTGATGTAGACCGGCGAGCCGAGGGTGGCGCCGAGGTCGAAGTCGCCGAACATAATCCCACCGGAATCCCAGAGCGCCCGCGCCAACCAGAGGTTGCCGGGTTCGTCGCCCTGCGGCGTCCAGGCGGGCTGACCTTGTTCCGCCATCAGCCCCCTACCGAGTTCGGTAAGGGCTCGCCCGCGAGACCGGCGCGGAGATTGGCCACTGCCATGTCGGCCATCTTGCCGCGGGTGGCCATCGAGGCGGAGCCGATGTGCGGCAGCACGACGACGTTGTCCATGGTCAGCAGCGGCGAGTCCATCGCCAAGGGCTCGATGGCCGTGACATCCAGTCCTGCGCCGCCGATCTGGTCCTGTTGGAGTGCCGTGACGAGCGCCTCCTCGTCCACGATTGGTCCACGAGCGGTGTTGACCAGTATTGCTCCGGGCTTCATCAGTTCGAATGCCCTGGCGTTAATCAGCTGTCGGGTGTCGTCGGTGAGGGCGATGCTGACGCAGACGAAGTCTGATTGGGAGAGGACCTCGTCGAAGGCGCACTGTTCGGCTCCGACCGCGGCGGCCTCTTCCGGCCGTGGGCTTCGATTCCAGCACAGGACTCGCATCCCGAATCCTTGCGCTCGGCGCGCGATTGCCTGTCCGATTGCTCCGAACCCGATAATTCCCAGCGTCGAGCCGTAGACATCGATGCCGGCCATTTGCGTCGGGGTCCAGGTTTTCCATTCGCCTTCCTTGACGTACTCCGCCGCTTCTACGACCCGTCGCGCCGATGCGAGGATTAACGCCCAGGCCATGTCGGCGGTCGTCTCGGTCAGAACACCGGGCGTGTTCCCAACCGGGATCCCTCGGGCGGTGCAGGCAGGGACATCGACGTTGTCCACGCCGACTGCCATCTGTGAGACGACCTTGAGCTGCTCACCGGCCTTGTCCAAGACTGTCTCATCGATTGTGTCGGTGATGAGACAGACCAGGCCGTCGACGCCAGCGACATGTTTGAGCAACTGCTCGCGCGAGGGCGGGAAGTCGACCGGCCAGACGTCGAGGTCGAAGGCGGGATCGTTCAACAGCGCGGCAAACCCCTTGCCGGGCAGTGCGCGAGTCACGAATACGCGATGCGGCGCCGTCATCTGCAGCCTCCCGCTACACGGTCAAGATAATAGGGGTGAGCGGCGATCACGACCATTGATTGTGAAGCCGTGGCAGGCCAACTGATGAAGCGTGCACTGGCACTCACTTTGCTGATTCTGGCGGCGCTGTTGACGCTGGGCTGCGCGTCGACCGAGCGGCTGACGCTTGAGGAGTATGCCGTGTTCTGCGCTGACGGCATCGCTTCGGCTGAGGAGTTGACTGAGCCCCAGTCCACTACCTGGGGCGACTTGCTGGAACTGGCCGAGCCGTCGCTCGAACGGTTGCGATCGGTCGAGCCGCCGGAGGTCCTGGCTGAGTTTCATCGCGCCTCGATCAGGACGCTTGACTTTGTCGTCGGGGTGGCTGAGGAGCAGCCGTCGGAGGAGGTCGCCAATCCACTGGCGTTTGGTTTTGATGCCATTCGCATTGCGACTCAGTTGCGTCGGGCGGTGGAGGATCTGCCGGACGATGTGCGACAGACTCTCCGACGGGCCGAGTGTCTCTAGTCCGCTGGTCCCGGCTCCGTCTCTACTTTGTACGCGACTTAGAAGAGTCGGCGGATCAGGTACAGCCCGATCGGACCGAGGGTTAGTCCCAGCAGCCAGCCCAGGCGTGGGGGACGGCCTTTGTTTGAGGCCATGGCCGCGCCGGCGAAGCCCATCCCGGCCCAGATCATGAATCCGAGCACGACGACTCCGATGATTGCCGCGAGGACCATGAAGACGAGGCCCAGCGCGGCGGCCAGGAGTGCGAGCGGAATGCCGACCAGCCAAAGGGCGAAGCGCTCGAGCGGATTGCGTGAACGCTGATTCGCTTTCTGTGCTTGATCGCGGGCCGACTCGGCCCACTGCTGGCCTCGGCCGGCCCAGATCGTGACCATCCTGCGGCCGTCATGCCATTGCATCGACTGACCGTGTGACGAGGACGGGTGCGGGCGCCGGGACATGGGTCCCATGGTACGGGCAGCGGCCGCCCGACGAAGGCTGCGCGACCTCGGCCTGAGCCGCCTGGGCTGCCTCGGCCGCATCGATCATGACTCCTGAGACCAGCTCGTAGGTCTCCACCCAGGCTGCGCGGACGTCGTCGCTGAAGGCGTCGCCGAGACCCTGCTCCAGTGTCCAGATCAGGGCTGCGCCGACGGTCTCGTAGTGCTCGGACTTGACTCCGTAGGCGACGTGCCGGACGGCGAGCTGTTCCAGCGCGGGAATCAGTCGCTCGATTCGATCCAGTCCCTTGACGGCTCCGGCGAGCATCTGCATGAGCTTCTGGCCCTGTTCCGAGAGGTCATCGGTGAACATGGCTCGCAGCGAGGGATCGAGTTCGAACAGGCGGCCGTAGAAGAGTGCGGCTGCCTCGTCGGCGATCGGCGCGACCTGCGCGAACGACTCCTGCACCAGCATCCTGGTCCGGTTGTCCATCGTGAACTCCCATCGTTCTCTTTGCTGCGTCAGCCCACATTAGGTCGATGACGCGAGCACGATGGGGAGCTATTCGAGTGGGCGTTTGCTGCCCGTATGCCGGTTTTCGGACGGACGGCGTTCGGTTTAACTCTGTTCCGAGTTCTGCTGATTTGCCACTAACTCAATCCTCATAGTGCGCTGATTGGGCTCGACTCCCGATGCGAAGTTTGGCTGATAGTCCGACTGCCTGCCCTCGATCTGGGCGGTGTGTTGTCGGTCGTGGCGATAGAACGATCGGAGGTATTGCATCACGGTCAGTTCGCCGAAGCCGGGTGTGATGGCGGTGTTGGAGAACTGTTCTTGTAGGAGGGATCGAATGAAGTGATTGGTTCGCTCGCGTTCTTCGATCAGCGTGTCCAGCAGCTCTCTGACGGAGTGATCGGGCGCGCGTTCGATCGGGATGTCGACGGGGATGCCTCGGACGTTGCTGACGTCGGCGCCGTTCTCGACGAGGGCGGCTCGGCACCAGGAGATGTACCCGCGTTCCATCTCCATCAGATGCGCGAGCTGTTCTTTGGCCGTCCACTGTTCTTCGCCGACGGCGTCGACGGGTACCCGGTCGGCGTCGTCGCCGCGGAGTCCCTCGGCGGCGACGATCAGCTTGCCGCGTTCGAGGGCCATCTTCTCGAGCAGCGCCTCGACGTCGTCTTGCGTGTAGGTCGGTGGCGTTGCCATTGATGGTCTCCGTTTCGCGTTCTCGGTCAGTCGGCAGTCGCCAGCGCCCTGCGGATCTGCGCCAGGTGCGCGGCGTCGTGTTCGATGTTCTTCTGGACGAGGATTTCGACCGTGTAGCGATCGTGCTCCTCGTGTCGGCCGGGTCGCGACCAGTCTTCTTGCGCAATCTGTTCGAGGATGGTGCCGCTTGAGGTTCGCAGTGCGAAGAAGGTTGCGACTGAGGACTCGACCTCGCGGTCGTAGTGCAAGTTGGCGGCGAAGCGGCTCTCGTCGAAGGGGACGATTAGCGGTGAGTCGTGGGCGAGCATCTGTCGCAGGCGCATGGCGTCGGCGACTTCGTTGTCGGCGAGGTGATGGACGACCTGACGGATGGTCCACTCGTCGGGGCTCTCGCGGGATTCGAGCTGAGTTTCGGAGAGTTCGGCGAGGACGAGTTCGATGTCGGAGGTCGACTCGAGGTAGGCGACTAGCAGATCGGGACGTTCGCTGGGGTGCTGGGTCATGTGATTTGTCCTAGCAGGTGCCCGTGAGCGCGTAGCGGATCTGGTCGATGTGTCCCTCGATGTGGCGCACGTTGGCGGCCAGCCAGTCTTCGATGCTGGCAGATCTGGCGACCGGCACTGGTCGCGGCTGGGTCCACTCGTCTTCTCGGAGCGAACCGAGGATTGAGACGGCCGATTCGACCAGGCCGTCGACGGTCTTCAGCGCCGGTCCGATTGGTCGCTTGTCGTTGCGCAATCGCTTCTGCATGGTGTCCTGGTCGGTTGGCCACATCTCGACTTCGATGTCGAGCAGCATCAGGCGCAGCCGGAGCGCTCCCATGACGGCGATGTCCGAGACGTGATGCACGTTCTCGCGTGCTGTCCAGCCGGGCTCGGGTGGTGCGCCGTCGAGCTGCGCGATTGATGAGCCGGCGACCGCCTCGGCCAGCAGCTTCGGGGCTGCTCGGTAGCGAGCGACCAGGTCGGCGCGTTCTTCAGCGTCCATAGGCCGAACCCTGGTCGCGGCGACGCGGATGTCGGCTAGTCGCGTTCACGGCAGCCGGCCTTTGACCAACGTGGCCAGGCGTCGGACTTCGTCGTCGTCGAGCGCGCCTGAGGGTTCTGAGTCTCCGCGCACGACGGCGAGTATGTCGCCTGACGCCCAGCGGAGCTCGAGCATGCGCTGGACCTTGTCGCCGTTCTCCGAGCGGGTCCACTCTCGAGCCATTAGCCCGCCTCGTTCGCCGGCGTCCTCGACTGTGACGCCCGCGTCGCCGACGTCTGAGGGTGGGTCCGCCTGTAGCGCTTCTGCTGCCTGCTCCGACGACTCGTACTTGGTCAACTCGACTTCGATTCGACGGTGTTGACGATTGCGATAGATCGACTGGGTCAGGAGCCAGTCCATGAATTCGCCCATGGATCGGGGATCGCGGAAGATCTCGCGGTAGCCGATTACTCGACCTGCGTCATCGAGCTGGGTGATCGTTGCCTGGGGATTGTCGTCGGCGAGTGCGATGTCCTCTGAGGTCACTGCCTCGGCGGTTTGCCGGGCGAGTCCTGAGGGCAGTTCTTCATTGCGCAGGCCGGCGGCGCGTAGCTCGGTGATGCCGTCGGCGGCGAGCGAGCGGCGTCGTTGGGCTCCGCGGATCATTGCCTGGAGGATCGGCACGCCGACGACGAGCACGATGATGATGATTCCGACGATGAGACCTGTTGACATGGGGTCAGACTATCGCAGTCGCTCACCGACGCTGCGCATCAGCGCGATTGTCCGACGCTCCCAGTCCGGCGTGGGCGCAATGCTCTGGGCCAGCAACACTGCGGTCGCGGAGCCTCGCTGCATACGAAGCTCCAGGATGCTCTCGGCGGTTTGCCCGTCTACCAGCCGGCTCCACTTATAGATTCGCATCTCATCATCGCCGGCAAGCGTTCGCTCTCGCATCCGCTCGCCGCCGGGCAATGAGCGTGTTGGCGCGTTGGAGATCCCCTGCGTGGCCGCATCGTCGCTCCAGTAGCGACTTAACTCCAGGAGGAGCTGTGACCGGGTCTGTCGCCGGAGTCGGCCTCCGCGTTCGGAGAAGCTCTGCTGGACTGACACCAATACAGGATCAGACGCCTTCAGCGGCGTCCATGCGCGCCAGTTCTCCGATACCCCGGGCGGGAGCTCCGATACCCGAATCAGGGCCCGCGCCAGATTACGATCTGTCGGCGAAGCGTCGGAGTCAGCCATTCGGCGCTGCTGTTTCAGATCCGCCGACGCGATCTCTTCGTCGGTGAAGCCACCTGCGCCGCCAAACCAGTACTCACGCCATAACGCCGCCGGGAGGCGAAAGACCAACGCCCAAATGGCCTTGACGGTGGTGCCCAAGACGCTCTTCAGGAATCGCACACCTAGCGTTCCCAGCTATGAATCTGTCCCATCGTTCGCATTGAGCAGTGTAAGTCGGCGCACATCGTCAACTTGAGATGCGGCCCACCAACGGGCTCGGTGCTGATCGGAACTCTTATGCCAGCAGGGCCGCCATTGACGCCTGGAGGTCCGACAGGTCTTCCAGAAGCACATCTGCGCCATCAAGCTCACCCGGCTTCGCGTATCCGGTCTTCACCGCCACCACCTTGGCTCCGATGGCGTGGCCGGCTTTGACGTCGTGGCTGGTGTCTCCGATGACGACGGCGTCGGCGCCTTCGTTGGCGTGGCTTCGGAGGCGATCGAGTCCGATGGCGAGTAGTTCGGTTCGATCGGGGTGGTCGTCGCCGAAGCCTCCGTCGACGAAGTAGTCCCAGATGTCGAACGGCTTCAGTTTGGCTTCGGCGGCTCGGCGGAAGTTTCCGGTGCCGAGGCCGAGGGTGACGTTCTCACGCGTTAGCGCGTCGAGGAGTGGTCGGACTCCGGGGCAGAGCTGGGAGTTTCGTTCCTGGACGGCGGTTCCGAGGTGGGGGACGTAGTGGTCGATGAAGCGGGCGAGGTCGTCGGCGGAGCAGTCGCGGCCTTGATTGGAGAGAGCGGTGGGGACGATCCAGCTATCGGACCGTCCGGCGAAGTTCATGCCCTTGAGTGCGTTGTCGATGCCCCAGAGCTGTTGGAAGGTTTTGGTCATGGCCTGGGTTCCCGCGCCCTGGGAGGTGGAGAGGGTTCCGTCGATGTCGAAGAGGAGGATGGTCATTGGAGTAGTCCTGGGGCGCTTTCGGTTTGCGGGGCTTTCACCCCCTCTGTCCCTTCGGGACATCTCCCCCTCGAGGGGGAGATTGGGGAGTGGGATTTCACGACCTCTGTCCTTTTGGGATATCTCCCCCTCGAGGGGGAGATTGGGAATGGGGAAGATTGGGACATGACTTGGGTTATTCGAAGAGGGCGAAGTCGGTCCAGCCTCCCTGGACTCTTAGTTGGAGGCCGCTGGCGCTTAGGGGGATGTCGTAGACGGCTACTACGGTGATGGTCAGTTTGGGTTGGAGGATGAGCGGCGGTGCGTAGGCGATCTCTTCGGCGACTCTTGCGGCGCCCTGTGAGAGGGCGGCGTCGGCGAGGTAGGCTCGGCCGTCGACCGTGACCAGTTGGAGTCCGTTGAGGGGTAGCTCGATGGCCTGGTTGGAGCGGTTGGTCATGGTCAGTTGGACGGCGGCGAAGCGCTCGGCCGGGCTGCGCCAGAGGCCCTCGGCTCGAATCTGTTCGGGGAAGGTGATGCTGTGGATCGCGACTTCGATCGCGCCGACGCGGGCTGACTCGCCGAGGACGATGGCGTCGGGAACCAGTGTCTGTTCCTGGCTCAGTTCGGCAGCTGCCTGTTGGTCGTCGTCTCCGCCGCCGCCGGTTAAATCATCGAGGCCGCCGGAAACGAACAGGTAGACCACGACGACCACGACAACGATTAGCACGAACAGCGCGTAGCGCTGGGTTCCGCTCAGTCCACTCAGCATGGGAGGCGACCGTTCGTCGCCGGTGTCGTCGGGTCGGGGCTGGTCACGCTACGCGGGATGCTCGATCGGCAACCCGGCGGCGATCCAGGCCTCGGTGCCGCCTTCGACGTTGTAGAGGTCGGAGAAGCCGAGCGCGGCGGCGAACTCGCAGGCGACTGCGGAGCGCTGGCCCTTGGCGCAGATGAACATGATCGGCTGGTCCTTGCCGCCGGCGATCTGCTCGAGTTCGTCGGCGCGGGTCATGACCGACATGTGAGGCATGAGGGGGGCGCCGGCGGCGTGGCCGTCCTGGTACTCGTCCAGTTCGCGGGTGTCGACGAGGGTCACGCCGGCCTGTCGCTTTTGCTCGGCGTCCTCGACCGAGATGCGCTGAAATGGTTCCTGCTGCGCCATCGTGGGACCTCTCAGATCGGGTGGTTTAGGGGCTTTTGAGCATCGTATCACCGCGTTTGGTGGGGGAGATCTCTCGTGGGAGGGAGATTGGGGAGGAGGGGGAACGTTGTGGTTCTCGCGTGATCGGACCTTAGTGGTTTGCGGGCTTTTCACCCCCTCTGTCCCTTCGGGACATCTCCCCCTCGAGGGGGAGATCAAGGAGGAGGGGGAGATTTGGGAGGGTGGGGGATTGGGTGTGAGGGCTAGCCTCCGGCTGCGGTGGTTTGGAGGCTTTGTTTGTTTTGGTTTCGGAGGTAGATTTCGGCTTCTTTCTGGAGCTGTTTGGGGGTTAGCTCAGTGAGTGGTTGGTTGGGATTTTTTGCTTGCGTGGTCGGTGTGGGAATTTCCAGTGTTTTGCGGGGAATTTGGTGGTTGGAGTGGTTAGGTTTGGAAGATTTTGGTAGGCCTTTTGGTAGGCCGTGGTGGATGTTGGTTGTTTCTGGGAGTCTGCGCGGCTTGTTTAGTTTGCCCGTTTTGGCTGGCTTGTCGGCTTTAGCTGGCTCGCTCGAAGCTGCTTTCTGGGCGGAGCTTGGAGGTTTTGCTGCGGCGGTGAGTTCTTCTAGCGGGTAGTCGAGATCCTCGGAGATCTGGCCGGGTGCAGGATGTCTGTATTCGGCGCGGTCGTGTAGCTGGGTGGCGAGGCGGCGGGTTTCGCGGAGGAGGATGGCGAGTTCCTGGTTGTGGGCGACGTGGAGGCGTACGAATTCAGGCGGGCTGAGGCTGCCGAACATGTCGAGCAGGTCTTGCTGGAGGAGGCTGCGTAATCGTCGCTGGAGCAGGCCGAGTTGTTCGAGCAGCATGTCGTCGGTGGCCTGTCGGGTGAATTCGCTCCAGTGGGTCTCGATGAGCTTGAGGTCAGCGAGGACGGTGGCGTGGGAGATGTCGAGTCGCTTGCCGATGTTGCGCAGCGAGCGTCCTTGCTGTCGGAGTTCGTGGACTTTGAGGGCTCGTTGTCTTCGTCGAGGTGAGATGTTCATGTTGCCGCCTTTCCTAGCGTGCTCCTGTGTGTGTCCTCGTGTGCCCTTGCCTGAGCACCGATGTTCTGGTTACTATATCGTATGTATGTTTGGAGCGAGAGTTCTGAATGTGTCGCGCCAGACAGCGGCATTGGGCCGCAAGCGAGCAGCAAGTGAGCCGCAAGGCGAATCAACTACGAGAGAGGAGCGGAAGATGTCAGAGATGTCACAGCTGGAGGATTTGCGGGAGCAGGCGGAGGTCGAGAAGATCTATCGCGGGGCGGTCGACACGCTGATCATGATTGTGATCGCCTACAGCGACATGCCGGATGGTCGGAGTTTGGTCCGGGAACTGGTTCAGGACTTTCCGGGTTCGACGGTGGCCTTTTGGCTGGGTGTGTTGGAGATGACGGCGCAGGCGCTGTCGGAGGATGGGTTGGTTCCTGATGGGGGTGGTGATGGTGGGTGAGGCTCATGGGGGATCGGAGGGACCCTCACCCTAGCCCTCTCCCAGAGGGAGAGGGGATTGGGATTGAGAGGTGGGGGCGCGTTAGGATTTTCTTCATGACGACCTGCTGATTTAGATGAGGATCCGCTATGACTTCTGCTGATGCTGCCATGCCGGTCAATGAGACTTATTCGCCTCCTGCGCGCGTTCGTGATGGGGCGTTGGTTACTTCTCGTGAGGGGTATGAGGCTCTGTGGCGACGCTCTTTGGATGAGCCGGATGCTTTCTGGACGGAGATGGCTAATGAGCATCTTGATCTGATTGAGCCGTGGCACACGCTGAGCGAGGAGAATCTGGCTGAGGGTCAGATTTCCTGGTTCCTGGGGGCGAAGCTGAATGTGTCGGTGAACTGTCTGGATCGGCATCTGGCGGAGCGTGGCGATCAGACCGCGATTCTCTGGGAAGGCGATGAGCCGGCGGACAATGAGTCGATTACTTACCGCGAGCTTCATGCTGAGGTTTGCCGGCTGGCCAATGAGTTGCGCAGCCGCGGGATTGGCAAGGGTGACCGTGTTGCGATCTATATGGGGATGACTCCTGAGGTCGTGGCGGCGATGCTTGCGTGCGCGCGGATTGGGGCGATTCACTCGGTGATCTTTGGTGGGTTCTCGGCTTCGGCGATTGCGGATCGGGTGACCGACTCGCTGTGCAAGGCGATCATTACTCAGGACGAGGGGAAGCGTGGTGGTCGGACGGTTCCGCTGAAGGCGAACGTCGATGCGGCGATGGACCAGCTCGATGCGAACGGCGTGGACTGCGTTGAGTTTGTGCTGACTCATCAGCACACCGGCGGCGATGTGACGATGCAGGATGGTCGCGATATCTGGTGGCATGAGACGGTCGCCAACCAGTCGGACGAGTGCGAGCCCGAAGTGATGGACGCGGAGGATCCGCTGTTCATCCTCTACACGTCAGGATCGACGGGTAAGCCCAAGGGCGTGCTGCATACGCAGGCGGGGTATCTGCTGTTCACGATGCTGAGTCATCGCTACACCTTTGACTACCGCGATGGGGACATCTATTGCTGTGCGGCCGATGTCGGCTGGATTACGGGTCACAGCTACATCGTCTATGGGCCGCTTGGCAACGGGGCGACGTCGGTGATGTTTGAGTCGATTCCGACTTACCCGGATGCTGGTCGGTACTGGGACATGATCGATCGGCTGGGGATCAACATTCTGTACACGGCGCCAACCGCGATTCGCGCTTTGATGCGCGAGGGAGACGAGTGGGTCAAGGTCCATCAGCGGACCAGTCTGCGCGTGCTGGGGACGGTCGGTGAGCCGATCAATCCTGAGGCCTGGCGCTGGTACTTCGATGTTGTCGGCGATGGTCGCTGCTCGATTGTGGACACGTACTGGCAGACCGAGACCGGCGGGCATGTCTTGACCGGCCTGGCCGGGGCTAATGACATGAAGCCGGGATCGGCGTCGCTGCCGTTCTTTGGGATCGAGCCGGTGCTGGTCGATCCGGAGGGCAACGAGCTTGAGGGGAATCCTCAGAGCGGATTGCTGTGTCTGGCTCGCAGTTGGCCGGGGATGATGCGTACGGTCTACGGCGACCACGAGCGCTTCATCAGCACATACTTCATCCAGTACCCGGGCAAGTACTTCACCGGTGACGGCTCGTTCCGCGACCATGACGGCTACTACTGGCTGACCGGTCGGGTCGACGACGTGCTCAATGTGTCGGGGCACCGGCTGGGGACGGCGGAGATTGAGGGCGCGCTGGTGGGTCACGCGGGCTGCGCTGAGGCTGCGGTTGTCGGCTATCCGCACGAGATCAAAGGTGAGGGGATCTATGCCTACGTCCTGCTCAAGGATGGGTTTGATCCGGGGCCGGACCTGGCGGTGGAGCTGAAGCGTCAGGTGCGTGCGGAGATCAGTCCGATTGCGACGCCGGACAAGATCCAGTTCGTCGGTGGTTTGCCGAAGACTCGATCGGGGAAGATCATGCGTCGGATTCTGCGGAAGGTCGCCGAGGGTGAGCCGGAGAATGTCGGCGATGTGACGACTCTGGCGGAGCCTCATGTGGTTGAGGCGATCATCGAGGGAGCGTCGGGAGCGCACTAGCCGCGCAGGCCAGAGGCTGTCCCTTAGAGGCCGATTGTTTCCTACAGGAGGCGGGGTGAGCGTTTTCGGCCTGGTCTTGGGTCGTAGTTGGATTTGAACATTTGGAGCTGATCTTTTTCGATCAGGTATTTGCCTCCGTAGAGGCGGGCTGGGATTCGGTTTTGCTTGATCAGGCGGCGCATGGATTGCGGGTGGATGTTGAGCTCTCTTGCCGCTTCGACGATGTCCAGCCAGTCCTCGAATGGGTCACCCTCGGCCATGGCGTGCTCCTCTGCAGTTGGTCTGCGATTCCGAACTGCGTAACTGAGTATACAGAATAGCAGGGTTGTCGGTTGGGTTGGCTGAGGTGGTTGGACGGCTGGGGCGTTTGCGGGGCTTTCACCCCCTCTGTCCCTTCGGGACATCTCCCCCTCGAGGGGGAGATCGGGATTGGGTGGGATCGCGTGTATTCTTCTCGGAGTTGCCTTGCCCAGTCCTTTCGGAGATGTCCATGACCGCTGATGTCATTGCTGCCGCGCGTTCTGCGCAGCGCACTTTGTTGTCTGAAGTTGAAGCCAAGCAGTTGCTCGCCGAGGCGGGGGTCAGTGTGACCGAGACTCGGCTGGCCACGTCGATTGATGAGGCTGCGGCGCATGCAGCCGAGCTCGGCTATCCGGTTGCGTTGAAGGTGGTTTCGGACAAGATCACTCACAAGACCGATGTCGGTGGGGTCGAGCTGGGCGTCGCCGACGAGGAGGCGCTGCGGGCTGCGTGTGAGCGGATTCATGAGCGGGTCATCGCGGCCGTGCCTGATGCTGAGGCGCAGGGAGTGTCGGTCCAGCCGATGGCTGAGGCGGGCGTTGAGGTGATCCTTGGGATCACGCAGGACCAGCAGTTTGGTCCGGTGTTGATGTTTGGCCTGGGCGGCGTGTTCGTCGAGGTGCTCAAGGATGTGGCCTTCCGGATCGTTCCACTTGAGCCGCGGGACGCCTCGGAGATGGTTCGCGAGATTCAGGGATTCCCGATTCTTGAGGGCGTTCGCGGTCAGCCGGCGGCGAATCTTGAGGCGATCGAGTCGATGCTGCTGCAGCTCTCGGAGTTTGCGGAAGCGAACCCTGAGATCGCGGAGCTTGATTTGAATCCGGTGTTTGCTCGTCCTGATGGGGCGATTGCTGTGGATGCTCGGATTCTGTTGACTTCGGATTCTTAGGATTTGATCGGATGTTGAACGTCGGGCTGGGGACCCCCTCAGCCTGCGGCAGCTCCCCCTGCGAGGGGGAGCAAAGAAATGGATTGGCAGCTCGCCCAACGGGTGAGCGGGGAATTGAGGAGAACTCCGATGGCCGTTACACGTGAACGCCTGACCCGCGCTCTTGCGCCCAAGGTTGTTGCCGTTATTGGCGACAAGAAGGCGAGCGGCTACAACTGGCTGCGCTCGATGAAGGAGTTCGACGGGCCGGTGTATAGCGTCCAGGTCGACGAGAGCGAGATTCCCGGGATTGAAGAGCTGGGCATTCCCAACTACAAGTCGCTGACGGACATTCCCGACCAGGTGGACTTTGCCGTCTGTGCGGTGCCTCGGCAGGTGGCGCCGTTCATCGTCCAGGGCTGTGTTGAGGCGAACGTGGGCGGGGTGACGCTGTTCACGTCCGGTTTCGCTGAGACCGGCGAGGACATCGGGGTTGAGCTGCAGCAGAAGGTGTTTGAGATCGCCGATCCGGCCGGGCTCGCGCTGATCGGTCCTAACTGCATGGGTCTGCACGTGCCCGGGCTCGGTGTGCGGTTCAATCGCGACCAGCCGGCGGGAGTGCAGGGGAACATTGGCTTTGTTTCGCAGAGCGGCACGCATGGGATGAACTTTTCGCTGACTGGGGCTGCGCACGGGCTGTATTGTTCGACGCTGGTCAGCTTTGGCAATGGGATCATTCTCGAAGCGGCCGATTATCTCGAATATCTCGCCGATGACCCGCAGACTGAAGTGATCGGGATGTACATCGAGGGCGCGCGCGACGGTCGTCGACTGTTCAAGACATTGCGCGAGGTCGCGGCGAAGAAGCCGGTGGTGATCTGGAAGGGTGGCCAGACCGAGGGTGGCGGCCGCGCGATTCGGTCGCACACGGCCTCGCTGGCCAGCGATCAGGCGATCTGGGAGGCGATGATCACGCAGGTCGGCGCGGTCGCGGTGCATAACCTCGACGAGATGATCGACGTGGTCAAGGCCACGCTGCTGACCAAGCGCACGCAAGGCAACCGACTGGGTTTGATTGCGATGACCGGCGGACAGTCGGTTGTTCTGACCGACGCGTTTGAGAAGGCCGGCTGGAAGGTTCCGACGCTGTCTGATGGGAGCTACGCGCAACTTGGCGAGTTCTTCAACATCATCGGTGGGAGCTATCGCAATCCGCTCGACGCGGCCGGCACGATTGGTCAGGACCCGAAGCACCTGGACACGATCTTTGACATTCTCAACGCCGACGAGAACATCGACGCGGTGGGGATGGAGCTGTCGGCGACGTTTATGGCTCGTCGGTGGCAGGACAAGCCGGAGGAGTTTGACCGGCTGATTGGGTCGCTGAAGAAGTTCATGGCGGAGTCGGAGAAGCCGTTCCTGGCTGCGCTGCATCCGAGCCATGTCGAGGAGGCGGCGCTGACGGCGAGGATGCGGCTGCAGGAAGAGGGGATTCCGACGTTCCCGAGCTTTGAGCGGGCGGCGAATGCTCTGCGGAAGGCGTCGGCGTTGGCGGCTGTGTAGATTGAGAACGGACTACGAGGCCGGCTTCAGGAGATGCGTCGGCGAAAGGGTCCCTGGACACCGTCTCATTGTCTCCTTGGGTCAGTCAAGCAGCCTCACCCTTTGGGGGTGCTAGTCGCGCTCTTACAGTGTGTGGCTGTCCTTTTTCTCCTAAGCGCTTGTATCCCAACGGAGGAATCAAACGAGCAAGAACTGCCGCCGACGCAAGAAGAGAAGTCAACATCTTCAAGTACGCGTGACGAGAGCGACACCTCGGAGCGGAGTGAGGGAAGTGAGGCTCGGTCCGAGTCTGAGGCGAATCGCCAAGCGGACGAGGAGGAACAAAAGGGCAATCAATCTTCACAACAGGCGAACCAGACGACCATTCGGTCTTCGTCACAATCAGACAACGTTTCCGACGCTGAGTCTCAAGTCTCTGCTGCAGTCATCCACGTAGTGCAGTCTGGAGACACGCTAAGTGCGATTGCCCGCGAGTATGGCGTTGCGCTTCGAGACCTCATGGACATCAACTCCATCGATGATCCGAACGCGCTAAGAGTCGGACAAGAGTTGATCATTCCTTTGGGGTTCATCGGACAGGTGTGTCAAAGTGACGAGGGGAAACCTTACGTCACTGGATTGCGTTCGATCACAGCTAGGGTGCTGCTGGCAGCTGATATTCTCTCATCCGAAATGCGTGGTGCCACCCCAAGTAGTCGGGGCAGTGGTGAGTGGTCGGGCTTGGTCACTACAGCGACCCTTGATCTGTTCGAAGCGGCCGAAGACATCGTCGCACTTGGAACCCCGGATGCCCTGAACGCCCTTCATGGCCAGGCGCTCGCACTTGCGAATGACACATCCAATGCGGCGGCGTTGGCAATGAACTTTATCGCTTCGACGACTAACGACAGTTCGGCAGCGAGTTCTGCATCGATTGATCTTGCCGATGCCGCCCGAGCACTCCAAGAACGGATCGCTCAGGTCTGTCCGAGTCCCGACACAAGCGAAGCGAATGGCGTGGGTTCAGATTCTGATGGGTGCCCAAGCCAGGATGAAGATGCCTACTTCAGAGTCGTCGGCCAAAACATCCTCGAACTAGATGAAGCGCTTCTCGATCTGAATTGGCTGACGGAGAGATTCGGGGCCGACCTGTCCTTGATTGAAGATCCGACGTGGCGTTCCGACCTTTTAGTGGTTCTGCAATCAATCTCTGACATCGCAGATGCATTGGTTCTCCTGAACACACCAGATAACGTTCGTCACGGGCTCGTGCTTGACATCGTCCACTTTGCAGAAGACGTGCAGGCGGCCGCGGTGACGTACCGCTTGGCAATCGAAAACGAGAGCCCCGATCTGTTCATAACAGCAGGCGAGGACTTCCAAGCACTGCAGACAGCCGCAGCGAGGATAAGCACCACGATGTCGTCCTACTGCGACATGCGGTGATTTTCAGTGTGGAAGACTGAAGATCAAGATTCGTGGCCTGGTCAAGCCAGAAAGGACGAGATAGCTTCAGCGGCGAGGAGTACCAACCATGACAACTTCTATCTCTCCCCATGACCTTCATCTTCGACTCTTGGATGATGGGCCGATTGCTTTGATTGATGTTCGGGACCCTCCGGATTTCAATGCTTCTCATATTGTTGGGGCTAGCTTGATTCCTCGGCGGATTTTGGAGTTTGAGCTGGGTTCGGCGGTTCCTTTTCTGGGTACTCCGATTGTGTTTTGTGATGAGGATGAGCGGCGGGTTCACTTTGCCGCGGGGACTGCTGAGCGGATGGGGTATCGGGATGTCTCGACGCTGTCGGGGGGGACCAACCGCTGGGCGTTTCTTGATTTGCCGACGGAGTGGGGCGTCAATGTTCCGAGCAAGGACTTTGGCGAGCGGGTTGAGGTTGTTCACCATGTGCCGGAGATTGACGCCGACGACCTGCATGCTCGGATTGAGCGCGGCGACCCTCTGGTGATCCTGGATACTCGGACGCCGGAGGAGTATCGGCGGTCTTGCATTCCTGGTGGGCGGAGCATGCCGGGCGGTGAGCTCGCGTTTCGGATTACCGATGTGCTGGAAGATGCGCCGCCTGATGCGACTGTGGTCGTCAACTGTGCTGGCCGGACTCGGAGCATTATTGGGACTCGGGTGTTGCAGCGGATGGCTCTGGAGCGGGATGTGGTCGGGCTGAAGAACGGCACGGCCGGGTGGATGCTCGCGGGCCATGAGCTTGAGTTTGGCGCCGACCGCGACTCGCTGCCTTCGGTGACTCCTGATGGACAGGCAGCTGCGGAACAATACGCTCGGCGTTGCGCTGATGAGGACGGGGTTCAGCTGATTGGTGTTGATGCGCTGGACGAGCTTCGCGAACGGTCGGAGCACGAGAGTGTGTACTTCATCGACGTGCGCACTGACGTCGAGCATGAGGCGGGTCATATTCCTGGGTTCCGCTGGTTCCCCGGCGGTCAGGCGGTCCAGCGCAGCGATGATGTGGCGATCGTGCATCACGCGCCGATCGTGTTTGCCTGCGACGGTGTGGCTCGTGCGGCGCTGACGGCGTCTTGGTATCGGCAGATGGGTCATCGGCACATCTATGCGCTCGAGGGCGGGATTGGCGCGTGGACTTCGGCTGGGCGGTCGTTGGAGAGCGGTGTTCGTTCGAGTGAGCCGGGGTTGCTGAGCGAGGCTCGCGCGAGTGTTGTCTCGGTTGAGGCCGGAGACATCTTGGACGTGGCCGATGCCCTGGTGATTCACGTCGGCACGAGCCAGCAGTTTGCTCAGGCGCATCCGCCGGGCGCTCGCTGGGCGCCGCGTGGATCGCTTGAAGGAGACATCGCCGAGCTTGCGCCTGAGGTGTCGACGCCTCTGGTGGTGGTCTGCGAGTCGGGTGAGCAGTCGCTGCTGGCGGCCCAGACGCTGCTGGAGCTTGGTCGACCGAGCGTCAGTGCTGTCGCGGGTGGGATGGCTGCTTATCGCGAGGCGGGTTTGCCGATTGAGTTTGGTCTTGCCGGTGTGTTGTCGCCTCCGAATGACATCCTCACGTTTGGTCCTCAGCGGGGTTACGCGGACATGCAACATTACCTGCGCTGGGAGACTGCGCTGGGCGAGAAGTACGAGGCTGAGGCTACGTAGCTCTCGGAGCGACTCGGTTTGCGCTTGGGACACATTTCCGATTACCGAGTCCTATGCGCTGACTGCAGGGAAATCTGTCTGTTCGAAAAGGAATCACGGGAAAATTCGCCGCGCTTCCTTGTGACCCTTTGGTGTCAGAAACCAGAACCCGTGTCGCGACGGATCAAGGAGTCCTGCCTTCACGAGATCGTTTCTCGCCCACCGCACTCGGTTCTGCCAGCGATTCTCGCCGGACGGTACTGACTCGCTGAAGTCCTTCTCTGTGAGTTGGGGAAATGCGATTGACACCGCCGTAATGGCATCTCCGGCTCTCATGCCTTTCTCGCTGCGGTGTAGCAGCAACAGCAACACGGTGCTCACTTCAGCTTCGGAGGGCATCGCCATGTGGCCATCTCCAAATTTGCTGCAGAACTCCGCTACAGCCGGAATCGTGTTCTCGACAGATTCGGACCCCGTGCAAGAATAGGCGCATGGTCAGGATGCCCAAGCTTCGGCGTCGGGGGTTGCAGCCGCTTGAGGGGGCTCGGCTGATCGTTGGGCTTGGCAATCCCGGTCCGGGCTACTCGCAGAATCGACATAACGCGGGTGCGCGGTCGGCTGAGCATGTTCGCAAGATGCTTCGGTTGCCGCAACTGGAGCGGGAGAGCCGCTTTCGCGTGTCTCAGGCGGAGACTGCTCATGGGGCGGTTGCCGTGGTGATTCCTCGTACGTTCATGAACCAGTCGGGCCAGGCGGTTCAGTCGTTGCTGGACAAGTATCGCGCGGAGCCGTCGGAACTGATTCTGCTTGTTGATGAGCTTGACCTTGAGCCGGGGCGGATCCGGATCCGTTCTTCTGGCTCCGATGCCGGACAGCGTGGGATGCGCTCGATCAAGTCGGTGATCGGCGAGCTTGATTTTCCTCGGGTTCGGATTGGTGTTGGGCGGCCGATGGTGGACGGGAAGGGTTCGCGTCATCCGGATGATGTCGCCGACTGGCTGCTGAGCGACCCGTCGCCGGCTGAGCGGCAACTGACGTTCGAGGCGGAGAAGCGGGCTGCTGAGGCGGTCATTCACATGCTTGAGCACGGCGTTGAGTCGGCGATGAATGTCTACAACCGGAACGCGGCCAATGCGGAGAGCGGAGCGGGCGATGTCGGAACCGGGTGAGCTAGCCAGCTCTGAGGCCGAGCTCGCAGCGCCTGCGTTTGACTGGCTGGGCGTGAGCGCTGCACGGGAACTGGCCGGTTACCTGCTTGCACATGATCCCGACGAGATACGCGCTGACATCATGCGCAGCGCCGACCAACTTGAACGAATCCGTGAGCGCTTGCTGATCCTGGTCGAGCCGCGGCCCGCCGCTCCGGTCGACGAGGAGCGTGTCGCTGCGTTGGAACACGCCGTGTCGACTTTGCAGCAGCAGCTTGAGGAACGAGACGGTCGGATCCAGCAGAACAATGAAGCTCACTCGGCCGAGCGGGAACGCCTGATCGAAGAGTCGAAGGCGGCCAACGCGCGAGCCAAGGAGCTTGACTCCACGCTTGCCGAGTTGCGTGAGGAGAACCAACGGCTGCAGGCCAAGAGCGACAGCTACGCCGCTGCGCTGATTGAGCGCGACGCTGCGCCGGCCGATCTGGCGGAGGATATTGCCGAGGCGGAGTCTCAGTTCACGATCACTGGGGTGGTCGAGATGGCGCGGGAGAAGTGTGATCGTGTGACGATTGGCGAGCCGGCTCTGCGTGAGATTGAGGCGCTGGAGGCGGATGAGAAGGCCGCGGATTGGGCGCGTGAACTGTGGAAGGCCTGTCGGGCGCTCAATGCGTACGCGGAGGAGAGCGAGTTCTTCCAGGGCGGCTTCTGGGAGTGGTGCGAGCACTCGAACAGCACGCAGAATGTCTGGCCGGCGACGCCGAAGAAGCTGGCGATGAGCGAGTCGGACACGGTGATGAACTCCGGCCCGCTGCGGCGGACGAGGCGCTTCCTAGTCGACAGCAATGTCGATCCCAGCGGGTACATCACGATGGAGGCGCACATGAAGATCGCCGAGGGCGGCGGCCAGCATATTCCGCGGCTCTACTTCTATGACGACAGCAAGGGTCGCACGCGGAACATCCACGTCGGCTTCATCGGGCCGCATCGGTTGGTGCCGACTACGCAGAGCTGAGTTCAGAGTTGAAGCTGGCATAACGTTTCTGGACTCGTGCTCGCTTAGGCTGGGCTTCAGACGTCAGCGGACGGAGCACGGGCGCGTGAGCGCTACCGACCCGCACGACACACCACCGGGCCTGCTCGCCGGGCTCGGGCCGACTGTGCTCGGCGCGATCGAACCCTTTGACGCTCAGCCGATGCTCGGCGTTCCGGACGCGGCCAAGCCCGCAGTGATCGCGTCGCTGGCGGCCAGGCATCGCGGACCGGTCATGGTCCTGACGCCGACGCCGTCTGATGCCTCCGATCTGGTTGACGCGCTTCCGCTGTGGTTGTGCGGCGAGGATCGAGATCGGCTGCGGCAGTTCCCGGCTCGTGAGACGGCGCCCTACGAGCGGCAGCGTCCGGCTGCTGATGTCGTTGAGGCCCGGTTGTCGGCGATTGAGGCGCTGCGGAGTGGGTCGCCGATTGTTGTCGCGGACCTCGATGCAGCGGCGCAGCGCACGGTGGCGACGACTGCTGCTCCGGTCAGCGTTCGCCAGGGCTCGACGGTTCGACTGGCAGAGTTTGTTCGGTCGCTGGATGCCAATGGATATGAGCGCAACCGGATCGTGGTTGAGCCGGCGTCGTTTGCGGTACGGGGCGGGATCATCGATTTCTGGCCGCCGGCCGACGAATCGCCCGTTCGCATCGAACTGTTTGGCGACGAGGTCGAATCGATCCGGCGATTTGACCCGTGGACGCAGCGGTCGACGGCGGACGTTGATGAGATTGGCTTGCGACCGGCTCGCGAGTGGAGTCCTGGTCCTGACTCTCAGCCTCTGATCGAGGGGCTGCTCAATGCGGTTGATGATTCGTCTTGTGAGGGCGAGAGCGAGGGCGTCGAGCTGACTGCCGATGCTGAAGTGCTGGCGCTTGATCTTGAACACTTGCGTAGCGGTGGACCCACTTCGCGCCCCGATTTCTGGACTCAGTTCCTGGCGGCCAGCACGATCTTCGATCACTTGCCGGTTGAGGCTCTGCTGATCGTGGATGAGCCGCATGACGTTAGCTCGAGGGCCGAGGAGCGGGACGAGCGGGCGGTCCATGCGCGTGAGGAGCTTGAGCGCGGGGGTCGGATGCCTCGTGGTCTGCCCCATCCCTGGCTTGGGTGCGAGGAGCTTGAGGCCCGAGTGCGCCAGCCGAACGGGGCGGTTCGATCGCTCTCGCGGCTGGCCAGCGGCGATCAACGGCTGCCGTTCCGGCCGACCCCTCGTCTGGCGGGCAAGCTGTCCCAGCTGTTTGAATCGCTGCGTGACACGCGGGGTGGCGGCGCGCAGGTGATGGTCTCGTTGCAGGAGGCGCGGTTGTCCGAGCTGATGGCCGATCTTGGTCTGCCTCTGGCACGACTGGAGGCGGAGTCGCCGCCCAATGTCGAGGCGATCTCGGTTGGTCGCGCGGCGATCGCGGAGGGTTGGCGATTGGATGATCCGGACTCCGGTGAGCGGCTGGTCACGCTGATCAGCGACACGGAGATTTTCGGGTTCGAGCGCCAGCGCCAGCGTCGGCCGTTGAGAACCCGATCGGTTCCTGAGGCTGACCCGCATCTGTTGGAGTCGCTGAAGGCGGGAGATTTTGTGGTCCATGTCGACAGCGGTATCGGGCGATTCCAGGGCATTGTGCGAGAGAAGATCGGCGGACGCGAAGGCGAATACCTGGATATCCGCTTTGCCAAGGGCGACCGTTTGCTGGTCCCGACCGACAAGCTTGATCGCGTGCAGCCATATGTGGGGCCGTCAGATGCTCCGCCGACGCTGACTCGGTTGGGCGGAGGTCAGTGGCAGCGCGCCAAGGCTCGCGTGCGCGGCGCGGTGGCTGAGATCGCGGACGAACTGCTGGAACTGCACGCCACGCGCGAGACGGAGCCTGGTATCGCGATCGAACCGGACACGCCCTGGCAGATCGAGCTGGAGGCGTCGTTCCCGTACGTCGAGACGCTCGATCAACATCGCGCGATCGAGGAGGTCCGTCGGGATCAGGAGGAGGCCAAGCCGATGGATCGGCTGATCGTCGGCGATGTCGGCTACGGCAAGACCGAGGTGGCGATTCGGGCGGCGTTCAAGGCGGTGATGTCTGGGCTGCAGGTCGCGGTGCTGGTTCCGACGACCGTGCTCGCGCAGCAGCACATTGAGACCTTCCGCCAGCGCCTGGCTGCGATGCAGGTGACGATCGGGTTGCTGTCGCGCTTGCGTACGTCTTCGGAGCAGCAGGTCACGGTGGACGGGTTGAAGGCCGGTTCGGTGGACATTGTGATCGGCACTCACCGGCTGCTCCAGCGGGACATTGGCTTCAAGAGCCTTGGCTTGCTCGTGATTGATGAAGAGCAACGCTTCGGTGTCGAGCACAAGGAACGATTGAAGAAACTGCGTCGCGAGGTCGATGTGCTGACGCTGTCGGCGACACCGATTCCGCGCTCGTTGCACCAGGCGGTGACCGGAATCAGGGACATGTCGACGATTGCGACGCCGCCTGAGGAGCGCCTGCCGATTAGCACGTACGTGATGGAGCGGGACGACAGCGTGATCCGTGAGGCGATTCTGCGGGAGATGGATCGCGGCGGGCAGGTCTACTTCCTGCACAACGAGGTGCGGACGATTGATCGCGAGGCGTTCGAGCTTGGCCGGCTCGTGCCTGAGGCGAGCTTCCTGGTCGCGCACGGTCAGATGCCGGCCAACGTGTTGCGCGAGCACATGGAACAGTTCACGCACGGTCAGGCGGACGTGCTCGTGTGCTCGACGATCATTGAGTCGGGGGTGGACATTCCGCGGGTCAACACGATCGTCCTTGACCGCGCTGAACGGCTAGGGCTGGCCCAGATGTACCAGCTTCGGGGGCGCGTCGGGCGCTCCAGTGTCCGCGCCTTCGCGTATCTGATGACCGAGCCGTACCGCTCGCTTTCGGAGGTTGCACAGCGCCGGTTGGCGACGATCATGGAGGCCGACGATCTGGGGGCTGGATTCCAAATTGCGCTCAAGGATCTGGAGATTCGCGGAGCTGGCAATCTGCTCGGCGCGCAGCAGTCGGGGCACATCGGCGCGGTCGGATTCACGCTGTTCACTCAGTTGCTGGGTGAGGCGGTCGAGCGAGCGAAGGCGAAACGCACGGGCGAGCGGCCTGGCAGTCGACGTCAGGGCACCAGGGTCAACCTTGACCTGGCGCTGCCGCGGTACCTGCCCGATTCATACGTTGACGACATCGGCTTGCGGATGACGCTGTATCAGCGGCTGGCGGCGATCGAGTCGCCGGAGGAGGTTGCCGACTTCGGCCGCGAGCTGGATGACCGCTTCGGTCCTGTCCCGCAACCGGGACTGAATTTGCTCGGTGCGGTCAAGCTGAAGGTGCTCGCCTCCAGGATTGGGGCCGAGTCGATTCAGTCAGAAGGCGAGAGCGTGGTTCTGCGGCTTGCGCCTGGTCTCACGTTTAGCCCCAAGCAGCGCCGTCTCAACGTGCCGAGGCAGGTGCAGATTGGATCGGCGCAGCTTCGCTACACGCCGCCGCGTCGGTTGGCGGAGTCGACGTGGGAGGATGTGTTGTCGTCGGTGCTGGAGAAGTTGGCGTCTATCTAGTACGCTTGTGCAATCTGGAGATAGAAATGGTTTCCGACCCCCTAGTCTCGGTTGAGCCACAAACTGACGCTGGATTGAAGATGGCTGGCTTGGTCAAAGAGGCCTGGCTGGCAGCATCGCAACTCGGTGATGAGGTCGCTGCAGAGACTCGAGACGCAGCCTTCAAGCTTGTGCTTGAAGCATTGCTCCGGAATGGGGGTTCGGCCCCTTCATTCGCCGAGACGACAGAAGGCACATCCTCGGAAACTCAGTCTGTTGAAGAGGTCAATGAGGACCTTTATTCCACTCCCGAACTGCGAATGGATGCGATCTCTGCGTACCTCGAGATTGAGGGTGAAGAAGTTGAGCTGCTGTTTGAGACAGAGCTGGCTGAACCAAGGCTTCACATCAGCGGGACGAAACTTGCCCGAGCGAAGTCGCAAGGCACGCGAGAGGTCGCCCTTCTGGTCCTTGGCGCACGCACAGCCCTCGGTCTTGATACGCAAATGAACGACTTGCGCAGGTACGTCGAGTACTACAAGAAGTACGACGCAGCTAACTTCGCTACGACCCTGCAGACCAGTCCAGAGTTGGTGGTGTTGGGCAAGCCTCGCAGCAGCCACCGCATTGTGCGCTTGAGAAGCAAAGGGGTGGAAGCTGCCCGCGAGCTGGCCAAGCGGCTGGTCGCCGAATGAGTTCTGACGCGGAGATCGTTCTTGAAATCACTGTTCAGGGACTCAGCGATGACGGTGTGTCGCTGTTTCAGAACGGATTCCATCGCGACGCGATTCGGCACGAGGCGCAAGATCTGCTCATTGAGCTTGCAGACCGGAGTGGACGTCCAGAGTTAGAGGGTCAAAATCTGATTCAAGCGGTACTCAGCGACAAGAGTCCAGGCCTGGCCCTTAGTGACCTCTCAACTGCGAAGGAACGCAACCAGCACGCGTCGCTCAGGCATCTGTTGCTCGGGGTGACGACTGGGGTCAGGAATGTCTACTCCCATGATGTCCGATCAGAAGTCCCCCGCGAAGAAGCGGCAAAGTGGCTGATCCTCATGGCGTCTTTGAGAGAACGGATTGAACAGCTTGATGTACCTGCTGCCTTCGATGAACCGGAAGAGTTAGCAAACTACCCACAGCTGGGTGCCGGATAACCTAGCCGAGTGCCACTTCGATCTTCTTGGACTCTGCTGATTGGTGCGGCCTTGATTGGCCTGCCGGCCGTGATCTTTCGATTTGGTGGCATTCATGTTGGCACTGAGGTTGAAGTTGCCATCTTTGGTTTGGGGATTCTTTCGGCGGCGTTTCTGATCTCGACCGGAGCTGAGGCGGCGCAACACGATATTCCTGCGGCGCTGTCGGTCGCGGTGATCGCCTTCATTGCTGTCCTGCCCGAGTACGCCGTTGACCTGTTGCTTGCCTGGGAGGCGGCCGATGACGTGTCCTGGGAGTCGCTGGCGGCCGGGTCGAAGGAGTTGGCCAACTGCGCCCAGGAATCGATGAATGCGGTCGCCAACGACCTGCCGCAATGTGAGTCGGAGTTGGCGCTGGCCAACATGACCGGCGCCAATCGGCTGCTGCTGGGCGTCGGCTGGGCGACCGTGATCTTTCTGTTCGCCTGGAAGCGCGGCGGACCACGCCAGATCGTGGTCACTGCCGCGCGAAGCACCTGGCGTTTCCTGCGTCGCCGTAGTCCCGACCCGGACGAGCCACTGCTCACCCTGCCCGGCGGGATTGGGCTGGACATCGGCATTCTGCTGGTTGCGAGCGCCTACTCCTTCGTGATCGTGGCCAAGGGCCGACTCGCGATCGAGGACACGATCGTTCTCGGCCTGCTGTTTCTCTGGTACGTCATTCGCCTGACGCGCTCACCGGTCGAGGAACCTGAGCTCGAAGGGCCGGCCGCGAGGGTTGGCAATCTGCCGACCCTGCAGCGCCGTGTCGTCGTGTCGTTGCTGATTGGCTACTCGGCGTTCGTCATCGCATTGTCGGCCGAGCCCTTCGTTCACGGGCTGGAGCAGGTCGGACGCGACCTGGGAATTGGCGAGTTCTTCGTCATCCAGTGGATCGCGCCGCTGGCCTCAGAGTCGCCCGAGTTCCTGGCTGCGCTGTATCTGGTCTGGCGAGGCTCGGCGGGGCTGGGCGTCAACATGCTGATCTCGAGCAAGGTCAATCAGTGGACGCTGCTTATCGCGTCGCTGCCGTTGGCCTACATCGCTGCCGGAGGAGCAATCACGGGCATCGCATCGAGCGACGTGCAGAGTGCAGAGGTGTTCATCACCGCTGCGCAGTCGGTCTTCGGGGTGATGTTGATCATCGATCGGCGGTTGACCGCTCGCGCCGGGTTCGCGCTGCTGTCGCTTTTCCTTGCCCAACTGATCACGCAGTTCTTCTTCCAGGAGGACAACACGCCGAGGATTGTCTTCGGCGTGGTCTACCTTTCGATCGCTGGTTTGATGGTCTTCCAGTACTGGCGTAGCATCATGCCCACGTTGCGCGAAGCGTTTCGCTCGCCCGGCGCGGCGGCTGCGCTCCTCCAAGAACAAGAGAGTGCAACAGAAAGCAGGCACGAATGACGAATTGGGCTGACCTTTCGGATCAACTTGAGAGCGCACTGGGACTGGCGAACAAGCCGCTCGCGATCACTTTCCACGCGTCCGCGTCCGGCGTTGCCGGATTCGACAATCCGATGCCCGCGCCGACCGACGATGGTCGCACGGGCCGCGTGCCCGCCGGCTGTGTCTTCTGGATGCACGGTGCCGATCGCACCTTCTCAACTGTGGCTGCCGACCACCGCAATTGCTCGGTTGGTTCGGTGACGCATGGATTCCTTGAGCTGGGTGATGTGCTCGAGAGTGGCGATGTTGGCGCCTTGCTCGAATCGGGCTGGGTCACGCCTGAGGCCGCGATGGGCATTCCGGTCGTTGAAGAGAAGCCTGAAGAGGTCGTCTACGGCCCGCTCGGGGAATCTCCGACGGACCCCGACGTGGTGCTGCTGCGCATCACCGGCCGCCAACTGATGGTTTTGCACGACGCTTTCCCGACGATCCGGATCGAGGGCAAGCCGCAGTGCCACATCATCGCGATTGCCAAGGCCGGTGAGATGGCGGCCTCGGTTGGCTGTCAGCTCTCGCGCGTGCGCACGCAGATGCCCAACGCCGAGATGACCTGCGCGATTCCTGCGTCGCAACTGGGCGATCTGTTGGAGCGACTCAGCGTCACTGCGACTGCTGACCACGCTGTCGCGCAGTACGCGGCAGACGATATGGCTCGCTTCGCGTAGTCGGGAGAGGCACCGTGCCTGGCAAGTGGTTCGAGGAACTTGAGCCGGGGCTCGTGATTCAGCACGAGCCCTCGCGCACCGTGACCGAAGCCGACAATCTGCTCTTCACGGCGCTGACGCATAACTCGCAGCCGCTGCATCTCGACGCCGAGTTCGCCGGCAATACGCAGTTTGGTCAGCGGATCGTGAACAGCATCTTCACGCTGGGCCTGGCGGTCGGATTGAGCGTCGCCGACACGACGCTCGGCACAACGCTGGGCAATCTTGGTTTCGACGAGACGACTTTTCCGAATCCCGTGTTCATCGGGGACACGATCACTTGCGAGACGGAAGTGATCGAGCGCCGAGAGTCGCGGAGCCGACCGGATCGGGGCATCGTGATTTTCGAGCACCGTGGGATTAATCAGCGGGGTGAGCTGGTCGTGAAGTGTCGGCGGTCGGGGATGATGCTGAAGCGGCCGTCCGACTCGAGTTGAGCGGTCAGTCTGGTCGCTACAGACGCGTCACGATGAGCGCCAGCAAGGCAAGCATCGCGGTTCCGAGTGCGATTCCAGTCGTCAACAGCCATCGCAGGTGGCGGTTCAATTCCTCCATGTACTCAGCTCGGAATCGCGCCATCTCCTCGCGAAACGATTGTTCAGTGAGCAGCCCGTCCGCGCCTTCTTGAATGCCCTGATCGACTACATCGGCCAGCATTGTGGCCGAATCGGTTGGAACGTCCATCTCCTGGACGAGAATGTTGTGGAACCGAAGCCTGTCGAGAGCCATATCGACATTATAGGGCATATCAGGAACTAGTGTTCTCTTTAGGGAACTCCGCCGTATTCGCCTGGGATACTTTCGGCCACGGGGAAGGCAGTGGTGCAGTGGTACGCTGACCCTCGTCGGAGCGTGGCGCAGTTTGGTAGCGCACTTGACTGGGGGTCAAGAGGTCGCCGGTTCAAATCCGGCCGCTCCGACCATGCACTAGCCTGCCCCTGGTAGGTGACTGATGCGACTTTCTCGACCCCGAATCGAACCCGTCTCGGACGACGACGCCAGCGACGAGCAGCGAGAGATTCTGGCTGCTTCGGACCGCTCGCCGCTCAATGTGCAGCGCACGATTGCACAGTATCCCGAGCTCGCGCGGTCTCGGCAGGCCTTCACTAATCACGTGATGCGCGAGACCTCGCTGCCGGCGCGGGAGCGGGAGATCCTGATTCTCCGCACTGGCTGGAACTGCCGGTCGGAGTATGAATTCGGCCAGCACAGTCGATTTGGACGAACGGTCGGGCTGACCGATGAGGAGATCCGGCGCATCACACTAGGCGCGGATGCTGAGGGTTGGGACGCGTTTGACGCGACGTTGATTCGCGCCGCCGACGAACTGCACGAAGACGCGTTCATTACTGATCACACCTGGAGTGCTCTGGCCGAACGGTACTCGACGAAGCAACTGATGGATGTTGTCTTTGCTGTTGGTCAGTATCACATTGTTTCAATGGCGCTGAACTCGTTCGGCGTACAGTTCGAACCGACCACAACAGACCGGTTCCCGTCTTAACTGATTCGAAGGGGTCTCACATGACGACAGCAACCACTCCCGCGACCGTTGTATTGATCCATGGTGCCTGGCATGGTCCCTGGTGTTTCGACAAGGTGGTCGCCGGCCTCGAGGCTCGCGGCGTGCCGGTGGTCGCGGTTGAGCGACGCCGTGTGAACGAAGCGAGTGGAGAACTTCGCGGCGTTACCGACTCCGACGAGAACGAAGCGATTGTCCGCGCCGCATTGGAGCAGGTTGAGGGACCGATCGTTGCGCTTGGTCACTCGTTCGGCGGGGTGTCACTGACGACCGCGCCGCTCGGCAACGACAACGTCAAACACCTTGTCTACTTAACCGCGATCATGCCTGACACGGATGGCTCGATGCCGGACAACTTCGTCAATCCAGAGTTGGCCACGGCTGTACTCGCCGGCGAAGATGGTTCGACGACCGTGCAGGACGACAAGATTCGCTACGCGTTCTACAACAAGTGCTCAGACGAAGACTACGAGCGAGCCCTGACATTGCTGGTTCGAGACGAGGCGGCTATCCCCTTCGACGCCCCGCAGGACACTGCCTGGAGCAAGATCACGACGACCTACGTCGTTTGCACCGAAGACCAGGCGCTGCTTGCTGAGGGTCAGCGGACGCTTGCGCGTCGGGCCGAACGGGTCGTTGAGTGGGAAACCGACCACTCGCCGTTCTTCTCGGCCCCGCACTTGATGGTCGATCTGTTGGACAGCCTGGCTCGCGAGTACGCGGCTTAGCTATCGGTTCGGCTATCCGAACACCGTGACGAGCATGCCGGTGATTGCGGCGATCAATGCTGCTCCGGCCAGCATGGTCGCTGCGAGCCGATTCAGTTGTCGCTGATGCCGGGCTTCTTGCTCAGCGAACATTCGGCGCATTTCAGCAGTGAGCAACTGAAGGTCCTGCTTTGTCGAAAGCACTTCCGACAGGGTATCTAGCTCGGCGTCCAGGGCAACCGCGACTTCAAGCGCAGGAGCTTCAGTTGCCACCTGAGTTTTGACGAGCACGTCTCGAAACCGCTGAATGTTGATCAGCGCCATTACCTGCACCAACCTTGGCGCTGATCCTAGATACGACGCACCGTCCGGGTCTAACGGAAACGATGGATGTTGGCTCTAGCCAACGCTGATCTTGCGTGGCGCTACTCGTCCAGCAGTCGATCCAATAGCTTCGTTGGGCTGGCTGGGAGTGAGTTCATTCGTAGGCCGGTGGCGTCGTAGATTGCGTTGGCGATGGCGGCGAGGGGTGGCACGATTGGTACCTCTCCGACGCCTCGGACGCCGTAGGGGTGGCTTGGATTGGGGACCTCGACCAGGATCGTTTCGATCTCGGGCAGGTCGAGCGCTGTTGGCATGCGGTAGTCGAGCAGGCTGGCGTTGGTCATTCGACCGTCGTTGGAGTAGACGTACTCCTCGGTCAGGGCCATGCCGGCGCCTTGCGCGACGCCTCCCTGTACCTGTCCCTCGACGTATGACGGGTGAATCGCCGTGCCGACGTCCTGGACTGCTGAGTAGCGGAGCACGTCGACTTTGCCGGTGGCTCCGTCGACGGCGACGTCGACGATGTGGCAGCCGTAGGCGGGACCGGGGCTGGTCGGCAGAACATCGGCTTGGCCCTGAATTTGACCGCCGGTCGATGGCATCTGGCCGCAGAGCTCCTCGAACGTGAACTGCTTGCCCTCGGGACCGGTGAGCACGCCGTCTTCGTAGGACACCGAGTCGGCGTCGACGTCCCAGATCACGGCCGCCCGTTCTTCCATCTGCTGGCGCACGTCCATGGCGGCTTCGTGGACGGCGATGCCGGTCGCGTATGAGACTCGGGATCCTCCCGTGACGTGCGTGAAACCGATTGAGTCGGTGTCGACGACCTGCGGTCGGACGAGTTCGTAGTCGATGCCTAGGGTCTCGGCGAACTGCATCGCGAGACCAGCGCGCTGGCCGCCAATGTCGACCGATCCGACGGAAAGGTTTACGGTCCCGTCCTGGTTGACCGACGCGTATGCGGCCGACTCCATGCCGGCGTTGGTCCAGAATCCCATCGAGACGCCTCGGCCGAGCAGCCGGCCGTCCTCGTCGACGCCGATTTCCGAGCGGTAGTGCGGTGAGTCCATCGCCGCCTGCATCGTCTCTTCGGCGCCGATCTTGGGCAGCACGACGCCGTCGGCGCGGCGCGTGCCTTCGGAGGCCACGTTCTGTGCGCGGATCTCCATCGGATCCCGCTCGAGCCGTTCGGCGAGCTGATCCATCAAGGACTCGACGGCGAACGTGCCCTGCGGTGAACCGGGCGCTCGGTAGGCCTGGCACTTTGGCTTGTTGGTGACGACGTCGAGGGCGTTGACGTAGATGTTCTCGATGTCGTACGAGGCGAACATGCAGGTCGCGCCCGCTGCGACGGGCGAGCCCGGGAATGCGCCGGCCTCGTAGGCCAGGGTGGCCTCGGCGGCGACGATCGTGCCGTCGTTCTTGGCGCCGATCTTGCAGCGCACGTAGGTCGCCGAGGTCGGGCCGGTGCCGATCAGCACCTCTTCGCGATTCATGTACATCTTGACCGGGCGGCCGGTGATCTTGGACATCACCGCAGCGGCCGGCTCCATGTAGGCGGGTAGTTTGCCGCCGAAACCGCCGCCGATCTCCATCGGAATCACTTTGACGTTGGCCAACGGGATGTCGAGCATCTTGCTGACTGTCGCGCGGACGGCGAACGGTCCCTGGGTTGAGACCCAGACGGTCAGCGTGCCGTCTGAATTCCAGTGGGCGGTACCGTTTTGTGGTTCGATGTAGCCCTGGTGGGCAGCCGCGGTCTCGAACTCGCCCTCGAGAATGATGTCCGCGTCCTCAAAGCCCTTGGCCGGGTCGCCCTTCTCGAACTCGAGCTGTGAGGCGATGTTGGTTTCACGCTCTCCGCGACCCTCGCCTGGCACGAAACGTGCGACCATCTCGACCGTCTTCATGCCGTCGTGCAGAATCGGCGCGCCCTCGGCCATGGCGTCGTGGACCGACAGCACTGGTGGGAGCACTTCGTACTCAACTTCGATCAGGTCCAACGCATCCTCGGCGATGTGTGGGTCGGTTGCGCAGACCGCCGCCACGGCGTGGCCCTGGTAGAGCGCCTTGTCCGAGGCGAGCACGTTTTGCAACACCCACTTGTAAGGCGAGACGCTCTCGCCCAGGTCGACGAATTCGTCCGTGGCGCCGGGCAGATTGTCGTGGGTGATGACGCACTTGACGCCGTCCAGCGCCTCGGCGCGGGAGGTGTCGATGCTGAGAATGCGCGCGTGCGCGTGCGGCGAGCGCAGCAGACGGCCGTAGAGCATGTCGGGCAGGTTGATGTCGGCCCCGTACCGCGCGCGTCCGGTGACTTTGTCAACGCCGTCTGGCCGAATCGGACGCGACCCGACGACCCGGTAGCCGTTCTCGCTGGTGGGCTTCGTCTCGGTAGTCATGGGCGGCTCCTCCTCATACGCGACGGGTGTTGGCTGCGGTGTGCAGACAGGATATTCGCTTCACTTGCCCTTCAGCATGACAGGAAAGAGGGTTCAGCGAGTTTCCGAGTCGTCAACGCTCAAAATCCGGCACAGGCCTGGCCAGAGGTCTTGAAGACCACTTGCTGATCGAACTCTTCGACGTAGAGGTCGGCGATCTCGTCTATGGCTTGCTTCGCCTCGTCGACCGTCTCGGATGGGACCAGGACGTTAAGCACCTTGGTGCCCTCGCGGTAGAGCCGGTCGGCATCCGTGTCGAGCCACTGTCCCCTGGCGTCGAACACCGTTAGGCCGTCGGGGAATCGAGGTGTGACCTCGTCAGCGAGAAACGCTTGCCACTCTGCATCTGAGACTTCGCTGCCGTCACCCTTTTCCGATCCGAAGTAGATGTTGAACTCGATGAAGGACTCCAGTCCCTTGGGGCACGTGACCTGGTCGGCATCGCTGCAAGAGAGCGCGACCAGTCCGCTCAGCGTGGCCAGGAACAGGATGAGTCGGTGGCTGGATCTCTGCGAGGTCATCTTCTGCTCCGGTGTTCGGGTTGGAACGGGCGACAAGAGTTTCTTAGCCGTCGGCGTCGATCACTGTGCTTCGCAGCCAACTCCCGCTGCTTGAGGCTGGGAAGAGTCGCTGCCGCGGCAGGATCCGCTCACCGTCAGCGACGATGCAACGAGAACTCGATTCTGCCGTCCTCTCGCAGTCGAGCGCTGATCTTGCCGATCTCGACTCCGTCAAACTGTATGGGCGTCGAGTTCAGCCAGCGATCGAGTCGTGCGCTGGTTGGGAAAAATCTGCCTCGTGGCAGGATGATCTCTTCGCCCTCCGGCCGATACGCGAACTCAACTCGGCCGTCGTCTAGTCGCCTTGCCATGATCCGGCCGGCGGGGAAGTCTGGAGCTGGCGCATCAACGTTGTTTGTTCCACTGGGATCGCCTGGAGGCGTCTGTGTGGGACTCTGAACTGACGGCGACGACGAGCATTGCGCAGCCAGTGCGAAATCGATCGCAACTTGTTCGGCAGCATCGATGAGCAGGCTGTAACTCTCTTTCACATCAACTGTCACGCCCGCGATGTACTGGCGCTGATCGCAACTGCCGCCGATCCATTCCGCGAGATCGTGGTCGGACTTGCTGATGTTGATGCTGGCCTCGAGGCACCAGAGATTGTCCCGATCGTTGGCGAACTCCCGTTTGTGCGCATTGGTCCAGTTGGCGCCACCGGAGTCGTAGGCCTCCTTTAGCGCGACGACATGATCGACGTGCTCCGTCGAGTCACACATCAGCTCCGCCCTCGCGGAGGACGAGTTGAAGCTCCAATTGTCGCGGTCGTAACTGTCCGACGTTGATACGGAGCCGACCGCGGCATCGGTGGGAGGTCCGCCGGGAGGCTCGGGCAACGTCTCGCAGCCGACGCCGTCACCGTCGCGGTCGTGGGTGCCGTCGTACACCCGGTACATGTGATGCGTGCTGCAGGAGCCGTGACCGGATGCGATCTCGGCGGCCATCCAGATTCCGACTCCGGCAATGACCAGCCCCAGCGCGATCGCGAGCAATCGATGATGTCTGATGCTCCAGGCAGAGTGCTGACGCATTGAGTTCTCTCCCTGATACGAATCTGGTTCGCGAACGAAGCCGCGAGCCTACGTATCGTGTAGAGAACGATGATTGAGATCAAGTACTGAGAGAGTTTTCTATAGGGATTTGTCGGAACGCAGGTGAGAAATGTTCCGACGTGCCAGAACCGACAGACCGGTTTGACGTGACAAGATCAGAGGAATCTTTGCAATGACAAGACGCCCTGACGTCGGCCCTCTAGCCGGCGCCCCCTGCCATTGCCGGGAGGATGTGTACTTCTGCGCGCTCTGGGACTTTGGCCAACAGGCCGAGCGGCTGCTCGACGCTGTTGACCGCGATTGTGAGTCCCCGCCTTAGGCGGCCGTCCTCGACCAGTGATTCATGGAATCCCGGAAAGTTCGCTTCGAGATCGGTGACGACCTCGGCGACCGTGCGTCCACTTGCGGACACGATTCTCTGTCCGCCGGTTAGCGGCCTCATGCCGATTGGGACGAAGACGGTGATGTCGGCAGGCATGTTGTTTCGCTGCCGGCGTGGGAGCTACAGCTTCAGGCTGCCCTCGGCGACCACCGCGATCACGCCGTTTTCCTTTTCGACCCAGCAGGAGATGTTGCGGCGCTCCGGGTCGTCCTCGTTGGGACCTTGCAGGACTCCCTTGACGGCAACGGCCTCGTTCGGCCAGACGATATTGGCGAACTTGACCAGCAGTTTGCCCGATGACTTCCAGGCGTCGCCGAAACGTTGATCCAGCAGCTCGCCGATTAGCGACATCGTCATTTTGCCGCCGACTACGACGTCGGTGAAGCCGAGCTCTTCTGACGCTTCCTTGTCGGTGTGGTAATTTTTGTCGCCGTGGAAGAAGGAGCCGCACATTTCCAGCGAGATCGTCCGCATCAGCGGTCCGAACGCTTCGCCCTCGGGCAGGGCGTAGGTCTTCGCGCCCTCCTTCTTCGACGGGTCGCGCAGGGTGACATGGCCTTCGCTCTGGTAGAGCACGAACGATTGGTGGTGACGCATTGCCACGGCGACGTCACCGCTCTCGTCCTTGAGGACGGTCTCGGTCAGGATCACGCTGCGGTCGCGTCGGTCGTAGATGTCGATCGAGCGGGCCGAGGCCTCGTAGCTGGCGCCCGGCTTCAGCGGCTGGCGAAAGTCCCACTCCTGTCGCAGCCAGAGGTTGCCGAAGTCGTTCGCGTAGTGCATCCGGGTTGAGAGGTCGGCGTTGGCTGCGACCATCGAGGGCGCGGTGGCTAGATCGGTGGGCTGCTCGAGCTCGAGCCCTTCGAAGTAGTCGCTCAATGCTGTGTTGTCGATTACGACGGTGGCGTTGCCCAGGTCAACGCCTGCTTCTGGTTGGTCGTACTTGTTGATGGCCATGAGGTCGTCCTCTCAGGTGGCGATTGGTGGTCGTTGGAACTCGACACGATGATAACGACCGGCTGCCGTGGTTTAGTCGGGAGCGGGCTGAGGCCAATCGATGTCGGGAGTATCGAGCAGAATCCAGAGCGGCTGATCGTGCTTGATCGTGCGCAAGGTGTTCAGCCGTGGCGGAAGATCAGTTGCGAAGAGCTGCCAATCCTGTTGATCCGAGTCCCAACCGTATGCACGGAACGTTGCGCCGGCCAGCGATGCAAACGCATTCGTGACGCGGGTGTCGGCACCGGTCCAGACGACGAAGTTCCAGCCCTGTTGTAGTCGAACCAGGCGGACGGTGCGGTACTCGAACGCGTCGGTGGCGATGATCGGGCGCGCGCCGCGCAACAGCAGTGCGACATCTGTCGGACCGGCGACGGCGGGCGGCGTGGTCACCGTGACGCACTCGTCGGACCAAACGACGACTCGGGCTGCGTGGTTGCCGAACCAGACTCTGGGCGCGATGGCATCGGTGGCGATTCCGACACCGCAGATTTGCACGGTCTCGCCGCCTTCGATGTAGCCGAGGTTCGGACTAATGCTGGTGATCGAACCGGCCAGCGGTACGCGGAATACATCGCTCTCGGGTGTGGCGCGCCGCTCGGCGGTGTGGCCGATGACCGTGAATTCCGATGCCGTGTCATCGACGTCGACATCGCTGAAGTTGAATCGTCCGTCGGATACGGGCATCGCACCAACGAATCGGCGCATCGATGTCGGTCCGGCGTACAGATGCACGACGGGGGCGCCCGGTGCGCTGCCTTCGACGGTCAGTCCCGACTCAGTCCACGACACGCGCTCGATCGTCGGAGTCGGCAGCGTGGACTCGAAGTTGACGCGGTTTCGCTGCATCAGGTTGCCCCAGAGGAAGCGTTCCCCCGCTCGAGCGCCGTTGACTGGCATAAGTTCGATCGCGGTCAGGTTGTTGAAGAACACGTTCGCCTGGGTCAGATGGTCGCCAGACCTATTCGCCAAGACGAGCTTCTGTGCGCCGACCGCGCGCAGCGTGACCGATGTGTGGGCGCCCGCTTCAAAGTTGATCCGCTGATCGAGGGGCACTCCGTCGACGGCGAATCGTAGTTCGGTTCCTGGACCTGCAGCGGTGGCGCTGAATCCGGCGATGTCGTCGACCGCCACTGAGGCGGCCAGCCGCCGGTCGAGATACAGGTCGACCTTCGTGCCGGCCGGGGCGGGCAGGCCATCGATGCTCACCGTTCCTTCGATCGAATGGCTGAGGCCTTCTCGAGCCAACACGGGCGGAGAGGACAGGGTGCCGATTGGGATCTGCGCCTCGCCGGCGGAGATCAATCCGGGCGGTTCTGAGGGCGGACCGACTATCACATCGCCGGCGGCCGGATGGATCATGACGCCAGCGCCTCGATTCGATTGAAACGTGCTGGCAGAGATGGAGGCTGATGCGCCGTCGACGATTTCGATGCCGTGGGATCGACTTCGTTCGACCGTTACACCTCGCACGTTGGCGTGATTACCGGCAATCCGAATTCCGACCTGGTTGCCGGTGGCAGTGACGTTGGTCAGAAAGCTCTCGTCTCCCGAGACCATGATTCCGACATCTGACGCTCCCGTCACCGTCAGTCCCCATAGCTCGACTTGGTCGCCGAGTGGGATTCCGACGTCAACCGCCGACGCGTCGAGAGTCCAACCGGTGCCGTCGATGATCATCGCGTCGCCGACCCTCGGCAGCGGCGACTGGAGGAAGATCGTTCGATCCTCGCCCGTGGACTGCAACAGAATGATCGACGCGCCGCTTGCCAATGCGTCGCGCAGGGTTCTCGGCCCTCTGTCGGCAGTTGAGTCGATCACCGAGATCTCGCTGTTCGCCATTTCCAGTGCCGCGACGGCGTCGACCAACCCGGCGCCTGAAGAAGGATCCGGCCCGATGGGCGGAATGTCCGTCGCCGTTTTGATCAGGATGTCGCGAATTAGCCGTCGCTCCAATAGCGGGTTGCCGCCGTCCTCGGCGAGCAGCGCGGGCTGTACCTGAAGCATCAGTGCTGCGACGCCGGCCACGTGAGGGGCCGCCGCCGACGAACCGGAGAAACGAGGACCGAAATGCGTCTTGTCGGACACCGTCACCCGGTCAACCGCTGTCAGCTCCGGTTTGGCCGCACCGTTCGCTGTCGGACCGCGACTCGAATAGGCCGCGACCATCTCGCGTCCGACGTTCACCGCTCCTACGGTGAGGGCGTCTCGCGCGTCGGACTGGGCGAGAATGCTGCCTGCCGGCGTGCGGTGGTAGAGCCGAAGCTGCGACCCTGCCGCGTGGAAGGCGAACAGATCGAACGCCACGGGTTCGGCGTCGTTGTTGTGGTTCTGGATGACGACGAACAACTCGGTTGCGTCGCCCTCGTGCACATACTCGAGGTGTTCGCGCGGAAAGTGGCTGTCGATGCCGATCCCCTGTGTGGTTTCGCTCGAGGCCAGGATCGTGCCCGGTTCTGACATCAGATAGAGGTTGTAGTCGTTAGTTGATCGGCCCCAGGGTTCGTCCCAGAACAATGCCAGTCGGATGTGAGCGTCCGGCTCAACCGTGAACCCATTGCCTGCTCCGAAGAGCATCTCGGCTCCGGCGGCGCCGTTGAACTGATGGACCGCTCCGGGCGTAGAGAGCCCTAGCTGCGAACCGTCCGGTCCTGGTCGCCACTCGCCAGCCCAGTGCGATTCCGCCCAGTTTCCGGCCGCGGTCACGTACAAGCGCAACGGCCATGACGGATGCTGCAACGCCCGGGTCGTATTGACCGAGACATCGCTGGTTTGATCGGCGGGGAACGCGTATGACACATCGTCGACGATGATGTCGACCCGCTGCGCGAAGTAGTTGACGGCCGCGATGTGATCGAGATCGGTCGTCACGGCCGCAAACGAAATTGATGCGCCGGGCGCGATGTCGTGGACGATCTCGATCATCACGGTGCCTTCCTGCCCGCGATTGAGACTGCCGGCGCCAAACGCCTTTGCCTCCACCAGTTTGGGCGCTTCGGCTGCGTGTTGGGCCCGCTGTAACCCGACGATGCCGTCCGAGATCACGGCCACTCGGACACCTGAGCCGTCGACGTTGAATCTTGTTCTGGCCGCGCCTGCTCTGAGCGCTTCGTCGCCCTCGGTCAATGCATCGCCGGCAGCAAAGGAGCCATACTGCGGGCGCTCAACGGCGATCACGCCCTCGATCTCGCGCAACTCCTCTAGCAGATGCGGCGAAAGCCATCCCTGCCAGCGTCCGAGTTCGGGAACGGCGAGTTCGATCTCGAATCCGAGATCTGTCAGTAGGGATTCCGCATCTTGATGGGACAACTCCATTTGAACGTCGAGGTGGAGTCGTCCTTCGGCCGCGTGGACCGACGGTGTTGGCGCTGCAACGATTGCTGCGATTAGCAACACCACGGACAGGAGCAGCAGGCCGTTGCGCATTGGTCGAGGCTACTTGAGTACGGGAGCCTCAAGACTCCCTCAACGGCCGTTTGACATCACGAGGAGCTACTTGACCATAGGTGCCGCCGCCTCGCGATGGTGGCCTCTGAACAGGTGTGATGAATAGGTTCCATCCACTCTCCTGAACGACGGATACACTCGATTTCGTGACCGATCCCTTCGGCCTCCGGCATGGCTTTCCCTGGTGGCTGCCGCTCGTCACGGCAGTGATGGGTGCGTTGATTGCGGTCATCGTGTCCCAGTCCTCTGTTGCCGCCTGGGACGCCGATGTCCACCTGTGGGCGCGGGATGGGCGTACCGCATCCGAGTACGCCGAACTGCTGTTGGACGACTCGGTGCAGGAGTCCGCAACTGGCAGCATGATGGCGACCGAAGATGGCTTGGCCGAGTTGCGGCAGGTCTCGGTCGTCCTGACCGACACATTGATCAGAGTCACCGTCCGCTCAACGCGTGAATCGGACGCGGAAGCGCTCGCCCTGTCGCTAGCGCACGAAGCGATTAGGGAATCGATCGCGCGCTACGGCGATGATTCTGGACTCGAACTGTTGGGTCTCGTCCAGCCTGGCGCGCGCAAGGCTGCGCCAGATACTGAGTGGACCGCGGCCTGGGCGTCGGCCCTGGGACTGGCGGGTGGACTTGCCCTGGCCTGGGTCGTCGCCACTCGGGCGACGGGTCCGAGCACAACATTGGGCAGGCTGGGACGACTCGGGCTCCGACCGCTTGCTGTGATCTCGCCTGAGGCGGAAGAAGCGGCCGGTCGGACGGCTGAGACTTCATCGGGTGCAGCAGTGAGCGCTACCGAAGAGCGCGGCGTACGCGGCGACGATGCCATGCTGCTCGCCAACGCGATCAATCCGCTTTCAGGGATTGTGGCACTGGTTCCGTTGGACGACGCTTCCCAGGTCACGGCCACATTGATCCAAACGGCGCGAACGCTGGCCGCCCGGGGCAGGTCGGTGATCTGGCTCGATGGTCGGCAACCGGCGTTCGAGATCGAGTACAGCGATCCGCCGGCCTGGCTAGTCGGCGCTCCCTGGTCGCCGGTGATGAGATGGGAACTGATCCTTCGCCGAGCCAGCCGAGCGCTGCGACCCAACGGCTACGTGTTGCTGCTCACGGATCCGATCACGCATCCTGACTCCGTCACCGTTGCTAAGTCGTCAGCAGGCTTGATCCTGATGGCCAGGGCCGACGCGTCGGACGAGGAACTGGTTGATGCCCAACTGCTGCTCGGCCAGACCCCGTTGCTGGGTGTCGCCGTCACCCATGCCCAATCGCTCGATCTCAGGGACTTCGAATTGGCGCAGATGACTGATTAGCGATATTCACAGAAGAGTCTCTTCCCACTGCAGTTTCGGGAGTTTTGACGATGCACTTCGATCTACCGGCCGACCTGGCCGATCTGCAATCGCGCTTGTTGGCGTTCATCGCGCAAGAGATCGATCCAATCAGCGACGGCGCCGATCCCGAATCTCCGCCGTCTGAACTCCGCCGAGAGATCGCACGCCGATCGGACCAGGCCGGCGTCTATCGGCTCGCTGTGCCAGAGTCGGACGGCGGACTCGGCGCGGGACCGCGGGCTATCACTGCTGCCCGTGAGGCGCTCGCGTTGAGCGGCAACCCGTTGGCGTCGCGAGTGCTTGGTTCCGGACCTGGAATCATGCGTCTGGCCGACAACGATGCCCAGCGTGATGAGCTCTACTTGCCGGTTATGCGGGGCGAGCGAACCGCAGCGTTCGCGTTTACCGAGGCGGTGCGATCGGACGGTCGGCGGGAACCCACGCAGGCCGTGCGGGCGACGCTCGACGATGGTTCTGACGGATTCCGGGTCAGCGGAGCCAAGGGATTTGTCACCGGCGGCGCATCCTCCGATTGGTTGGTCGTTGTTGCCAATGTCCCCGACGAGGGCACGGCGCTCCTGGTTGTCGACCGTGATGCCGACGGCGTGACCGAAGGCGAGCTGGGGGCCTCGATAGACGGCAGTACCCACTCGCCGTTCACATTCGACTCGGTGCCGGTATCGGAGTCGCGGCTGCTTGGCGCGGTCGGCGACGGCATGCCTCGGGCGATGCAAAACATCGACCGGATGCGGCTCGGCGTTGCGGCCGACTGTGTCGGCTGGGCGCGCTGGGTGACGCGCACCACGCTGGAACGGATCGAAGGTCCGCACCGCAGTGGACAACCACTGGCCGAGCAACAACAGGTCCAGGCGATCTTCGCCGATATGGTCGCCGACACATTCGCGGCCAGGACGTCCCTCTATCGAGCGGCCGAAGCACGCGAGGCCGACGAGCCGACCGCGGGCACCCAGGTCGCCACTGCCAAGTGGCTCGCGTCTGAGTGTCTACACCGAACCGTCGACCGCGCCATCCAGCTCCACGGCGCACAGGCCCTCCTACGAGGGCACCCGCTGGAGCGCCTGTATCGGACAAGCCGCTCTCTAAGAATCGCCGAGGGTCCGACAGAGTTGCTGCGCTTGACGGTTGCCAGGCATGTCCGCCAGAACGGCGTTGAGTCGCTGTAGGTATGATCATTTCACTGGCAGAAGGGAACTCAGCTTGACAACGATTGACCGGGCCGCTGTCGAAACGTATTCCAGGCAATCTCGCCAATTCCTTGAGCGATCGCGTGAGTACCTGGCGTCGGGCGACCTGCATCAAGCGTCTGAGAAGGGCTGGGGAGCAGCCGCACACATGGCCAAAGCGGTTGCGGTGGCCAACGGCTGGGAATACTCAACGCACAGTGAATTCACTGTTGTGCTGAACAACGTCTGGAAACTGACTGAGAACGACCGCGTGCGTGAACTGCGAAGCATCGCCAATGAGCTACATGGGTACTTCTACCAGCGTGACGAATTCCTTGATTCAGACGCGGTTTCTGCAGACATCGAGAGCGTCGCGGAGTTGGTGGAGTTACTAGCGCCGCTGACGCAGTAAGGCTTGGGCCGGGCGCTAGTTTCCGACGCCAAGACCCTCGTAGCGCTGCTTGTGATGCAGATGCACGCGATCGGTGAGCTGGCGGTTTGAGGCTCGCAGAATCCGGCTGAGCAGGTTGAGTTGCTCGACCGTCGACTCCGACTTCAGCACTTCCTGCTTGACCGACGCCGGCGCTTCGATGCTCGAGGCGACGTGGTTGACCAGCGGATTGGGGCGTCTCGGCAAGCGATAGGACCGCTGCCATGAATTTTGCAGCGCGAGCGCCAGACCGAGATGGTCTCGGTACAGCGCAGCGGTGGCATCGTAGGCGGTGTAGGCCTCGGCCGACTCGGCGTCGGGCGGATCGTCGAGGTATTCCACGTTCGCCACCCAGTAGGGCCGCTCGCCGAGCTTTTCGACGATCCGGAACCGCCGCTCGCCCAGGCAGCCGATGTTGAAGCGGCCGTCCGGGAATGATTCGTTTGATTCCATCCGCACTGTGCAGCCGATCTCATGGGTCGGCTCGCGATCCTCGGTCGAAGCTTGCTGTCGGGTGCGTCTGGTCAGGACGATCCCGAACGGATCGCCGGTCTCCAGGGTGTCCTTGACCAGTTGCCGATAGCGCGGCTCGAAGATGTGCAGCGGCACGGATTCGCCGGGGAATACCACGATCTGTAGCGGAAACAGGGGCAATTCCGGCATAATCTCGGTTTCCGAACGGGCCGGCTGGCGGTTACCTGACGCCAGCCATTCTACCCGCGAGTCGCATTACCCGACGCGCGCCGCCGTTCTCATTGAAGGCGCGGAAGATTTGCAGCCGCTCGGCCTGCAACGAGCCCTCAGCGTGAATCGCCAGCACTTCCTGGTAGGCGCCGTAATCCGACGACGTCAGGTCGCGAATGAAGTTGAGCAGCTTCATCCGCTTCGCGCCGTCGACGCCGTCTCGACCGGCCAGGTACTTCTGCAGGAACGGTCGTAGCTCTTCGCTCTCCCAGTCCTCGTCGCCGGGGCCAGTGACCAGGATGCCTCCGGCCAACTCCTGCACGTGCTGGACTGCCTCGTGATAGCCGTGAGCAAAGATCGACTTGGCCATGTTGACGGTCATTGGGTCAGGAGCGACCTGTCCGTTTGGCTTCTCGATGCAGCGGTCGGCCGACTTCTCCAGCAGCGCGCGCGTTGTCTCGGCGTATTGGATCAGGTCGACGAACTTCTCGCGCACGTGCGAGACGTTGATGATCCCGTTGTAGTCGGCGGCCAGCGCGGCGCACCCACCGAGCGCATCGATTAGCGGCAGCTTGTAGGAGACCGCGGTGAAGCGGTGGTACTCGACGAAGGTCAGCGCCAGTTGACCGGCTGCCTCGGTGTCGCCATCGAGGAAGATCCGATCGTTGGGCACGAAGACGTCGTCGAAGATCGTGACCGTCTCCATCATCTTGCGCACGGCCGAGATCGGTCGTTCACCTTCGTGAGTGGCGCCGTCGCCGAACGGTGAGGCGATGAATCGCAGGTTTGGGGTATTGACCGGCAGCGCGAAGGCGATCGACCAGTCCTGCTCATCCGGTCCCATCGCGCGGGTCGGCAGGACGATGACCTCGTTCGTGTTGGTCACCACCGAGGTATGCGCCTTCGCTCCGCGCACGACCACGCCGTCGGGCCGCCGCTCGACGACGCGCAGGTACATGTCCGGGTCAGACTGCTGAGCTGGCCGCCTTATGCGGTCGCCCTTGGCATCGGTCTGCGCGACCGCCAGCGACAGATCGTTACCTCGGCAGTGCTCGTAGAAGGCCTTGACTCGCTCGAAGTAGGTTTGGTCCTCGAATTCTGCAGTCACCGCCAGCAGTGCGAACAGGGCATCGGTGCCGATCTCCTTGATCAGCACGACCAGCGTGTCGCCTTCTGCCGTCGCGGCCTCGATCAGCCTGGATCGGTTGAGCAGATCCTCTTTGGTACGCGGGATCCGGTAGTACGCCGAGTAACTCTCGCCGTTCTCTTCATAGGTGGCGAGATCGCGGTATTCGTCCGACTCCGCCATTTCGTAGTCGATGCAGGCGTGCTTGACTGCCTTGCTGATCGTTGGGTGGGTCGTCACGTCGTCGACCCGCTCGCCTCGGTACCAGATCTCCCGGTCGTCCCGTAGCGATTCCACGTACTCGGCGGCGGTTCGTAGTGCCATCTTGGTGTTCCAATCAAGCTGTCTCGTGCAGCGATCCTAGCTGACCATTTGAAGTGCTCCCATGGCCTGCCGTGCGAATCACACTCCTCTATCTTGCTCCAACCATCAAGAAGGTGTGCCACATGCCGCGTTCCAGCACCGCCATCCGCGTCGTCGCGCCATTGGTGTTGGTCTTCGCGCTGCTCCTGGCCGTGTTTGCTATTGTCCCTGCCCGCGCTGAGACGCCCGTCCAGATCAGCATCAGTCCAACCGCGGTCTGCGCGCTCACCGATACCGGCGAGATCGGTTGCTGGGGCTTCGACATTGCCCTCGTCCGCGACGTGCCTGAGGGTGTGTTCACTGACTTGAGCGTCGGTCCGACGGATGCCTGCGCGATCAGTGCCGATGGCGCTGCAGTGTGTTGGGGCGACGGCTATGCCAATGTCCGAGCGAGGATTGACTCGATGCTCGAGCGCGACCCCGACGTTGACCTCAGCCTCTCGGGCCTGGACCAATACGTGCCTCCGGATCGCACCGACCTGGTCCAGGTCGCGGTCCACCCCTGGCGGCACTACGCCTGCGGACACACCACCGCGGGCGAGATCGCCTGTTGGGGTCCGCCACTGCGAGATAAGCCCGCTCCGCTGGGGGCGGGATTTGTCGATCTGATCAGCACCGGCCGCGAGTTCTGCGCGCTTGATTCTGAGGGGCGCACGACCTGTTGGGGCGACATGACCTTCGACCAGTTTGTCTCCGACGCCGGACCGTTCAGTCGGATCGCCGCCAGCGGCAATGGACTCTGCGGCGTCACCGCTGAGGGCGATGTCCGCTGCCGCACCCATGACTCGCGGACTGCTCCTGGCTCGCCTCAGCCTTACAACCAGATCTTTCGCAACGTGCACGTCATCGGCGCTCAGGGTTGCGGCATCGTTGATGACGGCTCGCTGCAGTGTCGGCAGACTCATCATTGGTGTCACCACCTCATCGGTCCGGGGGCCGAGTACTGCCCTCCTGAGCTGATCCGCTTCCAGGCGTGGAACATTCCCTTCACACGCCTCTACGAAGGCGGTCCCGACCGAGAAACCACTGAAGCACGCAACTACGTCAGACTCTTCGGCGATCAGGCCGCCTGCGCCATCACCACCGAGGGAGAGATCGACTGTTGGAGCGACTTCCGCAGCGGCGACCCTCGCCACGACGTCCCCGAACGATTCCGTCCGCTACCTCCGGACGAGGAGCCCGAAGCGCCTGCCGAGGAAGACGAGCCTGACGTTAGCGATCCACCGAGTACACCCTGACGAGGTCGCCGCTATTCGGCGCAACAGAGCGGCGTGCTGCAGCTCTAGCGATGCTCGGGGGATCGTCAAGTACGATGACTTGCGAACATAATGAGTTTTAGATCGGCCTCTTTTGATGCGGAAATTTCTGATCCTGTTCTCGACTGTCTTGCTGATTGTGGCGCTTGCCACTTTGAATTCCGCCGGGGCGCAAGAGGATCCAAATCCCTGCCCGCCGCCGACTGATCTTGGTGAACTCAGCGACATCCTGACGGCCAGCGGGACGTGGACAACAGAGGAATGCGACACCTCAGAGTTCCTTGAGAACCGACCTGGCCAGCGATTCCTCTTCTCCCTCGCCGAGGAAGCAGAGGTGCGCATCGATCTGAGTTCAGCCAGCCGCGATGCCCTGGTCTACCTGGTTGCCGATGACGGCCGATTGATTGATGCTGACGACGACACCGGCGGCGGGGCCAATGCCCGGATCGAACGGTCATTGCCAGCCGGGACTTATCAGGTTGAGGCGAGCACGGTTGGATGGTCTGGTCGAGATGCTGGGACATTCGAGTTGTCGCTGCGCGTGGTTGCCGGATGCCAGGACGTCGTCGATCTTGGTGTCCTCGAAGAAACGCTGAGCGCCGATGCTGTCTGGTCGCACTTCGGCTGCGAGTCCACGTTCCGCCCCGATCGCTCATCCCAGCGGTACCGCTTCGCGCTGTCGCAGGCGGCGCGGGTGCAGATTGATCTGACCTCCGACGTGGCAGACTCCTACGTCTACTTGCTCGACGACACCGACACGCTGCTCGAGAGCGACGATGACGGCGGGGAGCGATTCAACTCGCGAATCGTGCGATTGCTCGGCGCCGGCACGTACACCATCGAAGCCACGAACTGGGGCGACCGCGATCTCAAGAATCTGCAGGAAGCCCCGTACCAGCTCAGTATCGGTCTCGCAGAAGACGGACCGGTCATCAAGCTCGAAGCGATCAAGGCGCCGGATCGAGTGGTGCTCGGCCTGCCGTTCGATATCCACTACCGAGTTGGCAACCTCGGCGACGTCCCGTTGTCTGAAGTTGAAGGGCGCGTCCAGGTCCGCGTGCGCTGGCCATACATCTCCAACTGGGAAACAGCGATGATCACCACCGGCGACGCCGAGGACGAGCGATGGGGCGTGGGCGCTTCTTACCACACCAGCGAATCCGTCTCCGCATTTGGCAGCCAGCCGTTGCCTCAGATTCAGCCCTTCGAAGGCACGTTCCAATGGCGATACGGCCCGACTGATGTGATGCTCGAAGTCGTGGTGATCGACGGTGAACGGAACCGGCTTGATCGACATTGGCTGACCCGCCCAATCATGGTGCTCAGCGGCATCGAGTTCGACCCGGTCACGGTCAGCGTCGACGACATCGAGTACCAGGTCGCCGCTATCGCCGCCGACGACGGCGAAGTCACGACCGACGTCACTCCGTTGGCAACTGAAGAGGAAGTGCCTCCGGCCGACGAATCAGAGACCGAAGAATCTTCGGAAGAGGAAGAAGAACTCGATCCCAAGATCGCTTCCCGCGCCGTCTACGCGGCTGGCGTCCGCACGCAGGTGATCAGTGACCTCAGCTCGACCATCGAGTCTCTCCAGGCGCACGCGGAGACGCTCTTCTCGCGCGTTGGCCGCGGCGGACTGCCGCTCTCCGAGGTTGAGAATGCGTCAGCCCCGACGCTCGACGCGCTGGTTGCCACGATCAACGCGGCGCACAGCGAAACCCTCGTCGCCGCGCGATTCGACCCGCAACACTTCCAGAGCGCAGAAGCGGCAGAGCACATCGTCGTTCGAGCCGGTCGCGCGGCCGCGCGAAGAATCGACCAGTTCACGAGGGATTGGGAAGACCTACTTGAGCCGGGTCGAGTCATCTCAGCCGAGGAAGCGCTCCAGGTCCACGCCGAGCTCGTGTTTGCTCAGCACATCGACTCACGCTTGGTCGAGGCCGCGGTGATGGTGCTCATGAGCCGAGATGCCGAGGGTGGTTGGAGCGATCCAGAGGTGGCGAAGCCCCTCAGTTCGTTCGCCGAAGGGATTGACTGTGCTCCCGATGGCAGCGCCCTCGCCTTTGGCGATGACGCGCTGCGGCTTCAGTCGCCGATCTATGGACACATGCTTGATCGGGCATATTGCGGTGCGGTGTCGGCAAGCGAGGACCATGATCTCTTGTTGAGCGGTCTCGACCTGGGGTCAAACCCGGTGATTCCACAGCCAGAGGCTGCCGACGAGGCTCCTGCTGCCCCGGCAGTGACCGGGACCCGGCTGTTGGCCCGCGTGCTAGCGGACGGACAGGTGGAGTTCGCAGTCACGCTCTCAAACGGCGATCGCGCGCTGCCGGTCCAACGGCTGCTCCCCGTGAACGCTACGGTCGATCGCTGGTTGCGAACCGCGCCGGTCACGTACGATGGCGAAGAACTGGGCCGCGTCTACGCCCGACGACTCAGCAACGGACTGGTGCAGGCCACCTACGTGCCGACCGATGTCAGCATGGCTGACACTTCGCGCTGGGTCGTTCCTGAGGCTGCGCCGGTCGATGCCTGGTTGGCGAGCGGCGAGCTGGAGCGTGGTCCTACGCCGTCAAGAGATGACCTTGTTCAGCGGGTAGGAGACCAGGCCGCTGGCGCCGGCACGGCGCAGTTCGGGGATCATCTCTCGCTCTTGTCGCTCATCGAGAACGATCTCCAGCGCAATCCATGAGTCGTCGATCAGCGGACTGATCGTGGGGGCGTGCTCGCCGAATTTGCCAATCACGGCGAGCACGTCCTCCAGACTCGAGCGGGGGGTGTTGAGCTTCAGGCCCACCTTGGTGGTCGCCGCGATCGCGCCCTGGAGCAGGGTGTTGATCGCCTCAATCTTCTCCCGTCGAGCCGGATCGGCCCAGGCGTCCTTGTTGGCGACGAGTCGGGCGGTGGACGTCAACACTTCGGCAATCACGCGCAGGTTGTTGGCCCGCAATGACGAGCCCGTCTCGGTGACGTCGACGATTGCGTCGATGATCCGCGCCTTGACCTCGGTCGCGCCCCAGCTGAACTCGACTCGCACGTCGATCCCGCGCTGCTCAAAGTACTCGCGTGTGGTGCGCACCAGTTCGGTGGCGATTACTCCACCTTCGAGCTGTTCGATGTCTGAAACGGGCGACTCGGCCGGAACGGCGAGCACCCAGCGCGCCGGGCGGCTGGTCGCCTTGCTGTAGGTCATCTCGGCGACCTCGACCACGTCGGCGCCCGTCTCCACGACCCAGTCGTGACCGGTGATCCCGACGTCGACCACGCCGTCCTCGACGTATCGCGCCATTTCTTGCGCGCGGAACATCGTGCAGCTGATGCCTTCGTCGTCAATCTCGGGAAAGTAGGAACGTGAGTTGACGGAGACATGGAAGCCGGCGCGCCGGAAGAGGTCGAAGGTGGGGGTTTCGAGCGAACCTTTGGGCAGTCCCAATTTGAGCATGGCGCTGGCTCCGAATGAGGTGTGCGGGCAGTGGCTGATTCCGTGTGCTCTGATCATCGCGCATCACAGGAGATGCCTCATATCGCGGGATACACTGGCTCCATGACGACGATGGACCCGCCCCAGGCCCAGGTCCCGCTGACCGACGAGCGTCGCGAGCGCGTCCGCGAGATGATTGGCGACGAGCTCGACGCGGCCTGGCTGTACGACCGCCTCGCCGGCATGAGCGATCCGCAATCGGCCCAGATGCTCAGCCGAATGTCCGAATCGGAACTGGAGCACGCCACCCACTGGGTACGTCTGCTCGGCGACGAGCAATTCCCGGCCGACATGCACCGTCCGTCCCTGCGAGTTCGGCTGATGGCCTTTCAGGCGCGAATCTGGGGCCTCGGATTCGTGATCTCGCAGCTGCGCCGCGAGGAATTGGTCGACATTCAGAAGTACGTCTCCGACCCAGACTCGGGCGACCTCGCCGAGGATGAGCGCGAACATCGTGCCACGCTGGCCGAGCTCGGCACGCAGTTTGGCGCGGTCGGGGCTGTCGGAGAAGGTCATGCGGGTGTCGGCTCACACGGAGCCTCCACGTTTCGGGCTGCCCTGTTCGGTCTTAACGACGGCATCGTCTCCAACCTCGCCCTGATTGCAGGTGTGGCGGGCGTTGCGATCGGTTCGGAGGCCGTGTTGGTCGCCGGGATCGGCGGCTGGCTGGCTGGCGCGTTCTCGATGGCTGCCGGCGAATACATTTCCGTCCGCGGACAGTCGGAAGTGCTCCAACGCCAGATCGCGATGGAACGCGACGAGGTCCTGCTCGATCCGGCCGAGGAGCGGCGCGAGCTGGTCACCATCTATCGGGCCAAGGGACTGTCACCGGAGCTGGCCGAGCAAGTGGCGGCTGAACTCTCAGACAAGCCGGAGGCCCTGATCGACACGATGGTGAAGGAAGAGTTGGGACTCGATCCCGAGCAATTGGGAGACCCCTGGCGGGCAGCGATCAGCTCATTCGGGGCCTTCTCGCTGGGAGCGCTGATCCCCCTCATCCCATTCCTGGTCTGGCACGCCGCCGGATGGAACGTCGACTATTGGGCGCTGATCGTCGGAGTCGTCGCCAGCGTCGTCGCCCTGGCCGTCGCCGGACTGTTCACTTCACTGGTGACCAGCAGAAACCCGCTCTACTCCGCAGGCAGATCGGTGTTTGTCGGCATACTCGCCGCCGGAGTCACATTCGCAATCGGTAGCGCGTTGCCGTTTGACCTCTAGGTCGCTGAGCCGATCAAAACAGCCGCGACAGTTCTTCGTCCGGGTCAAAATCGTCGACGTCCACGCCAAACTCCCGCGGCAACTCTGCGCCGAACGCCTGGGCGTCGCGCTCGAGATCCAGCTGTTCGATACGTGGATAGAACTCCGACGACGGCATCCGCTCGGGAAATCCCAACGCGCAGAGTCGTTGGCCGCGATCAGGAATGTCGCTCAGCGCATCGAAGATTGCCGAGCCATGCCCGATCACCATGATGTCTGGCGCTGCTTCCTCACCTACTTCACCGCGCAACGTGCGGGCCCCCAGGAGTCCGCAGATGAACTCCTCGACGACCGGTCGCATCGGCTGGCTGTCGTCTGGCCTGACCGGGCTTGACGTGTAACCGAGCTCCTTTAGCGCACGCCGGAAACCGGCGTGTCCGGGCGCGATGTGAGCAAACAGCGCCTTCACCTGGCCGTCCGCCGATTGCGTCTGGCTGCGTGCGAAGTCCAGCACTGTGCCCCAGTCCGGTCGGGTGCCGGGATTCGGCTTCTCGCCGAGGATTTCCCCGAGTTCCTTCTCTATGCTGCGGCCGTCGACGATCAAATAGAACTCGCGAACCTCGCCACGTGGACGGGGAACGAATGTCGGCGGCGGAGTCGGCCGCTCAAGCGCCGGTGGCTCGACCAGCGCCGGTTGGAATGCGACTTCCGTTCCACCGAGATGTGATTCCTCGAGCTCATCATCGAACTCCACGCGCGGCAGCGGCGTACGAAACAGGCGCGCATCGTCTTCGACGTCGTAGAAGTCGATCTGGTCCTCAAGCTCTGGAGCGTCCGGCAGAAACTCGGTGAACCCGAACACGCTGATTCGTTCGGCCTGGTTAGCCAGCTCGGGCAGCGCCGCGATCAACTCGGGATTGTGCGTGCCGACGATCACCTGCCAGCTCTCTTGCGGATCGGAAGCCTCATTCAGACTGGCGATGCGCTGTTGGATCAGGTCGGCGCAGCTCTGACCGGGCACAAATCGGTCACCCAGCGCGATCATGAAGCCCGACGTCCGCAGGAAATGCATGAATCCTTGCTGACCCGGAGACCAGAACACGAACGTCGCCGAGTACGGCGCCGGCCCGCATTGCTGCTTCACAAACGCCTCAAGCCGTCTCCAATCCGGCCGAGTATCGGGACCGGGCGGTTGCCCGATCACGCGGCCAAGGGTGCCGTCAATCGACGGTCCATCGACAAAGACGTAGTGTCCGCGAGGTGAAGAGAGATCGAGATCCGAGTGCTGCAATGTCATAACAATTCGATTCAGGAAACGTCGGCGGTCTGAATTGGATCGGGCGTATGTGGCTATCGATGAATCCGGGCAGGGCGCATCATCGTGATGCTGATGATGCTGTGTAGCTTATCGCGATTGGGCAGCGTGCGACGGCCAGCGCGTGGCGAACAAGACAGGCACACCGCGAGCCTGTGGGCGACGCCAAGGATTGAACAACGGCGAGCCGGAACGTCCGGACTCAGTCAGCGGCGGCTACCTCAACAGATGCCACGCGCTCGGCGTCCGACGATTGCAGCGCCTGGACCACGCCGCCGCCATGCAGCGCCGATGCCCAGACCGCGCCCGCAGGGACATCCTCGGTGATCTCGGCCGGCAGGATGATCTGAGCCTGATTCGCCGAGAGACTGACGTTCGCTCCTGATTCAATGCCAAGCGAAGCGGCGTCGGCCGGGTTGATCTGCACGCCGTCAGCTCGATGCAACAGATCCGCATCGGCCTCGCCGCGAGCCGCCGTGAGCCGGTCGCTGTACAGGTCGCGGCCCGTCAAAAGGGTCAGCGAACCGTCGCCGTTGACCGAGCCGCTCTCCGCCACGCCGAGGAAGCGCTGTGTCGCTGCGCCGTTGATCGGCATCCGAGACTGCGTCGCACCAGGCTCGGCCAGTACGGAGTACCGACTGTCCAGCGCGGCCAACGCCGTCCGTGCCTCACGTACGTCCTGCGGCTGAGCCGGAGCCGGAATCGGCTCGCCCGGTTCGCCGTCCTCGTTAGTCGTCGGAGTCTCAACCTCCGGCAAACTCTCGGCCAATGCCGCCAACCACAGACCAAGCCGCCGCGCGTTGCGCTGTTCGGCGGTCGCCGTGCGCAGGCGCAGAATCTGCCGGTCGGCATTGGTGATGTGCCCGTCCTTGCCGAACGCCGAGACGTCCGGAAGCACGTGGGTGGCGCGCTGCACGGTCTCCGTGGCGACCTCATCGATCACCACGAGCGCATCAAGATTGTCCAGCGCGGCGATCGTGGCCGCACGATCCGGATGCAGCATGACCGGGTTGTCGCGAGCGACGATCAAGGCCTTCAAGCTGCCATCGCGAGCGGCTGCCAGCATCTCCGAAACGCCGAGTCCACCTTCGCCGGGAACCACACCGAGGTCACGCAAGCCAACCGAGTTGGCCTCGGGCGGCAACACATGTAGGGCCGCCGGAGCGTCGGCCGGTCCGGCGAGCGCAATCGCGAGATTCGCCGCCGCGCGAACCTGGGCGCTGGCCTGAATGGCATTGGAGCGCGAAGGCGCCACCACGACCGCGACCGATCCGCCTCGTCGGCGAAGGATGGTGGCTGCGGCCGGGCCGATGCCCTCGGCCTTGCCGGTCACGTCTGCGAGACCTTCAACGTCCGACAGTCCCGTGCGAACGTCCAGGTCCTTCACGATTGAAGTCGCCAGCGCCTGGGCAACAGCCGCCAGGTCGCCATTGGGAGGATGAATCGCGTGCGCCTCGTCGACCGCGTAGTCGGCGAGTGGGTTGCGCCGCGACGAAATGCTGATCATTGACGCGCCGTTGTTGGCCACCGCGTCCTTGATCCGCACGCCGAGCACGTTGTTTGAAGCAGAAATGTCATCACCGATCGCGATGATCAGGTCGGCTGTTTCAACAGTCGTCAGCCGCGACGGGAGATGTTCGGAGCCAAATGCGTCGCTCAAGGCATCGCCGATCGCGGCGGTCACCGGTCCCAGCGATGAATCAAGATTCGCCACGCCAAGTCGAGTAGCGAGCTTCTTCAGCGCGTACAGCTCCTCAAGCATCAGTTGGCCCGAGCCGAGAATGCCAACGGCCGACGGCCCGTGCTCAGCAAGGATCGCCGAGATCGCGGCTGCCGCATGTCCAGCGACGGCATCGCCGTCCTGCTCAAATGCATCCTCGCCACGGCCGATCGTCGCGCCTCGCAGCCGATCCTTGTCTCGTGTTTGGTCGTAGCCGAAACGTCCTCGCACGCAGATCTGCGAGCGCGAGACATCATTGCCGTTGCCAGGCCTGACCTGGATACCGCGACCGTCGCGCACGCCCATCTGAATCGTGCAGCCCATCGAGCATTCAGTGCAGGTCGTGGTCACCCATTTGTCCGGGCGCGCGACCCACTTGTTTGGAGCTTCCATCAGCGTCGCCGTCGGGCAGACGTCAACGCAGGCGCCGCAGAAGTCGCAGTTCGACTCGTCGATCTGTCCCCCGGCACCGAAGGCAATCATGGTCGAGAATCCGCGTCCGGCGAGCGTGATCGCTGTCGTATGACGCAGGTCGTCGCAGGCCCTCACGCAGCGCGTGCAGATGATGCACATCTGCGGGTCGAACTCGAAGAACGGGTTCGCGCGGTCCGGCTCCGGCTGTGAGTGCCGGTAGTAGGTGCGAGCCTCGTCGATGTATGGCTCGACGTTCGCGCGCCCGACATCGGCGGCGTCGCACGTGGTCTGCAGTTCGCAGCGGTAGTTCTTGGAGCAAGTCACGCAGCGGTGGGTGACCTCGTTGTCGCGCAGGCAGATTTCGCCGGTGCGGCAATGCTCAATCCGGTGACAGGTCAGGCAGCGGTCCGAGTGGTTCGCCAGGATCACGGCCAGGACTTCCTGGCGCATCTCGGTGACCTCGGGCGTATCAGTGCGGACGACCATGCCGTCCATCACGTTGGTCGTGCAGGACAGCGGCAGTCCGCGCATGCCCTCGACCTCGACCGCGCAGGTGCGGCAGCCCGCGTACGGGGGCAGCCCATCGAGATAACAGAGGTTGGAAATCGCGAAGCCGGCGTTCTTGATGACCTCGACCAGCGGAGCGCCGACCTCGGCCTCAACCGATTGTCCATTGATCGTGATCGTTGCCATAAGGCCTCCCCATCACAGACACGCTGAGCCCACGAGCAGTCTACCAGCCGACTAACATCTCGCTCATAGACCTGCTCTATCGATTTGGGGCTGGGCATTGGGGTTGATCGCGCAGATTGGTACCGATGGTGATGTGGCGGACCATGGTTATGCGATTCGTGGGCATCGGCGTTGCGCTGACGCTGGTCCTGCTGCTGACACACAGCCTCGTCGCCAGTGAAGAAGCCGAATCCGGGCTGCGGACGCTCTATCCAGGTGACAATGTCGTTGGTTGGGTTGGATACCCAACAACCACACAGGAACTGTTTGACCAGATTCCTGCGGCAGAGCGACTCTCCAGTTGGGACGCTCACGACTCACGATACTTATTCGCTGTGCGAGACCAAGAGAATGGGTTCACGGCGATCGAACCCGGAATGGGGATCGTCATTCGAATCGCCGGCATGGAAACCGTTAGTTGGGCTCAACCTATAGCCGCCAACGGAGAGCGAATCCCGCTGGAGCAGGGTCGGAATCTTGTCGCCTGGACCGGTCCAAGCCAAACGCCCATTGATCTCGTGGTGCGCTCGATTGGTCAGTCGTTCGACAAGGCTCACTATTGGATTCCCGAAGAGAAAGAATATCGGGTCTTCAACCATGGCGAAATGCTCACCGGCGAAGATATGCCGAAGCTACGTCGAGGCGATGGACTCTGGGTGTTCAGCAAGGAAGGATCTAGTTGGCTGCAGCCAAGCGGCAATCGCCCACTGCGCCCTCTGGGACCACCGCCGGATCATGTTCGCTGGTACGCCTCTTTCGACAAACACCTCGACGCTGACGGAATCGCCTTCATCGCTACCGAGAACGTCGCAGACGAAGCCCTCTTCCGCGCTGCCGCCATCTTCGACGAAATGCTGGTTAATCGCCCCGATCTCCGCAACACTCTCGCACGAAGGCGCGTCCACGTCGTCATTGTCGGCCAATCCGAGAGCGTCTTTGACTTGACCCCTTATCGCCAGTACCGAAATCGGATCGAGTTGGAACCCTTTGGAGCAGCGGGACCTCGAGGCCTCGGCCCGAACAATCTCACACCGACCTTGGTACCTGAAGAGAACCTGCTTTGTCTCGACAACGACCCTTATGAGGGCCACGATGTCGCCGTGCACGAATTCGCCCACGCGATCGACTACGCCATCAGCGCCAGCTTTCGCAGTGGCAACTTCCGCACCGCCCTCACCTCCGCCTACCGTGAAGCACGCGAGGCCGGGTTCTGGGAGGGAACTCATGCCATGCGCAACTCCGCCGAGTACTGGGCCACCGGCGTCCAGGCCTGGCTCGGTTTGGTAGGTCACCCCCTCTACCCACGCATCACCAATCACGTGGACTTGGCGCACTACGCCCCGTCCCTGGCCAATCTGGTAGTTGACACACTCGGCGACATCGAACTCCACACCACCTGCCAACCGGCCGACGCCAGAAGCCAGGGCGCTGTTCGCAAACATCTGATCAAGGGCTCCTTGGTCGACGCAAACGGGGAAGTTCCGCAAGTCGTGCGATTTGACCTGAGTCAGAATGCGACCCGATCCGTCGCGGCGAGTTCCTACACCAAGCCCGAGGGAACATTCAACTTCTTCGTCGCACCCGGGGACTACTCGCTTCAGGTCACGATCGATGGCTGCACTCTCCATTTGAGCGATTCAGAGCCAACCATTAGTCGGACATCTGTCGGCACGTTCTCCGTAGTCGACCAGGACCGGCATCTCGAGATCCGGCTGCCCGAGGGCGTCTGTCAATACCGCGCATCTGGACGCATCACCGACGCCTCAGGCCAGCCAGCCCATGTTTCTTACCTGGTTGTAGATGGACCAGAGGGTACGTCGTACCAAACCACGCGTTTAGACGGAACATTCAGTTTGCGGCTCCCCGATGCCGGCCGCTACATGCTGAGAGTTCAGTATGAAGGCTGCCACTACGTCTTCGACGGCGTAACTCTCGTCAAGGGGCCATGGCGACAGAATGTGTTCGACGCAGAACAGTTAGCGGCGAGCGAACTCGACTTGCGCCTCCCTGCAGGCGCTTGCGCCGGCAACATCAATGGGACACTGCTCAATCATCGCGGCGAACCCGCCAACAGCTCGTTCGTCGGCATCTACAGCACCTGGTACACATTCAACCCCCGGGTCGGGTCCGATGGCTCCTTCTCACTTCCAGTTGACCTGCCCGGCGAGCACGTTCTCATGATCTCCGCCCCGTTCTGCTACGTCTATTTCGGGGAGAATGGCTTCTCGACCGACGTCAGCCACGTGACGCCGTTCCAGCTAACCGATCAAAGCCTGAATGATCTAGAAATCAAGGTCCCGGAGGACGTCTGCGAATCGTAACGCGGTACAGACCTAGTGGTGCTGCCGACGCTCCGTCGGGTGCACCGTCTGTTGCACCGCTTGCTGACCGTTGGGGTAGACCCAGTCGTGCTGCTCGAGGTATTCGTTGGCAAGCTCGATCAGGTCTTCTTTGTCCCGGTACAGATGGTTCGGGTTCGTCACCACGTTGGTGTATGACCCGCCGACCTGGATCGCCTCGTATGGGCAGGCTTCGGTGCAGAGACCGCAGTACATGCAGAGTCGGAAATCGATCTCGTAGCGGTTGACCAGGAACGACCCGTCCTCGCGAGGCTCGGTGTCGACCAGGATGCAGCCGTCGGGGCAGCTCTGGGCGCAGGTCGAGCAGCCCGTGCAGCGCTCCACGAACCAGACCAGGTTCGTCCGCGCCCGCGGCGGGATGTCGCGTTCCTCTTCTGGGAACTGCACCGTCACCGGTTCCTTGCGCACGTGCTTAACGACGGTCATCAGTCCCTTGGCGATGCCCTTGCCGAAGACCATGTGCCTGTCCCTCTAGTGTCTGCGCAGACTAGCGGCTCCGCCCGCTCAATCGTCTAACGGCTGGTGAAGAAGTTCTGGTCGTGCTGCAGCGCGCCGGTCCACTTGTCGCGCGGCAGACCCTCAGCGCTCAGGTACGGCGGGAAGAGCGATTCCAGCTCCGCCCGGATCGGGTCGCCCTCGGGCAGCATTTTCGAGAAGTCGCCGGTCGGCTCGGGTCGACGCTTGCGACCGTTGTGTGCATGCTCGTCGTCGATCACCTGCTGCAGTAGCATCAGACCGGCTAGCAACGACTCCGGCCGCGGCGGGCAGCCAGGCACGTAGACGTCAACCGGGACGACATTGTTCACGCCCGGCAACGTCGAGTAGCCGTGAGCGAACGGTCCGCCGATGTTCGAGCAGGAGCCCATCGAGATCACCCACTTGGGCTCGGCCATCTGCAGGTAGATCCGCCGAACCGGAGGCGCCATCTTCCAGGTCACCGTGCCGGCCACAATCATCAGGTCGGCCTGTCGAGGCGACGCGCGGAACACCTCGGCCCCAAAGCGGGCCAGGTCATATCGAGCATTCGCCGTCGCGATCATCTCAATCGCGCAGCAGGCCAAACCAAACATCGCCGGCCACAGCGAAGACCGCCGAGCCCAGCCAAACACCTTGTCCACAGTCGAGACCAGCAACTGAGAGCGAAGCTCAGCCTCAACATCCGTCACCGGGTCCAGCAGAGGGATCGGAGCCCCCCCAGTGTCAATCGTCGGAGAAACCATGCCCGCTCCGTTCACCAGTCCGAGTCAGGATACACGAGGCCTTGTGGTGACCTGCTTCACTGCCGTCCTCATTTGGCAAGGCATGTCTACCGATGGCCAAGCGCGCCCTTGTGCTCGTGGAGATAGGCGGCAAGAGCGAAAAAGGTCAACCGTTCCCCTCGCTGCAATCCGTCAGCCCTTAGCAGCGCTCTGGAACTCTGTGACTTCCACATAGCTCAGTGGACTCTGTGGAAACTCACAAGCCCCTTCGGCGAGAATGACAATATCGTCAAATCAGTTGATCAATACCGAGAGGAAGCGGAGTGTCAGAGAAGAGCGACCGGCCCTCTCCCCTGAAGATCAGAAACCTGATCTCGCGGAAGGTAAGCGAGTGTTACCAGATATTGAGGTGGGACAACGATCAGTACGATGAGCTCTGCGGCTATCGCCTGTCCGTGGCTGACGCGAAAAACGGCCCCGACTTGTGGAAGGCCGAATGGACTGCGAGGGATTTCCCACCAAGGGCGAAGTATCACTACCTGACTGTCTGGCTGTCCGGGTTCCTCGATCACTCTCAATTCGTGGTCAAACTCTCTGCCAATAGTTATGAGAGACACGGAGAGCCTAGACCAATACATCTGGCTGGTTGGTATGAAGTGACGACCGTCGCAGACCAAAGGGTTCTTCACGATCCTCATGCTCCAAGCCTGGTCATTAGGCTGGAGGGGCAACAGGACAGTCCTGGTCGGAACATCTTTACTCCTGGGACGCAATTCACATTGATGCACAATTGCTCAATTGATGAGCTCGCTGGGTCGAATTACTCCAATGTGAGGGAGTGGAGTGGGTACAGTTGGAGGAGCGTGCCGGGCGAACTTATACGCAAGTTCAGACTGGGTGGTCAGAAACTGCCATTTGAAGCGCCATCGACCGTTGAAAGTTTGGTGCTTGACATGCCACCGGATGTACCTGGAATATATCTGGCCGCCTCCGAGGAAGAAGCATCCATTCTCTCCGATACTGCTTCGGAATAGGAGGAATCTTCAGCAATTGGTAGCCGGAATCGTCGAAGAACTGTCGCATTCAGCCGCTTCCGCTATTCAGCGATGGGCGTCGGGTTGGAGTTCCAACCTCATACAGCTGCTTCCGTTGCCCACGGTGGCAAGTCTGGGGTTTTTCTCGATCGCTCTGCCGAGTCCGCCTCAGATCGACCAATAGACCTGGAAACGACTCGTCGTCCGACATCTCCTCGAGTCGCTCGGACACCACAGGCTTAGCCCACAGCCCTACCCCACAGCAGCAGCCGCTTGAACGAATACAGAAACGGACGCTCGTCCAACACCTGCGACAGCAACCGCCCCCGATAGTCCGCCAGGAACGCCTCATAATCATCCGCCGACATCCGATTTCGAAAGCCCGTCAGCAGCGAGCCCTTGACCCACTCGATCACATCCTCGGGTCCTGGCAGTCGGTGCAGATAGACCTGCACGCGGACGTGTTGTTCCGCGAACCCGAGTCGTGCGAACTGCTCGGCGTACCACTGCGGCGATTCAATCGAGTGTCGGTAGACGAAGCCGCCGAGCGCCTCGGCGTGCGGCGACTCTTGCGCTACCTGACGTGCAGTGGCGTGTGACGGATGATCCTCGTTCGCCGGCATCTGCACCGCCAGTTGTCCGCCCGGCTTCAGCGTCGCCGCTAGCCGGGGAAACAGCGACTCGTGGTCTTCCACCCACTGGATCGACGCGTTCGCGAACACCACGTCCAGTCCGCTCCCACCAAGCCCGGTGAAGTCAGCAATGTCGCCGCGCTCAAACCGCACACCTTCGCCGACGTGCTGTGCGCTCTGCTCAAGCATCGCTTCCGACCGGTCCATCCCAACAGTCTCCGCCGCCTGAGTCCGCTCGTGCAGCACCCGAGTCAGCACGCCCGTCCCGCAGCCCAGATCCACGACCCGCCCGCCCGGCACAGGCTCGACCAGGTCCAGCAAGTCGTAAAACGGCTGCTCCCGCTCCGCCTTGAAGCGGGCATACTGGTCCGGCTGCCAACCATCGCGTTGTTCACTGGTCACGACGGTGAGCCTAGCAACTCAACACCCCTAGCCTGATGGCGCATGACCGCCGAGATCACCCTGAGCCGCCACGAGGCCCACCGCCTGCGCCTCCACGCCCAACTGCTGGGCGCCCGACGCGGCCACGACGTGCCAGAGACCGTCCGAGCCGCCGGCGCCATCCAGGCACAGGACCGACTCGGAGAGCAAGTTGGCGTCGGCGTTCGATCAAGAGGCCTCCTCGCCACCGACGTCGACCAGGCCCGCAACGTCGACCGCTCAGTCGTCCGCTCCTGGCTGATGCGCGGCACACTGCATCTCGTCGCGGCCGAGGACTTGCGCTGGATGCTCGATCTCCTCGGCGAGGAGATGGACCGCAAGGCACTCAAGCGTCGGGCCGACCTCGGGATCTCAACCGAGGATCATGGTCGCGTCCTCGAGTTTCTGCCACAGGAACTCGCGCGCCGAGGTCCGATGACTCGCCCGGAAATCGCCGAGGCCTTGCGCTCCGCCGGCCTGCCCTGGGAGGGTCAGGCCACGCCCCACCTGTTGCGCTCCGCCTCGATGCATGGAGTCATGTGCTTCGGTCCCGACCGTGACGGAGAAGCCACCCACGTCCTAATCGACGACTGGCTGCCGACAACCGCACTCCCCGACGATCCGGGAGCAGAGCTCGCACGTCGCTACTTCGCCGCTTACGGGCCGGCGACTCCTGCCGACTTCCGCTGGTGGACCGGACTGCCGGCGGGCCAATCACGACCCGCATTCAACGCCGTGATCGATGAGCTGACTGAAGTCCGGGTCGATGACACTCCAATGTGGATGACACCGGAAGCGGCAGAGAAGATTGACGATGTACTGGCAGGACCCGAACACGTTCTCCGGGTCCTGGGCCCGTTCGACCCCTACGTGCTCGGCTACGCCAAACGAGACCTCGACGTCCCCGACCACCTGCTCAAGCGAATCAACGCCGGCGGCGGCATGATCCGTTCCTGCGCCCTGATCGACGGCCGCCTGGTCGGCACCTGGGATCGCAAGCGCCGCGCCCGAGGCCTGTCGGTCACCCTCACCGCCTTCGAGGAACTGTCCGACAATGCCCAATCGCAACTGGAGTCCGAGTTCGCGGAAATCGGTAGATTCCTGGGCACCGAGATCAACTGGTCTCTGGTTCAGGATCCTGACGCGGCCAAATCCGGCTGAAGTCGATCGTCAAGTCGTCGGCGATTTCGGTCGCCGTCACCGACTCGGGACGCTCCAGCCGCTCGGGATCCTGCTCCGGTCGATAAATCCATACCGTCTCTTCAAGCGGATCGACGAGCCAGGCCAGTCGCGCGCCCTGCGATGTCCACATCCCCATCTTCGACTGCTGATCACCAAGTGCATCGCTCACTGAGCGGACTTCGACGACGAAGTCCGGACAGATCTCCCAAATCCCCTCGTCGCTCTAGTCGACTCCGGCCAACCGCTCACTACTGATCCATGCTGCGTCGGCCATTCGACGCTCGCCGTTAGGAAGTTCAAACATCGCGCTTGACTCGAAGGTTCGTCCCCGCTCTCCTGCGTCGCTCCAGATCAGCGTCTGCGCATAGATCCGGCCACTCCGGTCACTGCTCAGTGGTCCAGGTGGCGGCATGATCAAGAGTCCCCCTTGCGCGTCGGCCTCCAGCCGCCAGACTTCATTGCGCGCACCGATCTCCAACAGCAGGTCGTTGGTCAATTCCCAATCGGTAGGCAGTTGCAGCCTCAGCGGGAACAGCGAGAGCGCAATCTCTGTTGTTGCATCTTCCTGCTCACTGTCAGGCAGCTTCGGTCGTTCTGCAGTGACCATCGATCCCCTCCAATGACCGCCAGGCCTACACCGGCGACAACGCCCTCAGACGAGCTGTGATCTCCTCGATCGTCCTTGCGATCCCGTCGATCTGCTCTTCGGTGTTCGACTGCCCCAGGCTGAGACGTAGCGTGCTGTGGGCGGTGTCCGGATCCAGCCCAATCGCCGACAACACGTGACTCGGCTCGGTGCTGCCTGTGCTGCAGGCGCTTCCTGATGAGGCGGCGAATCCGTCCAGGTCGAGCTGTAGCAGGATGCTCTCGCCTTCGACTCCGGGGAAGCTGACATTCAGATTGTTTGCCAGGCGGCGCGACCAGTCCGACGGACCGTTGAGCCGGAGCGGATGGACGCGCTCGTTCAGCTCTCGCCACAGTCGATTGCGCAGTTCTGACGCGTGACCGGTCCGCTGCGACCGCTCTTTTTCCGCGAGCGTCAGCGCCTTGGCCAACCCGACCGCTTGCGCTACCGACTCCGTGCCTGCGCGGCGCTCCTCCTCCTGGCCGCCGCCGAGTTGTAATGGTTGTAGCGGTGTCCGACGCCGCACGTAGAGCGCGCCCGCGCCCTTTGGTCCGTAGATCTTGTGCGCTGTTAGCGACATCAGGTCGACGCCCAGGAGGTCGGGGCGGATATCGACCGCTCCCGCCGCCTGCACGGCGTCGGTGTGCACGATTGTCTTGCGATTGCGCTGCTTGACTGCCTGCGAGATCTCGGCCAGCGGCTGCAGCGCGCCGATTTCGTTGTTGGCCAGCATGATGCTGACCAGCGTCGTGTCTTCGCGCACCGCCGACGCGACTTCGCCCGGGTCGACGAAGCCCTCGCTGTCGACGCCCAGGACGGTGAGCTCGAAGCCTTCGTGCTCGAGCTGCTCCATCGTATGCAGGACGGCGTGGTGCTCGGTTGCCTGGGTGATCAGGTGCCGCCCAGCGCTCGCCCGCGCCAGGGCTGCTCCGCGGATGGCCAAGTTGTCGGACTCGGTGCCGCCCGAGGTCAGTACCACTTCGGAAGCGGAGCAGGCCAGGACTTGCGCGATGTCGTCGCGGGCCTGGTCCAGGAGGCCGGCTGCATACTGGGCCTCGCGATAAATCCCGGAGGGATTGCCCCAGCCGTGTTGCAGTGCGGGAACCATGGCCTCGAGCACCCGTGGGTCCAGAGGCGTCGTTGCGGCATGGTCAAAATAGGCCCGGTCCATGGCCTCAGAGTAGCGCCGCCTGTCAGAACCCGCTCACGCCGCCGAAACGGAGAGGGAGCTGTGCGGGAGGAAAATTCGGCTGGTCGGGTGGGATTTCCTTTGCTGCGCTGGAGATCGTGCGTTCCTGAGTCCAGATTTGTCCAGATTTGTCCAGGAAAGTCCAGATGATGCTCGATTTCTCTCAGTCTTGTCTGGATTGATCCAGGTAAGTGCAGGGAAAACCGGATTTGAGGTCGAGACGTCGGCAGAGGCATCGAGCGCGGCCTGCGGCGTGTATCGCACCTGTGTTCTGATAGTATCGGATCTTGGCCAGGTCCTGGTCGAAGGGGAGGACCCGCTGGCGAACCTGTTGATTCGTTTCCTTGAGGGCTCAGCTCACTGAGGCGCTCTGAGGATGAGATCCAGATCGGGGATTCCTACGAAGTCCTCGTCGGTCGTGGCCAGGGGGCACTGCAACAGCAGGGCTGATGCGGCGATCCACGCGTCTGCGGTATTGAGCGGACGGCCGACCGATTCCCGCTCGCTGCGCAGGTGAGCGCAAATGTCTATCAGTTCGGGCGTGACGCCGATCATCTCGAACTGATCCAGGTGACGCCGCAGTTGGTTCACTCTTCTCGGGCCCCAACTGCGCTTGATCGCGCCAAACAACGCCTCTTCGTGGGTCTGAAAGGAAATGACCGGTTGCCGCCCTGCGATTTCCTCTTGGAAGTGGTCGGCCTGTACGGCGTTGCGAAAGAGTAGCGAGACCACCGAAGTGTCAAGCACGACCTGATCCACGATCGGTGTTGTCATGCCTCGCGCCCCTCGCGAATGGCATGGTTGAATGCTTCCCATTCCTCATCGGTGAGATCGATACGAACGAGTTTGTCGGGATCGAAGATCTTTGGCTCAGGATTGTTGTGAAACGCGTCGAGGTCGAATGGCTCCGACCACGCTTGGGTTTCACCGAGTTGCTCCACGCGAACGGTGGTCCATTCGTCTTGATCGTTGAATCGTCCGCTGCCGCGGACTTCGACATATCTGGTCGCCAGACGCCGCATCTCACCGGCCAGTGGCCGATCGAAACGCAGGCTGACGTATTCGCCAGCGCGGTCATGGAGCTGCGCGGTGCCCCTGTGCCAGTTGACTTCCTTCAACCATCCCGCCAGTAGTGCTTCCTCGCTGTCGGTCCGCGGGCTGGCGGCAGGCTTACTTGCTAGAACCGGCACCCGCTTGGGCTCCTCTCGATTGCCCAAGTAGAGAACTGCCTTGCTCCCGAGCCGTGCGGCAGTGCCATAGAGACACTCGGTCACTGGTTCAGGCAAAGTCGACTCGTCCGTGCCGTCCCATTCGCGTAAGGCGTCGAGCGCTGTCGGTCCATAGTTTTCTATACGCAGCTGCTTGCCCTCTGGTGGCGCATAAGTGAGTTCTGCGCCCAGTGAGCCTGACTTAAGACGTGCGATCTGGAGTCCGCTCTGCTCCCTCACTCTCCGCGGCGGCTGTCCGGGAGTCACTTGCCGTTCGTCCAAATGCTCGACCATCAGTCGCATGGCACGTGAAATGCCATCCAAAACGTGGCGAAAGTCGTCGAGGTTCGCTCCGTCTTGAGTGGGATCGCCCGATTTGTCGAGAGTGACGATTAGTGGTTCATTCTGCATGTGGCCATCCTCCACCAACGTGGGACTTATATGCAGCCCGTGGAGCCTACGGTAAGCCTTTCGCGTCGTCCGCCAACGAGACAAAGATCACCCCTCTATGTCAACTTGTCGTACATCGCATTGGCTACTGGCACTTCTGTCCGACATCCGTCAACTCCGACACAAGACCAGAACACCTGTCCGCATACCATCGACCCCATCTATCCACATGAGAGGAACCACAAATGCCAATCGAAGCCACCTTCAAGGCCGCCATCCAGCGTCTCACCGAGCTCGCCGGACGCGACGAGCCCGCATACGTCAGCGTCCGAGCAGCATGCAAACTCGCCGACCTGCTCTCACCGGGCAATCGCGATTACGGACACATCCTCCACGCGCTCGACGACGACCAGCCGCCTGCCGGATTCGCGAGCCCACCGCCGCGGCCCGAACCGCCCACCGAGAACCCGTGCGGGGTCTTCCTGACTGACGACGACGAAGACGAGGACGACGAAACCGAAGCAGCCAAGCAGGATGACGAGCCTCCCTAATGCCCGACTCGGCCCACGCCGCCCCGCACCGTGTTTTTTTCTCTGCCAGCCCCGCTCGCAGTCGCCCTCGAACTGCAATAGCGGCTGCAATTGTCCGGAACAGAGCGGCCCGCCGATGCGCTATGCTCGGACATGAACTCAACCTGTTGAGAGGACTCGTCCATGGTCTTTCAGATGACTGAGATGCTCGACGTTTCGGAGTTGGCCGCAGAGAAGGCCAAGTCGCTGCTCGAGGACAAGGGCTTTGCCGAGGGCGCGCTGCGCGTCTTCGTGGTCGGCGGCGGTTGCTCCGGCTACCAGTACGGCATGGCGCTGGCCATGGACGCCGAGAACGGCGACCAGGTCATCGAGAAGAACGGCGTGCGCTTCCTGATCGACGAGGAATCGGCGCCGCTGATCGCCGGCTCGCGCGTTGACTACATCGACGACGTGATGAAGCAGGGCTTCTCGATCTCGAACCCGAACGCGTCGCACTCGTGCGCCTGCGGTTCCAGCTTCGACACCGCCGACGGCGGCGGCTCCGGGCAAGCCCGCTCCTGCGTCTAACGTCGGAGCCCCCCGAATGTCCTCTCCCCCCGGGAGAGGGTCTGGGTGAGGCCGAAACCAATGACCCGCATCACGCAATTGCTTGATGCGGGTCAAACGTTGTCCTTTGAATTCTCGGCGCCCCGCGACGAAGCCGGGGCGGAGCGCCTCACCCAGACGCTGGCCCGGCTCTCACGACACCGACCCCACTTCATGTCCGTCACCTACGGCGCCGGCGGCACCACGCGCGGTCCGACCCGAGACTGGGTGCGAACGATCCGGGAGGACTTCGAGGTCGAGGCGATGCCTCACCTGACCTGCGTCGCGCACACGAGTGACGAAGTCGGCGGGATCATCGAGGACTATCAGGGCGACGGGATCGAGAACATCCTCGCCCTGCGCGGCGATCTGCCGCAGGGCGCAGAAGCCACGACCCAGGCCTTCGACACCGCGGCCGAACTGGCCGGCTTCATCCGCGAACGAACCGACTGGGACATCGCAGTCGCCGCCCATCCCGAGGGTCATCCGATGGCCCGCTCGGTCGAGGCGGACCTGACGCATCAGTCGCAGAAGCTCGCACAGGCCGACTTCGCGCTGACCCAGTTCTTCTACCGCGCCGAGTATTACGAGCAGTTCGTCTCGCAGCTCGACGCCCGAGGCGTCGGCACGCCGGTGATCGCCGGGATCATGCCGCCGACCAACGTGGCCGGGATCGAGCGGATGTCGGCGCTCAACAACACGGAGTTCCCGATCGAGATCCGAGAGCGGTTGGAGGAAGCGTCGAGCCCGGCTGAGCGTCGGGAAATAGGCGTGGAGGTGGCGGTCAGGCTTGGTCGGGAGTTACTGGAACTCGGTGCCCCGGGTCTGCACATCTACACGATGAACTTCGCTCGCGCGGCGTCGGAGGTGGCGTCGGCGCTGGGCTGGAACGCTGACTGACTGACTAGCTTGACAGACTAGGTCGGCTGGAGCTGGGCCCGGAGCGTGTTGAGGATCTCCAGATCCGACTGATGCATCGAGCGGGCGATCGACTCCACGTCGAGCTCGCCCTGGAAGCGATGCGTCGCGCTCTGCTCCCACTCGTAGCTCGAGATCATGTAGAGCACGCTCGAGATCTGCTCTCTGGTGTGGTACCACTCGCGGAGCTGCTCGTAGCAGTCGGGCACGTTGACCTGCTCAAGCCACTCGTAGTCGTGCAGCGGCAGATCGTCGACATCTTGGAAGAGGAGATGGCCCACTTGCCAGGCGGCGATCGTCTCGTGACGCCAGGCGCGCTCGATCAGCGCTTCGGCCTCGGGCATCGAGCTGCGCAGCGCGCGCATCATCAGCTCGTGCATCTCGCCCGATGCCTCGCGCAGGGCCTTCATCAACCAGCGGCGGGAGGTATCCGGATCACTCATGCCCGACATTCTGACACATGGAGCGCGAGGGTCTGTGGGCTACGATAAATCGGTATGTCTGTCGCGGGAGGATTGCGATGCTGACGGAGTTCTGGGAGTCCGACACGTTCACCGAACGGCGTGAAGCGTTGCTCGACACGATGGAGACCGACTACCCATGGAGCAAGGGCGACATCCTGCGGTTTCGCCGAGGCGGACGCGACGATCGCTATCGCGTGCTGAGCGTGCAAGTGGAGATCGGTGACGAAGGGCTGAGGCGCGAAGTCTTGCTGCTGAAGCTGGGCTCGTAGACGACGGTGACCGATTCCGTCGTCTCGTCGGGGGCATTGCCCTACACAGTGCTACTGCTGCTCCTGGAGCTGGGCGTCGGCGGCGCGCTCGTCATGCATGCCGTCCACCTGCGCGGACAGGCGACGCCGGGATTCGTCCGCGCGACCACGATCATGGTTCCGATCGTCCTGGGTCTGGCGTTCTGGACCGCGTTCACGCTCGAGGGCAACGTGGTTGAGGGTTTCGCCGTCCGAACCGGACCGCGCGAGGCACTCGTCTGGGTGTTGGCCGCCTTGACCGCAACGTCGATCTTCCACAACCTCGCGCTCTACACCGACCGCGACCTCTGGGCCCGGCGGCTCGGCTGGGCGTTGAGCGGGCTCTCGTTGGCCTCACTCGGCCTGATGGCGGCGACTCTGGCCGGTTCACCCGAAGCGCTGACCCTCTTCAGTCTCGGATTCGGCGCGCTGGCGCTCGGACTCTCGGCCGTCGGACTGGCGCTGGGGCACTGGTATCTGGTGACACCCCGACTGCCTGCCCGACCACTGGTCGAGATCACGACCGCGTTTCTGATCGTGATCATCATCCAGGCGATCCTCTTCGGCGCGGCGCTGGCGGTCTCGATCGACGACCCGGTCGGCGGTCGCGACCGATCGCTGACCAGCGACCCTACCTTCTGGCTCAGAATCGTAGTCGGCTTCGTCCTCCCGCTGGTCTTCGGCTGGATGGCCTGGACGACGGCCCGAATGCGCTCCATGATGGCCGCCACCGGCCTGCTCTACCTCACGACTGCGGCAGTACTGGCAGCTCAAATCGCCGCCCGAGCCTTGATGCTCGACAGCGGGCGACCGCTCTAGGAGATCACCCTTCAGCTCCGTCGCCCCGCGCCCCGACGCGGGGCCCATATCAACGCGCTCCGCGAGCTGCGAGGCGTTGCTCTCAGCTCGGCCCATCCAAGCAACTCCACAATCAGGTATCTGTCATACCCGCGCTTGTCGCGGATATCTCGATGATCTCGGCACGAGCGTCTCTGCAGAACGGAGCGAGATTGCCGCGGCAAGCGCGGCAATGACGGAATTGGTGTGGGGCGCTCGTGCGCCTACTCAACCACGTCCTGCTGAGTCACATTCAGATTCAACCCTGGAGGCAACTCGGGGACCATCGCCGCCTCCGCCTGCCAGCCGGCTCGCGCATGATCGAGCAGGCCTGACACGTCATGAATCGCCGCTGCCGTGCGGATGCCCCACCAGGTCAGATTCTGTCCGTCGCAGAGATAGATGTGTCCGTTGCGTGCGGCGCTCATGCCATGCTGAGCGAGCAGTTCCTCAGCGTGGCGCTCGCGGAATCGATACGGCTCCGACGGCAACAGGATGACCTCAGGATCGAGCGCGATGAGCTCGGTCAGCGATAGTCGTGGGTACCGCCCACGACTCGCGTCCTCACAGACATTGATGGCGCCGCTGACCCGCATCAGGTCGCCGATGTAGGTGTCTCCCGAGGCGGCCATGTATGGATTTCGCCAGATCAACGCGGCCGCGCGAACTCGAGGCCGCATGCGTGCGACATGCCGTTGCTCTTCCAGCGCCTCGTCGATCGCCTCGCCGGTCTTCAGCGAGATCCCGCCCAGCAACTGGCCGACCTTGTCGACTTCCTCGCGCGCCTCCTCGGCCGTCCGCACATCGCCCACGTACACATTCAGACCAGCCTTGCGCAGGGCGTCGACGTCTTCCTCGTTGTTCTCCTCGCGATTGGCCAGTACGAGGTGCGGTTCGAGCCGAATGATCCGCTCGATGTCGGGATTCTTGGTCCCGCCCACTTTGCGGATCGGCGTAATCTCGTCCGCCGGTTCGACGCAGAACTTGGTCACGCCGACCAGCCGCGATCCAAGCCGCATCGAGCAGACCAGCTCGGTGAACGAGGGGACCAGCGAAACCACTTCTCGCGCGGGCCGCTCCAGGTCGATCTCAGTGTCGGTCGCGTCAACTACGCTGGGCATGTATCTGAGGCTATCAGCGACCGCTCAGCACAGGACGGTCGCCTGGGTGGAGACAGGGATGACGATCGCTCCGGTATCGGGAGCCGAAGTTGCGATTCGAGATGTCACGGTTGGCTATCCCGGACACCGTGTCTTCACCGACCTCACGCTCAACATCCCCGGAGGGGTGTTCACCGGCATCATCGGCGGCAACGGCTCCGGCAAGAGCACGCTGCTCAAGACGATCGCGGGCCTGATCAAACCTTCCAACGGCGAGGTGCGAATTGGCGGCGAATCCCCGCAGGAAGCCCGCGCATTCCTCGGCTACATGCCCCAGGTCAGCAACGTCGACTGGCGCTTTCCCATCACGGTGCGTGAACTGGTCGAAATGGGGCGCTACCAGTTCAGCTGGAAGCGACGCCTCAGCCGCATGATCCGCACCCGCGACGACAGCATTGCCGTCGATCGCGCCCTGGCGATGATGCATGTTCAGGATCTGCATGATCGCCAGATCCAGGAGCTATCGGGAGGCCAGCGCAAGCGAGCCCTGATTGCGCGCGCCCTCGCGCGACAGCCGCGAATTCTGCTACTCGACGAGCCATCGGCGGCCCTGGATGCGATCTCAGACGATCAGCTCTTCGACGTCCTCTGCGATCTGACCGATTTGGGTACGTCGGTGATCATGACCACCCACGACCTGTCGACCGTGATTGAGCACTACGCCCAGGTGATCTGCGTCAACGCCAGCGCCGAAGGAATCGTCGCCCAGGGCGACCCCTCAGACGTCCTGACCGAGGACGTTCTCCGCCGCACCTTCGGACGAGAGCTGGCCATCTTCTCCAGGGGCGACGTCCACACCGACGAGTCCGAGCCGCACGAGCACCACACCCTGCTTCTCGCCGACGAACTGCAACTGCACATGGAAGAGCACGAACACAGCGAAGGCCATCGCCACGGCTCATCGCTGAGCTAACAGTTGGTCATGGCCGACGTTGTCGGGATCAATCTCCGCTGCCACCCGAGTTGAGCAACGCGACCACCCGACGCACCAGCATCGTGAACTGACCTGCATCCGCTGCGCGTTGCAACTCCGACCGCCAGTCGTCAAATCGCCGAGCCCGCACTTGCGCCGACTCGATCACCAGATACCGGCGGATTGACTCCAGCACGTCCCAGGCGAGCGCGCCCTGCTCCAATCGATCGGTCGTGATCGACACGGTCGACGCGCGTTCGACCGAGAGTCCCGCCTCCTCGGCGGAGCCTCGGATGCGCTGGCGCAACTGCTCAGGCGCGCCTTTGGTGAACCCCCGCACGAGGTCGCGGCCAATCTCCGCCTCGTCGGCCTGGAACCAGAGCCCTTCCCAGTCGGTCTGCACGATCAGGATCGGTCCGTTGGTCACTCTCGAGATCTCGCCCAGCGTCGCCGCCGGATGCCGCAGCCACTCGAAGACATCAACCATCAAGGCCGAGTTGAAGCACTCGTCGACGAAGGGCAACCGCTGCGCGTCAGCGCGAATCGTGCTCCACTCCGGCGGTCCCAGCCACTGACCCGGCGCTGCCGTGTCGATGCCGATCCCATGCAGTGGCGTGCCCTGGGTGATCGCCGTTAGCGCCAGCCCGTCGCCGGTTCCCACGTCAAGCACCGGCCGAGCATCTCGCGCCGCGCGTCCGTCGAGCAGCAAGTCGTAGAGGGCGTCGTAGTGACGCTTCAGTTCGGCATGGATGACCGGTGTGCGGCCGTCGCGCTGCTCCGGCGGCGCTAGCGTGCGGTGATGCGGCACGAGCGGCGCCTCAGGTCCACTCGGAGACGACGATCGGCTGCCGTCCGGCGAACCCGTCGGCCAGCTCGTGCCACCAGCTCACGGTGCGCTCGCCATATTGCCAGCAGAGATAGACCACTCGGCCATCCCGCTCCGCTCGCCAGTCGATCAGACCTCGGCGAATGTCCTTGACCTCGACATCCTGCTGCTGAATGTGCTCGATCAGCGTGGCGATCTGACCCTCCAGCTTGGTGATCTCCGCCTGCATCTCCGAGTCGTCGCTGACCACCGGATCGCCATCCGCACTGGTCGTGCGGCGCATCGAGGAGGCCAGGGCAGTCAGTTCGTCGAGTCGCAGCGCTCGCTTACGCATCACGATCACGACCGCCGCAATCGCTGGCAGCGAGCGTCGCGCCTGCGCGAGTGTGTAGAGCCTCGGCATGCTCTGGAGTCTAGGCGCAGGGTCAGCGCTGGGGCGGGTCGTCGTTGGGCGTCGTCGGAGCGTGCGGCAAGAACCACCAGTTGGTCCGCGACTGCTCACGACTGCTGACGAACAGCGCTCGCACCGTGCCCTCTTCCGGCGGCACCGAGAGCACCACCGCGAGGTCATTGGTCTCCAGCCGCACGCTGCCGCGCGGAATCACGACCTCGCCGCGCCGATGGATCGCGGTAATCACCGACGCCTCGGGCAGCGGCAGCTGCGAGACGGTCAACGCCTCGGCCCTCGAGCCGGGCTCAACCCGACACTCGATCTCGACGGCGCCGACCAATCGTCGGACTGGCGCCGGCGCGCCGCGCTGCTCGGGCATCCGGTCGCTGGGCTGCGCGACTTCACGCAGCACGTCTCGCTGCGTCAACATGCCCATCAACCGCGATTCATCGTCTCGCGCGACCACCGGCAACTGGCGAATGTCGTGCTCGACTAGCAGCGACAGCGCGTAGCGCAGGTTGTCGTCGGGATGGACGAAGATCGGCGCGACGACCGCAAGATCGAATGCACGTCGGTCGAGTTCCTGGCGCTCGACAGCCGACGTCACATCGGTTGCGCTGACCAGTCCGATGAAGCGGTTCTGGTTGTCGGACACGGCGACCACATTGCCCCGAGACTGGCTCATCGCCGCCGCCAGGTCCTGGATCGTCGCCAGCCGCGACACAATCGGCGTGTCGGTGCGCATCGTCGTGGCGACCGTCAGTTCGTCCAGCGGCGACGGAGCCGGCTCCTCTCGCACATCGAGCCCCGCGCGGCGCAGCCGCACGTTGTAGATCGTGTCGCGCGTCACCAACTGCGCGATTGCCGTCGCCAGCGCGACGGCGGTCATCAGGGGTAAAACGAGCGAGTACCCGCTGAGCTCGAAGACGATGAACAGCGACGTCATCGGCGCGCGCGCCGCCGCGGCAAACACCGCCGCCATTCCGACCACCACATACGTGCCTGTCGGACCGACCACGCTCGGCAGCGCTGCCTCGAATCCTGCCCCCATTAGCGCGCCGAGCGTCGCACCGACGAAGAGCAATGGAGCAAACGCCCCGCCCGAGGCACCCGAGCCGATCGTCAGCGATGCCGCGATCAGCTTGAGCACCATCAAGATCGCCAGCGTCGAGATCGCGGTCTCGCCCTCGGCGAAGATCTGGATCTGATCCAGTCCCGAGCCGAGAATGTCGGCTTCAATCAACGCCAGTATGCCGACGCCCAGCAAACCAAGAATCGGGCGAATCATCAACGAAACGCCGACAAACTCGAACACGTCCTCGGTGAAGAAGCGAGTCCTGACGAACAGGATTCCGGCAATCGCCGCGGCGATTCCGACGATCGCGTGGAGAAACAGCTCCCAGTTGCTGTTGATGTCCAGGTCAGGCAGATCGAGTCCGGCAGAGTCGCCGAAGAACGCGATCGCCACGATGTTGGCCACGACCGCCGAGACCACCACAATCGTGAAGTTGCGAACGTTGAAGCGTCTCAGCACGACTTCCATCGCAAAGAACGTGCCCGCAATCGGCGCGTTGAACGTCGCCGCGATTCCGCCCGCCGCCGCAGCAGCGACCATCAGCACCAGCATGTCCGACGGCTGACGCGCCAACCGACCGATCGACGATGCCAGCGAAGCCGCAATCAGGACAATCGGACCCTCACGCCCGGCCGCGCCGCCTCCGCCCAGCGTGAACCCCGTGGCGATCAACTTGGCCGGCGCGATGATCGGTCGAACGAATCCGCCGGCCCGCTCGACCGCGACCATCACGTACGGGACGCCTGCACCCTGCGATTCCGTCGCAATCCGCGAAACCACGAACGCGACCGGGATCGCCGCAATCGCCGGGACGAGCATCAGGGTCCACCCGCCGGCCAGATTGCCGAGGATCGATTGCAGCTCGTCGAAGACGATCGTCAGCCCGTCGACCAGCGCCGTGAGCGCCACGGCAGCGAATCCCGCCGCCAATCCAACCGCACCGGCTAGAAGCAGCGGCGCCAGGTTCCGAGGAACCCGCACCCGCCCGATCAGGGGCAATCGCCAGAAAAGTTGTGCCGAGCGTGTCCCGAAACGTCTCGACGGGCGGCGTACCAGGGACATCGCTCAGTTCACCCGTCGTACGCGGCGGACCGTCAGTCGAGTGACTACGCTCTCGCCGCGAGCCTGACCAGTCTGAGGCTATGCCTCCGCCTCACAGCGGGCAATCGAGATAATCCCGTCAATGGCGGGCTACTCCTCCAGCGAGTCCTCATCGGCATCCGCCGCCGTCGGCTCCTCATCGGAGTCGCCATCCAGCGAGAGTCTCACTGACTCCACCAGGCTGTCGCCCTGCGCCGTGAACACAAACGTGTACCGCGCCGCCGTCGACTGGTCGGTGGCCAGACCGTCGACCACGATGTCGGCAATGCCGTCGCCGGTCAGATCCTCCATCGAGATCGACGAGACCTCAGCCACCTGCGCAACCGATCCCGTGATCGTGCGGTAGCCGTCGCCGGTCGACGACAGAATGTAGAAGCTGCTCACGCACCCGCTGGAATCGCAAGTGATTTCGCGGAATGTCAGATCGCGGACCGCATCGCCAGTCATATCGATGTCGCTGAGCTGCTGAATCCCCTGCACTTCGCGCGCGTATGCCTGCGCGTGGTCATAGGCAATCCGGTACTTGGACGAGTCGCCCGGGACCGGGTCGTAGATCACGAGGTTTGAGTACGGAACCGCCGCACCGAAGGAGTTCGGATCCGTGTAGATGATCGAAGCCGAGAACTCGCCGTTGGCGTTCGTGTCGAGCAAGACCACTCGGTCATTTCCGACCGCCAGGGCCGGCATCGGCCAGGCCTTGAACAGTTCGATGATCGGCTCAATCTGGTTGATCCCATGCAGCCAGGGCAACGCCGCCGCCCCGTACTGCAAGAAGTTGGACGGCACGTCGGGAATCGTCTCGGTCGTCTGCTCCGGTCCCGGCTGCGGGAACTGCGAGTACGAGACCTGAGTCGGCGTCGCAGCCGGCACCGCGACTGTGGGCAGTTCAACGCTTGGAGGTTCGATCTGATCCTCGTCCGAGTCTTCCTCCGCTTCCCCGTCCGCGACCGCCTCTACCTGCTCGTCTCCTTCATCCGGTTCGTCGCCCAGCTTCGTGCCGGGAATCTTCAACTCTTGACCGACATTCAACACGTCAGGATCCTGAATCCCGTTCAGCGTGATCAGATCGTCGATTCGCACACCGAGTCGATTTGCAATCTGGGCCAGCGTGTCCCCGGCCTGCACGACGTAGATCGTCGGGTCGCCCTCGTCTTCAGTCTCGACGCTCACGGCCGCCGATTGCGTCTGCTGCTCTTCCTCATCCTCTGAGGGTGAAGTCGTCACCGCGACCGCTTCGCTGGGTTGGTCCTGCTGGGTCTGTTGCTCCTGCGTGATTGCAGGAGTGGCGTCGGACTCAGACTCCTGAGCCGCAGTCGCCGGCGGTTCGACCACCTGGGGCGTCTCGTCGTCGCCGCCGAACAGGCCGCAGCCGGAAAGCGTCAGTGCGCCAGCAATGAGCAAAGAGATAGAAAGAGAGGATGCCACGGCGCGCCGCCGAGCAAGCCATCGAATTTGGAACATCAGATACCCAACCGCCCCGTCGCCTGTTGCCACTCTATACACATTGAGACTTGCGGGCGGTGAGTACCGTCTCAAACCCGTTAAAGGCGCGCCAGCTGCTGCCCCAACCACGCCGCCGCCAGTCCACCCGCCGCTGACACTACCAGGTTCGCCAACGCCCACGCCCAGCGACCGCCGTTGAGCAGATGCAATGTGTCCAGCCAGACCGTCGAAAACGTGGTAAATCCGCCCAGCAGACCCACCGTGATCGCCAGACGCAGATTGTCCGAGACCCCAATCCGCTCAAGGAACAACGTCGCCACGAGACCCAGCACCAGTGTCCCACTCAGATTGACGACCAGGATGCCCAACGGCAGCCCGTCCGGCTGACCGATCCAGCGGTTGAGCAGATAGCGAAAGACCGACCCGGCGGCGCCACCGAGTGCGATCGAGGCAATCGCCGCCACCGTCATCGATCAGCCATCGATCAGCGGCCCGTCGAGCCGAAGCCGCCCGAACCGCGCTCGGTGTCGTTCAGTTCGTCCACTTCCTCGACCGCCGTCAGCGCCACCGGAGCCACCACAAGCTGAGCAATCCGGTCGCCGTGTTCGATCCGGAACCCTCGTCCAGCTGGACCACGCAACGACATCGAGACCAGCAACTCACCGCGATAGTCGGCATCGACCGTGCCCCAGCCGATCTCCACACCTCGCCGCGTCAGTCCCGAGCGCGGACGAATCTGAATCTCGTATCCCGGAGGCGGCGCACAGGCGATCCCGGTCGGCACCGGCTGCGGCATCTGCGTCAGCTGCAGCGACACGCCGAGTTCCGACAGCTCCGCATACAGATCGAGTCCGGAAGACAGCTCGGAGCCGCGCGTGGGCAACTGCGCCGCCGCGCGCAGTCGCCGCACGCGCAGGGCTCCGAGCCTGCCGCCATCCGTCACAGCCCAACGGAATGGCGGGAAGTGATCCAGTGGAGTGTCGGCCAACGCCTCCGGACGGTCGGGAGCCTGGCCAAGCAGAGCCGCCGCATCGGCAATCATCGTCGACACGTCTACTCCCAGATACGACGGCGCATATGGCGCCAGACGTTCAATCCCGGAGGACAGTTTGATCCGCACGCCGCGCGGTCGATGCGTGCCAGTCCAGTGATGCAGTCCGGCCGCCAGTAAGATCAGACCCTGGTAGAAACTGCGAATCGATCGCCGCTCGACCTGCCAGATGTCTTCCCAGGTCTCATGTGCGTCGAAAAACTGCTTCGCGTCCCACTCAGCCGCACCCTTCGCGAGCTCAGAGCGATGCTCGGTCGATATCGTCGGTTCGAGCGCCAGTTGCTCGGCTCGGGACGGAATCTCACGGACTCGGGCCATATGGCCGGCCGCCTTCTGCATTCGCTGGTCAGTGAGTTGTCCCGCCGCCGCCGCTGATCGACACTGTGCGCGACGACCCCCACGCTGGGTACAGGTTGAGGTAAACATCATCGCTGATTTTGTAAATGGCCCCGTCGACATACAGGCCGCGCTCGAGCAGAACTTCGACGAGCTCCGAGCCTTGCTCGACGCATGTCCCGATGACCGCCTCAACGACCGCCTAACGTCCGCCGAATGGTCGGTCCGAGAGATCCTGCTGCACGTCGTCCACTCGGAGCGCTGGTTGCACCCGCAACTCATGCTGCTCCGACGAGAAGTCGCGCCCCAGCTCGCGATCCCGCCGGTCGGCGGCGTCACGCTGCCCGACACCGAGTCGGACGTCTCGCTGCCCGAGCTGCGCTGGGCCCTGACCAGCGTCCGAGAAGACACCGACCGACTGCTCTCGGACCTGTCCCCCGATCAGCTCCGAGAGCCGGCCAACATCGAACTCGACGGTGACGTGCTCGACATGTCCCTACGCACGATCGCCCTCACCGCCGCCGACCATCAGCTCTTCCACGTCCGCCAGATCCAACGCACACTCGGCATCGTCCCCTGACTGCTTGACCTCACCCGCTCGTCATAATCGATAGCCTGAATTCACCGGCCCTCACAGAGATCTTCTTCCAGGGAGCTTCGCCATGCAGCGCACTGTCGATGAGTACCCAGCCCGACTCGACATCGAATACCCGCAATCGCTCGACCGCATCACCACGCTGCTGCGGCCGATCCTCGCGATTCCCGTGATCATCTTGCTCTCCGTCATCCCGCCTGCGCTCTGCACCCCGGTCGCGATCATGCTGGTCGTGCGACAGAAGTATCCGCGCTGGTGGTTCGACTTCAACCTCGAAATGACCCGCTTCCAGAATCGTGTCTACGCCTATCTCAACCTGATGACTGACGAGTACCCCTCCACCGACGAGGAGCAGAGCGTCAAACTCGACCTCGACTATCCCGACGCGAAGCAGCTCAACCGTTGGCTGCCGCTGATCAAATGGCTGCTCGCCCTGCCGCACTACATCGTTATCAACGTGCTCGGCGCCTTGCAAGCCCTCGTCGTCTTGATCGCCTGGTTCGCAATCCTGTTCACGGGTCAATACCCGCGACCACTGTTCACCTTCATGCTCAACGCCGAGCGCTGGACCCTGCGAGTCCAGGCCTACGCCATCCTGCTGATCACCGACCGCTACCCACCCTTCCGCCTCGGCTAAGCGCTACGCGGCGAGGCGCAGCGCTCCATGCAGCTCGATCCGCCGCAGGAACCACAGGAATGCGCCTAGATTGAGCGCAAACAGCGCCGCCAACGCGCCAAACAGGACTCCGACCGCTGGCCAATCGATCACGAACTCCAGCGGCGGCACCACGTCCCGACCATCCGGAGTCAGCGCAAAGAAGTCCAGCAGGATCGCACCGGCCTGCGTGCCCACAATCAGTCCCGCGCCCAGACCGATCGCGATGATGATCAGCTGCTCCATCGCGATCAGACCCAGGATCTGGCGCATGCTCATCCCAACGCTCTGGCAGACCGCAAACTCAACCCGTCGAGCCTGCGCCGTTACCGCCGTCAGCACGATCAGCCCAAATGCCGACGCGATCGCCACGGCAGCCAGCGCCCCGATGAAGACCCCATTCCAGGAAGCCACGATCAGCGGATCAGCAGCCAGTTCCTCACGCGCGCTCTCGATCGTGGCAATGCCCTCGCCCTCGAGCGGCACCTCAAACTCGACTAGCAAGTCCGACCATCGCTGCAGCGGCGCCGACACCCACAGTTCGTCACTCACGGCCAGCGCCACGCCGGCCGCCGCGCTGCCATAGAGCCGTTCCACGAATGCCGCCCGATCGATCAACACCAGAGGATCGTCACGCTGAGGGTCGTAGCTAGGGAAGGTCTCAAACGTGCCAACGACCTCAAACTTCATCGGCGTCGGACCCACTCGCATCCGCACCGTCTCGCCGACGTTGAGCCGCCCCTGCGCCATCGCCTCAGCCGACAACAACGCAGGCAACGGCTCACGTTCGCCGACATAACGAATCCCCCGCAACGAAGTCGGAATCGCATTCCAGCGATATCGCGCGCCCGTTTCCGTGGCCAGGAAGAAGTCAAGCGGTTCCTCGCCGACCTCCAGCGGCGTCGCCTCCCACCGACCCGAGGAGAAATCGGCCAGCAACTGGCGCTCACCTCGATACTCGTATGTCAGATCGCCCAGCACGATCTCACCCGCCGAGCGGACTAACGCCAGATCAAGCGATACCAGGGTCAACGGCGCGATCGGGCGTTCGACCACACTCGCTCGGAACCTGCTCAGCCCCTGGATTTGCCGCGAGCCTTCAATTGGCAGGTACGCGGCCGGTTCCGTCGTCAAGCGGCCCGAGACCGTCAGGAACTCCGGATCCACCTGGGCTTGTTGAGGCGTCAGTGTGTCGATCGTGTACCACCAGTAACGGCCGACCGCGTCCTTCACCTTGATTCCGATCGGAGTCTCCTGTTGCAACTGCACGACCCCAACCCGCAGCTCCAGCAATCCGTCAAAGTCTTCGATCACCGATCCCTCAGCCTCGCCAAGCGGCGCACCAATGCTCGCCAGCTGCGACGGCGGCAGTGACCACTCAATCTGACGTTCCTCCAATTGGCCCGCCACGGTCTCAGCATCGATCGCGGCAACTTGTACCCGTCCCGACCCTTCATCGCCGTCGAATGCCCCCACGATCCGCTTGATCTGCGCTACCGATCCGCCGCCCACATCTTCAATCCGTTCAAACGGAACAACCTCCGAGTACGGCTCGGTCATCCGAACCGACGCGCCCGCCGCATGCAACGCCCGATCGTTGTACGACGTATCCAGCGTCGTCCGGAACGATGCCGCAAACACCGCCAGCGCACCGGCAATCGTCAGCAACAACACCGTTCGCGCGTAATGAGTCGGCGTCCGACCCAGATACCAAGCCCCCAACAGCAATGTCAGCGAACGCCAAGGCGAGACCAACCGAGCCAGCGCCCGCATCGCCGGCGGAAACAGCCGCAACACGATTAACCCGACCACAAACAACAGCACGGTCGGTGTCGCGACCGCCAGCCAGTCCAATCGCGTCTCACCGACCAGCGGCGAGTCGATCGGGTCGCCGGCCCACTGCAGCTCGAAGATCAACAACGCCCCGAGCGCCACTACTGCCGCATCAATCAACGCTCGCTGAGTCCACGAAGACGGCGGACGTCCCCGTTCGCGCCGAGTCGTCACCATCGTCTGCCGAGTCGCCCGGTAGGTCGGCACGGCCTGCGCTAGCAACGCCAGTGCGCCCGCGCCCAGCGCCAGGTACCAGGCCTCGATCGGCAGCGACACCGGCAGGAACGTTCCCGCTCCCGTCGCCAGCAACGCCTCATCGAACGGCGGCACCAGACCCAGCAGGCTGACCAGCCCCATCCCGATCAACGGGCCCAGCGCGACCGCCGGCACGGTCAAGACCGCCGCCTCGACAACATGCAGCATCGCCACATCTCGCTGCCGAGCCCCCCGAGAACGCAGCCAGGCCGTGTCCTCTGTCCGCTGCTCCGCCAGCATCGCCGCGGCGATCACCGCATAGACCAGCACCGCGCCGACCAGTTGCAGGACGATCATCAACAGCGTCGACTGCGCAAACTCAAACCGCCGACTGAAATCGCCCAGCGTGTCGAGCAGCGCCGACTCCTGCTGCACTCCGTCGATCGATTGTGCAAGCCGGCGCGTCATCAGTTCCAGCGCGTCTGACGCAGCCGATGCCTCAGCCGCCGACGCACTGCGCAAGTCGGTGCGGAATCGTTGCAGCAAGGCCAGACGCAACGTCGGCGACTGCTCTGCCAGGATGCCCAGAATCCCTTCACGCGTCGTCCAGAACCGCAACTCCGTCTCCCGAGCCGCCAGCGGCAGGAACGCCGGATCCAACGTGGACCGACGCCGTTCATCCAACGTCGGCTCGATGATCCCCACCACCCGCGCCCGAGTCTCCGCCTGCTCACCCAGCCAGAACGGTTGCGCCAGCCGCTCGTCGCCCACCTCGATCCCGAATGCCTGCGCCTGCTCCCGCTCAACCACCACCTCGATCACACCGGCCGCCGTTTCCGGCGACCTGCCCGACACCAGCTCAGAGACGTCGGTCAGATCGCTCTGCGCGATGAACGTCGCGTGCTTCGCGTTCGGCGGATTAAACTCCTGATCGTCCTCCCTCAGGATGTATCCACCTGTCCGCATCGCCTTCATTCGCCCGACTGTCAGCGATGAGGCGGCCGCATCAACCTCCGTTGCGATCAGTGACTCGACGTCGTCCACCGACTGCAAATCCGCACTGACATTGGAAAGCACCAATCGCAGATCAAGCTCCGCCGGATCGGCCTCCGCCAGCGTCTGTCGCAGACCCAGATCGCGCACGGCCTCGATAAAGATCGGAGCGCTACTGGCCAGTCCGACTGCAAGCAACGCGCCAATCAGCAACACGGCCGACAGTCGCGGTGCCGAAGCGATCCGCCGGATCGCCAACACGGCAAGTGCGCGGGCGGTCTCTCCCCGTCTCGAATCTTGTCGCAGCGCCATCAGTCAGCGCCCTCGCGCAACAGCGGCGCTGCCTCCCGACTCGTCGCCCAGCGAGCAATCGCCGTCGTCCCCAGCACAGCGCAGCCAACCACCACACCGACGCCAATCCCGGCCAGCACCCAGTCGACCGACAGCGCTGTCGGCGGCGCCGCCGCGACCCCGTCGACCGTCACATCAAGGAACGCCAGCAGCGCATCGGCGACCGCGCGACCTAGACCAAATCCCAGTCCGATCCCCGCAATCAGCGTGAGGCTGACCTCAACCGCCGCCTGCGACGTCATTCCGCCGCCGCCCGCGCCGATCGTGCGCATCAACGCAAACTCTCGAGCCCGTTCACCGCCGGCCGCCGCGAGCGTGAAGACCATCGCCGCCGAACCAACGATCAACAGCCCAATGAATCCCACTACGAACAAAGCCGCCGCACCGCCCGAGCGGAATGGATCCTCCTCAGCCTCCGCGACCCGTTCCTCTGCGTCCAGCACGGTGCTCGACAGGTACACCGAGTCCAACAGGTCCGAGGCGATCAGCCGCCCTGCGTTCGTCTCCGCGACCGCCCAGACCTCCGTGATCGGCAGCACCGCCTGCACCGCCGCCACGGATGCAGCGCTGCGCAGCGCCAGCAGGTCGGCGACCAGGAACCCACCCTGTGCCGGATTCAACGTAGGAAAGTAATCGACCGCCGCCGTAATCCGGACCGGGATGCTCGCGTTGTTCAGCACGATCGGAACGACATCGCCGACACTCAGGTCCGCCGTCTCCATTGACGTGCGATCCATCGCCGCATTGACCGGCAGATTCGGCGACTCGCGCACAATGAGCCGCTCGTCGGCCGCCTCGAGCTGCGACCAGTGATACTCCAGCCGTCCGCCCTCGAACGTGATCCGATCCTCTCCCGCACCGCCCGACGCCGTCAGCCACGGTCCAGGCTCGTCAAACAGTTCCACACCGATCGCCCGCTCGCCAACATGCGCCGTCAGGTCATCCAGGAACAGAGTCCCCGTCGGAGCACGCACTACGCGCGCCTGCGGCCGCATCACGATCGCCGCAATCCGTACCGGCTGTGCCAGCCCGGCCAGCGGTGCTCGCAGCGTGTTCCACTCCCCGTCCACCAACGAGGTCGTACTGGTCCGCAACGGACGCATCTGCACCTGGCCGTGAGCATCGATGATCCGCACCGCCAGCTCCAGGTTGCTGTTACCCGGATCGCTACGCACACCGATCGTCAACGCCTCGGTCCCGTCCGGCAGCTCCTGTCCGGCCCGACCCGGCTCCCGAGCGATCGCCTCCAGCAACTCCTCAGGCGGCAGACCCAGCAACGCTTCGTCCAGTGAGGCCGTCTCACTCAGCCGATCCGTTTGCAACCCCAGCAAGATCACTCGGCTGCCCTCACGGTCGCCGCCGATCGAGCCGATGCCCCGGTACGCAGCACCCGCTCTGATCCCGTCGCGTCGGTCTAGCGGCTCCGTCACCCGGCCGACCGTCGAGTTGGAGAGATTCCCACCAATCGAAACCCCACGCAGATCCGATCCCACCTCGTAGTCAATCCGCGTTCGTTCGACCGTGCGAATCGTCGAGGCATATGTCGCCGAAATCAGCCCCACGGCGGTGATGAACGCCACCAGAGCAGTCAGCAGCATCGGCCCCGTCGGGTTGCGCGACACATTCAGCACGCCGAGATACAGCCACGACGGGATCGGCGCGCGCGACAGCACCGACGCCACCACGCTCCAGACACGCGGAGCCACGCGCATGATCGTCAACGCCGCGCCCAGCAGCAACAGACCCGGACTCAGCATCAACACCGGATTCATCCCGCCCGACTCGAACGCCGACAGCGCGCCGCCCGACGCCTCCGACTCAAACTGGAAGAACAGCACCGCCGCCAATGCCAGCAGAGCCACATCGAGCCAGGCCCGCTGGAACAGCGACTGCCGCTGAGGCCGACCCACCGCGACCCGCTGATTCTCGCGGCTCCGGGCGTCGAACCACGCCGGCGATGCAAACGCAATCCAGGCGATCACCGCGCCCGCGACCGCCAGCCCCCACGCCTCCCAGGTCAAGCGCGTATCAAAGGGTTCCCCGCCCGACACGCGAGCCACCGCCTCCAATCGTCCCGCATGACTCAAGGCAAACGCAGCCAGCGGAGCCCCCAGCAACGCCGCCGGAACCGCAGCGATCCCGCCCAGCATGGCCTGCGCCCCGGCCTGCTGCCACGGCCGAGCCCCGCGAGCAGCCAAGCGCTCGCGGTCGACCCGCGTCCGCTGCGACATCACCCGACCCACCAGCGCCACGCCAAACATCGCGACCGCCGCAATCTGCAGTCCCGCCAACAACGACTGACCCGCCGAGAAATGCGCCTGCCGCGCAAACGACTGCAGCGCCCCTAGCAATACAGTGCCCGCCGAACCGCCTTCCAGACGACTCAGCTGCTGTTGCCACGCGCTTAGCGCCTCGATCGCGTCATCCACCTGGTCCGAGTTCAACGAGTCAGACCGCAACTCCGTGCGCATCCGATGCGTGACCGGCGCGCCAAAGTGCTCCAGCGCCGCCTCGTTCACGAACAGCCCAAAATATGGCTCCTCGGCCCCACCCTGCGTGATGTTGATCTGTAGATCAAACCAGACATCCGTGTAGTGGAACGCCAGCACACCCGATGCATCCGACGCCACAGGTTCAACGATCCCCGTGACGATGAACTCACGCTCGCCGTCAAACGTCACCGTGCTACCCACGCCGAGACTCAGGTCGGACGCCAACTCCGATCCAATCACCGCCTCATTCGGCCCGACCGCCCACTCCCCGCTCACCAATCGAGAATGCACCTCAAGCTGCTCGAACGACATCAAGTACGCCAGCAGCGACTCATTGATCCCGTTGTCCATACGGGTGAATCGACCAAAACTCCGTGGAGTCTCCATAATCCGCCGCGTGTCGCCCAGCAATCCGTCAAACGACGCAAGGTGCCGGGTCCGGATCTCGGCGGCCGTCTCCTGCACGGCGTCAAAATCCGCGACCTCCGCCGGCCGAAACGCCCGCGCATGATCAGCGAACGTCGCCCCCCGCGGCGACTGCTCGATCAACTCCCGCAACGCCAGGTCTGCCGACGCCGCCCGGAACACCAGCGGCAGCGCCACCAGACCCGCCGCGATGATCAGCAGCGAAGCCGCGCCGAACATCAACATCCAGCCGCCGCGCAATTCACGCAGCGCGGCGAGCCTGAGCAAGCGCATCAGTCCGAACATATTGCAGCAATGCTACGACCGCCCGGAACGTTGCCAGCTTTCAGATGATCGTTGGTTGCCCCTGTCTCGCTCCGCGCTTAGCCTGCGCCTAACTAGTTGTCCCGTCAGCAAATCGGGCGGGACACTGCGCAGCCGATCCGCGCCAATCCACGCCCCCAAGAATCACTGTCAGGAGCAGGTGTATGACGACACAAGCAGAAACACATTCGCAGATTGCCGTCGAGGTCTCAGGACTGAAGGTCAACGCGCTGCAGGACGGCACCGGGCCGAATATCGTCGTCCTGCACCACTCCACCGGCTCCCCCGGCTGGATCCCCTTCTACGACCACCTCGCCGAGAACCACACGGTCACCGCAATCGACATGCCCGGCTACGGACAGTCCGAGCGTCCCGCCTGGGCCCGACACCCCCGCGACATCGCGATCATGCTGCACAGCGCCATCCACAAGATGGGCATTGACACCGACGCCCACCTCGTCGGACTCGGCTTCGGCGGTTGGGTCGCGGCCGAACTCGCCTCGATGCACCTGCATGGACTCGACAGTCTGACCCTCGTCGGCGCCGCCGGTGTCCAGCCCGAGGAAGGCGAAATCGCCGACGTCATCTTCTACGAGTTTGAGGAGTACGTGAAGCTCGGCTTCTCCTCCGACGAGGCCTACGCCGAAGTCTTCGGCGACGAGGCTGCGCCCGAACTCAAGGAGCTCTGGGACTTCTCCCGTGAGATGACCGCTCGCCTCACCTGGAAGCCCTGGATGTTCAACCGCCAGTTGCCGCACCTGATCTCCGAGGTCGAAACCCCGACCTTGCTGCTCTGGGGCGAGAACGACCGCGTCGTCCCCATCGGCGTCGCCGAGGTCTACGACGCCAGCCTGCCCAACAGCCGCCTCCAGGTGCTAGATGGGCTCGGCCACCTCGTCGAACTGGAAGACCCAAAGGCCGCAGCCGACGCCATCGCCGCGCACATCGGCTCGTAGCGACCAACTCCGCATCAGCGTGGCGATTTGACGTCACGTATCATCTTGAGGAACGTACAACCGGCCAGCGCAGCAAGCCGTCGAGCCGGAACGAACAGGAACCCGAACGATGTTCATTGGCTATTTCACGGAACGTCCCTACCAGGACTTCGAATCAGGCTGGGTCGGAGCGACCGGTCGTGAAATCGAAGACCTCGGGATGACCAACGGGGACTACGACCCCCGAATCGGCGCCGAGCTCTACAACCGCTACCTCGACGAGAAGGTCTACGCCGAGGAAATGGGCTTCGACGGCCTGATGCTCAACGAGCATCACTCAACCCCCTTCTGCATGGGCGGCGTGATGAACGTCGAAGCTGCCATCCTCGCCCGCATCACCAAGCGAGCCAAGATCGTCCTGCTCGGCAACGTCCTCCCGATTTGGGAAGACCCGCTGTGGCTGGCAGAGGAACTCGCCGAGATCGACATGATCTCCCGCGGACGATTGGTCACCGGCTGGGTCCGTGGCACGGGACGTGAGTCCGTCGCCCACAACTCGCAGGCCCCCTTCAACTGGGAGCGCTTCCAGGAAGCCCACGACTTCGTCGTCAAAGCCTGGTCAACCCCCGGCCCCTTCCGCTGGGAAGGCGAGCACTACCAGTACCGCTACGTCAATCCCTGGGCCCGCCCTTACCAGGAACCGCACCCCCAGATCTGGATCCCTGGCGTCATGTCGAGGAACACCGTCAAGTGGTGCGCCGAGCATCGCTACCCCTACGTCATGCTCGCCACCGAGATCGAGCCGACCAAGAAGTCGTTCGAGTACTACGACGAGGTCGCCGAGGAGAATGGCTACGAAGCCTCGACCGAGCACCACGGCTACCTCTTCAAGGTCCACGTCGACGAGACCGAAGAACTGGCTGAAGAAGCTGGCCGAAAGTACATCGCCGGTCCGGCTAACCCGTTCCTCGAGGGCAACCAGGGAACCGTCCGCAGCAACCTGCAGAACCTCCCCGGTCTGACTTCGCGCACCCAGCTCCTGCCAACGGTTAGCACCTTCGCCGCCGCCGCACGCGGTCGCGAAGCCGAGCGCGACGCCGCCCTCGCCGAGAAGGATGCACAGCAGGACAAGGTCGACGCCGACGCCTTCGGCACCTACGAGGAACAGGTCAACAAGTACTCGATCATCACGGGTACCCCGAAGACCGTCATCCCCAAGATCCGCCACGTCCTCGAAGAGCTGCGCCCCGGCAACATCTTCTTCTGGGACGGCGACGGCGCCATGAACCACGACGACGCCATGCGCTCACTCCGCCTCTTCGGCGAGGAAGTAATCCCAGCCGTCCGAGAAATGGGCAAGGAACTCGACCTCAAGGGAGCCTTCGAAGTCAACACCCAAAGCGGCGCCCCAATGTCCGGCGACTAATCCGAACTCCCAGTTCAACCAACCAGAGATCCGCGCCCCGGCGCGGGTCTTCTGCGTCTCCAGCACCAGCCACCCGCTCACCTCAGAACCTCCGATCCCCTCTCCCTCTGGGAGAGGGCTAGGGTGAGGGTCCGCCAACGCCGACCCAGCGCCCCCCTCAGACCCACGCACCTCGATAGCGTTGATTCATGACATAGAGGCGCGCCATGACCAACCGGCCGACCCTGTTCAGAGCGGCGCTGCCAATCCTGGTCCTGGCTGCCGTCCTGGGCGCCGTCTTGGCCGGCTGTAGTTCCGATCCACCGGCTCGTCTGCCCGAGAACGTCACCGCCGCCATCGTCTACAACGAACAGGCGGATCGCTGGCACGCCGGAGCCCTCGTGGCCGGTGATCGCCCGCAGTCATTCTTGCGCGTTGTGTGCATCACCGAAGCAGGCAAGCCATGGGGTGACTCCGGCAGCGAACACACAGGAATCAATATCGACGCCCAGCCCGGAGATCTCGATGGCCGGTCAGGGTCGGACTGGACATGGCGTCTCGATGGCCGGCGGTGGGAGGGCGGTCGCTGGGCTCTCGATCACAACACGAGCCCTACGACCGTGGTTGCAGAGGACGCAGATGTAGCGACGGCGTTCCTCCGCGATCTCCGCCGTGCCAGGATGGCGGAGTTGAGCAATGCCCGAGCTGGCGAAGACGTGGTTAGCGTCCACTTCGACCTCACCTTGTTGTTCGACACCCCCGTACAGTTCGCAATCGACAACTGCGACAGGGAGATAATCGAGCGGAGTACCGGCGACTACCACTCGGCGTATGCCTATTGGCTCCCTAACCAGCAGCGGCACAGCATCACATTGACTGACTACGATCCTGCTACCGGGCGACGCCTGTTCTTCAGCTGCGGTCCGACGCAATGGACGGACGACGACACGCCAGATTGGATCCGCGAAGCGAAAGGCGAAGTCTACGCCGTGGCGGTGGTCGACATCGTTGCCGACAATGGACAGGACCAGGATGACTCAACTGCTGTCGAGACGGCCGCTGTCTCATGGACTGACGACGGCGGCAACGAAGGTTCAGCGGTCTGGGAGCAGCATGATTCATCGCTGCGACCGATGTCGACAAGCGACAATCTGCGTTTCATCGAGGCGTTGCGCAATTCCGAGCAGTTGAACATCACCATTGAATCTGCCGACGCCGAGCCGATGGCGTTGACGCTGCGCGGCGCTGCACTGTTCGACAAGCCGATGGGCGTTGAGTTGGCCGCTTGCATCCGCGAGTACGCTGACCTCAATGGCTGAAGCATCCGACGCATCCATCATCGTCATCGGAGGAGGCCCAGGAGGCTCCACTGCCGCCACCCTCCTCGCCCGACAGGGATTCGACGTCACCCTCTTCGAGCGAGAAGTCTTCCCCCGAGAACACGTCGGCGAATCCCTGCTCCCCGCCTCCATCCCCATCCTCGAGACCCTCGGCGTCATCGACGAGATCGAAGCCGCCGGCTTCACCCCCAAGTACGGCGCCACCATGGTCTGGGGCCGCGACCCCGAGCCCTGGTCCTGGCACTTCGCCGAGACCAACGCCACCTATCCACACGCCTACCAGGTCTGGCGACCAACCTTCGACCAGATGCTGCTCGACAACGCCGCGCGAAACGGCGTCAACGTCCATCAAGGCGCCCGAGTCATCGACGCCACCATCGAAACCGACGAAGCCACCTCCGTCACCGTCGAATCGGCCAACGGAATCCAGGAAACACATCAGGCCGACTGGATCGTCGACGCCAGCGGACAGAACGGTTTCCTTGCCCGCCGACTCGACCTCCGCACCCACGATGAGTTCTTCCGCAACCTCGCCGTCTACAGCTACTACCGAGGCGCTCAGCGCCTACCCGAACCCGACACCGGCAACATCTTCATCGAGGCCTACGAGCACGGCTGGTCCTGGGCCATCCCTCTGCCCGACGACGTCATGTCGGTCGGCGTCGTCGTCGACGCCGCCTGGGGAGGCTCACAGCTTGCAGACGAACCGATAGAAAACTTCTATCGAGGCCAACTCGCGATGACCGATCGAACCGCCTCGATGCTCGCCGACGCCGAACTGATCGACGACGCCCGAGTCATCCGAGACTGGTCCTACACCGCCCAGCGACTCGTCGGCGACCGCTACATTCTCGTCGGCGACGCCGCCTGCTTCATCGACCCGCTCTTCTCATCCGGCGTCCACCTCGCCCTCTCATCCGCTGTGCTCGCCTCCGCCTACGTCACCTCCGCTCTCCGCGACCCCGACATGCGCGAGCCCGCCGCCGAGGTCTACACCCAGCTCTACATGCAGCAGTACCACCAGTTCCGAGAGATGGCCGCCCTCTTCTACGCCTCCAACCGAACCTCAGACTCCTACTTCTGGGAGGCCCGCCGGATCACGCAAACGACCGACGACGTCTCGCCCCGTGAGGCATTCATCGCCGCCGTCGCCGGACAGCCGCCGCAGGGCTACGAGCGAGTCGTCCTGGAGAAAGGCGAAGCCCCAGCCGACTTCGTCGAAGGAGTCGCCGCTGTCGAGTCCGCGCGCAGCGAGCGAGACACCGAAATGGCCCGCCTGATCGACGCCGCCTGGCCCAATCGCAGCCCCATGCTCGACGCCGTGCCCACCCTCTCCAGCGGAGTCACCCTCGCCCGCAAGCCCGTCATCGGAGACGGCCAGTTCGAGTGGGGCGCCGTCATCTCCTCACCCTCAAGACCCCAGGGAGCCCCCATCTCCATGGTCGTCGCCGCCCTGGCCACCAGGATCGACGGACAACGCCCCGTCCGAGCCCTCCTCGCCGACCTCTTCGAAGGAGTCTCCGAGCAACAACAAGCCCAACTCCTCCCAGGCCTCCTCACCGCCCTAAGAGTCCTCTACGTAGACGGAATGATCGCCCACTGGAAGACCTAATCCGGTCCCCGCTCCCCGCTCCAGTCCCCTCTCCCCCCTCCGGTCCCCTCTCCCCGAGGGAGAGGGTTAGGGTGAGGGCCCCTCAATCCTCCCAAAGCCAGCCAATAAACCAAATTCCCGTCCCCGCCCCCGAGCGGGGACCAGCCCCCTCACTCCCACCCCACCGCCGTCAAACCCGAGCCCGCCGCGGGTACCCCGCCGATCCCACCACCAACTTCCGGCAACGACGAAACCGAAGTTCACAGCGAAGATGCACCCCATCCAGGCAATCCGACACACCGCTGCTTAGACTGCACGAAACGACGAGAGTCTCCGAGGCGGCAGCATGACCACAGCCAAACCCAGAACCACCGGGCGCATCGAACAGCTCAACGCCTCACCCGGCGGAGTCCCCAAACGCGCAGTCACCGAAGCCGTCGTCAACGAGTACGGCCTGACCCGCGATCGCCAGAACGACCGGCGCCACCACGGCGGCACCGAGCGCGCCGTCTGCCTCTTCTCCGCCGAAATCCTCGACAGCCTGCGCGCCGACGGCAACCCGATCGGACCCGGCACAACCGGCGAGAACGTCACCATCCGAGGCATCGACTGGAAGAAACTCGTCCCCGGCTCACGAGTCCACCTCGGCGAGCAGGTGATCGTCGAGATCACTTCCTACGCCGCACCCTGCCGCATCATCAGCCACTGCTTCCGCGAGGGAGACTTCAACCAGATCAACCAGGCCACCAACCCCGGCCGCTCCCGACTCTATGCCCGGGTCGTCCGCCAGGGCACGATGTACCCCGGCGACGACGTCACACTCGAGATCGACTCAGCCGCCGACCGAGGCGCGCGCCTGCAACCGAAAACCACCCGCTGGCGTCCGCCCGCCAGCTGACTCCTCAACTCCAGGTTCGTATCACGCGACGAATCGAGTACGCGTGCGCGGTGGTACTCTGCGCGCACGCGAACGACACATAACTTCGAGCCACAACCGACGCGTCAGGACAGGGAAACGGGAGAAGAACGATGACCACCGAAGCATCAGCCCGCCAGGCCGCCCTGATCGCGCGGCGTTACCCCAGTCGAGCCACCCTGCGCGGCGGCCGCGAAATCGACATGCGCCTCATGTCGCCCGCCGACAAGTCCCGCTTCCTCTCCTTTGCCCGCTCGCTCTCGACCGACGACCTGCTCTACCTGCCCTGGGACATCACTGACGAGAACACCGTCGATCGTTGGCTCGAAAACATCGCCAATCACCGCACCACCACCGTCCTGGCCGTAGACGCCGGAGACATCATCGGCGAAGCCTCCCTGGTCCACAACGAGGCCGGCTGGACCGATCACATGGGCGAAATCCGAGTCACCGTCAACTCCCAGGTGCGAGGCCAGGGCCTCGGTCGCTTCCTCGCCGAAGAAATCTTCGCCATCGCCGACTCCATCGGCCTCGAGCGAATCTCCGCCCGAATGACCCACGACCAGATGAGCGCCCAGGCCGTCTTCGAATCCCTAGGCTTCCAAACCGTCGCCAGCCTCCCCGGCTGGGTCATGGACCGAAGCGGCCGTCTCCGAGACCTCGTAGTCATGGCCTACGACCTCCGAGCCCGAGGAGCCCCAACCTCCGCCCAGCGCTAACCACGGTTCCAGACCTCCCCCTCTGGGGTAGGTGTCACGAAGTGACGGAGGGGGCCTCCCCTGCGCGTGGAGTTCCTCTGAGACTCTTTCCTCCCCCTAGCAGGGGGAGGTGCCGAAGGCGGAGGGGGTCCCTCCCCACCAAGCCGATACACCGACAACTCCCCTGTCGGTCGACCCGCTCACCTCACACCTCACGAATCGTCAGCACACCGCCTATCCTGTCCAGACCAACCCATGGCATGACAGGACCTTGCATGACGACCCCTGCCCAGGAAGCACTGCGCAAGCAATCACTCGAGCACCTCTGGATCCCCACCCAGTCCCACGCCGACCTCGCCGCCGACGACGGACTGCTGGTCATCCAGAAAGGCGAAGGGATCTTCCTCCACGACGACCAGGGACGCGAGTACATCGACGCCATGTCCGGTCTCTGGCTCAACGCGGTCGGACACGGTCGCAGCGAACTCGCCGACATCGCCCACGAGCAGATGTCCCGGCTCGCCTACCAGAACACCTTCGCCTACGCTTCCGAGCCAGCCGTCGGACTGGCCACCAAGCTCTTCGAGCTCAGCCCGTCCACGATCCGCAAAGCTGTCTTCGTCAACGGCGGTTCCGAGGCCGTTGAGAACGCCCTCAAGATCGCCAAGCATTACCACCACATCCGAGGCAACGGCACCAAGTTCAAGGTCATCTCCCGAATCGGTTCCTATCACGGACAGACCGCCGGAGCGCTCTCCGTAAACGCCGCCAGCTACTCGATGCGCGCCCCCTACGAACCGCTCGTGCCCGGTTCCCTGCACGTGCCCAACGTCAACTGCGATCGCTGCCCCTACGAGAAGACCTTCCCCGAGTGCGACGTCTTCTGCGCCCGCACCATCGAGGATGTGATCACCGCCGCCGGTCCAGACACGATCGCCGCCATGATCGCCGAGCCGATCTCAACCGCCAACGGCAGCTGGGTCCCCGACAAGAAGTACTGGCAGACCCTCCGAGAGCTCTGCGACAAGTACGACATCGTCCTCATCGCCGACGAGGTCATCAACGGCTTCGGCCGCACCGGCAAGTGGTTCGGAATGGACCACTTCGACGTTGAACCCGACATCATGACCACGGCCAAGCAAATCTCCTCCGGCTACTCGCCGATCGCGGCCACCCTGGTCAACGACAACATCGCCCGAACCTTCGAAGAGGCCGGCAAAGACGGCACCATCGGAGGCATCACCTGGGGCGCCAACCCCGTCTCTTGCGCCGTCGCGCTGGGCAACCTCAACATCATCGAGCGCGAAGGCCTCGTCGAGAACTCCGCCCGAGTCGGTGAACACGTCCGCTCACGCCTTGTCCAGCTCCGAGAAGAGCACCGCACCATTCATCACACCCGAGGCATCGGTCTGATGCAGATCATCGAGCTCAAGAAGGACCCGGCCACCGGCGAAGACTTCGACGAGGCCGACAACGTCCAGGCTCGGATGACCCAGTATCTGCGAGACGAAGGGGTGCTCGCTCGCGCCGGCGCCGCGATCCCCGTCGCGCCGCCCCTGTCGACCAACCTCGAAGAGGCCGACGAACTCGTCAACCGAATCTCCCGCTCGATCACCAAGCTGGAAGAAGACCTCGGCCTCTAACCAGGCTCTAACCACACCGAGACACACTACGACGCCTGAACGTGGCCCGGCATCCGGGCGAAACGTTCAGGCGTCGTAGTGTTGTGTTAGGAAACCTGCGGGGCGAGCGCTAGAAGGTGTTCAACGCCTGCGGACGGTCGTCGTGGATCGGAATGATCTCCGAGAACCCGGAGAACTTGAACACTTCCTGGATGTGGTCCTGAACCGCGCACAGCGCCAGTTGACCGGCCGATTGGCTGGTCCGCTTCGCCGCCATCAGCAGGACACGCAGCCCAGCCGAGGAAATGTAGTTGATCCCCTCGAAGTTCATGAGGATCTGCGTATCGCCCGCATCGATCCGGCCCAGCAGCGCCTCTTCGAACGCCTTCGCATTCGTGCCGTCAATTCGACCCAGCGGGTTCAACACCAAAACGCTGTCGTCGTATTCGGGGTACAAGTCAACCATTGCGCATCTCCTCAGTCACGTCTGACAAACATCAGGATACCCTAATCCGACTCCTCCGACGGAGTCATGCGACTCTGTCGCAAAGTGGTAACGTTCCGTCCGTCTACCCGTTCGTAGTCCACAGAATCAAACGTCGAAGCAATCAGCTGCAGACCCAGACCGCCAATCGGCCGCTCGACCAACTCTAACTCAGTGTCCTGCTCGGTCGCTTGCAACGGATTGAACTCCGGACCGTTGTCCTCGTAACGAATAATCACGCTGTCGCCCTCGCTCCGAATCGCCACCGAGATATCCGCCTCTTGCTCGCGCCCCGGGAATCCATGCTCGATCGTGTTCGTCAACAGCTCGTCCAGAGCGAGGTTGATCCGATACACCTCCCCCGGAGTGAAGCCCTGCGCCTCGGCAAACCGCTCGACAAATGCCGACACCCGCGGCAACGAGGTCTCCAGCGTCGGCTGCACGACCATCCGCCGCCAGCCCGATGCGAGGTGCGCCTCTCCGCGCCCGGGAATGTACACCTCCGGCGACTCGCCGCCCACGAACTGGACCGCCATGCAGGTGATGTCGTCAAATTGCTTCGCGCCACCCGTGAACTCACGAAGGTCAACCAGGATCCCATCCATCAGACCCTGCGGGCCCGCCCCGTTCGCTCCAGCGAGCTTCTCCTCCAGCCGATCCCGCCCAAACTGCTGTCCGTTCGAGTCTTCGGCCTCCGTAATCCCGTCGGTGTACAGATACAGGGCCGTTCCCGGGTCAATCGGAATCGTCGTCTCGGCGTAGTTCAGCTCCGGCAACACGCCAAGCGCGATCCCGCCCGTATGCGGAATCATCTCCGGCTCCTCGTTCGGACGGATCAGATACGGGGGGTCATGCCCGGCATTGACGTAGGTCAGCGTGCCCAGCTCAAGGTCAATCACCCCAAAGAACGCAGTGATGAACAGCTCCTTCGGATTCATCCCACAGAGCTGATCGTTCGTCGAAGCAATCGCATTACTTGGGTCCGGATGCTCATTAGCGGCGCTGCGCAGCACGGCCCGACCAACCGCCATCATCAGAGCCGAAGCGATGCCCTTCCCCGACACGTCCGCAATCGCAAACGCCAGCCGACCGTCGTCCGTCAGGAAGGCATCGTAAAAGTCCCCGCCGACATCCAGCGCCGGCGTCATGAACGCGGCAACCCCCGCCCGTGGATCTTCCGGCAGATCCGACGGCACCAGCGCGGCCTGAACCGAGTGCGCCATCTCCAGGTCGTTGCGGATCTCCCGCTGGGCGTTCTCCAGCGCCCGGTTCTTCTCCGACAGCTCGGCCGTCCGCTCCTCCACCTGCGAATTGAGCTGAATCTCCCGCGCGCCCACTTCTCGTGCCATGTCCAGGAAGACGCCGGCCAGCTCGCCGTACTCGTCTCGAGTCAGAGACGTGTTGCGCAGCGACGCCGCGACCCCCGGCTCAGGCTGGCGGCCATCTTCGACCGCTCGCGCCGCTCGCACCATCAATCCAATCGGACGCGCCAGCCGCTTGGCCAGGAACCAGCTAAGCAGGACCAGCGCCACCAGGATTACGATCACGCCGATCAGGTACTCAGTCCGATACAGCTCAAAATGATTCCCGATCTGATTGCTCGTGAACTCGACCCGAACTGCCCCAAGACTGACACCATCAGCACCACGGATCGCCGTCGTCGCCGCATATCGACCGTCCGGGAGCGCTTGCACGAGCGTGCCCGTGTCCGGCTCCATCGCCTGACGTGCCGGTACGATCTCGTCCCGCGAGATCTGGCGAGCGTTCTCCGACGATCCCGCCAACCGCGCTTGCTGGTTGAACACCCAGATGTCGCTGAGCTCCGCCGCATCCGAGCCTGAATCGTCCACAGACGGCTGATTCACCCGAATTAACGAGTCCACGTCCGAGCCCTCGAGCCCTTCGAGGTCAGTGTCGAGCAAAGAGCGGGCAACGGACTCCGACAGCACGCGCGCCGATTCCTGCCCCGACTGTTCCTCCGACTCGAGCGCCAACATCAGCAGGACCGCTGCCGCAGCGATCACGCCCACGATCGTGAGTACAGAAATCATGCCAACAATTCGGCCAGCCATAGGAGAAGATTATCGTTCTGACATTCGAGACGCTACGGGCAACGAAGGATTCGAGACCTTTTCCAGACCTACAGGTTGATCAAGCTGGCAGCCGAGCTGCCTCCATACGCTCCCGATCGGTCGCCCAGCACCGCCTGCGCCGTCGCGATCCCATCGGCCGCGCCTCGCGAGACGATCCGCAAGAAGTGCCACTCGCCGACCGGTGGACGGTGCAAGTGGATGGTGATATCGGCATTCACATAGCCGCTGCGGCCGGGCTGCATGTTCGCAAATGGCGAGACAAAGTCGGCAATACTGGCCGCCCGCACCGCCGGAGACAGCGGAACCGCCTCAAGCACCGGAGCATCCGCTCTGATCCAAACGACCGGCGGTCGCTCACCGCCCGGCGGGACCACATGACGCATCTCCAGCGTCCCCGGATACGACACCCAGCGGTTACCAGCACGCTCCACCCGGTTCGGCACCGCCTCAGCCGGAGGAGGCGGCGCATCGCCACCATGGTTTGAACCCACCGAACCCAGATCAGCCCCGGCTCGCAAACAAAGCGTCGTCGCCTGAGTCAGCAACTTCCCCTCGCAGCTCAATCGAGTCTGAAACACCGCAATCCGCCGACCCTGGCGAATCGGCTCAACCTCAACCAACAACTGCCCGTAAGGAACAGGCCGAAACAAATCGATCGTCTGCCGAGCAATCCGAAGCTCACCGATCGCACCATTCCCGGCAGGTGCTAGATCGGCGAGACGTTCCTCAACGCAAAACGCGATCAGCGCCGCAACCGGGCTGCCATGCAAGGTGTCAAACGCCCACGGACCCCGAGCCCGATCAGTCGGGACGAAACACGCGCCCTCGCGCGTAAACATCGCCGGGCCCGGCGCCTCCGACGCCTCAGCGCCCCACTGGGCAGTCAGTTCTGTTGGAGACTGCGACAACTACTGAATCGGAGAACGAGGCGTCGCCTCGAGTCGCTTCACCGAGATGCTGTCGCGGCTCATCATGTCGCCGACCTGCGGCGCAATCTCGTTCTTCCAGTGGTCGGAGTTGTAGACAGCGTCATAGAGCTGTTCTCGCTCTTCCTCCGAGCGGAATCGCCGAATCCAGACGTACGTGTTCTCGTCCTCTTCCGAGACGAATGAACCCAGGATCGTCATGCCCTGCGCGGTCTGGAACGGAATGATCTGTTCCTCCATCAACCTGACGAACTCCTCGCGCTTTCCTTCGTTAATCGAGTACTGACGAAGCTCAAACAACATGGCTGATTGCCCCCTGACAAGTGACTGAACGTGCAATACATGCAGGCCGCCGCAGCGGCGGCCCACAACCGTATGCTATCCGCTCTCTAGTGAGCGATAGCTCGCGAGCGAAACGATTACTGGCTGCCCAGCGGACGTGAGCCGCTGCCAAAGGTGGTCGTCGATGTCACCACCGGCGGACCATCGCTGCGCACCGTCGCCGAGGAATCGACCGCTCCGCCACCGCTGGAGGATGACCGCAGATTCCATCGATTCCGACCCGCGTTCTCAATCTCGCCCATCTCTTTCATCCGCTGCAAGGTCGACTGCAACGTCGGCATCGGCTTGGCGGATTGCGGCGCCGCGTCGTTCTCTTCCAGGAACTGCAGAATCGCGGTCGCATGGACCGGCTCGCTCTGCTCCCCCAGGAACTCCCGCACCTTGCCGGTGATCAGGCCGCGCGGACGCCGCGTCCGCTTCGGAGCGCCACCGGCCCGTCGTGCAGCTCGGCGACGCGTGGCTTTAGGCTCAGCCGCGGCAGTCGCCCCGGAACCCGATTCATTGCTCAGCAACTCCTGGATCAGTCGGCGCTTGTTCTCTAGCCGTTCAATCTCTGCCTGGATACCGTTGAGTTCTGAGCTCAACTGCTCTTCAAACGCTCCGGCCATCAATGGGGTCCCTTCAGTGATCCTTGAGGCTCTTCCCGGAACACCGCACGCTACCGTGTCCCAATCCACCCCAGATCAACGTAAGTATATGCATCCCAAACCACTTGTGGTCAACATTCAATCAGATCCAAGCCGCAACTTATGATCTATGCGCTGAATCAAACCATCCTCAATCAGTGACTGTTCCGCCAACATCACACGCGATCGTTTGATTCCTGCACGCGAAGTAATCTCGGTCATAATCTCCTCTCGACTCAACGAACCATCAACAGCACGCAACCGAGACAAGATCAACCCCCGAATCTCACGTTGTGACCCGCTAAACGACTGCTGTGCCCGTACCGCCGCTGCCTGCGCCCCAGACTTGAATTTGGTATAGGCAACGCAAAGATTGCTCAACGGACACAAGCCACACTTGGGATGAGGACCACAGATCGAAGCTCCAAAATCCATCAATGCAGGATTCCATCGTCGCGCCTGCTTATCTGGTAGCACACGTTCCGACGCCCATCGTATGTTCCTCGCCGACGTCTCGATCGCCGGTTGCAAATCGCCAAACAATACACGTCCCAGGACACGTGTGATATTGGTATCGACCGCCGCCGCATCAATCTCGTGACCAAAATTCAGCACGATCGCCGCCGTAAACGGACCAACTCCCGGCAGCGATTCCAGCACCGCACGATCAGTTGGCAACTCGCCGTCATGCTCATCGCATACAATCTGCGCAGTACGCCGCAGATAGATAGCCCGCCGCGGATAACCCGCACGTCCCCAGACACGAATCGCATCCTCATCGCTCGCAGCCGCCAGCACCTCGATCGTCGGAAACGCCGACATCCAACGATCGTAAATTTCTAACACCCGAGACATTTGAGTCTGCTGAGCACAAACCGCCGCCACCAGCGCGGCATACGGATCCCGCGCATTCCGCCAGGGAAACGGCTGCTCGTGCTCCGAGTACCACTCCAACAGACGCTTGCGAATCCAACCCAGACGCTGCGGCGACAGCGGTCGCGGAAGCTCCGGCTCGTACCCCTGCGACGCCATCGCGCTCAGGTCAGACCGCACATGTCGTCGTAACAGTCCCGACCCACCGGAGTCACATACACCCGATACGCCGACTCCCCCACATGCGTCAGATCGACGAGGCCATGCTCCGCCAGCTTGGCCAACACGCCCGGGTGATACCCCGAGTGCCGCAAGGCCGGACGAAACACCAGCCCATCCTCCGCCACCGCATCCTCGACCACCACCAGCTTCGGATCCGGCGCATCTTGCAGCGCCATCAAGTCCGACAGCATCGCGCAGTGGTACTCATTCAGTCGGACATGTCGAAACTGGATCACTGGTCGAGCGCACTCAACTTGGTCGAAACGAACTCAATCACATCACGCGCAATCTCCAGCGCCCGCTCCGAGTCGATCCCGTCGTACACCTCATGAGGAACCCCACCAGGCAACCCAGTCGGATACCGAGTCGGCTGGTGATACTTGTCCAGCAGCATCGCCACCGATTTGATCACATCAAACGACGAGTCCAGCTGCATCGCGTCCTCACACAAGTCCGCCAGAGCGTGCCCCCACAGATGGTCCGCACCCCGAGCAAACAGGTACCCCGACACCGCCTTCTCCCCAGCCTGCTGACACAGAAAGCAAGCCAGCGCATGAAACCCACCCGAGACCGCATGCTCCGCCGCCGCCAGGTCATGCCCCGCCTGAGCCATCCACCGATCTGCCTCCGACCGCCCGCTCACACGATCACCTCATCACTCAAACTGGTTGCCTCAACGATCACCCGGTCCGTCTCACAAAGCGCGGCAAACTCATCCGGCGTATAGACAATGAACGAAGTCCCCACCTGAGGCCGCAAGTGAGTCTGAAAGAAATCCGACCGCCGATGAAACGGCCGCTCAGTCGCGTGAACAATCAGTAACTCAAGCTCAGAATCAGGCCCAACCTCATTGCGAGCCAGATCCCCCGCCAGCCAGAACCGCTCCGCCCCAAGCTGCCGCATCGACCCCGCAATCCGAAGAAACTCCCCCTCAAGCTGCTGCCGCCGGTGAGAAGCAAAGCCAAACACCATAGGCACACAGCACCTCCCCTTCTCCAATCCCCTCTCCCTCTGGGAGAGGGCTAGGGTGAGGGTCCCCATCCGCCTCCGCTCCGATCCCCTCTCCCCCTCGAGGGGGAGATGCCGCCAGGCAGAGGGGGTGAGCACATCGCGCGAGGCAATCCGCTCCGATCCCCTCTCCCTCTGGGAGAGGGCTAGGGTGAGGGTCCCCTCTCCCCCTGGCAGAGCCTGCCCCGTGCTTGACACGGGGGGCGAGGGTCTTCCGCTCAACGACCCCTAAGTAGTCGACAGAGTCGGCGCCCGCAGCTCCTCCATGATCTGCTGCTCGCTCAGAGCCTCAGCGTCCTTCTTGTAGATCTGAACCCGGTGACTGCCAAAGTCGCAGATGTACAGCCGACCCTCGTGATAGCGAACACCCTGAGGGAAGCGCAGCAGCTTCTGCTCCTCCAGAGACGTCATCTCACGCAAACGCAGCGTCTTCTGGTTCGCCCGAATGTACTCGCGACCCATCCGACCCAGCGTCGCCGCTCCATGGAACGACTCCACATAGCGACCGCGATGGTCGTACATCACCACACGGTGCTTGTTGCGCTCAGCCACATAGAGGTCGCCATGCTCGTCAACCGCAATGCCGCAAGGTCGCTGCACCTCATACCCCGGACGAGTACCAAAGTCCATGATGTGCTCGCCCGACGACGTCAGCTTCTGCACCCGGTCGTTACGCCAGTCCGAGACATACACATCGCCCGCGGAGTCAAACGTGATCCCCCACGGCATATTGAACTGTCCCGGGCCATCGCCATGCTCGCCAAAGCCGCCGATGTACTCGCCCTCCGAGGAGAACTGCTGCACGCGGTGATTCAGCGTGTCAACGACCCAGACGTTGCCGTCGGCGTCAAACGCAAATCCCGACGGACGGTCAAGCTGCCCCGGCTCCGAGCCATGCTCACCCCACTGGTTGAGCTTCTCGCCTTCCGGCGAGTACGTCGTGATGTTGTGGTTGCCCTCATCGAGCACATGCAGGTTGCCCTCGTCGGTACGCAAAATCCCGACCGGCCACAGTTGCCCGGTGTCCGCCATCGTGCCCATGTCGCCATGAGTCAGGTCATCACCGAGCTCATCGTCATACTTCAGCGAGACCATCCGAATGTTCCCGCCGACCCCAAGCTCGGTCCGCCCAATCACATAAATCCGGTCATCGCCGACCGCAACATCAACCGGGAACGTAGTCACCCGGCGCATGCCAAGAACCCGCTCATACGGATACCCGCAGCGCAGCATCGCGTGTGGAAAAGCCATATCAATCCCTTTCCTCTCCGGTCCCCTCTCCCTCTGGGAGAGGGTTAGGGTGAGGGTCCCCTAATTCGCCAGCATCGTCCGTTCGAACGGCTGAACCTGCTCAAAGTCACCAACCACGATCTCCTCAGGCTCCACGCCCATCCATTGCTCCAGCATGGTGCCGTAGATGCCGCGGAAGTCGATCTTGTGCTGCAGGTCTTCGCCGTTCAGCCAGTCCTTGGGGTCGACTGACGGGTACTCGGCATACAGACCGCCCTTGACGTGCTCGCCAATGATGAACGCGCCGCCGCCGGAGCCGTGGTCCGTACCCGACCCGTTGTCCTTCATCCGCCGGCCGAACTCGGTGAACACCAGCACCGAGACTTCCTCGGCCGCGTTGTGCTCACGCAGGTCGGTCAGGAAATCGTCGAGCGCGCCGGTCATGTCACGCAGCAGACCGGGGTGAACCGGCGGCTGGTGCGAGTGCGTGTCGTAGCCGATGTGGTTGGTGTAGAAGACGCGAGCACCCAGGCCAGCGGTGTGGATCCGGGCCACGTCGCGCAGCGCGCTGGCGATCGGGTTGGAGCCGTACTCAACCGACGACTCATACATGCCCGGAACCGGGGCCAGCATGTCGGCCCCGGCCAGCGAGTCGATCCCGGTCTGGCGCAGGTAGTCCATGACCATGCCCGTGCCGATTGCCGGCGTGTACATCCGCTTGAAAATCTCAAGATCGCGGTTGCGGTCTTCCTCGGCCTGGATGTCGGGCATCAGACCGTAGTTGTCGAGATCGCCGACCGACGTCGCCGTCACGCCCGCCGCCACCATCGCCCGTGGCAGACCGCGGCCAATGTTGATTCCCGTCAGCGGATTCTCCGAGTCCGGGTCCAGCCGCTGGATCAGCTTCGCCACCCAGCCCTCGGTCGAGATCCGGTCCGGCTCACAGGTGTGCATGATGTCCATGCCGCGGAAGTGCGATCGCGACGCGTTCGGATAACCGATCCCCTGGATCACAGCCACGTCGCCGTTGTCGTACATCTTCTTCATACGTTCGGCGGCCGGATTGAATCCCAGCTCATCGTTGATCGGCAGCACCTCATCCTGAGGAACACCCACCAGCGGTCGCGCATCGTAGTAATGGCCCTCGTTATAGGGGACCAGGGTGTTCATGAAGTCGTTGCCGCCCGAAAGCTGGACAATGACCAGGACGGGATCCTTCTTCTCGCTGTGACCGTTGCCGCTCATCTGTGGGCTCCGTTTCCACTATCTAAGTTGTTCCCCTCTCCACATGGAAGAGGGCCATTCCGATCCCCTCTCCCTCAGGAAGAGGGCTATTCCGATCCCCGCTCCCTCTGGGAGAGGGCCATTCCGGTCCCCTCTCCCTCTGGGAGAGGGCTAGGGTGAGGGTCCCTCCCCACCCAAATGTCCTCGCGCTCGCACACGAGGACGTCGCCGACCTACGCGAACTGGTACTCAGGCGAAGCCAGCACCAGACGCAAAGTCTGCGCCGCGCGCTGACCCGCCGCCTCGACTGCCTCGTCGCCGTCGAAGGACAGATCGCCACCCTCCGACGCCGCGTCAAGCAGCGCCGAGCGGGTCGTCTCCGATACCTCCAGCGGGCCGGCGAAATCGAGCGTCGCGTCAACCAGCTCCTCGGCACTGCTCGCGCCGAGCTGCTGCAATCGGCTGACCAGTTCCTGCACGCCAGGCGTGGACGGGTCCGAGACCAGCTTGGAAGCGAAGTTGATCCGCTCCATCAGCGTGCCGCCGTCGATCCATTCCTTGCCCGTGTGCCAGCCCTCAACCGAGGGCGGGTCCATCAGGCTCTGACCCATCGCGCCCATCGTCATGTGCAGGTTCCACATCTCAGGCTGCGGCATCTCCAGCTTGCCGGACAGCTTGTACGCGCCCGCAACCCACTCCGCCGGGCACTTGACCCGCTCGTAGCGAGCCTCTTTGAACCACTCGGCGTTGAACAGCACGCGCATCACCGCGCGCAGGTCGCCGTTCGACTCGGCAAACGCCGACGCCAGCTCGGCCACCGCCTCCGGGTTGCCCGGTTCGGTCACCGACCAGGCCGAAACGCCCGGCTCGTCCTTGACAAAGAAGTTGTACAGGTGCCGTCCGATAAAGCGGCCGGTCGCCGGCTGCTGGACAATGATGTCTATGATGTCCTCGCCGTTGAAGTTGCCCTTGTGCCCAAGGAACTCCTTCTCCGAGTGGTCATGCAAGTCGTCGCGATAGACGAAGCGCGCCGGGTATCCACCATGCGGATACAGCGGAATCGGCTGCTCGAACGTCCAGCCCGTAAAGCTGTACGCCGCCGCCTTGATGTCGTCCTCGGTGTAGTTGCCCACACCCATCGAGAACAACTCAAGCAGCTCGCGCCCATAGTTCTCATTCGGAGCGCCCACAACCGACTCGCTGTTGTCCAGCCAGAAGATCATCAGCGGGTCGCGAGACAGCTCTTCCAGCAGCACCCGCATATTGTCCAGGCCGTGCTGGCGGAACATCTGGATGTGGACCGGCATCGACGGTCCGTGCTCCGACTTGAACCAAGCCGTCGCAAACACGTGGTGCCAGAACAGCGCCATCTTCTCCCGCAGCGGAGACTCCGAGTTCACCATCCAGTAAATCCAGCGACCACTCCACGGCCACGGAGTATCCGAGTTCGCCAATGCCGGGAAATAGCGGAAGACCAGGTCGTCATCATCCTCGGCCAGCGCCGGGTTGATCAGATCCTCAACAATGTCGGCATACGGCCGCTTCGACAGCTCGTCGAGCTCGGCAGGCGTCGCGCCCGCCCCAACACGACGCATCAAGTGGGCGACCAGCGCTCGTTGGTCGTCAGACATGGAAAGCACCTCTCCAGAAACGTCCACGCGGGTACGAAAAATCGGTCAAGCCCGCGCAATTGCTCTACAGAGGCAATATAGGACATGCAGACCCAGAAAATGGGTACGGATGCGTACCATATGCAGCCAGGTCCCAGGACCAATGCAGACAGGTCCCAGGACCAACATCGACCGACTATCGTTGACACATGACCACCCGAGCCGACTTCCACGCCGACACCGCAGAAGCCTTCCTGGCCAAAGCCCGCGCTTACCTGGCCGAGGGCGACCTCCTGCAAGCGTCCGAGAAAGCCTGGGGAGCCGCAGCCCAAACCGTCAAGGCCGCCGCCGAGCAACGAGGCTGGCGCCATCAATCCCACGGCGACCTCTTCCAAATCGTCAAGCGACTCGCCGATGAGTCGACCGATTCGTCCCTGCACGCCTTGTTTCACTCGGCAAACGCGCTGCACCAGAACTTCTATGAAGGCCTGATGACTGAGGACAGCGTGGCGGTCGGCCTCCAACAGGTAGATGAATTCGTCCGACGCCTCAATCAGCCCTCCAACTGAATCCCGCCAACCCCTCGCTATACTGCGCAGCAACTTCAGCAATTCCGTACTCAACGCCTGGAGCGCTCTATGGGCCTGCACAAGACTTCCGGTAACGGCGACAGTGGCTCGTCACCCGCCTACATGGACCGCACCACCGCGGCCGCCTACGACCGCTACCGCGAGACCGTGGTCGAACGCGACAACACCTCCGCCCTCCATCAGGCCTTCGACCTGATCAAGGACGGTCGCCCCACTACCGAGATCCTCTCCGAGACCGTCCGCGCGCACGCCCCCTACACCCACGTGCCCTATCACCAGCGGATCGACGCAGGCATCGTCCGATTCGTCAACAACGACCACTGCCTGCTCTCCTCCCGCGCCACCCTCGGCCTGCAAAACCTCGTCTCCGAGGAAATGCGCCACCTGCCCCTCACTCAGACCGCTTGGTACGTGCCCACCGGCCTCGACATCTGGAACCAGCTCAAGGGCCGAATGCCCGGACACTACTCCCGCCGCACCTACGACCCCGAGAAGTACCCCGACGGCCCCGCGCCGCCCGCCGCCCACTGGGACGACCAGGAACCCGCCAACTACGACGGCTCCCTCGAAGAGGGCCTCAACGACTGGCTCACCCTCGTCCAGTACGGACAGGTCAACGAGGAATACTCCCTCTTCCTCGGCCTCTGGGACAAGTTCCCCGAGCGCCGCGAAGAACTCCTCGGCCAGATGATGTTCGCCGGACTGATCGACGTCCAGGACAGAATGTTCTGGAACCGCTCCTACACCACCGGACACAAGTCCTTCCGCGCCCGCGCCACCATCACACTCGGTCGAGCCATCGGCTGGGACAACGCCCATCACGTGCTCTACGCCGGCGTCCCCGACATCGCCGTCGGACCGCGCTGGTACTCCCTCTTCGAGTCCTCCTGCCAGATCATGATGTACCACCTCGAGGAAGAGCCCCCCGCCTCATCGCTCAACGCAACTCAGACCTCGACCCGCGACCAGGAACTCTTCCGCAATCAGATCCCCCTCTCGCCGCCCGAGGCCGAGGGCCTGATCCGCTCGATCATCCGCGAGCCCGAGGAGTCCTACATCGAGGACATCGTCGCCCTGCTCAAGGCCGGCCGCTCGCCCAAGTCGATCCTCGACGCCATCCAGATCGCCGCCGCCCGCGTCGTCCTCGAGTGCGGCCTGCCGGCCAACTTCTCCATGCCCCAGCACGGCTACGAGTACACCAACATGGTCGGCTGGTTCTACGAGAACTTCGACCACCCGCACAAGACCAAGCTGCTCTTCATCGCCGCCAACTTCATCAACCAGTGCGCCCACTGGGTGACCAACTCCAAGGGCAACAAGACCCGTGGCGCCGCGACCTACTTCGCCGGCTACTCCATGGACCAGGACGCACCGCCGTTGACCCAGGGCAAGCTCCTCGGCGAACTCAACGAAGCCATGCTCGCCCTCGACACCGAGCAATCAGTCTTCTGGGTCGAGAACTACCTCAAGCAGGGCTACGACGACGCCCCCCTCGTCGAGACCCTCGCCGACGGCATCGCCAAGCAGGGCAACGACCCCCACAACCAGGAAATCGGACTCTGCATGCTCGAGGACTACCAACGCACCTCCTCCGAGATGCGCAACACCCTCCTCCTCTCCGCCGCCCACCACACCGCCGGCCACATGAAGTACGGAGACCAATACCAGTCCTACCGATACTTCGCCGACGCCTTCGGCATGCAAGTAGAAGAAGGCGCCTTGGGAGAAACCCCAATAATCGAAAACCTAGCCGACGACGTAGAAGCCGAACTACTCGTCACCGAACCAACGGACTAGTCCACAACCACCAACCACCAACCCCTTCCTCTGATCCCCTCTCCCTGAGGGAGAGGGCTAGGGTGAGGGCCAGCCAACGCAAGCAGCACCCTCAATTCAAAGACCCCCAGCCCACACTTCCCGCAAGGACCCACTCCTTCCCCTCTCTGATCCCCTCTCCCTCTGGGAGAGGGCTAGGGTGAGGGCCCTCCGATCCACTAGCCAACCCAAGCAGCATCCCCAACCAAAAGACCCCCAGTCCCCGCTTCACGCGGGGACCCGCTCGGTTCCCACTCCCCACCTAGCCACGAGTGATACGATTCCCACTACATGACAACCCCCGAGGTCTCCAGCCGCTCCGCCGACGAGGATCCCGAACCTCCACATAGTGTGATGCGGCTGACTGATGGCCGAGCGCTCAGCTGGGCCGAGTACGGCGACCCAAAAGGCGAGCCGCTCTTCTTCCATCACGGCATCCCCTCATCGCGAGTCGCCGCCGCCGTCATGGAGCCAGGCGCCGCCAGAGCAGGCGTCCGGCTCATCGCCCCCGAGCGACCCGGCTTCGGCTACTCCGACCCCCTTCCCGACCGAACCATCCTCGACTGGCCCGCCGACCTCCGCCAGCTCGCCGACTACCTCGAGTTCGAGAAGTTCTCCGTCGCCGGCATCTCCGCCGGTCTGCCCTACACCCTCGCCTGCGCACTCCACATGCCCGATCGCCTGCATCGAGTCGCCCTCGTCTCAGGACTCGGCGCGATCGACTCCGGCGAAGTGCTCGAGGGCATGTCCTACGAGTGGCGGCTGATCTACACCCTCTTCCTCAAGTCGCAACGCCTCGCCTCGCTCTGGATGCGCGGCTACGGACGCTCCGTGCAGAAACGACCCGAACGAGTCGTCGCCGAGCAAATCAAGCGAATGCCCCCCGTCGACGGCAAAATCCTCGGCTCCGAACCAACTCTGACCAACCGAATCACCGACCTCCGAGAAGCCTTCCGCCAGGGACCCGCCGCCGCAGGAGACGAAGCCCGACATCACCTCGAGCCCTGGGGCTTCAACCTCAAGGACGTCGACTTCCCCGTCATGCTCTGGCACGCCATGCTCGACGAATCACACCCAATCCAAATGGGACGCCGAATAGCCGCCGAACTCCCCAACTGCCGACCCATCTACGTAGACGGAGTAGGCTCCCTCGGCTTCATAGAACACGCCGAGTCAATCTTCAACGCCCTCTTCATCGAAACCCCAAGAATCCCAAGAACCCACGCCCAGATAGAAACAACCCCAGAAGCCGAAGAAGCCGAAATCTTCGCACCTCTCCTGGAAGTCCTCCCCGAACCCCTAGTCGGCGAATAACCTCCCGCCCACTCCCAGTCCCCGTTTCACACAGGGACCCGCCCCATTCCCGTCCCACTCCCTCTCCCTCTGGGAGAGGGCTGGGGTGAGGGTTCCCCCACTCCCAGTCCCCGTTTCACACGGGGACCCGCTCGGCTCCCCGTCCCCGCCCCCGAGCGGGGAACAGTTCCCAGCGGCCAAGCCTCCGAGCAAGTCGTCGAGCTAATCGCCGACCGAAAAGCCCCAATCAGCCCCGAGCCCAGTTGATGCTGTTCTGCAACAACCGACCATACTCCTCAGTCTCCCAGGTAAACCGAAGCACCCGAGGCATCTCCCCGTTCTCGTCCCGGGCATTCTCCTCCACAAACGGCTGAGAATTCGTCAACGGCGAGTGACAGTGACCAAGGGCGATGTAGCAAACGCCGCCCTCACCGATCCCACGCGTATAGCCAAACACCCGGGTCACCCCGTCCGCCTCAAGCGCCGTGTCCTCCTCATAGTCGAACCCAAAGTCCGGATAGTTGTCCGGACCAATCGGTGCCGTCAGCAAGATGTCCGTGTTCGGACGATCCGTGATCTCGATCATGTACGGCTCGTCGATCACATCAAACTGCTCCGGCAGACCCTCCAGGATCGGCGAGTTCACATTCTTCACATCCACCGTGAAGCGCTTGATCGGAGGGTGGTTAATGAAAAAGCCGCCCAGAGTCTCATGGTGCTCCATCTTCACCATCGCGCGCTTGCCCTCGCCCATGCGAGCAGCCTTCCCGCCCGACGTCCCATGCAGACCAACCCAGTGGCCACCATTCCCAATCCAGTCCCGCAAAATCTCATTCTGCGGATCATCCGCATACGGACCCGCCGTATACGTGATCAGAACGTCGGTCACAGGCAACCACTTCCACATATCCGTGAAGTCATTCCCCGTAGTCGCCCGGACATTCCCATCCGAGTAAAGCATGTCCAACAAACGAAGCCGAGCAAAGTCCATGTCATGCCCACCATGCTGCCCCGGAGGAAACCCCCCAGTAACAACATGAACACGAGTCGGAGAGCTGGCCATAATGACTCCATTTCAAGAATGAACCAAGAGTTAGCCCAAATGATACGCGAAACCCAATCCCCATCCCCATTCCCCTTCCCACCCCCTCTCCCTCTGGGAGAGGGCAGGGGTGAGGGCTCCCCCTTTCTCCAACCGTCCCCGCCCCCGAGCGGGGACCCGCTCCTCCCCATCCCACTCCCTCTCCCTCCGGGAGAGGGCCGGGGTGAGGGTTCCCCACTCCCAGTCCCCGTTTCACTCGGGGACCCGCCCCACTCCCCGTCCCCGGCCCCGAGCGGGGACCAGCCCCCACCAACCCGGGAACCATCACCCCCGATAAATCGTCTAACTCCCCAAGGGCCGACACCCGGTCGCAAAAGCCGTCGACCCCAACAAGTCGGTCAGGAGGACCCAGTGAACCAGAACCAAACCAGAGCGAAGACCAAAAGGTGGCGCCGAATCCTCGCCCCACCAATGATCATCCTCGCCCTAATCGCCGCAGCAATCCTCATCACCGCCTGCAGCGACAACGAGCAAACCGAAAGCGAACAGCCAACCCAACAAACCCTCACCCAGACCCAACAACAAGAACAACCCCAGCAAGAGGCCCAATACCAACAGACCCAGCAACCCGTCGAGTACCAACAACAAGCCGAGTACGAGCAAGCTGAAGAAGCGATGCAAGAAGAGCAACCAGAGGAAGCGTCCCAGCAAGCCGCCTCCGACAGCTCACGCTCCCGCAATCAGCAGCGACAGCAACAGTCCAGCCAGGAACAGGAACAGGAACAGGAACGCCAGACCCCCAGTCGCCCACTCCCCGGCTCCACCAACTTCGAGGACTACGCCACCACCGGCTGGCGTGAAACCGTCGACGATGACACTTCAACCTTCTCCCTCGACGTCGACCGCACCTCCTACTTCCTCGCCCTCAACTGGGTCGAGGCCGGATACGCCATCGAACCTGCGTCCGTCCGCGCCGAAGAGTGGATCAACGCCTTCGACTACAACTACGAACTCCCCAACGCCGACGACAGCTTCGCCGTCACCACCGACATCGTCGAGCACCCCCTCCACGACGACCTGCACCTCGTCCGCATCGCCACCCAGGCGCCCGAGTTCGTCGACAACACCCCGCTCAACGTCACCCTCGTCCTCGACGCCTCCGGCTCCATGCAAGAAGGCAACCGAGTCCAGATCGCCAAAGCCGCCGCCGAGTCCATCCGCCGAGGCCTCAGCCAGGACGACCGACTCGCCGTCGTCCTCTTCTCCGACTCAATCGTCGACTTCGTAGATCACCTGCGACCCGGGGACCGCGACATTGAGCAAGTCATCGACAATCTCTACCCGCGCAACTCCACCAACGTCCAGGCCGGACTCAACCTCGCCGTTCAACTCGCCGACAACGTCCGCCGCGACCGACCCGATGCCTACAACTACGTCATCCTCATGTCCGATGGCGTCGCCAACGTCAACGCCACCGACCCCTTCGCCATCCTCCAAACCGCCGAGGACCGCGACGACAGCAACCCCCTGCGACTGATCACCGTCGGCGTCGGCATCGCCAACTACAACGACGTCCTCCTCGAGCAGCTCGCCCAGCACGGCAACGGCTGGTACCGATACCTCCAGGACGTCGCCCAGGCCCGCGAGACCTTCAGCCGAGACAACTGGCTCGCCCTCTCCATCCCCTTCGCCGACCAGGCCCGAGCCCAGGTCCGCTGGGACGACGACACCGTCCGCGCCTGGCGACTCGTCGGCTACGAAAACCGAGTCACGTCCGACCGAAACTTCGAGCAGGACCGCAAAGAGTTCGCCGAAATCCCCATGGGCGCCGCCACCACCATGTTCTTCGAAGTCGAACTGACCACCGAAGCCATGCGCAGAGACATCGTCGATCTCGGAGAAGTCGAACTGCGCTGGCAAGTCCCAATGTCCAACGAATCCCGAAGCCAACAAGTCGAAATGGTCTCACCCATCTTCCATTTCGGAGACAACACCATGCTCGACCTAGGCTCAGTAGTCGCCCTGGCCGCCGACCGCTACAGCTGGTTCGGCCAGCAAGGCCTCAGCCAAGAAACCACAACCCTAGCCGCCAACCACCTGGACGAGATCGCCTACTGGTTCGAAGAACTACCCAACAACATCCAAAACACCCAGGCCGGAGGAGACTTCAACAAACTCCTGGTAGCAATGGGAGCCAACGCCAAACAAAGCCAAACAGAAGACCCCGGCTACTCCCGCTAACAACCAACCCCCTCCCCATCCCAACCCCCTCTCCCTCTGGGAGAGGGCTGGGGTGAGGGTTCCCCCCATTCCCAGTCCCCGCTTCACGCGGGGACCCGCTCGGCTCCCCGTCCCCGCCCCCGAGCGGGGACCAGCCCCCTTCCCCCTCCCCATCCCCAACCCCCTCTCCCTCCCGGAGAGGGCAGGGGTGAGGGTCCCTCCCCACTCCCAGTCCCCGTTTCACACGCAAACCCGCCCCGCTCCCCGTCCCCGCCCCCGAGCGGGGACCAGCCCCCTCCCTCCCATGCCCCCTCCCCTTCCGATGCCCCGCGCCCCGACGCGGGGCCCAGACCTCGATCTCCAAAAGCCCTCCAACCAAACCCTCACCTCCAACACCCAAACCCGGGTCCAACCCCCTCTCCCTCCGGGAGAGGGCCGGGGTGAGGGTTCCGTCCCCCCTCCCCATCCCCATCCCAACTCCCTCTCCCCCTGGGAGAGGGCAGGGGTGAGGGTTCCCCCAATTCCCAGCCCCCGCCCCCCCTCCGAAACCCACGACACAAACCAAACCCCCCAAACAAGAACAAACGTCCTTACAATAGAACCCCTGTACGCAAACGAGAACCCAAAGGAGACCAAACCAAATGCAACACCAAACCCAAACCCGCTCCCACAACCCACCCCTCCCCTTCACCCGAGAAGCCATCATCGGCCACTACCAACACCACGCCACCAACGGACCCGCCTACGTCCAGATCCAGGCAACAAACGCCCTCGCCCGGATCATGGGTCTCTTCAAGCAAGGCAAAGACGCCGTCCAAAACGCCCTCCATTCAACCGTCGAGAAAGCCAAGAGCCCATTCCACGGACTCAAGTTCAACGGTTGGGGAGCCTACGCCAAGGCCGCAGCCAAGGCAGAAGAAGAAGCCGAAGACGACGAAGAAGCAGCCAAGGAAGAGGAAGACGATGTCCCCTAATACCCAGTCCGAACCGAACGAGACCGGCGGCCCGGATCTTCACACGGCCCGCGATTTTTTTCCAACCTCCCGACAGGGAGAACTCTTCCAGGCGCTGGACAGCGCCCCCAACCCCGGCCTGGCCCTGCTCGGCTACGGCGGAGCCATGGGCGGCGGCAAGACGCGTGCCATCGTCGAACTCGCCATCGACGCCGCCCTCGCCTACCCGGGCAACAACATCCTCGTCGCCCGACACAACTTCACCGACCTCTCCGCCACCACCATGCGCGAGTTCTTCATCGCCTGCCCGCCCGAACTCATCCGACGCCGACAGCAGTCGCCCACCAACCTCGTCGAGCTCGCCCTCCCCGACTGGCCCGCGCACCAGTCCTCCACCGTCAACTTCCGACACCTCACCGACTGGACCGGACTCGGCTCCCAGCAGTACGGAGCGGTCCTCATCGACGAAGCCGGCGAGGTCGACGAGGAAGCCGCCCTCATGCTCCTCACCCGACTCCGCCTACCAGCCCAGCAACAGCGCTGGTTCGTCGCCGCCTCCAACCCCTGGCCCGGCTGGTTCGAGCGCTGGTTCGTCCACCGAGAACTCCCCGAACAGGCCCTCCACGAAGCCCAGGGAAAAGTCACCTTCATCCCCGCCAAGGTCGACGACAACCCACACCTACCCGACGACTACGCCAACCTCCAAAGAGCCCTCCTCCCCGGAGACTGGGTCGACCGCTTCATCGAAGGCCGCTTCGACGCCTTCATGGGACGCGTCTACCCCTACTTCGACCAGGAACTCCACCAATGGGAAGGCCCACTCCCAAACTTCACCCGCTACATAGGAGGCCTGGACTTCGGAGGCCAATCCAACGAATCCCACTACACCGCCGGAATAGTAGCCGGCCTCACCACCTCCATTCCCAGTCCCGGCCCCCGAGCCGGGACCCGCTCCTCTCCCCATTCCAACTCCCTCTCCCCCTACCCCGATGCTCCCCATCCCAACTCCCTCTCCCCGAGGGAGAGGGCTGGGGTGAGGGCCCCGACCTCCAACACCCGCCCCCAACTAACCCTCATCCGACTAGCCGAGTTCGAAGACCGAGGCCCCGGAGTCACCCAACGACTCGAACAATGGCAACGCCAGTGCCGCAAACGCTTCGGACCCATCCGTTGGGCCGCCGACCGCTCACAGTTCGCCTGGATCGACCACCAGCGACGACAGGGCATCAAGGTCGTCCCCGCCAATGGAGGACCCGACTCCGTCAACTGGGGCATCAGCCTCGTCCAGGATCGCCTCAGCACCGACCCGCCCACCTCCTACTACAGCCCCGAGCTCAAGATCTTCCCAACCCGAATGTCCAACTACCAGTGGCTCCGCTCGCAGACCAATCCCGCCCGGCCCAGGAAGAAGGACGACGACCTCCTCGACGCCGACCGCTACATGCACGAACTCGCCACCCAGCTCAAACCCCGCTGGCCCAAACCCATGTCCCTGGTCATCCATCCCGCAGGCCGCCCCGGCCGCTGGTCCGGCCTATGACCCACCGCATGACCATCCGATTGACCAACCACATGGCCGACCACTTGTCCGACAACATGACACAAATCAGCCCGCAATATCGTGTCAACATCCGCCCGCCACCCGACACCGATTGCGAGCACGTCCATGACCGACTCCACCATCGTCGACCTGCGCTACTACCTCATCCATCCCACCCCGCCCGACACCGGCCAGCCCGACCGCTACATCGCCGGAAAAAACCTCTGCTTCGTCCGACTCGAGACCGCCGACGGACTCCACGGCTGGGGCGAGTGCTACACCCAGTCCGACCGCGACATCCAGATCACCGCACACCTCGAGGCCATGCGCCGATACATCGTCGGCTGGGACGCCGCCCGAATCAAACCCTGGACCGACGCCATCTACAACGACTTCGGCAACCGCCGAGGCGCCATGGACCTCTACTCAGCCGTCTCCGGCGTCGAACAGGCCATGTGGGACCTCGCCGGCAAGCGAGCCGGCATGCCCGTCCACCAACTCCTTGGCGGCGCCGTCCGCGATCGCCTCCGCGTCTACGCCAACGGCTGGGCCAAGATGGACGACATCGAAGAACTCCAGGCCCGAGCCCGAGCCATGGTCGACCGAGGCTTCAACGCCCTCAAGTTCGACCCCGTCCCCGGACGCTGGCGAAGCTACATCGGCATGAAAGAACTCCGCATCGCCGCCGACCGAGTCCGAGCCGTCCGAGAAGCCGTCGGACCCGACGTCGACGTCCTCCTCGAAATCCACCGCCGACTCAGCCCATCCAACGCCGTCCGACTCTCCCAGATGGTCGAGGAATACGAACCCTTCTGGTTCGAAGAACCCGTCTGGGCCGAGAACATGACCGCCCTCGCCGCCGCCACCGCCCAGATCAACATCCCCACGGTCACAGGAGAAGAGCTCTACACCAAGTTCGAATTCCGACAAGCCTTCGAACAATGGGCCGCCGACATCATCAACCCCGACGTCGCCAACGTCGGAGGCATCAAAGAGCTCACCGAAATCGCCGCCATGGCCGAGATCTACTTCGTCGCCGTCGCCCCACACAACTACAACTCAACCACCATGGCCCTGGCCGCCACCCTCAACGCCGCCGCCACCATGCCCAACTTCATCATCACCGAATACTTCGTAAACTTCGAACCCTGGGGAAACCAAGCCGCCACCCCACCCTTCCAGGTAGAAGAAAGCCAAATCCAACTCCCCCAAACCCCAGGCCTGGGAATCGATCTAGACGAACAAGTCCTAAAAGAAAACCCAGCCAAAGACTTCCCAACCAGAACCATCGGAGACTAAGAGTGCAAACCCCAGTAGCCAAGGCATATCCCGTCCCCGCTCCAGCCCCCTCTCCCTCTGGGAGAGGGCTGGGGTGAGGGCCTCCCCTTGCTCCTCCCGCCCCGCCCAATTCCCAGTTCCCGCCCCCGCGCGGGAACCCGCTCGGCTCCCCGTTCCCACCTCCGAAGCCCCCCGCCCCGACGCGGGGCCCAGAGCACCAAACAACGCTCCCAACCCAGAGTCCCGCTCGCCTCAGACTTCCCAACAAGAACCATGGGAGACCGACGACGCCCCACCGGAAATGGTCGACCACTCCCCAATCGAATACCCTGACCACATGAGCAACGTCAACGTCACCCTCCCCGACGCCCTCCAAACGTTCGTCGATCAGCAAGTCGCCGAGCGCGGGTTAGAGACCTGCAGCGAGTACATCCAGGACCTGATCCAGAGAGAACTAGATCGCCAGAAGCTGCGCGATCTCGTCATGGAAGGCGTCAATTCGCCTCCGGCGGGAGTTGCCGATGCCGAGTACTTCGACGAGCTCCGTAGACGCGTTCGCGAAGATGATTGGCAGTGACGGAAAAGCCGATCGTTCGCAGTCAAGCGGCGACAAGCGATACCCAAAACGCCGCCCGACACTACCGAACAACAGCGTCGGCCCAGCGCGCACAGGAGTTCATTGACGCCCTCGAAGAGGCATACCTCCACATCAGTCGACTGCCCGGCTCCGGATCGCCCCGCTACGGCCACGTACTGGATGTACCCAACCTGCGCACCTGGCCGGTCAGCGGCTATCCCTACCTCGTCCTGTACGCCGAACGAGAGCAATCCATCGACATCTACAGGGTCCTCCACACGGCCAGAGACATTCCAGCAACGATGACCGACGACCTTCAGGACTGACCCAATGCGAGCAATCACCGCCCTCCTCCCCAACGACACCAGGACCTACCAAGGCGACCCCTGGGTCACCAGGTTCTACCTCATCCTCTCCCTAATCATCACCTTCCGAAGCCTCGTCCACGTCTTCCGACACGACGGCGGAGCCGCCAGCATCGCCGGCATCGACCTCGACGTCGAAGGCGGACAGAACATCGTCGCCATCTTCGCCCAATGGGGACTCGAACAACTGCTCCTCGCCGGCCTCGCCTGGCTCGCCCTGATCCGCTACCGAGGACTAATCCCCCTGATCCTGCTCATCAACCTGCTTGACAACATCGGCCGAATCATGGTCGGACGCTCCAAGCCGCTCAAGATCGACAAGCCCCCGCCCGGAGCCTACGGGCAGGTCATCATCCTCCCCTTCCTCATAGTCGCCTGCTGGCACTCACTGCCCCGACGCGACCGCGGGAATGAGTCGACGCCCTAGTGGACAAAGTCCCGCAATGCCGCGACCACCCGCTCCGGAGCCTCCTCGGCCACAAAGTGTCCCACGTCGCTGTAATCGTGGACCTCGGTGTCGTCCAACGCCGAACGCCAGCGTTCCAACTCCTGCCTGCGGAACGCAATGTCCCGCAGACCCCAGAAAATCAGCGTCGGCTTGTCGGCAAACCTGACGCGATTGTCCCAGATGTCGCCCAACCACTTGCTTGCACTGATGATCTGACCCGGAAGCGCAGCGCAAGCCGCACGCTCGCTCGGCGACGGCTGCGCCCGCCGGTAGTGGTCCATCATCTCGGGCGTCATCGCCGACTTGACGGCAATCGCCCTGGGCATCACACCGTTGACGAAGAAGTTGCGCCGCTTGATCAAGTACTGACCCAGAGGACTCCACATCATCAAGCTGAAGAACAGGAAGTGACGGTCCCGATTGACCGGCCAGCACCAGGTGTTCGCCAGCACCAATCGCGAGACCCGTCCCGGCCGCCGTCGCGCGAAGTCCAGACCGATCGGTCCGCCCCAATCACACATGAACAACGTGATCTCGGACACCTGCAAGTGGTCCAGCAGAGCCGCGAAGCGGCGTGCGTGCGCGTGTGGATGGTGGTCGTCACGCTCGTCGCTGCGACTCGACAGCCCAAACCCAACGTGATCGGCCGCGATGCAGCGGAAATCGGAACGCAGCTCGGCAATCAAGTGTCTGAACTCAAACGACCACGATGGATTGCCGTGGACGAACACGATCGTCGGACCGCTGCCCTCATCGACGTAGTGCATCCGCTGCCCGTCCGGAGTCTCAAAGAACCGACTCTCAAACGGGAACAACTCGTCCGAGACCCAGGCGGGCCTTCCCGAAGTCATCCGCCCCTCCCCGAGCCCTTGAGGTCGCGCCTACAACAACGCCTCGTAGACCCCCTTCTCGAAGTCCGTCTCGAGGTACGCCGCCGGGTTGAACTGGTACATGAACACGTGCGTGAAGAACAGCCCCGCGAGGTTCTCCGCCGGGTCGACAAAGAACCACGTGCCCGCCGCGCCGCCCCAGCCATACGTCCCGATGCTGCCCGGATAGGCCGTCCCCGCGATCCGCTCGCGAACCGCATAGCCAAATCCAAACCCGAATCCGGGACCAGCGAGATCGATCTCCGTCCCGCAGATCGCACCGAGATGGTTGGCCGTCATCAGCTCAATCGTCTTCCGACCCAGCACTCGCGCCCCATCAAGCTCACCCCCGTTGAGCAGCATCGCGGCAAAACGCGTGTACGCCGCCGGCGTCATCAACACGCCGCCGTACAGCCCATTGCCCGAGATCTGCTGACCCAGCGACTCCCGCACCTTGTGCGAGTCCTCAGGCCGCTCCACCGGATTGAGCGCGCCATCCTCCGACCAGTGGTGATTCGTCACCAACCGGTCGGCATCCTCCGGCGGACAATAGAATCCGCAGCCTTCGACGCCCAGCGGACCAAAGATGCGCTCCTGGAAGAGTTCGTCCAGGTTTTGCCCGGTCGCACGTTCGAGCAGCAGCGTCAGGACATCAAAGTCGGCCGCATACTCCCACGCCGCCCCCGGCTGCCGCGCGTTGGGAAGCTGCGCCATCTGCAACACGCGCTCCTCCGCCGACACCGAGGTGTCCACCACGCCCGGATTCGTAATCCCGAACTCGGTGCCGTTCCATGCGGGCTCCAGCAACGGGAACATCGCAGAGGGAATGTTGCCAAACGACGGCAATCCCGATGTCATCGTCAACAAGTCCCGGATCGTGATCTGCCGAGTCATCGGCAACGTCTGACCCATCAGCAGACCCTCGCCACGGACCTTGTTCGGAGGATCAAACGGAGCCAACACCTGCCGATTCTCAAACTCCGGCAGCCACTTCGTAATCGCCTCGTCGACGTAGAACACGCCCTCTTCTTGAAGCTGCATCGCCAGAGCCGCTGTCACCGGCTTCGTCTGCGAGTACATCCGGAACAGCGCGTCTTCCGGCAGCGGGTTCTTGCGCTCCGCATCCAGACTCCCATGCGTCGACACATGGGCCACATGCCCGTGCCGAAGCAACACGGTCGTCACCCCGGGAACCTCACCGTTCTCGACGGCCTGCGCCATCCGAGAGTCCATCCGAGACAGCCGGTCGGCGTCGATCCCCAGCGAAGCGGGATCGGCAGAGGGAAGATTGGCAAAATCAGACATGGTGGCTCCTTCTCAGTTGGTTGGCCCAATGAGGATAGGCGCTGCGATCGCGTAGCCTCTCAACGATTGAGCGACTGAGGGAGGGCTGACATGACATACGAGTACGACCGCAACATCCGCGACAAGGTCGCCGTGATCGGAGTCGGCGAGACCGAGTACACCAAGCACGGCCGCATCGGGCGACCCGAGTTCCGCCTCGCCCTCGAGGCAATCCTCGCCGCCTGCAACGACGCCGGACTCGAGCCGCGCATGCTCGACGGCTTCTCCTCCTACTCATCCGACCGCAACGACCCCAACCGGCTCTCAACCGCCCTCGACCTCCCGCACTACGCCTTCGCCTCAATGGTCTACGGCGGAGGCGGCGGAGGAGTCTGCGCCGCCATCGGCAACGCCGCCGCCGGCATCGTCGCCGGATACGCCAATTTCGTCGTCGTTTACCGAGCCCTCGCCCAGGGCGAGTTCGGCCGTTTCGGCCAGTCCCGCCGCGGCGGACGCCTGCGCGGACAGTACGCCTTCAACGTCCCCCAGGGCCTGATGTCGCCGGCCCAGTTCCTGGCGATGAAGATGCAGCGCCACATGCACGAGTACGGCACCACCTCAGCCCAACTCGGACACATCGCCGTCGCCGCCAACAAGCACGCCCAGAACAACCCGCGAGCCGTCATGAACGGCCGTCCGATCACGCTCGAGGATCACCAGAACTCGCGCATGATCGCCGACCCCTACCGCCTCTACGACTGCTGCCTCGAGACCGACGGCGCCGCCGCCATGATCCTCACCACAGCCGAAATCGCCAAAGACTTCACCGACAATCCGGTCTACCTCGCAGCTTCGGTCCAGGGCTCCGGACACCGCCAGGGCAACGTCGTCGACGGCTTCTGGCACGACGACTTCATGAGCTCCAACTACACAACGATGGTCGACCGCCTCTACTCGGCCGCCGGCATGGGACCCGAGGACATCGACTGCGGACAGTTCTACGAAAACTTCACCGGCCAGGTCCTCACCTCCTTCGAGGACCACAAGTTCTGCGAGGTCGGCGAAGGCGGACCATTCTCAGAAGGCGGACGCCTCGAAACCAAGCAGGTCGCCGACCCCGACGCCCCTCACGCCGGAGAGTTCCCGATCAACACCTCAGGAGGAAACCTCGCCGAGGCCTACACCCACGGCTTCAACCTGGCCGTAGAAGCCGTCCGCCAGCTCCGAGGAGACTCGACCAACCCAGTCGAAAACGCCCAAACCTGCATAGTCGCAGCCGGCCCAGCCTCAGCCCCAATATCAACCGCAATCTTCCGAAACTGATGAGAGCAACGAGAGCAACAGCGATCGAGCCACCCGTCCCCGCCCCCGAGCGGGGACCCGCCCCCCTTCCGACGTCCCGCGCGCGACGCAGGACCCACAGCACCAAGCCGCGATCGCAGTAATCAGCCTCACTCACGACAGCCACATCCCCCAGTCCCCGCTTCACGCGGGGACCCGCTCGGTCAGCGTCAGATGCTCGCTAGCGATCAACGGTTACCGCTACGACAGCGCCCGCTTGATGCAATGACTCGAAGGCTGAGACCAAACCCCCGACTCCCGCTGAGCAATCGCATGAGCCAGAATCGCACCGATCTGGTTCTGGAACTGCCGAGAGCTACCCCAGGTCAGGAAGCTCTCCTGCATGATCGTCACCACATAACGAGGCTGCCCGCCCTCCCACGGCGCCGCCAACCAGATCGCCGCACTGTTCATCCTCACCAACACGCGCTGATCGCTCGCCTGAGACTTGAGCGGAGTCTCACCTTCCGCTTCGTCAGTCTCGGCCTGAGCTTCGGCCTCCGCCTCCGCCTGCCGAAGGTCCGCAAGCAACTCCCGCTCGTCCTCATAGTCGCGAGGGTTGATCTTCGCAATCGGATCAGCATCCTCCTCCTCAGGAATCGTGTAGTTGCCGGTCTTGATCAACGACTCCCAGCCAGGCAGCCCTGCCTCAGGGATCGTCGCGCCCCACTTGTGGGAGTCAACAACCGCGCGCAACAGGTTAAAACCATCCGACCGCACGCCAATCGGCACCGCATCCGACATCGCCAGCGCCGCGAACAATCGCGCCAGATGCACCGGCTCAGCCAGGCTCGCACCCCAACGAGAACGATGCGTCAACGCCACCAGCTCGGGAACGCCCCAGCGCTCGTAGTACTGGGTCAGCCCCGACAACCCGCCGATCATCCGCAGCAGCGTCGTCACGTCAGGATTCTGCGACCACGCGACCATGTAGAACAACGCATCACGCTGCACCTTAGTCAGCTCACGCTCGTTGTCATAGGCATCGCTCATCACCGCCCAGGCAATCGGCGGCTTGATCACACTGTGCAGCGCATACGGTCCCGAGTGACCGCCGCTCCAGATCACACCTGTCTGCAGGTCGTAGACCGCCGCCCCGACAATCGCCTCGTTGCTCAGCACCTGGCGCTCAAAGTCCGAAGACAGCGTGCACAGCGGCGCCTCCGCACGTACGTTGGAGGTCACTGCGATCCAGATCAGGACCGTCGCCAGAGCCATGAGCATCAGTCGGCGCATGCCGATGCAGGCTACAAGTCCAGGGACCCGTTACTCTCGCCATATGACTAGTTCGTCGGAACGTACCGATTTCCTCGACGCGCCATTCTTCCCCGAGGGAATGACCACTCCCGACCCCGAGGATCCAATCAACAGCGGCTACTTCGCCGCCGCCGCCGAGGGTCGCCTGGTCGTGCAGAGCTGCGCAGACTGCGGCACACGACAGTACCCGCCCGAGCTGAACTGCCACGCCTGCTACGGCTTCGAGATGGACTGGGAAGCAGCAGCCGGCACCGGGACCGTCTGGTCCTGGGTCGAAGTCGTACACCCCGCTCACCCGGCACTCAGAGAGTTCGGCCCCTACATGGTCGCCCTGATCGAGTTGGACGACATGCCCGAGATCAAGCTGATGGGCGCCGTCGTCGACGCACCAATGGGCGGCACGATGGAGATTGGCGCGCGAGTGCAGGTCGTCTTCGAACAGACCTCAGACGATCTCGCTCAACCTCGCTGGCGCATGGCATGACAGCCCAGGCGCCCGCTGCCTCAACCGCGGGATCAACGTCTCGTCGACGCTGGATGATTCTGCTCGTCCTGGCCGGCTCACAAATGCTGGTCCAGCTCGACGCCACAATCATCAATACGGCCCTGCCCGCGATCAAACGCGCCTTCGAGATGTCGGAGTCGCAATCGCTCTGGGTCGCAGACGCCTACATGGTCATCTTCGGCGGACTGCTCCTGCTCGCCGGCGCCCTCGGCGACCGCTTCGGACGCCGCAAGATGCTGATCGTCGGCATGGGCATCTTCGTCGCCGCTTCCATCGCGGTCGCCTTCTCGCCCGACGCGAACTTCCTCATCATCGGCCGCGGACTCCAGGGCCTCGGCGGCGCAATGGTCATCCCGCAGACCCTGTCAATCCTGACCGCCGTCTTCCCCCGCGAGGAGCGCGGCCGGGCAATCGGCATCTGGGCCGGAGCGATGGGCTTCGGCATGGCCTTCGGACCGCTTGTCGGCGGAGTCCTCGTCGACCTGATCGGCTGGTCGGGCGTCTTCTGGGTTCCCGCGCCGATCGCCGCACTGTGCATGCTCGGCATGGCCGTCGTTCCCGAATCCCGCTCACTAATGCACACCAAGCTCGATATCCCCGGCGCGATCACCGGCACGATCGCCATGGTCGGGATCGTCTTCGCGATCATCGAGGGCATCCAAAAGGGCTGGACCGATCCGCTCATCCTCGGCGCGTTTGCCGTCGCGATCCTCTCAGCGGTGCTCTTCATCATCATCGAGCGACGCACAGACCAGCCGTTGCTACCGATGGCCTTCTTCAAGCAACGAGACTTCACCGGCTCGATGATCGGCATGTTCTTCATCATGTTTGCCCTCATGGGCGTCATGTTCTACATGCCCCAGTTCTTCCAGCTGGTCCAGGGCATGTCCGCCGCCGAGAGCGGCGCCCGCCTGATGCCGCTCGCACTGATGATGATGTTCTTCGCACCGGTAGCAGCCCGGCTCCTGCCGGTGCTCGGGCCGCGATTCATGCTCTTCTGGGCGCCTGCCGTCCATGGCGGCGGAGCCTTGTTGATCTTCAGCTTTGTCCTCGGTGTCGACACGCCCTACTGGATGATCGCCATTGGCCTCGCCTTCCTCGGGATGGGCGGCGCGATGCACATGCCCGCCACCACCGACACCGCCATGGCCTCGGTCCCCGTCGACCTCGCCGGCAAAGCCTCAGCCGTCAACAACGCCGGACGCCAACTCGGCGGAACCCTCGCGATCGCCATCCTCGGCTCGTTTGCCGCAGCCGCCTATTCGTCGGGAGTGACCGCGGGACTGACGCCGATCGGCATCGCCGAAGAATCAGTCGAGATCCTCGCCACCGGAATCGGCGCCGCGCAGCAAGTGCTGCCGACCCTTGATCAGAGCCTGCTCGCGCAGACCCAACTCGTCCTGCGAGAGTCGTTTGTCGAGGCAATCAAAGACACGATGCGCTTCGGCATCATCTTCGCCCTGATCGCCGGCGTCGTCGGCTGGATCCTCGTCCCTAAGCGACAGCGTCAGACCCAGATGCAGTGGGAAGACGGCAAGCCAGTCGAGCAGCCAACCGGGCCGGCGCCCATGGCAGCAGCCTCGACAAATGGCGCATCGGCCAACGGCATATCCGGAAACGGCACCCGCCAGCTCACCCCATCGGCCAGATCAATGGCCCTTCAGCGACCACAGAAATCCGGCATTCCCTAGCCAATCGCAAGTCATACCTTCGCCGGCGGCGGGGTTACTCGCAGAGTTCACCTCAAGCAATCAAATGATCCTCTGGACCCTCTTCAACAAGGCAGCCCTCCAGATCGCTGGAGCGCCGCGCCCGGATCCCTCGTGAACCCCGCCGACGGCAACGTTGCCTCCGTCGATGTCAGCCCTCGCCGACGCTGGCTGATCCTCGCCATCCTCGCTGGCTCGCAGACCATCGTCTCGCTCGACGCGACGATCGTGAACACCGCGCTCCCGACAATCAAGCGCGTCTTCGAGATGTCGGAGTCGCAGTCGCTCTGGGTCGTCGACGCCTACCTGGTCCTGTTCGGAGGACTGCTGCTCCTGGCCGGCGCGCTCGGCGATCGCTTCGGCCGACGCCGAATCCTGGCCATCGGCCTCACCGTCTTCACCTTCGCCTCAATCGCGGTCGCCTTCTCGCCCGACGCCAACTTCCTCATCATCGGTCGCGGCCTGCAGGGCATCGGCGGCGCGCTGGTCCTGCCCCAGACACTCTCCACCCTGACCGCCGTCTTCCCGCGACAGGAGCGCAGCAAGGCCTTCGGCATCTGGGCCGGCGCCATGGGCATCGGCATGGCCCTCGGACCCTTCCTCGGCGGCACGCTGGTCGACCAGATCGACTGGTCGGCGGTCTTCTGGGTACCGGCGCCGCTCTCCGCCCTGGCACTAGTCGGACTGACCATCGTCCCATCGACCAAGTCCGTCCTCCACACCCGACTCGACGTCCCCGGAGCCCTCACCGGCAGCGTCGGCATGCTGGCCCTGGTCTTCTCAATCATCGAAGGCATCCCACGAGGCTGGGACGACCCGGTCATCCTCGCGACCATCACCGTCGCCGTCACCTCGCTCACCGCGTTCCTCATCATCGAGCGCCGCACCGAACAGCCGCTCTTACCGCTCGCCTTCTTCAAACAACGCGACTTCGTCGGCGCCATGGTCGGCATGTTCTTCATCATGTTCGCGCTGATGGGCGTGCTCTTCTATCTGCCCCAGTTCTTCCAACTCGTGCAAGGAGTCTCCGCCGCCGAGAGCGGCCTGCGCGTGATGCCGCTCGCCGTGGTCATGATCGTCTGCGCGCCGATCGCCGGCTTCATCCTGCCCAAGATTGGACCGCGATTCCTGCTCTTCTGGGCCCCGACAGTCCACGGCGGTGGCTGCCTCCTGATCCTCGGGCTCGTGCTCGCCGTCGACACGCCCTACTGGATGATCGGTCTCGCGCTCGCCTGGCTCGGCATCGGAGGCTCGCTGCACATGCCGGCCACCACCGATACCTCAATGGCCGCCGTCCCAGTCGACATGGCCGGCAAAGCCTCCGCCGTGACCACCACCGGCCAGGAACTCGGCGGCACCATGTCAATCGCCATCCTCGGCAGCTTCGCCGCCGTCATGTACGCCTCCGGCGTCCGCGACGGATTGACCGGACTACCGCTCTCGACCGCCGACGTCGATCTGATCGCCTCCGGCGTCGGCGCGGCCTACCATCTGCTGCCGACCCTGGATCCTTCCCTGGCCGCAGAAGTCCAGGCCACCCTGACCGACTCATTCGTCCAGGCAATCAAGCGAACCTTCCTCTTCGGCATCTCATTCGCCGTGGTCGCCGGAGTCGTCGGCTGGATCCTAGTCCCGAAACGACAACGCCTGGAACAGGCAACCTCGCTAGGCGAATCACCGACGCAACCCCAGCCGTCACTGACATCGGCCGACGCCTCCCCCAACGGCGCGAGAGAGTTCACGTCGGTGGACAGATCGATGGTCGCGTCAAGACCCCAGAAGTCCGCCGTCCCCTAGCTCCGGCTCTACCCGGCGTGCCGCCCGGCGTGTAGCGCAGACCACCAACGGCATACGCAGATAGAACTCATGTCCGTATACGATGGTCAAACAGAATCCCCTCGCCGCGGAGAGCGAAGCCAGTGAGCCTCAGAGACATCATCAGCAGCCATTTGATCCGTCAATCGCACCCAAACGATCCGAATAGCGTCAGTCAAACTCCGAATCGTTCCGATCCAGATTCTCCGAAAACCGAACAAATCCGAACAAACCCGAACAGAACCGATCGCCCGGTGCCATCAAATCGTCAAGAAAAGTTCGGACAAACCTGAAAAAACCTGAAAAAACCTGAAAGGAAATGCCTCACGATCCCCCGTAAAACACTGGAGATCGACAAGATCCAGCCTCCGAGAAAAAATTGCGACCGAAAACCTGAAAACGGTCCGAAACCGCCGCCGATAGCAAACCTCTCGCGCTAAGCGAGGAAGCAGCCAGGACCAGGCCAGGACGCAGCGGAAATCAGTCGCCCTGCAGCGACTCCGCCACCCGCTCACCGATCATGATCGCCGTCAGATTCGTGTTGCAGCTCACGATGTCCGGCATGATCGAAGCATCCGCCACTCGCAGATTCTCGACCTGGTGCACCCTCCCCATCTGATCGGTCACGGCCAGCGGGTCGGTCGACTGACCCATCCGCGCGGTCCCGCAGATGTGCCACGTCGTTGAAGTTGTCCGCCGGACGTAATCCGCCAGCGCGTTGTCCGACTCCATCACCGAAGCCCGAGGCGCAATCACCCGCTCGACGAACGGCATGATCGCCTCCGAGTGCATGATCTCCCAGCACAGCCGAGCCCCGTCCATCAGCCGGCGCAAATCCTCGGGATGCGAGGCATAGTTCATGTCAAGCTGCGGCTGCTCCGACGGGTCGGTCGAGCGCAGCGTCACCGAGCCACGCGACAACGGCCGCTGGATCACCGCCCCAATCCCAAACGACGGATGCTGCCGCGGCGCCTCAGTCAACCCGCGAACCTGCTCCTCGTCCCAGATCGTCGAGATCGCCAGCTGCATGTCGTTGAACTGTTCCGACCCCGGCGCGGTGTAGCGCACACCAATCTCAGTCACGACATCGGGATCATGAACCACATCAGGCTTCGGGAACGCCTGAACGCCGGTGCCAAAGTGGTCGATCAGGTTCTCGCCAACACCGGGCAGCGGCACGCGCTGCTGAATCCCGTGCGGCGAGAGCTTCTCAGAAGGCCCAATCCCGCTCCGCAACAAGATCGCCGGCGAAACCGCCGAGCCCGCCGAAACACAGACGCGCCCACCACTGATCACTTCACCATCGCTCAGCACGACGCCGTTCACCCGAGCCCCAGCATCACCATCGAAACTCAGCCGGTCGACCAGCACACCATGCCGGATGGTCAGATTCTCGCGATCACGAATCCCAAGCAGATAGGCAATGTTGGTCGAGATCCGGTTGCCATTGCTGCGATTGCGCGGCCAGGGTCCCACGCCGGTCGCATCGGGCAGGTTGTGGTCCCAGACATCGTCAAAGCCGCTCCCGAGGCAAGCGTCATAGAACGCCCGCTGCATCGGCTGCCAGTTCTCAGAAGGCTCTCGCTCAATCGGCACCGGCCCCGACTGCCCATGAAAGTCGCCACCCTCAGGATCCGACTCAAGCCGCCGGTAATACGGCAGCACGTCCTCGAAGCCCCACTCATCGCAACCCGCGGCTACCCACGACTCGAAGTCCCCCGGGACCCCGCGCAGTGCGATCGTCCCATTCACAGCCGAGGACCCACCCATCACCTTGCCACGATGCAGCGGAAACTCTCGTCCATGCCGAGCATTCGCGTTGAACCCCCAGTCATGGTCGCGCCACGACACCCACGGCTTGAGCAAATCGCGAGGCATGTCCTCCACGCGGGTATAGTCCGGCCCCGCCTCGAGCAACAGCACCCGCCGATTCGGATCCTCCGACAACCGAGCCGCAATCACCGCACCCGCCGAACCCGCGCCGATAATGATGTCGTCAAACGTCGTCATGTCTGCCTCCGCATGTCGGCTGAGGATAGGTCAGCATTGCGAGACCATCCGATAACGTGACGCTTACCGGCCGGGCAGATCGAAGGGGCAACGCAGGAGTGGTAGACGCAGAACTGGTTCCCGCGTACGACGGCCTGCTCGTCGTCGACCTGTCCAGACGACTGTCAGGAGCCTTCACCGCTCGCCTCTTCGCCGACCACGGCGCTGACGTCATCATGCTGGAGCCGCCCGAGGGCCACCCGCTCCGGCACGAGGCTCCCTTCCTCGATGATCAACCCGGCACAGAGCGCTCCGCGCTGCACGCCTACATCAACTGGAACAAGCGCTCAGCCGTCATCGAAGATCCGTCCGAGGTCAGAGATTGGATCGCGGCAGCAGATCTGGTGATCACCACCGACGGACCGACCACGGTTGATCGGTGGCCGATCGCCGTCATCCGCCCCGACGCCGTCCACCTGTCGGTGACGCCCTACGGTCTCGACAGCCCCCTTGCCGACGCACCCGCCGGCAATCTGACCCTCAACGCACGCTGCGGCTGGGGGCACGTGAACGCGATGCAGGATGAACCGCCACTAGCGCTACCGTCGCGCCAACACGGATACATGGGCGGGCTCGCCGCCTTTGTCGCCGCCACCGCAGCGCTCCACCGGCGGTATGAGTCCAACATCCCGGAACTCGCCGATGTCCGCGAGCTCGAGGCGATGACGCACACCGTCTATCCGTGGACGATCGGCGCCGTCTACCAGGGAACAGGCTGGTCAAGAGGAGCGACCGGTGGCCGGCCGCGAGGCGAACCGGGACCGCTCTGGGATGCCGTCGACGGACGGATGAACTTCGGCTTCGGCGACTGGCACAACTGGCGCGAGGCAATGGCTCTGTTCAACCTGCCCGACCAAGGTGCCCGCGAAGATCTGCAGGCCCGCAACGCCCGCTATTCCAAGGATTTGTCGGCTGTGATGGCCGGAGTCGCACGCGAACTGCCCCAGATGAATAAGTGGCCGCTGTTCCACCGACTCGCCGCCTTGCGCTGCATCTCAGGCGTAATGCAGACAATCCCCGAGCTCGTCCACAACGAGCAGTTCGCCGCACGCGGATTCATCGTGGAGACAGATCTCAGCGGCCGCCCAATCAGAGCATCGGGAGATCCACATCCGATGACACCCCCAAGTTGGTCGCTCAAATCGCCCGCGCCGCAACTTGGCTCAGACAAGCAGGCTCCTCCGACTCCGTCCACCAACTCGGTCGGTGGAGGAACTTCCGGAAACACCACACGCGGCCCGCTCGACGGAATCCGCATCCTGACTTTCACTCAGGCCTGGAGCGGCACCTTTGCCACCGAACTGCTGGGCTTCCTCGGAGCAGACGTAGTCCAGATCGAAGCCCTGCGACGAGTCGACATCTGGCGACTGCTCCGACCCTGGGTCGGCAAGGCGATCCTGGACGAATCGAAGACCCAGCATCCCGAGAACACGCAAGGCGTCTACAACGCGGTCAATCTGAACAAGCGCGGCATCACCCTCGACCTCAGCACGGACGAAGGCAAGGACCTGTTCTGGCGAATGATGCCCGAATTCGATGTGATCTGCGAGAACTTCCGACCCGGCGTGCTCGAAGGCTGGGGCATCACCCTGGACACGCTGGCGGAGAAGCGACCAGACATCATCCTCGCCTCAATCTCCGGCTACGGCGTGACCGGACCCTACGCCTCCTACCCCGCCAACGGAGCCACGACCGAACCGATGTCAGGCCTCGCATCTCTGCACGGCTACCAGGGCGATCCCGGTATGAACACCGGCGGTCTGTATCCCGACTCCATCTCCGGCTACTCGATGACATCCGCGATCATCGCCGCGTTGGCGAGGCGCGAGCGAGTCAATGGCCCCCAGCGAATCGACGTCGCCATGCTCGAAGCGATGGGCGTCGTCGTCGGAGACGCAATCACCGAGTACGATGCCACCGGTCGGATGCCCATCCCGCTTGGCAATCATGATCGCCAGCGATCTCCCAACAACGTCTACCCCTGCGCGGGAGAGGACGAATGGGTCGCAATCTCGATTAGCTCGCACGCCGAGTGGCAAGCCCTCTGCGCGGAAATGGGCACGAAGGACCTCGCAAACGATCCACGGTTCGCCGACGCTGCATCGCGAAAAGCCAACGAATCTGCACTAGACGACTTCATCACGGACTGGACCTCACCTCAGCCTGCATCCGAGGTGGAACGCCGACTCCTCGCAGTCGGCATCGACGCTGCACGTGTCGCCAAGCCGTACGAGCAGTTCTCAGAACCAGACCCGCACTACCTGGTAAGCGGGTTCATCCAGCTCGTCGATCACCCTGAAGTCGGACGGTCCTGGCTACCAGGCGCACCGTGGCGATTCAGCGGACCCGAAGACCGAACGCTGCGCCCCTCACCTTGCGTCGGCGAGCACACGTATGAAGTGCTCTCAGAAGAACTCGGTATCACCCTCGCCGAGTACCGATCCCTCGTGGAGCGCGGAATCAGCGGGACCATGGATGATGTGGCAGCGAAGTCAGCCGCGGTCGCCGACTGACAGAACGGGAGCGGATCCCGCCCGCTGATATCGTGTCGGCAACCGACGAGCCTGTTCGCTTCGTCCCGACTCAAGTTGGAGTAACAAATGCCGCCGAGTGGTTCTGTGTCGCCAGTTTCTAAGTTGCTGATCGCCAATCGTGGAGAAATCGCCATCCGAGTCGCCCGCGCGGCCTCGGACCTGGGTATCGCCACCGTTGCGGTCTACTCGTCCGACGACGCCAAGTCGCTCCACGTTCACTCCGCGGATGAGGCGTTCGAGCTCGACGGGCTCGGAGTCCAGGCCTATCTCAACATCGAAGGCCTGATTGACGCGGCAAAATCGACAGGCTGCGACGCGGTCCACCCGGGATACGGCTTCCTCGCCGAGTCCGCCGACTTCGCTCGCGCCTGCCGAGACGCAGGAATCACATTCGTCGGACCGACCCCACACCTGCTCGACCTGTTCGGCGACAAGGTCCGAGCGAGGCAAGCCGCCCGCGAGGCAGGCGTGCCGGTGATCGAGGGATCGGACGAAGCAGTCACGCTGCAGCAGGCTCTCGAGTTCTACGAATCACTGGGCGAGGATGCGGCGATCATGCTCAAAGCGGTCGCTGGTGGCGGTGGTCGGGGCTCACGTGCCGTGACGAACATTGAAGAACTCGAATCTGCCTGGGAGCGCTGCGTCTCGGAGGCGCAAATGGCCTTCGGTTCCGGCGCGCTCTACGTCGAGCAACTCATCCCTCGCGCCCGACACATTGAGGTCCAGGTCATCGGTGATCTCCACGGCGGCGTTGGTCACCTGTGGGAACGAGAGTGCTCCGTTCAGCGTCGATTCCAGAAAATCGTCGAAATCGCGCCGGCGCCGCATCTCGAGGCCCCAACCCGCGAGGCGATCGTCGAGGCTGCCGTGCGGATTGCTCGCGACGTCGGCTACTCCTCGTTGGGCACCTTCGAGTTCCTGCTCGACGCTTCCGATGGCTCGCAGGACTCCTTCTACTTCCTCGAGGCCAACGCCCGGCTCCAGGTCGAACACACCGTGACGGAACAGGTCACCGGTGTTGACCTGGTTCAGTCGCAGCTCCGCGCCGCACAGGGATCGACAATCGCCGATCTCGGCCTCGATGACCCGTCTTGGCTGCGACCTCGCGGCTTCGCGATCCAGACACGCGTCAACATGGAGACCCTCACCCCGGACGGCTCGGTCCGTCCCGCTTCCGGCACGCTCAAGGCCTACGAGGCACCGTCAGGTCCGGGAGTTCGCACCGACGGCTTCGGCTACGTCGGCTACCAGACCTCGACCGCCTTCGACTCGCTGCTGGCCAAAGTGATCGCGCACTCGCCGACGCCGCAGTTCGACGACGCGCTCAAGCGATCGCTACGGGCGCTATCGGAGTTCCGCATCGAAGGCGTCGCCTCGAACATTCCGTTCCTCACCAATGTCCTCGAGCACGAGGACCTGTCGGAAGGACGCGTCCACACCCGCTGGGTCGACGAGCAGATGGCCGAACTGGCTTCGACCAACGGCGTACAGCGAATCCGCTACCTCTCAACCGAGGCGCCCACAGCAGACACCGGATTCGCCGGCGCGCGCGTCGACTCACGCGATCCCCTGGCGCTGTTCCAACACGATCAGCAGGTCAAGCAGCAACAATCGATCGACGTGGTCGAGGAAGATGCGCCCGACCTGACCGGCCCGGAGGGATCGATCGGGCTGCCCGCGCCAATCCAGGGCACGATCGTCTCGATCATGGTCGAGGAAGGCCAGGAGGTGCGGAAGGGACAGGACCTCGTCGCGATGGAAGCGATGAAGATGGAGCACGTCGTCTCCGCCGATCGAGACGGCATCGTCAAGGCGCTCGGCTGCTCGGTCGGCGATGTGATTCGCGAGGGCTTCCCGTTGGTCTACATCCTTGAGGCCGAGGTCTCAGTCGAGGCAGTCAGCGGCGACGAACTGATCGACCCCGACTTCATCCGATCCGACTTGCAGGAAAACTACGATCGCCACGCCCACACGCTGGACGAGAACCGTCCGGTCGCGGTCTCCAAACGACGCGATCGCGGCTACCGGATGCCGCGAGAGAACATCGAGCAGCTCGTTGATCCGGGCTCGTTCCAGGAATACTGGCCGCTGATCGTCGCTCGACAGCACCAGCGCAACACCGACGAGCAGCTTCGAGAGAACACGCCCGCCGACGGTCTCCTGGCCGGCACGGCGACGATCAACGGCGACCTGTTCGAGGACGAGCGCGACGCCCGCGCGATCGTGGTGCACTACGACTACACGGTGCTCGCTGGCACGCAGGGCGGCCGCAACCACTACAAACAGGACCGCATGTTTGAGATGGCGCGCCGCTTCAACTTCCCGATCGTCTTCTACACCGAAGGCGGCGGCGGACGACCCGGCGACGACCGCACCGGACCCGGCGTCGCCTTCGACACCTACACCTTCACCCAGTTCTCGAAGCTCAGCGGACAGGTCCCGCTGGTCGGTGTCACCAATGGCCGCTGCTTCGCCGGGAACACGGCACTGCTCGCCTGCTGCGACGTGATCATCGCCACCGAGGGCTCGACCGTCGCGATGGGCGGTCCGGCAATGATCGAGGGCGGCGGCCTGGGCATCTATACACCCGAGGAAGTCGGGCCGATGTCGTTCCAGGTCCCCAACGGCGTCGTCGACATTCTCTGCAAGGACGAGGAAGAAGCGACCGATGTCGCGAAGCAATACCTGAGCTACTTCCAGGGTCCGATCAAGGAATGGACCGTGCCCGATCAGCGCCGCCTGCGCCACATCGTGCCGGAGAACCGGCTGCGTCTCTACGACATGAAGGAAATCATCCACACGATCGCCGACGAAGGCTCAGTCCTGGAGATCCGCGAGAAGTTCGGCATCGGGATCATCACCGCCTTCATCCGCGTCGAGGGTCATCCGATCGGCGTGATCGCCAACAACCCGCATCACCTCGCCGGCGCGATCGACTCAGACGGCTCGGACAAGGGCGCACGCTTCCTCCAACTCTGCGACGCCTTCGACATCCCCGTGCTCAGCCTGATGGACTGCCCGGGCATGATGGTCGGACCCGACGTCGAGGCGACCGCCCTCGTCCGTCACTGCGCAAGGATGTTCAATACCGGCGCCAACCTCAGCGTGCCACTCTTCGGCGTGGTCGTGCGCAAGGCCTACGGACTCGGCGTCCAGGCCATGTGCGGCGCCAGCGCATTGGTCGGCTTCTTCACCGTCGCCTGGCCAACAGCCGAGTTCGCCGGCATGAACCTCGAAGGCTCGGTCAAGCTCGGCTACCGCAAGGAACTGATCGCCATCGAGGATCCGGAAGAGCGGATTGAAACGTACGAAAACATGGTCAACCGGGCCTACGAAAACGCCAAAGCGGTCAACGCCGCCGCCGGCGGAGGCCTCGACGACGTAATCGACCCAGCCGAAACCAGAACCTGGATCGCCAACGGTCTCAAGCGCCTCCCGCCAACCCCCGAGCGGTCCGGCAAGAAGCGTCCGTACATTGATACGTGGTAAGCAAGAACCAGATGAGAAGTTGAGTGGCGACCCCGAGCGGATTCGAACCGCCGGTCTCCACCTTGACAGGGTGGCGTGTTAGGCCGCTACACCACGGGGCCGTACGGCCAGTTTAGGCCGACTGGCCGAGTTCAGCAACAGCGCCTAACGTGGTAGCACAGCGTCGGAGGTTGCAGATGGCACGCGGTTCACGACGAGGACGAGGCGGTTCGAATCGAGCCCAGCGAGCGGCTCGACCGCAGGGTCGTAGAGGCCAGCGCGGCCGAGAGGACCAGCTGCCAACAGCACTGTCCGGCGCCGCCAACGTGCCCGCCGGAGCTTCGCTCAGCGGCAACATTGAACAGCCGACCCGGGTCGGTGTGCCGAGTGCTCAGACCGCCGGAGGTCCACGTAGCGGTGCAACCGGAGCCGTCGAACGGCGCGATCGCCGGGCCCGCGCCGCGGCCGCGATGCACGATTTCCACTACGTCCGAGGCGACCTGCGCTGGGTCGCGATCACCACGGTCGCCAGCGTAGGCCTGGTCGTTGCGCTCTGGGCGGCGATCACGCTCTAACCCTTGATCCCAGTCCTTGCCTCACGCAAGAACTGGAGCGATGGGCCTATATCCCATCCGGCGGATCCACGAGCGCAAACGTGAGCCGACCTTCGGCTGCTATCTCGCCATCGACCGTCGCGATGGCCGCTGCCCGACCGATTCCTCGACGCAGGCGTTCCATCTCAACTTCAAGCCTGAGTTGATCGCCAGGAACGACCTGCCTGCGGAAGCGAACTCCGTCGATTCCAGCGAACAGTCCCAGCTTGCCGGCAAACTCCTCCGCCGACAACGCCGCCACTGCCCCCGTCTGCGCAAGCGCTTCGATGATCAGCACTCCGGGCATGATTGGGTTGTCCGGGAAGTGACCTTCGAAGAACCATTCGTTGCTCGTCACGTTCTTTAGGCCCACGGCCCGATTGCCCGGCTCCAGTTCCACAATCCGGTCGACAAGCAATATCGGATAGCGGTGCGGAATGATCCGTCGAATCGCGCGCACATCCAGCGGGAGATCGTAATCAGCCATGGTCACAGGTCTTTCAGAATGCTGATGATCTGCTCGGCAGCATGGTTGGGAATGGAGACGTTGGCGGGCCGAATCTCGTCGGCATGCAATCCATGAAAGTCGGAGCCAATGGTTGGTGTCAAACCCAGCCGACGAGCTAGTTGTTCACCGTTCGCGACCTCGTCCGGTCCATCGTTGCGGTAGTAGATCTCGAGGCCGTCGCCACCGGCAGAGGCAAATGACGTGATCGAGTTGACCGGGTCGTCATAACGGGTTGGATGCGCCAGAGAGGCGAATCCGGCGGCCCGATGAATCATCTCCAGCGAGTCGGCAAGACTGAGCAAGGTCCTGGGAATGAAAGCGGGACCATCGTTGCGCAGGAAGCGATTGAACGCATCCGGAAGAGACTCGACGTGACCGGCGTCGACCATCGCTCGTGCGATGTGCGGACGTCCGATTGATGCGTTGCCAGCGATCGCAACGACCGCTTCGTACTCGATCGGAACTCCAAGCTCAATCAATCGCTCCACGGTCCGTCGGGCCCTGGAACGACGTTCCTCTCGATAGAGAGTGAGCTGATGTTCGAGGTCTTCGAGCGGCGCCTGGCCGGAGAAGTAACCAAGCACATGCAGTTCGCCGAGGTCGGCGTCGTTGACGCCGATCTCAACGCCTGCGATGACATCAACACCCAGCCTGCGGCCTTCCGCTTGAGCAGTCTTGACGCCCAGGAGGGTGTCGTGGTCGGTGAGAGCCAGCAGTTCAGCGCCGTGGTCGGCAGCTTGCCGGACGACCCACTCGGGCGGCCTGGTCCCGTCGGAATGGGTGCTGTGCGTGTGAAGGTCGAGACGCGCCATGCGCCGCGTGTCGTTCTAGCGTGCGTACTCGGCGGCACGGGTCTCGCGCAGGACCGTCACACGAATCTGTCCGGGATACTGCAGCGATTCCTCGATTTGCTTCGAGATATCTCGAGCCAGCCTCATGGCGCCGAGGTCATCGATCTCGCGGGGATCGACAACGACACGGACTTCTCGTCCAGCCTGGATCGCGTACGCCTGACCAACGCCGTCAAATGATGTCGCAATCTCCTCTAGCGAGCGTAGTCGCTCAATGTATCGTTCGACAGATTCCCGTCGCGCGCCCGGCCGTCCGCCGGAGATGGCGTCGGCCATCTGCACGATGATAGCCTCGACCGTGCGCAGCTCGACCTCGTCGTGGTGCGCCTCGATGCAGTGCGCGATGTCCTCGGACATCTTGAATCGACGTGCCAATTCTCCGCCGATGATTGCGTGCGTGCCCTCGACATCGTGGTCGATCGCCTTACCCACATCGTGCAGCAGTGAGCCGCGTCGTGTGACCTCGACATCAGCGTGGATCTCCTGGGCGATCATCGCGCCAATGTGGGCCGTCTCGACTGCGTGTCGGAGTTGGTTCTGCCCGTAACTCGTGCGGAATCGCAGACGGCCGAAGATGTCGAGCATCTCGCGGGGTAGACCGCTGCAGTGCGCCTCGATCGCCGCCTCATCACCGGACTCGCGGATGATTCGGTCTACGTCTCTTTGAGCCTTGGCCACGGTCTCCTCGATCCGGGTCGGATGAATACGACCATCGGCGACGAGTCGACTCAATGAAAGCCTGCCGATCTCTCGGCGTACTGGGTCGAAGCCTGAGACTGTAACGACGTCAGGAGTGTCGTCGATGATGAGGTCGCAGCCCAGAGCCGATTCCAACGCACGGATGTTGCGGCCCTCGCGACCAATAATCCGACCCTTCATCTCGTCTGACGGGATCTGCACCACCGAGACCGTGGACTCGGTGGTGACTTCTGAGGCGACACGCTGAATCGCTGTTGCGACGATCTTTCGCGCCCGCGACTCAGCCTCATCCTTGGCCTTCTGCTCTGCCTCGCGCACCAAGCGGCCTGCCTCATCGGATACCTCACGCTCGACCTGCTCGAAGAGAACGCTGCGTGCCTCGTCACGAGTGAGATTGGAGATCTCCTCGAGCCGGTGGTCGTGCTCGGCTTCTCGTTCATCCAACTCCGCGCTGCGCCGCTGCAGACGCTGACTATCGCGATTCAGCTTAGAATCGCGGTCATCGAGCGATTTGACACGGTCCTCTAACGATGTTTCGCGCCGGTCGAGTCGGTCGACCGCCCGTTGAAGGTCGTCGCGCGCTCCGCGCACGTCGGCCAGGATTTGGTCTCGTTCGGCTTGCGCCTGCTCCTGCGCTTCGCTTAACCGCTCACGCGCCTCTCGATCGGCCTCTTCGCGGGCCTGTTGAACGATGCGTTCGGCTTCGAGCGTGGCCTCGACTCGCGGATCGGGCCCGCCGCGCAGGAGCCGCATGAGGGCTCCCCACATAGTTTCCTCGACTCAATTGGGTTGGCATTGCTATTGCGTTGCCTGTAATCAGGATTGGTTTCGCTCTGGTGACATCGCCGGGTTCCAAGCCGGCGAGTGGCTGATAGTGTCTCGCTAGGGTTCAGGTTACGCCTGTTAACTTTCCGGCGCCACCGTTGCCTGTTCAAGCTCCATCCAGGCCTGCCGCAAAGCGGCGCTCGACTCTGCTGCACCAAACCCCCGCATGGCGAGTCTTCGTGCGTGCAAATCGCGAAATCTGTACCAGGACAAGTCCGGATCGCGGCCCAACGCTTGGCGTAGGCTGCGTCGTCCGATGTTCAATGCGACAGTCTGATCGTCAAGTTCCCCACACTCCACGAGTGAGTCCAGCGCATGAGCAGCGACCTGACTGGCGATGCCCGCTTGCCTGAGCCGCTGCGCTATCTCATTTCTGCTGTAGCGGCCTCTTCGATTGAGGCGCTGCGCCTGGTCCAGGGCAAGATCGAACGAGGCCGCCTCGCGCAGCCGATCGACAAAGATGGGATCAATCTGTTGGCCCCGAGTGATGTTCGATCGCTGCACAAACTCCCGAGTGCAGCGGAACGAGGTGCCGTCATCGAAATCGACGGTGGATGCTGAACCAGTAGGCCGTACTGAAAGGACCTCAGTCATCGCAGCGAGTGATTCCTAGTCCGCAGCATTTGACGTCTGATTGTTAGCTCGCCCGCGACCGACCCTTCTTGCGTGGCGCCGGTTTCTCGATTGGGGAAGAGTTAGCACCGTCTTCTGCGATGAGCGATGAGGCAGTGGGTAGGCCGCGTTCTTCTCGGATGCGACTTTCGATTTCCTCGGCGATGTCTTGATGCTCGCGCAGGAATGCCTTGGTGCGCTCGCGACCCTGACCGAGCCTCGTCTCTCCATAGGAGTAGAACGTGCCCTGCTTCTTGATCACCGACGGTGCATTCGCGGGAGAACCGGGGGGCGCTTCGATTCCGAGGTCGATCAGGCAGCCGGTCTTGGAAATGCCGTGCTCGTTCGGAGTAAACATCAGGTCGAACTCCGCTGTCCGGAATGGAGGCGCGACCTTGTTCTTGACGACCTTGGCCTTGACCCGTGAGCCGATTACCACTTGACCGTCCTTGAGCGTTTCTGCACGACGTAGTTCGATCCGCACCGAGGAATAGAACTTGAGCGCCCGACCGCCTGGTGTGGTCTCGGGATTGCCGAAAACGATCCCGACCTTTTCTCGTAGTTGGTTGATGAAGATCAACACAGTCTTGGAGCGAGCGACGACTCCTGTCAGCTTGCGTAGCGCTTGCGACATCAGGCGCGCCTGTAGGCCTACCTGGACGTCTCCCATTTCGCCTTCGATTTCTGCTCGCGGCACGAGCGCCGCGACGGAGTCGACGACTACAACGTCGATCGCATTGCTGCGTACCAACGCTTCAGCGATTTCGAGTGCCTGCTCGCCAGTGTCGGGTTGCGCGATCAGCAACTGCGAGACGTCGATTCCAAGCCTGCCGGCAAACTCAGGATCTAGCGCATGCTCAACGTCAACATAAGCAGCTTGGCCTCCGAGCCGTTGGGCTTCAGCGATCACGTGCTGGGCCACCGTGGACTTGCCTGCGGATTCCGGACCGTACACCTCGACAATCCGACCGCGGGGCAAACCACCGATTCCGAGCGCTACGTCGAGCGACAATGCGCCGGTTGGGATGCCGTCAACGGTCAGTCGGGTGCTGGCGTCACCGAGGCGCATGAGCGCGCCTTCACCGAATCGGCGCTCCATGTCGCCAAGCAGCTCCGTAACAGCGGCCGGTGGTTCGTTGGTCGTGGTCATTGGCAGCGGTTCCTGTGCATTCTTTGCTGGCTCGGTGGCCAGGACGATCGGAGTTGGGTCGGGTTCGGTCGTGCTACGTGTCATAATATGCGCTTTCTCCGCGGACGCTGTGCAAAGAGAGAACGCCCGTGCTGCGCACGCTAACGAAGAACTATGTCAATGTCAAGCAAACGTTCTATGAAGGAACGATGTCAGGATCAGGCGCTGCGCAGGATGGCGCTGCCCAGGATCTGCAAGCCGATCAACGCGACCAATGGCGAGAGATCGATCATCCCGATGACCAGATATCGACGCAAGGGCGCGAGCACCGGTTCCGTGACGTCGAGCAGGATTTTGACCAGCGGATTGGATGGGTCGAGCGGCCGATTGGTGAACATCGGAATCCAACTCATCAGCACCCGTCCGAGCAGGATGAACGAGTAGATCTGGATCACGGTGCCCAGGATGAAAAGGACTTCGCTCATTGACGTCCCAATTCTTCCGCTCGTTGATGCGCCGCCGCTACTGCATCTATCAGTGCCGAGCGAACGCCTCGCTGTTCAAGCACCTGCAGTCCGGCAGCGGTCGTGCCGCCCGGTGAAGTCACCATATCCTTCAAGACTGCCGGATGTTGGCCCGACTGCTGTGCGAACTCGCTGGAACCGATCACAGTTTGCAGAACCATGCGTCTGGCGTCATCGGGGCGTAGACCAATATTCACAGCCGCGTTAATCATCGCCTCGATGATCAAGAACACGTACGCGGGCCCACTGCCAGAGACTGCAGTGATCTTGTCGATCGCGGACTCGTCCGCTACGTAGAGCTGCTCACCCATCGTGTCGAGCAGGCGACTGACCAACGCTTGCTCGTCGGGCGTGACGCTCTCAGTCGACGTCCAGGCGGTGAAGCCTTTACCTACCTGTGCAGGCGTGTTGGGCATTGCGCGGACGACACGCTTCGCACCGGTTGATGCTTGAACGTCAGCAATCGTCGACCCGGCCAGAATGGAGATGAGCAACCGCGAATCGGCACGGCTCGCGTTGTCGAGCGAACCCAGATCCTGAGGCTTAACCGACAAGTAGATGACCTCGCCGTCCTCGACCGCCTCTTTCTGGTCGCTGGTGACCGTGATGCCCTGGAATTCGTTTGTCAGCCAATCGCGGCGCTCGGCGATGACCTCGCAGACGGTCAGGTCGGCCATTGCCACGACACCAGCATTGGTTACTGCCCGAATGAAGGTTGCACCCATCGTTCCACCGCCGATCACGGCGATCTTCGTCATCCTCCGACCTCCGGCCGATTGCCAAAAATGGCGCGTCCAATCCTGACCATCGTGGAACCTTCCTCGATGGCTACAGCGTAGTCGTTGGTCATGCCCATGCTCAGTTCTGGCAGCCCAAGCTGTTCCGCAAGTTTGCTCAAGGCGCTGAAGATCGGGCGCACTTCCTCGGGGTTGGCGACCTCGGGTGCGACCGTCATCAGGCCGTCGACACGGAGATTCGGCAGCGCCTTGATCTGCTCATACGCGGCCGCAACTTCGGCGACTCGAAAGCCCTCTTTGGTCGCTTCGTCTCCGACATTGACCTCTAGAAGAATCGGCAGATCCCGGTCTAACCGTCGGGAAATCGCTTCCGCCAGCCTTACGCTGTCGACCGATTGGACCGACGCGAAGCTGCCCGCGTGACGAGCCTTGTTGCGTTGCAGGTGGCCGATCAGATGCAAATCTGCGTCAACTCCGAGGCCTGGCATCTGCTCCAGTTTGGCCAACCCTTCCTGTACTCGGTTTTCGCCAAAATCGCGTTGGCCCTCGGCCCACGCTTCGGCAATCGCTGTAACAGGAAAGGTCTTCGAGACTGCGATCAGAGTGACGTCCGAAGCATCACGACCGGCGCGTGTGCATGCGTTGGCGATTTGTTCGTTGACCCGGCGCAGGTTGTCGGCGATCGACACCTTAAATCCCAACGGCGGCTTCCGGTCCAACTGCTTCCAGTGGCACGATCGTGGGCGAATACGAGGGAATCTCGTTTCCGCCGCAAACACCGCACATGTTGCAACCGATCTCAGGCGGAGGACAGGCGATTGTCGCCTTCTCGCGAAAGTGCTTGGACAGCTCTCGCTCAAAGAATCTCGCCGTGATGCCGGTCTCAACCGCCGACCACGGAACCGCCCCACCGCCCCAAGGCAGTGGTCCGTCAAGGTTCCATTCCCCAGCTGCGCGCATCCACTCGCGTGCCGAAGGCGCTTCCATCTCGAGGATTGCGTGCGCCAGCCGCTGATCGGAGCGCGAGCAGATGTCGTCGATCCGCGCCCAGGTCGGGCTATCACCGCGCAGGCGAATTCCGGTCTTACGGAAGGCCTCTTGCAGGATTCGTTGACGATGCTTGACCAGCTCGGCCTCGGACTGGATCAGTTCCTGATAAGCAGTTGCCGGCTTCGGCACCAGCGGCCCGACCGACATCACCAGCTCGGTTCCATGGCCGTGCGCATCCAGCCGCTCCTTGACCGCAAGTCCCAAGCTGGCCATCGCCTCGACGTCTTCGTCCTCTTCGTCGGGCAGTCCGATCATGAAGTACAGCTTGAGCCGGTTCATCGCTGCCGATCCGACTTTGTCTGCCGCCTCGATGATCTGATCTTCCGAGACGGCTTTGTTGATCCGCTGCCGCATTCGCTCCGAGCCAGCCTCCGGCGCCAGCGTGACCGTCCGCGTTCCGCCACGAGAGAGCACGTCGAGCAGTTCTGGGGCGAGATTGTCAACCCGCAACGAAGAGACTGACACACGACCACCCTGCCGATCGGCCTCAACCGCTAGCTCGGCCAGTTGCGGATGGTCGGCCACCGCCGCTCCAAGCAGTCCAACTCGCTCGCTGCGCTTGAGTCCTTCTTCGACCTGGTTGAGCAGCGATTCGAGCGGCCGGTAACGCGGCGGCCGAAACACGTACCCGGCAATGCAGAAACGGCAGCCACGACCGCAGCCGCGCGCCGCTTCGATCAGCGTCATCTGGTTGAATTCGGTCTCGTCGGTTAGTACCAAGGACATCGCCTCGGTCGTTGAGATGTCGCGCACCCATTGACGCTCGACTCCAGAGCCGGCGCCGACGGCCGGAACGAAGAGGCCCGGAATCCTGGCTAGCGCATCGAGCTGGTCCGCTCGCGGGCTATAGGCGTACTCGCTCAACGTGTCTATCAGCTCCTCAAGGATCGGTTCCGCTTCGCCGATCACGAAGGCGTCAAAGCAATCGGCCAAAGGCAGAGGATTCGTGATCACCGCCGCGCCCCCTGCGATGATCAGCGGGTCACCGTCGTCACGGTTGATGCTCAGCGGCTCGATCTGCGCTGCTTGCAACGATCTCACGACGTGGTAGTAGTCGATCTCATACGTCAACGTGTAGGCGACGACCGGGAAGTCCGCCAGCGGTCGTTGAGATTCGATCGTGACCGGCCCCAGCGACGGATCATCTCCGCGCTCAGACTTATGCGGCGGGTCGTAGAACGCCCTCTCGCAGACGATGTCGGCTCGTTGGTTGAGTAACCCGTAAATCGTCTGCAAGCCGAGGTTGGACATCCCTAGGTAGTAGCTGTTGGGATAGACCAACGCGACAGGCAATCGGCCGCCCCAGTCTTTGACCACGGTGCCGCTTTCGGCACCCAGTCGTTGACGGGCTGCCGCGACATTTCGGGCGATCGTTCGTTGGGCCATCGGTTTCAGTGTAGGCCCGACGAACAGGCTGGCTTAGCGACTAGTGCTCAGTGTCGCCCGCGATCAACTGCAGCGCGTGCAGTAATACGGGAGCGAGCGCCTCGAGGTTCTCCCGCACAGCGCGCTCCGAGCCCGGCAGATTGACGATCAACGTCCGTCCGGCGATTCCGCAGATTCCGCGTGACAACGCGGCCATCGGAGTCTGGCGCAACCCTTCGGCTCGCATCAGCTCGGCCAAACCAGGGGCGTCGCGCTCGATGACTTGACGAGTCGCTTCGGGCGTGTTGTCCCGTGGACCAAAGCCGGTTCCACCCGTCGTCACAATCAGGTCAACGTCTGCATCGACCCATTCCTGCAGTCGAGACGCAATCTCAATGGGATCATCCGACTGGATGGCATGTTCTTTCACCAATACTCCAAGTTCGGCCAAACGGGCGCGGATTGCGGGTCCTGAGGTGTCCTCACGTAAGCCTTTTGCGCTCTGGTCGGAGAGCGTCAGCACGGCAGCCGTCGGTTTGTTGAGCATGCTTTGCGTTCTATCTGGTCGTTCTACGTTTGCGTGGGCAACTCATCCACATTATCGACGAGCATTAGTCGTCTAGTGGGGGGATCTCCACCTCTTGAGTAGACAGATTTTGCCAGATTCCAGAATCTGGGTGTCTTTTCCCTGATTATCGTCTTGCATTCCCTCTCGTTACGTCTCTAGAGTGCATCTGTGCCCAGCAAATGGGTCGAAGTGGGAGAAGCGGCATAACGTGAATCCAGAAGGCAAGAGGGGCTTCTCACGTGGCGACCGTCGACTTCACTGGGGAATACGAACACCGCTTGGACGACCGTGGTCGTCTGGCAATCCCGTCCGCGTACCGCGGACTGTTCGAGCAGGGCGGCTATCTGCTACCCGGACCGGATGGTCAGCTCGAGCTCTACACGCCCGAGGGTTACGCAGCAGAGAAGCAAGTCCGAACGGTCGCGGACAAGAGGCGGCCGTCGGCTCGACGTTTGGCCCGCAACTTCTTCGGTCGAGTGCGCCGCATCGAGACGGACCGGCAAGGACGAATCCTGATTCCGCCTCAGATGCGCAAGGAACGCAGTATCGACGGCGCCACCACGATCATTGGGATGGGCGACTACCTCGAAATCTGGAACACCGACGCCTGGCAATCGGAACAGGTCGAGCTCGACGACGCCTACGCCGAACTACTGCAGGACCTGGCAGACGCAATCGTCGAGTCCGACCGTCGCGAGAGCAACGAGGAGTCGTCATGACATCCTCGCCAGGCCACATTCCGGTCATGTTGAACGAAGTGCTGACCATGCTCGACGTCAAGCCGGGTGGACGATACCTCGACGCTACGGTCGGTCTAGGTGGTCACGCAGAAGCTATTCTCAACGCTTCGCAACCGGAAGGCCGCCTGCTCGGTACTGACGCAGATCCAGAGGCGTTGGCGAGAGCAGGGCGTCGACTGGAGCAGTTTGGCAATCGCGCCGAACTCCGTCGCTCATGGCTCGATGCGGCGGCGCGAGTTGCCGGGGACGTCGAATTGACACCGCTCGACGGCGTGCTCTGCGATCTTGGAGTCTCCTCACTGCAGTTGGACAGCCCCGAGCGAGGCTTTTCACTCCAGGCCGAGGGTCCGCTTGACATGCGACTTGGACCGGCGCACGAATCCCAGACCATCACCGCAGACCAGATCGTCAACGAATGGCCAACCGATGAACTGGCCAACCTGATCTACGACTACGGCGAGGAGCGTCGTTCCCGCCGGATTGCACGGACAATCGTCCGCAAACGACCAATCGAATCAACAACCCAGCTCGCACAGGCCGTCGTCGACGCCGTAGGAATGCGACCCGGCTCCCGCGTGCATCCGGCCACTCGCGTGTTCCAGGCGATTCGTCTAGAAGTCAATCGTGAGCTGGAGCGTCTTGCCTCATTCCTCGCTCAGGTGCGCGGAGTCCTACGAATCGGCGGTCGGCTGGTCGTGATCTCCTTCCATTCACTGGAAGACCGGATTGTTAAGCAGTTTCTGCGCGAACAGTCTTCAGGATCCGAGCCGAGCTTTCGCGCCCTGACTCGTCGTGTGCTGCGACCGTCTGCTGCGGAGATCGAAGGAAACCCTCGTGCGCGAAGCGCACGGTTACGCGCTGCGGAGGCCATCTAATGCCTGTACAGCGACATCAGAACCATGGGATCAATAGTGAACAGGAGCGTCGCGAGCGTCGGAGACTAGCTCGGAAATCGTTGAGCGGATCGTGTGCAGGGGACTACCTAACAGCCACTACAGTGAAGGAGAAGCCCCGCCGCCAAACCACTGGAACACGGTTGCGCGTGGCCCTGAGCCATGGCGTTCGTGGACCACGTCCCCCCGTCTGCGCGCACGATCCGCTCAACGATTGCCGAGCGCAGAAGCCCACATTGCGGGCTTCTGCGTCTCACTTTACGTCCGTTTCTCAGCAACGGCGCAACCAGGTATCTACTTTCCGTAACGATTTCGATAGCGCTGCGCAAGTTCATTCACGACTTCGTGGCAATTGGGGAACCTCGCGCCGGCGATCGGCGTTTCAATGACAACGGCGAAACCCAGCACGACGCTCGATGCGTCGTTGCCCACTTCTGCAGCGAGTGACTCCTTCCATGCCCTCCCGCGACCGATTCTGCCGCGCCGGCCGCGTTACACCGGCCGCATGCCCGCCTGGGCCTGGTTAGCCGTGTTTGGACTCTGCATCGCTGCGACGTTGCCGGTCATCCGCACTTCGAGTGTGACCGAAAGCGGCACGGAACTGCGAGCCCTCGAGGCTGAGCGAGAGCGGTTGAACTCGGAGATCCGATCGCTCGCTGCACATGTCGGACAGCTCGGTTCACTGTCAAGGGTCAAGCTTCAAGCTGAGGAGCGACTCAACATGGTTCCAGCACGACCGACTGTGGTGCTGGAAGTCGAGCAACTACCTCCCTCGCGGACGCTGCCGGCGCGCTTCCTGCCATTCTCAGATCAGCTCGCCAGCAGCGGCGAAGACTCTTCCACGGCCATCGGAACTTCGGTCTGGAACACAATTTTCGACGTCCTGATCTTCGAGTAAATGACAGCGGCGAAAGGGCAAAACGTTGGCGAGTCCGTCGTCGGGCAGGGGATTTGAGTCGGTCTCCACCTGGCGGATGCGCGTGGTCATCGCCCTGTTGCTCGGACTCGCATTGGTCGTGGTTGTCCGACTGGTCATGATCCAGGTGATCGAGCACGAGCGACACGAGGCCAACGCCGATCGCACCTGGACAATCCAAACCAAGGGTCCCCGCGGAGCCATTCTCGACCGCAACGGATTCCCGTTAGCCACTTCAATCGACGCCTGGGAGGTCCATGTCGACACTCGACTGTGGGCGCGATCGCAGTTCCAGCCCACCGACGCATCGCAACGCCTCGCTGAGCTACTCCGAGCATCAGAGTCGGTCGTCCTGTCTCTTGCGGCTCAGACCTTCTCAGACGGAGGCAATGACGCGCTGATCGCGTACGGACTCTCCAACGCGCTTGGCGCGCAGATCCACGCCGAAGCCCTGCACGGCGTCCAGGTCCGCAAGACCTCTTCGCGTCGATACATCGAAGGCTCGATGGCCGCGCCGGTGATCGGCCTGGTCGGCCGCGACGAACAGGGCCTGGCTGGACTCGAATATCAGCTTGACGGCGTGCTGGCGGGAGAAGCAGGATTGCTCGTTCAGGAAGTCGATGGCCTTGGCCAACCGATCCCCTTCGGTCCACGAGCTGAATTGCCCTACCAGCAAGGTGCCTCGGTCGTTCTCACGATTGACCGAAACCTCCAGTGGCTTGCAGAGGCAACGCTCAAGCGCGCGGTCGAAGAATGGAACGCCGAAGGCGGACACATCATCATGATGGACCCCCGCAATGGCGACATCCTGGCGCTCGCATCCCTGCCCACCTACAACCCAATGACGATCGATCTCGATCGGCCCGAGTCGATGGCGCTGTTGCGGTCGCGCGCAGCCTCCGACATCTATGAGCCAGGGTCGACGATGAAGGTGATCACGATGGCCGCGGCGCTCGACGCCGGCATCGTCTCACCCGAGACCACCTTCATCGACACGGGCGCCGTCGTAATCGAGGACCGCACGATCAAGAACTTTGATCTCTCCTATCACGGAGAGCAAACAATGACCCAGGTGTTGCAGCGCTCCCTCAACACAGGCTCAGTTTGGGTCGCGCAGAAGCTTGGCGCGAAGGCCTTCTATGAATACCTCTACAAGTTTGGCTTCGGTGATACGACTCACTCCGGTCTCCCGGGCGAAATCGGAGGGGTGGTCACCGATTCGACAAACATCCGTTGGTCGCCGGCTCAACTCGCGACTGATTCCTTTGGACAAGGAATCGCCGTCACGCCGATACAGATGGTGCAGGCCTATGCCACGATCGCACGTGGCGGGATTCCGGTTCGTCCTCGACTCGTCACTGCCGTGATCACAGATTCCGGCGTCGACCGCTTCGAGCCCCGCACCGGTCCCCGTGCGATCAGCCGTGAAACCGCAGCAACCATCACCTGGATGATGCAAGCCGTCGTGGACGGCGTCGCGGGACACCCCGCTCAGGTGCATGGTTGGCCAGTCGCCGGCAAGTCCGGAACCTCCGACGTGGTCGAATTCGGTAGTTATCTCGAAGGCGAATCGCTTGCTTCGTTCGCCGGATTCGCTCCCGCAACTGACCCTCGAGTCGTAGTGCTTGTGCGAATCGACCGCCCCCAAGGTGAGATCTATGGCGGTATTGTCGCAGCTCCTATCTTCTCCGAGCTCATGGGACAAGTGCTTCCTTATCTCGGCGTTCCGCCAACCGCCTACATCGCAGACACCGGCGATTGGAACACGGCGCCTCGGCCTGAGTCCAGCCTCGACATGGAGCAGCCAGAACAAGAGGAGCAAGCTCCGCTCGCGGCTGAAGTCGACGACGAAGACCAAAGCAGTTCCCCAGTGACATACATTCAGGACGATCTGGAGAGTGAAGCCGAGGAGCAAGGCGAATGATCTCCTCGAACGATTTGGTCCAATTGCTCGGCGATCTATTGCTCAACGGACCTGTCTCAGCTTCTGAAGCCTTCTCCGAAATCGTGGTTGACTCCAGAGAGGCCCAGCCAGGGTCGCTGTTCGTGGCTTTACGCGGTGAGACGTTCGACGGTCATCAATTCGTCGACGACGCACTACGTCGCGGTGCATCCGCCGCGCTGGTCTCGGAAGCCGCGGGCCTGCGAGATTCGTCGATGTTCGTCGTCGATGATCCGCTGTTCGCCCTACAAGAATCTGGACGCCGCTGGCGCGATAGGTTGACGACCCACATTGTCGGAATCACGGGCAGCGTTGGAAAAACGACAGTTCGCGAGGCAACCTACCAGCTCCTCTCCGGTCGATTCCGGGCCTATCAGTCGCCGCGAAACTTCAACGGCGACATCGGTCTACCGATAGCGCTGCTCGGCATCCAACCCTCCGACGAGTGGGCGGTGATCGAGATTGGCCCCTATTCGCAGGAAGAGATGGAGTTGCTGGTCTCCTCCGCCAGGCCCGATGTCGGAATTGTTACCAACGTCGGTCCAACACATCTCGAGCGCTTCGGCACGATCGCAGACACCGAGCGAATCAAGGGGCTTTTGCCCGAGTCCTTGCCTGAAAGCGGACTCGCCATCCTCAACGGCGACGATCCTCGAGTCCATCGAATGTCGGAGCGCACGCGCGCGGAGGTCCTCACTTACGGATTCGGCCGCGGCTGTGACCTGCAGGCATCGGACGTGATCGTCAACGGGTTCGACGGGATCGAGTTCAGCCTTCACGACACTCGCAAGGACGACCGCGTCAGAGTCAATACTCCACTCATCGGCGCACACCAGGCAATGACGGCGCTGGCCGCTTCTGCAGTTGGACTACGCGCAGGACTCGAACTCAAAGAAATCACCGATTCCCTGGCCGGCCTGAACACGGGTTCGCGTCTGGCGCGTCGAACCGCCTGGAACGGTGCGACGATCATTGATGACTCCTACAATGCGGCACCGCTCTCGATGAGAGCCGCGTTGGACCTATTGACTGTTTGCCAACCGCGCCGCATCGCCCTGCTCGGCGACATGTTCGAACTCGGGACCGAGGAACAAGCTGCGCACCGGGCACTGGGCATCTATGTAGCCGATCGCTGCGACTGGCTGATCGCCGTCGGTGAGAGGTCCCGCGAAGTGGTTGATTCGGCACGCGAGGCTGGCCACGCACAGGCTTGCTGGGTGGCCGAGGCAGGTCAGGCTATCGACATCCTGCGCCACGCGCTCGAACCCGGCGACACCCTGCTGGTCAAGGCATCGCACGCAGTGCATCTTGAGACCGTCGTTGAGAGCCTGGCCGCTTCATGACCACGTTTTCTCTTGGCACTGCTGGCATTGCCTTCATCTGCGCGCTCGCCGTCGGACCATTCATCATTCGTTGGCTTCAACGGCACAGCGAGGGCAAATCGATCTCCGACGAAGGTCCCGCCAGCCACCTGGTCAAAGCCGGCACTCCGACGATGGGTGGCCTGATCTTCCTTGTCCCAATCGTGGTCCTGACGATCGTTGCCAATCTTGTCGAGGGCGACCGCTGGTCGATCCTGCTCCCATTGGTCGGCGTCATCGCCTTAGGAACTCTGGGATACGTCGACGATCTGGGTACGTTAATCGGTCGCGTTCAGGCCGGCCTCACTTGGAAACTGAAGTTTGGCCTGCTCGCCATGTTTTCGGTCGCCGTGGGACTAGTTTTGTATTACGCCCTTGACGTCGAATCGCTCAATGTGCCCTGGGCCGGTCAGTTCTCCCTCGGTCCTGCGTACATCGTGATTGCCGCGATCACCGTCTTCGCCACGATCATCTCTGTCGCCATCTCTGATGGCCTCGACACCCTCTGCGGAGGAACAGGCGCCATTGCGATCGCTTCGTTCGGTGTGATCGCCATTGGCCAGGAACAGGACTTCCTCGTCCGCTTCGCGTTCACTACCGTCGGCGCGTTGCTCGGGTTTCTTTGGTTTAACGCCCATCCCGCCAAGATCTTCATGGGCGATACCGGCGCCATGGCGCTTGGCGGGTCGCTCGCGATTGTCGCGCTGATGACCGGACACTGGCTGCTACTCCCGATAATCGGCATTGTTTTCGTCCTTGAGGCTACTTCCGACATCCTCCAGGTCGGTTGGTTCAAATGGACCCGTCGACGCACCGGAGAGGGTCGCCGCGTCTTCCGTATGGCGCCACTGCATAACCACTTCGAGATGAGCGGCTGGTCAGAGCCGCAGATCGTCACCCGTTTCTGGCTGGTCGGAATCGCCGGCGGAATCCTCGGCGTCGCGCTTGCATTGCAGGTGCCCAAATGACGCTCCCGTCCCCTGTTGAAGGGCCGGACACTTTCCGCGATCAGCGAATCGCCGTTGTCGGACTCGGGATTGAAGGACGTGACGCCTTGCAGTTCCTTGAGCGAGAGGGCGCGCAGGTAATCAAGGTCGACGTAGATCCCGATCGAGCTGACCGTTCGCAGGATGATTTGACGGTCCTCGACGAAGTCGACGGTTTGATCGCGAGCCAGGGAGTCCACTTCCAAGTGCCGTTGCTTGCGGAGGCAACTCGCCGAGGCATTCCGGTGTACGGACCGACTCAGATCTTCCTCGAGCGCTGCCAGGCCTCCGTGATCGGCATTACAGGCAGCGCTGGCAAAACCACCACCACCACGCTTGTCCACCGGATGCTTCAGGCAAGCGGCATACGGTGTCACCTCGGCGGCAACATCGGGCAGGGACTTCTGCAACAGCTGCCTGCTATCTCATCCCGGGATACCGTCGTCGCCGAGATCTCTCATACGCAGCTCCTGCGCATGACGCGCAGTCCGCAGACCGCTGCCATTACCAACATCACGCCCAATCACCTCGACCAGTTCCGCTGGGAGGAGTACCAGGAACTCAAGCACCGGATCGTGGAGTACCAGTCGCCGCGTGACACCGTGGTCCTGCCGTTCAACCATCCGCTAGCGGCGGCTGCGGTGACTCGAACCAATGCAAGTCAACGCTGGTTCGGGATTGGAACGCCGGCAATGCCCTGGTTCTGCGCAATTCGCAGTGATGGCGAACACATTATGAACGGCGATCGCCGAGTGTTGTCTGTCGACGACATTAGGATTCCTGGCGAGCACAATCTGCTCAACTCGCTGGCTGCTCTGGCCATTGTTGCGGATCTAGTGCCGGAAGAGGTCGCCGCCGAGGTGCTGAAGACCTTCCCCGGAGTCCCTCATCGCCTCGAGTTAGTCGCGGAGGCGGGTTGCGTCCGTTTCATCAACGACTCGATTGCCACCACCCCTGAGCGCACCTTGGCCGGTCTGCGAGCCACTCATTCTCAGGTCATTCTGATGATGGGCGGACGAGACAAGAACCTGCCGCTCGATCCGCTGCTCGATGAACTCAAACAACACGTCAGACAGGTCGTGCTGTTTGGCGACGCCGCGCCGCAATGGACATCGTGGCTCGCTAACCACGGCGTTGACGCGAAGAACGCCGGCACTTTTGAGTCGGCGTTCGCTCAGGCCGCTAGCAGCGCCCGCCCGAGCGAGACCGTGCTCATGTCTCCGGGCGGTACCTCATTCGATGCCTATCACAACTTCGAAGCACGCGGTCAACACTTCCGTGACCTCGTCAGCGAGTGGTCGAAGTCAAGGAGGTCGTCGGGTGACCAGTAACAGGGCCGCGGTTCCCGACTCCAACGCTGAGGCGCAAGGCGTCCTGGGACGAGTCCGCGTGCCCAATCCTCGCGCGACACGGACGCTCTACGGCGACGAGAGCCTGACCGTCGGTCGGCGCATCATTCGTCGGCTGCGCCGATCGGCCTCCCCGCCCGACTGGGTACTGGTCGGATCGGTGTTGGCGCTGGTCTTCATCGGCCTGATCTTCGTCTTCTCATCGTCGTTCGCGATCTCACAGGAGCTACACGGCAACACGCGCTACTTCGCCATTCGTCAGTTGATCGGGGCGGGCATTGGCCTGGGCGCCTTCGTCCTCATGTCCCGTATCGACTACCGCATTTGGCAGCGCCTCTCATCGCCAATCATTTGGATATCCCTCCTGCTGCTCGCTGCTGTCCTGATTCCTGGCATCGGACACGAGGAAAACGGCGCAACCCGCTGGATCCAGATCGGCTCCCTGCCCGCCTTGCAACCCTCTGAGTTTGCCAAACTTGCGATTTGTATCTACGTCGCCGCCTGGCTCGCGGCCAAGGGTGACGAGATTAAACGCATACCCCTTGGCTTGGCCCCGTTCTGCATGATCATCGGCGTGATCGGCGGATTGCTGATGCTTGAGCCCGACCTCGGTACATTTGCCGCGATCGCAGCGACCGGCATTGTCATGTTTTTCCTTGCTGGCGCCGCGATGCGGCACATGTTCATGCTCCTCGTCGGCGGATCGGCCGTGCTGGTCGCCATTGTCGCCGGCGCCGGGTATGGCATGGAGCGCATCCGCACCTTCTTCAATGCCGAGGAAGTCGCCCAGGAGGCGGGATTCCAGATCATCAACCTGGTCTCGACGCTCGGCTCCGGCGGCCTCACCGGAGTCGGTCTGGGTGCATCGCGACAAAAGTTCTTCTATGTGCCTTCTGCCCATACGGACGGCGTGTTTGCCATCATCGGCGAGGAAACCGGCATGCTCGGTGCGATGATCGTGCTGAGCATCTTCGCTGTCCTGATCTACCGCGGCATCCGTGCGGGAATGCGTGCCGAGGACCGTTTTGGCACGTTGCTGGCATTCGGAATCGTCGCCTGGTTCGCGCTCCAGGCCTTCTTCAATGTTGCCGGCGTGATGCGCACCATCGTGCTGACCGGCATCCCGCTGCCATTCCTGAGCTTTGGCTCGTCCGCGCTCATCTCTTCGATGGCTGCCGCCGGCATCCTCGTGTCGATCTCTCGACACGGTCGCGGGAAGATGCCAGATACCGCCGATCCACCGATCAACGACGTTTCACCGACACGCGATGTTTCCCCCAAGCGCGACAACAAGCGACCGACCATATCTCCCTTCCACAGCGGACGCGGAGACGGCAACTGATGACCACACTGCGGGTTCTGCTCTCGGGCGGCGGCTCAGGCGGCCATGTCTTTCCCGCCTTCGCTGTGGCCGACGCCCTGCGTCAACTGTGCCGGGAACAGGACAACAGCGTAGAGTTCTGTTTCGCTGGTACCGCCGACGGGGTCGAGTCGGAACTCGCAGTCGAGGCCGATCTGCCCTACTCAACCATCGCTGCACGAGCTCTGCGGGGACGCAACTTTCTCTCCAAGCTGCTCTCGCTAGGGGCGACGGCGACTGGGGTGCTCGACGCGTTCGCCTTGATGCTCCGCTACCGGCCGCACGTTGTTTTTCTGACCGGTGGGTACGTTTCGGCGCCGGTCGGAATAGCCGCTTGGCTGGCTCGTCGACCGATCGTCTTGTTGCAACCAGATATCGAACCGGGTTGGACCCTTAAGGCACTGGCGCCTCTTGCCAGCAGAATCTGCGTGACGCATCAACGGTCGAGCGACCCCCACCGACAGAGCAAGGCCGTTGTAACCGGCTATCCATTGCGGGCTGGATTCGAAGATCTTGACAAACCAATGGCCCGGGCGCACTTCCAGCTGAATGGCGGGCCCGCGTTGCTCGTCACTGGCGCCGTACGGGGCGCTCGGCGGATCAATGATTGCATCGCCGAACACCTGGAGCATTGGCTGTCACAGACCCAGTTGATTCACATCACTGGCCGAAACGACTTCGACCGTCTGTACAGGCTCCGTGCCAAGTTGCCACCGAAACTACAGTCCCGCTATCGCCTCTACACATACATGTCCGAAGAAATGCCACTCGCGATGGCCGCCTGTGACTTAGCGGTCTCCAGAGCCGGCGCCTCGGTGATGGGCGAGTATCCCGCCGCTGGACTGCCGGCGATTCTGGCCCCAATCGGAGAAGCGGGTGGGCACCAGCGCTACAACGCCGACCTATTGGCCGACGCCGGCGGAGCGGTCGTCCTTGACAACGAGCGCATTACCGATGAACTGTTCGATGTCACAACCGGTCTCCTCGCCGACCGTGACCGTCTCCAGGCAATGCAACAGGCCATGCTCAAGCTGCGACGCGTCGACGCCGCGAGACGTATTGCCGAAGTGATCGTTGCTGTGGCAGAGTGACGTAACGATGACATTCAACGTTCACTTCGTCGGTATTGGCGGCATTCACATGTCGGCCCTTGCGCACATCCTGCTCGACGACGGCCTCGTCGTATCTGGTTGTGACCGATCTGACTCCCCAATTCTCCAGCCGCTGAGGGATCGCGGCGCGCGGATCGTCATTGGTCATAACGAGCATCACGTCACTACGGCAACCCAGGTTGTGCGCACCGCAGCCGTTCCTGAGACGCATCCGGAGATTGCAAGAGCCATCGAACTGGGCATTCCGTTACAGACTCGAGCCGAATTGCTCTCAGAAATTGCTGCACCGAGAGAAGTGATCACGGTCGGCGGATCGCACGGTAAGACCACGACCTCAGCCATGATCGCCCACGCCATGAGAGCATCCGGTCGCGACGCCGGTTACGCAATCGGCGGAGAAGCGCCGGACTTCTGCGTTCACGCCAGACGTGGCGCAGACCCCTGGCTAGTGCTAGAAGCCGACGAGTACGGTCGAGCATTCCATCACTACACACCCCAGGTCGCGGTGCTCACCAACTGCGAAGCCGACCATCTCGACTACTACGGATCGCAAGAAGCGCTGGAAGAAGCATTTCTTCGCTACGTCAGTACGTTGAAGCCTGATGGCAAATTGGTCGTTGGAATTGACTCCGGGCTCGGTTTAGAGATCACGTCCAAGCTGCAACTCGCGCGGCCCGATGTCACCGTCCTCACCTGTTCGTCCCGCACAGCCGCCGATTATCAAATCGCCTCAACCAATGACACCTATCAACTCACAACTCCGCATGGAACGATCTGTGGAACTCTGAGACAGCCCGGCGAATACCAACGGCAGAACGCCGCGACGGCGATTGCAGCGCTCGAAGCTGCAGGCTTTGACGGCCCCGCCGCTGTGGACGCACTGTCAACGTTCAACGGTGTCAACCGTCGCTTCCAACTGCACGGCGAAACGAACGAGATTGTCGTTCTCGATGACTACGCCCATCACCCGACCGAAGTCTCCGCCGCCATCGCGGCCGCGAGGCAGCGGTGGCCGAAGAGACGCATCGTTGTCCTCTTTCAGCCGCACACCTACACGCGTACCTCCTACTTGATCGACGGATTCCGAACATGCTTCGCCGGCGCTGACGTCGTCTACACAGTCGACACCTATGCCGCCCGAGCCATGAGCGGCGAAGAGATGACCTCAGACCAACTGGCGGAAGAAATCAACACACCGAACGCGATCTACGGCGGCTCGGTCAGGGAAAGCGCTGAATTGGCAGCAGACAAGGCCAAAGCAGGCGACTTGATCATCACCATGGGGGCCGGAGATGTAGATGCCGCTGGTCCGGTCATCCTATCCAGACTGGGCGGAATATCTTGACCCGCTCGCAGATCCTCCAGGCATTGATGCAGGAACTGGGCGCGCTCCACCGCGAGCCGCTCAGCCGACACACGTTCGTCCAGGTCGGGGGACCGGCCGATTGGTTCATCGTCGTCCGAGACCTTGACGCCCTGGTCGACACGATCCGCGCTGCTCGCTGCGCCGAGACACACCTAACCATCCTCGGCGCCGGCTCCAACGTCCTGATTCGCGATGGCGGCCTGCGTGGCGTTGTGCTGAAGAACGAGTCCAGGGGCTGCCTCCAGATTGGCGAGACTACGTTTGAAGTTGACTCTGGCACCCGATTCGCCGCGTTGGCGCGTTCAACTGCTCGCGCCGGACTCACAGGTCTCGAGTGGGCCGCGGGAATCCCCGGCGCTGTCGGCGGTGGTCTACCAACCAATGCCGGCGCCTATGGTTCAGATCTCTCGGATGTTCTCATATCGGTCTCAACAGTGGCGCCCAACGGCGAAATCGCAATGTTCACCGCCGACGAACTCGGTCTCTCCTATCGCGACTCAACGCTCCGAAGCGGTGAGCTTCAAGGACACATCGTCACCGCGCTCACCTTCCAGCTCCAACATGCAGACGTCTACACCTGCCTCTCCGAGATCGACCGCGTCGAAGCCTTGCGCAAGACCAACGCCCCAACTGGTCCCTCACTCGGGTCAACGTTCAAGAACCCCTCCAACGACAACCGCACCGCCGGACAGCTGATCGACGGGGCCGGGCTAAAGGGCACACGAATCGGCGCCGCTCAGGTCTCTGATCTGCACGCCAACTACATCCTCAACGTCGACGTCGGCAACGCGCAAGCATCGGATTTCCTCGAGCTAATCACTCATGTGCGAGACCGCGTCACAGAGCGATTTGGAGTAATGCTCGAGCCCGAGATTGCGGTGATGGGCGAGGAGTCGGTCGATGGTGAGTGAGCCGCAAACCCTCGGCATCGTGCTCGGTGGAGCCTCAGTCGAGCACACCATTTCCATTCGCTCCGCCCGCGCTGTGATCGCCGCCGCAAACCCAAATCGCTGGCAAACCGTCCCGTTCGCGGTCTCACGAGCCGGCCGTTGGCTGACCCCACAAGAGTCTCTAGCTGCTTTGGCGGAGATCGAACGCGGTGCCCCAGAAGAGATCCCCGAGCCGATCGACACTCGGCGAGCTCCAATCAACCCAGATAGCGCCGCGGGGCTGCTCGCCTGCGACGCAGTCTTTCCATTGATCCACGGCTCGACGGGCGAGGACGGCACGCTGCAGGGGTTCCTGGAGACATTCGACATCGCCTACGTCGGTTCCGGCGTGAGTGCATCCGCGATCGCGATGGACAAGGGTCGCAGCAAGCAGATACTCAGCCAGGCCGGTGTTCCTGTCGCACCATGGGTCAGCGTCGCCTGCGACGACTGGCGCGACGACTCGGACGCAGTCATCCGGCAAGCCGCCGATTTCGGCTACCCGCACTTCGTCAAGCCCGCGCACGGCGGCTCCAGCATCGGCATCACTCGAGTCAACAGCCGTGAGGATTCCAGCGAAGCGATGGCCAAGGCCTTCGCCTACGATTCGGAAGTACTGATCGAAGAGGCAATGCCGTCGCCCCGAGAGATCGAGTGTGGGATTCTCGGTTCGATCGGCAACGGCCCGCCGATGGCTTCACCCCTTGGAGAAATCCGCACGAGCCGCGAGTTCTACGACTACGCAGCCAAATATGAAGATCCAGACACCCGGCTGATCGCACCGGCCAATCTCGATCCGGAGAGAACGCACCGGATTCAGGAGATTTCTCTGCAAGCTTGGCGTGCGATCGGTGCTCAGGGCATGGTCCGTGCTGATTTCCTTGTCGGAACGGACGGTCAGCTCTGGCTCGGCGAACTTAACACCATTCCCGGATTCACATCTGCCTCGATGTACCCGCGCTTGTTCGAGGTCGCCGGACTGCCCCTGACCCAGCTGGTCGATCGACTGGTTGAACTGGGTGTTGAGCGTCATCGGCATCGGGGTCGATATGCCACCACGACAGAACGCGAGGCAGGCCAGTGAGTGGCACGCCTGGCACGTCATCGAACGATCTGCCCCATGCCGACGACGAACTTGTCGTACAGCCAGTTCCGCCGACACGTCGCCAGCGGATCCTGGCCAAGGTCGAATCGATTCGCTACTTGCCTGCGCCGAGCGACATTCGCATGCGATGGCCGCGACTTGTGCTTGTCGCAGTTGGGCTCTCGATCGCCTCGCTGGCTGTAATGATCGTGCTCTTGAATTCGCCGCTGATGGACATCAAGACGATTGACGTGGAAGGTGCTGAGGTCATTTCGGTGGCGTCGGTCAAACAACTTGTCGGACTCAAGGGCCAACATGTGATGACGGCGGATCTCGACTCTGCCCAGGAGCGAGTTGCCGCCTTGACCATGGTCAAGGATGTCAGCGTCACTCGGGACTGGCCGAGTGGCATCAAAGTTGTCATAGTAGAACGTAAGCAGTGGGGCCGGTGGCGGGCCAACAACACAGTGTGGGCAATTGACTCCGAGGGAGTGGTCCTTGAGGGCTCTGCGCCGGCGTTGAGCGGCCCGATCGTGACGCAGGTCTCCGCGTTGCCGGCGATCAAGCCGGGCGCGGTCGTCGACACCAACGCCGTCGATTTGGTCACAGATCTGCACGAACGAGGAGCTCCGCTGCCGTTGCCAAGCGTTGTCGCCTACGAGTGGTCGCTGACCGATGGCCTCGCCCTCATCACCGAGCACGGACGGATCGTCTTCGGCGACGTCGATGGCTTCGAATACAAGTACTCAGTCTGGGATCTTCTGGAACGCGAGGCGCATCGACGCGGAGAGCCTCTTCTGTTCGCCGATCTGCGTTACGGACTCCGGCCACGTGTCGAGATCGGTCTCAATGTCGGTCGCGGCATTCGAATCCAAGACTATTCCGCCGCCAGCGTTTCCGAGCAATAGGGCCAACCGAGAAGTGAGCCTGGAGCAGCTATGCCGCCAATGACCACCGCCAGCGTCGCCATTGATCTCGGGTCTTCGGTCATCACCACGGTCGTGGGTGAACGACACGAGAACGGTCAGCTTTACATCCTGGGCATCGGCCAGTCGCCATCAGCGGGGATTGAAGCCGGACAAATCACACACGTTTCACGCGCTGCCGGTGCGATCCGCCAGTCGCTCGACCAGGCTGAGGCATCATCAGCCCGTCAGATTCTTTCTGTGGGCATCGCGGTTTCTGGCGCTCACTTGCAGAGCGCGAACAACCGCGGAGCGGTCGCGCTGCCTTCGTTCGGTGAGCCGATTCGCGACACTGACCTAATCCGCGCAATCGACTCCGGCCGGGCGGTCACGCTCAACACCTCCAGCACCCTTCTACACGCGATCCCTCGTTACTACGTGGTCGACTCGGAGCGGCGCTCTTTCGATCCGCGAGGACAGCACGGCCAGCGGCTCGATGTCTCGATGCACCTCGTCACCGCCTCGCAAAGCGCCATCCAAAATGCTGCGCACTGTGTCCAGAATGCCGGTGTCGACGTCGAACTGATCGCGGCCAAGCCGGTCGTCGCCGGCGAGCGTGCCGTGCGCAGCGACGAGAAGGAGTTCGGTGCACTGGTCATCGGTCTCGACGCAGGAACCACCACATTGACAGCATTCGAAGACGGTGCGATTTCCCACACCTCCGCCCTGCAGATCGGCACGTCACACATCACGCGGGACCTCTCGATCGGTCTGCACTGCAGCCACGATGAAGCGCGTCTGATCATGCAAACCCATGGCCAGGCGATTCCCCAGCTTGTGCCCGGTAACGCAGCTGAAATCGAGCTGCACGGGTTTTCGCCTGTCGCTGGCAACGGTCAGTCCGTCACCCCGTCATTTGTCGCTGAGATTATCTATGCCCGCGTTTGCGAAATCATCACGATGATCTCCAATCGCGTGACTGAGCAACAACTGCAACCTGCGGTAGCAGGCGGCATCGTCCTCACCGGTGGTGGAGCCAAACTGGGCGGTATCGATCTGCTTTTCAGCAAGGCGATGGAGTCTCCGGCCCGTGTTGGGGGGACCGGTGAGCTGTTCGGACTAAGCGACAAGCTCAATCGCCCCGACGCGCTTGGTGCAGTCGGGATGCTCGATTGGATGCTCGACTCAGGTGACGCGATGCAAACCAACCAGACCGGCACTTTGCGCCGTCACGCCGAAGGCACCGGCTCGATGTTCTCATCGCTGGCCTCCGGCGTGTCCAGCCTTGCACGCGTCTTCAGTCCAAACTCGTGACCGACAACCAGGCCAGCCGCCCAACGTGCGGACGGCGGCCACCAGCCCCAGCAGCGATGAACCAGCCGCAACCGACGAACGAGAGGAACTGCAGATGAGTAGACGAAATCACGGCAGCCGAAACGATGGAATCCCGCCGATCACGGTCGTTGGAGTCGGTGGAGGCGGTTGCAACGCCGTCAACCGGATGATCTCTGACAAGATTCGCGGCGTCGAGTTCGTCGCTGTCAATACGGACAATCAGCAGCTCGCTGACTCCCAGGCCGAGACGATCATCCGAATCGCCGACGCAGAGTCTGACGGCCTCGGAGTCGGCGGTGACCCCGAGCGCGGCGCCCGAGCGGCGGAGAACAGCCGCGACGAGATCCGCAACCTCTTCTCCGACGTCGACATGGCGTTCATTACTGCCGGCATGGGCGGCGGCACCGGCACCGGCGCAGCGCCGATCGTCGCTGAGATGGCCCGCCAGGCCGGCGCGCTGACGATCGCCGTCGTCACCCGACCGTTCGAGTTCGAAGGTATTCCGCGAGCAGAGGCCGCTGGAGACGGTATCGATCGCCTCAACGATGTGGCCGACACAGTGATTGTGATCCCCAACCAGCGACTGATCGACAAGAACGACCGCAGCCTAACGGTGACGCAAGCCTTTCACCGTGCGGACGATGTCCTTCGCCAGGCCGTTCGCGGCATCTCCGACGTGCTTACCGTCCCGGGGGAGATCAACCTTGACTTCAACGATGTCAAGAAAGTGATGGGCGGCGGAGGGCACGCGCTGATGGCGCTGGGCCATGGTTCAGGGGACAATCGCGCGATTGACGCGGCCGAGGAAGCGATTCACTCGCCGCTGCTCGAGGACAGCATTCACGGCGCGACTCGCGTTCTCTACAACATCACGTCCGCTGGCGACCTCGGCATGCTCGAGCTCTCGCAGATCGCCGATTTCGTCCGCGAGAAGGTCCACCACAACGCCGAAATCATCATGGGGACGGTGATCGATGAGGACCTCGACGGTGACATCAACATGACGCTGATCGCCACCGGTTTCGTCGAGTCCGCCGCCGAGGCGCGCACGCCGCGCACGCCGCGCACGCCAGCATTTGCGAACACAGCGCCGCCCGCGCCAGCATTCGTCGAGCCGCCGCAGCCGTCGCGCCAGGACATCCTTGAGAGCCTGACATTCAAGCCGGTAGAGCCGCGCAGCGCAGACGAGTTGGCCACGCCCGCATTCCTTCACAACCGACAGGCTGCACCCAGCACGAACGGAGGACCGACCCCCAACGGCGGACCGACCCCCAACGGCGGTCGCCGCTGGGACCCGAACGCTGCATTCGGTCGCGACTGAGCCGCGTCTGAGATCCGAAAGCAGTAATGCGGATCGACGTCGTCACAATCTTCCCGCCGTTGCTAGCGGGCGCGTTTGAGCACAGCATCATCAGGCGCGCCCGCGACCGCGGAATCGTCGACCTCCACGTACACGATCTCCGCGATCACACGGACGACCGACACCGAACTGTCGACGACTACCCTTACGGCGGCGGCGCTGGCATGGTGATGAAACCGGAACCCTGGTTCCGTGCAGTCGAATCGCTTCGAGTTCATGGCAATCCGGGTCGCGCAGTTCTGCTTTCGCCTCAAGGGAAGCCGCTCAATCAACCGCTAGTGCAGAGGCTGGCGGCCGATGACCGACTAATCATTCTCTGCGGCCGCTACGAAGGCGTCGACGAACGAGTGCGCGTGCATCTTGCCGACGAAGAAATCTCGATTGGCGACTACATCCTCTCTGGGGGCGAACCGGCGGCTGCCGTGTTAGTCGACGCGGTCGTCCGCCTCCAGCCAGGCGCACTCGGCTCCTCTGAGTCCACGGTCGAGGAATCCTTCAGCGAGAACTTGCTCGAATACCCGCAGTACACGAGACCGCCTGAGTTCCGCGGTTGGCGTGTCCCTGACATTCTGCTCAGCGGCGATCACGGCGCTGTCGAGCGCTGGCGTCGGGAGCGACAAATCGAACGCACACGCACTCGCCGCCCTGACCTGCTTGCACACGATGAGGATGTGTCAGAGACAACGACCTGATCATCAAATCACTACCGCGATCAGCTAGAACGCAAGCTGAGGTCGGTCGTAAGATGAGATAAGAAGTTTCACATCATCCTTCCCATCCGGAGCTGATCATGGACCGCAGCGACCTCCTGACCTATGAACGCAATCCGGATATCGAGGAATTCCAGCCCGGTGACACAGTCCGTGTCCATGCAGTCATCGTCGAGGGTGACCGCGAGCGCACCCAGGTCTTCGAAGGCGTCGTGATCCGGCGCAAGAAGCAGGGTTCATCCTCCAACTTCACCGTCCGCCGAGTCACCAAGGGCATTGGCGTCGAGCGCACATTCCTCTACCACTCGCCAAGAATCGAGAAAGTCGAGGTCACGCGGCGAGGCCGAGTCCGCCGCTCGCGCCTCTACTACCTCAGAGATCGAACTGGACGAGCCGCCAGGATCCCCCAGCGCCCTCGAAACGCCAAACGCGCGATTCACTCGTACTAACGCCTCGATCCGTTTGGCTGCCTCTTTCTTCCGCCCGGAACTGGGACTTGTCCTCTAGTTTCATGATTTGCCGATCCGCAAGTGTCGTCTATCCGGCTGATGGGTTGTGTAGAAACACCGCATCCACGACCAACCCGCGAATCGTCTCCGATGGAAACTCCGGCTCACACCACACCTTCAAATGACGCATCCCCTTTCCAGTTCCTTCCAACCGTGATTCCGCCTGCGGCAGCTCAGCGCCTCGGAAGAACTGCAACCGGACATAGCCATTTGCGCCCATGATGCTGCAGATGTTGCCGTTCTTGCCTTCATGCACCCAGGCCGGATAGTTCCACTTCGTTGTTTCCGAAATCCGGGGATTGTCGCCAATGGCTTCTCTCACGGCATCGCGAATCCTCAGTGCGACCAGTCGCTCCGCCGCTTCGAGGTTGGAGAAGTACTCGTCAAACCTGGACTCACTCATCCCGGTCTTCCTCCGACTGCATCGACTCGACGATCGCGGTCAGACCCTCCATCCCCACAACTTTGATCGAAGCGCCTTCGGCAATCTCCACTCCGGCCGCCGCTCGCGCCGACCATAACTCTGCCTCAACCATCACCGTGCCGCCCGGCGACAACGCGTTGTGCGCGTGTCCTTCCTTGCCGACAATTCCTTGGGGTGCCTGGAACGACCACTTTGGTCTGCGCCGATCAACGGCAATCAGCGTCCCCAGTCCAAAGACGACCAGCCCGATCAACCCGGCGCCGACCAGCAGCGCCCAGATCGAGACCTTCTCCGCATCGACTGAGGCGTCACCGATTAACAGTAGACCCCCCAAAATCAAGGCAATGATCCCACCGATACCGAGGAAGCCAAAGCCGGCGACGAACACCTCCGCAACTAGCAGGATGATCGCTAAGACCAACAAGGCGATACCCGCCGGGTTGGTGTCCAGCGGACCGAGTGCAAAGAAGCCAAAGATCAGCATGATCACGCCGAACACTCCCGGTCCGACCAGTCCAGGCGAGAACGCTTCAATCAACAGCAACAGGCTGCCGATCGACGTGAAGAGGAAAGCAATGTTCGGGTCGGCAATCACGTCGAGCACGGATTCAGCGAAGTTGTAGTTCGTCTCTACGATCGGCGCGCTGCCGATGTCCAACCTGACGCTGTCGCCTTCCGGATTCAACTGAATGACGCGGCCGTCAATCTGCGTGATCAGGTCATCGAGATCAGCGGCAACCAGGTCGACCACATTGAGTTCAACGGCCTCGTCGCCCGTGATCGAGACCGAGTTGCGCACAGCCTCCTCGGCCCACTCCTCATTCCGACCTCGGTGCTTGGCGATCCCGCGGATGTCTGCCGCGGCGTCGTTGGTAACTTTGTCTCGAAGGTCGCCGTCGATATCCTCGCCGCTCCCCGCGATCGGGTGCGCCGCGCCAATCTGGGTATTCGGCGCCATCGCGGCGACGTGGCCGGCCAGGGTGATGAACGTTCCCGCGGACGCAGCTCGCGCACCTGCCGGGCTCACGAAGACGACCACGGGAATCTCGGCCGCCAGGATCCGCTGGACGATGTCATCGGTCGACGAAATCAGCCCGCCCGGTGTGTCCATCATCAGGATCCATGCGACAGCGTCCTGTCGCTCGGCGCGATCCAGCGCACGGTCGACAAAGTTGGCCGAGACAGGTCCAATCTCTTGCGCCATGCTCGAAACATGCAGTGCGCCGGGAGGGTTGTCCGAGCCGCAGCCGCTCAGCAGCGCCGAGCCGATGCCCAAGCCCAACATCAACAACGCAAGGACCCGCAACGGACGCCGTACTAACTTGCTCATACTTCAAGAATAGGCAGGAGAGATACACTTCGATCATGCCGCCCCTGGTTACGCACATGATCGCCGCCGTCCGCGCGGGTGGACAGATCGAGTCTGACGGCGTGTCGTTGGACCTGCAAAATGGCGACTATCTGCTCGGGTCGACCACGCCTGACATCCGTGTGCTGACGCGCTGGGACAGGGAACGAACGCACTTCTTCGACATCTACAACGACGGTCACCAGGATTGTGTCGAGAACTTCTTCGGCACGCACGGTATGTTCCGCGATCCAGCAACGCTCAGTCCTGAAACCATCTCCTGGGTCGCCGGTTACCTCACCCACGTGATCATGGACCAGGAGTACGTCCTTCAGATCTACAGACCGTATTTTGGATCCAGATCGATTCTCGGTGGCAACTCGCACGCCAATCTGCTCGACCGCGTGCTCCAGTACGAACTCGACAGACGTGAGCGGGAGTCGGACGAGCAGATGCAGCAGGTGCGTCGCGCGTTGTTCGGTTCTGCGATCGAGATTGATGCCGGCTTCGTCGATCGGCCGCTGCTCGAACAGTGGCGTGACACGACCGCCGCGATGACCGAACATCCACCTGACTGGGAACGCTTTTCCTTCATTGCCTCGCGTCACCTCAAGAGCGCCGGAATCGAAAGCGAAACGGGCTTGCGGGAGTTCATGGAGACGATTCCTGAGCTGCTTGACGACACGATGAGCCACGTCGAACAGAGCGCGCTCGACGGCTTCTTTGAGTCCACGACCGAGCGCACCGCATCTGTCCTACGCGACTGGCTGGGCGCCGACTGATGGTTAACGCCACCGATATTGAGATCCCGATCTGGCGCGGCGCAGAAATCACACGGTACCAACTTCTCTCCCGGCGACGCCCCGACGATGATGACCTGAGCGAAGTCGAACGGCAGATTCTCCGACGCCTCTTCGACGACGAACCTGAGTTTGAAGAGGCCGTTCTCCGGATCATTGATCAGGTCCGCACCGGCGGCGATGCCGCTGTTCGTAAGATCGCCGAGGCGATCGATGGCGCCGCTCCCGATTCACTGATAGTGACCGAGGATGAGTTCGCACAGGCTCGAAGCGAAGTCTCGTCCGAGTTGGTCTCAGCCCTTCAACACGCCGCCGATCGCGTCCGCCGCTACCACGAAATGCAGCTCGCCCACGCCGCCAGATCGTTCTCATCCGACGGACTCGGTCAGCTTGTCCGGCCGCTGGCCCGAGTCGGCCTCTACGTCCCAGGCACCGCGGCGGTGTATCCGTCGACGGTGCTGCACACCGCGATTCCCGCACAGGTCGCTGGCGTTCCCGAGGTCGTTATCGCCTCCCCCGCAGTGCCTGCCGAGGACGGCACCGCGACGGTCAATGCCCTCAAACTCGTCGCCGCCGAGATTGCCGGAGTCGACACCGTCTACAAGGTCGGCGGCGCGCAGGCTATTGCCGCGCTCGCTTACGGCACCGAGTCAGTCCAAGCAGTCGACAAGATCTTCGGGCCGGGCAACCGCTTCGTTACCGCCGCCAAGCGACGGCTGTACGGCGTCGTCGGTATCGACGCCATCTACGGCCCCACCGAGACGCTGATCATCGCTGACGACACCGCCAACCCTGAACTGGTGGCCGCCGACCTCCTCGCCCAGGCCGAGCACGACAACTTGGCCGCCCCGATTCTGATCGCGACGAGTGAGTCCCTGGCCGAGTCGGTCGCCGCCCAGTTGCTTGACCAAACGATCGACCTTCCTCGCCGCGAGATTGCCCTCAACGCGGTGCGAAACCACGGCGGCTTGGCGATTATCCCCGACATTGATGAGGCTCTGTCTATCGCTAACGAGTACGCCCCCGAACACCTTGCTCTCGTCATCGACAATGCGCAGCAGCGCATCGGCGATGTGCGCAATGCCGGCGGACTGTTCGTTGGTGAAGCGTCGCCCGAGGCCCTCGGGGACTACGTCGCTGGACCCTCCCACGTCATGCCAACCGGGGGCTCCGCCCGTTTCTCCTCCGCGCTCAACGTCGGCGAGTTCATGAAGATCACCACCGTCGTCCAGGTCACCGACGAGCTGCTCGACGAAGTCTCGGCGGACGCCGAATTGATCGCTCACGCCGAGCACCTCGACGCCCACGCCCGATCGCTCGAACGCCGACGCCGCGACCGATGACCTCCGAGCCGCCAAGGGTTCGACCGCACCTCGCCGATCTGCCCGGCTACGCACCGGTCGTACCTCTCGCCGAGCGTGCACGCGAGGCCGGCCTCGAGTACGAGGACTGCCTCAAGCTCGACGCCAATGAGAACCCGTACGGAATGCACCCTGGGGTTCGAGACGCCTTGGCCCGTGCGCTGGAAGAACCTGACTTTGGCTCCATCTATCCCGACCCGAACCAGACCCTGCTGCGCGAGGCCCTGTCTCGGTACACCGGCCTCGACTCGTCATTGATCATCGCTGGCGCCGGCGCAGACGAACTGCTCGATCTGTCTCTTCGGGCACTGCTTCCTCCGGCTGGAACGATTGTCACCTGTTCACCGTCGTTCGGCATGTACCCGTTTCTCGCAGACGTCAACGAACTCAATCTGCTGGATGTCCCTCGCGACGAGCAGTTTTCGCTGCGACATGAGCCTCTCATCGATGCAATTCTCGAGTCAGGACAGGACAGCATCGTTGTTCTCACATCTCCTAACAATCCCAGTGGCGATCTCGTTCCGCGCGATCTTCTCGTTGACCTCTTGGCTCGGGGGAGTACCGTCATGCTCGACGAGGCGTACATCGAGTTCGCCGGCTTCGATGCTTCTGCGCAGGACCTTCTGGATGAATTTCCTCGCCTGATCATCATGCGCACGTTTAGCAAGTGGGCTGGTATTGCCGGTCTGCGTCTTGGGTATGCGCTGGCGAACGCTGACCTCATCACCGATCTGATCAAGGTCAAGCAGCCTTACAACATCAATCAGGCGGCCGAGGTTGCGGGCATCGCGGCGATCGATTGTGCTGCCGATATTGGCCGACAGATCGACGCGATCCGTGACACGCGTGACAAGCTGTTTGACGCCTTGCTTGGCTTTGAGGGGCTGTTTCTACTGCCGTCCCAGTCCAACTTCATCTTGATTGGTGTCGACCCGGCGCTCGGCAGCGGACGTGCACTTCACGATCGTCTGGCCTCGGTCGGAGTGTTCACTCGCACTTACTCTGACCCCCTGCTGACGAACCATTTGCGCATCTCGATGCCTCGCGCCGACCAGCTTGACTTGCTTCTTGAGCGGCTTCGGTCCGTCCTTTGATTCATGATCGCTCTATCCTGCCCACGCTCTGGAGAGACCGGAGTAGGAATGCAGGAGGATGCGATGCGGCTCTCGGAACCACGGTTGCAGCCGTTGACGGTTGAGACGGCAGAGGGCGAGTCGAAGGCGCAGCTCGAGCGCGCTGAGGCTCGCGGCGGCCCGGTGCTCAACATTACGCGTACGCTCGCGCACTATCCTGAGCTTTCTTCGGCCTGGGGATCCTTTGCCCGGCACGTCCTGGCCGGTTCTTCTTTGCCCGAGCGCGAACGCGAACTGGTCATCCTGCGCATGGGTTGGAACTGCCAGTCCGGCTACGAGTTTGGACAGCACCGACGCATCGGACAGGAAGCCGGCCTCTCGTTGGACGAGGTTGAACGGGTCAAGCAGGGCCCTGATCACGAGGCCTGGTCCCCGCATGATGCCGCGTTGCTGCGAGCCGCCGACGAACTGCACTCGGACGCGTTCCTCAGCGACGAGACCTGGAACGAGCTTGCCGATCGCTATGACACGAGGCAGATGATGGACGTCGTCTTTGCCGCCGGCCAGTACAACCTCGTCTCGATGGCGCTCAACACCCTTGGTGTCCAACTTGAACCGGGCACGCCCGGCCTCGATCTCGACTAGGTCGCCGCTATGCCCGCACCGCTCGATGGCCTCCGCATCCTCGACTTCACCTGGGCCCTTGCCGGCCCCTATGGATCGATGATCCTCACGGATCTCGGCGCAGACGTCTACAAGGTCGAACACGTCGACACCAACGAGCGACACCGTGGCGCGGGGCCATACGTCCATGATGTCTCGACCTACTTCTTCAGCGTCAATCGAGGCAAGAAGTCGGTCACACTCGACCTCAAGCATCCCGAAGCGGTGCAGATCATCAAGGACCTGATCGACCCTGCTGCTGGGGGCATTGATGTCCTCACTGAGAACTTCCGCCCCGGCGCGATGGCCAGACTCGGACTTGGCTACGACGACCTTTCGGCCGTCAATTCGCGACTGATTTATGCCTCCACATCGGGATTCGGCCACACTGGTCCGTACCAGCATCGACCCGCCGTCGACGTGATCGTCCAGGGCATGGGCGGTGTGATGAGCATCACCGGACATCCCGGCGGGCCGCCTGCGCGTCCTGGCTACAGCATCGGAGACATGGCCGGCGGGATGTACACCGCGATCGGCGTGCTCGCCGCGATGCACGAGCGCGAGTCCTCGGGCATGGGACAGCACGTCGACGTCGCCATGCTTGACGCTCAGGTCGCACTGCTTGAGAACGCAGTCGTCCGTGCCGCCAATACCAATGAGGTCCCCGGCCCGATCGGTACGCGACACCCGCTGGTCACGCCGTTCCAGGCGCTGCCCACCGCCGACGGCTGGATGGTGATCGCGGGGGTCAAGGACTGGCAGCTGTTTTGCGCCAAGATTGAGCGCGACGACCTGCTGCACGATGAACGCTTTCAGACGAACCCCGACCGTACCGATCATCACGCCGACCTCGAACCGATCCTCTTTGAGGCGTTCAAGAAGCGCACCACCGCCGAGTGGGAGACCGAGCTCGAGGGGGTCTGCATCGCCGCTCCGATGAACACCCTGCCCGAGATCATCAACGACCCCCACATCCACGCACGAGGCATGATCGCCGACCTTCCCGTCGCCAAGTCGCAGAAATCGATCAAGGTCTCAGGCTCCCCCGTCCACCTCTCGAGGACTCCGCTCAAACTCGAGCGAGGAGCCTCCGCCATTGGCGAGCACACCAGGGAGGCGTTGGAGCTGATAGGCCGCTCCGACAAAGAGATTGATGCACTCGTCGCAGACGGAGTGGTCTCGGTAGACGAGTAACGCCCCGCTCGTCGTGCCTCGCGTTGATTGAAGGAGACCGTCTCGATGTCCAACCGACAACACTTCGCCAACCTCGTCCGCACCGGACAACCGATCCTCGCACCCGTCGCCCTTGACCCCCTCTCTGCGCGCCTTGTTGAATCGCTGGGCTTTGAAGCCGCCTACCTCTCCGGCGGTGGATATGGCTTCCAGCTCTCCGTGTCTGAAGCCCTACTGACCACCACCGAGGTGGCCGGACTGACTCGGCAGATCACAGCGCGGTCGAATGTACCACTGATCGTTGACGGAGGGGTGGGCTTTGGTGACCCATTGCACACCTGGCGCGCTGTTCGCGAGATTGAGGCGGCGGGCGCGGCAGCGATCGAGATTGAGGACCAGGTCGCGCCGAAGCGGGCTCATCATCACAAGGGTGTTGAGCACCTGGTGCCGTTGGAGATGATGGTCGACAAGGTTCGCGAGGCGGTTGACGCCCGGATGGATGAGGACTTCATCATCATTGCCCGTACCGGCGCCGTTCGGAACGAGTCGTTTGAGCGTGCGCTGGAGCGTTGTGCCGCTTATCGCGAGGCCGGGGCCGATGTGTTGATGCTCTTCACCGGCGATTCCGAGCAGATTGCCGAGGCCGGCCGGGTGCTCGGTGGTCCGCTTTCGCTTATGGGCCAGGCAGATCGCCTCGACCGTGCCACGCTCTCCCAGCATGGCTTCAACGTGCTGATCGATCCGTTCACCGGCCAGGTTGCTGCGTATGGCGCGATGCGTGATGCCTATCGCAGCCTGGCTTCCAGCGGCGCGTCGGGTCGAGACGTTGATGAGATCATGTCGCTGTACCGCGAGGTCCAGAACATGGCTGGGATGGACGAGCTCTACGCGATTGAGGAACGCACCACCGAGCGTCCGGGCTGACGGGCTCAGTCCGTTGTCCAGTGACGGAGGATTGCTTCGGTCTCTTCGACGTGTGTTGATTCGTCTCGGATGAAGTCTTCCAGCGTGATTTTGAGTCCGATGTCGCCGTACTCTTCGGCCTGCTTTGCTCGCGTGACGTATCGGCTAGCGGCTTCGCGCTCCATCTTGAGGACGCTCTCCAGCATGGCTCGATTACCGTCAGGCAGGGGCACATTGCAGGGCGTGGTGGTGGGCTCTCCGCCTAGGGTGACGATTTTGTTGGCCAGGTAGGCGGCGTGGAGCTGTTCTCCGTTGACCTCGGACGAGAAGAATGACGCAAGTTGTGGGCGATGCGGGCCGTCGACCCTTGCTGCGTAGGTGATGTAGGTGACGATTGCCGCCAACTCGGCGGCCAGGTCCTCGTTCAGTAGTTTGACCAACGTTTCCCGTTCCATCACCGCCTCGCCTCCTGTGTCAGATCACTCTCATCGATACTGTAAACCTGCCTCCCGACGTGGGAGCAGCGTGCGCACTGGACATCGCGACGACTGTGCGACAGAGTGAACCCATGCGCACTGCAACTGTGACCCGCGAGACCGGCGAAACTTCGATCAGTGTCGAACTCAACCTCGACGGAGTCGGCGCCGCCGAGGTGTCGACCGGCGTTGGCATGCTCGATCACATGTTGCATCAGCTCGCCCGACACGGTGGTTTCGACCTCACCGTCAAGGCGACCGGCGACCTCCACGTCGACGCTCACCACACGTCCGAAGACGTTGCGATCAGCGTGGGACGGGCGCTGGACGAGGCGCTCGGTGATCGCAGCGGGATTGCTCGCTTTGCCGACCGTACGGTGCCGTTGGATGAGGCTCTGATTCAGGTGGCGCTCGACCTGAGCGGTCGGCCCTATGCAGCTATCGACCTGGACTTCCCTGCGCCGATGATCGGTGAGTTGCCCTCGTCGATGGCGAAGCACATCCTTGAGACGATTGCCTACGAGGGTCGTCTCGCGCTTCACGTTCGGCAACTCGCTGGTGAGAACGAGCACCACATCATCGAGGCGACGTTCAAGGCGCTGGCTCGGTGTTTGCGGGACGCGGTTCGCATCGTGGAGGATGCGGGGGCTCCCAGTACCAAGGGGACGCTGAGCGGTTGACGGGGCGTGTGGGACCCTCACCCCAGCCCTCTCCCAGAGGGAGAGGGAGTGGGAGAGGGACTTGGGTCGATGGCTACTGAGTAGTCCTCGATTACTGGATTGGCCAGCAGTTGGTCTGACATCTCGTCGGCGAGGCGCTTGGCCTCGGATGCTGATTCTGCGTCCAGCCAGACTTCGATGAACTTGCCGGCTCGGACCGTTTCCACGCCTTCGTAGCCCAGCGAGTGCAGTCCGCCTCGGATGGCGAGTCCTTGCGGATCGTTGACTGTTCGCTTGAGCGTGACGTGGATTTCGGCCTTGTACTGCACTGGGTTTAGCCGGCCGTGATCAGTTCGCGGCCGGTGACTCGCTCGAAGGCGGTTCGGTAGCGGCTGCTGATGTTCTCGACGACTTCGTCCGGCAGCGATGGACCGGGCGGTTCTTTGTCCCAGCCGGTTGAGGTGAGCCAGTCGCGCAGCGGTTGCTTGTCGTAGGACGGCTGTGACTGTCCCGGCCTGTAGATCTGGGCGTCCCAGAAGCGCGACGAGTCGGGCGTGAGGGCCTCATCGATCAGGATGACCTCGTCTTCGCCCTGCTCGTTCTGGGTTACGCCGAATTCGAACTTGGTGTCGGCGAGGAAGAAGCCGGCTTCCTGTGCTCTAGAGAGGCCGTAGGTGTAGAGCGCCATGGAGCGCACCTTGACCGTGTTGGCGACGTCTTCGCCGACGATTCCGACCGCCTGCTCGTAGGTGATGTTCTCGTCGTGTTCGCCGACCTCGGCCTTGGTGGAGGGCGTGAAGATCGGATTGGGCAGTGGCTCAGACTCGGTCAGCCCTGGCGGCAGAGGGATGCCGCAGACCGTGCCGTCGCGCTGGTACTCGGCCCAGCCCGAGCCGGCTAGGTAGCCACGCACGATTGCTTCGAGACTCACCGGCTGGGCCTTCTTGACCAGCATTGAGCGGCCGATGTACTCAGGCCCGAGCGCAACCGGAATGTCGGGATTGTCGGTCGAATCGATCACGCGGATCATGTGGTTGGGCACGACCGTTTCGGTCGCATCGAACCAGAAGGCCGACATCTGGGTCAGCACGCAGCCCTTGTCGGGAATGGCCGTGGGTAGGACGACGTCGAAGGCCGACACGCGGTCGGTAGTGACCAGCAACAGCCGGTCGCCCAGGTCGTAAATGTCTCGAACCTTGCCCTGGTGTTTGGGCAGATCGAGGTTGGATTCAATCATCACGCTCATCGCAAACTCCTCTGTGCCGATCATAACGGTGGAGTTGGTTTGGTCAGTGATGGAGATGACTCAGGGTGAGGTGATCCGGGTCGGAGTTGGTGTCCGGCGTCGGGTAGGGGGCGCTGAGGTGTGCGCAATTGATTCGGGGGCGGTGCCGCCTGGAAAAAAACGGCGACCGTGTGCAGCAGCTCGGTGTTGAACTGCTGCGCGATGTGGGGATTAGGGGACGTCGTCATCGTCCTGGTTGGCCGCTTCTTCGTCTTCGTCGCAGACTGCTCCTCGGCCTCGGCTACTGCTTTGGCGTAGCCTCCCCAGCCGTTGAACTTGAGACCGTGAAATGGGCTCTTGGCTTTCTCGACGGCAGTCTCGGCGGCGTTGGTGATGCCTTGCTTGGCGTCTTCGTAGAGGCCGATCATTCTTGCCAGGGCGTTGGTGGCCTGGATTTGGACGTAGGCGGGTCCGTTGGTGGCGTGGTGTTGGAGGTGTTCTCGGATGGCTTTCTTTGAGTACTCCAATGGAGGATTAGAACGCTGGAGGGAGTTGGCTGCGGTGATTGTGGTCATTTCGTTGGTCTCCTTTGCTTTGCGTACAGGAGTTCTATGGTATGGACGTTTGTTCTTCTTTGTGGGGTTTGGTTTGTGGCTTGGTTGTCGGAAGGGGGGCGGGTCCCCGTGTGAAACGGGGACTGGGGCATGTGGAGCCCCCTCCGCGCCTTCGGCGCACCTCCCCCAGAGGGGGAGGTCTTTGTGTCGGGGCTGGGACGAGGTTTAGAGGCCTAGGCGGGCGAAGGATTCGTTTATGTGTTGGGTGAAGTAGCCCGGGTCGAAGGTGGCGTCCATTGCCTCTTGATCTAGTGCGGCGGTGATTACCTTGTCTTTTTCGATCAGGTCTCGGAACTGGATTCCTTCGTCCCAGGCTTTCATGGCGTAGGACTGGACTTTCTTGTAGGCGTCGTCCCGGCCGACTCCGGCTTCGGTTAGGGCGAGCATGACTCGCTGGCTGTAGATCAGGCCGTAGGAGGATTCGAGATTTTGCTGCATTCGATCGGTGTCGATGACGAGGCCGTCGATGATCCAGGCGAGCATGTCGGTGATGTAGTCGAGGGCGAAGCAGGCGTCGGGGATGGCGATTCGCTCGGCCGAAGTGTGTGAGATGTCGCGTTCGTGCCAGAGCGCGACGTTTTCCAGCCCCGTCATCGCATTGGCGCGGATGGTGCGGGCGAGGCCGCAGACGCGCTCGGCTTTCTCGGGGTTGCGCTTGTGGGGCATGGCGGAGGAACCGGCCTGGCCCTCGGCGAAGGGCTCGCGGACTTCGCGGACCTCGGTGCGCTGGAGGTGGCGGATCTCGGTGGCGAAGCGCTCCAGTGAGGCGGCGATTACGGCGAGGGTCGAGAGGAAGTGGGCGTGGCGGTCTCGCTGGACGACCTGGGTCGAGATGGCCTCGACGCCGAGGCCGAGCTCGCGGCAGACGCGTTCCTCGATGTGGGGCGGCACCGTCGCGTGGGTGCCGACGGCGCCGGAGATTTTGCCGACGGCGACCGACTCGATCGCGTCGGCGAGGCGGCGTCGGTTGCGGCGGGTCTCGTCGACCCAACTCGCCAGCTTGAGGCCGAAGGTGGTCGGTTCGCCGTGGATCCCGTGGGTGCGGCCGATGCAGAGCGTGTGCTTGTGCTCGATGGCGCGCTTGGTGATCGATGCTTCGAGGCGTTCGAGGTCGTCCTCGATGATTCGTGCGGCGTCGCGGATCTGGAGGGCCGAGGCGGTGTCCCAGACGTCGGAGGTGGTCAGTCCGTGGTGGACCCAGCGAGACTCGGGGCCGAGGGTGTCGGCGACGGAGCGCAGGAAGGCGAGGGTGTCGTGGTGGACTTCGGCCTGGTAGCGGTCGATGTCGGCGACGTTGTAGCCGGCGTTGGCGGCGACGAGTTCGGCGTCCTCGCGGGGGACGACTCCCTCGTCGGCCCAGGCGTTGACGACGGCGATTTCGACATCGAGCCAGCGCCGCCACTTGGCGTCATCGGTCCAGAGCGCGGCCATTTCCGCGCGTTGGTAACGGGGGATCATTAGGGGATGTACTCCTCGCGAGCGGGGGAGAAGATGTCAAGGGCGACGGCGTCTTCGAGGGCGGTGACTTCGTGCGGGACCTCGGAGGGGATGATCCAGGAGTCGCCGGCGGAAAGCTCCTTCGTCTCGTCGCCGAGTTCGAACTTGACTCGTCCGGAGACGAGGTAGCCGATCTGCTCGTGCGGATGTGTGTGCATCGGGACGACGCAGCCCTGGGCGATGTTGATCTCGTGGATTGAAGTGCGCTCTCCAGCGTTGAGGGTGCGTCGGGAGACGCCGGGGAACATCTCGATCGGTGGCACGTCATCGTGGGCCTGCAGGTTTGGTTTGATCGTGCGGGTGGTCATGTCTGCAACTCCCTGAGGGCTATGTCGGTGCGGAAGAAGGAGCCGTCGAATTTGATTCGTTGGATGTTGTCGTAGGCGATTCCTCGGGCCTCCGCCAGCGTATCGGCGACGGCGGTGACGGCGAGTACGCGGCCGCCCGCGGTCACGGTGCGTCCATCATCGTCGATGGCGGTGCCGGCGTGGAAGATGTCGACTGAGTCGTCGACGGCGTCGAGGCCGTGGATGGGCTTGCCGGTGTTGTAGGAGCCGGGATAGCCGCCACTGACGATGGCCACGCTGACTGATGCTTTGCCTGAGTGCGAAATGGCGTCGGTTGGGAGTGGTTTGCCTCGGGCAGAGGCATCTAGCACCGGCAGCAAGTCGCCATCCAGCAGCGGCAGGATTGACTGGGTTTCGGGGTCGCCGAAGCGGGCGTTGAACTCGAGGACGTTGAGCGCGCCGTCGTCGATCATCAGCCCGGCGTAGAGGAGTCCACGGAACTTGTGGCCGTCCGAGGCCATCTGCTCGACGACCGGCTGGTGGATGGATGAGAACACATCGTCGGCGTCGCCGATGAACCCGGGCGGCGCGTAGACTCCCATTCCGCCGGTGTTTGGCCCCTGGTCGTTGTCCATGATTCGCTTGTAGTCGCAGCTCAGCGGGAGCGGCAGGATGTCGGTGCCGGAGACGATGGCCATGGCGGAGGCTTCCATGCCGGAGAGGCGATCTTCGATCACGACTCGCTCGCCGGCGGAGCCGAAGGCACCGGCGAACATCTCGTCGATGGCGGCGTGGGCGTCGTCGATGTGGTCGGGGACGATCACACCTTTGCCAGCGGCGAGTCCGTCGGCTTTGAGGACGGGGAGATCGTCGGGGCCGAGGATTTCTAGCCACTTGTGGGCGGCCTGGGGGGTGTCGAACAGCTCGCCTCCGGCGTGAGGCACGCCTGCCGACTGCATAATCGACTTGGCGAACCACTTTGAAGACTCAATCTGGGCTGCTGACTTCGACGGTCCGAAGGCGGGGATTCCGCGCTCGTCGAGGGCGTCGACCAGGCCAGCGGCCAGCGGGGCTTCGGGTCCAACTACGGCGAGGTCGATGCGGTGCTCTTGAGCGGCGGCGCAGATGCCTTCGATGTCGGAATCGTGGACGGCGAGGTTTTCGCCTAACTGGGCTGTTCCTGCGTTGCCCGGCGCGGCGAAGATGGCCTCGCAGTGCGGCGACTGGGCCAGCTTCCAGGCCAGCGCGTGCTCGCGTCCGCCGCCGCCGACTATGAGGACTCGCATGTTGCGAGGCTATCCCACTGCTGCCGACAGATCCGCTGACCAGTCAGCCGGGATGCGGGTCAGATCGCCGTCGATCACGATCGGGTCCATGGCCAGCATTTCGGAGCGGTAGGGGGACTCCGGCACGTCCTGCATCAGGTAGATCGGGATGTCGAGGACGTGGGCAAAGCCCATTTCGAGGAAGCTGTTGCCGCCGATGTACCTGGGCTTGCCAGGCAGGTCCTCGTTGAGCACGAGGATGGCTTCGGAGACCTTGATTTTCTCGTAGTGGGTGCGGATCAGGTCCTTGTCGCGCTTGAGGTCGGCGCGTTCGAGGTCGTTGGCACCCTCGTAGTCGAACTCTCGGGTGTCGACGGGGGTCAGGACCTCGTGTCCGGCGTCTTCGAGGGTCTGGCAGATCTCGGTTAGACGGTGTCGGAGGGACATGCTCATGCAGATGGTGATGATCAAGGTGGTCACTCCCACTCGATGGTGCCGGGGGGTTTTGAGGTGATGTCGTAGACGACTCGGTTGATTTCGGGGATTTCGTTTACGATTCGGTTGGCTATTGTCGCCAGGACTTCGTAGGGAATTCTTGCCCAGTCGGCGGTCATGGCGTCGTCGGCGGTGACGGCTCGGAGGGCGCAGACCCATCCGTAGGTTCGGGCGTCTCCCTGGACTCCGACGGTTCGGGTGTCGGTGAGGATGGCGAAGGACTGCCAGAGCTCGTCGTATAGACCGGCTTCGCGGATTTCTTCCATTACGACAGCGTCGGCGAGTTGGAGGACTCGGACTTTCTCGTGGGTGACGGGGCCGATGATTCGGATGGCCAGACCGGGTCCTGGATAGGGCTGGCGGCCGACGATTTCTTCGGGCAGGCCGAGTTCTCGGCCGACTTCGCGGACTTCGTCCTTGAACAGGTGACGTAGTGGCTCGATCAGCTCGAAGCGCAGATCATCGGGCAGGCCGCCGACGTTGTGGTGCGACTTAATCATTGCCGTCGCGGAGCCGTGGCCGGAGCCGGCGCTCTCGACGACGTCGGGATATGTGGTTCCCTGGACGAGGTAGTCGACGCCGTGGTCGTCTTTGGCGATGTCGATGGCGGTTTCTTCGAAGACCGAGATGAATGTCTCGCCGATTCGTTTGCGCTTGGTTTCCGGGTCGTCGACGCCTGCGAGCTCTTCCAGGAACTGGTCGCCGGATTGGGCGACTCTCAGGTTCATGTGCATGTTTTGCTCGAATGTCTCGACGACTTGCTCCGTTTCGCCGAGGCGCATCAGTCCGTTGTCGACGTAGATGCAGGTCAACTGGTCGCCGACCGCTCGATGGACCAGTGCGGCGGCGACGGCAGAATCGACGCCGCCCGAGAGTCCGCAGATCACGTGGTCGTTGCCAACTTGCTCGCGGATCTCCGCGACTGTCTCTGTGATGAAGTGGGCGGCGTCCCAGTCGCCGGAGCATTGACAGATCTCGTAGACGAAGTTGCTGAGTAGGTGCAGTCCATGCGGCGTGTGCACGACCTCGGGATGGAACTGGATGCCGAAGCGGTTGTCGTCATCGCCCATGGCTGCGATGGGGATGCTGTCGGTGCCGGCCAGCTTGCGAAAGCCGTCGGGCATCTGATCGACTCGATCGCCGTGGGACATCCAGACTGGCATCGGTCGGGGCAGGTGTTCGAGCAGAGCCGATTGGTCACTCGGGTAGATGTGCGCCGCGCCGAACTCGCGCTCGCGGCCGCTTTCGACTCGTCCGCCGAGCTGATTGGCCATCGTCTGCATGCCGTAGCAGATTCCCAGCACCGGCATGCGGCCGTCCAGGGCCCAATCGGGAGCGATTGGTGCGCCGTCGTCATGGACGCTGGCCGGTCCGCCGCTGAGAATGACGCCGCGCGGGTTGAGCTCGCGAACTCGTTCCCAGGAGGCGTTGGGCGGGACCAATTCGCAGTAGACGTTGAGTTCTCGGACCCGCCTCGCAATGAGCATTGCGGTCTGCGAACCGAGGTCGACGATGACGATCGATTCGTGGTCTGAGCTGGCCGGAGATGCCTCGCTGTTCACGTCATAATGATACGCGCGGAGTATGCTGCATCTGTGTCATTCGAGGAACTTGATCAGGCAGTTGATCATTTTCGGCGAAGCGGCGTCGTCGCCTTGCCGACGGATACTCAGTACGCCCTGAGCGCGATCGCGACGGACGATGAAGCGGTTGCACGCGTCTTTCGACTCAAGCAGCGACCGGGTGGTGAGAACTTGCCGGTCTTCTTGCCGCCGGCTCGTTGGCGTGAACATCTTGACACGATCGCCGAGCCGTTGGAGAGTCGAGTCATGGCACTGGCAGAATCGGCCTGGCCGGGCGCGGTGACGCTGATCGTCAACAAGCGGTCTGTGTGGTCGACGCGAGCGGTCGACGGTGGAACGGTCGCGTTGCGGATCCCTGATCACCCGGTCGCCACGGCGTTGCTGGACCAGTTGGATGCTCCGCTGACGGGGACATCTGCCAACATTCACGGCGAGCCGGCTTCGCTGACGTCTGAAGATGTTCGCCGTCAGTTCGATGAATCCGCCTCGACTCATCGGTTTAGTGAATCACTTCACATACTGTCCGAGGGAGGGGTGATGCCGGCCGGTACCGCCTCCACTATCTTGGATTGCACAGGCCGAGTGCCACGCGTTCTGCGTCGTGGACCGATGCTTAGTGCGAAGGTCGGAGAGCTGCTGATGCAGCACTGGGGACTCTCCGATGTCGATTCAGCGTCCTGAACAGTCGGCCTGAAAGTCTGGATGGGAGCAACCACACGTGCGCATCGCGATTGGCAGCGACCATGCCGGATTTGAGCTGAAGGAACGACTCCGAGATCGACTGAGCGGACAGGGACATCAGGTCCGAGACTTTGGTCCTGAGTCCAACGATCCGACCGACTACGCCGACATCGCCGCTCCCCTGGCTGAGGCTGTTGTTGACGGGCAACATCAGCTCGGCATCGTGGTCTGCTCCAACGGGGTTGGCGTCAGCATTGCGGCCAACAAGGTCCGAGGAGCGCGCACTGCGCTCTGCACCGACACCTGGTCGGCGCGCCGCGCTCGTCAGCACACCGATTGCAACGTGCTCGCGCTCGGCTCATATGTGACCGGTCACGCGCTCGCTGCCGAGATTGTTGATGCGTTCATCGAGTCCGAGTTTGAAGGCGGCCGCCACGTCCGACGGCTGGCCAAGCTGGCTGCTGTTGAGGCCAAGCACTCCGAACCGTTGCCCGAACCGGTGGATGAAAGTCAGGAACGACCGGCCGAGGCCGAACTCTCACCCATGGCCTGATCGCCTTCCTCGCATCGGCGGATCTGGCTCGCGACCCTGGATTGAATCACGATGAGTAACATCTCGATTCGCGACCTGGATCTGACCGGGAAGCGAGTCCTCTTGCGCCTCGACCTGAACGCGCCCATGAGCGACGGCCGCGTGCTCGACGATACCCGCGTCCGAGCTGCGGCTCCGACGATCAAGTATGCGCTCGAACGGGGCGCGTCGGTTGTCGTCTGCTCGCATCTCGGTCGACCTGGGGGTGAGCGCAATCCTGCCTACGATTTGACTCCCGTCGCTGTGCGTCTGGCGCGGACATTGCGGATGAACGTGCGAATGGCGCCCGACTGTATCGGCGATGTCACCACGCAGATGTCCTCGGAGCTCAAGGCCGGCGAAGTGCTGGTGCTGCAGAATCTCCGCTTCCATGAAGAGGAAGAGGAGAACGACGACGATTTCGCCGCGCAGCTCGCCGACCTGGCTGATGTCTACGTCAATGACGCGTTCGGGGCTGCCCACCGCGCACATGCTTCGACGCATGCCGTCGCGAGGATGCTGCCATCGGCTGGAGGACTCCTGCTGGACCGAGAGATTTCGGCGCTGGAACCGATTCGCCAGGGCCAGGCCGGCAAACTGGGGTTCATCTCTGGCGGCGCCAAAGTGTCGGACAAACTGGGCTTGCTCGAGCGCCTCGCCGAGATCTCGGAAGTGATCGCCATCGGCGGCGCAATGGCCAACACCTTTCTGTTGGCGCGCGGGTTGTCGACCGGCGCATCGCTGCTCGAACAGAACATGGTCGAAGCGGCTAACGACATCACTGCGATCGCCAACGACGAGGACTGCAATCTGCTGATCCCAGGCGACTGCGTGATCGCTCACGGGGCCGATGAGCCGCCCCGAGCAAAACCACTGGTCTTCGGGGAAGAGGCAGTGCCAGAGGACTGGCAGATCCTGGATGTCGGACCGGCGACGGTCGAAGCCTTCTCTGAGGCCGTCAAGGAGTGCGACACCGTCGTCTGGAACGGTCCGCTGGGACTGTTCGAACGTGAGGCATTCTCAGGTGGTACGCGCGCGATGGCGGAAGCATTGGCCAAGCTCGAGGACACGAACACTGTGATTTGCGGCGGCGAGACTGCTGCGGCCGTCGCTCAGTTCCGTCTGACCAGCAAGATGTCGCACGTCTCGACTGGTGGCGGCGCGGCACTTGAGTACCTGCAGGGACTCGATTTGCCAGGTATCGCCGTGCTGCCCGATCGTGAACCCGAGGCAGGTCAGGATGATGAGGAGGACGATTGATGCCCCGAACTCCGATCGCAGCCGGCAACTGGAAGATGAACGGCACCAACGCCGAGGCTCGGGCGCTGTGCCGCGGGCTGTCCGGAATTGACGCGATCGAGGGCGTCGACGTGGTGCTCTCGCCGAGTTTCACTCAGCTTCCGCTGGTCTGGGAATTCTGGTGCGGCACTGAGGTCCACATCGCGGGTCAAAACATGCACACCCAACCCTCGGGCGCGTACACGGGCGAGGTTTCGCCAGTGCAACTTGCCGAGGTCGCGGATTGGGTGATCCTTGGACATTCCGAGCGTCGCCAGTTCTTCTGCGAGGACGACCAGGCGCTCGCGCTCAAACTGCGTGCTGCAGAGGCTCACGGTCTCGTGCCGATTCTCTGCGTTGGGGAGTCTGAGGCGGAGCAGGAGAACAATCGAACCAAGGCTGTGCTGACGCGACAGGTTGGGATCGCTCTTGGCGACGACCCTGCGCCTGAGGGACTCGTGATTGCCTACGAGCCGGTCTGGGCGATCGGTACGGGCAAGGCAGCCTCGCCGGACGAGGCCGAGTCCGCCTGTTCTCACATCCGAACAGTCGTGGCCGACAAGCTTGGTTCCGAAGTCGCTGACGGCGTTCGCACTCTTTACGGTGGCTCGGTCAATCCGGGCAACATCTCGGACTACATGGCGCAACCCGACGTTGACGGTGCACTCGTCGGCGGCGCTGCTCTCAACGCTGATGCCTTCCTCGCCATCACCCAGGCCATTGCCGACAGCGCCTGACAGCGGCCCGCTGATCGCTGTCGTCGGACTGACGGCTTCGGGCAAGTCTGAGTGGGCGGTGCGGATCGCCCGTGAACTCGATGGCGAGATTGTCTCTATCGATTCCCGCCAGATCTATCGATGCCTTGATATCGGTACAGCGAAGCCGCCCCCGGACATACTGGATGAGGTGCCGCACTGGTGCATCGACATCGTCGATCCGACCGAACGCTACTCGCTTGGCGCTTATCTCAAGGCCGCACGTTCGGCGATCGAGGAGATTCGCGCCAATGGCAAACGACCAATCGCGGTCGGAGGCAGCGGTCAACACATGCGCGCTCTGCTCGAAGGGTGGCAAGTGCCGCCGGTCGAAGAGGACGCGGAACTCCGCGCGGTGCTCTCGGATGAGCCCGACGGGTCCCTGTTCCAGCAACTAACGAGCGTTGACCCTCAAGCGGCTGAGCAGATCGGTCCGACGAACATTCGGCGGATCATTCGCGCGCTCGAAGTCCACCATGTCACGGGCAGGCCGATCTCCGAGTGGCAAGAGATGCGGGAACCGGTGAGTGCCCAGGCGTTCGCGCCCGAGGTGTCGCTGGAAGATCTTGACGAGCGTATTGCTCAGAGAACTCGCGCCATGTTCGACGCCGGGTTCGTCGACGAAGTCCGGAACTTGCTTGCCGAGGGTGTCCCGGACGATGTCCCGGGCTTTGACTCGATTGGATACCGGGAAGTGCTCGCGCATTTGCGTGGTGAGTTGACACGCGATGAGGCGATTGACGGTGTCGCGCAGGCGACGAGACGCTTCGCCCGGCGCCAACGGCGCTGGTTTCGACGCGATGACCCCGCGATTTGTTGGTCGGCTGATGTACCGCTGGCGATGCTTGAGTAAGATGCAATCAAGTGCGGGATTCGCCGGAGTGTCAGCATGTCCGTCCCATTCCTCAAGGTGCAGGGTGCGGGAAACGATTTCCTGCTAATCGACGCCCTCGGCGAGAACGCGCACCTGAACGAGATTGACTGGTCGGCTGCGGCGCCGCAGATCTGCGACCGACACTTCGGCGTCGGCGCAGACGGCATCCTGATCGCCCAGGACACGGATGTGGCTGCTGCGCGGATGGTGATCGTCAACTCCGACGGATCGGACGGTGAGATGTGTGGCAATGGGTTTCGCTGCTTCACCAAGTACCTGGTCGAGCGAGCCGGGATGACGCCGACAAATGGCGCGCTGGCGATCGAGACTGGGGCCGGTGTGCTCCAGGCGGACCTGTCTGACATGGGCGCATCAACCGTCGACCGTGTGCGTGTCGACATGGGACGCGCCTGGCTCCAGGCCGACGACATTCCCGTAGCTCACGAGGGACCCGCTCCGATCCTGCATCACGAGGTGGTGGTCGAGGGCCGCACGTTCGACTTGACCTGTGTGAGTATGGGCAATCCCCACGCCGTCTGGTTCACCGATGAGGAAGTCGACGACTTTCCCTTGACCGAAATCGGTCCGCTGATCGAGAGGCATCCCGACTTCCCTAAGAAGACCAACTTCGAGATCGTCAATGTGCTTGGGCGTGATCATCTCAAGATGCGAGTCTGGGAGCGCGGCGTCGGAATCACGCTGGCCTGCGGCTCAGGCGCCTGCGCGGTGCTGGTCGCGGCTCGACTGCGAGGCCTTGCCGATGCTGCCGCGACCGTTTCCCTGCCTGGCGGCGATCTTGAGATCGCCTGGGACGGACCACACGATTCTTCGGCATCGGTCTACATGACCGGGCCGGCCTCGTTTTCTTTTGAAGGACAGTTGGACGCCAACTTACTGAGCGCCCAGTGAAGATGTACCCCTTGCCCTCCCCGATTCACGAGCGAATGGACAACTGATGGTTATACCTGACTACACGCGGCACGAGCAGGACGTTGCGCCGGGCTTCGTGCGCGATTTGCATGAAACCCTTGCAACCAAGGCGTTGGCTTACCGCAACCAGCCTGATGTCGACTTCGACCAGCTCGTCCGCCTGCCGCGGATGCTCTCGACGCAGTGCGACGACGGCTATGTGATCGGCATTCCCTATGGCCGGCACCTGCGGATCTTCTATGAGTTCGACACGATCAACCACATTCGACTGCACCTGACGAACCTGCTCAACGAGATGGGCGAGCTCGCCACGGAGCACTCGGACTCCGAGTTGATGGTGATTGACTACACCGATTTCCCCCATCGCCACTACGTCGAGCCGATGCTGATCGGCGCTGGATTTGTTTCGCCCTCCGAGGTCTCGGTCATGCGCTGTCGTGATGTCCGCGACCAGACACTGCCGGAGATTGCTCCCGACATCAACGTTCGCGATGCTACCGCGGCCGACGAAGACGCGGTGGTTGCGATCGAGCAACAGGCGGCGGGCGAAGGCGCTCACGCGCCCCCGCTCGCGAATCAGTTTTTCGGCGACAGCGAATGGGTCGGGATTGCGGAGCGCGACGGCTCTCCGGCCGGCTACATCCGCACCGTTCCCGCCGAGAAGCGCGGAATGGCGGCGGAGGAGCTGATCGTCCACCCGGACCAAGACTTCACTGAGGTCTCGCGGGCGCTTCTGGCCACTGCGATGCAGCGCGGAGCAGAGGCAAATCGTCGAGCGATGACCCTGCGTGTCGCGGGAGACAGCGCAGGTGAACCGCTGCTGAAGGAATTCAACTTCCGCCACGTCACCAATGAGCTCACCTATCAGCGGCCCGCCGACCCGGCTGAGGTCCAGCGTCGCTATGACGACAAGGTGACCACCTACGTCAAGGTCGGCAAGATCTGGGGTCGTTTCTAAATGGCTATGCGCACCGCTCGGCGAGTCCGAGAACTCCCTCCCTACCTGTTCGTCGAGATCTCGCGCAAGATTGCCGCTCAACGCGAAAAGGGTGTGCGCGTCATCTCCTTCGGCATCGGCGATCCTGACCTGCCGACCCATCCTCACATCCTCGAGGCTCTGCACGAGCACGTCGATGTGCCGGCCAACCACCGCTACCCCGAGACCGAGGGTCTGCCTGAGCTGCGCGAGTGCATCGCGCGCTGGATGGCCCAGCGCTTTGAAGTCACACTTGATCCGGCCAACGAGATCGTCCCACTGATCGGGGCGAAGGAGGGCATCGCCAACTCGGCGCTCTGCTTCATCGACCCGGGCGATATTGCGCTCGTGCCCGACCCGGCCTATCCCGTCTACGCGATCGGCACGATGTTCGCCGGCGGCACGTCGCACCACTTACCCCTGACCGAGGAGAACGGCTTCCTGCCCGACTTCGACGCCGTGCCGGCCGATGTGCGCGAACAGGCCCGAGTGCTCTGGATCAACTACCCGAATAATCCGACCGGTGCGCTCGCCGACATCGACTTCTTTGAGCGGGCAGCCCGGTTTGGCCTCGACAACGAAATCGCCGTCCTGCACGACAACGCCTACTGCGACGTCACCTTTGACGGTTACGAGGCGCCCGCGTATCTGCAGGCGCCCTCGGGCAAGGCTGCCGGGATGGAGTACTTCTCCCTCTCCAAGACCTTCAACATGACCGGATGGCGACTTGGCTGGGCCTGCGGCAACGCCGAGCTCGTCGACCCGCTGCTGCGTGTGAAGTCGAACATCGACTCCGGCATCCCGCAGGCAATCCAGATGATGGCCATCGCTGCGCTCGACGGCGACCAGTCGGTGATTGAAGCCAACAACGCGATCATCGAGAAGCGCCGCGACAAGGTCGTCAGCGCGCTGCGCTCAATCGGGCTGGAAGTGACGAACCCCAAGGCCAGCCTCTACATCTGGGCGAAAATCCCAGAAGGAGACACCTCCGCCGACTTCGCGGCCCGCCTGATCGAGGAGCAGGGAGTCGTGGTCACCCCTGGCAACGGCTACGGCCCTGCCGGCGAGGGCTACATCCGACTGAGTCTGACGCTGCCGGACGAAGAGGTCGACGAAGGCGTCGAGCGCATCGCGGCGTTCACTTCGCAGTAAGCTGGAACCAACCGCCGATACAGGAGGTCCGCGCCGACATGCTTGAGTAGGCTCCGTCTTTTCGCTCTGACTAGACTGCATCTCGTCCCTCGGCGATGGCCGACCGGACGTAGCGACGGAGACCGCTATTCCACGTCAACGCAACAGGCGACCCGCAGGCGGTCGCCGCAAGCACCACCCAACTCATCCTCCGTTTGAGCGCGCCATCCTCGTGGGCGTTGATTTCCGTCGTGCCGCGCACTGGAACATCGACGCATCGCTTGAGGAACTCGCTCAGCTTGCCTTTACTGCCGGCGCGATGCCGCTGGCACGAGTGAAGCAGCGGTTGCGGCACCCCGACCCGCGCTCGTACGTGGGCAAGGGCAAGTTGGATCAGATCGTCGAGCTGCGCGACGAACTCAAGGCGAGCGTCGCAATCTTTGACGACGAACTGACGCCGGCTCAACAACGCAATCTGGAGAAGCGGCTCGAGATCAAAATCATTGATCGCACCGCGCTGATCCTCGACATCTTCAGTCAGCGAGCGCACACCCGCGAGGGTGTCGTTCAGGTCGCGCTGGCCCAGCACGAGTACCTGCTGCCTCGTTTGACGGGGCAATGGGAGCACCTCGAGCGGATGGAGGGGGCGATCGGCTCGCGTGGTCCCGGCGAGACGCAGCTCGAGACCGACCGCCGTCTGATCCGCAACCAGATCAAGCGGCTGAAGAAAGACCTGGAACGGGTTCGCACGCATCGTCAACAGCACCGAAACAAGCGTGACCGAGCCGGAATTCCACTGGTCGCGCTGGTCGGTTACACCAACGCGGGCAAGTCGACGTTGATGAACACCCTGACCGACGCCAAAGTGCGGGCACGTGATCGTCTCTTTGAAACGCTCGACCCGACGACACGGCGCTGCCGCCTCTCGGAGGAGCACACCGTGTTGCTCTCCGACACGGTCGGGTTCATTCAGAAACTGCCGACCCAACTCGTGGCCGCGTTCCGGGCCACACTCGAAGAGCTGGAAGAGGCCGATCTGCTGCTGCACGTCGTCGATGGCACGTCACCGGATGTTCTGGAGCAATGCCAGAGTGTCGAACGGACGCTGCGGGAGTTGGGCGTTGATCAACGACCGACGTTGACCGTGGTCAACAAGATCGATGCGCTCGAAGAACCGCTCGAGGATGTCCTTGACGCCATCGACGAGCACATCGGAGTCCGGCCGATCGCGGTGTCCGCTCAGGAGAAGGTCAATCTCGACGAACTGCGAGCCGCGATCGAGCATGTCATCCCTTCGTTGGAGGGCGTGCACGTGATTCACCGGCGCCCGGATCACGCCGCGGCCGCGAGCTGAACCGGCGACTGAAGCAGCGCGGAGACCTTCACACAATCCTCCTGCTAGGGAGAAGAGGAACTGGCTCGTGTCCCCTCTCCCTCAGGGAGGGGGAGTGGGAACAGGTCAGCAGTCGATCCTTCCAACTATCATCCGTCCCATGACCACTCAAACTGCTGCCGGACCCCTTGCACCCTTTCGGGTCATCGACCTGACCAATGAACTCGGCCAGCTTGCCGGACGCATGCTCGGTGATCTCGGGGCTGAGGTGATCAAGGTCGAGCAGCCCGGCGGGGACGAATCTCGCTTCATCGGCCCGTTCCGCGGTGACATCGTCGATCCTGAGTACTCCCTGCACTGGTGGACCTTCAACGCGAACAAGCTGGGGGTGACGCTCGACATCACAACCATTCACGGTCAAGAGCTCTTGACTCGATTGCTCAATACCGCTGATTTCCTGATCGAGACCTGCCCGCCCGATGCGGCGGCCGCGCTCGGTCTCGGAGTCGAAGGGATCAGTGCGTCGCACCCCGGACTGGTGCACACCTCAATCACGCCGTTCGGTCGCGACGGACCCTACGCCAACTGGAAGGCCACCGACCTGGTCGGTACAGCGATGGGCGGGCTGTCGTCACTGTGCGGCGCGCCGGGACGGCCTCCGATCCGTCCGACCGCTTCCCAGGGCTTTACTCAGGTCTCTACGCAGGCCGTCGTGGGCACGCTGATTGCTCACTACCAGCGGACGAAATCTGGTCGCGGACAACATGTCGACCAGTCGATGCAGGAAGCGGTCACCTTCACCCATGACAACGCGTCGCCGACCTGGGACATCCGCGGGATCAACAACGGACGACCCGGCAACGGACGCGAAATTGGTGGTTACAAGTCGGGACAGTACGTCTACGAGGCTGCGGATGGTTACGTCGCGGCGCTCTCATATGGCGGACTCTTTGGGCTGACCGCGCGCCAGACGATAGAGTGGCTCGACCATCACGGTATGGCCGGGGACCTCACCTCGGACGAGTGGCTGGCCAAGCTCGACGCCACCCAGGGCATCCTGATTCCGCCCGGCGGAGAGGATGGCGACCACCTCAACGACATCCTGGTCGCCTTCTGCAAGAAGTTCACCCGGGCCCAACTCGTCGCCGAAGCTCAGCAGATACGCAACGGCTGGGGCATCGTGCATACGCCTCGCGATCTGCTGGAGAACGAGCACCTTGAGGCCCGCGATTACTGGACTGAGGTCGAGCACGAAGGCGCTCACGTGACCTATCCAGGTCCCTGGGCCAAGCTGAGCAAGACTCCTCTCTCTGTCCGCCATCGAGCGCCGCGCATCGGCGAGCACAACTTCTACGTCTACGGCAACCTGCTTGACTTCTCCGATGAGGAGATCCTCGAACTGTCGAATCAGGGCGTGATCTAGGAATTGCATATGACCAGCGACCAGACAGACCGAGTCTTCGAGGGCATACGGATCGCCGACTTCGCCTGGGTCGGCGTGGGTCCGCTCGTTTCCAAGTACCTGGCCGACCACGGCGCGGAAGTGATTCGGATTGAGTCATCGGTCCGGCCCGAGCCACTGCGACGCGCGCCGCCGTTCGTCAACGATGAACCGGGATTGGACAACAGCGGTTACTACGCCGACTTCAACTCGTCCAAGAAGTGCGTCTCGCTCAATCTGCAGCATCCCGACGGGGTCAAGATCGCCAAGCGGATTGTCGAGCACTGCGACATCGTGACCGAATCGTTCACGCCCAAGGCGATGCGCGCCTGGGGCATGACCTACGAAGACCTTTGCGAAATCCGACCCGACCTGATCATGATCTCGATGCCGATGTACGGCCTGACTGGCCCCTGGTCCATGTGGCAGGGTTACGGACACGTCCTGCAGGCGGCAGCAGGCATTTCACACATGACTGCATATCCCGATGAGGAACCGATCGGCACTGGCGTCGCGTACACCGACTTTCTCGTCCCGCACTTCGCCGCCTCGGCGTTGCTAGCCGCGCTCGACCATCGCCAGCGCACCGGTGAGGGACAGAACATCGATTTCGGCCAGATGGAAGCTGCGATCCACGCGACCGAGACGATGGTCCTGGACTACACGGTCAATGGCCGCGAGCAGCAGGCGCTTGGCGCAGGACATCCCGACTATCACCCGTACGGCACTTATCAGTGCGCCGCGCGAGGCGAGGATGATGACCGCTGGATCGCGATCACTGTGACCAGCGACACCGAACTGTCGGCGCTGGCGGACGTCGCTGGTCAATCGTCGTGGACATCCATGGGCGGTGAGGCGCTCGACGCCGAGATTTCTGCCTGGACGCGGTCTCAGCAGGCGGAGGAGCTGATGGAGCGATTGCAGAACGCTGGTGTCCCCGCCGGTGTCGTGCAGACGCCTGAGGATTTGCGCAACGACCCGCAGCTTGCCCATCGAGGCCACTACTGGATGCTCGACCACCCCACCATGGGGCACCGCGCGTACGACGGCCCCTCGTTCCGCCTTTCCGAAACCCCAGCCGAGTTGACCAAGGCTGCACCACTCCTGGGCGAGGACAACGAGTACATCTACAAGGACATCGTCGGCATGTCGGATGAGGAGTACGTCGAGCACCTGGTCTCGGGCGCGTTTGACTGACGTCCCCAAGGACGGGGACATGCGATGCCGCCAGCCATCGAAACCTACGACGCCCATCAGATCCTCACGCCGGGCGCGGGATACCTGAGCGAGTATGACTATTCCCTCAACCCTTACGTCGGTTGTGCGTTCGGCTGCTCCTACTGCTACGCCGCCTTCTTCGCTCCGTTCGACAGACAGAAGTCGTGGGGCGACTGGGTCCGAGTCAAGCAGAACGCGGCACTCAAACTGTCGAGAATGCGACGCTCACCCGACGGCAAGACCATATACATGAGCAGCGCCACGGACCCGTACCAGCCAGTTGAACGACGCCTCGAACTCACCCGGTCCCTGCTGCCAATCCTCGCGGAGAAGGGCGCCCGACTCGTCGTGCAGACGAGAAGCCCGTTGGTCACACGGGACATTGACTTGCTGAGTCAGTTTGAACAGGTCTGCGTGAACATCAGCATCACGACCGACTCGGAACGTGTTCGCCGATCATTCGAACCGAAGAACCCGCCGATTCCCGACCGTCTACAGGCCGCAACAGAGGTTGCTCGGGCGGGCATCCCAGTTGCGATCACGATGACGCCTCTCTTGCCTGTCGAGGATCCGACAGCCTTCGCCGACCAGGTCGCCGCGACCGGCGCCGCGCGGTTCGTCACCGATCAGTTCGTCGAAACTTCAGGCCACTTCCGTGCTGGCACCGGCGATTCGGCAAGATGTCTGGCTGATCAGTTCACGTGGGACGACCTGGCATCGGCGCGTGCTCGGGACGCTTTGGTCGATCGGCTCTCGCCCAACATTCGAGTCGGTCAGGCTGGGTTTAGTCCGGACTATCTGCTGAGCAGTCCCTCGCGACCGTGACCATCGTTTCCGCGACCGCGTCGGGACGCCGCATCGGGATGAAGTGGTCCGAGTCCTCAATCACGGTCTCGAATGCGTTAGGGAAGACGTCGACGGCTCCCTGACCTGTTGGCGATCCATGACCTTGCGCCTCGCCCGCGCGCAAGATCAGCGTTGGTTGCGACGCTTGCGCCATCTCAGGCCAGGGATCGACTGTCGCCGCATGCTCGAAGCACCAGGCTTCAACCTCCGGGTCGCAGGCCAGTTCCCACTCTCCGAGCTCGTTCGTCGGGTTGAGTCCGTAGCGGACATAACTCTCAACCGCTTCGCGTGGCCAATGAGTGAACGCACCGCGACCGGTCAGTGATTCGGACATTTCCTGCGGACTGCTCCAGATGCGCCGTCGCTTACGAGCAGCCACGGCCAGCCCGTCAGGCGGCATCGACGGCATCGTCCCCTGAGGATTGAAGAGGACCGGGTCAATCAGCGCTAACGATTCGATCCGGTCGCCCGTTGCCGCTGCAATCGTGCAGACGCAGCCGCCCATCGAGTGGCCCGCTGCGACGACATCGGTCAGCTCTCGCTGAGCTAGCCATTCGTTCAGATCGGCTGCCATCTCCCGCCAATCGGCGCCTGCCCTGTCCGGCGGTGACTGCGACGCGCCATGTCCGCGCATGTCGAGCGCGAAGACGCACCAATCCTCGGGTAGCAATCGAACGACGGCGTCCCACGTCCGTGCGTGGAATCCAGTGGCATGGACCAGGACAGCCGTCCGAGTCGGGTCGCCGGACGATGGCCATTCCCAGACTCGAAGCGCATAGCCGCGGACCTGCGAAGTTGACGCTGTCGGTAGAGACCGCATCGGCATCTACGTCCGACGCTTGAGCGCGCCGCGCCCGTCTCCGAACGGATCGTCGCGCCACTCGAGGGCGACCTTGAGGCCCTTCTCACGCCCGATGTTGATGAACTCGTTGATGCTTGGCGCTTCGTGCCAGATCGCGTCGAAGTCGGCGCCCTCTGAGGCAGCCACGCGCAATCCCATGAGCTCGAACCAGCGGTTGGTTGAGTGCTTGTGCACCGTCAGTCCGTCCAGCGGCACGTTGGCAATTCGCTGGCAGTAGGCCATCGTCTCTTCGTCGAGCAACTCCTCGGGGTAGGCGCGATTGATCATGCCAATCCGCTCAGCCTCGACCCCGTCCACGGTGTCGCCGCTGAACAGCAATTCCTTGGTCTTCAGCATGCCGATTTTGGCCGGCCACATCCCCAGCGTCGGGGGGATGCCGATCGCGCGGCCCGCCGGATGGCCAAACCGCGCCGTCTCGGAAGCGAACACGATGTCGCAGGCGCCGATCATCTCGCCGCCGCCCGCGAGGCACCAGCCATGCACCTGGGCCACGATTGGCTTGCGATAGCCCCACATCCACAACCAGCGGTCGACGGACACGCGTAGATTCTCTCGGTCCAGCGCGATCCGAGACTCGCCCAGTTCCCAGGCCTGATCGCCGGAGCGCTGATTCGGCCGCCAGTTCATTGCGCCCGCGCCCGGCGTTAGGTCGTAGCCCGCACAGAACGCACGCCCTGCGCCCTTGAGCCGAATCACCCGGATGTCGTCCCCGGGATTCAGCTCACGCAGGGCCGCCTCAAGATCATCCCGTAGCCCGCCGGAGATCGCATTCAGCTTCTCGGGTCGGTTCAGCGTGATCGTCGCGACCGGACCGTCGGTTTCGACGAGAACGTTTTCGTAGTCAGTCATCGGAGCCTCCCTCGGATGTGATCGCTCGCATGGTACCTGCCGGTGTCGTTTTGCATGACGCACGGGCATGGGCGTACGGGCATGGGGCAGCCGTCGGAGTTCCGCTTGCGACCTGGGCTGTGGTTCCAGAAAAAAAACAAATCGAAAAAAAGAGAAGGAACCTTGGATTATGGCGGTTCGTCCTCCTCTTCGTGAGCTGAGGGCTCGTCCTCGTCGGTTGCATCGCGATCGGCATCTGCGCCGGTGGCTGCGTCGGGTTGTTCGAGGAGATTCATGATGTCGCGGTGATAGGGGTTGGCGGGTGAGAGGAGATCGACGAGCTTGCTGGCTGCATGAACGGCGATGTAGCCCGGATTCGATGGAGCAGCGAGATCGGCGAGGGTTTGGACGGCGGCCTGGAACCTGGCTTGGATAGACATTGGCTGATCGCTTTCATTCGCTTGGCGTTTGGGGTCAATGATATACGAACATGTGGTCAGCTCAGATGACCGGTGTGTCGTGGATATCTGTTTGATGCAAGAATGCTGCTCTGCTGGACAGCTGAGCAACGAGGTAAGAGTCCGCTCTTAGCCTCGTCGGTCAGTTGACAGGGACCACCGAGAGTTCAGGCTGAAGTAGCTACGCCATAAGCCGGTTAGAACGGAATGGCGTTACGCCACGATCCGTCGACCTTATCGCCGAACCGCCCCGCGACCGTCGCCGAACGGATCGTCGCGCCACTCCAGCGCTGCCTTCAGACCCTTCGACCGCGAAATCTTGCCGAACTCTGCGATCGTCGCCGTCTCGGCGAAGACCGCGTTGAACTCGGCCCCTTCGATCGCCGACATCCGCACACCCATCAGCTCGAACCAGCGGTTGGTCGAGTGCTTGTGCACCGTCAGACCGTCCATCGGCACGTTTGAGATGCGTTTGCAGTAGGCCATCGTTTCTCGGTCGAGATCCTCCTCGGAGAACACCCGATTCACCATGCCGATTCGTTCCGCTTCGAGGCCGTCGATCGTGTCGCCGCTGAACAGCATTTCCTTGGTCTTGAGCATCCCGATCTTGGCCGGCCACATGCCGAGCGTCGGCGGTTGACCCAGTGCTCGACCCGCTGGGTGACCGAATCTGGCCGTTTCCGAGGCAAAGATGATGTCGCACGAGCCGACCAGGTCATTGCCGCCGGCCAGACACCAACCGTGGACCTGAGCAATGATCGGCTTGCGATACGACCAGATCCACAACCAGCGCTCGATCGAGTCCCGCAGGTGCTCGCGGTTCATGGCCACGTTGGATTCGCCCAGCTCCCATGCCTGATCGCCAGTTCGGGGGCTAGGGGTGAAGTCGAAATCGTTGTCGGCGGGCGTAATGTCATAGCCGGCGCAGAACGCTCGCCCGGCTGCCTTGATCCGGATCACTCGGACAGCGTCGCCGGGATTCAACTCCCGCAACGCCGCCGCTAGGTCCTCCCGCAGACTCTCCGACAGCGCATTCAGCTTCTCAGGACGATTGAGCGTGATCGTCGCGACTGCGTCGTCGACATCGACGAGGATGTTCTGATACTCAGTCATCTCAATCCCTTGGGAGACTAACGGCGAAGCTGTTCGAACCTGGAAAGACGAACGTGATTCTATCTCTCGCGGGAAGGGTCTCCCCTGCCCTGCGTCGCCGACTCACGGCGCTGCGCGTCGCGCCCGAATTCGATGTAGTCCTTGTAGTGCTTCTTGCAGAATCGACGCTGACCCAACGGCGTCGAGACCGGCGATGATAGTCCGCGGGTTGCCCCGCATGCCTTCCACGCGCAGTACAGCGGTGAATCACTTATCTGCGGATTCTGTTGTTCGCGCTCTTGCTGCTCGCGCCTGATTCGTTCCTCACGTTCGCGCTCAGCCATCAACTGCTGTCGTCTCGCACGACGTTCCTGCTCGAGCCGCTCTCGTTCCAATCGGTCCTGTTTCTCTTGTTCCAGGCGCTCGAGCCGCTCGCGCTCTTCGCGCTCAAGCTGGGCACGCTTGGCTCGTTCCTTTTCGAGACGCTGTTGGCGTTTCTGCTCCTCTTTCTCTAGCCACTCTCGTTCCCGCTCTTCTCGTTCCTGCTCCTCGAGAGCCGCGCGTCGTCGCGACATCTCAGCGCGGAACCGCTCATTCTGGCGTTCCGCTCTCCGCGTCTGCCCCTGGATACTCGCCCGCCGCCGACTTCGCCGATTCTGATCGGCCTCGCGACGACGCCGATAGGCCTGGATAATCTTCTCTTGCTGCTCCGGATCCACCTCCGGCGCCGGCCGGTACAGCGACTCCGGCGTCGGAGCTGCTGGGTCGTTTAGTCGCTCAAGTAGCAAGTCATACGATGCCTTGAGCCGAGTGAACTGCTCCGCGGCATCCGGCGCGTCCGAGACGTCCGGATGCACCGTCTTCGCTTTCCGACGAAACGCCTTGCGAATCTCCTCCTCGGAGGAGCCTGGCGGAATGCCGAGCAGCTGGTTGGGGTCGTAGGAGTCAGGCATCAAGTCGATACTTTACCGAGCTTCAGCGCATATTCCGAGACTCTTGCGCCCAGCGTGCGCGCTTGTTCTCGATCGAGATCTGTCACTTTCCGCACTGCCGTCGCACCGTAGTAGCTGCCCGAGTGATTCATCGTCGAGGTCCAGGGCAGCCCCACGATCAGCATCCCGTGGCCGATCAGCAGGTGTACTAGCTGCAACAGCGTCGCCTCGAGGCCGCCAGACGGACTCCAGCCAGCGCTGAAGGCGGCGGCCGGCTTGTCGGCCAACTCGCCCGTTTCCCAGAGGTCGCCGGTGTAGTCCCACCAGTGCTTCAGCCGACCCGTGATCCCGGTCCAATTTGGACTCCCGAGAATCAGCGCGTCACACTTGACCAACTCATCCTTGTCGGCGATATCGAGCGGCCGATCCCAGACTTCGATGCCATCCACCGAGGCTGCGCCATCCACGATCGATTTGGCCAGCTCGGCCACCAGCCCTTGCGAGTCGTAGAGCACCAACACCACCGTCTTGTCCGACCCGTCCGACATCAGAGATCGGTCTCAAACCAGGCCGCCTGGCCGGGCATCTCTTCGACGCCGACGCGCAGTCGCGCCAATCCTGGCGGACCTGAGACTTCCAGTGACTCGATCAGCCGTCCCGCGATGTATTGGGACAGCCGCTCGGCCGTGCTGTTGTCGATTGGCAGGGCTGCGACGTCGTGCTTGGGTAAGCGGTAGGAGAGTTCATCTCGGTATTGGATCAGATAGTGCGTGTCGTCGTCCGTGATCGTTAGCGTCCGCGAGTCCATCTGCAGCAGGAACTTGTGATCCAGCGTCTCGCAGACATCGCGTGTTAGACGTTTGAGCAAGGAGAAATCGATCACCCACGACTCATCGGTCAATGGGCCGATCACCTCAACAAAGACGTCGTAGTTGTGGCCGTGGATCGGCTCGAGTTCGTCGGCAAAGGTGGCGAAGTGGCCGGCGGCGAACCGCAGGCGTTGGCGCTCGACTGTGACCGAGTGGCTCGGAGACTGACCTGCAGATTGGCCGGAAGACTGGCTGGGCATAGGCGCAGCGTACCGTGCGTCTGACCACGCACCACCTAGCCTGAGTCGATGAAACGACCGCCGCCCAAGCCGTCGCCCAGCACGATCGCAAGCTGGTTGTGGGACTGGCGGCAGATCGTCCTGCTGGGCATCCTCACCTGTGGTGCCTACGGACTCGTGCTCTACGGATTCGGGATCATTGCCGGTCCGATCCAGGAAGACGAAGGCTGGTCCTCGGCGGCCGTCAACGCGGCCTTCATGGGCTCGTATCTGCTCGGCGCGGCGACATCGCTCGTCTCCGGACGCGTCCTCGACACCTTCGGTCCCCGACCGGTGCTCTGGACCGGACTGATCGTCGGCACGGTCTTCCTGATGGCCGCCTCGTACTCCGACAACATCTGGTTGTTCATTGTCTTCTGGACCATCGGCGGCGCGGTCACGATCGCCGGACTGTTCTACAACGTGACCATGCCGATCGCGGCTCGATTGTTCCCTCAGCGCCAGACCGCCGCCATGACCGTGCTCGTCACCACCGGTGGCTTCTCCTCGGTGATCTTTATGCCCCTGACCGGACTCTTCACCGACGAGTTTGGCTGGCGCTGGGCGGTCCGAATCCTGCTGATCCTGGCTGCTGCCATCTCGCTGCCGGCCGTGCTCTCGGTTCGTCGTCTACCGCCGATCCCGCCGCCGGATCCATCGGCCTCGCGGAGCCAATCTGCGTCGGGTGGGCAACACGGATTCGGCGGCGTGCGCGAGGCGCTGCGCTCTCGAGAAGTCCAGGTCATGCTGGCCATGGTCATCGCCAGTTCCTTCGGACTCGGCGCGCTGCTCAATCACTTTGTCCCGGCGTCCACCGCCGCAGGCATGTCGATCACCGCGGCCGCCGCGCTGACCGGACTGCGCGGCTTCCTCTCAATCCCCGGACGCGCCCTGATCGGGCCGATGGCCTCGCTGCTCGGTCTACGGCCGGCGCTCGGCGTCGGATACGCCGTGATGCTGCTGGGCACGCTGGCGCTGCTCGCGGCGGGGCCGATCTTCTGGATCTACCTCTCGGCGATCGTGGCCGGACTGGTCTGGGGCCAGACGATGCCGCTGCAGGGACTGATCGCGTCGGATGTCTTTGGCCTGCGACGGCTGGGCACCTTGATGGCGCTGCAGACGGCGACGGGCAACGTCGCGCTCGCGATCGGTCCGTTCGCAGCCGGGCTCATGCTCGACCTGGTCGACGACAACTATCGTCCTGTTCTCGTTGGGATCGCAGCCGTCAACGCGCTGACCCTGGCGCTGCTGATCCTGATGGCGCGGATCCATCGCAAGCCCTTGAAGCAACTGGCGGCTAATCTGATCGCCAGCAGACACGCACCACAGAAAAATGAGCCAGCCGCGCGCTAGCCGCCGCTGCTCGGAAGAGGATGTACTTCATGGGTCGTCTTGAGGGCAAGGTCGCGCTGGTCACTGGATCAGCCCGTGGGATCGGCAAGGGCATCGCCACCGAACTGGCCAAGGAAGGCGCCGACGTGATCGTCGCCGACCTGCTCATCGATCTGGCCTTCCAGACCGCCGGTGAGCTCCAGAATCGCCACGGTGTGACCACCATGGCGCTCGAGATGGACGTGACCAGCGAAGACTCGATCTCGGCCAACGTCGAGCAAGCGATCTCCGAGATGGGCCGGATCGACATCCTCGTCAACAACGCCGGCGTCGCGCCCGACAACCTCAGCGAGAACGAAGTCGAGTCCGACTGGGATCGCTGCTACGAGGTCAATCTCAAGGCAATCTGGAAAGTCAGCAGCGCGCTCGCTCCCCACTTCAAGGAGAACGGCGGCGGCAAGATCGTCAATATCGCGTCGATCGCTGCTCGTCAGGGTGGCACCATTGCGGCCTACTCAGCCTCTAAGGCCGGAGCGGTCAGCCTGACCCAGTCCCAGGCCATCGAACTCGGTCCGCACAACGTCAACGTCAACGCGGTCTGCCCTGGTCTGCTTTGGACCGACATGTGGCGCAAGCTTGAGGCCATGCTCGTCGGCGACGATGCCGATGAGGTCGTCGACCGTCGCGCCGCGTTCGAGAGCGCGGTCGAGAACAGCATGCCGCTGCAGCGAGAACAGACGCCCGAAGACATCGGCAAAGCCGTCGCATTCTTCGCCTCCGACGACGCCAAGAACATCACCGGACAGGCCCTGAATGTCGACGGCGGCATGCGCATGAACTGAACCGAAGCTCGACTGAGACCGAGCGCTCCCCAAGGAGACCTGAGCGCAAACCCTTAGATCTCAGTCTCGTCATTCCCGCCCCTGGAGGGAATCTCGCTCCTGCCAGATAGTGATGGAACCCAAGCGAGATTCCAGGCGGAGCCTGGAATGACGGAACGTGGTGTTACGCGCCGGTCTCCCAAGACAGGGGAACGCCGGCCCGAAGCGTCGGGACGCGGTCAAACCGGTGATGTCGCTGCCTGGGGGATGTCCGGCGCAAGCCCTTGGAGCAACTGGCCGCTAGTCTGATTGCGAGCCGAACTGCAGCTCAGAATCGCGGGTTCGGCGCACCATGATCAATGCACTCGCACTAGAACTGGAAGTGAATCATGGGACGACTGGATAACAAGGTTGCATTGGTGACCGGCTCCGCCCGGGGCATTGGCAAGGGCATCGCCACCGTGTTGGCCAGAGAGGGCGCCAACGTCATCGTTGCCGACCTGCTCAGCGATCTGGCCGACCAGACCGCCGCCGAACTCCGGAGTGAATACGGCGTGAGCACGCTGTCCCTGGAAATGGACGTTACGAGCGAGGACTCAATCTCGAGCAACGTCGAGAAAGCGATCTCCGAGATGGGCCAGATCGACATCCTCGTCAACAACGCCGGCGTCCCGCCTGACAACTTCGGCGTCGAAGAGACCGAATCCGACTGGGACCGCTGCTACGAGGTCAACCTCAAGGGCATCTGGAAGGTCAGCTCGGCTGTTGCGCCGCACTTCAAAGAGCGGGGCGGGGGCAAGATTGTCAATATCGCCTCAATCGCCGGACGAATCGGTGGCGGGATGGCATCGTACTCGGCCTCCAAGGCCGGGGCGATCAGCATCACCCAGTCCCATGCCGCCGAGCTTGGCCGATTCAACGTCAACGTCAACGCGGTCTGCCCGGGTCTGCTCTGGACTGATCTCTGGCGCCAGATCGAGGGCATGTTTGCCGGCGACCACACAGAAGAGGTCGTCGATCGCCGAGAGCGGTTCGAGGCGGTCATCGCCTCCAACATGCCGCTCGGCCGCGAGCAAAAGCCGGAGGACATTGGTAATGCCGTCGCCTTCTTCGCCTCCGACGACGCGAACAACATCACCGGACAGTCACTGAATGTCGACGGCGGCATGCGGATGAACTAGTCCCAGACTCGAACAGCATCCAACAGCATCGAACAGGTCCGAACAGATCCGAACAGCGAGAGGCGGAAATCCCCAACCATGACCGAAGAACTGCTCTACGACGTCCAGGATCACATCGCCGTCATCACCCTCAACCGGCCCGAGAAGCTGAACGCCTTCTCGAACGAGATGCTCGACGCCTGGCAGGAGTCGATCAATCGTGCGTCGGTCGACCAGGATGTGCGTGTGATCATCGTCACCGGCGAGGGCCGCGGTTTCTGCTCGGGCGCAGACGTCGGTCGTGAGCGAGCCGGCGCTGACGTGCTCGGCGGCGACCCTAACGCGCCAGCAGCCAACCGCAACTCGCTGCGGAACTCCGTCCAGCGAGTTCCGCGAGCACTGTTCAACTGCGAAAAGCCGTACATCGCCGCGGTCAATGGCGCGGCGGTTGGGGCGGGCATGGACATGGCCTCAATGGCCGACCTGCGAATCGCTTCCGACCGCGCCAAGTTCGGCATGGCCTACGTCCGCATGGCCCTGATCCCCGGCGACGGCGGGGCCTTCTATCTGCCCCGCATCGTCGGCATGTCCAAAGCCCTCGAGCTGATGTGGACCGGCAAGATCTTCACCGCCGAGGAAGCGCTCGAGATGGGCTACGTCAGCCAGGTCGTCGAACACGACGAGCTGATGCCTGCGACGTTCGAGCTGGCCGGGCAGATCTCGAAGATGCCTGCCGTCTCGGTTCAGATGATCAAGCGGCTCGCCTACCGCTCCGCCGAAACCGGCCTGCACGAGTCGCTCGAAATGGCCGACCACGCCATGGTCATCGCCCGCTCAACCGAGGACGCCGTCGAAGGCCCCAAAGCCTTCGCCGAAAAGCGAGAGCCAAACTTCCGCGGCTTCTAGGTGAGAACAGAGCTTCCCGGAAAAGGGGGGCTCAGTCGTCCGAGACGTAGATCGTTCCGTCCGCGACGCGCGTCTTGAACGTCTGGATCGAGTCCGGCTCGATCTTGTTCTTGATGAACGGCGGCGGCGGTGGCATCAGCTTGTGAACGATGCTCCAGATGCCGTTCGGTAGCCAGGACTTGGTCTGGCCGGTGCGCATGTCGAACTCGGAGTCGTGCCAGGGGCAGACGATGTGCGCGTTCTTGAGTTCACCAACCGAGAGCGGGGCAAACAGGTGAGGACACTTGTCCTGGACCGCAAAGATCTCGCCGTGCACATTCGCGATGCAGACCCGGGTACCGTCAAGATCAGCAGCGGTGACTTCGCCCGGCGGCAGTTCCGACAGCGGACAGACGACGGATTCGGTCACAGCGGCCTCCTTAGCGTGCCGCAGCGCACAATCATCGTGCGAGTTCTGCGGCCAGTGTGACAGATCATCGCGCTCAGCCGTTACACAGTCAACGCAAGCAGCATGCGCTCATACACTGAGCGAGTGTCGACGAAGATTGGATGATCACTCATGGACATTGAGCAGTACCTGTTTCCGCCGCGTGTAGCGATCGTCGAGGTGGCCGGACAGATCGGCACTCGACTCAACCCACGCGAGCTCGCCCGCACGTTCAACAGCGTCGCCGAGAATCCGCGCTACCCCGCCGTAGTGCTCGACATCGACTCGCCGGGCGGCGGAGCAGCCGCGTCTGAAGCCCTTTACCTCGCAGCCAAGAGACTTTCTGACAAGAAGCCGGTCGCCGCAGCGATCCGTGGCGTCGGAGCCTCGGGCGGGTACATGATCGCTTGCGCGGCAAACCCGATTTTCGCCCTGCCGACATCAGTGGTCGGATCGATCGGTGTGATCTGGACGGCGCCGATGATTTCCGAGGCGCTCGACCGAGTCGGCGTCAAAATGCGCACTCGCGCCGCCGGCGAGTACAAGGACATGGGCTCCCCCTTCCGTGAGAACACCCCGGAAGAGGACGAAAAGCTCGACGCGCTGATCCAGTCGGTCTACGAGCGCTTCGTTGACATCGTCGCAGAGGGACGGCCCGAACTAGACCGCGATCGAGTCGCCGAACTCGCGTCTGGTGAGATCCACACCGGAGCCGAGGCTCACGAGCTCGGCCTCGTCGACAAGCTCGGCGACCTTAGCGACGCCGTCGAGTGGGCCGCCGACGCAGTCGGGATCGAGAAGCGAACCACGCTCGTCCGCCCCAAGCGAGGTCTCCTGCAAATGCTGATGACCCAGGGCGCCGACTCAATGGCTCAAGCGCTGGTTGATGCCTTTGTTGACCGAGTAGAGGTTTCCAAAGTCGAGCGTTTGCTGGAAGCTCGGATGCGGATTCAGCGCTAGAGGCAAGAACCGAACCGGTTCCCTGCTCTGTCAGAGCGTTCGCATCATCTTCGGACCGTTGATGATGTCGTCCGCGTGGTCGTTGTCGTGCGACGCCCAGGCCTCCAACAGCGATAACGCGTTGCCGGCGAACCCCATCCGCATCAGCACCTGATCCTCTGTCAGCGCGGCGAAGTACATCGTCGACTTCTCAGCGCCGGCCTGAAGCTGTTCGGCCAGCGACTCGACCGGCTGGCCAACATATCTCTCGGCGTTCAGAGCGTTCGCGCGATCAAGCTCGGGACTTGGTTGCGCCGGATCCGGCTTCCAATCCTCCAGCGGCGATCCGTTCAGCACCGCGATCAACACGTCGTGATAGCGCCGGTCCGATGCCGTGAGGTGGGCCAGAACATCTCGACGGGACCAGGCCGGCGACGCCGATTCCTTCAGCCATTGCGGCGCAGGCAGGGACTCAACCATCTGGATCAACCGACGCCGCGCGCGCAGCGCCCGTGTCAGAGGTACCCAGAGCGCGGGAACGAAGTCATCGGCGGGCAGCGGCGGATCGGTCGCCAGCAGCGGCCGGTCGTCCATCTCCTGCACACACATGACCGAGTCTCGGGTCGCGTTACCAGCTCATCGACGGGTCGGGCGGACCCATCTTGCGATAGTTGCCGCCGTAGAACAGGATCGGCTCGTCGTCCGACTGCTTCTCGAACGCCTTGACCTCGCCCACGATGATCTCGTGGTCGCCACCCTCGAGCACCGAGTGAATCGTGCAGTCAAAGACCATCGTCGCACTGGCCAGCCGCGGCTGACCGGTCTCACCCAACGCGTGCTCGTGGTCATCAAACTGGTGTGGAGGCGGCGGACGCTTGCTGCTGGCGAAGAAGTTCGATGTGTCCATCGCGGTGTCGGGCAGGATGTTGACCGTGAACGCGCTGGTCTCCTTGAGGAGCGGCAGCACGCTCGCGCCTTTGTCCACACAGACCAGCACCAGCGGCGGATCGAGCGACAGTGACGAGAACGACTGAGCCGTCATGCCAACGAAATTCGGATCGGTCCCGGTCGTGACCACCGTGACTCCGCTCGGGAACATGCCCAACGCATTGCGAAACTCTCGGTCGTCGAATGTCATGGCGATCCCCTCTCGGCGCTCGGCGAATCCCGTTGTACCCGCGCAGGCGGGAGTCTCGATCCACGGGGCACTCAGTTTAACGCAGAGGCAGATCCAGCACTGTCATCAGACCCCGCCTGGTGTGCGGTATCACCCGAGCCGCGCGCAAGACCGCTGCCGCCGTCGCGTCGTCGCCGAAGACTCCGCCTTCGAATCGCAGCTTCAGCGGCGGCGTGCCATCTACCACGATCTCGTCGAACTCTTCGTCGACCGACGCATTGGCCTCGAAGTGCAACCGGACGGTTCGACCGTCGAACGTTGAGCCTTCCAGCGTCTCGAGCGTCCCAGCGACTAGTTCTTGACCGGGAACCTCGCACGGGACCATGTCGTGTCGCCAGTCAACGATCTTCCAGCCCAGCGGATATGCCAGCAACCTCGCCGATTCCACCAGTCCCACGTGACCGAATCCGCCGGCGTCCCGCTTTGCTTCCCATTGAGCCTTCGAGATCCCCATCCCGACCTTCTCCTGGAACGGAACTCGCCGTCGCGACGGGTCCTGCACCCGCCGAACGGAGACCGACTTGATGCTGTGCGAGATTGACGAGAGCGATGCCGGCAGCGCATCCATCAAGAATCCGGGATTTACGCCTGTCCCGACGACCGTGCGCTCAGCCCGGCGGGCAAGTACGTCCAGCCCAGCCGCGATCTCCGGATGCCTTGTCTGGGCGAACGCCAACTCCTCGCAAGTGGAGACGACGTGCAGGTCCTGCCTCAACGCCTCCTCGATCTGCGGCGACACCTGCTCCAGGTACGAACCGGTGCAATGCAGCAGGATGCCCCCATCGGAGCGCGAATCCACCCGAGCAGCGGCGACTGATTGGCGGATCACGATCTCGGGCGCCCCGTCGACGAAGTCGGAGAGCGGTCGTCCAACCATCTCCGGATTGATCTCAACTGCGCCCACGACCTCGAGGAACGAATCGTTGAGCGCGGCCTCGGCGATCCGCAGTCCGATCGGTCCAAGCCCTTGAATGATCACAGGCAGTGGTGCACTCATGTCAATCTCCCTGCGCATATTCGGGATACGGTGATAATCTCGACGGTCTGCGCCTACGGTACCAACGGACGGAAGCGACATGGTCGACTACCCCGACCACAACGCCGATTCGCTCAGCGCCTGGGAAGCGAATGCCGAGTTCTGGGATCAGGCCCAGGGCGACGACGGCAACTATTGGCAGCGAGTCCTGGTCTTTCCCAACACGCTCGAGCTCTTGCAGCCGCTACCGACTTCGGTGCTGGAAATCGCCTGCGGCAACGGCAACTTCGCGCGGCAACTGGCGAGACTGGGTGTCGCCGTCACCGCCACCGATGGCTCGCAGGCCCAACTCGACGCCGCTCGCCAACGCTCAGAGGGCTTGCCCGTCAACCTGTTCCAACTAGACGCCACCGACCGCACTCAACTGGCCGCGCTCGCCGGTGCAAAGGACGCTCCCTTCGGAGCCGCAGTCTGCAACATGGCGCTGATGGACATTGCCGAAATCACCCCGATCTTCGACATGCTCCCGCTCGCCCTGGCCGAGAACGCGCCGTTCATCTTCTCTGTCCTCCACCCGGCGTTCACGCCAGGCCCCCATGTGAAGCTCTACCAGGAGCGGACCGAGACCTCGGACGGCCGATTCATCGAAGAGTCGGGCATACGCATCACCAGTTACCTCAACAGAGGAGTAGGTCAGGGCGTCGCTGTCATCGGCCAACCGGCTATTCAGCCCTACTTTGATCGCACGCTGACCGAGCTCTTCACCACCGCCTTCGACCGAGGCTGGATCCTCGACGGAATCCGAGAACCCTCAATCACCGACGGAGGAAAAGGAGACGCCGAAGGCCGCCTGAGCTGGGATCACCTGCCCGATATCCCACCGGTCTTGGTGGTCCGGCTACGGCATCGGGGCTAGCAAAAGCTCCCCCCTTGGGGGAGCTGTCACGAAGTGACTGAGGGGGCTTCCCCTGTTATGAGTGCCAATGAACCGCTAAGCGCGGACCGCCCGCTGCGCGGCACCTCCCCCAAAGGGAGATGCCTAGCTCCTTCGCCTATGGCATCGGCGACCACTCGGTCGGCTGCAGGATTCGGTTCTCGATGTGGTGCACCAGCGGACCGTTCTCCTCCGACGCCGCGCGGGCGGCCTGCCACTCCGGATCCGAGGCGAAGTTCTTCCAGGCCTCGTCGCGCTGCCCGGCGCTCTCGAAGCTGATGATGTACCAGAGTTCGTCCGAGCGCCCACCGACCGAGTTCGTCCAGTAGCCCACGTTGTGGATCCCGTGGCGCTCGAACAGCTCCATCGTGTGGTCGCGGAAGCGCTTCATCAGGGCGCCCATCTTGCCCGGGTGCGCCGTATAGATGCGTAGTTCGTAGATCATCGGTCGTTCCTCTTTCAATCCTTCAATTGGTGGAATCGCAAGGCCGACGGATACGCTCCGCCGCGCCGAATCGAGTTGATCGCCGGCTGCATGTCGACCGCCGAGTTGACCGAGCCGCCGTCATTCGAGTTCGCCATGAACCGAGGGTAGTTGCTGCTCGACACTTCGAGCCGAATTCGGTGGCCAACATCGAATCGGTGCCCCAGCGATGCCAGGTCGACGGTCAGCTTGACTACCTCGCCGGGAGTCAGCATGACTTCTTTGTCAAAGCCCTCGCGGAAGCGAGCCCGCATGATCCCATCAACCAGCGAGACCGGCTTGCCATCAGGGTGGACGTCAACCAGCTTGGCCGTGATATCCGTATCCGGCCGGTTGCTGGAGAACCAGATATCCACCTCGACCGGGCCGGCCACGTCGACCGCTTCGGTCAGCGGTTCCGACGTGTAGCAGAGCACATCATCACGACTCTCTGTCCGTGTCTGATCGCGCGGACCCGGAAGACCAATCGCCTGCTGCAGCGTCGAGCCGCCCTCAGTAATCACCGGCTTGTAGCCGCTGTACATGAACTCATCCCAGCGCAGATCGTCATCAGGACGCTCATCGACGAGACGGCCGTCGCCGTAGTGCATCGTCGCCCCGCCGTCCGAGGCGAGAAACAGCGAACGTTCTTCTGCGTTGCGAGGCGGCCACGACTCATCCGTCCGCCACTCATTCGCGCCCATCAGGAACCAGCGCACGCTCGGCAGCTCCTTGTCGCGCCCCTTGAGGTGTCGATCGAGAAAGACGTTGATATCTGCGATCACATTCGCCGCCGCCGCCGCGCCCGTGGGACCAAACTCCATCTCGCCGAGCCAGCGGTCATAGTTGGTGTGCGCCCAGGGCCCCATGATCAGATGCTGCTCCGGATTTCCCTCCGTCGAGATCCCACGGAAGTTGCGCACCGTTCCGATCCCGAAGATGTCGAACCATCCGCCGATATGCAGCATCGGCACCTGGAAACGCGAATAGTCCGCCGAGTGCCGTACCGACTCCCAGTACTCGTCCCGAGTCTCATGCTCCAGCCACTCATGCCAGTACTTGGCGACGCCTTCCTGCGAAATGCCCGGCATCGTGTTCAGCGGTCGGCTGCCCAACAATCGGAAGCCGTTGCCCATCACCGCTTCGGTCATCTCCCCAGCCGCTTCAGGGGGTCGAGAGTGGTTCTGCTGCAGATATCCCGTCGCCGCCACTCCACTGCCCCACAGGCCGACGAAACCCAGTTGGAACGCGCCACCCTGGTAGGTCCAGCCGTCGTAGTAGTCGTCCGCCGTGATGATTGGAATCGCGCAACGCAGCGACGGCGGCCGCTCACGAGCCGCCAGCATGGTTGTCGCTCCGACATATGACGGCCCGTAGATCGCCGTGTTGCCGTCGCACCACTCCTGAGCCGCGATCCACTCGAGCGTGTCGTAGCCGTCCGGACCCTCCTGGTGGAACGGCTTGAAGTCCCCCTCCGACGCGTAGCGCCCTCGACAGTCGCAAACCACGACCGCATAGCCGCGCTCGGCAAGCTTGAGCGCGCTGGGCATGACAGCGACCACGCCGGCACCTGACTGTTCCTTGTCGTACGGTGTCCGCGTCACGATGCCTGGCACGGCCTGCCCCGGCTGATTAGCTCCCTCCGGGCGATAGAGGTCAGCCCGCAGGATGACTCCGTCCCGCATCGGAATCTCTATGTTCTTCTGCACCAATACTTGTTTGACTGCCACAACAACCTCCGATGTGTACGCGACTATGCCGAACGCTATGCTAGGAAACGAGACTCGGAATGGGGCGAGAGATGACCACCAACGTGGACGCCGGCGAACTGGGCATCACCTTTTCGGAGGTTGCGCGTTCAAAACTGCTTGAAGTCTTGACCGGTTATCCGGAAGAAGTCGCCGGACTGCGCCTCAAGATCACCGGCCGAACCTCTCAGGGCTACGAGCATGTCTTGACGATTGTCGAAAAAGGCTTCGAACCAGACGGCGACCTGACGGCTCAGTACCCGGGTTTCAAGCTCTACGTCGAGGGCGACCGCATTGAAGACCTGCGCGGAACCGCCGTTCACTATGAGTTCAAGGGCCCCAACGTCTCCGGTCTCGAGTTCAACAACCCCAATCCGGTCTGGCGCGACCCCTTGGCGCTCGAAATCCAGAGAATCTTCGACGAACAGGTCAACCCACAGATCGCCGCGCACGGCGGCTTCGTCCAGCTCCTCGAGGTCCAGGGCAGCAAGGCCTACATCGAAATGGGCGGCGGCTGCCAGGGCTGCGGCATGGCCAACGTGACGCTCAAGCAGGGCATCGAGGTCGCAGTCAAGGAACAGCTCCCAGAAATCGAAGAGCTGATCGACATCACCGACCACCAGTCGGGCGAAAACCCGTACTACAAACCGTCCAAGAAGTAGCTTCCGACTACCTCCAGTGAAGCACCGTCATACCCGCGCTTGCCGCGGGTATCTCGTAGTGTGCAGCTCGAGCGCCTTTGCTGAGCGAGGTAGGCGCGACGCGGCTATCGATATGGTGAGACCATGGCATCCGTCCTCCTGATCTCCACCTACGAGCAAGGCCACCAGCCGCTCGGCATTGCCGCCCCCGCCACAGCCCTGATCGCTGCCGGACACGATGTCTCAGCCATCGACCTGGCCATCGAATCGGTCTCCTCTGACCGCCTCCAGGAGGCCGCATCCAAAGCCGACTTGATCGGCATCTCCACGCCGATGCACACGGCCGCGCGGCTGGGAATCCGAATCGCCCGGCAACTGGAAGAGTTCTCAGACAGGATCGTGTTCTACGGACTCGCCGCCAACTCGCTCGGAGATCTGGGCCTCGGCCGAGCCATCAGCGGCGACACCGACTTACAACTTGCACGCCTCGCTGGTGGCGACACACCGTCCGAGATCCCCTTGTTCGACCGCGAACCGCGGCTCGTGCCGGAACGATCGATCCTGCTCCCAATCGAACAGTACGCCAGCTATCGAGATGCAACCGGTGCGGCACACCCCAGCGGCTACGTCGAGTCCACGCGTGGCTGCGCACACCGATGCACCCACTGTCCGTTGACCCCGATCTACGCCGGACGCCTCAGGCTCAATGGCGCAGAGACCGTCCTCGCCGACATTGATCAGCAAGTCGAGATGGGGGCCGAGCACATCACCTTCGGCGACCCCGATTTCCTCAACGCGCCCGACCTCGCGATGGAATTGCTCCGTCGGACCTCGGAGAAGCATCCGGACATCACCTTCGATGCCACGATCAAGGTCGAGCACCTGATCGAACACCAGGAACTCCTGCCTGAGATGTCAACGCTCGGCGTCACGTTCATCACGTCGGCCTTCGAGTCGGTCGACAACCAATTGCTCGAAATCCTCGACAAGGGTCACACAGCCTCGGACCTCGACGTCGTGCTGGACCTGGCCGAGCAGGCGGGCATCGCCATCCGACCGACCTGGCTGCCGTTCACCCCCTGGACGTCGGCCGAGCACTTCCTCGACCTCCTCCGCTTTGTCGAGACCCGACAACTTGTCGACGTCACCCCGCCGGTCCAACTGGGACTTCGGCTGCTGGCGCCGTCCGACTCGCCACTGGTCCAGCCAATGCGCGAGATGGGCTCGCTGGTCGCTTACGACGTCGACGGATTGACCTGGAACTGGCGTCACGATGATCCAAAGATGGACGCGTTGCAGCGGGAGATCGCCTCACTAGCCGAGCGTCAGGCCTCTTTCCCCGAAATCAAAGACGCCACCTGCCGCACGCTCGGCGCCGATCCGTGGCCCGATGTGCCTGCCCCACACGTTCATCGCCCGGGCCTGACCGAAGACTGGTTCTGTTGAGCCGAGCCGACTGGGGACCAGTTGGCCCCCCTCGACTCCCCGCAGCTCACAATCTCTCTGATCCCCTCTCCCTCTGGGAGAGGGTCAGGGTGAGGGTCCGTCACACCCCCTCCAACTGACGCAACCGATCCACCAACAGCTTCGCATCGTCCAGCACTGCCTGCTGGTGCGGCTGCAGATCCTGTCCGCCGGCCGTCGCCGAATTGTCCTCAAACGGATCGCCGGCGATCGAACGTCTGCCACTCAATTCCTCTACCACCGCGAGTCCACAGAACGGCACATAGGTCGGGCTGTAGCCGCCCTCATGGCTCAGCACCAATCGACCCGAGCACAGCTCATCGGCGGCCTCCATCAGCAAGCGAGTCATCTCGCGGAACGTCTCCGAGTACGCCATCATCCGGCCCAGCGGGTCGTACATACTGCCGTCAAACCCGGACGGCACAAGAATCAGATCGGGCTTGAACGCTTGCATCGCCGGCACGACCACCTGCCGAATCGTCTCGACATACGCCCCGTGACCGCTACCCGGCGGCAAGGGGATATTGATGTTGTAGCCCTCGCCGTCGCCTTCACCCTGATCCTCCATCGCACCGCTGTTGCGCGGATACCACTGGTCCTGATGAATCGACATCGTCAGTACGTCTTTGAGGTCATAGAACGCCTGCTGCGTGCCGTTGCCGTGATGCACATCCCAGTCGAGCGTCGCCACCTTCTCAACACCCCGCTCGGCAAGCGCATGCATCGCCGCAATCGCCACATTGCCGAAAATGCAGAATCCACGTCCCCGATCCCGCTCAGCGTGATGTCCCGGCGGACGCACCAACGCGTAAGCATTGTCGACATCCCGATCAAGCACCGCGTCAACCGCCCTGATCGTCCCGCCGGCCGCCAACAGAGCAATCTCATAGCCGCCATGAGAGAACGGCGCGCCCTCACCGGCATCGCCACCGTCCTCAGCCGAAAGAGCTCGAATTCGATCAACATATTCCGGCGTGTGAAAGCGAAGAACCTGCTCGTCGTTCGCCGACCGAGGCTTGAGCTGCACGAGCTGCTCAGAAAAGTCCGAGACCTCCAGCAAGTTGTTCAGCCGACGCTTCGTGTCGGGATTCTCCCAGTGCTCCCAGGCCTGCATCCAGCGCCGCAGCACGGGGTCAAAGGCCCGCGTCCGACCCGTGTCGTGCCACATGTAGGACTCGTGGTACACCCATCCCGTGCGTCGTTCTGCCATGACATGCCCTCTCAACAACCGTGTGCGAATCGATCTGGCAGGCAGTCTAGTCAGCCAGTCAGCCACGCAATCCAGAATGGCGGACCGGCGGTCGTATGCTGATTCAGCTTTGGCCACCCAGACCGGTCCCCGCGAACAATTCGACCTCCCGCCGCACCGGCCGCTGGCTGCGCGTCTGTTGCCCGAGAACTTCTACTACGGCTGGGCGATCGTCTTCGCTTGCGCCGCCCTGCTCTTCGTCTCCGTCGGAGTCGGCTACTACGGAATCGCCGTCTACCTCGGCCCGCTTCGAGAGCTCCACGGTTGGTCCAACGGCGACGTCTCGCTCGCGACCGGCATGTACTTCGTCTTCTCCGGCGTCACCTCAGCCCTGGTCGGACCACTGATCGATCGACACGGCGCCCGACGCTGGATGCTGCCCGGCCTCATCCTGCTGATCGTCGCCGCCGCAGGCATCGGACACGTCAGAGAGCTCTGGCAGCTCTACCTCGCCTACATCATCATGGCGCTCGGTTCCGGCATGAGCGCCGGCGTCGCCGTCAACGCGACCTTGGCACGCTGGTTCCTGCACCGACGAGCCTGGGCAATGGCGATCTCCTCCACCGGCGTCTCTCTCGGCGGAGTCGTCCTCTCGCCGGTCAACGGAGTCTTGATCGAGAAGTTCGGCCTCGAGGTCGCCACCCCGGCGATGGCCGGCCTGATCCTCCTGATCGGACTCCCGATCGTGCTCTTCGTCCTCGTCTGGGATCCACGCCAGATGGGACTACCCCAGGACGGCCTCGAGCCAATCACACCACAACGCACGAGCGTCGCCAGATCAATCGCCAATCAAACCCGTCGCTGGACGATCCGCGGGGCGACACGCACCGTGTCGTTCTGGGCGATCATGGTCAGCTTCGTCATCGTCCTCCTGGCCCAGACCGGATTCATCCTCCATCAGACCGCCTTCCTCCAGGAACGCGTAGGCTCGCTGACCACGGCCACCACCAGCCTCTCAATCATCGCCTTCGGCAGTATCGTCGCCCGACTGATCGTCGGTCGCTTCTTCGCCGACCGCGTCGATCTGCGCATCCTCACCGTGATCATGTTCGTCGTCCAGGGAACGGCCGCGCTCGTCGTCATCCAGGTCGAGCACATCGCCGTCACCTACGTCGCCATCCTGATCTTCGGCTTCACGATCGGCAACGTCTACATGCTCCAGTCACTGCTCACCTCCGACGTCTTCGGCTACGTCAGTTTCGGAGCCGTCTACGGACTGATCGCAATGGCCACCCAGATCGCCAGCGGCTTCGGTCCCTGGATGATCGGAGCGCTCGAAGACCTGACCGGCTCCTACGAGGTCCCGCTCACAGTGGTCGCAATCCTCACCTACGCCGCACTCATCCCGATCTACTTCGCCAAACCACCTAAAGGAGTCATCGGCCGAGCGATCAGCCCACTCCTCACAAGGCCAGCCCCGCAACGAACCGGTCAGTAACCAATCTGAGATCGCCTAGAGAACAAACGTGATCTTCGACCACGCCTCCCTTAACGCTGCTTCCACCTCTGCCGGATCCTCGCCCCTCGCGAAGATGAACCCCGGATAGTCCGCGCCATCCGGCAGCGGGATCAGCACGTCGCCGACCCGCGCCTCCATCTCGATATCCTCGATCAGCGGCACGGCGGCCGCTTCGTCCAGACCCAGGATCGCCCGGATCCGCCCTCGGCCCACGATCGGCATCATCATCACACCGGCGGCCGTCGCTTCACGGTTCAGCGTCTCCAACGGAGCGTTAATCGCATGGCGCAGGACGATCTCCTCGAGCGACATCCCCGCCCCAAATCGAAGCGTCCGAGCGCACAGCCCGCCGATCGTCCTCGCCGCCACATCGACCGGCCACGCTCCTTGATCATTCAGCCGAAGCTCGGCGTGCAGCGGGCCATCCTGGAGACCCAGCGCTTCCGCCGACCTCCGCGCCGTCTCGACCACTTCCTCGATCTGCTCGTCAGGCAATCTCGACGGCGTGACGTAGATCGTCTCCTCGAAAAACGGACCATCCAGCGGATCCGGCTTGTCGAAGACCGCCAGCGTATGCAGCTCGCCGTCCCGCAACAGGCCCTCCAGCGCGACTTCAGTGCCTGGGATGTACCCCTCGACCAGGAAGCGATCGGCCAGATCGCCGCACTCTTCCGATGCCGACTTCGTACCCAGGAGCCGCCGCAACCGAGCCACCGCGCGCTCGAACGACACCGGATCATTCGCCCGCATCACTCCACGTGAACCGTTCAACCCCAGCGGCTTCACGACCACCGGATACTCGAGCGTCGCCGCAGGCGATTCCTCGTCGAATCGATAGACCTGCCACCACGGCGACAGCACGCCGTGCGCGTCGAGCACGCGTCGCAACTCCGACTTGTCCCTCGTGCCAATCACTGACTCGGGAGAGTTGCCCGTCAGTTGCAGCTCCGCGCTGGCATGGGCCGCAAGAATCGTGCCCGGATCGTCCACCGCCACGACCGCATCCAGCGGAAATCGGTCCGAATAGCGCGCCACCGCCTGCGCGCCCCGCTCGATGTCGTGATAGGGCAGGGTCAGCCAGCGGCCCGGATACATGTCCGCCAGTGGCTGATCGATGTCCGAGGCCACCACAACATCCAGCCCAAGCCGGTCCGCCGCCGACATAAAGTCGGGCGCTCGATAGGAGGCAGTCGGAATCAACAACATCACGCGTGCCATGCCCTCAGGCTAGAGCCTGTTCACTACGACACGTCGTCCCTGCCACGACGACCCGCCAGGCATATACTAAGAACATATGACCTCGACGAGAACAATCCCCTTGCAAATGCATCCAAACGCCAATCGCCTGCGGTCTCGCACGTCGTCGTGCAGAGGGATTTTCATCAGCCACCACCAATCCGGATTCGCCCAAAATCGAACAAAATCGAACAAAACGGAACGCACAAACCTGAAAAAACCTGAAAAAACTGAAAGTCGAAATCGCACGATCTTCAGCAATACATTGAAGATCGTGCCTCAACCACCTCAGGAAAAAATTATTCCTGAAAACCTGAAAGTGGAACACCTCCCCCACCCCCGACCACCCTGATCCCATGCGTCCTCATTGGCGACATTGTCCCAATCTGATCCTGTTCGCATCCGCCGCCACATATGCTGCACGCAATGACGACGGTGACCGAACATCAGACCCAGACCCTGCGCATTGAAGGCATGCACTGCGCCGCCTGCGTGCGCCGTGTCGAGCGGGCGCTGGTCAAGGTGGACGGCATCTCGGAGGCGTCGGCCGACTTCATTAACGGCCGCGCCATCATCGAGCTCGATCAACCAGTCGACCAACCTGCCCTCAGCGCAGCAATCAGCGGCGCCGGATACGAACTGATCGAGTCGGACGACCCCGATGCAGCCGAAGCAGTCGGCTCAATCGGACCCCTGCTGCTCCGGGCCGCGCCCGCGTTGTTGCTCGGGTGGGGCATCTTCTTCGCGATGCAGGCCAATCGCTGGGGCGAGTTCGGTTGGAACCCCGACCTCTTCTTCCCCATCCTCTTCGCCGTCTCCACGCCGACGCTCGCCTGGGGACTCTGGCCCATGCTCCGCCGAGCCGCCCTCGCCGCTTCGCGACGCACCAGCGACATGGACACCCTGATCGTGCTCGGCGTCGCCGCCGCCTGGGGTTACAGCACCGTCGCCGCCCTCTTCCCAGGCGCGCTCGAAGGATCCGATGCCTCACACGACGTGTTCTTCGACACCGCACTGATCATCGTCGGCTTCGTCAGTCTCGGCAGGGCCCTCGAAGCCCGCGTCCGACTCCGAGCCGCAGCCGCCTTGACGCGCTTGCTCGAACTCGCCCCGCTGACCGCTCGAGTCGTGGACAACGGCCTCGAACGAGACATCCCTGCCGCAGACGTCAACGTCGGCGACACACTGCGAGTCCGGCCGGGCGAACAGATCCCGGTTGATGGTGCCATCCTCAGCGGCGAAACCTCAATCGACGAATCGCTCCTCACCGGCGAGAGCATGCCAGTCTCCAAGGCGCCCAACGACCTGGTCTTCGCCGGCACCATGAACCTCGACGGGGCGTTCGCCTATCAGGCCACCCAGGTCGGGACCTCGACAGCACTTGCCCGCATCACGTCAGCCGTCGAGCGCGCCCAGTCCTCCAAGGCCCCCGTCCAGCGCCTGGCCGACCAAATCGCCGGCGTCTTCGTCCCGACCGTCGTCTGCATCGCCGTCATCACCTTCGTCGCCTGGGCCATCTTCGGCGACGGCACCAGCTGGACCTCAGCCGTGCTCAGCGCCGTCGCCGTACTGGTCGTCGCCTGCCCCTGCGCGCTCGGACTGGCCACGCCCGCCGCCATCGCCGCCGGATCAGGTCGGGCCGCGCGCCTGGGCATCCTCTTCCGCGACGCCGAAGCGCTCGAAGCCGCCGGCAAGATCGACACCGTCGTCTGGGACAAGACCGGCACCCTGACCAGCGGACGCCATCAGGTCAGCGCAGTCGACCCAATCGGAATCTCCAGAGAGGAACTAATCCGGCTCGCCGCCTCCGTCGAGCAGCACTCGGAGCACCCGCTAGGAGCCGCAATCGTCGCGCATGCCGAAGAAGCCGCGATCACCACAGAGGTTGTCAGCGAGTTCCGCAACCAACCCGGTCGAGGCGCCCTCGCCACGGTGGGCGGCGCCACCATCGCGGTCGGAAACGCCTCGCTGATGTCGGACCTGGGAATCGCAGTCTCAGAGACAGAGAGCGCCCAGACCCCGGTCTACGTCGCCCAGGACGGCCAACTACGCGGCGTCATCCGACTCAGCGATCAGGTCAAACCCGGTTCCGCCGACGCAGTCGCCCTGTTGTCGCAACACGGCGTCCAGTCCATGCTCGTCAGCGGTGACACCGAGCAAACCGCCCAGGCGGCAGCCGCGCAGGTCGGTATCCGAGATGTCCACGCCAGGACGCTTCCCTCAGAGAAGTCCGATGTCGTATCGACCATCCAGTCGGGAAACCGCCGCGTCGCCATGGTCGGAGACGGTGTCAACGACGCCCCAGCCCTGGCCCAGGCAGACCTCGGCCTGGCAATGCGCACCGGCTCCGACATCGCACTCGAGACCGCCCAGGTCGGACTCATGCAATCCAATCCGAAGCGCGCCGCCGAGGCAGTCCTGCTGGCCCGAGCCACACGCAACGTGATCCGCCAAAACCTCGGTTTTGCCTTCGCCTACAACATCCTGCTCATCCCGCTCGCCGCAGGTCTCGCCGTGCCCATCTTCGATGTAGCCGGAGGCGTCCCGGGCGGGCTCACCTGGCTCTTCGGAGAGCAAGGACAGTTCGAACCGATCGCCGCCGCACTCGCGATGGTCGCCAGTTCACTCTCAGTGCTCACGAACGCCCTGCGTCTCAACCGCTGGCAGGCGAAGCTTGCCTAGCTTCCAGCCTCCCCGACATCGCCAGTCAACTCCTCGGCCGGCGGGATCGAAACCGACGGATCCATGATCACGAATCGCCGATGCAGCTCGGCAAAGTAATCCCGCACGGCCTGCTCCCGCATCTCCTCCGACCAGCCAAGCCGGTTGGCCATGATCGACGCCGTCGGTCGCGCAGCACTCCGACCAAGATCCCTGGTCAGCCCGACCGCAGTGCGTCGCAGCAGTACGTCAGCAACCGTCCGGGCACCCTCATGGTCAACCGCATAAGCCACTTGCGCCCCGATGTCGCGGTGAACAGCGGATATCGGCTGGGCAAGCGACCCGTCAGAAGCTGCATAAGCCGCAACCTCCGGAACCCGAGGCCCGTAGACGGTGCGCAAATGCCCCTGCGTCTCCGGTGGCAAGAAGACGGCTCGACTGGTCGGCGTCTCGGGCAGCGCCGCAATCCCACGAGCTCGCGGACGGCCAATCTGCTGCGCCACCGACTCCGCCACCTTGCTGCCAAGTTCCGCCGCAGTGGTCAACTTGCCGCCCACGACCGAGACCAACCGATCGACTCCCTCAGCTGCGTGATCGGCAATGATCGAGCGTCGCGAGATCGCTCCCTCGAACACGCCATCGCCAGCCCTCGCCAACGGGCGCACGCCCGAGTACGCGTACAGCACGTTGCGATGCTCGATGCCCAGCCCCGGCAGCACCCGAGCGGCCTCAGCGACCAGGTAGTCAATCTCCCAGCCCGCTGCGCGTACGTCCGTCGGGTCCTCGTCGTCGCGGACGTCGGTGGTGCCAATGATGTGATGGTCCAGCCAGGGCGTCACGAACATCGGGCGAGCATCCGACTTGGCACTGGCCAGCACGGCATGCTTCGGACCCCGCCCACTGAGGTCAATCACCAGGTGAGTACCGCGAGTTCCTCCGATTCGCCGCTTCAGCGATCGTCCCGTGGCATCCAGAACAGCATCGACCCATGGCCCAGCGGCGTTGATCACGAGGCGTCCCGATGCCGTCGAGCGACGCCCGGTCAGCACGTCGTGAAAGTCGACCCCGCGTGCGCGTCCGCCGTCGACAATGATGTAGTCAACCGCCGCGTGATTGCGCAGGTCCGCGCCCGACGCCCGTGCCTCGGCCAGGTACTCCAGCGTCAAGCGCTCCGGCGACCAGACCTGCGCGTCGTGATACAGAAATGCCGCCTTGAGATGGTCTGTCGAAACCGAAGGCTCAAAGCGCTGCAACTCCCGCTCCGAGAATGAAGAGTGCCAGGGCGACACCTTGCGCGGCGAGAGCAAGTCATACAGCGCCAGACCCGAGCGGATGTACCAGGGCGGACGCGGATCGCCCTCATAGACCGGCAGGATGAAGCCCATCGGACGCACCAGGTGTGGACGCTCTCGCAACAGGCGTTCCCGAGATTGCAGCGACTCATGCACCAATCGCGCATCGCCGGTCTCCAGATAACGCAGACCACCGTGGATCAGCTTCGTCGAGGCAGAGGTCGTGCCCGAGGCGAAGTCGTCCTGCTCAAGTACTAGCGTGCGGTAGCCCTTGGCCGCGACCGACGCAGCCGTCGCGGCCCCGTTGATGCCGCCGCCGATAATGATGACGTCGTAGCTCGCCGTGGCCATAACAATTCGAGTGTATTCACTCAGACGGGATCAGTTGCACCGCCCGCCGCGCTGCCGTCCAACGCTCGAACTCCTGCTCCAGATCTCCATCCGGCTCGAATCGTTGCTCTTCGGACTCAATCCTGGGCTCGACCCCGGCGACTTCCATCGCGAGGCGAGCCACCCCAAGCGCCGTCGTCTCCTGCATGGAGGGACGAATGATCGGCCGTTGCAGCACGTTCGCCTGAATCTGCATCAGCACATCGCTTGACGTCATACCGCCATCAACGCGCAACTCCCTGATCGCATCAACGCGCGACTCCATCGCCTCGATAATCTCGCGGACACGAAACGCCACCGACTCCAACGCAGCCCGTGCAATGTGCGACCTCGTTGTCCCGCGAGTGATACCCAGGATTGCGCCACGGGCATTCGGATCCCAATGCGGAGAGCCAAGCCCCGCCAAAGCCGGAATGATCATCACACCGGCCGAATCATCTGTAGTTGCGGCCAGTCCCGAGATCTCTGGAGCAGTCGCTGCCAGCCGCAATTCATCGCGTAGCCATTGCACAACCGATCCTGCAGTGAACATCCCACCCTCATAGGCAAAGCCACCGTCGGCCGCGGCCGTAAGCAGCAGTCCATCTGGCGTTGACGCCGCCGTCGCTACCGATCCGGCGTGCGAGAGCAGGAACGCCCCGGTGCCATAAGTGCATTTCGCCGTGCCGGGAATGGTGATTCCGTGTCCGTAGAGCGCCGCCTGTTGGTCACCGGCGACCGCGAGAATCGGCAGCGCCTTGCCAAACAGTGTCGGCTCGGTGAGACCGAACTCTCCACCACTCGCGCGAACTTCCGGCAGTATCGACGTCGGAACCAGTTGCCACGAACAGAGTTGGTCATCCCAACGACGCTCGCTCAGATTCCAGAGCATCGTCCGCGAAGCGTTAGTCGTGTCGGTCGCATGCATGTCGCCGCCGGTGAGATTGGCCAGTAGCCAGGAATCCACCGTTCCGCAGGCCAGCGCCCCCGAATCGGCCAACTCGCGCGCGCCATCGAAATGATCAAGCAGCCAGGAGAATTTGGGACCAGAAAAATATGCGTCCGGTTTGAGCCCCGAACGTCTCCGCACTTCGATGCCATGTGCACCGTCGAGTTCGGCGGCCGCCGTCGCTGTTCGCCGGCACTGCCATACGATCGCCGGGCCCGAAGGCTCCAGTGTCGCGCGATGCCAGACCAACGAGGTCTCGCGTTGGTTGGCGATCGCAACCCCGCGGATATGCTCGACGCCTACTCGGTCGACAACCTCACGCGCAGCGCTCAGTTGAGTCGTCCAGAGATCGACGGGCGATTGCTCGACCCAACCCGGCTGGGGAAACTGTGATTCGACATCGCGCTGGGCGCTTGCTAAGACACGCCCACGCTCATCAAACACCAGTGCGCGGCTGGACGAAGTTCCTTGATCGAGGGCAAGGACTAGGCGAGCAACTACGCCTCGTCCTCTTCGTCACGCCTGCGACCCATCACCACGCGGGCCACTGCTGCCAAAACGGCCAGCAACGCGCCAACACCTATAATTCGCTTCATTGTGCGTCCCGTTCTGCTTGCGACCGCAGCATCAAGCGGCCTGTAGTTCTCGGCACAATATCACGATGAACCATGCCCCTTGCCATGGGTGGAGCGCTCCTATTCGGCTATTTCGGCAAAAGTGTTTCGGGAATTAACACACGGTCGCCAATCTCGATTTCCATGTCTTCGAAACGGCCTTGGGGCATCTCCAGGACGAAGAAGTACTCCTGCTGCGGACGCTTCACCGTCTCGTCTTCGGCCAGTAGCGTCGAAAACTCGAGGATCTCCCCATCACGTCCGAGCCACGCAACGCTCAGGTCGATCGGTACATTCTGATTCCAAAACCCACCGCTGCGCGCCCGCGTCTGCTCCCAGATGAAGATCATCCCGCTGTTCGCAGGCAGCCCGCTCCAGTACATCATCCCGCGGCTACGTCGGTCCGACGTATTCGCGACCAACACGCCAACGGTCACGTCTCCTGAGCGGCGCTGCACGACCACCTCGGACCAGGGAAACACGACCTCGCCTACCAACGCGGGCAAGTTCAGCCGTCCAGCCAACTCCTCCGGCCGCTCCACGGCCGGCGCAATCACCCCACCTCGAGTCGCTGGGTCGCCCGAGGGTCCACAGCCAAGCACCACCAACGCCGCCAACCCGATCAACGCGGCAAAGGTTAGACGCCAGTTCATGCGCGGATCGTAGATGACGCGCTGGATAGACTGGCCAAACCACCTCGGTGCTCCAGGGGCCGGTAGCTCAGGGGTCAGAGCAGGCGGCTCATAACCGCTCGGTCGCTGGTTCGAATCCAGCCCGGCCCACCATCACGTACCGAACTGCGAACACTGTCCGCGAGCGCCACTTCGGCTGTGTCTTTGCGCCCTATCGGGCTGTCGTCGGGCATCGGAATTGTGTAGTGGATCGTGGCCCGGCCGGGCTCGACGGCGATGCGCTTGATGAAGGTGCGGAGGAAGGCCTTCGACTCGGTGATGTCGCTGGCGCGCAGGAACTCGGCCATATCGGCGGCGAACTCGGCGACCACTTCGGCCTTGTCCAACAGGACGCGGCGCTCGTCCAAGGCGTTACGCGCCTTTTCGGCAGCGAGCTCCAGTTGTTCCTTGCGCGCCATGTGCTCGCGGATGCGAGGCGCGGCGTCGTCCACATCAAGGTCGGTCTTCTCGATCACCCGCCAGATGCGGTCCAGCATCAGCCGAATCTCGCGCAACTCGGCCTCGATTGTCTCCAAGCGTTCACGCTCTTCGTACGCGGCACCGTCCATCTCCTCGTCGAGCATCTTGACAAGCTCGCGGATGTTGCTCTCGGTCAGCACGTGGTCGCGCAGCTGGTCGAGGATCAGGGTCTCGAACCGCTTGGCGTTGAGCCGCGGCGTCTCGCAGCTGCCCGAGCCGCGCTTGAGCAGGGAGCCGCAGACGTAGTAGGAGTAGCGTCCGCCCTTGGCCTCGGCTGCGGTCAGCTTCTTGCCGCAGAGCGCACAGCCGACCAGGCCGGAGAGCAGGTAAGGGCTGGCCGCGCGGCGCGGATTGGTCTTGGCCGGGGCGCGCGCTTCGAGCATCGCGCGGACCTGCTCGAACTCTTCCTGCGTGACGATCGCCGGGACCGCGTTCTCGACCCGGACCGGTTCCGAGCCGTCGGTCGCCTTGAGTCCCCAGACCAGGGTGCCCATGTAGACCTCGTTGGAGAGCATGCTGTGCACCGAGGTCTTGAGCCAGCGCTTGCCCTTGGCCGTGGGGATGCCTTCTGTGTTGAGCGTCTTCACGATCTCAAGAATGCTCTGGCCGCGCAGGGCCATCTCGAAGATGCGCCTGGCCAGGGCGTCTTTGGGCGGGTCGAGTTCGAGCCGGGGCCGCTGCTTGCCGCCGTCTGAGACGTAGACCTTGCGGTAGCCGAAGGGCGCGACGGAGGAGAGATAGAAGCCGCGCTGAGCCGACTCGCGCATCCCCCGGCGCACCTCCTGGGCCAGGTTGTCGGAGTAGAACTCATCGACACTCTCGATGATCGCCTCCATCAGCTTGCCGGTCGGGGTGTCGTCGGCGTGCTCGGTGATCGAGGTGACGCGGATCCCGCGCCGGCGCAGCATCGATTTGAAGGCGACGGCGTGTTCGCGCTTGCGGGTGAAACGGGAGAACTTCCAGACCAGGATCTCCTGGAAGGGAGACTCGGTCTCCGAGGCTTCGTCCAGCATCTTGCGGAATTGAGGCCGGTCGGCGACGCGTCCCGATTCTGCCTCGTCGATGAACTCGCGCACGACGCGGTAGCCGTTGCGCTCGGCGAAGTCGCGCAGGGCGCGTAGCTGGGCGGCGACCGAGAGGTCGACGTCCTGGCGGTCCGAGGAGACTCGGGCATAGAGGGCTGCCGACACAAGCTTCACGTCTTCTCTCATTGATTGCTCCTCATCGGGTATCTGATGCGGTCAGGCGACGCCGACAAGCCGGCGTTCTCCTGCGATCCGTGTTCGAAACATCGTAGCCAACTGGATTCGCTCGCTGGTGTTGGCGGTGAAACATTGGTAAGTAGGGGAATCAATCGCGCGCAACCATTGCCTTCGCAGACGCGGGCGGCGACGGTCTCGAAATCTACGACCGAAGCGACGGACCGGACGAGATTGCGAACGGCCAACAGCTCGCCAGAACGCTTGGCTGAACGCCGATCATTGGCTCCGACTATCACGGACTGCATCCCGACGAGATTCGTCCGGCGAACGTCCCGATGCCCGACCATGCCGCCGACGAGATCATCAACATCCTGAAGGACCTGTGACGATGGCCGACTACGAACTGCCGCTGGATGTACGAGACATTCGACGCATTATCCCGCACCGGTACCCAATCCTGCTGGTCGACCGGGTTGTCGAACTACAGCCGGGCAAGTGCGCGATCGGTCTCAAGAACGTGACGACCAATGAGTGGTGCTTTGCGGGTCACTTCCCCGACAATCCGATCATGCCCGGCGTGTTGATCATCGAAGCGCTGGCCCAGACAGGCGCAGTCGCCGCCCTGTCGGCCGAGGAGTTCAAGGGCAAGCCGGGTCTCTTCGCCGGAATCGACGGCGTCCGTTTCCGGCGTCAGGTGGTGCCCGGAGATCAGTTGCGACTCGAAGTGGAAATGGATCGTCTGCGCCGAGGCATCGGACGAGCCAGCGCCAAGCGTCGGTTGAGGGGGAGACCGAGGCGGAAGGTCGCTTGACGTTCGCGCTAGTGGATCCGCCGGCGCAGTCTCAATCTTGCCAGTACAGAGGCAAATCTCCCAGTCTTGGCTTCACGCGGGGAATTGCGGACTCGCGTCGACACAGTCAGACGCATTGCTTGTCCGAGACGGTGGCAGGCGACTGACGGGTTTCGGGCTAACGCGAGATTGCCGCCCCCAGCGCGAGCACCAGGGCGACGCTGGCGACGGTCGTGATTGCGACCCAGCGCAGATCGCCACTGGCGTAGTGGAAGTCGTGCATCGCAGCGGCGGCGCGCGCTCGGCGGTCTCGGCGCTCGTGTGCGCCGGCCGCGCCTCCTCGATGTCCGCCCGGTGCGCTGGCACCACCGACACGTGACCGCTGCTGGATGTTTCCGCTCAGCGCCGCCCCGGCCGGAGCATTCGCTGCACCGGCCTGTGCTGTCGGCAGCGTGTCTTACCGGCCTCGGCGACCGCGCCGACCCTGCGGCCTGCCGACCTGTAGCGCGCGATTCGAGCCGCCTCGTCCTCGTCGTGATCCGCGGGCCATTTGCAACCTCCGACGCTCTACTTACACCTTCTGCGCTGTTGCCAAAACCGGTTAGTCGGCCCAAACTGGCCATACGGCCCCGTGGTGTAGCGGCCTAACACGCCACCCTGTCAAGGCGGATACCGGCGCTTCGAATCCGCTCGGGGTCGCCACTCAACTCACTCCCTCTCGTCAACCAGACAACCGCCCAGCGATGAGCCTCCTCGTCGCTGCGGGGTTGGATGTCGGCACGTTATTCCAACGGATCACAAATCCAGTACCAGGATCGGTGCACGAACTCCCAGCGATCCTCGCCGCTGGCCCCGCCCGACAGAGCGTGCATCACCGAAACTGAGGCGTGTACCCGATTTCCGCCTATCAAGGTGACGAGGCTGTCCTCATTGCGGTCTTCCGCATAGGAGATAAACACCGCGCTTGCCCCGACCAAGTGATAGTCGTCGACCTGGTCGAAACTGTGTTCAACCTCTTCGAACCGTTCGATCAGTCGCTGGGATGGTAGGCCGTTCTCGTGTTCAGATGCGAGCTTGCCGCTGTAGCCGCTTGCGTCATGCGTTGAGGTTTCCATCTCCCCGCAAACCTCGCGGCCGTGAATCGCCTTCAACTCCGCATAGAGTTGCGTTTCAATCTCGTTGAGTGACATGTTTGCAATCGCAAGCGCCGGTCGTTCTCCCGATCGCGTCAGCCAAACCGCTGCCGCCGCGGCAACGACGATCACCAAGATCCCCATCCGAAGCCACCTGGTCCCTGCCAGGCGGGTGAGTGTTGAGGTAGACATGGTTCTGTCCCTACTCTGGGTGCCTGCGGTTGGGCCTGGCGGCTACGGGCCCGGGTGCATCGCGTTGGCTGCGCCGCAGGCAATGATCAGAGTTGCAGCAAATGCGGCCGCCAACAAACCAACAATCACGCGGCGCACCATAAGAGACATTCTTCCAACACAGGCGGAGACGCTGCGGCAGTTCGCCAGGTCTTCTCTCATATGTCGGGTGACATCAATGCCTTCGTCAAATCTCCGATCTGGCTCTCAACGATGACCTGCCAGCGTCGTGTCTCCTCGCCGCCGGTCGCTCGGACCGTGACCCGTTAATCCAACGGATCGCACATCCAGTACGCAGCACTGTGAACGATCTCCCAGCGATCTTCGCCTCTGGTCCCGCCCGATAGAGCGTGCACCACCACGACGTAGGCATGTACCGAGTGACCGTTCGACAAGGTAACCAGGCTTTCTTCATTGCGATCCTCTGCATAGGCGATCAACACTGCGCTGGACCCGCCCAAGTGATAGTCGTCGACCTGGTCGAAACTGTGCTCAGACTCTTCGAACAGTTCGATGAGTCGCTGGGACGGTAGGCCGTCCTCGTGCTCAGAGGCGAGGTTGCTGCTGTAGCCACTCGCGTCTGGCGTTGAGGTTCCTTGGGTGCTGCAAACTTCCTCTCCACCGTGAATCTCCTTGAGCTCTGCCTCCAATTGCGACTCGATCTCATTGAACGACATGTGCGCGATCGCGAGCGCCGGTCGCTCCCCTGATCGCGTCACCCAGACTGCCGCGGCCGCGGCAACGACGATCACCAAGATCCCGATCCGGAGCCACCTGGCCCCTGTCAGTCGAGTGAGTCTGGAAGTAGACATGGTTCTGTTCCTTCTCTGAGTGCCTGAGGTTGGGCCTGGCGGCTACGGCTACGGGTACATCGCGTCGGCATCATCACGATCGTGCCGCTCGGTGTCACTCGCCCAGGATGCGTTTTTCTGCGTGAACTTCGAGCACATCGTCCAGCGATGTTGATTCGTGGACTGACAGGTCGAGGTGCTCGGGATCTCTGCTGTGTAAACCGGATCGTGGGCCAAGCCTCCTGAGTGCCCAAGCTCGTGAGTCATAATCCCCTGGACGCGATCGCCGTCGCTGTCCCAGGTCTTGGCCGCATTCATGATGATTTCCGATTTTGTGATCGATGAGCCATTACCCCAAGTGCACTCCTTTCCATAAGCATCATTGGCGGCAACCGGCGCGGTACACCCACTAACCCCGGCCCAAGGATCTTCGGCATTGCCCCAGTAGATGCCGTTGCGTGCCGGGCTGGCAGTGATGATCGGGTTCCAGCGGGTATGGTCGGCCCATTCATTGTCGGCTCGGAGCACGGCATTCCGATAGCTGATCGGAACGCTGGACCAATCTCCCTTGCGCTCGAAGTGCACCGTGCCCGATGACCAAGACTTGTCCCCCTGCGCGGCGTCGCTGGAGGGTTGCGGCAGGGTCAGCCCCAACACCAGCAGGAGCGCCGCAACTCCAATGCTGCGGCCGAGCCAGCCGCCGCGACCCAGCCGACCCATAACTTCCCGATTTCGTAGCCAATTTCTCGGCATGAACATCAGCCCTCCAACCCTGGCGAGTTCCCGGACTCGCCTGCGGTCGGATCACTCTACTTGGATGGCAGTCCTACCGGGCAGCCAATACCCAGCAGTGAACGTTTCGTTACCACGTGTCGATGCAGGGACGCTACTGTTCTCAACGCTCCTGCGTTGGCGGGAGTCGCTTCAGGCCGTTGACGATCCACTGACGGGTCTCCGCCGGGTCGATGCCCTCGGTTATGACAGCTCTGTTGCTGTGAGCTGTGCCTCAGACGATCGTGACGCCGTTCATCGGGCGTTGGATTCGGGATTGGCAACAGGCCGACGATCCCAGAATGCAGCCGACGCAGCTGCTGGTCGGCATGGTCATGACCGTCGCGATCGGCTCGCTCGTGTTCGAGTGGGTCGGAGTCGTTCTTGGACCTTCGCTCAGACGAAAGTACCGGAAGGAGACGCTGTTCACCTGACGCACTGGGGCGTGAGAGTGCAGGCAACGAAGAGGTCCAGCTACGGAGCAGCGCTTGATCTCGCTGATCCGAGCCTCGGCCAGCGGTCCGACGACCATCTGGACCAGTTCGGCGAGTTGCAACAACTTCCCCACGATTGCGCTCAACGGGCCTGACGGGAATGTGACGTGGGGCAGCCACGGGACACTCCCGTCCGTCGGAGGCAGCAAACCCAGCGCAGAACGGGAGTCCTGGGCTGGGCAGCTGTGGGGCAGGGGGTGGGGCGGGGCGGTCCCTACAGGAAACGCTCGGGCCGGATGCAACTGTGACCGCGGCCTGTAAGGGCAGAGTGGACAGCGCGGAATCGCACTCGCTCGGCGGGGTGGGGAGGCGGCAGGTGCCAGGATTAGTTCCCAGCACCCCCCCGCTCCGTCAGGGTCGGCAGGTTGCTGCTGACGAAGGTGGCGTGTCTGAGCCGGGCGGCGGTGTGGATGAAGGTGGCTTCGGCCTCGACGCTCTCAAACAGGAACAGCACGAGAGGCGCTGCTCCGCCGTGGTCGCGGCTAGGGTACTCGCTGGCGAATTAGCGTCGGTAACCGCGCAGCCAGTCGGGTACCCGCTCCGGGGTCACAGCGCGGCGCTCATACTCCAGCAGGCACCAGTCCCAGTCGCCCTGGTTACTCAGCTGGAATGAGGCGTCGGGGTGGAGCACGTAGCGGCGGCCATTGTGCGAGCAGGTGATCTGCGAACGATGGGTGGGGAGCAGGTCGAGCAGCTCGTAGTCGGGGTCCTGGGCGACCTCGGCACTCAGTCGGGCGGCGAACTCGGTGATGCCCTGCTGGTGCTCCGCTTGGGAGGCGAGGGCGCGCAGGGTGGTACCGAAGTACACGCCGTCGTCCGCCTGCTCCGGGGTCCAGCCATCGAGGGTGGGTCCGACGGCGGCGCGGTCGCGACGGGCGAGGCAGGTCAGGCCCTCGTCCGTGAGCGTCTCGTTCTTACGTCGGCCTTCAGGGCAACAGTCCGACTACACGCGGTTTGAATCGCAACTAGCGCAGTCGAATCCTGTTAGGTTCCGCAGCAAGGGCAGGTCGACGTTGAACCGCGCTACTCAGGAGGAGGGAGGAGCTTGGACTGGGAATGGTCCATTGCGCAGCAGGGAGCATCAGTCATGCGGAATCGGATACTGATTCTGGGAGCGGCACTCGCTATTGGGATTGCCCTGACAGCCTTGATGCATGAGGTATCTTTTGCGGAAGATCCGAAGGAAGAACCACCCCAGTTTGAGCCGGCGACTCATCCGGACGGGGGAGACGGGACGGGACCAGCTCATCCGAGCGAGCTGGCCAGCGACATCAATTGATCATCGACGCAATGCAACTACAAGACTCGCGGCGACGATCCGCACCTATCGTCTTCTGAGGATGCGGTGTCGGCGCACGGCTGGTGGACCACATTCGGCATCATCTGGGGTTGCCCAGAGTACGCCGTCGTTGCGGTCGATTTGCAGGTATGGCTGTGCAATGTCTACGACTCCAATGACTGTTACTGGAAGAAGCTCAACAGAAGCGAGTCGCGAGTGCGCTAGGGCGGAGGCTCTGGTCGCCGGACCACTGCGCGGATCCTGTGCAGCACATCCGAGGAGATCGGTTACCGCAGCATCATCGACGTTGAGCTCATTGGTCAGAGCGATCCGAACGAGAAGGAGTACAGGGTCGCTAATGTCGAGTGCAGGCCGTTGGCCTGGTAGGCGCCGTGCAGCATGACGACGCTGACCGCCGCGGCATACGGTTAACTACGACCTGATCCCAACCTGCTCGACCCGAACGCCGAGGAAGACCTCAACAACGTCTTCCTCGCGCGCTCGGAGCTGATGTGCTGGTCGAACCTCTCTTCTGAGTCTGAGTCCCAGCCTCGATCGCCACTCTGGTCGTTGGAGGAAGCGGAGCTGACTTACTCAGATGACGGCCCGCGGATCGGCTTCGCCCAAGTTGGGCTCGATTTCAGCCCGACGATCGACACAGGGGACCCGGTCTCGCCTCTGACGCAGCCGCAAGAGGATGTCGCCAAACGCGAAGCGTCGACAGATAGCCACGGGCCGCAACCCATTGAGCGAGGGCCGTCAACCAATCCGGTCGTAGCGATCCCGCCTCTCGTCGAGTGTTTGAACGACGCGTTGGGTTGGTTCGGCGAAGCCGAAGTGCTCGCAGTGCAGGTGACGGCAACATACATTGCAACCGAGCGGCGTTCCCGGTTGTCCTCGCTTACCGGTGTGCTCAACTGGTTCAACATGATCGGCGAGCGACGAGGCGCCAGTGCCGTCGTGACAGTCGCGGCCGACCGATGGGACGAACGCGTGGCAGCGCAGGTCTACTCATTCGTCCAGCGGGTACACTCAGGCTCGTTCGAATTTGGACCGCTGCTTGTGGCGCCCGAAGGATGCGCCGTTCAGCCCGACTGGCAACACATCGAGTGGGCGAGCGTCGGTGGCGGACTGGCGGTGTCTATGCCGTCGTGGTCGGCGGCCGCCGCTGGCTGGCTCATCGGCCTGTTGTTTGAGGCCATACTCTCCCGAAATCCGGAGATTCGCCATCTCTCCGTTCGGGTGACACGCTGCATGGAGTGATTGCCCTGCCAGACGTGGTTCCCAGGTTGCGCCGCCATTGGTGAAGGAGCAGGCATCTCAGCAAGCCTCACATAGTCCAACCGGACTGCCGCGATGTGCCGGTTCGTATCGGCGCTAGCTGCGCATGCACCGAGTGGTCCTTGCGGTTCGCGCTTCCCCTCTCCCACTGTTCAACGTCGGTCGACAGCCGCCAGTCGTTTAGGCGAATGCAGAGCCTACGGCCGCATGATCGGCGGCGCGCCATGCGTCTCCGATCGGTCCGCGATCAACCAGGGCAGTGCGGTCGCTGACGAACAACGGCAACTCAACATCGGTGCGGTCCATTTCCTTGCGGGCGACCCCGAGGAAATGGTCCGCCGCCAGTTCATCCTCGAACACGACCAGGACGAGCGGCAACGCGCCGTGATCTTCGACTGGCCGCTGCGAGTTGTAGTAGCGCAGATAGGGCGCGAGCCGCCGGGCCATGGTCGAGGGCCGGATCGCGCGGCGCTCCCATTCGAGGAAGAACGGCTGGTCGCGGCCTTGGCAGCGGAGGACGCCGAAGGCATCGGGTTGGATCGAACGCAGGCGGTCGTCGAAGCGGAAGTAGCGTGATGCTCGCTGGGGCGGATCGAGCTGGATCAGCTCCCAGCCCTTCGAGCGGGCCTGTTCTGCCAGCGTGGCCAGGAACCAGTGCACGGCCTCGCTGTGGGTGAGATTGCGCAGCAGCTGTCGGGTTCTGCGGCCGCGCAGGTTGCGCCACGAGAGCGGAGCCTCGGTTTCGAGCATCTCCGCGCTCCAGCGCTTGCGGGCCGCGCCGACCGAGGCGCGATCGCGACGGGCCAACAGCGCTATCCCGCGGTCGCTCAAAACGAGGCGGCGGTGGCCCTCGATCCTTGGCGTCGTCGTCAGGCCGCCTCGTTCGAGGGCGGCCGAGAGCTGCGAGACGCGGCGCCGCTCGACACCGAGCACCGCGGCGAGGTAGTCGGGCCTGATCCAGGGCCAGTCGCCGGTCAGGTCGAGGGCGCGCTTCTCCGACGGCTTGAGCCGTGACGACAGCATCCAGTCCGGCTCTTGGCTCCCTGGCGCCGGCAGCGACCGAGGCGGCAGCGGACGCCGGGGAGCGGGCTCAGCCGTCCACTCACCCTGGGGCCGAGCGTAAGCGAGGGTCTCACGAAGGCTGAGCCGAGCGCGGCCTGAGGGCGCCCGCCAGACATCGGCATCGCTGTTCGACCAGGCCGCATCGCGCTCCAGCGCCAGGAAACAGATGAACGGTGCCCCACTGGCGAGCCGCCGCGCGTGCCGCAGCCGCACCTCATCGGGCACGAGCAGCAGCGCGGCTGAGTAAGAGGGCCCATCGCGCAAGCGGCTCATGCGCACAGCGATCGCAGTCCGGTCGGCCGTGCGGCCCCAGCGGACGACGGCCAGCGTGCGTCCGTCGGGCAAGGCGAGCGCGACGTCGGCCGGCTGCGAGCGGTACCAGCGCAGGCGTGGCGGACCCTCGACCTCGGCCAGGGCGGAGGCAAGCCGGTAGGTCGCTGCCACCGCGTCCAGCCGACCGACCAGCACGCGCCGCCACTGCTCGCAGATTGGGTGCTCGCGCATGAGCGTCTCGCGGCTGCGACCGGTCGTGATAGCGAGCTTCTCAATCCCGTCGGCAGTGAGCAAGAACCGCCGCGTCGGGCGGATCAGTTCCGAAGCGTGCGCCAGGCCCTCGACCAGACCGGCCCGCCGCAGATCTCCCAGGCGCTGGTAGACCGCGCGCTCGGACCAGCGCGAGAGCCTTGCCAGTTCGATCCGGTCGGCCAGCGGCAACTCGGCCACGAGTCTGAGCAGATCGCGCTCGATTTCCCTCATCCCGTGACCCCTTCCTGCTGTCCCTGTGCTTCGGTGCAATGTGTCGCGTGGTTCACGACCGGTGCGCTCAGCCTATGCGAATTCCTGTGCTGTATTCGCTACATTGTCCGGTGTCCGGCGCGAACTGTCCGGTCGTGACCGATGCACCCGTGTACAGGAGATGGAAGCAGCTGGACAGTGGACAACTGAGTGCGGCGCCCAGTGTTCTATTGGGCGAACGCTGGCCAAGTGGCGCAGTTGACGCAGGAGATTCTGCGCGGGCCGGCTGCACGGAGTTTGGACAGGTTTGGGACTGTCCGGCCAGTTGATGGACAGCCAAGGAGGAGACGGTGAACGGCAACGAGGCGGTTGACGAGCGCAGCGAAGCAGCCTCGCCGGGTGGGGAGGGGTTGCTCTGGGGCCTCCTACAGGACCTGGTGGCGCGGGAGGGGAAGGCGCGCACAGCGGAGCGGTTGGGGGTCAGCGAGCGGACCCTGCGCCGCACCTTGGAGTCCGAGCACCTGAGCCGGCGGATGACCTCGGCCTTGCTTCGGGAGCAGAACGAGTTGCGTGACGAACGGCGGCTGGCGAGGGAGGCGCGGCTGGAGTCGCTGATTGAGCAGGTGCAGCAGTTGGAGCGTCGGCTGGGCGAGTTCGAGCAGGTCACGGGGGAGCAGCTGGACGAACTCAGCGAGCGGGTCGCGTCGTCGTCGCGGCATGCAGTCGAGGCCAAGGAGCGTGTTGCGTCGGCCGCGGGCACGGCGGGATTGGCCACTCTGGCTTCGGGGCTGCCGGGAACCTCGACAGAGGCGCTCGCCCCGCGTCGGGTCAAGCTCCGACCGGAACGGCTGCACAAGCTGGTCACGATCGAGCCGGCCGAGGACGACGCGGCGGTCTACCGCGAGGGCTTGCCGCTGGTGGCGGAGTGGCGGCGCTGTCTCGTCGCGAGGCAGGACGCGCCCCACACCTATGCCTGGCTGCTGAGAGAGGTGCGGTTGCTGGAGCTGGAGATCCGGTTGATCGACGAGCACCAGTTGACGCTGCCCCCGGCCGAGTATCCCTGGGACGGCATCCGTCGGCACACGGAGTTGCGCCTCAGCCTGCGGGTGCTGGAGCGGATGCGCCGGCAACTGCGCTGGACGCGCCCGCTGCACTGGACGGCGCGGCTCCTGACCCTGGGGCTGTGGGGACGCTCACCAAGCCTGGAACGGCAACTGCAAGGTGAGCTGCAGGACCGTCGCTGGGGGCTGCTGGCGGAGAATGAGCAGCCGGAGCAGGAAGCGGAGGCGGACACTTGAAGGTCGGCTGAGATCGACGACACGCCCCCGTACATACCCGGGCGCGACCATCCAGAGGTAGTCACGATGGAAGAGCGACCGGGCGACGACGAGGTCTTCGGCGAGTCCATGCCGCTGATCACCGAGTGGCGCTACGAGCACTCCCAGTTTAAGCAGCACTGGCCCAAACTGGAGGGCTTGGAGGCCGAGGTGCGGATGCTGGAACTGGAGATTGAGTTGATCGCGGAGCGCGAGTTGACCCTGCCGCCCGGCAAGCTGCCCTGGGCTTGGGACCAGCGGCGCAGGGAGTTGCGGCGACGGAACCAGCGGCTCGGCACGGCGCGGTCGACGCTCAGTCGTAGACTCTGGCGGCGGAGGCTGGTGCGTGGGCTGAGCTTGGGGTTGCTGGGTGGCTGAGGGCAGGTGACGGCGGGCTGCTCGACCGGTTTGAGGAAGGAAACCCTTAGCTTCCTGGGTTCGATGCTGATCGGCCGGCTATCGTCGAGCGAGCCGAAGCACGGGCTAGGTACACAGTCCGGGTCACTCCGTCGACATGCAAGAACGCAGCTACAGATTGAGCAGCGTCCCAATCTTCCCGCTCGATCAGCACATGTCTGAAGACTCATCTCCCAGCAGTTCTTCCAGGTGCGGTGCGCGACACCCGGACGGATAGCGCGTGCGGTGCCGGGTCCAGCGAGAGTGCGGCTTGAAACACCGTCCCAATCAGCCATCCGGCCGCTGCTGTCGACCACTCCGGCATTGACACTGCAATGCCCACCTCGCCGCGGCTCAACTGGAGCCACTTCCAGTCGAGGCCGGCAGCGACTTCATCCGGTGCGTCGACCAGTGGTCCGATGGTGAAGTAGACATAGCCAGCCCCCCGGATGAGATCGAGGACATCCGAGACCAGGCTATCTCCCCCTTGCGAGGATGCCAACGTGATTGTGGCGGGCGTGATGTCGGCTGCGATGGGGACACAGAACCAGGAGAGCACAGAACCGAGAGGGTCCTTGGTCTGACTTGGCGGCAGGTCGTAACCAGTCACTTGATACGCATCCACCTCAGTTTCTCCATACCAGCGGAGCGAGTCGTCCAAGCATTGAATCAACGGCGAGATCGCTACCGCAGGTTTCGTAGGTGGCTCTGCGTCGTCAAGCGTGGGTACAGCCGCCCAACCCCCATGAGACAGATCAACGCCTGGCGGGAGTTCGTCGAGTGTTGGCTGTGGACCAGATGGCATCACCGCAGTGGCCCCTTTGACCTCGAGTCCGACCTGGGCGAAGCCGATTCGGGATAAGCCGAGATGATAGGTGAGTTCAGCTTCTTGCACATCCCACACGCGAGAAGTCCCTGCGCTCCCCTCAGTTGACCATCGCATGTGCGCTGATCGATCGTGAAAGACGCTCCAGAGGGTCTCACTCACATCATTTGGAACGTACTGACTCGGATCCACACGCTCGGGAATCGGGATGAGGCGCCCGAATGCATCTACGAACAGAGTTGGGTGCATGTCGGGTGCCTTCCTTTAGTCGTTCCTGGGGGGCTGCATCAGTGGGGATTGCAGAAGAAATTCTGCGTAGTGCTGTTGTGTCGGTCAGGCCAATCGAACTGACCGATCAGATCGACATCGACAGTCCCTCGGTAGCCAACTAGAGTAGTCGAAGGCCCACAGAAGCTTCGAGCATTCACCTGATTGCCCGAGAGGTTCTTCGCCCGGACAGCGTATCTATTGGATCCAACGGTCCTCCAAGTGCATGGACCCCACGGTTGACTCTCGCAGTAATACGCCTTCAGCCAAACCGTGACCCATGCGCGATATGGACAATCACCTACGCCCCGTTCATTGTCGACCCACCAACCGTGAATTGACACGTGGATGTTAGTACTGGACATATGCGGATCGTCACTCTTGGTATCGAAGTCGCAACCACCAATAGCCTGGCCAGTGACGCCGCCTTCACCAGAGTCGGTAGCCGTAGGCGAATCGTCTTCGCTCGGCGCGTATTGAGCCCAAGCGCCATTGCTCGACAGGCCGTCCCCATAATCGATATCGACATCAATCGCAACGGTGTTGCATTCGCCCGATTCGGTGATGGTTACATCGAATGAGTTGTCAGGCCTGATCGGAGCGGCGGTCACCGAACAAGTCTTGGTGATGTCGGCCGGATTGTCATCGCTGGACACATCGATGAGCGTCAATGACATCTCGCACTCGCGATCCGAGGAGTACGAGTACTTGGTCAGCTCGCCCTGTTTCTTCAGCGTCATGGTGTTGACAGCCATCGTCAGTGCGTAGAGGCCATCGCAGACGACCGGTGCTGGCTCTTCCGCCTCTCGCTTCGGTTCCGACTCGGCCCGAACCTGACCAGAGGTGAGCGCCATGAGCCCTACAAGCGCCAGCACAACCGCGGGAACGAGCACTCCTAGGATCCCAATCCCAACTGTGAACAGACCACGAAAAGACTGCAACGCAGCATCCTTTCATTGCCCGGCGAGACCTTCTCGTCGGGCAATGCATAGTGTCACAGAGTCGCCCTTAGGTCACGCTAGCAGAGGCTGTCGCACAATCCTCATTGTGGACAAAACGGGCCTAGTCTGAGCGCAGTTAACGACCTAGTGAGCGAGGCGGTAGCCAGTGTCGCAGCGCTATCAGCCGTGCGAGCGAGAGCAACAGTACTTGATGCCAGTCAGTCTGCGCGATTGGTTGCCGGAGGACCACCTGGCCTGGTTTGTCGTGGAGGCGGTCGAGCTGCCTCGCACGAGTTTCGCCATTCCTACCTGCGCCAACTGGGTTTTGTCAACCGCCAGACCAGCGATCATCAACAGGAGGCAATGCCGGCCAATATCGTGACCCCGTACTGCAATAGCGACAGGTGAGCAGGTGTCGACGATGGCCGATGAGCGGGTGACGCCGCCCAGCAGCCTCGCCAGTTGGTCTGGGGCGGAGAAGGGCCAGGCGGCGAAGAGATCGAGCGCCTTCTTCTCGGACCGGGTGAGCTGCGTTGAGAACGCGGCGTCAAGCTGCGCTGATGGCTTCGGCATGGTCGCTCGGACGTTGCGGCGGTAGAGCGTGTCCGAGTCAGGGCTGGGTTCAATCGAACTTCCCTTCCCGAGGGCGGTAGTTCGCCTCGTGATCCATGACAGGATCGCGGGCAGGGAGGCTTCGGGCCCGATCGTCGGTGTGTTGGGATAGCCGTAGCCGCCCTGCTGGAAGACGGGAGTGCGGGGACCGGCGTCGATCAGGTCGGCCGCGCAGGCGACCAGCGTGGTGTCGTGCAGGCCAGGGTCGGCCAGCGCGCGCACGGCGCGGCGGGAGTCTTGCTCGGAGTCGGTGAGCACCAAGGTGAGCGAGGGGGACCGAGTCCAGTCCAACCGCTCAATGGTGCGCAGGCGGAAGCGCAGGTTCGCGGCGCTCAGCATCGCCCCTTGGCACAGGAGGCCGACGGAGCGACCTCCGGAGAGCGTGAGCAGCGCGTCGTAGGGACCCTGGCGGTAGTGGTCGACCCGCAGCGGCTGCCGTTCTGGGTCGGCCTCGGCGATCATCGTGGCGACGTGGCAGCACACGGCGACGGCGTCGAGCCGCTCGGCCAGGACTTTGAACCACTGCTTCGAGACGGGGTAACTGCGCAGCATGCGCTGCAGGTCGGGTTCCTCGTCGCTCAATGCACGGATGCCAGCTGTGGTGGGGAGGTACCGCCGACGGGGACGCGGACCGAGCGCGTCGAGCGGGTGCAGACGCGAGTCGACGAGACCGCGTGCGCCCAGCTTGTCCAGCCGGTCGCGCAGGGTAGAGACCGGAACTCGGATCAATTGCACAAGTTCGCCGGCCGTGGTCAGGGGCGCTTCGCAGAGATTGAGCAGCGCGTCATGGAGCCCGTCGGTGAGATGTTTGGTAGGGACAGGTCGGCTGCGTGACGACGACTTGCTGATCAGCGTCTCCGTCGCTGCCTCCAGCGCCTCGGCGCTGTCGCCCACAGTGTCGAGGACCGCGCAGGGCAGCGCCCGGCCGATCTGGTCGCGCTCAAGGAAGCGCCAGAAGGTCTGGCGCGAGACGCCGAACCGCTCCGCTGTCCGACCGTGGCCGTGCCTTCGCGTGCAGGCGTTGAGGTAGTCCCAGATCGCGTCGATCAGCTCGTCGTCGCTCACGGTTGGAATCCGAGGGGTGCATGTCGCTGACTATCTGGCTGGAGAACGCATGCGAGCCGCGGAGCTGTGAGCGCCTTGACGCCTCTGAGTGGCGTCTTCCCGGAATCGCCCGGGGGGAGTCGCTAGCGCTTGGGCGGGTTGTTGCCGCGTCCGCCGCCGGAGGGCTTGCCGGTCGTGCTCGGCGCGTTGGCCGGGCGGCCACCGCCGCTTTTGCCGCCTTTACCGCCCTTGCCACGCATTCTTGGTGTTTGGGTCATATCCATTGCCTCGCTGAAGCGAACTGGAATTGCGACCAAGGTGCCTTGGTTCTCGTGCTCGCTCGACCGTCAATCCTATGTCGATCTCGACGCGACGGATGTTGCAGCTTGCAGCGAACGGCGACCGAAACACGCCGGTCGCAGTCGCCAAGCCGTCAAGGCAGTCCACCTCGACATCGTTCATCGCCGAGCGCGACGAGATGCGCGAAGGTCACTTGCGCAGCAAGCAGATCAGAACTCACCTGCGCTCCTTTCTACAGGAGCGTGACTGATCCGCTTCGGGATTGGGCATCGGGGCGACGCTGGCCTGAACCGACGCGCTCGCCGAGACCGTTGCTTGCGACACCCTCGATCTGGCCGGACAGCGGGATCAACACGTTGGGGGTCGGAGGCGTGTACAGGAATCCGGACTCGATTGACAATTGCAATCGGGGCCGGATCTCCAGTCCTGGACTGGACTTGGGCACCTCTACCGGAGGTAATCGGCAACTAGCGGGTGTCTGGGGCTCCTTCCCCCGGGATTGCAGGCAAATTGCAGTCAGATTGCAGTGAGATTGCACTTTGTCCGCTGGTTTGGCTTGGTTATCCGGGGTTCTGGACAGTGAACGGACACGGGCGGCCTGTGTTCTACGCAACAGGAAGGGAGCGGTCGGATGAGCAGGCGGGGACGCGAGGGAGCGCCCAGCGACGAGCAGTTGCTGGCGGCGCTGGACCGGTTGGTCGAGGTCGAAGGTATCGTCAATGCTGCTGATGTGCTGGAGGTCAGCTACCGCACGGCGTCCAACAGTCAGGAGTCTCGGCACGTCAGCCGGAAGATGCGCGGGGTGCTGCAGAAGTACCTGCGAAGAGGTTGAACGGGTGAAGGAACAAGCCGAGGAAGAGAGCGAGGAACGGGAGACTCCGCCAACGGCGAGCGAGCCGGGCGGTGGGGAGGGGCCCCGCCTACAGGAACCTGAGCAGGACCTGCGCCGGGCAGTGGATGAGTTGCGAGCTGAACTGGCGTCCCTGCGCGAACGGGTGGATGCGGTCGAGGGTTTGCAAGCCCGAGAGTCTGTATGGATTAACACCGGCGTCGATGTGGAGGATGTGGATGCCGGAGACGACGGCAGGCAACGGCGGTCCGTAACTGCACCCCGCCGCGTCTTCCCCGAGCTGATCACTGAGCAGGCGGAACCGGGCGAGGACCTGATCTACGGCGCGGCGGCTGAATTGATCGTCGAGTGGCGCGAGGCCTGGGCGGAACGCAAGGCAGCTGGCCACACCCTGGTCTGGCTGCGGGTGGAGCGGCGGCGGCTGGAGTTGGAGCTTGGGCTGATCGGGGAGTTCAGGCTGACCCCGCCCCCGGCCGACGCGCCCTGGCGTGAACGGCGTCGTGATCAGGAACTGGACTGGCGACGACGGGCACTGCGACGGCTGCGATGGCAACTGCCGCGACCAGGTGTCTGCATTGGTTGCTGCGAGTGTTGACGCTGGGATTGTGGGGTAGGGGCTCAGAGGTGGGACCGGAGGATTACGGGCGAGAGCATTAGGACAAGGAGCGACCCCCGCTGGCTATCTTGCGCGACCCTTCTGATTCGGTGCATCGCTGGTCGAGGTCGGCTTCGTTGCTGAGACGAATCGTGCCATGCTGCTTCCTCCGTAGTACCCCTCAACCGCGTACCGTGGGCTGCGCTGCAACCTGTCAGCGGGTGAGGGAGGGCAACGAGATGAGGACCCTGTCAGACCGTCATCACGAAGTACCGCGCTGGCTGCTGTCACATTTCGCGGCGGGCAGCAGCATGTTGTGGGTCGGCTTCAAAAGGGACCGACGGCTGCGGTTGATCTCTACCCGGGATGCATTCGTGCGGAGAGGCGCGAACTCGCGTTTCGAGTACGTTCCGCAAGCGGACGGCAGTCTCAGACGCGTGAAGTCCGACAAAGCCGAACGGGATCAAGCTGCGTTCGACAGCTTGTCCTGCGACGCCGCTCGCGAACTGATCAAGTTTGCCAGACGCTGGCGGGACTTAGGCTTTGGCCCGCATGAGTTGACGCAACTAGTCGTCGACATCTCCAAGCGCCTGATCCTGGTCCAGGCTCGCCGGACCAGGGACGCGCAAGAGCGGATCAGCATCGGTGACCACGATCCGGTGCTGATCGCGGATGTCGTGCGCGTACGCGCGGATGAACTGGGAGTAGAGCTGCCGTGCACGCAGGAACTAATCGAAGATCCAGAGATTGCCGGTCTATTCAAGGAAGTCTCGCAGAACAATAGAGCCACGTTCGCCGGCGGGCAGCATCCGCTCGACCTGCAGAAGGAGGTGGAACTGCTGGCTCAGCGGGGACTGCGCATCGCCGTCGCCTTACCCTCGGTCGGGGACTTCGTCATCGGCAGTCACGGCCTCACGACTGGTCGAACCATCAACGGTCGGGACTCGTGGCTGCCGATCGCGCCGGATGTCGCGATCGCGCACTCCGATATGCCGGGCGATGTCAAGATCCGGGCAGTGCCGGGCACATTTGTTGAGTGGCACAACCGCGCCGCTCTTTCGATTAGCGAGCGCGTAGGAGGAAGCCTCCGGGAGATGCTGGAGGACCTTCTTGCAACTCTGGACTAGTTCGCCGACTCCATGCCTGCCATACCCTGCGTGAACCGACGGCCAATCGAGTGCTTCGGTTGTATTGCAAAGGCGAGCGCGGCTCGGGCACGATTGGACGCCCGCTGCGTTCGACCGCTCAAGCAAGCATTCAGTCGGATCCAGCCGCGAACGGCCCACGCTGAGCGGCGGTACGCGGTTCGATTCCTGGGACATGTGTTGGCGCAAACGACCACAGCGAAGCCATTTCGCCAACCGGTTGCTTCGTCCGTGGGTCGATTGCGGGGCGGCAGATCGATCATCGACGAAAACGGGTGACCGGACTGAGGTTCGGTGGAAGAATCGGCCCAGGCCTCTGGTCTGTGCGTCGGTCGCCTCGTTTAGTTTGGTCAAGAGACGCCCCTAGCAATGGAACTCACCTTTGATCACAAACTCGCAGCTCGCACTGCTCCATTTGCAGCCGATCTGCGCACTTCCAATGCGGGTGCCGATAGGAGTAGATGGCTGTAGCGGGACTGATTCCTGCAAGGGAGCGCCTAGACGAAAGATTAGCTGATGGCAACTGGACGGTTTCCGGAATCCGTCAAGTCTCCACCGGATGCTGCCCAAAGATCGACAGCTAGAGTTTGCAACCATGACCAAAGACGCGGGACAGAGCGAGTCGGCCGTCGTCAGTGCTTCAGCCTCGGGCATCTGGGGCCGGCTCCAGAACTTCTGGCGTTACTGCTCGATTCGCGTGGAGGGGGACTTCGTTGACTTGGTCCGGTCGGCGACGGGTACGAAAGAGCCTATTCCAATCGCCTCGATCGACGTGGTCGTCTGGCAGCGCGAGAGGCTCGGTGCGCGGCTCTGGCTGCAGACCGCCGCCGGCCGCCGACTGGAGGTCGGCGGATTGCCGTCGGATCGGGCCGCCCTGGTCGTCGCGACCATTGAGCAACGTGCCGAAGCGCTGGCCCGCACACTGGAGACGCAGGGTCGGATCGTCGCGGCGCGACTCGGCGAATGGTTCTCAGGCGCCGACTATCTACGCTGCTCTACAGCGCAACCGATTCGCGAACAGCTAGATCGTCTCGCCAGGGAGTCGCTTCAGCCGAGCGGCGAACTGACCTTGAAGCACTTGTCGCGCGAGAGTCGGGCGGCGTTTTCCCGATTACAGAAAGTAACCGTGGAGGGTGGATTTGAACACGCCCGGAAGGAGGCGAACCAGCATTTCGTCGATCGGGAATCTCGGCGCGCGGCCGAAGCGATGGCAGGCGTGAGCGGATTTCGGCCGATCCCTGAACAGGCCGCGGCAGTGGCAACGGATGAGGATGTGACGCTCGTACTGGCCGGCGCAGGCACAGGCAAGACGGCGGTGATCTCAGGCAAGGTCGCCCATCTGATCGAGAACCGCGGCGTGGCGCCAGAGCAGATCCTGGTGCTGGCTTTCAACGCCAAAGCCGCCGCCGAGCTACGCGAACGGTTGCGGCCGCGGTACTCAGGAGTCGAGGTGGCCACCTTTCACGCCTTCTCGCGCCGCCTCGTTGCCGAGACCGGACTGGCTCCTTCGATCTCGGTCTTGGCCGAGGATCGACGTGTGCGCCGTTCTTGGATCAACGAGAGGCTTGAGACTCTACTCGACGACCCCGAGGATGGAGGACTGCTGCGCGAGTTCATTCTCTACAACCTCGGCGAGTACCGATCGGCCGACGAGTTCGAGCGGCCCGGGGACTATGTCCGCTACCTGCAGCGGGTCGAGTTGCGAACGCTCCAAGGCGAACTGGTGAAGGGCATGGAGGAACTTAAGATCGCCAACTTCCTCGCGCTGCACAGCGTGCCCTACCGGTACGAGCCGAACTACGAAGCGCCGACCGCGACTCGGCAACACCGTCAATATCGGCCGGACTTCTACTTGCAACAGCACAACGTCTACATCGAACACTTCGGTGTGGACCGCGACGGCGAGCCGCCGCAGCGTTGGAGTGAGGCGGAGCGAGAAGACTACCGCCAAGGGATCGAGTGGAAGCGTGAGATTCACTTGATACACGGCACCGACCTGATCGAGACCTACAGCTGGCAGCATCAGGCCGGCAGCTGGCAACGGGACCTGCGCGAGCAACTGGAGCGGCGCGGAGTCAGGCTCGAGCCGCGACTGATCGATGACCTGCTGCCGCCGTTGCAGCGATTGATGCGGCGTTCGGCCCTGAGCGACCTGTTGGACGCCTTTCTGCGGCAGGTGAAATCGGCCGGTTACTCGGAGGCGGAACTGCGCCAGCGAACCGCTGACGCGCAGGATGCGCAGCGGGCTAACGCCTTCCTCGATCTGTACGCGGTCGTCGCTCGGAAGTACGAGGCCGAACTGGGCGACGAGTGCGATTTCGACGATCTGATCAACCAGGCCGCGCGCCGGATCGACTCAGGCGGCTGGCCGTCGCCGTACCGCTACGTGTTGGTCGACGAGTTCCAGGATGTCTCGCGGGGACGGATGAAGCTGCTGGCCGCACTGCGCCGGCCGCAGGTCGCCTACTTCCTGGTCGGCGACGACTGGCAGTCGATCTACCGCTTCGCCGGCAGCGATGTAGGGCTGCTGCGCAAGTGCGAAGAATGGCTCGGTCGGGTCGAGCGTCGAGAGCTGAGCCAGACGTTCCGGTTCGGGGCGGATGTCCTCGAGCCGTCGGCCGCGTTCGTGCAGCGCAACCCGGCCCAGACGCGAAGGGGCATGCGGCCCGCGAGCCGCGATCCCGATCACGGCGTGACGCTGCTCTGGACGTTCGATGAACAGGCGGGCCTAGCCAGGGTCGGTGATGACCTGGACCGGAGGGGCGCCGCGCGAGACGCCAGCATCCTCCTGCTCGGTCGATATCGCCGCCCGCAACAGGCGGGGCGGCACAGACTGAACGGCCGGACGGCGGAACGAAGCACGGTGCACGCGGCTAAGGGCCGCGAGGCCGATTACGTGGTCGTGCTCGACCTCGCCAATCAGCGCCGGGGGTTTCCTTCGCAGATCGAGGACGACCCGCTGCTGGACCTGGTCGCGCCGCCGGCAGAGCCGTACGGGTTTGCGGAGGAACGCCGGCTCTTCTACGTGGCGCTCACTCGTGCCCGCCATGGGGTCTATCTTCTATCGGACCCGAGCCGTCCATCAGCGTTCGTCTCCGAACTCGTGAAGCACGGACCGGCCAGCTTGCGCAACCTGGGCCGGGATTCCGCTTCGCCGTCCCAGTTGCTGGACTGTCCGCATTGCCGCGCCGGCACGTTGACCAGGGCGACTGACGGTCGTTCTTTGAACTGCAGCCTCCGGCCGCATTGCGACTTTCAAGCTCCCGCTTGCCCGTGCCGCCGTGGCTGTCTGCTCGCCCAGTCCGACGGACAGGTGCGCTGCACCAATCGAGCCTGCGGGCAGACGATCGAGCACTGCCCGGAATGTCGTTCTGGCGTGTTAGTTGAGCGCCGCGGTCGGTACGGTCCATTCTGGGGCTGTTCCCGCTACGGCGCCGAACCGTCCTGCGGCTACACGCGTAACCAACGTAGGCCTGCTCCATCCTCGGCCGGCCCTAGCAGGCTGCTGAAAAAGGGGTGCAAGAGAATGGAGGTCTGAACCAGCGGACAGGCGAGGGAGGTCTGCGATGCGTGGTGAGACTGAGCGGCAGGCATCGATGATGGTGGGGCTGACGCCGGAGGGGTTCGTGCCCAAGGATCATCCCCTGAGAAGGATCAAGCCCTTGGCCGACTCGGCCCTGCGGCGCATGTCGCCCCTCTTCGACGAGCTCTACGCGGACAACGGACGACCGTCGATCCCGCCCGAGCATCTGCTCAAGTCGAGCCTGCTGATGGCGTTCTACACGATCCGCTCGGAGCGCCAGTTCTGCGAGCAACTGCGCTACAACCTGCTGTTCAAGTGGTTCTTGGACCTCAATGTCGAGGACGAGCCGTTCCATCCGACGACGTTCACCAAGAACCGCGAGCGTCTGCTGGATGCCGATGCGGCGCGGGTCTTGCTCAAGGAAGTCGTGCGCGAGGCGCGCCGGCGCCGGCTGCTCTCGGCCGATCACTTCACGGTGGACGGCACGCTGCTGGAAGCCTGAGCCTCGCACAAGAGCTATCGTCCGCGCGACGAGCAAGGGCCGCCCAAAGGCGGAGGGCGCAACCGCGACGCTGACTTCCAGGGCGAGCGCCGCGGCCGCGAGACGCACGAGTCGACCACCGATCCCGAGGCGCGGCTCTACCGCAAGGGCAAACAACAGGGCGCGCAGCTCTGCTATCTGGGCCATGTCCTCAGCGAGAACCGTCACGGCCTGGTCGTCGATGTCGAGCTGACCCAGGCCGATGGCTATGCCGAACGCGAGGCGGCGCTGGCGATGCTGGAGCGCAGTGTCTGCGGACCGGCGACGCTGGGCGCCGACCGTGGCTACGACACGCGCGACTTCGTCCGTTCGTTGCGGAACCTGGGCGTCACCCCGCATGTGGCCCAGAATGATCGCGGACGACGCAGCGCGATCGACGGTCGCACGACCAGACATCCGGGCTACCGCCAGAGCCAGCGTCGGCGCAAACGGGTCGAAGAAGTCTTCGGCTGGATCAAGACGGTCGGCGCCGGCGGCAAGCTGCGCTACCTCGGACAGGCTCGCAACAAACTCTGGTTCGAACTGACCGCCGCCGCCTACAACCTCACCCGCCTGGCCAACCTCGAGGCGGCCGCTGCATAGCCGAACGGCGCGGCCGCGGCCTCAGGTATCGGAGCCAGCACTCTGGATCCCGCCTTGCCACTCATAGGACCTGCGCGGAATCTCTGCTCAGCGTGCGCCCACTCGTCGGCGATGGCCAGCTTGGCACCTGCTATCCGTAGTTCAGCAGCCTGCTAGAGGTGCACGTGCTGGCCAACAGCGTGGTTCCGCTCGCGACGGGCGGTGAGCCCGACCACGCTGCAGGGTTTGGCTGAGCACTCAATTGCGATTGAACTCGAACGATCTCTGGGCCGCTGTGCTCTGCCGGTCCTTCTGCGGCGAACCCGCGAAGACAGACGAGCCGACCGCTCCCGATTGCATCCGACATCCGAGTTCCCAACCTTACGAATGGACGCAATCGAAGCTCAATAGCCTCCTGGAACTTGCTGAGCTGAAGATACGCGATGAGCCTCTATTCTTGCTCGACTCGGAGCTTGTAGTGTTGGTCAAGATCCGACAAGGTGACGATGCTCCTCAATGCGATATCGACCAATAGCCTAACCAGCACATGGACGGCCAAGGACTGCAGCATTCGCTTGTCGAACTCTGGAATCTCAAGACGGCCATCATGAACGAGTGCGTTTCGGAGGCCCCAAAGATGACCAAAGTCACTAATGTCCGAAAAGTCCGACAGTATCCACTCCAAGCGCCCGAGCAGGATCTTGTCTCTTCTCGGAACAGGCTTCAACATACAGTCGATGGGGATCCATGAGTACAAGAAGCAATCCTCCGCGGTGTCTGCCACAGCTGCGCGACCAATCCAACGCGCGGCGCGGACTAGCAGTTCTTCTACTTCTGTACGGCGATTACGTGCTAGCAGTTCGTGCAGACGCTCCATCGCTTGGCCTGCGCGGCCGTACAGCTGTCGGAGCCGTTCCATTGAGTACTCCCATGGAATCTCGCTCTTCGGACTGTTGCGGAACTTGCCGGTCGCAGTGTAGGAGAAGCGGATGGCCGAGCCAGTCGGCTGTTGGCTGTTCGCCACTCGCAGCGCAGCGCGGTTGTACGGAATAATGTCACGGAAGCAGTTGAGGCAGTCGAGCGTGGCCGCAACCTCCCGTATCGCCAAGGCAATGGCTGATTCTGAGTCGCGGGCGTGCACCTGCTGGACCGCGATGGTGCGGCCCTCGACCGAGAGCTCCGAGCCGAGCATGTGTTGAGCGCTCGCTTGTGGAATCGGTGCTTTCGTCGTCTGATCAATCGCATCCAACTGTTCGAGGTGCGATTGTCCGAACGGCACAAATGCCGTGCTGCCATATTGGTCTGGCAAGGTGGCAAGGTCAAAACCATGCACTTCAATCCAGCAAGTGAAGCTCTCCGGCCTGCCTTCCAGGACCTCTTTCGCGGCTTCGACGGCAAGCTCGATTTGCTCCGTCGCGCCACCCTTGGCTTTTCGCTCAGCTTCAACTACAGCGAACATGGCGTCCTGCAATGCTCTGTCTATCGTGGCCCTCGATAAGTCATCCTGCGGAGCCACAGCTCGTTGTGCATGCCGCAATAACTCTCGGTACTTGTCCAACTGCTCTTGGTCGAACTGGAGAGACCCCTTGCCTTCGCGCCAAGAGATCATCGCTGTTTGCTCGTCACTCAACCTCTCTGCCCACGGCATGCTCTGCAGAAGGCCTTCCAGAAACTGCCGGAACTCGCCCGAAAACGAATTCTCGGTGGAATGCGACACTTCGTGTTCCTTGGCCGGTGACATCGCGTGATAGGCGACTTCGGGTTGGTCCTGATCGAGACAAGTCCTCATGATCCGTTAGGCACGGCTCCCATAGCGCTTTAAGGTGATTCTAAGGGCATGTCGGTTCGGCGAATCGGCCGTCAACGATAGACGGGGCTCCTTGAGGCTGGCCTGACCGATGCCGTGGAGCACTGGGGCAGCGACTGGAACGATAATCCGCGCCCCTCTGTCTAGGACCTGTTCACATCGCGGCGTAGCTGTGGCAGGGTGGAGACGGTTGGCGGCGCGGTCCAGGTGACCAGGTGAGCGACCAGACGAAGTTGAGTGACGCGCGGTACGCGCGGCTGCAGCCGATGCTGCCGCCACCGAGCAATCACCTCAAGATTCCCCATCGTCGGGTGTTGGACGCCTGGCTCTACGTGCACTACTAGGGCTGCACCTGGCACGGCCTGCCCCGCGAGTTCAGCAGCTAGCACACGATCCATATGCGGCTTAAGCGCTGTCCCAAGGCGGGCGTGTTGGAGCGGGTGGCGGCCGAACTGCAGTGCGAGGTGCTGCCCGACATTGACCTGGACGCGTTGGCCATGGATAGCACGATCATCAAGTTCCACGCCCACGAGACCGGCGCGCCCAGGAACGGGTGCTACAAGCGATTGGCCGGTCTCGCGGCGGCCTAACCTGGAAGCTGCACGTTGTCACGGCTGGCGAGCGCACCCCGCTAACGCTCTCGCTCTCATCTGCTCACGCGGCCGACGGACCTGTCGGCCGAGCGTTGCTGTGCACGCTCGGGCCGGTCTCCGGCCACCAGGACTTGCTCATGGACCGCGCCTATGAGGGCGACCGCACGCGGCGGGTCGCCAGAGAGCTCGGCTACCAGCCGATCGTCCCGCCCAAGTCCAATCGCCGCGGGCCCTGGGCTTACGACACGCGCCGCTGCCGACGCCGCAACGAGATCGAGCGCATCTTCGGCCGAGTCCAGCGCCTCCGACGAATCGCCCCTGCTACGACGGACTCGGCATCATCTTCCTCAGCGGGATCTACCTCGCGCTGAGCTACGACCTGCTGCCATCAATGTGAACAGGTCTTAACTCGTGAGTTGTTTGGACTTGACACATCCCTCGTCTTGTCGTAGTTCAGCGCGACGGTGAGGATCGCTCGAGGCCCTGAGCCATCGACTCCGTCTAGCGCTACGGCCGATCTAGCGGCAAGGTGGTCCTCATGACTCTGGCAGGCTACGAAGTGTTCAGGTTGTAGTCGTCCCAACCACACTCCCAACGGATAGCATTACAATCATGCCCACGCTTCGTCGCCGACATCCTGCCGGCTCTTATAGGACCGATGCCTCACATCTCACGACCTTTAGGAGTCCTTATGGGACATCTGTGATTCTTATCTCTTCTTCTTCGCTCGAGTGGATCGTTGCCAGAGCCATCTCAATGGTTCGATTGATAGTGTCCAGCGGCACCACGATCCCCAGGTCGGCGTTCTCGCCCACGCCAGGGTTCCGGTGATGGCCGCTCACCATGCCGAGCAAGGCGTTTCGCGTGAACTGTTGTGTTCCGGTTACCGCCAAAGGCTGTGGTATTGACACAACCGGTCCACCGCTATTGCCGCCGAACACCGATCCGTCGATCAAGAATGTTCGAGCAGTGCCTGCCAGATAGGGCTGCATCTGGGCCAATACACCTTGGCGAACCACGGGCCAGTTCTTGGCATCTACATAGTACCCAGCTGGGAACCCCAGCATGAAGATGGCATCGCCTTCCTGCAGCGGGCGATCATGAGGGTCATCGCTTGCCGTCAACATGGCCTTTGTCATGTGGACCTTGGGAGAAAATCCCCACCAATCAAGTTCGTCAAATCGTTGCATGTGCACAGGGGCTGTTGCCACTGCAACATCGACCGACGCATCCTCGGAGGTATAGTTGCGATTGGCAAAAGGCCCGAGGCGCGAGCAACGTTCTGCCCATCCCTCATGTCTGATCCAAGAGCTGGCCGGATAGTCAATCGCGACTCGCCCTCCTCTGACCCCCACCTCATTCAGCTCCACTCGGACTGAGTGTTGATCTCCGAGTTGATTCGCTTCAATCATGTCTATCACGTGCGCACAGGTCACGAACCAGAGCCTCCATTGCTCTTCCCTATCGGGGGTATGTACTCCGGGGTCGTTGGAGTGATAGCAGTCTGGACGTGCATACCCGAAACCAGTACCAGCTACGCTGCCGAACGAGTCCGTGAGTCTGACCGCTGACCTGATAAGCTCCGCACTGATCGATGCCATGGAATCGCCCGTACCTTTGCAGACTGCGGCTAGATCGTACCCCACAGCCGTGCCCTTGAACCCGTAGGATTTGCCCAACCAAGGTAGATGACGGTCAAGTTCTCTGTCGAGAATCGCTCGACCCGTCCAGTGTCTCCCACACGACGGTCGGCACTCGTAGGTGGTTCGGGCTTCCCTCCCCGATCAGTCACATCGGATGTTGGAATCAAGCCCGGTAGGGTGGCAGTTGGCTCGCCGAATATGAGAATGGGCAGGTTGGGAATTCCTACCGGGTAATGTGTGGAGGCCCGGCTTACAGGAACGTGAGCAGTACCTGCGTCGGGCAGCGAACGAGTTACGAGCTGAACTGACGTCTCTCCGCGAACGGGTGGTGGCGGTCGAGGGTCGCGTTTCACAAGCGTGGGGAAGCTGGGTCGACGCTGTCGACGCTGTCGTCGTGGAGGATGTGGATGCAGATGACGGCGGGGCAACGGCGGACCGAAGCGGCGGAAGTGGGCGAAGAGATGGTCTACGGTGAGGCGACTGAGCTGGTGGTCGAGTGGCGTCATGCCTGGGCTGAACGAAAGGCAGCGCGCCATACTCTGGGCTGGCTGAGGGTTGAGAAGAGACGACTGACACTGGAGCTTCGGCTGATTGGCGAGCTCGAGCTGACCCCGCCCCCGGCCGACGCGCCCTGGCGCAAACGTCGGAGAGAGCAGGAACTGGACTGGCGACGACGGGCGCTGCGACGGTTGCACTGGCAGCTGCCGCTGACCTGGTGTCTGCATTGGCTGCTGCGCGCGATTACGCTCGGGCTGTGGGGTCGGACTGGCGCGCTAACAGACGAGGACAACGGGACTCGTTCCCTTTCGTGAAGTCTCCTCGGCTCTGGGTGGTCCGGGCCCTCGGTGGGCAGATGGCTGATGCGTTTCGCGAGCACGGTTACGCCGGCATCGGATTCGACTTGAGCGCCTGGGAATGATGATCTAAGTTGGCCCCGGTTTGATCATCGAAACTGGCCCCTTACCCCCGATGCACCGAAGAAGAGGGCGCGAGAGACCGTATAGAGTGCTCCGCTGTAGCTGGGACAATGGGTTTTCGCGAATCCAGCACCAGACACAGGGAGCACCCATCCGATGCTAGTAGAGAGCAGTCCCGACCCGGTCCAAATCGCCTTCGACGACGACCGCCTCGTCGACCACGCGTGCCTCCTGCTGCCGGCACTCTCGCCGAGATTCTCGGGCTGCATGAGCTGACGAACGCCCATCTCGACCTTGGTGACGCGCCGGACCGGGCGAACGCCGGGACAAGCTGCTCACCCTGTCGCCTCCGCGCTCGGCGGCGGCGATTGTATCGACGACGCGGATGCGCTGCGCGTGGCTTATCACCCGCTGCTCGCGGTGGCGGCCGGTTCTGGCGAGGTGCTGATGGCGCGGCTGCGCAAGGGCCGCGCCCACAGCGTCCGCGGCGCCGCCCACTTCCTGCGCGAGACGGTGACGCGTGTTCGCGCAGCCGGAGCCTCGGGGCCGCTCACACTGCTGGGAATGATTGTTTGATTTGGCCCCAGATGGGGCCAAATCAAACAATCATTCCCATACTCGAGCAGACACCAGTCCCAGTCGCCCTGGTAACTCAGTTGGAACGAGACGTCGGGGTGGAGGACGTAGCGGCGGCCGCTGTGCCAGTACGTGATCTGCGAACGGTGGGTGACGCCGCCCATCAGCCCCGCTAGTTGGTCGGTGGTGCAGAACGGCCAGGCAGCGAGCATGTCGAGTGCCTGCTTCTCGGTTCAGGTGAGCTGCAGCGAAAACGCGGCGTCGAGCTGCTCTGCGGGCTTCGGCATGGTTGCTCGGACATTGCGGCGGTAGAGCGCGTCCGGGTTGGGGTTGGGCTCGGGCAGTTCGCCCCAAGTGTTGTCGGCGACGCGCCTGGTGATCCAGCTCAGGATCGCGGGCAGGGAGGCTTCGGGCCCGATCGTCGGCGTGTTGGGATAGCCGTAGCCGCCCTGCTGGAAGACGGGGGTGCGGACGCCGCCGGCGATCAGGTCGGCCGTCCGGGCGACGAGCGTGGTCTCGTGCAGGGAGGGGTCGGCCAGCGCGCGCACGGCGCGCCGGGCGTCCTGCTCGGAGTCGGTCAGGACCAAGGTGAGCGAAGGGGACCGAGTCCATTCCAGCCGCTCGATCGAGCGCAGGCGGAAGCGCAGGTTTGCGGCCGAGAGCATCGGCCCCTGGCGCAAGAGCCCGATGGAACGTCCACCCGAGAGCGTGAGCAGCGCGTCGTAGGGACCCTGGCGGTAGTGGTTGACCCGCACCGGCTGCCGTTTGTCGTTCGCCAGGGTCTTTGGGCCAGTCGTTACCAGAGTCATTGGGCCATGTTGGAGGCCGGTAGATGGATGGATGTTAGTGGGCGGTTGGCGGGTCAGGCACCTCCTTGTGTTCGAGCAGGGCTCGGTGTGGCTTGACTCATGCGCACTTGGGGTGTCTACAACCTCACCCGCCTCGCTAACCTCGAGGCGGCGGCCGAGTAGCTGAACCGCGCCGACGCGGCCTCAGGCGTCGGAAATGCGGACCGGATCCCGCCCCCTCACTTACAGGACCTCCAGTCGATCGCTGCTCAGCCTGCGCCCACTCGTCGACGATGGCCAGATCTGGCTCCCGCTACCCGTTGTTCAGCAGCCTGCAAGGGATGGCAAAGACCAGGACACACGGTGATAGGGTGCCAGAACCACCAAGGACTCCTTGAAAGGACCAGAGAATGAGATGGAGAGTTGGACGCCCAAGTGTGGCTGACGGGGGAAATCTCAACCTGGCCGATTGCTGTCGCTACGACCAATCAAGTCCTGATATCGGCATCTGGCACGCTGGTTGGAGCAGGCAGCGCTGCTGCAGCAGCCTCGACTTGACGGGGTACACGAATGCGCCGATTTACGCGTCTGGATACAATGAGAATCCAGTCGCCGTTGAAGTGAAGGCGCGGAAGTCGTCCGATAATTCTCGGTGCGTGGTCTGGCTGTTCGCTGGATCAAACCCGCCCGCCACCGTTTCAGCTTCCTCTTCCGTACTCCGGTTGGTTCATCTCGATTTGGACGGCTCTGGCAAGAACCCGAGAAATCTGGACGACTCCTGGCGGACGATTGTGACCGTTCCTGCTTACACTGCATTTTCGGTCTTGATTGGCTACCTGTCTGCGGTCAGTGGAGGGTCAGATGTATGCGGCTTGGAGTCCAGCGGGCCGCATCTGCACATGGATGCACCTGAGTCGGCAGCGAAGAACAACTCTTTGCGCCATGGGCAATCTGTGAGCAGCACAACCTGGGTGTACGTATTCTGATCGGAGAAGAGCATGGCAGAGAAGCGCAGACCGCAGAGACTCGTTCAATACGGTGGCGAAGAACCGATCATCGTAGTGCTCGAGTCGGATCAGCAGTACCTGTTCCGACCCGGCGGTAACCGCCAGCCGGTGGAGAGTCCAGATGTCGACCTGTTCGATCAGTTGCAGGACTTTGAGATTGACAGCAATGTGTATGGAGAAGACTGAGACCGATTCTGCAACCTGCTGAAAACAGATTAGTCTGCATGCTAACCGGTGCTGGCGTTTGGCTGCCCCACGTTACCTTTGGCGCGGTGGCGTGCCTGCTTTCGGTACTGGTTCTGTCCAGCTGCGTAGACGAAATCAAAACAGCCGAAGAGCAACCCCCGCCGAGTGGTCCCGCTCAGTCAATCCAGGCAGAACACCCGTACACCGCCGATCGTCAACGTCTGTTCGCCTTGGTCTCGGAAGTATCTCTGTCTGCAAGAGCACTGTATGCGGCCCTTGGGAGGGAGAGCGAGACCGCTTCGCCGGCCGCAGGAACGAACGAAATCCTCTTGACCCGGCGTCCAGGATTACCCCTGCTGCGCAATGACCTTCAACGTGCGCTGCGAGAACTTGAGGAATTCATCGCCGAGAGAACGGCTCCGCACATGGAAGCCGTTGGGTATGAACTGCAGGAGTTGCGGGCTGCATCGACCCACATTGTCTCTACCATCGATAAGTTCATCGATAGCGGTCGGCTCGACCGCGTCCATTCCCTCTACGTGGACCGAGTGGACAGGCAGTTGTTTGCGGTCATCCAGCTACTGATCGGGCCGGACCATCTCACTTCGCTCAGTTTGACTCAGCTGATGACGAGCTTCCTCGAACATCTCAAAGGGGTTAACCGCGACGCCTGCGCTGAGCTGCAATGCTCGCTCTACGGTATCGATCCGCCTATCTCTCAGACAGCTCGTATTCAGCTTCTGCTGCCGGCATCACGGATTATCGCCTTCGAACCCGCGATGCGGCACTGGCTCCGCATCTGGAGCGCGCAAGACAACACTACTGAGCTACTGCGGGACATCCTTCTTGCTCCATGGACGGCCTCGCAACTCTGGGGCGCCGAGATGTTCGATTTGGTCAATGGCGCCGACGAAGCGAGACGCAGTCGACATCTGACAGCGCACGATCCCGCCTGGCCGTTTAGTGCTCAGTCGCTCTCAGAGCGTCTGCTATCGCGGTATGCGGAACTGCTCAAGGAAAGTCTCAGCACGCCTACGGACTAAGCATGTCCCGCTTCCCATACAGACTCGAGCACGCCGCAAACGAGAAGATCCGGCGCGCCATCAACGACTCCTGCTCGCTCGCAGCTAACAGGTCTCCGACCGTAATGCATGCACGTCCGGATTGTTTGGTGTAGCCGGCACCGCCCCCTCAATGAGAATTCACGCCATCTGCAGATTCCCGTTCTGCACCTGCGCCCGCGCCCGCTCCATCACGGAGCGCCTGCCGCCGGCTAGGGATCACCACCAACTGTCCAAATGCGCCATACAATGCTATTGTCTCTCCAGCCTCGGAACTGGTGGGACTGGAGACTTCGGACAGCGACCTGAACATGGCCATTCAAGCCGGCAACCATCAAACGGCTGTCGCTGGAAAAGAACATGAAGAAATCGCCGTTGGGCGACCACCACACATCGGGCTCGCCGCCGTTCGGTCGATACCAAAGCACGCCGTGTGCGCCGCGATAAGCTAGCGACACTTGAAGCGGCTCCACGCGAGCCACACGTGTCTCCGAGGGAGACGGCGATGAAGCCGGTGGCGTTTCACCTCGCGGTTCGCTCAGTGGGACAGCTACGATCTCTGGCAGATTCTCACCAATCTTGAGTTGGTACTCGATTCGCGAGTCGTCTCGCTGAGCCTCAACTACTGCGACCCACTGACCGCTGGGCGAAGCTAGTAGATCGAATCCCAACCCACGTTCCATGAGGAGACTGGTCTTTCCACGCCAAACATCCTCGTTCTCGATGTGTGGGCGGGACTGGTCCCCAGTGAGTGCTGAGTCGGGCGAGAATCGGCCTCGTCATCGACGACCAGGCCGCTTGGAGCGACGCACAGGCCTCGCGCTCACAACGTAAGCCCGCGGGGTTCGCCTGTGTTCTTATCTCACGTCACGCGCGGCGATCGCCTGGTCGAGCTCTCCGGCGGCGTCTCGTTCCCCGATAATGCCCGCGAATCGACGATGCAATTGACCGTTTCAATGCCGATCTGAAGCTCCTGCGTACCGAGCACGGCGAGAGGGAGCGGGTCGGCGTTTTGCAACAACTTCCCCACGATTGCGGTCAAAGGGCCTGACAGGAACAGAGCGTTGGACAACAACGGGCCATTCCTCTCCGCCGGGGCGAGCATTCCCAGCACAGAACGGGAGTTCTGTGCTGGACAGCGGTGGGACAAAGGGTGGGGCGAGGCGGCCCCTTCACGAAACGCTCGGGCCGGGTGAAATTGCACGTTGGGACATGTCCGCGGCCTGTCCGAACAGCGTGCAGGGGCACTCGTTCAAGCAGGTGCGGGTGCGGCTGGCGCCAGGACGGGCCCAGCACCCCCTCCTCCGTCAAGGTGGGAAGGTTGCTGCTGACGAAGGGGGCGTGTCGGAGCCGGGCGGCGGTGTCGAGGAAGGTCGCTTCGGCCTCGACGCTCTCAAACAGGAACAGCACCAAGGGCTCGGTTCCGCCGTGGTCGCGCTTGACGCATTCGCTGGCGAAGTAGCAATGGTAGCCGTGCAAGCGCTCGGGCACACGCTTCGGGGTCGTGGCCCGGCGCTCGAACTCAAGCAAGCACCAGAACCAGTCGTCACCAGCGCCGAGCTGGAATGAGGCGTCGGGGTAGAGCATGTAATGGGCGCCTCGGTGCTCGTAGCTGATCTGCGAGCGGTGAGTGGGCAGCAGGTCGAGGATTTCGTGGTCGCGGGAGTGGGCGGCTTCGGCGCTGAGCATGGCGCAGAACTCGATAATGCCGGCCTGATGCCGATGCTGATTGGCCATGGTCTGGAGCGCCGAGCCGATGTAGCCCTGCTTATCGCGCGGCGGCGTCCAGCGATCGAGCGCGGGACCGCCGGCGGCCCGGTCGCGACGCGCGAGGGAGGTCAGTCCTTTGTCTGAGAGCACGTAGCCCAGCTCTTCGCGTTGGACAAGGTCTTGCTCACGCAACGCACGCAGGAGTTGGTTGGCGCGGCGTTCGGTGACGCCGTCCAGCAGTCCGGCAACTTGCTTCGGTGAACAGAAGGGCCAGCTGGCGAGCAGGTCAAGCACTCGCTTCTCGGTCCGACTGAGCGTCAGTGACAACGCGTGATCCAACTGCTCGGTCGGTTCTGGCGAGGTTGTGGGGCCGGTGCCAGAAGATTGTCGCTTGGTTGCACGAACGATGTTGGGATACGCATCGCTGAGCCGACGCACGCGCGCCACGATGGCAGCCAGTGAGACGTTGGGTTCGAGCCGCGGCGTCGAGGCGAACCCGTACCCGCCTTGTTGCCAGACTCCGTACTTCCCCTTCCCTCGGATGACATAGCCCATGACCGCAACGAACGTTTCCATGTGCACCGACGGATCGGCGATGGTGCGCAGCGTGCGACGCATGTCCTGTTCGGAGTCGGTCAGGATCAGCGTCAGCAGCGGACGCTGCATGACGCTCATCCGCTCAATCGTGCGGATGCGATAGCGCAGGCTGGCGTTGCTCAGCATCGGTCCCTGTCGCACCAGTCCGATCGAGCCGCCGCTGAGCAGCCACAGTCGCATGTCGTAGGGACCAGAGCGGCAATGCTCAACCGGCGCGGGCGCATCGCCTTCGCGCAAGTCGGCAATCATCGCCGCCACGCGATACAGCACGGCCAGAGCTTCGAGACGCTCAGCCAGGACGCGGAACCACTGCCGCGACACCGGGTACAGCCGCATCAGGCGCGCGATGCCAGCATCGCCGCCGGCCGCTGCGACGATGCCTTCGCGTGTCGGGAAGAACCGACGTTGCGGACGCGACCCAAGTAACTGCAGTCGATGTGGACGGGAGTCGACCAGCCCCTTCTTCGCAAGCCGGGCGAGCCGTTCGCGCAAGGTGTTGGCCGGAATCCGAATGAATGCGGCCAGGTCATCGACCGTGGCCAACGGCGTGTGACAGAGGATTTCGAGCGTCTGGGCATCGGCCGAAGTGAGTTGAAGACGCGTCGAACTCGACGAAAGCGACATCCGGCTTTCGTTCAACCGCTTGGTCGCCCAACGCACCGCCGGGACTGAGTCTCCCACTTCCGCAGTGACAGCAGCCACCAGCCTCGGGCTGACGTGGTCCTTCCACAAGAATCGCCACAGCGTGGAGCGCGACATTCCCACCTGCTCGGCCGTCAGCTGCTGCCCATGCCGCCTCGCGTGGAAGCGCAAGTACTCTCGGACTGCGTCGATCAACTCCGTGTCCTGCCGTTGGTTCATGCGCGCTCGAATCTCTCCCGCCAGTTGTTGTTTTGGTTCGAGTCTGTACACAGAATCCAGACCTCCGCAATGGCGCGCGCGTCGGGTTGTGAAGCCAATCGCGCCCTTTGTGAGACACTGTCTACATGAGTGAGCCAGAGTCATCATTGGTGCAGACAGGCGAGACTGCCCGGGAGGAAGCCGTCAACCCGCTCCTCGGGCAACTCCTCCGAGCACGAGGCATCAGGGCTCGCGCCGAACGCCGTAGTAGAGGCGATGCGCCCGACATCCGCTACGAACTCCGCACCGGCGAACTCGTCCTCGTCGAGTGCAAGTGGGAATCCAACCGAGCGAGCCTGAACGACCAACTCGACCAGCGAGTGCGCGACTTCCCTGACGCCGTCGCCCCCCTCGGCGTTCTCTATCCCGATTGGCTCAAGCGAGAAGACGACATCCTCGACGAGCTCGAACACACCCTCAACCTCCAGTGGTACCTCCACAGCTCGCGCGACAGCATCCTCGAAGATCCGCCCCTGCGCGAAGGCACAGTCGATCAATTCGCCGACCATCTGCGCCTGCTCCCGCTGGAACTCGAAGGCGTTGACCGCGTTGTTGCCGCCGCCGGCGCGGTCGGCTACGCACTCGATCAGGCAGCCTCCGAACTGCGCAATCATGCTCGCGTAGCGGAACTAATCGCCGTTGCAATCGCAGAGACCGACGACGAGAAAGACAAGGCCGCCGCGCAGCGAATCGGCTGCCTGGTGCTGTTCAACGCCCTCGCGTTTCAGGACCGGCTGGCCAGCATGCGCCTCGATGTCCCGTCGCTCAATGAGGTGACAGGTGACGACACTTCGAGGCTCGAAGCCGCCTGGCGCAAGATCTGCGCCGAAATCGACTACGTTCCGGTCTTCGAACTCGCCTCCGACCTGATCAAGATTCTTGGCTACGCCCCGCCGCCGATACCCCGCTTGGTGCTCAGACCCCTGCTGCGCGCCGTCGAGCAAACTCGCCTTGTCGAAGGACACGACCTCTCCGGACGTCTCTTCCACACATTGCTCTCCGACGCCAAGTTCACCGGCGCCTATTACACCTCTGTCCCCGCCGCGACCCTACTGACCCGTCTCGTCTTCGAGAACTGGCCGCCCAACGTCGATTGGGCCGACCACGAGTTCCCGGCTTCGCTCAGCGTTGCCGACCTCGCCTGTGGTACAGGAACACTGCTGATGGCAGTCGCCGCCGAGGCCGAACGCCGACACGAAGCCGCCGGCGGCAAGCAGTCCGCGGAACTGCACAAGGCCATGGTCGAGCAGGCTCTGCATGGCTACGATGTCCAGCTCTCCGCCATTCACTTCGCTGCGACTAGTCTCGCGATGCTCAATCCGCAGATCGAGTTCGACCGCATGAACCTGTACGTCATGGACTACGGCGCAGAGGACGGCAAGGTCGCGCTCGGCTCATTGGACTTCCTCGGCGATGACGAAGTTCCCGTCCAGTTCGCCCTCTCACCGGACATCGCGTCACAAGGCGCGGAACGAATCTCCGGCGAAGGCCCCCAGGGCGTCGAGGCTGGCGTCACCGCCAAACTGCCCGAACTCGACCTCGCGATCATGAACCCGCCCTTCACCCGCTCCGTCGGTGGCAATCTGCTCTTCGGCAGCTTGCCCAAAGACGAGCGCCGCAAGCTGCAAGACGAACTCTCGAAGCGGCTCAAATCGAGACAGGCCACTGCCACCGCCGGACTGGGCGCAGCCTTCGTCGCCGCCGCCGCACCCAAGCTACGGCCCGGAGAAGGACGCCTCGCCCTCGTCTTGCCTGCGACCGTCTGCACCGGCCCATCCTGGGCGCAGACCCGCGCTCTCATCGAACGTAACTTCAACTTGGACATGGTGATTGTTTCGCACGACCCTGAGCGCTGGAACTTCTCCGACAGCACCGACCTCTCCGAGGCCCTACTCATTGCCACGCGCCGCAACCAACAGGAAGAAGAAATCGAACAGCGAACCACATTCGTCAACCTCTGGCGCAACTCGCCCAGCGTCTTCGAAGCCGGAAGAGTCGCCGACGCCATCGCCGCCACGACCCCGGCCAACTTTGAGGACTCCGGCTCTGCTCTGCTGACAGTTGATGGACGGCACGTGGGAGAGTTGTTGTCGATGCCGGAGTCGCGATTGAACGGCGGCAAATGGTCCGGTGTCCAGTTTGCACGGGCGGACCTGATCCGCAGCGCCGTGCGTCTCCTCAACGCTGGTGAGTTGTGGATACCCGCAAATGGCGATGCCCCTGTGAAGCTTTGTCGGTTGGGGGAGCTTGGGGATATTGGGCCCGATCGTCGCGATCTTTGGGACGGGTTTGAGCGCACTGATGCTGTGACGGCCTACCCGATGATCGAGAATCACGACACGGATCGACGCCGCTCAATGTCTGCCACCGCTGACAAGTACCTCGTGCCACTGGCTGAGGCCAGGCCAGGTCGCAAACTGAAGCCCCTCCACACCCTCTGGCCGAAAGCCGGTCGACTTCTCGTAGCTGAGCGGCTATGGCTCAACACGACGCGCATGGTGGCTATGCGCACAGAGGTCAGCGTATTGTCGAATGTGTTCTGGCCCGTCAAGACCGGCAACGACGCTTGGGACAAGGTACTCGCAGTCTGGCTCAACAGCAGCCTCGGCTTACTGACGCTACTGGCCAGGCGCACCACAACTAGAGCCGGCTGGTCGGCAATGAAGAAAGCGGATCTGGCGCGACTGCCAATGCTCGATTTACGCCAACTGACGCCCGACCAGCTAACAGCACTCTCCAAGCTGTTCGACGACCTAGCCGACTCCAGTTTTGAGTGCCTCCCCAACATGGTCGATTGCCCAACCCGCACCAAGCTCGACGATGGTCTAGCCGAAATCCTCAATCTCCCTGACCTATCGGTCCTTCGGACGCTCATCGCATCGGAGCCGGTCGTCTCGAATCGCCGGCTGTAGGCACTGCACCAGGGAGATCAAACCTGCGGCCGAGTTCCGGGAGAGCTACGATTAGTCTTGGCTGTGGTTGCGCGACTCCGGCGAGGAACGTGATGGCACCATCAGTGCAAGAACACCGCTGTGCGTCCGCGATCTGTCGGCATCTCTCGGAGCAGACAAAAGGTCAGTGGGTCCCCGACATGTGGCTCGATCTGGGTCGGGACGCGGAACGCAGTCCTGATGTATTGCTCAGCGACGGAGTCAACAAGATTGCTTTGGAGATCACCCAGCTAACCGCAGGGCAACGATTCGAGGATCACGACCATGCCGAGTACTCACTACATCGGAACCTGGCGCCCGACCTGAAGCGAACCTTTACTCTGTTTCCGCCGCCAACGCTTGAACTCCCGCTGGACAAGAAGCTGGTTCGTTCACTCAAGGATCCGATCAGGACGGCAGCCGACACGCTACGTGTGGGAAGCTGGTCGTCCGTCCTGATTCCTAGGCTTGCGACGATCAGATACCTCGGGCCGCACTCCTTCGGCTACGTCTTCTGCCATCACGTAGATGTCAGCCATCTGGACGGGCTTGGGCGAAGGATCGATGGAATCTACTGCCTCGAGGATGGAGGTTCTCCACACCACCGATTCATCAGCGAACAGCGCCTGCTGGAGTTTCGCGAGCATTTGGTCCGCCTATGTCACGAGAGCCAGCAATCCGGTCAAGCAACTATCAAGTGGAGGGAGGAATGGCCGATCTATCGCGGCCAAGACTCGACCGACGGTAAGGGTGGAGTCTTCCTGAGCGTGGTAGTGGCTGGTTTCCTGGAGGCGGCAGCGATCGAGAGTGTGGACAAAGCGATCCAACACGGCAAAGCCAAGTTTCAGGACTGGGACTCAGGGATCCGCAAGGCGGTGGCGCTGGACGCGAGCAAACAACGGAGACATCTCACGATCCAGACCTTTGAGTGGGCAATCGAGAGGCTAAAGGCATCTGACATTGCCCCGCTTGATCTCGTGTTCCTTGTGGGCGACGACGAGGTTCAGTACCAGAGAGACTTCGCGGCGTGATGCAGGCCATCTACTGGTCGCCGCACAGGATCATCGCCGACGCACTCCTCCCCTCTGCTTTCCACTCGTTGACGGCTTACCTGTGACCGCCGACAGGCCCAACGCCTTGGGCGTCCAGTTGCACCGCCCAACGTGGGCGTCCTTGCCGGCGGCACTCGCTAGCTCGGGCATGGCCCTAGCCATGCTCGCCTTTGCCTCTCGCGGGCCCGGTGTCGCGGAGTCAGGTCGGCGATCACGTGACCCTAGGCCACATTCAGCGCGGCATAGAGGTTGGTGGCCCTGTGTCGCACGTAGCCGTGGGTCTGCCGGCGCGGCACGCCGGGCAGCATCGGTCGAGTCGGCGCGGTGCGGTCGAGCGCCTGGATCTGGGTCTTCTCGTCCACGCAGATCACGACCGCTGCCTCGGGCGGGTTTGAGGTACAGACCGGCCACATCGCGCACCTTGTCGATGAAGTGCGGGTCAGGCGACAGCCGGAACTGCTCGACCAGGTGCGGCTTGAACCCGAAGGCGCGCCAGATCCTGGAGTCCGCGGTCTGCGACATGCCCATCTCGGCGGCCATCGAGCGGGTCGATCAGTGGGTCGCGTTGCGCGGTTGCGTTTCCAGCGTCTTGACGATAACCGCTTCCACTTGATCAACGCTGATCGTGCGGGGCGCACCGGGACACGGCTCGTCGCTCAGTCCATCGAGTCGCTGTTGGGCGAAGCGTCGTCGCCACTTGCCGGCCGTGACCGGATGGCAGCTCTGTCAACATCGCTCGGAAAGTGATCCGCCTCATTGTCGACGAGCAGCGATTCGGTCAGTAGCTAAGCGAGCAGCGATTCTGTCAGTCCTGAACACCCAAGTGGGAGGAGACGGACAATGACACAGTCGGACGAGACGCGAGGCTATGTGCTTGAGCGTGTGGACGCGGGCGACCTGCGAACGGCGCAGGCGGTCGCAGTGCTGGGTTTGAGCGAACGCCACGTGTGGCGGCTGCTGGCGGCCTATCGGGCGCAGGGAGCGCCGGCCCTGGTCCATGGCAACCGCGGTCGCCTGCCGCAGAACGCGGCGCCGGCCAGGGTGGCCGCTGCTGTGGTCCGCTTCGCCTCCGAGCGCTACCCGGGTGCCAACCACACCCATCTGAGCGAACTGCTCTGGGAGCACGAGGGGCTCGACCTGAGCCGCTTCACGGTGCGCCGCATCCTCCAGTCGGCCGGGATACCCAGCCCGCGCCGGCTGCGTCCGCCCGAGCACCGCGTGCGGCGGGCGCGGATGCCCCGCGAAGGGATGCTGCTGCAGGTCGACGGCAGCCATCACGCCTGGCTAGACGAGCGAGCACCGCGCTTCACCCTGCTGCTCTCGGTCGACGACGCGACCGGCGATGTACCCCACGCGCTGTTCCGCCCGGCCGAGGACGCCAGCGGCTACTTCACGTTGATCGAGCAGGTCATCCGGCGGCGCGGCCTGCCGTTCTCGCTCTACACGGACCGCCACGGCGTTTTCCAGGTGCCCCCCCCGCACGGGAGGGGCAGCGTCCCCCGACCCAGTTCGGGCGGGCGATGACGGAACTAGGGATCAATCAGGTCTTCGCCCGCTCACCGCAGGCCAAGGGGCGCGTGGAACGCTTCGCGGGCACCTTCCAAGACCGGCTGGTGACCGAGTTGCGCCACGCCAACGCCGCCACGATCGCCGAGGCCCAGGCCGTGCTGGAACGCTTCTTGCCCCGCTTCAATGCCCGCCTCCGGGTCGAGGCGGCGCAGTCGGAGCCGGCTTACCGCGCGCTCGACCCGACGCTCGACCTGGGCGCGATCCTCGCCTTCCGACACCCGCGAGCGGTCGCTCGGGACAACACCGTCAAGTATCGCTGGCGCACGCTGCAGCTCTTGCCCGGCCCCGAGCGGACCAGCTACGCCGGCTCGAAGGTCGAAGTAGTAGAGCGAGCGAACGGCACCCTCTCGGTCCGTCACCACGGCGAACTGATCGCCACCCGCCTGGCTCCGCCGCTGGCCGGCACGCTGCGCACGGCCCAGGCCGAACTCGCTAGCCATCCCGACCACGAACGCATCCTCTCCGGCCGCGGCTCCGGCGGCGCGTTGACCAGCCAGGCCGCCGATGAGAAGAACAACGGCGCGGCGCCCCAAGCGGCCGCGAAGGGACGCCCGCTGCGGCCGTCCACGCCAACGGCGTGCCTGGACGCAGAATCAGCGCTGGTTCATCCTTACTGGAGCGGCCCGACACTGACAAAGTCGCTGCTCAGTTGGACTGACAGAATCGCTGCTCGTCGACAATGAACTCAAGCTCAGCCCTGCACCGATTTTCCGGTTCGTCTGCCAGTCCGCCGCGGCCAGCACGATGCGACTGCGCAGGGCCAGGGCCTGCGCCGTGCTTGGTCGGCGCGCCCAGCGGTCCAGGGTCTCGCGTTCTTCCGCAGTCAGCACGATCGTCACCGTCGGACGGCCCCATTGGGTACGCATGACACTCCACCGAGAGCCCCGGACGGCCAAACCAGCTCCATCAACACCATACCCGTTTGTTCATCGCTTTAGCGACTCAGGACACTAGCAGGCCGGCGACAACGAGGTCTGAGCAAAGGGAGATCTGATTGAACACTTGCCCCGGGGAGACCAGTTAATCGGTGAAGCTGAATTGACATTGGTCTGGCTTGCCGCCCTCAGTCTTCGAAAAGCAACTTCCTGTCAAATGGGCCAAATCGATATTCCAGAAGGGAAGATCGGCCTGAGATCGCCACGATCCGTACACGGGCTTCGCGACCATATGAATCCACCATGTGCAGTACTTCTTCGCCAGGTATGAACGGTACTGGTGGCTGTTGCCCTCCATTGATAGCGATGTTGTCTGCATAAATGCAGGTCCTATCTGAAGGATCGAGGATCGGATTGAGTCGCCCCTCTAACCCAGGAACTCTCCCCGTCGATTCAGGAAAAATGACGGAGCCACCAAGATCCAGCAACGGGAGTTCGAAAGCTAACCCTCGGTCTGAGGGAATCCAACTGCGTTCTATGCCGGCTTCGCACGCTTGTGCGGCTGCATAAACTGTCATAGGAAGGTGGACCGAATGCAGATTCAATACTGCCTCGCCATGCTCGTTAGTCGCAGCCATTCTCCAAGTGTTGTTAGGGAACAGGGCGAGCACATCTGCACCGGCGACGGGCTTTCCTTGGCAACGGACGGTCACGACGGCAGTTGCTGACTCGGAAACTGGTTTGGCTGCCGGAATCAGCAGACAGAGTTCTGCGTCGTCGATGACGCGGAACTCAGGCTCACGTCCCGATAGCTCGCGGGTTTCCCGTCGAATGATGGGCACGCCATCTCCTCGCCGTTCCATAAAGTAGCGCCGAGCGGCTGCTCCTCTCGTTTGCGACGCATCCATCCTGCCCAATACCGAAGCCAGCACTTCGTTCCGGGTGGATTGTCTTTCCGCCATGCTTTCAACAGTGAGGCTGTTCGGCAATGCACCAGGAGAACAGATTTCAATCCGGTCAGAGAACATAGATAGCCGGATACGACTGCCTCTGATCGAGTAGTCGCGATGCACAACTGCATTTACCACTGCCTCGAATATCGCCCGCTCACTGAATTCCGGTAAGTCTTCACGTTCCGGCATCTTCCGCGCGCCGACACGCATGTTGCGCATTACGAACGCCACTGCCTGTGTGATTTGCTGGGCCAATGGGCCTGTGATCTCCTGGGCATCGACCTGACCTGACGCCCGGTCCACTCCTCCGTATTGGACAGCGCTAATCGACGCGTTGGAAACTAGCTGCTCAGGTTGGCGCGCACACAGTAGTGCTCCGGCGATGGTCGCCCTTGTAACTCCGTATTCGTCACGCCGTAGAAGTCCCAGTTTGAGCAAGGCAACTTCTGGTTCAGCCGCCCCCTCTCCGCTCAATAGTGGTCGCCAAAGAAGCTCATCGAGTGTCGCCAGACCAGTGTCCGTGATTGTCTGCTCATCTACTCCTTTGAAGCGGGACAGGCCTCTACGTTGGCTGAGCCGGGTACGCTCATCTGGAGTCATAGGGCGTTTCGAACTTCCGACACGGAGGTAACTCCCTCCAGGACTGTCGTGCTGCGCATACCCCGGCGGGACCGTGACGTGTATGAATGCCTTCCTATCTAGTTCCCGGCGGAAAACGTCAGGTCGAATAGGAGGCCTAATGGAGTCGGTGCAGATTTCGATGATCAGGCGTTCCAGATTTTCGAGTTGTGCCCGAGAAAGACCCTGCAGCCCACCTGAATCGTCTACTCCGCAGAGAAGATTGCCGCCGTTTGCGTTGGCAAATGCCGCAATCTCATCGCCCAAATCGTCCCGCTTGGGACTTGTAGGGTGGTCGCCATTGAATTCCACCTGTTTGAACTCCCAGGCGCTGTCTTCTCCGAGGTTGAGCTGGCGGCTGATCTCTTCACTGCTGGACGGCATCGATGTCTCCTGAGGAATCACGTGGCTACGGCTCCTATCTCGATTCTACGCATTGTCCTCCGGCGAACGAACTGGGTTCTCCAAGTCTCGAGTGAGAACGCTGCACACGTCATGAGAGTAAACACCAAGGTCGAATCCGCCTTGCGGCCAATCGTCTGGCGACCTGCTGGAGTACCGATCGGCGTAGCTAGATCTCGATACGACCGACAACCGGGACGATGGAGGCCCGGCTCACGCCCTACTTGCGCTACTTCAGCAGCCGCAGGCCGACCGACAATCACGGCGTAGAGCCGACGCTGCTGGTGGTGTTCGAGAATGAACTGGCTGCCGATCAGTTCCTGCGTGTCGCCGAACAGGGTATGGTCCGCGCCCGTGTCTCGATTCCGCTCAGGGTCCCTGAACGGGCTCGGATTGAGTGCTTCGGTCCATGTGAGCAGGCCCTAGGAACGCTCTGAACAGGGGCGATTGAGGGTGTTTAGTGCTGATTGGACGGGTGGGGTTGCTGGACGCTGATGGGTGGTGGTCTGGGGCCAGTGGGTCAGGGCCGTGTTCGGGGACCGGTTGGCGCCGTGGTGAGGACCGAGCCAGTCGGCGGGCGCAGTTGTCCCAGGGCTAGACCAGTTGCGGTTCAGCGATCAGCAGGTTGGTCAGGCTGAGCAAGAGCGCCAGTCGGTTGTGGTTCTTGGCCAGGCCGCGATAGCGCACCCGGTCGTATCCGAAGCGCCGTTTGACGTAGAGGAAGGGATACTCGACCTTGGCCCGCAGGAAGGCCCGCTCACGCTCGCGCTGAGCGAGCGGCCTGCCCGGCGGCAGCCGGCGTCGGCGTTCGGAACGCATCGTCCCCCCTCGCGGCTCCGATGGAGCCTTGCCCAGCCAGGTCACCGATGAGAAGAAGAACGGCGCGGTGCCCCATGCGACGCGAACGTACGAGCGCTGCGGCCGCCCGCCCCGCATCAACGCGCCCGCTGGAGGGCGATCCAGCAATGGCAGCAGCAGGGCTCTCGATCTGGGCGACCGCTCGCCATCTCGGGGTTTCGCACGTCAGCGTGAGCAACTACCTCAACGCCAACGGCGTGCCTGGACGCAGAACTAGCGCTGCTCCATCCTTACAGGAGCGGCCCAGAACTGAGAAGGTCGTTGCTCAGTTGGACTGACAGAATCGCCGCTCGTCAACAATCACTGGCCGAGCTTTAGAGCGATCAAAACACCTAGGGTTCCTCTGTCCACTCGTGTTCGGCGATGATCTGCTCCTGCGCCGTTTGCGCTACGTCGGAGAGACCTCGGCCTTCGTCGCTCTCACGAAAGCGGCGTCAGCCCGAACCGAACTCCAGCTGCCTGCGCGTACCTGCGCGACGAAACCGCATCTGCAACACTCCGTGTCCTGCTCTCGATAAGCGGCAGGCCCTGACGCCATCAGTACCCGCGGCCGGTCGTCGACTGGCAGCCTGCTCGAGGTGCTTTAGTGCGTGCTCTTCGCCGGCTGCCGGCTCGCAACGCTGACGAGTTCATCGTCATCACCGCCCCCGCGGCAGCCATGCGGGCATTGCGGTGACATTGCCGGAATGGACCACCGCGGCGGCCGGATGGCCGATAGCAGTGGCATTGGCGCCGCGCTCTCACTCGAGCCGGCGCTCGATTCGCTCTCGGTTCGAGTGTCGCGCGCATCGGCCTGGGGCGACAAGCCGCGAGGCATCGCCCCTGCTGCTCGCCGGCCTGGCATTGACCGCCGGCTTCTCCATCGGCTGCGGTTGGCTCGTGCTCTTCGTATTCGTGCTCACAGCGATCTTTGCCGCGATCTTCTTGGTGCTTCTCTGGATGATTCGGCGTTAGGCTAGGCGACTGGGCGAATGCCAGCATCAGCCGGAGAGGCACAGGTGATGAAGGCGATCGGTGTGGCCGCACTGCTTGGGGCGATCGGTGCGCTGCCCGGCGCGATCCTGGTCGCGGTGGTGGTGGCAGGAGAAAGTCTCTGGGGAGGAAGCGGACCGGGATACTACGAACCTGATCCCATTATTGCCCTCTTCAAGGCATCGTTGAGTGGGTTTGGAGTTGTCCTGGCCGGCACTCTCGTTGGATCTGGTTTGTACGGCCTCTGGAGACTGTCGATTTGGCTGGCGGAGCAGGAACGGTGATTGGCTCAACGGCACCGGTGGCGTTCACTTGTAGAGCTTGATTGGATCAGGCCGCGAAACTGTCAACCTTGGTGATTGCTGCTGGCGTAGCACTGGAGTTGCCGACCGCACGACGAGCGGTCGTCGGCAATACAAGACGCGAGGCGGCGCTGACGATGCTCGAACGCAGCAGCCTGCCCCGCACTTGATGCGGGGTCAGGCGGTCGGGCCACGCTGGGCGCGGACCGAGCCGATGACACGCGCGACATCGTCAGGGATCTGCACGCGCTAGGCGTGACGCCCCATAGCCTGCCTCCGGCTTGACCGGGGGTCGCCCAGAACGAGCGCGGCCGGCGCAGTGCGATCGACGTTCGCACAACCCGGCATCCGGGCTACGCCCGGAGTCAGCGTCGACGCAAGATCGTCGAAGAGGTCCCCCGCCTACGCGGGGGCAGGCTTTCGGCTGGATCCAGACGGTCGGCGCCGACAGCAAGATGCGCTACTTGGGCCGGGCCCGCAACAAGCTCTGGTTCGAGCTGACCGCCGCCGCTTACAACCTCACCCGCCTCGCCAACATCGAGGCGGCCGCTGCGTAGCCGTACGGCGCGGCCGCGGCCTCAGGCATCGGATCCAACGCTCGAGATCCCGCCCGTTCACATACTGGACCTGCGCGCGATCTCTGCTCAGCGTGCGTCCACTCGTCGGCAATGACCAGCTTGGCACCTGCTATCCGTAGTTCAGCAGCCTGCTAGGGAACCATTCGATCACGCGCAGCGTCTTGTTGGTATGCGGACACTGACCACTTGGATCCTCAGCCTCGCCACACTGTTTGCGCTACTGGTCACGGTCTCGGCTTGCGCGAGCGACCAACCGCCCGTCGCACCGACCTCGGCGATGCCCGCAGAGCAATCCACTGACGACAGCGAACCGCGGGACGCTCCCGTTGTCGCCGATGCTCAGCCAGAAGCGCCGGATGCAGACTCATCCGCATCCGAAGTGACCGCCGAGCCTCAGTTAGCACCGTCCGACGACCCGTCGCGAGTCAGTGGTGTGCAGATCATGAGGCTTACGGCGGCTGCCGATCTGTTCCGCGGGCCAAGCGATGATTGGCTGCCGGAACGACGGTTCGGACCGCACACCCTGCTGATGACGGACGGCTATCACGAGCTCGCAAACGGGACGATCTGGCTCCGCCTCGATCTCAACGCTGACCAAGTGGGGTGGATGCGACTCAGCGACTCGCCGCTGACCCGAGCACAAGCTCAGCAGCTGCCCGCAGTCGACGCGTCGCCGCTGCCAGCGATCGATTTGACGACAAAAGTTGGAGAGACGGTCACCGTGACGTTGCTCGGCCAGTTGCCGAATAGCCGTCGCGTGGCGCTGCGACCACCGGGGGGCGCGTCTGAGCCAGTGTGGGTCGAGCGTCGAGTGTTACCGCGCGACGCCCCGATTGACGCGCTGCCCACATATGTCGGTCCGCTCTTCGGGAAATGGTCCGAGACTGAGCGGTTCGCGTCCCTTGCCTTCGTGGTCGTGGGCCAACCCGGCCTCACGCTCTACGCGAGACCAGAGGGGCCGCCAATGGACCACGGCGTCGCCTGGGGCGAGTATCCAGTGCTGGGTCGCTCGATTGATGGCGCCTGGATTGCACTGTTAGTCGACCAGTTGGTGCCGCCAGTGGTTTGGATACCGCTCGAGCGGGTCGATCTCCCAATCGATCCCACTGACATCCCCATCATGCTCAGCTCCGGCTTTCAGATCTTCCAGCTCTCCGACGAGGGCGGTCTCACCACACTCATCCAATCGGAGGAGCCGGACGCATGGCGATGGGTCGATTCGGCAACCCTGTTGGTCTTTCGCTCTGGGTCCGGATCTTCCCTCTTGGATCTCGCAACCGGTGAAGAGCGTTGGGTCACGGAGCACAATATGTACGACGTTTCACCCGACGGCGCCTACGCCCTCAGGACGTTTATCCCCGAATCGGTCGGCCCAGACGGCACGAGCAATGACCAACGCGTCATGGTGGTTTCGCTGGAGAACGGCGACACGCAGCAGTTCGAAGGTGTGTATCAACCGATGGGGCGCTGCGGCAGCCACGGCGGCCCAGTGACGCTCCTGCGCTGGTCACCCGACTCTCGATGGTTGCTCAGCATGGTCCATACCCATGAGGAGGGCGAGCGGAGTCGCGCATTCGCGCTCTCGGTCCTCGGCGAACAGATCGAAATCTTGACGCCTGAAGAGGACTTCTATCTGCACGACTGGCGCTCGCTTTACGACCTCGAGCGAGCGGGAGTCGAGTTGCGTTACGTCAACAGTGCCGGTGAACAGGTCGAACGCCCATGGTCGGTGGAGATGCTCGCGGCAAGTGTGCAAACTGAGACGCAGGCGGTGGAACTCCCTGACGGCTGGTGGTCTGGGGCGGCGACCAGCGAAGGGCAGTTCGCTCTGGCACACCGTTCGAGTAGCTCAGAAGCGGTTGGTGCTGATGGCTTTGCCACGCTCCCGTCGAATCATGGTGGTTGGAGACTGAACGAGTTCGGGATGTTCGACTCTGACGGCAATTTGCTGCATTCGTTCCGTAGCTTCGGGATTGGCTGTGGAACGCAGGACAGTCGTGTCGAACTCTCGCCTGATGGCCGTACGCTCGTCATCGGCACGCAGTGGCTGAGCTGCGCTTAGCGACCGCAATCCCGTCTTTGCCCGTCAGGCAAGACTGGATCCGATTGCTCGGCGTTGGGGCTGAGCGCCGAGGGAATGTGCATGGGTCCGCTTGATCGGCCGAGGAAGCGGGCGGGGTCGCTGATTGGCGATGCCAACGCGCGTGAAGTGAAGCGCCTCTCGGGCGCTATTGAGGCCGTCACAGAGTGGGAGCCCACGCTCGAGCGTATGACTGACGACGAGCTGTACATCGCCAGGAGCTATTGACCACTTCGCCAGGGTCGTGACCAGATCGCTGGGCGCGAGACCAGGTCAGCTGCCGGTCAGACGACGATCGCTGCTCCTCTCGGTTGCAGCGATGATCGCCATTCCAGCCACCAACATGGCTCAATGCCTGGCGAAGTGGCCTAGAGACCCTGGTGATCTTGCGAATCAGTGGCTCATTGATCTTGGCCTATCACACATCGCCAGGTCAGCCAGCAACTCGCCCCGCCGCGCCTCCAACTGGCGCTGGATCTGCTGTTCCAGGCTCACACCCTGCCCCCAGCGTCCTTGTGTCCTGAGTCGGGAATACGGTTGAGATATTCATCAACGTTGTCGAGGATCTGGTCGGCGGTCTTATGGCGGACGAACGGCCGCGGATTCCCGTTCCTGTCAGCGCCCCAACGGTCGACGGCGTAGGTCAAGTCGGCCACGCTGAGGTAGGCGGCGCGCCTGAGCCATTTCGTGGTCAGTTCCGCGAACCAGCGCTCGACCGGTTCATCCAGGAGCTGTAAGTCGAAGGGAACTGGAACGAGAAGCGGGGATGGCGCTGGAACCAGCGCTGGATCTCGGCGGTGCGGTGAGTGGCCACGTTGTCCAAGACGACATGCACCGGGCGCTCGTCGGCCACTTGCTCGTCGATCAGGTCGAGGAAGCGCCGGAACTGGCGGGCCTGCGGGGCGGCTGGCTGCGGCCCGGTCACAGGTAGAAGAGCGAGGTCGCAGAGCTAATCGCGACGTTGACTACATTGGGCTGATCAATCGTGCAGTTGATCCAGTCATAGTGATCGCCGGAACCCGCGTTCTCTCGATAGAGCGTGTCGATGTGCACATGCGGGAATTCGCTAACCGCGCACGATCCACTGGCATAAACGGTCCCAACTTGAATCGAGATCGAGCCATATGCCCCGATGGTTCCGATCAATACCCAGTTGCCGCCGCCTTGGCCGATCGCATCCGTGGGATCAACATGGTAGTAACGCAGACGCCGATTACCACTCACCGACCTGATGTCGATGTCGACGCCACATGTATAGGATCTCGCATACACCCCAGCCGTAACGCCCACTCCATTCACGATACGGGCATACACCGGATCCGCGCTTCCAGTTTGAGTGGATGCGATGTCAAATCCCCGAGTATCATATGTTGGGCTGACGTGCCAGTACTTTACCGTGCCAGGTTGGCACCGGTTCGTCCCAGAGTCCCGCACTCCAAGGTAGGCGGTGCTGTTGAATGGGCTGCGAACGGTGTATAGCGCCATGCTGGATTCCTCCTGAACATTCCAAAGCTCTCTAGTGCCCAATCTTGGGCTGGGAAATCCTACTACAGTGATTCGAAATGGGCACGTCTGTGAAAGTCCTTTGCGTGTTGTTTGGCGTCTCACTGCTTGGCGTATCAGCCTGTGCTGATTCCATCCCGGAATTCCAGAGTGCCACTTCCGAAGCGGAACCGCCCGTGATAATCGCGGATGAAGGATCGTCGTTCAACCTCTCGATTTACTGGCCCGACGTTGAGAGCGGAGGGCTGGCGACGAGCCCAGAGGATGGAATTCTGGTACCCGGCTCTCGCCACGTCGTGATGGCGCGGCTACCGGGCAATGAGTTGTTGAGAATCGCCGAAGGTTGGATCGAGGCCGATCGCGTGCGATTCGTTCTAGGCACGCTAGAGCAGATTCCACTTCTATTGACTAGCGGCTTGTGGCTGATCACTCCGCAGCCTGACGCCGATCCGCTGCTGGTCACGAATCACGCGAATTGGAACAGTTGGCAGTGGGACCCCCAGGGCGGCGCTCTCTGGTACCGCCACTCTGAGGCATCGCCAGTACACTCTGGACATGCGCCAGTCAGCCGGATGGTCCTGATCGGCGAGAGCGACTATCGGGAGCACTCCCGCTTGTCTGGCGACGTGCTCGCCGCGCCTGTTGGCGGGGCCGTGTTGATCCGTGAGCGATCCAGCCGCACGGCGCCTCACGACAATGTGCACATCCTCGACTCAGACGGCCAAGTTCATACCATTGGCCAACAGTGTTCTGGCTACTTCACTGATAGCTATCGGCCATTCGGCGGGGACGCTTCGTGGTCGCCGGACGGCGAGTTTGTCGTTTTGAGAGACCGAACAGGCGACTTATGCGAGAGTGGCAGCGCGAGCATATACGACCGCAGCGGTCTCGTGGAACATGACGGAGTGGACAGTGAAAGTCCCTACCAGCAGGCATGGTACCGAAGCCTCAGCTTCACGGATCAGGTAGGGACCGACGAAACTTGTAGCGATAGGCCTCCAGGCGTCGCGTTGAACGATCGGCGCAATCGTTGTCAGTGGTCACCAGATCGCCAATGGTTTGCGACGATGCCAGGCTTGAACGATAATCCTCATCTTGCTGAACTATTGATATATGACGCACAGGGCGCGCTTGTGAACCGCCTCCTGATTGTTGGCTGGCCGTGCAACTCGTTCCAGTGGGCACCGAGTAGCCGTTGGCTAGCATATGGCGGTCCGTCAACCTGCGCTTAGACTGCCGGACATTGTGCAGTGAGCATTTGTTAATCTCCGGGAGATGGAGCAACTTTCGGGATTGCGGAGGGGCAACTAGGACTGAGACCGTTGGCACTCCCAATATCTGCGCCAGAAGAGCAGAGGTCCGTGGCCGCGCCCCGCCGCGTCTTCCCCGAGCTGATCACCGAGGAGGCGGAGCCGGGCGAGGAAGTGGTCTACGGCGCGCCGGCTGAATTGATCGTCGAGTGGCGCGAGGTCTGGGCGGAACGCAAGGCAGCGGGCCACACCCTGGCCTGGCTGCGGGCGGAGCGCCGGCGGCTGTCACTGGAGCTTCGGCTGGTCGGGGAGTTCGGGCTGACCCCGCCTCCGGCCGACGCGCCTTGGCGCAAACGGCGTCGTGATCAGGAACTGGACTTGCGCCGACGGGCGCTCAGAAGCCTGCGCTGGCAGCTGCCGTTGACCTAGTGCTTGCACTGGCTGCTGCGCGCGCTTGCGCTTGGGTTGTGGGGACGGCGGGCTCGGGGAAGCGTCGGTAGTCCTGACCGGGATGTTCGTCACCCACCTGGCCCCCCGGTTCTCCAGCACCGCAGGCACGCCATGGGAGTAGGTCGAGTTCGGCTGCGGCGGCCCAAGCGCGTTACCGTTGAGCGCAGCGGCGCCATGCGCCTGCGACTGAGACGAGGCCGGTCATGGTTCGGCTCGTTGGCGCCATTGCGGCGCTGGTCCTCTGCCTGGTGACGCTCAGCGCCTGTGCTGATGAGATCGAGACCTGGAAGCCGCCGGCGGAACTTGGGATCTGCGCGCGGACGCTCGCCGTACGCGAGGCGATTGTCGCTCAGACCGACCGCGTGCACAGCTGCGCGTTCATTGATGCGGAGGACCTGGACGCGATCCGAGCACTGGACCTCAGCGGTCGCGACATCGCGGCGCTGCAGGCCGGCGACTTCGAGGGACTGCGCCGGCTTCGGGAGTTGCGGCTGAACGGCAACGCCCTGCGCGCGCTGCCCCAGGGCATCTTCGACGGATTGCCCGTGCTCCGCCTCGTCCACCTGGACGACAATCCCGGCGCCCCGTTCCCGCTGCACATTGACTTGCGAGTCGGCCAGGAGCGCGACGAACGATGGCTCTACCTGCGACTGCCGCTGCGGCCGCCGGCACGCGTCGTCGCTCATCTGCAGAGCGACGGCTTGCTGCTCTCGCACCTTGCCGCAACGATCGATGCGGGCAGCTATGTCGGCCGCGGGGTACACATCGAATGGAGCCACACGGCGACGGGGACGGCGCGGGTGCAGCGCGTGGCAGTTGATCGAGAAGTAGCAGACTGCGGCCCGGAGGCCTGCTGGACCGGGATCGTGTTGATTGGACAGCCCGATGCTGTCGAGATCCCTTCGTTGGCAGGCGACGGCGAGCCGCCACAAGGACTACCGACGCTGGTGCTGCGCGTTGATTCGCAATCGTTCGTCCACGACGCCGTCGTCGAACGGGGCGTCATTTCCGGTCCGGGACGCCGGCGCTACTACCAGTACGCTGAACGACCTGACGCGGACGTCGCCCGCGTTGATTGCACGGTCACCGCGTTCCGCTTCGTGACAAGCGGCGGTCAAAGCATGAGCGGCTCGTTCCAATACGACGGTCATTGTCGGCTAGCGATGGGTAGCGGATCGGGCACTCCCGCGTACGAGTTGCCGGCGAGGCGGGTCGGAGCGGGCGCCGGCCAAGACTTCGGATCGAACCGGCGCAGCGGCGACCCCTGTCTAGCGTCGAACAATCTGCGGATCGAGGCCGACGCCGCGAGTCTCGCTGAGATCGAGCGGATCGACGCCGTCAACGCTGATGCCGACAGCCGCTGCTACTACTACATCAGCGTCGCGCAGGATCCCAATCGAGCCGCGCCGTTCCGCGTTGCCGAGGGCGAGCCCTGCGTCGTCGAAGTCGTCGACGGCCGGATTTCCGCGACTGGCTGCAAGGAATTGGTCTGGTGGGGCGGTTGGGGCTTCGGCGGAATCGGCTCACTGGCCGAAGCACGTGCCGACGCCGCACTGATGCGCCCGTACGTGGACGGTGAAGAGAACATCAAACGGCTGGCCGCGATCGCCGCCTGTGAAACCCTGCCCGAGGTGTCGCTCACGCTGGACGAGAACTCGTTGCGCGAATCCCCATTCCACCACCAGTCAGTGAGCGATGAGCAAGGGCTCTGCGAGCTGAGCATGACGGCCATGGCTGCGGAGGACGCGCTCGCCACAGGCGAACGCTGCACTGTCTCCGCCAGGTTTGCGTCGGCGAGCGCCTACGAGGCGGTCCCAACTCGACAGTCGGGCAACTGCGATCAGATTGTGCATCAGGCCAACTGGTCGCAGCCCAGCGGCCGCTGGAGCGAGGAGGAGCGGCAGGCGTTCGTTGAACAATACGCATCACAACTGGAGTCCCTGAGCGACGCCGACTGGCAGCGGCTGCGCGAGGGTTACTTCTGCATTGACGACATCTGCACGCCGCTGCCGACAGAACAGTGATCGGCGAGATTGACCCCCGAGCAGATTTCCGCTCGGCTGAGCCCTCGCAGCGAACGCGGGGGTTGATCGAGCTCGGAGTGGGTGATGGGCGGATTGGCGGCCGTTGCGCACGGCTTCAGCAGTGACGCCAAGCGGGAGGAGGCGGTCAATCGAGGCACACGAGGTCTCGCGGCACCAATAGCTGGATGTTGTTAACAGGGCCGTCCTTCATGACGAGATGCGTCTGGTGCGCGCGACCCCGATAACTGTATCCGCATTGATCTGGTTCCGACCCCTCCCAAACAGTTGTCCCCAGCGCGATTGACATCTTGCCCCAGTACGGCACATACAACATGAACCGACCGTTCGCATCAGTCTTGCCTGCGGCGCCGCATTGGTCGCCAATTCCTGGAGTGTTTGTTTGGCACGCCTGTACATATATGAATGGTAACGGCTCCTGTTTTTCGTCCGTGAGTAGGCCGCTCACTGTGTATCGACAGAAGTTGTTCGGTATGCGCCACACGATCGGATCGTGACCGTCTTCAGTCAAGACTATGGCGTACTGCAACGAGTGCGGTCCATATCCGTATCGAATCTCACAAACCACTTGATGATGTCCGAGACTGCTATACCGTGGGTTGAGTCGTAATGCGTAGTGTCCAACACTTGGCACGTGTATAGCGAAGCTACCATCAGCCGCGATCGTGCCAGGCGAGAGTTCACTGGTCGCTCCATGGCCAAGCCCGATCGCGTTCACCGCAAGTTCATTGAGTGGTAACCCAAGCATGTGCATCTGAGGCCACCCGGACGGTAGATTCTCCAGCTGTCCTTCGATCACGTATCCGCACAACGGCCGCGGCAGCTCGACGTGCAGATCGGAGACTGCCTGAGCCTCGATCTGAATCGGTGTCGCATCTTGAATCCCTGGCCGCGCGCTGTCCGTGTGATAGTAGAGCGCGCACTGCAAAGTTGGATCGTAGACTCGTAACCGATAGCTGCCGGGACCAGGAGCGCCTAAGCGGAACGAACCATCGTCATCAACCTGTCCGCCCGCGCAACCGATGTCGTGGTCGCAGAGCGATAGCTCGAGGCCGACGAAGGGCTCGCCATCGTGATCGACGACGCGTCCGCTGACTGAAGCATCGCAGTAGCCCGTGGGTACCGTCACGGCCAGTCCGCTCAGGCCGTCGGACGTCAGGTGAAAGGAGACTGCCTGGGCGGATTCTGTAACGATTCCAGTTGGGATCACAGACATCATGCAGGTATGATCGGGCGAAGCGATTCCAAGCTCGTACGGTCCTCCGATTGCGGCCACAGTACGGAACGAACCATCTTCGGACAGTTCAATCTGTGCGCCACTGAGCGCGGTCGGGCCAGCGAGTCCAAGGTATAGGTCTACCGTCTCGAAACGAGAGTGGTTGATGACTCTGCCTTCGATGTAGGGAAATTGAGGGCGAAGCCAGGACTCGTACTTCTGATACATCTGGTTGAGACTGATTGAGAACGTCGCGTCAAAGACCTGTTCCCACCCAGCGTATCGTAGGTCCATACGAGTAAAGTTGCGCCAGAAACGAATGTGCGCATCTGCGTCAATGTGCTCTGTCATCCAGTACGTGACGGCATAGCCAATCGCGTGCGTTGGCGATACGGACAATGCGGACAGGTCTGATTCATTCGCTTCCAGATAGGGAATCGCATCTTGGCCAAGCTGGTATCTGGCTGCCATCTCGAGCTGGTCTTGATGGACCGTAATCTGCGAGAGATCGGTAATCTGCAGCCAGGTCGGCCCAGCCTCCACCAACCAGTCTTCGACGTGATGAACGCGGGCACCGGCTAGGGCCTGTTCACATTGAGTTGAGCATGTCGTAGATCAGGACGAGGTGGATGGCGGTGAGGAAGATGATGTCGAGTTTGTCGCAACGAGTGTCGATCCGGTGGAAGCGCTTGAGGCGGCAGAAGAAGCGTTCGACCTCGTTGCGACGGCGGTAGACCGCACGGTCGTAGTCGTGCGGTTCGAGGCGGTTGGACTTGGGTGGGACGACTGGTTGGTAGCCGAGTTCGAGCGCGACGCGTCGAGTCGCGTCGTCCTCGTAGGCGCGGTCCATGACGAGATAGGGTTGATTGCTGGCCGGACCAAGACGGCGGAGCAGTTCGCGGCCACAGGGCGCGTCGTGGCGCTGACCAGGTGAGAGACCGATGATCAGCGGGATGCGGTCGTTGGCGACCAGCGCGTGCAGCTTCGTCGTCAGGCCGCCCCGAGAGCGGCCGATCGCCTGGCGCCCCCTTTTCGTCGCGCGCCGGTGCCATGCATGTGCAGGTGGATGATCGTACTGTCCAGCGACAGCGTGTCGGCGTCTGACTCGACCAGCAGTTCCTGCTGCAACGCTTGCACCACACGCTCCAGTACACCGGCCTTGGCCCAGCGGTTGAGCCGCACATAGATGGTGTGCCAGTTGCCGAACTCGCGCGGCAGCCCGCGCCAGGTGCAGCCCTGATAGTAGACATACAGCCAGGCGTCGAGCACCTGGCGGTGGGGAATCTTGAGGTGATTGCCCGGCGGTGGGAGCAATCGCTCCAGTCGCGCGTACTGTGCATCGCTCAGCTTCGTCTGATACGTCATCTGGTCACCCGGGCCGCGCCGCCATCCATCCCCACTCTGACACATCTTCGCGCCAATGTGAACAGGCCCTAGTTGCGCCTGCACGACGTGGTAGTACTCGTGCAACAAGACCTGTCTTGCCGGGCTCGAACCATCAGGCAGTGGTGCGATATCGCTCTGCGCCCACTCAGCCATAGGCATCAGGATCGTGCTCGTCGAACGCAAGGGATCTGGAGGGATGTGCGCGCTGGCTAGGGGTGTAGGACCCATGAGCCGTTCTTGGCCGACCAAGTCGGCTAACGTGGCCGGCACGACAACCTCGGTCAGATCGGCGATGGCTTCCACGCCGAATCGGTTGCCGAACGAGTGCACCACCCACTCGATGTCCGTCCGAACGATGTCCTGAATCCGTTTGGGAACTCGGCCAACGAAGTCGATCGGTGGCACGAGCCCCGTCGGCTGGCGCCACTCCACAGGGTGACGTACGACCAGACCAACAGCCTGCCCGCGAAACAATTGGGAGCCCCTGCTGTTCGGTGTTGACATCAGGTGAGGCGGGATCGGGAGCAGCAGATCGAAACCATTCAGTGCCGTCGGCGACCAGATCCGCATGCGTCGGCCCCACGCATCCCAGGTCCAGGCTCGCTCTATGACATCGGATACCCCGCGAATCGCGCTTGCGAAGGTCATACCGCTTCGACCAGACCACGCGACCAACTGCGGTCCCGGCTGCAGGATCACCGTGGGCCGTTCGACAGTAGCGGCTTGTTGCCACAGTACTGGCTGCTCAGTTCGAATCTGGAACCAGTAGCCACGGCCGGTCTCGAGCACGCTCAAACTGGCGGCGTCGGGCGAAGCGCGGCCATCCCGTCTGGCGTGTCGGTAGCCGTCAGAGATCGAGATCAGCTCCGGGATAGCCGCAAACACATCGTCCACGATGGTGTCCGACTTCAGCCAACCGAGTAGATTGGATCCGTCGTGAAGGATCATCGTCGTGTTCGCCGATGCCACAACGGAGCGGTTCGAAAGCTGCGGCCCAGGCAGCAGTGCCATGGCGCCGACGCCCAGCGCCAGCGCGATCAATAGCGCACGAAGCCCTCTGCCCATTTGGTGACTCAACGTTCCCGCTCGTGCGTATGTCGCCCGGGCCTACCCTAACATTCCACGCATCCCGCCGGCCCCGTCAAATCACCCTCTACTTCTCCCTCAACGGGGACAAGGGTCTCGTGTCTTGATTCGGCGATCCGATTGAGATGTCCGGCGAGGTTGCTCGAAACTTGGTCGGCGGTCTTGTGCCAGACGCGGAAGCAGCCGGCTGCGGTTCCTAGCAGGCTCCTGAAAGAGGAGTGCGGGAGAATGGAGGTGGTACTGAGCCGATCCGCTCGGAGCGCCAGTTCTGCGAGCAGCTGCGCTACAACCTCTTGTTCAAGTGGTTCTTGGACCCTAATGGCCTGCCCCGTATCTGATGCGGGGTCGCAGACGAGCCATTTCACCCAACGACCTGCACCAAGAACCGCGAGCGGCTGCTGCTCAAGGAAGCGGTCAGGGAACCGCGGTGGCGGCGCTTGCTCTCGGCTGCTCACTTCCCGGTGGACGGCAGGCTGCGCGACACCTGGGCCTCGCACCAGAGCTATCGACTGCGCGGCGGGCAACCGCCGCAAGATGGTCGGCGCGGCAGGCGCAACCGGGTCCACGAAGCCCGTTCGAACCGGGGCAGACCTTCAAGGGCGAGCGTCGCAGTCGCGAGACTTACGCCTCGACCACCGACCCGGAGGCTCGGCTCTACCGCAAGGGCAAGCAGCAATGCGCGCAGCTCTGCTATCTCGGCCATGTGCTCAGCGAGAACCGGAGCGGCCTGGTGGTCGATATGGAGCTGACCGAGGCCGACCCCTGGTCAAGTCAGGGGCAGGCGGCTACGCCGAACGGAACGCCGCTCTGTCGATGCTCGAACACAGCAGCCTGCCCCGCACTTGATGCGGGGTCAGGGGGGCGGGCCACGCTAGGTGCGGACCGAGCCTACGACACGCGCGACCTCGTCTGGGACCTGCGCGCGCTGGGGGTGACGCCCCATGTCGCCCAGAACGAACAAGGCCGGCGCAGCGCGATCGATGGCCGGACCACGCGGGATGAGGGCTACCCCAAAGCTAATGCCGGCGCAATCTGGTCGAAGAGGTCTTCGGCTGGATCAAGACAGTCGGCGCCGGAGGCAAGCTGCGCTACCTTGGACAGGCCCGCAACAAGCTCTGGTTCGAGCTGACCGCAGCCGCTTACAACCTCACCCGCCTCGCCAACATCGAGGCGACCGCTGCGTAGCTGAACGGCGCAGCCGCGGCCTCAGGCATCGGATTCAACGCTCGAGATCTCGCCCGTTCACATACTGCACCTGCGTGCGATCACTGCTCAGCGTGCGTCCACTCGTCGCCGACGGCCAGCTTGGTACCTGCTATCCGTGGTTCAGCAGCCTGCTAGAGACCCTGGAGATTTTGCGAGTCAGTGGGTCATTGGTCTTGGCGCGTTACCGGTTCGTAGCTGGGCCCGCTCTAGATGCAGGATATCCGTTGACCCGGATCATGAATCGCCTATCGGTCTAGTCCAATGATCATTTCTGGTTGTTGCCATAGCCTGGCATCTCGTCAGGCCGAAACCCGTTCGAGGGTGCCACACGTGGACCGCGAAGCTAGCCATGCTCTCTTCGCGGCGTTGGCCGACGATTCGGGTTCGGTCCGACAACTGTCACCCGTTGTGGTCGAGAAGGGAGCCCTGTCGCTGTGCCCTGGCGAGAACTCAACCGCCTGCAAGGCTGGCTGATGCCGCCGACGATGGACGAGCTGCTGCCCGAGGGCCATCCGGCCCGCGTCGTCGCCGCCTTCGTCGACTCGCTCACGCCTGACGACTGGGCCGCCATGGGCGTCGCGCTTGAGCCGCGGCGGATGGGCGTCCCCGCTACCATCCGCGCGCCCTGCTCGGCGTTTGGCTCTACGGCTTCATGACCGGGGTGCGCTCCTCGCGCCAGCTGGAAGCGGCCTGCCGCGAGCAGCTGCCCTACCTCTGGCTGGCCGGCGGTCAGCACCCCGACCACAACACGCTCTGGCGCTTCTACCAGGCCCACCGCGCGGGCATGCGCGGCCTGTTGCGCAAGACGATCGAGTCGGCCGCCGCGCTCGACCTGATCGACTGGGACTTACAGGCGGTGGACGGGACCAAGATTCAGGGGGACACATCCAATCGCCTGACCTTTTCTGAGGAACAGTTGCAGCGGCTCGAACAGCGCACGCTGCGTGAGATTGAACAGTTGGAGGCGGCCCACGAGATCGGCAACGCGTCGGCGCCGAACCTGACAGGTCCCATCGCGGAGGCGCGGGCGTCCTTGCATCGGATTCGGATGGCGCAGCATCAGCTGCGGCTCTCGCCCAACCAGCGTTTCGTCAGCCAGGTCGACGCCGACGCCAGGATGATGCGCCGTCCGCACGGCGGCACGCTGACCGGCTCAACGCCCAGGCCGTCTCGGCGCGCCTGCGGGCCCAGGGACGGGAGGGCGAGAGCCTGCTGCTGCTGGCCGCCGAGGTCTCGCAGTCGCCGGTCGACACGGGTGAATTGCCACGCTTGGTCGAGGCGGCTGCCGAAGTCGGACGAGCGCAGCTGACGGTGGCCGACGCGGGCTACTTCAGCGCCGACACACTGGGCCTGCTGCGCGAGCGCGGCATGCCGGTGGTGATGCCCGAGGGCCGCACGTTCAAGGACCATCCCTACCACTGGCGGCACTTCCGCTATGAGCCGGAGCGGGACCGCTACCGCTGCCCGGAAGGCAAGCTGCTTCGTCGCCGCCAACAGAAGTTCACCCGCCAGACGCCGGCCAAGCTGTACGGCGCCGACCCGGCCGACTGCCGCGCCTGCCGGGCGTTCGGCGACTGCACCACCTCGGAGTTGCACGGGCGCACGATAACGATCTCCGAGCAGTCCGAGGTGCTGGAGCAACACCGGCGCTGGATGCAGACGGAGCGCGCCGAGGCAACGCTGCGCCGCAGACCGGGCCTGATCGAGTCGGTCTTCGGGATCATCAAGGAGCGTCAGGCGGGCCATCGCTTCCTGCTGCGCAGCATCGAGGAGGTGGAGGCGGAGTGGTCGCTGCTGGCGACGGCGTTCAACCTGCGCGCGCTGAGTAAGCACTGGCGGCGCTTGTTCCAGCTGCTCGCCCCAGAACCGCCGTCGCCGGCGACCGAGTCTTGAGCGCGCTTGCCGCTGTCGGGCTCTGCTGACAGACTGTGCGAGGCGTGCTCATTCGGTGGATCGCACTCGGTGCGAAGAGTTAGATCCGACCTCGAGACCGACGTTTGAGGCGACGTCGCTCCAATCACGCTGAGTTGTCGGTGCTCTGACGCCAGAGAGCTCGCGCCCTCGAGTGGAGCAAGGATCGCCTGGCTCGGGGCATGACGCGAGCCTGCGGTTGCATCGCTCTGCGAAACAGCTCCGGAACTCTTGCGCAGAAGCGCACGAGGTTGAGACTGTCTGACCCGCCCTTTTTCCTTTGGCTATACTTGAACTCGTCACTTGCGTGGCTGTTCAGAGAAGTGACTGGTGGCAAGAACCTCGGTGGCGGTATGCCGAAAGAGGAAGCAACGGACAGGAAGAGGTTTCCCGTTTCATTCGCATATGACTTCGGGGCGGAAGCACGTGAGGTCTACGATCAGCTAAAGGTGAGGCAATCGCTACCGATCCGTCAGGAACTGGAGACGCCCGAGCACCTTATGATCAACAAAATCGTTGGCGAGTTCTTCGGTATTGGTAACGAGATGCCGGAACTGAGAGATGACCGAGTTCGCTTGGTGAAGTTCAGGAGTGACAGAGCCTCGAACTGACCTTCGGCGGATCTTCGAGCTATAGTGGAATTGCCACGTCGCCAATGAGGAATTCGTCGCGGTTGACGTGCAAGTTGCGAAGAACCAGGGTCTCTGGTACTCGAACGGAATGGAGATTACACGCAAGTTTCCCCACATCAAGAGTCCGCGCTATTCGTGCTTCCGCGCCAAGACCACACTAAACGATCTGTCGCCCGTAAACTCCAAACGCGAACCGACGATGCCTTTGGCTGAAAGAAGCTGTTCCATATCATCGTCCATTGGGTAGACCAAGAAATTACCTTGCTCGAGAGCGGCGATGACGGCATCATCATACGATGTTACAACCGACATCTGGCGGCATGAATCGCGCCTGAAGAGAATGGCCCCCAAGGTAGGAGATACGTCCAAATGATATCGCGGGTAAGAGTCCAAATGGCACTGTTCCTCGCGGCAGTCATGGTCGTTCTCGATTAGGAATGTGGGTACATCCCGCTGGTCATAGTTTCTGTCATGCTGGCCGTCGGTTGTCTTCGACATGATGCTTTCTCCCGATCAAGTTCAATCGCCGCATAAGTCGAGCATATCCGATCATGACCCAACATGATTCGCTCCAGCCTCTAAGGCTGTCCCGAAACCTCTGGGGACGCAGCTAAGGCCAGAAAGACCGCATCGTCCATGATTTCTACGGCCTCACCGACGAGCAAGTCACCGCCGTGGAGGCTCTGATCCTGGTGCGACGTGGAGTACTTGATTGAAGCGATCTCGCGGTGCGATATCATATCCGTGCGAGCGGAAGAGGCGGCGGCACAGCAGGAGGCGGTGGCTGAGAGGCTCTCATGCTGGCGACGCGTTGTTTCGACCGAACGCGGTTGCGCCCGGACCGGCGGCGGAACACAGACGAATGGTTCCAACGGGTAATCTCTAGTCCTAAACGAGATGTGTTTCAGTCCAACGGCCGCGTCAGCCGTTGAGGAGCGGTTCCGGAATTCGGCGGGCGGTATCTGCGGGTAGTGCTCTTACCCGACTGAGAGACCATCCACAACGCATTCTTCGACCGCGGTTTCAGACCGTGAATGGCCGTCGCCGCCAGGCCGACGGCATTCACGCGTGGCAAGCGATATCGGCTCGTTGCACCACGCATTGCTGTACACGCTGTGTTACATGTAGCCACACTAAAGCGTTGCCCTGGCGAGCCGCGTGCCCATGAATGCGACTTATTTCTAGGGCCTGTTCACTCTGTTTCGTCATGAAATGAATGCAGGCGAGGAAGATTTGGTTGAGGTAGACGTGGGCGAGTTTGTGGTAGCGGTTGGCGATACCGCGCAGTTGTTTGATGCGGCCGAAGTAGCGTTCGATCGCGTTGCGGGCGCGGTAGGCGACGCGGTTCAGCGGCCAGGGCTTGCGGCGATTCACCTTCGGCGGCGTGATCAACTCCCAGCCGAGTTCGGCGGCCAGGGCGCGCGTCTCATCGCCATCGTAGGCTCGGTCGGCGATCAGCTGCGGCTGACCAGATACGGTGCCGAGCCGCTCCAGCAGCCAGCGTCCCAAGGGCGCATCGCCCCAGTGGCCCGGCGTCAGGGTCAGGATCAGCGGCAGGCGGTCTTCCAGGACGAGCGCGTGCAGCTTGGTTGTCAGCCCACCGCGCGAGCGACCGATCGCCTGGCGCCCCTTTTGGTGGGCGCTCCCGTCCCGTCCTGATGGACCTTCACAATCGTGCTGTCGAGCGAGACGCGCAGCGGTCGCTCCGGCGCACGTTGCTCGAGCTGCGCCTCCAGTTCGACCCGCTGCAACTCGGCGAAGACGCGCTCCAGCACGCCCTTGTCGATCCAGCGCCGTCCGCGCATGTAGACCGTGTGCCAAGGGCCGAAGCGCTCGGGCAAGGCGCGCCAGCTACAGCCCTCCTTGGTGATGAACAACCAACCCTCTAACACCTGTCGGGAGGGCAGCTTGCAGTTGCCACGTGGAGTCGGCATGAGCGGCGCGATCCGCGCCCACTGTGCGTCGGTCAGTTGCATGATCCCGCTGGCCCGGCCGCCAGACCGTCCCCTGACTCTGACACAAGACCCGATTAGAGTGAACAGGCCCTAGGACATCGACACGCTTTACATCGAGCTCTCGGACGCGCTCATCGTCGATTCGTGCGACCTGGATCAGGACACGCTCGTGGAGTTCGATGCGAGCGGCGAGTTGGTCGCACTGACCATCGAGAACGCCCGCGAGCGTAACATCCTGTCCGCGCTCTCCTTCAAGCAGGTCCCCGCCTGACCCGGACAATCCATCGCCTCACTCAGAAGAGCCTGGCCAGACCATGCCAGAATCTAGCCGAATCCCGACAGATCTGGACAAATCCAAACACGTGACGGCCCAATCCCCAGCGCTCACCGCCAAATCCGCCGAACGTCGCCAAAACTCCCACCACTCGTGCCATCACCTCGGCTCTATCATGGAGTCCATCAAAGAGTCATGCATCAGGGGTCTGAGATGACGACGAGGAAAGCCCGCGCTCGGTACGTTGAGGGCAAGCTGGAATTGCTCGACCCGTTGCCGCTGCGTGAGGATGCTGAAGTGCTGGTCACGCTCGAAGATGATCCGCCACTGGATGATGAGGAAATGCGCCGACTGATGGGCAAGGCGGCCGGCGGCTGGAGAGAGTTCTTCGACGAGGACCCAAGCCTGGAAGACGACCTCTACCGGCAATGCGCCTGCTGTCCGCTCATGAGGAGCGGCGCATAGCCTCGTGCGGTACCTGATCGACTCGAACTGGGTGATCGACTGCCTGCGCGTTTCGCCCAGGCACCTGCGTCGGGTCGCAGAACTCGAACAGGACGGCGTTGCGCTCAGCGTGATCGCGCTGGCAGAGTTGTGGGTGGGCGTTCACCGCGTCTCGGATCCGGTCTTGGCGGCACAGCGGATGAACGCCTACGTATCGAGATTCAGCTTGCTGCCTGTGGACTCGGAAACGTCCGAGGTCTTCGGGCGAGAGAAAGCGCGGTTGCTTCAGCAAGGCAACGTGATCGAGGACTTCGATCTCTTGCTTGCCGCAACGGCGATACGCCACGATCTCACCTTGCTGAGCGACAACCGACGCCACTTCGAGCGGATTGCAGGCCTGAGAATCGAGTCGGTCTGAGACCATGAACATCCTCCACAAGAGCACCGATCCGACTGCCCTGACACGACTCCAACAGATGCTGGAGAGTCGGCCCGCGCTGACATTGCGGTCGGTTACTTCTTCTTTGGCGGCTTTGAGCAGCTCGCAGACAAGCTGTCGGGCCTGGAGAAGGTCCGCATCCTGGTCGGACGCACCGACCGTCGAGTCCTTGAAGAGGTAGCCGCGGGTTTGCAACAGGCGCCGGCGCTCAGGCCGCGACTCGAACAGGGAATCTACACTCCAACGCCGTCAGAGATCCTCGGTCGCGCGGCAAGCGGTCGGCCATATCGCCGAGGGCGTAGCGCGCTTGCCACAGGATTCCGTATCCGAAACTTCGGTCGCAGCCTTCCACGACCTCGTAGCCACCGGAGTCGTCGAGGTGCGCGCCCACCTACGCAGCCCTCTGCATGCCAAGGCCTGCCGCTGCTGGTACGAAGAAGGGCACGCCGAGCAGGGCGCCGTTGTGGTAGGCTCCTCCATCCTCACTTTGGCTGGCTTTGAGGGGAACACCGAGCTCAATGTCCGTGTCACCGGCGACGCCGAGATGACCGCGCTCAAGGAGTGGCTCGAGGACCTCTGGAAGGACTCGGAGGACATCGCGTACGAGCTCATAGAGGAACTGAAGCAATCGTGGGTGCTGGACCTTCGTCGCCCGCTCCCGACCAGTCCGAATCGCCCTCTCCCCTTTCACCCTCTCCCCTCAAGGGAGCGGGGATCGGATTGGGAGCGGGCCCATAACGTCCCTGCCACTCTATGTCTATGTGATTGACGCGACAGGGGTTAGTTCGACAACCACTACAATACGCCCACTGAATGTCGCGGAGTGATAGAAGATTCGGAAGGGGGCTGCAATGACAACTGGAACGATTGCTGGCATGTTTAGATGGCGCCGGGCGGTCATGGGGCTGCTGCTGGCGGCTTTGGGGCTGTTGGCGCTTTCGGCGCTGTCTGGGCTGGGATCGGGGGGGGGTAGCGCTGGCTCAAACGCCGCCGAGCCCCATCGTCGTTCCTGAGAACTGGGCGCTGAAGCCGTCCGCGGTCGGACCCGGCGGCCAGTTCCGGCTGATGTTCATGACCTCGACCAAGCGCGACGCGACGGCCACCGACATCGCCACCTACGACACCTTCGTGCAGGACCGAGCCACAAATCACGGCCACGCCGACATCCGTCAGTACGGGGCGCAGTTCAAGGTGGTCGGCTCGACCGCCGCGGTGGACGCCCGGGACCACACCATGACCAACCCCTCCAACAGCGCCCACCCCAACGTGGCGATCTACTGGCTGAACGGACCCAGGGTCGTTGACAACAACGACGAACTCTGGAGCAACCAGTGGGACAACTGGAAGGAGCAGCACAGGAAGACCGAGGCGGACGTCCAAGCCTCGAACGACTGGCACTGGACCGGCACGAATGTCGACGGAACGAAGCACACGAACCACCTGGGATCGAGCGGCAGTGTGCGGCGCGGCCGGTTCTGGATCAACTCAGGCTCGACCGGGCCGATCAGCCACACCGACACGGCTCGCAGCGAATCTCACTCCTTCTACGCCCTCTCGCCGGTGTTCCAGGTCGCGGGGGAACCGTTGCGGCACTTGCCGCCCCCCCCGAGCTACCGACAGCCGTCGTTCGCCTCGGTCTACGAGGGGGAGCGCAGGAACATCGTCTTCGAGAAGGTGGCGGGCTCGAGCGTCTCCATCACCGTCTCCACCACGGCGGCGCTGAATGAATTTAACTTGTACTACCCCCACGACAGCGCCACTCCGATCCCCTCTAACAGCTTCTCGACGACGTCATTGGAAGGTGGTGTATTCAGGTCCACAGCGACCTTCAGCGCGAGCGTGTCCAACGGCCTGGTCAAGTTCGCGGTGGAGGGCCTGGCAGAGACACCCGCCAATGAAGAGACCTTCTCCCTCGATGTGACGGTCACGGGGCCCGGCCTGCTCCCGGCCAGCTCGCGGATCAGGCTCCCGGACGGGCAGCGCCCCCGGGGCCTGCTGATCCGCACCAAGCAGGGCATGACCCCGGAGTGGGTCGTGGGCGACAACCTGCGCATCACCCTCAACGAGGGCGGCGGCGTGGTCGAGTACCAGTACAAGTTCCACAGCGACCCCTACAAAGATTTGTACAACCCGTGGGCGGAGGTCACGAAAGAGGCGCACGTCACCCCGATCGTCGACCCGCTGGGCATCAGCAAAGAGGGCGGCAACCGCAACTTCTTCCACCTCGACCCGGCGGCCGACTTCGACCGCATCTCCTGCGTCTCGACTCCCGACCACGGCGTGTCCTGGCGCAAGGGCAAGAAGGCCGACGAGATCAATGACCGGGTCGACAACGAGACCGGGCCATTTGGCCATCCCTACAAGTCGGCCCTGCACAAGCGCGGCCTCGACGCCGGCGGCAACACCGTGGATCACGACATGCACGGCGGCTGCGACCACAAGCGCACCCCGATTTACAGCAGCAACTGGGACCAGTGGCGCTCGGTCAAGTTCCAGGCCGGCCATGACGCCGACGCCGACGATCACCACTTCGACATCGTGCACAATGTCGCCATCCATGCCGACAGCTCCAGGATGCAGGCGTGGCCGGTGCGGGTCCACATCGTCGACGACGACAAGTGGGAGCAGGAACTGACCTTCTCGGCCACCAGGGACGGGACCTACACGCTGGGCTCAGAGGACGGCCTGCGCAAGGCCCTGCCCGGCTCGCTGGCGCCCGGCACCTCGTACACCTTCTACATCAAGCTGAACAAGGACCCGGCCACGCTGGACCGCAACACGTCCATCAGCAGGCGGGTCAACCCCGTGGACGACCCCGACGATGATACCGACGACGCCACCTACCATCCGACCTACCAGGAGCTGGAGACCTTCGTGCGCGTGCTGGGGACGACGGTGCTGGACAACCCGAGCGCCGTCGATTACGGACCGGGGCACGCCGGCGTGTTCGACATCAGCGTCGGCCCGACGTTCAAGCAGCCGGCCGCGTCCTACCTCTACGCCGATCCGGGCAGACCGCTGACGGACACCCAGCGAGCGAATGGCCGCACCGACTGGGACGAGCCCGTCGAGGTGACCATCAACGTCGACGCCGGCGCGGACGTGACCGGGGGCGTCAGGGTCCGCGTGGACACCTCCCAGATGTTGCAGCGCAAGGACACGCAACTGCCCGTCGGTAGCGACAACAGTAACGACGGCCACTACTACCGCACGCGCGACTACGATTTCGAAGACTGGGTCGTGGTGCCCTTCAGCGCGGCCACCCCCGTGGGGATGATGTCGGAGCAGTACACGCCGCCGGCCATTGACGCGCAGATCAAGAAGATCGCCATCGGCCAGCTCTCGGACACCGACGTCAAGCTGACCTGGGGCGAGATGTTCGGCGATCAGCACTACCAGGTGGAGCTCGATACCATGGGCGGCGGCGTGCACTCGGAGGCGGCGAATGGACCCGTGCACGTCCTCGACGGTCTCGAACCCGAGACCGAGCACACGGTGCAGGTCTTCTACGTCCACGAGGGCGAGGTCGTGCCCGGCTCGGGCAGCGGGGAGCTGACCTTCACCACGCTCACTCCCGGCTCCGATCCGGTCACGCCCGCCAATCCAATCGCCGACCTGTCCGCCAGCGGCACCTCGATCACGGAGGGCGAGACGGCGGAGTTCACGCTCAGCCTCAACCCGCCGCCCGCGGAGCCGCTCGCGGTGGAGGTCGAGGTCAGCTATAGCTACAACGACGGAAATACGGATATCGGGCTGGCCGGCCAGTTGGGACGGCGCACGGTCGTCGTGCCCACGTCGGGCAGCGCACAGATCGCGATCACGACGACGGACAACGACGACATCACGGAGAACCCCGTCATCCTTTTGCAGATCGTGGATGGCGACGGCTACCAGAAGGCCCAGTTCGGCGGGGCCGCGCAGATCGCCGTGCTCAACGACGACGCGCCGCCGCCCAACCCGGTCACGATGACGCGCCTGACCGGCTCCAGCGTGACCATCGTCTGGCCGCCGCAGGACGGCGTCAGCATGTACGAAATCATCCTGCTCGCTGAAGGCAGCCATGACATCGTGGCCAAGCACACCAGCGGCACGACGATCGAGTTCACCGGGCTGAGGTCGAGAACCATGTACGAAGTCCGCGTCTGGGACCTGGACTACACGCCGCTGGGCGAGAAGATCCGCTTCCGCACGCTGCATCCGGGCGAGGTCTGGGAGGCCGGCAACCCGGAGGTCGGCATCACAGCCGGCGGCGGCGTCACGGAAGGCGGCGACGCGACCTTCACGGTCACGGCCGACCCAGCGCCGGACGGCGACCTGACGGTCACCGTCAGCATCAGCCAGGACGGCGACTTCGGCGCGGCCACGGGCGCGCGGACAGTGACCATCCCGACCAGCGGCAGCGCCACGTTCAGCGTGGCGACCTCAGACGACAGCGCGGACGAGCGCGACGGCTCGGTCAGCGCCGCCGTGAACAACGGCGTCGGCTACTGGGTGTCCTCTACCCAGGCATCGGCCACGGTGGCTGTGGCCGACGATGACGACGCGGTCGTGCTGCCGGAGGTGAGCGTCACCGCGGGCAGCGCTATCACTGAGGGCGGAACCGCGAGCTTCACGGTCACGGTCGACCCGGCCCCTGAGGAGGCCCTGACGGTCAACGTCACGATCAGCCAGGACGGCGACTTCGGCGCGACCACTGGATCGCAGACCGTCAGCATCCCAACCAGCGGCAGCGCCACGATCAGCGTCGCCACATCGGACGACAGCGCGGACGAACCCGACGGCTCCGTCAGCGCAACCGTGAACGGCGGCGACGGTTACACCGTCTCCACGTCGCAGTCATCGGCTTCTGTGTCGGTGTCCGACGATGACGACCCGATCATCACCCCCGAGGTCAGCATCATCGCCACAAGCGGTGCGACCGAGGGCGGCAGCGCCACCTTCGCGCTGCAGGCCGATCCGCCGCCCGCCGCCGATCTGTCGGTCAGCGCCACCGTCACCGCCACGGGCGACTTCGGCGTCGTCACCGGCCAGCGCACGGTCACCATCTCCAGCGTCGGCGGCGTCACCGTAGACGTGGCGACCACCGACGACAGCATCGACGAGTCCGACGGCGCGATCACGCTGACGCTCAACCCGGGCGACGGCTACACGGTCGGCTCGCCGGCATCGAGCACGGCCGACATCCTCGACGACGACGACCCGGTCGTCGTGACTCCAGAAGTCAACATCATGGGCAGCGTCGGCGGCACGGAGGGCGGAACCGCAACATTCACGGTCACGGCCAACCCGGCCCCAGCCGCCGATCTACAGGTCAGCGTGACGGTCACAGCCAGCGGCGACTTTGGCGTGTCCACCGGTGCACAGACGATCACGATCCCCTCCGGCGGGAGCGCGACGGTCAGCATTCCCACCACCGATGACAGCGCGGACGAGCCGAACGGCTCGATCACGCTGACCCTGAACGCCGGCAACGGCTACACGGTGGGCGCGCTGGCGTCGGAGACGGTCGCCATTGTCGACGACGACGCTGCGCCGTTGGTGATCAACCAGCCGCGCACGATGTCCTGTACACCGGCCGCGATTCCCGAGGGCGCGAGCGGTCACCTGGACTGCGAAGTCACCGACGCCTCCTGGGGTCGGGTGCAGATCAAGTACTCGGACCGCACATTGGCGTCCCAGTACGGCGTCGCGATCGAAGGCATTCCAGCCGGCACGGTCAATGCGTCGAGCCCCTGCTTCCGCGGCGATGTCGAGACCGGTCAGTTCCGACTGACCTACGCGTCAGCGGGCGACGGCATCGAGACGGCCAACCTGGGCGAAATCCGCTTCAAGTGGCAGCCGGTCGATCCGGCCCAAGGCGACAAATGTCAGTGGATCACCAAACCGACCGACCTGGGCAGCGTCTCCATAGCGGACGACTGGTCGCCGCAGCCCGTCGAGGTACCCGAGGTCGAGGAGCCAGAGGTCGACGTACCGCCACCGCCGCCCACCCCAGAGCTGAGCATCAGCGCCGGCGCCGGCGTCACCGAGGGCGGCGACGCACAGTTCACCGTCAGCGCCAACCCCGCGCCGTCCAGCCCGTTGACGGTCAGCGTCACGGTCAGCCAAAGCGGAGACTTCGGCGCAGCCACAGGATCGCGAACCGTAACTGTCCCGATCAGCGGCAGTGTCAGCTTCAGCATCGCCACCACCGACGACAGCACCGACGAGCCGGACGGCTCCGTCAGCGCAACCGTGAACGGTGGCGACGGCTACACGGTGTCCACGTCGCAGGCGTCGGCCACGGTCTCCGTTGCCGATGATGACGCCCCGGTCGTCACGCCTCAGGTGCGCATCGCTGCGGGCGGTGGGGTGACCGAGGGCGGCGACGCCCAGTTCACCATCACCGCCAGCCCGGCCCTGCAGACTCCCCTGACGGTCAGCGTCAAGATCAGCCAGAACGGCGACTTCGGCGCAGCCACCGGATCGCGAACCGTGATCATCCCGACCAGCGGCTCAGTCAGCTTCAGCGTTGCCACGGTCGACGACAGCACTGACGAGCCGGACGGCTCCGTCAGCGCGAGCGTCAACAGCGGCAGCGGCTACACAGTCGGATCCGCTTCGTCCGCGACGGTCACCGTCGCCGACGACGACGACCCGGCGCCCGTGGTGGTGCCGCAAGGTCCGCTGACGGTGTCAGTCGCGGGCGACACGGCGCTGGAGGGCGACGAGCTGGAGTTCGTGATCAGCCTGAGCCATGCCTCGGACAAGGCCGTGCTGGTCGTCTACGTCACCAGAGGGCTGTCGGGCACCGAGGTGGGCAAGGACTTCGTGTTCGCGGACGGGACGCTGATGTTCCAGCCGGGAGACACGGAGCAGCGGCTGCGCATCGCCACGCTCGCCGACGGCGCGGTCGAGGGCGAGGAGCGGATGACCCTGGAGCTCGTCTTGGTAAACGGAGCCAAGATCGCGAACCGTAACGGCATCGGCGTGATCATCGACGGCGACTAGACCCGGCTGCCCGCGCCTCCGGCGAGGCGCCGGGAACAAAAGCGCAACACCGCCCCTCCTCTGGCATCCAGGGGAGGGGCGGTGTCGTTGAAGCTGGTTTGGCCGTCTGGGCTCTCGTTGGAGTGTCATGCGTACCCAACTGGGACCGCCCGAGGCGCCTGCCCCTGGCGTGAACAGGGGATGCGGGGTCGACTCGGGCCGCGTGATCGCCGACCTGACTCCGCGACACTGCGCCCGCGAGTTCCAGCGCCTCCTCGACCTGATCGACGAGCCGGTTCTCGCTCAGCACCCGACCGAGATAGCAGAGTTGGGCGCCCTGCTGCTTGCCCTTGCGGAAGAGCCGTGCCTCCGGATCGGTCGTCGACGAGCGACCAGTGTTGATGCCCGAGCATGCTGCACGGCCGGCATCGGACCAACCGGTGCGCATCCTCGCCGTGGACGACGATCCGCAGGGGATCCGCGATGTGCGCGACACGCTGCTCAGGCACGGGTTCGAGCCAGTCGTCATCGGGGACCCGGATGAGGCGCTCGTCCTGGTTGCAGAGCAGAGCCCGGCGCTGGTCCTGTTGGACCTGGTCCTGCCGGGCATCGACGGCATCGAACTGATGGCGGAGATCATGCACGGGGCGGATGTGCCCGTCATCTTTCTGTCCTCCTACGGACCGGCCGAGCTCATCGGGCGCGCTTGCGAACAGCGCTTGCGAACAGCGCTTGCGAACAGGGCGCGGTCGACTACGTGGTCAAGCCGTTCTCACCGACGGAGCTGGATGAGCTGACCATCAACGACGCCGACCGCCAGGTGAGCCTCGCGGGCAAGCCGATCGAGCTCACGCCAACTGAGTACAAGATGCTGACTGAGCTCTTGCTGAACGCCGACGTGCTGATCACCTACGACTTGCTGCTGGGCCGCGTCTGGGGCGAGCAGTCGGAGGGCGACCTGCGCCCCATGCGGACCATCGTGGGCAAGCTGGGGCGCCAGCTGGGCGACGACGCGGACCAACCCAAGGACGTCTTCGCTGAGCCGCGTGTGGGGTACCGCATGCCGAGGCCCGATGAGCCGGATGAGCCAGATGAGGCGGCGGAGCCGGTCAACGAAGAGACGCCTGAACAGGTTGACAGGCCGAATCCGGTCAAAGACGAAGGTTCGCCGGCTGAAGATGCCGAGGCCCCGGACCCGCCCCGCGAATCGGGGTGAGGCGGCAGCCGATCACGACTCTTCCCGCTCAGGAGGAGATGACGCGCCGTGCGAGCGGGGAGTCGGCGCACGACCGCGGGCGGAAGCAGGCGATACTGGCGAATACCCATGGAGATTACAGATATTCACAGTCATAACTCATATGATCATGATTCGATCACACATCTCTCACCGAGTCTGTGAAACAATGTGTCCATACCAATGGTGGAGTGTGGACGGCGATTGCACACAGGAATGCTGGACAGGAATCGGCGGTTGTCGTCGCGCTGTCCCGGTTTGAGCAGACCAGGGTGAGATTTGCTCAGATCGTTGGGCGCTTGGACCAGTTGGACTCTTCGCCGAACCAGACGCTGGTCCTGCTCGAGCATCGCGACCGTGCGTAATCCCCCTACTGCCAGTTGCGGCTCCGCCGACCAAGAGAACGATCTGGGGTCGTCGTCATCCACCCGTATCCGTCTGACGCCGAGACGAGGAGCTGACGATGTGCGAGCAGCAGCCAAAGCTGGGTGGATTCGCGATCGCCAACCTGCGCAGTCGATCCTCACCAACCTGATCAAGTTGCGCAGGCTTGAACAGTGCTGCGGCCGCTACGGCGACCCCGGCTGTTGAACTGCCGCGCCCGACGCTTCGGTTGAGCGTCACACCGCAACAGATCGCCGTTCCATCCGGGAGTGCCCTGGCAGCCATGGTGGTGTCTGCAGCGATGCCGTCGATCGCATTGGGCGGTCGACTGCAACGAGCCTGCGCAGGTCGGCGTCGTGAGAAGTACTGAGCGGTCGCAGGAATGCTGGCTCGCCCTGGTGGACTGGCCTCGCCGACGCGAGGCAACACCGCCCGCCACGCCGCAGGGACGAGCAGCCCGAGTGCACCTCGGACCCGTGAGCCACCATCTATGCGAGGCGCGGCAGTGAGGGTCCAGTTGGTCGGAGCCAGCGTTGCTTTACGGGAATTCCGCAGCGTGTCGTCCGCACGCCTGATTGTGGTGGACACGAAAAAGCGCCGCACACAGGCAGGTGCGGGAGGTCATCGTCTATCTCACGATGACCTCCCCGGTGGCTGCGCTGCCTACCCGCCGGCGGCCATGAGTCCAGCCTCCTGTTCGCGTTCCAGGGCCCAGTCGAACAGCGAGGGACCTGGGGGTCGTGGGTTGCGCCCTTGAGGCTTCGCTGGCTCCGGCTGCTCTGACAGGAACTCGGTCCAGCTGAACAGGGATTGCTGCTGCTCCCCCTGGCCGTGATGGTTCGCGCAAGGGACCAGTTCGACCACTTGCGCAGCTTCCCCGTCGCTCGGAAGCACCGGGACCAGCGTCTCCGGTTCCGCGGCTGGCCGATCCCAATCGGTGTCGACCAGCAGTTGCTCGGCCTGGGCCGCGACCTGCTGGGCCTGGAGGAAGATGTCCTCGACCGGCTCCGAGTCGGTCTCGCCCGAGACCAGCTTGCGGGCCAGGGCCATCATCAGGTCGTCGCCGGTGTCGCCGTAGGCGGCCAGGCCGTCCTCGGGCAGGTCGCCCTCGACCGCGAGCGAGGACTGCAGCTTCTGCGCGACCAGCTTGAGCGCATCGGCCTGCAGCGTGTTCCGATAGGCCATGAACACGACCTTGACCGGCTGGGTTTGCCCGATCCGCCAGCTGCGGCGCGAGGCCTGACGCATGGTGTAGACCGAATAGTCGGTCTCGTACCAGCAGATCGTCGGGAAGGCGATCAGGTCGAGCCCGGTCTGGACCAGGCGGGGATGGCAGATGAGGACATCGACACCTTCGTTGACCCGGTTGGCGACCCAGGCCTCGCGCTGCTTCGGCTCTACCCGGTCGGCCTTCATCACCGCCGTCTTGAACCCATGCTGGGTGAGCAGCGACTCCAGCCGGCCGGTGATGTCGCGCGTCCCGGTGTGCGTGGCGTAGACCAGCACCCGCCGTCCCGCCAGGCGCTCTTGCGCGACCAGGTCGATTAGCTGTTGCTCCTTGGGGTAGACGCGCTCGGCGTCGAGCGGCGGCAGTTGCACGATCAGGTCGCCCGTGTCCGGGTCGAACACGGACTCGCCCCTGGTGCAGCCCTCGGGGTAGGCCAGCAGCGCCTGCAGGTAGGTCGAGAGCAGCCGGGCCGAGCCGCGCTCGATCGCCTGCAGCAAGGCCCGCTTGAGGTCCGTGGCCAGGGTCCGGTAGGCGGAAGCCTGGGACAGGCCGTGGAGACCTTCCTCGGTGTCCATGATCGCGACCTGGATCTGCTCCTCGTAGGCGGGCAAGCCCGAGGCGACATCGGCGAGCCTGAGGAAGAGCGAGTGGCCGATGATGTGGAACAGCGCCGCCGGAGCCATCCCCGGCCGCTCCTTGACCTGCTTGCGGTAGCTGCGCCGGCGCGAGATCGAGCCGTCCTCGGTCGGGTCGTCGTCGCGATCGTTGCGCACGCGCTGTTCGAGGAAGCCGTAGCGCTCGACCCACTTGTGCTCCTCCGAACGACCGAACTCTGAGCGGATCTCGGGCGAGAACCGGTAGAGCAGGTGGAAGAGCGTCGAGGCGTAGCCGCCCATCAGGGTGCCCGAGAGCGCCAGCGACTTGCCGCAGGCGTCGGCCAGGATGCCGGCCGAGAGGCCCTGGGCCGAGCCGCGACCCTTGTGCTCGTGCACTTCGTCCACGATCAAGAGGTCGAAGTAGCCGCGCATGTGCTGCTTGACGTAGTCGGCCAAGGGATACTTGCGCGGACCCTGTCCTGGAGTCCTGCGAGCCATCAGACCAGCGTTGTAGTCGGTTGTCACGGTCTGCACCGGTCGCGCCTCCGCCGTCCACAGGGGCGTTCCGCACTTGGGACACTGGTGACGCTTCTTGTCCAACTGCCGGTGCGGGACGGGGACGCCTTCCGCGTCCACAATCTGCTGGGTGCAGTCGGGGCAGGCCGGGGTCATGATGAACTGGCCGGTCTCCTCGTCGCGGACGGGGTTGCCGTCCTCATCCTTGAGTCGGCGCAACCAGTAGGCGGGCCGGAAGCGGTGGCCCAGCTTGGCCCGCGAGTGCGACATGACCACGTACTGGGGTCCGTGGCCCTCCTGGCGGCGCAGTTGCTCCAGGTCGGTAACGGAGTCTGCGATGCCGGTCCGGACCAGCGGGATCGTGTCTTCGATCTCGCGCCGCCATTTGCCGACCAGGTGGGGCGGGCAGAGCACAAGCACGCGCCTGAAACCCGCGAGCTGGGCTGCCGCGATGGCGATGAACGTCTTGCCCACGCCCATCTCGCCGACGACGGTCGTGCCGCGCTGTTCCGTGAGGCTCAGCGCGGCGCCGCGGATCGCGGTCTCCTGGGCGCCCATCGGCCGGCGCTTGAGCTGCGGCATCGGTCGGTCGTCTGCCGCCGGACGGTACTTGGGTGGATAGCTGTGGACGATCCGCTTCGTGATCGCCTCGCGGTAGGTGTCGATGAACTCTGAGAGGTTCACGGTTACTCCTCGATGTGGGCCCGGGCGTCCTGAACGCAGTCGGGCAGTCGTTCGAACTGGTCTCGGTGCAGACCGCAGCGGCACCACCAGCTGTAGCTGCGGCCGGCGGTCTGGTTGCCGTCTTGGTCGATGGCGACGAGTTCCTCGAAGAAGATCTCGCAGCCCCGGTCGTTGCTCCACGGGTTCATGGTTGAGGTTCCGTTCTAGCCCGACCCGCACGGGCGGCCGGTCGGGCTTAGTCGTGGTTAGGCCGTGAGCGCAAGCGTCAGTTGCCGCTCAGGGGCGACAGCGTCGAGTCGCTCGGCCAGCAGTCGGACGTCCTTGCGATCGGCGATGTCGTCAGGGTCGATCCACTCGAGTTCGAGCAGTTCGGCGATGACTTGTCCAACCGTGACGTAGGCGTTGAAGTCCGGTAGCGAAGGGGTGTGCTCAGGCATCGGCCGCCAGCCAGACCAGATCGGTGGGCTGCCAGTCGACCAGCTCGACCCGGTCGTCCGGCCGCCAGTTGAACATCGGGCGCTCGCGTGCGCTGCGGGCGTCCCGCCGGGCGCAGGTAGCGCAGCGGTTGAGCGGCGCCGCGTCGGCGTCGGGCGTGTCGGTCTGGTCTCCGACCTCGTAGAACTCGCGGCAGAAACCGCACTGGGTAGTCTGGGTCATGTCAGGTGTCCGTATCTGACTAGAGCGGGCGAGGGGCTTCATCCCTCGCTCGCTCGCTTTGTTCAGTGGAAGATCGCTCGGTTAGCGGTCGTCGTCCTCGATCCGCTGAGCGCTCTGAGGCGTGTGCTGCGTCATGTAGCCGCAGCCGCCGCAGGGCGCCTGGACAACCTCGGTTTCGTGGTACGGGTAGTCGAAGTACTCGGCGGACGACTGGCGCCCGCAGCGATCGCAGGCGTAATGGACTCTGAGTCGGGGCAAGGTGGGTCTCCAATCAGGTGTGGGCGGTGTGGGTGGCAACGCGCGTCCGCCCGGCCGCGCTGTAGTCGTGAGGTTGGGTTCGTTCGGGCCCGCTACGCCTCGATCCGTTCGATTCGCCCGGTGTCGAGGTCGAGCGTGACCACGCTGGTGCAGAGCTGCTCGCGGTAGACGTCGTGCGTCTCGCCCTCCTCGACCAGGACCATCTCCTTGGTCGTGCGCCCCTTGACCAGGACGCGCGATTCAGGCGTCTCCAGTTCGAGGTTGTCGAGGAAGCCGGCAGCGACCAGCATGGCCAGGTGGCCCTTGCGCAAGGGCATCAACGGACGCGTCGAGCGGTCGGTGGGCGGCCAGAAGGCCTCCGTGATCTCGTCCTGGGCCCAGAGCCCGCGCTGGCGCGCCTCGGCGACCGCCTTCGAGAAGTCGACCACCCGGGTCGTGAACATGACCGGACCGGGGGGCGACATGCCGACGTCGTACTCGGGCCGCAGGTCATGCCGCAGCGGTTCCAGCTCGTCCGCGCCCGCGACCAGGTCGGCCATCGCTCGTGCGTCGGGCCGCGGTTGCGGCTTACGCACGCCGATCACGACGACCTGGTCGAACTGCTCGCGCTCGGGCTCCGGGAAGGCCCAGGCCCGGACACGCCGGTAGTTCGTGGTCAGAAACCGGGCCGAGGTCGCGATCTGCGAGCGCGGGATGATGTAGACCAGCAGCCCGTCCGGCTCCAGATAGCGCGAACAATGAGTGAGGAACGCGTGCTCGACCCGCTTGTCCTCGCGGTCGTGGTCATAGGGCGGGTTGAGCCAGAGCAGGTTGAACGCGCGGTTGGCGATCGAGCAGCGGAACAGGTCGCTGGAGAGCGCGTGGTCGAGCCGCTCGGCCGCCTCCTGCGCGCGCTCCTGGTGCAGCTCCACCCCGTAGGTCTCGATCGGGACGTGGCGGTTGATCGAGCCCGCCAACTGCGACAGGGCGTCGCCCGGGCCGCAGCAGGGGTCGAGCAAGCGCACGATGTCGTCTCGGTTTCGGCCGTAGCGGATCGGCGCCATCAGGAGCGAGCGGATGTAGTCGACCACGCGCGGCGGCGTCGGGTAGTAGCCGCCCTTCAGTTGTCCGGCGAGTCTCATTCCTTATCCTTTCGTTGGTGGTCGGCCTCGATGAGGCCGCTCAGGTGGTCTTCGAGGTCTGCGGCGATCTGCGCGATCTGCCAGCCGGACTCCTCGGGTTGGAGCCACCAGCGGGCCGTCTCGTCGGGACCGCGGCGGACGCTGACGATGATCTGGTCGTCCGACGCTTCGGTCATCAGTTCTCCTCGCGGTACTGCTCAAGCAGGTTGAGCAGGTGGTCGTGGATGTCTTCGTGCACGTCCGCTTCGATCTGCTCGGCGTCCGTTTCGAGGTCGAAGTTGTAGATCGCGGTGATCTCCTCTCCGGCGATGTCGTCCTCGCCTACCCTCGTCTCGACCGTGACGGTCACGTAGCGGTCGGTCATGCCGATCCTCCGTTCAGTTCGCGCGGCAGCTTGAGCGCGCCGTACCTGACCGCCGCCGAAAGCTCGGTCTCAAGCTGCTGCGGGTCGTGGTAGCAGGACCAGGCGTTGAGGCCGACCGACTTGAGCGGCCGGATCGCCTCGTGCTCCAGCCCCTGCTGCCAGAGCCAGTCGGCCCAGCTGTGGTGGATCGGCAGCTCGGTGCGCTGGTTGAGGAAGCGCAGATGCAGCGCTGGCGCGTCGGCGGCGTCCGGAGTCAGCAGCAGGAAGGCGTCGCGCTCGAACGAGAGTTCCGCCATCTGCGTGTAGACCATCGCGTGGTAGGCGCCGGCTTGCGGCAGCCTTGCGATCTTCGTCTTCCAGGTGCCAATGCTCTGCTCGGGGATCTGGCAGCGTTCGTAGCCGCCCTCGTGCAGGTCGTCCGCGGCGCCCTGGATCAGGAACGCCGGTTGAGGCGGCGAGTTGAGCAGCGCCGCCCAGATCGCCTTGAGCGAGGTCTGGGCGCCGACCATCGAGACGAACCAGAGCTGGTTCTGCTCAGGGTCGGAGGCGAACGCGTCGCAGGTGGCTGAGAAGCCGCCCGCCGTGATCGTGTAGAGCTGGCCTGTGTGGGCGTCTCCAGTAGGAGACGTGGTTGGGGTGTCGAGCATGGCTCGTCCTTTCGTTGAATGCGGTGTCGGGGTGGGCAAGGCTCAGTCGATCAGGCCCTGGCCTTTGAGAGAGACCCAGCCGTCGGAGCCGATCACGACGTGGTCCAGCAGCTCGATCCCGAGCAGCCGGCCGACCTCGGCCAGGTCCTTGGTGAGCTGGATGTCCTCACGGCTCGGTTCCGGGTCGCCACTCGGGTGGTTGTGGACCACCACGATGTGCGGCACGGCCTCGATCACCGCGGGGCGGAAGACCTCAGCCGGGCGGACCAGCGCGGCGTAGCCGTTGCCCTGATAGATCGTGCGCTGGCCGACGACGCGGTTCTTGCGATCTAGGAGCAGCACCCGGACCTGTTCCTGGGCCAGCTGGGACATCTCGTCGGAAAGCAGGTCGACCACGGTCTCGGGCCGATAGATGGTGGGCATGTCTTCGGGGCGCTCGGGCTTGGTCTCGACCTCGTAGCGGATTGCGAGTTCGCCCAGGAGGTTGAGGTTCTGGCGCAGGGCGTCGAGCAGCGCCTGCCGCTCGCCGGCTGCGGGGGTGGATTCGGTCAGGGTGGTCATGTCGGGTTCCTTTCGGGTGGTGAGCACGAAGCGGGGCCGCTCTCCTCATTGGTGGGAGAGCGGCCCCGAGATGCGCCTCTGGAGAGGCGTCGGTCGGCGTGGTGCGTGACTAGAAGGGCTGGTCCCCGTCGTTGTCGTTGCGGCGACCGTTGCCCCCCGCTCGGGTCGGGGGCTGGCTGTTGCGCGAGTCGAGGAAGACGACCTCGTTGGCGTGGACTTCGGTCGTCTGACGGCGCTGGCCGTCCTGGTCTTCCCAGTCGTCGTAGCCGAGCCGGCCCGAGGCGTAGATGCGGTCGCCCTTGTGGACGTACTCGGCGACCGCCTCCGCGGTCTTGCCCCAGACCACGAGGTTGTGCCAGTCGGTCTGGGCGTCACCGTTCCCGTTGCGGCGGTCGGTCGCCAGCCTGAGGCGGCAGACGGCGGTTCCCTGCTTGGTCTGGCGCAGTTCGGGGTCGGTTCCGACCCGGCCCAGCAGTTCGATTCGGTTGATCGTGCGTGACATTCGTGGTGCTCCTTTCAGAGAGCATGTGATGGCGCGGCCTGCCCCGACTTGTGCTGGGGACTGCCCGCGCCTGAGTGGGAGAACGAAGCGGGGCCGCTCTCCGCGTCGGTGGGAGAGCGGCCCCGTATTGCGCCTCTGGAGAGGCGCCGGTCGGCGTGGTGCGTGACTAGAAGGGCTGGTCCCCGTCGTTGTCGTTGCGGCGACCGTTGCCCCCCGCCCGGGTCGGGGGCTGGCTATTGCTACTGCGGCTGTCGAGGAAGACGACCTCGTTGGCGTGGACTTCGGTCGTCTGACGGCGCTGGCCGTCCTGGTCTTCCCAGTCGTCGTAGCCGAGCCGGCCCGAGGCGTAGATGCGGTCGCCCTTGTGGACGTACTCGGCGACCGCCTCCGCGGTCTTGCCCCAGACCACGAGGTTGTGCCAGTCGGTCTGGGCGTCACCGTTCCCGTTGCGGCGGTCGGTCGCCAGCCTGAGGCGGCAGACGGCGGTTCCCTGCTTGGTCTGGCGCAGTTCGGGGTCGGTTCCGACCCGGCCCAGCAGTTCGATTCGGTTGATCGTGCGTGACATTCGTGGTGCTCCTTTCAGAGAGCATGTGATGGCGCGGCCTGCCCCGACTTGTGCTGGGGACTGCCCGCGCCTGAGTGGGAGAACGAAGCGGGGCCGCTCTCCGCGTCGGTGGGAGAGCGGCCCCGTATTGCGCCTCTGGAGAGGCGCCGGTCGGCGTGGTGCGTGACTAGAAGGGCTGGTCCCCGTCGTTGTCGTTGCGGCGACCGTTGCCCCCCGCCCGGGTCGGGGGCTGGCTATTGCTACTGCGGCTGTCGAGGAAGACGACCTCGTTGGCATGGACTTCGGTCGTCTGGCGCCGCTGGCCGTCCTGGTCCTCCCAGTCGTCGTAGCCGAGCCGGCCGGAGGCGTAGATCCGGTCGCCCTTGCGGACGTACTCGGCGACCGCCTCGGCGGTCTTGCCCCAGACCACGAGGTTGTGCCAGTCGGTCTGGCTCTCGCCGGAGCCGTTGCGGCGGTCGGTCGCCAGCCGCAGTCGGCAGACGGCCGTCCCGCTACGGGTCTGGCGCAGCTCGGGGTCGGTCCCGACCCGGCCCAACAGTTCGATTCGGTTGATCGTGCGTGACATTCGTCGTGCTCCCTTCAAAGAGCGTTTCGGCGCGGAACTCCCGCGCCGGTTTGGGTGAAAGGAAAGCGGGGCCGGCCTCCAGTGAGTGGAGACCGGCCCCGCCTGCCCCGCACTTGATGCGGGGTGTTGCGACCGCTCTACAGAGCGGTCGTCTAGCTGACCCGGACGTATTCCGAGGTCTGTTCGGTCACGATCTCAGCTCGCTGCTCGGGTTCGAGCAGCGCGTTGAGCCGCTTGTGGTCGACCGAATAGCGGCGGCTCGTGACCATGCCCACGGTGCGGGTCTTGGCCGAGCCCTCCAGCCTGGCTTTGGCTTCTCCTTTCCCTGTGAGCCAGTGCTGGAGGGTCTTGAGCGCTCCGCGCTTATCGGCGTCGAGCGACTTCAGCTGCTGCTGGATGCGCTCGTACTCGTGCAACGCCGCTTGCCCGTCGCCGTCAGAGACGGGGTCGACCGACCCAGCCTCGGTCTCGTCCTCTACTTCGGCCGCCTCGCCCGGTTGGCAGGCGTTGAGGTAAGGACAACGCTGGCACTGCCAGTCCGATGCGGTGAAGTCGCGTTCCGGCAGCGCCTCCGCATTCGGGCCGTGCAACTCGTAGTGCTCGGCCAGCGGGGCGAGCCGTTCGCAGGCGCGGTCCCAGGCTCGCTCGACGCGGCCGGCGGGGATCACTTCGTAGTCCCAACGCCGCGAGCCGGTGTCGAGCGTCGCGATCACCGTCTCGCGGAAGTCGCCGTAGACCCCGAGCGTGTAGCAAGCCGCCTGGGCCACCGACTCGGGGTGGCTGCGCTCGGCGCCCAGCGTCTGCCAGCGCTTGAACGCTTCGGGTCCGCGGGTCTTGACCTCGATCACCGACTCGTCGCCGAACAGCTCGATCGCGCCGGTCGCGTCGGGATGCCCGGTCACGGTCAGTCCCGGTAGGGCCTCGACTTCGACTCGAAGCGGCTCGTCGGGGTCGGCCGGGGTCACCGTCCAGAAGCGGCGCTGCAAGGCGCGGACGACAACCGGTTCGAGCGCCTGTCCGGCCTCGAGCACGAGCTTGGTCTCGTCCGTCATCGGGTTGGTCACTTCCTGGTCCGTGGCCGCATACCAGAGCGCGCGGCGGCATTGGCCCAGGGCCGAGGCGCGGACTTCGAGCTGCTCGTCCTCGGTGAACTTGGCCGCCGGCCGGTCGTAGGCGGCCGACCGGCTGCGGGTCTGAGTTGGGTGGTTGAGGGTCATCTTGGACTCCTTTCGGGATACCTGTAGGGAGAATGAGTGGGGCCTCGACTCAGGTCCGCGACCGCACTCCAGTTGGTTGGCTGGCTTGTCTCGCTCAGCCCTGTTCGGACCGCTGCCGCTGCTCGAGCTTCTCGGCGGCGGAGGCGATTAGCGGGTTGATCTCGTCCGGACCCAGGTTGTCCAGCGGGCGACCGGTCTTCGCCTCGACCGCCGCGCGGACCTGCTGCTCGGAGAAGCCCTGCTGTGCGCTCAACTCGATCAGCTGCGCGCGCAGGTTCGCGGCGTCGCGCTCGTCGACCCCGGCTGATTCGGCCGTCGGCTGAACGACCCGGCGCCGCGGTTGCGACTCGCTGCGGCGCTCAGGTTGCGGCTGCTGGCGCGACTCTGGGGCCGGTCCAGGTGGTCGGCTATTGCGGGTGCTCGTCGGCGGATCGCCGTACAGGCCGTTGCCGAAGCGGTCGCCGAAGCTGCGCAGGGCGCGCTTGAGCGCGTCGGTCACGGCTCCCTTGAACGCCGTCTCGTGGCCCTCGGCCGACTCGTCCGTGACCGCCTGGAAGCCGACGTCGGTGCGCGAGGGCGCGCCCGGCACGCTGACCTTGACGACCGCCGAGTAGGCGGCGCTGCGCGTCACTTCGCCGGTACGAGAGTCGGTCTGCTCGATCTCGCGCAGCGTCACGTCGCCGATCAGTTCGTAGCCCCAGCCCCCGAACCCGAAGATCCGGTTGGCCTGATCAATGGCCGTGTGGCCTTCGATGTAGTCGAACTTGCGCCCGCCGCGGCCCTTGCGCTGCGAGACCAGCTGCGGGTCGAGCGGTTGCGCCAGCGCCTCGGTCACCCGCGGCGCCAGAGCGTCCCAGTGCAGCGCCTCCGTCGCCGTCTGCGTGGGCACCGCCTGCGGTGCCGAGTGGGGTCGCGCTCCGTTTCCGTTGCCCCCCGTTCGGGCCTGGGGCAGGCTGTTGCCGTTTCCATTCCTGCGAACCGCCGTCGCGGTTCCGTTACCGTTTCTGCTGCTCATGTCGTGCTCCTTGTTCCGTGGTGTTCTTGGTTGGTGAGTGCGGTTGCATGGGGCAACCGTGCGCCGCGCTCCAGGCACGGTCAGCTAGAGGCCATAGACAGGCCCTCCGTTTCGTGGACTTGAGGTGTTGGGTGGTAGCGGGACTGGTCCCGCTGGAAGGGGCGTCGCTAGCAAGCGGCGGTCGCCGCCAGCCGGAGTTGGTCGAGGAAGACGGCGCGGCCGTCCGGGCGAGCGCCCAGCTCGCCCACGTCGGAGACGCCCTGAGGCAGGTTCACGATCGCGGCACGGTGTGCACCGAGCAGTCCGGCGAGCTCGTCTGCCGCTGTGCGTCCGGGCTCATCGGCGTCGAACGCGAGGAAGACGCGCGGTCGTCCCTGTAGCGAGGAAGCCAGCCTGTCCATTCCCTGGGTGCCGAGCGCGGCGCAGGCGGGCAAGCCCCAGGCGGTCAGCAGGAGCCAGTCGAACAGTCCTTCGGCGACGACGACCCAGGGCGACTGGCAGTCCAGCCGACGCAGGCCGAGCACCGGCTTGGGCCCGGGCAAGGCCTGGAACCTGGGGCCGACCTCGGGCCAGATCGACCGTCCGGCGAGCCAGTGGACCCGTTCCTGGCACACGTCGGGGATGACGATCATGCCTTGGAAGCGCTCCCGCCGCTCGCGGACGAGTCCACTGGCCATGATCCGTTCGTCGTCGAACCCGGCCTGCGTGAGCCAATCGCGCAGCCCGTGGCCGCTGGCGTAGCCGAGCCCCAGGCGTCGGGCGGCCTGGAGACTGATACCGCGTCCCGCGAGGTACGCCGGAGCGGCGCGGCTGAGCTCAAGCTGGCGCTGGTAACAGCGCATTGCCGCCGTCAGCAGCGCCGGATCTCTGACCGTGGGCGGCGGTTCCGTCGCGCCTCCCGATCGGGCCATGTGGGCGGCAGGCCGTGGAGTGCGAGCCTCCCCAGTTCGAAGTGCGAGAGAGGCATCCAGCCGGCGGATGGCCTCGGGCAGATCGACGCCGTCCGTGCGCTGGATGAAGTCCAGCACGTCGCCGCCCAGGCCGCAGCCGAAGCAGTAGAAGCGCTGCGTGTCGGCGTAGACGGTGAAGCTGGCCTCGGTCTCCTCGTGGAAGGGGCAGACGCCCTGGCGGACCCGGCCGCGGCCGCGCAGCTTGACGCCCGCCGCCTCGACCACCCTGCCCAACGGGTGGCGCGCCTTCAGCGCGGGAATGTCGACAGTGCTGGTCGGCGTCATGATGCCCCGTTCCTGGCCAGCGGTTTGAGCCCCCTGAGGCTGCGCCGCGAGACGACCTTGCCGAAACGCCAACGCATGCCGAGCACGGCCCGGACTTCGAGCGTCCCGTCGTCGCATGGGGTCAGGACGGCGGCGCGCCCGATGCCAGGGTTGTAGAGCTGTGCCCGCGCGTCGCCGATCTGACGACGTGCCAGGCCGAGGAACTCCGCGTAGGCCCAGCGCCGTTCGCCCTCGGTCGCACTGCTCAAATCTATGTCGGCGAAGACCGCAAGCGCGCCGTCGTGATCTCCCGCGCGTCCGAGGCGTCGCGCTTCGTGAATCGCCCGGGCCGGGCAGGTTGCTGGCTGCGCTGGTTCGTCCAGGCCGAAGATGGCGTCGATCAGCCGGTCGACCAACTCCTCCAGCGTGGGCCGGGGAGCGGTCGCGGTGGTGGTGGTTGCAGTCATGAGGTCTCCTTTCCTTGTCGACGTGCGACTGCGGGTTAACCAGGAAGGGCCGCCCCGGAAGGCGGCCCTTGCGTGTGGATGGATGGGGATGCTCGGTCAGCGGCGACGCCCAGCGCGAGCCACCGAGACCATGCGGGCAAGCACGATCCGATGCGCGAGCCAGCCGGTCCAACCGAGGCCGAAGGCGTTCAGCGCTACGACTTGGAGGTCGTAGCCGAGCGCCAGCGGTACGGCCAGCAGGAGGATGACGAAGGGCAGCAGGACGACTCGCCAGGAGCGCTTGCCCGCGTCGTTCGACGCCGAGGCTGCCGCGGTCGCGGAGTTCCGCCTTTGTTCGGCCGGCACATCCTCAGCGCGGTAGGCGGACCAGATCGGCTCGCCGCAGAGCGTCTCCAGCCGTCGAATGATCCGCTCGCGGGAACAGCCAGTCGAATTGCAGCGCACGTCGATCCCGTCGCCGTCCGGCCGCTGGCGGAAGCCCAGCAGGTCCTGCTCCGAGTCGTGGCAGGCGGCCTCGGTCCAGAACCAGCCGCGCTCGAACCGGACTCGCCGTTGGGGCGCGATTAGTTCGGCGATCCGCGCGGCCGTGGGACCGACGTAGCGCCCTCTGGTTGTTGTCGTTCTCGTCTCGTTCCTGTCGTTCGTGTCCCTCATCGTGAGCTCCTTTCAGTTGAGCCGTGGTTGTGGGCGGGACGCTGTGAATGGTGAGGTGGAAGGTGAACCGAGCCGGCATCCCCACATCGAGTACGAGGCAGGCCGGTCGCGGTTCGTCGCGGTTGATGATGTGACTGGGTGGACTGGACGAGACGCACTTGTCCCACGGTCGACCTGTCCGGTACTCGATACGGGAATGCCTGACGCGTGGGAGACGAAGCGCGGAGAGAGGGGAGGAGCACCGCCAACGCGTGCCATCCGGGTGCGATTGCGCTCGGATCGGCGGCTGTTCAGTGAGAGGATGGACACGAAACAACCGGACTGTGCGCGGGGCGGTCCGGTCAGGTGTCTCATCCGTGGACGGCGGTCGCTTCGGCGCTGCCGTCCGGGTCGTTCCGCTTCTTGAAGCGAGTCGCGGGAGAGCCAGGCTCGATCCCTCGTCTGCCTCGCGCTGCGGAGAGCGCTGTGTCCTTCGGTGGCGCCGTGTCTCAGGAGAGCAAGGCTCAATCCCGAGGCGCGGTTCCGGGTCTAGGACGAACCCGCCAGCTTTCTCAGGAAGAAATACTGGTCGAAAAGCCGGAAACCACATTCAGTAGTACGCCCGCCGAGTGCCGATCGCAACAGTGAGACGCGACCTCGCGGCGTCTCAGTCCGCGCGAATGTTCAACAGCAGACACCGATGGGGCCCAGACTGAGCCGCTCACCCTCGATATCGTCGATTGAGTGCCGGAAATGGGACGGATCGCGTGACGACGACCGAGCAACTGGCGGAGGCGTTGCAACAGGCCTGGCCTGACCTCGCCGGAGCCGAAGGCGGGCCGCGAGGACGCGCGCGGGAGGCCGAACGCGAGCTGGAGCGCTGGGGACACCAGGGGCACGTCTTCAGCCTGGAGCGGGTCAGCTCGGTGGCCGGCCGGCCCGGCGCCCTGGGCTGCCTGTTCTGGTGCGAGAGCTGCCACGTCTCCCAGCTGGTGGTGCTGTCCTGACCGGTCGCCGGCTGAGCATCGGCCTCTCACTAGCGCAAGAGGACTGACTCCCCAGTGCCGTCTGACTGCTGGCCCATTGCGAAACGTACGCCTGCCGTGCTGGTCTTCGCAAACTGAGATCTGTACGCGCGTTGAAACTGATCAGTCCACGTCAATCTGCAGACGGCAGTGGTCGCTGGCGCCCCACTCTTCGACGGAATTCAGGGCGCGAATTTTGACCGACTCGTGAAATCCTCGTGAAGCGAAGACGTAATCGAGTTGATGCGCTGCCGTCGCAGGACTGCGCTGGCTTGAGTGATAGGTCGGCACATTACGCGGGTCGTGCGGAGGCTCAGGTGGAGGCTCGGCCTGCCGCCCGTGGGGATACTGGGGGCCCAGCAGCCGCATGCCCAGTGCCTCCATCCGGGCGAAGACCGTGCGCTCGCGTTCGGCAAACGATTGGGCACGGTCGGGAGGCAGCTTGTACGCCATGTTGAGGTCGCCGGCCGCGATGATTCGATGGCTGGCGGGATCCGTGTCACCGACAAACGCCGAGAGGTCGGAGATGATCCGGTGGGCCGAAGCATCAGGCGCGCCGACTCGCCACTTGCTGCCGGTCGATAGGTGTGGCTTCATCCAGCGCGCATACATCGAGATGACCACAAACGGCTGCGTGGCGGAATCGAGCGGCACCACGCGAGCGGCAGCAAGCGTACCGATGCCGCTGACCGCGATTTCATCCTCGGCCACATTGCTGATCGGGCCGACCTGTTTGAACCACTCCACGTGCACGCGATCGGACAGCCGGACGACCATTGGCCATCGCTCATGCAACTTCTTCCGGGGACCTTGATACCGCTGGCTGTTCCAGACATACGAGTCGTAGTGTTCCCGAGGACCGAGCCAGACCTGGCCTGCAACCTCGGACGGTGGCTGACCGGTTTCTTGCAACAGGGCAGCATCCACACTCTTCATCGACACGAGCTGTCGCCAGGGTTCATTTCGTTTGGCGATGTTCCAGCAGATGATCCGTGTCGACATCTCCCACCTCCAGAGTCTGGCGAATCATACAGAGTGGGCTGAACCTTGTCGGGTCTGTACCTGGAACGCGACCGCCGGGCGCCATCTGGTCGCTGGCGTTTGGCCAGCCGGTCGAGGGTGCTGCCCGCGAGGATCGGTTCGTCGAACAGGCTCAGCCATGCTCCGACCGAACGGTCGGCGATGATCCCCGCGTCTCCTGGTCAAACCAGGGGCAGGCCCGTGCGGGGCAGGCGGTGCGAAGGCGGCCGGAGCAGGCTCAGATGCCGGCGCTCGGGCGCGAGCCCAACGATATGGTCGAGGTGACCACCGGTGGAGCGGCGCTCGGCGCCGCTGGGGTCGGAGCAGGTGCTGTTTCCGTCGACGGTACCAGCCGCCAGTGGTTGCGGCCCGTGTTCTCCAGCTCGCCGGTTTCCTTGAGCCGCTGCAGGGCGGACTGCAAGTTGGCCATCGGCTTGGCCGAGCGCGGCGCCGCGTTGTGCTGTTCGAGGTAGGCCAGGATCTTGGTCGCATGGACCGGCTCGCGCTGCTGGCCCAGGAACTCACGGATCTTGGCGCTGATCAGGCCGCGCGGCAGGCGGGATCGCTTGGCGGCTTGCGCCTCACGCTGAGCCGGGCGCTTTGCCTGCGGCTTCGTGGTCGCCGGCGGCGCGGCGGAACCTGACTCGAGGCTCAACAGCTCCTCGATTAGCCGGCGTTTCGTGGCCAGGCGTTCCAATTCGGTCTGGATGCCGTCGAGTTCGGCTCGCAGCTGAACGGCGAATCGGTCAGCCATCGGCGTTCGTCCTCTCAGTCTTAATCTCGGTGGATCAGGCGCGTTTCAGCGTAGGTGCGCAGTCTTTGACCAGGTCGGTCGCACCGACCGTGACTAATGCAACGGTAGGCATCTGAGCGCCTCGCTGCTTGGTTGCGAGCGACACCACACCGCATCGTTGTAAGGGAGGCTGGGGACGCTGGGGCGCGCTCGGCCACGACATCGAGCGTGTGCCGGCAGCGTTGAGCCCCGCGTCCATGTCTCACTCTGTGCCGTCGACCCAGTGGGAAGCAAGAGATAACACCGGGCGCACATAATCCACCGGCAGCCTATCTCAGCCTTGATCAAGCTCGGACGCTGTGCGGATCCTGTAGGGAAGAGGGTGAAGCGAACCGGCGACTCCGCGGCTTCGTCACTCCAGGCTGGGAGGACGACCCTGTCAGACCGCGTCTGTGTCACTTGTCAGCGGGACAGTTGGTAGACCATCTCCATCGGCAGCCCGCGCGCATCGCGTTGAGGGCGGGTGGGAATCGAACGCAGGCCGCTCAACGAGGGGTGGCTGGGAACCGCTGTCAACGCGGTGGCCAGCGCATCGACGACGACGGCGGGCGGTAGCTGAGGCCGCATCTCACCCCGCGCATCGTCAAGGAACTCCTCAGCCCAAGGCAGATGCTGGCTGAGGACGCTGCGTCGCTCCTCGATGCCCTCTGGCTGCGCTTTCGCATGCGTCAACGGACGCCCGCCGTTCAGTCCCCAGAAACAGAGTTCGCGGTGCGCCTCGCGTATCTTGCCTCGCGCGTCAGCGTCGTCCAACATCAGCGCATCGAGTTCGGCAATTTTCGGCACCATCGACGCAGATTGTTTGCTGAGCCGCTTGCCCAGTTCACGATGATTGAGCTCAGACAATGCCTCGTACGTGCTCGCTCGACCGGCGCGGAACGCTTCGACGGCAGTCCGGCTCGGCACCGGGAAGACCGAGTTGTAGCGCAGGGGCTTGAGCAGTTCCCTCGCCAGATGGAACGCATCTCTGGTCGGGTGACTCACGTCTTGCAGCCCGATCGGAATGCCAACGAGGACGAGCGAGGCGTCGCCCCAGGCGATCATTAGCGAAGTCGCGTTGGCAAAGACCTTGGCAGCCGCCGGCTCCCCCCAATCCTCATCGATTCGAAGACCGAACCAACCGCCCGTGCAGACCGTGACACCGACGACTGCCATGCGCCACATCCCCAGATTCTGAAGGTTCACCCGTGTTGCCGCAGGTCAGCACGCGATCAGGTGCCAATCGAACGGCGACTGAAACGAAGGGTACCGGCGCGTCTCCCGGGTCTTCCGCCAACAAGAATCAACCCGGATCGGCGCTGAAGTCCGGCAAGATCTGCATAGGCGACATCCTCAATCGGCGGACTTGAAGGAGCGGTCTGCGGTTCGATTTGTGAGGGTGCAAGGCGAGCGCCGAAGCGGACTAACAGCACCCCCACCCGCTCAGCCGTATCTGTTGCCCGGATTCCATCAACCCTGGCTCCAGGATCAGTAGGTCGACATTCAAGTCCTGCAGTTTGAGCCAATGCTCGTCGAACACCGAGTCTTCGCCGAGCGCGAGTGCTCGACGAACGACTCCGTTCGCTCCGGCGGCAGCTTGAAGGCCATGTTCAGGTCGCCGGCCGCGATCATCCGGTTGCTGGCCGGCTCCGTGTCTCCGACGGAAGCCGAGAGGTCGGAGATGATGCGGTGGGCCGTTGCGTTGGGGGGCACCACCCGCCGACGGCTCTCGCCACGCCGAACCCTGCTTGAACACAAGGAGGTGCTTGACCCGCCAACAGCCCACTAACATCCAACTAGCTGCCGGCCGCTCACTTAATCGAGTGACTGTGGCCATGTGTCGTCAATCGACCCTGGCAATCGACAGGTTGGCGCCAGTATGCCCAGCGATTGGCACCGCAAGCCCGTTGAAAGCAGAACGTCGCCGATGCCCTCTGGCTGGCCAACCACGGAGCAGAAACGGCCCAGAGTCGCTGGGATCGGCTTGAACGATTCGCAACTGGCAGAGATCCGCCCGTTCTGCGGAGATCTCAGACCGGCGCAATCCGTGCAGGCATATCTGGCAGACTTCGAATGGTGGGAGACTGACGTCGTTGTGGCATGCGGTCTCGACCAGGCCGTGATAGATCCTGGAGTTCATCTGCTGACGGTTGGACCGATGTCGCTTGGCGTGTGGCAGCGAAATCGCGGTCGGCCGGGCCAGCACTTTCGAGAACTGGTGCGAATGCACACCCGTAGCCGCGCACGGGAGTTGGCAGTTGCGTACCAATGCCCGCCGACCTATCGCAATCTGGCCGAGACACTCGCGAAAGCGCTAGGCAGCGACCAAAAGCCGCCGCCTACGATCACCGTTTCTGAAGCCGGCGAGTTGCTACGGGAACCCGTGGTATTGACTTCAGGAGATCAACCGGTGGCGTTGCGATTGCAGTGGGCCGACCGCGATTGGGGGCATGCCTCCGAGATCACCAAAGTAGACGTCGTGGCGTTGTACCTGCCGTTGCTCTCGAACCTCTCACATTGGTTCAGAGCCTTCTTGGCCGACATCAGCGAGTTCGATCCAGCACGAGTGCCCCAGGATCTCCATCTCTTCGGCGATTCATCCGATTGGTACACGCCAGAGGAGACAGCCATTGCTCAGCAGATCTCAGGGATCGAGCAAGAGATTGAGCGCCTGAACGACGACCGTACACGGGCAAAAGCGCAGCTCGCAATAGCGGGGAAGACCGCCGACGCAACCGTTCGGCGCGCACTTACCGAATTCGGCGACGAGCTGGTAGACGCGGTCAGCGAGATTCTGCGAGAGATCGGCTTCTTAGTCGAAAGCATGGACGATGCAGTCAAGCCAAACGAAGCGAAGCGTGAAGATCTTCGGCTCACGCTCACTGGCCGACCCGATTGGGAAGCCATCGTAGAGGTCAAGGGCTACGGCAAAGGCATCAAGACCAACGACGCCAGCAAGGTGCGGATGCACAGAGAGCGCTACATCGCGGAAACAAGACGTGAGCCAGATCTGACCATGTGGTTGGTCAACCCGTTCCGTGAGATGGACCCTTCGCTCCGTCCCGGGCCGGACAAGCATGTTGATCAAACCGCGAAGATAGTTGGCGTGGCCTGCGTGTTGACAACGGACCTGTACCAACAGTGGAAGCTGTACAAAGAAGGCCAATGCGAAGCGAGTGAGATTGTGCAGCTGTTGGTCGCGGCGGAGCCTGGGTTGTGGCGTCCGACCTCGGCTGGTTGAAGCGCGCTTCAGACGGAATCACCAATCGCCTTCCAACGACCCCGACTAAGCATCAAATGAAACGAAGTCGGAGCCAATGCGCATTCCTCTCGTGATAGCAAGCACCGAGCCGTCGCGAGCCGCAGAATATGCCTCTGAATGTGCCGCTACAGTGTTCACCGCCGTCGGGACCAGCCCCAGGACCGCCGGCGCGGTGGCAGGGTCAGCTCGCTCTCTGATCAATTCAGTTTCCAGTTGCTCAGTCGCCGGTTCAACATCCCAGCCCTCCAGCATGAGCAGTTGCACATTGAATGCCGAACCCTCGCTGGGGCGCCCGACACACAGCGTCAGGTCGTCGCCGCAGACCTCGACGTCGCCCGGACATTCATCGATGATCAACCCACCGCCGTGGATGTGGCGGGGGGGCGGTTGAGTTCGTCGTCGATCCAATGCGACGCTCAGTGGTGTGCAACGACCTCCCGATTCGACCGCTCAAGGTCAGTCCGACACACGAAGCACCAGGCCGGTCGTTCCTGCTGCGACGGACGCGTTAGGCCGGGCGCCGTCCCCAGAGGCCCAGGGTCAGCAGCCGCAATCCCCAGCGCCGAAGCTGCGCCCGGCGCCGACGGCGCCGCACCCGTGTGAGCGACTGGTTGAGCAGGCGTAGTTCGCCCTGCCGCCTCAGCCCGTCCCATGGCCGCTCGGCGGGGGGCAGGGTCAGGTGGTGCTCGCCGACCAGTTCGAGCTCCAGCTCCAGCAGCCGCTCATCGGCCCGCAGCCGCTCCAGCGTGGTGGACGCTCGCTCCCGTTTCCGCCTCGCCCGCCGCCACTCGGTGATCACCGGCAGCGCCCGGCCATAGACCCGCTCCTCCCCCGCTTCCGCTTCCGACGTGACCAGCTGGGGGTAGGGACGGAGGGGGATGTCCGCCGCCCTCGCTGGTGATCTCGCCTGCGGCGAAGCAGCCGACCGTGTGGCGCCCCCATCCGGCTGCAGCACCTCCACTTGTTGTTGCAGTGCTTCCACCGAAGCCGCCAGCCGTTCCAGCGCGGCCTTGACCTCGGGCAGGTCCTCCGTGACCGCCTTCTCCAGTTTGTCCACACGCCTGTTGAGACCGGCTAGCTCCAGCGCCGACTCCTGTGGCAGCGCGCCCGAGCCGGGCAGTTCCGCCTCGTAGCCCTCCAGCGCCTTGCAGAGCTGTTCGCTCAGGCCGCGCCCGTCTCCGCCGCTCTCCGCCCGCCTGAGTGTGCGTTCGCTGACGCCCAGCAGCTCCGCCGTCTGTAGCCGTCCGTGGGTGTGGAGGAGTTCCTGTAGGAGGCCGCCCAGCCGCCCCGCCCTGGGGTCCGCAGCAGCCACCCCGCCGACCGCATCAGCCCCGGCTGCCGAGACCCCGACACCCTCCGCCGACCCGGCTGTCCGCCTGTCACTCACGGCTGTCCACCCCTCGTCGAACTGTCCAATCGTGTGAGAACCAGCACGCGCACAGATTGCTGGCTGCCCGCGCCCCGCCTCACGCGTTTCGCCCTGCAAAACACTGGGCCTCGTCCCTGCCTGTCCAGGATCTGTCCAGTCCGTCTTCCTGTACACGGGTAGGCGCTCACAGGCTGGACAGTTCCTGGACAACTCGCACTTCTCGGGCCATCGTAGTACACCTGTTCCTATACCGGCGCGCGACGCATGCGGCCCGGCCTGGAGGGCCCGATCGGCAGGGTTGGAGAGGGCGATGCAACGCGGATTGAGCCCCGGTCAGGTGGCACTGCTAGAACAGCTGGCCGAGACGCCGCTGGTTGATCGGATCGAACTGGCGGCGCTCTCGGGCTGCTCGACCGCGACGGTTTATCGGGGCATCGCCGCGCTGTCCGCGCAAGGCCTGGTCGAAGGTTTCCAGCACGCCACCGAACTGCTGCCCGCGACGCGCCGGTTCCAGCTCAGCGCCACAGGACTCACGTGTCTCGGCGAGGAGCGCGGTTCCAGCGCAGCGGTGCTGCTCAAGGATCGTCCGATATCGGAGGAGTGGCGGCGCAGTCTCGTGCGGCGGCTGGACGGGGTCGCCGCGATCTACCGGCTGGCCTCGGCGCTCGCGGAGGCCGACTTCCCGATCCGCCTGCGCTGGTACCGCTCGGCGGCGCCCGACGCGGCTGTCGCCCTGCCCGACGGACGCACGCTGGCCTTGCTGCCCCTGGGCCGGGGCCTGGAGCGGACGGCGGCCGCCTTCCGGGTGCGGCGGCTGGGCGAGGGTCCCCAGTACTCGGCCGCGCTGATCCTGGCCCCGGACGAGACGCGCCTACGCCAACTGCGCCGACTGTCGCGAGGGCTGCCGTTCGGCTGCTTCCTCGCGCTGGAGCGACATGTGCTCAGCGCCTCAGCCGACGCCGCCGTCTGGGTCGCGCGCGCCGGCGGCCCGGCCCTGAGCCTGGGCGAGGTGCTCGGCTACAGCCGGGCGGGAGGCGAGTGGGCCAAGGAGCGGACACCGCTGAGGCGCACGCGGCCGCGGCCGCTGAGCGAAGGCGCCGAGCGCGAATGGATGCTGCCCAGCCTGCTCAGTCCGGCGCAGAAGCGAACGCTCGATCTGGTCGCCGACTGGCCCTGGCTCGCGCCCCAGGAACTGGCGAGGCTGATGGGCGTCGGCCGGCGCCGGGTCTCGCAACTGACCGGTTCGCTGGCTGAACTGGAGCTGATCGCCGCGCCGCGGCTCGAGGGCCGCCCGAGGCTGGTGCTCACCGATCAGGCGCTGCGGCTGCTGGCCCAGCGCGACCGCGCCCGTCCGGCCGAGGCGCGCCGGCGCTGGAGCCCGGGTCCAATCGAAGCGGGAGTAGAGACCTCCTGGCGGGGCGTGCCCGGCCGCCGCTCGCGCCAGCTCTTGCGCCACATCGGCCACACGGAGGCCGTGCACCAGTTCGCCGCGGAGCTGTCCTCGGACGCCCGCCGGCTCGGCCTGGAGCTGCTCCAACTCGACCCGCCACACCGCGCCTCGCGCTACTTCCGCTTCGAGGGCGGTCTGCGCTCGATCCACCCGGACGCCTTCGTCATGCTGCGCGCTGGGGGCGAGCGGCGGCCCGCCTTCCTCGAGTGGGAGCGGCGCGCGATCCGGCCGCAGACGATGCAGGCCCGCCTCGCGCCCTACCTGCGCTACTTCGCCACGCGCCGGCCGACCGACGATCACGGCGCCCAACCGCAGCTCTGGGTCGTGTTCGACGACCCCCTGGCCGCCGACCGCTTCCTCACGGTCGCCCGCTCAGAACTAACCCGGACACGGGTCGATCTGCCCCTGCTGGTCTCCGATCGGGAACGCATCCGCCGGGACGGCCCATTGGCCGCGGCCTGGCGCGGGACGGACGGCTGGCAGTGGCGGGAACCGCTCTCGCCGAGCTGATCACGAGATCGCATTTCCACAGTTCCCGGCTCAGGGGGCTCGATCTGCAACCTGGGCGACAGGTTGCCCGGGATTGGGCGTTGCGCCGACCGCCGAATCGGACGCGGACGCCCTTGCAACCGCCATCCCCATCGTGAACACTAGTTCTCTCTCAAAAGAACTCATGTGCTGAGTGAGAGTCGAATGAGAACGCCGTCGCAGATCAAGCAGGACGACCAGGGGGCGTTGTTCACCCCGCTGTTCAGGTTGATCGTCGTGGCGTCTCGACCGACGGAACCGCGGTTCGCGCGCGAAGGGAGGTGAGCCATGTGCCGGACGTTGACCAGCCCCGAATGGGGCGCAGCGACTCGAACCAATCTTGAACGGAGCACCCTTCATGTCTGAACTGGCCCTTTCCATCCCGCTCGTGACCGGCGTGCTGGTCGCCCTGGCTGCGACCGCGGGCGCCGGCTACATCGTCTTCGGCGCCGCGCTTTACCTGACCGCCGCCGAGCGGCGGCAACGACGCGGCGGCCGGGCGGCGATGCTGTTCGGGCTCGCCGGGCTGGCGCTCGCGCTGACCGCCTTCGGCCTGGCCGAGCTGTTGCTCGATCCGGCCGCCGCCCTGCCTGCGTCGATCGAAGCCGAGACCTTCCGCTTCAACGAGTAAGCAACGAATTTCTGAACGGAGCACCCCCATGCAACCACGACATCCCCTCGACCACCCCCGTCCCGAGCCGCCGACCTCGATCTGGCTGCTCGCGCCGCCCGACCGGAGCATCGACCCGGTTGGTCCCACGCAACCGCCTCCCCGACCATCTGGCCCCGGGTTCGGGTTCGGCCGCCTGAGTCTGAGCCGGCGGGCCGCAGGCAGCCTGCTCAACTTCGTCTGCTACCTCGTGGCCGCCGCCTCCCTGGTCTTGCTGGCGGCGAGCGTCGCCGAGCACGCCGAAACGGTCGGCAGCGCACAGGCCTTCGCGGCGCTGATGGCGACCGTGACCGCACTCTCCGCGAGCGTCACGCTGACCGGCCTGATCCAGGCCGTGCTGCTCCTGCGCGGCGAGTCGCGACCACGGCGAGCTGAGTTGCGCCGGTTGCGCGGGGCGCTGGCACTGGCCGCCGGCGGCTTCGCCGGCCTGCTCGCGGCGCTGCTCCTGTGGCAGCTCAGCGCGGCCGGCCAGATCCCGATCCCCTGAGCGGACCGGCCCTGGCCGCTCCACCACCCGAACGATGGAGCCCAAATGAGACCAACCCTCCCCAATCCGCTGCGCCGCTGGCGCCGCGAACCATCTTTGCCCGTGTTGCTCGCGATCACCCCGCCGCGCACGGGCGAGCGCACGCTCTTGGGCGTCGAGAACCTGCTCGGCTCGATCGCCGTACCGGAGCCCTTCTCGCTCGAGCTGGCTTCGGGCGGGAGCGGCGTCGGGCTGATGGTGCGCTGCCTCGGGAGCGAGGCGGTGCGCGGCCAGATCGCCGCCCACTACCCCCAGGCGCGGGTGCGTGAACTCGAGCCGTCCGAGGACCCGCTCGCGATCGGCGAGGCCGAGCAGGCCTGGTCGCTGAGGCTGCGCGCCTCGGGTCCTGACTACGTTCCCCTGCGCACGTTCGCGGACCGCGACCTCCTCGATCCGGGCTCCGACCCCTTGCTCGCCCTGATCGGGGCGCTGGCGGCGGCCCAGCCGGAGGAGCGCCTCGTGGCCCGGCTCAAGCTGCAATCGCTCGGCCCCCAGTGGTCGCGTCCGCACCTCGCCCGGCTCTACGAACGCCCGGGCCAGCCGCCGTATCCGGCGCCCGCAGCGGCCCGGCCGCCACAGAGCGGTCCCGACCCCCTGGCCCTGACCGTGCTCGGGGTCGGCGCGCTGGGAGTCGTTCAGGGCTACAACTGGCTGGAGGCGGGCCAGATCTGGAATCTGGCCGGGCTGGGCGTAGGCGGCGGCGTCGCCCTGGCCGGCGGCGGCTGGCTCAAGGCGCGCTGGAACCGCACTCGCAACCGCGTCTACGACCCGCAGCTCGTTCGCGAGAAGGTCGAGCGTTCGGCCTTCCTGGCCGAGGTCGAGCTCGTCGCGGTCCTCCCCCAGCGGGCGGATCAACCCGAGGAGAAGCGCCGTTCGCGGGCGTCGGAGCTGCTCGAGCGGGTCGCCACGGCCTACGCGCACTACGACCATCCCAACGGGGCGCAGCTGCGGCGTGGCAAGATCCATCCGCTGCCGCCCGAGGCGCTCACCCTGCAGCCGTCGCCGGCCGGGTTGTTCCGCTCCAGCAGCGTGCTCGGGGTGCGCGAGGTGGCCGCGCTCTGGCATCCGCCTGGACCCTCGGATGAGACGCACGAACTGGAGCGCGCGCGGGCCAAGGTGCTGCTGCCGCCGCGCGACGCCCTGCGCGAGGGCGCGCTGGTCGGCGACACGACCGCCGACCTGCCGCGCGAAGTCCACTTCCCCGACGATCTCCTGCGCCGCCACCACCTCTACGTAGCCCGCACCAGGATGGGCAAGTCGACCCTTATGCGCCACATCGTCGCGCACAAGCTGCGCGAGCATGCCGCCGGCCGCGACACGGACGCTTTGGTCGTGGTCGACCCGCACGCCGACCTGGTCTCGGCGATCCTGGAGGAGGTGCCGGCAGAGCTGGCCTCTGAGGTCCGCCTGATCGACCTGGCCGACGAGCGCGGCGCGGTCGGGATCAACCTGCTCGACACGCGCATCTTCTCGGACCGCGACCGGACCGCCGACTCGGTCGTGCGCGTCGCGCGCGGGCTCTGGGAACAGTGGGGACCGCGGATGCAGTCGATCCTGGAACAGTCGGTCAAGACCCTGCACGAGGCCAACGCGCACCCCTCGACCGAGGAACATGAGCAGTACACGATCCTCGACGCGCTGCGGCTGCTCTCGCACAAGGCCTTCCGCTCGGACGTGCTGAAGAAACTCAGCGACCCTTTCCTGCTCGAATGGTGGGCGCGCGACTTCGGCGGCTGGCGCACCGAGTACCAGGCGGAAGCCCTGGCCCCGGTCCAGACCCGGCTCAGCTACTACGCCTCGTCCAAGCGGGCTCGGGCGATCCTCGGTCAACCGCGTTCGACCGTCGACCTGCGCCGGACCATCCTTGAAGGCGGCATCCTGCTGGTCTCGACCGCACAGGGTGCGGTCGGACGCGACGTGGCCGCGCTGGTCGGCGCCTCCATCCTCAACCTGGTCGACTCGACCATCCGCGAACAGGAGCGGCTGCCTCAGGCCGAGCGGCGCGGCGCGCTGGTCGTAGTCGACGAGATGCAGACCATTCCCGGCGTCGAGTTCGAGTCGATGCTCTCCGAACTGGGCAAGTACGGCGCCTCGTTCCTGCTCGCCACCCAGAGCCTGTCCAAGCTCGACACGCTCTCGCCGACGATGCGCGACACGCTGCTGGCCAACGTTGGCTGCCTGGCCGTCTTCCAGGTCGCGGGCAACGACGCGCGCGAACTGACCTGGGAGCTGGGCCGCCAGCGGATCTCGGAGGACGACCTCGTCGGACAGCCGCGACACCACTGCTACGTCCGCGCCTCGGTCGGCATGGACACGCTGCCGGCGTTCTCGATGACCGTGCGCAAACCCGGGTTTGGTGATCCCGAACTGGCGGCGCGCATTCGGAGGGATGCCGAGGCCTATCTGACCTCTGCGGACGACATCGCCGCGCAGCAGGCTGAGCGCAAACGGCGGCTAGAGCAGATCAACACAGAGACCGCCCAGGCCGAGGAACAACAGCAACAGGCAGAGACGCCCCAAGAACCCCCGGCCAAGAAGCCGCGCAAGAAACCCCGCAGCAAGCGCAAGCCGCCGCCTGAGAATTCCGAAGAGAACTGATCATGATGTCGATGGTGCCTATTGGCTGGGTAGGTGGTGTCCGTCAGATAGACTTCAGTCATGCCTAAGACCGCCGGTTTGACGACCAATTCCGCCACAATCGGACACGAGGCCGAACTCTGGGAAATGGCCGATGCCCTGCGCGGCAGCATGGATGCGGCCGAATACAAGCACGTCGTCTTGGGCCTGATCTTCCTCAAGTACATCTCCGACGCGTTCGAGGAGCACCATAAGCAGTTACAGAGCGTTGAGTTCGCCGACCCCGAGGATCCCGACGAGTACCGCGCCGAAAGTATCTTTTGGGTTCCCCCCGAGGCTCGCTGGGAACATCTGCAGCACCAGGCGCCGCAATCCACCATTGGCCAACTCGTCGACGACGCGATGTCCGCCATCGAGCGCGACAATCCCGCGCTCAAGGACATCCTGCCCAAGGAGTACTCTCGCCCGGCGCTCGACAAGCAGCGGCTGGGGCAGCTGATCAACATGATCAGCAACATCCGTGTCGGTGATAAGGAATCCCGCTCCCGAGACGTGCTGGGCCGCGTCTACGAGTACTTCCTCTCACGATTCGCGAGCGCTGAAGGCAAGGGCGGCGGCGAGTTCTACACACCCAATTCGGTCGTGCGGCTGTTGGTCGAGATGATCGAGCCGTACCGCGGCCGCGTCTATGACCCATGCTGCGGCTCATCCGGGATGTTCGTCCAATCGGCCGAGTTCATCCGCTCGCATGCCACGGGCAATGGCAACGGCGGCAAGGCCAAAACCGACATATCGATCTACGGACAGGAATACAACCACGCCACATGGCGACTGGCCAAGATGAATCTCGCCATCCGCGGCATCGAGGGACAAATCGCTCACGGCGACAGCTTCCACAACGACCGCCATCCCGACCTCAAGGCCGACTTCATCCTCGCCAATCCCCCTTTCAACATCTCCGACTGGGGCGGCGAGCGCCTGCGCGACGACCAACGCTGGACCTACGGCGTCCCGCCAGCGGGCAACGCCAACTTCGCCTGGGTCCAGCACATGGCCCATCACCTCGCGCCCAACGGTGTCGCCGGCTTCGTGCTCGCCAACGGCTCCATGTCTTCCAATCAGTCCGGCGAGGGCGAGATTCGCAAGAATCTGATTGAGGCAGGACTGGTCGACTGCATGGTCGCCATGCCGGGCCAACTCTTCTACTCAACGCAGATTCCCGTCTGCCTCTGGTTCCTGGCCCGCAACCGGCGCAACCGCCGCGACGAACTGCTCTTCATCGACGCCCGCAAGCTCGGCCGCATGACCGACCGCACGCATCGCGAGCTCACCCAGGACGACATCGCCCGCATCGCCGATACCTACCACGACTGGCGAGACCGCGGCGGCAACTACGAGGACGTTCCCGGCTTCTGCAGAAGCGCCACCCTCGAAGAGGTCGCCAAACACGACCACGTGCTCACGCCCGGTCGCTATGTCGGCGCGGAACCGCAGCCGGACGACGGCGAACCGTTCGAAGAAAAGATGACGCGCCTCACCGCCGAATGGCGCGAACAGCAAGCCGAGGCGCAGAGGCTGGACCAGGAAATCGCGGCGAACCTGGAGATGCTCGGATATGGTGAAATCCCCAGCCGTAATGAGTGACGAGCGCTCGACGCATGCCCCTTCAACTGGACCACCTTCGACGTTCTCTAGAGGCGCTCTCCGCTCTACTCGCCGTCAGCGAAAATCAGACGCGCATGGAGGAGCTAAACGAAGTCGAACGCGACGGCCTCCGCTCCGGCGCCATTCAGAAGTTCGAGATCACCTACGAGCTTGCCTGGAAGCTGATCGCCAGATGGCTCAACACCAACGTCACCGCCGGCATCGCGACTGGAGTGCCGAGAAAGGAGCTGTTCCGTCTAGCGGCGCAGCACGGATTACTTGCCGACGTCGACCTCTGGATGCAGCATCACGAAGCTCGCAACGCTACGTCGCATCTGTACGACGAACAGAAGGCCGCGTTCGTCTACCACTCAGTCACCCACTTCGCCCACGACGCTCGACGGCTGCTCGCTGAGCTGGAAGCGCGCAATGATTGACCTCGCTCCGCATCACCTCGAAACGGTCAAGCGCATCCTTGCCGAGCATCTGCCCGGCTGCGAAGTGCGCGCCTTCGGTTCCCGCGCGACCTGGACCGCCTGGGAGTACTCCGACCTCGATCTCGCCGTCATCAGCCCCGAGCCGCTGGCCTGGGACAGTCGCAGTCGCCTGCGCGAAGCGTTCGAGGAATCCGACCTGCCAATCCGAGTCGATGTCGTCGATTGGGAGAGTTTGACGGATGGCTTTCGGCAGACCATAGATGGAGACTGCGTGGTCTTGCAAGAAAGGTATACAGGTGGTGACGAGTGGGAAACTCGACCCTTGTATGACCTAGCCGACTACATCAACGGACGGGCGACCAAACCTGCGGAGGTTGAGGATGCGGGGATACCTGTCATCAAAATCGCTGAGTTGCACGGCGGTATCTCAGCCAAAACTAATCGTGTTCCAGACGATCACGTGCAAGACAAGCACTGGGTTCGAGATGGCGACCTGCTCTTTGCCTGGTCAGGGTCGGTCGGCATTCATGTCTATCGCGGGCCTGACGCAGCCTTGAATCAACATATCTTTCGGGTGGTCGCAAGGCCCGGAATCGACCAAGAGTACCTTAGGTACTTGCTTCTGTCGGAAATGCGCACCTTTGAGTCCTTCGTAAGCGACAAGAAGACGACGATGGGACACGTGACAATTCGCGACCTCAAAGCGACTTACGTGCGTATTCCACCCCTCCACGAGCAGCGACGCATCGCCCACATCCTCGGAACCCTCGACGACAAGATCGAACTCAACCGACGCATGAGCCAGACGCTCGAAGCCATGGCCCAGGCCCTCTTCAAGTCCTGGTTCGTCGACTTCGACCCCGTCCAAGCCAAGGCCGAGGGCCGGCCTACCAACCTCCCCCCAGAAATCGACGCCCTCTTCCCCGATACCTTCCAGGACTCGGAGTTGGGGGAAATCTCATCAGGCTGGTCGGGGGGAACTTTGGGGGATATCTGCCACAAGCCGCAGTACGGCTACACGCAATCGGCACAATCTGAACCAGTCGGGCCTAAGTTCCTCCGAATCACGGACATCAACAAGCAACCGTGGATCGAGTGGGAATCGGTACCCCACTGCGAAATCACGCCGCAGGACACCGAGAAGTACCGCCTGCACCACGGCGACATCCTCATCGCGCGTATGGCTGATCCCGGTCACGGCTGCATGATCGAAGGAAACCCGGACGCCGTCTTCGCCTCCTACTTGATCCGGTTCCGGCCAAAGCACGAGCGTTACGCCCGCTACCTTCAGTACTGGCTGCGCTCAGCGAATTATTGGGAACTGGTGCGCGGAAGACGAACAGGTACAACACGCGCCAATCTCAACGCCAAAGCGTTGAGCGGCTTTCCGTTAGTAATGCCACCCGCTCCCGTTCTAGAAGAGTTCGCAACCCAAGTGGACGAACTCCGCACCCGCGTGGTGGCGAACGTCGCAGAATCGAATGGTCTCTCAGTTCTGCGAGAAACGCTGCTTTCCGCACTTTTGGACCCTGGAGAATGATGTTCAACGATCAACAACACTGTCCAATTTGGCAAACCATCACCGGTCGTCACATCCCGACCGAGTCGGACAACACGGTTGTTCCTTCCTCCTATAGAGCAGGAGGCGCCTATGCGACCACGTTTGAAGCCCACTTTGAGCTGAACCATCTTGATCTGGACACAAAAGTCCATCTCACCACATGGCTAGGGCCTGTTCACATTGAGTTGAGCATGTCGTAGATCAGGACGAGGTGGATGGCGGTGAGGAAGATGATGTCGAGTTTGTCGCAACGAGTGTCGATCCGGTGGAAGCGCTTGAGGCGGCAGAAGAAGCGTTCGACCTCGTTGCGACGGCGGTAGACCGCACGGTCGTAGTCGTGCGGTTCGAGGCGGTTGGACTTGGGTGGGACGACTGGTTGGTAGCCGAGTTCGAGCGCGACGCGTCGAGTCGCGTCGTCCTCGTAGGCGCGGTCCATGACGAGATAGGGTTGATTGCTGGCCGGACCAAGACGGCGGAGCAGTTCGCGGCCACAGGGCGCGTCGTGGCGCTGACCAGGTGAGAGACCGATGATCAGCGGGATGCGGTCGTTGGCGACCAGCGCGTGCAGCTTCGTCGTCAGGCCGCCCCGAGAGCGGCCGATCGCCTGGCGCCCCCTTTTCGTCGCGCGCCGGTGCCATGCATGTGCAGGTGGATGATCGTACTGTCCAGCGACAGCGTGTCGGCGTCTGACTCGACCAGCAGTTCCTGCTGCAACGCTTGCACCACACGCTCCAGTACACCGGCCTTGGCCCAGCGGTTGAGCCGCACATAGATGGTGTGCCAGTTGCCGAACTCGCGCGGCAGCCCGCGCCAGGTGCAGCCCTGATAGTAGACATACAGCCAGGCGTCGAGCACCTGGCGGTGGGGAATCTTGAGGTGATTGCCCGGCGGTGGGAGCAATCGCTCCAGTCGCGCGTACTGTGCATCGCTCAGCTTCGTCTGATACGTCATCTGGTCACCCGGGCCGCGCCGCCATCCATCCCCACTCTGACACATCTTCGCGCCAATGTGAACAGGCCCTAGTGGATCAGCGGCTCTTAGGTCTGTCAACACCGCTAATCACAAGGAACACAATTGACCTGGCTAGAGAAGCGTCTTCGCTACGAATAGAAGCACGTGCCAAGAGATTGCTTGATTACTTCGTGAGAGGCACTCAAACAATCGGGCAGCCAATAGACATGGAGCTAAGTGCTCTGGATGCCTCAAACCTCTCGCTAGAGATGATACCTAGAGCAACGAGGCATTTGTGGGAGTGTTTGGCTTGGACAGCATCAACCCAGACCGGAGAGATAGAGGCACTTCTGGACTTCTTGGAGAAAAGGGGATGGTTGACTTGGGACCGCCAAGGCCCCTCCATTCCAGACTACGTAACGGTTACTATCGACGGGTACCAGCAACATGAGTCCGACCAGACGAATCAAGATTCACGTCAAGCGTTCGTCGCGATGTGGTTCAACAAGAAGATGGAAAGTGCCTTCGTTGAAGGAGTTTCACCTGCGATCGAAGACTCCGGATACGACGTAATGCGCATCGACAAAAAGGAACACGTCAACAAGATCGACGACGAGATCATTGCCGAGATTCGGCGCTCGCGGTTCCTCGTTGCGGACTTCTCTCAGGGCGAAGACGGAGCACGAGGCGGCGTCTATTTCGAAGCCGGATTCGCCCTCGGCTTGGGCATTCCCGTCATCTACGCGTGTCGCAAATCCGACATCGACAAGCTCCACTTCGACACCAGGCAGTACAACCACATCGTCTGGGAGTCGCCCGAAGAGCTGCGAGAGGCACTGAAGAACCGCATTCTCGCGGTCGTCGGCGAGGGGCCTGGGGCCGTCGTCTGATCCCGGCGTCCGGAGTTGGAATCAGTCGCAGACAGCTCGATTTTCGATGCTTTTGTGGCTGCCGTTACGCTCTGCGATACGAAGATTGGCCGAATATGGATGAAACGGCCGTGTGCATGGCCAAGCAACGGAGGCAGAGAGGGTGAACGTCGAATCTGAGCCCTTGACAATTTCGAGCGCATTTGAAGGGATTTACGACCTGCCCGAAGCCGCCAGGTACCTGAGTGCTTCCTGGCAAGGTCCTCCCCTGTTGTCGGTGAGTTCTTCGAAGATGATTGATTGGATTCGGAAAGGGGTGGCTTCTCGGGAGCTTGTGGGAGTCAGTGGCAGGGAGCTGCTGATCGGATTCGAAGACCTGATCTCGATGCGGGTGATCGCCGCGTTGCGAGCGGCGGACGTGAGCTGGCCCGCCATACGCCAGGCGGAGCATTGGTTGCGCCACGAGACGGGTTCTGAGCGACCATTCGCGACCGAGACCATCTGGACTGGGCAGCGTCAGGTGTTCATCGAGTGGAAGAGGCAACTCGTCTCGGCCAGCACATCCGGCCAAGCCGCATTCGACTTTCTTCTGGAGTACCTAATTCCCGTTCACGGACTGTTGTTCAGCGAAGAGACTCACATGGCCAGTTCGTGGGAGCCAAGCACTGGCGTCGTGCTGGAACCCGCTGTGCAATTCGGGGCGCCATGCATCAAGGGAACGAGGATTCCTACACGTACGGTCGCTGGGATGATCGAAGCCGGTGATTCGCCTGAGTATGTAGCGCAAGCATTCGATCAACCTCTTGAAGCCATAGAGGAAGCCTATGAGTGGGAACGACTCCTCCGGGCTGCCTAATCCCCAGTTCCTGCTGGACGAATCGCTGGACCCCAACGTCGCGAAGGCTTTGTCGCTGGTCGGCCATGACATCGTAGGTGTCAAGTCCGCGATGGATCCAGACCGGGAAAGAGAGCGGATTCTCGACCCCGAGATCATCGAGTGGTGTCGCGTGCACGGATCCGTCTGGATACATGCCGATGATCGCGCCCGACGAGATCACAAGAAGCAACTGCAGACCAGCGGCATCAGGACTTTGCTGATCCGCCGACCAGGCGGCAGGATGACCGGTCGCGAGCAGCTACGCATCCTTGCATTTGTGGTTCCCCAACTGCTCGACCGCTACGACCAAGCACCACGGATACGCCACTATCGGACAGGCGCCGCAAATCCTCTCTCGAAACCATCGCTACGCCCGGTCGAGATTTAGTCTGGTGTCATGACGACCATCAGTGAAGCCGACGTCGAAGGGATCGCCCTCAAGCACTTGCGCGATCTCAGCTGGGACACCGCTTACGGCCCCGACCTCGAGCGCGACTACTCGCAAGTCATCCTCGAAGACCGCCTCCGCGACGCCCTCGCCATTCTCAACCCCGACCTCCCCAACGAAGCGCTGGAATCCGCCTTCCGCAAGCTGACCCAACCCGAGGGTTCCAGCCTCGAAACCCGCAACCGAGCCTTCCACCGGATGCTCGTCTGGGGCGTCGAGGTCGAGTACCGCGACGACGAGCGCAGCCGCGGCGGACTGATCAAAGTCATCGACTTCGACGATCCCGACGCCAACGACTGGTACGCCGTCAACCAGTTCACCGTCACGGACCGCGACCACACGCACCGGCCTGACATCGTGCTCTTCGTCAACGGCCTCCCACTTGGCGTCATCGAACTCAAGAACCCAACCGACGAAAACGCCACAATCAAGAGCGCCTGGCAGCAGCTCCAGACCTACAAGGCGCACATCCCCGCGCTCTTCGCCTTCAACGAGCTGCTGATCGTCTCCGACGGCACGGAAGCCCGAATCGGCTCCCTCACCGCCGGCTGGGAGTGGTTCAAGCCCTGGCGCACGATCACCGGCCAGGACCCTGTGGATGACCACATTCCCCAGCTCCAGGTGATGCTGGCCGGCGTCTGCCACCCGGACCGGCTTCTCCCTCTTATCCGGGACTTCATCGTCTTCGAGGACACCGGCGCAACACTAGCTAAGAAGATGGCCGGTTATCACCAGTACCACGCCGCCCAGATGGCCGTACAAGAAACACTCCGGGCGACCGGTCAGGGCGAACTTGGAGTAGGAGATGAACCGACTGGCCGATACGAGACCAAACCGATGTCGGGCGGCCGTCCGGGCGACCAGCGAGTCGGCGTGGTCTGGCACACGCAAGGTTCGGGCAAGAGTTTGACCATGGCGTTCTTCGCCGGCGCCGTCGTGCGCGAGCGGGCAATGGAGAATCCAACCATCGTCGCGCTCACCGACCGCAACGACCTCGACAACCAGCTGTTCGATACCTTTGCCCGCTGTCAGGACTTGCTCCGCCAGCCTCCGCAGCAGGCCGAGACGCGAGCCGATCTCCGAGCCAAGCTCGACGTGCAGTCAGGCGGCGTCGTATTCACTACAATCCAGAAGTTTCTCCCCGACATCAAGGGCGACCGTCACCCTCTGCTCTCCGATCGTCGAAACATCGTCGTCATTGCCGACGAAGCTCATCGGAGCCAGTACGACTTCATCGATGGTTTGGCGAGACACCTCCACGACGCGCTTCCTAATGCGTCGTTCGTCGGTTTCACCGGGACGCCGATTGAGAAGGAGGACGCCAACACCCGCGCCGTCTTCGGCGACTACATCAGCATCTACGACATCCAGCGCTCGGTGCAAGATGAGGCCACGGTCCCGATTTACTACGAGAGCCGGCTCGCGAAGTTGTCGCTGGACGAGGATGAACGACCGGCCATTGATCCCGATTTCGAGGAAGCGACCGAAGGTGAAGAACCCGATCGAGTCGAAACGTTGAAGAGCAAGTGGGCACAGCTCGAAGCGATCGTTGGGTCCGAGAAGCGAATCAAGCTCGTCGCCCAAGACATCGTTGACCACTTCGAGCAGCGTCTGGATGTCCTCGAAGGAAAGGCGATGATCGTCTGCATGAGTCGGCGCATCTGCGTCGAGCTCTACAGCGAGCTTCGCCAACTCCGGCCCAATTGGCACGAAGACGCCGACGACAAGGGGATGATGAAAGTCGTGATGACCGGCTCCGCCTCGGACCCGCTCGATTGGCAGCCCCACATCCGCAACAAGTCCCGCCGCGAGGCCCTCGCCAACCACTTCCGCGACGCCAATGACCCGCTCCAGGTCGTCTTGGTCCGCGACATGTGGCTGACTGGCTTCGACGCGCCAAGCCTGCACACGATGTATGTCGACAAGCCGATGCGCGGCCACGGTCTGATGCAGGCCATCGCGCGCGTCAACCGCGTGTTCAAGGACAAACCGGGCGGCCTGGTGGTGGATTATCTGGGCCTAGCCCACGAGCTCAAGCGTGCTCTCGCCACCTACACCAAGAGCGGCGGCCTCGGCAAGACGACGATCGACCAAGACGAGGCCGTTGCGGTGATGCTGGAGAAGTACGAGGTCTGTCGCGGTCTCTTCCACGGCTTCGATTGGTCACAATGGGTGAACGGCACACCGACGGAGCGCCTGGCTCTTCTCCCAGCCGCGCAGGAGCACATTCTCCAGCAAGACGACGGCAAGGACCGTTGTCTCGATGCCGTAAGGGCGCTCACCCAGGCGTTCGCTCTGGCTGTGCCGCACGAAGAAGCGCTACGCATTCGTGACGACGTCGCCTTCTTCCAAGCCGTGCGCGCCTCGCTGGCCAAGCGAGCCGCGGGCCAGACGCGCTCGGAGGAGGAACTGGAACTCGCTGTGCGTCAGATCATTTCCCGGGCGGTGGCTCCTGAAGGCGTGATCGACATCTTCGCAGCCGCAGGTCTGGACAAGCCCGATATCTCGGTTCTCTCCGAGGAGTTCCTCGCTGAAGTTCAGGGAATGCCGCACCGAAATCTCGCTGTCGAGCTGCTGCAGAAGCTCCTAAAGGGCGAGATCGCCGCCAAGCGGCGCCAAAACGTCGTCAGAGCCCGCTCGTTCGCGGAGATGCTAGAGAAGTCGCTTCTGCGCTACCAGAACCGGGCAATTGAGGCGGCACAGGTCCTCGAAGAGCTCATCGAACTGGCCAGACACATACGGGAGGCGAGCGCGCGAGGAGCAGAACTTGGCCTTACTGATGACGAGCTGGCCTTCTACGACGCTCTGGAGACAAACGACAGCGCAGTGAATGTGCTCGGTGATGAGACGTTGAGAGAAGTTGCTCGCGAGTTGGTCGCAACGGTGCGTTCAAGCACAACGATCGATTGGACGCTGCGAGAGGACGTTCGAGCACGCCTCCGAGTTCTTGTACGTCGCACCCTCCGGAAGCACGGTTACCCGCCGGACAAGGAGGAGCAAGCGACCCTGACAGTCCTGGAACAGGCGGAGGTCCTGTCGGAGGGTTGGACGCCGAGCTAACACTCCTGCCCGATCGCGACATTCGAGGTTCCCGATTGCGGATGCAAGATCTCGAACGGTTGACAGTGACGACCTACTTGGCCGCCATCACGATGAATCCTTGTCATGCAATCGTGTCAGGAAAGGTATCAAGTGTCCTGAGTCGGGATTAAGGTTGCTATTCAACAAGGTTGTCAAAGATCTGGTCAGCGGTCTTATGCCAGACGAAGGGGCCGGATTATCGTTCCAGTCGGCGACCCAGCGTTCGACGGCGGAGGTCAGGTCGGCCACGCTGCGGTGGGTACTGCGCCTAGGCTGTTTGATGGTCAGTTCTGCAAACAAGCGGTCGACCAGCTTCATCCAGGAGCCGTAGTCGGCGTCAAGTGAAAGCGGAAGCCAGGATCACGCTGGAGCCAACACCGGAACTCGCCGGTACGGTGGGTGGCCAGGTTGTACTGGACGACATGCACGGCAAGTTCGTTGGGCACCTGCTCGTCCATCAGGTCGAGAAAGCGGCGGAACTCGCGGGCCCGCTGTCGCGGAGTCTATTCAGCGATCACATAGCCTGAAAAGACCCCGCATCAAGTGCGGTGCAGATTGTCGAGTGCGACATAGATGTTGGCGGCCCCGTGTCGCTGGTAGCCATGGATCTGACGGTGCGGCACGTCGGGCAGCAGCAGCCGAGTTCGCGGGTGCGGACGAGCGCCTGGTTTTGGGTCTTCTCGTCCACGCGCAGGACGACCGCCGCCTCGGACGGGCTTGAGATAGAGAACGGCCTCGTCGCGCGTGGTCGCGCATCTTATCGATGAACTGCGGGTCGGGCGAAGGCCGGAAGTGCTCTACCAAGTGCGGGTTGAGGCTAAGGGCGCGCCAGATCCTGGAGACCGAGGTCTGCGACATGCCCATCTCGGTGGCCATCGAGCCGGTCGACCAGTGGGTCGCCTTGCGCGGTTGCGCTTCCAGCGTCTTGACCATCACCGCATCCACTCGCTCGTAGCTGATCGTGCGGGGCCGCAGGGACGCCGCTCATCGCTCAGTCCGTCAAGCCGCCGCTCGCCCAAGCGTTGTCGCCACTTGCCGGCCGTGACCGGATGGCAACCGAGTGCCGCGCCAATCTCAATATTCGCCTTCCCGTCCGCCGCCACGAGCACGGTCCGACTGCGCAGGGCCAGGCCTGCACTGTGCTCGGTCGTCGCGCCTAGCGTTCCAGGGTCTCGCGCTCCTCCGCAGTAAGCACGAGCGTCGCCGTCGGACGGCCCCGTTGGGTACGCATGACACTCCACCGAGAGCCCCAGACAGCCAAACCAGCTTCCACCAACAACATACCCCTTTTGTTCATCGCTTTAGCGACTCAGGACACTAGGGCCTGTTCACATTGGCGCGAAGATGTGTCAGAGTGGGGATGGATGGCGGCGCGGCCCGGGTGACCAGATGACGTATCAGACGAAGCTGAGCGATGCACAGTACGCGCGACTGGAGCGATTGCTCCCACCGCCGGGCAATCACCTCAAGATTCCCCACCGCCAGGTGCTCGACGCCTGGCTGTATGTCTACTATCAGGGCTGCACCTGGCGCGGGCTGCCGCGCGAGTTCGGCAACTGGCACACCATCTATGTGCGGCTCAACCGCTGGGCCAAGGCCGGTGTACTGGAGCGTGTGGTGCAAGCGTTGCAGCAGGAACTGCTGGTCGAGTCAGACGCCGACACGCTGTCGCTGGACAGTACGATCATCCACCTGCACATGCATGGCACCGGCGCGCGACGAAAAGGGGGCGCCAGGCGATCGGCCGCTCTCGGGGCGGCCTGACGACGAAGCTGCACGCGCTGGTCGCCAACGACCGCATCCCGCTGATCATCGGTCTCTCACCTGGTCAGCGCCACGACGCGCCCTGTGGCCGCGAACTGCTCCGCCGTCTTGGTCCGGCCAGCAATCAACCCTATCTCGTCATGGACCGCGCCTACGAGGACGACGCGACTCGACGCGTCGCGCTCGAACTCGGCTACCAACCAGTCGTCCCACCCAAGTCCAACCGCCTCGAACCGCACGACTACGACCGTGCGGTCTACCGCCGTCGCAACGAGGTCGAACGCTTCTTCTGCCGCCTCAAGCGCTTCCACCGGATCGACACTCGTTGCGACAAACTCGACATCATCTTCCTCACCGCCATCCACCTCGTCCTGATCTACGACATGCTCAACTCAATGTGAACAGGCCCTAGTCAGATCGCGCGGCAACGAACGAAAGCGCTCAGCATCTGGCAGGACTTCAGCGACATCGAGCGTGACAACCTACGGCGCAATCTGCGCTACCGCGTGTCGATGGGCAAGAAGCTGACCGGCGGCCTGGTTGATGACGTGCTCGGCAACGTCGATGTCGATGATGTCGCGCTCGTTGTGCTCGATACGTGGTCCGCCCTCGCCGGGCTGGAAGACGAGAACAGCAACGCCGAGGCCGTGTCAGCCGTCGAGAACGTCCGACGTTTGAGCATGGAGCTCGATTGTCCGGTCATGGTCATGTCGCATCCCACGAAGTCCGCGCGGCAAGCGAAGGGCAAGGCCGCCTACACGACGCGAGGCGCGTCCGGCGTTGATGATCAGATGTTCACGACGGCCAACATCAAAGCGGACCGCGAGGCCGGTACCGCGACGTTCCAACTGGATCACACGCGCGGCGTGCACAATCGCGGCGCGGTGTTGCGTTGGAGCGTCACGCCGCAAGTGTTGGGCCGGTCGCCGAGTGGTGAGACGGTTGATGCTTCGGCGCTGACCGATATCCAGTGGCTATCGGCGGCCGATATCAAAGCCGAGCAACAGGAAGCGGAACAGATGCAGGCCGCCGAGGACGTGCTAGCCAAACTTTCGGGCCAGGCCAACGGCTGCACGGCGGCCGAGTACGCCAGTCTGATCGGTGCATCCCGGCCAACGGCGCGTCGTCATCTGATGACCGCAGCCGATCTGTTGGGCGACCAAATCGAGGTTGAACAGGACGGCCAGTCAAAGCGCTATCGCGCTGCGAATTAGACCTGCTAGCTGTTCAGTTCACCCTTAAGGGAAATGAACAGGTGAACAGGTAGGTATCGAGATGAGATTCACGGTGCGCGTGCGCTGCTCGCCTGACTCCCAAAGGTCGTCAGTCGAGACAGTCGCAGCGCAGTCTTCGACCGCGCCGTGGCAATCGAGAGGAAGTGAAAAATGGCGATGACCTGCGCGGCGTGTTTCCGCAAAGTCCAACGGCTGTACCTGGCCGCTGGCCGCTACGTTTGTCGCAAGTGCGAATTCCGGCTGACGGTACTGAGAAAGGATCGGACCGATGACTGAGATTCACGACTTCGCTGACCAGGCCGCCGACGATCTACCCGATCCGCCGAGGCCGCAACACTTCGCAGATATTCCCGAAGAGCGCATCGGCCAAGCGATGATCACCGGCCTGCGCGACGCGATGATGTACGCCGACGGCGATCCGTTCAAAGTCGGCGCCGCGCTCGAAGAGCATCTACCCGGGATGCGCCGAGCGTGGCTCAGAGTCCTGGCGACTCAGTGCGGCGCACGAATCACGACCGAGGAAGCAGCGGTCGCATTGCAAACACGGTTTGCGATTGCTCATGCCCATGACGGGACCGAGCCAGGGCCGCAACACTACCGCGTTGAAGGTGCGCTCGCCGGCGCAATCGCAGCGTTCGCGCTATCGGCAGGACAACACAATGACTGACGACAAAATCATCCTGGACTGGTCCAAGCCTCTACCGGTCAAGCGCTGGCCAACCGCGCCGGCCAAGCCCGAGGACGACCAAGACCTCAAGGACGGCAAGGGGACCCCTGCGGCGTCTTAGCCCGCTGGGAGGGTTCTGTCGACGTAGGGGTTGAGGCTCTGAACGAACGAGGGCGACGATGGGCAAGGCGGCGGCGACGCTCCGGTACATCGAAGGGCTGACCGTCACGCAGGGCGAAGGCGCGGGCCAACCGTTCAAGCTGCTGCCTTGGGAGCGCAAATTCGTCCGAGGCGTCCTGCGCGACGGCGTGCACGAAGCGGGTTTGACCATCGCCAGGGGCAACGGTAAATCGACATTGTGCGCAGCGCTCGGAGCGGCGGCGCTTGACGGTCCCCTAGCCCAACCGCGCGGCGACGTGATCGCCGTCGCCGCGGCGCTTGACCAGGCGCGGATCATCCTCGATCACGCGAAGCGATTCGTATTCCCGGACTGGCCGGACTATGACAAGGCGCGTTGGCGCGTGCGGGATCACCCGATCCCGATGATCGAAGACAAGGCGACGGGAACGCGGCTGCGCGGGATCGCGGCCAACGCCGATACGAATCTCGGCGCTGCGCCGTTCCTAGTCCTGGCCGATGAACCGGCCGCCTGGGGCACTGCCAAGCAAGATGACGGCCGGCGGATGTACGCGATCCTGCGAACGGCGCTCGGCAAAGTTGCCGGCGCTCGATTCGTCGCGCTCGGCACGCGTCCGGCGTCCGGCGATCACTGGTTCGCTCGGCTGCTGCGCGACGGCGACTACGCGCAGGTGCACGCCGCCGACAAGGACGATCCGCCGCACTCGGCGCGGACGTGGGCAAGGGCCAACCCGTCGCTGCGCTACATGCCCGCACTGCGCGCCGCAATCGAATCCGAGTCGCGCCGAGCGCAGCGCGATTCCGAGCTGCTACCCGAATTCCTGGCCTACCGAATCAATGCCGGCGTCGCCGATCACGCCGAGTCGCTGCTGTTGACGGCAGATGTTTGGCTGCGCTGCGAATCCGAGGCGGCGGCGCGCGGTCCCTACGTGCTCGGCGTGGACCTCGGCGCGACGCAAGCGATGTCGGGATTCGCGGCCTACTGGCCGCAAACGGGCAAGCTGGACGCGTTCGCGGTGTTCCCGGCCAACCCGTCGCTGGAACAGCGCGGCGACGCGGACGGCGTGGGATCGCTCTACGCGAAGATGCACGCACGCGGCGAATTGATGATCGCCGGCGAATTCACGTCCAACGTGCAAGCGGCGCTGGGGATCGCGTTGCAGCGTTGGGGCCGTCCGGCGGTGATCGTCGCCGACCGCTGGCGCGAAGGCGATCTACGTGAGGCGTTGGTCGGCGCGGACTTCCCGCAGGCGGCGCTCGCGACTAGAGGGATGGGATTCCGCGACGGCGCCGAAGATTGCCGGCTGTTCCGGGTTGGCTGCGCGGACGGCGACGTACACGCGGCGACTTCGCTGCTGCTGCGCTCGGCACTCTCCGAGGCGCGCGTCGTGGGTGATCCTGCGGGGAATTTCAAGTTGGCCAAGACATCGCAAGGCGGCCGGCGATTCAAAGCCCGCGACGATGCGGCGGCGGCGGCGATCCTGGCAGTCGCCGAGGGAGTGCGGCGCAAACCGTCGCTGCTGCAACCGCGCCGAGGTCCGCGCTATGCCATTGTCCGGTAGCAGATCGCCGAGCGGTCGCGTCACGGGAACGGCGCGTTGGCGTCGCCTGCGTCGGCAAGTGTTGGATGCGGCAAATTGGCGTTGCGTAAAGTGTCGCCGTCCTGGACGCCTGGAAGTGCATCATCTGACCCCGGTATCGGCTGGCGGCGCGTGGTTTCACGAAAACAATCTCGCGGCGGTTTGCAAGTCCTGCCACATAGCGATACATCGGGATCATGCCCGCCGTCCGAGCGCGGAAGAGCTGCGCTGGCGTGAGGCCGTGGAAGAGTTGGTGAGCGCAGATGTTGAAGAGTCAGAAACACACGATCCGGATCGGTGAGATTCGCAAACGCCTCGGCGAACTGTCCGACGTTGACGGCGATCTGAGTGACGATCAGCAGGGCGAATACGACGGCCTGCGCGCCGAGCTGCGCAGCGCAGATACGAAGCTGGCGGCGGCGCTGCTGAGTGAGCAGGAAGACGCGGACGCGTCCGAGGCCGAACACGGCGAACCGCTGACCTCGGAGCAGCGCGAGTACCGCGAAGTGCTGGGCAATGCGCGGATCATGGATGTAGTCAACAACGCGATCAACGGAACGCAAGTTGTCGGCGCGACGCGCGACCTGCAGAGTCTTCACGGGTTGGACGAACACCACCAGTTGCCCATTGATCTGCTGTTCGATCCTGACGACGACGATCCTGCAGTGCGAGAGTTTCGCGTCAACACGCTGCAAGCGAATCCCGGCGATCTTGATCAATCCGTCAAGGCCGCGCGCTTCCCGATCTTCAAGTCGGAGATATCTGACTTCCTGGCAATCCGGCGATCAACGACCGGACCCGGTCGCGTCGTCTGGCCCACGTGGACCGCGCCGACGGCCGGACCGACGGCGGTTACGGGTAGTACGCCAGTTGCTGACACCGATTGGACGATGAGCCAAACGCCGGTTGACGAGTCTCGGTTGCAGCGTTCGTTTGTCTGGTCGCGTTCCGATGCGGCGCGCTACGCCGGGTTGGAGACTGACCTACGCCGGTTGCTGCGTGATTCAATGATGGACGGGATGGACGCGCAGGCCGCGACCGCGATTACCGGAGTCGGAACAGCGCCGACGGCGGCATCAGACCAAGCGACGTTTGCGAACTACAAGGCCGCCGCGTTTGACGCGCTCGACGACGAATACGCCAAGTCTCTGACCGATGTTCGGCTCCTGGTTGGCCAGGAGACGATGAATCACATGAGTAGCCGGTATGAGTCGAACAACAACCGCGAAAACGCGCTCGACTGGCTCATGGGTCACGTCGGCGGCGTCCGCTACAGCGGTCGGATCGCGGCCAAAGACACAACGGACAAAGACCAGGAAACGATCCGGATCAAGGCCGGCGGCGGACCGCACGCCGAGCAAGTCGTCTGGAATTCGATGGAGCTGATCAGGGACGTATACACGGGTTCCGGGAAGGGTGATATCAAGCTGACGGCGGTGACTATGGCCGGCGTCGTGGTCGTGCGGACCGCGCCGTACTCGCGGTTGAGCTTCAAGCTGGAAGCCTAGCCGTGGGTGAACTCCGAGCCACTGGCCGCCTGGTAGAGGGCATCGCGCTCGCGTACTCAGACCAGGCGGCGGTCTGGCATCCCCGTGAGCAACGGATCGTGACTGAACGCGTCCAACCAGGCGCGCTCAGTTTCGGCGACGGCGTGCTACTCGAATTGGAGCATCACGCCGACAACCCGCTGGCAATGCCGCCGGTCCTGCAACTAGAGGACAGCCCGACCGCGCTGCGCTTTCGCGCCGAACTGCCAAGCTCACCCGAGGCTGACGCGGCGATTGCCGCGATTCATACCGGCCGCTTGTCCGGCGCATCTATCGACTTCCGCGTGACGCGTGAGCAACTGGACGGCGACCAGCGCACGATTCAGGCCGCCGTCCTAGACCGGATCGCGCTGACCGATCGGCCTGCGTATCGATCGTCGTCAACGGAGCTGCGCATCGACCAGCTCGGAATCTCAGGACGGATCAACTACGAAGCGCTGGCGGTGATCGGCATGGGCCAAGACGCCGATCCCGCTGCGCAGAATGCCGAGCGCCGCCGAGGATCAACACGCAAGCGACGGATCGCACGAAACGCCTTTGGCCGCACGCTGCGTATCCCGCGAAACGAAGTCAATTTGACGCTCGGCAAGTCCCTAGACCAGACGATTGCGACGCGCTCTAGCGGCGCGCTGCAACTACGCGAAACGGCGCAAGGCGTCGAATTCCGGGTCAGCGGTGAACGCATCCCGTCGACGAGCTGGGCGCGCGACTGGTTCACGCAAGCGACCTCGGGATCCACGTCGCCGAGCGCCGCGCCGGGATATCAGATTCCCGCCGGCGGATCGCGGCTGGTTGAAGAACGGCCCGGCGATCCGGACCGCATGATCGAAGTCGTGACCGAGGCCCGCTTGACCTCGATTGAACTGCTACAGCGGCCAGTCAAAGTTGACGTGGGATCGGCGTCCTGGGCTGACTTGTGGCTCACGCCGAGCGGACCGGACGGTACCTGGGATTGGCCAGACATGCTCGGCGACGTTCCGGCGCTACTGGCGCGTGAGAGTAGGCGGCTATGGCTGTAACGCTGAACGAGCAGCAGCTACTCGATGCGATCAACGCCGGCGCGAACGCTAGCGACGAAACGGCGGAGCTGGCGGCCATCACCCGGCTGCGCGCCGTCGCCATTGAACAGATCAACCGCCGAGCGCCGGATGCGCCGGCCGCGATTCAGGACGAAGCGATGATCCGCTACGTCGCCTATCTCAAAGACATTCCGGCGCCGTCGCGCAGTCGCTACAGCCCGTTCAGCAACGCCTGGGTCAACAGTGGCGCCGGGAGTCTGTGCAAACCGTGGGTCAAGCGCCGAGCGGGAACAGTGAGCGATCCCGATGCGACTACCTAGATTCCTGCGACGTGGTGAGCAACGTACCTACACCGACACACTGATCGCGCACTTGCTCAACCAGGTGGAATCAACGCCGTCGGCGATGCTGACGGCGGTTGTCGAAACCGTCAGCGGACTCTACGGCCGGGCGTTCATGTCGGCGACGGTCACGGGTACGGACGCCGTACCGCCGGCGCTGCTAGGTCAACTCGGACGGAGCTTGATTCGCGGCGGCGAATTCGTCGCCGCGCTCGATACGGACGGCGCGGAGATCGTCCTGATCCCGGCCAGTGATTGGGACGTGATCGGTAGCAGCCCGTTGGAGCGCCACTGGCGCTATCGCTGCGATCTTCCGTCGCCGTCGGGACTGGTCAGACGCGACTTGCCCTCGGCTGGCATCGTGCACGTGAAATACGCGGTTGATCCCGCGCAGCCGTGGATCGGACTGTCGCCGATCACCATCGCCAAGCATTCCGGCAAGCTGCTAGCCAATCTCGAAACGTCGCTAGAGCAGGAATCGGGATCGCCAGTCGGATACGTGTTGCCACTGCCGCAATCGCCAGGCAACGAAGTAGACGACGCGGAGAACGATCCGCTGGCCGGTTTGCGCACGGACCTGGCCAAGCTCCGAGGCGGCCTGGCGATGGTTGAATCGACGGCGACGGGATTCAACGAGCAAGGCGTGCGACAAGCGCGCGCCGACGATTGGATATCGAAGCGCTTCGGGCCGGCGATCCCCGATACGTCCGTGACCCTGCGTGAGCAGGTGATCGCCGGGATGCTCTCGGCGGCCGGCGTGCATCCCGCGCTTGCCTCGGCTGCTGCGCAGGGAACCAGTCTGAGAGAGTCCTACCGGCAATTCGTCGTATCGACCGTTGCGCCGTTGGCTACCGTCGTCAGCGCCGAGTTGACGCGCAAGCTAGAGACGCCGGTGACGATCCAATTCGACGAACTCCGACACGCCGACGTTGCTGCGCGCGCCAGGGCCTACAAGCAATTCCGCGATTCCGAGCTAGATGATGCTGTTGCCCGCGAACTGTCCGGCCTGGCGTCCTAATCGACGCGCTCAGCCGTCCAAACCGGCGGCGATGGTGTTCTGAGCCACAACCGGGCTACGCGGCGCGTGAGCGCCACAAGCGGCGATACCAGGGGCGCGGTTGTGGCTCGGGGGGAATCTCGATGACGTCAACGACTTCGATCCGGCCTAGCGCGGACTGTCTGACGTACTCACTGAGGCTCAACCCGCGTTCGGAGGCGCGGCGCTGTATGTCTGCGTGCTCACTGTGGCTCACGCGGGCGCGGATCGTGGTGCTGCGTTGGCTCGCCATATGGCGCACTGTGGCGCACGGCGCGGGCTATCAGCGTCATAAGAACGTAAACCGTGGCTCACTTGACCGAAGCGGGTTAGTGCGATCATTTCGGGGTGACGTAACGACTCACGCACGGCCGTTGCTGTTACTGCTCGGCATACCTAGATGTTCGGCCAAGCGCTGCAACGTGGCCAGCGTTTGGGCCTGCACGGCGGCCAGCTCGGCAAGCATCGTTTTCACTGTCTGCACGTCGGCCTTGAGTTCCTTCATGTCGGCCTCGTGGCGGTCGTGTCTGGCGTCGTGGTCCTGCTGTGTGGTCACGGCGTCCCTCACTTCCGACGGTCAGAATAGCGCCGAATTCGGCGGATCGACGTAGAGGCCTCAGAATCGCGATTCTGAGCGATCAAGGTGCGTTTCCGACTCCCAAGACCTCGGGTCAGCGTTTCGCGTCGCCTGCCTCGGCGTGTGCGGCCAGTTCATCGCCTGCGGCGCGAATTAGCGCTCGGATCGCATCCTGGCGCCGGTCCAATCCGAAATTCCTTACCAGGCGATCCAGCGCGATGCGGTCGGCTGGTTGAAGCGATACGGACAAGACCAGCCCGCCGCGAATTTTGCGCCGACGCGACCAAACCGTCTGTTGATCGATCATCGTCCCTCCCGGCCCGCGGCAAACTCGCGGTCAACGTCTTCGGCGATGCTGACCGCTTCGCTGAACACGCGGGTAACCAGCCCACGACCGCCGCGCCGGTAACCCGCGATTGCGCCGCGCCGTCCGGCCTCGGCAATCTCGGATAGGTGATCCAGGATGGTCAGCTCAGCGGCGCGCGTCCGCGATTCGACGTAGCGGGCATACGGCCTCGGCCTGCCCGATTGTGACCGCGCCGAGTTGCTGATCACGAAGTAGTAGTTATCGCCGTCAGCGCCGAGCGCGATGTAGAACGACAACAGACTCAATCCCGAGCGGATCGGCCAGTAGGGGCTAGTGAGTAACGCGTCCTGCATCGCTTCGCGCATACCGTCAGTCGCGCCGGCAACGATATCGTCAACGACTTGATCGAGGTCCTGCCAGTCGTCAACGTTGACGCGGCCGGTCGTGATATCAACCGTCACTCGGCGCGGGATTCGTCGCGGCACGGCGCTACTCCGAGGTGCTGCGTCGCGGCCAGCGGATCAACCAGCTAAACACAAACTGTTCGGCGCCGGGATCGCTATCACGCTCAAACGCGACCGCGCCGGTTGGAGCGATGATCCCCGGCACGTTGCGCAATTCCTCGGTGATCCGATGCACGACGTATCCGAGCTGCGCTTGATCGGTGTTCGCCGGTGTCAGCAGCTCAACCAGGTAATCGGGATGGTTCGCATCGAGCGCCGTGCCTGCGATCCGCACGCGCGCCGAGAATCCCCGGCCTGCGGCCTTGCCCGCTCCCTCGATCACTCTGATCGACGGATCGACAGTGTGGATCGACAGAGTGATCGAATCGAGCACGGAGCGAACGTCGGCGGCGGTCAGCGGCATGGTGTTGACTTCCTGTTGAGGCCGCGCCGGACCGAGCAAAGAACCGGCGCGGCCTGGTTGTAGTCTAGCAAACTGGGTAGGCAGATGATCGATTGGCGGTCGTGGATAACCGTCTATACGGACATTTATACGTGATAACATTGTTGGTACGGGACAAGGTGCCGAGGCCCCCCATTCAGGATGTCAGCCGACATCGCGGACCTCGCGTGCTGATATCCTGACGGAGGCAAGAGACGTAATCCGCAATCGCCGTCGCCGCCTCTGAACGCCGCCGCCAGCAACCGGCGGCGTTCCTCGTTAACAGCTGCTAGAGTGTTGATAATCGGTCAACCTGAGACCGCGCGGAGTTGCTGCCGCGAAGCGATTGCGGAGTCTGATATGACCAGAACACGCCGACAGGCTCCAAGAGGGAGCCTGTTCGATGGTGTCCACCAACGTCCCAACTACTGACCTAGCCGAGTCGCAACTAGCGGCGGCGATGCTCGATGATGAAGGCGCGGCCTGTATCCGCGCCGCGCTCGAACTGTCGCCGACGGCATTGATCAACCCGATCCCGAAGGCCGTGCTTGCCGCGTACCGGCGCGTCGCCGAGCGCGGCGAACCATTGGGCCGGCTCAACATCATCGCCGATATCGCCGATCACGGCGAACTCCGCGCGCTCGGCGGCAACGCGGCGGTCTACGAATTCGCGGACGCGAACTGGGTAGCGCCGACGCCTGGCGCAATCGACTACTGGATTACCCAGGTCAACGAGGCCGCGCTGCGACGCCAGGCACTGAGCGACTACGCCGAGGCCGGCCAAGCGCTCCACACGGGCGATCTGCGCACGGCAGCAACGGCGCTACAGGCCGTTGCTCGGCAAGTGGAAGACGGCCTACAGGACGATACGGGCTACTGGGTTGATTGGGATGATGAGAGCGACCTGCTCAATGAACAGTGGATGATCCGCGACCTGCTACCAGCCGAGGGCGCGATGATGGTGCGCTCAGAGAAGAACGGCGGCAAGTCGCTGTTTGCGCTGACCCTGGCGGCGTTCATCGCGGCCGGCTGCGATCAATTCGCCGAGCGCTGGATACGAACCAGCAAACGCACTGTCGTCTACGTCGATGGTGAGTCGTCTAGAGCCTGTTCACATTGAGTTGAGCATGTCGTAGATCAGGGCATCTCGGAGTGCAGGCAGGGAATGTTCATTGCCCATCTGAACATTTGGGATCATCAAGCGGTAGTTGTCTCATGTAGATTCGGCGGTGTCGTTGTTGATCACCTGTCAGTAGGCCACGTCCTCATCAAGGTCGGCGAGGCGGACGAGAACGGGAAGGGCGTGGTCGACCCAATAGTCGACATGCCTATTGTCGGGCGTGAAGACGCAACTGTCTCCAACGGATTCCGAAAAGTAGCTCTGTCCCGACTTGACTTGGTCACCAAGGAGGCAACATGTTGCATATGCGCCGTCGATGAGCTTCGCATGTGCGTCGATGCCGAATCGGTCACGCTTTGTTCAGGAAAAGCGAAGCCGAGGGTCTCGAGTGCCCCATCGCCAGAGCAAGACCCTGTCTACTTGTGTGGAATGATTGTTGCGCCCGCATGGTGAATTAGGCTAACGGCGAATCACGCATCGGCATTGTCATGCCGCCTGCTCAATCCGCTTAATTTGGCAGGCTGTCTTGCGGGTGCGGACGAGGTTGGAGGCGGCCTGCAACCTGGCCCGGCGGTCAGGCTGCTGAACCGATGGGCTTGACCTGGATTTCGTCCGACATCAGGCGCGTTTGGGCGAGGTCGTAGGCGGCTTGAACGCGCATCCAGTTGTCGGCGGTGCCGCCGAAGGCTTGCTCCAGTCTGATTGCCAGATCTGCGGTGAGCCGCTCACGTCCCGCGCAGAGATCGGCCAGGTACTCCGCATCTACCTCGAGGTGCGCCGCGGCATCCGCAACCGACAGGTCGAACGGCTCCAGGCAGAGTCCAAGAACAGCTTCCCCCGGATGCGGCGGATCGTACATCGGCATCGCAATCTCCGTTCGATGTCCTAATGGTAGTCGGTCAAGTCCACATCTCGGACATCGCCGTCCTCGAAGCGAAACGTGATCCGCCAGTTGGCGCTCACCCGCAGCGCCCAGTGTCCGGCGAGATCGCCCCGTAGTGGATGCAGGTCCAGTGAATGCATTTCGATGTCTTGTGGTCCCGTCGCAACGTCTAGCTGTTGCAGAATCAGCCGGATTCTGCGGACATTCCTGGCGGCAACTCCACTTCGATCACCCCGCTCGTGCAGCCGCCGCAGGCCTCGATGCCGAAAGTGGACGATCACCTGTCAGGCTGCCCGTTCGATCCGCTTGATGTCGATCTGGTCGAGCATTTCCTCAGCTTGAGCAGCGTCGAAGTTGGCCTGCAGTTGGATCCAGAAGCGCGGTGTGCTGCCGAGGGCCTTGGAGAGTCGCACAGCCATCTCTGTCGTCACTGGCGCATTGCCGTGGCAGATGTCCTCCAGAGATTGGGGGGATACCTGCATGTGCTTCGCCGCGGCTTCCACTGTCAGATCGAGACCGTCGATCCAGTCGTGCAAGATAAGTTCACCTGGATGACAAGGGTTCTGCATCGGCATCGGACTCTCCTTAGTGGTAGTCGAGCAGGTCAACATCGGTCACGTCTTGCTCTTCGAAGCGAAAGATCATGCGCCGGTTCGCGGTGACATCGACGGCCCAGAAGCCCGCCAAGTTTCCCCTCAGCGGGTGCAGTCGGTAGGTCGGTGCGTCCAAGTCCTCTGGTCCCGACGCTGCTTCGAGTGCTGTCAGGATACGGCGAATTCTGGGAACTTCGTGAGGCGTCAACCCGCTTGCGTCGCGACGACGTTGGAAACGCCGCAAGCCACGATGCCGAATTCGCAGGATCATGGGTTGAGCGTATCCCGTTTGCGCTCAGGAGAAGCGCCCATGCGACGCCGCGACCGCCGACCTCGCAGTGGGGCATCCGACAGAACGTAAGGAACCCGATTAGCTCGATCCTGCGGTGGCACAGCCGTGTCCTTCTCGGTGCCGCCCCAATGTAGAATGTTTCGAACAAGGAGCCCGGCACACCGATGTCCACCACTTGAGAGGGGCACCCCATGCAACATCAACCCGACCTCATCCCAGCCGCCCTCTATGCCAGGGTCTCCTCCGACCGGCAGGATGTCGACCTCTCCGTCGCTGCTCAGCTACGGGCCCTCAGAGACTTCGCCGAACGCAATGGTTACGTCGTCGCTCGCGAGTACATCGACGAAGCCGAATCTGGGCGATCCTCCGATCGACCTCAGTTCCGCAAGATGCTCGATGAAGCCAGCGGCGCCAACGCGCCCTTCCAGGAAATCCTGGTTTGGAAGTTCTCGCGGTTCACGCGTAAGCGCGAGCATGCGGTGGCGTTCAAGTCGATGCTGCGTCGGCGCGGGATCCGAGTCACCTCAATCACCGAGCACGCCGACGACACTCCGACCGGCAAGCTGATGGAGGCAATCATCGAGAGCGTTGACGAGTTTTACTCTGAGAACCTCGCACAGGAGGTCACGCGCGGAATGCGCGAGGCGGCTGCGCGTGGATTCTTCCTCGGCTCGCGCGCGCCTTATGGCTACAGGCGAGTGAAGGTCCAGGACGGCGCCAAGGAGCGGCCGACACTCGAGATTGACGAGGCAACGTCAGCGATCGTACGAGAGATGTTCGAGCGCTCGGCTCGCGGACAGGGCCTCAAGGAGATTTGCTACGACCTGCACGAGCGCGGCATCTTGAAGAACGGCAAACGCTGGCAGAAGAACATGCTGCACTACGTGCTGACCAACGAGGCCTACACAGGCACCGCGGTCTGGGGCAAGACTGCAAAGGAAGGCCAATCGCCGGACCCAGTGCGCGTACCGGATGCCTGGCCCGCCATCGTGTCGCGCACGCTGTTTGAGGCAGTGCAGGCTGGCCTCCGCGCTCGTGCACCGAAGATGCAATCGCCGGCCCGTACTGGTAGTAAGTTCCTGCTGAGCGGTCTGCTACGGTGCGGTACCTGCGGGAAACCGTACACCGGTCAGAGTGCCAAGAGCGGGCAGTTTGCCTACTACGTCTGCAACAAACTTCTGCGAGAGGGAGCGGGCGTTTGCGACGCTCGTTACCTAAACGCCACGCACATCGAAGACCAGGTCGTCGCCAACATCATGGGTCGCATCCTGAACGAGCAGACCATCACGGAGCTCGTGCAGATGGTCGCCGAGGAAGTCGACTCGATGGCAGAGGAGCGCGCATCGGACTTGGCGATCGTCGAGTCCGACCTGGACGATGTCCGACGCCGGTTGGAGAAGCTGTACGACGCCCTGGAGAACAGCGACCTCACCTACGAGGCGCTGTCGCCGCGCATCCTCAAGCTGAGGCAGCAAGAGGATCAGCTGGCAGCCGCCAGAGATGACGCCGTCCTCCAGCTGGAGCAGCGGCGCGCCGAGCTTCCGTCCACGCCCGAGATCAAGCGGTACGTCGCCGATTTCCGCGAGTTCCTCCAGGCGGGAACCATCCCCGAGCGCAAAGCGCTGATCCGCAACTTCGTCAAGGGCATCAAGGTGGACGGGGACGAGGTATCGATTCGGTACACCATCCCCATGCCCTCCGACGGCGCAACCCGGGACCAGGAATCGGTTCTCGATTTCGTCCAGTCAGGCCCACTCTTCGCAGCCATCTGATACCGATCTACGAAATCGGTTGCATTTTGAGCGTTGAACGCGGTAACGCGCATTATCTGCTCTCCACATCTACGCCGCGGGTTCCCAACTGCCTCCGCGTTCTGGAGATTGATACCAGAGGACTGCAGAGACGCTGTTGATCGGTCGCCCATCGAGCAATTTCGGCGAGAGGGCTAGGCGTAAGCCTCGGACAGCAGTGCTTCCAGGGCGGCGTTGAACTGGTCGGGAAGCTCCCAGTAGACCGAGTGTCCGCCCTCGGGGATCTCGACGTAGCGTGCGCCGGGCACCATCGCAGCGGCTCGCTCGATCACTGCGGCGGGGATGATTGCGTCTTCGGCGCCGGCTAGGAACAACACCGGCATCGTCAGCGCGGACAGGACGTCCACCGCGATCGCGCCATCCTCGATGCCATACGACAACGGTTGTTCGAAGTCCAGCGGCGGATTCAGCGCTCGGATCTGGTTGTAGAGAAACACGCCCTCGGGCGAGCGCTCAAGATGGGCCCTGCCGACCATTCGAGTCATCCCGTCAAGCCGCGCATTCTCGACAGCAGCGGCGGTCGCCGTCCGCATGTCATCGAGCAACCCCTGATCGCCAATGCCGCGCGTAGTGTCGGCCATCATCAGGGCCGTCACTCGATCGGGATTGCGAGCCGCGTAGGGCAGGATTGAGAAACCACCCATCGACTGACCGACCAGCGCTGCCTCGGCGATCTGCAGTTGGTCCATCAGCTCTCCCAGGTCCCGGACGAATGCAGTCCGGCCCTCGCCGGACAGGTCCTGACTCTGTCCCAAGCCACGGACTTCATACGTGACACAACGGAATCGCTGGCTGAAGAGAGGAATCTGGTTCCACCAACTGAGATGGTTTCCACCGGCCCCATGGACGAACACAATCGTGTCGGGACCTTCTCCAATCGCGTCTTATATAAACGTGGCTCCGGTGCCATCGAGTGTGTTGGGCATTGGAGTCTCCTGTTTCTTTCGCGCGGGAGGTGGTCGTTAGAGGCTGCCACGTAGACGTGGATCGAGCACGTCCCGCAGGCGGTCGCCCATGAAATTCGCCGCCAGTACGAACAGCATGATCAGCGCGCCGGGCAGGATCGTTGGCCACAAGCTGTTGCGGATCACGGGGAAGCCTTCGGCGATCATGTTGCCCCAGGTGGCTTGCGGCGGCTGCGCGCCGAAGCCGAGGAAGCTGAGCGCTGCCTCGGCCAGGACCGCAACTCCCACGAGTAGCGTGCCCTGAACAATCAAGGGCTGGACAGTGTTGGGCAGGATGTGCCTGACGAGAATGCGCAGGTCCGATGCTCCCAGCGAGCGGGCGGCCACGACAAAGTCCTGCGCCTTGAGCGATAAGGTCAGAGCTCGAAGCAAGCGCGAGAAGACCGGGAAACTGGCCAGCCCGATTGCCAGCATGACGTTCCCGAGACTTGTGCCTGCGATTGCCACGATGGCCAGGATCAGGATGATCGGAGGGATTGAAATCCAGGTGTCGACGAAGCGCATGAGCACCGCATCGACCCAGCCTCCGAAATAGCCGGAGCTCAGCCCGATCGGGAGCGCCACAGCGGCGGCAATCGCGACGACGATCAGTCCGACGCTGACCGAGACGCGGCTGCCATACATGGCGCGGCTCAGAATGTCTCGCCCCAACTGGTCAGTGCCCAGCAGGTGGGTCCAGGACGGCCCCTCCAGACTCGCCCTCAGATTCTGCTCGTTCTCGCCGAAGGGCGCGATTGTCGGGCCGAAGGCCGCGAAGAAGACGACGATCAACAGGATGACCGTTGCCACCCGAGCTTTGGGATCGCGCAGGAAGACCATGATGCTGGTGGGCACGCGCATGCTCCGCAGCCGGGGATGCGACACAGCCAACTGTTCGTGCTCGGTCATTGGTATCTGATTCTCGGATCGAGGAGGCCGTAGACAACGTCGGTCAGCAAGTTGGCCGCGACAACGGCGAGTGTGACGATGAAGACGATTCCCTGCAGAATCTTGAAGTCGTGCGAGAGCGTGGCGTCAAACGCGAGCCGGCCCAGACCTGGAAGTGCGAAGAGTCGCTCGATGATCACACTGCCGCCAAACAATGCCGCGATCTGCAGGCCCATGATCGTGACCACTGGCAGCATCGAGTTCTTCAGCACATGGCGGAAGAGGACTGCGCTGCCGGGCAAGCCTTTGGCCCGCGCGGTCACGATGTAGTCCTGACGGCGTATCTCCAACACGGACGATCGTGTCTGTCGCGCGATCACTGCGACGCCACCGAGAGAGAGCGCGAAGACTGGCATCGCCAGGTGCTTCGCCGCTTCCCAGGGGTCCGAGATCGGATCGACCCAGCCTGAAGTGGGCAGCCATCCGAGCTCGACAGAGAACAAGATGATCAATCCGATCGCGAGCCAGAAGCTCGGAGCCGCTACCCCGACGACGGCCAGGAAGGTGACTCCCAGGTCGCCGCGAGTTCCCGGTCGCACGCCAGCGATTAGCCCCAGCGTCAGCCCCAGCACAATGCTCAGCCCGAGCGCGAGGCCGTTGAGCCAGAGTGAGACCGGCAACCGATCGGCAATGACCCTGGTGACCGGTTCTTGCGATTGCAGCGAGGTACCGAAGTCGAAGCGAAGGATGACCTGCTCAACGTAGCGAATGTAGCGCTCCGGAAGGGATCCATGCAGACCGAACTGTTCTTTGATCCGCTCAATGTCCTCGACGCTGAGTTGGGTACCTTCCTGTGCCGGGCCAATCACCGCGAGCAACGGATCGCCGGGGACCAGCTCCAGTCCGGCAAAGGTCAGGATTGACACCAGGACCAGGACGGGCACTGCCTGAAGGAGCCGAGCCAGGATGAACTTGCTCACACTCAACCTCTAAGTGGATTGAGTCGGGCCTAGCCCCGACGCAATCGGGAGAGATGCGGGGCTGAGATTTGGCTAGGTAATCCGGTGTAGCTCCTTAAACCACTCAAATCCGTTCAAGTCGAACTGTGCCCCGCCAATGTCATTGCGGCTGAAATAGAAGCGATGCGTGTAAAGACCCGGCAGGATGCTGTACAGCAAGTCGGCCTGAATTTCCTGAATCTCGGCATAGATCCTGCGTCGCTCCTCGGTGTCGTATGTGGTGACCGCGTCCTGGACAAGGCCTTCGACTTCAGGCACCGCCCCACCGCTCAGGTTCCAGGTCCCCTTCTCGGTCAGAGCTAACTGCATGAAGGTGTCCGGCTCGCCGCGGTCGCCGCCCTGGCCAACGAAGTGGAGATCTGCCGCATGTCCCCGGTTGGCAAACGGACGGGTTTGTACTTCCTCATAGGTGGCTGGGATGACGCGAACGCCCAGTTGCTCCCAGCTCCCGGCGAGGGCTTGAAACATGGGCTCGGCGCCAGCCCAACTGGCAGTGATCGGAATCTCCCAGTCCTCTTCCGGAACGCCCGACTGGACCAACAACTCCTCGGCCTTGTCCATGTTGAACTCGGTCGGGAAGTGCTCCTGCGGGGCATGCGCCCAATTGCCGTTGGACAGGATCGCGGCGCCGACATCGGCGCGTCCTTCGTAGAAGACCTCTTTGGCGCCCTCTTTGTCCCAGGCGTGCATGAGACCTCGTCGGAAATCAAGGTTGCTCACCGGATACAGATCATGGTTCACCCAGAAGGAAAGGTGTAGAGATCCCTTGCGCACAACCGAGGTCAGATCGTCGTTGTCGAGCAGCAACCCAACCTGGCTGTCCGGTGCGATGAACGAGTCTACGTCGCCTGACTCGATTGCTGCGGCCCGGACGACTTCGTCAGGGATGACGACATACTGAAACTCGTCCAGCAGAGCGTACGGTCCCCCGTCTTCCCGTCGCTGCCAGCTGTCCTGGAATGGAACGAGCACGGTCGACTGTTCGTTCTCCCAGCTCTGGAGTCGATACGGGCCGGTACCGACCGGTTGTATGCGTAAATCCTCCAGCGAGGAAGCCTCCACATGGGTGGGGGAGGTCATCATGCCGCCGCGCTCCTGGAGGTTGGTCAGCAGCGCGGCGTTGGGACTGCTGAGGCTGAATTTCAGCGTCTGATTGTCGAGCACTTCCTTCGACTCGATGACCGAATATGCCGCAGCGAACACGCCCCCGGCGGGAATGCTCGTATCGACCGCTCGATCGAGGTTGAACCTGGCAGCTTCGGCATCGAAGCTCGTGCCATCGTGAAACTTCACCCCGTCGCGGACCGTGAACACGATCGTCACGTCATCTACTGCTTCGAAGGATTCCGCGAGCGAAGCATCGAGGTCGACGATGCCGTCTGCTCGGGTCGCGATCAAAGGGTCGAAGATCGAGCGCCAGAGGCCGGACTGTGTGAGGGATGTCGTTGGATCCATGCCACTCTGGCCGATAATGTCATACGCCGCGCCGTATTTGACGATCCCGCCGCGAGGCACGCTGGGCGCCGCTTGCACGGCTTGCTGTGCTTGCTGCTGCTCTTGCTGTTGCACAGTCTGCTGCTGAGCGCTCTGCTGTTGCTGTTCCTGTTGCTCGGCTTGCTGGGCTGCCTGTTCGGCTTGCTGTTCTTGTTGCGTCTGCTGCTGCGCGGCTGGCGCCTGTTGTTCTTGCTGTTGCTGCTGTTGAGCCTGGGCAGCGGCCGGCTGTGTGCTGTCGTCATCGTCGTCATCGCCGCAACCGACCAACATCAGTCCCGCCGCGCCAACGCCTGCCCTGGCGCTGGCTCTTAACAGCGTCCGTCGGGACAGCTTTCGCCGACGAAGTTTGGTCCAGTAGTTGCGCTCGTTCATGACAAACCTCCTGCTATCTGTTCAAAGCCATGAGCGGATAGCGCAGTGACTTGTTAGGCGCAAGTATCACGAGTGGAATTTGGCTTGTCAAACCTGCTCCCGGCGTCGCCAATGCCAGACTTGAGGCAGGCCGGGTGAATCAGGTTCGGGCCTGGCGGCGACGTTCAGCCCGGGAACGCGCGACGGGCGCGGTCCCGTGGGCCCGCTCCAGCGCCTCGCGCATGGGCATCGTTCTGATGGCCGAATTGCGGACGCCCTTCTGATACGCGGCCCAGGCCTCGGCCTCGTCGCTCGATAGGTCCCGGTGTGCAGCGGTGGGGACGCGCAGACCTACGAGCATGGAGGTGTAGCCTTCATACTCGAAGTATTCGCCTTCGATCAGCCGCTTCAGCAGGAGCGACGGACCCACCCGTTTGTAGGCCTCGACCAACTCCGCCGCCGAACCAAGCGATGTCTCCGCGCGGCAGTGACGCCAGAATGGCGTGTCCGCGTGGTAGTTGTACTTGTAGTGCAGGGCCAGGAAGTCGCGGACATCGTCCCAGCCAATCTGGAAGGCGGTGTTGAGCAGATCGCGCAGGCCTGGAGTTGGTACCGCGTCCGTATCTATCAGCCCATCGGCCAGCTTGTAGAGCTGCTCGACGATCAGGTGCAGCGCGGTCGCCTCTAGTGGCTCAACGAATCCAGACGCGTTGCCCACCGCGAAGACATTGCGGACCCAGTGTCGCGCATAGCGACCGCTGGGAAACGAGAGCACGCGTAGGTCGTCGCCCAGCTCTGGATTCTTCTCGCGCAACTCTTCGGCCGCCTCGTCATCGGAGCAGAATGCTGACGAGAACACGTACCCGCGCGTGACGATGTCAGGGAAGTCAATCCGCCAGGCCCAACCGTGGTCCATCGTGGATGCCGTCGTGTATGGCAAGATCTGGTCATCCCGCCGCCAGGAGCCGATCACCGCCCGGTCGCAGAAGAGCGTGTCGGCGTAGCTCAGGTAAGGCTCGCCCAAAGTCTCGCCGAGCAGCAGCGAGCGGAAGCCCGAGCAGTCGATGAAGAGATCACCTGCGACCTCGCGCCCGCTCGTTAGCCGCAGGCGCTCAACATCTCCCGACTCCGCTCGCACCACATCCTGAACTTCATCCTCGATCAGCGTGGCGCCTGATTCGCGAGACTGCCTCCGCAAGTAATCGATGAAGCGCTTGTTCGGCAAGTGATACGCCGCGCGAGGATCGATAGCAAACTGACGCCCCTCCAACGTGACGGGCGACCGGGCCCGATCCATCATCGCATTGAAGACGCTGGCATCTTTCGGATCGGCCAGGCAGTAGTAGGCGGCGCGCTTGTCGAGGCCGGGCACGTGTTTCTCGAGATAACGATCGAATGAGTAGTTGAAGTGCGGCACGTCCTTCGCGCCCCACTCCAGGCGCAGCCCCAGCTTCCAGCTTGGCTGTACCTGCCTGTGGAATTCGTCGCGGTTGATCTTCAACGACTCGTGCAGGTGCAGGGGTACACGGCCGGTGGTGGATTCGCCTACGCCGATGACCGGAATGTCGGGCGAGTGGACGACCGTCAGTTTGATCTGCGGCAACATCCGTCGGAACGTCAGCGCCGCGAGGAATCCGGCGCTGCCGCCGCCGACGACTACTGCGCTGCGAATTGGCTCTGTCATCTCGATTCATACCTTAGTCCGAACCAGAGGCCAATAGCCGGTCAACGAGCCTGCCACCCTGACGAGGCCGAAACGGGACGAGTACCCTGTTGCCGCACTTGGACGAGGCTCGTAGATAGTGCACTGGTCCAGGGATTGCGACCCCTGGCCCAATTCGGAGTCTGATTCCTTCCTAGATCGAGACAATCAGCCATGCCAATCGAACAACTCAACGGGATCGAACTTCACTACGAAGAGTACGGAACAGGTCCCGCTGTCGTGTTCTTGCACGGGGCAGGCGGTGGAACGCAGGTCGGCTGGTTTCAGCAGATCCCCCATTTCGAAAAACACTACCGCTGCATCGTCATCGACCATCGAGGGTTTGGCACGTCGACCGATCCGGACAAAGAGGGGCCGCCCCGGTTCGTAGACGACCTGGAAGCCCTGCTGGACAGGTTGGGCATCGAGCGCGCGGCCTTGATCGCGCAATCGATGGGCGGTTGGACCGCTCTGGGTTTCGCGGTTCGCAATCCCAGCCGCACTTCCGCTCTGGTGATGTGTGACTGCGTCGGGGACCTGGATTGGCCCGAGCTGCACAGCGTGATGGAAGAGCTCGACGAACAGACCCGCGATATTCCCGGACTCGACCGGGCCTATGCGGAGGACTTTGCTGCTCGCGAACCGGCGATGGCGCTACTGATGCGCATACGACTCAACTCCGAGAACTTCCCCCTGCCGGAGTGGTTGTCGTTCAACTTGACCGAGTCCCGTTCCAATTTGAGGTACACGCCGACTGGCATTCGCATTGGACCGGAGGACCTCGAGGCACTCAAGGTGCCGACGATGTTCCTGGTCGGGGATGATGACAAAATCGTCTATCCGGAGGTAGTCCAGATGGTGCACGAACAGATCCCGGGGTCTGAATACGTCGAGGTCGAAGGCTGCGGCCACTCTGTCTATTGGGAGCGTCCGGAAGCCTTCAATCAACTTGTCGGTGAGTTCTTGAGGCGACACCTATTGAGTTGAACCCGCTGTCCAACGCTTCAGGCAGCCTCCGTTCAGCTCCGACGTCGCCAATAGCGTCTCACAGCGTTTCAACGCACCAGAGAGTCTCGAGTGGGGAGACACATCGCCCGGCGAAGCATTGGCTCGCTACCGCCTGCTGTTCGATTCCGGCGTACCGGCGCTCTGTATGTGTGTAATGGAGTCGATGCACGCTGCAAGGACCTTCCCAATCGCTTGTCCTGGTGCTTTTGGGCAAAGGGCGAGGATTTTGCGGTGCTAGCGATCGAGCAGTAGATTAACCTCCCTGATGGTTGTGGTCACGAAAGCCGGTGGATCGTTGTTCATTCGAGCCAAGGTCTAGGTACTCGAAGGCAAGGAACGACCGAGGAACAGGCCACCGAAAACCCTACAGGCCCATTTCCATCACTACAGGTCGCAATACTGTCTCGTTAGGCCCACCAACACGTACCGATTTGCGAACTCCACCTCTCAGACCCACCTCAGCGCGGTCTGAACGCCCGATAGGGCTGTCCTCCGGCATCGGGATGGTGTAGCGAATCACGGCCCGACCGGGCTTCACCTCGATGCGCTGAATGAACGTCCGCAGGAAGGCACGGGTCTCGGTCAGCTCGCTGGTGAGCAGGAAGTCGCTCATGTCCACGGCGAATGCCGCGATCATGTCTTCGGAGTCGAGCAACTGACGCCGCTCCGCTAAGGTCCTTCGGGCCGTTTCCGCTGTAACCTCCAGCTGCTCCTTGCGTCGCTTGTGTTCGCGGATGCGGTCGGCGGCGTCCGCCATCTCCAGGTCGGTCGTCTCGACCATTCGCCAGATACGATCGAGCGCCTGCGTGACTTGCGCCAGCTCATGCTCGACAGATTCCAGCTTCTGGCGCTGCTCGCGAGCCAGTCCATCCATCTCCTCGTCAACCAACTTGACGAGCTCACGGATGTTGCTCTCAGTCAGGATGTGCTCACGCAGCTGCTCGATGATGGTGCGCTCGAAATCACGAGCGTTCAGTCGCGGGGTCTCGCAAGTCTCTGTTCCCTTCTTAATCTTCGACTGACAGACGTAGTAGCTGTACTTCCCGCCCTTCGCCTCGGCGCCCGACATACTCACATCGCACAACTCACAACTGAGCAGGCTCGATAGCAGGTACGGACTCGACACACGACGCGGATTGACATGCTTCGGAGCACGCGACTTCAATAGTCGCTGGACGTACTGAAACTCGTCGCGGGTGACAATGGCCGGGTGCGCATCTACAACGCGAACCGGTTCACCGCCGTCTTTGGCGTTCTGACCCCAGACCAGCGTCCCGGTGTAGGCCTCGTTGGTGAGCAACCGATGCACAGTGGTCTTGAGCCAGGGCTTGCCGTTGGTCGTGGGAATGACCTCGTCGTTGAGCACGCGCGTGATGTCGAGCACACTGCTCCCGTTGATGGCCATGTCGAAAATGCGGCGCACGATGTCGTCGACCGGAGGATTGAGTTCGAGCCGTGGTCGTTCCTTGCCGCCGTCTGCAACTTTCACCCGCTTGTAGCCATAGGGTGGCCGACTCGCGACCCAGAACCCGCGCGAGGCCGCCTCGCGCATGCCACGAGTCACCTCCTGGGCGAGGTTCTCCGAGTAGAACTCATCGACGCTCTCGATGATCGCTTCCATCAGCTTGCCGGTGGGCGTGTCGTCGGCATGCTCGGTGATCGAAGTGACGCGGATGCCGCGCCGACGCAGCATCGACTTGAACGCCACGGCGTGCTCACGCTTCCTTGTGAAGCGCGAGAACTTCCAGACCAGGATTTCCTGGAACGGCGCATCTTGTTGACCGGCTTCATCGAGCATCTTGGTGAACTGAGGACGGTCAGAAGTACGGCCTGATCCCGCCTCATCGATGTACTCGCGGGCAACCACGTAGCCGTTGCGCTCGGCGAAGTCACGCAGGGCGCGGAGCTGGGCAGCCACGGAGAGGTCGACATCCTGCCTGTCGGAAGAGACGCGCGCGTAGAGCGCGACCGGCGTCATTGGCTGCGTTTGTTCCATGGGGTGCTCCAATCACGCATTGGCTGCGTAACGCCGCGATCCTTGTTCGAAACATTGTAGGCAATCGAGGCGGCTCCGACACCGGCGCAGGCGTCCGAATGTCTCGATCTCGACAGGCCCGCCGCGCCCACGCAGGCTCGTTCTCTCGTCCGATTGGAGCCTGGATGCTGGGCCTCGCCGGACGGTGTCCGGTTCCCTGTCCTGAAACATTTGTCCAACGATCGGCAATGTAGCCCTGACAGGGGATTGCAAAGTGCAATCGAGTGCAATCTGCTGTCCGGGCAGATTGCACTTGGGGGCTGAAGCGCTGTGTAGAACATAGTTGCGCTATTGCGGACAGCCTGGGACAGCCCGGGACAGGGTGGGGCGGGGCGCCCTCCCTACAGGAAGTGCTCAGCACGGGTGGTTGGGGCACTGAGGAACAGGCCAAACTGCTGCAATCGGTGACGTTCTGGGCTGGTTGCGCCCCATGCGCGCCAGCTCCGACCCAGGATGCCATGCTCTGAGAGAGCACCGAGGTGGGTGCTCAGAAACGGTGCGGGACTGACCCGTTCGGCGGTGTCGAGGAAGGTTGATTCGGCTTGCTCGGTTTCAAAGACGAACAGCACCAGCGGCAGCTGACCGCTGTGGTCGGGCCGGATGTAATCGCTCTCGAAGTAGCGTCGGTAGGCGCGCAGTCGTTCGGGCACCCGCTTCGGTGTGGTGGCGCGACGCTCGAACTCGAGAAGGCACCATTGCCATTCTTCGCCAGTTCGGAGCTGGAACGAGGCGTCGGGGTAGAGCATGTAGCGCGTGCCGCTGTGCTCGTAGCTGATCTGCGAGCGATGAGTCGGTAGGAGGTCGAGGATCTCGTGGTCGGGGGAACGGGCTGCTTCAGCGCTCAAATTGGCACAGAACTCCGTGATTCCAGCTTGGTGTCGATGCTGATTGGCCATGGTCTGCAACGCGGAGCCGATGTAGCCCTGTTCATCTCGCAGCGGCGTCCAGCGGTCCAGGGTCGGACCCACAGCAGCGCGGTCGCGACGAGCGAGGCAGGTGAGGCCCTGGTCCGACAGCACGTAGCCGAGTTGCTCGTGTTGGACGAGGCCTTGGTCTCGTAATGAACGCAAGACGTGATTGGCCTGACGCTTGCTGACGCCCTCCATCAGCCCGGCCAGATGCTCCACTGAACAAAACGGCCAACCGGCGAGGAGATCAAGCACGCGTTTCTCGGCCCGACCCAACGTGAGTGACAGCGCTTGATCCAGCCGTGCGGTTGTATCTGGCAGGGACACGCGGGTGGCGTTGGAAGACTGTCGCTTCCGTGGCCCCTTGATCTTGGGATACGCCTCACCCAGCCGCTGCACGTGCTTGACGATGCGGGGCAGCGATACATCCGGTTCCAGCGTCGGCGTGGAGGCAAAGCCATACCCGCCCTGCTGCCAGACCTCGTGCTTCCCCTTGCCGACCATCACCCCGCCCATCACCGCCACGAACGTTTGTCGATGCACCGCTGGGTCGGCGATCGTACGGAGGACACGCCGCATGTCCTGTTCCGAGTCGACGAGGATCAGCGTGACCAAGGGACGCTCGCTGACGTCCATCCGCTCAATCGTACGGATGCGGTAGCGCAGACTGGCATGACTCAACATTGGGCCTTGCCGCACGAGACCGATCGAGCCGCCGAACATGCGCAGCACCAGATCGTACGGACCCGAACGGCAATGCTCGACCGGCATGGGCGATTCGCCAGGCCGCAACTCGGCAATCATCGCCGCCACTTGGTACAGCAGCGCCACTGAGTCCAAACGTTCAGCCAGGACCCGGAACCATTGCCGCGACACGGGGTACAGACCCAGCAGTCGCTCGCACGCTGACTCGCTGCCCGCCGCAGCCACGATGCCCTCACGAGTCGGGAAGAACCGCTGCTGGGGCCGCGCTCCGAGCAACTGCAATCGATGCGCACGCGACTCAGCCAGTCCACGGTTCGACAGCCGCGCCAGCCGTTCTCGGATGGTGTTCGCCGGCAGGCGAATGAAGGCTGACAGTTCGTCGACCGTGGCCAGCGGCGTATGACAGAGGATTTCCAGTGTCTGGACATCGGCCGGTGTGAGCCGACGACGTACTGCGCCCGACTGCCGTTGCGCTCCGATGTCGTCTAATCGCGTCGTCGCCCAGCGCAGCAGTCCAATCGAGTCGCCCACTTCCGCCGTGACAGCGGCAATGAGCCGTGTACTGACGTGGTCCGTCCACAGAAATCGCCACAGCGTGTAGCGCGACACGCCGTACCGCTCCGCCGTCTGCTGCTGGCTGTACCGCTCGGTGTGGCTGCGCAGATAGTTGCGGATGGCGTTCAATAGCTCCGGGTCGTGTGGTTGCTTCACGCGCACTCGAATCTCTCATTGTTGGACGTTGATTCGAGTCTGTACCCAGATACTCGACCTCCACAATGGCGCGCGTGTCGGGTTCCGACAGCCGATTGCGCACCTTGTGAGACACTGGTTACATGAGTGAACAGAAATCACCACTGGAGCATGTAGGCGAATCCGCCCGTGAGGAAGCTGTCAACCCGCTCCTCGGGCAACTCCTCCGAGCACGAGGCATCAAGGCTCGTGCCGAGCGTCGCAGCCGAGGCGACGCACCCGACATCCGTTACGAACTCCGCACAGGCGAGCTCGTCCTCATCGAGTGCAAGTGGGAATCCAACCAGGCCGGCCTGAATGACCAACTCGACCAGCGCGTTCAGGACTTCCCCGACGCTATCGCCCGGCTCGGCGTCCTCTACCCCGACTGGCTCAAGCAGGAAGACGACATCCTTGACGAGCTCGAACACACCCTCAACCTGCAGTGGTACCTCCACAGTTCGCGGGGCAAAATCCTCGAAGAATCGACGCTGCGCGAGGGAACCGTCGATCAATTCGCCGACCACCTACGACTTCTCCCATTGGAACTGGAAGGCGTTGACCGTGTTGTCGCCGCCGCAGGAGTAATCGGCTGGGCCCTTGAGCAATCAGCCACGAGCCTCAGCCAGCACGCCCGACTCTCGCGGCGTATCGCCGACGCGATCGCCCAATCCGACAAGGAGAGCGATCGCGCCGCGGCGCTCCATATCGGTTGCCTCGTCATGTTCAACGCCATGGCGTTCCAGGACCGTCTGTCCGCCAGCAACGAAGACGTGCAAACCCTTGGCGAGATGGCCAACGCAGGACCTGGCAAGTTTCGTGACGCTTGGAGAACTATCAGCGAAGAGATTGACTACGTGCCAGTCTTCGACCTGGCAGCGCAACTCGCGGAGATCGTCGACACCGCGCCGCCCGAGATGCACAGGCCTGTGCTTGCGCCACTGATTCAGGCAGCGCAAGAGACCAACAAGGTCGAAGGACACGACCTCTCCGGTCGCCTCTTTCACACCTTGCTCTCCGACGCCAAATTCACCGGTGCTTACTACACCTCCGTGCCCGCTGCGACCCTGCTCAGCCGCCTCGTCTTCGAAGACTGGCCGCCCAATGTCGATTGGATCGACCACGAGTTTCCCGCATCCCTCAGCGTGGCTGATCTCGCCTGCGGTACTGGAACATTGTTGATGGCAGTCGCCGCCGAGGCCGAGCGCCGACACGAGGCCGCCGGCGGCAAACAGTCCGCGGAACTGCACAAGGCCATGGTCGAGCAGGCTCTGCATGGCTACGATGTCCAGCTTTCCGCCATTCACTTCGCTGCGACTAGTCTCGCGATGCTCAATCCGCAGATCGAGTTCGACCGCATGAATCTCTACGTGATGGACTACGGGGCGGACAACGGTAAGGTCGCGCTCGGCTCATTGGACTTCCTCGGCGATGACGAAGTCCCCGTCCAGTTCGCTCTCTCACCGGACATCGCACCGCAAGGCGCGGAACGAGTTTCCGGCGAAGGCCCGCAGGGCGTCGAAGCCGGCGTCACCGCCAAGCTCCCTGAACTTGACCTTGCCATCATGAACCCGCCCTTCACCCGCTCTGTGGGCGGCAATCTCCTTTTCGGCAGCTTGCCCAAGGACGAGCGTCGCAAGCTGCAAGACGAACTCTCGAAGCGGCTCAAATCGAGAAAGGCAACGGCCACCGCTGGACTGGGCGCAGCCTTCGTCGCCGCCGCAGCACCCAAGCTACGGCCGGGAGAGGGACGCATCGCCTTGGTCCTACCAGCGACCGTCTGCACCGGCCCATCCTGGGCTCAGACCCGCGCTCTCATAGAGCGCGACTTCAACCTGGACACAGTGATCGTCTCACACGATCCTGAGCGCTGGAACTTCTCTGACAGCACCAACCTCTCCGAAGCCCTGCTCATCGCCACACGCCGCAGCCAACAAGACGAAAGCAGTGACCATCGAACCACTTTCGTCAATCTCTGGCGCAACTCTCCGAGCGTCTTCGAAGCTGGAAGAATCGCCGACGCGATCGCCGCCACGCCCCCAGCCAAGTTCGAGGAATCCGGTTCCTCATTGCTTGCTGTAGATGGACAACACGTGGGCGAGATGTTGTCGGTGCCGGAGTCGAGGCTGAATGGCGGAAAGTGGTCTGGGGTCCAGTTCGCGCGAGCTGACCTAGCACGCAGCGCCGTGCGCCTCCTCAATGACGGCGAGTTGTGGGTACCCGGCGGCTCTGCCGCACCCGTGAAACTCTGTCGTTTGGGGGAGCTAGGCCGGATCGGCCCCGATCGTCGCCGCCTGGTCGACGGCTTCGATCGCACGGATTCGGTGACCGCATACCCAATGGCCGAGGGACATGAAGCGGACGAACGAAACACGATGACTAGCTCACCGAACCGGTATCTGTCGCCGCTTCCGAAACCGAGAGGCGGGCAGAAGACCGGCTACGGAGAGCGCCTGTGGGGCATGGCGGGTCGGCTGCTGGTGGCGGAACGGTTGTGGCTCAACACTGCCAGAGTCGTTGCGATGGTCGCCAACCGGGCAGTGTTGGCAAACGTCTTCTGGCCTGTCAAGACCGACAACGACGCCTGGGACAAGGCGCTCGCAGTCTGGCTCAACAGTAGCCTCGGCTTACTGACACTTTTGGCCAGGCGCACTACAACCAGAGCGGGCTGGTCGGCGATGAAGAAGGCGGACCTGGCGCGTCTGCCAGTTCTTGATGTCAGCCAACTGACGCCCGACCAACTAACAGCACTCTCCGAGCTGTTCGACGATCTCGCCGAAGACACCTTCGAGCGCCTGCCTGCCATGGTCGATTGCCCAACTCGCTCCAAGATCGACAACGGCGTCGCCGAAATCCTCGACCTCCCTGACCTATCGGGCCTGCGGATGCTCCTCGCATCGGAGCCTGTCGTCTCCAATCGGCGCCTGTGACCACTACATTAGGCGGCCGGCGCGTCAACGGCTATGTACACGCCAACCGGGACCGTCTCAAATCGAAGCCCACAGTTCCGGAAGATCGATGCGATGGCCGCCGATACGACGGTGTTGGCATCTTCCAGCGATTCCTCACGACTACCAAGTTGGCCAACAATCGTCTCTAGGTGGCCGCGGAGGAAACGCCTTGATGCCTCTGTCTCCGAGATTTCACCCAATATGTCCTGCCAATGTTCAGTGCTCATTAGCCTCGCTGCCGTGTGACTGAGCAGCGTCAGGACCTCATTCACTGCGGGAATAGCCGCGCCAGCAAGATCATCAATCGTCGCTCGCCCTGTCCGAAAGCCCCTAACCGCCTCGTCGATTGACTTGGGCAACGCGTTCAGCGCATCCAGCAAAGCTGGTACCCAATGTAGGCCTTCCGCCTCATCAAGATTCTGCAGTGACAGGGCCTGACCTGTACTCGAAGTCGCGAGGATCCCAAGGAGGGAATCAACCAGTCGATCCACATCGAATTCATCAATAATGATCTTCGCCCAGTTAGTCAACCAACGCTCCGAAGTAGTGGCAGCGGCTGTGAACTCCTCTTCACCCAGCCGTTGGAGGTGGTTTTCCTCCCGAAGGACATGTCCGAGTTCGTGGAGCACGGTGACCAGGAAGCGAGGATTCGTGATTCTGCAGGAGCCCACGGAGAGTGCGTCTATGACCACCGCGAAGCGAATCTGGCCAACATCATTACGTACCCAACATGTTTTCGCGATCGCCTGTGTATGGCTGCGACGGGCACAGTAGGGCGCGACATCCCAACGTGCCTGAAGCAGCAGGTTCACTTCATCTTCAAAGCGGTCTGTCAGACAAATGCTGTGGAGAAGAAAGTCCTTCCCCTCCTTCTGCGCAACTATTGCTGCTAGGTCAATGAGTTTAGAGATCTCCCCTTTTGCGGAAGATAGGTGCTCTGCCGGGATGCCGGAAACGTCAATGGAGTCATTGTGCTGTGCAATCTCGGTCACATGGCCTCTTCCCAGACAGAGGATCCGCAATCGATAGTGTTCGGTCGAGTCTTGGAACAGTGTTGCCTTGAGTCTCCCTCGCCAACAACCGTATCCGATCCTGCGACTTCGGACTCCTCCGAGTCGTTCGCTCCCCCGGGGCGGGACTCAAGCAACTCACTACTGCCAGCGCCGAGTTTGAGTGGTGGTGCCATTCAGGACATTTTGGTGAGCCTGTCCGGCTGATCTTCCAACTCGCTCTAGAATCTGCGCGTTCGGATACCGAGCGTGTTTGGTATCGGGAACAGCACTGATCCGCTAGACACAGCGATGGCGAGTAGCGTGAACACAACCAATACCTCCACTGCTATTCACCCTGACGACCCGATCTCGCGGCGGATCGGTGAGTGGCAGAAGCGGCTCTTGCAGCTAGACCGACGCAACAATCTGCTCTATTTCAAGCAGGGTCGCAGCGCGGTGGGCATCCTCGATGTCTCACCCGATTCACTCCAGCGCCGACTGGAGCGGTCGAGGAAGGGACTAGCGTTCACCTACGCGGAGTCGCCGCGTCGGAAGAGGACTGACGTTGACCAAGTTCCAGCGAGTCCCGATGCTACAGCTGCAGTAGAGGGCCCACGGATTGTTGAGGGGGAACTCCGCACAGACTGCGAACCATTGGATCTGCAGCGGCGACTGCGCAATCTCTGGCGACGGGACCGAGAGTGGCACGAAGAGCAGGGCCTGAACATCCTCTTCCTCGCTGCCGGATTTCTCGAATGGGTGGACTCAGATGGCGATGTTGCACGCGCACCGCTTCTGTTGTGCCCTTGCGATTTGGAGCGTGCCACGCCGGTTGATCCCTTCTACTTACACTTGGAGGACGACGATCCGGTCGTCAATCCAACTCTGCGCCACCAACTCGCGGAGTTTGGTATCGACCTTCCGGAGTTCGACGACCATTCAAACGAAGATGGAGCATCGGTCCAGGCATACATAGACGGCGTAGGAGGACTCGTGGGACACCGACCAGGTTGGTCGGTGGATTCCAAACTCGTGTTAAGTGGATTCACGTTCTCCAAGCTTGCCATGTACCAAGACTTGGCACGAATGCGCGAACATGGCGTTCAGAGCGAGCTAACCCTTCAACTGGCGAGCGGTGAAGTGTCTGAATCCGGTTCAGGCCTGTCGTCAGCGATACCACCTGCTTCAGAACTCGCCGGCGGTCGTCTCGATGAGTTGCTAGACGTTCGTGATCAACACTCCGTGTTGCCTGCCGACTTCAGCCAGTTGCTTGCGATCCAGCAGGCTCGCAGCGGCACCAACTTGGTGATTCACGGTCCACCTGGGACAGGAAAGAGCCAGACTATTGCGAACCTGATTGCCACACTACTCGCTGACGGCAAACGCGTGCTCTTTGTCAGCGAGAAGATGGCTGCGCTCGGCGTCGTGAAACGACGGCTAGAGCAGTGCGGCCTGGGGATGTTCTGCCTGGACTTGCACAGCGATCGCGGCAGGAAGCAAGAGGTGTACGACCAGCTCCGCAAGGCTCTCGCAGATGACCGCCAGCCGGTAGCAGGCTCAATCGCGCTAGACGAGTTGTCGGAGAGTCGTTACCAACTCAACCGAATCGTCCAGCTGCTGCATCAGCAGCGGGACCCATTGGGACTGTCCGTTTACGAGGTACAAGGTCGCTACGCCCCTCTACTATCGCTGCCCAGATGCGAGGGTCTCGCTGTGCCGGGTGCCTCTCTTCTTGATCAAGAGTGGCTCAGGGAAACGGTCCGCCGAGCGGAACGAATCGCGCGTCGACCGGAGGAGTTCCGTTCCCACGAGACGAGCCGCTGGCTAGCACTACGGACACCACGGGGATCGTTGCAGTTGGCTGACCTGATCCGGGAAGATCTGGCTACTGTCCAACCCGCCATTGCGGCATTGCGCGATGTCGCCGCGCCGCATGCCGACTGGCTCGGTCTGTCTGAAGTCAATTCGGCTGACGATGTGGACCGAGCGATCCGCCTACTGGAGCTGCTGCAGCAGGCGCCAACTGTTCCGAATGCATGGTTGGGCCTCGGCGTCGTCTCGCGGCTGCGCAGGTTGGCGGACGCGCAAGCCGATCAACAATCGCGACGGCGCCAGCTTGAGCAGCGACTGGGCTAGTGGTTCGGAGACCACCTGCCTGCGCTCGACTACCAGGCATTGGCCTCGGCCACCGAACTCACCTCGCCTGAGCAGGAGGCTCTCTCCGCAGCAATCGGCCTGGAATGGGGACGCGCCGTAGGCGCGAGCCCGACTACAGTCTTTCAGCAGGCAGACTCGTTCATGGAAGCACTAGATGCGCTTCAAAATGTGGCGATGAGCTTCAGGCAGTTGCTAGGTAAAGAATCACCTCGAACACTTACTGAGATTGAACTCGCTTCGGACGTAGTCAGTCGTCTTCTCCAGCTGGAACCTGTGCCGGCACAGTGGCTGGATCGTGGCCAGGCAGAAGCGCTGAAAGGTGAGTCGACGAAAGCGCGAGCGCTTCTCGATGACCTCTCACAAGCTGAAGAGCGCCTGCAGGAGCGATATTCGGATGCCTTGGTTGACCTTGTCAATGAGGACCTACTGATCCGCTATCGGACGGATCATCAGAGCGCGTGGCGGCGGATGATTGGCGGTTCTTACCGCCGGGACCAGCGCATCCTGCGCGGACAGTTGCGGACCCCCGCAAAACTTGCGTTGAGCGAGGCGCTCACTGCAGTGGAGCAGGCGCTCGAGGTGCAGAACTTGCGGGAGAGTTGGAACGACACTTCTCGAGAGCTAAACGAAGCGCTAGGACGGCGGTTTGCTGGCCGTGAGACCGATTGGGAGTGCGTCTTAGCCGATCTGGCTGCGGTCCAGTCGCTCCGAGACGAGTGGCGTGGAGGGCCGGCCGTGCTGCGGGAGTTACTCGCCACCGAGGCTGACGCGCAGCGCCGGCGAGAGCTGGCCGAGTCCCTGCCTCGCTTCTCCGATGCAGTTGAAGCTTTCAGCCGCAAAGGGGAAGCCTTTGGCGATGGCCGACTTGTTTCGTCCCACCTCGACCTCGGGAGCGTCGGAGAAGCGCTTGCGCCGGCAGTCGAACCCGTCCGACGACTGGCCGGCTCTACAAAGGCAATCTACGACCGCCTGCTCAAGCCAATCACACACCATTCCCAACTCGTTGATCTGATCGATTGCGGCGTGCAGTTGATGTCAGTGACGGAAGAAGACGAACGTCTTGCGCCTGGGCTTGCCACGGACTTCGGCCCCTACTTCGAGCGCGAGACGACGGACTGGGCGGCCGTTCGCCAGGCGTTGGACTGGACCGGACAATTCCTCGACGCGGCGGGCAAGCGGCCGAGCGCTGTGCTACGACGACACGCGAGTGAGCCTCAGGCTGTCAGCGAGTACGCCCGGCGAGAGCGGGCGGCGCGGGACGCCCAGCAGACATTCCGCGAGAGCCTTAGCCGGCTCGACGTTCGGTTCGATCGTTCGCTCACCGCCTGGCGGACATGGGACGCACCTGCGTTCGAGGAGCTGGGATCGTGGGCGGATGACCTCACCGTCCATGCCGGCGAAGCGGCGTCATGGGTGGAATACCGTGAAGCGGCGCAAGCACTCGATGAACATTTGAGCAGCGGAGCGACGGTTGCGCTACGTGCCCGGACAGAACGGGCTGGAGACATTCCAGGCATAATTCTTCGTCACGTGTATTCGTCTTGGCTTGAGCAAATCTACGCCGACGAACCTGAGTTGCGTGAGTTCACGCGAACGGACCACGAAGAGATGCGAAGTCAGTTCAGGCGACTTGATCGGGAACTGCCAGAGGCCGCCCGTCAGCGCGTGAGAGAGAGGGTCTTTGCCCGCTATCCGGAGCGGAACGCAACACGGATTCAGGCAGGACAACTTGCTACGCTCAACGGTCAGCTTTCCAGGCGCAGGGGGCAGATGTCTGTCCGCCGACTCATTGGTCACATCCCGAACCTTCTGCTGACGCTCAAGCCTTGCTTCCTCATGAGTCCACTCGCAGTGAGTCAGTACCTCTCTGGCGATCTGCTCGAAAGCGAACGTATCAAGTTTGACACGGTGATCTTTGATGAGGCTTCGCAGGTATGGCCCGAAGATGCGCTGCCAGCAATTGAACGCGCACACCAAGTGATCGTAGCTGGTGATCGGCACCAGCTTCCTCCGTCAAACTTCTTCCGCTCGGCAGAAGCCGACGATGATGACGCTGAGAATGACGAAGATGGGGTCGATGACGCTTTCGAAGGGCGCGAGAGCATCCTTGATGTGATGGTCGGCCAGCTTGGTCGCAATGTCGCTGAGAGCTACCTCAGCGTCCACTACCGTAGCCGGTGCGAGAGCCTGATCCGCTTCTCAAATCACGCCTTCTATGAAGACCGGTTACTGACCTTCCCGGGCCCAACCCCGGATGCGGCTTGTGTGCGCGATGTCTATCTGGAGGATGCCACATACGACGCCGGCGGCACCAGGACCAACAGAGTGGAGGCTGAACGCGTGGCGCACATCGTGTTCGACCTGATGCAGACGACGCCGCGAACTGAGAGTATCGGCGTCGTTGCGCTCTCCAGAACGCAGGGCGATCTCATCGAGAACCTGATCGAGGAACGGCGCATGAGCGAGCGCCAACTCGATGATCGTTTTGATGAAGACCTTGACGAGCACTTCTTCGTCAAGAATCTGGAAAACGTTCAGGGTGATGAACGCGACCACATGATTCTCTCAATCGGCTACGGCCCAACTTCCACGGGCGCAGTGCGGAACAACGTTGGTCCGATCAACCGCGTGGGCGGCGAGCGTCGGTTGAACGTTGCTGTCACCCGGGCTCGCAAGTCGATGACCGTTGTCCATTCGATTCGCCCAGAAGACATCACTGCGCAGGGAGTCGGAGCACGCCATTTGCGCCGCTATCTGGAGTACGCACGAAATCCAGTGATAACGCCTGCGGTTGAAGTAACGGACACTGGCGAGCCTGAGAGTCCATTCGAGGAGGCTGTGCTGGAGGCATTGAGCAACCGAGGGCATCAGATCGAGTCGCAGGTTGGCGTGTCGGGCTATCGGATTGACTTAGCCATCCGCTCAGAAGACAGCAACGGATTCGATCTCGGCATCGAGTGTGACGGGGCTGCCTACCACAGCTCTCCGACGGCGCGCGATCGTGATTGGCTCCGTCAACAGGTGCTCGAAGGGCTTGGCTGGCACATCCACCGAGTCTGGTCAACAGCATGGATCCGCAATCCCGAAGCCGAACTCGCCGCCATAGAGGACTCACTGGAACTCGCACGAGCAAATCCCGGAGACGTTTCACCAGCGGTGGAGGTGACTGCTACCGCTCCTACTCAGCCTGAAGACGCAGAAACCTATCATGATGTTTCCCGCGACGAGTTCGCCGAGCATGCAGCCCAGGCGACCTCGCCTCTGTTCGATGAATACAAGCGATACAGCCACGACGAGCCCGCTGCCGATCCCCACGCAGTTCCGCTTGACCAACTCAGCGGGTTGATCCAGCGGATCGTCGCGGCCGAACAGCCGGTTCACGTCGAGACAGTGATCGAGCGGCTCAGAGCTGCGCTCGGCATACGGCGCGTAGGGTCAAACATTCGCAAGCGCCTCGAAACCGCATTAAACGCGTCGCTCGATGTTGGACAAGTGAGTCGCGATCCTGACGGATTCCTGCGCACACGCAATGGTGCCGGGCAGACCCGACCGCGGCGAGACGCGAGTCGGCGAATCGAGCGAATCTCCGATGCTGAGTTGGATGTAGGACTCTTGACGGTCGCACGCGCGACGTTCGGCGCGATGGCGGAAGATCTGCTACGTGAGACTGCTCGGCAATTCGGTTACCGCCGTACCGGAGTTGATATCGCGGCCCGGCTGGAGCATCGGATCGAGAGGTTGCGCCAGAGCGGTCAGCTTGCCGAACAAAGCGGCATGCTGGTCGTCTCGGACATGGGCGATTAGTCGGCGGTTCAACAGCGGAACGAAAGACTGCTTACCACGATGCCCAAGACATCAAGAGCCTCTCTGGAGACCCGATCCAAGTTCTCGAGTTGCGACACTAGGGTGGAAAGGTAGATTGACCGCAGCGACATCGGCACGACTCCGGCGAGCCCATTCGCCATACGCGTGTCCCGCAAACGTCGCACGTGAATTTCACCACTAACTCCTCGATTCGAGAGAGCGCATCGGAGATTTCTCGGTTCGAGGTGCCGCCCTGCGTGGCATGAACCTCCCAATTCAGAGCGGCGTGCAGGTCACTCTCGATCGCCTTGAGCAAGGGATCTATGGTTTTGTACAGATCCTTTGCTCGACTCTTCAGCGTCCGCCGAAGACCGCGCAAGACCTCTTCAGCCATCCTGCGCTCGTTGTCAGCGCCCCGCCTAAATGGCAAGAGCGCTTCCAGCTCCTCACAGGCCTCCTGAAGGAAGCCTTCGAGCGCGCGACGACCCTTTTGGGCGGCAGCGATTCGATCGCTGGCGCAAAGGGCATCCTTGGCCGCCTCCAACATTTCCTCACCATCACGGTTCTTCGCGCGAGGACCCGCCTCGTAGGACCATGACGTGAGTTCGTGTCGGACCCAGGATGGAGCGAGGTGGCCGATTCTTGCAAAAAATTGTTCGTCATGGGTCATCACAATGAGTTGTCTGTCATCGAACTCATTGGCAAGCAGCTCCGCGACGCGACCGCGGTGATCGCGGTCAAAGCTGTTGACGACATCGTCAAGTACAAGGAATCCGAGGGAGTCATTGAAGGCCTCTGCCATAGCCAGAAACAGGGCCAGTCCGAGGGATCCCAAATGGGATTCGCTGAGCACGCGCTGCACCGGCTGTTCGCGATGGCCGAAGAAGTTGGCGATCAATTCGGCCCCCTTTTCTGTCACGATTTCGACTGCCACAGAATCAATACCCTCGTCAGGGTGCAGAAACGCGTAGATCTCCGCGCAGCGGACAGAGATCTGCTCAAGCGTTTCACTGAGGTACGCACTCTGCCGATCCTGAAAGGAGGTAAAGATCTGTTCCGCCAAGCCGTACGCGCGTCGCCGCCTGGCAAACTCTCGATTGGCGTCGTGCCAGTCGATCGCCAGTGTGTGCAGGACGCCAATCTCTACCAAGGCTTGGTCACGCTCGGTCGCGGACTCAGGGATTGCGTCTTCGACCGCACATAACGCTTCCTTGTCCCAATCCCAGACCGCACTGAGGTAGACCTCGGCCACGCCCCGCGGTATTCGCTCAACTTCCGAGACCCTAATCAAGAAATCGTCAGCCGGGAAGTCAGGCGGATCCTCGAGCTCGACATCGAGCTGACTGGCCCGCTTGGCGATGTCGCGGCGGGTGTTATGCACTGACTGCACAGCGCCAACGATCTTCTTCGCTTCGCGTCTCGCTCGCTCAAGAGCCGCCGCCGCCTCTTCCAACTCGCCCAATATCTCCGTGATCCGTGCTGCCAGCGGGCCGTGTGGCGCTGGTTGAAGGCAGAGCGGACACCGATCCTCCTGTGCTTGGTCAGACTCGAGGAGTTTCTGGGCAGCCCGATGGAACTCGATCAGCTGTGTGTTGACGCTCCCTGAATCAACGAATCTGTTCCAGGTGTCAATCGGATCCAATGAGATGGCCTGCTCTGTGAGGGCAGTCGCATCAGCAAGCAGGACGCCAAGCCTTCCCGCCCTGTTGTCTGCTTCCGGCTCTGGTGCGATGTCCTTCCACCAGTCAGGGTTGAGGGCTTCGGTGATCGAACTTGGCGTCGCAATCTCTGCTGCCGCACATCGCTCTGCGAAGCCTGCAAAGATCGATTCCTGAGATGGTTCGTCGATGCGCGCGCTCAGCGCCATCGTCCTTTGCGACAGCGTTTGTTGGGCCGCATCGAGTTCGCGCTCTAGCAGGCTGCTGAAGTACTGATGTGGCAGCCTGATCATGCCATGTTTGACGGCTGCTCTGTGCCTGACCGTGGACAAGGGTTGGGGTCTTGCCGGCCTGCATGCGTGAGGTTGGAAGGCGACTCTGATGCCCAAGGCCGCGTCGGCGCGGTTCGGTTACGCGGCGGCCGCCTCGAGGTTGGCCAGGCGGGTGAGGTTGTAGACACCCCAAGTGCGCATGAGTCAAGCCGCAACGAGTGTCTCTGCACTTTGGCGATGGCTCCAGGCGACGGTTTCGTCGTAGGGAGTGCGAGAGTCGAGTGATCCGTGGAGGTAGCCGACGAGGCGGTTGCCGAGAGCGCGCAGGGCTTGATAGTGCTGGTCGCCGACCGCACGGCGCCGATCATAGAAGTCTCGGCAGCCAGGGCTGGCTCGTAGCGAGCACAGCGCCCATTGTCCAATCGCGTCAGCCAGGCGACGGTTGCGGATGAAGCGAGCCTTGACGGTGCGCTTGCGGCCCGATGCTACGGTGAGCGGCGAGGTGCCGGCGTAGTTCCTGCGCGACTTCGCCGACTCATAGCGTTCGGGGTCGTCCCCGAACTCGCCGAGCACCCGGGCGCCGAGCACGGCACCGAGTCCGGGCATGGAACGGAAGATGTTGGCGTCCGGGTGCTGCTCAAACGAGGCCGCCAGTTCGGCCTCGAGTTCGGCGATCTGCCGGTTGATCGCTCCGAGCTGCGCGACAGACGCCCTGGTGCTCGCGGCGAAGGCCCGGCTGATCGCCGGAGGCAGCTCGAGTTGCTCGCGGCGTAAGGCCGCGCGGATCGTTGCGACGCGCGACTCGAGGTTGCGCTTGCGGCCCCCATGCCGCAGGGCCGCCCGCAGCTGGGGCGTGGTCAGCCGCGCCGCCTCGCGCGGGCTGGCGGCGGCGTGCAACACGCCTAGCGCATCGCCATGCGCGAGGTTGGGGAATGCGTGTAGCGCCGCCGGAAAGTACTCCCGGAGCGCGTTGCGTAGGCGATTGGTCTGCCGGACCCGGTCCCAGATCAGCTGTTGGTGAGCACGGGCGAGGATGCGTACGGCGGCGGCTTCGTCACTATCGCCCGCGACCGCTCGATGGTTGTGTTGGTCTGTGCGGACGATGTCGGCCAGCAGCTTGGCGTCGCCCGCGTCGGACTTACCGCCACCGACGTGGTGCCGGTCTCGGTAACGGGCGACGGAACGCGGGTTGATGGCGTAGACCCGATAACCGGTCGCTAGCAAGGCCGAGACCCACGGTCCGCGGTCGGTCTCGATGCCGATGATCACCTCGCTCGGGCTCGCGGCGTGCTCGGCGACCAGACGATGCAGGGCTGCCATGCCCTCGACGCCTTCGGGCAATCGCCTGGCGGCGAGCCGCTCGCCCGCTTCGTTCATCAGATGGATGTCGTGGTGATCCTCCGACCAATCATCGCCCAAGTACCAGGTCATCGTGTTCGACTCCTCTCACGTCGTGCGCTGTTCGCAGACCCGCTGGGTTGCCCCCCGCGACGGCCTAATGGAATCAGTGCTCTGCGGCACGACACCCCATGAGTGCTGCGGACAACCCAGACGCGCCAGCCGGGGCTCGGTCTACAACTAGCGATCCGATGTCGCAGCGGCTACCAGAGCTCACCGGCTGGCAGAGTCCACAACCAGTCTGCCAGAGGGCTCCCTGGCGACTGGTCGGATCCCATTAGGCGGCGGCCGTCAGTTCGAACCAGAGCTTGTTGCGGGCCCGGCCGAGGTAGCGCAGCTTACCGCCGGCGCCGACCGTCGATCGCGCAGCGCCGACCTTGTTGGTTCTGGGCGACCCCCGTTCAAGGCGGGGGCAGGCTATGAGGCGTCACAGCCAGGCCGCGCAGGTCCCAGACCAAATTGCGCGCGTCGTAGGCCCGGTCGGCGCCGAGCGTGGCTGGTCCACAGACCACGCATCAAGTGCGGGGCAGGCTACTGCGCTCCAGCATCGCCCGCGCCGCCTCGCGTTCGGCGTAGCCGTCGGCTTCGGTCAGTTCGACATCAACGACGAGACCATTGCGGTTCTCAGTCAGCACATGGCAGAGGTAGCAGAGCTGCGCCCCTTGCTGCTTGCCCTTGCGATACAGGCGCGCCTCGGGATCGGTCGTCGACTCGTGCGTCTCGCGACTGCGGCGCTCGCCCTGGAAAGCCTGCCCCCGTCTTGAACGGGGGTCGGCGTCGCGGTTGCGCCCACCGCCTTTAGGCGGCCCTGGCTCGTCGCGCGGACGGTAACTCTTGTGCGAGGCCCAAGCCTCCAGCAGCGTGCCGTCCACGGTGAAGTGATCGGCTGAGAGCAAGCGCCGACGCCGTGCCTCCCCGACCACTTCCTTGAGCAAGACTCGTGCCGCGTCCGCATCCATGAGCCGCTCGCGGTTCTTCGTGAACGTGGTTGGGTGGAATGGTTCGTCCTCGACCCCGCATCAGGTGCGGGGCAGGCTATTGAGGTCCAAGAACCACTTGTACAGCAGGTTGTAACGCAGTTGCTCGCAGAACTGGCGCTCCGAGCGGATCGTGTAGAACGCCATCAACAGACTCGCTTTGAGCAGGTGCTCGGGCGGAATCGAGGGTCGTCCGTTGTCCGCGTAGAGCTCGTCGAAGAGGGGCGACATCCGCCTCAACGCCGAGTCGGCCAGGGGCTTGATCCGCCGCAGCGGGTGGTCCTTCGGGACGAAGCCCTCCGGCGTCAGCGCCATCATCATCGTCGCCTGCCGCTCAGTCTCACCACGCATCACCAAGCTCCCTCATCTATCGGCTCAGTACCACCTCCATTCTCCCGCACTCCTTTTTCAGCAGCCTGCTAGGGCCTGTTCACGCTATTTCGTTGTGAAGTGGATGCAGGCGAGGAAGGACTTGGTTGAAGCAGATGTGTGGCGAGTCCTGCTCAAAGAGTCGTGCGCGAGTCGCACCGGCTCCGACTCCTACCGGCTCCGGCTCTCTGAGTCCGCCAAAGGAGGTGCTCCCCAGGCCTGAACCCGACCGCAAGGTGGGGCCAGTTACGATGATCAAACTGGGGCCAACATAGATCATCATTCCCATCCATTCCGAGTCATAGGCCGCCATCGGCGGCGAATCGATGGCACCGCCTGGCCTGGACCTGGCCATCTACGTCACGCGACGCAGTCGGCGGTGCCCTTACAACTGCGAGACTTTGCGGCTGTGCAGCCCGCTAGCGCGAATGTCCCCGTTCGTAGCGGCGCGGCGTGCTCAACCTTTACCGGACTCCTCTTCCCAGCCCTCTAGGAGTTCAGCGACCTCCTCGGCTTGCTTCACCCGTTCCTGAAACCTCTCACGGACCGCCAGCTCTGTCTCTTCAGCTGTCATATCAAAACCCATATTGTCTGTGATTAACCGCCACCCCTCCTGTGAGGGGAAGACTCTCTTCTCGATCATTTCGTCGATGAGGTGCTTCGGCATCGCCTCGAATTGCGCTGCGCAGTGTTCGCACTCGGAGGGATCGTGGCTTCCTGTGTGTGTTTCACTCGATTCAAGCCACAGAACACCACCTAGTTCCAAGTCAATGCTCGCCAGTTTGGTGAGAGCTAAGTACGCCTTCACGCGATTACTTAGTGCGCGCGTGACGTTGGTTAATTCATCTAACCTCTTGGCCGTCCAGTGGTACGACCCTCGCACCTGCTGGGAGTTGTGGTAGATGAGCCCAGTGTCGGACGCTATCGCGTGTTCCAACTCGTTCCTTCGTCGCTTCAGACCTTCCCATTTCTCCAGAATGAGGGGTGCGAACGGATCTTCGTTCTCCAAAGCACGCTGCTTCGTTCTATCGCTCCAGGTAGACATCTCTCGCATGCGTTTTCCGCCAGGCCCCATCTGGGTGCGCAACCATTGTTCGGCAGCGCTGGGATCGTAGTAGGCACACAGCTGCAGGACTAGGCTTTCGAGTTCCCGCCACGCAGCCTTAAACGGCCCCTCATCCAATGTCTCCACCATTACCTCGCCATTTCCTTGGCCCGGACCATTAGGTACACCGGCGGGCTGCCGTAGCAACTTGACGCCTCAACAAGACCTGCATGATGAACTCATCCCTCTGACAAGGGAGGACAAATCCTATGCCACCTGAGCGACTCAGCGCAGGCAATCCGCCGGACGGCTGTTTCACTAGGACGTGTTCACTCTATTTTGTCATGAAGTGGATGCAGGCGAGGAGGACTTGGTTGAAGTAGACATGGGAGAGTTTGTGGTAGCGATCGGCGATGCCGCGGAATCGCTTGTTGCGGCCGAAGTAGCGTTCGATACCATTACGCGCGCGGTAGGCCGCACGCTTCAGTGGCCAGGGCTTGCGGCGATTCGACTTTGACGGGGTGACGAAATCCCAGCCGAGTTAGGCAGCCAGCGCGCGCATCGCGTCGCCCTCGTAGGCGCGGTCGGCGAGCAGTTGCGGCTGACCAGATACGGGGCCGAGCCGTTCCAACAGCCAGCGTCCCCAGGGTGCATCGCCCCAGTGACCCGCCGTCAAGGTCAGGATCAGCGGCAGACGGTTCTCCAGCACGATGGCGTCCAGCTTAGTCGTCAAACCTCCCCCCGTTCAAGCCGGGGGCAGGCTGCGCGAGCGTCCGATCGCCTGGCGCCCCTTTTGGCGGGCGCTCCCGCACCGGCCTGATGGACCTTCACGTTTGTGCTGTCGATTGACACACGCAGCGGCCGATCCGACTCAGCTTGCTCGAGCTGATCCTCCAGTTCGACCCGCTGTAGCTCCGCAAAGACGTGCTCCAGGTCGCCTTTGTCGATCCAGCGTCGGCCGCGCATGTAGACCGTGTGCCAGGGACCGAACCGCTGGGGCAAGGCGCGCCAGCTACAGCCTTCCTTGGTCACAAACAGCCAACCCTCCAGCACCTGTCGCGAGGGAAGCTCGCAATTTCCGAGCGGTGTCGGCATGAGCGGCACAATCCGCGCCTACTGTGCATCGGTGAGTTGCATATTCCCATTGGCCAGGCCGCCAGACCGTCCCCCAAACTCTGACACAAGCCCCGATTAGAGTGAACAGGCCCTAGCTGCCTCGTGTCGCCGTTCTTGTCGACATACTCAGGCGTCACGGTGACCGTCAGTGTCAGCGGCGCCGTCACCGTCTCGCCCGCTGGCGGAACCACGCTCAGGTCGGGAGGCGGGGTGCCTCAGTCGCTTCGGCGACTCAACACGATATGTCGGTGGAGAGCGGGGTGGGGATTGCCGCGGGGCGCAAATTTACTCTACGATCATCAGAAATTGGCGGGATCGGACGCACTCGCGATTTCTCGGGGCGTTACACCACAGAGTCCGAGACGAGCAGAATATCCTCGTTGGCGAGACCACAGTCTGGGTAGAAGGCTGTGATGGAGATGAATGACATGCGGAAGTTCCTACGCTCATCCCCCCCCCCCACACACACTTCGCGCAGGTGGTGTGATGCGTTTACCCCAATGGCGGCTGCCCCTTCTGGGACTCATGGCGGTCATGGCGGCCGCTATGGTCATGTCTGGCCAGCCCCTGCCACAGGCCGATGCGCAGAGCGAGGTTAGAGTCCAGTTCGCGAAGACGACAGACCCTAACAGTCCCCCGAGGATCTACTACGACTACAACGTCGTGGAGGGTGGTACGCTCCCGCTGACCCTCAACTTCAGTGCGCCAACGCCAAGCGAGACGAGGTTTACGGTTAATGCTGGAGTCGTCACCGGCCATGCCGTGAGAAGCGATGATACCGCGACACCGGACGTCGATTTCATTGCCGGCGACCATGTGATCACAGTGCCGGCCGGCGTTCGCAATCACCGGGTCTGGATCCCCATCCCGTGGGACGCGAAGATCGAGGGCTATGAAACATTCACCCTAACCCTCGCCACGCCGCCTGCCGGGTATACGTTCGGTTCGGTAACCTCGGCATGGGTGCAGATTGTCGATGCCGAGGTCGTGCCCAGCAACTGGGGCCTCCGGCCCGATGATACCGCCGTGGGTGACCAGTTCCGCCTTCTGTTCAAGACCGGAAACAAGCGGGACGCCATCCCCAAGGACCTCAGCGTGTACGACGAGTTCATCCGCAATCGCCCGCCTGAGCATCCCTGGCACGCCGATCTGGAACCATTCAAGGACACCTTCCGTGTCCTTGGAAGCCTTCACAACGGTAAGTACAACTGGGCAGCGTGGCACACGGCGACCAGCATAAATCTGAATGATAGGCGCTGGCCGTACACCAATGGGCATACGGCATTCGACACACCGGTCTATTGGGTGGGTGGGGTGCAGATTAAACCCGGCTACAACCAGTTCTGGACGGGCGGATGGGCTCCGGCCAACAGACCGGAGAATCAGCGCCATGCTGACGGAGAAGTCGCCACCAATGTCGGTGGCGCCTACACCGGCACCCTTGATGTATCTTTGGTAGACCACATATACGATTTCACTGCTGGCACTTTCAACGCGATCGGGCCTCTTGGAGGTAGAGTGGATTCCAGTGAAACCCGAGTCAGAGCTGGTTCGAATAGAGCCGGCACCTGGGATAGTGGCAGCGCACTCGCCGGCGGGTGGGGGAATTTGAATGAACCGGGCCCGTATTTTGGCATCTCCACCGTCTTTGAGCTGGGAGATTACAAGGCGGGAGACCCGGAGGCGTGGATCACTGCCAATCAGGCGTCCGTGACGGAGGGCCAGAACGCCGTCTTCACCATCACGCTGGACAAGGCTGCGCCGCGGGACCTCACTATCAACCTGATGGTCGCGAAACGGGAAAAGGCTCGCCGCTACTATATCGACCTCACCAAGGAGGGAGAGCAGACGGTCACCATACGCAAGGGCCAGCGCAGCGTGACGTTCACAGTAGGCACCAACGATGACAAATACGACGAGCCTGACGGCGCGATGTACGTCTGGCTCGAGCCCGGCTCTCGCTACGTCATGACGCGCGGCGCCGTCGCCACGAGGCAGACCGTCGCCAAAGTGACAGTCGCCGATAATGACATACAGGCCGCCCCGCAGCTGCCACAGCTGGTCGAGACAGACGACACGATGGGATTCGGCGACTATTACGAGGCGTTCATCAAAGAGGGGTGGCGCACACAGCAGGCGGCCAGGCTGCCGCTCAGGGCGTCGGTCAATGATTTCACGCTGACCTATCGAATCGTCCCCCCGAATGAGTCAGGCGGCAGCACGGCAACCTACGGCGAGGACTACCGCCTGCGCACGATCACCGGCCACGCGTCATCGCCGGACCACACCTACAACCCCGCCACCAATCGAGGTGTCGCTGAACACCAAACCGGCTACAGCCCGTGGATGTGGCTCCCCTTCGAGGTGATTGAAGACAAGCGCCTCGAGGGAGACGAGACCATCGTCATTGAAATGATCAACACAGCCGACGATCGTGTGGCCGGCAAAATCCGCCACACGATCACGCTGAGGGACGATGAGCCGCACAGCATCCTCAAATTCGACGAGCGCGAGGGTGTCGTCTATGAGGGTGGCCAGCGGGACATCTACGTGCACCTCGAGAAGGGGTATCACGATGTTGAGCATTGGGCGTTGCCGCGTGATGCGACGTTCCAGTACTGCTTCTCGAACCGGAGCACGGCTAGATTCAACGTGGACTATCAGGTAATTCTGGCCGGCGGCGGCACGAGGGTGACGCGAAGTGGATGCCGTACCGCCGTCTTGCCCGCCGGCGTGACACGCATGAAGCTGCTCACGCTGCACACTTTTGACCCGGACGATAGGGTTGAGCCGGACGAGTCCATAGAGATTCGGATGTGGCCGAGAGGCGGCAGCAGGTCTCAGAACCGGCTCACCTATCAGTTCAAGGCGCACGATGACCCCACTGCGGTCATCTACGGCTATCAGTTCCCCGGTGACCTGTTCTATGTGCCAGATTCGTCTCCCGGCGAGATTCGTCCCGCGTTGGAGCGCGCAATCAACCAGCCCGGCGCATATCTGACCAATCGCGCATGGACCACGATCAAGGACAACGATGTCCCGATCCTGAAGATCACCGGCCAAGATAGGCCCGGCAAAGACGGCGAGCTCATCACCTTCACTAACCGCGCCACAAATGGCGCCCTGCTGAATCCCCTGTCCTTTGATTGGACGGTCGTGGATTCCAACGGCGTGGTAGATGACGGCATGAAACAGATCGATTGCGAGCGCACATTTATCGTCGTCAAAGAACGCGATGCCATGGGCAACCCCATCAGATGGGTCACTGACCCCAACGACCCCGGCATCGACGACACGGTCATGGCCAACGCGCTTCAGTTCACCAACGAGAGTTGCGTCGGCGGCAAGGTGAGCGTGACGAAACACCGAGGTAAGTCGGGCTATTTCTACATGGACGCCGGTGAAACGGAGCGCGACATTACGTTCCTGGTCCGTCGCAACGGCGCGAACGGATACGCGCAGTTCATTCCGGAGCAGAAGCCGACGTACACAACGCCGGAGGGCATGCAGACGGCGTGCATCCCCATCAACAACGGGAGCTGCCCTGCCACCCAGAACGGGGAAGGCATGGGGGCGAGTGAGCCCGCCATCGTCGTTCCAACCACGGCAGTCGCCAACATGCAGGTCACAGCGGTGGATGCCGTCAGCGCCAGTGTCTCCTGGGATGCGGTGCCGCACGCGGCGTCGTATGAGGTGTCATGGGACGGCAGCGGCTCGCAGACCGCCAGCATCGGCGTCCAGCCCGGTGTGACGGGAACCACGGCCACCATCCCGCACAACGCGCAGGAGGCCATGACACTCACGGTCACCGTCACGCCTGAATACGTGGACGGCAACGGTCAGACGCAGCTGGCGAGCGACCTCGCCGGCACGGCGACGCTGGACGTGGGACAGGACGCGGACACACAGGCTGCGCCGGAGGAACAGGAAGCCCAAGACGAGCAACAGGCGCCGGTCGCCGTGCCCACCTCACATTGCGTCTCTGACAGCCTGCTCAATCTGGTGCGCTACTACTATTCCGCGAACCAGAATCGTGCCCCGCATTACGGCGAGAACTGGAAGCGGGTCCTCATCGCGTTCAGCGATATGCAGGATGATCAGCTGACACCATACAAGGCCGCCGAGGCGACGCAGGGCGCGAAGATTTGGTCCGGCTGGACACCTGTCCGTGAAGCGCTGGAATGCATCGAAACCGCCACTGCCCAGCCAACACCCACGCCTACGCCGCCGGCCACGCCGCCCACGCCGGAGATCAGCATCGCCAGCGATGGCGAGGTCACCGAAGGCAGCGCTGCCAGCTTCACCATCACTGCCAGCCCAGCGCCGGCGGCAGACCTGACGGTCAGCGTGAATGTCGCGCAGAGCGGCGACTTCGGCGCAACCACCGGCGCCCAGACCGTCACCATCCCGACCAGCGGGACGTACACCCTGAGCGTCGCCACCAGCGACGACAGCACGGACGAGGCTGATGGTTCGGTCACGGCAACGGTCAACGCCGGCACGGGCTACACCGTGTCCTCGTCGGCCGGTGCGGCCACGGCGGCGGTGTCCGACAACGATGACCCGCCGGCGGTCTGCAATCTGCCGGCCGACGCCATCACGGTGGCCGAGGTCACTGGCTGGCGCGACGCCCTCGACACCACCAAGGCGGCCGCGGGCATCAAGCGCTGGAACCGAGTGCTGGCCACGCTAGGCGTGGACACCGGCGAACAACCGATGTCGGCGGTGCTGGCCAAGGCCGTATCCAACTGGCTCAAGAACACCCGTTGGGATCGCACGGCACGCACCCTGGACGCGATGGAGCAGTGCGACAACTGACCCCAACAGCAGCAGCGATAGAAGTAGCCCCCGCCGTTGCCAGCATCGATGCTGGCAACGGCGCAACCGAGGGTGACCATCCCGACCGGCGGGTGTTACACGCCGCCGGCTGGAGCGTGCGAGGCTGTTGAAAGCCGTCCCAGCCGGGCAACGCGGACGCCTGCCGTACCCACTCGGCCATCTGGGATTCGTCGAGATCGACCTCGTGGATGTCGATTCCTTCCGATTCGGCTCAGCGCTCGTAGGCGATTTCGTCTACGTCCTCAATGTCGCCGTCCGCCGTGAACCGCCAGATGCCGAGGGATCCTCGTTGCAGGTCGCCGAACTCGTCCCAGTCCATTGAGACAGAGCCGCCTTCGTAGTCCACATCTCCGCCGTCACGGATGATGCTCAGGGCGCGGGCGATGCCCTCCGGGCCGGGCAGAACCTGTTCGCCGGGCGCCGAGCCGATACTCCTCAGCGCGTTGCGGATGGCTGTCCCTTCGGCGTCGCCTGCCGCCTCCGCCGCGAAGGCGATGGCGATGGCTGCGTCGTAGGTCTCCTTCACGTAAGTAGCCTCCGTGTCCCTCCCGTACTCGCTGCGGAACGCCTCGTTCCACATCCGGCTGGGGCCATTCTCAAGAGAGGGGCCGCTGACGGTGCCGTACATGCCGGCCAGCCTTCCTCCGCCCACGGCCTCCGCCAGGCTGGCCGTCCTGAGCGCGTCGCCGAAGAGGAACTGATCGTAGACGCCACTGTCGAGCGCCTCCTGGAGGATGATCTTGGCCTCGGTCGCGAATGTGAGTAGAACGAGGGCCTGGGCTCCATCGCGCGCGCTCTCCTCGATGAGGTCGAGGTAGCTCTCACGAAGCTCGACCGGGGATCTCACGACCACGATGCCGCCTGTCCACGCCTGCTGGAATGCCTCCACCAGACCCTGGCCCCAGGCGTCGTCGCGGTAGATGACGCCCACGTTCCCGAAGCCTCGTTCGCGCGTGAGTTGCGCCAGCGCCGGCCCCTGGGCGGCGTCGGAGAGGACCGTGCGGAAGAAGAGATCGCGATCCTCGTTGGCGGTAAGTAGCGGGGAAGAGGCCGAGGAACTGATCACCAGCACCCCCGCCGGCGCCGCGACCTCCATCACCAGGAGCGCGTGAGCGCTGGAGTTGGGTCCGACGATGGCATGTACGCCCTCATCCTCAATCAGGCGTCGAGCCTCCTCGGCAGGGTTGAGGGTGTCGCCTTCCGCGATTTCCACCAGTTGCCCGAACACGCCGCCGGCCTCGTTGACGTGCTTGATGGCTAGTTTGAAGGAGCGCAGGCGGTCGAGGGCTGTCTCCGTTTGCGCCTCACTGTTCACAATCAGCGCGCCGATTTTGAGGGGCGCCCGCTCTTCGTCGCCGCAGGCCGCGAGGGTCGCGGCACCGACGGCCATGGCGGCGATCACGACCAGCAGGACGCCCCGCATCGAGCCGCCAGGGATGTGCCAGCCGCCCAGCAGGTCCTGCACGTCCTACCACGCTTCCAGGTTCACCATGACCCTCGCTCGTTCATGACCACCGTCGCTCGCCGGTTGGCCGCAAGGCTCAGCCTCAGGCCAAGGGCCGGCAACCGATGTGCCAGCTGCACCTGCTGCATCGTCCGGTCGGCCATGGGCCGCGCTCGTGGTCTGTCGGTGTATCGTATCGAATCTCCAAGCGCGAGTCGGGGAAGGACGTGCTCGTATAGGGACTACAACGTCCGGGCTTGGCCGCATCGCTGCCTTACGCCGCCTTGCTGAGAGCCACCGCGTCACAGCGGATCCTCGATGTCCGCGCCGAAGAGCTCGATGTCGGGGTTACAACCGGTCCGGCTGGAAGTCCAGAACAAGCAGCGCATCTTCATCGCCGACAAGACGGCAAGCGGGGCTGGCTATGCGTCATTTCTTGGAAGTCCTGAAGTGCTCTCCCATCTGCTAGATGAGGCAACCGCCTTGGGTCGCGAGTTCGCAGACCAAGCACATGCAGAGCAATGCGCGAGTTCTTGCCCCGACTGTCCGCGCAGCTACGACAATCGCTGACTGGGCCCTGCGCTGAGCTGTCGGCTGGCCCTCGACGTGGCCGAGTTAGCAATTGGCAATCCTCTCAACCAAGACCGCTGGCTCAACGGCCCGCAGACTTGGTTGAGCGCATGATCGCGACGTCGTCGGGCTTTCAGTAAGAGTCGTCGGGTGACCTTGCCGCGATCCGTAGCAGCGGCAGCGGATGTTGGGTGATACTCGGTCATTCGCTCTGGCCTTCGGATGAAGGGTCATGGATTCAGCGACAGAAAGAAGCAGCCGTCGATGCGATTCGGCACCAAGCCACGGACGTGCGGGCCTTCGACCTCTTCACCTTCGAGCGTCGACCAGGCCACGCCTGAAGCTAGCTGAGCGGCAAGGACTAGCCGCGTTCGCGACTACAGCGCAACCTCCAAAGAAAAAGTTCGCAGTTTGGTAGCGTTTCGCCCACTGCGCACTCCAGAATCACCGAACCCATGCCGACGGAACGGTCTATCACAAGTTCGACACGTTCTGGATCATCACGAACCAGGAAGGACATTGGGGAGTCAAGTTCCGCTCCAGCTTCCTCGCGTCGCCGTCTCACTAACGGCAGCCAGTGACTGTCACCGATAGGCTCAAGCCATGACGAATGATCTCTTCCAGGGCTATCAGTCTGTTGGTTCGTCGGACGACGAGATGTTTGATGACTCAGGGGCATTCCGCGACGAGTACCGCGATCTTGGCACGATCTTGCAAGGCTGGTCGCTGGAAGACCACCTCCTACGTGAGGAACGCGCGGATCTCACGTTGCTCAGCGCAGGCATTACGTTCAACGTCTACTCGGAGGAAGAAGGCACAGAGCGGATCTTTCCGTTCTCCCTGATTCCCCGGATCATCGGCGCGCAAGAGTGGGCGGATGTCGAAGCCGGACTGAAGCAGCGACTACAAGCGCTCAACCTGTTTCTGCTGGACATCTATGGGGCACAGCGGATACTCAAGGAACGTGTGATTCCAGAAGATATTGTGCTCGGTTCCCCCGGCTTCCAGCCGCAGATGGCCGGCTTTCGGCCGCCGTTGGATATCTACGCGCACATCGCCGGTTGCGATCTGGTGCGCGACCCGCAACAGGGGCTGGTCGTGCTCGAGGACAATCTCAGAACGCCTTCCGGCGTGTCCTACGTCCTTGAGAACCGCACCGTAATGCTGCGAGTCGTGCCCGATCTGTTTCCTCGCGGGGGCGTGCGCGCCGTCGCCGATTATCCCAACCAACTTATGGCCATGTTGCTCTCCGTGCGACCGGCAGACAGCGGCGAACAGCCCCGAGCAGTGCTGCTCACTCCAGGCATCTACAACTCGGCTTACTTCGAGCACTCATTTCTGAGCAACCAGATGGGCATTCCGCTGGTCGAGGGTTCCGACTTGACGGTTGGAGATGATGATTTCGTCTACCTGCGCTCGACCAGCGGACTGGAGCGGATCGACGTCATCTACCGACGCATCGACGATGACTTCCTCGATCCCGAGGTCTACCGGGCCGACTCAATGCTGGGCGTGCCGGGACTCATGCGCTCCTGTTTCAGAGGGCATGTGAGCCTGGTCAACGCACCCGGCGCCGGCGTCGCCGATGACAAAGTCGTCTATCGGTGGGTACCAGAGATCATCCGCTTCTATCTGGACGAAGACCCGATTCTGCCGAATGTCGAAACCTACTCGCCACTGGTCCCCAACGAGCTGGACCACATTCGCACTCATGCGCGTGAATTGGTGATCAAGCCGGCCAACGCATCCGGTGGATATGGGGTGCTCATCGGTGAGCAGGCATCGAGCGCTGAACTCGAGGAGACACTGGCCCAGGTCGAAGCGGAGCCGCGCAACTGGATTGCTCAACCGCTGCTCCACTTCAGCACGATTCCCACGTTCGACGGCGACCGGCTCCAGCCACGCCGCGCCGACCTGCGTCCGTTTGTACTCTCGGGCCAGGAGACCTGGGTGATTCCCGGAGGGCTGACGCGTGTCGCGTTGCGCGAGGGTTCGTTCGTCGTGAACTCCTCGCAGGGCGGCGGCAGTAAGGACACCTGGGTATTGAATGAGGAGCCGAGCTGATGCTGAGCCGCGTGGCCGAGAACCTGTACTGGCTTGGGCGTTACCTGGAGCGCGCCGAGAACATCGCCCGCATGGCTCGGGTGGAGCACGAGGTATTGCTGGAGAGTGGTCAGGAGATCTGGCACAGCCTGGTCAGCACGACGGCTTCCAATCAGCTCTATTGGGACACGATGATCGAGTCACCCGAACTCACCCATTCCGAATTCCTGATCTACTCGATGCAAAACCCGGCCTCCCTGCGTTCGACCCTCGTCCGGGCACGGGAGCTGGCCCGCGGGTTGCGGGAACACATTTCACGCGAGGTCTGGGAAGAGATCAACGCGGTCTATCTGTCCCTCGCGCTGCGCAAGCAGTTCATCGCCAACGACATTCACGAGTTTTGTAGTGAGACTCAGCGGCGGACGCAGACGATCCTTGGCCTCTATGACAACACCGTGCTCAGGGATGAAGGTCGAGAGTGGTTCCGCTGCGGGATGTATCTCGAGCGGGCCGACATGACCAGCCGGATCATCGACGCGAAGTACCACATCTTGCTTCCGCGCGGAGATGCGGTCGGCGGAGCGTTCGACCGCTTTCATTGGATGGCGGTGCTGCGCTCGGCCTCGGCTCGAGAGGCGTACCGTCGGATGGGAAACAACGAAGTCGACGGAATTCAGGTGGCGCAGTTGCTGATTTTCTCGCAGGAGTTTCCGCGCAGTCTCGCCTTCTGCGTGCAGGCGCTCCAACGTCACTGCCAACAGGCAACGGCGCAGACCCCGAAGCGACGTCGGGCCGCAGCAGAGCGGGGCATTGCCCTGCTCCATCTGGATGTCGGCGCCATGGAGATGGAGCAACTCATCGACGACGGCCTGCACGAGTTTCTCGATGGCTTCCAGCAGCGACTGATCGACATCGACCGCGCCATCACGGACGATATCTTCGGCGCAGAGCCCGACGCCAGCCAACACCAGCGACAACTAAAGATCGAGCAGGGTTGACATGACGTTCTGCCTGGGTATCAAGTGCCAGGATGGCCTCGTCGCGATCGCCGACACGCGGATCACCAGCGGCTCCGAGGTCTCGACGGCCAAGAAGATCGCTGTGCACGAGGGCGAAGGGCGGGCGATGTTCGTGCTCTCCAGCGGCCTGCGCTCGGTGCGCGACAAGGCGATCACCTATTTCGAGGAACGGCTGCGAGAGAACGGGAGTCAGCTCACACGCTCGTACGAGGCTGTCAACGCCCTAGCCGAAGAAATGCGGCGGGTCTACAACGAGGACAATGAGTGGTTGATCAAGGCCGGACTGCACTTCGATCTGCATTGCATCGTGGGCAGCCAGTTGACCGAGGATGACTCACCTCACCTATACCTGCTCTATCCTCAGGGCAACTGGGTCGAGGTCTCGCAGGGCACGCCGTATCTGATCATTGGCGATACCCGCTTCGGGAAACCCATTCTCGACCGCACGCTGCGTTACGAAGCCTCGTTGGAACGGGCGTTGAGACTAGGCATGCTTTCGTTCAACTCCACGGAAGCGAGCTCGGCAGATGTCGGTCCGCCGATGGACGCATTGGTCTACCCGGCCGACTCGTTCGCCATGAGAGAGCGTCGCTTCAACGAAGAGGAGTTGGGGCCCGTCGCGCAGTATTGGCAGCGAGCAATCGAGCACGCAGTGGAGCAGGCAGTTGCCCCCGTGGCCCCACTGGCGCAATCACTCGGGATCGAGAGTTAGCTAGCTAGCGAGATAGCAGAGCCGCGAAACGATCAATGGGCAGGGATCTACCCATCCGAGAGCATGCTGCATGACTCAGTTTCCCGTCCCCGCCCCCGAACGGGGACCCGCTTTGGTATAGCCCAGGCTGCTCGGATAGGCCCAGGTTGGCCAGGCACCAGCGGCAAACATGACCGCCGGCAAGAAGCCAGGAAAGGAGCAGGCCCCCGCCACTGGGAGGCGGAGGCTGGGGCGGTTGAGGGGTGATGCATCGGTCTCCGAACGCGGGCATGACGGCGGGGAGGGGGCAGGAACGGCGGAGATTGGCGCCATCGCCGGGCAAACACAACGACCGACAACACGCCCGATCTGGGTCCGAACTGTAATCCCAGCGACAGAGTTGTTCGACTTGCATCGTGGCTAGCGACTTTCGTGATCCGCAGTTTCCCCGCGGGGGTGTCTCGCACTACTCGCTGCGATCCGCCACCCAACGACCCCCGAGCGACAGCTAGCTTGCATTCATCGGCAAGCGATACACCCTCTGTTGAAAGGAGGAGTCGCATGTACAAGACAACATCAATGAGCTGGCCGCGCCACATTCTGCCGGTTGCGATGCTCGCTGCATCGTCAATCTTCACCAGCGATCGCGCGTCCGCGCAGACGGGAGAAGCATCGCGCTTTGACGTGTTCTCCTCGACCCCGCCGAACCTCAGCGCGTCGATCGGCATTGGCGAAATCAATCTCACATGGACCTACAACACCCCGGCGCCGACCGGATGGAAGCACATCGGGTTCACACTCGTCCGAGCAAACGCGGATACCGACACGGTCGACAAGACATTCCCAGAGCAATCAACTTCGACCCGGAGCTTCACCGATACGTTGGACAACCTGTCCCAAGCGGATTGGCTCGCCGGATTCCAGTACAAGTACCTCATCGCGGCGATCTACCAGCGATTGTCGGACGATGCCATCCAGCGGGATGGAGCCAGGATCATCCGGGTCGGGGTACCAAAGGCCGCGACCCCTGAGCAGGTGGCGCAGAGCAATCGGGGGCTGAATCTGTCCTCCCAGGCCCATGCTGATGGTGTCAAGCTGGCGTGGACGAGGCCGCTCAGCCCAGCAGGCTGGGAGCTGGCCGGATTCAGCATCTGGCGTTGGATCGAAGGGACGCAAGGTACCTGGACATGGGTCGGCCAACGACTCCCGGCGACGGCTCGGAGCATCAAAGACCCGCTCACTGGGACCACTGAAGCACAGCGAATGCCTGGGGCCAAGTTCAAGTACGAGATGTACGCCATCTTCGTCCGCCTGGCAGACGGCGAACGACAAGCGGGCAAGAACTCCAAGACCAGCGTGTTCACGTCGCCGGCCCTGCCGAAGCCACGAAACTTCGCGATTCGGTACGGGAACACCGGCGCGCCAGAAGGCAAATGGAACATGTGGTTGACCTGGAGTGCGCCACACCTGACGTGGGACGCCAGCACCGGCTTCACCTCAGTCAACCGATACCACATCTACAAGGACGGCACGCTCTGGAAGTCAGTCTCGGGCGGCGTCATCGGCTACCAATGGCGATCGGGCCAGATGTGCCAGGACGGCTTCCAGATTCAGACGCAGATCGGCTTGTTCTACAGCAAGCTCGCCGACGCCAGCGAAATGCGTGAAGGCTGCTAAGCCGCTGAACCGAGTGGACGCCGGGTAACCGGCGGGACCATCATCCTCAGGCACGGAATCGTCCGAGCCTGAGGATCCACTCAACCGACATACACACTTGGGCGATGGCCCGCGAACCCCGCATCTCCTCCGGAATGGAGAGGGAATCATGACTGCGACAATGAACAGGTTTCCCAGGACAAAGACAACCGGTGCGCTGGTTGCCCTCGTCCTCGGGATGGTGATCGTCGCCGGTGGAGCGCTGAGCACGCTCGATCGTGCGTCGGCGCAACAGGTCGCGACGGCACAGCAAGTGCGGGAAAACTACGCCGCGCCCACACTGTCGTTTCTGAACAACGATGATGGCGTGCACGTCAACTGGGATTTCAACGCGAGCAAGCCGCCAGGCTGGAAGGTCTCCGGCTTCACGGTGAGGCGCTTCGTTGACGGAGAGTCGAGCTCCTTGAAAGTCTTGCAGCAGTTCGCCAGTGCGACCGATCGCTACATCTACGATCCGTGGACCAATGAGCGGATCCAACGGTGGCAAGACGGCACCGAGTTCACTTACTTGGTTGTGGCGCTCTACGAGCTGGAGTCCGACTCGTCACAGAAAATCTATGGGAAGTCCGGAAGTGCGGTGCTGCCGAACTCTGTAAGCAATGCCGAGGTCCGCAACTCCGCCGCTGTCGAGAACTTGACGTTCGAATTCGTTCCCAACGGCGTCCGACTGAGCTGGGACTACGACGAACACGCAAACACCCCGGATGGATGGTACTTGGACGGTTTCAGAATCCGAGACTGGGATCACGAGACCAACTTCAAGGGACAAAACTTCGTGACCGCGTCGGACCGTAGTTACGTCAGTCCGATGTCCACCAACCGACAGAACAGGTACTTCTCCGGCGTCGACATCTCTTACTTGGTGCAACCACAGTTCGTCCGGGTGGGCCCATCTGGAGGGACGGAAGACGGTAGGTCAGTCACCAAAACCCTGCAGACCATTTCGTCGCTGCAGGATGTGCTCAAGCGGTCCCCACAACCCAAGATGACCACCAAGGTCACGGCCGATGGGATGAAGCTCTCCTGGACGATCGACCCAAAGGCCCTCTCCATGGACGGCTGGGAACTGACCGGATTCACGATCTGGCGTTGGATCCAACGGACCGACACCAACTCCTTTGCCTGGGTCGAAGGTTCCTTCGCCGACGTGGCCTCGAACCTTGACCCTACCCTGCGCACCTTCACCGATCCGCTCACTGGCACAACCGTTGAGCAACGGTCGCACGGGTCCAAGACCAAGTTCTCGTACCGGATGCACGCCATCTACAAGCGAGTGGTAGACGGCGCCCAGACGCCAGGCCCGGAGTCCAAGACCGCGTTTGCGACCACGCCCAACCTCCCCGGGATTCAGCACTTCTACATCAACACGGGTGCGTACGTCGGCAACGGTACCAACAGTAACTCCACCGATGTCTTGCGCTGGAGCCATCCACACCTGACCTGGGACTCGAGCACCGGATTCGACACGGTGAGCGCGTACGACATCTACCTGCGAGGTAGCCACGTCAAGTGGGTCTCGGGCTCGAGCACGAGGGTCGATGTGGGTTACTGGTGGTTCTGCGCCAGCGACTACAAGATCCGTCCGACTTACGGCGTCTTCTACGGCAAGATCTCCGGGAATCCAATCGACCAACGGGGACTGTGCTCCTAACGATGACACCTGTTGCCTGTTCCAGGTTTGGAGATCCAGCTTGATGAACAAACAAGCCGGGCGCGTCGCTCGAACGTCTCACATCGGGCGACGCGCACAGCGGGAGCCAACGCTCCACACCACGTGAGACAACGGTCCTTTAGAAATCGGAGAGGGACATGAACATGAGACTCTCGCAACGATTGCGACGAATACCCCTGCTCAAGGCGTTGCTTGGGATTGCTCTCGGCATCTTGGCGACCGCCGGCACGCTGATCCTGGCCCAGTCGGTATCGGCTCAGAGCGTGGCGACGCCCCTGCAAGTGAGCCAGAACTACCCCGCGCCGACGTTCACGCTGCATCCCGACGAAGAAGGCGTGCACATCAGGTGGAACTACGACCACAACAACACGCCTCCGGGTTGGCGACTCGCCGGGTTCGATATCTCACGATTCGTCGAAGGTAACTCAGCCTCGAATTGGTTGTTCAGGCCTGCTTCAGATCGCTACACCCGATATCTGCTGGATGACTGGGGCGGAAATCGACTCCAGCAATGGAACTCGGGGACAGAGTTCTCCTATGCGATCAATGTGACGTATGAGCGCAAGTCGGACGGGAGGAGTCAGGACGGCAAGGAACGGACCATGAAGCTCGCCGCCGTCCAGACGCCGCTTCAAGTCGTGGGAGACGCGTCCAATCGACCCAAACTGTCCGTCGAGGCCGATTCCAGTGGCGTCAATCTGAGCTGGAGGTTCGACGAAGACACGCAGACACCGCCCGGCTGGAAGCTCTCGGGATTCGTGCTGCGTCGCTCGGTCCAAGGGAAGTTAGGCACGCTGCACCTTTTCGAGCCCAGCTTCGACGCGAGCAAGCGCTCATTCACTGATGCATGGAGCGACGCGCGGCGCAAGCAGTGGGTCTCCGGAACCAACTTCACCTACGCGATTACCACGCTCTTCCAGCGATTGTCGGACACTTCTCAGCAGATCGAAAACCGTGACGTCAACGCGGTGCTAACTCACCCCGCGACGCCGCTGGAAGTGGTGCAAAACGCGGCCGCAGTGCCCCAATTGTCCTCTGAGGCCCATGCCGATGGCGTCAATCTGAGCTGGACGTTCAACGAAGCTTCGATGACCCCACACGGCTGGAAACTGGGCGGATTCAGCATCCAGCGGTCGATCGAAGGGACCCAAGGCAGCTTCACCTACATCGCGAGTGGTCTCTCGGCAACGGATCGGAGCTTCAAAGATCCGCTCACCGGGACAAGTGAAGGGCAGCGATTGCCCGGGGAGAAGTTCTCGTACGAGATGAATGCGTTCTTCCACCGCATCGGGGACGGCGCAGAGCAAGTGGGCGGAGGCTCCAAGACCCACGTGTTCACGGCGCCGACCATGCCGAAGCCCCTCAACTTCAAGATTGGCTACAGGCCCGGTGTTCCCTTGTACGACGTGCTCCCGCGGGCGTTGCTGCTGTCCTGGGAGCGGCCACACTTGTCATGGGACGCAAGCACGGGCTTCACAGGCATCGACCAGTACCACTTCTATCGGGGTTGGAATGGCTACGAGGATGGCAGTCACTGGTTGAGTATCACCGGCCAATACACCAGCCATACCTGGAACACGCAATGGTACTGCCAGGGCCCATTCCAACTCCTTGCGCAGTACGGCTTGTTCTACAGCGATCTTGTCACCTCCAGCGAAGGACGGGAGGACTGCTGACATCGGTAACACAGAAGCAGGCGCGTCTCGACCACCAGGGTCGAGGCGCGACCCACACCACTCCGACCCACCACACCCGTTGAACGGAAACTGAGATGACCAGTACGAACACAATCAGATGGCGCGGAATGCGAACCATCGCCGCGATCCTCATCCTCACTCTGGGCGCATTCGCCCTCTCACTGACCGTGACCAAGCCGACGTCGGCGCAGAGCGTTGCGACGCCCCAGCAAGTCGGCAACCTCGCCGCGCCGACACTCTCAGCCGAGGTCGACGAGCGAGGCGCGTGCTGACCTGGACACTCAACGCGCAGGTGCCGAACGGCTGGTACCTCGACGAGTTTGCCTTCCTGCGTAAGGTCGGAAGTGACCGATCCACGGCCCTCAGCACCAGCGCCTCTGCGACCGACCGCACCCATGTCGACGATTTGGACTCCGACACCAAGACCAAGTGGTTCAACGGCACTGGTATCTCTTACAAGATTCGCGCGGTCTACAAGCGTTCATCGGACGACCAGCTTCGGATCGGCAGGGAGAGCTCCTTCGCCTCTGTCCAAGGAGCGAAGACCACATCCCAAGTCAGACAGGGCTACTCACCGCAGAACGTCTCTTCGCTCGCCCATGCCGATGGCGTCAACCTGACCTGGACATTCAACGAAGCAACCATGACCCCATCAGGCTGGAAGCTGACGGGGTTCAAAGTGGTACGTTGGCTGCCAGGCGACGTCACCGGGCTCGTATGGGTCCAAAGCGGTGACACCTGGGATGGACCCGATCAGCGCAGCTTCAAGGATCCTTTGGACCACGTTCCAGAAGCACAACGGTTGCCCGGGTTCCAGTGGAAGTACGGGGTCATTGCCTACTACGACCTGTTGGCGAGCGGATCGTACTCACCACGAACCCAGGGCAAGGCTGCCATCCTCACGTTCACAGCGCCGGAGCTGCCGGGCCCGAGAAACGTCCAGGTGACCGGTTCTAGCATTGCCGAATACAGACACAATGGGCACCTCAAGTGGGATAATCCGCACTTGACTTGGGATGCCAGTCGAGGCTTCAACCAGACGCCGTGGTACGTCGTCTACCGATGGGATGCGACCTTCTTCTACGGCAGTGGCTGGGGCTTTAACTCGCTGGACTTCACCAGCTACACCGCGTGCTGGTACGGATGGTGGGTCCGAGCCAGAATCGGCATGTTCTACAGCGACACCGTGCGGGCCGAGAACAACCGCACCGGCACCTGCAGCGGCTAGGACGTCCGATCCAAGCGTGCAGCGCTGCGCCTCCACCTCCATGGTCGAGGCGCAGCGCCAAGACAACACCAGATGACCAGATGATTAGAGGCTGAAATGACCCGATCGCACTCAACCAGATGGCACACCGCGCGATACGTCGCGGCGCTGCTGATACTCGCCCTGGGCGCTGCTGCGCTCTCACTGACCTCGACCAAGCAGGCGTCGGCGCAACCGCAAGCCACCCCAGACCTGCACGTCACGGTCGACCAGAGCGGCTTCGTGCTGCAATGGACGATGAGCAACGACACGGCGACCGGCTGGACGCTAAAGACCTTTGGCCTCCTGCGTACGGTCGGCAACGAATCAACGACCATCCTCGGTTCGCTCCTGCCCGCCACCGACCGGAGCTACACGGACACGTTGGATGCCGAGGCCAAGGACAAGTGGGAGAACGGCACGGATATCACCTATCGCGTGTACGCGAATTTCGTTCGAGACGCGAACGGCGTGAGTGAGAGCTCCGCGACATCCAGCGACGACGTCACCGTCAAGGGCGCCACGTTGATCTCACAGGTTCGCCAGGGCTACGCGCCGCTGGACCTCTCGACGACCGCCCACTCCAACGGTGTCAAGCTGACCTGGAACTACGACGAAACTGCGATGACACCCTCGGGCTGGAAGCTGATGGGGTTCGGCATAGGACGTTGGCTGCCCGGCGATGTCGCCGGAGCCGTGTTCATTCAGGACGATGACTCGTGGGAAGGCCCCACGCAGCGCGACTTCATGGATCACATGTCGGGCGTTGTCGATGAAATGCGAATGCCCGGCTTTCAGTGGAAATACGGCGTCTTTGCTTACTTCGATCGGTTGGCGAGCGGAACGAACCCCGTACGAATCTTAAGCAAGGCAGCCGTTGTTGTGTTCGAAGCGCCCAAGCTCCCGAGCGTGACAAACGCCCAGGTGGTCGGGCACAGCGATCCCGACGCTGCGGTCCGCGACGCGGACGTCAAATGGGATGCGCCGCATTTGACGTGGGACGCCAGCCTCGGCTTCAATATCACGCCGTGGTACACCGTGTACACAAACAACGCCAACGTCCAGTTTGCTACCACTGGTTCCACTTCGATGTCGTTCTCCACCATCAATGACTGTTGGTACGGATGGTGGATCCGCGTCACGATCGGTTTGTTCTTCAGCGACCTGGTCCAAGCCGAGAACAACCGTACCGGAGTCTGCGGCGGCTAGGTCGCTACAAGGCGACACCGACACCGCACCAACAGGTCATTCAGTGAACGGAGTTTGTAATGACCAACCCAACAACCCTGACATCCCGCCGAACACGGCTGATCGGAGTGCTGCTCATCCTCGCGGTGGGTACCGCTGCGATGCTCGCGTTGATCGCGACTGAGCGGGTCTCGGCCCAGGCCCAGCAGGCCGCGACGCCGCAGCAGGTCGCCACCGAGTTCGACCCGCCGGTGCTGTCCGGCGTCGCCCACTCGGATGGCGCGCATCTGAGTTGGACGTTCGACGCGACCGCGACCACGCCTCCGGGCTGGCAACTGACCGGGTTTGAACTGCGACGTTGGGTCGCCAACACGTCAGGCTCGCTCGTCGCGCTGAGTTCCACGATCGCAACCGCGGATCGCGCCTATCACGACACGTTGACGATCGCAACCGCGGATCGCGCCTATCACGACACGTTGTCGAACGCGACCGACAGTCAGCTGTACGCCGGATTCCAGTTCTCCTACAGCATCAGCGCGCTGTACGAACGCGAATCGGACGGGAAAGCGCAGGCCGGCAAGGACTCGTCGACCCTCATGTTCACAGTGCCGAGTCTGCCGGCAGTGTCGGACGTCAGCAACAACATCTTCCCCACCGTGATCTATGGCGAAGACTACATCGTGAATGAAATCAGCTGGTCGCTACCGCACCTGGCCTGGGATACCAGCACGGGCTTCAATCAGATCGATCGCGTCCACCTCTGGGCACGAACCTACAGCGTCGACATCGCGGGTAACCGAACCTGGACCCAGATGACCGGGCGAGCCGAAACCACCGAGGGGGAGTGCGACTTCACCTTCACGATCCGGTTGCGATACGGGATCTTCTTCGGCGCCGCCGCGACGGTCGACGGAACCATGTGCTAACCGCGTGGATGCGGCGTGCCGATCGGCCGATCGGCACGCCGGGATTTCGCAGTTGCCATAACTCGTTAGACTTTGAGCACTACCAGAGAGCGAGTAGATCTTATGCCCCCACAGCCCCTGTTACAGCCTTGGTCACAGCGTGTCTTGTACATCCTCGCCGGCTTGATCGTCGGTGCGATCTCGACCGGCCTCGTCTGGGCAACGCACTCGGGTGACGCCGAAGTGCGGGTTGCCGGGCGCATCCTCGAAGACGGACGCGTCGAGGTCGGTCTCCAGCAGCGGCTCGCCGAAGATGCCGACTGGGGCGAGATCGAGCAGCCCGCGGCGCGATTCCTTGCCCCGGACGCTGAGCGAGGCCGGTGGTTCTTCAGCAGCATGCTGACAGTCGCGGTCGAAGAGCACGTCGCTGATGAGAGCGATGACACGACCACGGACGAAGAGAGCCTGACCGATATCTTTGCCGACGGTGACGACGGCGACACCGAAGAGGCAGAGACGACCGAATCGGTGTCCTCCGTGCTCAGCGTGGGACCGTTCCAGATCATCGGCACGCCGACCTCTGGCCGTCCCTTCGATGACCAGACGCTGTTCTGCGTGATCACACATGGCAACCCGGGCGACTTCTTCTGGTACCAGGTCTACAGCGCATTCGCAGATGCGAAAGCGTGGAACGATATCAACCTGCGGGCTGAGATGTACGAGGTCGGCACCGACCAGGCGGCCGGCATCGATCAGTGCGTCGACGACGGCGCCGCGGCGATCGCGACCACCCTGGCCGACGTTGATGCGCTCGAGGGAGCGCTCGGACGAGCCGCTGAGGCTGGTGTCCGCGTGCTCACCTTCAACTCAGGATTCGACCGCGCGACCGACGTGGTCGCCGTTGCCCACGTCGCTCTCGATGAGCACGCGGTTGGCCGCATCGCTGCCGAAGAGTTCGTGAAGCGGGACGTCAGCGGCGACCTGCTCTGCATCATCCATGAGCCCACGAACCGTGGCCTCGAGCAACGCTGTGATTCACTGGATCAGACCTACACCACTGGCAAGGTTCAGCGGCTCAGAGTCGCCGATAGCGCCGACATCGTCGGCGCCATCGCGGTGGCGCTGTCCGAGAACATCGGCGGAGCGATCGCGCTCAACGCGAACACGGCATACCACCTGGCGGACGCAGCCAGCGACGATCACCCGGACATCATCCTGGCCGCAGTCTCTGCCGACGTGCCCAGGCCGCTCGCGATGCTCCACACCGGAAGTCTGGACTTCGTCCTCTGGTCGCACGCGCTGGAGCAGGGCTACCTCGCGATAACCGCGCTGCTGTACGCACACGGCACCCCGCTCTCGCCCAACTCTGGGTTCTTCGATCAGGCGACACAGATCACGATTCAGCCCTCGGTGCTGACAGCCGAAACGGTGGCGAACGTGCTCGAGCAGGGAAGCGAGGCCGGAGACTCCGTGCCGTCGTCATGGCTCAACGCACTCGAGCAGGCGATCGAGGCTGAGCTCGCCGGACCAGAAGATGCCAGCGAGGAATCGGAAGATTCAATCCCGCAGCCAGAGGAACCGTCCGACGATTCGGGCTCAGATGATTCAGAAGGGACGGACGAGCCGCAATAGCGTTGCCCTCGCTCTCCCTCCCGGAGTCCGATGCAGAAGTCGCGACCAGGACCGCTCCCCTGGATGGGGAGCGGTCTCGGAATAACTGAGCGGCAGATCGCCTGACTCCCTTGGCTTGAACAGGCCCTAGCATTGCCTCATGTGGAGACCTTTGAATAGGGGATTATACGGCTGAGTAACCATCCCATCTGGTCAGCTCTCGCCTGAATCCTCTTCGTCTCCGGCGTCGTAGTCCGCGTTGGGTTCTTCCTGGAGATACTGCCACTCGCTCTCCGACTTCGGCGGCGTGTTGAGAATTGACCAGGCGACACGACGCGGATCGTCGTCGATCTGTTCCGGCATAGGCTTCGGCGGTCGGCCCGGTTTGTTCTTCTCAGTCATGGCTGGTCCCTTCTGTGCTGCCCCTGGGCTGGAAGTGGTCAAGATTCATTTCCAGAACTGCCTGCTCCACATAGGCAGGCGTGAATTGCTGATCTGCGACAGATGCGACATTCAACGACGAGAGGTGTGTCCGCAACTCTTCGACGGGATTGTTGTTGCGCAATTGAATCAGCTTGACTCCGCGCTGCTCCGCAGTGCCCCACATAGCACTCTTCGGCGGGAGGATGTCAAACATCACAATCCCGTTGCGCTCCATGCGGCCAACCTTGTCTCCGATGACCTCTGGGTTGCCTACTCCGATCAAGCCAACCTCCATGCGAACACGTCCACGCGGAGTTGCGATCTCGGCGTCAGTTTGCCGATTCACCTCTTCGTCGGCGCTGATGTCTAGCCAATAGTCAACATCTTCAGTCAGACCAATCACGTTCAATGCTGCGCGAGCAATGGATAGTTCCAACGCTTTGCCAGCCTTTGCCTTTGCGGACCCGCGAATGGTCAGGGTTGCAGCCCCACACCACATCAGCAACGCTGTCTCTCGCGACTCCATACCTGGCCATGACTCCAATTCCTCCATGACTTGATCAAACACAGACGGATAGTCGGAAACACGGATTCCGAGATTCTGTGCAGTTTTGCGCGTCAGCCCAAGAAGCCACTCTCGAAGCGGTCCCCTCTTTGGGTCTGCGATCAATACTGCGGATCGCAGACCGCCACTCATCATCATCTTCGGGATTCCGCCGCGCTATCTCGGCCAACTCTGCGTATGTCGCAATCAGTTTTGAACGGGTGACTCCCTCAAACGGCAATCGATAATTCGTCCCTGTCAACAACTTTGCAACAACCTCACGCTGGCCTTCTGCCGTGAAAGGATCTAACCATCGGGGGGAGCTCGTCACAGTGTGCTGCCGATATAGCTGAGATCGTCCCAGTGAGGCATATCTGCGACAAGCGTGGGGTCAGAACGCATCATGTCGAAGCATTGAGGCGCATTGTCTATCAGCATGAATCGCCGCCCCAAGTCGGCTGCGGCTTTCCCCGTCGTCCCTGTCCCCGCGAATGGATCAAGAACCAGGTCACCGGCAAATGAGTAGTAACGCACCACTCGCTCCGCTAGCGCGTAGGGGAACACCGCAGAGTGATCCTTGGATTGTGACGGCTGAATCTCCCACACGTTCGTGCGTTCATAGCCGTCGTCGATGAGTGAATGGAGAACATCACTTGGGTTGGGGTGGTTGCGAATGTTCCAGTCGATCAGGCGATCCGTGCGCTTGCGGTAGACCATCACGTATTCGGTCACTGTGACTGGTTTGTACTGGAGCGGTTGACGATCCGCTGCAAAGCGGCGCCCGCGCCCGAGGTGCCATCCGGCCGCTTCGGGCTTCTGCCACACAATGTCGTCTATGAACTCAAACCCGAGCCCGTCGAGAATGTGGTGCAGGTCAAATGGAATAGGAACTCGCTGGCTAGACGATTGGCGATTCGCACGTCGAACTAGGACGGGGCTTGTGTTCACCACTAGGAAACGACCCTCGGATAGCACTGCATGGCACAGAGAGAACACATCCCCTAAGAAGTCCAGGTATTCGTCATATGTAGTCGCTTCGTGGAACTCAGGCTTTGCGTTGTAGTACGGCGGTGATGTGAAAACTAGCTGGGCCAGCCCAGGCGGGGACTCGGAAAGAACGGACCGGGCATCCCCTAAGACTACTGACGACTGAACTGGCCGAAACGATATCGCAGGAGACCGGTTTGCACGACGAGTCCTTGACGGAACGATGCCAGCGCGCTTCGCAATGAGGCTGATGTTCGTGTTGCGGACAACAAGTCCATCACGCACCTGAACCTCTCCAATGGGGTCACGACCATTGTGCCGAGCGAGTAGCGCTACTCGCCACACCCGGAAGCGGTCATCAAACTCAGGAAGCCCAAATTCAACATCCAGTGATTGATGTTGTTCTAGCCACTCGTGTGCAACGGTTCGGACATCTGCCGCATTCATGCGACCAACTCCCTGTACTGGAGTCGCTTGCCAACTAGCCCCTGCGCAGTTGCCCGCATCTGGTCAACGGTGTCGAGCGGACGCGAGTTGTGGCGCCCGACGAACTCGCTGACGTAGCGGTCCATGTGCTTGCGCGACATCTGGTGATAGGTGCCGACGTACCCACGCTTGAACATCGACCAGAACGACTCGATCCCGTTCGTGTGGGCATCGCCCTTCACGTACTCACCGCCGGAGTGCTTGACGGCCTCATGGTGCATTCGGGCGCCACGGTAGGCGGGATGCTCGTCGGTGAAGAGCGTCGCTCCACGGGCTACGCGATCTTCGATGAAGCCGTGCAACGTCAAGCGATCCACGCTGCGCACGACTTTGGCCGATACCTGGTTCGTCTCACGGTCCTTCGCACCAACCACAGCAGCCTTGCCAACAGTGCCACGACCGGACTTGAGCTTCTTGTCGGAGTGCTTGTTCTTCTCGCGACCTCCGACATAGGTCTCATCAGCCTCAACGGGTCCCTCGAACAGAGCATCCGGCGGCGGGTTTTGCTGCCAGCTCTCGCGGATACGGTGTGCCAAATGCCAGGCGGAAGACTGAGCGATCTTGAGGTCTCGATGCAGCTTCAACGAGGACGTTCCCTTGATCCCCGTGTTCAGGATGTAGATGGCCAATGCCCAGGTGCGGTAGCCGAGCTTCGAGTCGGTCATCACCGTCCCTGTGCGGACGCTGAAAAATTTTCGGCAGGCGCGGCAACGGTGCGGCATGGTCGGGTGCTTCGTCTGTTCCTGCACGTTGTCGCTCTCGCAGTGCGGACAAACCAGACCATCAGGCCAGCGAACCTCGATGAACCACTGCATCGCGGTCGCGTCGTCGGGAAACATATCGAAGACCTCGACAAGGCTGAGGCCTGCGCGGTAGCTTTTGCCGGGGGAATTCGCTGCCATCGTTCCATTCCTCTTCATAAACCAAGTATAGTAACCATTCAGACATAAGGCAAGTTCTTGATCCCTTGGCAATCTCCGCTGCACCGCGGTCGCCCCGGTGAAACCCACCGACCGTCGCCGCCCAGATGGTTACTCAGCCGTATAATCCCCCAACGAAAGCAGCGAGACGGTGATCCTGACGCTGTTGAGTGGCACGGGCTACACCAAAGGCTCGCCGTCTGTGCACACGCTGTCCATCAACGACAACGACGGCACCCCAACCGTGAGGTTCAACACGTCGAGCGCGACGATCATGGAAGGTCCGAGCAAGGCGCAGAGCGTGCGGATCAACCTCAGTCCCGCGCCGACCTCGCAGATCACATTGCGCTATAACATCGGCGGCACTGCGACCGCTGGCAGCGACTACAACACGCTGAGTGGGTCGAAGACTGTCACTGCTGGGAGCACCAGTACGACGATCTCAGTCGTCATCATCGATGACAGCATCGAGGACACGGGCGAGACCGTCGTGTTGACGTTGCAGGGCGGCACCGGCTACACGGTGGGATCGCCGAGCACGTTCACGCTGACGATCACCAACGACGACCGGCCGGCGTCCACGCCAGCGAGGTCGCAGCGCAAGGCGTACATCCCGTCCGACCCGCCGAACTTCTGTCGCGGCGCCGTCAGCGAGGTCGCCGATCCGCCACAGCAGCCGTTCCCCACGCTGGGTCGTGAAGTCGCCCCGCAGCGCCCGTGTCGAGGTTCCGGAACGCTGACGCTCCACGACCTCGCCGACACGCTCGACGACGATCAGACCAAGCTCGAACGCGGCTTCTACATCACGGCCCAGTTGCACTCGACGTCGGACTATCGGTCGCGATTCCGCGGCGGCAGCGGCAGCAAGCTGTACGTGGTCGATTCAAACACTGAGGCTCGGTATCAGCTCCTGGGTGGGGCTCGCCGAATGATTGAGCTCTCGCTGTGGCTGATCGTCAAGAACCCGATCCAGGATTCGAACACGGTGGCGCGACTTGGTCGTGAAGCAGGGTTGAGCGAAGAGTTCAACATCTGTCTGCCCTACGAGGCCACGAAGCGGCATCCGGTCGCCGACATTGCACGCTGGAATCCGTCGTCGCTGAGTTGGGACATCCTCGACCACACGCTGACGGAGTCGGACGACCAGGTCTGCGCACTGACGGACCAGGTCAGCAGCTTCGTCCTCGTCACGCCTGAACCGAAACCACCGGCCGGCGCAGGCATCCCACAGCCCGGCGATCCGCAGTAGCTGGGTCCCAACTCCGTCATTCCCGCCCTCCGCGGCGGGAATCTCGCTGCGTCGAGCACCGACGGTTGTGCTGGCTGGGGCGAGATACCCGCGGCAAGCGCGGGTATGACGAATTGTGAACGGGTGCGGGTATGACGAATTGTGATCAGGAACCCTTGCTTCCCTGGAGTTGAGTAGGCTGGCCTCTGAGAGATTGGAGTGCTTGCGATGCGTGAAACTCAGGTGCTGGTCATTGGCGGCAGTCTGATTGGATTGACTTCATCATTGCTGCTGTCGAGCCTCGGCGTCGAGCACATCCTGGTCGACCGTCGGCCACACACGAGCGACCATCCGCGAGCCCGGCTGTACGACCGACGCACCCTTGAGTTGCTACGTCGATTTGACGTGAACAAGGACGTCGAGGCGACCGGGATCGGCGACCTCTGGACGCGGCAAAATCGCTGGATGGAAAGTCTGTCGGGAAAGAACATCGCCGCAGTGCCGTCCGAGTCGTTCCAGATGGCGCCGGCCGATTACAGTCCCAGCATCCCGGTGATGGGCGCGCAGGACATGATCGAGGCGACGTTGCTCGCTAAGGCGCGCGAGTCGGAGATTGCCGACGTGCGGTTCTACACCAGCGCAGAGGAGCTCACGCAAGACGCCGATGGCTGCTCCGCGACACTGATTGACCGCGAGAGCGGCGAGGGTGAGGCAATCCGCTCGCAGTATGTCGTCGCGGCAGATGGTGTGCACAGCGCCACTCGCGACCTGATCGGCTGTCCGCTCGATAACGACAGCTTCGACTACTACTTGCAGGACATCCTGTTCCACGCCGATCTGTCGCGCTGGACCGGCGAGCGCGTGGGAGGCCTGCTCTTCATCTTGACCTCCTACGGCATGGGGGTGTACCAGCCGATGGATGGGGCCACGCGCTGGCGCGTGCAGCTGCCCGGCTGGGATCCGAATCGCGGCGACCTGACGATGGAAGAAGCGCGCGCCTACATCGTCGAAGCGGTCGGCGTTGACGAGTCGGAACTGGATTTCGAGGTCGAGAGCATCCGTCCCTGGAACTTCATCGCGGGACTGTCGGAGCGCTTCTCGAACGGTCGCGTGTTCCTTGTCGGCGACGCGGCACACGCCTTTATCCCGACAGGCGGGATGGGCAGCAACACCGGATTCTCGGGCGCGCACAACCTCTGCTGGAAGCTGGCCTATGTGCTGGGTGGGCATTCGCCAACGTCACTGCTCGACACATACGAGGAAGAACACCGACGGATCGCCACGCGTCGGGTGCGATTGAGCCTCGAGAACGCGGCACTGACTGGCGCAGTCGCCCGCGCTTATCTGACCGGAGGCGATATGGCTGAGGCCGAACGTAACTGTCACCAGTACGCCTGCTACGAGGGCATGATCATGGGCTACGAATACGAGTCGGCGCTCTGTCAGCTTGATCAGGAGCCGCCGCCGTATGTCGAGAACGAGCACAGCGACTTCATCCCGGTCGTGCGCGGTGGGCGTCGGGCGCCGCATGCCTGGCTCGATCCTCACCGCAAGGTATCGACGCTCGACTGGTTCGGCACTGAGTATGTGGTGATGCTCTGCCAGGGCGAGCATGAGGGCTGGCAGTCTGCAGTTGACAGTTACCGCAGCCGAGGCTTCCCGATCCGAGTTGAGCACATGCGTCATGCGACCAACACGCCATACGCGGAGTCGGAGGCAGTCGTCGTCCGCCCTGACGGTGTGATCGCGGCGCACACCACCACATCCGACCCGCGTTCAGCCGCGGAGCTGCTCGAGCAATACCTGCCGCTCGGCTAACAGCAGCAGGCACTGTGCGAACTACGTAGGCCGAACGACATTGGCCGAACGCCGCCAGTCTGGTGATAGGCTTGCCGCCCAACCTACATAAGCCAACCTCTGTAAGCAGTGGAGCATGAAATGAATACCGAACAAGCGGCTGAGCTGATTGGACAGGTGCGCGAGTTGGCACGAGGGCCAATCCGCGAGCGCGCGGAGCAGGCCGACGCGACCGGCACGCTGCCCAAGGAGAACTACGCGGAGCTGTCGCAGCTCGGCATTACCGGTCTGCTGTTGCCCGAGGCCTTCGGTGGACTCGAGGCGGATGGCGCGACGTTCCTCAAGGTGATCGAGGAGATCGCCTACGGCGATGCGTCGACGGCGGTGGTGGTCAACATGCATATCCTGATCGCGGCGTTCATCAATGCACTGCCGCCCTTCGCCAACCGCGACGCGGTGTTGCGCGCCTGCGCTGCCGGCGACTGGATCTGCGGGCCGGGCAGTATTCCATCCCGCGAGTTGGACAACACCAGCACCGGCTTCCGCGCGGTCGAGGATGGCTCCGACCTGGTCATCTCCGGGCGTGGCGGGTTCGGCTCAGGCGCGGACAATGCGCGGTTCGTCTTTCTCGGTGGCGTGATTCCCAAGGAATCGGGTTCCGACCTGGTCGTGGCCTTCCCCGAGTTGGACAACCCCGCAATCACCAATCGTGGCAATTGGAACGCAATGGGTCTACGTTCGACCGCCTCGAACGATGTCGTGGTCGAGGACCTGCGCGTTCCCCGCTCCGACTGCATGGTGGTACCGATGTCCATGGTCGAGGTCGCCCAGCAGATGATGCCCCAACCGCAGTGGCAGCGTCGCGCGATACCAGCGCTGGGCATCCTGGCCATCTGGCTAGGGGCGTCCAAGGCGATGTTCGATGAGACTGTCGGTTATCTGAAGAAGCGCCGTGGATATCTGGGCACGGCCGGCACGCCGTTCGGCGGCTCGACCGAGACACGCGACAAACAAGCCTGGGCGCAGATGGAGCTGGGCGAAATGGACGCCTGGATCGGCTCGGGCGAGGTCATGCTGGCCCATATGCAGGAGCAGGTGGAGATTCCCTGCCCGGATCGTCAGTCGTTCACCCGCATGCAGGTGCGAACGACATACCACCTGCGTCGCATGTCAGAGGAAGTCGCGCGTCTGGGATTGTCCACGACCGGGGCACACGCCTACGTCAAGGGTTCGCTGCTCGAGCGTTTCTATCGAGACCTGACGGGCGGCAACGTGATGGCCTGGAAGACCGGCGAACTCAGGCAGTCGCTGGGCTTGGCGGCACTGGGAGAGCCGATTGTGATCGCCGGTCCCGCCGGCACCTAGTCTCGGTTGGCTGCTCGATTCGACGAGGTGCTCGGCGAGTCGCGATCCGAAAGAGCTCCCCCTCTGGGGGAGCTGTCCCCCGTTCAAGCCGGGGGCAGGCTGCGAAGCGACTGAGGGGGCCTTCGCAAAGGCGCAGCTACAGGCCCGGGGAGCCCCCTCCGCCCCTTCGGGGCACCTCCCCCAGGGGGGAGGTCTTCAAGCCGCTGCCGCATCACTTCCGTCGTTCCCGAGCTGCGCTCGCAATGACGACTCCAGTGACAACTGGTACACATACGGCTCAGATGGCCGCTTGACTGCGACGGCGCAGGCGATATTTTTCTCACTGATACGCCGTTACGACGCAGCGTGTCGACCCCGTTGGGGCGGTCGCCCCGACCTAGACTGCAATCTCCCATGCACTCGAGAATCGTTGGCGCCCCGCTTCGCGTCTTTGCAGACACGCAGACGCTCTCCTACAGCCTCTCCGGCGAAGGCCACAAACACTTCACGCTGGAACCCGTCACCGACGGCAACGGTGCCCAAGTCACCAATCCCCACGCTGTCCAAATCAAGGTCGCTCATGGCGCCGACCTCGACTACGAGACCCGGCCCAACTACGACTTGATCCTCAGTGTGACCGACAACGTGGACCACGAAAGCAACCCGGACCCCAGCCTGGATGACACGCTAGCCGTCCGCATCGCCCTGGAAGACGTGACCACCCCCAGTGCGGTCCTGAAGGTCAGTAACCCTAACCCCGTGGTGGGCGAGCAGGTGACCATCACCGCCGTGGTGAAGGAATTCGGCGACGGACAGGACGTTACTGTTGATTACACCTTCTTTGTTTCCGGTGGTGGGGGCAGTTACGGGGCTACTTCGCACATCACCTTGTGGCACGACAGTGGCGTGACGAAAACGGTGAACTTCGAGGCCACCTATGTGGCTCAGGACGGCACCGAGCATCGGATCACCGCGGGACCGGTCACCATTACCTGGCACAACCAGTAGGGCAGGAGCAGCGTTCAGTACGTGACTGACGGGAGACAATTCCTGTGCCTGCCGCGCCTTTGTCCGTGCCCGCCAAGCTGGTCGCCATCCTTTTCTTGGTAGTCGTCGCCGCATCAGTTGCGGCGACGACTGACCCTCACGGAACCATCGAAGCGGCCCCCACCCCGTTCGTTGACGTTTCCGTGGAATCTAAGCCATTCTCTGGAGCGAGTGCCAGCTTCCGCGTCACCGTGACAAACAACCTACATACGGAGTTCTCTGCACAAACAATCCGGAACGTCCAGGTACAGATTGAACCGAAAATCCTAAGATCAAGCGAAATCGCCGCTGAACATTTTGATGAAGCATCGGGAATCTGGACTATCCCACGCATAGAGCCTGGTGGCAGCGTAGAGGTTCAGTTTGGAGCTTCCGCCATGGCAATAGGATCCAAATTCAATTCATTTGGAGATATCACCCCATTTCGGTTTTCTGCCACTCTCGTCCCGGGCTTTCCCAGGGAAACGCCAGGTTTCGAACTGAACAATACCACCGAACAATGGTTCATGTTTGAGGCGGGGAGTGTGAGGCAACGCGTAGCCTTGGGAGATGCCGGCGTTCGAGTCACTGTTGATAACCGAAGCCCGGCAACAGGAGGACAGGTAATCTTCGGAGTTCAGAGCCAATAAGATAACGATGGGGCTCAACGGATAGCAGGCCTCGCAGGCGGAGGCGTGAGGACAAACTTTGATCAAGTGGGAGTGAAGGTGGCGATCGATATGTCGGAGGGTCTACAGCTAGCTCCCGGGCTACAGCCGCCGATAGGAACCTCATTCGATAAGCAGACTATGATTTGGGATGTGGGTACTGTGTTGGCTACTAGAGCTGCGCCGACCCTGGATGTGCCCGTGGTCGTCACTCTATCCCCGTCGCTTGCAGAGCTTCCCCTTGAGCAGCGTTGTCTGACGGCGGAGGTGGTGGAGGCCCTGCCCGCTTACGAGTTGGATCCACGCTGGCGGCTGAACGATGTCTACACCCTGTGCCTGGGCCAGCGCCCGGCGGTCATTTCTGATGGCGAGGTTGATCTTTGGTGGCTCCACGACTGCGTTGGCGAGACCAACTACCCTTGCGGGGACGCAGAGAGCATCGAGCTGTTTGCGAAGGTGAACTGTGCCGAACAAGTTTCGCAGGGCATCGAACAGTTCTGCGACGAAGGTATTGGCGGCTATGTGAGATACATTGACCCGCAATGGGTGATCGTCCAGGTAAGAGATCCCGGTGAACGCGCATATGACAACAGTGGACACAGCGTAACGAAGGGGAGCAAAGTTTCGTGGCAGACCGCAGATGCCGGGACTGGGGGATTCCGTCAGCCAAACGGAGTGCAGCTCGGCTTCTCACTGGAAAGTTTCAAAAGTCAAGCATCACAGTGGAAGACTGTTGGACCGTTCACGGTTACTAAAGTGCAGGATCCTCCCGGTCACCTTAGGATACGATGGGCCAATGCTAGCAGAAACATAATGTTTGACCCCACCCCTGCGACTAAGAGGTATCCAATTGCCAGTACCAGCAACGTTCTTAATCAGGGTTACAAAGTCTTCGTAGAATTCGAGAAGTTGGGCACCCACGTGATGACTTACGAGGCAGAGTCACTCCGCGCCGACGGAACGACAACATACACCGACACCGGCACGTACACCTTCCACGTGGGTCCGATTTCGGAACTGGAAGTGCGGGACGGCAGGCAGGGCCCGGTGGCACCGCAGGGACAACAGCTATACACCATTCACGCGCTCAACAACGGGCCGGACGCGGCGCCGGCCGTAGAAGTCACGTTGAGCGGTGTGCCCGAGGGCTCGAAGCCCACGCTCACCGACGGTGAGTACCGGGAAACAACCTGCTCGGGCGGCCTCTGCGATGCCATCTGGGACCTGGGCGAGATGCCGGTCACTTACGGCCGGATCGGTAGTGGCCTGACGGAGTTCCCGACGCTGACCCTCATCGTCCTGGACGGCAGCCTTGCCCCGAAGATCAACGCCAGCATCGCGAACACTCAGGACTACTCGGTCACAATTGACGGCACGACCCACTCCACCAACTACCTCGACTACTACGAACCGAACGACACCGCCGTCATCGTGGCCCGCCGCGGAGCGGGCGACCCGAGCAAGCCATCGGTAGACTGGCTGGCCTTCCCCCAGCCACCCACCGCGTGGCTGAGGTGGGATCCGGTGGAGCACGTGAACCGCTGGCCGGTGTCGCACTACGAGGTCTGGCGGTCGGATTCGTCGTGCGCGTTGCCCACCAGCCTCGACACCCCGCCGCGGGTCGTGGTTACAGAACTCGTCGAAGAATTGGGACCGAACGGGCTTGATGAGCCGGTCTGCTACCACGTGCGAGCGGTGAGCGACCTGGGCGTGCCCGGGTCCTGGTCGGATCAGGTCCTGGTGTCCGGCGTCGTGCCGAGCGAACCGCAGCTCTCGGTGCGGGGCGACCGCGCGGCCATCGAGGGTGGCGTCGCCACCTTCACCATCAGCGCCTTCCCGACGCCCGCAGTCGGCGAGACGCTCACTGTGGCGTACACGGTGACCCAACAGGGCGACTTCGTGGCGGCCGCTGACCTGGGCCCGAAGGAAGTCTCCATCGACTCCGATGGTGAGGCAACAATCACGGTAAACACCATCGACGACGAGGTGAACGAGTCCAGCGGATCGGTCACCGTGACCCTGAACAACGGGGTCGAGTACAAGGTGTCGTCGGCGCGCTCGGCCAGCGTGCAGGTGATGGACGACGACCGGCCGCTGGCCAGCTTCATCGCCGACGCGTCCAGCCACGCCGAGGACGACGCCGGGCCTCACGACGTGGTGGTCCTGCTCGATCCGGCGCCCAGCACAGACCTGACCCTGCGCTACGCCGTCAGCGGTACCGCCACCCGGGGCCAGGACTTCACCATGGACGACTACGGCTCGGTGACCGTGCCGGCCGGCCAAGGCGTCGTCTACATCCCGGTGACCATCAACATGGACGAGAACAGCGAACCCGCCGAGACGGTGGAGTTGACGCTGCGGGCCGGGTCGGACTACAACGTGGGCGACGACACGCACATCCTGACCATCCAGAGCAACGACCAACCGGAGATTGCCTTCAGCACCGCGTCGGCCAGCGTTGGCGAGTCGGCCGGGATCTACCGGGCGGTCATCAATGTGGAGCCGGCTCCCCACGAAGACCTCACCATCAACTACAGCGTTGGCGGAACCGGCAGTGCCACTTCTTTCAATGACTTCACCATCGCTAACAGCGGCACGGTGACGGTGCGGCGCGGAAGCAGCCGGGTCGAGATCCCGATCTTGATCAAGGATGACAACCTCAACGAGCACGCCGAAACGGTCATGCTGGCCCTGGCTGGTGGAACCGGCTACTCGGTGGGAAGCCCGAGGTCGTTCACGCTGACCATCACGGACGACGACGGGGCAACGGTCACCTTCGCCCGGCGCTCAGCGGATGTGCTGGAGAGCGTCGGCGAGCACGAAGTGGTCGTCAACTTAAGCCGGGCTCCGTCCAGCGACATGGTGATCAACTACACAGTCGAAGGCACTGCCACGCGGGGCGGAGGCAACGACTACACCGTCCTCAGCAGCGTGACGGTGAACGCCGGCGAGACGAGCGCGATCATTCCGGTGAACGTCAACAACGACATCGTCAACGAGGGCGACGAAACCGTCATCCTGACGCTGTCTGGCGGCACGCTGTACTCAGTGGGAGACCAGAACTCGTTCTGGCTGACCATCCTGGACGACGACAACGAGCCCGGAACGCCAGTGCTCACGGTTTGCTACTACCGGGACGAGTCGAGGTGTGATTCGTCCAGTTACAACAGAGATGTGCTCGAAGGTGGCCAGTTGGTGCCGAGCATGAACGTTCACGGTGGTCCGCTGGCCGATGGCGTGATCGTCAAGATCCAGTACGTCGGCGGTACGGCCCAACCGGAGGACTTCACTATCTTCGGTAAGCGACCCGTCAAGGGCGAAATCTACGACGCTATCGAAGCGTTCGGTGGATACCGGCTGCGTACCAAATGGACGTATGACCGCAAACCAGAAGGCAACGAAACCGCCATCTTCCGCCTGGTGAACGCTCCGGGCTACACCGTCGAAGGCCCCTCGGACTTCACCATCACGATCAAGGATCGCAACTAACGCCCAGCCAGCGCCCCCCGACCAGACTTGGCGGGGGCCGCTCGCTGTCTCGGCTGACGGCCTCGAACCAATGTGCCAATCTGCCAAGGACTGTAGACTGACCACGGCAGCGGCCCTGTGACGCTGCTGGCAACGTTGCTGGCGACGTTGACTCTCGCACCTGAAATGGTCATGCACCATGTTTTTTTTCGCGCTGCGTCGCTTCGTCGCCGGATTGGTCGCAGGGCTGGTTGGGCAGTTGCTGTTGCTGTTGCCGCAGCGGGTCACCTTGCGACTGATGCAACGCACGATTGCGGATCTCATCACCTTCGACACGCTGGCGAGTCGGCCGGATGGTATTCATGTCCTGCTTTGCGGCGCGGGTGCCCCCCTGAGTGACGTCAAGCGATCAGGTCCATGCGTGGCGGTGCAAGCTGGATCGCATCTGTTTGTGATCGATGCCGGGACGAATGGCGCCCGCAACCTGGGGCGGTTTTCAGTCGATCAGGGTCGTGTGGAGGCCGTGTTCCTGACCCATGCGCACTCAGATCACATCGACGGGTTGGGCGAGCTTGGCATGCTGCGCTGGGTGTCGGCCGGCAGCGAACAGCCGCTGGCCGTGTATGGTCCGCCAGTGGTTGGGGATGTCGTCGCCGGCTTCAACCTGGCCTATGGGGCAGACTTTGGCTATCGCGTCGCCCACCACGGATCGGATGCCGTGCCGCCAAGTGGAGGCGGGTTGGTAGCCAACCCATTCCCATTGCCTGACGACGGTGAGCTGCTTGCCGTGCTCGAAACCGAGGACGGCGTACGGATCAGTACCTTCTCAGTTTCCCACGAGCCCGTCTGCGAGGCCGTGGGATACCGCATCGACTATCGCGGCCGCTCCATTGTGATCAGCGGCGATACCGAATACTCAACCAATCTGATTCGACATGCGCAGGGCGTGGATCTGCTGGTGCATGAAGCGCTATCAAGCACCCTGTTCGAACAGATCACAGCCGCGGCTGAGTCGGTAGGTCGCACACGAACGGCCGGCATGATGCGCGACACGTTGTCATACCACACCACGCCAGTCGAGGCCGCGCAGGCGGCATCCGAGTGCGGCGCGGGACAGTTGCTGTTCTACCACATCGCCCCGCCGCTAGCGACCTCTGCGCTGGAGCGTGTCTTTCTCAGCGATGTCGGCAATGTCTACGACGGCAAGGTCACGCTCGGTGAAGATGGCACATTGATCTCGCTACCGCTTGAGTAACGCCGGTTGCGTCACACGCCCCACGCTCCCGTTCCACGCCCTCGCTTGGAGCTCCATCGCGTGTGCAGTCTGGTCGTGCGCAATCTGATACCATTTCCCGACGCAGTTGGCGACCATCTGGAGCCCGCTGTGTGCGAACACGGAGTGTGACGAGGTTGGAGGGTCGACATCGTCCGCAGCACCGCTCAGTTCGTCCTGCCACGGGGCTTCCGCGTCTGGCTCGCGATTGTCGCGCTGATCGGCGCGGCGCTGGCTGTCACCAGCGACCACTCACAAGCCCAGCCGCCCGTCGATGTCGTCACCACTGACACATCGATCACCCTCAGTTGGGCCGCCGATGGGCAAGTTTCGTACTTCTGGTACCAACCGGCAATCAACAACTACCAGGTCGTGAACGTCAACAACGCGAAGACCCACACGATGACCGGTCTCAAGCCGGAGTCAAAGCACGTCTTCAGCTTCTTCGGAGCATTCTCAGGCAAGATCACTGTCACGACGAAAGCCGATGGTAATCCACCACCGCCACCGCCGACTCCTGAGGTCAGTATCGCCGCTGGTGCGGATATCACCGAGGGTACTCTTGCAACGTTCACATTGACGGCGAATCCAGCGCCTACGCAGCCCTTGAGTGTGAGTGTGTCGCCGTCGCAATCGGGTGTTTTCGGTGTTGGAAGTGCAGCGAAGACGGTCACCATTGCGACCTCGGGAACTGCGACTGTCACGTTCTCCACCACAAATGACAACATCGACGAGCCTGATGGATCAGTGACTGCTTCGGTCGACAGCGGCAGTGGCTATACGGTATCGAGCAGCAAAGGGTCGGCGACGCTCGCGGTTGCGGATGATGACGTACCAGAGCTGAGCATCGCCTCTGAAGGAAACGTCACTGAGGGCTCCGCTGCGAGTTTTACGATCAGCGCCAATCCTACGCCGCATAGCTCGTTGACGGCAAATGTCGATATCACCGCGTCCGGCAGCTTCGGTGTCACGACCGGAGCTCGGACCGTGACGATTCCCACCAGCGGCTCACAATCGTTCACCGTGTCCACGAGCGGCGACACGACTGACGAACCTGATGGAACTGTCACTGCGACGCTCAGCAGCGGTAGTGGCTACAACGTGTCGTCCAGCGCCGGAACCGCTACCGCGACGGTCTCCGATGACGATGATCCAACACCGCCGGCTGCCGATCCCGTCGTTAGCATCGCCGCGGGATCAGACATCACTGAAGGCAGCGACGCATCCTTCACAGTGACCATCACTCCAGAACCATCAGAAAAGATGACGGTACACGTTACGGTGACTCAGTCCGGTGACTTTCTGCCCAAGGATAGGCGGGATGTTCTGATGTATGTTGTGTTCTCCATGTCGTCGCCGCACACCTTCACCGTAGCTACCACAGATGACTCCACCGACGAACCTGACGGGTCGTTCACGGCAACGATCATAGATCGTGAGGGATATACGGTTTCTACCACAAATGGCGTCGCGACCGTCGCGGTCTCGGACAATGACGACCCGCCGGCGCAGCCCGACACTGACACTGACACTGACACTGATACCGACACGACATCTGCCACCTGTGAGCTCCCTGACGATGCGATCACCGCGGACATAGTCACCGGCTGGCGCGACGCCCTCGATCCGATTAAAGCCGCCGCGGGAATCAAGAGGTGGAATCGGGTGCTCGAAGCCCTCGGCGTGGACACGTTGACCGGCCTCTCGGCGATGCCTGCCGACTTGGCACAGAAGGTCGCCGACTGGCTTGGCAACACGCGCTGGGATCGCACGTCGCGCACGCTTGCCGCACAAGAGTCATGCGATACTGAACCACCGCCACCGCCGCCGGCTGATTCCGAGATTAGTATCGCAAGCAGCTCCGACATCAGCGAGGGCGGCACCGTGACGTTCACCCTGACTGCGACTCCCGCGCCCACGTCCGACGTTGATGTGTCGGTCAGCGTGACGCAGCAGGGTTCATACACCAGTCAGACTGGGGCGCGCACCGTGACGATTACGAGCACGGGGACCGCATAGTTTACCGTCACTACCACTGACGATTCCAGCGACGAGCCCGATGGCTCTGTGACGGCAACCGTCAACACGGGCACGGGATACACCGTCTCCTCGAGCGCGGGCTCGACGACGGCCAATGTCGCTGATAATGATGATCCTGTTCTGCCTTATATTACTATAAGCGGTGGGTCGGCCGTTGCTGAAGGCGGCAACGTGAGCTTTACCGTCACTGCGACGCCTGCTCCAACTGCTGCGCTTGATGTCTCTGTCACCGTGACGCAATCAGGATCGTTCACGTCCCAAACCGGTGCGCAGACTGTGACCATCCTTGCAACCGGCAGCACCTTCTTTACCATTTCGACGGACAACGACGCCGCAGACGAGCCGGATGGTTCGGTCACGGCAACCATCGATACGGGCACTGGCTACACGGTGTCGTCGAGCGCCGGCTCAACCACGGTCAACGTCACCGACAATGACAATCCGCCGAAAAAGCAGGAGCAGTTGCCGGTTATCTCGATCAGGAAAGGCGATGCTGTCACTGAGGGAAGTCATGCGAGCTTCTGGCTGGAGGCGAGGCCGAGGCCCACAGCCGACATCTATGTAACCATCACAGTGAGTCAGACTGGTACGTTCACGAGTGAAAGTGGCCAGCGTAAGGTATTGATATCGTCATCTCGTGGGACCTCTGAAGGCACGACATCCCACCTCCTGGTCGCGACGGACAATGATTCGACAGACGAAGCCGACGGCTCCCTGACCGCTACGCTCAACTCCGGTTCTAAGTTTACGATCGCGGCTGATAATGCCTCTGCGACCCTGACGGTCCGCGACAATGATGATCCGCCGACCACGCCCACGTCTACCCAACCAACGGTGACCATTGCTGACGCTGCAGCAGAAGAGGGTGAGAGCATCACCTTCACGGTGTCCGTCGACCCGCCACACAGCGCAGCAATCACCCTCGACTATGAGACTGTGGATGATACCGCCATTTCTCACCGCCACGTGAACGACTACACCGCTGCGAGCAGTCAAGTCACGATCCCTGCGAATGCCAGTTCCGCGACCATCACCGTGCAAACGGCAGAGGATACTGACCTTGAAGTCGATGACCGATTTACCCTTGTGCTATCTAATCCGCCAGACGGTGTGGTCCTTGGCAAGAGCACTGCCATCGGCAGAATTATCAATGACGAGGTCGGCGCGGGCGGCACCCTCAGCTACCAATGCAGTCATCGCGACACAGTCACGCAAGTCTGCAAGACCCATAAGATGATCATGGCGGCGCACGCGACGTACAGGTACAACGCCGGCAAGGACATGAACATCACAGATCGAGTCTATTGGCCATTCAGGCTACTGTACGAAGGTCGGGATTATGACCTTGCCGTGTACCTCAGTGAGCGGATCCATCGCACTGTGACCTTCGAGCCGTACGTGGTTCAAGAGAACATGCGATCATTCATCACCTTTGAGCCCAAGTACATCGTGATGACCCCGGAGAACTCACACATCGCTCAGAAACTGACGATCCGGGCCCTCCCTGACTATAACTACAGCACTGAAAACGTTACGGTTCGGCTGCGCCAGATCGAGTTCACTAATCCTCTTCTTCGGAACCTCACCACATACTACGCCACCATCGACTACACCAGGAGAGGGGTTGAACGGCACAAGCCCGACAATGCGGTATTGGTCGAAGGCGACGCCACCTCATCAGCGATGTATCGAATGAGATTGAAGGCATCACCGTTGCCTGATAAGGACATCGTCGTCACGGTCACGAACCCTGACCCCGATGCGGTGAGCGTCTCACCGGATAGTCTGACGTTCAATTGTGACAACTGGCAAGAGTGGCAAGAGTTCACGATCACGCCGGTTGCCGATTCGGACAGTGATGATGAATTGGTCAGGCTGCAAGTGAACATTCCGCCGCCAGGTGTTTGGAGAGGTGAGCCAGAGACGTTCTGGGTCCATGTGTGGGAAAACCAGGTGGCCCGCGTCGCGGCGAGCGAGTCGAAAGTGTTGGTCCACGAGGCTGGATCGGCGCATTACAACGTATCGCTTCGCAAAGATCCAGGTGCGGGTCAGTCAGTCACTATCACGCCGACTCCCAGTAGCGCTGAGGTCACTGTGAGTCCCGAGACGATCACCGTTATGGGTGGGGCCAACGGCAATTGGCGGAGGTTCCATAGGGTCGCCGTGTCTGGCGTTCCGGATACTGACTCCGACCATGAGGAGTTGGCAATTTCCCATGCGGTATCAGCAACCGGTGGTGACTATGCAGGCAGCGTGACCACTGATGTGGTTGATGTTCAGATGATGGACGATGAGGCGAAGGTTGAGATCGAGTTTGATCGCGAGGCACGCTTGTCGCTCAACGAGGATGATGCTAGGGAGTTGGAGATCGGAGTACGACTGACGAATGACCCTGGCCCGGCGGGCGGGGACAATAAGCGCGTGGTGGTCCAGACGTTCCGGCAGGCCTGGCATGGCAACAATTACTTCGTAGCGGATCCGGCGACTCTCACATTCACCACCGGTTCGGACGGCAACTGGAACACGTATCAGATGCTCAAACTCAAGGTGGCCGACGGTCGGACCAATGATGGTAACCGGCACCACGATTGGCACGCGCTCAGAGTAGTATTGGGGATCGACCCATTTCGTCTGACGAACTTGCCGGGATATCCTGATCCACGCAATAGTGTTGTCGAGAGGTTCATCGATATTCATTTCTTCGACAAGGAAGTGCCGAACGATGTGAACCTTTCGCACAGCGCGTTGACGATCGATGAGGATGGATCGGCGGAGTACGAGATCACCCTGGGCGCGGATCCGCGCGGCGACGTGACGGTGAACATCGTCAATCCGGACCCGGACAAACTCACGATCTCGTCTGAGACTGTGACCTTCACGTACAACGGCCCTGGCCATTGGTATGCGAAGAAAATCAAGCTGACCCCGATTGCCGACAGCGATTCGGTCGATGAGACCTTGCCCATTGTTCACAATTACAACGTGGATGGTTACGCCAGTACATCCAAGACGCTGACGGTGACGATCGAAGACGACGATTGAACATCATGGGTAGCGAGGCGGGCGACGGCAGCCTGTCCCCCTCGTCACGCGTTGCTGCAGAGCGCCTGCCGAGTAACTCGACCCGCCTTGCTATCGCAGATGTGTTGAACAGGACATGGGATGTGAAGCGAATCGCCAACCTCAGGCAGATGGATCGCACTGATCGCGACGTCCTGTTGGAGACGGTCGAGCGCCGGACAGAGCTGCCGCTGATGATTCTCTCGTCAGCGATGATGCCGCTGCTCGCGAGACTGTTGCTTTGGGATGCCGGTCCCGTGTCGAGTACGGCGGCCCTCGCGCTCTACGCATCGTTCTGGGCCATCTTCGCGGCTGAGTTGGTGTTCAGGATCGCCATTGCGCCGCACCCGGCGACGTACCTGCGGCGCAACTGGTTCGATCTGGTGGTCGTGATCTTCCCAATCGCGCGACCGTTGAGGATTCCCCTGGTCATCTGGCGTGGATCTCGTGCCTACGGACGCGTGGTCCGGTTTGCCCACGTTGATTACCTGGCCGGTTACGCGATCGGTCTCGTGCTGCTGATCGCAACGATCGTGACCTCGGTCGAGCAAGGCCACGATTCGCCAATCGAAAGCTTCGCCGACGCGTTGTGGTGGTCGATCGCAACGGTCACCACAGTGGGTTACGGCGACATCGTGCCGGTCACGGCGGCTGGGCGCGCCCTCGCCTACGTGTTGATGATCGGTGGGATTGGACTGTTTGCGACGCTGACGGCCAATTTCGCCGCGATGCTGGCACGGCGGGAGGATCCTGGCGCCGCCACAATTGCCGCCCTCGAGGGCGAAGTACGTGCGCTGCGCCGGGCGGTAGAGCGTTTTGAGCGTCAGGAGCGTCCGGAGTAACGGAGCGAAGGGGAGTAGCGGACGCCAATCACATGGGTGACGTGCATGACGTGCGTCGTAGGATACGATGCGCGCACGAAGCCTGTGCCTTGCCTGGTACGGGCCGACTTCACATCGAAGCGCCGGCTTGGAGGTTGCGATGACCACACCATTTGACACGATTCCAGAGTCGTTGCAGGAAGTGAACATCACTTCGCCCGAGGGCTACGAACACAGCGGATACCCGTATGTGCATTGGGCCTACCTGCGCGATCACGCGCCTGCGTTCCGCTACGAACAGGATGATTTGGCGCCGTTCTGGGCGATTACGCGGTACGACGACATCCAGCGAGTGTCGCGCGATCCGAAGACCTTCTCCAACAAGACCGAGATCATCCTGCGTCTGGACCAGTTCGAACAGGCGGGGGCGGTGCCGCAGACGCATCATCTGCTGGACATGGATCCGCCCGAGCACGCGCAATATCGCTCTCTGGTCAACCGCCAGTTCACGTCGCGCGGATTGGCCCTGCTTGAGGGCCGAATCGACGAGGTCGCCGGCGACGTGGTCGAACGCGCGGCCACCAAGGTGGTCGACCCGTTGACGCAGCGCGGTGGGGCGGAGGTCGTATCGGAAATCTCGAACCTGCTGCCGCTGATCACAATCTGCGAGCTGCTCGGCGTGCCCGCCGAACGCGAAGGCGATGTGATTCAGTGGGTCAACGAGCTCGTCGGGTTGGCTGATCCGGAGTATCAGCGGGGCCGCACCCCGCAGGAGACCGCGTCCGCGGCGTCGCAGGCGTTGCTGGGCTTCTTCATGCAGTTGGTCCAGCAGAAGCGCGAGCAGCCGGGCGATGACCTGCTGACGACGCTGGTGCAGGCGGAACTAAACGGCGAGCCGCTCGGTCCGCTTGATCTGCTCTCCTACTGCTACCTGTTGATCATCGCTGGCAATGAAACGACGCGTAACACCATTTCCGGTGGGTTGCAGGCGCTGATCGAGCATCCTGATCAACTGGCCTTGCTGCGCGCTGATCCATCCTTGATGGAGAGCGCCGTCGAGGAGATCCTGCGCTGGGTCTCGCCGGTGATTCACTTTGCCCGTCTGGTGACTGAGGACGTCGAGATTGGCGGCGTGACGATTCCAGCGGGCGACAAAGTCGTCATGTTCTACCCGTCGGCAAATCGGGACGAGGCGATCTTCGAGCGACCCAACGAGTTCGACATCAGGCGATCGCCGAACGATCACCTGGCCTTCGGCGGGTTTGGTGAGCACTATTGCCTCGGCGCCAACCTGGCGCGGCTGCAGCTTCGCACTATGTTCCGCCACATTCTGGATCGACTGGACGCGATCGAACTGGACGGCGACGTGGAGCGCTTGCGTTCCGGCTTCGTCGGCGGGATCAAGCGATTGCCAATCACCTTCCAGGCGAAGTAGCCAGAGTCGGCGACACATCGAGATTGCGGCCCTCCCACCGCTGTCATACCCGCGCGAAGCAGCGGGGCTTCTCGGCGTGTCCAGCACAATCGTCGGTACATCGCCGAGATCGACATTGCGTCGAGGAAAACTCCGGCCAAGGTTGGTAACGCCTGTGCTTGCCTGGTGATCGCGGTCAAAGGCAGAGTATGGTCACAGATTGTCGGAGGGCTCGGCGATGGTACCCGTTTGGCTGAGCACACGCGTCGCAGCATTGCGCTTGCTCGGTCTCGGGCGCGCAGGGCTGGTCTTCGCGTGTCTCGCGCTGCTGGCGTTCGCTAGCGGGTTGAGCGTCGTGGTCGGGCAAGAAGCGACCCGCGAGTACCGCTTTGAAGGTCGGGCGAACGTCGACGGCGCCCCAGCGCCGAAGGGGACGGTCGTCGAGATTCGGGTGAATGGTGAAGCTGTCGCCACCAGCCAGGTGACCGACGAGCAGGGTACCTGGGCGATTGTGGTCGATGCCAATGTACTCAAGCAGGGAGTCTGCGACGCGACCTTCTACGTCGGCGGCAAGCAGGCGGAACGGCAATGGAACCGCTGCACGGTCAGCATCGTGCTCGAGGTGAGCAAACCACCAGTCACGACTCCGCCGATCGATGACCCCAAGAAGCCGACGCCGATCGAGGATCCGGAGGACCCGCCGGTCGATGATCCGGATGACCCGGATGATCCGCCAAGCGATAACGATGACCCGCCAGGCGATGACGATGATCCGCCAGGCGATGACAATGATCTGCCGGGCGATGACGATGACCCGCCGGGCGATGACGACGACCCACCGGGCGACGACGATGTCCCACCGGGCGACGACGATGTCCCACCGGGCGACGACGATGTCCCACCGGGCGATGACGATGTCCCGCCAGGCGATGACGATGTCCCACCGAGCGATGACCCGCCTGCGGATGATCCTCCTGATGACGATTCACCAACAGATGATCCACCCGCGGACGATCCATCGACGGATGATGAGGTCGATGACACAACCACTCCACCGTCCGATGCGTCAGACGACGATGGCGGTGACGGCGATGACAGCACAGCGGACAGTTCGACACAACGCCCAGGCGCTCCCCCGCAGACCGGGAGCGGCGGTCTGATCAAGGATGGCGAGCCTTCGGTTCGTTTGGGGATCGCGATCATCGTCGCGACGATCGTCGTGGTCGGCATAGCAGTGTTCCCGCTGCCAAGGCGACGGCGCTCCTGAATCAGCGACTGCGCAAGTCCTGCCGGCGTCGGCATGCTGCTCCGACGTCGCGATGAAGAGAGCCTAGGGCGGCGTGCCACAGGCTCGTCTGGCCCAATCCGGCTCGTGCTGTTGCTTCACGAGTGCTCGTATCTCTCATCCTCAGTCGTGGATTCGAGTGTGTATCCGGATTCCCGACTTCGACAATGGCGCGAGCGTCGGGTTCGGGTGGCGCAGCGCGATATCCTGTCGCCATTGATACACACGATCGAGGATGGGGCTATGACCCTCCAACGACCCGCCGACGAAGTCGCCCGACTTGGCGACGAAATCTACGAGCGCGACATACGTGCTCAGGTCGAGGCCGACCACCATGGCGAGTACATCGCCATCGACGTCGATAGCGGCTGCTGGGGGCTCGGTGCCAACCTGCTTGAGGCACGCGAGCAGCTCGACCAACAACGCGATGATCCTGACTCGAGGAACGTCTTCGGGCTTCGAGTCGGGTACGACGTGTTGCGACACTTCGGCGGCCGACCGCTGCTCGGTTCACGATGATCAGTGGTGTTGTCAACGAACGGCTTGAGGCCGTGGTCTCGCTGGAGCTCCGCGGTCCCAAAGGTGATGTACGCATGTTCGACGCGATCGTCGACACCGGTTACGACGGCTATCTGACTGTCGCTCCCCGAACGGTCGCCGAGTTGGGTCTTCCACTTGCCTCAACTGGTCGCGCCCGATTGGCTGACGGGAGTGTCATTGGCTTTGGCATTCACCACGGGACCGTGATTTGGGATGGGCAGGCGTTGCTCATCGAGTTGGATGAAGCCGACACCTCACCTCTCGTCGGTATGGCGATGCTAGATGGGCACGATCTCCACTTCGAAGTCGCCGCTGGTGGCCGCGTCACCATCGAACGACTGGCCTGAGTTCTACATTCAGCCTCTTGGCCTTTCGGACCTCGCTCTAGGCCGCCCAGATGCCGACGACCCACGAGCGCACGATCGACGTTGCCTTGGGTGAGGTGCCTGCCGAGCCGCGACCACATAGCTGGCCGCGTCGGGATCGAGTGGCGCAGCGCGATATCCTTTCGCCATTGATACACACGATCGAGGATGGGGCTATGACCCTCCAACGACCCGCCGACGAAGTCGCCCGACTTGGCGACGAAATCTACGAGCGCGACATACGTGCTCAGGTCGAGGCCGATCACCATGGCGAGTACATCGCCATCGACGTCGATAGCGGCTGCTGGGGGCTATCGGACGACTTACGGAGCGCGCGTGAGCAACTGCGCTCGATTCAACCGGACGCGAGCGATGTGTGGCTGCTTCGCGTTGGTCATCGAACATTGCACCGCATCGGTGGACGGCCGCAGCAGGCGATGCGCGCGCGATGATTGCTGGGGTCGTCAACGACAGACTTGAGGCAGTGATCTCGCTGACCGTTCAGGGGCCAACCGGGCAATCGCGGTCGTTCGACGCGGTCATCGACACTGGCGTTGGAGGATTCCTGACCTTGCCGCCGAGGCTGATCGCTGAACTGAACTTGCCATTCGTCGGCTCGGGTAGAGCGACACTGGGCGACGGTAGCGAAGTCACGTTTCCGTTCTACGATGTTGCCGCGCTCTGGGACGGCGACTTACGGCTCGGTTTGGTCGATGCCGCAGACACCACACCTCTCGTCGGTATGGCGATGCTGGATGGGCACGATCTCAACCTAGAAGTCGCCGCTGGCGCTCGTGTCACCATCGAACGACGGGCCTGAGATCTACATCCAGACTGTGGCCTATCGGACCTCGCTCTAGGCCGCCCGGATGCCGACGATCCACGAGCGCACTGTCGATGTTGCCTTGGGCGAGGTGCCTGCCGAGCTGCAACCACATAGCTGGCCGCGTCGGGTTCGAGTGGCGCAGCGCGATATCTTGTGACCACTGACACACACGATCGAGGTTGCGGCTATGACCCTCCTACGACCCGCCGACGAAGTCGCCCGACTCGGTGACGAAATCTACGAGCGCGACATCCGAGCCCAGGTCGAGGCCGACCACCATGGCGAAATCATCGCCATCGACGTAGACAGCGGCTGCTGGGGCCTCGGCAAGACAGCACACGAGGCACGTGCCCAACTCGATCAGCAACAGGCCGGCGTCACCGATGTCTGGGGTGTGCGAATCGGATTCCGCGCGTTGCACCACTTCGGCGGACGCCCGATCCGGGGCAACCAGTGATCAGAGGGCATGTCAATGCCCACTACGAGGCAGTTGTCACGCTCATGCTGCGTGGGCCAACTGGTCAGACACTAGAGATTGAGGCAATCGTCGACACCGGCTTTACGGGGTGTCTTACTGTAACTCCGGCCATGGTCGCAGCGTTGGACCTGCTATTCCAGATGATGGGACGCGCAACATTGGCGGACGGACGCGAGACCATGTTTCCAGTGCACGCGGTCAGCGTGTTGTGGGACAGTCAGGTAGTAACCATCGACGCTGAAGCCGCTGATACGACACCACTTATCGGCATGCGTCTACTGGACGACCATCGACTCTGCGTAGACATTCATGATGGCGGTCGCGTCACCATCGAGCGACGGGCCAGAGCACTACGTCCAGCCTCTCGTCTCTTCGGACCGTGGCCTCGGCAGCGGTGAATGGGGTGAGGTTGGTGTCCGACAGCTTTCCGAAGGCGAGTAGGACTCGTTTCCAGTTCGTGCCGTAGCCGGGCGCTCGGTGTTTGTTGATGTCGTAGTAGTGGCGCACCTTGTTGAGCAGCGCGTCTGAGACGCAATCAGGCGGCGGTGTGACGATTGCCTGGGCCGACTCAGCCTGCGCATCCTGTCCGACTGGCCCGACGTCGAGCGTCGCCGTGCTGGCGAGATTGCTTAACTGCTTAGTGTCGCCGTTCTTGTCGACGTACTCGGGTGTCACGGTGACCGTTAACGTCATCCGCTCTGATGCGTCGTGTTGGATCGTCGCGGATGTGCCCGTCACGCTGGGCAGAGTGCCAGCGATTGCGTTCAACGAGTCGCTGCTCTCGGCCGACCAGGACACCTCATACGACGTGGCATGCTCCACCGCGTCCCAAGTGACTGAGACACTGGCGTCGTCCACCGCCGTCACCTGCACGTTAGCCACCGACTCAGTCGGCGCTGGCCCCGCCAGCGCCGACGCGCCCGCATCCCTGATCCGCACCCTTGCGGTCTGGAACGACGAGTGAAGCCGCGTTCCGGCGGTCAGGTTGGTGTTGGTCACGGTGCCGATGCCCAGCGTCAGGGTCTCAGAGCCTTCGTTGGTCGAGTCCGAGACGCCGCTCACATTCAGCGAGGCGAATCGCACCTCGTCGGTGGCGTGGCCCGTGAACACCACCGCCGGCCGAGCCGTACTGTACGAACCCGACGTGTTGAGCGTCACGCCGGTGTTGACGCCGGCGCCGGTGCGCAGCGCGATCGTGTAGTCCGCGTTGGCGACGCCCGAGGCGGTCAGCGGCACCGTCACCGCCTCGCCCGCCCCCAGCTTCTTCGACGGCCCCACCGTGATCCTGCCGGCGGCACCGCCCTCGGTGACCGTGATCTCGTCGCGACCGTGGCGCTCCTGCACGTATGTGGCGCCGGCGTTGTGCCCGCAGATGGCAGCCACCGAGGCCCTCGCCGTGTTGATGTCGGCCTGCGACACCTGCTCGCGCGCCACCGCTCCCGGTTTGGCCCAGGCCGGCGTCCAGGCGGCTTCGCATTGCTGCCTTTCCGGCGAACTGTCGTCGCTCTCGCAGACCGAGGCCGGCACCTCGCTGCCGTTCAGTTCGCAGACATCGACCGTCACCGAGCCTCGGATCCACACGGTGGTGGGGTTCGCCACCTCGAAGACGGGGGAGAGGCCGTAGCGGCGATATTGCTGGGAAATGGCGTTACTGCTAAACGCGCTCAAGTGAGGATGGCCCTGTCCCGGATTTCCGCTACGGACAAGTAAATTGTGGCCAAGAGGAAAAGAGTGCTTTGTGCCATCCGCATTGCTGCCCGTCCATACGGAAAATTGAGCCCCGGCAGCATTGCCAGATTCATTCCTGAATAGGCTGGAATCCCAACTGCCGTCGTAGAAGTCCGCGTAGTCGTCGGCGACCCGCGCGCCGTTCAGCCAGTAGATCGGCACGCCGGGGCCGGTGGTCCCGGTGTTGTCGCGGGCATCGACCGTGGCCGTCGAGCCCAGCACCTTGAACTGGTCGCCCATGTCGTCGGTGATCGCGCTGTGGCCGGCCTTGGCACTGGTCTGCACGAACGCGTTGTAGTCGGCGATGTCGGTCGACTGCGCATTGCGCCCCGTGGAGGTCACGAACAGCAGCCGGAATGTGTCGCCCCCCTCAGCATCGGCGGGCTTGAGGGCCCAGTCGATTGGAACCGTCACCGTCACCGTCGTCGTCTGCGCTTGCGCCTCCTCGAGGGCAACACCCAGGAACACGGTCAGGCCGAGCAACGCCAGCAGCAGACCTCGTCGCAGACTGGGCCGCAAACCGCTGGCCACAGCAAAGGAACGCCAGCCGGCGCAACCACGGTCAAATCGGGAGGCGGAGCGCCTCAGCCGCTTCGGAGACTCAGCAATCCGTTGGGGGGGGGGGGTACAGCGCGAGTCGAGGCCGTCGACACGCCATCGCGCACCGAATCAGCAAGGCCAGAGAGGACCGCACTCAGCCCACGAATCGAACGTCGTCCATCCCTCAGCTGAGACATCACATCGTCCTCCAACCTGTCGGTCGGGCATCGCAAAATCGGTTGTCGCCCACCATAAGTCGCCGAAGACTGGATATCAAGAGAACACCTGATCGCCTACCAGCTGTAATAGATCAAGACCAGGGTGGCCTAGAGTCTTGCGCCCACGTCCATCCAGACAGACGCGGCTAATCGATACGGCGTGCACCACGCGGCTGATACTGCCGCATTCGTCGGAACGCGTCTGTTGGACGGCCGCGATTTGCAGATCAACGCTGCCGCTGGCGGTCGCCTGAATGACGAGCGGAGGCGCTGATCACGGCGAACTTGGCTCTTCCTTATCGGAGCCCGCCATAAGTTGCTCAGACCGGTCAGCTCAATTCGACTTCGGCAAATCTGAAGCAATCGAGCGGAACGGTGCAGGCACCAATGATTGCCTTCTGGAATCCAACGTTGGATGACTCAAAGGAACCTGAAGCGCTCTTGGTTCTCACCCAGAAAGGAGATCGGCGAGGACAACAACCGGAAGACCCTGCACACGACGAAAGTCCGAATCGTTGGTCACGAAGAGTGCGCAGTTTGCATGAAGTGCCGTTGCTGCGTGGATGGCATCTGGCGTCTTGAGGCGGGATATCGCCCGCAGTCGCGCAGCATCTTCGAAGACCGAGTGCGGTGCCCCTTGCAACCGGACAGCATTCGTCGAGAACAGTTCCCGATACTGAGCTTCAATCTCTAATCTGCCATCGCGCATGGGCTTGCTCAACACCTCAACGAGTAAGAGCGGGCTGCTCACGATCGTAATCTCGCGATCCTCGGCGGCTTGCCAAAGCGGCTCCAACAACGTCCGGTACGGTTCAATCCGTTCAACGGTATAGATCAGCGCGTTTGCATCGATATAGACGAGGCTCCCATTCTCAAAGATCAACGATCCCATGAAGCCTTCTCGTCGTCGAGATACGCCTTGACCTCGTCGGCGGTCTGGAACAACCGCTGCTCTGGGCCACTGTTCAGAATGTCCATAATCGAACGGCTTCCCGTGTCTGTCGACTCGTGCAACACGACCACATCCACCGTCTGACCTGGCTCCAGCTCATCGCTGACGATTTCAAGTTTGCCGCCTGGCCGCACCATCGCCTTCTGGTGGAGTACTCGTTGCATCGGCGCTCTCCTGCCTCTGAGTCTAACTACACCGACTCGGCAGCACCGGGTATCTCGCGAGTACCCTGCTCGTTGTGACCACGCTCTCCGCCTCCGACTTTGCTGCCAAGTGGCAGGACAACGCCCGACGCGAGCGTGCCTCCTCGCAGGAGCACTTCATCGACCTCTGCCGACTGCTCGGTGTGCCCACGCCGGCTGAGGCTGACCCCTCCGGCGAGTCTTACACCTTTGAGGCTGGAGCTGAGCGACTCAGCACCGGTGGTCAGGGCTGGGCCGACGTCTGGAAGCGCGGACACTTCGGCTGGGAGTACAAGGGCGACCGCGCCGACCTCGCCGCCGCTTATCGACAACTGCTCGACTACCGCGAAGACCTCGAGAATCCGCCCGCCCTCGTCGTCAGCGACATGGACTGCATCGAGGTCCACACCAATTTCACCAACACCCGCCCAGCGGTCTACGAGATCACCCTTGATGACTTGGCCGCCGGCGGCGATCCAACGAGGGATACGCTAGACATCCTGCGCGCGGTGATGATCGAGCCGGGCAAGCTGCGGCCGCGCCAGACTCCCGACGAAGTCACCCAGGCCGCCGCCTCGCGATTTGCCGACCTCGCCCGCTCCATGCAGGATCGCGGGCACGAACCCGAAGCGGTTGCCCACTTCCTCAATCGCGTCCTCTTCTGCCTCTTCGCCGAGGATGTTGGACTACTCCCGCGCAAGCTGATGACTGATCTGATCGATTCCCGCCAGGACGACCCAGACGAGTTCACCAACGGACTCGCCGACCTGTTTCGGCTGATGTCGGACCGGGAAGCAGGAAGGTTCTTCGGCACGCAGCGAATTGAATGGTTCAACGGCGGACTCTTCGACGACGACGCGACCCTCAGCTTCACCCGCGACGAGCTGCGCACCGTCGCCGAGGCCTCAACCCTGGACTGGTCGCAGGTCGAGCCAGCCATCCTCGGCACGCTGTTTGAGCGTGGACTCGATCCGGCCAAGCGCGGACAGCTTGGCGCGCACTACACCGACCGCGAGAAGATTCTCATGGTCGTCGAGCCCGTCGTGATGACCCCGCTGCGCCGCGAGTTCGCCGCCATGCAGGAACGCGTCGCCTCACTGATGAAAGACCGCGAGCCCAGCCCGCTCACCCGCGAGGGCCTGCGCCGTGCCAACCTGCCCAAATGGGAGCAGAAGGCCGAGGCCGAGTGGCGCGGATTCCTCGAGCGCCTGCGCGACGTGCGCGTGCTCGACCCCGCCTGCGGCTCCGGCAACTTCCTCTACGTCACCCTGCGCCTGCTCAAGGACCTTGAACAGCAGGCCATCCGCTGGGGAGCCGAGCGCCTGCGCATCACCGGCGAGTTCCCCCGCGTCGACCCGCACAACGTGCTCGGCATCGAGATCAACCCCTACGCCAAGGAGCTCGCTGGCGTTGCCATCTGGATCGGGCACATCCAGTGGATGCTCGACCACGGCTACGGCTTCCCACGAGACCCAGTCCTCCAACCGCTCGACAACATCGAACTTCGAGACGCCATCCTCGCCTACGACAAAGAAGGCAATCCGATTCCGGCGACGTGGCCGGAGGCCGAATTCATCGTCGGCAACCCGCCGTTTCTCGGGGATAAGTTGATGCGGCTGTCGCTGGGACCGAGATATCACGTTGCTCTGAAAGAGGCATGGGAGGATGTAGTGCCGGGCGGTACAGACTTAGTCTGCTACTGGCATGAATTGACGAGACAGCAGGTCAAATCTGGAGCTTCCGCACGGGCAGGGCTGTTGGCAACGAATAGCATCCGCGGAGGGGCAAATCGGCAGGTTCTCGACAAGGTGAAGGAGTCAGGCGACATTTTCTTGGCATGGTCCGACGAACCGTGGATTGTCGAAGGGGCGTCTGTTCGAGTCTCGATCGTTGGCCAGGATGACGGTTCCGAACGAGAAAGAAGATTGGATGGGATTGTCGTCGGGACAATCAATGCCGACCTAACTAGTGACGTTGACTTAACCCGCTCGCAAGTCTTGAGCGAGAACAAGAACTCTGGTTTTCTGGGCGTTCTAAAGACGGGACCGTTTGATATTTCCGGAGCAAGAGCGCGAGAGATGTTGCAGGCGCCCACCAATGTGAACGGACGAACCAATGGTGATGTCGTTGTTCCCCGGGTGAATGGCATGGACATCACGCGGCGACCGCGAGGTTCCTTCGTTATCGACTTCGGAAGCGACACGGCACTGTCCGATGCTGCAGAATATGAGGTTCCATTCGAATATGTGAGTGAACACGTCAGGCCGGTCCGTGCAAAGAATAGGTTGGCATCGTACAGAGAAAGATGGTGGCTACACGCACGACCGCGGCCTGCAATGCGATCTGCTACTGCATCGCTATCACGCTTTGTAGTGACACCTACCGTGTCGAAACATCGATTGTTCGTCTGGCTGCTCGCCCCAACTCTTCCCGACCATCAGCTCATCGTCATCGCCCGCGATGACGACTACGCCTTCGGTGTCCTTCACTCGCGAGCACACGAACTCTGGTCGCTGCGCATGGGCACATGGCTTGGCGTCGGCAACGATCCGCGCTACACGCCGACCACCACTTTCGAGACCTTCCCCTTCCCCTGGCCGCTCAACACCCCCGACGAGGCCCTGACGCCGGAGCAGTGCCAGCACCGCGACGCCATTGGCGACACCGCACGAGAACTCGACGAGAAGCGCCGACTCTGGCTCAATCCGCCCGAGTGGGTCCGCGAAGAACCCGACGTGATCCCCTCGCTCCCGCCCCGCCTCCTGCCCGTCAACGATGAGGCCGCCAGCCAGTTGAAGAAGCGAACCCTAACCAATCTATACAACGAACGCCCCACCTGGCTCGCCAACCTCCACCAGAACCTCGACGCCTCTGTCTGCGCCGCCTACGGCTGGCCGTCAGACATCACCGACGAGCAAATCCTCGAACGACTGCTGTCTCTCAATCTGGCACGTGCTTGAGCCAAATGTCGAGGTGGGCCCTTCTCCGCCCGAAGATTGCCTGCTTCGCACAAGGGCAAGGAACCATTCCATTCACAGGGCAAGTGCCGGCCGTTGGATATGATTGGGCAATGAGAAAGCTCACTGATTCCTTCATGGGTACTGCAGAATTCGTCTTCAAATTGGTCTTCGACTTGGTGGTTGCCTTTGTGATATGGATCGTCCTCATCTCGATCCTCGACGTAGCGTTTCCTACAGAGCCTAATCCCGATGGCAGTGCATCCGACTCATGGTGGACGGTCGTAGCCCTGATACCAGCCATCGCAATCGCGTTTCTCATCCGCCGTCGGCGAGGACGCTCAGCTAGAGCGACGCAGGATGAAGAGAAGAGGAAACAGTCTCCTTGGTCAGATCCTGACGTGCCGGCCGAGGACTTTGCAGACAATGCGGTGACTTCGCTGTCACGTACAGGTATCCGCGCATTAGCTCCCAAGCCCGGTCGATCAGTCGACCGCGATCCGTCGCCGGTGGTCAGCCACCACGGCCCCGGCGCGTGGCTCCCGCCAGGCAGGTCGGTTACCGTCCAAGGGCGCCAAATCACCGATGGAATGATTTACGCCGGTACGGGACTGAGCGGCATTTCGCCGTATGTCGAGGTAGAACCAGCCCTAATCGACCCGTCGCTGCCTGTCGACAATCACAATCCCGACCTAGACGGCGATGACATGACCTATTGGCCGTCGTACAGCGAAATCTCTCCAGCATCGCGAGCCGCCTAGCTCGACTGGTTGGCCAATGGTCGGCCCGCCGGCGCATACATTGGATACGTGTTCCTCTTCTTCTACGGCATTGAGCGACGGCTTCTGTTCGACCGGGACCGCGAAGAGGTACCAGGCGAAGAGATTGATGCCCTGGTGAGCGAGGTCGAGAGATTGTTGGAGCTGTATGGCGAGAACAACTCATTCAATCGGTACGCAGGTGAGTTCCTCTCGCTCGCCAGGAGTCTGCAGCTTGACCTGAATGGTGCTCCGACATGGGATCCTCCTTTGGTGCGGAGGGGCTGGGAGTTCCAGCTCGAGGTCAAGCTTGGCTTGGGTTCGATTGTTGCCGCTGGTGATCCGGTGCCGCCGATTTGGGCTTTGTCTTGGCTTCGTCTACACCCGGAGACCTCGCTCAGGACCCCCGCAGTGCGGTGTGAGCAAGAGTTCAATGAGTTGTTCCAAATCCGCTACGGGCAGCAATATGGCACCGGGATGATCATTCGGCGGAACAAGACGACGCTCAGGCACGACTACCAGGCGGCCAATGCTAGCTTCTCTTCGCCAATAGCAATCAGCGTGGACGACTTACCAGATGTGAGCATGCTGCGACGACCAGTTCGTGATCTGCGGAAGTTGGCGGAGTCCGTTACGAAGGAGCTTGAATCCTACAGCCGCTGGGTCGGCAAGCACCAGGACCGCGACAGCATCGCAGCAGTTGCTCTCCTGCCAACAGAGCTGATCGCGGAGCGGAAGACGGGGAAGCTCCAACAACTGCCTGCCCTGATCGAGGCGGCGCTTGCGCAAAACGATCCGAGTCCTGTACTGGCCTCCCGGTTGACTGAGGAGTTTCCTACTCAGCAAGAGGGCATAATGTCGGCAGGGGAAGCCTCAGCGTTCGCACAACTGCTAGAACGACTCGGCTACGGGCTGGTGCCGGACTATCGCCACTCCAAGGTGAATCTGTCCAAGCATGAGTATGCCGTGCTCTTCCGATTGAGCGAACAGCGCTCCGAGCCGAGTGAGAGCTATCAGGCGGCGACGTTGCTACTCCAACTTGGCGCCGCCGTGAGCGCGGCCGACGGAAGCATCAGCCCAGATGAGGAACGAGCTTTGGCGGCTCAGCTAGAGGAGTCGCTGCAACTATCTGCAGCTGACCGCATTCGACTGGAGGCTTACTTGAAGTGGCTTCTCGTTGAACCACCCACGCTGACTGGAGTGAGGTCACGAGTACAAGCACTCCCCGACACGGAACGCAAGCGAGTGGCCCGATTCGCAATCACAATCGCTGGCGCTGACGGCTTTGTCAGCGCCGATGAGACGAAGGTGTTGACTCGGGTCTACAACATGCTCGGTCTAGAGACAGTCCAACTGCACCGGGACATCCATGAATTGGCATCCGCTCCTTCGCTAGGACCTGTCACGGTGCTCCGACCCCATGCGCCTTCGGGACACCAGATCCCCACTCAACCGCCCACCGAAGATGCCGAAGTTGTCGCGCTCGACCGGGAAAAGATCGCAGCGATCATGCAGGACACGGAACAGGTGAGCAATCTGCTGACCGAGATTTTCGAAGGGCCATCTGAACCCGATCCTCCTGAGCATGAGGAGGCAGACTTGGATGAGGATGTGGACGTTGCAAGCACCGCAGACATCACGGGAGGCCTACTGGACCCAGCACACGCGGAGCTAGGGCCTGTTCACATTGAGTTGAGCATGTCGTAGATCAGGACGAGGTGGATGGCGGTGAGGAAGATGATGTCGAGTTTGTCGCAACGAGTGTCGATCCGGTGGAAGCGCTTGAGGCGGCAGAAGAAGCGTTCGACCTCGTTGCGACGGCGGTAGACCGCACGGTCGTAGTCGTGCGGTTCGAGGCGGTTGGACTTGGGTGGGACGACTGGTTGGTAGCCGAGTTCGAGCGCGACGCGTCGAGTCGCGTCGTCCTCGTAGGCGCGGTCCATGACGAGATAGGGTTGATTGCTGGCCGGACCAAGACGGCGGAGCAGTTCGCGGCCACAGGGCGCGTCGTGGCGCTGACCAGGTGAGAGACCGATGATCAGCGGGATGCGGTCGTTGGCGACCAGCGCGTGCAGCTTCGTCGTCAGGCCGCCCCGAGAGCGGCCGATCGCCTGGCGCCCCCTTTTCGTCGCGCGCCGGTGCCATGCATGTGCAGGTGGATGATCGTACTGTCCAGCGACAGCGTGTCGGCGTCTGACTCGACCAGCAGTTCCTGCTGCAACGCTTGCACCACACGCTCCAGTACACCGGCCTTGGCCCAGCGGTTGAGCCGCACATAGATGGTGTGCCAGTTGCCGAACTCGCGCGGCAGCCCGCGCCAGGTGCAGCCCTGATAGTAGACATACAGCCAGGCGTCGAGCACCTGGCGGTGGGGAATCTTGAGGTGATTGCCCGGCGGTGGGAGCAATCGCTCCAGTCGCGCGTACTGTGCATCGCTCAGCTTCGTCTGATACGTCATCTGGTCACCCGGGCCGCGCCGCCATCCATCCCCACTCTGACACATCTTCGCGCCAATGTGAACAGGCCCTAGTGCGATTCCTGGCCGCTCGGCCGTATTGGCCAAGGAGCGAGTTCGAATCGGTCTCGAACAGGCTAGGGCTGATGCCCTCGGGCGCAGTTGAGACGATCAACAGCGCAGCCTTTGAGCGTTGTGATGAACCGCTGATCGAAGGCGACGACCCGCTGGAAATGAACGAGCTCGCGCTAAAGGAGCTGCTAGATGGCTAACGACTCACGCATTCGGACGAGAGACCGGGACGCAATTCTGCAGTCGTTGGCGGCGGGAGTAGTTCCCAGGCGGGGCCTTCAGCATGTGCAGGTAGGGCGGGCTTCGGAAGTATCTGCGTTGCTGCGAGATGTAGAACGAGTGGTTGATGGCGGCTCGTCCGTCAGGTTCGTGATTGGCGAATACGGCAGCGGCAAAAGCTTCTTTCTGCACCTGATCCGGACAGCCGCGCTTGAGAAGCAGATGGTCACGATGCACGCTGACCTTGCCCCCGATCGGCGACTCTATGCGACGGGCGGGCAAGCGAGGGGCTTGTACACCGAGTTGGCACGAAACATCAGCACGCGAACGAATCCAGATGGTGGCGCTCTACAGTCCGTTGTCGAGCGATTCATTGGTGAAGCCCAGAAAACGGCGCAGAACAGCGGCAGGGAGATTGAGGAAGTCATCCATGACCATCTCGCGAGTCTGTCCGAGATGGTCGGCGGTTATGACTTTGCCAGTGTGGTGGCTGCCTATTGGCGAGGCCACGATCAAGGTAATGCTGATTTGCAGGCTGCTGCCGTTCGCTGGCTGCGCGGAGAGTACACGACCAAGACGGACGCTCGCCGCGACCTTGGTGTAGGCACAATCATCGACGACAAGAACGTCTACGACATGCTGAAGTTGCTCGCCAGATTCGTGCAACTCGCTGGTTACGGTGGTCTGATCGTTGCATTGGATGAGATGGTGAATCTCTACAAACTCGCCAATACTCAAGCCCGAAAGAGCAACTTCGAACAGATACTGAGGATCCTCAATGATTGCCTACAGGGATCGGTCGCCAACCTCGGTTTCCTGATGGCGGGAACGCCAGAGTTTCTCACCGAAACTCGAAAGGGGCTCTACAGCTACGAGGCGTTGCAAAGCCGACTGAGCGAGAATGTCTTTGCCTCGGCTGACCTTCGCGACTTCTCAGGTCCCGTGCTGCGGCTAGCCAACCTGAGCGCTGAGGAGCTGTATGTGGTCTTGACCAAGCTGCGACATATCCAAGCCGCCGGTGACGAGCAAGCCTATGTGCTGCCCGACGAGGCGCTTCAAGCTTTCATGGAGCACTGCTCCAATCGAATAGGAGCGGCGTACTTCCAGACACCAAGAAGCACAATTCGCGCCTTTGTGCAGTTGTTGATGGTTCTGGAACAGAATCTTGAAACGTCGTGGGAGGAACTGATCGGAGACGTCAGCCTCGCAGTCGATTCCGACAGTGACGTCACTGGCGAACTCCCAGTGCAGCCCGACGAATCCGGAGACGATCAGCTCGCCACCTTCCGCTTGTGAGTGGTGTTGCTCGAGGTCTGCCATGACCGATTCCACGTCTGATGCTTTCGAGCAACTCTCTGAGCCGATACGGCGCTGGGTGTGGCGTCAGCAGTGGTCGGAACTTCGCGACATCCAAGAGCGAGCCATTGCTCCAATACTGGAGGGGCGCGATTTGCTGATTTCGTCTGCTACAGCATCTGGCAAGACCGAAGCCGCGTTCCTGCCGATCTGTAGCGCATTGAACGACACCGCCAGCGACTCGCTTGGAGTGGTCTACATCTCGCCGCTGAAAGCGCTGATCAACTATCAGCATCGTCGACTGACGGACTTGTTTGATCAGCTGGACGCGCCGGTCACACCCTGGCACGGCGATATCCACGCACACGTCAAACGGCGTCTGATCGAGCGGCCGCGTGGCGCGCTCTTGATTACTCCAGAGTCGTTGGAAGCCATGTTCATCAACCGAGGCACAGTCGTCCCGGCACTGGCCGCGAATCTAAGATTCATCGTCGTAGACGAAGTTCACGCATTCATAGGAACGGAGCGCGGCCGACAACTGCAGTCGCTGATGCATCGATTGGACATCGCAGCTCGTCAATCCATTCCACGAATCGGACTTTCTGCCACGCTGGGGGACCCGCCCCTTGCGGCGGAGTTTCTTCGACCAGGAAATGGCGAGGCGGTGGAGCAGATCGCTTCTTCGGCCCTTGGTCGCGAGGTTCGGCTGCAAATTCGAGGATATGAACAAGAGCGTCTCGTCACTCCTGTCGGTGACACCCGAAGCGAACACTCCGAAGTCGAGGTAGCTTCCGAGTCGCAAGAGTTGGCTGCCGGCGACCAAATCGATATTGCTCAACACCTGTTCAAGACGCTTCGCGGGACCACCAACCTGGAGTTCGCGAATCGGCGCATCGAGGTCGAACTCTATGCCGATCTGCTCCGACGACTCGGCGACCGTAACAGTTTGCCGAATGAGTTCTTTCCCCACCATGGTTCCCTCTCTCGCGACATCCGCGAAGAAGCAGAAGAACGATTACGAGGTCTGCGGCCAACAACGGTTGTCGCAACAAACACACTTGAGTTGGGGATTGACATTGGCGCGGTCGATTCGATTGCGCAAATCGGACCACCAGGTTCTGTCGCGTCGCTCAAGCAACGCTTGGGCCGGTCGGGCCGCAATGAAGGTTCAGCGTCCGTGATTCGCATCTACATTCAAGAATCAGAACTACACGAAAACTCTGCGGTGCCCGATCAGCTGCGAGTGTCGCTGGTGCAAACAGTCGCGATGATCCGGCTGTTGGTGCAGGGATGGGTCGAGCCTCCAGCGCCGTTGAGTCTTCATCTCTCCACGCTCGTGCAACAAGTGCTCTCTCTGATCGCCCAGCACGGCGGCGTGCGTGTTGCAGATGCTTACCGAGTCCTCTGCGGCTCGGGCCCATTCAACTCGGTCGCACAAGCCACCTTTGCACAGCTCCTCCGTGACCTGGCCGGACATGAACTCTTGACGCAGACACACGATGGCACGCTCGTCCTCGACCTGGCAGGTGAGAGACTGGTCAATCGCTTCGACTTCTATGCAGCATTCAACTCACCCGAGGAATGGAGACTAGGGCGTGTTCACATTGAGTTGAGCATGTCGTAGATCAGCACGAGGTGGATGGCGGCGAGGAAGATACTGCCGAGTTTGTCGCAGCGAGTGTCGATCCGTGGAACCGTTCGACCTCCTTGCGGCGGCGGTACATGTTGCGGTCGTAGTGGTGCAGGTGACGCCGGTTGGACCGGGACGCGGACGACGACACGGTAGCCGAGTTCGAGCGCCAGGCGTCGCGTCGCGTCGTCCTCGTAGGCGCGAACCATGAGGAGATACGGTCGGTGGCTGGCCGGACCGAGACGGCGCAGCAGTTCACCGCCACAGGGCGCGTCGTGGCGCTGACCAGGTGAGAGACCGATGATCAGCGAGATGCGGTCGCTGGCGACTAGCGCTTGCACTCGTTGTCTGAGACCCGCTTCGACGAGTTCGGCGTAATCGGGCGACAATCGACCAGTCCGTCTGCACGGTCTCGTCTTGCGAGTCGCCGATGCCGTGGCACCCGAACATTAGCCCGTGACTCCTCTGCACCCTCTACGTCGGTAGCGCACCCGAGTCAGTCGAGCGTATTGCGTGGACTCCCGCTCCCACGGCTCCGATCCCCTCTTCCTAGGGCGTGTTGACATTTAGATTTGTGGACATTAAACTGACTCCATGAGAGAGGAGGTGACATGCCACGCACCACTTTAACGGACAAGCAGTGGAGAATGATCGCTCCCATTCTGCCCGGTAAGCCCGGAGACCGAGGTCGATCCGGGTTTGACAATCGGAAATCGCTTGAGGGGATGATCTGGGTTTTGCGCACAGGCGCTCCCTGGCGAGACATGCCCTCAGAATTCGGCAACTGGAACTCGGTCTACCGTCGCTTTCGGCGCTGGTCGGACAAAGGCGTCTTCGAGAGAATCTTCGAGACCACTCAGGGAGAGCTTGACATGCAATCGACTCAGATCGACGGCTCGTTCATCAAGGTTCACCAGCACGCTTCGGGTGCCCCAAAAGCGGAGGCCCGTCCGATTTCTCCAAGAGGACCCAATCCATTGGAAGAAGTCGAGGCGGGCCGACGACAAAATTGATGGCACTGGTAGACCGAAAGGGTCGCCTTGTGAGATTCACGATTCATCCAGGAAACGCCGCCGAGAACCCCTTAGTACCGGAACTTCTCGACGGCGTTCAGACGGGCGAACTGATTGCAGACAAGGCGTATGACACGAACTCGATCCGCGAACTGCTCGCCACAAGGGACATTGTAGCAACCATTCCGACGAGGAGTCTGCGCAATATTCAGATTCCGCATGACGAGGCGAGCTACCGGACCCGACATCTGGTCGAGAATCTGTTCGCCGATCTGAAGCAGTTCAGAGGACTGGCCACGCGCTACTGCAAGTTGGGCGAGACCTACACCTCGATGGTCAACCTGGCCTGGTGGTGCATCCAGTCGAAACGAGATATCGCCGGAACATCGCGGGCGTGATTGCTTAACACGTATGTTCGTGTATAATCTTGCAATCGAGGCTTGGTAGGGCAAAGGACACAAGAGGCGTGCCTTCTTGTGTCCTGAGAGCGGGGCGGGCTGTGCCTCCGCGGAGTCCTACCACACAGCCCGCCTACTCTCGAACAATCTTAACAGCTACTCTGGCCAACCAAATTCGACGCACTGAAAAGTCCAGCGCAATCCACGAGAGCGAAACACGCGAGACAGATCAATCTCGACTTTTGGCGTTGAGTCTGAGATTGAAATCTTGAACCCCAACAGATCAAGCCCGCCAAATGCTTGCCAAATCTGATCTGCCCATGCATCCAAACCTCCGCTGGCTGACGAGCGAGGCTCAGTTACGGTGACAAATTTCGTGTCGTCCATCTCAAACTCCGACCAAGCGTCCCCGTTTTCATCTCTCAGCCATGCCGTGGCCCCAACGTAACCATCGGGAAGGCCGTCGTCCGAATCGTCATAGTTGCTGATGAAGCGACATGCATATTCACCAACTGGAAGATCGAAACGGAAGAACCCTTCACCGGACCCAGACTTTGTGTAGGTGTACGGATCGCCATTTGACGACTGAGCAAAGACAGCCCCGGTCCCAATAACTGCGGCCAGCAACGCCCCAACAAGAATCAGCTTTTTCACAGAGTCCCCTTCCTGGCATCGAGGAAAACTGTTGCCACACAAGATTTTCTCGACGTGAGCGCCGGGAAAGGGACAAGAGCAGTCGTCCTCGAATTGCGACGCCCTGTCGAAAATCTTGTGTGGCAGGGCCAGTGTAGAGGCTGGCCGTTGGGGGCGAACTGCAAATACTGTAGGTTTAACCTCAGACAAAAGAACCGCCCCGTTGTCGCGGGGCGGTCAAGTGGGCGCTCAATGCGCCTGTGCTGCAATGTCTTCGCAATTTCATTGTAGCACAGGTTGAGATTGAGTGCCCGTAGAAAAGGGCACTTCGTGTCGTTGCAAGTCCGTCTCTCTCCTGTCCACGCCAGCTTAGCTCAGACCTCGGAGGCGATCCGTGAATTCCATGCGCTGCTTGAACCTCCGAGGGCGATCAAGTTCCCTTTGATCTTGGAGCCGTTCGAGAACCTCCAAGAAACGATGTCCTTGCTCGACGCGTTCCTGAACCCAGATCGATACGGCCCAGCTCCGGCAGAGACGCTGCCTGACTGGTTGCTCGATTCTCCCCAAGGCGTGTGGGCCGCTTGGGTAAACGCAATCTTCTAGGCATCAGGTTGTCACGGCTAAATGTCAACACGCCCTAAGGGAGAGGGTTAGAGCCTGCCCCCGCGAAGGCGGGGGGTGAGGGGCGCTCGACCGTTCTCGCGGCAATTCTGCAGTTCGCGACCTTAGCCCTACGCTGTGTAGTGTCGCTGAAAGAGACTTGAGCCCAATGACGGACCCTCACCCGCCCGCCAGCCTGGCTGTGAAGCTTGCAGACCTCGGAGCGCGCTTGGATCGGCGACTCGCGGCGAGTCTGCTTCCCTACAACCTGACCCCATCAGAATTCAGGATTCTGGCCGTCCTCGTTGAGCGCGGTTCGGCCAACGCTGCTGAGATCTCGGTGCTCACCCCAATCGACCCATCATTCGTCAGCCGCATGGTACAGCGTCTGGCCGAGAAGCGCCTGCTTTCCCGACGCCGCTCGCGCACGGATCGACGAACCGTCTCCCTGCGTCCGACCAAAAGCGGACAAGCGCTCCTGTCTCAGCTCCAGGAACCCATCCAGCAGCTCGAGCAGGAATTCATTCAGGGCCTCTCGCAATCCGATCAGCGTCGGATCGCGATCAGCATCGACGCGATGACGAGCAATCTGGGCGAACGTGATGAAGCCTGATGAGCGTTTGAACCTGCAGAGACGCTCCCTGGCGTCGTCGCTCTCGACACTAGACGTCCGCGCAGTTCAAAACGGGCTCGCGCATAATCTGCGGCATTGCGTTTGCAGACAACAATTGCCTAGTGTTTGTTCTCACGAACGCCATGACGGGTACGCACGCTGAGCTACCCACGCGAGCCCAGCGCGCACACGCTGAATCAGGGAAGTCCCACCTCTGAAAGGAGCCCGACAATGACCAGGAATACGATCGGCGGGAGTCCCTCCAGTGACTACAGCATGGGCTACAGCGACGAAGTGGTTGCCTTCCTGGCTCGCGCAGCCGAGCGGGTCAGTCCCGGTTTCCTGTTGTCCCACCTCCAGCCCAGGATGCAGCTGCTGGATGTCGGCTGTGGGCCAGGCTTCCTCTCGGCTCGCCTGGCCAAGGCCATCGCGCCAGGGCACCTGCACGGCATCGACATCGAGCCGTCGCAGGTCGAGCTCGCCCGCGCCGTCGCACAGGAGCGTGCGATCGACAACGCCACCTACACCGTCGCCGACGCCATCGATCTCCCCTTCCCCGACCACTCGTTCGACGTCGTCCATTTCGCCGGCGTGCTGCTCTTCACCCCCGACATCGCCTCCGCGTTGGCGGAAGCGCGTCGAGTGCTGAAGCCCGGCGGCATCGGGGCCTGCCGCGAGTTGATGGTCGACTCCTGCTACACGCACCCTGACCTCGGCATCATGCGTCGCGCCTGGGAAATCTTCGCCGACCTCATCGAGGCGGACGATGGCCACGCGCAGATGGGTCGTGAGCTCAAGGCCCGCCTCATCGAGGCCGGATTCGTGGACGTGACGATCTCCGCTGCGGTCGAGTCGTACAGCACCGCGGAGGAGCTTGACATCTTCTATCGCGTTGTCAAGCAGTCCTTCCTCGATGGAGAACCGGCCGTGGCCGCGAAGAATTACGGCGCCGCGACGAACACGCTGCTCCAAGCCGTGACCGTCGCGTTCGACGAGTGGCGAACCCAGCCCGGAGCGACCGCCGGCATCGCCTTCGGCCAAGCCATCGCGCGAAACCCCTGATCGCAGGCGCCCCCTCAACCCACCAATGCCGGCAGAATCACCCAGTGCACCCCGGCATACCCAAAGCCAACCCCCAACACTAGTGCTCCGACCCTCGACATCAGTCTGCGCTGTTTCATCTCAGTATCCGTCCTCTAGAGTCCAATTCCCCCGCGTACGCGGGGGTCTGTTCCCGCCCCCACCTCCGAGCGGGACCTATAGTCCAATTCCCCCGCGCACGCGGGGGTCTGTTCCCGTCCCCGCCCCCGAGGAGGCCTTTGCATAATCGTGTTCCCAATCCTTCTGAGCAGAGCGGGCGACCACAAGGGTCGCCCCTACAACCTGACCAATCGCGCACCGACCGATTTACGCGCAGTCCCCGCTTCACAGAGACCTTTGAGTAACTCAGTTTCCCGTCCCCGCCCCCGAGCGGGGACCCGCTTTGGCATAGCCCAGGCTGCTCGGATAGGACCCGGTTGACCAGATACCGGCGACAAATATGGCCGCCGGCAACAAGCCAGCGATGCCCGTCTCCGGCGCATCAACCGACTGAGTGAGGCGTCCCCGTTCCTGCCGCGTATCAGGTAGGGCGTGACGTCCCTTGGTGTTATGTCCGAGACAGTTCGATCCAGATGCGATGGCCCTCTGTGTGCCTGCCGCCATTGATCATTCCGTGAGCAACGATGATGCTGCCACAAGCGATGCTCACGCATTGAATGCAGTGACACTTGAGCCCATCGCGGGACATTTGGAGGACTGGACATGCACATCGGGCCACGCTTCTCAGCACGCTCGCTCCCAGGTGCGAGCATTCGTATGCGGTTCGCAATGTTCGGCGCCGCCTGGCTCGGGCTCGCAATGCTGGGCTTGGCGGCGCTCACCCTGCTTCCGCCCCAGGCGGAGGCGCAGATATGGACGAGCAACGTCCAAATCGTCGTCACGCCTGGCGAGCCCATCACGCTGGCTGAGGATGCGGGAGCGCAGGCCTCCTTTAAGTTTACCTTCCACAGCGCGGTCTCGGTGTCGGAGGTAACGATAAAGGCGAAGACGACAGACGGCACTGCCGAGCTGGGGGATGACTTCGGCAACTTCCAGATTTCCGGCGGGACCTTAAACAACGGTCAATTCAAGGTCAAGAGGGGTAAAACAGTCAACGTTCTCGTCCCTATCAAGAAGGATAAGTTGAAGGAAGCGGATGAGACGTTCGAGGTGAAGTTTGAGTTTGCGGATGGCCAGGATGTGCGCTTTAACGACAACGGGGTCTCCAGGACAGATGTCAGCTACACGGTCACCATCCTCGACCGCGAACCGTCGACCGTTTCTTTCGGGAATTTCCAGTACCTGGCCAATGAGGGCGACCCCCTGGCCTTCAAGGTGAATCTGGAAGGCAACGGGAAAGGGACCGTTGACTATAAGGTCAGCAACACCAGCACCGCCCAACCCATCACTGCTCTCGGCGGTGGCGTCGCGCGCGGCGACTACACCACGGTTGATGGTCTGACCGGCACCCTGGAATTCGACGGTCGCAAGGCGGACGGCAAATCCCATACGATTACGTTCAACACCATCCAGGATTCGTTGATCGAACAGAACGACACCATCGTTCTGAGGCTGTTCAATACCACCGGCGACCTGTCCATTGCCGGCGGCGGCGGCTCTTCCACCGGAGTCATCGTGCACGACGACGGCGAACTCTGGGCGGACGTGCCGGATGTCACCGTAACGGAGGGCCGCGACGCCGAGCTGACCCTGACGCTGGAGCGGGCGCTGAAGAGGGAAGAAACGGTAGCCTTCTACGCGGCGGTCCAGGGATCCCAGCCGAACCTGGTCAGCGAGTGCCAGAGCGGACAGAACGACTTCGCGCAGAAGAACGTTGACTATCAAACCTTCGAATACGTCGAGTACGTGATGCAGGAAGGGGACCGCAGCATTACTGTCCCTATTCCCACCTCGCCGGATGACTTGCACGAGGATGACGAGTGTTTCTACGCCACGCTGCTGGTCAGCAACGGCATCAAGTTCCGCGCCCAATCCGACCAGACGAACCGAGTCATCCCCAGCCTGATTTTGTCCCGGATTACAATTACTGATGACGACAAGATGCCGGAGCTTCGCTACGGGCATCCGGAAGTAGCAGAGCCGGACCCGATTTGGCGTGAGAATCCCACCAACGACACCGCCTTGCTGCGCTACCCGGTCAGCCTGACCTCTCCCAGCAGTCGTACGGTGACGGTGGACTATGCGCACGGCGGCGGAGGAATCGACCCGACGCTCAACGCCACCTCCGGAGAGGACTTCACCCCCATCACGCCGGGCACACTGACCTTCATGCCGGGGGAGGTGCGGAAGTACGTTGAGGTCGAGATCAAGGGCGACTTCATCGAGGAGCCTGACGAGCGGGTGTACGTCCAGTTCAGCAACGCCGTCAACGCCTGTCTGCTCCCCCGCTGCGGGCCCGGCAGCGCCATCTCTGTTCGCGGTACCATCCTCAACGACGACCAGAACCTGACAATCACCATCGAGCCAGACGACGACCGGGTTCGCGAAGGGGAGGAGATCGTCTTCCGAGCGAAGCTCTCCAATCCCATTCCCTATCCCTTGAACCTTTCGGCCATCGCAGGATTCGGCGGAACGGCAACGGCAGGCTCGGACTACACGGATTTCGGCTTCTTCGGATTAGGTCTGACAATTGAGCCCGGCCAGACCGAGGGAACCCTCACCGTGCCCACCCTGCCCGACAATGTCTCCGGCGAGGGCGCCGAGACGGTGACCCTGAAGTTCGAAGAAGTGAGGCTCGGCGACACGACTATCCAGAGTTTCTACACACCAAAGATCTTCGGCGAGCAGCTCGCCCCTGGTGCAGTGGCGGCCCGGATACCCGCCGCGACTGCGTACATCCTCGACGGGCCAGTCATCTCCGTAACGGCGGCGCGGGAGAGCGTTGGCGAGGGCAATTCCCTGGACTTCCACGTAGCTTTGAACGAGCCGACGACCCAGGATGTCACGTTCACCGTCAAGAGCGTGGACGGCGCAGAGGGCGCGGAAGGGGCTGCAGTTGCCAAAGCCGGCAGCGATTACACGGCCCTGGCGCCTAAGCAGGTAACTATCCAAGCCGGCCAGACCGACGGGGGCACCTTCACCATCACCACCCACCAGGACCAGGTGGACGAGCCGAATCACCAGTTCACCGTCCTGCTGGAAGACGTCACCGGGGTGACGGTGGACGAGGACGCGGCGGTCGGAATCATCCGCGACGACGACCCGCGTCCGAGCCTCTCCATCACCAATGCCGTGGGGACCGAGGGCGATGAGCTGAACTTCCTGGTCACCATGTCCGGAGCGACGGAGCGAACCGTCACCGTTCACTGGGTGACCGAGGACGATACGGCAGTGCATGGAATGGACTACCGGGAGGTAGACCGGCTGCAGGTCGTCACCTTCCCGCCGGGCGTGACAGGACAGGCGATTGCGGTGCAATCACTGCTGGACGATGAACCGGAGGGCACAGAGACCTTCCGGGTGCAGTTGACCGACGCTGACGGCGCCAGGCTCAAGGACACCACCGCCGTCGGCTACATCAATGACGATGACGGATCCGTCATCTCCATCGCCGACGCGCCGGCGGTCACTGAGACGAAGGGTGATACGGCCCGTGCCACGTTCACCATCACGATGACTCCGGCCCAGACCTCTCCGGTCACCATCCATTGGCAGACGATGGACGGAACCGGCGGGGACGATTACGCGGCCATGAGCGGCGGCTTGAGCGTGGACGGCGAGAAGGACTATACGGCAGTGGGCCGAACTGCGCTCACGTTCGCCCCGGGCGAAACGGTAAAGCAGGTTTCCACCACCATCCTGGACGACGACACAGCGGAAATGGACGAAAACTTCCGCGTCGTCATCACTGAGTCGAATGCCAACATCACGCTGCTCCGTTCTACCGCATACGCGACCATCGAGGACGATGACGCGTACAGCATCTGGATTGACGACTCGACCCCCATGTACGTGGTCGAGGGCGACGTGGACAAGAAAGTCACCGTCAAGCTGAAGCGCACCGACGCATCAGCGATTGAGAGCCAACAGGATCCCAGATTCCACACGCATTTCAGATACATTGGGTGCTTCATCACCAAAATAGTGGATCATTGGCCCCTGATTGCGATACCAAACGTTGAGGACTACGCCAGCACCGCCAGCGTTCCGGGGGACGTAGCCTACGGCAACAACCGCGCGCCGTTCTGCCATATCAGGAGCGATGGCGCCGACTTTACGTTAGAGCATTTCAATGAGCTGCAGTACGAACTGAGCTTCGACCTGAACATCAAAGGCGACAACCGTCCCGAAAAGAACGAGACGTTCACGTTCCTATTGGAGTCAACGGGATTCGACTATTACTCGCGCCAGTTCCTGGACCCGGAGTCGCGGAAGTTCAAGTACATCACCATGACCATCGTGGATGACGACACCCCGCAGGTCTCCATCAGCGACGTCAGCGTGGATGAGAGCGCCGGATCCGCCGAGCTTACCCTGAGCCTGAGCCAGCCAACGACCACGCATCAGACGGTTCTGGTGTCGATGGAGGATGGGACCGCCCTTGCATGGCAGGACTACCGGCCCCAGTTCCAGCACAAAGTGGAATTCCCGGCCGGCTCCTCCGAGGCGACCATCAGCGTTTCCATCATTGACGACGACGAGGAGGAAGGGACGGAAACCTTCACCGTCATACTGTCCGACCCGTCCGACGCTCTCAATATTCACCCGGCGGGCGGCGTCGCCACCGTGACCATTACGGAGACCGATACCGATAGACGTCCGCGGCTGATCATCCGGGACCAGGTGGTGGACGAGGGAGACAACGTAACCCTACACATCGAGTTCGACCCACCGGTGCCGGACGATGCGCTTTGGAGCAGCACACTGTATGTGTTCCCGGAGAGTACGTGGCCGCTGGCAGAGGCGACCGGCGGAATTGACTACACCGGCATTGGGGATTCCATTGAGCTGGAGGTATCGCCCGGCGATACCAGTCTCACTGCTACGATCAGTACCACCGAGGACGCGATCGTAGAGAACGACGAGTACATCGGCATATCCATAGAATGGTACAACTCCGAAGAGCTCGAACCCCGATTCGATGGGCGAATACACGGCCAGCCCGGCGGAAAACTGACGCTGATCTCCATACGGGATGACGACGACCATTCCGTATCGCTCAGCCCCATTGCAGACTCCACAGTGGCGGAGAACAGCGCCTGGACGACCGCTCCTGCGCTCGCTGCGAGTGACCCGGCCGGCGGCGTGACCTGGTCGGTGGAGGGCGACGACGCGGCACTCTTTACCATTGATCCCGACACAGGCGCTCTGGCGCTGCCCGCCCAGGACTTCGAGGATCCGGCTGACCACGATGCAGACAACGTTTACAAGACAACCGTGCTTGTCGTTGACGAGGACGGCAACACCGCCACCCAGGGCGTGCAGGTAACGGTAACCGACATCAACTACGCTGAGATAGACGTCATCATAAGCCGCTGTTGCCACGCCGACCTGAACCAGCGCCCCTACGGGGCATTGGAGGGGGAGGATATTCAGGTAACGCTTCAGCCGACGTTCATTCAAACAACCCCGGTCTCGGTGAAGTGGGCCACTGCGGAGAATACGAAGGGCGCCAACCGGGCCAACGCCACCGACTACACCCCGTCCGAGACGCCCACGGCCATCACCTGGCGGGAAGGGACTGCGGCAACCACCGGAGCGGCGCAGTCTTTCACCATCTCGACCACCGAGGACGAGCTGTTCGAGGCCGCCGAGACCTTCCTGCTTAGCTTCACCGAAGGGATGACCGGAACCACTAGTGAAGTGACGTTCAAATTCCAGAGCGCGGACGCCAACACCGTTCGCCTGCTAGGCAACGCGGCTGAGGCGGTCATCGCCATTGGCGATGACGACTACCCCACGCTGTCCATATCGGATGGCAAGGCGGTAGAAAAGAACGTGGTCCAGTTCACTGTCAACCTGTCAGACACGCCCCTGAAAGATGTCACCTTCAAGTGGAGCACCGCCGACGATACCGCGGCAGCGAACGCCACTCCTCCCACAGGCGCTACCGCCGGTACTGACTACACCGCCGTCACCACGGCTCAAACGGTGACCATACCCGCCGGGCAGCGCATGGCCACGGTGGAAGTCCAGACCACCGATGACGCCGTGGAAGAACACGACGAAACGTTCCTCGTGGAGTTGTCCGACCCGGTTGGAGCCGTGCTGTCGGCGGGTGAGTCCACCGCCACCGGGACCATCCAGGACAACGACGGCAACAACAACAAGCCGCGGGTCAGCATTTCTGCAGACAGCGCCTGGGTCGAAGGTGGTTGGGTGAACTTCACGATTCATCTGTCGGAGCCGTTGCCGGAGACCGTGAAGATTCCGATTGATCTGGAATTCGTCACCGCCGATGACCACGAATGTTGGCAGGATAATGGCGGGCAGCGATGCGGGCCTGAGCTGGTGCCGCACAAGTCGATGCTTGGCCCCGAGTATGCGCACATTCTGGATCACTCGGAAATTCTGCCTCCCCACCCGAAGAAGCCTTGGCTGGTGGAGGTGCCGGCAGGAGAAATCTCCGGATCTGGCTCTATCGGAGTGCGGAAGGATGCTGACGGCGAAAACGAGCGCTTCCGCATCGTGATCGACACCACCGCCGCCGAGTGGCCAGCGCTCAAGGTGATAGAGGGAGAGACCACGTTTGCAGAAGTAGTCATCGTGGACGATGCGACGTATGCGGTCGCCGGTGGCTGGTGGGCCGGGCTGTCCCAGCAGGCCCGGGAGCGGATGGTCGGCGACGTCGCCTCCGGCTCATTCTGGGAGCATCTGCTGTCCCAGTCGGTCTCGAAGCCCTTCGCGAAGATGCGCGCGGAGAACCGGGCCCAGGCCGGCGCGTTGGTCGGTGAACTGGTGGACGCCGAACGGAGTGGCGCAGACAACCGGAGGGATCTGTCAACGCCGCAGAATTGGTGGGATGACTTGGACTGCCGGCTGCGCCGGATCGCCGTCGGCGAAGCCGTCACTGCAGACCCGAAGAGCCCGTGGTGCCTGGATTGGCAGGACAGCGGATCGGGAGGGTTGAGTGACGCCCAGACGGTCACCGCAATGAACATTTTCGAGGCGATCAGTTTACGTACTGGCGCCGTGGGCAACGTGGGTGATCCCATGCCGCAGCAAAGCGAGCCGCTGTCCATCCCCACGACTGCCGTCTCGAACGTGCAGCTCGTTGAGGTGGATGCTGCCAGCGTCAGCGCCTCCTGGGACGCGGTAGCGCACGCGACGTCCTATGAGGTGTCCTGGGATGGCGTCGGTTCGCAGAACACCATCACTGGCATTGTGCCAAGCGTGGCAGGAACGTCGGCCACCATCCATCACAATGCCCAGGAAGCCATGACGCTGACGGTCACCGTCACGCCGGAGTATGTGGATGGCAACGGCCAGACGCAGACGTTGACCAATCTGGCCGGCACGGCGACGTTGGCCGTGGGGTCGGACAGCACGCAGAGCGACGACACGCAAGCAACGTCTCAGCAGACAGAGCAAGCCTGCACGCTGCCCTCGGACGCCATTACGGTGGCCGAGGTCACTGGCTGGCGGGACGCGCTCGACGCCACCAGAGCCGCCGCGGGAATCAAACGCTGGAACCGCGTGCTGGCCACGCTGGGAGAGGTTACCGGCGAAACGCCGATGACTGTGGCGCAGGCGCAGGCAGTCTCCAACTGGCTCAAGAACACCCGCTGGGATCGCACGGCTCGCACCCTGGAAGCCTTGGACCAGTGCGATGAGCCGCCGCCGACACCTGCGCCCACGCCCGAAATCAGCATCGCCAGCGATGGCGACGTGACCGAAGGCAGCGCTGCCAGCTTCACCATCACAGCCAGCCCAGCGCCGACGGCAGACCTGTCAGTCAGCGTGAGCGTGTCGCAGGGCGGCGATTACGGCGTGTCCACTGGCGCTCAGACCATAACCATCCCGATCAGCGGGACGTACACCCTGACCGTCGCCACCAGCGACGACAGCGCGGATGAGGCTGACGGTTCAGTCACGGCGGCGGTCACCACCGGCACGGGTTACACGGTGTCCTCGTCGGACGGCGCGGCCACGGCGGCGGTGTCCGATGATGATGTGCCAGAGATCAGCATCGCCAGCGATGGCGACGTCACCGAGGGCAACACTGCCAGCTTCACCATCAGCTCCAGCCCGACGCCTCACGCGGCCCTGTCGGTCAACGTGAGCGTCTCGCAGAGTGGCGATTACGGCGTAACCACCGGCGTACAGACGGTGAGCATCCAGCCGGGCGGCAGCTACACCCTGACCATCTCCACCAGCGACGACAGCGCGGACGAGGCCGACGGTTCGGTGACTGCGACGGTCACTACCGGCACGGGCTACACCGTCTCCTCGTTGGGCGGCGCGGCCACGGTATCGGTGTCCGACAACGATGACCCGCCGTCAACCTGTGCTCTGCCGGCCGACGCCATCACGGTGACTGAGGTCACCGGCTGGCGGGACGCCCTCGACTCCACCAAGGCGGCCGCGGGAATCAAGCGCTGGAACCGAGTGCTGGCCGCGCTGGGCGAGGACACAGGCCTCGCGCCGATGTCGGCAGAACTGGCGCAGACAGTCTCCAACTGGCTCAAGAACACCCGCTGGGATCGCACGGCGCGAACCCTGGACGCGATGGAGCAGTGCGACAACTGACCTGACCCACGCAACAGAGGCGGCGACAGTAGCCCAAGCCGTTGCCAGCCGTTCGGCTGGCAACGGCGTCACCGAGGGCGACCGCACGCGCCGCCTGGCGATCGAGTTGGGCTGGGAGTCCGTTGTGCCACCCAAGTCCAATCGCCGCCGTCCTCGGAACGTCCATGCACTGCGCTATCGACGCCGCAACGAGATTGAACACCTCAAGCGATTCCACTACGACCGCCGCCCGCTAAGACAAACTCGACGTCATCTTCCTCAGTGGATCTAACTGGCGCTGATCTACGACCTGATCCGATCGATGTGAACAGGCTCTAACCTGCCAGAGAAGCACAGCTTTCAGGCGAGTGGTATCACAGGGCCATTTCCCAAGCGAAAGTTCGCAGATCGGTAGCGTTTCGCCCACCAAACTGGACAATATCGAGAACTCTTGAGTGGAAGCTTGCGCAGTAGTTGTGAATTGCCGTTAAGGGCGATAACGGTGGTGAGAGGCCGAAAACTCAATTGCGAGCGGCTTGACCACAACGAAGAGAGGGACGATCACATTGGACGAGCTTCCCACACTGCGGAACTCCAGGAAGCGGTCCGCTCATGTTTGCTCTGTTACTCGCCGAGTAGGCGGTGGCCGCGGACGGAGACCGGTCTGGCTGTTGACCGTCGAACACGACCCCAACTTCCCGGTGTTCTTCGAATCCGCCTCGGACGTTGCGGTTCTCAACGCTGGCTGAGGTGAGGAGATGTTGCTCAGCCGACATCGCCTGGTCTCGACTCGTGCTAGCTTCCTGATGATTCTAGGCAGGAGGCTGACGAAGGTCTGAACACGCGTGGAGGCCGCCGATCTCAGTCGGACGGTCCCCCGGGCCTTGCGGACGGGCCACTTGCTGCACAGACAGTCCGTCTAGATCGAATTCTTCATGGACCGGATAGATAGTGAGAACGTCTACGACGTTGTAGTCGTCGGGGGCGGCGCCGCGGGCGTTGGCGTGGCGATAACTCTTCAACACGCTGGCATCCAGAACTTTGTCGTTCTCGATCGAGCCACGGTCGGCTCATCGTTTGCGTCCTGGCCGGCTGAGACACGCTTCATCACGCCCTCGTATGCGACCAATTCGATTGGCATGCTCGACTTAAACTCGATCGCGCTGGGAACGTCACCAGCATACAGTTTGGAAGTAGAGCATCCGACGGGTAAAGACTACGCACGATATCTGCGTGGTGTGGCGCGTTTCTTCGAGGTACCAGTTCGCGAACACACTGACGTTCTTCAGGTCGCGCAGGATGGCGACGGCTTCCGCATTGATACCGCCGGCAAGAGCTTGAACGCCAGAAACGTCATTTGGGCCGCCGGCGAGTTTCAGTATCCACGACTCACCGGGTTCGCTGGTAGTCACCTGTGTCGCCACACGTCGACCATCGAAAGTTATGAAGACCTTGACGGCGATGAGATCATTGTTGTCGGAGGCTACGAGAGTGGCGTTGACGCGGCATACCACCTGGCGTATTGCGACAAACAAGTGCGATTGTTCGACACGAATTGCCCCTGGGAAAGCGAGAGCTCGGATCCTAGTATCGCGCTGTCGCCGTTTACCATCGAACGGATGCATGAGCGCGCATTTGTTGAACAAGTTGAACTGTTTCCGAACACAGCGATCGAATGCGTCACCTGTGAGAATGGCATGTATGAGGTGACGGCTGGGGACGGTCATCGGTATCAGACGTCCGTGGCGCCGCTGTTGGCAGGCGGTTTCGAGGGTAGTCACGGGTTAGTCGCGGATCTGTTTGAGACACGCGAAGACGGCTCCTTACTACTGAGCGAAGATGATGAATCGACGATCGTGCCGGGAATGTTCCTTTGCGGTCCTGCTGTTCGGCACAACAATCATGTCTTCTGCTTCATCTTCAAGTATCGGCAACGATTCGCCGTTGTAGCAAAGGCCATTGCGACATCGTTGGGGCTGCCCGCGGAAGATCTCGAAGAGTATCGCAAGTGGGGCATGTATCTGGACGATCTCTCTTGCTGTGGCGAGCAGTGCGTATGTTGATGCGAAGTGTAGAAGGGGCCGCTGAGTCTCGCCTGGGATCTCGCGTAGGAAGAGGTCGACTCGCCAGGGCGCGAAGCATCGGATGGCTCGGACAGACTGTTGCCAGTCTTTGCTGGATTGGGAGCATGCTGTCTTACGGGATCGACTCCGGGGGCGATTGGCTGCAATTGTGTGCTGCAACTGCGTGGTTGTTGGCCAACATCGCAACGCTCGTTACTTACAGGGACGATTGACTTGAAGGCCGTGTCGAGGACTGACGCACCAGCAATCTTGACTGGCCGACTCGGACTTGGTCAATTGCTGACGTCACTCGAACGTCGCGTCGACTGGTTGTCTCCTTCCCACCTGTCGGAGACCTGCTCGCATTCTTTTTTCCGGTCGTTCTGAACTCCTGTAGGGGAGGCGATTGTGGTCGCCCGCGTTGCCAATCTCAAGACTGACCAGATCGGAGCTGCTGAGTGGCCGGGAATGAACAAGGTCGCTGCTACCTGCAGCTAATGGAGTGCTCAGGCGTCAAATGCGCGACAGTGCACGACCAGGACCCGTGCTAGGTTCCCGATGAAACTAGTCGGGGAGGGGTTGACCAACGGGAGACGCGCACGGGCCGCCGGTCACGGTCAGGACAACCTCAAGGCCTTGTGGACGGGCCACTTAGAACACACAACGTCCGCCTAGATCGATTTCTCAATGTCCCGGTTCTTCAGATTGGCGCTCGGCGCCGTCTTTGCGCTGTCCCTGGCGGCTGCGCTCGTAATCGGCTGTTCCGACGACGACCAGTCGCAGCAACAACAAGAGACGGCAACAGCAGAGCAACAGTCCCAACCACAACTGCAGGAAAGCGAACCATCTGCGTCGACGCAACCAGCCTCAACGCAGGAACGACAGTCCCAATCGCAAGCCCAACAACAAGGCCAGGCACAAGGCCAGTCGCAGGCCCAACCTCAGGCGGTCTCCGCAGAGCCGCTGAACGTTGTCGTTTCGACGCAGGTGATCGCTGACTGGGTCCGCCAGATCGGCGGCGACATGGTCAACGTGCATGCGTTGGTGCCGGCAGGGGCTGACGCGCACATCATCGAGCTCACTGGTTCTGACATCCGTGCGATTGCGAATGCGGACCTTGTGGTCATCAATGGAGCAGGGCTCGAGTCGGCCTACCAGGACATTGTCTTCGAGAATTCCGACAAGGTGCTCGACCTGGCTGAGGCGATCGAAAGCGCCGGATACGAACTTCTCCCGTATGGCTCGCTCAGCGTTGGGCACGACGACGAGGAAATGCACGATGACGATCACGGTTCGGCCGAGACCATCGGCCGGCTGTTGATTGCCGACGCGGTTGAGGCTCACCTCTCAGTTATCGACCTCTCGACCGAGGAAGTCAACAGCGGACTGTTCTCGATTGCCGCGCCGCGCGCCCGGGTCTTGCCGAGTCCGACGCACCGGTACGGCTTCGTCCTCGCGAGGGGACCTGAAGACAACGACGACCGCGTCCACATCTTCGACGGCGGCGTGTTCCTGGTTGAGCACGGCGACCACTACGACCTGGTCCAGGAGCCGGTCAGCCGCTACCCGCTCGAGATCGTCGAAGAGAACCCGATTCACTACGTCAACAGCCACGGTTGGACGGCGATTTTCGCCGACACCAGCGGCCACGTGTTCCTGCTCAACGAAGCCGATCTGACTCACGGCACGGGCGACTACGAACCGATCGTGCTCGAGGCGGGACCGCAGCACGGCGCGGCGCTGGTCATGAACGACGAACACGTCGTGGTCACGTCCAAGAATCTTGACGATCTGGATGACGCCCTGCCGGTCGGCGTTGAGGTTCGCACGTTCGACGACGAGGTCGTCTACGACGCCAGCAACAGTTCATGTCCGGGCATGCACGGGGAGTCGCACAACGAGCACGGCGCGGCCTTCGGCTGCATCGGCGGCGTGCTCTTCCTGGATACTCACGATGGTGAGTATGAGCACGAGTTCATCGCCAATCCGCCCGAGATGCGCGAAGACTCACGGATCGGCTCGGTCTACGGACATCACCACGTCGAGCACTTCTTCGGCAAGGCTTCTTACTTCGATGGTCAGGGCTTCGCTGACGATGGCATCTGGCTAATCGACGTCGCCCACAGTGAAATGAGCCAGGTGTTCAGCGAGCCGAGCGTCTCGACCAAGTTCTCCAGTGACGGCGAAATCCTGTACGTGCTCGGTGTCGACGGCATCCTCCACGCACTGGACGCGCATGACGGCGACCTGCTGGACACGATGGAGTTGGTCGCACCCGGCGAAGCCGGACGTCCCGCCATGATCGTCGTCGGCGAAATGCTCTACGTCGCCGACCCGAACAGCGGTCATGTGCTGGCTGTCCACCTCGACGAGATGGAGATCGAAGAGGAATGGGAAGTCGGCGGCGCACCGTCGAGCCTGGCCTTCGTTGGAGTGGTTGATTCGCACGACTCTCCCGACGCCGGCCACGACGACCACGACGACCACGAGCACGAAGAGGGAGAGGAACACGAAGAGGACGAGCACGGGCACGAAGACGAAGAGGATGATCACGGGCACGCCCATGATCATGGCTCTGAGGACCCGCACTTCTGGTTCGACGCCGATCTGGCATCTGTCGCGATCAAGGCGATTTCCGATGAGCTCGTCCACCTGAACCCGGACGGCGCCGAGGTCTTCAGCGACCGTCTTGAGCTCTACCTGGCTGAGGTCGCGGAAGCAGACGCCGAAGCGCGAGCGTTGATCGCGAGCGTGACTGAGAATCAGCGTCTATTGGTCACCTTCCATGACGCATTCGCCTACTTTGCCAACCGCTACGGGTTGGACATCGTCGGCTTCCTCATCGAAGGACCGGAGCAGGGAATCAGCGCCGAAGCGATTGCCGATTTGATTGAGCTGATCGAACATGAGGGCGTGGAGACGGTGTTCCACGAACCACAGTTTGACTCCTCGTCGCTCGAGACGGTCGCATCAGAGACCGGCGCCACCAGAGGCACCATCTGGTCCCAGCCGACCGAGGACAACCCGACCTACATCGGCATCCTGCTCGGCAACGCGCAAGCGATCGCCGACCAATAGCCCAGGGAACCGAGTTACTTGAAGGCGAGGCCTGGGGGCGATGATCAACATCATCATCGTTCCCAGGCCAATCCCAAGGCACTCGCTTGAATCGGTTCGGCCGGAGTCAACCCTGCTCCTGCGGCACCAAGTCGTGATCATCAGAGGTGGCGGCCGTTTCTGTCACCCTCGATACCTCCACATGTTGCAGGAAACCCCGCGCTAACTTCACCAGCTTCCGGATTGGCCCACCCCCTAGACCCCGTCTTCGAACCTCCGCGTCTCGCGGCATGCGTTCCTGCGCGTCGATTCGTCCGCCGGCGTTGGCGCGACGGCACTTGCGCTCGTCGGCTGTGGCAACGATGACCACGACCAGCCATCCCCTCAACCCGCTGCTGCTCAGTTGTAGGACCAGCGGCAGGCAGTCGCCGTGCAGCAGGCTGCGCAGCAGCAGCAAGAAGCTGCTCCGGCCCAGCAGCAACAAGAGCAGCAAGCGATAGTCGCCGAGTCGACCGGCGGCACGCTGCGCTTCTCCGCGTTGGGCGGCAGCGGCAGCGCCGTCGATCCATGCAACATCTAATGGGTGCTTGCTTACCACTCAATCAGTGCGCCGATCGTGGCTGCGGTGACGGCCGAGACCGACGCCCAGGAGTGCGCTCGGCTGCGCCGTCACTACAACGTGACCCAGTTGCCAGTGGTCGAGGAGGGACGGCTGATCGGAGCGAGTTTACCCGAACAACTGCTGGGGGCGTCGGTCGAACAGTACACGCAGCAGATGCTGCAGGTCGCCAACGTCGCTGGCGAAGCGGCTGATGGACCGCTCGGCAACTCGATTCACACTCGGCTGCCGTGGCTCACGGTCAACCTGGCCACGACCTTCCTCGCCGCGGCGGTCATCTCGGCGTTCGAATCGACCCTCGCACAGGTCGTGGTACTGGCGGCGTTCTTGCCGGTCGTCGCCGGTCAGGGCGGCATCGGAGGGACGCAGACACTGACCCTGAACGTCCGAGCCATCGCGCTGGGTGAGTTAGTCGGGATCACGGCGAAGCGGCTCCTGGTGCGCGAAGCGATGCTCGGAATCTTCCACGGCGTCTGGTTGGGACTGCTGGTGGTTGTCATCGCCATTGTCTGGCAGCAGAACCTGGGACTCGCCCTGGTCCTGGGCCTGGCCATGCTAGGCAACATGATCATCGCCGGCTCAGTCGGAGCGGCCGTGCCGCTCTTCCAACGCAGAATCGGAGTCGATCCCGCTGTCGCCTCTGCCGTCGTCGTCACTACCTTCACCGACGTCTTCGGCTTCCTCCTCTTCCTCGGCATAGCCAGCGCGGAGATCGAGCTCATCGCCTATTCAGCTCGCCGCCGCCCTCGGTCGGTGGCTCCATCAAACTTCCCAGAAGCAAGAGCCTTCGAGTTGACGTTCCCCCTTAGGCGTTGACCGAATGCGAGCTAGAACCGCGTCGTCATCTAGGGCCTGTTCACATTGAGTGAGCATTTCGTAGATGAGCACGAGGTGGATGGCGGCGAGGAAGATCGCCTAAAGTTTGTCGCAGCGAGTGTCAATCCGGAGGAAGAGCTTGAGCCGGCAGAAGACGCGCTCGACCTCGCTGCGGCCGCGGTAGAACTCGCGGTCGCAATGGTGGTGCCGGCAGCGGCTGGAGCGGGGTGGGACGACGGGACGGTAGCCGAGGTCGAGCGCTAAGCGTCGAGTCTCGTCGTCTTCATAGGCGCGGTCCATGACGAGATAGGGTTGATTGCTGGCCGGACCGAGACGGCGTAGCAGTTCGCGGCCACAGGGCGCATCGTGGCGCTGACCGGGTGAGAGACCGATGATCAGCGGGACACGGTCGTTGGCGACCAGGGTATGCCGCTACGCGGACAGACCGCTCGGAGAGTGGCCGATCCGCCTGGCACCCCTGTTCGCCGTGCCTGTGTCGTGCATGTGCAGGTGGATGATCGTGCTGTCCAGCGACAGTAAGTCGGTGTCTGACTCGACCAGCAACTCCTTCTGCAGCGCTTGCACCACGCGCTCCTGCACGCCGGCCTTGGCCCAGCGGTAAAGGCGCACGTAGATTGTGTGCCAGTTGCCGAACTCGCGCGGCAGCCGGCGCCAGGTACAGACCTGGTAGAGCACGTACAGCCAGGCGTCGAGCACCTGGCGGAGGGGAATCTTGAGGTGATTGCCCGGCGGAGGCAGCAACGGCTCCAGCCGCGAATACTGTTTATCGCTCAGCTTCGTCTGATACCTCATCTGGTCACCCGAGCCGCGCCGCCATCCATCCCCATTCCGCCAAACCTACGCGCCAATGTGAAAGTGTCCTAAGACGACTGTCAGTAAGAGGGGGTATGAACGTCATCTCCGGGCAAGTGTCCGGCCGACAGTGCCAACTGTATGCAGTGTTATTGGAACACGAGTGGGCGTAGCTCTTCAACCGAAGAGCAGCAACTGAGGAACATTCGCCGCGCCCGCTACGTTTAGTCCTTGTGAGACAACACCTGGCTGTGATAGCTCAATTGTTGACCGCCGCCATTTCGGCCTGCGACGACTTCAAGCCGGCGTTGCTGCTAGAGCCGGTGACCCAGCCGCAGTCTCAACTGATCGCGCAACGAGATCCTCACGGGTGATCGGCCGTTCAGGCTTCGGCGCCGAGCGAAGCAGCAGTTCATGCATCGGACTCACAAACAGAGGCAGCAACACTGGACGGCCTTAGGGTGCCGCCACACTCGGAACGATCGCCTGAAGCGGAGGCCACCGAGGAATCCGACGTGCAATCAGGTGATGCTGACCCCGCCCCGGTTGACTTCGAAGCAGAGGGATTGAGAACCGCAAAGCAGGCTCAAGACACGGCCAAACTACTCGGCACAGTCGTGGAAGACGCCGACGTGCGGGTCCGGCCGGGGTTGGCCTGGCCTGTGATCGACCAGTTGGAGTCCGGAGAATTGGTCGTGATGCTGCATCAGGCGGCGTGTAAGGAGGGTGAGTGTCGTGATTCCTGGTTCGCTCGGCAGCCAAAGCTAGGCAACGGGAGCGCATGTCGGACACGTACATCAGACTTGCCGAGTGACTCAGCTGGCTGCAGTCGCGGCGCTAGTTGCAGAGCCGCCTCCTGACAGGAGCACGATTGTGGATTGTGCGACCCCTCATCAGCCCTCCACTCTGCTGCGACTGACTGATGTCCGGTCTGGAGCGATAGTTGAGGCCCTGCTCGACCGTCGGCGACACCAACGCACCATGCCGACCACTTAACTCCTTGACCATCCGTAGGCCGATCAACATCGCACAAATCTGCACAGATTCGAACATGTTCGAACGTTCCAGTCCGGCAGAGCGACCCGGACCCGATCACCCGGATCGCACGATTACCTGGAATGACACGGCAATCATGTGGATCAGCTCAACTGCATTTGCACGAGTCTGCTGAAGCTTGGACGAATCTAGACTCCAACCGGAACCGGAACTTCCTACACAGCCGCCGAGCGGGCCGCGACCGACAACACCCGACGGGGCTGACAGTATCGGCGACTCCGGGGGAACAGGACTCAGGAACTCTGCAAGTCCGGCTTGGGCACGCTGTATCCGACCCGTGGTTGGTTGAATATGTACTTCGGGTCGGCCGCGTCGTCGCCGAGCTTGCGCCGGAGTTGTTTAATCACTGTGCGCACCACTCCCGTTTTTCCAGCGTGTCCGGGCCCCCACACGCTGCGCAACAGCTCGGCGTGAGTCAGCACGCGGCCCGGGTTGGTGGCAAGCTCGTAGAGCAAGCGGTACTCGATATCAGTTAGCTCTACCAAGTCGCCAGACAGCCGCACTGTTCGATCAGGGAAACTGATGGACAGGTCATTCAGCTCGTAGGGGTAGGCAGGCGCGGCGGACGCCGCGCCAACCCAGCGGCGCATGACGGTGTGGATCCTGGCGACCAACTCGGTGGGGGAAAACGGTTTGACGATGTAGTCGTCTGCGCCCTTCTCGAGGGCGAGCGCCACTCGTTGGTCTCCCCCGTACGCAGAGAGAAAGATCACTGGCAGTTCCTGGAGCGCGGGAACGGCCTCCATCAGCTCGATCCCGTCGATCTCCGGCAGCATCAGGTCGAGCAGGACGAGATGGGGACCATGTTCGGCGATCAAACGAACGACTGCGCTCGGATCGCCAGTCAGTATTGGTTGGAAGTTGGCCTTGGTCAACGTGTCTCGGACATAGCGAAGAGTCTGTGGGTCGTCGTCAACGACGAGGATTGGGGTGCGGCGGCGGGCCACCGGAACACTCGACGTTGCGTCCGGCAACACGACGGGCTGTTCGATAATGGTGCCGGTTTCGGCCACGGGCAGGCTAAAGCTGAATCGGGCTCCCCTCCCCGGTCCTTCGCTCTCGGCCCAGATGCGACCGCCATGCGCCTCGACAATTCCCTTCGAGATCGCCAGGCCCAATCCGGAATCGCCCTGTCCCTCATTCCGAGGCAGGTCCCGACGGGAGAACTTGCGAAACAAGTGAGGCAACAGTTCAGGTGTGATTCCGCCGCCGGTGTCGCTGACCGTGAACTCGATCTGGACACCTTGCAGCGCCACGTTCAGGCCGATCGGCGAGCCGTCCATCGTAGCTCGCTCAGCATTGGTCAGCAGATTGACGAGTACTTGAACGATTCGCCGCTGGTCCGCCATCAATTGCGGCAGGTCAGGTGGGATTTCGATCTCGATATGGTCCGTTCCGCCACCGCTGACGAACGCACTTCGGGCACGGTCGATCAGGTCGTCAACCTCGGTCGGCCGCGGCAATACGGACAGAGCGCCCGCTTCGATTCGCGCCACATCAAGCAGGTCGGTGATCAACGCCTGCATGTGGTCAGCCTGTTCGTCGATGATGCGATGAAACTGCACTACTGCCGCCGAGTCGAGGGACAGGTCCGAGCCAAGCAGGATCGCGGTGGATCCCTTGATTGAACTCAGCGGTGCGCGGAGTTCATGGCTGACCATGGCCAGGAACTCTGCTCGCATCCGTTCCAGATCCTCCAGCGTCGATAGATCTTGCATAGTCACGACGACTGACTCGACATTTCCGTCGTCGGAGACGATTGCCGACGCGTTCACGATCGCCGTCACACTGCGACCATCGGGCGCCTGCAATACGATCTCCTCAGCCCGCACCGATTCGCCAGTACTGAGGGCCTTACCAATCGGTAAATCGGCCATCATGAACTCGCTGCCGTCTCCACGTCGATAACTCATCACCCGAAGAAACTCTTCGGGTGTCTGGTCTGGATCGCGAAGGCTGTCGAGAATCCGTCGCGCTTCACGATTGAGACTCAGCACGCCACCGGTGCGGGCATCAAGCAGGGCGACGCCAATCGGCGAGGTATCGATCAGGGTCTCTAAGTCGGCGCGGGCACGTTGCTCACGGCGGAGCCGGCGTGCGTTGACGATCGCCATCGCCGCCTGCGACGCGAACAGCACCAGGGTCTCTTCGTCCTGCTGGCTGAACTCTTCACCGTCTTCTTTGTCACCGAGATAGAGGTTGCCGACGTAGCGTCCCTCGTGCCGAATCGGAGCGCTGAGAAAACTCTTGGCCGGCCACATATCCGGTGGCCAGGCAGGCAGGCCGGCCGATTCAAGGAACGCAGGAAAGTCCGCGACCCGCAGAGGTCGAGAGAGGGTGCTGAAGTATGCGAAGAACTGGTCTCCCCCTGGCAACTCCAGGGTCATCTGGTGTTCCGCTTCGGTCAGGCCGGAACTAATGAAGTCCTCGCTCTGACCAGTTTCGCTGAGAACCGTCATCCCAAGACGGCTGGCTCCGGTGAGGGTTCGCGCGCGGTCAAGCACCTCGCGCAACAGAGTGTCGAGATCGAGTTCTTCGGTGATGCGCAGTCCTGCTTCGCTGAGCTTGGACAACCGCTCCCTGAGCTCCCGATTCTCGCGCCTCAGCTCTTCAGCGTCTTGCATCAGTTCACCTCTCGGGGTCCGGCGCAAGCCGGGAGGTGGGCGATTCGGCGAACGTGGGTCTGAGTTCGCCTCGAGACATCAAGCCGGGGATTCCTCGACAGGTCACGCAAGACACACGATTTCTTGGCAGGTACCTCACGTAGACCACATAGCAGAGAGCCAATTGTAGCAGTGTCTGTCCATCAGGAGATTCCCTGCTGGGAGTTCCTGAACAGCGACCCGCAGCATGCTCACCGAACACTACGAGCGATTCGCCACAATCGCCACCACAAACTCCGCATTGTCCGCCTTAGTTCGGACCTATGGCGGCTTGAATCTGACCGCCCTGCTCTATCGCCGAAGTGATGAGACACACACTCTCATACGAACGAGGGACAGCCCTGTCGTTCCTGTCATCAGACCACAGCCCATATGGAGGTGAAGCCATCCTGAACCCGACCGCCTGCGTCACACACAGGTGGATTACTCCTATACCGATGAAGTGGAGCGCTTTCCGAGCGAGATTGACACATTGTTTAGTCGTCGGTGTTGAACTGACCAAACGGGGTGCCGACGCCGGATTACCGGACCCCCTATCGATCCCGCTGGAGCTATGGACTGTACGCTCCATTTCGTCATGAAGAGTGTGTAAGCGAAGAGGACTTGATTGAAGTAGGCGTTGGCGAGAATGTGATAGCGCTTGGCGATTCAGCGCAGCCGTCTGATGCAACCGAAGTAGCGTTAGACGCGAAATTGGGCTCAGTTGATGCTTCGCCTTTTGTTTGCTTCACTTGAGCAGCTCACTCATGCCTTCGTCGAGGCATAATCGGCCGAGCAATGTTGTTCTGCCGCTCCCATCCGGCCGAGCCTCCCGTCGGCGCGTCAAGAGCCGTCGTATGCATTGAGGGTCGCCTGAACCGACGTGACCTGGAAACGGTGCCGCTCAAGTTTGTACGTCTAGATGATTAGCGGATCTGATTCGACCCTAATGGTCAGCGTTCTGGCTCGCTCCAGCGCTTCGCTTAGGCCACCAAGCTCTCTAAGAGCAAGATCCGTTGAGTTGACATTCTCATTGGAGATCTGAAGCCTGCTTTAGTCGGGTAGCGGCTGAATTCGACTGCTGTCCCCCTAGATTCGAAATGCACTCACTCCTGCGCCGTCGTCAACCACCTCATTCCTCTTCGGCGATTGCCAGACAGAGGCCGGCAGTAGTGATGCAGTTAAACTCGGCAGTTGGTGCGCAGGCCATGTTGCCGTGTCTCTAGCGGCTGCATCGGCCCCCACACTTCGGGTTAACTGCACGTGCATTGCTCAGCATGTACACGCGCTATGCACAACTGACTTGAGATGATTGACCTGATTGATGCTTGTCCGCAGTTTGGCCTCGGGTGGCGATGCGAATGCCAATCAATGGCCTAGCAGCCACCCAGGCTGATTGACCTCGCCCTCAACTGGAAGGCGACCGGTGGCACTTCGAGAGTTGCGAATAGGTGGCCTGACGCCGATGAGCACGTCTCCGAGTAAGTGGCTTAGTGAGTGCTGCGGGATGGTTGGCCGACAGCCGGATGTTTGAAGTGCTCGTTCTCATCGCGGTTCTGATCTGGTTCGGATCGAGCCTGGTTGCCGGGCTGCTCGCGGGGTCGCAGGCGCTCAGCGTCTCGATCGTCATCATTCTCCTGTTGCTCGGTCCACTGGGTCTGATGTTCGTGATCAACTTGCGAAAGCAACGATAAGCCAAGTCCTGTTGGTTCTGGCTGTGATGATTCTCGCGGTGCAGGCGGCCCTCTCGTTGCGGACATGTTGAGCACGTGATGAGCAACTGCGAGTCCGACGCTGGGGCCTCTAGGCGACGAGTACCGGTGACGCCTGACTTCGTGATTGCCTGACCCATTGATGAGGGCGGTCGGCGGGTCTATGTCGCTGTTGTCGACCTGTTTCTGCCGCAACTACTCGAGTTGCGCACGGTGTTGACAGCGCAGCGCGAGGAGATTCAGTGGAGCCGGCGACGCCTGTCGTCGATCGATCTCCGGCTTGGGTAAGTCGAAGCCAAGTTGAATGACCTTCTCGACCGCTTCACCCCGGAGTAACTCACCCGCAAGAACGGGTGCCGTCGGTCAGTTTTATCCGGGCCAAGTGACCTACTGGTTGACCAATCCGCTGTGAAATTTGCGTAAAGGGAGCGCGGTTTCCCTCAAACCTGTCGCCTGCACCGTGTTAACACGTTTCCGCGATTGCAGGCACACAGTAACGGCATACCGACTGTGGAACAGTCGACCGCGTCAGTGTTCCAATCCAAGGAAGAGGACAGTGCGAAAGCCCCGGGTGATGACCCGTATACCTACCAGGCTGAATCGTGACGAACGAACGGCATCAGGCACTCTGTCCCGAGCACTTCCTTGGCGCAACGTGAGCAGCGTCCTGTTAGTCGTGGCCTTGGTCATCGTTGTCTCCTGGTTTGGCTCCAACCTGGCCGAGATTCGGGGCTCGTCCGTGGCATCCGAACAAAGTCTGAACACGTCGACCGCGGAAGATCCGTGGTCCGGTGGATACACCTTGAGTGCGCGTGGTGTTGGTGACGCTAGCGAGACCGGCTCTTCTTTTGTGCAGTGTTGGGATGGCAGTTCATCATGCGTCTCCGGCCTGGGCGTACCAGAAGCGCAGGGCAAGGGCATCCTCGATCCGGTTCAGGTGCGATTGCGGCGGCTGGCGTTGAGCGGACTGGAGATCGGCGAGTTCCGTCCCTACATCGTCGAGTACTCGGCGAGCGTCCCGGTAGGGGAATCCATGACAACCGTCGTCGCGATTGCGTTGCAAGACTCGGCGGGGATCCTGATCGAGCCGCTGGACGCCGACCAGGGCGAGGCGGGCCACCAGGTGGCGCTTGGTCAGGCGGAGGAGATAGTCGTCACGGTCAGCTCCATCGACCCAACTGAATCACGCAGCTATCGGATCGCACTTGAATCGGCGGGAGACAATCAACGGCCGGTGTTGTCCGCAAACCACCTGCTATCAATCGAATCGGACGGCGATCCGGTTTCGGTGAGGCTGTCCAAGTTTTTCCATGATCCCGAGTCTCAGCCGCTCCGCTTCCGAGTCGACGACTTGAGCGATCCCGAGGTTGCCGCGATCGTGATTCGTGACGGCGTGCTCACGGTCGTTCCGCTCAGAGCTGGCGACGCTTGGCTCAGGGCTGCTGCGTCGGACGGCGACTTGGTCAGCAAGCCGTTGATTGTGCAAGTTCGCGTGGCCAATTTTGAAGACTCGACCGCCGACCGACCGAGCGCGGACGGATCGCCGCTCTTCGCGGGCGCGGACCACTAGAGGATCATTGTGCGGAGTGCTGTGTGTTGGCATGAGGGGATCGCGAAACAGACATGGCCGAGACAAGGCACCCTGCACAGAATTGCGCTCACGAATGCGGGTGCCCCTTTTGCTGGTTTCGAACTAGTTGAATGGATTTTGTCGGTGCCCCGGGCTTCATCTACGTCGCCTCATTGGTTGGCTCAGGCTTCGGCATTCGGTAGCCGTAACGCGGCTCGTTGATGATGTAGGTCGGGTTGCTGGCAACATCGCCCAGCTTGCGGCGAAGCTGCTTGACGACCGTGCGCACCGCGCCGGACCGCCCGGAGTGGCCTGGGCCCCAGACCGCGCGCAGCAGTTCAGCATGGCTCCGCGCCTGTCCGGCGTGCAACGAGAGTTCCACTAGCATCCGGTACTCAAGCTCGGTCAGCTGCAACTCTCGCCCGGCGAGCGAGACCCGGCGTTGGGCGTAGTCAAGTGACAGCTCGAATAGAGCAAACGGTCGGGCTGGTTCGGCCCCCACGCTCATGGTCCAACGGCGCAGCACCGTTTGAATCCGCGCGATCAGCTCGGTCGGCGAGAACGGCTTGACGATGTAGTCGTCGGCGCCGTGTTCCAGTGCGCGAGCGACGCGGCGATCGCCGCCGTAGGCGGAGAGAAAGATCACGGGGAGTTCCCGCAGCTCTGGAACAAGCTCCATCAGCTCGATCCCGTCGACCTCCGGCAGCATGAGATCGAGCAGCACAAGATGCGGCCGGTGCTCGCTGATCAACCAAGCCACCGCATCGGGATCGCCAGTGAGGATCGGCTCGAAACCGGCCCGTTTAAGCGAGTCGCGCACGTGCAGCAGGGTCGTTGGATCATCGTCGATCGCCAGGATCCGGGTGCGACGGTTCGAGCTTCGTTCCTCCGTAGCCCCAGCCTCCGGCGCTGGGCTCGATTCGGGGGCGCCTGGCGCCTCAGTCGCCGGCAAGCTGAAACTGATCTGGGTGCCTCGCCCCAGTCCGTCGCTCTGGGCACGGATGCGGCCTCCGTGCGCCTCGACAATGCCCTTGCAGATGGCCAGCCCGAGTCCCGCTTCGCTCGCTTCGCTCCCAGGCTCAACCGGCGAACGGGAGAATTTGCTAAACAGCTTCGGCAGCCGCTCGGCCGCGATGCCCTCGCCCTGGTCCGTGACTCGGACCTCCACCTCAACGCCGGACGCCAGCGCCGACAAGCGCACGGTCGAGTCGTCGGGCGAATGGCGGACGGCGTTGGACAACAGGTTGAGCAGCACCTGCACGATGCGACGCCGATCGGCCATCACGAGCGGCAAGTCAGGCGGCAGATCGATCTGTATGTCGCTTTCCGTATGACCACTCAAGAAGGAGCCGCGGGCGGCCTCGACCAGTTCCTCAACACTGACCGGCTGCGGGGAGATGGCCAGCGTGCCGGCCTCGATCCGGGCGACATCAAGCAGATCCGTAATCAACTCCTGCATATGGTCAGATTGCTGCTCAATGATGCGGTGGAACTGCGCGGCCGCAGCCGGGTCCAGCGCGACCCCCGACTGCAGCAAGGTGGCGGCCGATCCCTTAATGGAGCTGAGCGGCGCGCGCAGCTCATGGCTGACCATGGCCAGAAAATCGGCGCGCATTTGCTCGAACTGTTCCAGGGATTCAAGGTCCTGCATCGTGACCACGACGGATACCACTCGATCATCGCCGGAGTGGATCGGCGTCGCGTTAATGATCGTGCTGACCTGGCGCCCGTCGGGCGACTGCAACACGATCTCTTCCCCTTGAACCGTCTCTCCGGTGGTCAAGGAGCGGGTCAGCGGATACTCGGTGACGCTCAGTTGGCGCCCGTCGCCGCGCCGATAGGAAAGCACTTGCAACAGTTCCTCCGGCGTCTGTTCCGGGCTGCGCAGGCGGTCGACGATTCGGTGCGCTTCGCGGTTGATCGAGATCGGCTTGCCGCCCTGTGCGTCGAACAGAACGACGCCGACCGGAGAGATGTCGATCAGGGTCTCCAGGTCGGCGCGGGCGCGCTGTTCGTCGCGCAACCGCTGCGCGTTAGCGATCGCCATGGCTGCCTGCGCGGCAAACAAACTCAGCGTTTCCTCATCGTCGGCGCTGAACGCTGCACCGCCCTCCTTGTTGGCGAGGTAGACGTTGCCCACGCGTTGTCCGCGGTACCGGATCGGCGTGCAGAGGAAGCTGCCCAGAAAAAAGGGCAGAGGATCCATTCCCAGCGACTTGAAATGAACCGATCCGTCAACCACCCGTAGGGGCTGCTCGAGCTGGCTGAGGTACTCGAAGAACTTCAACCCGGCAGGCAGATCGATCAGCGCTTGGTGTTCAACGTCGCTGAGTCCAGAGGTAATGAACTCGCGCACTGCTCCTCGGTCGTCGACCGTCGTCATGGCGCCGCGGGTGGCTGCAGTCAGCGAACGCGCGGCATCCAAGACCTCGCGCAACACGGCATCGAGTTCGAAGTCCTCGCTGATGCGCAGGCCGGCTTCATTCAACCTGGAGAGGCGCTCGTGTAGCACGGCGTTCTCGCGTCTCACCGCCTCTGGACTCAGTTCGCTCGACACTTGACAACTCACTTCCAAGACACAGCCGACTGGGCCAATGGGTCCCTCAGAGCCCCCAGCAATGCTCATTCACTCCCCAGTCCAGCAATTGCCGATTGTCGAAAACATGCCGTCTACATGAACAGACCACGCATCATGCACGGCCAGCGCACGCAACATGATAGGCGTTGGCCCGTTGATCCAGAATCGAGTCGAAACGGACCCCTCTCTCAGTGAAGGCCCGTATGCCGCCCAGTTGCGCTTGAAGGGAGCCGCTGAACGCTGCGGCATAGGGGAAGACAGTCCATCATCCGCCGCTTTGACGGAGTACATGGACCCGCCACTGGACAAGACCCCTGCATTAGGGGGCATCGCGATCGACTCCGCCCTGTTGACTGAAGCGGGGGCGTTGCACTCCACTTGCATTGGTTCACTATGCACTTTGCATGGTCTCGACATATTGAGCCCCGGATAATCCAGATAAGTGCGGACTCAGTACCCAGAGTCTCAGATTCGCGCAACGCAGTTCCGTCTCCGCTCAAGCGGAGAGCCCAAGCTTGTTCAGGCCGCGTGCAGTTGAAGCAGAGCGATGAGTGGCGAGCAAAGTCTGCAGGAGCTCGTCACTGGAATGGTCGCGTCGCTCGCAAACACGCACCGGCAGCTCGACGAGATTAGCAACCGTCAGGCTGAAGCCCTGCGAGACGATGTCAGGTTGATCAAGCGCGAGATCCTGCCGGCTCAGTCGCTCCGGTTTGACGAGTTCCCATACTTGCGGAGTGTGCGGGCCGAGCAATCAGCCGGGAACGCCTAGCCCATGATTTCTCGCAACGCCTGGCCCCTGGTCGCCCTCGTCGCCATCGTGCTCGCGGCAATCATTGCGATCTTCGCCTTGCGCCAATCGGAGGCCCTCGACGAGCGGCGGCAGGCCAGCGCCCAGGCGACGCTGTGTTTGGTCTATTGGACCGGCTCCCAGGAGTTGCACACCTGGGAGCCGGTCCTGCGCACCGCCCAGACCCTGCGCAATCGCCTCTTGGAGGCAACCCCCGATCACTGGCTGGAGCCCGGCTTTCGCCGAGAGATTGAGTCGATGACCGCCTTTCAACTGGTCCTGCTGAGCAGCCTCGACGAGGGCCTCCAACAATTTTGCAGCTCCGAAGAGGCGGTGAACCGGATGCAAAGCGCGCACGCTTCAGGCTTCCCGCCTACGGACGGGCAGACGCCACATGGAGTCGGAAGGTGGAGTTTCAGACCGGATGCCGCGGCCGCCCAGATCAATATCAGGTGAATCGCCCAAGAACAGAGCCTGTGCCCTTGCCTGTTGGGATGCTAAGAGACGGGTACCTCAGGCTGTCACCGCCGCCAGATTGACCAGTCACAGCAGTGCGCCGAGCGACGCCTTGACTAGTCCGAAACAGCATGTCGACTACAACGTGCGAGCGTTCATTGAGTCAGGCCATCTGATCACTCCGGGCGGACAAGGGCTTCCGACCAGGCCGCTCACGACCGACTAGCGGTAAATCAGTCAGAAGCAGTCGCACCACTCTGTTGATCGCCGTCATTCTGCAACCGGCGCCGATCGCCGTCAGCGTTTTGGCTGGTGGCAAATGGCCATCGGTCCCTTCGTCGACACACGCCTGCACGAGGAAGTTCGACGGTGCCAACGCGAGCGCCGTCTGTATGGATGCGCACAGCCGGTCTGGAAGCAGTTCAAACTTGGGCACATGGGCTTTCTGCCTACGGTCCTACTGGAATCGGCCGGCGGCATTGAAGAGCTGCAGTTGTTGGTGGAGGCCCATGTGGGGCATCCGGTGGTCTCCAGTGTTCTGAAACAGCGGCTGTACGGAACGACAGACAAGAAGATTCAACAAGCTCAACTCGCTTTTGCGGGTGCGATTCCGGCGCGATTGTATGGCCGCTCTGCATGTGGCCGTGGCTGCCACGAGCGCTCTGGCCTGCGGGTCATCGAATGACCCCGGCCAGCTGAAGTTGGATGACGCGGTCGGTCAGTTGCTGCTGATCAGTATCCGGGCCACCGCCGTTGATGCTGAGATCGATCACTTGCTTGACGAGGTTGAGCCGGGCGGTGTGATCCTGTTCGACTATGACGGACCAAACGGCGGAGCACAGCCTTCAACATCGTCTCACCGGAACAGTTGCAAGCGCTGACCGCTGCACTGCAGCAAGCATCGTCGCGTCTGCTGCAGAACGCGATCGACGCCGAAGACGGCTACGTCAACCGACTCAAATCGGACTTCAGCTTTGAGGTCCAGTTGCCCAGTGATCTGACGCTCGGCCGCTGGGAACGCTCGTTCAGCAGCGATCCGAGGATCGTCTCCGATCACGCCGCTGCATTCGTCCTTGCCCATCATTAACACGTGGTCATCTCCACACTCAAACACTTCCCCGGACACGGCAGCCCTGTAGCAGACACTCATCTCGGCATCACCGACGTGACCCACTCATTCCGGAGAGATGTAGAACTGACTCCAAACCGGAATCTGACAAGTGACGGCTATGGCGACGTGATCATGACCGCGTACGTCGTCAATCGGCACCTCGATCCGTCTGCTCGACCTGCCACCCCGTCCCGACCGATAGTGACCGACCTGCTGCGCGGCGAGCTTGGCTTCGACGGTGTGATTCTCTCGGATGACATGCAAATGGACCCCATCGTCGAAGAGTTCAGTTTGGAGACTGCCGTGCCGTAGGCGATCGCGGCGGGCGTCGATGTCATTCTTATCGCCAGCCATCGCACCTACGACCTTGATCAGGTTCGCCAGGTCAAAGCGGCGATCATTTCAGCCGTCAAGCGAGGCGAGATCTCCAGAAAGCGGATCGACCAATCGATCGAACGAATCCTCGAACTCAAGCGCAACTCCAAAATCGTGGACTGAAGGCGGACTTCACCAGGGCCAGTCCGCCGAAGTGATCGGAATCGTCTGCTCCTCGCAACGTCCCCGACTCGAACCGGGCGCCTGTCACTCGGTTACTTCGGCGGCCAACGGCCAGTGGATCGAGACAGTCGCGCCCTGTCCGGGCCCTTCGCTGGTCGCCTCGACCGACCCGCCATGCGCTTCGACAATGGTGCGGGTGATTGCGAGGCCTAAGCCGGTACCGCGAATGCCTTGATGTCGAGCCTGCAGGGTCCGGTAGAAGCGGTCAAAGACATGCGGTAGATCTTGCGGATCGATGCCGATCCCGTCATCGAAGACGGTAATGGTCACGGCCGTGTTGGACTTCATCTGGGCACCGACTATTACGTTCCCGCCGTCTTCGACACTCTTGATCGCATTTCCCAGCACGTTGCCCAGGGCCTGGCTGAATCGCCCAAGATCGACTTCGATGTCTGGGAACTCGGTCGGAGTTTGCAGGGACAACCGCACCCGACGAGCCTGGGCCTGCGGCTGCCAGCGTTCCAACTCCGCAGACAGCAACTCCTCGATCGACCTTGCTTCGAGGTTGAGCTGCAACTCTCCACGGTCCGTCTCCGCCAGCCAGTCCAGGTCGGTGACAAGTCCGCGTAACCGCTCCACCTCCTGGATGATGTGCTCGGACGCGTCGTCGGGCAACTGCAGGCCGTCACGGAGTCCGGCCGCCTCCAATTGGATCACGCTGAGCGGCGTGTTCAGCTCGTGCGAGACGTCGTTGACCAACTGCCGACGCAGTGCGCGTTGTGTCTCCAGGGTCGAGCTCATTTGATTGAAGGCCTCGCCCATCTGGCCCAGCTCGTCGGAGGTCGTGACCTGCAGCCGGGTTGCGTCTCCCTTGGCGACGGCCTGGGTGGCCTCCGTCAGCGCTCGTACCGGGGCAGTGATTCGCTTGGACAGCCAGACGGCGAACAGGATCGCAAATCCGACGGTGATCGATCCACCGATCAGAATGATGTAGAGCAGCGTGGTCAGAAACCCATGCGACTCGCTCGACAACCGTTCATGGTTGACGTCCACATACACGTGGCCGATAGCTTGATTGGAGGCGGCGGTCACGACTGGCTTGCGATGTCCCGCCAAGTTCGACGCGCTGCTGCCCGGTGCCAACTGGGCAAAGTTGTCCAGTACAACGCTCCCGTCGTTGTCAACGATGACGACCCGGACCGGGTCCTGGTGGAAGAATTCGATGTGGTTCTCTTCGCCTGACTCCGATTGTTCTCGTTGGACGGTCTCGTCGTAGGCGTAGCCGGCCTCTGCCAGCACGGCATCGGCCGTTTGCCAGCCACCCGCCTCCATGTATGCCCGACCCAGGCCATGCGCCAGCCGGCTCGCTTCGTCGTCGCTGATCTGATCAACGAACACGCCGAGTCGATACTCGGTCGCAAGATAGGCCACGACTGAGCTGATCAGGATGGTGAGGATCACGACCAGGATCGTGGCCGCCGTGATCTGCTTGCGCAGCGACATCACGCATCCTCCGGTACGAACCGATAGCCGGCCCCGTAGACGGTCTGGATCGGTTGTCTGCCTCCACGGCCGATGCGTTTACGCAGGCGTGCGACCTGGCTGTCAATCGCTCGGTCGTAGCCGTCGAAGTCGTGGTGCAACGTCAACGAGATCAGCTGATCGCGCGTAAGCACCTGATTGGGATGACGCATGAACGTGGCCAGCAGTGCGATCTGGGCCTGGCTCAGGTCGATAGGTTCTCCACCAAGCGTGACCGTTCCGGTCGTTTCGTTCAGGCTGATGTCGCCGCAGGTCAGCACCAGTCGCACCTTGCCCTGAACGCGGCGCAGCACCGCTTCAGATCGAGCGATGACCTCCCTTGGATCGAAGGGCTTGACGATGTAGTCGTCGGCTCCGCTCTCCAGTCCGATGATGCGCTGCGCAGGAGCTTCCCTGGCGGTCAGCATGATGATCGGCACATCCGACTCACGGCGCAGGATGTTGCACAGCTCGATGCCATCCAGCCGAGGCAACGTCAGGTCGAGGATGATCAGGTCGGGCGCCAGCCGGCGCGCCAGGTTGAGGCCCGTCTGACCGTCATGCGCGACCTCTGCCGTGTATCCGGCGCGCTCGAAATAGACCCGCACCCAGTCGGCGATCCTGCTGTCGTCTTCGATGATCAGAACGTTGCCGCTCATCGTCGTTCCTCACGGAGTTCCAACGTGGACGCGACGCCGGGGGAGGCGCCGCGTCCGGTGAGTAGGAACTGGGCGGATTGTATTCCTTGCAGCTCCGATTCACGTGCTCGGTCGATTCCGTCCTAGTCGTGGCTGCCGCTCTCGCCGCGAGAGCCGTGTTCGCCCCCAGACTCGCCATTGCCGCTGTGCTCACCAGCGGATTCCCGCCCGGCGGAGGACTCACGTCCCTCGCCAGCCTCGTTGCCCTCACCGGAGTGAGGTTGCGGGCCGGGACCGTTGCAGTCAAACACCTCGAGGTGGACGACATAGCCATCGAACGAGACGCCGTCGAGTGCCGGTTCACTGTCTACCGAGATGCTGGTGGTGACCTGCTGTCCAGGCTCCAGGTCCCCGATTTGGTCCGGTCCCAACTCTCCGACCGTTCGCGTTCCGGACTTCAGGTGCGGTTCGGATTGCACGAAGCAGAAGGTTTCGCCGAGGGTGTTGCGAACAGTCGTGTGCATCGTCCCACTGGCCTGCTCGAAACTGGCTTCGACGGCGATACCGCCGAGCACGCCGCTCCAGGTCTCATCGAGCGCCGTAATCGGGCTCGACATTTCGGCCTCGCGGCTCTCGCGGCCGTTCTCGGCCTGGCCGTTGTGTTCGCCGCCGCCCTCACCGCTGCCGACTTCGGCGTGGGTCGTCCAGGCGGTGAACGACTCAGGTGTGGACGCCAGCACCACATCGAGCGACTCGCCGGGCGCCAGATCGGTCGGTGTCGTGGGGCCGAGTTCCGCTCCATTGTCCAGGTGTACCTCGACTCGGACTCGGGTCAGGACGCGGTCGGAGGTGTTCTCGACTTTGCCCCGGAAGGAGTTTGATTCATCGTCGAATTTGAGCACCAGTCGCGCGCCGTTGCGGACTTCCTCGAAGGTGGCGTCGGGAGCGAGCGAGTTGACGCTGCTCGCTTCACCGCCGTCGGCGTCGCCCGACTCACCGCCGTCGGCGTCGCCCGACTCACCGCCACGCTCGCGCGCTTCGTTGTGCTGGCCGCTCTCTCCTTCGGACCCGGTTCGACTACCGTGTTCGCCGCCGCCTTCGCGGCTCTGTTCTCCGTTGCGATCGCGTTCTCCTCTCGAACTGTCGTGCTCGCGTTCGGTCGTTTCCTGGCTGGCGACGGCGGGCTCGTTGTTCCGCCCGTCGTCCGAGCCCGAAGCGCAGCCGATCAAGACTGCACCACCGACTACGGCTCCCAGGATTGGTCCGACCAGGACCGTCTTCTTCAGCAGCGTCGCGATTGTCATTGCGCTCTCCTTTCAAGAGTTTGCTGCGTTGACACTCACAATCGCGAAGAAATGTTGCCGAATTGTGTCTGATTTCGAGGGAGTCCTCCTGTCAGGCGGCATCTGCGGATCTGGTCCGAGAACGAACGAAGCAGACAGGGCAGGTGCATCGCGACCGTCCTTGCGATGTTCGACCCAGTTCACTAGTTCGGTTAACTACACCAGATTGCATGCTTTTTCCCGACTACTTGCATGCCAACTACACAGCCGCCCGTGGAACAGTGCGTGGACGGGTATGCCGCGCGGGGAACGGTCAAACAGGCAGCCGGGGACCGCAGATCGCCGTTGGTGGCCGGTCGCAGAGCGCGGCTGCGGGTGGGTTGCGAGATTCGATCGGTGCGTTAGTCGGGGACGATTCGGACATTGCCGATTCGCCGACTCAACCTCGGGGAGACGGAAATGAAGCTACTCTTGCTGCTGATTGTTTGCGCTGGCGTTCTTTCTGCGGTGTTGTACACGGTGCGCGCCAACGACGCCTCGGTCAGCGCCGAACTTCAGGTCGCCGTGCGCCAACTCAGGGATGGTCGGATTGAGTTTGCCATCGTGCATGACGGCGCGTATCACTACCCGCGCGCCCGGGTCATCAGGCCGGAACTTGGTCACAGTCGCTGGTTGCAGTCAAGTCCAGTCTGGATTGAAGTGCCGCTGCCTACGATCGGGCGCCGCAGTCTCGACCATGCATTTGCTCAGGTAGAAGCAACCTGCGGGACCCAGTTGAGCTACTTCGAAGACTGGCGCCCGCCGGACTTGTTCTACTCCGTGACGCAGGCCGACGACCAGCGCGATCTGGCGCGGCAGCGACGGGACGCCTGCCATGGCCAGCTCAACGTCGCTCTACAGGTCCTGGCCTTGGCGTCGCTGCAGGAGACAGTGGATCCGGAGACCGCGCTGCAATACTCGATCTCGATCGACACGACGCGCCTGATCTCGGACTGGACCTACCACCGGATGATCGACTTGATTGCGAGTCACTCAATCCGGACGTAAGGCACTGTTCTGTGCCAAGGAGCAAGGCAAAGCCGCGCACGATGATTGACGGTTTATCTGGGAGCGTGGGGGTCCTTGCTGCAGGTAAGGATATGGAATGGCCTCAAGTTACTTTGCCGCAGGATTGCAAACTCCCTTGCCTTTCGTGGCCGAGTGGGGTGATTGGTATCCCCAGATGAGTGGACTCGAATCCAGCGGGGATTGGTGGGCTTCTGAGATACTGAGGTGGTGACTAAAGCGCGACCTCCCAGGAAACACCTCGCAGTACTGTCTCGTTAGGTCCACTCTTCATCACTTTCCGATACTGAACTCCGACTCAATCTGCCGCTCAGGCCTCTGACGGGTGTTTCGTTGTGGAGAGCGAGCGGGTGACGAGGAGTGAACTTGGGGCACTGTATCTCGGCTGGAGAGTGACCGAAGCGCTTGGGCAAGAGCCGTGCGGACGATGAGATGAGGGGAAGGTCACAACGGGACTCGTGATGACGAGCGTGAGCGCTTGCGTCGGGCCACTCAGGCGACAAGGCGCTGAGTCGGAGCAAAAGGATGTCGAGCTGAGCCAAATGCCTTGTACCTGGACGCATATGACGAATCTGAAGTTCGAGAATCCTCTGTGTCGCACTCCGGTCCGTCGAATGCGGCATGGTTGACAGCACAACGGCAACGACGCCTGATTCGACATCTGGCCTCACCGGGAGCTGCGGTCACATGATACTCCTAGGTTCGGAGCGTTACTTGAGTTCGAAATGAACTGTCATTTCAGTACGACACCGCCATATCGGCAGACCGCGAGCATCTACACGTTCTTGCCCGCTTGATGACCTCTTCTCATTCGATGCGCGGCAGGGATCGCACATCCTTGCGCCGTCAAGCCGCTGCAGCTTCAGGTGAAGTACTGTGCCATAGCCGCAGCGCACGACTTGCCAGTGTTTGGAGAAGCAGCGTGCATGAGTGTGGATTGGGCTTTGTGGCGTCTTTACGAATCATCTGTGGCGCCGTCCAGGTGTCGTGGCATAGCATGGCCCAAATCCCATCACAAAGTTGATCTGATTGAGACAATGAACGAGTACATTTCAGCCAAACACCTGCAGATGAACCGGCTCTGTCTGGCTCCCGGTATCCGTCTGACAATTCCAGTGGCGGTGGGTCAGTGAGCCGCCTCTTCGCCAAGCGGTCGGAAGGCCGCTCCGTTGGAGACCTCTCCCCGGATGAGGTCAAGCCCGCGGTCGATGACTATTCGGGGCTCTTCGATGGCAGTCTGGAAACTCGAAAGGACCGCTATCACGCGGTCGTTAATCACTATTACAACCTCGTCACCGATTTCTACGAGTTCGGTTGGGGCCGGTCATTCCACTTCGCGCCCCGTCGCCGGGGCGAGAGTTTCAGCGAATCGATGCTGCGGCACGAGCACTTTCTCGCCGAACAGTTAGCCATGACCTCGGGCATGCAGGTGCTGGATGTCGGTTGTGGGGTCGGTGGGCCCATGGCTAATCTGGCCCGCCGAACCGGTGCAAACTTCGTCGGAATCAATCTGAACGCTTACCAGATCGAGCGCGCCAAACACCACACCAGGGACATCCAGTCGCAGTGCCGGTTCATCCACGGCGACTATATGAACATTCCCGAGGCTGACGACCAGTTTGACGCTGCAATCAATATCGAAGCCACACCTCACGCGCCCGACAAGACTGCGGTGTTCCGAGAGATCTTCCGCGTTCTTCGTCCCGGCGGCGGATTTGCAGGCTACGAATGGTGTCTCACCGACTCATTTGATCCGCAGAATGCGAGACACGAACGGATTAAGAAAGACGTCATGAAGGGCAATGGACTTCCTGATATCGCGCACACTTCGGAGATCCGCTTAGCATTGAGCGCGGCAGGGTTCGAGGTGTTGGAGGCACGCGATCTCTCCGGCGACTCCGATCCAGAGACGCCTTGGTACCGCGCGTTACAGGGACGCGATCTGAACCTGGCGAGTATTCCCCGCACGCCGATTGGCCGAGCCCTGACGAATATGGCCTTGCGAGTCGGGGAGAAATTGCGAATCGTCCCCGCGGGTTCCCGCGAAGTCAGCAGCGTTCTGAACGCAGGCGCCGACGCGTTGGTCGAGGGCGGGGAGGCCGGCGTGTTTACGCCGATGTTCTACTACCTGGCTCGGAAACCCGAAGATTCCGAGGACTGAGCAACCCGCCACGGTGAAACGAGGAGAGGATCAGGCGCTGCGGGTCTTGCGCCGCTCTTCGTACAAGCCGAGCGCGTGCAACGGGAAGTACTGGCGGTAGAGCACGTAGTCCAACAGTGCTGTGCGGAAGAAAACTCCAGCCATGTCTTGTTTAGGCCAGGTCCCGTCCGGACACTGCCGGTCGATGAGGAACTGAACGCCACGCGCAATGGCCGGCCAGTCCGACGCACCTGCCTCAAGCAAGGCGATCAAGGCCCAGGCGGTCTGGATAACCTGACTCTCTTCGTGCGGGACGTACTGGCCGGTCATACAGCCCCTGTGGTGCTCGCCCCAGCCCCCGTCCTCTCGCTGCCGATCCAACCACCACTGACAGGCTGACCGCAGCGCCGGATCATTCGGCTGCGCTCCATTGGCGACCAGGCCTTTGATCCCGAAGAACGTGCCGTAGATGAACTGCACACCCCACACTCCGCGCCAGGAGCCGTCGCTGTTCTGAGTCCGGCGAAGGCAGGCGTCCGCTTGCGAGATGGCGCGTTCCGTATCCCGATCGATGATCTCCGGGAAGTGCGTCCGGCAAGCGACGAGTGCCGCCAGGCAGGACGCGGTGCATTCGACAAAGGAGTGCTCGGTCATCGACTCGCCGAACATCTCGGCGGGATTCACTCGTTCGAGTTCGATCCTCGAACGCTGCGATTCATAGCTACCGAATCCACCATCGCGATTCTGACCACGCAAGATGAAGCGAACGGCGTCTCGAAGCGCGGTCGCGCTTATCGATGTGGGATCTGTCCCAAGGATTCCCAGCACGGCTTCCGCCGTGCAGTCCGTCACTGGCCAGCCGTGCCATTGCGCCGCGAAACACCAACCGCCCTTCGGGTCGTTGCGGTACGCCTCGCGATAGCCGGGAAAGCTTGTATCGATCTGCTGCTCCCGCAGGTAAGTAGTCCCGCGCTCTAACGCGTCGGGCAAGTCTCCGATCTGAGGCACCGTCGACAGCGCCTGCAAGGCGAATCCCGTGTCCCACGAGGCGCTTCTGGCGCCGGTCATGCGGGCGCCATGCTCCTCGTCTTCCCAGAACCATTGGTTGACCTGCTCCAGCGCTCGTTTGCAGTCGCCGTCGTCTGGATCGTGCAGCCACAGGGCGAGGATGTTGAGCAGGCCGCTGACGGGAGAGATGCTCGTGTGATCAGTCGTATTGAGCTCCCACTTGATCTGACCGATCAGCGCATCCATCGACCTGGCACGCAGGCCTTTGCCGTGGAATCGCTCAAGTAGCTCGGCAACGCGGTACCCCGCTCTCAGCAATGCTGTCGGCTTGGCGAAAAGATCGGCCTGTCGCAGATGGTTGCGTTGCGCAGGAAAGTCGATGGTCTCAAACCCCTGGGGGAACAATTCTTTGCGCAAGGACTCGATCAGTGGCGTGACAGGCGTCTGGAACCAAAGCGGATAAATCGCGGCCATGGCCATGTAGATCAGCCGGGTGTGGCAGTACCAGTTCGAGGGATGCAATGGCAGTTGACGGGGGAGGCTCCAGAGCTCGGGGAGCACAGGAAGGATTCCACTCCACTCGTAGAGATTGAGCAGCGCCAGCCAGAACTTGCCCCAGCTTGGAATACTCAGGGTTCCTTCTTCTTGAAGGAATCGTCGCGCTGGCTCAATCAGCGGATCGTCTCGATCGATGCCGAGCAATCGTGACGCCACGTAGACCAGGGCGGTGACGAACACATAGGGATGTGAGTGGTCGTGTAAGCCCCACGATCCCTCCGGCAACCGAGACTGCTCGAAGTAACGCAGAATCCGCTCGCGTCGCCCGGGATCGATGGGTTGCCCAATGATGTGCTGCAGCAGCACCCACTGCGCCGTGATCATTGGGCACCAGACCATCTCGCCTTCCCAGCTGCCATCCTCGGCCTGGAGGTCCAACAGTCTCGCGGCAGCACTCTGTAACGCCGGACTGGCGTCAGGTGACACCGCATCAGACTGGCGCAGGTCGCCATTTCGCGTTCGCACTGATGGCATGGAGGTCAGAAATGCGCGAGACAGCGTCTCGGTGGGCCGTTCAGGTCCCGCCTTGCCCGCCCGTCTGACACTGTGCAGGTTCCAGGCTGCTCGCAGGAGCCAACCCATCCGGTTGCCCAGTCCGCGAGCGACCTCTCCGAATTGACGCCAGGCTGGTCGGTCGAGGGATTTCGGGACTGCGGCCTTCAGTGCCCACGCCACCGTCATCGAGAATTCCCGACTCAGGCTGCTGACCGAAGTGTCTTCACATGCAAGGAGCCGCACCGTGTGGTGACGTACGGCAGGACTGGTCCTCCAGCGACCAAACATTGCCTGGCGCAGTACTGCTGTTTCGGCTCGCTGATCGGCAAACGCCTCGTACAGTCCCATCGCCAACAGTTCGGGAACTCGGGTCGCGTCGAACCGCTCGTTTCTGAAGTCGTCGAACTGCTTGCTCTCGGCCAGCGCGATGGCATCGCCGAAGCCCAGCGTGAGCCCAGTGGCGGTCAGTGGATGGTAGTGTCCAGCCGCATCGCCAATCAGCACTCGACGTGAGGTTCCGTACGTGAGACGAGGGCTGACGACATTGGCGGCGGCGTGAATGCGGTCGTCTGACAACGCCTCGATGAACGGAGCCCGGAGAGATTCGGGCAACCAACGGGCATAGGAGTCCGAGAGGAGACCCTTCCAGTCTTGAGGAGCATGATCGAGTGGGACGTCAATCACCGCCCGGACGCAATCATCGTTGAGACGGTAGAGGAGCATTGGACCGGGAGCGCCACTAACGACGTGCCCATACCCCTCCAGCGGCAGCTGCGTGCCCTTCAAGGTGAGGCCGACCATGCGCGAACAGGTCTTTGATTTCGCCGCCAGGCCCAACGAACGCCGGACAACGGATGAGCGGCCGTCGGCGCCAACGATTCGCTCTGCGATAGCTGTCTGGCTCGTGCCGTTCTGCGAGTAGGTGATTCGCTCGTCCTCGACGGCGTGCACACGAGCATGAAGTCTCAGGTCGACGCCGGGCTCGTTCGCGGCCGCCTCCCGCAGACGCGTGACGAGCGTCGCATGTTCGCATACCAACCCGCGCGAATCTCCCGCATAAGGAAGCACGATTGGCTCGTTGCCGTCGTCGGGGAACACCGCGAAACCCTTGCCTGAGCCGCCTTGAGCCTCAGCACTGACCGAGATCCCGAAATCACTCAGGATCCGGGCGGCCGGGGGATGCAACCACTCGCCGGCCAGTCGTTCGGACGCGGAAGGATTCGCCTCGAATAGGGCGACTCGATAGCCCCTTCGCGCGTGGGCAATCGCGCACAGGCTACCCACTGGCCCGGCTCCAACAATCGCAACGTCGTATCGGCTCCCGCCGTTATCAGTCACCGAAAGACTCTGCCCTGCGAGCGGCGTCGGTAACGGAGCTGGCAGGGTGTTTCGGGACCCGTTACCCAACTGCCATAGTTCGGGGTCGGGAAATCAGTTTCGAGACTGAAATCAAATCGATCGAGCAGCACAGTCCAGATGGCCTTCACCTGCATCTCGGCAAAGTGCTTGCCCATGCACCGATGCTTGCCGCCGCCGAATCCGATCAAGGCATACGGGTGCTGTTTGTCCTCGCGAGCGGGCGGAGCGTACCGATCCGGGTCGAAGCGGTCTGGATTCGAGAACAGATGAGGCAGCCGGTGAGACACCGCAGGCGAGACCATGGCCAGGGCGCCCTCAGGCACCACGTAGTCTCCGTAGCGCATCGGCTTGAGCACTTTTCGGATCAGCATGATCAACGGCGGGTGGAGCCGCTCGCCCTCGCGTACGGCATGCTCCATTGTCACCTGCTGTTTCAGGCCCTCAAGGCTCATGCTCCCGGTCTCGCTGTACACGGCTGCAGTTTCATCCCTGACCCGCTCTGCGTATGAAGACGCTCTCACGAGTTCCAAACCGGTCCAGGTCGCGAGCACCGCACTGGTGTGCTGGCCGGCAAACAACACGGTCAGAAGGATGCCCGTGATCTCGTCATCGCTCAAGGTCCGGCCATCGCTGTAGGAGGCATTCATCAACGAGCTCATAAAGTCGTCAGGGCGGGCATCAGAGCGTCGTCGCGCCGACATGATCTCGCTGAAGAGCTCGGCCACCTGTTTACGCGCCCTGTCTCGGCTGCGATGCGCGGGAGTCGGAAGCCTGGGTAGAAAGAAGCCCAGGGTGTTGATGCCCTTCTGTAGGTCGTGGTAGGCATCGGCGAACCCCGCGTCCACTTGATCGCGGACTTCCTGGCCAATCAGACTGCGACTGGCAATGTTGACGGTCAGTTCGTTCATCGCTTCCGGCAGATCAATGACACCCTCTTCGCCGAGGGAATCGGCAAGCAATGCAGTCTCCTCGAACATGACCCGGGCGAACTCTTGCATCGCCGCTTCCCTGAGGGCCGGATAGAGAAAGCCGAGCTGCTCGTCCATGATTGTGGGCGCGACATCGTAGGCCACGCCTCGGCCGAAGATCGGGACGGTGAACTGATAGACGTCCTTCGCGTTCAGTTGGCCTTCAGGTGCGCTGAAGAACGCATCGTGGGCCTCGGGTCCGCAGAAGAGCACAAACTCCCGGGGGCCAAGTCGGAAACGGAACAGCTCGCCCAGCTGAGCCCAGCCGCGGCTCAACATAGCCACCGGATCGCGTTGAAATCCCCGTAGATGGCCAATCAGCGGCGCCCCACCGCTCAGCTCGGGTATCGCCCGTTCTTCTCGTGAGGCCGTCGGAGCGTTGCGCAATTGAACCATCTCTGTCCTCAACAGACCCTGTTACGCCGGACCTAGTAGACCCGCGGGATCAATGCGTGTGGGACCCGCTGCGTGTAGCGTTCCCAGAGTTCGCCATATTTGGCCCGGCAGCGGCGGTCGTCACGCCTCGCACGATGCCACAACAGCGCCGTCAGCCACACCGGCAACACAAACGGGATCCAGGACGCGAACGCCGTGGTGAGAGCAAAAGCAAAGTACACGCAGATCTCGCCCGAGTAATTCAGATGGCGCCCCACGCCCCAAAAGCCTGACACGAGCAGTCGCCCGTCGAGTGTCTCGGCTGGTCGTCCCCAGATTGAAGTCTCCGCGTCCTGCTTGAAACGGTGCTTCTGTTCGTTCGCGCCGCGGAACATTGCGAATCCAACGACGAACAACAGACAGATCAGTACCGCAGCCCAGGCTGGTATCGCGTCCGTGCTATCCAACAACCACCAACCCGCCAGGCAATAGAAGAACGGCACCAGGACATAGTCTCCCCAGGTCAACATCCAGCCAAAGCGCTCGGCGACGATGTCCCAGGTGAAGATCATGCCATGCTCGAATTGAAAGTAGTTCAACACGTATATGAATGTGAATGCTTGGTACAGGATCATTTGCAGCGTGAACTCGCCGTGGGTGTCGTATTGGACGACCGCAAACGACACATTGAACAGCGCCAGAGCAATCAGCGATGGCCGGTAGCTGAACAGCTTCACGTCGACCCCAAACCAGGATGGATTGAGCTGACGGCCAAAGAAGAATCCCCGCAATAGTCCGGTTGACTCGCTTTGGCCGCGCGACGCCTGCCAATACAACCCGCCAGAGACCACCCAGGCAAAGACGTTTGCCACGATGAACAGCTCGGCAAAGTGCGTGTGCAGCACCGATAGCGAGATCACGTCGAAGACATCGCCGAGCACGGCCAGCACCATGATGACCAGGAACAGGGCGAGCCCGTTCAGATTGTAGGTACGCGTAGTACCGTCGACATCGGGCCGACCCTCGACCTTGCGCCCGGGCAGCCACCTCGAACCCACCAGCAGGACGCCGACGAACGCCATGAACAGCCCCGCTGCTTCGAGCAGATGGATGCCTGACAGCGTCGTCCAGGCTGAGGGAATCTCAGGCATCGATCGAGGTCGCGGCGGTTTCGCGGTCCAGATGTTCCCGCCACTTGCGGACCGTCACTTGCTGGAACGAGCGGACGACAGGGTTCACCTCAATCGGGGCGGCATCCCAGTTCGTCTCGTAACCCGTTTGCTCAGCCTCCACCGCCCAACGATCCTGTGAGAGCAAGGGACCGATCAGCATTCGGTTCGCCAGGCGCAAGACGGTGGTCATCGCCCACCGAGGAATGCGGACCGGCAGCAAGGGGATCTTCAGCGACCTGAAGTAGAACAGGAAAAAGGTCCGCGTCGTCTGCTCATCGATCGGCAGCACGAACAGCCAGTGCTTAATCTCGTCATCGGTGTTCGAGCGCTGGTAGGGATACTCGTAGCAGAGTTCCATGTGGTTGGTATTGAGGCGCTGATGATCGACGAACAATCCAGAGATACGCCCGCGACCGACTCGGGTCTCATAGGAGAGGTGAACGTTGTCACCGATGGTTTCGTGACGGGTGAGCGAGGCGCCGTCGAACGGTCGATACTGACGATGCAGGTAGGCGTGAGAGAAATCGCTGACGTTGTCGATGATGATCGAGTGGTGGGCCGAAAGGTCGAATGTCAGCGGCACGCAGGCCCAACGTCCGGGACCTTCGAGTTCAGGGATCTCGGGAATCTGTCGTTCCTCAGCCAACGCTGGATCTCCCGGAAAGATCCAGACCAGGCCGTATCGGACCTGCACGGGATAACTCCGCACCGAGAGTCTGGGTACCTGTTTGCGTCCGAACAAATCGGGAATCTCAGCGACCCTGCCGTCTTCGTCATACTCCCAGCCGTGGTAGCCGCATACGAGCCGGCAACCCTCAACCTCGCCGAGGGAGAGTTTGATCTGGCGGTGCAGACAGCGATTCTCGATCGCGTGAAATGAGCCATCCTCCGACCGGTACAGCGCGATCGATTGCTTCCAGAACACGACCTCGGTCACCGCGCCGGGTTTGACGTTCCGCACTTCCTCGACGGCGTACCAGTAGTCCGGGTTCATGCCCGCCGCCCGCGCTTGTTGGCGCAGGTTGCCCTCGCTCTCGAAAGCCGGCGGTCCGGCAGAGGTTGCGGCCATAGCGACACTCATCTCGCGATGCACTCAGGAGTTGCGCCGGTTGCTCGACTCGGCATAATCACGCACCTTCCGTGACCATCGACTCCGGGCGCTTGGCGCGCCGATTTGTGATCGCGTTGCGCTGATAGTGGAACGCGTAGGCATCGCGAACTGCGGCGCGCATCGTCGTTGGCTGGAAGCCAAGCTCCTCTTTCGCCTTGCTGGTGTCAGCATGACGGCACTTCTGCAACAGACGGATCGCGCCGGGCGTAAACCGCTGAGGGTCGTCGGGGCGCAACCGGCTAAGGACAGAGCTCACCACCTCCGACATCGGCATCATCAGGCTGACAGGTATCTGACGTCGCGGGCGCCGAATGCCTGACACCTCTTGGAACAGGTCCAGCATATTGGAGATCGTTTGGTACTCGGAACTGAAGATGTACTTCTGCCCTGAGCGACCGCGCTCCATGCACAGCACATGTCCCTGCACGATGTCGTCCGCCGCCACGAACTCGAACCCGCCGTCGACATAGGCATGGAGCTTGCCGTTGGCGAAGTCGCACAGCGTCCGCCCCATGCGTGAGGGGAAGAAGTCGTTGCTGCCGACCACCGCGCAGGACGTGGCGACCACGACATCCTGACCAGTCGCGGCGGCATGCCAGCACTCGCTTTCGACCATCGCCTTGCTGCGTTCGTACGGCATCGTGCGTTCCATCGGGTAGAACGGCATCGACTCCCTGGCCGGGGCTGATGGGTCGTCCAGGTCATAACCAACGGCACTGAACGAGCCAGTCACCACCACCCGCCCAGCGTCAAACTCCCTCGCCGCCTGGAGCACGTTCCGGGTACCGATCACATTGCTTTCGAAGATTGCCCGCCGGTGGGCGTCGTCGCCGTCGATGGTCGAAACGAGCGCCGCGGTGTGATAGACCCCGTAGCAGCCAGCAAGCGCTTGCCGCGTGGCTTCCAGGTCCCGAATGTCGCCATAGACGCGCTCGACGTCGAGCCCCTCCAGGGCTTCATTGTTGTCCCCGTGCCTGAGCAATACCCGGACTCGATCGCTATCATTGAGCAACCGGCGAACCAGATTGGCACCCACATGCCCTGCCGCCCCCGTCAGAAACAGGGGCGGCGTCGATGTGCCAGAGTCGCTGTCAGATAGTTCGGGGTCCATGTGGCTCCCACACTGTGCGATCGGCGTTGAGGCTGTGGATGAAATGGACGATAAACGCTAGCCGCTGGAGGTTCAAGATCAAGAACAGACGGCTTATCATGCGAAACCACTGCCTCAAAGCGGCCGCCCGGAGACAATGTGTCGCGATGGTGCAGGCCAGATGTCGTGGGGTTCGACAGGTCTCTGCCTAGCGAGGGAAGTCCGTCAGGTTGAGCAGCGCAAGCGAGCAAACTGGCCGATGGGGCGCGCCGGCAGGTCTGCTCGCGGTGCTGGCGATCGTCCTCCTGGCACTGCCCGGCATCGTTGTTCACTACCACCTCCACGGTGAGCTGAATGCCTTCCATTTCCTGTTCAGTGTCTTCTTCGCGACCAATCTCCTGATCAGCTTCTGGGAGATATGCCTCTACTTCCGAAGGGACTACATCGAGGAGCGCGCGATGTACTGGCGCAACGAGTGGAGCGCCACCGGCCGCACGCCAGCCGTCGTCTTCCTGACGACCAGGGTGCCCTTTGGCCGAATCCTGTCTCCGACGGTCTGGGCAGACGTCTGGGCGGTGTACTCAATGTTCGATTCCGCGTACGCAGATCGCAACACGTACGGATTCAACATCGACATCGCGAATGGATTCACCACTCCGGCGTCGACAGTGATCCTCTACGCGGCGTTCACCGGTGGCATTCTGCCAGCCAATGTCATGGGCATTCTTGGGGCGATGCTCTTCTGGCAGTGGGTGTATGCGTCTTCGCTCTACCTGGTCAGCTTTCTCGTGGGACAGAAGACGAACCGCGTCACCCCGAGCCAGTTCTACGTCTACATCATGGGACCCAACGCCGTCTGGGTGTTGATACCGATCGTGGGTATGTACGTCTCCATCCGCCTGATCCTCGAGGGCGACTACAGCGTGCTGGGATTTTGATCCCGGGCTGGCCTGAAGTGGCCAGCGGCGAGACATGCGACGGCGGAATCTGAGCCGGCGCTCCTTCGACGAACCCGTCTCGGATCCATGTCACCGGGCCAGTTAACTCACCGCCGCTCGGCGAGTCGATTGGTCGTCGCCTGGTCCCGCTCAGTCTGGGTGATTCGGCAACGACGCGACATTGACCTCTCGGACGCCGATGGTCGAGGCAGTGGTTGCGCATTGCTCGTCCACCCGACTGGACAATGTCCAGAGACCTCGGAGAGACTTTCGCGCTAGAGCGTTAGTTTTGCCTTCCGTGTTCCTTCGACATGGCCGCGATCAAGGTGGTTCCGGCCGGGACTCCGGTTTCGAAGGCGCGATGGAACGGACGGTTGAGGAACTCGGGCTGACCCAGGGCGAAGAGGAGCCAGGAGTCGCCGCTCCAATAGAGGAGCACAGCGACACCGTGCGCTTGCGCACAGCGGGCAAGCGCCTCCAGGCTGCCGCCGGAGAACGTGACTTCGCTCAGACGCTCGTCGCCGAGTCCGACAAGACAAGGAGGCTTACGCACCGCAATCTCGTAGGTGTTGACACGCGAGCCGTCGCTCGAGGCGACTGTCACAGCGATGGTTGTCTCGTCTCTCAACGCGACCTGGTGTCCGTTTGACAGATCGCCATCGGCGTCATCCGGTTCGATCACCACTGTTGCCTTCTCCTGCGTCGCCTGGGCCATGACCGTCGTCGTCGTCAACTCTGGTGCAGCCGTGGCCGAGTATTTCATTAGATCGGGGCGGAACGTCCCGATATCCACATCTGTCAGGCTGAGCGAGCCGAGCAGGGCGATGCTCGCGTCGGGGATGTTGTACGTGTAGACCTTGTCGTCCTGCTCGTCGGCGACGTACATAATGTCGCCGTCTGACCAGATGCCACGAGGATTCCCGTTGCCGGCCTTGAGCAGCGAGCGGAATGTGAACTCCTCGTCCTCGATCCGCTCCAGCTCGCCGTCCACGGGACGGTAAGCAAAGATCCGCTTTGCGCCATCATCCGATACCCACAGCACAACCCCATCCGACCAGATCCCGCGGGGACTTTTGTTGAGCTTGTCTAGCGGGTATTCGGCCAGCAGTTCGCCGGTCTCGAGGTTGTAGCTGAAGAGGGCGTCCTTGACCGAGTCGAGCACGTAGATCGTCTCGCCAACGGACCAGATCCCACGTGGATCCTTGTTGCGCTCGGCCAACGCGATGTCGCGCTCATCCAGTCGTTCGCCGCTATGCAGGTCGTATGCGAAGAGCATGTCCTGGCCCGAGTCCGCAATCCAGACGACCTCGCCATTAGACCAGATGCCGTGCGAGAAGCGATTGCGGCGGTCAAGTTCAAACTCATGATCGCTCAGCCGTTCGCCGGACAACAAGTTGTAGGCGAACAGGCGGTCGGCTCCGGTCGCCGCGTTCTCGACGACCCAGAGGATGGTGCTATCCGACCACATCCCGGTTGGAAGGTCGTTCTCATGGTCGAGCGATTCGATGTCCCTGGTCACGTTCCAGTCGAAGTCCTTGTCCGACGGGATCGGCACTGGGGGCGGGCCGCCACCGCCTCCTCCGCCACCTCCTCCGACAGTTGTTGGTGGTGTCACTTGCGCAACGACCTTGATCTTGACAACCACTTCCGCTCGTTCGGAGCTCTCGTCGGACACTTCCACGATCAACGTGTACTCGGACTGGGCTGAAGCATCGTCACCAAACTCGTCGCGGAGGGTGATCTGACCGGTGTTCTCGTTGATCACGAACGAACTGGCGCCTGGACCAGACAACAAGTACATCAGGCGACCACCGTCCGCGTCCTTCGCCGCGACAGGATCGCCTACATTTTCGTCTGCCTGCGAGTTGCGAGCGACTTCACGCGTGATCGGCCCGGGCGGAAACTCTGGCGGATCGTTGACCGGAGTAATGGTGAACGCGACCGATCCTTCATCGGACAAACCGTGTTGATCCTGCACCGTGTAGGTCAATGTGTCGGATCCGTTGTAGTTCGTGTTGGGGGTGTAGGTGATCTCATTTGTGACTGGATCAACGGTCGCACTGCCGTGGCGCGGTGCGCGACTGATTCTCACGGATAGAGCGTCGTTCTCCGGATCGCTGTCGTTGATCCGGACATCGAATGTCGCTGATTCGTCCTCCTGGAGCGTCACCGTGTCGTCTATTGCCTCAGGGGGTTCATTCACATCGGTGACACTGATCGTCACGATGATGTCATCGCTGGCGTTCGAGCTGTCCGAGGCGGTTACGGTGACGGTGTGAGCGGGTGCGGATTCATGGTCCAAGGCAGCTCTGTCAGCAACTTGGATTTGACCGCTGGCGCGGTCGATCGCAAACGGGCCCGATCCACTCAGCATGTAGGTCAGAACGTCGTCGGAGTCTGGATCCATCGCCGTCAGCGGAGCGCCGACAGGGGTGTTGACGCTTGAGTTCTCGGGTATCTGACGAGTCGTCATTGTGTCGTTGAAAATTGGGGGATTGTTGTCTCCTCGGGCCGCGAGCACCCGGCGTGAGGATCGTTGAACGAGACCTTTCCCCGGTCCATAACCATCGGCGTAGCTGGCTGTAACCCGGAGGAAGAAGCCGAGATCGTCGGCAACTGGTCGATGGATGCTGGTCGTCACGCCGTTCGAGGCGCCGCTGATCGGTGACCAGGGGCCGCTAGTGCTCGATGAACGTTCCCATGTCCAGATCGTCGACTGCACGATGTCCCGATCGGTCAAAGTGGCAGTGAAGTCGGCTTCAGCCCGCGGCTGAAGCGAGGACAGGATCAGCGATCCGGGTTCCTCTTTGTTCGTCACACTGACGACGACTGGAAAGAGTGCGGTATGTCCGCCGGCGGAAGCGCTCAGGATTACGTTGTAGGTGTTGTCGCCGCCAGAGTCGTTGGCCTCTTCATAGTCCGGCGATGACTTGAACGCGAGTCTGCCGTTCGACGTAGTGAAGTCGAACAGTTCGCTGTCGGCCCCAGCAAGCGGCAGCCAGGTGATTGTGGCGTTCTCGGGATCGTCGGCCAGGTATGTCCCGACGATGATCGGGCCTTCCTCCTCGATGCTCGGCGATCCGTCGCCGCTGATCGTCAGAGGTTCGTCGACCGGGCTGACCGTGACGCTGATCGTGAGACTGCCGGTCTGGCCTTCGCTGTCGAGTGCGTTGACGGTGATGTTGTAGACGTTGTCCCCACCGGAGTCGGTGGGCTGCTCGAAGTCTGGCGTGGCTGCAAAGGTCAGCTCGCCAGAGTTACTGAGGTTGAAGTCGGCTGCGTCGGAACCTGTCAGCGACCAGACATACGTCAGGCCGGCCATGTTCTCGGGGTCGCTCGCGCTGAAAGTGGCAGCTGTACCGGCGTGGTTTTCGTTGACCGTGAGAGCGTTGTCTACGGCCGTCGTGCCACTGTCTGCAGAGAAAGAGATCGTCGCCGGTTCGTCTACGTCGTTGACGGTCACCTCAACGGTGATCGTGTCGTCGATTGCCGGGTCCTTGAACCCGAATTGGTCCTTGTCGTCGGTCACCGACAGCGTGAACGAGTAGGTGCTCCTGTCCTCGCGATCTAACGGTTCCTTGGTGCGCAACTGGCCGCTCGTCGATACCACGTCGAAGAACTCCGCGTCCGACCTGGAGATGGTGTACGTGAGCTGGTCGCCGTCGTTGTCGAGGGCTGCTATCGCGGCGCCGATGTGTTGTCCAGCAGCTGTGTTCTCGTCCACGCTGCGCTGGGCGTAACCATCAGTGGTCGGGAACTGCGCGGGGCTGTTGAGACTGTTGACCACTCTGGCGTCAAGGGGACTACCTTCAAGCAAGGTGATATTTTCTTTCACCCAGTTGCCAACCGTGTCCTTGAGCGGGTTGTTTGACGGCCTTCTCCAGGAGACGAGAAGTCGAGTCCCAGCCGGGACAACGGAAGTCAGCGTCAGCGTCACACGCCTGTCGTCGATCGTGCGCTCCATGTACCTGAGTTCCTCCTTCTCAGTGAAGTCCCAGAGGTAGAACCCTCGATCAGAGAAGTGTGGCAACGCCTATTCGTCCAGCGCGCGGTCCCAAGTCAGCACCAATTCACTCTGCCCTGCCACGATGCCTGCGGAGACCAGCACCGCTCGCACGCCGTCGACGAGGTGGTTGGGGTCGGGACCGAGTACCACGCCTCCCGGAGCTACAGCTTTGTTCGACGCATAGCGGATCAGACCCTTAATCTGTCCACGTTTGACCTCGATGCCATCGTCATCAAGGTCACCATCCATCACCACGTATTGAAAGACCAGTGAATTCTCGCCTTCGTGCCTGTCGTACAGAGCGCGGCGGGTCTTGTCTCCGATCTTGAGGCTCAGCTCCGGCTCCCCGTAGGCGATCACGGCTTCACTAAAGGTCACAGTCACATCGATCGCGTCTTGGTCGCCTGCGCCGCCGTTCCAGACATAAGTGTCATCGGATTCGGGATTCGAGGTAAAGGAGACATCGGTTCTGTCGTTGCGGACCGTCGTACCCGAGAAGCTCATGGCCTGGTTGCCGGCGGGGTCCTTGAGTGGACTCGCACCGGCGCCGGTTGGCGGTGTGTACGTCACCGTCAACACCGTGGACGCGCTGAGGCTGCCGGTGATCGTGAGGTTGACGACGTTGTCCTCGACTACGACGGAAGGAGTCTGCGCTGTTCCATTGACCGACACGGAGAAGGCTGAACCTGGTGGGGTAGAGGATTCATCGAGGGGCTCGTTGTAAGTCAGACGCACGGTCGGTTCGAAGGTGTCGAGCCGTGCGGTGAGCAGCTCGGGCACGGAAGTGTCGAGGTCGGTCGGCGTCACTGTGGTCTCAGCTCCCTCGCCATCGCCGTTGTGGTTATAGGCCAAGACACGAACTGTGTGGCTCTGATCAGCGGTTAAGTCCGTGATCGTCTGCTGTAGATCCGCCAGGTCCTCTACCACTTTCATTCCGGAACTGGAACATTCCAGGGCTTCGCACTCCCATTCAAACTTGTACCCCTGAATCGGCGAGCCGCCGTCGTCGAGCGGCTCTTGCCAGGACACTGTCACCTGGGAACTGCCTGATGTCGTTGCCGACAGGTTGGTCGGCGGATCGGGCGTGCAGCCGCCAACCTTCCAGGGATTGCGCGTCTCGTCCTTCCCGAACACGGAGTCGCTCGCACGATTACTGTTGCAATAGCCGCCGAATGCATTCCGGAGTTGATGGACGATGGCCACCTGATCGTTGTCGTGGGGTATCGACTTCAATTCGGCCCAGAGGCGCTCGAGCTCGAGATTGCCTTCCGAGTCGGTATATGTGTCGGACAACCAGGTTGGCATCTCACCGGCAACGGCGCTCCTCACCACCGTCTGCGCCTCGATGGCACCTGGGTCGTCTGCTTTGTTGGTGATCAGCTCGCAACCAATCCAATAGCCCTGATTCCCACGAACGCCTTCCCCAAGTGTGATCAGCGAGAGAGCGTCGGCCAACAGCTCTCTGGGAGCGCAGGCGGTCTCCACTAGCCTGTAGTTTTCAAGAAACAGGAAACTGCGGGGAAGCAGGTCGTAGAAGTAGAGATGAGCAATCGCCAGCGGACCGGGCGTTTTGGCCACGCCGGTGGCCAGCGTGTACACATGCGCCAGTTCATGGGCGATGACATTCAGTATCGGGTCGTAATTCCGTCCAATGGTGACCTGCGCGGAGCCGCACGTGCGGAGACCCGACCCCCCTGGGCCGTCGGTACAATCACCTCCGGCGAATCCGGCAGACGATTGGTCGAACCGGATTTCGGCGTTGTTCCCGGAGTCAGTCATGTAGTCCCATATTTCGCGGACCCATGGGTACGCACTTTCAAATATTTAGATGAACTCAGTCTCGATGAACTCCTTCACCTGACCGGGCGTCGATTGCGGCGTGCCCGTGACCTCGTCCGACGGCTCGCTGTCCCCGTTCGAATTCGTCGCGAGGACGCGCACCGTGTATTCGGTGCCGTCGGTCAGGCCGGTGATCGTGTCCAAGTAGCGCTTGCTCGTGGAGGTAGTCTGAAACTCCTCGATGCTGTTTGCCGGATCGCTGGTCATCTCCCGAGTTGCGTCGAACTCCTCGCTGCCCGACTTCCACTGGATCTTGAACGATGTGGTCGAGTCGGAGTCCGTCGACGACCAGCGCACTTCCAACTGGCCGGTACGAGTGCTGTAGACCGCGACCGCTGTGGGCTCGTCGGGAACTGCTCCCTGCGCGCCTGCCCCTGAGGCCAACATCGCCGACAGGAGGAACGTGAACCCCAAACCCAACAACGCTAGAAACTGTCGAAGTTCGAATCGCGAGAAGAGTAGTCTGAATAGACTGGTGTAGTTGTATGGCACGACGCACATTTTCACCCGCACCGTGACAGGGGTCTACGTGTCCAAAGCTTCATAGTGCTGACGCCACTATGGGGCGGCGTTCGGATAGAGCGATTCAATGCGATGCTTCCATTCGCAGATTCGCGAACGCCCGATTCCAAAGTGGATCTGTCTGCTTCACGAAACAGAAGGCGGCCTGCCGACCGTCGGTGCGAGACTGAGTCGTCTATCTTCCGTGCGATCCCGATCTCAACCCAGGGGGTTCCATGGACTACGGCATCGCCTTCCCCTCATACATCGACGCGTGGCGTGACGCGGCTGCGGCCGAGGAGGCTGGGTTCACCCACGCCTGGTTCTTTGATTCGCAACTGATCTACAGCGACATCTACGCCACGATGGCCTTGGCGGCGGAGCACACCAGCCGGATCAAGTTGGGCACGCTGGTCGCGATTCCCAGCAATCGCATCCCCGCTGTGACCGCTTCCGCCATCGCCACGATCAACTATCTGGCGCCTGGCCGAGTCATCCTTGGCCTGGGCACGGGCTACACGGGGCGCAACACGATGGGCCTGCCGGCGGTGCCGGCAGCCGAGTTCCGCGAGTACACGCAGCAAGTGCGCGGCCTGCTCCAGGGCGAAGAAGTACTCATCCGTGAGGGTGAACGGGAACGTTGGATTCGGCTGCTGCACCCGGATCGTGGCGGCTTCATCAACATCGAGGACGACATCCCCATCTACCTGGCGGCGAACGGGCCCAGAGCGCTCGCGGCAACCGGCGAACTCGCCGACGGCTGGGTCACCGGTGCGCTCACACCCGACCTGGATGCGGGCTTCGAAGCGATTCGAGTCGCGGCTGCTGCCGTCGGCCGTTCCACCGACAAGCCCTACACGGTCGGCTTGACTAGCGGCTGCGTGCTGCGCGACGGTGAGCCGCTCACTTCAGCCCGCGTGATCGAGCGAGTAGGTCCCAATGCGCTGCCGGGTCTGCATGCGATGTGGGAGTCGCACTACGGACCGGGTGCGAACCTGGGCATCAAAGACCCCGACGCCGCGGCCGCCTTCCATCGATACATCGTGGAGTACGGCGACGACCGCGGCAGCAAGCCCGATCGTCGCTACCTGGATGTGCACACGGGGCACATGGTCTACCTCAAGCCGGGCGAGGAACAGTTCATCAGCGAGACCTCGATCGGCAACACGCTGACCGGTTCTCCAGCGCAGATCATCGAGCGGCTCGAACAGCTGGAAGCAGATGGCATCGACAACGTCGCCATCGCCTGCACCAATGCCGCCGGCGCGCGCGACCTGGTCGCCGACTTCGGCCGAGAGGTCATCGCCAAGCGGTCCCAGACATAGTGCTGTATCGGCTAGCCTGCGCAACCCTAGGGAGTTGCCGAGGGATTCTGGAGGAACCGACATGGCTGACAGTCAGGCAGAGATGGCAATCGGGCCGGCCACGGGATCGGCATTCCCCTCCTGGGAACTCCGCAATCAAGCAGGGCAGCCTTTTGATCTGACGGCCGATCGTGATGGCCGTGGTGCGCTGGTCGTGTTCTATCGCAGCGCCGCCTGGTGACCGTTCTGCAAGACGCAGCTCGTGGGGCTGCAGCAGGTGGCGGCGGACCTGGAGGCCGAAGGAATCGCTCTCTATGCGATCAGTTACGACCCTCAGGACGTGCTTGCAGAGTTCGCTGAACGGCACGGCATTACTTATCCCCTGCTCAGTGATGAGGGGAGCGGACTGATCCGCGAGCTCGGCCTGCTCAATGAGGAGGCCCCAGATCCTATCGCGGGAATTCCTCATCCGGGCGTGTTTGTCCTCGACGAGGACGGCACGGTGGTTCAGAAACACTTCTACGAGAGCTACCGAGAGCGAGATACCGGCACGGGACTCATGAATCACGTGCTCGGAATCGCCGCCACACACGACGGTCCCCAGACGCAAGCCGCGTCCGACGTGGTCCAGCTCCATGCCGAACTCGACGCATCCAGCTACACCTGGGGTCAGCGGCTCTGGCTGACCGTCAGCTTGACCATCGCCCCCGAATACCACGTAAACGGGCGTCCGATCCCCGACGGCTACGTGCCGCTGGACATCGAAATCGAACCCCTGGAACGGGTGACAGTCGGTACGCCGCGCTGGCCGACGCCACAGCCATTCCGCGTAGAAGGACTCGACGAGCAGTTCCACGTCTACAGCGGCGAGATCCGCGTCTCGGTTCCGATGACGTTCATGGTCGTGGACGCCGGCGAGTTGATCGTGCGCGGCCGCGTCACCATGCAGGCATGCACGGACACGGAGTGCCTGTTGCCAGACTCTCTGAGCTTCGAGTTGCAGCTGCAGGAGTCGCCCTTGGTTGAGCGTCCGCCGGCGCGCGGTTAGGCGTGTCGCGTGGACGCACGAGGCAATCGAAGATGAGCGTGTCGACGCATCCGCAGTTCCTCCAGACGCATCAAGCCGATGCGCAGTGCGAAGGCTGCTGGTCGGGGTTTCCTCGAGGATGTCGCTGCGGCGGACAGATCCATGCCGAGCGCGGAGATGAGAGCGACGCCGGTGACATCTGGCTCAAGCGATGGTGCTCACAGTGCGGCGTCGATTGGGACGAGCCAATCCGGGCCAAAACGTAGCCGGCGAGGCTCCCCCGACTAGGCCGACGGCTGGAAGTATGAGTGAGCCACGGCCTCGTCAGGCCAGAGGAAGTCGAATCCAGCTTTGAGCGCATATTGGCGATCCAGGTCCTCGCGATCGCCAATGTGTACGTACACATCCGCCTCGAACTTCGCTTTCACGTCAGGCAGCATGTGCTTGCCAACAACAAAGTCGACCTCGATCTCGTGCTCGGCCCAAAGCGCCCGCTGACCGCTGAGCGTGCGATCGGAACAGCTCCCGATCAAGTAGCCCTTGTCTCGCACCAGGCGGACCATATCCATCATCAGAGGCCCGGGCGGATCGCCAACTTCCAGCGTGCCATCAATGTCAAAGCTGATCAGAATTGCCATGGAGTATTCCTCGATCGCGCCTAGTCAGGGCTGGCGCTCCAGACGGTGTAGTTTCCCCCGAGCGGCATTGGCCCTCCCGAGACCGCCACTTCCGGCGTGACACCGGTGACCTGTCTCGCGCCAGCTCGGCCCTGGAGTTGCTGGATGCAGTCGGTGTGCATCCAGACGCGACTACGACCACTGCCGACGTTGCCGCCGCTGGGCGAGACCGGGTTGGGGCCTTCGATGCTGATGTCGGTCGCGTAAAAGTCCAGCGCCTCGCCGAACTTGATCCCGCGATAGCCCAGCCCTTCCAGGTGGAACTGGTGGAAGAGCGAGAAGCCGTCGTACATGTTCTCGAAAGAGAGATCGTCGGCGGTGATCCCAGCGCCCTCGTAGATCTTGCGACCCGTGCGCGCCGTGTCGGCTTCCACCTCGTCGAGCGTGGGCAGCAAGCTGCGTGAGCGGGTGTTGCTGGACGCGTGATTGAGGATGTAGACCGGCTTCTGCTTCATGTCTTGCGCACGCTCGGCTGTCGAAAAGAGGTAAGCGCCGGACATCATGATCGGGATGTCGTTGTCGAACAGGTTGGCCGGCTTCGCGATCCAACGTGAGGCGAGATAGTCCTCGGCTCCCAGTTCCTCGGGACGGTGCTGGGCCCAGTAGCCCTCGGGGAACCGCAGCCCGTTGCGGCGGGAATTCTCCATGAAGGGCGCCATCATCTCGTGCGTCTTGCCGTACTTGCGGCAATACTCGGCGAATTGCAAAGCCGTGCTGTACGAGGCAGGTCCGCCCCAGAGTTGGGTAATGGCGGGCGTGCCGGGCAGAGCGTCGCCGGCGTTCGCGCCACCCTGGTAGTAGCGACCCTCGAAGTTGTGCCAGCTCTTGACGACGAGACAGGTGTGGGCCAGGCCGTCACCCACAGCCTGAGCCGTCACATTAAGAGCGTTCGACATGCAGCCGGGGCCGTACATCGTGAACTTGACGTTGCTGAGTTCGGGCATGTTTGCCAGTAGCCACTCGGCGCTGAGCTTTGCGATGCCGTCGAGTGGATCGTCCGTCTGCTGAAAGCTCTCAATCACGTCCATCGGCAGCGGCTTGCCCTGCTCCCAGAACGCGCCGGTCGTAGTTTCGCGGACTACGACCAGTCCGTCGATCTGATCGGGCGCGACGCCGGCATCGGCAATCGCTTGTCGCAGCGCCTGAATGCTGATCGCGCCGACGCACGTCTCGGGACGGCCGTCCCAGCGCCGAGCCGTCGGCGCATGGCCGACGCCGACCGCGGCCACCTTACCTCGGTGCTCCCAGATTCCCATCCCCTCGTCGTTTCGGTACATCGCGTCGGGTGCAAAGGCTGTCGTCATAGCGGGTACTCCAGGCTGGGAAGTCGATTGCGAGATCGGGATTAGTCGGCAACTACACGCCACTCGGGGACCAGTTGACCGTTGGCCGAGGGCTCAAAGATCACCTCGACGGCAGCGCCGACCGGCACATCATCAACCGGCACGCCGGGCAGATGCGAGAACATCTGGATGCCCGGATCCTCCTCCAGCATGATCACGGCCAGGTTGAAGGGCTGGTCCTGTTGCAGCAGCCGTACGGGACAGTCGTGCACGACTCCGTAGTTGTAGATCGTGCCTCGTCCGCTCACCGTTCTCCACTCGAGTTCATCGCCCTCGGTGCAGCCGCGACAGGTATCCCCGGGCGGGTGCTGCAACTGATCGCAATCCACGCAGTACTGGATGACGAGACGCTCTTCATTCGCGGCGTCCCAGAACGGCTGGCTGAAGTCGTCCGGCACGACACCTTGCTTGACCATCGGTTCCTCCCGTCGGCGCGCACGGCTGCTCAATCGCCCGCCGCGTCGCTGCAGAATACCGACTGCGGCAAGGTCGTGAGCGGGCTACCGATTGCCATCGCGATGTTGGCAGGGATGTCTGGACCCAGATACTGAGTTGACGCAGGAATTCCCGCTCAACGAGTCTCAGTGAAGTGCGGCATCACCTTGGTCGCGAAGGTCTCGAGATTGCGCAGTGACTTGCGCAACGGCAAACCCATGTGCGAGAATTCGATCAACAGATAGTCCAGATTGCAGACGTCCTGTAACTCATGGACCTTTTCGACCACGTGGTCCGGCGAGCCAACCAGCAGCGTGCGCGGTTCGAGGAAGTCCCAATCCAGCTTCACCTCCGGGTCCAATTCCTCGTCCGGATTAGTAAAGACCTGGCGGCCGCGGAACGGGTCGTTGAAGACGAAAGACGACATGATCCCCTCTTCCGCGTCCCGTCGCGCCTCAGCCATCGACGATGCCAGGTAAGTAGAGCGCATGACCGCCTGATCTTCACCGACGGCAAACGGCCGGCCCTCCCGCTCTGACCTCGCCTGGGCGTAGAGCTCCATGCGCTGCCTGATCCGCAGCGGCGGAGGCTGCCAGTAGCAAGCCTTCAGCCCAAGTTCCGCCGCCGTCGCGACCGAGCGGTCAGTCGAAACGGTCATCCACAGAGGAGGATGTGGTTGCTGGAGAGGCCTCGGCGTTACACGCAACCTGGTCACGCGGTCGCCGTCCTGCCAGTCTGGATTCGACGGATATCGCGGATGCGAGAAGACTGTGTCCTTCACGGGGAATTGGTAGTTGGCGCCCTCGTGCGAGAAATACTCTTCCGCCCAGATCTTGCGCACCACCTCAATCGTTTCCGCAAACAGCTCGCGGTTCTCCATGTCCTTGCGTGGGTCGGCGTGGGGATGGAACTGAGGACCCTCGTACGGCCAGACCCCGCGACCGAACCCTGCCTCGACCCGTCCGCCGCTCAAGTTGTCCAGGATCGCAAGGTCTTCAGCCAGGCGGATCGGATGCCACCAGGGAGCGATATTCGCCATCTGCCCGATACGAATCCTCGAGGTCCGCGCCGCCAGGTCGGCGCCCAACAGGATTGGATTAGGCACATCGCCGATCCCATATGGGCCGAAGTGGTGCTCCCCGAGCCAGATCGCCTCAAAGCCGAGCTCCTCGGCCAGAATCGTCTGCTGTCTGAGGTTGTCCAACAGTCCGGCAGTGCTGGTCGCTTCGCCGGCTGAGGCGGCAACCGTCGTGAAAGCGGCGAATCTCATGTTGGCAACCTCAGTTCGCTCGAACGAGTCTTCACTGATTTACCCTTCACAAACGCTGTGAGCCGCTCGATGCCTCCTGATACCGCCAGTCTGACACACAGAGACGTCACCCACTTGGTCCAGTGTGCAGGACCAACAGCGATAGAGGGACCTAATCCATGAGCCAGGCAGAACGACACGGCCTGATTCAGACCGTGCTGGGTCTCATCCCCCCGGCGGAGCTGGGTCCGACCACGACGCACGAACACCTCTATGCCGACTTCTCATTCATGCTGCGTCCCTCCCAGGATTCGCCATCCGAGCTGCTCGCAGACGCGCCTATCGCCATGGAGCACCTGGGTTGGATTCGCCGCCATTACTACAGCAATCGAGCGAATCTGCAGCTGACGGATCTCGATACCGCGATCAAGGAAGTCGCGCTCTACCGAGATCAGGGCGGCGGCGCGATCGTGGATGCCACGACCGTCAAGATCGGGCGCGACCCCCGGGCCCTTGCCCGGATCTCCCGAGAGACAGGCGTGCACATCATCATGGGAGCCGGCTTCTATGTCGACGCGCTGCATCCCGAGGGGATGGACGAGCGCAGCTTGGACGAGCTGGCTCATGAGATCACATCCGACCTGATGGACGGCGTTGACGGCAGCGGGATCAAGGCAGGCATCATCGGAGAGATTGGCTGTAGCTGGCCGCTGACGACCAATGAACGTAAATCACTCGCGGGGGCGGCGATAGCGCAGCAGGCCACCGGCGCAGCAATCACGATTCACCCCGGACGAGACCCGGGCGCGCCAACCGTGATCTTGCAAATCCTCGCAGACAACGGTGCCGACATCTCCCGCGTGATCATGGGTCACCTGGACCGAACCGTCTTCGAGTTCGACACGCTCCGCGCCATCGCCGAGTCCGGTTGCTATCTCGAATGGGATCTGTTCGGCAATGAAGGCTCCTACTACCCGCAGGCCAATCTCGACATGCCCAGCGACGCTCTGCGGCTAGGGTTCATTCGGCGGATCATCGACGCGGGCTACGGCGACCGCGTGGTCATCGGACACGACATATTCACCAAACATCGACTAGTCACCTACGGCGGACACGGCTACGGACACATCCTCCAGAACATCGTGCCCACCATGCGCCGGAAAGGCTTCTCCGAAGCCGAGATACGAGCAATCACAGAGGAAAACCCAGCACAAATCCTCGCGCTCGCCTGACGGTTTCCGATCCACAACTCCAACCACCTTGGCGACGAACACTCAGCTAGGTTCAGGTCCAGATTCCGACGGGCCAGAACAACCCGTTGAACTCATTTGGCATCGATAAACTTGATGCTGCCTGCATCCGAGGTGCGCCTGCGCTTGGCCCGTCGAGCACCAGGGCCCCCGCAGACCCGCCGAGTGCAACTGGCTCCTCCAGAGGAAGATGTGGTGGGATGGTGAGAGCAGATCGACGACCCGTCTCGTCAGAGACCACGTCTGCCAACCGGCAATGAGCATCTTGACCAACTTCGTCAGCAGCCCGCGCGGCAAGTGGATCACGCTGCTGCTCTGGATCGTGGTCGGCGGTCTATTGATCTCCCAGTTGCCACAACTCACCGATCTGACCGAGAACGAGGCGTCACTCTTCCTGCCCGCCGACGCTGAGTCGACCCGCGCCGTCGAGTTCGCCCGGGAGCGATTCCCCGCCTCCGGCACGCCAACGCTGATCGTGGTGCGCGAACCGGATGGTCTCAGCGAGCCGACATGGGCAGCCGTCGCCGACCTTGAAAGATGGCTATCCGGCCCGCAGGCCCCAGATGAAGTGAGGCAAGTCCTGACGCCTCGACCCGAGGAGGCGCAGGCTTCGGGCCTGGTTTCGCCCGACGGGACCACCCTCTACTTGCTCGTCGACATCACTGGAGAACCGGCCGAGACGGAGTTCCGTGACGCCGTCACCGTCATCCGCGACCGCGCAGCAATGGCTGATCTGCCCAACGCCGAGATCGCCGTCGGCGGCCCCGGCGGCTTGATCGTCGACCTGGTCGATGTCTTCTCCAACATCGATTCGCTGCTGCTGATCGTCACCGTGTTGCTGGTCCTGGCCCTCTTGATCGCGATCTATCGCTCGCCAATCGTGGCGCTAATCCCACTGCTATCGGTCGGCCTGGTCTTCCAGCTCGCCGGAGCGGTCGGCGGAGCAATCGCCGAGGCATTCGATCTCCCACTCTCTGGGCAGACGACTGGAATCATGACTGTGGTGCTCTTCGGCACCGGCACCGACTACGTCCTCTTCGTCTCTGCTCGCTTCCGCGAGGAACTCGGCCGGCACGCCGACAAGCACGAAGCCATGCGTCAGACGATGCGCGGAGTTGGCGGCGCCGTCGCCTCCGCCGGCGCGACCATCCTGATCGCATCAGCCGCACTCGGATTCGCCACCTTGCGTTCCTATCAGTCGCTCGGTCCCGTCATCGCGATCGCCGTCGCGCTGATGATGCTGGCCGCCTTGACCTTGGTTCCGGCAGTACTCACGATCATCGGCCGACGCGTCTACTGGCCAAAGCAACCACGGTTCCAAGCAGACGACGCCGATTCTGCCCAACATCTTGAAGCAGGGCAACAGGAAGACTGGCGACGCAGCGTCTACGGACGGATCGGCGCCTTCGTGGTCGATCGACCACGCCTCACCCTGGCCGCCACGACTCTGGTCCTCGGCCTGCTGATCCTGGGATTACTCGGGTTCCGACCCAACTACGACCAACTCGAGAGTTTGCCCTCGGACACCGAGTCGGTCAGGAGCTTCGAGCTCCTGCGCGGCGGCTTCCCCGGTGGCGAACTCTCGCCGACGCGCGTCTACATCTCGCTGCCACCGGACGAGCAAGCGCCCGCAGCGACTCATCTCGAGCAAATCGACTCGCTCACGTTGGCCATCGCCGACCATCCCGCCGTCGCCAGCGCTGCCGGTCCGAGCCGACCGTTTGGGAACCAGGGCCCGTTCGGAGGCCCGCCCCAGGCCGCAGCACGGTTCGTCTCCGACGACGGACGCGCAGCCCGGCTCGACGTCGTCCTGCGCGAGAACCCATTCTCAGACGAAGCCCTCGACGCAGTGCCAGAGCTACGGACCCTTGCCCGCGAAACGGCAGTCTCGGCAGGACTCGATCCGTCAGCCGTCCTTATCGGCGGCGACACCGCGGAGGCGGCCGACACGCGTACCGCCGGCGACCGCGACTCAGTGGTCGTGCTGCCGCTGATCCTGCTCGCGATCGGCGTCGTCCTGGCCCTGCTGTTGCGATCCCTGGTCGCGCCGCTCTACCTGATGGCAACCATCGCGTTTACCTATTTCGCCACGCTCGGCCTGGCGGTACTCGTCTTCCTGCTGGTCTTCGACCACGCCGGTATCGGGACCAGCGTGCCGTTCTTCCTGTTCGTCTTCCTCAATGCGCTCAGCGTCGACTACAACATCTACCTGATGTCGCGAATCCGTGAGGAGGCCCGCCGAGCCCCCCTGCGCGAAGCAACCGTTCGCGCGCTGTCTCGCACGGGACCTGTAATCACCTCAGCCGGCCTCATCCTCGCCGGCACGTTCTCGGCCCTGATGACCTTGCCGCTGCAAGATCTCTTGCAGCTCGGCTTTGCCGTCGCCGCGGGCGTCCTGATCGATACCTTCATCACCCGCACATTGATCGTGCCGGCCCTCGTCTCCATCTTCGGTCGCTGGAACTGGTGGCCGACCTGCATCGAGAACACATAGCTCGCGACCTAGACTCTCAACAACGCAGACCCGACCTCTGGAGCGCACGCTTGAACGTTCACGACTTCAATCTGCTCGACCCTGAAGTGCTCGAGTGTCCATACCCCTTCTACGAGGCGCTCCACGCCGAGGCGCCGGTCCACACCGTTCCCGAACTCGGCGTGACCATCGTCAGCGGCTACGACCTCCTGCAGGAGGTAGTCCACGATCCGGAGACATACTCCTCGGCCATGCCGACCGAGGCAGGCAACCTTCCCCGCGGCAAGGGCCAGACCGACGACGAGGAGATCATCCAACTGCGAAAGACCTTCCGCCGATCCAACGTGCCAACCCTGCTCGCCGCCGATCCGCCCTATCACGCCCGCTATCGCTCGCTGGTGAACAAGGCACTGGCGCCACGCCGGATCATGGGCATGGAGAGCTACGTCCGCGAGCTCGTGACCGAGCTGATCGACGGTTTCATCGATGAGGGCAAGGTCAACTTCACCAAACAGTTCGCCGACGAACTGCCGATGTCGGTCATCGCCGATCAGATCGGCGTCCCGCGTTCCGAGCTGCGCGACTTCAAGAAGCGAGCCGACTACGCGATCGGCGGGATCGAGCGATCGATCTCACCCGACGAAGAACGGGCCGTGTTGCGAGCCGGGGTCGAACTGCAGGAGTACTTCCTCGAGCGCGCCGAGGAGCGGCGGCAGCATCCGCAGGACGACATCCTGTCCACCCTTGTGACTGCCGAACTCGAGACCGATGACGGAGCACGCCCGCTCAATGACGACGAGATCCTCAGCATCCTGCAGCAACTCCAGGTAGCCGGCAAAGAGACAACCGCGCACCTGATCGGCAGCACGATGCTGCTCTTCATCGAGAATCCGGACCAGCTCGCCGCCGTGCAGCGAGACCCTTCGTGGATCACCAACATGGCCGAAGAAGCCCTACGGATCGAGTCCCCGGTCCGCGCCCTCTTCCGCACCACGACCAGACCGGTCACGCTCGGTGGCGTCGACCTCGACGAAGGCGCCCGGCTCATGCTGCTCTACGCAGCGGCCAACCGCGACGAGTGCACATTCGCCAACGCAGCTCAGTTCGACGTGCAGCGCGAGATCGCACCTCGCCACGTGGCCTTCAGCGCCGGACCTCACTACTGCATCGGAGCAGCACTGGCCCGCCTCGAGATTCGAGTCGCATTCGAGGAAGTACTCCGACGAATGACAAACTTCCGCCTCGATCCCGACTATCCCGCGCCACAGCACGTGCCCAGCTTCATTCTGCGCGGTCTCGACGACCTGCACATCCGCTTCGACCGTCGCTAGCGCCAAAATGTCCGACGATTTCGACCTGCCGGAGATATTTCGCGAGCATGGCGACGCGGCATACACGTCGCATCAGCTTGAACCGACCCTCCAGCGGTTACGGTCGGCCGTAGATGACGTCAAAGCGTCGCCCGTGACGCCTCAGGCCCTGGCCGCAGCATGGACTCGGATCGCTGAACTGCGATTACCTCGAAAGGCAGTGCCCACTCCCGTCCTCAGCGAGATCGAAGACCTGGTCGTCAACTGGGGATCACAAGGGATCGGCGGGATCGCAGCCCACGCCTACGCGCTCACCGAAGCGGAGCGCGACCGGGAAGCGGAACGAATCCGCGAGATGCTCCGGGCAACCGAATACGCCGCAGCCAACGCGCCGATCACACCGCTTTACGAGACCGAGTAGCACTCAGGGTCCGCCGTCGGCCAACCTGGTCGACCCGTCCCACCAGGTGCTCAAAATCGATACTGTTGAAACGTATGACCTACATGCGTGAGAGGACGCACTCCATGCGCAAACGACGGCTCGACAGCAGTCCAGACGATCCTGCTCTTACCTGGATCAGTCGGGACATATCCAAGAGAAATCGAGACAGATCCAGACAAATCTGGACTTTTCTGGACAAAGCTGGACACCTGAACGCACGATCATCAGCCCAGGACAGCAAATCCGGCCCAAAAGCCAGAAAATTCCCGCCCGCGCAGGCCCGTCACCCTCCCGAAGGTCGAGCCGGCCCTAAGCCTCGTCGTACGCCACCCACTCGTCGTAGAGAAGATGGAAGTGGCGGATCTTGCCCTCTTCGTAAGCTGCGAGATAGATGTACGGGTCAACCTTGGCCTTGAGACCTTTCTGGATCTTCGGCAGGTTGTAGCTGTCCTGGTTCAGCACCCGCGCCAGTCCGCCCATCTCTGGCGCGTTGGTCCAGTGGTCGTCCGGGCCCAGCCAGTGGATCGGCGCAGCCGGGGGTTTAGGCTTGTCCCCCGGCCACGGGGCGAGGTAGATCACCTCCATGATCGACATTTCGGGGTCGTCCCCATACGGTCTGAAGCGGTACACGATTCGACTAAACGATCCCCAGGGATGGAAGTTGGGGAACAGGTTGTTGTACTGCCCGTCGATCAGCTCGGCATCGCAGTAGATGTCGACCCGATCGCCAATCGTCTCGCGCAGGTTCTCCCGCATCATGTTCGCCATCTTGTTGCGCGACTCGACCAGCTCCTCGCGCGGCGGATGAACGTTGAGGTGGGCGCTCGTCTTAACTGCCAGGGTCACGGCCCGCGACCAGTTGTCGAACGAGTCGTACTGGTGGTTAGCGCCGTCACCGCCATAAATCATCAGTTGCGGGTGCGTGGCGATGATGTGGTAGCCCTCCATGAAGGCTTCCTGGTTGGCCTTCCAGTTGGCCCGCACGATCTTGGCCACGTGCACCTGCTTGTACTTGGTCTCGTAGTCGTACTTCTCATAGTGCGCAGGCAGCGACCCGAGGAAGTCCTCGAACGGCTCGCAGTCCGGGTCCGGGTTGATGAAGACGAATCCACCCCAGGTACCAACCTGAGCCTCGCGCAGCTGCCCGACATCCTCGCGCACCTCGGGAAAGTCCCACTCCGAGGGAATCTCGCGAAGCGATCCGTCCAGCTCCCAGCACCAGCCATGGAACGGACAACGAAACTCGGTCGCCTGCTTCCCATCAAACTCGCGAAGCTGCCGGCCCCGATGCAGGCAGGCGTTGTTGTAGGCCTTGAACTCGTCCGTGCCGGTGCGCACCACGATCCAGGAGAGGTGAGCCACGTCGTAGACGATGTAATCGCCGATCTCTGGGATGTCATCAACATGGCAGGCCATCTGCCAGACCCGCATCCAGAGCCGCTCGACTTCGAGGTCGTGCCACTTCTGCTCGGTGTAGCGCTCAGTCGGAACCTTGCGCACCCCGCCCGGCAACGAGCGCTCCATCCGCAGCGTGCCGGGAATGCGCTCGGGATACTGGTCCAGCTCCAGAAGCTCGGTGAACGAGATACCGCTTGAGCGAGTGCCCGCCGCTGTGTCGCGACCCGGATCGCCCGTGTACCGAGTGAAGCTCTCGTCAACCTCGCCCAGCAGCGCCGTGCCGCCCGTGTACTGCGCCTCAGCCGCCTTGGCGTCGCGCTGCATCTGCGAGGCGGAGTTGTTGCGCCGAGGGTCACGCTGGGCGGCCCGAGACGGCAGTTCCGGTCCACCCACCCATTGCAACAGGTGAGGATCAGCGTGCATCAGGTCACCTTCGATGTGGTGACCCTCCCAGTCGAAGATGCCGTACTTCGCTGCCTTCTCGACCCGAACCTTGCCATCGCTCAGCTCGGTGTAGACGGCACCGCTGAGCGGGTGAACCTCAGACTTCATGAGTTACTCCAATGGACCACTGAGCATTCCGAGCACGTCGGCAATGTAGTCGAGGCCACGGCGGCAATCCATCCAAACGAACCACGCAGATCACTTGACCAGTGCTAGCCTGCGCCTCCGCGAACGGAAGGCACCATGCTGCGGCCAACACTGATCTGGCTCTCGAAACAGGACTGGGCCGAGCGCAGCGCACGCGCCGCCGGGATCGAGCATTGGCTGGTTCGCCGATTCATCGCAGGAGACACACGGGACGACGCACTGGCAGTAGCGCAGCGCTTGTCGCAGGCCAAGGGCGATGTGGTCGGAGCCAATGCCAAGTTCTCCTTCCTCGGCGAAGCAGTCACCGATCCGGCCGAGGCCGAGCAGGCGGTCGCCGAGTACTGCGCGCTGGCAGCCGCAATCGGCCAGAAGTCCGAACTCGACGCGCGGATGGGAGTCAAACCGACGCTGCTAGGACTCGGCATCTCGCACCAGACAGCAGAGCGCGGGCTGCTGACCATCGTCAAGACAGCAGCGCAAAACGGCGTGCGCGTCGAGCTCGACATGGAAACCTCGGACACCGTCGACGCCACGCTGGACCTCTATCGCGCCGCTTCGGCAGTATCCGATCGAACCGGCGTGGCCCTGCAGTCCTACCTACGGCGCACGCCAGACGACGCGCAGGTGCTCATCGACGAGGGCATCGCGCGAGTCCGGTTGGTCAAGGGCGCGTACAGCGAGCCGAGTTCAGTCGCGTACAGCGGTACCGCCTCAATCAGGCAGGCCTACATCGCGTTGTTGGAACAGCTCTGGCAGGCCGGAGCGGATGTCGGCGTAGCCACGCACGACCCGGTCCTGCATCGAGCAGCGCGGCGCCTGGCCAACGACCAGCCGACCATCGGCTACTGGGAGTTCCAGATGCTCTACGGGGTGCGGCCCGAGTTGGGCGCAAAGATGCGTGCTCGAGGAGAGCGGCTGCGAATGAGCATCGCCTACGGCGAGCGATGGTACCCATATCTCATGCGCCGAATCGCCGAGCGTCCTGCCAACGCACTGTTCGCCCTGGACGCCATCATCGGCAAGTAGCAGTGCGCCAGGACGGCACTTCGATCTCGCTGCCAGTCGAGCCTGATTGAACCGCTCAGCGGTGGGCCGCTGAACACTTCGCACGGAAGGATGAACGAATGGCCGATGAATCGCTGGCTCGCGTCAAGTACCTGACCTTTGACATCTTCGGCACGGTCATGGACCTGACTGGCAGCCTGGCCGGACCGGCCGGTGAATTCCTGGCGGCGCACGGTTCGGACATGACCGGCGAAGCGTTCTACGCCGAGTGGCGAGGACGCCAGCGCATTGAGCAGTACCAGGACAATCTGCTGATGCTGGGACACAGTGGCTACCTGGAGACCTGCCGGCGAGCCTTCGTGTACTGCCTCAAGAATCACGACGTCAGGTACAGCGATGACGCGGTCGGGGAGTTCATGCAGGTCTACAAGAATCTGCAACCGTACGACGATGCCATCGAGGGACTGCGCGCATTGGCCGCGCGGTATCAGCTGGTCGCGTTGTCAAACGGCGAGCAATGGTACCTGGAAGAACTGCTGGCCAACAACGTACCGATCGGCTTCGACGCCATCATTTCGGTGGAGCAGGTTGGCGCTTTCAAGCCTTCACCGGGGATCTACCGCAAAGCGATCCAGCACCTGGAATGCGAACCCGGAGAGATCATGATGGTCGCCGCTCACGCATTCGACATCCTGGGCGCCCAGACCTGCGGCTTCAGAGCGGCCTACGTCAATCGCTACCAGCTGCCAACCGAGGAATCGGACTACCAGCCCGACATCATCGTGGACGACTTCGTCGAGCTGGCCTCCAGGCTACTGACATAGCTAAAGGGACTCCGGTTCAGAGTGATCGACGACTCCCCCGCGACGCGGGTCGCTAGATGACGTCTTTCCAGACCGCTCGCTCTTCGGCTCGCCAGTGATCTTCGACTCGAACGTTGTCGCCCAGCATGAGCCGCGTTCGTGTGGTGGTGTTGTAGGCGGGCCACTGTAGGTCCGACCTCGAAGGATTGCCGGAGCGCGCGAAGGCCGTCCAGGCGTCCATAACGCAGTTCGCGAGTGCGTCGGCAGAGGGACCGGTTCCGGCGAACTCGGGCATCATGTTCTGAGTGCCGAAGGTGAACGGGATATCGAGCGCGTGGCATGAGCCGAGCACGCCGCCAAACGCTGGTGACTTCCAGTCGAACACATAGGAGAAGGTCTGCGGCTGATGCTGTGACTGGCAGTCGGCCATTCGCTCGCTGGCCACGATGAACCATGAGTCGCCCGATGCGGCGTTGAGAATCGCGTTCGGCGAAGTCGTCTCTCCCCGCTTCTCCCGAGCATTCCTGTAGACGTCATAAGTCCGCCGGCCATCGCCGTGCAACAGATCAAGTCGCTGTACGACATCTTCCTCATTCGGCGGCTCGGTGCTCACCAATGCGGTGAACAGGTTCCACTCTTCGTCCATCGTCCCGATGAGCGTCGATATGTTGGCCGCGCGTCCCTTGGCGATTGCCTCAAGCGGGGGTTCAAGCAAGAAATCGCCGTCGACCACGGGCGCTGCGGTGGGTTCGCCAGCGGCTGCGCCTGCGCTTTCTTCGGCATCGGTGGTCAAGACGACATTGTTCTGCGCCTCCAACACTCCGTTCACATCCACTGAACGCAGTCCGTCCGCGTCGTTAGGATCGAGTCGCAGGTAGGAGCAGATCGCCTCTCCAACCGCCGCTGCGTCATCGGCCAGGACATGACGTCGAACCCCGCCACTCTGGACAATGGCTCGCTGGAACAGCCCATCGGTCTTCGGTGACGCCATCAGCGCGGCGATACTCAGCCCGCCGGCCGACTCTCCGAAGATCGTCACATTTGCCGGGTCCCCGCCGAAGTTGGCGATGTTGTCCCGCACCCACTCCAGCGCGGCAGCCTGGTCACGCAAGCCGAAATTTGTCTCACCGAGCGCTGATATGTGTGCAAATCCAAGCACGCCCAGTCGATAGTTGATCGTCACGACGACGACATCGCCGCGAGCTGCCAGGTTCGCACCGGTGTAGTAGGTCTCGGACCCTGAACCGATTGTCAGGCCACCTCCGTGAATCCAGACCATGACCGGACGTTTTTCGTCGTCGAGCCCCGGGGTCCATACGTTGAGGAAGAGGCAGTCCTCTCTTTGTGGCTGAGGTGCACCGCCCATCATGCGGTCCAATGCCTCGTTGGGCTGTTGAATGGCGATGGCGCCGAACTCAGTCGCTTCCCGAACACCCTCCCATGCCGGATGTGGCTGCGGCGCACGGAATCGAAGATCACCGACAGGCGGTGCCGCAAAGGGGACTCCTCGGAAGACGCTCAGGCCATCATCTTGAGTGCCTCGAAGCTTGCCCTGAATCGTCTCGACCACTGCGTTCATCGGAGCCTCCTCGATTGGTAGGAAAGCAATCTTCCCGCTGGACCACGCTCCCGGGTGCTGATTCGCCAGGCGCTCTGCTCAAGTTGACTGGTCTTGGGCGATGCTCGGGCCAGACCATCGTAAGTCCTGAAATCCCGGTCGTTGGGAGAATTGCTAGCGAGTCGAGAGCCATAGCTGTGTCCCGTCCGATCAGAGCCCTGCGAGGCTAGTCTGGCGTTGGCCTGGTCATCGCCTCCTCTGCAGACTTGGCGGGGAGGCCATCCACTTGAGGAGTCATCCATGAGCTGGCAGCAAGAGATCGATGAGTTAGCGCGACGCCACGCGCTGAAAGAGACCATGGGTGGTCCCTCGGGCATCGAGCGGCAGCACAGTCAGGGCAAGCTGACGGTCCGTGAGCGCATCGAACTGTTGGCCGATCCAGCCAGTTTCGACGAGTTCGGCAAGCTGCAGGGCAAGGGGACCTACGACGAACGTGGAGAGCTGGTCTCCTTCACTCCGGTCAGCAGTGTCCGAGGCCTGGCCAAGGTGAACGGACGCCGCGTCTTTGTCCGCGGGCAGGACTTCACGGTTCGGGGTGGGTCGGCCCGCACCGATGACGGCGGTGTCGACATCGGACACGGGCATCCGACGCCCAGCGAGTTGCAGCTGCCGATGGTGAACTTGATTGACGGGGCGGGCGGCAGCGTGACTGAGTTCTCCGACCTCGGCCGAACCTATATCCCTGACGGTGGGCAGTTCGAGGAGTTCTGCAAGATTCTCAATATTGCGCCGGTGGTCTCGGCGGTGCTCGGTCCGGCGGCTGGTGGTCTTGCGCCACTGCCCTGTCTCAGCCACTTCAGCGTGATCGCGAAGGGCACTGGTCAGGTCTTTCCCGGCGGACCTCCGGTGGTCAAAGCCGCGCTTGGCCTCGACATCGACAAGGAAGAGCTGGGCGGCCATGCGGTTCACACGCGGATCAGCGGTGTCGTCGACAACGTTGCGGAGAACGAGCCGGCGGCCATTGAGCAGGTCAAGCAGTTCCTCAGCTATCTGCCCGACAACGTCTGGCAGATGCCACCTCGCGGCGACACGACAGACGATCCCAACCGCCGCGACGAACGCCTGCTCTCCTTGATTCCGCGCAACAAGCGGCGACCCTATGACGTGCGCGTGATCCTGGACGGCGTGCTGGACAGAGACTCGTTCTTCGAGATCGCGCCCGACTACGGCACCTCGAGGATTGTCGGGCTGGGGCGCGCGCATGGCTATCCGGTCGGGGTGATGACTAACAACCCTTATCAGCGCGGCGGATCGATGGACGTTGCCGCAGCCGAGAAGTCGACGCGGTTGGTCCAGCTTTGCGACACCTTTCATCTTCCCATGGTCGTGCTGATGGACGATCCAGGGTTCCTGGTCGGGCCGATGTCGGAGGAGCAGGGCATCGAACGGGCGGGCTCGCGATTGGTGCATGCGATCGTGCACAGCAAGATGCCCTGGATTTCGTTCATCTGTCGGCAGTCGTTTGGTCTGGCTGGCAGTCTGCAATATCGACCTGGGCCGCATCTCTATCGGCGCTATGCCTGGGTCTCGGGGCACTGGGGATCGATGCACATTGAGGGTGGCACGAGTGCGGCGTTCCGGCGGATCATCGAGTCGTCACCCGACCCGGAGGCCAAGCGCCTGGAGCTGGAGGAGACCTTCCAGCGCATCTCGTCGCCTTTCCGGACTGCGGAAGCGAGCGGGCTTGATCTGATTGACCCGCGGGAAACTCGCGCGCGTCTTTGCGATTTCGTCGACTTGGCTCAGGACGTGATCAGGACGCAGCTTGGACCCGGGTCGGGACCGACCTTCCGACCGTAACCTGCAGATGTGCCCGAGTTGGTTGGATTGTTGGATCTTGGTCACATTGGTGTGCATCGCTCCATATCCTGTAGGTAGAGAGCAGGCAGGGCCGCCTCTGGAGCCAGGAGATCGATCATGACTGAAGACCAGGGAACCGACGGAGCGCGAATCGATGCCGGTTCGATCGCCTTTGCGATGCGCTACCGCGATGACATTGCCGGCGACGAGGGGCTCTGCATTGAGGTTCGCGCCGACGTCGAAGGACACGACACGGAACTGCTTCGTTTTGACTGCTTCCGGGTTGCTCCGCACTACCACTACGGACCTGAGGCAGACGACGAGCGTCTGATGCTCGACCTGACCGCGGCTGGCAACTCTCTGGACTGGACCTTGAACGTCTTCGAGCGCGGACGGTTGCGGTCGATGATTGAGCGCGCGGGGTATCCGGCTGTGGCGAGCGCGCTCGATGAAGCTGAGGTTGCTGCTGTCATACCAAGCGTCGTCGAGACGGCTCGCGAGATTGTCGATTCAAGCCAGTCCTAATCTGCCGTCGCTTTCAAGGCTTCGAGGACGACGCGTCCTCTTGGTGAGAGTTCGTAGCCCACTTCCAGGCTGATCGTCAGTCCGAGCGCTTTGAGTTTGCGTACATCCGCCTTGAACTTTGCGGTCTCACGTCCCTGGGCAGCGGCGAGGTTGGCGGCGCGACGGCCGGGATCGGCCGATATCGATTCCAGGACGGCGCGTGTCCAGGGTCCTTGTTTGGCTCGTTTGTCCATGTTGCCGAGGCGCTCGATCAGTGCATCAAGTTCGTCCACCTCGATGTCGGAACCTGCCGCCAGGATGCGGCGTGGGTCGGTCTGCTGGCCCAGGCATCGGAAGGCAACCCGGTACAGAGGAGCGGACGGATCGCCGGATTTGCGCTGATTCCGGCGGACTGCATCGAGCGCAGCCTCGGCGGATTCGTGGCCGGCCGCGCGCGCGTCTTCGACGGATATCTCCGACGGTTCGATCTGGTCGACCGATGTCACTTCGATCACGTGCTCGCCGACTCGGTATCTCCCACCCGTTCGGGCCTGCGGACTCCGCCAGCGACGAAAGGTCATGGTCAGCTCGCCGCTGACGATCGCGTCCTGGTCAGCCTGGCGAAACTGCATGGTCAGCCCTATTCCACCACGACCGGATCGACGTTTCCAAGAATCCAGCGCGCGATTGACGTCATGGACGCATCCTCGTGTTGCTGTCCGAAGACCTGCACACCGACCGGCATGCCTTCGACGCTCATCAGCGGCATGGTTACGGCCGGGGCGAAGAGCATGGAGCTGGGGAAGTTGAACACCGGATCACCGGTTGGCAGCGGAGCCAGCGGCGCGTCAGGTTGATCGCCGAGCCAGACGTGAGCCGGGCCCGGACAAGAGAGCGTGATGATCGCGTCGGCGGTTCCGGCCAATGTCGCGTGTGCCGACTGCGCCATCTCGCGAGCCAGCAGCGCGACCTGGTAGTCGTTCACCGACATTGTGTCGGCGTGCGCCAGCGCAGCTTTCGCCCGGTCGCTGACCTGGTCGGGGTGCTGATTGACCAGATTTCGCGTCGCCCATTGGTTTTCCCAGTTCGTGATTGAGTTGCAGACCACCGAGGCATCGGAGATTGCTCGTTCAAGCGCTTCAATCAAGGGATCGTCGTTTCGCCTAGAGAGCTGGATTCCCAACTCACTTAACTGCTGGAGGATTGCCGAGAATCCCTGCTTGCTGGACTTATCCAATATGTCCCAGCCCTGGGTTTCCAGGACGATGAGCCTCGCCGGCTTGTGAGGCGCCGGCGGCGTCGACGGACCTTGCAGCCCGGGAAAGCCGCGATCGCCGCCTGCGCTGCGCACGATCTCGATTGCCACCTGCCACATGTCCTCAATGCAGCCTGCGTGGACCCCATGCGTGCTCATGCTGGTCGCCTGGCGCTCGCCGCGGTTGATACCTCCCTGGGTCGGTTTCAGGGCGATGTTGCCGCAGTAGCCCGCCGGACGGATGATCGATCCTCCGACCTGCGAGCCGATCGCGGCGGGCAACATCCGAGCCGCAACCGCTGCTGCCGAGCCCGATGAGGAACCGCCCGGCGATCGTTGCGGGTCGAACGGATTGGTCGTCGGACCGGGGTGCGAGCCGCCCAGCTCAGCGGTCACCGTCTTGCCGAGAATGACGGCGCCGGCCTGACGCAGCGCCCAGACTGCCGCGTTGTCGCGCCTGGGGAAGTTGCCGGCAAACGCCTCACAACCGAACTCCGTCGGCATGTCTCTGGTTTCGAGCAGGTCCTTGATCCCGATTGGCATCCCATCAATCGGAGACAAGGGCTGGCCAGCGGCCCAACGCTGGGTGCTCGCGTCGGCAGATGCGCGAGCGAGGTCGGGATTGAGATGTGCGAAGGCCTGGACGACTGGCTCGCGCTCGGTGATTGTCGCGAGGCAGCGTTCCAGGTACTGGCGAGGCGTGTCCTCACCCTCGCCAAAGCGTGCGACGGCGTCGTGGAAGGTCAATGCCTGGTGCGTTCTCGGGTCGTATCCCGCCGCCGTGGCGTGAGTCATTCGGTGGCCTTTCTTTCTCATCAGAGTCCAGATGAGCGAGGACCCTCAGCTGATCAGATCGTGTTCACATGGGCAGCAGAAGATTCATTGATGGAGGCGTCCTTGTGCAAGTCGTTTTCAGGTTTCAGGTGAGTTTTTTTCTCAGGGCGGTTCGGGGACGATCTCCAGTGTTTTGCGGGAGATCGTATTTCAGTTCTTTCAGGTTTTTTCAGCTTTCTTCAGGTTTTTCAGGCCAGATTCAGAAGACTTAGGGCCCGATCTTGTTCGGTTTTGTTCGGCTGCGTCTGGCAGGAGCGAATCCGGTTCGGTGTCGCAGGGGGTTGTGGAACGGCAGGTGGCCAACATGTGCTTTCCATGAATACGTGCATCTGTTCTGAGTATAGCGAGGCCCTGCATGATCGGAGCATATGAGGTGATATCGGTCTCAAGTTTGTTGTCCGGTTGGCCGATGCAGGGGGTCAGTCAAGCAGAGCGGGGTGTCGTCGAGCGAAATTCTGCTGCGACGTCCTCCATGGTGCGGAAGCGGACCCCGTGGTGACTCTTCATGTGCTCGATCAGCCGTTCAAGCATCAGCATCCGGCTGCCTTTGCCGATGCACTGGGGGTGCATTGTGAGCACCAGCACGCCGGAGCCGACGCGGTGGTAGAGATAGTCGAACTCCGCAGCCCAGATGTCATAGACCTCGTTCGGCGAGCGCAGACCCTCAAGGCCTGTTCGCAGTTCGTGACTGAAGTAAGGCCAGTCATCGAGATTCCAGTCGAAGGGCAACTGGACCAGGTCGACTTCGCTCCCGAAGCCGTGCGGGCCGTCCGTCCTGATCACATCGCCGCTGCGGCAGTAGGTCGGCTGGTAATCGTTGGGCGCCATGGAGCTGTCGTAGGAGAAGCCGTACTCGAGCAACATATTGAGCCATCGTGGCCCCAGGTTGCCCCCGGGCAGGCGCTCTCCGACCGGCGGGCGTCCCGCGATTCGCTCGATGCACTCGATTGACTTCTCCAGGATGGCTCGCTCTTCCTCCTCGTCCCGTGCCGACGATGGGGCTTCGTGGCAGTAGCCGTGATAGCCAATCTCATGCCCGGCGTCGGCGATGGCCTGGCAAGTGTCGGGGAACGTGTCGATCGTGTGACCGGGGATGAACCAGGTGGTCGGGAGTTGATGTTGTTCGAAGAGTCGGAGCAGGCGCTCGGCCCCTACCTTTGCGAACTCGCCTTTGGCGATCAGGTTGGGAGACTTTGAGCGTTTCGGACCGACCCAGAGGGAGATGGCGTCGAAATCGAATGAGAGGCAGACGTTCACGCCGTCAATCATCTGGGCAGTCTACCGACGCCGGGTTTGCGGCATGTGCGGACTCAGAGTCCGATCTCTTCGATCCAGCGGACGACTTCTGAGGCGAAGCGCTCGGCTTGCTCCGAGATGACGAAATGGCCTGCTTGCTCGATGTAGACCAACTTTGAGTTTGGGAGTCTGGCGTGTAGGTCTTCGGCGTTCTCTGCTTGGCCAACGATGTCGTCGGCGCCGTAGAGGAGCAGGGTGGGGCAATCGAATCGTCCCCAATATGAATCGACCGGCGTTTGCTCGATGGCACCCATGACGACGGCGCGGTCGCTTGGAGTCGTGCGAGCCAGTTGGAAGAGCCAGCGGGCGCGCTCGGGGTCTCGGGCGGAGAAGCCGGGTGCGCAGTAGGCACGCTCGAATCTCTGATTCCATTGTTCTGTGGAGTCCTGATCGGAGTTGGCCGTTGCGGTTCGCATGTCGACGGCGTTTGCTCGCGGTGGAAACTTGCCGCCTCCGGAACCGATCACGACACCATCGAGGGAGTGGTCGCGCGCGATTACTTGCGCTGCTCTCGCGCCCCAGGCGTGTCCGATGACGATGAGTGGGCCGCTTCGATGTGGATCGGCCAACTTCATCGCGGCTTCTCCGAGTTCTACGAATGAGTAGGGATGGTTGGGCGATGGGCTCTTTCCGACCCCGGGGGCGTCGAATCGGATGACTCGGCCGATTTCGCGCAAGATTGGTACTGCGAAGTCCCAGGTGTGCAGGCTTTGTCCTGCTCCGTTGATCAGCAGGAGTGTCCGGTCGCCGCTGCCTTCGACCACCATGTGAATGGACGCGATGTCAATGGTCACTCGCTACTGCCAGACCGCATCGGCAGCCGATCGCAGTGGAGGATCGTGATCGCGTTGCCGAGCGAGTGGCTGCAGACTAGCCTCTACCTTGCCGGAGCCGTGCCGCAACTAGAGAGCACCTCATGTCCGAACAAACTCAACCCCAGCACGAAGCGATCATCATTGGCGCGGGTGTGGCGGGTATCTACCAGATGTACAAGTTGCAGGAACTGGGGATCGACGCCGTCGTGCTCGAGGCCGCGGACGGTCCTGGCGGCACCTGGTATTGGAATCGATATCCGGGCGCTCGCTTTGACTCGGAGAGCTACACCTATGGCTACTCGTTCTCGAAGGAGTTGCTCGACGAGTGGGAGTGGAGCGAACACTTTGCCGGGCAGCCGGAGACGCTGCGGTATCTCAATCATGTGGTCGACAAGTTCGATCTACGCCAGCACATGCAGTTTGGCTGCAAAGTCGAAGGCGCGTCGTTCGATGAGGACGGCTGCTACTGGACGGTGCGACTGGAGGATGGCCGCGTGTTTACGGGCCGCTTCCTGCTGACCGCGATCGGCATGCTCTCGGCCGCGACGATGCCTCGGATTGATGGTGTCGATCGTTTCGAGGGTGATTCCTGGCACACGTACTACTGGCCGCATGAACCTGTTGATCTGGCAGACAAGCGGGTCGCCGTGGTTGGCACTGGCGCGACCGGAGTGCAGGTGATCGCGGAGATCGCTGACAAGGTCGGCGAACTGACGGTCTTCCAGCGGCGACCGAACTGGTGTGCGCCCTTGCATAACGACCGCATTGACGAGGCGACCCAGGCAGAAATCAAGGCCACCTACGACGAGATCTTTGAGCTCTGCCGGCAGACTCCGGGCGGATTCATCCATGCGCCCGATCAGCGCAAGTACCGTGACGTGCCGGAGGAGGAGCGGCTGGCGCTGTGGCAGAAGCTTTATGAGACGCCCGGGTTCAGCAAGTGGATGAGCAACTTCTACGACGTCGGCATCGATCCCGAGGCCAACGCGGGGTACTCCGAGTTCATTGCTGACAAAATCCGTGAGCGTGTGCACGATCCGATTACGGCTGAGAAACTGATCCCCAAGGACCATGGCTTCGGCACCCGTCGAGTCCCCCTGGAGACGAGATACTTCGAGGCTTACAACCGCGACAACGTGCACCTGATCGATATCAATGAGACTCCGATTGAGCGGATCACGCCGAAGGGTATTCAAACGTCGTACCAGGAGTTCGAGTTCGACCTGATCATCTACGCGACTGGCTTTGATGCGATCACTGGAGCCTTCGATCGGATCAACTTCACCGGGTCGAATGGGCTGCCCTTGCGCGATAAGTGGTCCGAGAGCCCCGACACCCTGCTCGGTATGCAGACCTCTGGCTTTCCCAATTTGCTGATGCTCAGCGGACCTCAGGGTGGGTCGGTTTCGACCAACTACCCGCGAGGGATCGAGACTTCGGTGGACTGGATCTCGGACCTGCTGAGTTACATGCGCGATCATGGCTATCGGCGGATTGAAGCGCGGGACGAAGCGGAGCAGGAGTGGCGACAGCACGTCCAGGAGATGTACCAGTTCCAGTTGATGAGCAAGATCAAGAGCTGGTTCACCGGCTACAACTCAAATGTCGATGGACACGGCAAGCAGGATCATTCGCGCCTCATGATCTATCCCGGCGGCGCGCCGCGATATCGAGAGCGCCTGGCAGAGGTCGCAGCGAATAACTACGACGGCTTCACCTTGTCCTGATTCCCGCGACGGCGCCGGTCGCAGATTCCTAGACTGCGTCCACGCCCTGATCGGCGTTACCTGACCCACGCCTGAGGGGGGACAAGATGTTCATTGGCTACTTCACCGAGCGGCCGTACCAGGATCCGAACTCCGGTTACTTCGGCGCGACCGGACGCGACATTCAAGACCTTGGGATGAGCAACGACAGCTACGATCCTCGGATCGGCGCCGAGCTCTACAACCGCTACCTGGACGAGAAGACATACGCCGAGGAAATGGGCTTCGATGGCCTCGTGCTGAACGAGCATCACTCGACCCCGTTCTGCATGGGCGGCGTGATGAACGTCGAGGCGGCGATCCTCGCGCGGATCACCAGTCGAGCCAAGATCGTGTTGTTGGGCAACGTCCTGCCAATCTGGGACGATCCCCTCTGGCTGGCCGAGGAGCTGGCCGAGATTGACATGATCTCCCGTGGGCGGCTGATCACTGGTTGGGTGCGCGGCACCGGACGAGAGAGCGTGGCCCATAATTCGGCCTCGCCGTTTAACTGGGAGCGCTACCAGGAAGCTCACGACTTCATCGTCAAGGCCTGGACGACACCAGGGCCCTTCCGCTGGGAGGGGGAGCACTACCAGTACCGCTACGTCAATCCGTGGGCTCGTCCGTACACGGACCCACATCCGCCAATCTGGATCCCCGGCGTGATGAGCCGGAACACTGTCAAATGGGCGGCCGAACGTCGGTACCCCTACGTCATGCTCGCGACTGAGATCGAGCCGACCAAAGAGTCATTCGATTACTACCGAGCCTGTGCGAACGAAGCCGGCTACGAAGCCGGTACTCAGCACACCGGCTACGTCTTCAAAATCCACGTAGACGAGACCGAGGAGCTGGCGGAAGCGACGGCACGAAAGTTTCTTCAGGGCCCGAGCAATCCATTCCTTGAAGGCAACCAGGGCAAGGTCCGGCCCTTCCTCCAGTCACTGCCCGGCCTGACGTCGCGCACCGAGGTGCTGCCGACCTCGAAGATTCCCGCGCTGGCCGCATCGCGCGGACGGGTCGAATACAAGCGTGCGCTCGAGCAACGCAGCCAGCTGGAAGAACAGAAGGAATACAGCGACGTGTTCCAGGAGCAGGTCGACAAGCAGGCGATCGTCTATGGGACACCGAAGACCGTGCTGCCGAAGGTTCGCAATCTGCTGGAGCAACTCCGTCCTGGGTCAATCACATTCTGGGATGGCGACGGCTCGATGGACCACGAAGACGCGATGCGTAGTCTGCGGCTGATGGGCGAAGAAGTGCTCCCGGCCGTGCGCGAGATGGGCGTCGAGCTGGCGCTCGACGGGCCGTTCGAGGTCGATCCGGCGACCGACTAGCGCGACCTCCTAGCATGCAGCCACGCCTGTTCAGGCAGAATTGTGATGGCTGAGGAGGGGCGACATGTTCATCGGCTACTTCACTGAGCGACCGTACCAAGATCCGAACTCCGGCTACTTTGGCGCGGCTGGTCGTGACATCCAGGACCTCGATCTGAGCAACGGCAGCTACGACCCGAGGATTGGTGCCGAGCTGTACAACCGGTACCTGGACGAGAAGATCTACGCCGAGGAGATGGGCTTCGACGGGCTGATGCTGAACGAGCATCACTCGACGCCGTTCTGTATGGGTGGGGTGATGAACGTGGAGGCGGCGATCCTCGCGCGGATTACGAGCCGGGCCAAGATCGTGTTGCTCGGCAACGTGCTGCCGATCTGGGACGACCCGCTCTGGCTGGCCGAGGAACTGGCCGAGATTGACATGATCTCTCGCGGGCGGTTGGTCAGCGGCTGGGTGCGCGGCACCGGTCGCGAGTCCGTCGCTCACAACACGGCGTCACCGTTTAACTGGGAGCGATACCAGGAGGCTCACGATTTCATCGTCAAGGCCTGGACGACTCCCGGCCCCTTCCGCTGGGAGGGCGAACACTACCAATACCGATACGTGAATCCCTGGGCGCGACCCTACTCGGATCCACATCCGCCGATCTGGATTCCTGGGGTGATGAGTCGCAACACGGTCAAATGGGCGGCCGAGCGTCGCTATCCGTACGTCATGCTGGCAACCGAGATCGGTCCGACCAAGGAGTCGTTTGAGTACTACCGGAACTGTGCTAGCGAAGCAGGCTACGAGGCGGGGACACAGCACACGGCGTACCTGTTCAAGGTCCACGTCGATGAGACCGATGAACTGGCCGAAGACACGGCCCGTAAGTACCTACAGGGTCCGAGTAATCCGTTCCTCGAGGGCAATCAAGGCAAGGTGCGGCCGTTCCTCCAGTCGCTGCCCGGACTGACCTCGCGGACTGATGTCCTGCCGACGTCGCAGATTCGTTCGATTGCGGCGTCTCGTGGACGGGTCGAACGACAACGCGCGCTTGAAGGCGAAGCCGCACCGGCCGAGCCGCGCGACTATCGTGGCACATTCCAGGAGCAGGTCGACCGGCTCAGCATTATTCACGGCACGCCGACGACCGTGTTGCCCAAGATCCGTCATGTGCTGGAGGAGTTGCGTCCGGGTGCGATCATCTTTTGGGACGGTGACGGATCCATGGACCATGACGACGCGATGCGCAGCCTGCGGTTGATGGGTGAGGAAGTCCTTCCGGCCGTGCGTGAAATGGGTGCCGAACTCGCGCTTGACGGGCCATTCGATGTGGATCCGGCCACCAACGAGCGGATCGCGGCGGCGGACTAGTCCTGGGCGTTCGGCGAAGTGTGTGGACTGTCACGTCTGTCGACCGTGGTTGACACTGAGCGTGCTCCTTTGATGCGCATTGCTATGGCCCTTGACGGGATCTGGCCCGCAAATGGATAACTGCGTATCACCAACCGGTCGGGTGTAGTTCACGAAACAACTGTTTGGCAGCGGCGGCAACAGGAAGGTGCGCAGTAGTACTTGACTGTCCGGGGCCGTCGAGAACAACGCGATCGGCTTGATTTACAGTGCAACTGATCAGTGATTTGCCAGCCGTGATCCCATGAGACTGGGATGAACGGGACGAGCGATGACTACCCGACAGTTACTGAGCTTGAACGACTCATTGCCGCCTCCCTTCCCGGAGGGATGGTTCTTCGTTGCCAGCCGGCAGGAACTCGACAAGACCGAAATCATCCAGAAGACGTGGATGGGCGAAGACATCGTGATCTGGCGCGATGATGAGGGGCGAGTCTGCGTCGCTGATGCGTATTGCCCTCACTTGGGTTCGTACCTGGGCCCCGACGCGGGTGGACGAATCTGTGCCGGCCGCCTGGTTTGCCCGTTCCATGGATTTGAGTTTGACGCGACTGGTCAGTGTGTCAGTACGCCGTTCGCTGCTCCTCCTAGATCGGCGAGGTTGGGAGTCTACGAGACTCAGGAGATCAACGGGCTGGTCTTTGCGTGGTGGGGGATCGATGGTCGCGCGCCTCAGTGGTATCTACCTGAGGATGCGTCCGACCCTGTCGCTGATGACTGGAGCCGTCCGCTCGTTCGCACGGCCCGCTTTCGCGGCCACCCTCAGGAAACCACTGAGAATGCTGTTGACCTGGCGCATCTCAGCTATGTGCACGGCTTCAAGAGCGTGGAGCAGCTTGGCGCGGTGTCGGTTGATGGTCCGGTCTTGCGGACCGACTTTGAGTTCACCCAGCGGGTCTCGATTGCCGGAATCCCGCTCGGGACCTTTGATGTCCTGGCGAATGTCACGATTTTCGGTCTGGGCTATTCCCTGGTCGAGGTTCGTGAGCGATCGATTGGCATGGACACGCGACTGTGGACGCTAGCGACGCCCGTTGATGGGACGCATATCGATTTGACGCTGGTGAGCCAGATTCGACAGATTGCGAAGCCGCAACGGCGGTTCGTGGGCATGGCCTTCCTGCCTACAGCGCTTCGCACGCACCTGATGAACTGGTTCGCGTTGTCGCAGGAGTGGTTGGGCGTGCGGCAGGATCGGGTGATCTGGACTCGAAAGCGCTATCGGCCTCGACCGCGGCTCTGCCGCGCCGACGGTGAGATCATGACCTATCGAGCCTTTTGCGCGCAGTTCTACCCGGAGCTCGGTGAGCTACAGCAGCTGCCGGACAGACAGATGGAACCGATTCGACTGGCGAGCAGCTAGCTGACACGTGCGAATCGGTTCAGCGCGATTCGTCTCAGCGAGATAGCAGGGCGGTCAGTGGTAGGTGGTCCGATGCGGTGGTTGGAATCGCGTTGAGCTCGTTGATTACGAAGTGATCAGTCACCAGGATGTGGTCGATCTGGCGCCGCGGTCGTCCGGCCGGGTAAGTCGGTACAGGTCGATTGGTTGTCAACAGACCAGATTCGGTGAGTAGTCGGAGTTCCGCGTGATGGGGTCGGGCGTTGAGGTCGCCGAGGAGGATGGTCGGACGGTTCCAGTCGATGCCGTTGAGTAGGGCGCGCACTTGCGGGAGTCGGTGATGGGGTTCTCGTTCGATGTGATGTAAGTGCGTGGCGACGACTTGGATCGACTCGTAGGCCACTTCGATCGTTACGAGCAGATAGGCACGATCGAATCGGAGCGCTGGGTTGTTTGGCATCGGCCTGTTCTCGATGCTCGCGATCGGATGCTTGCTCAATATCGCGTTGCCCCAGAAGGGGTCGGCTGCTGGTCCCCAGGCGGCGTGCATGTCCAGTCGTTGGGCTAACCAGCTCAGGGCGTCGAGGGAGCCGTTGACTACCCATCCGCGAGGCACTTCCTGCAGAGCGACGATCTCAGGCTGTTGGGCTTCGATCAGATCGGCGATTGCTTCCAGGCTGGGTCGGCCCGAGAGGTCGAATCCTTGATGGATGTTGTAGGTGACGACTCGGACGGCATCCTTGTTGTCGGGAGGTGCCTGTGGAGAGTTCTGGGTGATGAACTGATGTAGTGGGAGAAGTAGCAGCAGGAATGCGAACGCGGGGACTCCGAATCGGACGAGGCGTTCTGTTGTCGGTGGGAGAGGGTTCCGGTACGTGTTCGTGGCCCCGTAGGTATTGGGCAGGTAGGACGGGATCCCAACCAACACCGCTGCGGCGACTGGCAGGACCCATTGAGGGATGGGCATCTCGATCTCGTAGTGGGCGTACCAGCCGAACAGGACTACTGGGATCATGAGCAGTCCCAGTGCGGCGGCGATCCAACCTGACTGGCCTGCCTGAGGTCGTGACAGGGCTGTGCACCAGAGCGTTGCTATTGCAGCGGGCCCGACCATCGCTCCGAACGCGACCGGTGTTGGCGACGAGTACCAAACGGCACTTGTCACCAGCCATGATGCAGCAACCAGCGACACCCATCGCGGAGGCGGGGAACTACGTCGGAGCCAGTGAGTCGCCAGGAGAATTGCGGCTAGGTTTGCGGTCAGGGTCCAGGCGAAGACCGTGGGGATATCCCAGCCGCTCAGGGCGGAGTGGGCTGCGAGATTCTGGAAGAACAGTACGTGCAGCGCTAGACCGGGGCCGACGACGAAGGAAGCGATTGGCGGAGCCGCGTGTGTTTCTGGCCCCGAAGATGACCGAGAGAGCCACCCGATTAGTGCCAGGTGGATGCTTGCGATTGCGATGGTCGTGACCAGTGGCTTGAGACCGTCGGAGAAGCCGGGATCGAGGGTCCAGAATGCTCCCTTGATTGCGGTGTCGATGGTCAGGCCCAGCAGCAGGGCGATGAGTGGCCAACCTGGTCGGCCTGCCCTTGCTTTTGATGCGGGCTTCAGCATGGTCAAAGGGATCAGCCATAGCCAAAAGATGACGCCGGCGACTTGAGTCGCTAAGCGGGTCTCCGGCTCTTGCACGAGCTGTTCGGCGATTCTGAGTAGCGCCAGGGATGCGGCCAGGAACAGCAAGGCTCGATGGCGGCCGAGCAGATTCCAGAGCAGGGGCGCGGCGAACCCGGCGAGAAAGATGGTCAGGATGAGGAGTGCGAGGAGGTCGGCGTCAACGTCTTTGACCTGGCCCAGGTAGACGGAGAGGCTCGCCAGGAGTCCACGCAGGAGTTGCAGTCCCTGCGCGATTGCCAGGGCCGTGACGAGCAGCATCGCGATCGATGCGACCGGTGTGGTTGGCCTATTCACCTGAGTGTTGAAGGTACCGATCCGTTGACATTCGGATAGTGGCAGAGCTGCGATTCATGCAAGTTCTATTGGAACAGCGCATAGGTGGGTTGTTCGCAAGAATGCCTATTGTGTGTGTTTGCGAACGTAACGATCGATGGCTGAGGCCTTCGACGATGGACAGGCCGCAAGAGAGATGAGGTACCGATGAAGTCTGCTCTGATTGTTTTCTTGCTCGCTCTCTTTGCGCTGGCCTGGGTGGCCTGCTCGGATGATGGACCGCCGACGGCGTCTGAGGAGTCGATCACCGCTGCCGAACAGGCTACGCAACCCGATGAACCCGCTGTCGCGTCGCAGGCTCAAGAGGAGCAAGAGGCTCAGCCGGTTGAGCAGGAGACTGAGGACGCCGTCCAGGAAGAGGTCGAAGAAGAGGCGGTTGCGGAAGCGGAAGTCGACGAAGCTGCTGCAGAGGAAGAGACCGCCGAAGAAACCGAGGCTGAGCTGGTCGAGTGGGACCCCGACGAGTTGTTGCCATTCGACCCCGACGCGGTCCAAGGCGAGTTGACGAATGGGCTGACCTACTTCATCCGCCAGAATGTCGAACCGCCTGCGCGCGCTCAGTTGTCATTGGTCGTCAGGGCGGGATCGATTCTCGAGGAAGAGGAGCAGCGGGGTCTGGCGCACTTCGTCGAGCACATGGCCTTCAATGGCACCGAGCGATTCGCCAAGCAGGAGATCGTCAACTACCTGGAGTCGCTGGGTAGCAGTTTCGGCCCGGATCTGAATGCTGGGACCAGTTTCGACTACACGGTGTACTGGCTGGAAATCCCAACCGACGATCCTGAGGTGCTCGAGACGGCCTTCCAGATTCTCAGTGACTGGGCGTTCGCGATTTCATTGGAAGCAGAAGAGGTTGAGCTGGAGCGCGGTGTGATTCTGGAGGAGTGGCGGCTGTTCCAGGGGTTCGACTCACGCTTCTTTCGGAACCTGAATCCGCTGCTGTTCGGATCGTCTCTCTATGCGGAACGTGAACCGATTGGGCTGGTTGAGGTGATCGAGAACGCGCCGGTCGAGCAGCTTCGCGCGTACTACGAGCGCTGGTATCGGCCTGATCTGATGGCTGTGGTCGCGGTCGGCGACTTCGATGCTGATGTGATTGAGGGCAAGATCAAGCAGCACTTTGCGCCGCCTCCTGAGGGTGAGTCGCCGTACGAGCAGGCGGCCGTCGGCGAACCGACCGATCGGCCGATCTATGAGGTGCCGGATAACGAGACTCCGCTGGTGGATGTGTTCACGGACCCTGAGGCTCCGGGCACGCAGATCACGCTGGTTCGCAAGCTGGCGCCGGAGACTGGTCAGGACCTGGGTCGGTTCCGTCGGACGGTTGCCGAAGAGCTGGCCTTCATGATGCTCAACGCGCGGCTGTTCGAGCGGGGCCAGCAGGCGAATGCGCCGTGGTTGTGGTCAGGGAGCGGGCGCAGTCAGTTCGTCGATCCGCTTGACATCCTGACCTTCACGATCGTGACCGAGCCAGATGGGGTCGAGGTTGGATTCGAGGCGTTGCTGGAGGAGTTGCAGCGGGCCGGTCAGCATGGTTTTACCGAGGGTGAGCTCGAGCGGGAACAGGCCAATCTGCTGAGCTCGGCCGAGCGGCAGTACACGGAGCGGGATCAGATCGAATCGACGCAGGTGGCGGAACGGTTCCGGCAGTACTTCCGTCTAGGCAGGCCAGTCCCTGGCCCAGATGCTCTGTGGGATTTGTACCAAGAGGTGCTGCCTCTGATCACGCTGGATGAGGTCGATGCGCTTGCGGCGTCGTGGATCCAGTCCGACAACACCGTGCTGCTGGTCCTGGGGCCTGAGGAGATTGATCCCAGCGGCGGCGACGAGTTGGCCGCTTCATTGGAGTTCCAACTCAACAATGCCGGCGCGATGGTGGTCGAAGCGTATGCCGACACCTTCGACGACGTTCCGTTGCTGGCTCATGTGCCGACTCCGGGCAGCATTGTGTCGGAGGAGCAGATTGAGTCGATTGATGCGGTCGAATGGACGTTGTCCAACGGCGTCACCGTGATCGCGAAGCAGACGGACTTCAAGGACGACGAGGTGCGCTTCGCCTCATTCAGTCCGGGCGGGCACTCGCTGGTCGGCGATGAGGACTTTGTCTCGGCCTCGTATGCCGCAGAGATCGCTGCCCGGAGCGGCGTGGGGCTGCATGACAGCGTGGCGTTGGACAAGCTGCTCGCGGGGACGCGGGTCTCGGTGAGTCCGTACATCGACGAGCTGTTTGAAGGGATTCGGGGCAGCGCGTCTCCGCAGGACCTGGAGACGCTGTTCCAGCTGAGTTACCTGTACGCGACCGAGGCTCGATTCGATCCGGACTTCTTCTCGACCTTCGAAGCGAGCTTGAGGAGCCAGGCCGAGCTTCGGCCGACCCAGCCGGACTGGGTGTTGTTTGACCGGGTGAACACGCTGCTGGGCGAGAGTCACTTGCGGCGGCGACCGTTGTCGGTGGCCGTTGTTGATGAACTCGACTTCGTGCGGGCCGAGGCGGTGTACGCGGACCGGTTCGCGGACATTGGTGATTCGACCTTCGTCTTCGTCGGGGCATTCGACTGGGACGAACTGCGCTCGTTGGCGGAGACCTACCTGGCCAGCCTGCCGACTGTCGGGCGTGACGAGACCTGGCAAAACATCGGCACGAGCCGACCGCAGGGTGTGATTGATGAAGAGGTCCGGATTGGTATTGAGCCGCGAAGCAACACCGTCTGGGTCTTTGCTGGTGAGATGGACTGGAGCCGGGATGAGTCGCTGGCGCTGACGGCAGCCGGTGAGGTGCTGCAGATTCGTCTGCGCGAGCGTGTGCGCGAGCAACTGGGCGGTACGTATGCGATCCAGGTGGGCACTCGCGCAACGGTGTTGCCGGACTCCGACTTCCTCTTCTTCGTCATCTTTGGCAGCGACCCGGACCGGGTCGAGGAATTGCTCGGCGAGGTGGAAGGCGAGATGAACTGGCTGCGGGATGGCGGCGAGCAGGAGTACCTGGACACGGTCAAGGAGCTGTTGCGCACTCGTCGGGAGGAACAGCTGCGGGATAACGGGTTCTGGCTTGACCGGATCAGCGGTACGCGACAGCGGGATGACGCCTTTGAGGATGTCTCGCAGTTCGACGTGCGGCTGGACGAGTTGACGCTGGAGGAAGTCGCGGCGGCTGCACGTCGCTACCTGCCGATGGACCGGTTTGTCCGCGTCGTCCTTTATCCCGAGGCTGAGTAGCCAGCGCCTGAGCCGAAGCGGCTCAGGCGGGCTCTGCCGACTCGCCGGTATAGAACGACGTCGTTCGCGCCTCCGCAGCGTGAGCTGCCTGAGGGTCCCCCCCAGCGAGGATCGCTGCCTGTGTCCATCCGCTGCTGCTGCCCGAAATGAAGTCCCTGCCAGCCGCGGAGGTGGCAAACTCTGTTTCGTCGGGCAAGGGGGTGTCGGGTTGCTTGAGATGCATCGTTAACCAGAGGAGCCCGAGCTCCCAGCCGACTCCGGCTGCTCCGGCGCCGTAGGTATCCCAGTGTTCAGTCACTAGCGACGTGTGAGTGAGCGTCAATTGAACTTGCTGGTCTTGATCGAGCCCGAGATTCACCTCGAGCCAGCTCACATCGCCTGCGAACTCCCAGGTCGATGCGAAATACGAACCTGGGTCGCAGTCGGTAATGGTTCCGGAAGCGTTGTACTGAAGTTGAAAGCGGCCGCCGAGTTTGAGCTGGCCGCTGATCGGGGTAAACCAGCGGCCAATGCGTTCCGCGTCTGTCAGCGCGGTCCACAGCTCATCGGAAGTGGCGTCGAGGCTGCGCGAAAGCGATACGGATCGGGTCGGTTGCCCATCTCGCTCAGCAGACCCGACAGAACGCTTAACGCTGTCAAGTTGAAGTTGGAGGTCGAGCTCCATGACTGCTCCAAAGTACTCGCTCCGGGACTGGTTCCTGCAGGCTGCTGAACAATCGAGTTTGCAGGTGAAGCCTGGAGGGACGGACCTTGCGGTACTCAAGCATTTCGGCGGCCTCATGGGCTTGCGCTTTAGGCATGTTAGGGACGCCGTTGCTTTCGCCAGCGATGTCGCAGGCTTAGACTCGTCACCGAGAAAGAGGGATTACATGAGTACAGTCACATTCATCGAGCGGAGCCTGGCGTTCACGCACGCGGCACTGAAGGACGCGCGGAACGGGACGGATGAGCAACTGCACTTTGTGCCGGAGACGGGCAGTCACTCGATTGCCTGGTGCCTGTGGCACACGTCGCGGGTGGAGGATTTGATCATCAGCCGCGTCACGGGCGAGGCTCCGGTCTGGAGCGAGGAATGGGCCTCGAAGACTGGCCTTCCCTACGACGGGTTCGGCACCGGGATGTCGGACGACGATGCGCAGGGCGTCCACGTCTCGGACATGGCGGCGCTGGCTGGTTACCAGGACGCGGTGTTCGAGCGGACGGCGGAGTTTCTGGCCAACGCGACCGACGAGGACCTTGAGCGGGAGATTCCGGCGCGGAACGGGACGGAGAGCGTTGGCGAGGCGATCTCGCTGCACATGATGGGTCACTTCAACGGTCACCGCGGTGAGATCAACACGCTGCGCGGGATGCAGGGCATGCCGACGGTGATGGCGGCTCAGGGAACTCACTAGCGCTGCCGTTTAGCCGGGCCGGAGTTCTGATGACTGACTATGTGGACCGTGAGCATGAGGCGGCGGCGATCAAGGAAGTGCGGTCGGCGGCGGTGCGTCATGACATTCAGACGCTGCCGCCGGACATTGGGCGTTGGCGCGCGGCGGTTCTGATTGCTCTGCTGCCGTATGAGGATCCTGAGGTGGTGCTGACGGTGCGCTCTCACGAGGTTGAGCACCACAAGGGCGAGATTTCGTTTCCGGGCGGAGCGCTGGACTCGATCGATGAGCATCCGATGGCGGCGGCGCTTCGCGAGGCGGATGAGGAGGTTGGCTTGCGGGGTGAGCACGTCGAGGTGCTGGGGGAGCAGTCTCACTACCGGACGATGTCGGACTTTCATGTCACGCCCTTTGTTGGGCTGATTGACCGGGCGCCGTATCCGTTCCGTCCGCTGGCGATTGAGGTTGGCGAGATCATTACGCCCTCGCTGTCGCACCTGCTGGACCCGTCGAACATTGCGTTCGAGCGGCGGGAGCGGGAGGGCGAGGTCTTCCATATGCGCGAGTACTGGTACGAGGGGCACCGGATCTTTGGCGCGACGGCGACGATGCTGGGTCGGTTCCTTGACGACCTGTCTCGGTTGCGTGGGTTGGCGATTCCTGAGCCAGGGTGATTCCTTCGGTCTCGGGAGGCTTGGGCGTGGGTTGATTGGTTTCAGCCCCGGTCTGCTCGGGGACCTGTTCCTTTGTTGTTCATGGGCTCTATCAGAGTCGGTGCTGGGAGCCGAGCGGGTCCTCGCGTGAAGCGGGGACTGGGGATTCGGGCGAGTGAGGCGAGATACCCGCGGAAAGCGCGGGTATGACGGAAGCGGGGGTTTGCGGGCACGACTGAGCCAGTCGCCGGACCCTCACCCCAGCCCTCTCCCAGAGGGAGAGGGAGAGGGAGTGGGAGTGACAGCGGGTTCTACTTGGCGGGGGAGGTCGTGGTGAGGACTACCTGGCCGTTTCGGGCGACGGTTAAGATTCCGTCCTGGGCGAAGCGGGCTATGAACTCTAGGTCTTGGATGACTTCTAGTTCTCGGACTCCTTTGACGACCCACATGTGGGGGCCGACGGTGACGTCGATTCGGTTGATGGCGGGCCAGAGGAGGACTCGGATGTTTCCGGTCTCGGCTCGGTGGTGGACTTCCCAGACTCCCTGGTCGTCGTTTGGGAGGTCGAACGGCTGGCGTTCGGCGTCGGTGTTGAAGAGGGTTGCGACGGCGTTGATCGCTTCTGGAGTGACGCCGTTGAAGGCCTGGCGCGGCTTCACGGGGTGACGTCTTGGGCGGATGGTTCGTAGAACACGGTGTCCTGTAGCTCTTCGGGTAGGTGGGTTTGATCGGGGGCGACGGCGCCCTGGTAGCCGTGAGCGTATTGGTAGCCGCGCCCGTAGCCGTGGGCGGCCATGAGGCCGGTAGCGGCGTTGCGCAGGTGGAGCGGGACGGTGAGGGCTCCGCGTTCGCGGACGGCTCCGGCGGCGGCGCTGTAGGCCTTCATGGCGGAGTTGCTCTTGGGGGCTCGGGCTAGGTAGATGGCGGCCTCGGAGAGGACGAGGGTGCACTCGGGCATGCCGATCAGGTGGGTGGCCTGCTGCGCGGCGACGGCGACGGAGAGCGCTTGCGGGTCGGCGAGTCCGATGTCCTCGGCGGCGAGGATGACGATGCGGCGGGCAACGAACATGGGGTCTTCGCCGGCTTCGAGCATGCGGGCAAGCCAGTAGACGGCGGCGTCGGGGTCGGAGCCGCGGACTGATTTGATGAAGGCGGAGATGGTGTCGAAGTGGGCGTCGCCGCCCTTGTCGTAGGGCAGGGCGCGCTGGGCGACGGTCTGGACGACCTCGACGCTGACGCGTCCGCCCTGGGTTCTGGCGTCTCGGACGGCGGCTTCGAGCGCGTTGAGGGCGACGCGGGCATCGCCGGCGCCGTAGGTGGCGAGGGCGTCGATGGCCTCGGGATCGACCAGCGGCGGGTCCGGAGCATGATGGGTTGCGGCGTCGATGGACGCTTGTCGGTGATCGGCGTTGCTGAACGCCAGACCTCGATCGGCGTCATTGAGGGCGCGGATCAGGAGGGCTTTGAGGTCTTCGTGTTCCAGGGGTTCGAGCTTGAAGACTCGGGATCGGCTGAGGAGTGGAGCGACGACTTCGAAGGATGGGTTCTCGGTGGTTGCGCCGATCAGGGTGATGGTGCCGTCCTCGACGGCGTGGAGAACGGCGTCTTGCTGGGCCTTGTTGAAGCGGTGGATCTCGTCGATGAAGAGCATGGTGCGGGCGAGGCCGTCGCGGCGTCCGGCCTCGGCTGAGGCGATGACCTTGCGCAGGTCGGCGACGCCTGAGGAGACGGCGGAGAGGGTGGCGAAGCGGGCGTTGGTGATTTTGGCGATGACCTGGGCGATGGAGGTCTTACCGCTGCCGGGCGGTCCCCAGAGGATGCAGGAGGGCGGGGCGTCGGCCTCGATGGCTCGCCGGAGCGGGGAGTTTGGGCCGACCAGATGGGACTGGCCGACGATTTCGTCGAGCGTGCGGGGGCGCATCCGCGCGGCCAGGGGAGCTGAGCGGTCGACGGTCTGGGCGTCGTCGAACATGGCTCGCATGCCGAGCTCGGGCTGGGGTTTGCGGCGGGCCATGGGATGAGGGTAGCTGCGCGGCGTTATCTCCGGTGTGGGCGTCCGAAGAGCTCTCGGACGAGGGGGATCTCCTCATTTCGTCGGGGGACGTATCCGAGCGGGTTGTCCCAACTAGCTGGGTACTCGGGGCCGGTTGGTTTTGGAGGGAGTTGCGGTTTCGGGGGCTTTTGGCGTCGCTGTTTCTTTGTTTTTCGGCGCTTGGAGGTGGATTTGGCCTGTTTTGCTGGGGTTTCGGGGCGAACTTGTTCGGTTTTGTTCGGATTTGTTCGGGTTTGTTTGGGCTTTTGCGTGTTTGATTTGGGTTTGGTGGGGTTTTCTTTGGGTTTCGTTGGGGAAGTTTGAGGTGATAGGGACGCCTTGCTGTCGGTGGGGATCGAGGCGGGCCCCCTCAGTCGCTTCGCGACAGCTCCCCCAGAGGGGGAGCTCTTTGGGAGGAGTTGTCCGGTGGCTGCGAAGTGGTTTAGGGGGGTTGGGTCTTCCCAGAGGTCGTTTTCGATCAGGGTCTTTCCTAGTTCTTCGGCGGCTTTGGATTCTCGGGTGAAGTCCTTGATTTGTTCTTCCTGGATTCGGCGGTCTCGTCTTTGGCGGCGCTCGGTGACTTTGTCGAGGGTGTCGACCTGGAGGCGGAGTTCTCGGGCGGTGTTGATGTGTTGCTGGTGGAGGTCGGGATCTGGCGTGTTGATTCCGGCGAGGGAGTGGACGAGCTGGTCGGCTGCCAGGGATGCGGTGATCTCGTCTCGGTGCTCGTGGAAGTCTTTGATGTAGGTGGCGACGGTGGAGATAGAGCGGTTCATTCGCTCGCCGATTTGTCGGTAGGTGAGTCCCTGGCAGTGGAGGCTGTGGGCCTGGATGGCGTTGGCTCGGCGTCGGGGGGTCATTGTTGGGCTCTTTCTATTGTGTACGTATGTTCTCTAGAGTAGCGGGTGTTTGGTGGGTGTGGGGCTGGGGACCCTCACCCCTGCCCTCTCCCAGAGGGAGAGGGAGTGGGACGGGGAGGGAAGGGGCTGGTCCCCGCTCGGGGGCGGGGACGGGGGATTTGTTTGCTTTGGGTGAGGTGAGAGTGGCGGTTTGCTGCGAGCGAAGTTGGGTGCTCTGGGCCCCGCGTCCCCCGGTCATTGCCCGGGGCAGGCGGGGCGCGGGGCATCGGAAGGGGGACCCTCACCCCTGCCCTCTCCCAGAGGGAGAGGGGGTGGGAAGGGGGAAGGGGGCTGGTCCCCGCTCGGGGGCGGGGACGGGGATCTGGTCTCTTTGGGTGACGTGAGGGAGACCCTCCCCCTCTGACCCCCTCTCCCAGAGGGTGAGGGGGTCAGAGGGGGAGGGAGATCGTTAGATTAGGCGGCGGCCCTGGCCTCGGCGTTGTTCTTGCCAGCCCTGGTAGAGCATTTCGGCTCTTCCCTGGGCTTTTTTCCAGGCTACTTCTTGTCCGTGTTGGTCTACCTGGTCTGGGTGGGCTTGGTTCCAGGCTTCTCGGGTTTCTTCGGGGCGTAGTTCTCCGACCATGGCTCCTCGGAGGAGGGCCAGGCGGAGGATTTCGGTCGCCTGGTCGGTGGGGACTAAGGGGGCTCCGCTGGCGCCGGGGGGTTGGAACATCATGACGGCGGCGTCGACGAAGCCGACGAGGGAGTCGGGGTCGACTTGTTCGAGTCCGTGGAGGACTTGCTCGGTGGCTCGCTTCTCCTGGACGTAGGGCTGGACGGCGGCCTGGTCCTGGTAGACCTGTCCGATGAGGGTCATGGCGAAGCGCTGGCGTCGCTGGCTGAGGAGGGCCATGCTCCAGAAGGCGGGGTGTGCGAGGTTGGAGACGTCCCAGCCGCTGACGCCCCAGGCGCCGGAGCGGCCTTTTTTCTTGGGTAGCTGGGCTGTAAAGTCGTCGGCGGCGATCTGGAGGATGCTGCGGCGGACTCGGTAGGTATTGGGCCGGCGGTCAATGGCTTCGGCGATGCGTCGGAGGACCATGGGGCGCCGTCCTCAGCCGACCAGGGTGACGATGGTGACGCCGTCGCCGCCCTGCTTGGGCTCGGCGCTTTCGAAGGTGGTGACGAGCGGGTGCTTGCGTAGCATGTCGCGTACGGCTCGGCGGAGGGCTCCGGTGCCTTTGCCGTGGACGACCTCGAGGCGGTTCTGTCCGGCGCGGTAGGCGACGTCGAGGAAGGAGTCGACCATTGGTAGAGCTTCGTCGGTGACACGGCCTCGGAGGTCAATCTTGGAGCCGGGATCGACTGGCGGTCGGGGCATGTTGCCGACGGTGGCGTTCATGCCTCGGAGGGTGCGGCTCCTGGAAGTGGCACGCCCACTGGTCGACGGGACCCCCTCCGCCTGCGGCACCTCCCCCTGCGAGGGGGAGGTCGGATTACGCGGGGCTAATCGTTCGATTTGTTCGACTCGGACCCTGGTGCGGAGGGCTCCGAGCTGGACGTCTAGGGCGCCGTCCTCGACGGCGGTGAGGACTTCGCCGGGCTCTGGCAGACCTCGGAGGTAGATGAAGTCTCCGGCGGTGAGTTGATCGGGCTGGAGCTGGGTTTCTGCGGTTTTGGTCGCGGCGCGTCGGCGGCGGTTGGCTCGTTCTCGGCGGACGGTTTGCAGGCGTTCTCGACTGTCGTCGGCTCGTCGTTCGGCGAGGGTTTCGGCCTGGTCTCGGGTGTTCTGCTTGTCCATCTCCTTGAGGCCGGCGCGGATGTTGCGTCGGAAGGCGGCGAGCTCGTCTTCCATCGCTCGCTCGGCTCGGGAGAGGACGGCGTCGCGTTCGGCCTCGATGGCGTCGCGGCGCTCGGCGAGGCTGGCCCGGATTTCTTCGGCTTCCTCGCGGGCGATGCGTTCGGCGCGGACCTGGTCGGCGATGGCGTCTCGCTCTTGCTGGAGTTCACCGAGGAGCTGTTCCATGGAGGCGGTCTCGGTGGGCGCGGACTGCCGGGCTCGGTCGAGGATGCGGTCGGGCATGCCGAGTCGCTGGGCGATGGCGAGAGCGTTGGAGCGTCCCGGGGTGCCCATGAGGAGTCGGTAGGTGGGTTGGAGCGAGACGGTGTCGAACTCGGCGGAGGCGTTGACGATGCCGTCGGTGGCGTGGGCGAAGACCTTGAGCTCGCCGTGGTGGGTGGTGGCGACGACCATGCTGTCGAGATCGAGCAGTTCCTGGAGCAGCGAGCGGGCGAGGGATGCGCCCTCGGCGGGGTCGGTGCCGGCGCCGAGTTCGTCGAGCAGGACGAGGGTGCGCGGTCCGGCGGACTCGACGATGCGGACGATGTTGGTCATGTGGGCGGAGAAGGTGGAGAGGGATTGTTCGATGGACTGCTCGTCGCCGATGTCGGCGAAGATGTCGTCGAAGACGGGGATGCGCGTGCCGGTCTCGGCGGGGACGGGGAGTCCGGCCTGGGCCATGAGGCAGAGCAGTCCGACTGTTTTGAGGGCGACGGTCTTACCGCCGGTGTTGGGTCCGGTGATAAGCACGCAGCGGGCGTCGGCGTTGAGCGCGGTGGAGATGGGGACGACGTCGCCGGTCAGGAGTGGATGGCGGGCGGTGTGGAGGATGAGGTCGGTGTCTGCATCATCCTGTCTGGGGCCGATCCAGTTGAGGTTGTCGCCCTCGGAGGGGAGGGGTGCATCGAGCTCTGCGCCGAGTCGGGCCTTGGCCTGGGCGAGGTCGATCTGGGCGAGACAGCGGACGGCGGCTCGGATGGCTCCGGTTTCGGCGCCGATCGATTCGCAGAGGGCTCGGAGGATGCGGTCGACCTCGCGTTGCTCCTCGCGACGGGCTTCTCGGAGGCGGTTGCCGAGTTCGACGACGGCGAGCGGCTCGACGAAGAGGGTGGCTCCGGAGGCGGAGACGTCGTGGACGACCGATGGCATTGAGCCTCGGAGTTCGGCTTTGATCGGGATGACGTAACGGCCGTCGCGCTCGGTGATCAGGGATTCCTGGGCGATGCCTTCGGAGACGGCGTGTCGGAGGGTGCGCTCGAGCTGCCGCTCGAGTCGGACCTGGACGGTGCGGACGCGGTCGCGGGTTTCGGCGAGGGCCGGTGAGGCGTTGTCGGGGATTTCACCGCGCTCGTCGATTGTGGCCTCGACTTCGCGGATCAGCGGGGAGAAGTCGGCGATGCGCTGGGCGACTCGGGCGAGCTGGGGGAGTTCTCGGCTGAGTGGCGCGAGCTGGTTTCTGGTGTGGCGTGCGGTGCGGAGCAGGATGGCGATCTCGAGGATGTCGCCGGCGGGCAGGATGGCGCCTCGGGAGGCGGCGAGCAGGTTGGCGGCGATGTCGGGGGCCTGACCCATGCGGAAGTTGGGCTTGAGGCGGTTGAGGGCGCGGGCCTCGGCGGTGGCGGCGAGTCGGCGGCGGACTTCGTCGACATCGGCGCTCGGGGTGACTTGCAGGGCGAGTTCGCGTCCGCCGGGGGAGCCGCAGAGGTCGGCGAGGCGCTCGACGATTTTGGGGAACTCGAGGACGGCGATGCTCTTGGCGTCCACCTATCTCCCCCCTCTGCTTTCAGCATCTCCCCCCGCTGGGGGGAGAACAGTCAGGTTTTGGACTCTGGTGGGAATGCCCTCACCCTAGCCCTCTCCCAGAGGGAGAGGGAACCGGAGGGGATCCGAGTGGGGATGCCCTCACCCTAGCCCTCTCCCAGAGGGAGAGGGAACCGGAAGGGAACCGGAGGGGAACCGAGTGGGGTCGCCCTCACCCTAACCCTCTCCCAATGGGAGAGGGTTAGGGTGAGGGGATCATGGTTTGGGTGTCTCACTTTCGATGAGGGCGGTGACATAACCGACTCCCCAGGGGTGCTCTGTGCATAGGATACGTGGGTATAGGTTCTGGCCTTCCAGGGCTCCCATGAGGATTAGTGTTGGCGAGATTACGGATTCGTCTACGTCTCGGCGGAGTTGTTCTTCGATGGTGACGAGTGATTTGTGGTCCCAGTTGGTCAGGGTGGTTTCGTATTGCTGCTGGACTTCCTGGCCCTTTGGGTGGGGGCGTTTGGGGGAGTCTTCGTTGAGTCGGTGGACGGCGTCTCCGGAGGCGATGATTGCGGTGGGTTCGTTGATTTTGGAGAGTGCTTCGCCGATGGCTTGGCCGAGTCGGTAGTGGTCGGTGGGGGATCGGAAGCTGATGCTGACGATTGCGATCTGGTCGGGGAGGGCGTCTTTGAGGAGGGTGATTGGGACTCCGACTGAGTGATCGGATTGTTCCCAGAGCGGCGTTGGGGTGAGGGGTACTTCGGCGGTCTTGGCTGATTCCACGATGGTTTCGACGAGTTGCTGGTCGGTTTCTCGTTCGAATGTCAGGCCGGGGTGGCCGAAGCGCTCGAAGTCTCCGGTGAGGTTGGCCTGGAGGATGTGGAATCGGTTGAGGGTGACGATTCCGTGGGTGGAGATGAGGACGAGGCGCCGGACATTGGACTCTTGCAGACTTCTGGCGACGGCTTTGTAGGCGTCCAGGGTTGCCTGGGCGTGGACTTCGCGTCCCTGGGCGATCTGGGGGAGCAGGATCGGGGGATGCGGGAGGACTGCTCCGAGGACGATCACTCGGGGCCTCCGACGAGTTGTCGGAGTGCGGCGATGACGGTGGCGTCCTCGTCGGGCAGGACGGTTCGCGGATCGAGGATGAGTTGGTCGTGTTCGACTCGGGCGATGATTGGGGTCTCGGCTTCACGCAGCTTGCGTGCGGCGTCGGCGGGATGGGGATGGTCGAGGGACCAGACGAAGGTGGGCCGGGTCTCGGCGGGGAGGGAGCCTCCGCCAATGGCGGATTGGGCTGACTGGATCTCGCCGGTGCCGACTTGCGTCTGCCAGTGTTTGGCGCGCTCTCCCAGTTCGTCAAGATTGGCCGAGATCATGCGCCAGATTGGCACGGTTTGGACCGCGTCTCCGGCGAGGTAGTGCTGCAGCGTCGCTCCGAGTCCGGCGATTGCTGCTTTGTCGAGTCTGAGGACTCTCATCAGCGGGTGGGAACGGAGCGTGTCGACGGCCGATTGTCGGCCGATGATCAAGCCGGCCTGGGGTCCGCCGAGGAGCTTGTCCCCGCTGAAGAGGACGAGGTCGGCGCCGTCTTCGATGCTGTCTAGTGGTCTCGGCTCGTAGGCGAGGCCGTACTCACGGGTGTCGAGCAGGCATCCGCTGCCGACGTCGTCGATCAGCATGACCCCGGCTTCTTCGGCGACGGCCTGGAGCTCGGCGATGGTCGGCTCTTCGGTGAATCCGACGATGCGGAAGTTGGATGAATGGACGCGCAGGATGGCGGCGGTGTTCTCGGTGATGGCGTTGGCGTAGTCGGAGGCTCGTGTGCGGTTGGTGGTGCCGACTTCGACGAGTGTGACGCCGGCGTCGCGTAGGACGTCGGGAATTCGGAAGCCGCCGCCGATCTCGACGGCCTGGCCTCGGGAGACGATGACCTCGCTGCGCGGCGACTGGGCGGCGCAGTGCGCGGCCATGACGAAGTAGAGGGCGGCGGCGTTGTTGTTGACGGCAATGCCGGCCTCGGCACCGGTCAGGGCTTGGAGCATCGAGTCGAGATGGTTGGCGCGGGAGCCTCGGGTTCCGGTGTCGAGGTTGAACTCGAGGTTGGAGTAACCGCTGGCGGCTTGAGCCATCGCGGCGGCGGCGGCGTCTGAGACGGGGGCTCGTCCGAGGTTGGTGTGGATGATGACGCCGGTCGCGTTGATTACTCGGCGCAACGAGGGTCGCAGCTGATTGCTCAAGGAGGATCCGGCGCGTTTGGCGATGTCTTCGGCAGTGAACGTCGAATCGGTGCCGTTGTTGAGCTGCCCGCGAGCGATGTCTATTTCCCCTCTCACGGCCTCGACGACTTGCGGCCTCGGCCATCTGTCGAGGGCGTCGTTCAGAGTGGGCTCGGAGAGTACGCGATCGACGCTGGGAAGGGTTCGCAATCTGCGCTGCATGTCGGCGGGATCGGGCGGCTCGATGTTGCGTTCAATGTTCGGTTGGGACATTGTCGTCATCTATCGCGCTGATACGATTCGACCAGCGCTCTGAGGCTTGCGGCTGGGGCGCTGTGACCAGACTGGACGATCCAGTGACTCCATTCATCGTAGAGAACGGTGTGAGATAGCAATGTCCACGAATCTTCGCATTCCCGGTCCGACGCCATGTCCGCCCGATGTGCTGGCCGCGGCGGCGGGCGAGATGATCAACCACCGCGGGCCCGAGTTCGCGGAACTGCTGGAGCGGCTGACGAGCGGGATTCAACCGTTCTTCGGGACCGACCAGGAGATCATGATCATTTCAGCCTCGGGAACGGGCGCGATGGAAGCGGCGATCGTTAACACGCTGTCGGTGGGCGACAAGGCGCTGTGTGTGACGGTGGGATCGTTCGGCGACCGGTTTGGCACGATCGCCGAGCGTTTCGGCGCTGAGGTGACTCGCTCGGAAATCGAGTGGGGCGAGGCGGCGACTCCAGAGCTGGTGGCTGAACTGATCCAGCAGGACGAGTATGACGCGCTGCTGATTACGCACAATGAGACGTCGACTGGCGTGACCAATCCGATCGGTGCGATCGCGGCGGCCGTGCGTGAGGTGGCGGACCCGCTGATCATTGTGGATGCGGTGTCGTCGTTGGGGTCGGTCGAGATGCGGATGGACGACTGGGGATTGGACGCCGTGGTGACGGCGTCGCAGAAGGGTTGGCTGTCGCCTCCTGGGATTGCGATGGCGGCGCTGTCGGAGCGCGGCTGGGAGGCGGCGAAGAGCTCGACGATGCCGAGTTTCTACTTTGATTTGACGACCCACCTAGATTACGCCGAGCGCGGTCAGCCGCCGTGGACGCCGTCTTTGCCGACGATGTACGCGATGGACGCGGCGCTGCCGATGCTGATTGCGGAGGGTCCGGAGGCGATCTATGCGCGGCATCATCGGTATGCCTCGTGGACTCGCTCTGCGGCGAAGGCGCTGGGTCTGGAGCTGTTGGCGGACGAAAAATATGCGTCCGACACGGTGACGGCGATCAAGGTGCCTGAGGGTGTCACGGGTTCGGCGGTCTCGAAGCGTCTGCGGGAGGACTATGACGTGGTGATCGCTGGTGGACAGGGCAAGCTGGCGGCGTCGATCTGGCGGATCGGGCATCTGGGCTACCTGGAGGAGTCGGAGTTTGTTGCTTGCTTCTCGGCACTGCAGGAGTCGCTCGTGGCTGAAGGCTTCTCGGCGGCTGAGGGAGCGGTGATTCCCGGGATCGACGGGTAGGCACAAGGTGGGCGGCCCCCTCAGTCGCTCCGCGACAGCTCCCCCAGAGGGGGAGCTCTGGGCCGTATTGACATGAACCGAATCCTGGTCAGTGAGTCGCTTGCTGAGGAAGGCTTATCGATCCTGCGCGGGGGCGCGGAGGTTGAGGCTCGTTACTCGCTGTCTCGCGCTGAGTTGTTGTCGGCTGTCTCGGATTGCCAGGGGTTGATTGTTCGCAGCGGGACGATGGTTGATCGGGAGCTGATCGAGGCGGCGCCCGGGCTTCGCGTGATTGGTCGGGCTGGGGCGGGTGTTGACAACATTGACCTGGATGCGGCGTCCGAGCGTGGGATCATTGTGCTCAACGCTGCGGGTGGGAATACGGTCTCGGCGGCTGAGTTGGCGGTGGCGTTGCTGCTCTCGCTGTCGCGTCACCTGTCGGAAGCGAATGCGTCGCTGAAGGCGGGCGAGTGGAATCGGTCGGCGTTTGTTGGGGCGGAGCTGCGCGGGAAGACGGCGGGGATTGTTGGCCTGGGATTAGTGGGGGCGGCGGTGGCGCGTCGGCTGCAGGCGATGGAGATGCGGACGATTGCGTTTGATCCGTTTGTTTCGGAGGAGCGGGCTCGCAGCGTCGGGGCGGAACTGTTTCCACTACTGGATTTGCTGGCGCAGTCGGATGTGGTGACGCTGCATTCATCGGCGTCGCCGGATGCTCCGCCGCTGCTGGGGGCTTCAGAGTTCGAGTCGATGAAGCGAGGCGCGTTGCTGGTCAATACCGCTCGAGGACGGCTGGTGGAGGAAGCGGCGCTGTCGGACGCGCTGGACTCGGGTCGTCTGGGCGGCGCGGCGCTGGACGTGTTTGCTGAGGAACCGGCGCAGGACAATCCGCTGGTTAATCATCCTCGAGTGCTGGCGACGCCGCACCTTGGGGCGTCGACGCAGGAGGCTCAGGAGCGGGTGGCGGTTGATATCGCGACTGAGGCGCTCAAGGTCCTTCGAGGGGAGCCGTCTCAGGCGGCGGTCAATGCTCCGTTGATCGATCCTGAGTCGTTGGAGGCGGTCGGGCCTTATCTGTCGGTGGCGGAGATGTGCGGTCGGCTTGCGACGCAGTTGGCGTCGGGTCAGTGGCGGGACATCGTGGTCCATTACCGCGGCGAGATTGCGAATCATGACGTGACGCCGCTCAAGGCATCGGTGGTGGCGGGGTTGCTGGCGCCGATCTCGGACGAGCACGTGAACCTGGTCAACATCAACAATGTGATTGCTCATCGGGGCTGGCGGATTTCAGAGCGGAAGACTCCCGACGCGGAGCCGTACACGTCGACGATTACGGTCGAGTTGCGGACGTCGGAGGGCGCGACGTCCTTGATGGGCACGCTGGAACATGGTCGCGCGGCGGTTGTCGAGATCAATGGGTTCTACGTGCACATCTCCGGTCCTCGACTGAGACCAGGTCATGCGCCGGACCATCTGCATTTGCTGGTGCTTCGCAATGAGGATCGACCGGGGCGGATCGGTGAGGTGGGGATGGCGCTGGGTCGGTTGGATGTGAATATCGCGGCGATGGATGTTGGGTTTAGTCCGGGGGATCCTTCGGAGATGTCGCTGATGGCGTTGATTATCTCTCGGGCGTTGTCGGTGGATGAGGTTGGGTCGATTGGGGCGATTGATGGGGTTGAGGATGTGTCTCAGGCTCAGATGTGAGCTGAGGGATTGATTCCCGCGACGCGGTCCGGAGCTCACCCTCACCCTAGCCCTCTCCCTCGAGGGAGAGGGGATTGGAATGGGAACAGTGGCAGTCTCAAATGTGGGACTAGGTGAGGGAAGTTGGTGGGTTGAGCGGAGTTTTCACCCTCACCCTAGCCCTCTCCCTCGAGGGAGAGGGGATCGGAAGGGGAGAGGGGATGGGAGGGGAGAAGGGGGGTTAGTCGAGGGGGTGGAGGACTAGGCCGGTGGGGAGTTTGGGGACGAAGTAGGTGCTTTTCTGGGGCATGAAGCTTCCGGCGTCGGCGGTTTCGATCACGTCCTGGAGGGTGGGGGCGGGGAGGACGAATGCGGCGCTGGCGGTTCCGTTGCTTACTGCTTCGAGGAGTTCTTGGAGGTGGTGGGTGTAGGTCACGGCCTGGCCTCCGGCGAGGGCGTTGGCGTCGATGCCGAAGATGGGCTCGAGCACGACGTGCTGGAGGACGGCTGGGGCTAGGTTGCGCCAGGCGACGGGTACGTCGTCGGGCATGGCGCGGGCGGCGGCTTCGGTCGGTTCGAGGAGCCAGGCTCCCTGGGCGGTGACGAGGCCGAGTGAGGGACTTCCGTCGGGCAGCAAGTCGGCGATCTTGTTTGGCTCGGACTCGGAGATGCTGAAGTTTCTGCCGAGTTGGGCGACGAGGCTGGCCGGCGCGTCGGTGTGGACGACTCGGTGGGTGGCTCCGACGACGAGGGCGGGATCGTTGGCGCAGGCGATGCCCATCAGCACGCGGGTCGAGCCCGGGCGTTCATCGATCGAGGCGAGGGCGGACTCGTAGCGGTGGTGACCGTCGGCCATGTAGATGGTGTCGTTGGCGAAGGCGTCGGCGATTCGCATGACGGTGTTGGCGCCGTCGATTCGTCGCAGGGTGTGGGTATCGCCGGTTGGATCGGTGCCCTCAGCAAGCAGCGGGAGTTGGGCGGCGAGATCGATCAGTTCGGCGAGCGCGCCGTCGGCGTCGGGGACAAAGGCCATGAGTGGGGAGATGTCGGCGCCGACGACTGAGCGCAGGGCGGTCCTAGTCGCCTTGGGGCCAGGCATCGTGCGCTCGTGGGCCATGACGCCGTCGCCCCAGGGGGTGAGGTCGACCGCGCCGAAGATGGCTCGGCGGACCTGAGGATTGGAATCGTCGCCGAAATGGTGCTCATGCAGGTAGAAGGAGGGTGCGTCGTCCTGGACGATCGCGCCGGATGCGCGCCAGTCCTGGAGCGTCTGCGCGGCGGCGGCGATCTCGTCGCCGGCGGCGGTCTCGATGTGGGCAATCTGGTATGGGCTGGAGGCCTTGAGGGCCGAGGTCTGTGCGGCGTCGACGATGTCGTAGGGCGGGCCGAGGACGGCGCCCCAGTCGCCGACGATGTCTGCGTTGTAGCGGAGGCCTCGGAAGGGTTGAACGTTGACCATCTGCGGGCATCCTTGGCGGGCAGGACCCGAGCGGGTCCCCGCGTGAGGCGGGGACTGGGAGTTGGCGGGACAGAGAAGATCGTATCTCACGGGTTTGCGCGGTCGGAGGATTGGTGCGACGCTGACGGTTATGCCGAACAAGCCGGGGCAGAGTCCAGCGCGATTCTGCGTGTTCTGCGGGATTGCTGATGGCTCAGAGTCGGCGTTGTTCTTCCGTGACGGCGAACGCCGGTTCACCGATTCGCGTCGCGGAGATCCGTCGGCACCGTGGTCAGACGATCGGCCCGAGGTGTTTGTCTTCGAGAACCAGTTCCTGTTCTTCGACCTGACCTCGTTGGTGATCCCGCTTGAGCATTCGGAATCGGCGATCCCGTTCTATTCGCAGCAGAGTGAGTTGTGGTCGGACCTGGGCGAGGTCGGGGCGACGGCTCGCGATCATGGGTTGCAGACGGTTGAGTGGCTGAAGGATCGCAACTCCGATCGGGCGCCGGCTGGATTCCGGGTGTTCTGCAATTTTGGTTCGATGGGCGAGCAGTCGCAGCCGCATGCTCACTTGCAGGTCCACGCGGCCAAGGAACTTGATCGTTCGCGCTGGGCGCCGACGGGTGAGCCGTGGCTCGAGGCGGTGACCAAGAACGGCTCGACCATTGTGCACGAGACGGAGTCCGCGATCTTCTACGACGCGTTGCCGACGCTTGAGGCTGGGCGCTCGAACCTCTGGCAGGTGACGGTCTCGGTGGGGTTTTCGGCGCCGCATCGGTCATTGCCCAAAATGGCGCTGCTGGCGGTGCCGCGAGAGTCGATGTCGCAGTCGGCGATGTGGTCGGACGTGGGGCAGCTCGGCGCGGATGTGGTGGAGTATGGCGCTGAGGCTTCGCCGGGCGGATTTCGGGTGATGAGCAATTTCCCGGGTCAGCAGGCGGACGAGGACTTTGGGGCTGCTCACGTGTTGCTGATCGGTGGGAGTCACCTGGGTCTGTACGCGGACTACTTCTAGCGGAGCTCAGACTTGGGCGCGGGACTTCTGCCGCTGCGATGTCGCAGTGTGGGAACTTCAGTGCAGGAATCGGTGAGATACCAGCGGCAAGCGCGGGTATGACGGTGCTTTTTCGAAGGGGTTCCTTGGCGGGGGGAGCCGAGCGGGTCCCCGCGTAAAGCGGGGACTGGGAAACGGGCCCGAGCGGGTCCCCGCGTGAAGCGGGGACTGGGGACTGGGGCCGAGCGGGTCGCCGCGTGAAGTGGGGACTGGGGAATGGGGCCGAGTGGGTCCCCGCTCGGGGGCGGGGACGGAAGTTATCGGTGCGTGGTACGCAGTGCCTCGGTCTGGGCGGTGAACATTTCTTGTAGGGCGGTTTGTGCGGCGGTGACCATTTGATTGAGTTGATCGGGTGTGAAGGATTGGCCTTCGGCGGTTCCCTGGACTTCGACTAGGCCTCCGGTGGCGAGGCCGACGATGTTGCAGTCGACGTCGGCGGTTGAGTCTTCGGCGTAGTTGAGGTCGGTGAGGATCTGGTTGTCGATGATTCCGATGCTGACGGCGGCGACGGCGGCGTTGATTGGCGAGGTCTCGTAGGCGAGCTTGTTGATGGCCTGCTTGACGGCGACGAAGGCTCCGGTGATGGCTGCGGTTCGAGTTCCTCCGTCGGCGTCGAGGACGTCGCAGTCGATGTTGAAGGTTCGCTCTCCGAGGGCGTCGAGGTTGATCGCTGCTCGGAGGCTGCGTCCAATCAGACGCTGGATCTCCTTGGTCCGACCGGCGGAGAGGACGCGCTCGCGGTTGGAGCGGGTATTGGTCGCGGCGGGGAGCATGTTGTACTCGGCCGTGAGCCAGCCTCGGCCGGATCCTCGCATCCAGCGTGGGACCTGTTCCTCGACGGTGACGGCGCAGAGGACTCTCGTATCGCCGAGTGAGACGATGCAGGAGCCGTCGGCGTGCTTCTGGATATCGAGCTCGAAGCTGAGCGGACGTAACTCGTTGGGCTGTCGGCCATCGGTGCGTACCATGCGTAAGAGCTTATGAGAGGGCGTTCACATGGCAATACAGGGATACTCGGATCTCGACGCGGTTGAGCTGGCTCGAATGGTCGCCGACCGTGAAGTGTCGGCGATTGAGCTGCTAGAGGAAGCGATCGAGCGGGCGGAGCGGGTCAATCCACAACTCAACGCGATCGTCTATCCGTGGTACGACCACGCTCGCGAGAACGCGCTCAGTGGACTGCCCGAGGGTCCGCTGCATGGTGTGCCGTTCCTGCTCAAGGATTTGGGCACGTTGTACGCGGGTCAGCCGATTTCCAGCGGCTCAAAGGTCTTCGCCGACACGGTGCCGGATCACGATTCGGAGATGGTGATTCGCTACAAGGCGGCTGGGCTATCGATTTTCGGTCGGACGACGTCGCCAGAGATGGGGATCACTTCGACGACCGAGTCGCAGTTGCATGGCAAGACTCGCAATCCGTGGAATCTGGAGCATACGGCTGGCGGATCGTCGGGCGGGGCCGCGGCGGCTGTGGCTGCGGGCGTGATTCCGGCCGGGAATGCTTCGGATGGCGGTGGATCGATCCGGATTCCGGCGACTTGCTGCGGACTGTTTGGTTTGAAGCCGACTCGCGCTCGGACTCCTGCGGGTCCGGATGTCGGCGAGGGCTGGGCCGGGATGTCGACGGTGCACGCGGTCTCGCGGTCGGTGCGGGACTCTGCGGTGCTGCTCGACGCGACTGCCGGCCCGGACATCGGCGCTCCCTACTTCGCGCCGCCGCCGGAGCGTCCGTGGACTGAAGAGGTCGGGCGCGACCCGGGCAAGCTTCGAATTGGGATGATCGTCCGGCCGTTCAACGAGAGTGAGATTGATGGCGACTGCATCGCTGCCGCGGAGCACTCGGCGGAGCTGCTGCGGTCGCTTGGTCACGAGGTTGAGGACGCCATGCTGGACATCCCGGAGGAGGTCCGCAATCCGTTGTTCGATATCGTCCGGCCGTCGACCAAGCTGGCATTCGATCAGAAGGCGGAGGAGCTGGGCCGGACGCCGAATCCGGAGGACATGGAACCGCTCACCTGGCGGATGATTTCGGGCGATATGCCGTCGGCGACCGAGTACATCGCCGCGACTCGCGCGGTGCATGCGATCGGTCGGTATGTCGGACGCTGGTTTGCCGGCGTCGATGGTCCTGGCTACGACGTGATGCTGACGCCGACGATGGCGACGCCTCCGCTGGAGCTGGGCAAGCTGTCGCTCGATCGCGAGGACTTGCAGGCGCAGGGTGTCGACGTGCAGCGCACGGTGGGATTTACCTCGCTGTTCAATGCTTCGGGGAACCCGGCGGCGTCGGTGCCGTTGTACTGGAATGAGGCGGGCTTGCCGGTTGGGACGCAGCTCGTGGCGCCCTACGCCGATGAGGCGACGCTGTTCCGTCTGGCGGCGCAGCTTGAGGTTGCGCAGCCGTGGGCGGGTCGGAAGCCTCCCGTACACTCCGATTAGCAAACGACGGAGGAGGGGAAGCCCCCTCAGCCGCTACGCGGCAGCTCCCCCAGAGGGGGAGCAAAGGAAACAAAGGAGCTGACAAATGAGAACTGCGAACGCGATTGCTGAGATGCTCAAGCGGGAGGGGGTCGACTTTGTGGTCGGCTATCCCGTCAATCCAATCTTTGAGGCGGCGGCTGAGGCCGATATCCGTACGATCATCGTTCGCCAGGAGCGGACGGGGATTCACATTGCCGACGCCTTTGCTCGAATGAACTCGGGCGACCGGGTTGCGGTGTATCTGACGCAGAACGGTCCGGGTTCGGAGAACTCGTTCGGTGGCCTGGCTCAGGCCTGGAGCGAGTCGGCGCCGATGGTCGCGATTCCCGGCGGCTATGCGCGGGCGCAATCTAATGTGGCTCCGAACTTCTCTGGGCTGGTCAACTTCCAGCACGTGAGCAAGTGGACCGAGCAACTGACAGACGCCAACGACCTGGCGAACGCCGTACGGCGCGCGTTTACGCATGCGAAGAACGGTCGGCAGCGACCGGTCGTGCTGGAGATCCCCGGCGACCTCTGGGGCGCGGAGATCGAGGAGCCGATCAACTACACGCCGACGCCGGCGTATCGATCGGGTCCGGATCCGGCCGACGCTCGCAAAGCGGCGCAGACGCTGGTCAACGCCGAGCGACCGGTGATCTACGCGGGCCAGGGCGTGCATTATGCGAAGGCCTGGGACCAGCTCAGGGAGCTGGCCGAGCTGCTTGAGTCGCCGGTGACGACGTCTCTGCAGGGCAAGAGCGCATTCCCGGAGACGCATCCGCTGTCACTGGGCTCAGGTGGCCGCGCCTTCCCCAAGGCGGTGCATGAGTTCCTGCAGGACGCCGATGTGGTATTTGGGATTGGCTGCTCGTTCGCCAAGACCGGTTTTGGCCTGCAGATGCCCAAGGGGCCGTACTACATCCACTCGACGCTCGACCCTGAGGACTTTAACAACGAGGTCGAGATCTCCGAGGGCGTGGTTGGCGACGCCGGGCTGGTGCTGGATGCGATCATCGGTGAGGTGCGCGAACTGATCTCCGGTCCGCGCGGCCGTGCCGACGCCATCGCAGCGAGGATCGCCGAGGTCAACGGACAGTGGCGGAAGGACTGGTCGCACAAGACCGATTCCAACGACGCGCCGATCAACCCGTACCGCGCGCTCAAGGACTTGCACGCGACGCTGGACGAGACAGTCGGGATCGATAACGTCGTGGCGACCCACGACGCCGGCTCGCCGCGCGATCAGATGTCGCCGTTCTGGAACTCGACCACACCGCTGAGCTACATCGGCTGGGGCAAGACGACTCAGCTCGGTACCGGCCTCGGCTACGCGATGGGCGCGAAGGTTTCCTCACCCGAGAAGACCTGCGTGAATGTCTGGGGCGACGCAGCGATCGGCATGACCGGCATGGACTTCGAGACCGCCGTTCGCGAGAACATCCCGATTCTCAGCGTGCTGCTGAACAACTTCTCGATGGCGATCGAACTGCCGATCATGAAGACGGCGACCGAGAAGTACCGGGCGACCGACATCTCCGGTCACTACGCCGACATGGCGAAGGCCTTCGGCGGCTACGGAGAGCGCGTGGAGTCGCCTGGAGACCTGAATGAAGCGTTCAAGCGCGGGATTCGGGCGACTGAGGACGGTCAGCCGGCGCTGATCGAGGTGATTACGTCGAAGGAGATCGACTACTCGGTGTTCCGGTAGTTGCCTCTCAGGATTGACTCTGCAACGGCCCGTCGGAGACGACGGGCCGTTGTTGTTTTCAGACCACCATTTGATCGGCCGCAATGTCGTCGTTGTCGCTCCTCAGAAGGTCGGAATCCGTACAGCGGGGAGCGGGTCACCGCTCGGGGGCGGGGACGGGGGTCGCTACTCCATCACCCCTTCGGATTTGAGGCGGGAGACTTCGGCTTCTGACATATTCAGCCAGTCGGAGGCCACCGAGGTGTTTGATTCTCCGTAGACCTCTGAGCGGTTGTAGACGGTTGCTGGGGTCTTCTCGAACTGGATGGCGAGGCGGTCGGCGTTGAGCTGGCCGAGATCGGGATGTGGGTCTTCGTAAGTGAAGTGCATGTTGGCTTGGGCGAGCTGGGGGTCGTTCTTGGTGAGATCTTCGCCGGTCTGGACGACTCCGGCGGGGATTCCGGCCTGCTGGCAGCGGCTCATGAGCTCGTAGCGGTCCTGGCTTCTGGTCCATTCTGTGATTCGGGCGTCGATCTCTGACTGGCGGGCTTTGCGGCCTTCGACATTGCTCAGTTCGGTGTCGTTGCGCCAGTCGTCGGCGCCCATTAGTTGACATAACAGTTGCCACTGCTCATCGGTCATGACGGCGATGGCGCACCATTGATCTTCGCCGTGGCAGGGGTAGATCGCGTGCGGGGTCCAGGACTCCCAGGGTGGGTCGTTGCCGACTGGTTGGGCGGCGACTCCGTTGGCGAACCAGTCGAGCAGGGCGGGACCTCCGAAGTTGACGCCGACCTCGAACTGGCTCATGTCGATGCGCTGGCCCTTGCCGATCAGGCGGCGGCCCTCGATGGCGGCGAGGACGGCGACGGCTCCGTGTAGGCCGGCCATGTGGTCGTTGTAGCTGAAGCCGATGCCGATGTCGTTGCGTCCGGGCACGCCGGTCAGGTAGGTCAGTCCGGCGAGCGCGTGAACGGTGGGGGCGTAGGTGACGTAGTTCGACCATGGGCCCGAGATGCCCATGCCCGACATGCCGACGTAGATTACGCCGGGATTGTCGGGGCTGACGGCGTCGTAGCCGAGGCCCCAGCGGTCGAGCACGCCGACGGAGAAGTTGTCGATCACGACATCGGCCTGGAGCGCGAGCTGGCGGGCGATGTCGCGTGCCTCGTCGCGGGTGAGGTCGAGCTGGAAGACTCGCTTGTTGCGGTTCCAGAGGGCGTGATAGGGATGGTCGACGCCGCCGGCGAGTCCGGCGCGGGTTGAGGACATGATCTTGACGACGTCGGCGCCCATGTCGCCGAGGACTCTGGTGGCGAAGGGTCCGGCGAGGACGTGGGTGAAGTCGAGGATTCGGATGCCTTCGAGGGGTCCGGTGGTTGGTCGGGCGGTTCTTGGCTCGGGGTGGGACCCCCCTCTGTCCCTTTGGGACGTCTCCCCCCGCACCGCGGGGGGAAAAAGGGATCCTGCGACATCGCCATCGTCTGATGCTGATGTTCGGACTTGCCATGGAGTGTCGGAGAAGTGGTAGGGAGCGCCTGGGCCTGTGACGGTGGTGTCTCCGGCGGGGTAGTCGGTCCACCAGTTTCTAGCTTCTAGCTGTGGGTTGCTGGCGACCTCGGGTGTGGTCATGACCCAGCCGTAGGGATGGTGGCGGGCCTGGGCTTCGTGGAAGAAGGGCTCGACCTCTTTGGTGGCGACCCACTCTCGGAGTGTGGTCATGGTCAGATCGACCAACTCTGCCACGTTGGCGGGGTCGGTGAAGCGTTCGTCGAGCAGCTCGAGTCCGGTGCCTTCCTCGACCAGCCAGGCGGCCTGCCTGGAGAAGTCGGGGGTTGGCGTGATCATGATGGAGCCGCCGATTGCCTGCATGACGACGTAGGCGCCCGACCAGTGCAGGGAGCCCTGTCGTTTCAGGACCGGGCCGATGGCGAAGGGCACGCTGTCGTGGTTCCAGGCCCACATGAGGACGTGCTCGAGGATGCTGCCGAGGGCCTCGTGCGCAGAGAGCCTGACGATCTGGCCCTCTCCTCTTTGGCGAGCGTGATTGAGCGCGGCCAGCGCTCCGACTGCGGCATAGACGCCGCCGACAAAGGCGTATTGGTCGCCGTAGAGCTTGAGTGGCGGCGTGTCGACATCACCGGAGGTGGCGGCGATGCCGCCCAGGGCCTCGGCGACGAGTCCCGGCGCCTGGTAGTCGCGCCAGGGGCCGGAGCGTCCGAAGGAGGTGACATCGACGATGACGAGTCGCAGGTTGGCTTCGAGCAGCGCTTCGGGATTGGTGAGACGTTGGCAGTCGAGGATGATGTCGGCGGACTGGGCGAGTTCTGCGATTGTTTCGGCAGCGCCGGTCACGAAGTTTCGTGAGCTGGCGAAGTAGGCGTGCCAGAGGGACGCGCCGCTTTTGTGGAAGGGGGCGCGCTGTCGGAGCGGGTCGCCGCCGGTGGGTTCGACTCGGGTGACCTGGGCGCCGAGGTCTGCGAGGAGTTTGCCGGCGTAGATGGCTCGGTCGTCGGTGAGGTCGATGACTCGGACGTTGGCGAGGGGGCCGGGTTGGGTGTCGGGCATGGGTGAGATTGTAATGCGGAGCTGCAGGTTGACTTCCTCTCCCTCTCCCTCTGGGAGAGGGCTGGGGTGAGGGTTCCTCGCCGCTTACGATTGGGCCCTCACCCTAACCCTCTCCCTCGGGGAGAGGGGACTAGACCGACCGCTCTGTTAATCTGACGGCAAGAGCTAATCGTGGTGGGAGCATCATTGTGGACTTCAAATTCTCGGCTGAGGACGTGGCGTTTCGGGAAGAGGTGCTGGATTTCCTGGGTGAGCAGCTGCCGCCGGGTTGGGCGGATCTGTCGGAGGGGCCGGCTGAGGATGGAGCGGCGAATCGGGAGCGGTGGGAGTTCACTCGGGGATTTCACAAGGCGCTGGCCGATCGTGGCTGGCTGACGTTGGGCTGGCCGCAGGAGCATGGCGGGGCGGGCGCGGGGCCGATTCGGCAGGCGATGTTCAATGAGACGATGGCGCATCATCGCGCGCCGGTTTACAACCAGGGCGTCGACCGGGTTGGGCCGACGGTAATCATGTACGGATCGGACGAGCAGAAGGAATTCTTCCTGCCTCGGATTCGGAATGCGGATATCCAGTGGTGCCAGGGATTCTCGGAGCCGGGCTCGGGCTCGGACCTGGCCTCGCTGCAGACGCGGGCGCAGCGCGACGGTGACGACTACATCATCAATGGGCAGAAGATCTGGACCTCGGGCGCGCAGCACGCGGACTACATCTTCATGCTCGCGCGCTCCGAGCCGGACGCGCCCAAGCATCGGGGGATCTCGTTCTTCCTGGTCGACATGAAGACACCGGGGATCACGGTGCGGCCGCTGGTCAACATGGCCAACCGGCATCACTTCAACGAGGTCTTCTTCGAGGACGTGCGCGTGCCGGCCAAGAACATGGTCGGTGAGGAGAACCGCGGCTGGTACGTGGCGACGACCACGCTCGACTTCGAGCGCTCAGGCATTTCGCGAGTCGTCTCGGGCGTGCGCCTGCTGGGCGAGCTGACCGACCTGGCCAGCCAACCGGGCCCCGATGGCACGCGGCCGGACGAGGACCCTCGCATCCGGCACAGGCTGGCCGATCTGAACATCGAGTTCACCGTCGGTCGCTGGCTGGCGTATCGGGTTGCGTGGATGCAGTCGCAGGGCCTGGTCCCGAACCACGAGGCGTCGATGTCGAAGCTGTATGGAACGATGATCAATCAGAGACTGGCCGGCATGATCAACATGTTCGGTCTCGGCGGCGGGCTCTCTGGGGAGCAGGAGCACGCTCCACTGCATGGTCGGATGCCGGACGAGTACTTGAACTCGGTGCCGTTGACGATTGCGGCGGGAACGTCGGAGATCATGCGGAACATCATTGCGACTCGGGGGTTGGGTCTGCCGAGGTAGTCCCATTCCGTCATTCCCGCGCTTGCCGCGGGAATCTCGCCGCGTTCAGTCCAGTTGAAGCTCGACGGCAACGACCGTTGCCTTGAGACGGTTAGCCGACTGTACGAGTTCGTAGCGCTGATTTCGAGATACCCGCGGCAAGCGCGGGTATGACGGTGGGGGGGTGGCGGAATCTGTAACGAGACTACGAAGAACGGCGGACGTAGGCGTTGCCTAGGGCTCCCCAGCTGGCGACGAGGAATGGGACGCAGTAGGTGAGGGGAATCTTCCAGGCTAGGTCGGTTGTTCCTTCTCCGGCGACGATTGTCGTTCCCTGGTTGATGGCGACGAGGATCGTTCCGACGATCATTGACGTGAGAATCGAGCGGCGCAGCATGCCCCGATTTCGGACGGCGCAGCGCCAGCATTCTCGGCCGGTCTTCATCTGGAAGTGGCGGCCAGCATTGGCCTTGCTGAGGTGGCGGCACCACGCTTGGATGTTCTGCGCTATCTCCGACATTTGGCGCTAGGCTAACGTTCGTGCGGCCTCTCAACATCTTCTTTGACGTGGACGGGTGCCTGGTTTCGTGGAATCTGCACCTGCGGCCGTATGCGCGCGAGGTGCTGGAGCGGCTGCAGGAGCGCGGGCATCACGTCTACATGTGGTCGGGCTATGGGGCGCGGCGCGAGGTGGCGGACAAGCATGACCTCTGGCCGCTGCTGGCCGGAATCATGGGCAAGCCGATCTTTCAGTACCGTCAGCGGCTGCACCTGTTTACCGACATCGTGCCCGATTTCATCATCGACGACCACCGCGAGATCGTGGATGCGCTGGGTGGCGCGGTGATCAAGCCGCCGCGCGAGCCGCTGGCCAGGGATCGGGAGATGGTGCGGGTCTATCGGCGGATTCTCGAGTACGAGCGCGAGCATCGGCGTCTGTGGGCGTGACTTAGCCGCCTTCTTCGATATCTTCTTCGATTGGTGGGATTTCTCGGCCGGTTGGGTAGGTCTCGAAGGTGGTGTCGACCCAGCTGGTGCTGAGTCGGTTGCTGGACCAGGCGTAGTCGAGGAGGCGCTCGTCGGGGTGCAGCCAGGGCTGGTGGATGCCGAGCTGGATGCCGTTGACGAGCTTGACCTGCCACTGGAGCGCGTCGCCGCTGAGCAGCAGTTCCTGGACCTGGTGTCCGATGTCCTGGCGGGCGCCGAGGTTGAAGGTGGTTCCCATTTGCTCAGTTAAGCCGTCGAGTTCGGGGTTCGCGCCTTCACTCCAGTTGCCGGCGCCTTCCGAATGAAGCGTGCGGCGCCAGTCGTCGGTCGGATCGGCCTGCTGAGGCACGGCGCTCCAACCGAGGAAGAGGAAACGCTCGCCGCTCTGGAGCTGGTCGATGGCCTCGGCGAAGGGACGGTTCTCAAGTCTGACTTCAAGCCCGGTGGCATCCGAGATCATCGAGCGCACGGCTTCGCCGGAGCCGGCGAAGAAGCCCTCGAACAGGTCGGCAACCACCAAGGGCAGCGGAGACGAACTGGCAGTGGCGCCGGCGGCGCTGATCAGTTGTGAGATTTCCTCCAGGTCGGCGGCGCGATCGCCGCGGTAGCCGGGGAAGCTGTTGAGCAGCGACTCGCTCAGGCTCCAGCCCTCGAGATACCAGGGCAATGGTCCGCAAGCACGGCCATGTTCGCCGTAGAGGCGTTCGAGCAGCGCGGGCCGGTCAATGGCGAGCCCGACGGCGCGAATGACGCGCGGATCGCCCATCGGCGTGAGCGGGTCTGAGCCGAGCGGAGTGAGCAACTCGATTGCAGAATCGAGCGGTAGCTCGAATGGGATGTGCTCGGGGTTCTGCTCGCGCAGGACTTCGACCGTCTCGTTGGTCAGGGGGAAATCGGCCCGGTCGAAGGCTGCGGCATCGTAGAGGCTGACGATGTTGTTGGTGTCGCCCGAAGTGAGCGTGATCCCGTCGGCGTAGGCGGAGTCGGCCCGCCACCAATTCTCGGAGCGGGCCAAAGTGATCTCAAAGCCGTTGTAGATGCGCGGCGTGTACGGTCCGGTGCCGCTGCTGCGCATGATGTCGGAGGGGTCGTTGCGCCAGTCGTCGCCGTAGAGCTCGGCCGCTTCAGGACTGGTGATCCAGGCGAAGGGTGAGGCATGGACCGAGCCGAGGTAGGCGGCGTCGGGCTCGGCGGTGGTCAGGGTTATGGAGTCATCTGAGGTCGCCTGGACGGATGCGGTCCGCTGATAGACGTCGCGACGGAAGAAGTGGGGATCGGGCTGGCCGGCGGCGTCGAGCGCTGCCTGCTGGCGGCTGATGTTCCAGGCGATGTCGTTGGCGATCACGGCCCGGCCGTTGGTCGGCTCGAGATCCCAATAGACCGCGCCTTCGTCGAGGGTGAAGACGTAGGTCGTCTCGTCGGGCATCTCGGGCAGCGCGCAGAGGTCGGCCTCGAGCTCGCCGGAGGAGACTGAGACTGGCTGGATCAGCCGGTTGTACATCAGGCTCAGCGCGGCCTGGGTGTACCGGTAGCGCGAGCGATGCGGGTCCCAGCGGTCATGCCGCTCGACCGCCTGCCAGACGCGAATGATGCCGCCGGGCGTCGGTCCGCTGGGTGGTTCAGGTTGGGCTGCTTGCTGCGCGCCCTGTTCTGGCTGCTCTGCCTGCTCCTGCTGCATCGACTGCTGCTGGACCTCTGGCGGCTCGGGCGGCTCATCCTGCTGAGGCGTGGTCTGTTGCTGTTGCAGCGCCTGCTGTGGTGGTTCTTCATCGTCCGAGCACCCAACCAGCGCCAGTCCGGCGGCACCGACTCCGGCTCGGGCCGAGGCGCTGAGCAGGGAACGTCGGGAGAGTCGTTGGCGACGGAGGTTTGACCAGCGGCCAGTTTGCGGTTGGGCGGCGCTTCGGTCGGCGGCGGGATGTCTCGTTGACATACGCGTTATCGTATCCGCGATTTCTCTATCGGGGCATTGATCAATATCAATTCGATCAGGCAACTAGACGAAAGGGCGGAGTGAGGCGATACTTGTTGCAGCCGGACAACAGGCTGACGTGTCCGCCGAGCGAAGGGTTGTCGTGATGCCGCCTCTGGTTCCCTCTTTCATGATGCCGCAGTGGCTCAAGGATGCGCCGGTTCCACTGCAGATGGCGCTGCTGATGCCGGGATTGATTGTCGGCAACATCATCGCGATCGCCGTGCATGCGATCATGGTCAATCTTGGTGCCGGTAACCAGCACCTGTCCTCGGCAGATGGTGGATTCGACGCCTGGCTGCTGTGGATCATCGTCGGCGCCGGTCTGTTCATCGGCCTGGCCGCGGGTGGATTCGTTTACATCGGCGTCGGCCTGGGCGCGGACAAAGAGCTCGAGGACGAGGAAGAGCACGGCGAGACAGGGATGCTGGAGCTCTAGCGTTCCCAGAGACCGTACTGAGTGAGACTTGAAGCGCCCGGTAGATTGACCGGGCGCTTTGCTGTTCCTCTTGGAGTGAAATAACGGTCGATGGCTGGCCGGGAGCCCCCTCAGTCACTTCGTGACAGCTCCCCCAGAGGGGGAGCTCTTGGATCGGCCTATGCCTGGAGCTCGGCGGCGAAGAAGGCCTTGAGCTTGTCCCAGGCGTCGGCGGAGGCCTCAGGGTCGTGCACGTCGGGGCTGGTGTCGTTGAAGAAGCCGTGGTGTGAGTCCGGGTAGACGTGGATCTCGTTGCGGATGTTGGCGTCGTTAAGAGCTGATTGGATGCTCTCGACGACTTCCCCGGTGATCCAGTCGTCGTGTCCGGCGTAGAAGCCCATCACGGCGCCCCCAATATTGACGACATCAGACAAGCCGGCTCCGGGAACGCCGTAGAAGGGCGCGGCGGCGGTGACGGCCGGGTTATTCATCGCCAGCAACAGCGACATGCCGCCGCCGAGGCAGAATCCGGTGACGCCGATGCGGTCGGAGCGGACATCGTCACGCGCCTGCAGGGCGGAGACTGCGCCGGACATGTCGACCAGCGCGTTGGGCTCCTGCAGCGACATCATCAGCTTTTGCGCCTCGTCCGGCTCAGCGGTGACGGCGCCGTGGAAGAGGTCGGGCGCAAGCGCGACATAACCTTCGGCGGCGATGCGGTTGGCGATGTCGCAGATGTTGGGGTTGAGCCCCCACCACTCCTGGATCACGACGACGCCCGGGTAGGGTCCGCCGTCAACGGGCTTGGCCAGGTAGCCGGTGGCGGTTCCGCCGTTGGCGGGGAACTCGATGTTCTCGTGGGCGAGGATTGCCATTTGTTGGTGTCCTTTCGGAAGCTGGACACGGCGGCGGGGCAGGGGAGCCTCCTCCGCCGCTTTGCGGCACCTCCCCCAGAGGGGGAGGTCTGAATCTAGCGAGGGGCCTGCCCGGGCCAGGGGTTTTTTTGGGAGCCGAGGTAGGATTGCGCGGCGACTCGGTCGAGTTCGTCCAGGGTGAAGCCCGTGCCCGAGGCGTAGACGGCTGCTTCGACGGTGGGCAGGTTGTACATGCCGACCTCGTTGCCCCAGACCAGGAAGTCGCGGCCATTGATGTTGGCTGCGGCGTCGGTGCAGAGCCAGACGGTGAACGGCGACACGTTCTCGGGCGCCATCATCGCTTCACGATCGGCGCCGAAGTCGATGTCGCCGGCGTCGCCCGCGGCCAGTCCAGCCTCGCGCGCGCGGCGCTGGGCCTCGGCCAGTTCCTCGGTCAGGGTCAGGCGTGTGCCGGCTCGCGGACGGATGGCGTTGGCGGTCACGCCGTAGCGGCCGAGGTCGCGGGCGAGCGTACGGGTCAGCCCGACGATGCCTTCCTTGGCGGCGGCGTAGTTGGCCTGGCCCATATTGCCGAGCCCAGACTCGGACGAGGTGTTGACAATGCGTCCGGAGCGCTGCTGGCGGAAGACCTGCGAGGCGTACTTGGTGACGGTGAAGTGGCCTTTGAGGTGAACGGAGACGACCACGTCCCATTCTTCCTCGGTCATGTTGAAGACCATCCGGTCGCGCAGGATGCCCGCGTTGTTGATCAGAATGTCGAGTCCGCCGAAGTTGTCCAGCGCCTGCTGGACCATGCGCTCGCCGGCGGCCATATCGGAGACCGAGTCATAGTTGGCGACGGCGTCACCGCCGGCCGCCTTGATCTCAGTCACGACCTCATCGGCCGGTGTGGCCGCGCCGTCGAGTTCTCCACCCTGGGAGCCGCCATAGTCGTTCACCACGACCTTGGCGCCTTCCGAGGCGAGCAGCAGGGCGTGTCCACGGCCGATTCCGCGTCCGGCGCCGGTCACGATTGCGACGCGGCCTTCGAGTCGATCACCCATGTGTCTGGGTCCTTTCTGGAAGCAGTTGGTTTAGCAGGCAGGATACAAGGCGCTCCGTCCATGACAGGCCCTGAATCGAATCAGCGAGGGGGCGCCAAGTCGCCTCTGACTTGACGGAACGGGGAGCTTCTTGCTACAGCAGTAGTGGCGGTTGGACGGGCGGGTCTCCCGGAGCGAGGGTTTGATGGTTACGACGTCTGTTGCGTCGCCAGTGTCGGCGCCTTCTCTGCTGGTCAATCACGAAGCAACGGGGACGAACGGGAGCATCAACGGGCACGCGCAACCAGTCAGCGTGAAGCCCGTCTCCTGCACGATCCTGACACCGTCCGGCGCATTGCTGGCTCGGGCGATGGCCAGGCCGCGTCCGGCCTCGCTGCCAGAGGACACTTACGCGGTCGAGCTGAGCGAGGTCGAGCCGCAAGGCGCGCTCGAGCCGCTGCTGCGAACCAACCCGCAGGTCGTCTTGCGCATGCCGCAGGAGGCGCAACTGGCGCTGAGAATCGATCACATCATTGGCCCGCGTGAGCGGCGCACCTATTTTCTGCAGACACTGAGCGCCGAGAGCGACTAGGATCTGCGCAAACACACAGCCTTCTGGAAAGAAGACATTGATGGACTTCGTGGAGCTGGCCTCGGGGCTGGAGTTTCCCGAGGGACCGATCGCGATGGACGACGGCTCGGTGCTCTTGACCGAGATCGCGCGGCAGACCCTGTCGCGGGTGACCACGGATGGCCGCGTCGAAGTGGTTGCGGAAACCGGCGGTGGTCCGAATGGCGCCGCGGTGGGACCGGACGGTCATGTCTGGATCACGAACAACGGCGGGTTCGAGTGGAACCGCTCGGGCGGTCGCCTGTTGCCCGCCGGACAGGCGGAGGACTACACGTCGGGCTCGATCCAGCGGGTCAACATCGAGACCGGCGCGGTGGAGACGGTCTACACCGAGTGTGATGGGATCCCGCTCAAGGGACCGAACGATATCGTCTTCGACTCGTCGGGCGGCTTCTGGTTCTCCGACCTGGGCAAGAATCGTGAGTACGACCGCGATATGGGCGCGCTTTACTACGCCAAGACCGATGGCAGCCACATCTCACGCGCCGTCTTCCCGATTCAGGGCGGGGCGAACGGCGTCGGGTTGTCGCCGAACGACACGCACGTCTATATCGCCGAGACGCCCACCGGTCGGCTGTTCGGCTGGGAGATCGCAGAGCCCGGGGTGCTCGCCGGCGACCACGCGGCGGCCGGATTCAACTCGTTCATCGCCGACGCCGGCGGCTACACGCTGTTCGATTCGCTGGCGGTCGAGGAGTCGGGCAAGGTCTGCGTGGCCACGATCGGTCCCGGCGGGGTGACGGTGATCGACCCTGAGTCTGGCGAGGTTGAGCACGTCGCAGTCGGCGATGATCCGCTGACGACCAACATCTGTTTCGGCGGCGCCGACATGCGCACCGCGTACATCACGCTGTCGACCAGTGGTCGGTTGATCTCCTGCCAGTGGCCGCGTCCGGGCCTGCGGCTTCACTACAACGCGTAAGAGACCATCGTCATTGCCGTGTTTGCCACGGGAATCTCGTTGGATTCTGCTGATGGCCAGCATCCGCAATAGGCGGAACGGGCCGTGATCTCCCTACCTGAGTTCGGGTCCGAGCGGACTGCTGCGAGATACCCGCGGCAAGCGCGGGGATGACGAGAGGTCGGCGGCGTGGCTCAATCGCAGGCTTGAGTTCTCCCTGATCTTGGAACTGGCCGGTTGGGTTGTTCGCAATTCGCGGCGCGGATAGCATGCGATGAGTCCGCACCGACCGATCATGTGGTGGACGGGAGCCGGGATGGAACGCTTTGCCGGGCTGCTGCAGCAGTTGCCGCGTCAGCAGGGTGAGATGCTGCGCGCGCTGCACCTGGCCCAGGAAGAACTGGGCTGGATCTCGCGCGATGCGATCCGGCTGATCGCGCGGCATCTTCGCGTTTCAGAGGCGCAGGTCTACGGCCCAGCCACCTTCTATGCCGAGTTCCGGCACTCGCCACCGCCCAAGACACTGGTCACCTGGTGTTCAGGTCCCTCCTGCCGTGTGGTCGGGGGCGACCGGGTGCGGCGCATCTTCGAGGCCGAGTTCGGCTGTCACATGGGCCAGAACACCCCCGACGACGAACTGGGGCTGTGGCTGGGCCAGTGCAACGGCACCTGCGAGAAGGCGCCGATGGTCTGGGTCAACGGCCGCGTGGTTGGTCCCTTGACGATGGTGGACTCGGTCAAGCTGGCCCGGCAACTCAAGTCCGGCGACGACCCGATCGCCTGGCCCGAGCGTCCGATCAAGATTGCGCCGGCGACGTTTGTAGAGGCTGAGTCGACCTACGGCTCCGATCACGAGGCGGCAGCGGAGGGGACGGGCTGATGAGCAGCGCCTACGACGACATTCGCGAGGCGGCAGAACTCGCAGCGGCGCCACGTCGCTCGCCCTCGCGCCCGCTGGTGCGGGTCGACCTGTCGACCTCATCAATCGCAGCCGAGGCCGACCGGCTCTGGGAGGCGCTCGAACCGCTCGCGGCCGAGCACGATGTCGAGCTGATGCGGGTCGGCACGCTGGGGCTGTCCTGGCTGGAGCCGGTGGTCGAGGTCGAACGTCCAGGGGCGGGAGCCGTCGTGTACGGCCCGGTGCCGCCCGAGGATGCTTCAGATTTCCTGCAGGCGGCGCTGGGCGATAACCCGGCCGAGGACGCGGCTCGGTGGTTGATCGGCGCGCGCACGCCGACCGCTGGTGTGGCGTCACTCGCCGACCATCCCTTCTGGGGTCCGCAGGAGCGTCGGCTGATGCGGGTGATGGGGATCATCGACCCGGAGTCGATTGACGAAGCGATCGCCGAGGGCGCCTACGAGGCGCTCGACCGGGCGATCGAGATGGAACCGATGGCGATCTGCGACCTGGTGCTGTCGGCGGGCGTGGGCGGCAGAGGCGGAGGCGGATTCCCGGCCGGGCAGAAGTGGAAGTTCCTGCTGGGCGCACCCGGTCCGACCAAGTACCTGGTCTGCAACGCCGACGAGGGCGACCCGGGCGCGTTTGTCAATCGCGTGCTGATGGAGTCCGACCCGCACCTCGTCATTGAAGGCATGGCAATCGCCGGCAAGGCGACCGGCTCCGACTACGGCTTCATCTACATCCGCGACGAATATCCGCTCTCGATCGAGCGGATGGAGCTGGCGCTCAAGCAGGCGCGCGAACGCGGCCTGTTGGGCGAGAACATCTTCGGCTCGGGCTTCGACTTCGATCTCGAGATCACGCGCGGCGCGGGCTCCTACGTCTGCGGCGAGGAGACCGGGCTGATCGCCTCGGTCGAGGGGATCCGCGGGATGCCCAAGATTCGTCCTCCTTTCCCGGCGCAGAAGGGCGTCTTCTCGGAGCCCTCGAACGTCAATAACACCGAGACTTACGCCAACGTGCCCTTGATCGTGCAGCACGGAGCCAACTGGTACCGCGAGCACGGCACCGAGTCCGACCCGGGTACGAAGATGTTCTCGATCTCGGGATCGCTCGAGCGACCGGGCATCCTCGAGGTGCCCTTCGGGATGGGCATGGACGAGTTGCTGATCGGCTGCGGCGGCGGCCCGCCCGACGGCCACACGCCGAAGGGGATCCAGCCCGGCGGCCCGCTGGGCGGCCTCTTGCCGGCGTCCGACCTAGGGCTCAAGCTGGAGCGCCCGCCCTTCACCGAGCGCGGCGTGCTGCTCGGCTCAGGTGGTCTGATTTTGTTCGACGAGCGCGCCTCGGCGGTCGACCTGACCAAGTACTTCTCCGAGTTCTGCGAGGACGAATCCTGCGGCCGCTGCACGACCTGTCACGGTGGCTCGCAGCGGCTGGTCGAGGTGCTCGAGCGGATCATGCACGGCGACGGACGCGAGGAAGACCTCGAGCGGATTGGCGCGATCGACAAGACGCTGCAGAACGCCAACTGCCTGCACGGCCAGTTCACGCCCTATGCAGTGCGCGGGCTGGTCAACTACTTCCGCGACGAGCTGGATACGCACATCGAAGAGAAGCGCGATCCGGCCCGCGTCGCGCCTGGTCTGACCCGCTACCTGATCAGTGATCCCACGGACCCGAGACTCGAGGAAGCCGCCGCGCTCTGCCCCACGTCCTGCATCAACCGGGCGCCGGTCGAGGCCGATGAGGACGAGGATTCGGAGTCGTCTTCCGACGCCCTGGGCGACTGGCAGATCGACCAGCCGGCCTGCATCCACTGCGATGTCTGCCGCGAGATCGCGCCCGAGGCGATCCGGGTTGAAGACCGCTTCCTGGCCATGCTCTCGGTCGTCTGACCGCTCGCGCCGGCGCCTGAGCCTGGCGGCCATCTATCCACCTCTTCTCCACGGCCTTGCGACCGTACGTCGTCGCGAGCCGTCGGTATTGATAACCTGCATGAGCAGTTGACTCGACACTCCACAATCGTGGTACACGGACACGTGTAACATGAGCTGATGGCGGCAGGCAACGTGGTAGAGAACGTAGCAAACCAGCTGGCAGCCAACGGGGTTGGCAATGGCGCTGGCAACGGGTCGGCCAAGGTGACCCCGGTTCGGCGGCAGTACCTCGATCTGAAGGCGCGCTATCCCGACGCCATCCTGCTGTTCCGCCTGGGCGACTTCTACGAGACCTTCGACGAGGACGCCAAGCTGGTCGCCGAGGAGCTCGATATCGCCCTGACCTCGAAGCCGATGGGCGGCGGCCTGCGCTCGCCCCTGGCCGGCGTGCCGGTGCGCTCGGTCGAGCAGCATCTGGCCCGGCTCGTGGCCAAGGGACATCGAGTGGCGATCTGCGAGCAGCTCGAGCAGCCCCGCGCCGCGCGCGGGCTGGTCAAGCGCGGGGTGGTGCGGGTGGTCTCGCCGGGCACGGCGCTCGAGCCGGCCCTGCTCGAGGCGGGCGAGGCCTCGGCCTGCGCCGCGGTCTCGATCGTCCGCGACCGGCGCAAGCTCAGACTGGGCCTGGGGGCGGCCGACATTACGACCGGCGCCTGCCACGTGGCCGAGTTCGAGTCGCCACGGGAAGAGGAAGCGGCACTCTGGCAGCGCGCGCGGGACCTGCTCGAACGGTTGGGCGCGCGCGAACTGTTGCTCGCCGAGGATGCCGACGCGCCGCCGATTGAGCTGAGCCTGACCCGGCGGCCGGGATTCGAGTTTCGCCCCGACTCGGCCGAACGCGCGCTGGCGGCGCAGTATGCGGCGCCGGCGGCCGCCTTCGGGCTCGACCAGCGCCCGGCCGCCCTGGGCGCGGTGGGGGCGCTGCTCGCGTACCTGCGCGCGGCCCTGCCGCCAGCGGAGACGTCGGACGGAGAAGGCGACGCCGGAGGGCTGCAGCACCTGGCCCCACCGCGCTGGCTCGAGGCGGCCGACCACTTGCAGTGGGACCGCGCCACCGAGCGCGCATTGGCCCTGTCCGACGCCGGTCCGGGTGAACCCCGGTCTGGCAATGGGTCGGGCTCGAACACACTGCTCTCGGTGGTCGATCGCTGCGGCTCGGCGCCCGGCCGGCGCTGGCTGCGCGCGGCCGTGATGGCGCCCCTGCTGGAGCTCGAGCGGATCGAGCGGCGCCTGGACCGGGTCGCGGCGCTGGTCCGTCGGCCGGCACTGCGCCGGGCGCTGGCCGCACGGCTACGCGGTTCGGCCGACCTGGAGCGTCTGCTCGGACGCGCGGCCTCGGGTCTGGCCCTGCCGGGCGAGCTGGCCGCGCTGGCCCGAGGACTGGTGGCGGCCCAGGAACTGGCCGGGTTAGTTTGCGAGGCGGCCGACGATGAAGCGGATGCAGCGCTGCTGGCGCTGGCTGAGCAGCTGGGGCCAACGCCGGAGGCGGCGCTGGAGATCGGGGAAGCGCTGGAAGAGCGGCCAGCGGCCGAGTTTGGCCGCGGCGTGGTGCGGACAGGAGTGGACGCCGAGATCGACCGCGAGCGGGCCTCGGTCGAGGCGGCTCGGGAGCGGCTGGCGGAGTTGGAGCGCACGCTGCGTGAAGAAACCGGGATCGACAATCTGCGGGTCGGCTATCACCGCACCTTTGGCTACCAGATTGAACTGACCCGTTCGGTCGTCGGACGCGCGCCCGAGGATTGGGAGCGGCGTCAGTCGCTGCGCGACCGCGAACGGTTCAGCGAGCCGCGGCTGCGCGAGGTGGAGCAGGACCTGGAGGCGGCCGAGCAGCGGCTGGCCGAGGCGGAGCGCGATTGCGTCGAGCGGCTGCGGACAGCGCTTGTTGCCGAGGCCGAGACCGTGCGGCGGATCGCGGGCGCGGCGGCGCGGCTCGATGCCGCGGCGGCGTTGGCCTCGGTCGCGGCCGATCGGGCCTGGACGCGCCCGGCGCTCGACCATTCCGGCGAGCTTGCCATCGCCGGCGGCCGCCATCCGATCGTCGAGGCCGCGGCCTCCCTGGGTGGCTTCGTCGCCAATGACCTACGACTGGCCGACGACGGCTGCCGCGCACCGCAGCTGTTGCTGGTCACCGGCCCGAACATGGCGGGCAAGTCGACCTACCTGCGCCAGGCGGCGCTGATCGTGATCCTCGCCCAGGCGGGATCGTTCGTGCCGGCCGAGAACGCCCGCGTCGGCCTGGTGGACCGAATCTTTGCCCGGGTCGGCGCGCACGACGACCTGGCGCAGGGTCGCTCAACCTTCATGGTGGAAATGCTCGAGACCGCCCGTCTGCTGCACGGCGCGACGGATCGCTCCTTGGTTCTGCTGGACGAAATCGGGCGCGGGACCTCGACCTGGGACGGGCTCGCGATCGCCCAGGCGGTGGCCGAGTCGCTGGCCGCGGGCGGCGCCTCAGCCGCGCGACCCGAGCGAGGCCCACGCACACTATTCGCGACCCATTTTCATGAACTGACCGCGCTGGCCGGGCATGTGCCGCGGGTGGCCAATGCCGCCGTGCGGGTCGCCGAGACCGCGTCGGGCGAGATTGAGTTCCTCTACCGGGTGACCGAGGGCGCGGCCGATCGCTCCTACGGCGTCCAGGTGGCGGCCCAGGCGGGGCTGCCGAGCGAGGTGGTCGAGCGGGCCCGAACGCTGCTGGAGGAGCTCGAAGGCAGCTCGGCGCGGATCCCGGCTGAACAGCGATTGGAGCCGCAGCTGATGCTGATGCCGCCCGCGGCGCATCCGATCCTGCACGACCTGGCCGACCTCGATATCGATGGAATTACGCCCTTGGAGGCGATCTCGGCGCTGTACGCGCTGCGCGATCAGGCGCGCGCCGAGCTGCGCAGCGGTCCTGAAACCAATCACGGCGGCGCCCTGGCGGAGGCTGGCTCGTGAGTCCGGCCAAACTGGGCGCGACGCAGGCGCGAGCGATTCGCGAGTTGCCTGAACGCGTCGCCGCGCAGATCGCAGCCGGCGAGGTGATCGAGCGTCCGGCAGCGGTGCTCAAAGAATTGCTGGAGAACGCGCTCGATGCCGGCGCCGGACGGATCGCCGTCGAGATCGAAGGCGCCGGCCGCGAGCAGATTGCGGTGCACGACGACGGCGCCGGGATTGTGGCCGACGACGTCGCCCTCGCCTTCCGCCGTCATGCGACGTCGAAGCTCGGCGCCGTCGAGGATCTGGGTCGGCTGACCAGCTACGGATTTCGCGGCGAAGCGCTACCGGCGATCGCGGCCGCCGCCGGACGGCTCAGGTTGACGACCCGGACGATCGGGTCGGAAGCGGCGATGACGATCGAGTTTGAGCGGGGCGTCTCTGGCGGCGCGCGCCCGACGGCGCGGTCGGTCGGCACCTCGGTCGAGGTAATCGACCTGTTCGCCGGCCAGCCGGCGCGGCGCGCATTCCTGGCCGGGTCGCGGGCCGAACGGTCGGCCCTGCTGCGCGCTGCGTCAGACGCGGTCCTGGCCCATCCGGGCTGTTCGCTGCGGATCATGGTCGACGGGCGCACGCCGCTCGAGCACGAGGCATCGCTCCATGCCGAGCCAGACACCGTGCTGCGCGAGGCGCTGGCCTCCGTCTTCAGCCGCGACGCGGCAGAGCGGGCGGTCTGGCTCACGTCCCAATCCGAGCGAACAGAGCTGGCGCTGGATGGGTTCGCGGGCTCGCCGGACGACGCGCGCCGCACGCGCGAACGGATTCGGCTGTTCGTCAATGGCCGGCCGGTGCACGACCGGCGGCTCTCCTACGCCGTGCAAGAGGCCTACCGCGACTGGCTCGGCGCGGGCGAGTTCCCGCTCGTCGTCGCGCGCCTGCGCGTGCCGCCCGAGGCGGTCGACGTCAACATCCACCCGGCCAAGACCGAGGTCAAGCTGCGTGACCCGGACGCCGCATTCTCGCTGCTCGGGCGCACGATCCGAGAGGCGCTGCACCGCGACCGCTCTGTCTCGCCTCGGCGCTTGAGCTCAGAACTCGACGCTCCCTCTGCGCCGCCTGGATTCCAGGACGGGGTATCGATTGATGCTCAAGCAGCCACGCGGCCAGATCAGTGGATACGGGCACCGGTCCCGAGCATGCCCCGCCAGGCCCTGCCACAGGGCCGCGCGCGACCGCACGCGGTGGCCGAACCGGCCTTGGCGCGCGAATTCGAGCCTCAGTCCGCCGTCCAAGCATTGCCGCCTCTGCGCATGGTCGGCCAGCTGCACCGCACCTTCATCATTGCCGAGGGACCCGCAGGCCTGGTCCTGATTGATCAGCACGCGGCTCACGAACGGGTGCTCTACGAACGCCTGCTCGCCGAATCGGCCGGCTCCGGCGTGCCGGCGGTGCAGCCGCTGCTCGAGCCGCTGCTGCTCTCACTCGATGCCGAAGAAACGGCGGTCTGGGAAGCGGCCGAGGCGGGCTTGCGGCGCCTCGGCGTCGACGCCGATCGCTTCGGTGAGCGCGCCTTACGCGTCCGCGCCTTGCCGGCCGCGGTGGCCTCGGCCGAGGCAGAGACGCTCGTTCGCGGCCTGTTGGCCGACCTGGGCGGCGGACGGGACGAGCCGGCACGATTCGATCCCGCTGCCGCCTCGGCCGCCTGCCATGGCTCGGTGCGCCGCGGTCAGGTGCTGGACACCCCCGCGATGGCGGCGCTGTTGCGCGAGCTCGAGCAGTGCGACAACCCGCACTCCTGCCCGCACGGACGGCCCACGCTGGTCGAAATCTCAGCCGACGACCTCTTGCGCCAGTTCCGCCGCAAGTAGTGCTCGCAGCACCACCTCAGCCCGCGGTGCTTCCATGAGTGAGAACGACGAAGGCCGCTCCCGGAAGAGCGGCCTCGTTCGTGTCAACCCCGTGGCGGACGCCTAAGTACCGCGCAGGCGCGGGTCCAGAATGTCTCGCAGCGCGTCGCCCATCATGTTGAAGCCGAACACGGCGATCATGATTGCCAGCCCCGGGAAGACGCCCAGCCACCAGGCCTCGCTCGCGTAGAGCAGTGCCAGGCCGCCGGTGTCGCGACCCCAGGTGGGGAAGGGCGGCGGGATGCCAAAGCCAAGGAAGGAGATGGCGGCCTCGATCAGCACGGCGGCGCCGAGGTTGAGCGAGGCGAGAATGATGATCGTGGCCATGATGTTGGGCACGATGTGGGCGACCATGATGCGAACGTTGGACGCGCCCAGGGTACGAGCGGCCTCGACGTACTGGGCGGCGCGGGTGGCCAGTACGGCACCACGGACGATGCGCGAGTTACCGGCCGCGAGGACCAGGGCGACGGTGAGGATCACCGTGGTCGTGCGCGGGAAGACCTGCCAGATCCATTCGTCGCCGATGTTGGCCTGCGGTCCGACGTTGGGGCCGAAGCCGAGTCCGAAGAAGCCGTCGCCACCGGCGCCGATGATCGCCAGGATGCCGAGGATCAGGAAGATTGCGGGGAAGGCGTTCCAGACATCCACGATCCGTTGCAACACGATGTCGACATCGGGTATCGGACCGCCCTTGGACGGCAGGTCGCGGAGTACTGAATCCTGCGCCTGTTCGATCTGTGTGTTGAACAGCCCCAGCGTGCCGATGTCGATGATCTTGATCACGATCTGGACGACGAGTACCGCCAACGCGAAGGGTAAGGCGAAGAACCACCAGAGCGGGAAATTGCCGATCAGGCGGGGAATCGCGTACGCGATCCCGGGACCGGTCAGAGAGGCGGGTATGGGAATGCGCATCGCCAGAATGAAGCCTGGCGCACGCATCGCCCAGGTGGCACCGGTGCCGGCGAAGTAGCCGGAAACGAGTCCGATCGCCGTCGACAGAATCGCCGTGGCGATGACCGAGCCCAGGCCGACCAGCACGGTAACCTCGGAACCGTAGATAATCCGGGTGACCAGGTCGCGGCCCTGATTGTCGGTGCCCATGACGTGATCAGCGTTGGGCGAAACGAATCGCTCAGAGAACGAGGCTTTCGTGTAGGGCGCGACGCGGACGGCGGCAGGATCCTGTTCAACCGTCTGAATCAGCGGCGCGATCGCGGCCACGACAACGCAGGCGAGCAGAATGAATGCGCCGAAGGCACCCAGGTACTTCTTCCGCTTGTACATCCAGTACGGCATCACCACGACACCGATCAGGAAACCGACCGTGCCCCCGGCGATCAGCATCAGGATTGCTGTAATGAATCCGATCGGGCTGGAAACCGAGCGGTCAATCAGCAGCTGCATCTGATCGCGAATCCAGTTCGCGATCCCACCCTCATCCTGAACGGCGTATGCCGATGCGGACTCCTGCGCGTTGGACATCAGCCCGCTCCCCTTCTCACCCGTTTAGCACGGAATGACTAGTTGTAACGAATGCGAGGATCGACCAACGAATAAGCGATGTCGATCAACAGGTTGGCGACGATGACGACGATGGCAATCACCACCATGATGCCCATCACGACCGGAATGTCTCGATCCTTGAGCGCGGTAATCATCCGCAGACCCATGCCCGGCAGGGTGAAGATCGACTCCATGATCACCGATCCGCCGACGAGGATGCTGGCCGACAGGCCAATCAGCGTGAGCACGGGAATCAGCGCGTTGCGCATCGCGTGACGCACGATCACGGAGTTTTCCTGCAGACCCTTGGCCCTGGCGGTCCGGACATAGTCCTGGCGCAAGACTTCAAGCATCTCTCCCCGAGTCAGGCGCATGACCGGTCCAGCCAGGCCGATGCCAAGAATGATCGCCGGGATGTACATCTGGCGCAGGTTCTCGGCCAGATTCTCAGTCGGATCGCTATACAACAGCGGCAGCGAGGGCAGACCGAGTTGCGGGAAAATGACCCGGATAATCAGCACGGCCAACCAGAAGCCCGGGATCGACAGCGCCAGGATCGCTCCGCCGCGCATCAGGTAGTCGATCGCCGAGTCCTGTCTGACGGCTGAGATGATGCCCACCGGCAGCGCAATGGCAACGCCGACAATGAGCGATAACACCCCCAGTTCGAGGGTCACCGGGATTCTGGTTTTGAGCTCCTCATTGACGGTCTGGAACGCGCCAATCAGGGATGTACCGAGGTCTCCTTGCAACAGGCGCCAGAGCCAATTGCCGTACTGCACGATCCACGGATCGTTCCAGCCCAGCTCCTCTTCCCACTTGGCGCGGATCTCCTCGACGTCCTCGCCCTGCCCTACGTGATCAGCGAGCATCACATCGATGAAATCGCCGGGCAACAGCTGGGCGATGAGCGACACGAGCATCGTGACACCGATCATCGTAGGAATGATCAGCAGGATTCGACGAAAGATGTACTGTCGCATCGTTGGTCGTCCTTACTCGTGAGTGTTGTCACGCAGGTGTAGGGCGCAGACAGAGGAACCGGCTTCGGCGTCCGCGACGTTGCTCAAGATACGCCAACGGGAGGCGCGGTAACCAGACGATGCGAACAAGTCTGGGCCGCGCCTCCCGTGGGATTGCTATAGCTGGTGCTTAGACGTACTCGTCCTTGATGCTCTGGTTGAGCATGAAGAGCGGCTCCGCCTCGCCACCCCAGGCGTAGTTGGCCTTGGGCCACATGCGCTGGTCGGCGTTCTCGATTAGCGTGCCGTCACGCGGGTCGAGCTGCTGCATCCATGGGTTGAAGGCGTAGACGCCCGGCGCCGCGACGTACGGCACCATGTACTGCTTGGTCGACATGTAGCGCTGGATGTCGCGGGTGTACTCCAGGCGCTCGTCGAAGTCGAGCAGTTCCTTCTGCTTCGTGAACATCTCGTGCAGGCGCTCGTCGGTCTCGGGACCACCGCCGGAGACGGCGTTCGCGTGAGACCAGGACTCCGCGTGACCACCGGTGTCGATTTCGAGCACCGAGGCCAGGCCGTCCGGGGTGCGACCGCCGGAGCCCCAGTTGTGACGTCCGGAGGTGCGGGCGTAGACCGCGGCCCAGATGTCCTCGGGGTCGGTGGCGCCGCCGTAGAGCGGGCCGATGGCCAGGTGGCTGGATTCGCCGTCCCAGTCGTCGGGGAAGTTGCCGCGGAAGATCGAAGCGATGTAGGCGGCGTACTCCTTGAAGAAGAACTCGAACTGGAAGCCGGCCTCGGAAGCCGAGGACGCGCAGGCCTCGTAGAGGTTGACCACGGTGGCACCGTAGTCGGCGGTGCCGTGAAGCGTCGCCTGGATGCCCTCTGGGAAGCCGGCGGCGTCGAGCAGGGCACGAGCCTTGGCGATGTCGCGGTGGAAGGTGAGACCGGAGTCTTCGCCTTCAAAGGTCTCGCCAAAGTTGTCGAGGTCCTTGGGGTCGAGCCAGTACGGCGCGATCTGCGAGAGCGGGCTGTGCCAGCCGCCGCGACCGGTGTCGTCGGTGGCGGAGAGGATGCCATCACGGTCCATCGACATGGACAGCGCCAGTCGGACCCGGACATCGTTCCAGGGCGGGATCGAGTAGTTGAAGTAGAAGCCGCCAGGCACGGTGTTCAGGGTGAACACGTAGCCAGCCGTCTCTTCAATCGACGGTGCCGCATCCTGCGCCTGCTTGAAGATTGCGGGCGAGAGCTGCGAGTAGTCCAGCGATCCGTCACCGAGAGCGGGAATCAAGACGTTGACGTCGCCGTTCATCGTCGCGGTGATACCGTCCATCAGCGGGAAGAGCTGCGGGTCGGCATTGGAGATGCCGTTGTATCCGCCGGCGCCCGACTCGACCATGGCGTTGACGTAGTCGCGGCTGCGGTGCCAGTCCGGGTTGCGTCGCCAGTTGATGGCCACGCCGGGTTCGAAGTTCTCGAAGATCCAGGGACCGGAACCGACCGGGCGCTGGGCGACCGTGCCGTCGTCGACGATTTCCTGGGGCATGATCCACATGTGCTGCGAGGAGCCGGCCAGCGTCAGGAACGGCGCGTGCGGCTTGTGCAGGTCGAAGCGGATCGAGTTGTCTTCGCCGGTGGTGAACTGGGCGATGACGCCGTCCCAGCCGGCCGCGTTGGCGGAGATTTCCTTGAACCGGTCGTGTGTCGCCTGAATGTCGTCGATCGTGATCCCGCGGCCATTCAGCGGGTCTACGTCGTGCCAGTTGGCGTCTTCACGCAGGGTGAAGAGGTAGACGGTCGGCTCGGGAATCTCGGGCATCGTGGCCGCGAGGTCGTTCTCGTATTGGGCGGTGTTGCCCGGGTCGACGCCGTCGCCACCAGTGATCGCCTGGATCAGCTTCGAGTAGTGGAAGCCGGAGGGAATCTGGGCGCGATAGGTCAGGTTCTCGTACGGGTCGAGCGTGGGCGGGTCGCCCGAGTAGGGGCCAACGAACGGGGCCACACGGCGACCGCCGCGAATGATGTGGTCGGCAGTGGCGACCGCCGCCTGCTGCTGAGCCTGCTGTGTGCCGTCTTCCTGCGCATCGGCCTGGTCGGCCTGCTGCGCCGCCTGCTGTTGCTGCATGGCCTGCTGCTGTTGCTGCATGGCCTGCTGCTGCTGGTCCTGCTGCTGGGCGACCTGTGCGGCGGCCTGCTGGCCGTCGTCATCGTCGTCACCACAGCCGACCAGGGCCAGACCGGCCGCGCCAACGCCGGCGCGGGCGGATGCTCCGAGCAACGCACGACGCGACATCTGTCGCCGGCGCATCCTTTGCCAATAGTTTCGCTCGCTCATTCTTACCTCCTGCGACGGGAACACCCCGCCGGATAAAGCTCGCCCGACACTGAGCCTGCCGGGTCAGTTCCACGTAGCGTACATCAAGGTCTGAGATATTCCGTTTGCCAATATCGGGTTAGTTCACGAACTCGTACATTACATCGGTGCCATACAACCTTGGCGTTGTTCAAGGACCGGGCTGAGCGGAACAGCAGCGCGACCGAGCAAGAGTTCGTGAAGGACGTTCGGTTCAAGACGCAGGGGTGGTGAGGAAGCCGAGGCGACGCATCTCCGGCGTCAGATCGGCGTGAATCTCTACCCGGAGCACAGTCTCGTACGGGAGAAACACCTGGACCGGTTCGTCGTCGTCGTCCTGCGTGTCGAGCGCAGTCCAGCGCTCAGAGACAGCCGAGACGGCGCGGACGTAGTACTTGCGCCCGTCGATGGTGTAGACCTCGACCACCGGCGCTGTGCAGGTGACCTGGTTGCAGTAGGACTGCACGGACTGAGGTAGGACGCTCTCAAAGAAGTCGCGGCCGAACGCCGCACCGCTGCTGGCCGAGGGCGTCGAGCCAAGGCCGGGCGGCAAGATGAGTCCACTGCGGGCGCCGCCGGAGCTAACCATGATTTGCTCTTCCCTCGGGCCGCCGCGGCTCTCGCCAGCGATATCGGCATTCCTCAGTCAGGATACGCCCGCAACCTAACAAAGGACCGCACGCCGATCAGTGAGAACGGAAGCTCGCACCGACGCTGCGCCGAATCGACTCGTAGAGGTATCGCCAGTCGTCCTTGTTGCGCGGTTGCGCGCCGCGATAGCGAATGCCGGCGAGCATTTCGATGTCCGCGGGCGGCAAGTTGGCCTCGTCGGCGAACTCTTGCAAGCTGGGTTCGATTTCGCGTCCTACATTCGCCTGGCCGGTCGGCCGAATGCCCTCGAACAGTTCATCGACAGAAATGCCAAGCGCGTCCGCGACAGCAAACACGGTGGCCGCGGATGGTCTGGACGTCAGCGAGCGCTCAACCTGTGATAGGTAGCCTTTCGAGACGCCGGACAGCCTGGCCAGATCATTGAGGGAGAGCTTTTGCGCCTGGCGCCGACTGCGGATCCGCTGACCCAGGGGTTCGAGCGCCGGTTCTTCGGCTGCATCGGCCGGAGGATGCGGATCTTCACTCCCACCCTCGACCGGACGATCACTCGCTGCTGGAGCCATGCTGCCCTCGATTCCAACGCTGCGTCCGTGGACGCATGCACTGCGGTCAACCGGCGTCCGAGCGGGCAGATCAGACGCCTTGGTGGAGACGGGGGAGAATCGAACTCCCCGTCCAGACGGCTGCCGCGGACCGCGTCTACGTGCGTAGCCGTCGCTTGTGTTGTCCCTGCTTGCCGGCGCGTCGGCCTACCGTTACAAGCAGGTAAGTGGGATTAGTCTTTCCGCCACGGTCCCCACGGTCCGCAACGGGCATCCGAGTTAGATGTCGCCGCACTCTCTCCGACTCGGCAGCAGCTGAGAGGCGACGTCACCGCGGTTAAGCGGCGAGGGCGAGTTCCCTGGATTCGCCAGTTAGGGAGTGTTGGCGTGGATTTATGAGCAACGCCAGCTCAGCACGCAACAGTTCGAAGTCAACCGCTGTCGAACCCTTTCGTCCCCATCGGGTTGGTTCACCGGCATCTGCCGGTGCGGATCAATACTACCAACTAGTACTTTCAGTTAGTCCATCTGTCTCTCATGTGACAAATGTTCTGCTAGTTGCGCTACGTCGCAGCGAATACTGGGTTTCATCCAGTAGTTGCGGCTCGCCGGCGCCGAACTCGATGCTCGATCTCACTACCTCTTCACGGTAGTTATCGAAGAAAGCAATGGCGACAGCGAAAGATGTAACTGTTTGAGAGCATAGTCAAAACAACGCTGGTTTGCAGTATCACGACGATATCGTCAGTTTGATACGGATCAGCGCCTGACGGCTCGTTCGATCTGCCGTTGGGCGTCCCGCTCGGCCATTCGATCGCGCTTCTCGTGCACGCGCCGACCGCGGCCCACTCCGATCTCCAATTTTGCCAACCCGCGAGTCAGGTACAGCCTGAGTGGGATCAGCGTCAGACCCTTCTGTGCGAAGGCCTCTTCCATCTGCTTGATCTCTCGCCGATGCAATAGGAGCCGTCGGTCTCGGGTCGGTTCGTGATTCGCCTCGCCGGACGGCTCATAGCGGGAAACGTGTGCGCCGATCAGCAACATCTCGCCGTCTCGCGGCCGGCAGTAGGCCTCCTGAATCGAGACTCGACCAGCGCGGATGCTCTTGATCTCCGAGCCGGTCAGGCTCAGTCCGGCCTCAAAGCGGCGCAGAATCTCATATTGGTAGAGCGCCCGCCGATTCCGCGCGACATCACGTTCGTTTGGCTGGGCCCCATTGGTCTCGGCGCCGCGCTTCTTCGACTTCGACTTCTTCGCCATGCATCGACCCTAGGTCCCCAGTCGCAGCAATACCATGCCAGTCATGACACTTCCCGGCCAACGCGCAGACTGGACCGCATGGTGGTTGTGGGCAATCGGCCTGCTGGCCTTGATCGGACTGCTCGCGGCCCTGGCGGTGGGTGCCGCCGTAATGGTGCACCCACCGCTGATCGGAACATTGCGGCCGTGGTGGCCTCCGTTAGCGGCCATAGGCCTCGTTTCGATCGTGACCGGCTATTGGCTCCTGTGGGGCCGCCGAGGCTAGCTCTCGTCGGCCAGCGCGTCCTCGACCGCAGCCGCGACGTCGGCGGGCACGTATGCCGACCAGACCTCTGCATACGACTTCAGGTACCAGATCGCCGCTTCATCAGGTGAGGCGTTGTTGTCCGACATCCAGATTTCTGAGAGGACTTGCACGTCAGCCGCGAAGTCCCAGGCGAGCAGGAAATCCACGACATCGGGGGCGTCGGTCAGCAGCGTCGAGTTGACGGCGATGCGGACCTCAGAGGCGGGGTAGGCGCAGCCCTGGTCGCTGTTCCAACATTCCTCGCTCCACTCCGGCTCTTCCAGCCGGTAGAGGTCGAGGGTGGCGGTCGGCTTGGTCGGACCCCACATGTAGCCCAGCCATGCTTCGCCGCGGTCGTAGGTCGATTCGAGGTCTTCGAACAGAGCCGCGCCAGAACCGGGCTTGACCAGCTCGAGCACGTCTTCGAGGCCGTAGGCCACGACCTTGTTGCCGTTCACCTGCTCGCAGGCCCAACCAGGCACACAATCGATGAAGCGTGCCTTGCCGCGGGAGTCAGCGGTCACAAAGAGTTCCATGTAGTCGGGCAGGTCGCTGACAGAGACAAGGCCGGGGTTGGCGTCCTTGACGTACTGGGGAATGACCCAGCCTTCCCAGTTTTCGTCCAGCGAATTGCCGAGCAGTTCAATCACACCCTCGTCGAGTTCATCGATCCAGGGCTGCTGGGCTGGCCAGATCTCCATCGTGACCTGGGTGTCGCCGTTGATCAGACCCTGCCACAGCGAGACCGTGTCGCCAGCAACGAGTTCAGTGGGGTAACCGTAGCCATGCTCGACGATGAATGCCGCCGCCCTGACCTGAATCTCTGACGAGGTCCAGTTGAGGTCGGAGAAGACGACGGTGGTCTTCTCGACATCCTCGGCCGCTTGCGCCTGTTGCTGTTGCGCTGGCTGGGCCTGCTGCTGTTGCTGCTGCTCAGCCTGGGCGACTGCTTGCTCTTCTTGCTGCTGCTCGGCCGGCTGAGCCTCTTGCTGCTGCTCCTGAGGCTGCGCGGCCTGCTGCTCCATCTGCTCCTGCTGCTGTTCCTGCTGGGCCGGAGCTGCTTGCTGCTCATCCTGTTGCTCAACCTGAGCGGCGGCCTGTTGCGCTTGCTGCTCTTGTTGCGAATCGTCGTCCGAGCAGGCGACCGCGCCGAGCAGTGCGACCGCGATCAATCCAGAGAGCGCCAACCGAAGGCGCCGCGTGGCGAAACGTGAAATGAAATGTCGGATACCTGGCTCCAATACAGAATGTTGGGGTTCCTCAGTCTTGGGCAGCGTAACAGAGCTAGGTACCTGCTAATCCCGGTTGCGGAACGCGTTCACGCGGTACAACGTCAACAGGGTCATCACGATGCCGATGACCACAAACAGCGCTTTCGCCCCGCCCAGCGTGGCCCTGGGCGAGAGGTCTGGATCGGCCAGCGCAAAGCCAACCAAAATCCAGACGAAGATCGTGAGACTCCCGATCGTCAGGCCGGGCAAACGCGAGATTCGACGAAACAGATCGGTCATTAGTGAAGGCGCTCCGTTCTCCGGCCAGCTCTCAGAATGTCGGTGCGTCTCACAGCTAATCCGAGCCCAGGGCGGCCTGTTGCCGACTCGTCAGTGCCTGGGTGATGCGGTCGATGATGATGGCGACAAAGACGATGCCCAAACCGGCGAGGAAGGCATTGCCGGGCTCGATGCGCCCCAGTGCGCGGTTGACATCGAGACCGAGACCGCCGGCGCCGACGAGTGAAGCAATCACCACCATCGAGAGCGCCATCAGAGTGGTTTGGTTGACGCCAGCCATGATCGTAGGGATGGCCAGCGGAATCTTGACTTTGATCAACATCTGCGGTCGCGTCATGCCGAAGGAATCGGCTGCCTCGAGGGTCTCTTCGGGAAGCTGACGGATACCGAGGTTCGTCAAACGCACCGCCGGCGGCACGGCATAGATCAAAGTGGCGAAGACGGCCGGCGTGTCGCCCAGCGAGAAGAACGCGATTGCAGGTACGAGATAGACGAACGAGGGCATCGTCTGCATCGCATCGAGAACTGGACGCAGAATGGCGTCCAGGCGGTCGCTCTGCGAGGCCCAGACGCCGAGCGGGACTGCGATCAAAATCGAGAGCGTGACCGTGACGATGATCAGGGCCATCGTCTCAACGGTCGATTCCCAGAGGCCAAGGGTCGCCAGCAGCAGAAGCGATGAGGCGGAGAACAGCCCCATGCGGAACGAGACCAGCAGCCACGAGGTCAGCGCGATCGCGCCGATAAAGGCAGGCCAGCTCAGCCAGAGCATCATGTCCTCTAGCGAGATCAGGAACCAGACGATGACGTTCTTGATCGCCTGAAAGACCGGAGAGAAGTTGTCCTTGAGCCAGTCCAACCAGACGTCAATGCGGTGACCGACATCGCGCCCCACGTCGAACGGAAACTCATCGGCGATCAGAAAATATGAGATCACGAAGAGCAGGCCGATCGCCACGATCGCTAGCGGAGCCATCCACCAGGCGCCCTGCTCCAGAGCGAATCGGCCCGAAAGGATCGATGCCAGACTTTGCCGTGGTGGCACCTGTAGTCCGGCAGGTTGATCGCTCACCCTGTCTCCTCGCTCTCGGCGGTTGCCGCAACGGCCGCTTCATCGGAGACCATGGCCCGGGCCAACCGCTCCAGTGGGATCACACCAATCAGCACCCCGTCGTTGTCCAGGACAGGCAGCGGATGGTTCGCACGTAGCCCGGCCGGAACCAGGTCGTCCAGCACCGTTTCCTCCCAGACCGCATCGGCGAGGTAGAGCGGAGCGTCCTCGATCCGCTTCGCGCCGCTGCGCGTGGCACGGAGCGCGCTGGCCGGATCGGCGGTGCCCAGATACTTGCCCTCATCGTCCACGCAGCAGATCGCCGACAAGTGCTGCTCCTCGATCATCTCGATCAACTCGGCCACCGATGTCGATCCGCGAGCCGAGACAAAGTTGGTGTCCATGATCGATGCAGCCGTGACCATGCCGTGCAGGCGCACGTCCTGGGTGAACTCGCGCACGAAGCTGTCGGCCGGATTAAGCACCACGTCGTTAGGCGCGCCAAGTTGGACCACCTCGCCGTCTCGCATGATCGCAATCCGATCGCCAACGCGTACGGCCTCGTTCAGGTCATGCGTGATGAACACGATCGTCTTCTGCACCGATTCCTGCAGCGCCAGCAGCTCATCCTGAAGATCGCGGCGGATCACTGGATCAAGCGCTGAAAACGGCTCATCCATGAGCAGCACCGGCGTATTCATCGCCAGTCCCCGAGCCAGGCCGACACGCTGCTTCATCCCGCCCGAGAGTTGGCTCGGCATCGAACTGGTCCAGTCACCGAGACCAACGAGCTCAAGCGACGCGGCGGCGCGTTCACGTCGTTCCGGCTTGGACACGCCGCCGACCTCGAGCGGGAGCGCCACGTTGTCTAGCACATTGCGATGCGGCATCAGGCCAAAGTGTTGGAACACCATCGCCAGGTCATTGCGCCGGACTTCGCGCAGTTCCTCAGGTTCCATCGCCGTGATCTCGCGACCTTCCAGCCAGACTTGGCCAGCGGAAGGCTCGATCAGCCGATTGATACAGCGCACCAAGGTCGATTTCCCGCAGCCCGACAGTCCCATGACCACGAACAGTTCGCCGCGCGCGATCTCGATGTTGATGTCGCGCAAGCCGACAACCGCACCAGTCTCTTCCTGGATTTCGTCCTTGGCCTGGCCGCTGCGGGCCAGTTCCAGTCCCTCGCCGTCTTCATCGGCGAAGACCTTGTACAGACCAGAAATCGATAGCGCTGCCTCGGTTTCCATTGACACAGCACTGCCTCCGTCATCCCAACAGGAGAGGTTCCAGGTCTCCTTCGCAGATTACTCTGTGACACAATGCGTGTTCATTGGCTCTCCGGGATTGTCGCCATCGGGTTGCTGCTGACCATCGGCGTCGGCTGCAATACCTCTGGAGGCGGCATTTTCTCCGGAGTCGGCGGCTCCGCCGAAGCGGCCCTGCACATCGACGAACAGGCCGACGACAAAGCGGTCCTGACTCCGCTCAATCGAGCACTGAAGCTGGAAGAACGCTTCTGGCTGCGCCTGGAGATGAACGAGCCGGTCGATGCCGACCACATCGTGATCCGCGTCGAGTACGACGCCGGCGCCCGCGAGTATTTCGAGCTTCGGGACTTCCGCTTCGAAGACGTCGAACCGCCCTGGAAGGTCGCCGCTATTCCTTTAGCGCTCACTGACGACGGCGACTTCAACATTGCGTTGATCGTCAACTCGCGCAAAGTGACCGACGTCAAGGTGACCGTCGAAAACTGACCAAACCGTGGACCAGCAAGGAATCCGGGCTGCGCTACTCTGCCCTTCGGAGTGAGCTGAGGGGCTGAGCAATGCGACCAATCGTCGAGGTAGCAGCCGATCTGGGTCTGGCTGAAGACGATCTCGATCTCTATGGACGCTACAAGGCGAAACTGACGTCAGAAGCGCTAGAGCGACTGGCCACGCGGCCACAGGGCGACCTCGTCCTGGTCACCGGCATGACCCCGACGACCGCAGGCGAAGGCAAGACGACGACCGCGCTCGGACTGACCCAGGCGCTGCGACAATCAGGCGCCAACGCGGTGGTCGCGCTGCGCGAGCCATCAATGGGACCGGTCTTCGGGATCAAGGGCGGCGGTACCGGCGGCGGTGGATCGCAGGTGCTGCCGGCCGACGACATCAACCTGCACTTCACCGGCGACCTGCACGCCGTGACCGCGGCTAACAACCTATTGGCCGCGGCGATCGACAACTCGCTCTTCCACGGCAACGCGCTCGGACTCGACGCCCGCCGGATCACCTGGCGACGCTGCCTTGACATGAACGACCGCGCCCTTCGCGGCGCCGTCATCGGCATGGGCGGCACAACCGACGGCATCCCACGCGAGGAAGCGTTCGACATCACGCCCGCCTCGGAGGTGATGGCTATCCTCTCGGTCGCCAGTGACCTCGACGATCTCCACCGCCGGCTCGGCGATGTGATCGTCGGCTACACATCATCGACACCGATCCAGCCGATCACCTGCCGAGACCTCCAGGTCGAAGGCGCCATGACCGTGCTGCTCAAGGATGCGATCCGGCCCAATCTCGTCCAGACCGGCGAGGGCGGCCCGGCATTCGTCCACGGTGGACCGTTCGCCAACATTGCCCTCGGCTGCAACTCGATCGCCGCCACCCGAGCCGCCCTGGCCAGCGCCGACATCACCGTGACCGAGGCCGGCTTCGGTTCCGACCTGGGTGCCGAGAAGTTCTTCAACGTCGTCTCCAGGATCGGCGAGTTCGAGCCCCAGGCCGCAGTGATCGTCGCGACCGCCAGAGCTATCAAACGTCACGGCGGACGTCCCGCGCGCGAGCTCGAAGTGGTAGATCTTGCCGCCCTCGAAGCCGGCCTGCCCAACCTCGACGCGCACATCGACAATGTCCAGAAGCACGGCGTGATCCCGGTCGTCGCCGTCAACCAGTTCCCTTCCGACACCCAGGACGAACTCGACGCCGTCCTCGCCCACTGCCGCGCTCGCGGCGTCCGAGCGGCCGTGGCCAACCCGTACGGGGGTGGCGGAGAGGCATGCCTCGATCTCGCCGCAGAAGTACGAGAAGCCCTCGCCGGAGAGCGCCCATCCTTCCAGCGGCTCTATGACCCGGAGCAATCACTCAAGGACAAGATCGCTACGGTCGCCCGCGAGGTCTACGGCGCCGGCTCGGTCACTTACCTGCGTCGAGCCGAACTCACCCTGCGTCGCGCCCGACGTCTGGGTCAGGAGGACTGGCCGGTCTGCATCGCCAAGACCCAGTACTCACTCTCCGACGACCCCAGCCTGCTCGGTCGACCCGAGGAGCACGAATTCACCGTCCGCGACGTCCGGCCCTCCGCCGGCGCCGGATTCGTAGTCATCATCTCCGGCGAGATCATGACGATGCCCGGTTTGCCTCGCTCGCCCGCAGCCGTCCACTTCGATCACACCGCCGCATCTCACACCACATGACACACACGGTCTGAGCACAGAGACATGCCAGAGTTTCGCAACATCTTTTCCGGCAACCCACTCGATCGCGAAGCCGCGCGCCGACGCGACGAAAACTGGGTCTCTTCACAGATTCGCGAGTCCGGCACCCAGTTCCTGCCCCTGCGCGATCTGACTTTCCCGATGCGCCAGCATAACGGCGCGATGCGTCTGGCCTGGTCAGAGTTACCAATCGCCGCCGACACTGATCGCCATCCACCGCTGCTGCTCGGCACCAACGACCAGGCGGCGCGGTTCGCGATCAACGAGGCCGCTGCCCCGAACGAATTCCAGCTTCCTGGCGACGCGACCTTCATGGATCTACGTGCGGCCGCACCGGTACTCGACGCCGATGATGCAGGTATCGCTGCCCAGGCCAGGGCCTTCCTCGACTGGCACGAGCGCCACCGATTCTGCGCCGTCTGCGGCGAGCCCACTGAGGCAGTCCAGGGCGGAATCTCCCGTAAGTGCACGACCTGTCCCGCCGAGCACTTCCCGCGCACCGATCCTGTCGTCATCACGGTCGTCATCGACACCGACCGAGATCGCTGCCTCCTCGGCCGGCAATCGTCTTGGCCGCCCGGCATGTTCTCGGCATTGGCAGGTTTCATCGATCACGGCGAGTCGATAGAGGACGCGGTCCGCCGCGAGGTGGCTGAAGAGTCGGGAATCGACGCAGTCAACGTGCGATACCACTCTTCTCAGCCGTGGCCCTTCCCTTCGTCTCTGATGATTGGTTGTCACGCCGACGCCGGCACTTCAGACATCAACTACGACGACTGGGAAATGGACGATGTGCGCTGGTTTACCCGCGAGGAGATTCGTAGCTCACTGGAGCAGCCCGCCGCCCAGTTGGGACAGCCCGGGCTGCCAGATGGGGCGCTCTCGCTCCCTGGTCCGATGGCAATTGCGCACACATTGATCACGGCCTGGGCCGACGGCCACGCCTGATCTCTGGCCCTGTCTGCGTTGTACGCTCGACCATATGAAACAACTACGTCTCGCCCCATTGGGCATCCTCGCTCTTGCCTCGATCATTGCAATCATCGTCGCCTGCTCCTCAGACGATCAGGCGCAACAGCAGCAATCGGCCACCGCCCAACAACAGCAATCTCAGGCTGCTGGCCAGACGGAATCAGCGACCTCAACCAGCGCCGAGGAAGACCAGCGGGAGAGCACGGCGACGACGTCAACCGAGACTCAGGAACAGGCGGACGAGCCGGCCACAGATGCCGACGACGCCCAGCAGCAGGTGACGGTCAGCGTGACCAACCAGCAGCAAGAGGACGATCAGTCGCAGCAACCCACGCGGCAATCGGCCGAGCCCCAGCAGCAAGCGCAGGCGCAAGCTCAAGACTCGCAGCCCGAGCAGTCCGACGAACAGCAAGCGGAGCAGACTCAGCAGGAGCAATCCCAGCCGACCGAGTCCCAAGAAGAAGAAGTGATGCAGGAGCAAGAGGAGGAGCCGGCCCAGGTCGAGCAAGAGGAAGAGCAGCAGTCAGTCGATCCCGCCGAAGCCGAACGTCTGCGACTGCGCGCCGAGGAAATCAGCGCCAACGCCACCGTCGTGGACGTCGTCGGACTCAACGCCTGGCTCAACGGCGCCGAGACGACGATTGCGCTGGAGCTGGCCAAGGGCAACATCGTCCTGATCGACTTCTGGACCTACACCTGCATCAACTGCGTCCGCACGCTGCCATTCCTCACCGCGTGGGACAGCAAGTACCGCGATCACGGCCTGGTGATCATCGGTGTGCATACTCCCGAGTTTGCGTTTGAAGAGCGGCTCCACAACGTCCAGGCGGCGATCGACGAGCACGGGATTGAGTATCTCGTCGCGATCGACAACGACTACCGCACCTGGCGAGCCTTCCAGAACCGCTGGTGGCCGCGCAAGTTCCTGATCGGCCCGACAGACGACGGATCGCCGATGGGTGTCCGCTACGACCACATTGGCGAGGGTCACTACGAGGAAACAGAACTAGCGATCCGTGAGGCACTGACTGCCGTCGGCAGTGACATTTCCGGAGTCCCCTTCGGTGTCGATGTCGCCGTTCCCACGCGTGAGGGCGGCACGCCGCGGCAGACTCGCGAGCTCTACGCCGGCTGGAGCCGCAACGTCGGCAGTGGAGGACCATACGCCGGCCAGGATGCCTACTTCCTCGCCGGTACCGGGATCGACACCTTCTACAGCGACATTCCCACCGCCCAGCGACAGCACAACTTCTGGTACTTGCAGGGACTCTGGCGCACCGAGGATGAATCGATCGTCCATGCGCGTCAGACGACCGAGCTCGAGGACTACATGGCCATGCTGGTCCGCGGACGTACCGCCAACGTGGTCCTGACCGTCGCCGAAGACGGCCAACCCTTCAATGTCTACGTCGAGCTCGACGGCCGCTGGCTGTTCCCCAACGAGGCAGGCAGCCACATCCAGTGGGACGACGAGGGTCGCTCCTACATCCGAGTGACCGAGAACGACCTCTATCGCCTGCTCTTCCTGCCCGAGTTTTCAGAGCACGAGCTGAAGATCAGCTCGGACTCTGACCAGTTCCGCATCTTTGCATTCACATTCGGTTCCTACGTCGGCGGCGAGTAGCGTTGACCAGGGGACCAACAGGGACAAGCGCCCAACCGACCGAGCGAGGGATCCCATGTACGCATTGCTAAAGAAATCGCCAGCGCTGAATGGCCGATGGCGACTGCCGATCCTGTTCGCCGCCGTGGCCGCAGCGGCGCTGGCCTTGTCCGCCTGCTCGACGAGCTCAGACGATCAGCAACAGCAAGACCAGGTGGAACAACAGCAACAGGCCGAGACCACGGCTGAAGCTACATCCGGCAGCGGCACGGCAACGTCCACCAGTTCCAGCTCCGGCACCTCGACGAGTACACAACGGACCACTTCACGCGCCCAGCAGGCCGAGCAGCAAGAACAACAGCAGGCAGTCGCGGACGCGCAGGAAGAAATGCAGTCCGACGAGCAGCCGATGCAGCAGCAGGACGATGACGGCATGGGTGGCATGGAGGCCGGCACGACGGTCGCCATCATCGAGGAAGCTGCCTACGACGATCTCAGCCCAAGATTGCAACTCCTGCGTGACTCCGGTTATCCGGTCTACGTTTCCGAGGACGGCTACACGATCGCCCTCGGCACGCCCGACCTCTCTCCGGGAGTCCATCGCATCTCGGTAGTGATCGAAGGCCCCCTGGGCCTGGTCGAGTTCCCCGCACTCGGCGTCACGGTGCTACGCAATGACGCACCGGGTGAGGTCCAGGAAGTCGTTGCCCGCTTCGCCCGTTTCCCCGACGGCGTCCGAGGCTTCCACGTCACCGCTGTCGATTTCACCACGGTCGGTCGCTGGAACCTGATCCTGCACATCCCCGCAGAAGGCGGCTTCGATGACGTTGGCATTGCCATCGACGTCCCAGTCGACACCTCCGCCCCCTCTGTTGGCGACGCAGCCCCCGCCTCCGCCAGCCGCACGCTGACGGATGTCGCCAACATCGCAGACCTCTCCACCGGCGAGACACCCGATCCCGGCCTCTACCTGGTCTCACTCGCCGACGCCCTTGAGGCAGGCAAGCCCTTCGTCGTGGTCTTCGCCTCGCCGGGCTTCTGCACCAACGCCTTCTGCGGTCCCCAGGCCGAGGTGCTCTCCGAGGTTCGAGCACTCTTCGGCGACGAAGCCAACTACATCCACGTCGACTTGTTCGAAAACCCCGAGCAAGTCCGCCTGGGCGAGGAACCGATCGAGACCCCAATCCTCGAAGAGTGGGGACTGCACACCGACGAGTGGACGTTCATCGTCAACGCCGACGGAGTCGTCGTCGCCCGCTTCGAGGCCTTCGCACCCCTGGCCGAAGTCGAGGCAGCCCTCGCCGCCATCCTCGAGGGCTAGAACAAGCTCGGTCGACGCTCGCCACCAGCCCGTTGCCCCGTGCTTGACACGGGGCCCAGACCTCAACGGCGGAGCGAAGCTACACAGTCGCCCTCACCTCCGACCGTTCCGGGACGTCCGATGTCCGGTTCCACGGGATCCAGTTAGTCGTCAGGCGTCTCGATCGGATGCTCTAGCGCATTCCCATACTCGTGCCAGGACGCGTCGTAGTTTCGGCTCTTGTTGTAGCCGAGCAGTTGCAGGAGCCAGTATCCGTGCGCCGCACGGATGCCTCCCTGTCAATACGTGGTCACCGTCTTCTCGGGCGTGATCCCGAGATCGGTCAGCATCTGACGAAGCTCAGCCGGCGGCTTGAGTGTGCGCACCGGATTCTCCAGCGTGTCCATCCACTCCATGTACACCGCGCCCGGAATCCGTCCACCCCGCTGAGTCCCGCGCTTGTTCGCTCCGGTCCACTCGCCGCGTGAGCGCACATCCCAGAAGACATGGTTGTCATCCTCAAGCGCGCCGGGAATGTCATCGAGCCGGCAGATCGAGTCATCATGCGGAGCCGCTGGCGTCGGATACTCGACCCGCTGCGCGCGCAGATTCTCGCGCGAGAGCGGCCGACCCTCGGCGTACCACTTGTCCAGTCCGCCGTGCAGGATCTTGAAGTTCTTGTGCCCGAAACGGTCAAAAGTCCACCAGGTTCGCGCTGCGTAGAGCGATCCCGAGCCGTCATAACCGACCACCGTCGTGTCCGGCGTGATCCCCAATCGACCCACGAGGCCGGCCCACATCTCGGGATCGGTCATCCCGTAGATCTCCGAGTCATTGCGCGGATCGGTCTTCCAGTACCGCGACAGCGACCAGACCGCGCCCGGAATATGCAGTCGCAGGTACGCGTCGAGCAAATCGCAATCGAGCACGACGACATCGTCATCATCGATGTGCTCAGCCAGCCAATCCGTCTCACAGATCAGTTCCGGCCGAGCCCACTCGTTGGCATTCGAGGTCATCACACATCTCTTTCCACTGCGGGAGCCAGCATCGTCGGCCCTTACGGCGCGTAGGTTACTCCGCAGAATCCGACTGCGATTGGCCGTCAGGTTCCGATTCCTCCTGCTCGACGTCCTCGTCTTCCTCAACGATTTCCGGTTCGGTCTCCGTCGAATCGCTCGAGGCGCCGGGGTTGTACTCACCGCGCAGGTACTCAATCGCCACGTAGAGCTGGATGTCCTGACCGGCCTCGAACCCGGTGTCGGGAATCGCGATCTCGATGTCGGGCACCACGCCAACACCCTCGACCGGCGCACTGTCCGGGGTCAAATATCGCGCAATGCTCACGTACAGCACGCTGCCGTCCGACAGACGCCGCGGGACATTGACCGTCCCCTTGCCGGTCGTTGTCGTACCAACCAGCACAGCCCGGCCATGGTCGCGCAGCGCAGCTGCCATCACCTCGGATCCGGATGCGCTGTGCTCGTTGATCAGCACGACCAGTTCCAGGTCGACGCCGGCGCCGCCCGACCGGTCGCGGAAGATCTCTTCCTCACCGTTCCGATCGATCTGGCGAAGGATGACGCCCTCGTCGATGAACTCGCCCGTCGTCTCAACCGTCGCATTGAGCAACCCACCCGGGTTACCCCGCAGGTCGATGATCAGCTGCGTCAATCCCGCGTTGCGAGCACCATCGAGCAGCTCCAACAGCTCACCACGAGTGTCCTCGGTGAACTGCGTAATCAGGATGTATCCAACATCGGCAACCGGGTTGCCCGACCGATCGGTGATTGGCAGCGACTCGACGCTGGGCACGACAATCCGATCGCGAGTCACCACGATAAGCTCTTCCTCGCCATCTGGGTGCCGGACCAGCAGCTCGACGTCAGTACCCTTCGGCCCTCGAATCACGGCCACTGCTTGCTCCAGGCTCCAGCCTTCGGTCGATTCACCGTCGACCTCCAGGATCACATCCCCAGGAAGGATCCCGGATTGCATCGCTGGCGAGTTGCGGAATGGCCGCACGATGATAATCGCGCCGTCGACCTGGTTGACTGTCGCGCCAATGCCCTCGAACGAACCGCCGATGTCCTCGCTCGCCAGTCGGTAGCGCTCAGCGTCAATGAACACCGTGTGCTCATCCTCGAGCGCGTCGATGATCCCGTTGATCGCCGCTTCCCGAGCGTCCAGCGACTCAAACTTGGCAGGATCGACGAAGTCCTTGTCCAGTACTTCGATGATCTCGTCTAGGATCGCAAACCGTGAAGCGCGTCCGCTGACATCCGCCGCCTCTACCGGAACATCCTCATCGTCATCCGAAGGCGCGACGGCGGCCGGGATCGCAGCCGGCGAGCCGCCGTCGCGCGAACTGCGCAAGACGCGACCGTAATCGTCGCTCGCGTCGATCACACGCATCACGCCGATACCAAGCGCGAAGGCAGCGCCGATCATCACGAAGACAAGTAGGCCAATCGACCATCGACTGGGTCCGCTAGGGCCACCTGATCGCTCAGGCACCACCGCCCGCTGGCCGCGATCATCATCCGAACCGCCGGGTGGGGGCTCCCATCGAAGTTCCGACATCAGCCACAGCCTCTCCGCGTCGACGTCACCGCGCCCTGCCAGTGTCGCCCATGATCTGTATCATCGCACTCAAATTACAGTGATCAGCCTGGTACGAGGAGTATCAGCACATTCAAGGGAGGCCGTCATGCCAGCCGTTGCCGGATACAGCCACGTTGCGATCTGCGTCTCCGATGTCGAGGCATCGAAGAACTTCTACGGGAAGCAGTTGGGACTCGGAGAAATCGACCGACCAGACTTCGGCTTTCCCGGCGCCTGGTACGAGGTCGGCTCGCTCCAGTTGCATCTGATGGAGCGCGAGATGGACCAGAGCGTCGAGGGCATCGGTCCCCACTTCGCGCTCTACATCCCAACCGATGACTTCCACTCCGAGGTCGAGCGGCTGCGCTCGGACGGCGTCAGCGTCATGGTCGAGCCGAACCAGCGCGACAACGATGGCATCTGGGCCGCTTTCTGCAAGGACCCGGACGGCAACATTATCGAGCTCACGGACATGGGTCCGGACCACCATAAGTAACCGCACTGACCTCCAGGTCATCGCGCGACCGAGCAAGCAACTGTGGCACTGCGCCAGTTGCCGGTCGCTCGTACCCTGAATCAGTGAATCAACAGCCGTCCACCGTCCTGATCTGTCCGGGACAGGGCGCGCAACGCGCGGGCGGCGTCACCGACCTTGCCGATACCCTCACCGATCTCCCGACCCAAGGACGACACGCGTTTGAGCTGGCATCCCAGATCGCGAACTGCAATCTATGGCAGCTGGGTCTGAGCGCCGATCCGGCCGACGAGCTCTCCCTCCGACTGCCATCCCTGTTGCAGCCCTACCTGATCGCCTGGGCGATCGCCGAGCACGCCATGGTGGCGAAGCAGATCGGCTCGCTGAGCTTCGTTACCGGCCATTCAAGCGGAATGAACTCCGCCATGGCGCTCGCCGGCGCGCTCGACCTCGAGTCGGCCCTCAACTTTGCCTGGCAGTGCGGCCTCAACATGGATCGCGACTGCATCGAGCGACCCGGCGGCCTACTGGCCATGGTCGGCGCAGGACGCGAGGCCGCTGAAGCGATCGCAGCAGAGTCGGGCGCATCCCTGGCGAATCACAACGCCCCTGACCAGACAGTCCTCGGAGGAACCCAGGAATCGCTCAAGCTCGCCAGCGACATCGCCCCCCGGTTCGGCAGCCAGGCGGTCGAACTGCGCGTCGCCGGAGCATTCCACACTCCCTCATTCAAGCGCTCCGACGCGCTGAACCGACAACTCATCGATGCGCTGCCGATTAGCGACACCTTCACGCCGATCGTCGGCAATCACACCGGCCAGATCATCGAAACTGGCGAGCAGCTCCGCGACGAGCTACGCGCCCAGTACGTCCGACCAGTGGAATGGCAGGCCGCACTGAAAACCCTGTACGGCAGCGGCGTGCGACGATACCTGACACTGGGCCCTGGCAACGTCATGGCCGGCCTCGTCCGCCGATACGGCAAGACGCAGCCGGAGCGAATCCAGATCCAACGAACGAGCCAGATCAAGCCCTGAATCGGGCTCGGACCTCCAGAAAGGATCCACCAAATGAGCCGCTACGAATCCGACTACATCCTCACCACAACGCGCTCGGTCAGGCTACGGCTCGACTTCGACCGCCCAATCGAGCCCGAGGTGATCACCGAGTGCCTGGAGATCGCCCTCCAGGCGCCAACCGCCTCCAACTCACAGCAATGGCAATGGATGGTCGTCACTGACCCCGAGAAGATCGCAGGCATTGCCAAGATCTACAAGGACAGCTTCGAAGACCTGATCAGCGCTCGAGCCGACGACGGCCCGCGTTGGCCCGAGGGCGACTCTCGCGCCGACGCAAACGACGCCGTGACCAAATCCGCCACCTACCTGGCCAACGAGATGCACCGCTGCCCAGCGCTCCTGATCGCCTGCATTACTGGCCGAGTCGAAGACGCCGGGTACATGGCTCAGGCGGCGACCTATGGCTCGATCATCCCCGGCGCCTGGTCCTTCATGCTGGCCGCCCGCGCCCGTGGGATCGGCATGGCCTGGACCACACTGCATCTCCGCGACGAATCACTCTCGCAGGACCTTCTCGGCATCCCCGAAGACGTCACCCAGGCAGTGCTCCTGCCAATGGCATATTTCACCGGCGACACCTTCAAGCCCGCTCCGAGAGTCCCCCTCAACGAAATCATCCACTGGAATCAATGGGGCCAGCGCACGCCAGGCGGCTAGGGTTCCCGGCCAAGCCCGAAGGCTACTGCTGCTCCTCCAATGACGGACCGTCGACTTCGATGCCGGTCGGTTCGTCCTCGCTCGCCTGCCGCAGGAAGCCCAACGCCTCATCGCGGCCCTGGCGCTGACCCATCTCGTAGCCCGTCAGAAACGCCTCGGCCGCCAGCTCCTCCAGCTCTTTCCTGCCCGCCATCACGCCGGCAAACCAGCCGTCCGGATTGGGCAGCCGATCCAACGAGAGCCATTCCGAAGCTTCTCGCCCGCGCTCAAATCCGGTCTCGTTCTGCTCTTCCAGCGTGCCGATCTTCCTGGCGTCGACTTCCGCCGTCGCCTCCTCGCGACCTCGCTGACGCGCGTCACTGACATCCTGCTCGGTCGGACCTCGATCAAACACACCGAGTGCCCCGCCGATGCCTGCGGTCAGCAATACGCCCCCGGCGAAAGACACGACCAATGCGAGTGCAAATCTGCTCTTCAAGGATCGTCTCCTTGCCCATTCAACTGCAGAAGGCTCGAAAAGCTCGGGCTGGGGACCGGTGGCACCTGGACGGAGGCGCCGGTGACCTGCGCCCATGCCTGGCGGTAGCCCGACATCCAGCCGTCGCGGAATCGCTCATCCAGGTCGACATCCAACGACTTCAGCCCTGCCTCGAACCCGCTTTCCCAGCTGAATCCGTCGCGAATCGCCTCGATCAGTACCGGGGCCATGCTCGTGTCCGACGCCTGCCCTCGCTTGTATCCATCCCACCAGGCTTTGACCAGGTCGTCTTCCCAACGTGCCTCGGCATCGACCGTCCCCTGGTCGAACCCGGCCCGATACGCAGCGCTCTCCTCCAATGCGGTCGGTCCCGAATCAAACAGGCCGGTCGAATAGCCCAGCAAGCAGACCAGCGCGATACCCGCCAGAAACGCCACCACGTACCAGCCACGACTAAACGTGCCGGCCCGCGCAGCCTCTCGATTTAGTTCCCGCAGCTCAAGCTGTTCAGACGGCTCCGACCAGTGCGACATGCCGCATCACCCGCCTCCCGCAGCGACACCGGTGCCCAGAGGCTCCAGTGTCGGTGGCGCGACTCGCGTCCAGCCCATCACTCGACCCAGTAACAGAGCGCCCAACGCGACGAGAGCCCCCAGGGCCGCCACCCAGAAGATCGCCTCAACACTGAAGAACGCGCCGACGATCCCAATCAAGAACGAAGCGAACCCACCCACATCCCAGGCCAGCTGGAACGTCGCTGTCGCACCACCACGCTGATTCGCGGCCACCCGGTCGACCGCAAGCGCTAACAATCCGGTATGCGCGCCGCCCATGCCGATCCCCGTCAATAGCCCGGCGACCCAGAGCATGATCGCTGTCTCCGATTGTGCCACTAACGCCATGCCCGCGCATGTCGCGATCAAGCCAGGGATGATGATCGGCACGCGGCCCACCCTGTCCGAGATCCGACCCGCCATCGGGCGCGACATCATCGCACCCACTCCCGAGAACATGAAGAACAACGGGACGAAGCCAAGATCTCGATGCGGTTGATCGGCTAATGGTTCAAGAAACGCAGCCGCCACCGAGAACCCCAGCGTCACGCTCAGGAACACAATCATCGGAAACACCGCCCGAGCCGGGATCAGCGACTTGATCGACACCGGAGGCGGCGGCGTGTCATGCCCAGGAGGTTCTCGCTGGACGATTGTCACCAGCAGAGAGACCGCGGCCGTCACGGCGCCGAGGATCAGGACTCCTTCAAACCCGCCGACCGCGGCAATCGCCCCACCGGCAACTGGCGAGGCGGTCTGCGCGAAGCTCGTAGACAGACCAAAGAACCCAAGACCTTCACCTCGCCGAACCGGCGGCACGATCTCCGCGACCAGTGAACCGGCCGAGGTCGGATACGCTGCCATGCCGATCCCCTGAACGCATCGCAACCCGAACAGCGCCCAGAGGTTGTCGGTGAAGATCATCAGCAGGAACGACCCAATGAATGCCAGCAGCGCGAGTCGCATCTGCAAGATGCGGTGCCCACCGTCGCTCCAGCGCCCGACAAATGGACGCAGCAGGATCGGCACCGCCGCGTAACCCCCGACGACCAGTCCAATCTCAAACAGGTTGAAGCCAAGGTCGGTCATCTCCCGAGGCAGCGTCGTCGTCAGATAGAAGAAGCAAGCGAAGAACGACGCAGTCCCCAACAGCGAGAACGCGTACTGCATGGTCCACAGCGGCGGACGCCGAGGAGGAATGCCGGATGCAACCCGCGCGACCGTCCGCAAGAGCATCGAATGCTGCGGCGCCGGGCGCGCGGTCAGCCGATCTCGAGTCGACGCACCCTCATAGACCGACAACGAACGCCTCCGGGCCTAGAACTCGGGCGGCCCGATTTCGGCGAGCGCATCTTCCGCATGCCCGTTGGTGCGCGGGCAGAGGTGTTCCGATCCCTCTATCGGTTGCTTGCAAAGTGGGCAGTTCGGACGGCCGCCGGCGACCGTTTCCTCGGCCTGGACCGTGAACAGGCGCGCCGCCTGCCGATCGAGGTCAACCCGCAGCGTGGGCGTCGCATTCGCCCCACTCTCTTCTACGTCGGTCGCGAACAGCGTGATCGTGTCGGCGTCCTCGTCATAGCCAAGCGCGATCCGGCCAGCCAGAAAATCGTGCGTGGCACGATCGGGAAACGGCTCCAGCGGACGCGAAGCCGGGCGGCGACCCTCGCTCGATCGCCGATGACGCGACAGCACCTGCTGGATCGCTTCGGCCAGCGCCGACACCTGCGTCTTCTCGCACCAGATCGAAGCCGTCTTGTCCCCGGCGATCACACGCAGCCGGAAGCGTCGCTGGCCCGGCAGGCCGATGGCCTCCGCCTCCAACACTTCCGCCGCACCCAGGTCGTACTCGGCACCGTTAGCCATGGGCGAAGTATACCCAGCGACTAGGATATGGACAGCGAGCCCGGCTCGCGCTCATCAGAACTCGGCAGACAGGCAGGAGCCGTCCCATGGCAGTCGAGATTGGACAGGTCGCGCCCGACTTCACCCTGATGGACGGCGACCGCAAGGAGCACAAGCTGTCCGACTACCGCGGCCAGACCGTCGTCGTCGCCTGGTACGTACTCGCCTTCACCGCCGGTTGAACGAACGAACTGAGCCGCTTCAAGGAGCTCCATGACGAGTTCCAGGAGGCGGGCGCCCAGGTGCTGGGCATCTCCGTCGATTCCCCATTCGCCAATGGCGCCTACGCAATCGAACTCGGCGTCGAGTTCCCCCTCCTGGGCGACTTCCCCTGGGGCCGCACAGGCAAGGCATGGGGCATCCTCAACGAGGAACGCGGCATCACCGCAAGAATGACCTACGTCATCGACCCCGAAGGAGTGGTCCAACACATCATCGACGCCCCACGAGACTTCAACGCCCACCCAGAAGGCGCCCTCGAGTTCATCACGTCAATGGACGCCCCAAGCTAAATCGCCGCCTTCCGTCATTCCAGGCCTAGCCTGGAATCTCGCTCCGCTCCGCCGGCAAACCCGCCCTCGGTTAGCCGCGCCTGATCCCAGTCCGGTCCCCTCTCCCCGAGGGAGAGGGTTAGGGTGAGGACCCCCGCTCCCTCGAGCAAAGGACCTTGTGCCAGATGGGCACACCGCGTCGAGCCCTCACCCCAGACCTACCTCAAAGGGAGAGGGAGTAAAACACCAAGCGCAACTCAGCGATGTATGCCCAGGTCTCCCCTTGGCATGGACACGGGCCAAATCTTCTCCAACATCAACGATGCGACACACTCTTTCGCGTTACGAATACATGCAACTCAAGTTAATCGCATAAGCAATTCAACATTAGAACGCACATTTAGTACAACTGTACGGTGAGGCGACATAACGCCGAACGTTAACTCGAGTTGACAAAATTAACCAACTGCGCGAACGTAATGCCAGTTGCGGTGAATACGTCAAGTACAATCCGCGAACAGGACGCCAGGCGGCGGGCCGATCTCCCCGGAGATTTAAGATGGTTACCGCTGTAGCCCGGGGACCCGTTGTCTCCCAGGATTGTGTACATATCTGGTTGATCGATTCGCCCGACGGCGCATCATCAGTTGGACACTGTCCACGTTGCAACTCACGACGTGAGTTCTACAATTCAATTCCTGAAGACAAGCGGATCAACAACTCCGACATCTTCACCGGACGTCGGGGCGCCAACCGGCAGGCATGGAGCGAAGACGACGCCGATTCGGCCGTCCGTTCCATGTACCGCCGTTAAACCGCCCCGCGACCGCACACTCGTACAATGCGCCTATGAGTACACGCAGCGGCGGCGGACGAATGCCCGGTGACCCACCCGAGCCGGGCATGTCCGCTGATCTCTCAGCCGACCTCGCCAGCTTCGCCGTCCGGTCCGTGCCCTTCGACGAGTGGGTCGACATCGACACGCTCGTCCACCGCAGCTCGGTCACCTCGGGCGACTTCGACTACGTGCTGCGCCCGCTCTGCCCTGATTGCGGAGCCGAGGCCGACATCGAGTACGAGACTATCGAACTGGAAAGCGACGGCGGCCGCGAAGTCATCTCCGCCATCGTCTGCACCTCTTGCCAGATCCTCTGGGAACCCGATCAGCCGGAGAAGTAGTCGCTCCGTCGATCGCCATTCCCGCACTGAGTCAGCCTGCGCAGACGATCATCCAGTCCCGCGCTAACCTCTAGTCAGTCATGACAGCATCAGTAAGAATCGAGCTCCGTTGATGAGCGTTTCCGTGCGCATCCCCACTCCGCTGCGCTCCCTCACCTCCGACCGTGACGTCGTCGAGGCGGCTGGCGACACCCTGCAACACCTGGTCCTCGACCTCGAGCGACAGTTTCCCGGCATCGGCGATCGCATCGTCGACGAAGACGGCGAAATCCGCCGCTTCGTCAACCTCTTCGTCAACGGCGAAGACGTGCGCTTCCTCGAGGGCCTGCACACCGCGCTCAGCCAGGGCGACGAAGTCTCCATCGTCCCCGCAGTCGCCGGCGGATGACCCCAGATGTCCGTACGCACCGAAACCGACGGCAAAATCGCCACGATCACGCTCGACCGACCCGAGCGAATGAACGCAATCAACCCCGAGATGTCGCGCCAGCTCGACGAGTTCTGGTCCGAGTTCGACCAGGACGACAACCTGCACGTGGCCATCATCACCGGATCCGGCCGAGCCTTCTGCGCCGGCCGAGACCTCGTCCGGCCAGACGCGCACAGCGACGAGATCAATCGCGCCGCCAGTTCTGCCGCCCGCCGAGAGGCCGATCCCTCCAACGCCGCCGGACTCTCAAGCTGGGGCCCCGACAAGACCTGGAAACCGGTCATCGCCGCCATTAACGGCTGGTGCCTCGCCGGAGGATTTGCCCTCGCGCTCTCCTGCGACTTACGAATCATGAGCGACGCCGCCCGCATCGGCTCCATGGCCCCTAGGCGAGGCCTGCTGCCCGGCGGCGGACAGGTCCAGCGACTGGCCCGCTACGTCCCCTTCGGCAAAGCACTCGAACTGCTCCTCCGAGCGAACCATTTAGACGCCAACGAAGCGCACCGAATCGGCCTCGCCAACGCCGTCACCACCCCCGACGATCTGCTCCCAACCGCCCGCGAGTGGGCCGAAGAGATCGCCTCCAACGCGCCGCTCGCCGTCCGAGCCTCCAAACGAGCCGCCTACGAAGGCGTTCTGCTCCAGACCGGCTTCGCCGAGGGCATGACGTTGGAATCGCAACTCTACTCTGAAATCATGGTCACCGAGGACGCGCACGAAGGCACCACCGCCTTCGCCGAAAAGCGTCCTGCCCAATTCAAGGGCCGCTGACGCAACCTGGCGTCTCGCAGCAATCGCCGGGAGGCACCCAATGGTCGACACCTTCTCTTCCCTCACCGAAATCACCCGAGCTATTCGCGAGCGCGAGGTCTCAGCCTCCGAGGTCCTCGAAGCGCACCTCGCCCGCATCGACGAGGTCAACCCGACTCTCAACGCCGTCGTCCGACTCTGCGCCGACCGAGCACGCGAGGAAGCCGCCGAAGCCGACGCCGCCATCGCCCGAGGCGACGACCTCGGCCCGCTGCACGGAGCCCCGATCACACTCAAGGACTCCCACGACACCGAAGGCGTCATCACCACCGGCGGCACCCTCGGCCGCAAGGACTTCGTCCCCGACGCCGACTCCACCGTCGCCGCTCGTCTCCGAGCAGCCGGCGCAATCCTAATGGGCAAGACCAACACGCCCGAGCTCACGCTCTCCGGCGAGACCGACAACCTCGTCTATGGACAGACCCGCAACCCCTTCAACCCAGAGCGCACGCCAGGTGGCTCCAGCGGCGGAGCCGCCGCCATCGTCTCCGCCGGCGGCTCACCGCTCGACATGGGCAGCGACACCGGAGGCAGTATCCGCCTGCCCTCACACTTCAGCGGACTATGCGGAATCAAGCCCACCGCCGGCCGAGTCCCCCGCACCGGACACATCGTCCCCTGGGGCATGGGCGCCCTCGACGCCTGGACCACCATCGGCCCCATGTGCCGCTACGTCGACGACCTGACCCTCACCCTGCCGATCATCTCCGGCCCCGACGGGATCGACCCGTTCATCCATCCCGTCACGTTGAGAAATCCAGCCGACGTCGACCTCAGTAGCCTCAACATCGCCTGGTACGCCGACGTCGACGGCTACCTCGAACCCGACGACGACACCCGAGCCGTGCTCGACGCCGCGGTGACCGCGGCAGCGGAGCGCGTCGCATCGGTCCAACAGGACACTCCACCGGCGCTGGCCAAGTTTGTCGACGTGTGGCCGCGAGTCGGTGGCGGCGACGGCCGCGCCTGGGTACAACGCGTGCTCGACAAATGGGGCACGACCGAGGAATCCGAGTTCCTCAAGAAAGGCTTCGACCGAATCGAGCCCACAGACACTGCCGTCTACACCGAGTCGCTCGAGTACCAGGACCAGTTCCGCAGCGAGATGCTGCAGTTCATCCAGCCCTACGACGCCATCATCGCCCCCGTCGCTGCCCGCCCAGCACCCGAACACGGCGGGACCTACACCGAACAGCTCCGAACAATGTTCTACACCGGCCCCTACAACATCGCCGGCTGGCCGGGAACCGCCCTGCGCTGCGGACAATCAAGCGACGGCCTCCCAATCGGAGTCCAAATCCTCGCCCACCCCTGGCGAGAAGACATCACCCTCGCCCTCGCCGCCGCCTTAGAAAACGACCTCGGAGGCTGGCAGCGACCACCCATCTGAGAATCGCGTCCCAAGCCCCGCGGTTCCCATCGCAACTTCACGTCGTCACACCCATGACCCCGTTCCCGTCATTCCCAGCTTCGCTGGGAATCTCGTTCCCTGACGAGACGAGCACCAAAGTGAGCCAAATGCCCACGAAAAGCGCGTGATTGCGTATCTGGGGCCTAATCGGAAGACGGCTCCACCGGCAACACCCGATCCAGCCAGTCCAACAAGAGCACCCACAGATCATCCCGACGCTGCCGCAGAGAGTGCGTCGCCCCATCCAATATCTGCAACTCCCGTCCCTCTCCCGCCAGCGAGTACACCCACTCCGACAACCGAGGCGGCAACCGCCAATCAGCCCCACCATGGATCAGCAGCAGCGGCCGAGGCGCCAGCAGCCGCACCTCATCCGGCTCAATCCCCATCGTTTGCGTCGACAGCGCGCACGTCCCGGCAACGCTCCCCGACCGATACGCCGCCCGAATCACGATCGCACCGCCATAGGAATGCCCAATCAGCGCAACCCGCTCGATCCCTTGCTCAACCAGCCAATCGATCCCGGCCAACACATCAAACGTCCCATCATCGATCGGCCCAGGCGACGTCTTGACCCGAAAATCAAGCCTCAACACACCAATCCCTTGCTGCGGAAGCGCCTCCCCCAGGTCGCCATAGATCCCCTCAGCCGGACCATCGAAGCCCCCGTCAAACCCACCGACACACAGCACGGCCCCGCGCGACGTGTCCCCTTGTGGCGGATGCCACATCGCACCGATCGAGCCAAGCTTCGAAGCAATAGCGATCTCGGACATCACTACCTCGCCCATTTGGCCTCGCCCATTCAACCACGCTTGGTACGCTACTTGAGCGCCCACTGGGAAGGCCCCATATGACCTTTGTTCCTTCAGATTCCGGCCGTCAGGCCGACGCTCAGACTGCGCTGCGCACCGCGTTCGCGCCCAAATCAATCGCCATCGCCGGCGTCTCGCCGCGCACCACCGGCTGGGGCGGCGGACAGATGTTCCTCAAAGGCATCCGCAACCTCGACCGCGTGCCCAACGTCTACTGCCTGAACCCACGCGGCGGCGAGCTAGCCGACGGCACGCCCCTCTATCAGTCGCTCGCCGCCGTGCCCGGCCCCGTCGAATCTCTCATCTCTGCCGTCCCCGCCTCGGCGATTCTCGGACTCGTCGACGACGCCATCGCCAAGGGCGTCAAGGTCATGCACCTGTTCACCGCAGGCTTCGGCGAGACCGGCAGCTCAGAGCTTGCCGACCTCGAAGCCGAAGTCCTGCGTAAGCTCGACGAGGCCGGCATCCGCCTGATCGGCCCCAACTGCATGGGACTGCACTCGACCCGCGGAGGCGTCTCCTGGATGGACGACGGCTCCTCCACACCTGGACACGTGGGCATGCTCTCTCAATCGGGCATGAACGCCTCCGAAGTCGTCAGCGAGGGCGTCCGACGCGGCATCGACTTCTCCAACATCGCCTCCTTCGGCAACGCCTCCGACCTCAACGAGGCCGACTTCCTCGAGTTCCTCGCCCACGACCCCGACACGAACATCGTCCTCGCCTATCTCGAGGGCATCCGCAACGGGCGAGACTTCCTCCGGGTCGCCCGAGACATGTCCCGCGCCCGAAAGCCGCTCGTCGTCCTCAAGGGCGGACTCACTGAGGCCGGCTCGCGCGCTGCCTCTTCCCACACCGGCTCTCTGGCCGGTTCGGCCCAGATCTGGAACGCCGTCCAGCGGCAGGCAGGCTTCATCCCCGCCAACAGCGTCGAGCAACTGCTCGACCTCGCCGTCACAATCGAGCGCATGCCGGAAGTCAACGGACCCCGATGCGCCGTACTCGGCGGAGGTGGTGGAGTCTCCGTGCTGGCCGCCGACATCTGTGACCGCAACGACATCCCCGTCCCCTGGTTCGGCGAGCAAACCCAGAAGATCCTCCGTGAGTTCACGCCGGTCGCAGGGACCTCGATCCGCAATCCGCTGGACGCCGGTTTCATGTTCGAGGGCGACAAGATGGAAACCGCCCTGACCGCCGTCGCCGACGACCCGAGCATCGACTGGCTCATGGTGCACACCGGCGCAGACGGCGGAGGTCCCGGCTCCAGCCGAGACAACTTCGCCGAGCAAATGGCCAACGATCTCGCGGCCGTCGCGCCAAACCTCAGCAAGCCCCTGGCAGTCGTAATCCGCCAACCCCGCACCAACGAGGGCTTCGAGCGCGGACTCGACCTCCAGCACCGACTCAACGATCGCGGCATCGCCTGCTACCAGAGCATCGAAGCCTGCGCCCGAGCCGTCAGCCGCTATCTCGACTGGCAGAATCAGTAAGCTGTCGACATGGCCTGGATCAAGCCAACCCGACTCTTGCGAGCCCCCGATTCCCGCGTCACAGAGCTGGACGAACATCGCGGCACGCTCGAGATTCAGGGACTCTTCTGCGGCATCTGCGCCAGTCGCGTTTCGACCTCGCTGAACAACCTCGATGGCGTTGAGTCGGCCTCCTGCGACCTCGAGACCGCCCAGGCCGAGGTCCAGTTCAGCAGCCCAGTCGACGAAGCCGCGCTCCGGCAAGCCGTCCTCGACGCAGCAATCGCTCAGCCGCTACGACTCGCGACCGAGCGCGCCGCCAGGGCAATCGGACTCTAGGAATGGCCAGAACTCCAAGCCTCGGAGCCCACGTCTCCTCCGCCGGCCGGATCGACAAGGCGGTGGAGAGAGCCGTCGATGTCGGAGCAGAGTCATTCCAGATCTTCGGCGCTGCCCCGCAGATGTGGCGTCGCAAGCATCACCCCGACGAAGACACCGAGTCATACCGCGCAAAGTTCAAACAGGCCAAACTCAAGGCCTCCTTCATTCACGCCGTCTACCTGATCAACCTCGCCTCGCCCGACGACGAGCTCCTGCGCAAGTCCACCGACACCCTGACCGCCGAACTCGACCTCGCCTCGAGAATCGGCGCCGACGGAGTCATCTTCCACGTCGGCTCACACATGGGCTCGGGCTTCGACCACGCCCTCCCGAGAATCGCCGCGTCGATGACTGAAGCCCTCGACCGAACCCCCGACGACGCGCTCCTGCTGCTCGAGAACAACGCCGGCGCCGGACGCTCGGTCGGCTCCACCTTCGCCGAGCTCTCCGCCATCATGAACGCCGTCGACAACCCCCGAGTCCGCATCTGCCTCGACACCTGCCACGCTCACGCCGCCGGATACAACCTCGCCACCATCGCCGGCCTCAAAGAAACCATCGACGAGTTCCAGCAAGAAATTGGCTCCGACAAGCTCGCAGCCATCCACGCCAACGACTCCAAGACCGAACTCGGCTCAGGCAAGGACCGACACGAGAACATTGGCCAGGGCAGCATTGGCATCAAGGCATTCCGACGAATGGTCCGCAACCGAGTCCTCCGCAAAGCCACCTGGCTGCTGGAGGTTCCCGGCTACGAGGGCGACGGTCCTGGCAAGGCCGACGTCGACATGCTCAAGGTCCTGCGCGACGAGTCCGACCTGCCAGAAGTCCCCAGCACTCCCGACTAGGGAGTCGCCGGCAGGCGCCGACTAACACCTCGCCCTGGCGGTCGCATGTCCGGCATCACCTCGACCCCGAAGACATGCCCGACCAGGCTCAGGAACGACAGCGCCGCATCACTCATCGATCGCCGCCTGCGACGAATCACCGCAATGCTGCGTCGAATCGGGACGGCCGACTCCACGACGATTGGCGCCAGCTCTTCCCGCTGCAGTTCTTCCTCGACCGCAACCTTGGGCAAGAACGCCAGTCCTAACCCCCGCAACACGAGACGCTTGGCCATCTCCAGGCTGTCGACGTCAATCGAGTGCCGCGGCGCCACCCCGGAGTTGTGGAACACCGTCTGACTAATCGCGTGGTAGCTGCTGCCCGTATCAAAGAAGATCACCGCCTCATTGGCAATCTCCGACGGCGTCGCCAGACCCTTCGCCGCCAGCGGATGATTACGGCTGGCCAACAGCACGATGTCGTCCTCGTACAGCGGCACCGACTCAATCTCCGCGTGTCCCAGCTCTCGCTCAAAGCCGATCTGGACCTCGTCGTCCAGCACCATCTGAGACACTTCCTGGCTACGACCCGTACGAATCGAAATCTCCACATTCGGCTGAGCCACCGCGTAGCGTTGCAACAGCCCCGGCAGTACATAAGTCCCGACCGTCGGCGCCGTGCCGATCACCAGGCTCCCGCCGCCGCCAGCCCGCAGCGCGTGGACCGCCTCCGCGGCATCCCGAGCCGCCTGCAAGGTGCGCTGAGCGTGTGGCAGCAGCGCACGTCCGGCGTCGGTCAAACGCACCCGACGCCCCAATCGTTCAAACAATGAAACCCCGAGCTGTGCCTCCATCTGCGCAATCCGAGCCGAAACAGTCGGCTGGGTCAGGTTCAATCGCTCTGCCGCCCTCGAGAATGAGCGCGCCGCCGCAACTTCGACGAACGCCTCCAATCTCGCCAGATCGATCCCATGAATGCCCTGCATGCTGCACCCCCCTACCGTCTACGCGGAGCGGACACCGGTTTTGCGAACCGTCACATCGCCGTACACACCCAGTTGGCATGCCAGACGAACCGGATCCTCCAGAGCATTGCGCCCGCGCTGATTGATCAGCGCTTCCTCCTCAGCCCGACCCATCTCCGACAGGTGCTCATCCCCCGTAACCACGGTGACGAAGCACCCCGCGCACCTGCACTCCATATTGCATTGGTTCGGCCACCAGAACCCTGCATCCCGCGCCGCCTGCATCAACCGCTCTCCGTCCGGTACCTCAACCGTCAGCCCCGATGGCTCAATCGTGACGGTGTGGCGAGGACCGAACATCGGACTACCCCGTCCCGCCGGGCGATCCGCCGGGCGCATGGTCCATTCGCCGAATCCCAGCGAAGCCGAGGAAGTCGTCCTCCCAGCTCAGCACCTGCTCGACGAACTGTTTCGGCACCGGACGAATCTGCGACGTATCGATCCCGTCCGTCGAGATCGTGTCCGGCGGCGGACCAACATGCACATTCTCCTCGGCCATCTTCTGCATCACCGCATCGAGAACGGCCGGCCGATTATCCGGTCCAACGCCCTCCTCGATCGCCGTCCACTCCATGTCCAGCACCAGATCGACGAAGCCGCTGGTCACCATCAAGCCCTCCTCCGAGAGCTGCTCGGCGATCCATTCCCCGGCTTCATTCATCAGTGCTTCGCTCGGTCTCGGCATGGTTGACGTTGTTCCCCTCGCTCGTCGGCCGCGATCTACTCGCCGCCCACGATTTCCGGTCGATGACTGTCGGTAATCGTCTCGTCGCTGTCGACACCCAGTCCTGACTGCAACACCACGATCAACAGCATCACCAAAATGACGCTCCCGATCGCGATCACCAGCGGCCGGCGCAGGCGTCGCCCGGCTCGTCCCGCCAGATGCGACAGAGCGGCCAAACTGGCCGCCAATGTGTCGCTCAGACCTCGGATGCTCATAACTTTCGACATGGACTCATGGTACCCCCGCCTTTGTGTCTCTCTGGATTGACCACGTAGTTACGCACTAGAACAATGGAGGATGGATAGAGAAGCCCAATCCCGGCTGTCACGCACTTCACCCCCCACCTGTGCGACGATGCACGGACGGAAATCGCGAGTAAACCATGACACGACCCATCCTCCACACCGACATGTGCGACCTGCTCGACATCGAGTACCCGATCGCCCTGGCAGGCATGGGACCGACGACCGGCGGCGGCCAGGCCGGCATCGCCGGACCCGAGCTCGTCGCCGCCATCTCCAACGCCGGCGGACTCGGCGTGCTCGGCGCAGCCGGCTTCCCGCCCGACCGCCTCGAAGCCCAGATCCGTCGCATCCAGGACCTCACCGACCGACCCTTCGGAGTCGACATCCTCGTGCCCTCCAATATCGCACGACGACCCAGCGGCCGCGAGCGGCCCAAGGATCCCCGCGACCTCCTGCCCGAAGAGCAAAAAGAAGTGATCGGCGAGATCCGAGCCAACCTCGAACTCCCCGACGTCCAGGCCTCCCGCGCCGACGTCCGCACACCGCGCTTCACCCCGCAGGATCAGGTCGACACGATCACCGGCATGCAGGTCCCCGTCCTCGCCACCGGACTCGGCAATCCAGCCCCCTTCGTCGACCAGGTCCACACCGCCGGCGGCAAGGTCATCTCCCTCGTCGGCAACGTCAAGAACGCCCGACGAGTCAACGAGGGCAACGCCGATCTGGTCGTCGCCCAGGGCCACGAGGCCGGCGGACACACCGGCCGCATCGGCACCATGGCACTGCTCCCCCAGGTTCTAGACGCCGTCGCCCCCAGGCCCGTCATCGCCGCCGGTGGCATCGGCGACGGCCGAGGCCTCGCCGCCGCCCTCGCCATGGGCTGCGTCGGAGTCTGGTGCGGGACCGTCTTCATCCCCACCCAGGAAGCCAACCTCGACGAGTACCGAAAGCGCCGAATCCTAGCCGCCAACGACGAGGACACCCGGGTCACCCGCCTCTACTCCGGCAAGACCATGCGAAACATCACCAACGAGCTCATCGAAGCCTGGGAAGACTCCGGAACCCAGGCCCTCCCCATGGGCCTCCAGGGCCTCCTCATCGCCGACATCGCCGAAGCCGCCAAGCAGGGGGAACGACAAGATCTCCTAATGAACGCCGCCGGCCAAATCTCCGGCCTCCTAAACGAGCTCCGACCCGCCGCCGAAGTCCTGGAAGAAATGGTCCGAGAAGCAGTAGAGGTATTCACCTCAAGACTCCCCGCTAACGTCAAAGCCGCCGTTGGGGCATGACCTACCAAATGCCGTCATACCCGCGCTTGCCGCGGGTATCTCGATGTGCCCAGCAAGAGTCTCACCACACTCCGCGCCGAGACTGCCGCAAGCATCGGATGACGGTCCATGCCAAGCCCACGGAATACCGCAATCAAGTAATCGGATTTCCTTGGTGCAATAGATCCGCCATGAAGGCACTTCATTTGCATGCATTGAGATAGGAAAAGACAGTGAATCTGATTCGAACTCTGGTTGGACTCGTGCTGATTCTTGCTCTCGTAGCAATCGCGGCTGACGCACTCGCTCAGGACAGCAGCGGAGAGAAACGCGCTCGAATCAGCGCTAGGCCTTCTGATGACGGGAGGATTGAATTCGCGTTTCAGATCGAGGCTGAATCCGCTGATCTGATGGAAGAGGAGCAAAGCTCATCGTCGATTACCTGGGCCGAGAGGATTCTGCCAAGGGGGCGAAACTTCCCCGACGAACCAACGGTTGGCAATTGGCTCTCCTCAGTTCCGCCAATTCTGGTTGGCGAGGTCGAGACGCGGATTAGAGCACGAAGGCTCGCCGACGGCCGCACAGAGTTTGCGTTGCAACAGAAGTCCGACGGGGAGAATTGGGGCGAGAACATCCTGCCTTCAGGCCGATATCTCTCTGTCGCTCACCGAACCTCTCATATCGGCCGTTGGCTGAACTCTTCTGTGGTCGCTCTCTCCACAGAGATCGTGATTCCAGAGGTTGTCGTTCCCGCTGGGGTCCCCATCGTTGCAGACGCAATTCTTGAACGTGCAGACCTTGACGGCTGGACCTTCAACGGCAACGAGCCCTCCTTCTACTACGGAGTCAGGCAAGATCCTCTCGACGACACGTACGACACATGGGTGATCAAGGTCGCCAAGACGGACGACGACTTGTACGACACAATCAGACTTCAGGTCAGCTGTTACGCGGGTCAGTTCCAGGTGTTTCTTTGGGAGGACTCCTTGCCCTATCAAAGACGTGAATCCTCGGTGAGAGTCTCTTACCGTTTTGACAGCGGCGAGGTTTCTACCGAGCGATGGAGTCACTACTCAGGCGGCGATGATGGAATCCTCACCAATGACGACGAGGCATTCGCCGAGCAGATGAGATCAGCGGACACTCTCGTCATCAGGGCCATATTCCTTGACCGAACGCTGACTGCCACGTTCAAAGGGGTTAGCAGAATGTTCCAGACACGCGTTCAGCCAAACATCGAGTATTGCGGTCACTACTAGCTTCCGGCTAGGCCATAGCATCAATCCGCCGGAGCGACTCCGCCACCACCGTGACCAGAACTGGGCTCACCGGAGTCCGAGTCCTGCAACTCAGTACGGTGGCGTGTCAAATCGCTAGTGGGCTCAATGTCTCCCCCAAATCCACTCTAAAGCACACAAGTTCTGATACCATAAGCAAGAACACACAAGCCAAAGGACACCCAAGAAATGACCACAACCACACAACCAACCCAGTTCACCCCAGCCTGGATAGTCGCCCAACTCCAGGACCTCATCGCCGACGCCCCCGAGTACGTCCGCAAAGGCGCCGCCCGCCTCCTCGACTCCGTCACCACCGACATCGCCGACGCCGCAGACGACGACGAACACCGGGAGGAGGAAGACGAGCCGCTCTAATCCTCGTCTCTTTTTTTCGGCCATCTTTTTTTTCCTGAGCACTTCGCCCCCGAATCCGACAACCAAAACGGAGTGCGGCCAACCTTGGCCAAACCGATCTGCCAGATACCCTGTGTCGCATGACACAAGCAGCACTCGACGGCGTCCGCATCCTCGATCTCACCTCCGAGATGGGCTGGTACTGCGGCAAACTCCTCGCCGACCTCGGCGCAGACGTGATCAAAGTCGAGCCCGTCGGCGGAGACCCCGCCCGAGGCCGAGCGCCCTACTGGAACGAAACCCCCGGCCGCGAGACCTCCCTGCGCTTCTGGTACTTCAACGCCAACAAACGCTCGGTCACCCTCGATCTCGCCCAGTACGACGGCCGCTGGCTGCTCGGCGAGCTGGTCAAAACCGCCGACATCGTGGTCGAGTCCTGGACCGCCGCCGAGCGCTCAGAACTCGCCGAGCAAGGAGTCGACCCCGACACCTACATGGAAGCTCAGCCTGCCCTCACCTGGGTCTCAATCACCGGCTTCGGCCTCGACGGCCCCAGAGCCGGCTGGCAAGTCACCGACCTGATCGCACAGGCAGCCGCCGGCATCGCCACCCTGGCCGGGTACCCCGACGGCTCACCCATGCGGATCGCTGGCAATCAGGCCTACATCGTCGCCGGAATCTCCGCCGCCCAGGGCGCGCTGCTCGCACTGCTCCAGGCGGAAGCAATGGGACACGGCCAACGCGTCGAGACATCAATCCAGGAGGCACTCTCAATCTGCCAGGAGACCGCCCACCTGCAGTGGGACTTCCAGGGCACCTCGCGTCAGCGCGTCGGCGAGAGCTACCGCCTGCCCGGAATCGGGACCTATCAGACGCTCGACGGCTTCATCTACTCGATGGTCGGCATCCCCGGCTTCGGCGCCCCATGGTCCGAAGTCATCAACTGGATGGACGAAAACGGCCAGGCCGAAGACCTCACCGAGCCGCCCTACGCCGAGACCTTCGCCAACTTCAACCTGCGAATCCTGCTCGACCCGGAGGAGCAGGCCAAGCACGCGCCGGTCCTCACGCGAGCCCAGGAAGTCCTGACAAGCTTCTACGCCAGCAAGACCTCGATGGAGCTGTACGAACAGGGCCAGGGGCGTCGGCTGCTGATCGGCCAGGTCGCAACCCCTGCAGACATCGGCGACAGCAAGCATCTCGCCGAACGCGAATGGTGGCTCGAGCTCAATCAACCAACCACCCTCGGCCAGGACGACGCCAACCTCAGATTCCCCGGTCCGCCCTACCGACTCTCGGCAACGCCAACGGCCATCCGCCGGCCCGCGCCCCAAATCGGGGAACATAACCAGGAGGTCTGGGTCAACGAAGTCGGCATCCCCGCCGAAGACCTGATCGCATTCGCCGGAGAGGGCGCGATATGACCAACAGCAACGGCACCCGCCCGCTCGAAGGCGTCCGCGTCGCCGACTTCTCCTGGTTCGGCGCCGGACCAATCGCCGGACGCACCCTCGCCGACTTCGGCGCCGACGTGATCCGCGTCGAGTCGGAAGCCCGAGTCGACGGCCTCCGCCTCGGAGAGCCAATCAAGCCCGGCAAGACCGGCTACAACGTCTGCGCCTACTTCAACAACTTCAACGCCGACAAGCGCTCCTTCCTCCTCAACATGTCCGCCGAAGGTTCTCGAGAGGTCGCCATGCGGCTGATCGACCGCTCCGACATCTTCCTCTCAAACCTCACCCCAAGAATCTTCGAGCGCTGGGGTCTCACCTACGAAGAGCTCTGCGAGATCAAACCGGACATCATCGCTGCCTACCAGCCGATGCAGGGACTCAGCGGTCCACACCGAGACTTCCTCGGCTTCGGCGCCGTGCTTACCCCGACGACCGGAATCTCACACCTCTCCGGCGATCCAGATCGCAAGCCAATCGGCGTCGGAACCAACTACCCCGACTACGTCGTCAACCCCGGTCACACGGTCGTCGCCATCCTCGCCGCCCTCCGCCACCGTCGACGCACCGGACAGGGACAGCGAATCGAACTGGCCCAGATCGAGTCAGTCTCAGCGACGATGGGCCCGGCCCTGCTCGACTACACGGCCAACCAGATCAACCAGAACCGCAAGGGCAACCAGTCCACCTGGATGTGTCCGCACGGCATCTATCGCTGCGCCGACGACCCCTCCGGCCGAGAACGCTGGATCGCCATCGCAGTAGGCGACGACGCCCAATGGGAATCCCTGTGCGCGGTCTCCGAGGGCGCAACATTCGCCCAGGACGATCGATTCGGAACCCTGCTCGGCCGGCGTCGGCACGAGGACGAACTGAACGCCCTGATCTCCGAATGGACGACCGCCTTCGATGCCGCATCGCTGGCAATCCACCTGCAGTCGGTCGGCGTAGCCGCAGCACTGGTCCAGGACGCCGAGGATATGTGCGAGCACGACGAGCACCTCGCCGAGCGAGGGTTCTACGAATACCTCGACCATCCCGAGACCGACATCTCGCTCTACGACGGCCCCATCGTCAAGCTGCACAACACACCGGGATACTTAGCATCGCCCGCCCCCCTGTTCGGCGAGCACACCTTCGAAGTAGCAACAGAGGTGTTGGATTACACGCAGGAAGAAGTGGCCGAACTCACCGCCTCGGGCGTGCTGAGTTAGCCGTCGCCAAATCCCAGAGTCCGCTCGAGGAACGGTCCGACGGGTTGAATCCCCTGCGGCATGAAGTCCCAGTGACCACAGGGCAGCCAGACCAGCTCACGAGGCTCCGATAGCCGATCGTAGAAGCGTTGCGTGGCTTCAGGAGTGATCAAGTCATCGCGCTCGCCGGCAACCACCTGGACCGCCCGACCAGCCATCATCGGCGCATACGCTCCCGGGTCGGTGAGCTGATCTGCCAGCGCTCCGGCCGAACCACCTCGGCCCGACAACGTGCTCGCTCCCGAGATACAGAATGAAGCAGCCTTGACCCGCTCATCCAGCCCGACGAATGGAGCCCCACGCATCCCGCCCATCGAGAACCCAACAAACCCAACTCGGCCCGAGTCAACCTCAGGTCGTTCCGACAGGTAATCAAGCGTCCGCATCCAGTCGACCACCGTCTGCAGCGACTGATCCAGGCGCCGCATCGGCCAACGCTGAAAGTCCTCCATGCCGACTGGGCGCTTGGCACGCTCACCATGACCGGCCTGGTCGATCGTCGCGCAGATCGCCCCTCGACCGACCCACTGCTCAGCCGGCCAGAGCACATAGTCGCTGGACTTATCCAGCGTGCCCGGATGCCCAACAAGAATCAGCGGTCGTGGCCCTTCCGCTTCCGCCGATTGCAACAGGAACCCAGCCACGCGGTCGTCATAGCGTGATGTGATCTCGAATCGCTCAACCGACAGACCCCCGCCCTCGCCGGCGGAAGCGGTCGTCGCGTCGAAGGGCACATCGCGGTCGTAGCCAAAGGCCAGCTCGCGCAGGAGTTCATCCGGGGCTAGGTCATCACTCATATCTCAGAGCCTCCGCAATCGTCGTACGCGCCGCCTGCCTTGCCGGGAAGTATGTCAGGACCAGCGACGCCAAGAACGCACCGATCAACATTGGCAGGATCGTGCCCAATGGGATGTACATCGAGATCTCACCGAACGTGCCCTCGGCAAAGAGCCTCCAGGCCAGCCCCAGCGCCAATGCAGTGCCAAGCCCGAGACCGAGTAGCGCGATAAACCCCATCTCGATTAACAGCTCAAAGCCAACCAGCCGCGCCTGGAACCCAATCGCACGCAGAACGCCAATCTGTTGACGACGCTCAACCACAGCCCGCAGCGCAATCACACCAAGCGCAGCCAGTCCTGCCACCAGCCCAATCCCGATGAAGCCCTGGAACAGCGCCAGGATCGACGACTGTGTGCTCTGCTGGCGCTTGAGTTCGCCCTGGATGTCGACGGCGAAGATGCGCAATTCGCGCTCAATGCCCAGCGCCACATCACGCGAGTCGGCAGCGTCATGGACCGAGATGTAGTGGCGCGTGGACTCCGAGGGACCGGTCACCTGCGTCGCGAGCGACTCGGGAAGGAGCAGCGTCGGCAATCCACCGTCCTCCCCGTCGAGATCAACGAAAGCGCCGCTGATCCGCTCAAGGATCGCGATCACTTCGACCTGCCGAGCCTTCTCGCCGAACCCAACTTCAATGACGATGCGAGGCAGGAGAGTGGCTTCGTCGGTCACTGAGTTGGGAGTTGACCAGGGATCGAGTTCATTGTCGGAGAAACCGAAGGCGCCATCAACCGCGTCGATGGTTGCCACGGCGACCATCTCTCCGCTGCGCAATGCAGCCCAAACGGCGCGTTCGTCCTCGTAGCGGTATGAGATGGCCTGCAGCTTCACTTCTTGGCCATCGATGAACTCGCTGTTGATACCGCCGATCACGACCGCATCTCGGTCTTCCAGGCGGACGTCAGCCATGTCGGTCTCGATCAGCCGGATATCGCCGTCGCGATCGAGAATGTGCCGCTCGGTCACGGGATCCCACTGCTCCGTGAGCACGGTGACGGCCCGAGTGCCTCGCTCAGGACCAGCCTCAACGCGTCCGGCGTTCTCGATGCCTGCGAGGACGTCATCGGCACCGGCTGCAGACAGGCCGTCGCGGATGTCTGCGATGGCATTGACCTCGGTGTTGAAGGCGAGAACTTCAAATCCGCCCGCAGTATCGCTGCCGGTGAAGGCCTGACTGAAGGAGGCGTTGATCGTGCTGAAGTTGACCAGCGCAAACGTGATCAGTGCGATCATCGCGATGGTCATGCCGGTCCGATAGCGCGCCGCGGCAGGGTAAGCAGCAGCGGTGCGAATGACCGGAGCCATTCGACCGACGCCTCCGACTGTGGCACGGATACCACCGACGATGAGGTCGAGGTTGAAGACCAGAAGGAGCGTCCCGGCAGCGGTGAGCATGGTGCCCGCGAGCACGAAGAGCTCTGGTCCGCCGTTGAGGTTGTTGTTGAAGAATCCCTCATGCCAGTCGTTGGGGATGAACCAGAGGAACATCACGAACCCGGCGCCGAGGGTGTACAGCAACCGCTGACCAATGCGTCGTCCTTTGAGGCGGAGCTTGTTCAGTCCCATGACGATGCCCAGCGGAACGAGCGAGATTCCCATCATGTAGAGGAAGAAGCTCTCCTGGCCCAGTCCAAGATTGAGCAAGTAGAACCCGCCGACAACGAAGAGGATCCACCACTGCGGATTCCAACGCAGGACACGCCAGCCGAAGAACAAGACCCAGGGGATGAGTCGTTGAGACCAGCGGCTGCCAACCAGATTGAGGACGAATGCGATTGGCGCACCAATGATGAGTGTGATTGGCGTCGTGATCACGAGGACCAGCCCGATGGCCGTCGTAAAGACGCCAAGAATGTTGCGGAACACTCGCCAGGGAGTAAGCGGGTAGGTCTCTTCGAACTGCGACTCCGGGATATCGCGAATGGCGGCGACGATGTTGAGTCGCGATGCTCGGAAGCTGGAGAAGACGACCGTGATGAATGTGATAACGATCCCTATGCACGCCGAAATCACGAGGCTCTTGATCGTCACGCTCCAGGTGAACTGGAAGCCAAAGCTCTCGAAGCCCTGGTTGAGCGCTGCGATCATGCCAATGGAGAAGAGCAGTCCAAGCACAACTCCAATGACCGCCGCGCCGAGGTTGTAGATCATGCCCTCGGAGATGAACATCTGAATCAGGTCGTTGCGCTGCATGCCGACTGCGCGGGCGATGCCCATTTCCGGCTTCCGCTCCTCAGCCAGCATGGCGAAGATCAAGAAAATCAACAGAATGCCGGCGGCGACCGAGAATGAACCCATAAAGAGGAACAGCGACGTGAACACACTGGCGATGAGCTCGGCGTCTTCAAGGCTGTCGGCCTTGACCGGTTCGCTTGAGAACCGCGGAAGGCCATTGCTCAGATAGAGCTCAGGGTTGACCCGTTCGAGCCGGTCAAACGCGGCGCCGATGTCTTGGTCAAGCGCCGCTGAGAACTCCAACGGCTCACGGACGCCCCCTGAGCCGCTCACGAGGATGGTGTCCCATTGGTCGGGCGGCGACAGTCGCGGACCCAACAGGCTCTGGTAGACGTCCATCGGCACCAGTCCGCCGGCGCCGCCAGCCTCGAGATTGCCCGTCAGAATGGCATCCCGTCCGATCGCAGCGACAGTGAACTGCCGCGGTGTACCGAGAACGTAGAGCCGAACCTGATCTCCAGGTTCGGCATCCAACTCGAGCGCGGCCCGCTCATTGAGCACGATCTCGTTCGGCCCCAGCCCGGTCAATTGCAGCAGATCACCATCTTCGTCCCTGACCGCCTGAAGCCGATCCGCCAACGCTGGGTCCATGCCAACCAGGAAAAACTGCGGTTCGACCTGTCCAGCCTCGGGATGCTCGATCGGAACGAGGTCGAAACGCGATCCGAAGATCGCGTCGATCCGCTCATCCCCGGCAAAGTGTGATTGCAAGTCAAGCAGCACTTGGTCTGGAATGCCGTCTCCGACCTCATCGACCGAAGCATCGGTCTCTTCGACAGTGATGAAGTGGTCGATCCGCTCAAGGGTGTCCAGGGCCAGACCGCGAACGCTGACGGCCAGCGAATCGCCGGTCGAGAACGCGATCGTGACGATGATCGTGGCCAGCGTCAGGCCCATCGTGACCAGCACCGTCTGAGCGCGCCGACGAGGAATGTTGCGCAATCCGATCCGCACAAGAATCGGACGCTTCAGAAAAATGAATCCAATCACAACCGCCGCGACCGCAGCAATGGCGACGACGATCCACATCAATCGAATCGTCGGCAGGCCAAAGAGTTCTTCCATGTCGTCATTCCCTCACGGCGGATGAAATCGTCGAACTAGCTGCCAAGATCGCGGTGAATCGTCTCGCCCTCGATCAGACCATCGCGCATATGAATAGTCCGATTGGCGCGGCGACCAATGTTCTCGTCATGGGTGACGATCACAAAAGTCTGCTGATTGCGCTGATTCAGGTCCTCGAGCAGGTCCATGATCTGGCCGGCGTTCGTCGAGTCCAGGTCGCCGGTCGGCTCGTCGCCCCAGACGATCGCCGGGTCATTGACCAGCGCTCGGGCAATCGTGACACGCTGTCGCTGACCCCCGGAGAGCTGGGCCGGACGGTGACCGGCCCAATTCCCGAGACCAACGTTCTCCAACGCCGACATCGCCCGCTCCCGTGACTCACGCTGTCCCACCCCACCCAGCAGCAGCGGCAGCTCCACGTTCTCCACTGACGACAGCACCGGCAGCAGGTTGTAGAACTGAAAGACGAAACCCATGCGCCGAGCGCGGTGGTCGGTCCGCTCGGTGTCAGGCATGTCATGGATCGACCGGCCCTCAACGAAGATCTCGCCCTGTTCGATCGTTTCGAGACCGGACAGGCAGTTGAGCAACGTCGTCTTGCCACAGCCCGACGGACCCATGATCGTGACCATCTCGCCCCGCGAGACCGAAAGCGTGACCCCACGCAGTGCGTGGACGGGTTCTCCAGCGCCGGCATAGGTTTTGTGAACGTCCTGCGCGGCGATGATCGCTTCACCGCCTGAATGCGCCAGTGCAGCCTTCTGCGGCGCTGCTTCGATCTCCAGGCCAATCGGACGATTGCTCATCGACGTCTCCTAGCTCAGCGCGCGAGGTCGTAACGCGGCGCAGCTCCGACTCAGCCTATCCCGCCTCCTAGTAGGCTGAACGTCCATTCAGACGCAGTTCCAAGTCAGGGACGAAACGCAAACCATTTGCGTACCAGACGCTTACGCAGCCACGGGAGAAACACCCATGACCGAGTCCGCCGACCTCCTGCAGACCGCCGATCAGTTCGCCAAGGACCTGGTCGCCAACAACATCGCCGGACTGATGCCAATGTTCACGCCGGTCGGAATCGGGCAAGCCATGGCCTTACAGGCGCAGCCGGACTCGGCAGAAGGCTCAGACGAATACGAGATCACAGATCAGGGCGACAACCTCATCCACATCACCTTCCGCGGAGACGACGGCGAAGGAACAATCTTCACCCAGTGGGTCGAGCTCGAAGGCCTCTGGAAGGTCGATGGCATCGGTCGCGTCGAGTAGCTGTAAGTCTCAGAGAGTCGGCCTATTGGCCCCAGTCCCCGCTTCACGCGGGGACCAGCTCCCTCTGACTTCGCCAATCGCTGACAAGTGACCGGCGGAGGACCAAGCAAGTCCCCGGGTGAAGCGGGGACCGCTGGCCGGGCGTCCAGTCCCTCTACGTCAAGGCCAACTCGACATCACCAATGCCCGGGAAGCGGATCGTGACCTCCTGTCCGGCCAGACCAGGAACATGGATGGCGGCCGCACCGGTCGTGATCACTTCACCGGCCGAGACCGTCATGCCACGGTTGTTGATCTCATTCACCGTGGCGACCATGATTTCGGTCGGGTTCGGCCGACCATCCCGGCCTTCTGCGACGCTCTCACCGTTGATCAGGATCTCGCACGGCAGCGCGACGAGATCCTTCGACTGCCAGTCATCGATCTCGGGCCCGATAATCAATGCCTGGTTGCCAACACCGTCGGCGGCCATACCGGGCATTCCCGGCATCTCGGCAAAACGGCTATTGGGCGCTTCGATCACGATGTACGCGTTGGAGACGCCACCAAGCACGTCGTCATCGCTGTGTCCTCCGTCTGTCGGGGCGAAATCTCGACCAACGCGGAACGCGACCTCCGCTTCGAGGATGCAGTTGACGTAGGTATCGCCGGGGATTGAGGCTGGCGACTCAAGAACCATGCCTTCAAAGAACGGCGCCAGAGCCATGTCTCCGTCAATCACGGCCGCCTTCCAGGCGACGGCAGGCCGCTGATTGCGCGACCAGCGCTCCCAGTAGATGCGTCCGCCGTCCGATGTGGTCTGCGGTCGGCATGACTCTGGAATCAAGGGCAGGGGCAGGCCGTTGGCTGTTGCCTCGTCGAGGAAATCTGCGGCTTCGATGACTTGGGCGTCGGTAAGGGCATCGGGCATGTTGGCGTCCTGTCGCAATGACTGATGTGCGGATCGGTTTTGAGCAGGATAAGCATCATGCCTGCTTCGATCCTACGAACAGTACGCTGCGGACACGATGGCCGACCAACCTCGACCGTTTGACGAACTCGTCGCGTTCCTCAAATCCCTGGGAACGGCAGAGATCGATCACACCGGACACGATTTCCTGACCCATCTGCAGGCAGTCCATGATCTCCTCGCCGAACATGGCGCAGGAAACGAGATGGCGGCCGCGGGCTTGTTCCATTCGATCTACGGGACAGAGAAGTTCCAGGACTTCTCCCTGCCGTTGAGCGAACGCGCCCAGGTCCAGGACCTGATAGGCGAACGAGCCGAGCGCACTGCCTGGCTCAACTGCATCATGGATCGCTCGACATTTGACGCAGCAGTGTCGGCGGCGTTGGCAGGAGAAACTGATCTTGCGATCAGCGACCGAGACGGCAATCCCCCGACCGAGTTGACCGTCGAGGAACTCCGAGATCTGGCCACCGTGCATCTCTTCGACTGGCTTGAACAGGTCGAACGATCCGAGTTCGGCTGGGACTACCGCCGCACGGCCTACCAAGAAATGGCCGAGTTAGTCGGTTCCGACGCCAGGAACTTGTACGCCGAGGTCTTCGCACGCGAGCCGGCCGGCTCGAGCCAGTCGGCTGCCGGCTCGTAGACAACGACCCTTACTGTCCTAGACTGCGCACGTTCCGCGAGATGTTGACGGCATCCGTGGACTAGAAGTGATGTCCTTGAGAGGAGCAAGCGGTGACAACCGACATTGACGCAACGGCAGACAAGTATCTGCGCGACAAGTACGCCATCATCGGCGTCGGCGAGACGACGTATACGCGCGGTTCAGGCATGACCACTCGTGCGCTGGGCACCTGGGCAATCAAGAACGCCATGGACGACGCTGGCATTCCGGCGTCCGAGATCGACGGCATGATGTCCTATTCGGGCAACGACTCGACGGCGTCACCGATGCTCGCCGGCGACCTCGGCATCCGGCTCAACTTCTACATGGACGTCCAGGGCGGCGGATCGTCGTCCGAGGCCCTAATCGGACTCGCGATCGGCGCAATCGAAGCCGGCATGTGCGAGACCGTCGTCGTCTTCCGATCGATGAACGGTTTCTCCCAGGTACGGATCGGCGGAACCGGAGCGCGAGCATCAGTACCTGTCGGCGGCGACGCGCTGCACGGAGCCGCGTACGGATGGTTCTCGGCCGGCCAGAATTTCTCACCGACCTTCATGCGCCACATGTACGACTACGGGACCACGCCCGAGCAAGTCGCGATGGTCAAGGTGATCCACTCGGAGCACGCCTCCAACAATCCCAAGGCCTACTACAAGCAGCGAGTCACTGTCGAAGACGTGGTCAACTCGCGAATGATCTGCAAGCCGTTGCACTTGCTCGACTGCTGTGTCGAGACCGACAACGCCACGGCCCTGATCATCACCTCGGTCGACAAGGCCTACGACTACGCAAACACCCCGGCGCGAATCCTCGGAGTAGCCGGTCGCGTCTGCAAGCCGCGCATCGACATGCACTTTCAGCACGGCCCGATCTCAACAGTGGCCGGCTACTACATCAAGGACCTGATCTACCGAAACGCCGGCCTCGGTCCCGAGGACATCCAGTGCACCGGCGCCTACGACGCCTTCACCTTCACCTCCATGCTCCAGCTCGAGGACTATGGCTTTTGCGAGAAGGGCGAAGGCGGCGACTACGTCTCGTCCGGGGTCATGCGATTGGGCGGCGAGCGCCCGAACAACACATCCGGTGGGCACCTCTGCGAGGGCTACACGCACGGGATGAACATGATCATCGAGAACGTGCGCCAGCTTCGAGGCCAGGTCGACGACTACTGTCCGACCGATGCAAACGGCAAGAAGCAGCACACCTTCAACTACGCCGAGCCCGCGGCCGGCGGCGGCTGTCGCCAGGTGCCCGATGTCACGATCACCCAGAACCTGGGCTGGGCGATGCCCGGCACCGGTTCCTCGCTGATCATGCGACAGGGCTAATCGACGTCTCCAATCTGAATCACTCCGACAGCTAACGAACGGGAGCTAAACATGCCACAGGGTGAATACCTTGGGATGACCCTGACGGTCCTCGACCTCGACAACGAAAACCTCGCCTACTTCCAGCACTGCGCCGACCACGAGTTCCACCTGCAGCAGTGCGTCGACCCGGAGTGCAACCTGATCCGCTATCCGCCGGGCACGGCTTGCCCCTGGTGCTCGGGACGCGAGTTCAACTGGGTGCCGGTCGACGCACGCGGAACGGTGCACTCCTACGGCGAGGTCCATCACGCCATCCAGCCCGCCTTCCGCGAGCGATCGCCCTACATGATCCTCCTGGTCGAACTCGACACGCAGTCCGGCGTGCCCACCGAGCACGAAGCCCTGCGAGTCGCCGGCAACCTGGTCGACGCCGATGGCAACTTCGCCACCCCCGACCTGGTCAAGCAGGTCGGAATCGGCTCACGGATGCGAATGGTCTTCGCCGACGTCGCCGAGGGACTCGCATTGCCACACTGGACCCTCGATGAAGACGCCGACCAACCAGATGCGCCCTGGCGCTACCCGCAAGAGGTCAACGGCGTCTAGGAACGGACCGGAGACATGCCAGACACGGGAGTCCAACGCTTTCAGGGCAAGGTGGCGCTGGTCACCGGAGGCGCATCCGGGATGGGCGCCGAGTCATCAATCCGTCTCGCTCGCGAGGGTGCCGCCGTCACGATCGTCGGCCTCCCCGACGATCCGCGCGGCAACGACGTCGTCCAGCAGATCACCGACGCCGGCGGACAAGCGATCTACGTCGGCGCCGATGTCTCACGAGAAGCCGACTGCGACGCTGCAGCTCAGGCCGCCATCGATGAGTTCGGCCGCCTCGACCTCTGCATCGCCGCAGCAGGCATTCTGCACGCCGGCTATGTCTCTGGAGAAGTCTCCGACGACGAACTCACCCGTGATCGAAGTGCCGGATTCCTCATCAACAAGCCCGTCGAGTACTGGGAAAAAGTCCTCGCCGTCAATCTGACCGGCGTAATGCTGACCAACCGCGCCGTCGCCCGACGCATGATCGCCCAGGGCGATGGCGGCGCCATCGTCAACATTTCCTCCGGCGCTGCCAAAATCCCGATGCCCGGCTCAGCCGAGTACTCCGTCTCCAAAACCGGCGTCTGGATGCTCACCCGCTGCATCGCGCTCGAGCTCGCGCCCCACAACATCCGAGTCAACACCGTCGCCCCCGGAGTAATCGACACCCCGATGGCACTAGGACTGTCGCAAGACGAAGAGCGCCGAGCAGCATTCGAGCGCTTCGTCCCACTAGGCCGACTTGGCGAAGCCGAAGACATCGCCGAAGCCTCACTCTTCCTCCTCAGCGACCACGCCGGCTACATCACCGGCCAAATCCTCCACCCAGACGGCGGCCTATTCACCGGCTGAGTCTTGGACAAAGGCTCGCAAGCAGGGCGGTTGACAGAAGTTGATGCTGGTCTGACCGGCGATTTACATCGTGGCCGTAGCTTGCAAGGCAATGAGTCGGAGTTCGCTCCCTCTCTCCTGCCCATTCTCCGCGCAGTGAACTGGCGGTTCGCCCGTGAGCAATCAAGACATTGACATTGATGCCCTCGTACGCGGGCGACAGAGTCCACGGCGCTGGATGCTGTTGCTGCTGATCGTTGTAGTCGCAGTCGTCGCAGTGCTGATCTGGTTCTTCACCCGCAGCGACGAGCCGGAAGTCGTCTTCGAACCGCAACGTGTCACGGCGACGACGGGGCAGCTAACAACCACCGTTGAACTGTCGGGCTCGGCTGCCGCTGCTCAGACAACCTCACTGAGCTTCGCCCTCAGCGGCGAAGTTGATTCTGTTGAGGTCGACATCGGCGACGAGGTCTCCATCGGCGAGATTTTGGGTCGACTCGACGATGGAGATGCCGAACGTCACCTCGAGACGGCGGTGGTGCAACTGGAGCTGGCACAGCTGAATCTTGAAGAACTGTTGGAGAGTCCGGCAGCGGCGGCCATAGCTGCTTCTGAGCGCGCCCTGGCGACGGCGCAAGCCGGAGTTGTGAGCGCCACGCTGGCGCTCGAGCAAATCGACGATCCGCCTGACGCCAGTGACATTGAAGCTGCCGAGCAATCGGTCGCGAGTGCATTGTCACAGCTCTCTACGGCAGCGCAGGCACTTGAAAAATTGACGTCGCCGGCCAGCGCCAGCGAGATCGCCAGGGCTCAGCAGAGCGTCGCCAACGCTGCCTCACAGCTATCTGCGGCAGAGGCGGCGCTGGAGGATCTGATCAGTGAGCCGAGTGACGCCCAGCAGGCGTCGGCTCAGCAAGCCGTCGCCAACGCTGCCTCACAGCTATCTGCGGCAGAGGCGGCGCTGGAGGATCTGTTCGGTGAGCCGAGTGACGCCCAGCTGGCGTCGGCTGAGCAAGCCGTCGCCAACGCTGCCTCACAGCTATCGGCTGCAGAGGCAGCGCTGGAGGATCTGACCGGAGAGCCGAGTGATGCCCAGCAGGCGTCGGCTGAGCAAGCCGTCGCCAACGCTGCCTCACAGCTATCGGCGGCAGAGGCGGCGCTGGAGGATCTGTTCGGTGAGCCGAGTGACGCCCAGATGGCGTCGGCTGAGCAAGCCGTCGCCAACGCTACCTCACAGCTATCGGCGGCAGAGGCGGCGCTGGAGGATCTGTTCGGTGAGCCGAGTGACGCCCAGATGGCGTCGGCTGAGCAAGCCGTCGCCAACGCTTCATCGCAACTATCAACCGCCGAAGAAGCACTAGTCGATTTAACGAGAGAGCCAACCGACGCGGAGCTGGCCTCGGCCGAACAGACGGTGGCGAGTGCCGCTTCTCAGCTCTCAAGCGCAGAACAGGCGCTGGCCAACCTGACAAATGAGCCGAGCGTCGTCGATGTCGAGACGGCGCGATCGTCTGCGGTCCAGGCCCGAAATCCCGTTGCCGAAGCCGACACAGTGGTTGAGCGCGCCGACGACGCCCTGGAACGAGCGCACGAAAACTTTTGTGATGACATCGTCGTTTTGCCCGAGGTATGTCGCGCCTCGCTGCCTCTGAATGACGAGCTGATCGAACTGCTGGAGTCGAAGACCGAGAACAGCGGGAGCACGTTGGAGCGTCGCTCGCGGCAGTTGATCGACGCTCAAGCGGCGTGGGAGGCAGCGGTCAACTCTTTAGACGCCGCGGCTTCAACGTTGGTGGCGGCTGAGGCTCGGTTGGCCGATCTGACAGATCCGGATTCTGACCAGATCGAGCAGGCAGCCGAGTCTCTCGCGGCGGCGCAAGCCGCCCAGGAGGCCGCCAAAGCGAAGCTGCAAGAGCTGTTGACCCCGGCGACTGAGGCAGATGTGTTTCAGGCCGAACAGGCTGTCGCAGCCGCCAGAGCGGGCCTGGCAGGCGCCGAGGCAAATCATGCCGAGCTGTTGGGCCCGGCCGATCCCAGCGACATTTTCCAGGCAGTGCAAGTCGTCGCTGCTGCCAGGGCCGGGCTGGTCGCTGCACAAGCGAATCTGAATGATCTGCTGGATGGCCCCGACGACGATGACGTGTACCAGGCAGTGCAAGTCGTCGCCGCTGCCAGAGCTGGGCTGGTCACTGCACAAGCGGACCTGAATGATCTGCTGGATGGCCCCGACGACGATGACGTGTACCAGGCAGTGCAAGTCGTCGCCGCCGCCAGAGCTGGGCTGGTCACTGCGCAAGCGGACCTGAATGATCTGCTGGATGGCCCCGACGACGATGACGTGCACCAGGCTGAGCAAACCGTAGTTGCCGCCAGAGCTGGGCTGGTCACTGCACAAGCGGACCTGAATGATCTGCTGAATGGCCCCGACGACGATGACGTGTACCAGGCTGAGCAAACCGTAGCTGCCGCCAGAGCTGGGCTGGTCACTGCACAAGCGGACCTGAATGATCTGCTGGATGGCCCCGACGACGATGACGTGTACCAGGCTGAGCAAACCGTTGCCGCGGCGATTGCCAGTCGAGACTCGGCAGAGGCAAGGCTCGCCGAGCTGCTGGCGCCGCCAACCGATGACGACATCCTCGAGGCTGAGCTGGCCCTGGCCAGCGCCCAGTCATCGCTGAACGAGGCGCAGGCCCAACACGACGAACTGATGTCGGGTCCGACGGCGACGACCATCTTGCAGCAGGAACAAAATGTCCGCCTGGCTGAGATCACCTATGAACAGGCACTCTCGGCGATGGACGACCTGATTGTGACGGCGCCCTTCGACGGCGTGATCGAACAAGTGAATGTAGATCCCGGAGACCGGATCTCAGCCGGTGGTACGGCGTTTGTGCTCAGCACCAGGAATGAAATCGTGGTCGCGCTCACCGTCACCGAGGCTGAGATCTTCGACCTTGAGGAACTCCAGGTCGGCGTCGCCTCGTTCGACGCGATCGACGGCGTCCAATACCCGGTGCGAATCACGACGATCAGCCGCGTGCCCAACGTCGACCAAGGTGTCGTCACCTACTCAGTTGAGGCATCCGTGCTGTCGCCACTGGCGATTCAGTCGGTGCGCGACGAACTCGAGGCCCTCGGAGTGACCGTGCCCGAGCGCCAACCAGCGGGCCAGGGTGCCGAGGGCGCCGGCGGCCAGGGAGCTGGATTGAGCGATCGCGCGCGTCAGTTTGGAGCGATGCTGCAGTCCCTCGACCTGCCTGAGGGCGTGACTCTGCTCCAGGTCATCCAGGCCATCGCCAACGACGATCCACTCCCCGATGGCGTCGAACTGCCCGAAGAGTTCGAAATCACCGACGAAGAACGCGATCAACTCCGCACACTGTTGGCACGGTTCGCCGGCGGCGGCGGAGCTGCCGGTGGCACCGCCGCCGTCAGCGACGACCGCCAACTCCCAGTCGATGGAATGAGCGCATCCGTGACCATCTTGACCGCGGTCCGAGACGAAGCGGTCCTCGTCTCAACCTCAGCCGTGCGACAGATCGAGGGCGCGTACTACGTCGCCATTCCGACCGAGGACGGCGGCTGGGAACGTCTCGCCGTTCAGATCGGCGAGACCGACGGCACCAACGTCGAAATCCTCGAAGGGCTAGAGCAAGGCGCGACAGTGCTCGTCGGCGCCGACTCCGAGGGCATCGCCTACAGCGCCACCCAGCTACCAGGAGGAGGCGCAGCCGGAGGCTTCGGTGGACCCGGAGGCGGCGGCGGCGGCGGTGGAGGAGGCTAATGATCCGCCTCGAGGACGTTCGCAAGACCTTCACCGCGGGGGAAACCCAGATTCACGCCCTGGACGGCGTCAGCCTGGAGATCGAACGCGGAGAATTCGTTGCCATCATGGGCCAATCAGGCTCGGGCAAGAGCACGATGATGAACATCATCGGACTGCTCGACCGTCCCGACGAAGGCGCATACCTGCTCTCCGGCCAAAACGTAGCCGCCCTCAACGAACACTCCCGAGCGCGCCTGCGCGGCACCGCCTTCGGCTTCGTCTTCCAGTCCTACTCGCTCCTCCCCCGCATGAACGCCCTCGAGCAAGTAGAGCTCCCCCTGATCTACCAGGGCGTCCGAGACCGTCGCCGTCGAGCCGCCGAGGCCCTGGTCCGCGTCGGCCTCGCCGACCGACTCGGACACAAACCAACCCAGCTCTCCGGCGGCGAGCAGCAACGAGTAGCGATCGCACGGTCGCTGGTCGTTGACCCACTCGTCGTCCTGGCCGACGAGCCCACCGGAGCGCTTGACACCGCGACCGGCCACGAAGTGATGACCCTGCTCAGCGACCTGGTCGACCAACACGGCATGACCATCATCCTCGTCACGCACGAGCCGGAGGTCGCAGCCTTCGCCCACCGCAGCATCCGCATGCGCGACGGCCAAATCATCGAGGACATCGCAAACTCGAACCGAACAACGCAGACAAGCAGCGAGCCGGCAACATGAGCGTGCTCGACGCCCTCCGGATCGCAGTCCGCGCGATCATCGCCAATCGCCTCCGCAGCCTGCTGACGCTGCTGGGCCTGGTCATCGGCGTGAGTTCAGTGATCGCACTGATCGCGGTCGGACAGGGAACGCAGAAGGGCGTCAGCGACCAGATTCGAGGCCTGGGCACCGACCTGATCTTCATCGAGCCAGCCGCCGCTGCCACGACCCAACAAGGGGGCACCACCTCGTTGATCACCTCGACCCTGACTCAAGCCGACGCCTCCGCGATCGCAGCAAACGGAAACCCCGCGATCTCCGCCGTGACCTCACACATCACCGGCGACACGCAAGCCATCGCCGGGTCAAACAACGTCGGCGCCGAGTCCGTGTTCACCTCGTCCAACTACGCCGAGGTCCGCGACCTGGAAGTCGCCTTAGGCTCGTTCATCGCCCCACAGCACGACGAAGCCGGCAGCCTGGTCGCCGTCCTCGGCTCAAGGGTCGCCGAGACCCTCTACCCCGGCCTCGATCCAATCGGGCAGGAGGTCCGTCTGTCATTCCTCGCCGGCCGAGTGGTCTTCGGATTCACCGTGATCGGAGTCCTACAAGAACTTGGCGGCGCCGCCGACGCCAACGACCAGGTCTTCGTCCCCCTAACCGGTCTCGCCAATCGCTTCCGCTTCCTCTACACCCCAACCGGCGACCTGCGCGTCACCCAGATCGACGTGCAAGCGACACCCGGCGCCGACACCGAAGAACTCAAACAGCAGGTCACCGACCTGCTCCTCTTCCGACATAACCGCACCGACCCGGACTTCACGATCGAGAGCCAGGACGACCTCCTCGACGCCGCCTCAGAGGTCGCGAACACGCTGTCAATCTTGCTCGGCGTCGTTGGCGGTATCTCGCTCCTCGTCGGCGGAATCGGCGTAATGAACATCATGCTCGTCTCAGTCACCGAGCGCACCCGCGAGATCGGAATTCGCCGAGCAGTGGGAGCAACCGCAACCGACATCGTCAATCAGTTCGTCACCGAGGCGCTGGCGCTCAGCGTCTTCGGTGGGATCATCGGGATCGTGATCGGTGTAGTCGCGTCCCTGTTGGTCGACGGCCGCTCGCTCGGCGACCAGGAGATGACCACCGTGATCCAGGCCTGGTCAATCGCCGCCGCCTTCGGAGTCTCGGCCGGCGTCGGATTGCTCAGCGGAATCTACCCAGCCTGGCGAGCCACCATCGTCGACCCGATCGCAGCTTTGCGAAACGAATAGCGAAACGAATAGCGCAGCAAACAGCCGCAAGGGGTATCTTGGCGCGGATCGGAAAGTCGGAATCTCTCGATTTCGTCTCACGCGAGGAGCCCAAACATGCCGCTGCCGCCAGAAGAATCCCTCAACCGCTTCGAAGGCAAAGTCGCCGTCGTCACCGGTGGTGCGAGCGGCATGGGCCGAGAATCTTCCATCCGCCTCGCCCGCGAGGGCGCCTCGGTAATCGTGGCGGGACTGCCCGACGACGAGCGCGGTGCCGAAACCGTCGCCATGGTCGAGGAAGTCGGCGGGCAAGCAGCCTACGTCGGCGTCGACGTAACTAGGGAAGCCGACTGCGAAGCGATGGCGCAGGCCGCCATCGACCACTTCGGTCGGCTCGACCTCTGCATCGCCGCCGCCGGCATTTCCCACGCCGGATACATCTCAGGAGAAGTGACCGAGGGCGAGCCGCTGCTTGGCGGCGCTCAGCGACACGTGATCCACAAGCCGGTCGAGTACTGGGAGAAGGTCCTGGCCGTCAATCTGACCGGCGTGATGTTGACCAATCGCGCCGTCGCCCGCGTGATGCTCGCTCAGGACGAGGGCGGATCGATTGTGAATATCTCTTCGGGCGCGGCCAAGGCCCCCATTCGCGGAATGGCCGACTACTGCGTCTCCAAGACCGGTGTCTGGATGCTGACCCGTTGCATCGCGCTCGAGCTCGCACCATCCGGCATTCGCGTCAACACCGTCGCGCCCGGACTCATCGACACGCCAATGACGCTCGCCGTCACCACGGATGAAGAGCGTCGCCAACGTCGAATCGAGGCCATTCCGCTCAATCGCCTGGGCGAGCCGGCAGACATCGCCGAGGCCGCGCTGTTCCTGCTAAGCGACCAGGCCGGCTACATCACCGGCCAGATCATCCATCCCGACGGCGGAGTCTTCGTCGGCAACTAACACTGTCCGACCTGTTCGTCCTGTACTCGACGATTGCATCGCGCGAAACAGACTGACGCTTCGACCAACCACACCCGTCGTTCTTGATGCACGTTTGTATTACTCCGCGTTGCGCGGAATCAGTAATGCGGAGGGGCACAGGAAGGACAGGGTGACCCATGCGCAGAGTACGTTTCTTGCTGATCGGCGGCCTGTTGGGCGTCGTCGCACTGATTGGAGCAGCGATGTTGGGAGCGGGCGATTCGGCATCGGCAACACCGTCGTCGGTGTTTCGACTGACGCTGACCAATCTGTCCGATCCTCCAACTCCCCTCTCCCCGGGTGCGCTGGTCAGTCACTGTGAGGAAGGCGCATTCTGGAGTCGCGGAGCAATGGCGAGTCCGGAGTTGGAGCTGATTGCCGAGGTCGGCGATCCAGGCGCCGCAGTCGCCGTGGAAAGACAAGACTCAATGAACGGCGTGAACTTCATCCAGGAGCGTCACACCATCGGAGAGGTCGGACCAGGCCAGTCCACCACGGTCGAGCTGGAACTCAACTTCGGCTGCGTGCTGTCGACCGCCCACATGTTGGTCGAGTCGAACGATTCATTCGTCGGCGTCAACTCGCTCGACGTTCACGACGAACTCAACGGCCAGGACTCGACCATGGTCGAAGTAGAGCTTCGCGCCTACGACGCCGGCACTGAGGAAAACACCGAGCCGGGCAGCGGGTTCGCAGGCGGCCAGCCCGATCCCACCCGCGGAGCAGCCAACCTCGACAACGGCGTGCCCACGGCCGAGCCAATCAGCTCAAGCGTGGAGTGGCCGGGCACCCAGGCCACCCTCACCATCGAACTCGTAGAAACCCTCGAGGAATCCGGCGACACCGATTCAGGCCAGATGATGCAAGACGAGTCGGACAACGAAGACACCATCGGCTTCCCCAACGGAGGAACCGGAGGTCTCGCCACCGAGTCGAGCCAGGGCGCATCAACGCTGACCTATCTGCTGGGCATCCTCGCAGCAGTCGGAGTCGCAGGTGCCAGCTTCGGCCTCCGACGTCGAATCAGCCGGTCGCGCTAAGCGCAAACCGATTCGACATAGCACGAAGCCCGCAGGGCTCCGGCACTGCGGGCTTCGCACGTCCTTGCTGGCATGGAGTCCCGACGGCAGTAAGCTCACTGGTGGCAGGAGGCCGCCGTGCTCACCCTGGCAATCCAGCAGCTCTTGACCAAGAAACTGCGCAGCGCCCTGACCGTGTTGGGTTTCGGCGTCTGCGTCAACCTCTACATCGTCGTCACGACCGTGATGCGTTTCATCACCGAGGACCTCGACCTGCAGGTCCAGCGATTCACCGGCGTCCTCTTCGTCCAATCGCGAGGACTCAGCGGCCTCTCAGGCATCGAGTGGCCGCCAATCTCCTCCACGATCTCCATGTCCGAAGCGACCGCCGTGATCTCCCGCCCCACCGTTGACCAGGACCGCTCAACAATGGTCTCCTTCGCCGCCCTCGCGCCACCGCCATATCCGACAGCCCCACCCGAGGCTCTGCTCGTAGGAATCGAAGAAGGCAAAGAGGACGTATTCCTCAACGGCGCAGAAGCAATCGCCGGGCGATGCACCTTCCCCAAGCAGAACGGCCCCCAGCAGAACGGCGCCGACGCCGCCCCACCGGCCATCCTGGGAGTCCTCGCCGCTCGACACTTCGCCCAGGTCGCAACGGCCACCACCGAAGTCCCCTCGCCTGTCGGACCGATCGCGCTGGCCGCACTTGGCAGCAGGATCGCAGTGCGTGGAACCGAGTTCGAAGTCCAGGGCATCATCGAACCCGAGACCAACCAGCTCCTCCGCTCCGCCGTCCTGGTCCCGCTCGAAGACGCGCAATGCGTACTCCAAACCCCCGACTCCGTGACTGCCCTGCTCGTCTCCCCCAAGCGAGCCTCAGACATCGACCCATTGCAAGAAGTCATCGAGTCCGAGCACGACGAACTCATGGTCATCTCCGACAAGCAACTGGTGGAAAACGCCCGCAAGCTGCTCGACCGCGTCAACCAACTCTTCGACGTCGTGCGCTGGACCTCAGTGACCGTGGCCGCACTCCTCATCGCGATCGTGATGTTTGTCTCGGTCCTCGAACGAACCCGAGAACTCGGCACCCTGCGAGCAATCGGCGCACCCCGCCGATCACTGCTTTCCCTCATCCTCTCCGAGTCCGCAGGCTTCGCCGTAGCCGGATCAATGGTCGGCGTCCCCATGTCCCGAGTCGTCATCAGGCAAGCCCTCGGCCCCGACGCCGCCGGCCTCCGCTCTCGAGAAATCGAGTGGGGCGCAGCCGGCATCCTCAGTCTCTGCTCAATGGTCGCCGCACTGATGCCCGCCTGGCGAGCCGTCCAGGTCGACCCGATCATCGCCCTCCGCTACGAATGAGAAGAACAAGGCCATCGCCGTGAGCCAAGAGCAGCGCAAGGAACACGTCCCCCTGCTCTCCGTCCGCAACCTCGAGCGCATCTACCGACTCGGCGGTCAGACGATTCACGCCCTCCAACCACTCAACCTCGACATCCACAAAGGCGACTTCATCGCCATCGCCGGACCCTCCGGCTCAGGCAAATCCACACTCCTCCAACTACTCGGCCTGGTCGACTCACCCACCACCGGCGAGGTCCGCGTTCGAGGCAAAGTCGCCCAGGACCTCGGCGGCGAGCAACGAGCCGCCCTCCGACTCCGAACCCTCGGCTTCGTCTTCCAGGCCTTCAATCTGCTGCAAATGCTCACCGCCCGTCAAAACGTCGAGATCGCCCTCACCCTCGCCGGATTCCCCCGACGCAAACGCCGCAAGCGAGCCGAAGAACTCCTATCCGCAGTCGGCCTCTCCCAACGCCTCGAGCACCGACCCATGCAACTCTCCGGCGGCGAGCGCCAGCGCGTCGCCATCGCCCGAGCACTGGCCAACGAACCCGACGTCATCCTCGCCGACGAACCTACCGGCAATCTCGACTCCCAGACCGGCCGCGAGATCGTCAGCCTGCTGGAAGACCTCAATCGCGCCGGCCAGACGATCGTCATGGTCACCCACAACCTGGAGATCGCCAAACGCGCCGGCCGACTCTTCCTCATGCGCGACGGCGAGATCCGCGAAGCCGATCCCGGCGATTCTCCAGCGCTGGACTAGCCGTTAACCTGCGATCAGTGTGCGCGCGACCGATCCCACGCGCGCCGGAGGGCCAGTGACACAAGAAGCGACGCAAGACCCGGAACAGGCGATCGACGGAGTCGCTGACTTGCCCAACTTCTGGCCCGAGGCGCTGGAAGTGATCGAAAGCGCCCCAATCGGTCTACTGGCCACGACCCAGGGTCGCCAGCCCCATGTACGCCCGGTAGCCCCCGCCTACGTCGGACTCAACGCCTACGTGCTCACCTCAGTCCGCACGCCAAAGCTCGAGCAAATCCGCAGCAACGAACTTGTCGAACTCCTCCACTGGACCGTCGACTTCCGCCACCTCAACCTGGCCGGCGTCGCCGAAGTCACCGAGGATGAGGCGGAAATCTCCGAACTCGCCCCTCACTTCCCCTACGCCGTCGATGACTTCTTCGGCCCCGACATTCGCGCCCCCGCCCTGATCAAGATCGCCCTCCGGCGAATCTCAATCACCACATTCAACGACATCATCGCCAACAAACAGCCGCGAGTCTGGCGCGCGTCCCAGTGACGCCGTCCGCTCACGCTCAGGAGGACGAGGAGAGGAACCCACCATGCGCATCGCACTGATTGGACAGGCCCCCTACGGAGCAGCCGTATTCGAGCGACTGGTCGAGGACGGACACGAAATCGTCGGCGTCTTCACTCCGCCGGAGCGCGAAGGCGGACGTCCCGACCCGCTCGCCCAGGCAGCACGCGACGCCGACATCACCCTGGTCCAACCCCGTCGCTGGCAGCGCCGAGGCGTCGTCGACGAAGACGTCGTCGCTCAGTACGAGGCCACCAGGCCCGACCTCAACGTGATGGCCTTCGTCACCCAGATCATCCCCAGCAGCGTGTTGGACTTCCCACCGCTCAAGACAATCCAGTACCACCCCTCGATCCTGCCCAAGCATCGCGGCCGCTCGGCCATCAACCACTCGATCCTCCAGGGCGACACCATGACCGGCGTCACCATCTTCTGGGTCGACGAGGGCATCGACACCGGACCAATCCTGCTCCAACGCTCCTGCCCAATCGGACCCGACGCAACCCTCAACGAGGTCTACCGCGAGTACCTGTTCCCGCTGGGCGTCGAGACGATGTCAGAAGCAGTCAAACTCGTCGAGGCCGGCCAGGCCCCGCGTCACGTCCAGAACGAAGACGACATGACCTACGAAGGTCCCTGGGAAGGCGACATCGCCAGAATCGACTGGTCCCAGGACGCCCAGACCGTACACAACTTCATCCGAGGCTCCGACCGAGCCCCCGGAGCCTGGAGCGAAATCGGCGGCCAGCGAGTGACCCTGCTCGGCTCAACCCGTTCCAATCACACCGGAGGCGCAGCCGGCGAAGTAGCCGCCATCAACAGCAGCGGAATGACCATAGTCTGCGGAGACGGCGAGTCAGTCCAGGTAAGCACCCTCGCCGTAGGCCGAGACCGCCAACCAGCCCAGGAATGGGCCGAAGCAAACGAAGTAGCCACAGGAGCGGTCTTCGAACCCGCACCCAAAGACTAAGCAGAAACCACGCACCCCCAGTCCCCGCCTCACGCGGGGACCGGCCCGCTCCGTGATTCCCGCCGTTTCCCAGCCCCCGCTTCACGCGGGGACCAGCCTCCTTCGTTGACGCCGCTCCCTCCCTCCCCGTCCCCGCCCCCGAGCGGGGACCAGCCCCCTCCCGACCCCCCTGCCAACCAAGACACAACAACCAAGAACATTATTTCGTTACAGTGACCAGAACACAAGTACGCATCAGCAGAAGGACCCAACCATGTACATCACACCAAACCAACGCCGACGCTCCATGAAGGCTCACTACCTCCAACGAAAAGGAAAAACAATCAGCGAGATCGCCGAGCAGCTCGAAGTCTCCCGGTCCACAGTCCGCTCAGACCTAAAACTCGTCGAAACCCACTGGGGCCAGATCGCCGCAGCCGAGGCCAACGACCTCCTGCTCGACTCCCTTTATCTCCTCCAACTCCGACTCGACGTCGCAACCAGGAGCGACGTCCTCAAAGCCGTGAGAGAACACCTGAGCCCGGCCGAGATCCTCCAAGCCCACGAAGCCCAGCAAACCCAGCTCAACAACCTGGCCCGAGAAATCCGACGAACCGTCCAAGAAGTCCACCGCCGAGCCGACGAGCGCCCCAATCAACCAGACCTATTCGAAGAAGAACCGCAAGAATCAGCACAAACCAGCACAAAACCAACCATTTCCGCCACCCAAAGAGCCACAAAACCCAGTCCACAGCAGGAAATCATCAACTCAGAGCCCACAGAAGAAAAAATCCCCACCAAACCAGTCAAACTCCCCGATCCAGTGGAATCAAAGACCAAACAAAAACCCCAAACCTACGCCGAAGCCGCCGGCTGACCCCCGAGCTCACCACGCCCTCGGGTCCGATACCCCCCTGATCCCCTCCGATCCCCTCTCCCTCTGGGAGAGGGCTAGGGTGAGGGTCCCCCAAAGTCCACCCAAACCCCAACCAACCCCTAAGACATATCCTGCACCCGCTTGCCCGAGTCCACCAGCGGAGCAAACCGAGTCTTACTCAGCGGATCATTCCGAGACGCCTTGTCCCAGGCAGCGTCAACCATCTTCGCGTACTTGGGATGCATCTCGCGCATCTTCGTGTTCTCGTCCTTGATGAACGACGACCGCGCGATCAGCCGCTCTACCTGCCCATCCTCTTCGCACGCCTCACACGCAGGCGGCGGCGCGTCCATCTTCCGCGTGAAATGCTCCCACTCCTTGCCACAAGCTCGGCAGGCGTATTCATAGATCGGCATATCTGGCTCCTGGCAACGTTGACGAGCGATTCGATCCGTCTCCCACGATGGTACGATCTCGACGTAACGAGCGCACCTGACCTGCAATAGATGGAGGCGATTCGTGTACGGATTGCGCACGATGTTCCTCGTGGTCCTCATGGCCGGCCTGATGATGGTCGTCGGCCTGGCCGTGGCCGGAGAAATCGGGCTCATCATCATGGCCGTGATCGCCCTCGGCATCAACATCTACAGCTACTACAACTCCCACTCCATGGTCCCCAAGATGATGGGCGGACAACTGGTCACCGCCGCCGAGGCCCCCGATCTCTACCGCATCGTCGAGCGAGCCGCCTGCCAGGCCAAGATGCCGCTCAAAGAGGAACTCCTCTCCCAGTTCACGGTGGAGCACCTCGAAGCCCGCTGCACCGGACACTGCCGACCTGGCGACTGCCCGCGCCACATCCCCTCCGTCTACGTGATCGACACTCCAATCCCCAACGCCTTTGCCACCGGCCGACACCCCAAGCACTCCGCCGTCGCCGCAACGACCGGCGTGATGGGACTCCTCACCCAGCGCGAACTCGCCGGCGTCATAGCCCACGAACTCGCCCACGTCACCAACCGCGACACCCTCTGGTCAACCATCGTCGCATCGATGGCGATGGTCATCTCATTCATCGGCATGCTCGCCCAATGGAGCCTGTTCATGATGTTCCTCTTCGGCGGCATGGGCGGTCGGGACGACAACGGCGGCGGAGCCGGACACCTCGCCGGCGCGCTGATCGTGGCCATCCTCGCCCCGTTCGTCGCCATGCTCATCCAGATGGCGGTCAGCCGTCAGCGAGAACTCAAGGCCGACGACACCGGCTCCCGTCGCTGCGGCGACCCCGAGGCCCTGGCCTACGCCCTGATCAAGCTCGAGCAAGGCGTGCAAACCCCGGAGTCGCGCTACGCCGCCGAGGAGATGAAGACCGCCGAGGCCGCCAACCACATGTTCATCGTCAACCCCCTCGCCGGCGGAGCCGGAAAGTTCTTCTCCACCCACCCACCAACTGAGCAAAGGGTCGAACGCCTCCGCAAAATCGGAGAAGAGATCGGCCGCCCATTCTGACGGCTAGGGACTTGTGCACTCAGGCAAGACCTCAATCGCGTTCATTGAGGTCATCGCGAAGCGACTCAATCTCTGACCTGAGTGACTTGATCTCATCCAGAATCTGCTGTTGCGCTCGATCGTCGCCCTCGATGAACCAGGCAGCGACGTTGGCTGTCAGCACGCCAAAGACACCGATCCCGACAATCATCAGCAGCGATCCGATAACGCGGCCAAGCAGCGTCTCAGGGACGACGTCTCCGTATCCCACGGTGGTGATGGTTGCCAATGCCCACCACAGCGCCGTTCCCCAATCTCCGATCTGTCCGCCGTCGCTCTGTTCGACGAGCGCAACGGCGACGGTTGCTACTGCAATCGCCGCGAGGGCAGCGATCAAGGAACCGCCGATCGCTCGCCTCTTGAGAATCTCGGAGATCCGCGGCACAAGAAGCGCGAGCCTGAGGAGCCGCAACGGTCGGAACACCGGCACTACTACGATCAGCACTTCGACCCAATGGGCAATCAAGAATCGCCGTCGGTCTTCTGCCAGCCACACCCTCACGCAGAGATCCACGATGAAGATCGCCCAGATGATCAAGTCGCCAGTAAGAAACCAACGCTCAACGGACTCAGATAGGTCGCTGACGTATGGCCCGACGATCAGCGGCACCATTGCCGCGGCGAGGGCCAATAGGAACGGGTCGGTGCGCTTCTCCCAGTTGCCCCGCAGCTCGTCGTCCCTGGCAGACCTCCGTAATCGATCAAGCTGTCGCTTGATCCATCCGCGTGACTCGGTCACCGAATACTGGCCTTCATGTCTTCCCACGCCGAGCGCGCATCCTCGACCGACCCCTCGTCCTCGATCGTCGAGATATCGCCGGGATCGGTATCGAGCGTGACTGCCTTGAGCACGCGGCGCATGATCTTGCCCGAGCGTGTCTTCGGCAACGCATCGACGAAGTTCAGCTCTCCGATCACCGCCACCGGGCCAAGCTCGCCGCGGATGGTCTGCAAAATCTCGGTCTTCAGCTCATCGCCAGGTTCGAACCCAGCCTTGAGTACGACGAAGGCAGAGATCACCTCACCGCGCAGCTCGTCGGGCCGTCCCGTGACTCCCGCCTCAGCCGCGCCGGGATGCCGAAGGATGGCCGACTCGACCTCAATCGTCCCGATCCGGTGAGCCGCAATCTTGATGATCTCGTCGGCCCGGCCCGAGAACCAGACATAGCCATCCTCGTCAACCGAGGTCGCGTCGCCGGTGAAGTACACCTGACGCCCTGGGATCTTGCCCCAGTAGTCGGTCTGGTAACGCTCAGGCTCGCCCCACAGCCGCGCCGTCAGCCCGGGGAAGGGTCGAGTGATGGCGAAGATGCCCTTGTCGTCGGCCGCCAGCTCCTGGCCATCGGTGTCCAGCACTGTGCCTTCGATGCCCGGCAGCTGGATGCCAGCAGAGCCCGGCTTGATCGGCAGCATCTGGATGCCATACGGGTTACCGATAATCGGACCGCCCGTCTCGGTCTGCCACATGTGATCGAGTACTGGAATCTCGTCGTCGAAGATCTCGTGCTGGAACCACTCCCACGCAGGCGGGTTGAGCACTTCGCCCGCCGAGAACACCCGAGTCAGCGATGTCATATCGACCGCTTCCGCCGGCTCGGTACCGGAGCGCATCAGCAGACGAATCGCGGTCGGCGAGGTGAACATCCCTGTGACGCCGTGGTCCTCGATGATCTTGTAGAACGTGCCAACATCTGGATAGTCGAGCGCTCCCTCAAAGGCGATCGTCGTCGCCCCGGCGAGCAGAGGACCGTAGACGATGTACGAGTGCCCAACGACCCAACCAATGTCCGAGGTCGCCCACCAGACATCCTCAGCCTGCAGGCCAAACACCCAGTCAGCCTGGCTGGCGATCCAGACCGGATAGCCGCCATGCGTGTGGACGCAGAGCTTGGGTCGCGCCGTCGTGCCCGACGTGGCGAGAATGTAGGCCGGGTCGTTGGCCTCCATCGCCGCGAACGAGCCGTCACCGTCGACGCCCGCCGCAAGGAAGTCCTCCCAACTCATCTCCCGGTCGCCACCGATATTGGGGCTATCAGCCAGGCGTCGCTCGACCACGACGGTCTCGACAATCTCTCCCGCGCCCTCGTTCTCGAGCGCGCCGCGCACAAAGTGGTCGAGCGGCACGTTGCGGCCGCGCCGGTAGGTGGAGTCGGTGCAGAAGATTGCCTTGGCCTCAGCCAGCTTGACCCGTTCCGCGATCGCCCCGGCGCCGAAGCCGGCGAAGATCACCAGATGCACTGCGCCGATCCGCGCGCAGGCGAGCATCAGCGCGATCGCCTCGTAGTTGGTCGGCATGTAGATCGCGACGCGGTCGCCGCGCTCAATCCCAATCGCCCGCAGCGACGCGGCCATGCGCTCAACGTTGCGCAGCAACTGCGCGTAGGTGTAGACCCGCTGCCCGCCGTTCTCGTCCAGGCAGATCAGCGCAGCGCGCCCACCATTACCGGTGGCGACTTGAGCGTCCAGGCACGCGTACGCGAGATTCGTCTCGCCGCCGAGGAACCATCTGAAGGCAGGAATCTCCTCCGGCGTCCACTCGAACACTTCATCCCACTCGCGGAACCAGGGGATCCGAGCGGCAGCCTCCGACCAGAACGCATCCGGTTCGTCGAGCGCCCGTCGTTGGATGTCTCGCACAATCGGTCCGAGCAGATCAATGTCTGAGGCCATGAATGACTCCAAATCCGGGGTGGGACTGAGTTTCAGAAGTGAGCGGATACCGTATGCGGAGGGTATCAGCGGAGTGGGATGAACCAATGGACGAAGACATCATTCAGGAAGTGCTGGACGCCCGGGCGCGGGCGATGGATGACGCGCGGCCCGAGGCGGTCTCGAGGGTCCACGCGAAGGACAAGTTCACCGCTCGCGAGCGGATCGACATGGTGCTGGACGAGGGCAGCTTCATCGAGTACGGCGTGCTCGCCATTCCGGCCAACAAGTCGATGTCGGGCCCGGCCGACGGCCTAGTGCAGGGCTTCGGCACAGTCGACGGCCATCCTGCGGGCATTGCGTCCTACGACTACACCGTCCAGGGCGGCACCCAGACCGCGCTCAACCACGGCAAGTTTGACCGGCTCCTGGAGCTGGTGCACGACCGTCGTTGGCCGCTGATCACCTTCGCCGACGGTGGTGGCGCACGAGCACACGATCTGGCCGGTTCCCAGCGAGGCCTCACCGGACGCTGGGGCACATTCGATGGGATGGCCCAACTCTCGGGCTGGGTACCGACCGTGTCTGTGGTCTCGGGACGCTCGTTCGCCGGCAACGCCTCGATCGCTGGGCTGTCCGACTTCATCGTCGCTACTCGAGACTCTGCGATCGGGATGGGCGGACCGCCGCTGGTCGAAGGCGCGATGGGACTCAAGCTCACGCCGGATGAGATCGGCCCCGCGGAGATGCACGACCGCGTCGGCGGCATTGACCTGATGGTCGAGACGGAAGCTGAAGCAATCGATGCCGCAGGCAAGTACCTGCGCTACTTCCTCACTGACCTGCCCGACGGCAAAGCCGATCCGTGGGCCGAGCGTATCCGTGGAATCGTGCCCTCGAATCGCCGTCGTGCCTATGACATGCGCCGCGTGATCCGGGCGATCATGGACCGAGACACCGTGTTCGAGCTGCGGCCGACCTGGGCGCCTCAGCTGATCACGGCGCTGGCGCGGCTGGGCGGTCGCTCGGTCGGGATCATCGCCAACCAGCCACTGTCGGTAATCGCCGGAGCGATCGATTCCGACGCATCGGACAAGATTGCTCGCTTCATCCAGCTCTGTGACGCACATGAGATCGCGATGGTCTCGTTGGTCGACAATCCCGGCTACATGGTCGGACGACCGGCCGAGGAGGCGGGGATTGCTCGGCATCATGCTCGGCCAATCATCGCCCATCAGAACCGGACCGTGCCGCTGTACACGATTCAGTTGCGCAAGGCGTATGGGCTGGGCCCAGCGGCGATGGGCAACTCCTACGCGCCACGAGACACTCGCCTCGCCTGGCCGACGGCGGAGTCGGGCGGGATGGGGCTCGAGGGGGCGTCGCTGCTAGTCAACCGCGATCGGATTCGCGAAGTAGAGCAGACGGATCCGGCCGAGGCGAAGCGCTTGCGAGACGAGTGGGCAGACGACATGCGCGAGCGCAACTCTGCGATCAACGCCGGTCGTCGGTACGACTTCGACGACGTCATTCCACCAGAGGAGACGCGGGATGTGCTGATCTCGATGCTGCGGATGACGCCGAGGGCACCGCTGTCACCGGTGAAGAAGCATGCGGTGGACGCCTGGTAGGACATCACTCGCGATTACTCGCTGTCGAGCTGCATCGCAGGAATTTCGATTCCTGCGGCGGCCTCGAGGATGTCCTGGGCGGCGAAGTGATGCAGATCGTTGAAGCCTGCGGCGAGGGCGGTCAGGTAGATCTGATGGACGGCATTGGCGACTGGCATCGGCACCTGTTGATTGCGGGCCAATTCCAGCGCGAGCCTGATGTCCTTCTCGGCGATGACCATTGTGGAGGTGGGGTTCTCCCACTCCTTGGCCAGGAATTGATCGACCAATACCATGTATGGTCGCGCGGTGCCCAGACGGAGTTTCTCGACCAGGTCGGGCACGTCGAGGCCCGCCTTGGCTCCTAAGACCAGCGCCTCCTGGACGATCATGTGGCCGGACAACACGATTACGTTGTTGACCAGCTTGTAGAGGCAGCCCATTCCGGCCTCGCCGAGATGGAAGACGTGGTCGCCAATGTGGTCCAGGAGCGGACGAACGCGTTCGAACGTCTCGGGTTCGCCGCTGCCGAGGATGGTCAGCGTGCCCTGGCCTGCTTTGACGACGCCGCCGGTGACCGGGGCATCGATGTGGACGACTCCTGCGTCCGTTTCGAGCTGAAGGATTCGTTGCACGCCGGTGACCGAGTTCGTGCTGAGGTCGACGTGAATGTCTCCGGGTGACGCGCCGGCGAGGATGCCGTCGGGTCCTGCTGTGGCTGCTTCAATTTGGGGTGGACCGGGCAGCGAGGTGAAGACGATTGAGCAGCGCGAGGCGACCTCGGCGGCGCTGCTGGCCGGCTCGGCTCCGAGTTCGAGCAGATTCTCCATCATGTCTGGCCGCAGGTCGTAGATAACCAACTGATGCCCGCCCCTGATCAGTTGCCTCGCCATCGGATTGCCGATGTTTCCGGTTCCGATGAAGCCGATGAGTTGATCGCGGGATGAGTCGGGCATGGTCATCGCCTTTGGTCGAACAGGTTCCCGCTACACGCAGGGACTGGGAGCGGCTAGAGCGAAGCTCGGCCGCCCTGGATTTGGATGGTAGGGATTTCGGTGCCGGCGGCGGCTTCGAGGGCCTGCAGGGTTGCGAGGAATGACTGCTCCCCGAGGCCGGCGCTGAGGGCTCGGAGGTAGGTCTGGTGGGCGGCGTTGGCCACGGGCATCGGGACCTGGTTGGTTCGCGCGGCTTCGATTGCCAGTGAGACATCCTTCTCGGCGAGGCGCAGCGTGAATGATGGATCGTCGAAGCGCTTGCCCAGCAGATATGGGGCGAGTCCCATGTAGGGACGGGCGGTGCCGAGGCGGAGCTTCTCGACGAGATCTTCTGGGTCGAGGCCTGCCTTGGTGCCGAGGACCAGTGCTTCCTGCACGATCTGGTTGCCACAGAGGATGATCACGTTGTTGAGCAGCTTGAACAGGCAGCCGGAGCCGGCCTCGCCGAGGTGGAAGATGTTTGATCCGATGTGCTCCAGTAGCGGACGGACGCGTTCGAATGCGTCGGCGTCTCCGCTGCCGAGGACGGTCAATGTGCCCGATTCTGCACCGGGAACTCCGCCGGTGACCGGGGCGTCGATGTAGGAGACGCCTGCGTCGGCTTCGAGTTGCGCAAGCCTGCGGACCGTGGTGATCGAGTTGCTGCTCAAGTCGACGTGGATGTCGCCGCGAGACGCGCCCGCCAGGATTCCGTCGGCACCGGTGATCGCCGCTTCGATTTCGGGCGGGCCGGGTAGCGAGCTGATCACTACCGAGCAGCGGGAAGCGACTTCGGCGCAGCTTGCGGCGGACTCGGCTCCAAGCTCGAGCAGGTTCTCCATCACCTCGGGTCGCAGATCGAAGATGACGAGCTGGTGGCCCGCCTCGATCAGATTCCGGGCCATCGGATTGCCGATGTTGCCGGTGCCGATGAATCCGATGAGCTGGTCGCGCGATAAGTCGGGCATGTTGGGATTCCTTAGAGAGACTGTTCGGGGGTGAAGGTGTCAGCGGCGCGCCACATGTACCAGCTTCCGACTGAGCGGTAGGGCGCCCACGTTTCGCCAATTGCGAGCGCTTCTTTCGGGGTTGGCATATCGGCGAGACTGTAGGCGAGTTGCATTCCCTTGCGCACGCCGAGGTCGCCAACCGGCAAGATGTCGGGCCGTCCGAGATGGAACATCAGGTGCATGTGCGCGGTCCACTCACCGATGCCTTTGACTGCGGTCAGCGCCTTGATCACGTCTTCATCTGTCATTCGATTGAGGCGCGACAGTTTGAGTCGGCCATCCGACGTGTGGAGTGCGAGGTCGCGGAAGTAGGACATTTTCTGGCGCGAGATTCCGCAGGCTCGAAAGTCCTCGTCGGAGGTGGCCAGAATCTGTTCGGGCGTTGGCGTTGTCTCTTCGTCGCCGTAGAAGGCGAACCATTTGCGCTGAATCGCCGATGCGGCGGCGCCCGCGAGCTGTTGGAAGAGGATCGATCGGACCAGCGCAGACCAGGGGTCGTTGGAAGGTCGAGGCTCGAAGGAGCCGTGCTCGTCGATCAGGCGTGCGAGGGTCGGGTCGGCTGCCCGGAGGTGTGCGGAGGCCTTGCGAATCGAGAACTTGCGGCGCGCGGGAGGCATTAGTGCTGACTATCCATGCGCCAGGACGGCGTCTTGTTCGGACCGCGAGAGAGACTCGGGTTTCAGGTTTTCAGTGAACTTTTTTTCTGAGCCCGAACAAATGCCGAGGTTCAGCAATACGTTGAAGATCGTTCGATTTCGGCTTTCAGTTTTTTCAGGTTTTTTCAGGTTTTTTCGGTCTAGCTTGTTCGGGTTTGTTCGGATTTGTTCGACAACGTTGGAGAACTTCGCGACCAATCTGGACATTGGCAGCAGGGATCGGAGGACTTTGTTGGAGCAGTCCGTGCTGGTGTCAGGCGCGAGCATTGATTGGTCCTTTGATCGAGGTCTGCTCATGCGCTCTCACCATATCGAACATTTGGTCGTTTGGCGAATTGGTAACTGCGGGTGGTGAGACTCTTGCAGTGCAGGCCTCGGCAAGCGAGAGAATGATGGAGTCTTGGCGATGATCTGCTCCAAGTGAACTTCCGTTAGTCGTTCCAGCCGTTCCAGTGGAGGACCTCGGCGAGTGGCTTGCGGGTGACCGGGCCGAAGTTGGCGTTGGGATGGCCCATGGGAATGATCGCGACGGGCAGCGCGCTGTCGGGGATGTTGAGCTCTGCTCGCAGCTCGTCCATGATTCCGTCCTGCGGGGTCGTGAGGACGGTGCCTAGACCTTCTGCTCGTGCCGCGAGCATCATGTTCTGGATGCTGGGGTAGATGCTGCTGCCGGCGAGCAGGCTGTCCGCGGCGCGTGCCTGATACAGATCGGTCAGCATGCAGGGGATGATCCAGACCGGCGCTGCGGCGAAGTTCTCGAAGAGATTCTTCGCGCCTCGGTACATGCGTCGCCGAGTGGGGTCTTCGACCTGCTCCGGATTGGGGAAGCTGGTTCCCATGCGCTTCTCGAACATTGAGCGGATGGCCTCCGCGAGGCGTTCGCGCTTGTCGTCATCGGTGACGACGAGGAAGCCCCAGGGTTGTGAGTTGCTGCCGCTGGGCGCCCAACATCCGGCCTGAATGATTCGCTCGATCACTTCGCGGTCGACTGGTTCGTCGGTCCAACGACGAATTGCGCGCTGGGTTTGCATGACCTTGTAGATGTCGGTGGTCTGGTTGCTCATGATTCTGCTCTTTCGGTTCGTCGGGTGTTCCAGGTGAGGAGACGCCTCATCGCACGGGCGGCATCGCGGATGTTGTAGTAGAGCGGCAGGCCGGCGTCCGAGATCATTCTCGCGAGCGCGGCGTTGGACTGGCCGTGGCGATGGTCGATGTTGATCGGCACGACCATGGCGATCGCGATTCCAAGTCGTTCGCGGGCGTCGGCGATCTCGGCGATCATTTTTCGACGGTTGTCGATCTGGTCGTCTCCGAAGAATCCGACACCCCAGCTCATCCCAACCTGGACGATGACGGCGTCGATGTTCGGATCTTGAGCGACGGCGTCGAGGGTCGGTCGGACTTTTTCACCGTCCCAGAGGGACATGGTGTCGACCGGATTGCGGATGCCGGTGCCGGCGACAGGGGTGACTTCGGCAAGCCGCTTGAGGGTGTGTTCCTCGAGCGCGGGCAGCTGGAGTCCTTCGCGCTCGACATCATCGGCGCCCTGGACCGAAACACCGCCTCCTCCAACGACCAATCCGAGCCTGGGTCCTGCCGGGACCGCGCCAAATCGCCAGCCGACGAGCACGTCGACCATTTCCTGCATGTTGTGGACGAGGACGGCGTTGGTCTGGCGCGCCGCGGCTGCCCAGATCTGTCCAGAGCCAGCCAACGAGGCGGTGTGGGACTGCGTGGCCCTGCCACCTGAGGGGAGGAGCCCTCCTTTGAGCAAGGCGACGGGCTTGACCTTGGCAGCAGATCGTAACGAGCGGAAGAAGGCCCGAGCGTCGGGCATGCCTTCGATGTAGGAGCCGATGATCTCTGTGTATGGGTCGTGCTCTGCGTAGTCGAGCAGTTCGGCAGCAGAGACGTCGATCGCGTTGCCAAAGGAGACGACCTTCGAGAAGCGAAGTCCGCGTAGGGCGCCGTTGTAGGTGGCGTCGCTGGCGTTGGTGCCCGACTGAGAGAAGAACGCGACCGGGCCTGACTCGGTGGGCAATTGTTGCGTGAACGAGACCTTGCCGTCGGGCACGTAGAGGCCCAAGCAGTTAGGTCCGATCAAGCGGATGCCCAGTTCGGTGGCCCTGGCTTTAAGTTGATGCTGAAGTTCCTGGCGGTCGGCGATGCCGGTCTCGGCAAATCCCGCAGTGAAGAGGTGGATCGAGCGCACGCCCTTGGTTGATGCGTCTTCCAGCATTTCGAGGACGTAGGCGGCAGGAATGGCGCTGATCACGTGATCGACGGGTCCTGGGATGTGGGTCAGGCGAGCGTAGGCGGGCAGTCCGTCGATCTCATCGGTGCGAGGATTGACCGGGTAGATGTTGGGCTGGCCGGCGTCCTTCAGCGACTGCAGCCAGCCTCCCGGTCCGCGCGATCCGCGCCTGCCACGCGAGGCTCCGACGACGGCGACGCCTCGGGGAAAAAAGATTGGGTCCAGTGGATGGGTGTTCGAGTTGGTGTCGGTCACGCTTGAGAGTCTAGGCGTAGATCGGCAACTGATTAGCCCGCCGTCGTGCAGCCGCCGGCGGCGAGTGGCTCGGGCGCTTCGTCGTGGAACTCGTCGAAGAACTGCTCGATGGCTCGTTCCTCGACTCCGTCGAGCGGTAGTCGGACGCCCCAGGCAATCAACATGAGTGGTGTTTCGAGGCCGCCGTAGGGCGCCTGGATGACGTAGTCATTGTCTTCGAAATGTCGAAGCGTGATTGATGTCAGGTCCTCTAGTTGGTCCGCGCCCAGCTGATCAGGTGCGTACCAGATCACCACGGCACCGTGCTCCATCGCGTGAACGACCATTTCGAACATCGGCGTCGCTGAGTAAGCGCCGCAGGGTTGTGGAATCGGCGAGTGTTCTTCGCCATAGGGCGGGAAGACCGTGTAGTCGGCAGTCTGACCGCCGACAAGGTGGAACTGTTCGCTCGTCGTGTGCTCGTTGTCGTAAATCTCGATTTCGGGACGGTCTTTGATGTCTACGTATGGCTGCCCTTCATCGGAACCGCTGCCGCAGGCGGAGAGCGTGATGGCAGCGATCACGATTGTGGTTGCAGCGAGCGAGATTCGAGCCAGACCACTCATTCAGACGAAGTTCCTGCCGAGACTGCCGGTTCGCCGCGCTCGAGTCGGTAGCGGTCGTAGTACCCATCGGGCGAGTTCTGCATGAATGCAGTGAGTTGTTCGTTGCCGTCGGCATCCCACTGGTTGATCGCGAGTAATGTGCGCCAGGCGGCGGCGACAATGGTGGCGCCGTCGTGCTGGTCGGCCAGGCCTTCAATGGGCACGACTGCGAGCCGCTCGCGGAACTGGCGCAGGCTTTGCATGGCGCCAAGCAGGTCGCTTGGGTCTTCGTCGTCGCTGTAGAACTCGGGGTCGTAGTAGATGACCACGCCGCCTCGCTCGAGCAAGGGCAGCATCTCGGCAGGCTGTGGGATCAATTCGTCGTCGGGCAGATAGACATCCGCAACTGGAGACTCGGGCAGTTGAGGTCCGGAAGTCGGCGGGGATGAGTTGTAGGCGTCGAAGGTCTCGCCTTCTTGCAGGTGGCGGCGTCCCTGGTCGGCGAAGGTCTGGACACCCTGGACATCGGACACTTCATCCGGCGGGAAGATGAGTTGCATCGCAAAGACGGCGATCATGGCGACCATCAGGCCACCGAGTAGCGCCACCGTCATTCGCGGCATGCCGAAGATCGTGGAGCGTCGTTGTGGTTGCTCAGCGGTGCCGGCGGCTCCACCGGATCTCTTGCCGCCGCCTCGACCGCGATCGGATGATTCCTCTGTCGCCGGGCTGTCTGAGCGCCGACCGACTTCCGACTCACCGGCAGCGCCGGTTGGTCTTGCCGGGCGGCGTCGCCTTCGTCGACGGGCTGGTTGTTTACTCATCGGGCAACTCCGACGGCGACCAGCATCCCGAGTTCGTCATTACTCAGGCCGAGCTGGCCACAGAGAATTTCCTGTGTGTGTTCTCCCAGCAGCGGCGCGCGACGTCCGTGGGTCCAGGGGGTCTCGCTGAGGATGTAGGGAGCTCCGGGGAAGGTCACGGTCAGATTTCGTTCCTCGTGTTCGACATCGACGAAAAAGCCGCGGGCGTGCCAGTGTTCGTCGGCGAGGCATTCATCGGGGGTGCGAATGATGCTCCAAGCGGCGCCGGCTGCCTGTGCGCCAGCGTATATCTCTTCCGCGTCGTGCGCGGCGATGAACTTGGCAATGTCATCGAGCATCACGGCGACAGTCGGCTGCTGAAGCCCTAGTTGACGTTTTCGGCCATCCAGGAGTTCGTAATCGGAGAGGTTCTCGCCCATTCCATGCTCCTGGATGAAGGCGACGAGCGCCAGCCAGCTTGCCTCGGAGCGGGGCATACCGAAGATGTTGATCAGGCGGCCATCTGCGGTGGGATATTGCCATGGCTCGGTCGGTTGCGGACCGGCGTGGCGGCCGGCCTGGCGGATCAGCGGGTGTTGCTCGTAGAGGGCCCAGGGGGCTGATGACTCGATCGTGAAACCCATGCATTCATGCATGGCGATGTCGATGTGTTGTCCGCGTCCGCTCTCCTGGCGCTCGTAGAGGGCGGTGCAGGCGGCCGTGGCGGCGAAGTATCCGGAGATGTGGGCGGCGTGGTGTTCGGTTGGGCGGATCGGCGGCGTGCCCGGGATGTTGTCATAACCGCAGCTACCCATCGGTCCGCCGAGGGCGAGTCCGACGGCATCCGACCAGGCCAGGTCCCGCCAGGGTCCGGTCTGGCCGAAGGGCGTCAGACTGAGCACGATCAGCTCGGGCAGGTAATCCGCGAGCGCGATTGGATCGAAGGGGCGATCGCGCCCCGGTTGCCAGGTCTCTAGCACGACGTCCGCGTCGGCAGCGAGTTGTAGGAAGAGCTCGATCCCATCCGAGCTGTGTAAGTCGAGTGCGAGGGAGCGTTTGCCCCCGGCGTAGTTCCACCAATAGAGGCTTCGGTCGGGCCCTGGTTGGTCGTCGAGGAATGGTCCGTACGTGCGGCCGACATCACCGTCGGGCGGTTCGATTTTGATCACGTCGGCGCCAAGGCCGGCGAGCAGTTTGCCGGCGAAGTGTCCCCTGGGATCGGAGCAGTCCAACACCGTGATGCCGTCGAGCGCTCCCATGGCTAGCCCATTGCGCCGTTCATTTGCAGCTCTACGATCTTTTCGTCGCTGAGTCCCAACAGTTCACTGAAGACGTACTGGTTTGCTTCTCCCAGTGGCGGACCGGGTCGGTCGCGATGGGCTGGTGTGCGCGAGAAGCGGATCTGGAGTCCGTCGGTCAGGTGCTCGCCGATCACCGGGTGGTCGCGAGTCACCGTCCACTCGCGAGCCTTCATCTGAGGGTCGTTGACGACCAGATCGACGCCGTTTTGCACGACTCCTGCGGGCACATCCATGGCTTGCAGCCGTTGCATGAGCGCGCGGCCGTCCTGTCCGGCGGTCCAGGAGCCGATCTGCTCGTCGAGTTCGTCCTGATGACGGAGGCGGGCCGGAAGTGTGGCAAAGCGGCGATCGTCCCGCCAATGCGGATGGTCGCTGACATCGCAGAACGCCGCCCATTCGGCGTCAGAGGTGCAGGTGATCATTATCCAGTTGTCGTCACCGGCTGTCGCGTAAGTGTTGTGTGGCGCGGTCTGGGGCCAGACGGAGCGGTTGCCGGGCGGATTGCCGGTGTCTCGATATCGGCGTCCGTTGACAGTGAAGTCGAGCGTTGCGGATCCTGTGAGCGCCATCCCAGTCTCGACCTGTGAGAGATCGATCCACTGGCCCTGTCCGGTGTCTCGGCGATGCTTGAGCGCCGCCGTGATTGCGGCGGCAGCCGTGAAGCCGGCCATGTGGTCGAGGTAGGAGTACCCCCATCCGGCGGGCTCGGGCGCTTCGGGCAGGCCCGACATGGCGGTCAGGCCGCTCAATGCCTGGGCGGTCGGTCCCCAGGTTGAGTAGTCGCGTTGCGGTCCGGAGTGTCCGAAGCCGGAGAGCGAGACATAGATGATTTCGGGATTCTCGGCGCGCTGTTCGTCGTAGCTGAGTCCCCAGTTCTCCAGGATTCGCGACGAGTAGTTCTCGACGACGACGTCGGAGACTCGAATCAACCGCTTGATCAGGTCGAGGCCGTCGGGGTGTCGCGCGTTGACTGTGATCGAGCGCTTGTTGCGGTCGAGCCAGTTGAACATCGCGCCGGAGTCGGGCGGATCGAAGCCGTTCGGATGCGGGCGGCCGAAGCGAATCGAGTCCAGGGTCTGCTCGTTCTCGACTCGGATGACTTCCGCGCCGAGATCGCCGAGCAGCCGGGTGCAAGTCGGGCCGGCGACGATCCAGGTGAAATCAACGACGCGAACGCCGTCGAGCGGTGGTCGCGTGTTGGGCTCGGGGTCAGACATCAACGACGCAGCAGCTCAGGCGGGTTCGAACTTTGGCAGGCTGAATTCTTCGGTCACGTCCTCGAATGCCACTTTGACGCGCATGCCGACGTGGATGTCCTCGACCGGCACGTTGACCAGATTGGTGTGCATGCGTGGTCCCTCGTCGAGTTGTACGACGGCGAGGGTGTAGGGAATCTCGCCCTTCCAGGACGGGTGGTAGAGCTGGTGCATGCGGACCCAGGTGTAGACCTCGCCGTTGCCTTCGGACTCTTTCCACTCCCAATCGGTTGACCAGTCCTTGTAGCAACGGTCGCTGTAGGGGAACTGGTAGTGGTCGGCCGAGGGGAAGTATTGCAGCAGCAGCTTGTGGTCCTTGAGGCCGTCGAAGAAGGGCTGCGTGTTCTCGTCGGGGCTGGGAAGCGGCTTGTCGTAGGCCATTGGCGGTGAGTCGTTTCCTAGTTGGCGTTGGGCGAGAGGATGAGCGTTCCGTGGGTGTCGAGCGTGCCGCCGTTGCCGGAGCAGAGCACAATGTCGTTCTTCTCGACCTGTCGGTCGCCGCCCGAGCCGCGGGCCTGAATCACACCCTCGGAGATTGGCGTCATGCCCCACATGTAGTAGGAGGAGAGCTGGCCGCCTCCGGTGTTGATGGTCGGCAGTTCGGCCTCGGGGTCGGCCGGGTCTTCGGGGTAGAGGCCGATTGCTTCGCCCGGCTTGGCCAGGCCGTAGTCCTCGATCGTGCGGAGGACGGTGTAGGTGTAGCAGTCGTAGAACTCGCAGATGTCGACGTCTTCGGGTCCGACGCCGGCCATCTTGTAGGCGGTCTCGCCAGCGATGGTCGCACCGGAGGTCGTGCCGACTTCGACTTCGGCGTGAGGGAAGTTGCCGGGGTGGCCTTGCCCCATGCCCCAAACGTAGGCGGGCGAGGACTTGAGGTCGGCGGCGCGCTCGGCGGTGGTGACGATTGTGCAGACGGCGCCGTTAGAAACGAGGCAGCAGTCGAGCAGGTGGAACGGTTCCACGATCCAGCGGGAGTTGTGGTAGTCCTCGAGCGTCAGCGGCTGGCGCATGGTCGCGTGTGGGTTGTCGACGGCGTATCGGCGTTGAGTCACTGAGACTCGGCCGAGGTCGTTATTGGTGATTCCGAAGCGCTCCATGTATCGGCGAGCGGCGAGGGCGTAGGAGGTGTTCGCGCCATAGAAGCCGAAGGCCGGCATCAGCGAGGCCATGCCGGTTGGTCCGCGGCGTCCGGCTCCTCCGTAGGCTGCGCCTGCGGAGCCGCCCTGTTGGAGGGGAGCATCGGAGAAGATGCAGGCGACGTAGTTGGCCATTCCGTGGTGGACGGCCATGGCGGCGTACTGGACCATCGCCGAGGCGGTCGCGCCGAAAGAGTTCATGTGATTGAGCAGGCGCAGATTGCGCAGTCCGAGGTAGCCCTGCAGCGGGATGCTGATCCCGGTGCCCATCATCCCCGTGATTCCAGGGTTGACGAGCAATCCGTCAATGTCGTCCTTTTGCAGACCGGCGTCTTCAACCGCCAGACGGATTGACTCTCCTGCGAACCAGGATGCGTCGTGTCCGTAGACCTTGCCCATCTCGGTAATGCCGAGACCGCAGATTGCCGTTTGTCCCCTGATCGGATCGCTCATGTGAAACTCCTCGCAAATCCGGCGTCAGTTTAGCAGCGGGTTTTCGCCGACCCAGCGCAGAATCATGTTGGTGCACGGCCGGATTAGAGCACGGTGATGTCTTCTCCGCCGTCGACGTTGATCGTGTTTCCGGTGACCCAGTTTGAGTCGTCGAGGCTGAGGGCGATTATCGCCTTTGCGATGTCAGCGGGCTCGGTGACTCGGCCCGAGGGATTGTGATTCTGAGCAAAGTCGAGGAGTTGCATGCCGGCGGGGATCTTCTCAAGGGCCGGGGTGTGAGTGATGCCGGCTTTGATCGCGTTGGCGGCGATGCCCTGCGGGGCGAGCTCGACGGAAAGTTGTCGGAGGTGCGCCGCAAGAGCGGCCTTGGCGGCTGAGACGGCACCGTACTGGGGAATGACTCTCATGTCGCCGCCGGAGGTCATTCCATAAATCTTGCTGCCTTCTGCGAGCAAGTTGCGGTTGACCATGTCCTGGGTCCAATAGACGACCGAGTTGGCCATGACGTCGAGCGTCATTTCCATCTGACGCTGGTTGATTGGTCGATCCTCTTTGGCTCCGATGTAGGGACCAAGGGTGCCGAATGCGAGCGAATGGAGGAGTACTCGAACAGAGTTTGGTCCGCCGTTGGCCGAATCAAGTTCTTCGCGCAGACTGTCGAGCATGTCGGCTCGTTTGCCCGCGTCGGCGGCGTTCATGTTGTGAAACACGGCCTGTCTGCCATGTCCTTCGATCTGGCTGACGATTTGCTCAACGTTTGCCATGGTCGAACGTCGGTCGAGGTGGACTCCGGCGATGTTCATGCCGGCTTCGGCCAATGCAACGGCCGTCGTTCCGCCGAATCCGGAAGAGGCACCGAGAATCAGGGCCCACTGACCGTCGAGTTGTGGATATCGCACGGTTCGACTCCCTACCGCTGGATCTTGACGTTGTCGTTCTGTTGCAGAATCAGAGACGCTGGGCGTTGGTGAAACGTCTGACGACCTCGAAGAGGATCTGCATCCCGGTATTGAGGCCCTCGATCGGGGTGCGCTCGTTGTGTCCGTGAACACCTGAAGCAAGCGAGGCATCCATCAGGGTTGGAACAAAGCCGTATGAGTGCACGCCGTGTCGGCGCAAGACGCGAGAGTCGGTGAATCCGACGCAGGTTGACGGGATCACGAGCGCGCCTTCGACTTGCTCGCGCACCACATCTTCAATCACGCTGACCATCTCGGTCTCGAAGCTGCTGGCTGGTCCCATGCTGCCGAACACGACTTCGATGTCGACCTTTTCGTCGTCGATTACATCACGCATGCCCTTGATGAAGTCGTCGTAGGATTCGCCGGGCAACAGGCGGCAATCGAGCGTGGCCTCGGCGTCGGCAGGGATCACGTTGTGCTTGATCCCACTGGTCGCTCCGGTGTTGGAGATCGTGTCTCGGGTGACGGCCGCGAAGGCGGGATAGGTCTGGCAGAGCCTATTGACGCTCGGCGCCGATCCGGCCCAGGCGTTTGCGTCGCGCATGCGTTGTAGGGCTTCTGCCGTGTGCGGCTGGACTGAGACAGCTCGATCCCAGTTCTGGACGGCGTAGAGCGCTCGGATGAGTCGCTCGACGGCGTTGTCGGCGTGGGGGGTCGAGCCGTGTCCAGGCTGACCCTCAGCGCGCAACTTGAGCCAGAGGGGCGACTTCTCGGAGGGCGAACAGGCGAACACCGGGCGATTCGAGCCGAGCATGTTGAGCGCTCCCATGCCGCCCTCGTTGAGGGCGAACTCGGGCTCGGTGATCCAGTTTTGCTGGTTTTGATCGATCCACTCCATGCCGAACATGGAGCCGGCTTCTTCATCGGCGACGGCGAGAAAGACGATGTCGCGATTCGGCGTCAGATTGAGCCGCTTGAAGAGCAGCATCACTAGCAGTTCGAGCGTGCCCATGCCTTTCATGTCGAGCGCGCCGCGTCCCCACAGCATCCCGTCTTGCTCGACTGCGGCGAATGGATCGACGTCCCAGAACTCTTCCTGTACAGGCACCACATCGGTGTGATTGAGCAGCATCAGCGGCCGCTCTTCGCCTGTTCCGTTGAGTCGAGTCCGCATGGAGACTCGGCCGGGGCCAGCCTGGACGTACTCGCACTCGTAGCCTTCCGACTCGAGCAGCGGAGCCAGGAATTCGGCGGCGGCCTGTTCATTGCCCGGGGGATTCGAGGTGTTGACGCGGAGGTAATCGCGCAGGGTTGACGTAATCTCCGCGGTGACGTCGTCCCAGTTGATGCCGAGTTGGGGGGTAGTAGTCATGGTTCGAGTATACGTATCGACCAGGCTGGCTCAGGAAGAAGATTCAGCAAGGATGCCCTTTACCTCAGCGGTGATCCGCGACATCAGTTCCCCGGCTTTGTCGTGAATTGCAACTGCGCAATATTGGCTGATAATCGTCGGATCGAGGTTGACTTCGATCATCGGGTGTCCTCGCTGGCCGACGGCGAAGGCGAAGTCTGCCGCGGGCGAGACTACCGCGGTCGTGCCGACGAGGATGACGCAGTCGGCCTTAGAGGATTCCTCGTAGCAACGCTGCAAGCAATCGGGTGGGATGGGTTCTCCGAACATCACCGTGTCGGTCTTGACGATGCCGGCGCAGTGGTCGCAGCGTGGTGGGAAGATCTCCGGAATCTCGTCGAAGGGCGAACGGGTGTTGCAGTTGATGCAGCGCAGCAAGGATGTACAGCCGTGGATCTCGGTCAGACTCTCGGCACCGGCGGCCCGATGCAGACCGTCGACGTTCTGCGTAATGATGTGCTTGAGCACACCGATGCGCTCGAGCTCTGCGATGGCGTAGTGGGCGTCGTTGGGCTGGGCAGTCGCAATCGTGGCGCTCAGTTCGTCAGGGTTGCGTCGCCGCTCGGCGACCGTCTGCCACCACTCGGTCGGGTCGGCGGAGAACTGTTCGTACTGGTTCAGGGGTGGCTCGCCGTGTTTGGTCCAGAGGCCGTCCTTGCCTCGGAACGTGGGAATGCCCGACTCAGCAGAGATTCCGGCGCCCGTCAATGCAATGCAGTGATGGGCTTGCGCAAGCAGCTCAGCGGCTCGCTCGATTGATTCCTGGTGTGAGTCGGACGGTTCGGTCATGCGGAGGCATCCCTTGGATACGACAACGCCCCCTAAGCGGGGGCGCATCTTCTTCTGTGCCTTAGGCTCCCTAACGGGAGCCAGGACTGTCAACTTGAAGGACTCCAAAAACGAGGTGAATGTTCAGCTTGCGCATCGATTCCTCCTCTCGTTCCCAACCGTGTTCATGGTAGCCGATTCTTGTGCGATTGTCACGGACACAGTCATGGGGCTCCATCACAACCGAACTGCGATAAACTGCCGACGTAACGTGGATGATCGATAACCGGCGGTTTACAAGCGGGAGTGGGCGATGCTGAGGCTCTCGGAAGCGCCACTCAGCAGCCGATTCGGAGGATGGGCGCTCGTCGAAAGCCCGCCCAAGCGAACTGCATCGACCGGTCAACATTGGTCCCTTGCCATCGCGCTGGCTGCCGCTCTTGTGGCCATGTCGGCAGTGATGTTCGATCTCCGCTTAACTTCACATGTCGCACTTCCAGTGGTGTTGCCGGCGCCGTCACCGGTGGAAACGACGCAGCGAATCGTTGCGGAGGTGGCTCCGCCGAGCATGACCACGCAGCCTCCAGCGTCAACAGCGCCGGTAGCGGAAGCGCCGGCTCAACCGACGCCAACGACCGTCGACAGCGAACGTAGCGCGGCTGCTACTCCTGCAACGCCTTCCTCGGGCGAGCAAACTGGTGTGGGGGCATCGACAGCGGGTGATGCGGACGCAGCGACCGTGGCCGGTGCTCAGGCATCGTCGGGGCTGGAGACCGCAACCGAGACCTCGGCAACGGTCGCGGACGTGGACGATCCTGCTTCGCGGATTCGTAGTTATCTGGGCTTGCATGCTGGGGCGCAGTTGCCGGTTTCGTTCGCTTATGAAGTCCAGACCGGCGACACCGCGACGAGCATCGCAGAGCGCTTTGGTTTGGAAGAGGCCACCGTTCTGTTCAACAACTTCGATATCTATGACGCCAATCACTTGACCGTGGGACAAGTCCTGACCCTTCCTTCGGTCGATGGCCTGGTCTACAGGGTTCAGCCCGGTGATCTCTTTGATGCCCTGATGGAGAACTTCCAGGGCGACCGGGAGAAGACTCTTGCTTATCCGGCCAATGGCATTAGCAGCCCTGATCAGATCTTTGTCGGCCAGAAACTTCTCCTGGTTCACGGCTCGGCTTCCGTGGCATCCTCCACTTCCGGTGGGGCGTCGGACGGCGGCCAGAGCGGGACTGTCTGGACGGTACCGACATTCATTTGGCCGCTCGGCATTGAGAAAATCAGCGACCTCTTTGGTACTCCGAGATCGAACTCAGTCGGCTACCACACTGGTGTCGACTTTGTTGCGGCGGTGGGCACGATCGTCGGTTCGACAGCCCCTGGACAAGTGACTGTCGCGACCTGGGATCCTTCCTACGGCAACTGGATTGAGATCGACCACGGTGGCGGATATCGATCGCGTTATGCGCATTTGAATGAAATTTTCGTTCGCGAGGGGGAATGGGTGCAGGCCAACACCTACATTGGCACGGTGGGCAACACGGGGAATTCCTCCGGGGCGCACCTACACTTTGAGATCATCATTGACGGTCAAGCGGTCAACCCGTTGGGCCGGCTGAACTAACTCGGACCCTTGAGCTGCGCCGACTTGCCGCTCGAGGCGGAGGTTGGCATGAGCGCAGACGACACCGGATTTGATCCCACGGGCTGGACGCATGACTACGCCACGACGAATGGTGTCCGGCTCCACTATGTGACCCAGGGCGAAGGACCCCTGTTGGTGCTGCTACACGGATTTCCTGAGCACTGGTACTCGTGGCGGCACCAGATTGCCCCGCTGGCGGAAGCCGGATTCCGAGTCGTCGCGCCCGACTTGCGCGGCTACAACCTCTCGGACAAACCGCGCGGCGGATACGACATCAAGAATCTGACCAAGGACGTGCGCGGTCTGATTCGGAAGCTGGGCGAGAGTTCGGCCACCGTTGTCGGACACGACTGGGGCGGAGTCATCGCGCTGCAGTTTCCCATCGATTACCCGAAGGCGACCGACCGTCTGATCGTGATGAACGCTCCGCTGATCCGTTCCTGGTATTGGGGTCGGCGCAACTATCCGAACAACGTGTATGCGCTGCTGATGCAGGTACCGGGGTTGGCGGAACGCCGCAATTGGTCGAATATCGACGAAACGACTAAGCGGGTCTTCACTGCCGTGTCCGCCGATAGCGAAGCGTTTACGGATGAGGACATCGAGACGTTCGCCGAGGCGCTCAAGCAGCCAAAGGCGTTGTCGTCGGCGATGAAGTACTACCGCTCGATCTATTGGCCCGATTGGTTCTTGACCTGGGGCGATCGTAACGAGCGCATCACGTGCCCGACGCAGTTCATCTGGGGCAAGGAGGACCGGGCGGTCCGATTGCCATTCATGGAGGAAGCGGCTGAGCGGGTCGATGATTTGCAGACCGTGCTGATCGACGACGCCGGTCACTGGGTGCAGCAGGAACAGCCCGCAGAAGTCACAGCCGCGATGCTCGATTTCCTTGCTCCCGCGACGGTCGAGGCGTCGTCGGAATGAGCGACCCGTCCACCGAATCTGAACCGAGGGGTATCTGGACTCACGGCTTCGCTGATGGTGCGGGTGGGGTCCGGCTGCACTATGCCGAAGTCCGACCTGAGGGTGACCTTGACGCGGCACCTCTGGCGGTCCTCTTGCACGGCTTTCCCGAGTTCTGGTGGTCATGGCGATTGCAGATGCCGGCACTGGCCGCGGCGGGATATTGGGTCGTGGCTCCCGACCTGCGCGGCTACAACCTCTCGGACGCGCCGTCGGACATTCAGGACTATCGAATGGACCTGCTGACCGAGGATGTGCAGCGCCTGATGACTCACTTCGGTCGCGAACGCGCCGTGATCATTGGACACGATTGGGGCGGTGCGTTGGCCTGGCAGTTCACAATGGACCATCCGGCGTCTGTCGAGCAATTGGTTGTGATGAACGCTCCGCATCCGAATCGAATGGCGGAGGCCTTCGGCGGCCGACCCAACCTTCGTCAGATCAGTCGATCCTGGTACATGTTCGTCTTCCAGATTCCGTGGTTACCTGAGCGGTGGTTGGCGACCAACGACTACGAGCGGGTCGGGCTGGTGTTCCGAGACACGGCTGGACATCCGGAAGCCTTTCCACCGGAAGTGCTGCAGGAGTATCGTCGCGCTGCTGCGCGAAATGGACTTGAAGGCCCGATTCACTTCTACCGGGCTGCGGTCAGGGCTGGCGCGCAGGAGTCTCGAGCACGAATCAGCGGACGCTTCAGCGGGCTGGGTACCGCCCTGGACAGCCTGTTGGGTCCGGCCCAAGCACGAGCAACCACCTACACATCCATCTCGGCGCCGACGCTCTTGCTCTGGGGAGAGCGGGATACAGCGCTGGGCAAAGAACTCACTGAAGGCATGGACGGCCTGTTCGACGGTCCGTTCGAGCTCACTTACCTGCCCGACTGCGGTCACTGGGTGCAGCAGGAGTGCTCCGAGGACGTGAACCGGCTGCTGCTCGATTTCCTCGAGCGCTATCGCTGAGGCCAAAGTCCGTGGACGGCGCTACGTGAGCGGCGAGTCGGGATCGACATCGGTGGTTTCGGCGATCCAGTAGCGATGTCTGATTCCCATTGACAGGTCTTCGAGGTCGCGCGCCACCTGGCGCTCGGTTGCCTCGTCGAGGCCAGCGCCGCCGCACACGCCGGTGAGCATTGAGCGCTTGAAGATCAGGCCCACTGAGGCGTCGACAAAGGACAGATCGCGCGCCTTGTGGGCGAGGAAGTATTGCATGTCCTTGGAGTCGAACGGCAGCGGGCCTCGTCCGTCGGTCGGCCACAGTCCCCAACCGAGATAACCGCCGCGAGCGACGTGTTCGCGAACGGCGCGGTGATGCTCGATGACATCATCGACGTGGCCTTCTCGGGCGTCGAAGTGAATCAGGTTCGGTCGTGAATCCAGAATCCGGGTCCAGTTGGGCGAGGCGCAACAGTGGATACCGGCGAGCGCGCCGATTCGTTGTACCGGCTCGATCGCCGCTCGCAGTATCGGTGTCACTTCGCGCCAGGGCAGGGGAATCGCCGGTTCGCCGACGGAGGCCAGCTCGGGTTCGTCGAAGAGGATGATGGCCTGGTAGCCGAGTCGCTGAAAGACTCGCGCCTGCTCGGCGGCGGCGGCTCCCAGCCAGGCTCCGAGTCGTTCAAGGGTGGCCAGATCCTCGTGCGGCGCTTTTCCGCTTCCGTCGCGCATCCATCGCGAGAGCGTCAGCGGTCCGACGATCTGTCCTTTGACGACCCTGGACTTGCGGTCTTCGGGGACTCTCGGAAGCTGGTCAAGCAGCTCGTACAGACCCTCGGCGCGCTCGCGCGGCGGCAGGCCGGCGTTCGCGATGTCGTCATCTGACAGCGAGCCGGACCATGAGATGTAGTCGCCATCCCACGACGCTCCAGGTAGGGACAGTGCGGTCTGTGGGATCATCTGCTCTTCGGCCGTGCGATTGGGCATCTGGGGCCAGAATGGGAGGCGCCAGTAATCCTCGAGGACTTCAGCGACCGCTTCGGCAGGGTCGGCGTGTCGAGTCGAACCAATGCCGCAGGGCAAGAGCGGCAGATGAATCGGTGCATCCACTTTATCTACCGCCTCTGTGAACTACCGCGAGATTTCTTGGAACAAAAGGCTTCTTGAGTCTAACTGTCCCCTAGCTCGCTTCCTTGTCTAACGTTGAACCTAATCATTGGTGCACCGGATGGGTATGGTTGAAGAAGGGTGGAAGAAATGGTGTCAGGGAGCTGACAACCAGTGGACAACTTGTGGACGGTGGAGTACCCTTTCGTTCCTAATGCATAAGTGACTAAGCATTTATGCAGAACAAAAGGAGCCGGGTGGTGTCATTCAGTTGCCTCGCAGGCGCTACTGATGCGCTGGCTTCGATGTGCGTGTCACTTAGAACACCTAAGCTGTGCTGGAAAACAGGGGAGACATCATGAGTCGCGCGGACGATCACTCTGACGTTGCCGACGAAGCGACCGCTGCGTTCGCTGGAGAGGCCAGTGGTGAGGAGCATGCTTCCGCCCTGCCCGCCGCGCGTGTCGTTCGCGAGCCGTTGATCGGTCGTCACTTCACCCAGCCCGGCGAAGATGTCTATGGGCAGATCGAGTGGACCTACCGCACGGCGGCGATCACCTCCGACACCGGTGACACGATCTTCGAGCAGGCCGATATCGAGACGCCGTCCTTCTGGTCACAGACGGCGACCAATATCGTCGCTTCGAAGTATTTCTGGGGCGAGCCGGGGACCTCGCAGCGCGAGACCTCGATGAAAACGCTCGTCGACCGCGTGGTCGAAACGATTACTCGCTGGGGCCGTGAGGGCGGCTACTTTAGCGATGGCGCGGCGGCCTCGGCCTTTTCGCAGGAGCTGCGCTACCTACTGATCAATCAGCACGCGGCTTTCAACTCTCCGGTCTGGTTCAACGTCGGCATCGAGGAGACGCCGCAGTGCTCGGCCTGCTTCATCAACTCCGTTGAGGACACGATGGAGTCGATCATGGACCTGGCCAAGCGCGAGGCGCTGCTCTTCAAGTGGGGCAGTGGCACGGGCTCGAACCTGTCCACGCTGCGCTCGAGCAAGGAATCGCTGACCGGGGGCGGCAAGGCATCGGGTCCGGTTTCGTTCATGCGCGGCTACGACGCGTTCGCCAATGTGATTAAGTCCGGTGGCAAGACGCGGCGAGCAGCGAAGATGATCATTCTCGATGCCGACCATCCCGATGTGATGGAATTCATCAACTGTAAGGCCGACGAGGAGCGCAAAGCGTGGGCGTTGATCGACGCTGGGTACGACGGATCGCTCAATGGCGACGCTTACTCCTCTGTCTCCTTCCAAAACGCGAACCACTCGGTCCGCGTCGCCGACGAATTCATGCAGGCGGTCGAGGCCAACGGCATGTGGTCGACCCGCGAGGTGGTAACTGGCGAGGTCATTGAGCAGATTCCGGCGCGAGAGATCCTGCGTGGGATCTCGGCCGCGACACACCAGTGCGGCGATCCTGGCATGCAGTTCGACACGGTGATCAACGACTGGCACACGTGCTCGAACACCGACCGGATTTACGCGTCGAACCCGTGCTCGGAGTACATGTTCCTAGACGACACGGCCTGCAACCTGGCGTCGCTCAATCTGCTCAAGTTCTACGACCTCGAGACGCACGAGTTCGATGTCGACGCGTACCGCCACGCCTGTCGCGTGATGATCACGGCGCAGGAAATCCTCGTCTCGAACGCGTCTTATCCGTCGCCGCTGATCGGGGAGAACTCGGACAAGTACCGGCCGCTCGGTCTGGGCTACACCAACCTCGGCGCGCTGCTGATGGCTCGGGGTCTGCCCTATGACTCTGTTGACGGCCGTGCGCTGGCAGCCACGGTGACGGCGTTGATGACCGGCGAGGCCTACCTGCAGTCGGCGCGCATCGCCGAGCGGATCGGTCCGTTCAGCGGATATGCCCCAAATCGTGAGCCGTTCCTGCGGGTGATGCGCAAGCACCAGGCGGCTGTCGGTCGGATTGACGGACTGGGCAGTGTGCCCGATATCGTTCGTCGCGCGGCCGATGACGCCTGGCGGCAGGCGGTCGAGTTGGGTGAGGCGCACGGCTATCGCAATGCGCAGGCCACCGTACTGGCCCCGACCGGCACGATTGCGTTCATGATGGATTGCGACACGACCGGCGTGGAGCCGGACATCTCGCTGGTCAAGTTCAAGAACCTGTCCGGCGGCGGATACTTCAAGATCGTCAACCGCACCGTGCCCGCCGCGCTGCGACGACTGGGATACGCCGAGGATGCGATCGAGCGGATTGGGAAGCACATTGACGAGACGGGCACCATCGAGGGCTCGGCCGACCTAAACAGTGAGCACCTCGCGATCTTCGACTGCGCCTTCAAGGCACAGTCGGGGCAGCGCAGCATTGCTCCGCCGGGTCACATTCGAATGCTTGGCGCCGTCCAGCCGTTCCTTTCCGGCGCGGTCTCCAAGACTGTCAATGTGCCTGAGCACACGACTGTCGAAGAGATCATGCAGACCTACATCGACGCCTGGAAACTGGGCGTCAAGGCGGTTGCCATCTACCGCGATAACTCGAAGCGGGTTCAGCCGCTGGAAACTGGCGACCGCACCGCGGTTGCGGAAGAAGTGACCATCTACGAGCCTGGTCCCTCGCTGCCTAGCGACGAGCCGATCGTCCTGGAGAGTGCGCAGTCGCCGCCGGCCTATCGCCGACATCGACTTCCGGACGAACGGAAGGCTCTGACCCATAAGTTCACGATCGGCGAGCACGAAGGCTACATGACGATCGGCGAGTTCGATGACGGAAGTCCCGGCGAAGTCTTCGTTCACATCTCGAAGGAGGGTTCGGCTGTCTCAGGATTGATGGACGCCGTCGGCACGTTGACGTCGGTGGCGCTGCAGTCGGGCGTACCGCTATCGACACTGGTGAAGAAATTCGCCCACATGCGCTTCGAGCCGAGTGGCTGGACCCGTTCCAAGGAAATCCCGCATGCCGACTCGATCCTCGACTACGTCTTCCGCTGGATGGGCTCGAAGTATCTGGCCGGCGACAGGACAGACGCCATTGCCAAGCAAACACAAATGGCAATGTCACCGGAAGAGGTCAAGCTGGCAGACGAGGAGGTTGGGCCCGCACCGGTGACACCGGCCACGCTGCCGCTGATTGATGACGTGTCAACGATTGGGTTCCAGAATCAGCTAGACGCGCCGCCCTGTGCCGAGTGCGGCTCGATCATGGTTCGCTCCGGTTCCTGCTTCCGATGCATGAACTGCGGGGCAACGTCGGGCTGCTCGTGATATCGAGCGGCCTCAGTCTGATTCGTCGAGCTCTTTGAGCAGACCTCGCCGCCGGCGTTCGTAGTCTGTCTGCGAGAGCGTTGGACGTTCCAGCTCGAGAGCTTCCAGCTCTGGCGATGTCGGTAGTGGACTAAGCGGCCGCTCCGGTTGCGCGTTCTCGCCGACGGTCTGAGGCGCGACCTGCAATGCTGTCGGAGCGGGCTTTACGCGCGGACCTCGCGGAGCAGGCGGCGGCAGCAGCACCTCCTGCTGATCGGAATCAGATCGTTTCGATGCGAGTTCCGGAGGCTCCCGCCGCACAATGACCAACGTTCCGACCATGCGGTCATGGACGCACTGGCGATCGGGGTTCATCAGGATCCAGCCGGCGTTGATGATCGGCCCCAGCAGACTAAAGAGGTAACCGACTAGCCCCAGTAGCAAACGCTTGATGACTAACTCACGCACCCACATTCGCTGCGGGGTGATTGGTTGACCTGACTCAGCGATGACGTACAGGTCGAGCAGTGACTTCCCGGGAGATTGTCCGTCGCGAGAAGTGAACCACATCCAATAGAGCCAGATCGGCAGCAGCAGGAAGATCAACAGGTCCAGAATCTCCCCGGCCAATCGCCGCGCGTATGGAGCCGCGTAGTCGCCGGAGGTCGGGTGCGACCCAAGCACGCCGCACGAACTGCAGAATGCACCGACCCCGGGATACTCGTCACAGACTGGGCATCGTTCGCTGCGCAACGCGCGAGGCCGGGGCGTCGTCATCAGCGGGCCTCCGACCTGAGGGTAGGACAGCCGCAATTGGCTCTTCGGATCAGTGATTGGTGAAGCGGCTAGGGTCGTTCCTTGGCACGTTCGACGACCAATGTGCCAAGCACCTTGTCGTGGAGCGTCTGCCGATCGCGGTCCCAGAGCACCCAGGCCGCGTCGAAGAAGGAGAATGCCCAGAACACGATCGTCAGCCAGAACCAGAGAATGAAGAACTCGCCAATCGTGCTTGCAACGGCTCCGAGCAGCGCCAGCAGGGCCACCGCGACAATCCCAAGCGCTGCATCCCAGCCGAACTCCCGCAGCCATATGTGGCCGGTGGCTGCTGGCTCGCCGCTCGTCCGGTAGATGTGCAGCCCGAGTAGCGATTTGCCCGGCGATTGGCCGCGGGGGGCGACGATTGCCAGCCAAATCAGCCATCCGATTCCTGCCGTCAGCCAAATGATCAGGTAGTCGAGCAAGAATGCTCCAAGCCGCGACCATCGGGTAGCCGCGTAGGAACGTCGCTCGGAGTCAACGCTCAGGACATCGCAGCTGGAGCAGAAGTAAGCGCCTGGTCCGGCCGGTTGGTGGCAGACGTCACACTCGAGCACGAACGTGCGTGGGGCTGAACTGCTCATAACGCACGAAGCTCGGCGCTTGTCTGGCGGACCGGTCGGATGCTGACGACCAGGGTTCCGAAGATGCGGTCGTGAATCGTTTGTTTGTCTGGCCCTGCCCAGATGAATGCGATGTCTACCAGGGTGATGAACGGCGCGAAGCTGAGCAGTTGAACGATGCCCTCAGGCGGAGAGACGATTGGTTCTGCGAGCAATGACGGAATGATCAGGAAGAACTGAAAGGCGCCCTCGCGCAGCCAGTTTCGGGATGTCGGGAGGTCACTGCCGTCAGCCGAGATGATTTGCATCCGCAGGATTTGTTTTCCCGGCGTTTGTCCTTTGGGCGCAACGAGGGCAAACCACAGGAACCAAATCCCGGTGGCAATCAGCGTGCTGACGTTCAAATCGCTGACGCTGATGTCGCTGGCGTTCTCAACTTCGACATCAATGAATCCGGCACCGTCGAGAATGAAGAAGACGGCCATGCCCAGAGCGACGACGATCAACGTGTCCAGCAACCGAGCCCACAACCGCATCCAGCGAGAGGACGCGTAGCGAACGGTGTGACCGCGTTCTGCGTCGTCGCGGAGGGCGTTGCAGCTGGTGCAGAACTTTGTGCCGAGGCGCGTGTCTTCCCTGCACGCCGCACAGATCGCGCCGTAGTGGCCGGACTGTCCCGGTGGACGCTGATAGGGATCGGTCGAGAGCGGTTCGAAGCGGCCCACGCGCGTTGCTCCTCGCCCTGAGCTTAGTAGGGCAAGGCGGCAGGCCGGTAATCGCCGCTGCGCAACGCGGCCATCAAGTCATCGAGCGTTTCGATATCAGCGGCGAACTCAGTGGCGGCCGTGCCTACTTCATGCATCGCGTGGGAGTCGCTCCCTCCGATTGGAGGAAGCGGCCGGGTCCGTCCTCGAGACGAGGCGCTTTGATTCTGCAGCGGTCCGTCACAGCCGTTGAGACCTTCAACACCGTCGAAGAGGTCCATCGCCGCCCGAGGAACACGCAAGCCGGGATCGCGGGCAGGGTGGGCGAGGAACATCAATGCATTCTGTTCATCACAGAATGCGCGCAGTCGCTTCGCGTCGGTGATTCGCGGTACCAAGGATTCCAGACCGTAGACGAGAACGTGTCCCAGCTCCGTGGTGACCTCGACGCCGGGAAGCACGAGAATGCCGACCTGCTCAGCCAGATGCATTGTCCGCTCGGCCGGCCAGACGACATCGTGCTCGGTCAATATGACCCCATCGAGGCCTCGTTCAGCGGCCTTTGCGAGCGCCTCATGCGGCAGCAGATTGCTGTCGGTGGAGTAAACCGAGGTATGACTGTGCATGTCGATCAGCATGTAGGCAAAGCGTCACTGTTGGCCGACTGTGGGTCAACCATTAGAGCATCAACATCGGTTGTACGATCCGCAGGTGAGACAGTTCACGCTCGTCGGCTCGGTCGTTGAAGATGAACGCCAACTCGATGGCAGCCGCCATGTCGAGATCGTCGGAGACGCCGAGGATGCCGACATCGCTCTCCGACTGGTGGTCGACCGAGACGGTTCGTTGCGGGAGGCTGAGTTGAGCCTGGAGTTGGATGGGACAATCGCAGTGATTGGATTCGACCAGGACGCTGAAATCGACACTGATGAGCAATTGAGAGTCCACCTGCAGGCAGCGGAAGGTGAGGTTGAGGTCTTGCAACGAGATGACGGTGACATTGATCTCGCGCTGACGTTGCGTGACTCCGTGGAGCAAGCCGAGTGACCCGCGTCGCGGTACTCGCCGGTGGCGTTGGCGCAGCGCGTTTCCTTGATGGTTTGGTTCGTGTCGTGGAGCCGTCGGAGGTGACCGCCATCGTCAACGTCGGAGACGACATGGAATGGGCCGGTCTGCACATCTCGCCGGATCTGGACACTGTGACGTACACGCTCGCGGACCTGGTCAATCCTGAGACCGGCTGGGGCTTGCGGGGGGAGTCTCGTCGAACGCTGGACAGGCTGTCGGAACTGGGTGGTCCTGACTGGTTCATGATCGGCGACCTCGATCTGGCGACGCACCTCTATCGAACTCATCGACTCTCGCAGGACGATCCGCTTTCGGAAATCACCCGCGATTTGACTACACGACTTGGTCTGGAGTGCGTCATCACGCCAGTCACCAACGATCGGGTGCGAACGGTAGTCGGCACCGACGTCGGCGAGCTGGCATTCCAGGACTACTTCGTTCGACGCCGTGCTACTGACACAGTCCACTCGCTCCGTTTCGACGGAGCTGAATCATCGATGCCTGCGCCGGAGGTGGAGGAAGCAATCTCATCTGCCGACATGATCGTGATCGCGCCATCCAATCCGTTCCTGAGCATCGACCCACTGCTCAGCGTTCCTGGCGTTCGCGAACTAGTGATATCGCATCGGGACAGGGTGGTAGCGGTCAGTCCAATCATCGGCGGCGAGGCAGTCAAGGGTCCCGCTGCGGACATACTGCGCTCACTGGGGCACGATGTCTCAGCGTTAGGAGTGGCGCGCATCTACGCTGAACTGTCTGATGTGTTCATCCTCGATGAGGAAGATGCCGCACTTGCTGCGAGCATTGAGTCGGAAACACATATGCGCGTGGTCGTCATGCCAACCCTAATGACCGATGTCGAAGCCAAAATGGCGCTCGCCACTGGGACGTTGGAGGCGTCGCTCAATGTCGCCTGACCGGCAAGAACTCGTCGCTGTGGTGCCAGTGCGCGGGCTGCCAGCAGGCAAGCGGCGGCTGGCCGCACTCTTGGACGTCGGTGAACGAAACGGTCTCGTATTGGCGATGTTGGACGACGTGGTTGCTGCGTTGGTGGCCGCCGAGTCCGTGGACCGGATTGCTATCGCCTCGCGCGACGCGGCGGCCCGGGACGAGGCGGCCCGGCTGAGTGTCGATTTCCTCGACCAAACTGGGCTCAAGTTGGGATACAACCGGGCAGTCCAGTTCGCTCAGGAGGCGCTGGTCGAGTCGGACGCCATTCTCATCGTGCCGGCGGATGTTCCGTTGATCACGTCCGATGCCGTCGACATGTTGATTTCGACCGCGCCCGACGGTCCTGCCGTGGTGGTCGCACCCGCTCATGATGGCGGAACCAACGGTCTGTTCTTGCGGCCGCCCGACGTGGTCAAGCCGCAGTTCGGCCCGTCCTCTGCACGAGCTCATCAACAATCGGCCGCGGCGGCCGGAGAAGCCGGTGTGCCCTTCCGTGAGGCGCGGATTGACGTCTGGGCGTTTGATCTGGACACGCCGGCGGATCTGCGGTGGTTGCAGGAAACGCTTCCTCAGCTACCGGAGGAGATTGCGCCGAATTCACGACGCTGGTTGGCGGCACAGCAGGCTCGCATCGGAGCGCCCGACTAGGCGCGAGGCAGTCCGAAGCCACGCTGGGCGATGATGTTTCTCTGTAGCTCATTTCCGCCAGCTCCGAAGGTCGGCATAATGGCGGCGAGGTAGCCGTTTTCGGCGGAACCCTCAATGGGCGCCCGAACGTCGTCGCTATTGAGCTGGCCGTAGAGTCCCATCGCGTGCAACGAGAAGTTCTGCAGGCGTTGCATCATCTCGGTTGAGAAGATCTTGACCTGGCTGGCCTCGTAGTTGGGCGATTCCTCTCGCTTCAGCATGTCGAGGATGCGGTAGCTAAGGTGCTGCAACACTTCAATCTGAACCTTGAAGTCTGCCATGGTGCCCTTGATTCCGGCATCATCGATCGGCCGGCCCATCGGGGTATCCGACTTGGCCCAATCCATCAATCGGTCGTACACGGCACGCACGGAAGAGACAGTGAAGATTGAGATCCGCTCGCGGTCGAGCGCGTGAGCGGCGTAGTACCAACCTCGGTTTTCCTCACCGACAAGGACGTTCGTGGGCACGCGCACGTCTTCGAAGTAGACCTCGTTGGTGCGGTAGCCGGCCATCGTCCAAAGCGGTTTGACCGTGATCCCGGCCGACTCCATGTCGACCAGCATCATCGAGACACCGCGGTGTTTGGGCGCGTCGGGATCGGTTCGCGTCGCAAGCCAGACATATTCGCTGCGGTGAGCTCCCGAGGTGAAGCGCTTGATTCCGTTAAGGATGTAGTCGTCGCCATCCTTGACGGCGCGGAGCTGCAACGATGCCAAATCCGAACCGGCGTCTGGCTCGGTGTAACCAAGCGCGAATTCGACCTCGCCACGGGCGATCGGCGGGAGAAAGCGTTCTTGCTGCTCGTCGGTGCCGAAGCGCATCAAGGTGGGTCCGACCTGCTGGGTGGCGACGGTCGCTTGCGGCGCGCCAGCGTAGTTCATGGCCTCCCAAAACAGGTACTGCTCCTCAAGCGATCGTTCCTGGCCGCCGTACTCCGCGGGCCAGGACATGGTCAGCCAACCACGTTCGGCGAGCAGCTTTCGGAAGCCGCGCTCTTCGGTCATTGTGTCGGTGGTGGGATCGCCGATCGTCGCTCTGAGGTCTGCGGTCCATTCCTGATCGAGGAATTGGTTGACCTCGGCTTCGAAGGCGAGCGCCTTGTCGCTAAATCGGTATTCCATGGGCTGTACTTCCTCGGAGGTTGTTTGAGAAGATGGGTGAGATTTGGCTCGATTGAATGTTATCGCAGTCCCGAGAGCGCCTTGTTCGGCGCCACGCGTGCGATGAACGTGGCCGCTCCATTGAGCACGGCACGTCCCGCTTCGACTGCCTGTCCGATTGGCTCCGGAGGATGCTGCGGAACACGCGCACGGAGGATCACGGGCCGGAGAATGATGATTGCGACGAGGATCGCGAGCACGGCGAATGACATCGGAGGGAACAGGGCCTCCATGGTCAAAGACTGCGCGACCGCACCCAGCGGTAGGCCAACAGCCTGTGCAATGCCCATACCGAGGAAGATTAGACCCATGATGCGTCCGCGCATCTCGTTGGGCGTTTCATAGGCGAGCGTTGCGTTGGCCGACACCATGGCGATGGACATGCCGACCCCGAGCAGCAGGTTGCCCATCATGGCGTTGATGACTGTTGGGGGATTGGTAAAGACCACGAACCCGAGCGCCATCACGATGACGCCAATGCCGGTGAGTACACCCTTGCGCTCGATCCAGGAGAAACGGACGAGGAAGAGCGAGGCGATCATCGCGCCTCCGCCCCAAAACACGGCGATGTAGCTGAATTGGGACCAAGATGCGCCGACCACGGTCGTCACCCATTGCGGTCCGAGCGTGCCGGTAGGCGGCATGATCAGCGACATCATCAAGACGACAATGAGCACGGTCCAGAGAATCACGGATTTGGAGCGTGCATAGCGAAATCCATTGCTAATGTCTCGAATCGCCTGTCCCGGTCCTTGACCGCGTGTTGCCATGTGCGCGGCGGAGAACACGGTCCGATAGGACATCATCGCGAGGATAAGGACCTCTCCAAGATGGCCGAATGAGGAGATCGCAAAGACCGCGCCGTGGCCGAGATGATCGATCATCAGACCGGAGGCGAAGATTGCGATGGGCATGGCGAACTGCATCGCAGCAGAGTTAAGGGCGATCCCCGCCGGGGTCAGTCGTGGCCCCAGGATTTCTGGGGTGATTGCGTTTCTTGTGGGTCCGTCGATTGCATGGGCAGACGAGGCAATAATCGTGAGCGCGAAGAAAATGATGATGTCCGTGGCACCGCCCGAACTGGTCCACATCACGACCGCGATCAGAATGTTGCTGACGAAGGCAACTGCCTGGGTAACCATCAACAGCCGGCGTCGGTCGAATCGGTCGGCAAGTGCGCCGCCGAATAGACCAAATCCGATCATGCCAATTCCGCGAATCGTGCCGATTGCACCGACCATGATGATCTCGATGCTGTCGTCGGCGACGAACTGGATCCAGGCGATCGAGGCTACAAACTGCAGTGGCATCATCGACTGGCCGACGATGAAGCCGGTCAGCAGCAGGCGGAACTCGCGAAGTCTGAGGGGCTCCATCATGCCGGGACGAGAGGGAGCCGGGGTTGAGCTCATTTGGATAGTTTCGCGGCTTCGAGCACCGTGTGTCGTGGTCCCTGGTGAACCTTGCGAACGTGCTGTTTGCCGAAGATGTCCGACAGTCGGCGCTGCAGGAAGCGTCGCAGGCCGTTGACGGCCACGACGACCAACGATCCTCCATCCTCCAAGGCATCGAAGGCGTCCAGGAGGAGCTGGTCAATGGCGTCGTTGCCGGCCTGCGCGGGCAGATTTGAGAGCACGAGGTCGTACGTCGCCGCCTGGTGCCGGATCTCTCGGATACCGTCGCTCAAGGTCACGGTTGCATTGTCCAACTGGTTGCGCTTGATGTTCTCGGCAGTGGCCTCGACGGCGCGGATGTCTGTATCGACCATAGCGATGCTTGAAGAAGGCCAGCGTGCGGCAAGAGTCAGCCCGATCGCACCGTAACCGCAACCGAGGTCCAACACGCGAGGCACCGCATTGACTGCTTTCAACTCGCGCAGGAGAAGAGCAGTTCCTTCGTCGAGCGACCGTGCCGAGAACAGTCCGTGGCGGGTCGTCAGCTCGAGCGTTCGTTCACCAATCTCGATGTTGACTACTGGTTGGTTGGCGAGAACTTCGCGGAGAGAATCAAGGTGGTCTGATTCGCCCACGGTCACGCCAGGTCGATTCGTTTCGAGGCCGGTCTGAAGTCGTCCATGTGCTCGGGGTCCATCCGTCGGACGATGCCTGGGTAGATGCCGGTTCTCTTGCCAGCATTGGCGCCGGCGACCGCGAACTGGATATGGGATGGGTGGGAGACCTTGGACATCAGGCGCTCGAGATCGGCAGGGGTGATTCCTTCGCGCTTGAGCGTTGATTCAGTGATGCCTCCGCCGACCCGGTCGGTTGCCAGGCGATCTCGGATCGGCAGAGCGGTGAGTTCCGTGATTGCCTCACGGATGTCAGCTTTTGACCAGCCGTCGCGCCTGAAGACGTCGGCATGCTCCGGACTGATCACCAGCATTGACGGCCCGATCTGGCCGTTGGGGCTGAAGACTCGCTGGAAACCCATCGCCAGTGATCCGACCAATGCTCGAGCGGTTCGGCTGTACTCGTCGATGCAGAGTCTTGGACCACCAGTGACGGGCATCAAGGTGACCACGCTGTCGTCCGGCTCGTAGCCATGCTCAACGTGGAGCGGTGGCCAGGGCGAGGCGTCCTCGTGCTCTGCGAAGGTGAGAGTGAACTTGTGGGCTCCACCCAGGACCGTCTGGTCGATCTCACCCTCTCGGGCTCCGCCAACATTACGCAACACCAGTCGCAAGGCTCTGCCAAGCGTCATGTTTGCTCGATTGCCCTGTCCGAGAGCGTTGAGTCCCCAATTCATACCGATCTGTTCTCGGATTGGTCCGTTGACGATCATCATTGGCGTGATGCCGTCCGTGCTGGCGATCGTTCCGTGGAGGGGGAATCGGCCACCGGCTGCGGCCTCAACAGCGGCGATGATCACCGGTAGATACTCCGGCTTTGCGCCCGCCGCGACGGCGTTGATGGCAATCTTCTCGACAGTTGCTGGAGCATAGTTTGGAGGGATCATGCCGATCACATCTTCAGGTAATCGGGCAGTTCCGCACAGCATTCGCTCGACTCGTTCACGAGTCGGCGGGACTAGCGGCAGACCGTCGGTGACTCCGCGGTCGAACATGAACTCATAGACATCGTCATGTTCGGCGACGTCAATGGCGCGTGCCCGCGGTTGGATCATGAACGGACAAGAGCGGACGGGGGCACGAATGTCGGTGGCGGAGCAGCGGGATTGCCGTCGCCGAAAATGCCCTGGTAGATGCTGGTCCACTTGCCGGCGTGGCTGCCTGCGACGGTGATCTGAATGAACGAGGGATCAGCCACCTTCGACATGGGCATGTCGAGCTGCTCTTCGGTCAGACCATGCTGTTCGGGCAGATATTCATTGATGCCGCCGCCCATGCTTGGCGTGGCCAGACGCTCACGTAGCGGGAGCGCAGTGAACTCCATGATCGCTTCGCGGATGTTGTCCTTTGACCATCCGTCGGCCCGATAGACATCAGCGTGCTCAGGACTGATCACGAACATCGTGGGTGAGACCTGACCTCGCGGCTTGACCACTTGCTGGAATGCCATCGCGATTGAGCCGGTGAGCGCTCGCCCGTCTCGGCTGGTCTGATCGATGCAGACTCGTGGACCGCCAGTGATCGGGAGCAGGGAGACGACACTGTCGTCGGGATCGTAGCCATGCTCCACGTGGAATGGTTCCCAGGGCGAGTAGTCCTCGTCCTCCGCATAGCTGAGCGTCCACTTGTGGCCGCCACCTTGGATGGCCTGCTCGATCTCGCCGGGCACAGCCCCGCCGATGTTGCGCAGCATCAGGCGGAGTGCGCGTCCGAGGGTCGAGTTTGCTCGATTGCCCTGACCGAGGGCGTTGAGTCCCCAGTTCATGCCGATCTCTTTGCGAACTGGGCCGTTGACCAGCATCATCGGAGCAAGACCGGCGGTCGTGGCGATCGACCCGTGTAGCGGAAATTGTCCGCCGGCTGCCGCCTCGACCGAGGCCAACACCGTAGGAAAAAACTCCGAATTGCAACCGGCCATGACCGCGTTGATCGCCGCCTTCTCGACGCTCATCGGCGCCATGTTGGGCGGCAGGGTGGCGACGACCTTTTGCGCGTCGCTCCAGTGGTCGGGAGCGCAGGCGAGCATGCGGTCCACGCGCTCGCGTGTCGGCGGGACAACTGGGAGGCCGTCGGTGATTCCCTGGGCGAACATGAACTCGTAGACATCGTCGTGGTCGGCGATTTCGATGATCCGCGAGTAGAAGTCAGATTCGCCGGGCACGGCAATGCCTTGTCCACTGGATGTGAGCCCCGGTTCAGCGGGACTCACCCTGACCCTCTCCCAGAGGGAGAGGGGATTGGATAGCTACGGCGCTCTCAGAAGAGGCGGTCTGAGAGCTACTCGACAGGAGCCATCAGAGTGTCGAGGATTTCGTCGACGAAGCGCTCAGCATGATCGTGCATCTCGGCGTCCGTGCGGTCCTGCATCGGATGCGGGATAAAGACTCGGCGCACTTCTTCGAGTCCGAGACGCTCAGCCTGGTGACTGGCGGCCTTGATGAACTCAGAAGTTGCGACGAAGACGCTGGGCTTGCCCTGCAGTTCGAAGAAAACGGTGTCGTGCACACTGCACGTCGTGCAGGATCCTCAATCAGCCAGCGCTTCGATGACGAAGTCGCACTCCTCCAGGATCGCATCTTTGATCGGTTGCGGAGCCGGCTTGGCGACGGTCGGCTTCATGAAGCGTCGTGTCTCAATGCCGGGCGCGCGCTCGTGCAGGAGTTCCTCAAGACGGTTGAGGAAGACGTCACCGCGCGGCTTGGAGATGTCGAGCAGGGCGATCGTCCCATGCAGCGCCTCTGGGCGCGGCGTGAGAGAGCGCTTGATCGGCACTCGTTCATCGGTTGGATCAAGGATCTGGGTAACCATGGGACCTCTCCATCAACGCGCCGACTGCAGGATTGCGACGCGCCGTGTTTCTGATAAGCAGTCTACTCGTTCACATCCTCAGGGCCTGAATCAGGATCGGCGGACGCTGGGCTCGAACGCTCCCAGATTCCGTCCGCCCGAGTTGTGCTTGTCTATGTCGGATTCCCTCGAGGCGCGGACTTCCAATACCCCGTTCGGTCCGATCGTGGCGCTCGTCGGTACGGAGTAGGCGCCACCGGCCCAGCCTCCGAGGATTGTCGAGAATTTGGCTGCCGAAGAACCGGCGACCACCAGGATGATGTTCGACTTCTCGCGGAACTTTGAAACAGGGAGGTCGAGCGCTGCTTCGCCGCCGAAGCGTTCAACGACGCTCGGAGGCAATCCGCAGCCCGCGTCGTCGGAACGAAGGCGGTCTTTCAAAGGGATCGCCGTTTCCTCCATGATGCACTCCCGAACGTCGTCCTTGGACCAGCCCGAGCGGCCAAAGATGCCGGCGTGATCGGGTGAGAGCACGACGAGCGTGTCGACCATGGGTGATTTTGGGTCCTGCATGCAGCTCATCGACGCAGCCAGTGTGCCGGCCATGCCGCGGGCGTCGCGGGAGCGTTCGTCGGCGATCGTTGCCGGACCCCCGGACATTGCCATCAGAGTGGCGACATCGTCAGTCGGCTCGAAGCCGTACTCGACCGCCAGCGACTCCCACGGACTGGCATCCTCGTTTTCGGCGAAGTTCATGGTCAACCGGTGCGGTCCACCCTGGGTCGCGCGATCGGTGCCGCCGGGGAGACTGCCGCCGACATTCCTCGCACACAGTCGCAACGCCCTGCCGATGGAAGCGTTTGCTCGTTGCCCGAGCCCAGAGCGCCATGCAAGTGATTCATTCCGATCCGATCACGGATCGGACCGTTGAAGATGCCCACGGGCGTCGCGCCCATCGTGGTGGCGAGAACGCCGTGGATGTTGAAGCTCTCGGTGCAGGCGATCTCGACCAGGGCAATGATCGAGGGCAAGTATTCGGGCTTGGCTCCGGCCATGACGGCGTTGATCGCGATCTTCTCGACCGTGATCGGCGCGAGGTTGGGCGGCATGATGGCCACCTCGTCCTGCGGATCGCGAGTGGTGCCCTGGAGCATTTTCCAAACGCGCTCCCGAGTCGGGGGGACAACCGGGAAGCCGTCGGTGTAACCCTGCTCGTACATAAACTCGTGAAGATCGTCGTTTGAGGCGAGGTCGACGAGTCGCGAAAGCAAGTCGCCGCTCTTCAGCGCCTGCAGACGCTCGTAGACGCCAGGTTCGTAGTTGCGCGCTCCACAGCCTGGACGCTGCACGGGCAGGGCATCCCAATCGATTGCCGTATCGCCGCCAGGACGGCCGGCTAAGGTCATCGATTCGCTGGCGATCTCGCGCCATTCGTGTTTGTCAAAGCCGAAGGTCTGCAGGGTGCAGTTCTGTTCTTCGTCGTACAGGAAGAGTGTCGGCACGGTGTCGATGTCGGTCTCGTAAGACAAGTCGAGCGCGTCGTCGTCGAGCAACGGCATCGTCAGATCGTGACGGTCCTTGAGCACGGGAATATCGTCGGTCTTTTGCACCGCGACCCAGACATCAAGCCCGTCGTCGGTTGCTCGGTGCACCGCCTCAAGCAGCGGTAACGTCAGGTTGCAGGTGTCGCAGTCCTCCTTGACCAAGGCCAGCAGAACAGGACCCTTGGGGGGGAACTGTTTTTCCTGGCCGTCGGCGTCGAGCAACGAGAATTTAGTAGGTGGGTGCATGTTCGTATTCTAGCGTTGACCCTGTCGCAGCTTCATGTGTTTGACGCTGTCACTTCTACCGGCGTTTGACGCTGTCGCGCCTTCATGCGTTTGACGCTGTGGCGTCAGGGAGCGACACTATGGCGAGCAATGATAGTCGGATTGGTTGAGGGGTGTGATCCAATGTCTCAGCTTCGGCGCTTCCTGCTAGTGCTCTTCGTGGTCGGTGGACTGAGTGCGTTGACGCTCGGCGCCGCGGCTGCTGGCGAACACGCCCTGGAAGAACCGATGCAGATCGCCGAAGCCGGCGGGGACGAGGAAGAGGGCATCCACGTTTCGGACGAAACGCTTGCGACCTCGCTGTTCATCCCGTTCTGCTTCGTTGGAGCGACCCTCGTCGTCTTTGTCTGGGCAATCCGGAACCGGGCCCGACCGATCGACGATGAGACGCCGATGCCTTGGTGGCGAACGCGTCAGTGGTACACGCGGGGGACTGAAGAGGACGAGGCGTAGTCGCCTCCACCTAGAAGAGCAGCCGACCCAGACGCTTGCGATACTCCGCGACAACCGGCTGGTCGTCTCCCAACATCCCGAAGATCCCAAGCAGTGTTTTTCGCGCGGCTTCGTCGCCGGCTGACTTGTCGAGCTTGACCGACTCGAGCATCTCGTCGAGCGCTTCCATCCACTGGCTCTCGATGGCGAGCAGGCAACCGTGGCGGTACCTGACCATCGGATCGTCTGGATTCGCGGCGACAGCTTGACGAATCTCGTCAGCCTCGTAACCCTCTAAGGCGGCGGTGAGCTCCATAGAGGTCAGGACACTCTTGCTCATCGGATGGTTCGGCCAACGACGCGCAAGCTGCGCTGCTCGTTCGGTTTCACCCACTCTGACGAGGATTGCAGCAAGTCCGACGCCGGCGAGTTCGTGATCGGGGTTCTCTTCAAGCGCAGCTTCGAAGTGCAGCCGTGCAATGGGGATCTGGTTCTCCTGCATCATGCGAAATCCCTCGGCCGCCTTGATGTCGGCTTCGGAAGGAATCAGTGAGTCGAAGAACTCACGCACCTGTTCTTCGGGGATCGCGCCAACGAACTTATTGACGAGCTGTCCGCCAACAAACGCGAAGACCGCGGGAATGCCCTCGACCTGGAGCGCCTGTGCGACTTGAGGGTTCTCGTCGGTGTTGACCTTGACGAGCTGAACCTGACCGTCACGCTCATAGGCCAGTTTCTCGAGGATTGGACCGAGGATCCGGCAGGGTCCGCACCACGGAGCCCAGCAATCGACGATGACTGGTAGCTCTTGCGACCGCTCAATCACGTCCTTGGTGAATGTCGCATCGGTGGAATCGATGACGGCTGCGACGTGACCTTCCAGACCCTGAGATTCGCCCGATTCGACCGAGTCCTCTCGCTGGCTGGGCGGTGGAGTCTGGCGAATCGGCACCGGGGCTGGCGGCGGGGTCGGCGTTTGTTGCACCCGGCGCATCGGCTGGCCGGAAGCCGAATAGATGACTGGCCCGGATGGTTGTTGCTGCTGCTGTGGAGGCGGCTGAGGCGCGCCCCGTTGGACTCGGTCGCGGGGAAACGGGATCGGGTCGGGCGGACGCTGACTCATGCGGCTCTCCGGACGATGGCGTGACTACCAGTTGGTGTAGCGCTTGCGCTTGGGGAAGTTGGCGGATCGATTCTTGGTCGAGTTGTTCTCGAAGATACCCGCGATGACGCGATCAGAGGCGGCCTCGCAGCTGGGACAGGCCTGGGGCTCCGAAGCCTGCGTCATCGGACGAATCTTCTCGAAGTTCTCGCTGCATTGTTCGCAGCGATAGGTATAGACGGGCATCTTGTTGGTCTCCTGCAGTCGTTGCCTATTGCAGCGAGTTTATCGCCAAGTCGGCCCGTTGTAGCGCACGAGCCGCCGAAGACACGTTTAGTGCCCAGGCAACTTCCTCGACATCATGGACTCGAACGACGTGAGCGCCCATCCAGGCAGCCAACACATTGAAGGCGATCGTCGCTTCCAGCATCCCCGGTCGGGCCTGGGCATCGTGTGAGCGCAGCTCACCATGACCCAACATCTCCGCAAGGAATCCCTTGCGAGATGCCGAAATCAAGACCGGATGGCCAAGTTTCGCGAGATTTGGCAAGTCGAGCAGCAGTCGCAAGTTATCGTCCAGCCCACGTCCGAACTGGAATCCCGGATCGATCCACACGTCGGGAGCACCGGCGGCTTCAATCTCTATCGCTCGCCGATCGAGATACTTGCGTACTTCAGTCGCCACGTCCTCGTACTCGTGAGCTACCTCGCGATGACGTTGCGGTCGACCACGCATGTGCATCACGGCGATCGGCGTGTTGGTGTCGACTGCAACCGCCACGGTCTCCGGATCGGCACCGGTGATGTCGTTAATCAAGTGGGCGCCCGACTCAACGGCCGCGCGGGCGACGGGGGCAGTCCACGTGTCAATCGACACGAGGTGTCCTTCCGCGACCAGCATTTCGATGACGGGCGCGACGCGTGTGATCTCCTCGTCCGGCGACACCTCGGCGGCGCCGGTTCGTGTGGATTGTGCACCCACATCGATGATTGTTGCGCCTGCCTCTCGTAGAGCCTCGGCTCGGCGAGGGGCGATGCCAACGTCCACGACAGAATCGGCCACCGGCGAGTCGGTGGCGACGTTGAGGATCCCCATGACGAGGCACCGATGGGTGGCGTCGAGCGTCTTGCCGCCGAGTTCAATCAACATCGCGTTGACCTCATCGTCGTCGGCTGAGGTAATGCGGACTGTGCCCAAAGAAGACTTGCGCAGCTTCCATGATCGACTCGTTCAAGGTTGGATGCGCGTGAATCGATTCGGCAAGATCCGAGACTCGGGCACCCATCTCAACGGCCAGGACTCCTTCACCAATCAACTCGCCCGCACCAGGTCCCACCACTTGCATCCCCAAAACGCGTTCTGAACCGGTCTCAATCACCAGGCGTGTCAAGCCGTCATTGCGGCCCGACGCTGAGGCCCGTCCGAGCGCCGCCCATGGAAAACTAACCGTGGTGGCCTCGATGTCCAGGGCGGCGGCATCAGGCTGCGTGAGCCCGCACCAGGCGATTTCCGGGTCAGTGAAAATCACCGCGGGTACGGCGAGCGGGCGAAATGCGGATGGCTCGCCGATAATCGCCTGGACAGCAACCGATGCCTCGGCGGTCGCCTTGTGAGCCAGCATCGGCTCGCCGGCCACATCACCGATGGCGAAGATCGACGGCTCGGCGGTGCGGCGCTGTTCATCAGTGACGATGAAGCCATGGAAATCAACATGTGCCTGAGTGCGGTGCAGGCCGAGTCCGGCGCTGTTCGGCCGACGTCCGGTAGCGATGAGCACGCGGTCGAAGACTTCGGTGCTCTCGATACCTTCTTTGTCGGCAATCACCGCTTCGATGCCACCCTCGACTTCCGACATCGAGAGAACGCTGGTATTGATCCTGATCGATTTCAGCCTCGAGCGCAGGCTTCGTTCCAAGACGCGAACAAGGTCACGTTCGACTCCCGTCAGAACCTGCGGTAACGCCTCGACGACCGTTACTTCAGTGCCCAATTCCGCATAGACCGTGCCGAGTTCGAGGCCGATGTAGCCGCCGCCGATGACGAGCAACGAATCTGGAACGTCCCGCAACTCCAAGGCGTCGGTCGAGTCCATCACGCGATCAGACTCGAGTTGCAGCGCTCGCGGGACCGCAGGCGTCGACCCGGTGGCGACGATTAGCGCGTCAAAGTCGATCGGTAGGACTTCGCCATTCGACTCGATGTTGAGTTGGTTGGCATCGCGGATGCGTCCGAAGCCTTGCTGGTACTGCACGTTGTGCTGTCGGCGAAGTAGACCCAGCCCATTCGTCATCTTGCGTACAACGCCGTCCTTCCAGTCGCGCAGCGCATCGACATCGATCGTTGGCTCCGCAAACGACACCCCCCACTCCGAAGCAAGCTTCGCCTCTCGAATCAACTTGGCGACGTGCAGAAACGCCTTTGACGGAATGCAGCCTTCGTAGAGGCAGACGCCGCCTGGCTGCTGTCGAGTGTCGACGAGTGTGACGTCGAGACCCCGCTCTGCGGCGTGAAATGCGGCGGGATAGCCGCCGGGACCTGCGCCGAGAACGACGAGGCGCAATCTGTCGCTTGATGAAGAGTTGCCGTCCACCACGCGCTAGCTCCCCAGCGCCAGGACGAGCGGTTGGCGAATGACATCTGCGATCCAGGTCATGAATCGCGCTCCGTCTGCGCCATCCATGACGCGGTGGTCAAATGTGAAGGACATCGGCAGAATGCTGCGCGGCTCCCAGTTGTCTAGCACTTCCGACCAGACTGGCTTTCGTTCCGCTCGTCCGATGCCCAGAATCGCCGTGTTGGGATAATGAATGATCGGTGTGAAGTGGCCGGTGCCCATGCCACCTAGGTTGGTCACGGTGAAGCTGCTGCCGCGGAAGTCCTGTAGGCCCAGATCTCCCGATCGGGCGCGTTCCGAGATATCGGTCAACTCAACTGATATCTCGATGATGTTTTTGTCGTCAACGTCACGAATCACCGGCACGACTAAGCCTCGGGGAGTGTCCACCGCGACCCCTAGGTGAACGTAGCGCTTGAGCACCAACTCGTCGTTCTCGGCGTCGATGGAACTGTTCACCTGCGGATGTGCCTTGAGCGCTGCAGCCGTGATCTTGAGCAGAATCGCCGTGATGGTGAGTCGCCCTCCAGCCTCTTCGGCCCGATCGCGATAGTCATAGCGGACCTGTTCGAGTTCGGTCACGTCGGCAGAATGGAACAGTGTGACATGGGGGATCTCATGCCAGGAAGTGGCCATGTTTCGTTTGATTGTTCGGCGCAGCCGACTCATCGGCACGCGTTCAACAGCGCCAAACTCTGAGAAGTCTGGCAATGGGCCAGACGACAGGCCGGTGTGATTGGTGTCGGGGGCTTGCGACGGTGCTTCTCGGGAGTGTCGCTTGATGTCTTCTAGGTCGATGCGTCCGCCGGGCCCGCTGCCAGAAACCCCGCGAATATCGACACCGATCTCGCGAGCAAAGCGGCGCACGGACGGGGAGGCAAACACGGGGCGCGAATCGAGGTCTCCCTCGACCAGCGGTGGCCGCGCGGCAGGTTGGACATGCAGGATGGGCGCTGGGTGGTCTCCCACTGGCGTCTGGCTGACGGCGTCTGCTTGCGGCGCCACCGTCTCATTTGATGCAGGCCCCTCAGGAGGAGGCATGACTGACTCCGCCGAAGGTACCGGCGCGGAGTCCTCCGTCGGCTCTTCAGACATTGGCGTATTGCTGTCAGCGACGGTGCTGTCCGCGCTGATCACTGGGTCGCCGGGGCGGATTGTGTCTCCCTGTCGGACGTGAATCGCGGTCACGGTTCCTGTGACAGGCGACGGCAGATCCAACGTGGCCTTCTCAGTTTCAATCTCGACGATCGGCTGCTCCAGCTCGATCGAATCGCCAATGCTGACATACACCTGGAGGACATCCGCCTCTTCGATGTCCTCGCCTAGATCAGGCAGGAGTACGGCGCCGACTTCCGATGCGTTGGTCGTCATCTTGATTCCCTAACGCAGCGTCGGATCAAGGCGGTTGGGATCGATCCCGAGCTGCTCTCGCGCCCTCAACACCGCGTCACCGTCGATCTCATCGCGTCGGCTTAGGGCGCTCAATGCCGACCAGACCACGTGGTTCGCGTCGACTTCGAAGAAATCACGCAAGGCTTCTCGCGTATCGGAGCGGCCGAATCCATCGGTGCCTAGCGCGGTCAGCGGACCGGGCAGCCAACGAGCAACCAGGTCGGGCAAAGAGGACATGTAATCGGTCGCGGCGATGATCGGAGCGTCGCACTCGCCGAGTGAGGTCTGGAGCCATGACTGCCGCGCGATCTCGAACGGATGAAGACGATTCCAACGGTCAATCCCCAATGCCTCGCGACGAAGCTCGGTGTAGGAAGTCACAGACCAGACGTCGGCTCGGATGTCGTATTCATCTCGCAGGATTTGCTGCGCGCGACGAACCTCATTCAGAATCGGCCCACTTCCCAGCAGCCGGACCTGGGGTTCTTCGCACGGAGAGAGCGGGTAGATCCCACGCAGAATGCCCTCGCGGACGATTTCGGATTCCGGCATCGGCGGTTGGACGTATGCCTCATTCTCGACGGTGACGTAGTAAAACACGCTCTCGTCTTCGTTGTGCATTCGGCGAATGCCCTCCTGGACGATCACGGCAATCTCGTAGGCGTAGGCCGGATCGTAGGCGACGAGATTTGGTATTGCCGAGGCCAGCATGTGGCTGTGACCGTCCTGGTGCTGAAGTCCCTCGCCGTTCAGGGTGGTGCGTCCCGCGGTGGCCCCGATCAGGAAGCCGCGCGTGCGGGCGTCACCCGCGGCGTAGGCCAAGTCGCCAAAGCGCTGTATACCGAACATCGAGTAGAAGATGAAGAACGGGATCATCGGCACCTTGAGCGAGGAATAGGCCATCCCGCTAGCGATGAACGATGACATTGCACCGGCCTCAGTGATCCCTTCTTCGAGGATCTGGCCGTCGCGTGATTCTTTGTAGTAGAGCAATCGATCAGAGTCGACCGGCTCGTACAGCTGTCCGGTGGAGGCGTAGATGCCAAATTCTCGGAACATCCCTTCCATGCCAAAGGTGCGGGATTCGTCAGGCACGATCGGCACGATGTGCTCGCCGAGTTCGCGATCGCGCATCAGCCGGCTGAGCATTCGCACGAACCCCATGGTCGTCGAGGCTTCGCGGTCGCCGGTGCCCTCATGAAACTCGGCGAACGTCTCATCAGGCGGAGACGTGAGGTGCGACTGTGGCGAGCGGCGCTCAGGCACGTGGCCACCGAGCGCTTCCTTGCGGGACGCGATGTAGTTGGCTTCCCGGCTATCCCGTGAGGGTCGATAGAGTGGCGCGCCGACCACTTCGGCATCGGACAAGGGGATCGCAAAGCGGTCGCGAAACTGCATCAGCTCGCGCTCGTTTAGCTCTTTCTGTTGGTGCGTGATGTTGCGGCCTTCGCCAGCTTCGCCAAGGCCGTAGCCCTTAATCGTGCGGGCCAGAATCACTGTCGGCGCACCTCGATGATTGCTAGCGGCGTGATAGGCCGCGTGGACCTTTAGCGGGTCGTGTCCGCCGAGGCGCATCCGCCACAGCTCATCGTCAGAAACATCGTCGACCATGCTGAGCAGGCGAGGATCGACGCCCCAGAAGTGCTTGCGAATGTAGCTGCCGCCGGCCACGGTGTATTTCTGGTACTCGCCGTCGACGACCTCGCCCATGCGCTGGACTAACAGCCCGTGCTCGTCGCGAGCCAGCAGTTGGTCCCACTCCGAGCCCCAGACCACTTTGATCACGTTCCAGCCGACGCCGCGGAACACGGCTTCGAGCTCCTGGATGATCTGACCATTGCCGCGGACTGGACCGTCGAGGCGCTGCAGGTTGCAGTTGACGACGAAGACCAGGTTGTCGAGCTCCTCACGGGAGGCCAGCGCAATAGATCCGAGCGACTCTGGTTCATCAGTTTCACCGTCGCCGAGGAAACACCAGACCTTTCGGTCAGTAGGCGGCAATAGATCGCGATTCTCGAGGTAGCGAATGAAGCGCGCCTGGTAGATGGCCTGTATTGGCCCGAGCCCCATCGACACCGTGGCGAACTGCCAGTAATCGTCCATCAACCAGGGATGGGGATAAGACGGAAGCCCGCCGGAGAGCTCACGGCGGAACTTGTGCAGTTGATCGGGTGATAGCCGGCCCTCGACATAACTGCGTGCATAGATTCCCGGGGCCGAGTGTCCCTGGAAGTAGATCATGTCGCCGCCGCAGGGGTGGTCCTGGCCACGAAAGAAGTGATTGAAGCCCACTTCATAGAGCGTCGCAGCAGAGGCATAGGTCGAGATGTGGCCGCCGATGCCGTGGTTGTTCTGATTCGCCTCAACGACCATTGCCATCGCGTTCCAGCGAATAATCGACTTGATTCGCCGCTCCAGGTTGAGGTCGCCGGGATACGGCGGCTGCTTCTCGAGCGGGATCGTGTTGACATACGGCGTCTGGGAGGTGACGGGCAATCGGATTCCCGAGCGCTGGGCCTCGATCTGCAGCGTCTGCAACAGTCGCGACACACGCTCCGGTCCACGGCGCCTGGCGACGTCGCGCAGGGAATCGATCCAGTCGTTGGTCTCCAGCCAATCGTCCGTCCCAGCGGCGTCTGTTGCACGGGCAAGGGCGGAGTGCCACGGAGAATCTGATGTAGTCATCGTTTTCTCAGTCTACTCATCCAGAAGGCCCCTCCCGCCGCGGAAACAATCGATAGATAGACTTAAACAAACGGGAATGGGCCTGGAAACGATATGTCGGCGCTCACAGACACCCCGGCTGCTGAGGCCCGTGAGAGGGGAATCGAACGCTCGCAGATCGTTCAGATCGGCAATCTTGGAACGGTGTCTCATGGGGTTGCCGACGCCTGGCAGCGATCGAGATCCAAGTCGGTAGCCGAGGGATCCGCGCCTGAGATTGTGCTGCTGATGGAGCATCATCCGGTGTACACACAGGGACGACGCGGAGGACGAGAACATGTGCTGCGGACCCTCGAGGCGCCGATCGTGGACACCGACCGAGGCGGTGACGTGACATTTCACGGGCCGGGACAGCTCGTGGTCTGGCCAATCTTGAGGCTAAGAGAGCGTGGCATCGGAATCGCGAGTTACGTCCGAGGGCTTGAAGAGTCCGCGATACGCACAGCGCGAGCGTTCGGTGTCGAAGCCGATCGGACCAAGGGTCGGCCGGGCGTGTGGATCACAAATCGCAAACTGGCCAGCGTGGGCGTACGCGTGCAATCAGGCGTCAGCCGCCACGGCATGGCGCTGAACTGCGACATCGACCTCTCCTGGTTTGACGCCATTCGCGCTTGTGGAATCGCTGAGGGCTCTGCGACATCCATGTCGGTCGAGACCGGCAGACCCATCGGGGTCACGGAGTGCGCAGACGTGTTCGCGCGCGTCTTCTGCGAAGTGTTTCATCTGCGGCTTTCGCCGGTCAGAGAGCTGGAGCTCGACCAATGACCAGCCTGAGAGAGCGGAAACCGAAATGGATTCGCGCCCAGTTCCCGGGCGGCGAACGATACGGCGAGATCGTGCAACTGTTGCGCGACGAGACACTGAACACGGTCTGCCAGGAGGCCCGCTGCCCGAACATCGGGGAGTGCTTCAATCGAGGCACGGCGACCTTCATGATCCTTGGCGACACCTGCACCAGGGCCTGCGGTTTCTGCGCTGTGACATCCGGACGGCCGGCACCGATCGATTGGACCGAACCGAGCCGTCTCGCGGAGGCTGTTGAGCGACTCAATCTTGCTTACGTCGTGATCACTTCTGTCAATCGCGACGACGCGCCGGACGGCGGCGCACAGATCTTCGCATCCTGCATCGAACTCATTCGCAGACGGCGTCCCGAGACGGCCATCGAGGTATTGATCCCCGATTTCGTCGGCAACTGGGACGCGTTGGAGACAGTGTTATCGGCCAGGCCAACTGTGCTGAATCACAACGTCGAGACCGTTCGCCGACTCTATCCAAGGGTCCGTTTCCAGGCTCGATACGAGCGATCGCTGGAGCTCTTGCGGAGGGCGTCGGAACAGACTCCGCACATTCCTACCAAGACCGGTTTCATGCTTGGGCTGGGTGAAGAGCGAGACGAGGTTTCCGAGTTGCTCGAGGACCTGCGCCGCGTCAATGTCGAATTGTTGACGGTCGGCCAGTATCTGCGACCGTCTGCCAAGCACCTACCCGTCGCTCGCTACGTACCACCCGAAGAGTTCGACGCGATCCGCGAAGAGGCATTGTCGCTTGGCTTCCTCCATGTGGAGTCAGGGCCCATGGTTCGCAGTTCGTATCACGCTGACGAACAGGCGCTCGCCGCACAGCTTGTCAATGTCGAGCTCCATCGCTGAGTAGGGATGCTGGCGGCTAGGACTCTTCGGATTCGCTCTCTTCACTCTCCAACGGAACCAGCAGAACGTCGCCCGGGTGGATGAAACTTGTCGTGTCGAGCCTGTTCAGGTTCATCAGCGTTTCGACCGTCGAGTTGTAACGCTCGGCAATGTCGTAGAGGGTGTCGCCTTCCGCCACGATGTACTCGAAGGTATTGGCTGACTCAGGCACTAGGTCAACTGCTTCGGTCTCATCCTCGGATGGCGAGGCGGCCGTTGGGGCCGCCACGACGATCGGCTTGACCGGCGCGGATGATTGTTGATTGGCAGTCGACGCCTGCTGGCTAGTCGCGGATGTTTGGGGAAGTGTCACTGTCGAGCTCGTGGTCGCGGTCTCGGTTTCCCGAACCCCTACAGCGCTGGGCGGGTCGACCTGAGGCGTCACGGGCTCCCCATCCCGGCTGCGATCGATGACTGAGACGTTCTGTTCCAGCGTTGACGATGTCTCCTGAACCTGTGGTTCCGCAGACCCAATCGTGCCGCCGATGAACAGGAGGAGGGCCAGCGCTGCGACCGGCGCAAGCACCCCGGCGAGCGGCACTCCCGAGGAAGTTTGACGCGAAGTACGCACCGCTGTCGCGGCAAGGCCGTAGGCCCCGACATCGGCGAATGGCGAACCGGCCACATTGGTTGATGACCCCTGGTTGGCCAGAAATCGATCGCGCCACCATAGGTAGGCAGCAGACAGGCCGATCAGGATGCCGACGATGAGCAGCCAGACACCATGTCCTGGCCAGGTGAGATTGAAGAGGAGGAGCAGGAGAAATGTCGCTGCAGCGGCGGCCGCAGCGGGCTTGAGATTAACTCGCATGATGGTCGTGGCCTCGCCGCCGAAGCATCGACAGAATCACTGTAGCCGACCAGTGAAGCCTGGCAGCATGGGGCCGACTGCTTGGTTCGCGTACACTCGCTGGAAACACGCAGGACGAAGTGCTTCGCGGCGAGCGGAGGCCCGGCGTGTGGGAAGTGCAGCGCGATGACTCAGACGCAGTCCGATACGCCGTCGCTGAACGAGTTAGCCGAGGCCGCCGGCCTGCGCTTGGAGGAAATGGACGGTCAACAGCGCGAGGTCGGCACAGCCGACATCTTTGAGCGCGTTTCGTACTTCCAGCTCGCCGATCAGGCGCGCGCCGCCGGTCTGTATCCCTTCTTTCAGCCGATCGAGGTGAATGACGGACCGGAAGCGATCGTCGACGGCAAGCACGTAATCATGCTCGGCTCAAACAACTACCTGGGCCTGACCCGCCATCCCAAGGTCCTCAAGGCTGCCCACGAAGCACTCGATCGCTATGGACCATCGATGACCGGATCGCGGCTGCTAAATGGCACCAGCCCGGTGCATTTGGAACTCGAAGAGGCACTGGCTGACTTTCTTGAGGCAGAAACGGCCATTGTCTTCTCGACCGGTTATCTGGCCAACCTCGGTGCCGTGTCAGCCCTGGTCGACCGACACGGTGTTTCCGTACTCGACCGAGACGTTCACGCCTCGATCTACGACGCGGCCGGACTCGCTCTGGGCAAGTACACCCGATTTCAACATAACGATCCGGCACACCTGGACCGCGTCCTGTCGAACCTCTCTCCCCAACAGGCCAGGTTGGTCCTGATCGATGGCGCCTATTCGATGGGCGGCGACCTGGCTCCTCTGCCCGAACTGCGAGAGGTCTGCCGCAAGCACAACACGCGAATGTTGGTCGATGACGCCCACGCGATTGGTACGGTCGGACCGACCGGTCGCGGCACCAGGTCTCACTTCGGACTTGAGGAACCGGACGATTTGACGATTGGCACGTTCAGCAAAACGTTGGCTTCAGTCGGCGGATTCTGCGCCGGACCGAGGATGGTGATCGAGTACATCCGACACTTCGCCCGACCGATGCTGTTTACTGCGGCACTACCGCCTTCGTCAGCAGCCGCCGCGCTGGCCGCGCTTCGTCTGATCGATGAGGAAATCTGGCGGGTACAACGCGTCCAGGAACTCGGCGAACGGATGCGACGCGGCCTGTCAGAGCTGGGATTCGACGTGGCCAACTCCGCGACGCCCATCATCCCGATCAAAGTCGGCGACGAAGTTCGCACGGCGGCATTTTGGCGAGATCTTCTGGATCACGGTGTCTATACCAACGCCGTGATTGCGCCGGCGGTGCCACGGGGTCAGGCGATTCTGCGTACTTCATACATTGCGACACACACTGACGAGCAACTCGAGCGGGCACTGCAGATATTCGCCGAAGCAGGCCGCCGCCACAGCGTGATTGACTAGGCAATCGTGCGCGTCCTCCTGACGGGTGGCAGCGGGTTTGTCGGTGGGCACGTCGCTCGCGCCTTGTCGGCCGAGGGCCATGAGTTGCGACTGCTGTTGCGACCGACAAGCGACACCTCGTTGGTTGAAGACGTTGCATTTGAGCGTGTCGTTGGAGATCTGCGTCAGGCCGACACCTTGCATTCAGCCTGCGACGGAGTTGATGCCGTCGTGCATGCCGCCGCAGTCTTGAGAGCGGTGCGGCAAGGCGATTTCATGCGAGCCAACCGAGAGGGGACTCATAACTTGGCCGAAGCGGCCGTGCAGGCAGGAGTCGAGCGATTCGTCTACGTCTCATCAATCGCTGCGCAAGGCCCGGCTCCCAGTGCCACACCAGAGTCTCCAGAAACCAATCTGCACCCGGTGTCGGCCTACGGCCGCTCCAAGGCAGCCGGTGAAGAAGAGCTGCTCAAGCAACGCGGCAAGCTGCAGATCGCAATCATTCGTCCGCCAATGATCTACGGTCCCGGAGACACCGGCCTACAGGCTTTTTTCTGGCTGGCGCGACGATACGTATCTGCGCGGCTAGGCGATGGCTCGAACCTGGTCGACGCCATCTATGGACCAGATCTGGCCGAAGCGATTACCGCAATCCTGCGAGCTTCCCCCCAAGAAGTCGCTCGCTATCACGTGAAGGGACCTGACGGCCCATTCACATGGAACGATCTGCTCTCGACCCTGGAACGCGTCGCCGGGAAGCGGTTGTGGATACCCACGCTTGCACCCGCGGTGTTTCACGGCTTCGCCCGATGCTCGGAGGCCTGGGCTGCACTGACCAGAAGCGAGCCGATGCTCGACCGCACTCGAGTTGTGGAAATGCGTCAGCCAGCCTGGATCTGCGACTCGACGTCACTGACCGACGACACTGGCTGGCAAGCAAAGACGACGTTGGAAGACGGCATGCGTCAGACCATGTCGTGGTACCAGGACCACGGTTGGGCCTGACGTCGGAGTCTTGATGTCCAGGCTCTGGTCCTTCGATCTCGATGGCGTTCTAGCTGAACCGCCGTTTGGCTGGAATCCTGCTATCAATCGCAACGTCGAGCTGCAGCCCGCATTGGGCAATGCTCTCTCCGAGTCGCCTCAGGTGCAGCATCTGGATCGGCTGCTGACCGAGACGTGGTATCGATTTCGGTACTTGTTCAGGCCACCTCGTCCAGGCGCTCTCGAGACTGTGCGCCTGGCAGCGGAGCAAGGCCAGGTAATCGTGCTCACTGGGCGACATGAACGCGGTAGGCGTCAGACCGAGAACTGGCTCAAGTGGCACGGATTCGCAGACTCAGTTGGCGGCCTGATAATGAACGCCTCAAGCCTGAAGTCGCCGCGCTACAAGGAGGCTTATCTGCGCGGACGGTCGGCCGCGCTTCATGTAGACGACGACGCCGCGACCGTGGCATTGTTGGCTCGTATTGGTGTTCGCGGTGCGTTGGTGAGCTGGCCGCGCAACCGCGACCTCGACTATCCCGAGGGTGTCACTCGCTGTGAGGACATGTTCGAAGTGCGCGAGCTGATCGAACAGATGGCGTCCGATGATTGAACCGGTGACGATCAACGCATCGGTCGAGCAGGTCTGGAACCTGCTGCGAGGCGAGGCACAGTCTGGCGTCGAGGAGGGTCAGGCGGTCGTCCTGGCAGAATCTCGTACGCGAGAGCTGCTGGTCGAGGTTCACATGGGCGTCGGATTCCGAGTGCAACACGCCTATCGTCTTGAACGACGCGGCGAACTCTGTGTCATTTCTGATCAGATTCGACCGCTTGGTTGGCGCTGGCGGCTCAGCAACGTATTCCTGTTTGGGCGCGGAATACGACCCCTGGAGGCCGCCGCAATGCAGGGCTTACGCAATCTCAAGGCCGCAATCGAGGAGTCTAGCGGCGCTACATAATATTCGGTTACGGTTGGCTGTCACACTTTCCGGCTCAAGCCATCCACAGGTATCGGTGGATTTGGTGGATAGTGTGGATAAATCGGTCAAGTTGTTATGTGTAGAATGTGAATTGCGGTTGGGTTGATTCTCCAGCAAGAGAAGGCACTGCAAGTGTTCTCTCAAGATGGACTGCGCACGACTCGATTTCTCAGATATGTTCTCATCACTTCGGTGATCCTGTTGTCATTTTTGGCCGGTGCCATGCTGCGACCGGTCGGAGCTGAGGATCCCGTTGGAGAACAAACCCAGAACGAGAACCCCGGTTCCCCAGAATCGATGGCGATCACGTCGGCTGCCGCATTCTCCAGAAACCTGACTGGACGAGTCTACGTCTGGGACCAGGGACGACTGCGTCCCGCTTCGCAAGCTCGCGTTTCGACCGGAAGCGCCCAGGTTCGGACCGACAGCAGTGGCCGGTTCGAGTTCTCACCCGAGCAGCGCACCGGCAGCTTGTCTATCGTCCAACCCGGATACGACATCGTTCGCCGCCCTATCTACTACGACCAGTCGGTCGTCGTTCTGCGCAACCTGGTGGTGCGCGCGGTGTACATCCCGTTTAGCGAGGTCACCAAGCCCGCCGTCCAGGCATGGGCGCACGACCTCGTCGACCGCAACTTGATCAACGCGGTCGTCATCGACATTAAGGACGAGTCAGGCCAGGTCTTCTCGCTCGCCGCCACCGACACGGTGCGTCACATCGGAGCAGCGATCAACAGCGATTCAGTCGAGCCATTCCTTGAAGAGCTCGAGAACAAGGGCGTCTACCGAATCGGGAGAGTGGTCACATTCCTCGATCGCTGGTACGCGCGTTGGTTCCCGAACAACGCACTCCACCATCTCAACGGAGGTCTCTTCATTGACGACATGGGCAGCGCATGGTCATCCGCCTATTCCGCGGAGGCGAGGCGCTACAACATCGAGATCGGATTGACGGCGGCCGACTTCGTTGACGAGATCCAATACGACTATGTGCGGCTGCCGTACGAGAACAACGTGCGCGAACGAGTGAACAACACAGAGGCCGATCGCGTCGCGGCCATCACGCGGTTCGCGCAAGAAGCCGGCGAGGCGCTGCATCTTGCTGGTCTCGCAGTGTCGTTCGACACCTTCGGCGTGGTCTCGACAGCCGGAAATGACCAGGGCATTGGACAGTCGGTCGAAGGCCTGGCGCCTCACCTCGACTACATCTCACCGATGGTCTACCCGAGTGGCTGGCACGCCGGCTCTCTCGGCTTTGCCTACCCACCCGAGCACCCCGGTCCCGTCGTGCGCATCAATGTCGAGGCGACCGTTGAAAAGGCACGCCCGCACGGCACCGCACTGGTCCGTCCATGGCTGCAGGACTTCCGCGACTACCAGTCGCGCGGCCTCTTCTACAACGCAAAGGAGGTGCACGCGCAGATTGCAGCCACCGCGGAAGCAGGCGGGATCGGCTTCATGCTCTGGGACCCGTCCTTGCAGTACGAGCAGCAAGCACTCGAACAGGCGCTCAGTCTGACCTGGTCGCCGTTCGGCTAAACGCCACTGCCCCAACCGACATCGATCAGGAATCGGTTCAGCTGACCGTTGAACTCCTCAGCTCGCTCGAAGTACACGCTGTGGCCCGTGGCAGGAATCTCGTAGTACTCCGAACCAGGCACATGAGCGTGAGCGGCCCGCATCGCGGCCGGTGGAATCAGCGGGTCATTGCCGCCAACCACCCAGAGAATCGGCATGGGCAGTTCAGCGACGGCAGCAGGGTCAGGCGACAACTCACCCAAGGTGCCCAGTAAGGCCGGATCGCGCGGCGGATTCAGCGCCATGATCTCTGCGTACAGGAAGGCCAGTGCGGGGTCTCGTTCCTTCAGGCCTTGGTCGTAGGCCAGTGTCTCCAGGCCTTCGCCACGCAATCGGGCGCGCCCCGCCTCCCATGGTTCGCGAATGTCGTCGGTCATCAGACCACCAATCGTGTCGGCCATAACTACCGCGGCGACTCGTTCGGGTGCCTGCAACGCAGCACCGAGACAGGTCCAGCCACCCATCGACTGCGCGACCAGCGCCGCTCGATCGATCCGCAACTCGTCCATCAGCGCGATCAGATCGTCGACAAACGCCGCCGGGCCGGGACCGCCGGTTGGGATGCTTCGGCCCCAACCTCGATGATCGAAGGCCACGCAGCGGTAGCCCTTCGCGAACAACGGAATCTGCTGCCACCAGGAGAGGTGGTTGCCGCCCGCACCGTGGGCAAAGATGATTGCCGGCCCGCTGCCTGTCTCCTCGTAGTAGATGTCGCAGTTTGGTCGTTCCAGTGTTGGCACAGCAGACTCCCGATCACCAGCGCGTACGATTCGAGTGCAGAAGCGAGATTACCAGTTGGCCACGACCGGGAGAGCTGCGGTATGGCGAGAATGCGTCTGGCGCTGACAGGCTCGGAGCAGCACGCAGGTGCCGCTGTGGCCAGCGAACTCGAACGCCACGACGTCGAGATCGTGCCACTCGAACCCAATGGCGGAGACGATCTCGAGGCGCGATTGAGCGACGTCACCCATGTCGTCCACGCCTATTCGCTTGTCGAACCGGGCTACGCGGCCGCCGAATACACCGAGGCCAACGTTCACTCGACGACCACGCTGCTCGATGCCTGTCGTAAACGGGAACTTGAGCAGGTGGTCTTCATTTCGACGACCGAATCCTACGGTCGCCGATTGCCTCCTTGGCCCGTGACGGAGAGTTGGGTACCACGCCCGCTGGGGCCGGCATTGCAAAGCCGAGTTGCCGCTGAACGTGTGGCGAGGACGTATCGTCGTCGCGTTCCACTGTCGATTCTGCGACCGGCGCCGTTGATTGCCGAAGGCACCGGACCAGTGATGAAAGTGATCCGCCACTTCATCACGCGACCCCGTGCCGCCCTGGTGTCGGGCGGCCAGGCGCCGCTGTCAATATTGGCAAGCGCCGACCTTGGTCGCGCAGTCTGGGCGATGCTCAATCAACCCGACGAATCAGTTGATCGGGTGTTTCATGCGGCGTCGGCGCACACAACATGGCGCGATCTGGCCCTCGAGGCCTGTCATTTGCGCGGGATCGAAGAGCGATTCTGGAACGCGCCCTACTGGGTTGCACGCGGACTCGACGCACTCAGGCTGGCAGGCTGGGTGTTGCCGGAACCAGACGGTGTCGATTCCTATGTGTCGCTGACAGGCCGACCGCACCTGATCGACGACTCGCGCGCGCGAGTCACGCTGGGCTACGAGCCGGTCCTGGGAGTCAGAGCCGCGCTGTCACAAGCACTGGACGTGTATCGACGGTCGGCCGACGTCGAGAACGATCCGAAGGGCAACGACTAGCTAGCGGCCTTGACCGCATCGGCGACCTTGTAGGCCAGACCCTCTTCGAAGATGCTCGGCACGATTCGGTCCGGCGTCGGATCGGAGACGAAGTCCGCGATCGCCTGCGCTGCCGCAATCTTGTGATCGTCTTCGATCTTGGGGATGCCGCCGTCGAGCAAACCGCGGAACATGCCGGGGAAGCCCAGCGCGTTGTTGATCTGGTTGGCGAAGTCCGAGCGACCGGTGGCGATAATCGCCGCGCCGGCTTCCGCTGCCTCATCCGGCATGATCTCCGGGGTCGGATTGGCCATCGCAAAGACCATGGAGTTGTCGTTCATCGAGGCAACGTCGGAGACCGTCACCAGGCCCGGTCCAGCGAGACCGAGGAAGAGGTCGGCGCCACGCATGACCTGAGAAGTCTGAGGGATGCTGCCGTCAGAGTTGTTGCGGTGCTCACACCACTGCGCTGCGTCGCGCTTCCACGGGTTCAGGTCCTCGCGATCCGTCGTCAACAGACCCTTTGAGTCGATCAGCGAAATGTCCTCGCAGCCCATCTCTCGGAGGATCGCGCCACAGGCGATGCCGCTCGCACCCGCACCAAGGATGACAGTACGAATGTCCTTGAAGTCGCGATTGGTTAGCCGCAACGCATTGATGACGCCTGCCAGAGCCACCACCGCGGTGCCATGCTGGTCGTCGTGCATGACGGGAATATCCAGCGAATCGTGCAGACGCTGTTCAATCTCGAAGCAGCGCGGTGCCGAGATGTCCTCGAGGTTGATACCACCGAGGGAGGGAGCGATCGCCTCGATCGCAGCCACTATGTCGTCAACTTCGCGAACGGACAGCGCGATCGGAATCGCGTCGACACCGGCGAAGCTGCGGAAGAGCACGCACTTGCCCTCCATCACCGGTAGCGCGGCTTGCGGACCGATGTCACCGAGACCCAGGACGGCCGAGCCATCCGTGATCACCGCAACCAGGTTGCCGACGCCAGTCATCACGCGAGCCAGCGACGGGTCGCGTGCGATCTCCAGGCACGGAGCTGCAACACCAGGCGTGTAGACAACCGACAGATCATCGTGATTCTCGACGGTGACCTTGGAGGCGTAGTCGACCTTGCCGCCCCATTCACGATGCATCTCAATGGCGCGCTGGTCGTAGTCGCTCATGTTCCCGCTCTTTCTGAGGCCCTGGTCGTGCTCTGGGGGCCGGGAATTGATATTCATGCACTCTAGTCGTGAAAGTGAAATCGGTCACCAGCATCAAGCGCGGCGCAGCAATACACGGTCTGTTGCGTAACAGCGATTACATCGAAAACCGCCCGTGGTGCTCAGAATCGGCGTTAGAGCAGCGTTCCCTCAAGAATGCCGCGGTGCGCGCGCAAGACCAACTGTCCCTCTTCGCGCCGTTCGACAATCAGCGGCTTGCGACAGTGCCGGCAAGGAGACGTCTCCTTGCGCCTGAGCAGACCCTTCGGCGGCACTCGGGCGACCGTCTCTTCCTTGCAGTACGGGCAGGTCACATCCCACCGCATACAGGCACGGATCTTGAGCGGCTCATCGGACTTGTCCGAGCGTGAAACCACCAGGTCATAGCCACAACCACGGCATTGTGTGACCACTCGACGAGTCCGACCACTCTCAGGCGGCACGCCGACATCCAACGTGTTCGAGCAGTTCGGACAACGAATGTGTTTGGTCTCGATCTGACCGGCCATGGTTCCATGCTACCGAGGTGCTCAAATCGAGATCACTTGGGTTGCAAGCAGATCACCATCTGTCAGGTTGATGGCATACTCTGCATTCATGAGCCGTCACCCCGTGGATCCGCGCGGCGCGCATGATTTTTCCAGTCCCCAGATCAGAGTCCGGGGCGCGAACGACTTTCGACACTACTCCAGCCAGCGCCTGCGACTCCCCAACGAGCGTCCACCGCTCGGTCCCCGACTGCGGCGACTCTTTGGCGCAGTCCTGACACTGGCGGTCCTCGGCGGGATCGGAGTCGCCGTCTACTTCGGCGTCACCCTGCTGCTCGACGAAGACGAAACATCCACTGCGGAAGTTGCCGAATCCGCCCAGACCGTGCAGGCCGAGGCGACAGCGCAGACTGCTACTGAGTCGGAGGCAACTGAATCGACCGACACCACCACTGCAGAAGCCTCCCAGGCCGAGACGCAGGCAGTGGCCGAAGCCACGGAAGAGCCTGAAGATTCAACCGCGCCGTCCGCTCAGGCTGAACAGTCCGAGAGCGTCGAGGACGAGGCCCAACCAGCACAGGTTGAAGCCGAAGTGGTTGCCGTGTCATCGATTGAACCCAGCGTGGCCGATCAGCAGGTGACACCAGCGCAGATCAATGGCGCGGAGATCATCGCCGACCGAGTCACAGCCGAGCCGATTCCTTCCGGCATCCCGCGCACGCTTGCCGATGGGATCGCCTACGACCCAACTGAGCCGGCGACGGTGTTCACGTCCCGCTGGCCCGTCGGCACGACGCTGCGACTGACCCGACTGACCCGACTGCCCGGCGCGACCTTGCTGACGGATGAAGAGCAAGCTGAAGTCCTGGGCACGGAGGCCCTGGTCGTGGTCAGAGGCAGCGAGTCATCCAACACGGATTTGCAACTGAGTCCGGCCGCCTTCGACCAGATTGCCTTCTACGGCACTGAGCGGATCATCGCGGTGCGGGTCGAGGTGACGGCTCCGCCGCCATAGGCGGCAGCGGACAAGCGATCAGGAGCGGCGCCGGCGGCCGAATGGCATCCTGAGTTCTTCCCCGTAGTTGAGGAAATCCTTTTCGGCGCCACACTTCGAACAGAGGCCGTGCGACACCTGTTGGTTGGGACGGTCGATCTCCCAGGAATGCGAGCATTCCTCTGCTTCGACTGCAGCGCCGATGGCCTGCAGTTCAGCCGTCTCGGCGCGGCCACGAGCCTTGATTCTTCGCTCGACCACTTGTGCCGCCTTCTCAACCAGTGCGCATGAGTACGACCAGCCTATGACAACCAGCTAACACTTACAATCTATCGACGTAACGAATAGATGAAGGGCGCTGATCTTAGGAAGTCCGCTCGTAGAGCGTGTGGTACTTGTCACCGCCAGCAATCGCCTGGCGAATGTCTTCACGATCGAGCTCGTAGAGCCGGCCCAGCGCGGCGCGGGCGTCGTCCTCAGCAGTTGGATCCCCGGCGCAGCGCTCGAGAATTCGCTCGAACAACTCGGCCTCAACAAACGAGTCGACGCGGCCAGCCCACGGAAAAAAAACAAAGGACTCAGGGTCTTCGAAACTCGGCCGTAGCCTTCGCAATTCCTTGAGACGATCCTGTGGTGAGCGGACCGGCTCAACGACCCGAACGTAGGGTCCTTCGGATTCGTTGCGGCGACCGTCAATCAACAGGCGTTCCTGAAGCCAACCAAACCCGATGACCACCACATCCGCTTCGCGCAACGCGCGCAGCGTCTCTTCTAGATCGAATCCCTCGTCAGCCATGGATTCAGTATACGATCAGCCCTCGCCTGCTGACGAGAGCCCTCCTCGAGCTCGATGAGTATGCTTGACCCGAGGTTCCGCCGCCGATGAAGCGTTCACCCAACGCCATACGTCCCCATCGCTCGGCCGAACAGGCCGATGCCTTTCGCACTCTCTTCCGACAGCAGAGCGACCGGCTCTGGAACGCCGACCGCGACGTCGACTGGGCGGGCGGTTCGCAGATTCCCGACGGACGACGCGACGCCTGGCTGCGGATGATGAACGTGTTCCACAACCTGGAAGTCATGGGCCTCGACACGATCCAGGTGATGATGAGTCAGGCCACCCACCAGGTTCGCGACCCGGCGCTCAACCTCTACCTCGCGGCCCAATGCCAGGACGAGGCGCGACATGTGTACGTCCTCGACCGCTACCTGACCGAGGTCAACGGCCACGGCTACATCTCGAAGCCGGAGGCCTTTCTGATTGAACGATTCGGCGGCATGTCCTCATGGGGCATCTACCGAGTCGAAAACTGGCTCACCTCGACGCTGTTCAGCGAGAACTTTGCAGCGCTCTTCCTGCAGCAGGCGCTGGAACTTGATGACGTTGACCCTCTGGCCAAGCAGGTCTTCCGACTCATCCTTCGCGACGAGGTTCGCCACGTGAACTTCCTGCACACGATCTTGCCTCAGCTGATCGAGCGCTTGCCCGTCAGCGGTCGGCTGTACGTCTGGCAGAGCCAGCTCTTGCTGGCAGGGGCAATGGCACTCGGCTTGCGCCGAATCAAGGGCGATGTTGCGGCGTTAGGAATCGATGTTGACGGCTACAAGGCCACGCTGATCGAGAATCTGGGTATCCAATTCAAGGACGCCGGACTGGACTCGTTTCTGAAGATCGAAACCTACGCCAGAGTGATCAACGCCGCCACATGAGCACGATCGACAACTGGCGACGCCTGAGCTCCGAGATCATCGAGGACTTCAAGTTCTTCAAACTGCGCAAGGACATCACCCGCCATCCGACCTCGGGCCGGGACCACCGCTTCTTCATCTTCGAGTTTCCCGACTGGGTCAACATCATGCCCATTACGCCCGAGCGGGAGGTCGTGTTCGTCAACCAATTCCGCCACGGCACGCGTGAATTGACCATGGAGATTCCCGGCGGCATCGTCGATCCTGGCGAGTCGGCCAAGGAAGCTGGACTACGCGAGATGTTCGAAGAGTCGGGGTACTTCGCGCCCGACGCAATCGAACTGGGCTGGGTCCATCCCAATCCCGCGCTCCAGGAGAACCGCTGCTGGTCATTCCTCGCGCAGGACTTATCGCTCATCGTCGACGAAGACCATGTGGTCGGCACCTCAAGCGAGGCGATCGAGGTTTCCAAGGTGCCGCTCGATGAGATCCCCGGCCTCGTCAATGACAAACTGATCACCCACGCGCTCACCATCGCCGCGTTCGACCACTACTGGCGCTGGAGCGAGCAAGTCCCCGACCATCGCCGCGGGTAAGTCTCAGCGTCCCAGGGCCTGTTCAAGTAACCCGGTCAAGAACGCCCTTGCCACTCTCGGGCAGACACCGGCTGCAGGTCCCCTTCGTACCTCAGTGAACAGGATTCGGGCACGATAAGAACACATGTACTTCACAGGCTAGGAGGTGAACGTCAAGCTCTTTCGACAACGAGATTCCGACCGAGACATTCCGGCTCTGATCTGGAGCGGTCCTGGAGAAATCGAGACGTTTCGAGAGGAATCTGGACAATTCTGGACGAATCTGGACTTTTCTGGACCCTTAAACCCACGATCCTCAGCCCAGAACAGTAAATCCGGCCCAATCACCCGGATTTTTCTCCGGCTTAGGCCCATCAACCTCCGAACAGGATGCGATCGAGCTCTAGCCGCGCAGCGAATCGACGTCAAAGTCCTCGGGCAACGGAATGAACAGGCTGTGTCGCGGGCCCTCGATGTCTCGAGTGATATGGCCGCGTCCAGTGACGTCATCGGCGAACAGGACGTCGCCGCCGTGCAGTCGCAGCGTGGACCCGTCGCCGACCTCGATCTCCACTGTGCCGCTCAGTGTCACGACAAACTGCCGTCGCGGAGCGTTGTGGAAGTCGAGTTCGCCGCCGACCGGGGTCGTGCGGAAGATGACGCCTTCGGCATCGAACATCTGAGAGAGAGTGCCGTAACGGCTCTCCGTCTGAGCCACGTCGATCGTCTCGAAATGGGACTCGCCGTCGTCGCCGGTGTAGACACGTGTGATTTGCATGATTCGATTTCCTATCAGTGGGATTATCCGTCGAACGAGCGGGCCCAGCGGTGGACATCGAAGTCGTCGGGCAGGAACACCATCAGGCTCAACCGAGGCCCCTCAAGGTCGGTGGTGAGATGACCTGGACCGTCAGTGTCTTCCGCGTAGCAGATCTCGCCCGGTCCAAACTGGCGGGTCTCACCGCTGGTCACCTCGGTTTCGACCTTGCCTTGAATCACGATGATCATCGTCTTGGACATCGCATTGTGCCAGTCATTGACCAGACCGGCCTGCGAGACCCGGAAGGACATCTGGTCGGGACGCAGATTGCGAGTGAAGGCGCCGACATCAAACTCCTTCATGCCAATCTCGATGTCCTCAAACCGCGATGTGCCGTCCTCACCCTGGTACATCCTGGTCAATCGCATGGTGTGCCTCCCGGGTTGATGCTATCGCGAGTAGTGGAGCCGCCAGTAGTCGCCCAGCTCGGCCAAGGACTGCACGATCAAGTCGGGCTCGACATCGTGCGGAATCGGCTCATTCGCCCGGCGCACCCAGACGGTCGTAGCACCCAGTTCGCACGCCGGCCGAATGTCGTGTGCGATCGAGCCCGCGATGTGAAGTTGTTGCTTCGATTCAATCTGACGAGTTCGGTAAAGCTCGCGCCAATGGTCGTGATCGGGCTTGTAGCTGCGAACATCTTCCGCGGTCACAAGCTGATCGAATGTCGCTCCCAGCTTGCGCACGCTCACAGCGAGACTCGCGCGAGTCACATTCGACAGGATTGCCGTCGGCGTGCCCACTGTGGCGAGACGCTTGAGGAATCCGCCTGCGTCCTGAAACGGTGGCCAGTTAGCGATCGACTCAGCGAACGCTCTGCCCGTCTCGTCACTCAGGTCGACCCCAAACTCCGACGCAGTGCGCTGAATCGAAATCGACAGGACGTCGTCATACGACCGGTAACGCTCATGCTCGACTTCCAGTTCCACTTCGAGACGTCGTGCGATCAGTGCTCCCTTATCGACGTCGGCGAGTTCGGGGATAGCATCAACCGCGGCGCGGGCGCCGGATTGCCAATCGATCAGGGTGCCGTAACAGTCGAAGGAAATCACGGCCGCGTCGCGAGGATGGATCATTGGGACTCCCTGGCGCGACTGGAATCGGCGCCAAAGTGGACGATATCGCCGCCGTACTTCTCGTTCAGCTCTTTGACTGCCTCATCGACGACACGCTGGCGCTCCCGACGCGCCGCCGACTGCGGCGGTTCGACACTTGGCCCTCCCGATTGGTCGAAGAGAGACAACTGGGCAGCGACCGGTCGCTGTTCGAGTCCAGAGACGCCGACTCCGACGAGGCGGAACTTGCGCGCCGGAGAGAGTTGCTCGCGCAGCAACGCCAGGGCCGTTTGCTCAATCGTCGAGGGTTCGCTGGTCGGGTTCGACAGTGTCTTCTGACGCGTGAACGTGGTGAAGTCCGACAACCTGAGCTTGATCTGCACCGTACGCGCACGAAATCCGTGCTCCTTGAGTCGTTGCGCGACGTTGGCTGACTGTTCGGCGACGACTGATGCCAGCTTGGCCTCGCTGCCGACATCTTCAGCGAAGGTCGTCTCCGAGGAGATCGATTTCGTCTCCCGCTCGACCGACACGTCACGGTCGTCACGGCCGCGCGCGAGTTGCCAGAACCACTCGCCCCGGCTGCCGAAGCGGTCGATCAGCCAGGGGAGCGGCCGCTCAGCCAAATCGCCGATCGTCTCGATTCCGGCTCCACGCAGACGGTCAGCCGTCTTCGGTCCGACGCCCCACAGATCCGAGATCGGCAGGGGCGACAGAAAGGCGGACTCCTGGCCGGGAGCGACGACCGTCAGTCCGTCGGGCTTGTCCTGGTCCGAAGCGATCTTGGCCACCGACTTGCTGGTCGCGACCCCGCACGAGACGGTGAGCTCTGTCTCCCGCTTCACTCGCTCGCGAATCCACTGGCCGAGCTCCGCAGGTCTCGTGCCTTCCTCTACACGATGGCTGACGTCAATGAACGCCTCGTCCATTGAGAGTGGTTCGACGAGCGGCGAGACGTCTCGGAAGATCGACATAATCTGCGACGAGACCTCGCGGTAGCGGGAGAATCGCGGCCGGACGATTTCGGCGTGCGGACATAAGCGGACGGCGGTGCGCATCGGCATCGCCGAGCGGCAGCCAAAGACTCGCGATTCGTACGAGGCTGCCGCCACGACGCCGCGGCTGCGCGGCGAGCCGCCGACGAGCACCGGCTTGCCTCGCAACTCGGGATTGTCGCGCTGCTCAACCGAGGCGTAGAACGCGTCCATGTCCGCGTGGATGATGTGTCGCTGGGCAGGCTGCGTGGTCACGCCTTTACGCTATCAATTCGCTGGAGTTTCTTGAGATGAGCTTCCTCGCTCGACTGCGATCAACATGGTCGCCAACGTCCCGTGAAGAGTCCAAGGCCTCAAGGCTTGTCGAGGCCGAGCGGCTGATGCGCGCTGGCGGCTCCACGGCCGACATAAGACGGCTGGCACAGGGCGCGGTCGCTGAGGGCCCCGTCGAGACGGCCTGGAAGGCGCTGTTCTCCGGGAGCCTCGAATCGGCGCTCCAATCGGCATATGCGGCGGCTGACGAACGGCCCTATGACGTCGACTCTCGCATAGTTCATGGCACCGTGCGCCTGGCGCTCAATGATCTAGATCACGCCGAGCATGAGTTCGACGCCGTGATTGAGGAGTTTGGCGCCGAGCCGGATGCGGCGGACGGACGTCGCGCCACGATCCTGGCGCGGGGTTTCGCACCTCTGGACGAGTTGCCGGCATCGGATGAAGAGTGGGAGTCGGCCGCCGTCTTGCTGACGTCGCTCTGGCGCATCTCGGGTGTCGTCGATGAGCGCCTGAAGGGGCTGAGCGATGCGCATTCCGATGGCGTGTCCGTCATCATGGGTGCATTGGAAGCGGGACGGGCGACGGATTTGGAGGGTGACGATGGGGCTGTTTGACGGACTGCGCCGACGTCTGTCGGCGCTGAACGAAGTGCGCGAGGCGTCTCAGGCTGAGGCCGCGACGATGGCGGACGTTGAGACGGTCAGGCGCGCGCTGCTTGCCGAATCTGAACGGCTTGGCCGGCGCGAGCGGATCTCGGTGACGATGTTGATGGAGTACTCCGCAGAGGATCTGCGGACCGTCGATCTGTTTCAGATCATCGGCCACCTCGACGCCGAAGGGGAGATCGTCAACGTTGAACAGGATTCATTCGGCAATCTGAAGTTTGACCTCGCGGCGCTGAGACGTCGGGGCGATCCGATTTCTTGATCGCACTATGCAGGTTATGTAGGCGGTGGGCCCCTTTCCGCGACATAACTATCGAATTCGGGTCGAATTTTGGCTCAGGGAGCGCGTTCGAGGACGAGTTGGAACTCCATGATGCCGACCTCGTCGATTGAGAGCACCCGGAAACCGGTCGGTGGTTCGATGTCATAGTCGGCCAATGCGATTTCGGTCGAACCGACCACGACGACCAGGCCGTCCACGTACTGACCCTCGAGCGCGATGCTGACGGCATTGGTCACGCCGTGAAGGTCGAGCGTCCCCTGCACTGTTGCGCTGAACGTCTCCTCGCCAATTGGCAGTGCGTCGATCGGGATTGGCTCCGTCAGGACGAACGTGGCGAAGGGATAAGTGTCTGTTTCGATTCCGCGCGTTCGTAGTGCGCCGTCGCGGAACGACTGATCGCTCTCGAGCGTCCGTAGGTCGGCTTCGATCACGACTGACGTGATCACCGCGCCGTCGAACTGGAGCGACACCACGACATCGCTGGTGCGGCCGACGGCGGTCGTCGTGCCGATGTTGGCCAGCTCTTCGCCGATGCGGTAGCCGACGAACGAGATTCCTTCTCCGGCCAGCACCCAGGAACCGGCCAGGTCGGTGAGTTCCGGCACTTCGGGAGTCATCGTTTCCTGCTGGGTCTGCTCGGTCTGCTGGTCCTGCGAGTCCGGGCTCGCTTGTTGCCCTTCTGCCTCCTGTGCCTGATCAGGCTGCTCTTGTTGGTCATCTGTCGAGGCGGCCTCTGGCTGAACGGCAGGCTGCGTTTGCTGCTGTTCCTGTTCTTGCTGCGATCCGGGATCTGCGGCTGAGTCTTCCTGCTGCTGTTCGGTCGAAGTGGCGTTGGACTGAGCATCCTGCTCGACCGACTGTTCGTCTTGCTGTTGAGCTTGGGCTTGCGCGCGTGCATCCGATTCTTGCTCTTGTTGCTGCGCCTGCGTGACCGATTCCACGGCGGACTGAATCTGGACAGGCGGCGGTGCGCTGTCGAACAGCCCGACTTGCCAGAGGATGATCAGCAGGATGCCGACCAAGAGGCCGGCGATGACCAAGCCGAGTGCAATCAATCGTCTGGGGCTGAGGCTCAAAATCTGGCTCAACATGATGGCCTCCTATTGATCACTGGATGTCCGAACAGTCGATGTCAATCGTCGGACAACAGGGCGTCAACGAACGCCTCAGCGTCGAATGGCGCGATGTCGCCCAACTGCTCGCCGGTGCCAGCGAACCGCACGGGAATGCCGAGCTCTTCGGCGATGGCGAAGACGATTCCGCCCTTGCTGGTTCCGTCGAGCTTGGCCAGACAGACGGCTGTCACGCCGGTGGCCTGGGAGAACTGCCGGGCCTGGCTGAGGGCGTTCTGACCGCTGGTGGCGTCGATCACGAGGAGCACTTCGTGGGGGGCGCCGGGATGCTTGGATTCCACGACACGTCGGACTTTGCCCAGCTCCGCCATCAGGTTTCGCTGGGTCTGCAGGCGGCCGGCGGTATCAATCAGGACCACGTCTGCGCCTCGGGAGATGCCGGCCTCCAGAGCGTCGTAAGCAACAGCGCCGGGGTCAGAGCCCTGTTGATGGGCGATGACGGGGGCGTTGATTCGGTCGCCCCAGGTCTGAAGCTGCTCGATCGCCGCGGCGCGGAACGTGTCGGCAGCGGCGAGGATGACCGATTTGTCTTCCTCGTGGTAGGCGTGAGCGAGTTTGGCGATCGACGTGGTCTTGCCAGCGCCGTTGACTCCGACGACGAGCACCACATGTGGCGTGGGAAGTGTCGAGGAGCCGTTATATCCGCTCCACAGTGACCCGTCGGCCCGCGGCCGCTCGAGTCCGGCCACCATTCGATCGCGCAGCAGTCCTCGAATCTCCGAGGCGCCTTTGCCAGTCGATTCTTCTCGTAGTTCCTCGACCCACCTTGCCGACGTAGCACCGCCGATGTCGCCCAGGATCAGCGTTTCCTCCAGCTCATCCCAGAAATCTTCATCGACCCGGGAACGGCGGAAGATTCGACGCAGCGCGCCAAGCTGTCCGCGCTTCGTGTTCGCGACGGTGCGCTGATACTCCTCGCGGACCTCTTCGGCTTCCCTCGCCTCTTCGGACGACTTCTGCTGGTCACGGTCTCGCTGCAACCGTCGAAACAGTCTGACCATTAGTCGCCGGACCGATCAGTCAACAGACGTTCGATGAGCCAGGCGGAGAGATCGTGCATACTCTGCTGCCCGATCTCGTGCTGCATGGGATATTCGCGATAGTCGAGGTTCATTCGCATCGCCTGCAAGCGATCGCGAGAGGTTCGGCCTCGGTCGATCTCCACGAGCGGGTCATTGGTGCCGTGCTGCACGAGCAGCGGCAAGTCAGCCGCGTCGGGGTGGACGTCATCGGCTGCCTCGTCGGAGAGCCAGGTCGAGAGCATGGCGGCGGCCTGCCAGCGATGCGGCTCGCTGAGGGCCAGACGGTATGCCAGGAATCCTCCCTGGGAAAAGCCCATCAGGGCCAGGCGATCGGTGTCGACGTCGTAGCGCTCGCAAGCTTGATCGATGAATGACGAGAGTGCGCCGGCTACTCGTTCGAGCTCGCCGTCGAGCGGGCGGTCGTTGGGGCCTCTGCGCATCCAGGTGAACATTGGCGCGTACGCGTATGGCGCGCCTTCCAGTCGAAACTCAGCCTGCGGGCAGATCACCTGAAGCTGACCGTTAGCGAGCATCGGCGCCAAGGGCGCGAGGTCCTGGCAATGCGCTCCATGGCCGTGCAATGCGATCAAGGTGGGGTGAGGACCGTTGCCCGCGGGAGTCCAAGCGGCGTGAACGAAATCCATGGGTCGCAGGTTAGGGCAGACCCCGTGTATCGACCTTAACGGTGAAGTCAGCTCACCGATCGATTCCGGTAATGCGTGCTCGCCGTCACGAGGAGATCAGTCGAGGCTGAAGCAGATTTTCAGGTTTTCAGTCGATCTTTTTTTCGCGGGCCTTTCTGGGCTGAAGTGCCGTGCTTTGCTGGAGATCGCAGAGTTTGACTTTCAGGTTTTTTCAGGTTTGTTCAGCTTTTTCAGGTTGGTACTGGCTGTTCGGCCAGGGACTGAAGTGTGAAGCTGTCATCGATTTGTGCCGATGAGCAGCTGGGTGAGTTGGTGAAACAGCATGATGGCGACTCCTGCATAGTGCGACCTCCAGCACAAATGTACTTTGTACGAAAAGCGCAGGTTGCCGGCGACTGCTTAGTCGACCCGAGGAATGTCGCGCGGGTGACACTCCGGATGTGGGTGAAGGGGACTCAGGAGTCGGTGTGCGGGATCTGATCCAGCCGCACCGACAGCAGGCGACTCACTCCAGCGGCGCCCATCGTGACGCCGTAGATGCTGTCGGCCTGTTCGATGGTGCGTCGGTTGTGGGTGATGACCACGAACTGGGTCTTCGTTGCGCGTTCCTTGAGCGCCGCGACGAATCGCTCGACATTGGCCTCGTCGAGCGCGGCGTCTACTTCGTCAAGCACACAGAATGGCGCCGGTCGGACCTCGAGCAGCGCAAAGAGCAATGCAATCGCGGTCAAGGCTCGCTCTCCGCCTGAGAGCAGTCCCAGCGCCGAGACGCGCTTGCCGGGAGGCTGGGCGCGGATGTCGACCCCGAGGCGTGGCCGCTGCTGCGTCGGCTCCGTCACATCCTCCGTCGGGGGAGATTCCTCAGTCATGACCAGCTCGGCCCGGCCTCCGCGGAACATGAGTTGGAAGTAGTGACGGAAGGCGTCGTCGACCTGTCGGCAGGCTTCGCGGAACTTGCGCTCGATGAGCAGTTCGAGTTCTCGGTCAGCCTCGCGGAGCGACGACTCGGTCGCTTCGAGGTCGTCAATCTGTACTTCCATGCTCTGCCAGCGGGTTTGCTCGGCGGTGAACTCCTGCGCTGCGCCGGGATCGACTGGACCAAGGCGTTGAATCTTGGCTTGCAAGTCGAGGACTTTGCCCTTGAGCTCGGAGACGGAGGGTTCTGCCACTGCCACTGCCACTGTGGTCTGCGGGCGGGCGCGAACCTGAGTAGATGTCGTGGCGACACCGTTTCCGCCTACGTGGGCTGTTCCGTTTGAGCCGTTCATCTCCATGGCCGCTTGTGCGACTCTCCCAGCTCGACTGAGTTCAATACCTTGGGCCGCCGCCTCTGCAGCCAGGCGGGCCCGTTCGGACTCGACCTCGCGCAGCGCAGCCGATGCTTCGACGTCCTGACGTTCGGCCACGAGGCGCGATTGCTGCGCCTGCTCGACCTCGGATGCCGCATCTGCTCGACGCTGCTGCATCTCCTCCAGATGATCCTCGGCGATTTGGTGCGTTGCACGATCGGCTGCAGTCGAGGCAGCCGCTTCCAATCGCGGCTCGCGATCGCGAATTGCGGTTTCGACGGTCTCGAACTCGCGTCGCAAGGAGAAGAGGCGGGTTCGGTCGGCGCGGGCGCGGTCGGCGGCCGCGGCTTGCGCGCGGGCCTCGGCCAGTGTTTCGGCACATCGGTCGCGCTGTTGTTCCAGCTCGGACAGATCGACTGGCTTGTCTGCGGGGAGCGACTGCAGCTCTTGTGCGCTGCGTCGTTCCTGTCGGCGCGCCTGTTCGAGCTGCGAACGCAGTCTGGCGGCTTCTGTGCTGTCGGAACGCTGCCGGGACAGCGCCAGAGTCCGTTCCCGGCGCAGTGCTTCACTGGCGACTTTGGCGTCGGTGGCGAGTTCTCGGGATGCTTCCACTTGCTCTGACGCCTCGGATAAGGCCTTGTTGAGGTCATCCAGCTGCCGTTGAGTGTCTGCAGAATCGCCCATCTCTTGCAGCTGCCGACGGAGGTCATCGCGTTCTTGCTTCAGTTCGGCCAGTTGTTGCCTGAGCCGTCTGGCTCCAGGCTGTGATCCGCCTGCCTGCACGACCCCGTCCGGGCGGACCATTACCCCCTCTGGAGTGACGGCAGTTCGGCCTTCGGTCGCTGCTTGCTTTGCAGACTCTATGTCGGGCACAAAGTCGATTGAGCGAATCGTTTCCTCGATCAGATTCTCTGCACGATCCCTGACGATGGCGTTGGCGCGACCGGCGTCGGCTTCGACGATGTGTTGCACTCCATCAATCGCGTCCTTGAGGGTGTCGGAGAGTGTGGCATCCATGAGTTCGCCGAAAATCGCGTCGGCGCGAACCTCGTCGTCCAGCCGTGCCCGGACGAGCGCCCGCAACGTCTCTGATTGGTCGTCGGTTCGCTGGAGTGCTGCGCTCTCAACGTCGAGGTTGTCGAGACTGCGTCTGATTCTTGATCGCTTGTCCTCTGCCGCCTCCGACCCTGCACGAGCAGCGGTGAGTTCGCGTTTCGCAGAACGCCATGCGCTCTCTGCCTGGTCCAACGCGGCCTGGGCAATTGCTTCGGAGCGCTCAGCGGAACGCTCATCTCGCGCTGAGAGACGTAAGAATTCGGCATTGGCCTTCCAGCGTCTGGCCAGTCTTGCGGCCTGGGCGCGAATGCTGGCGATCTCTGCCAGTGCTTGCTCATGCTGAGCCGAAGCCTGAGCCAGCGCGCGTTCGCGGCTGTGACGTTCGCCTCGCGCCGCACTCAGGCGAGCATTGGCATCTGCTAACTCGCGCTTGGCGTCCTCGAGATCGACGGTGGGTGAATCCGGACGCTCAGTGGGCAACCGGGATCGCAAATCCTCGATTTCGCGACTCAACCACGAACGCTGCTGCTGGTCGAGTTCCTGTTGATGCTCCAGGCTGCGCAGCTCCGACCTGGCCGACCTGAGCTTCTCGGCGGCAGACTCGACGGCGCGGCGCGCGATTGATGTCTCTCGCTCGATCGCTGCCAGTGCGGTGGTCGCTGTCTGGCGCCGCTGCTCGGCGGCCTCGCTGGCGGCTGCCGCGGATGCTGCGGCTTCGTGGCGTCGGAGGAGTTCTCTTTCCAACTGCGCGGCTGCCGCCTGAAAGTAGTCGCGCTGGGCCGTTTCGAGTTGGTCCTTGAGGTCGATTAGACGCCGGGCACGTCGAGCCGCACGTTCCAGACTTTTGAGTCGGGGCGCCAGTTCATCACGCAACAGGCGTGCGCGGGACAGGTGCTCCTGGGCTCGTTCACGACGCCGGCGTGATTCTTCCATTTGGTGCCGGTGCTGCCGGACGCCGCCCACTTCTTCAATCGCCTGGCGTCGCTCGTGGGGCCGCAACCGCAGCATCTCGTCGACCAAGCCCTGGCTCATCAGCGCGAAGCCGCCGGTGCCGAGTCCGCTGCTGCGGAACAGATCCTGAACATCGCGGAGGCGCGCGGAACGTCCATTGATCCGGACTTCCGATTGTCCGTCGCGGTGCACGCGGCGCACGATCTCGAGTTCGGCTGGTTCCAGGTCGAGCCAGTGATCGCTGTTGTCGAGTTGGAGTCGGACCTCAGCGAAGCCGCTGGGGGCTCGATCACGCCCGCCTGAGAAGACCACGTCTTCAGCCCGCTTGGTGCGCAGACTTCGCCCTGAGCCGGCGCCGATCGCCCAGCGCAGCGCGTCCATGATGTTCGACTTGCCCGAGCCATTGGGTCCGACGACGGCCGTGACTGGGGCGTCGAATTGCAGCGCCGTCCGAGCAGCGAATGACTTGTAGCCGTGCAGTTCGATTGAGCGCAGCCGCATTATGTCGTCTCTGCTTGTATTAGCTGGAGCGCCCGGCGCGCAGCGTCCATCTCGGCTGCCTGTTTGCTGCGGCCTTCACCCTCGGCCAACGGTCGCCCCTCAACTTCTACGATCGCGCGGAACGACCGGTCGTGCGGAGGGCCAGTTTCCTCAGCGATCGAGTAACTCGGCTTGGCTCCGTTTTGTGACTGGGTGAGCTGCTGCAACTGCGATTTAGAGTCCGGCCGGAGTTGGTTGGGAGTTAAGGCATCGAACTGGTCCTGCAAGAGTCGTTGAATGACGCCTCCCACCGCATCCTCGCCGCCGTCGAGCCAGACGGCACCGAAGGTCGCTTCCAGCGCTCGACTGAGCACTGTCAGTCGGTCCCTGGCGCCGTCATTGGCGATGCCTGCACCCATCAGGAGGCACTCGCCCAAGCCAAGCTCCTTGCCGATTGCTCCGAGGGTCTCGTTGCGAACCAGCTGCGAGCGGGCGACCGTCATCCAACCCTCTCCTGCGTCGGGGTAGTCGGCGTACAGGCGCTGCGCGACAATCGAGCCCAACAACGCGTCACCGAGAAACTCCAACCGCTCATTCGACTGTAGGCCGGGCTCGCTGACCTCATTGAGGTACGACCGGTGAATCATCGCCTGGCGGAGCAAGGCTAGGTCCGAGAATTGATAGCGAAGCCGCATCTGCAGGCGTTCAAGTTGGGATCTGGACGAGTCGCACATAGCCAACTCAGTCTACTCAGGTGATCAATTTGCGGACAGCGTGGAACGAAGCCTGAGTTCCAGCCCGTACCGTGATGTCGAGGACTGGAGCCGTGGACATCGAGAATCCCGTCAACAGCGACCACCTCTCCGACCGGCTGTTTCAGCAGCTGCGCGCAGCGTCGCCAACTGCACATGCCTTGCTCAATACGTTATGTCATTTGGCAGAGCATCGACAGTGCGAGATCTTCGTGGTCGGAGGCATCGTTCGCGATCTGCTGTTAGACAGTCGCCTGGACGAATTGGGCTCCCTGGATCTGGACTTCGCCATCGACGGCGATCCTGCGGAGCTTCACAGCGCCTTATCGGAATCTGCCAGCAGGCAGGTCACCGTCCACGACCGCTTCGGCACCGCGAGCGTCACCCTTGAGGACGGCACGAACGTCGATCTCGCGCGCACGCGCAGCGAGCGTTACCCCTCGCCGGCTGCTCTGCCGATTGTCAGTCCGGCGCCCATCGACGTGGATCTGCAGCGCCGGGACTTCAGCATCAACGCGGCAGCATTCGCGCTGACCGGCGATCGCGCGGGCACGTTGATCGATCCTCACGGGGCGATCTCTGATCTTAAGCGCGGATGGATCAGAACGCTGCACCCTGAGTCATTTCGCGATGATCCAACCAGGCTCATTCGAGCAGCTCGCTATACCGCGCGAGTCGGAGGGACCATCGAGCGTCGCACCAGAGCCGATGCCATGCGGGACCGTCTCCATCTAGCAGCGTTGAGTCCAGCTCGGTTTGGCGATGCCTGGCGTTTGTTGCTCCAGGAGCGTGATGTCGTAGGCGCGCTTGAAGTCGCTCGACGATTGAAGATCCCACAATCGAGGGACGCTCGCTGGACGGTGCCCAGGGAAGTGTTGATGGCGTCCAACTTTCCGCAGCAGTTCTGGGCCTCGAATGGGCTGCTGAGTCGCGAGCCGCACATCAAGACGTGGTTGCCGGAATCAGTAGGCATGAATCGGCAGGAGCGCGCGGCGCTCGAATCTGGCGCCCGACTGCGCCTCGCCAGACGGAGCATTGGGCAGATGCGTCGCGCTTCGCGTGTCGCGTTGAGCCTCAAGCAGTTTCCAGATGCGGCGCTGGAGGCGGCGGAACTCACCTGGAGCGGACCATTGCGAGATGCGGTGGCAACATTCCTCGCACGACGATCAAGCGTTGCTTCGCCGATTTCACCGACGCGGATGCTCGAGCTTGGCGTCGAGCGCGGTCCGCGGCTCGGGCGCTGGCTGGAGGACGTTGAATCGGCGATCTGGGACGGGGAGCTGGATCCGACGGATGAGCTGTCTGTTACGCGAATGGAACAGCGGATACGATTGTCGCGATGACTACCGATGCCCAGACTTCCGAAGACACCTGGCCCTGCTCGGTCTGCGGCGATCCCGCGGCCGCGGAAGCGCGCTCCGACTGTTACCGCTGTGGCGAGTACTTCCACCTGCGCCTGACGACCACGGCCACCGGCCCCGATTGCGGCGATGTCTGGATCGACGACGAGGTGATGGCGCTTCAATTCGCCTGCCGGAACTGTCTCAATGAACAGGCCGGGTTGACCGCGCCTGAGGATGAATCGCCACCGACGACCGAGCCGCAGCAGCCCGAGTCGAAGCCGAGGGCCAGAAGAGCCTCGGCCGGGTCCAGCGCTCGCGACCTTGCCCGACGGAGACGCTGAAGTGCCTCGTCAGCGGCCGCGACGACGTCGGAGACGGGGCACGGCCACCGCGCCTCCGCCAGCCGCGGTCGAGACTTCCCGCCTGGAGCAAGTCGAGCAACCGAAGAGGCGCTGGTGGTTGCCCACCGCTGGCGTCGTCACTTCGATGGGGATCGGCATCTGGTTGGGGATGGCGTTCACCGGAGCCGGAGGGACAGTCGAAATGGTCGCGCTCTGGGTCGGCGTTCTGATGGCGGGTCTCGGCGGTGGGCGCCTGTTTCGCCGGTCCCTGCAGTCCCGACGCGATCGTCGGCGCTAGTCCCTGGTCAGATTGACTCCGCTGCCCTGGAGCGAGTCGAGACGAATCACGACCGCCGTCCCGGTCCGCTCCGTGTCGCGCGACTTCTCAAGTGCGTGCTGACCTTCCCAGATCTGGTCGCGCTCGCCGGCGTCGGTCGTCACGGCGGCCCGACCGCGGAAGATGTAGAACTTCCTCGCTGGCATGTTGGTGTACATCAGCGCGACGCTGGGGTTCTCTCCGATCGCGTTCAGAGTCGAAGATGAATCGCCGCGCACCCAGATGGCGAGCGCGTCGTCGCCGAATGTCTGCGTGCTGCCTCGGAAGCTGACCACCGGCTGCGAGTCGCTGCTCACGGCAACCATGCACATCGGGAAGCCTTCGTCGAGCGCGCCATTGACGCGGTCGCGGACATCGTCGGGAATCACCAGGGACATGCGTTACTCCTCAGGGGTGTTGGTGTTGTCTGAGCTGTTGGAATCAAACGGACGCTGCATCCAGAGCGCGTCCGGGACCACCCCGGTTGGCCAATCGCCCCGATTGACGGGTGTCGACCGCAGCGGGGTGTAGCCCAAGCGTAGCCAGAAGTAGAGCGCCACTCCATTGTCCGGAGGCAGAGGGGTCAGCGCAGTCGTCGCGCCGATCTGTTGGGCGGCCTGTTCCAACAACGGCACTGCTGCGCCGCCGAAACCGTACGCTCGCCAACGTGCGTCGATGGCGAGCCATGTCCAAATCAGCGCTCTCGATCGCACAGGCGAACTGGCATCGGCCAGCTTCCCGCACAACGCTCCGACTATCTGACCATCGCCGAGGATCCACCAGCCCTGGTCGCCATCGTCGAGACGATCCTGTAATCGGCATGGTTCAGCGCGACCAGCGATCGCTTGCGCAGCTTCTTCCAGCCAATCCGCTTCGACTACGTCACCCTCGAACCGTCGGATAGTGGCCCGTTCTCCCTCAACTTGAACCGGCCAAGAGACGCCGACAGTCACTGAGCATCGCCAATCGCGGGAAGAAACTTGCGTAGGTCATCGGCGACCGCTGCGATGGGCGTTCGAATCACGGGTGCTGGTGGGAGCGCGTCGAGGAACCGTTGTCCGTAGCGACGGCTCACGACTCGTCCATCGAGGATGACGGCGGCCCCTAGGTCGGACTGGGTGCGAATCAACCGGCCAATCCCCTGTCGGAACTGGAGCACCGCCGAGGGCAGAGAAAACTCCATGAACTCGTTGTCGTACTGCTCGCCTCGCGCCTTGAGCACCGGGTCATTTGGCGGGGCAAAGGGCAATCGGGTCATAATCAGCAGCGACAGCGCGTCGCCGGGGATGTCGACGCCAGTCCATAGTGCGGCGACCCCGAAGGCGACGGACTTTGGATCCTTCCGAAGCGCTTCGACGATTGATGCCGCCGATCCATCTCGCCCCTGGCGAAGCAGGACCAGACCGGATGCTTCCAGGTCGTCCTGGATCCTTTTGGTGACCTGATTCATGGCGCTGTAGGAGCGGAATAGCACCATCGTGCGTCCGCCCGCTGCGGTTGCGAGCGTCCTGATCGCCTGGGCCACGGAGTCATGGTGGTCGTGGTTGTCGGCATCGAGGATGTCGGTGGGCAGGTAGATGCGGCAGTGCTGCTCGTAATCGAACGGCGAGCCGTACTGCGTCTCGGTTGCATCTTCGATTCCCAGGCGCTCCCTGAGATATTCGAATGTTGAGTTCTCCTGCGCGCTGGTCGCCAGTGTGGCGCCCGTGAGGATGGTCGCGTGACGATCATTCCAGAGTGGTTGCAAGTGGGATGCGACGCTGAGCGGCGCCGTATGGACACTGGACGCGCCGGTCCGTCGATTCTCTCTCGCCGCCCAGGCGATCTCTTCGCTTGAGTACTCGGTCACCGCCCGGGCAAGAAGGCGAGTTCGTTCGCTCAGATCTGCGAGGACGATCTGGGCTTCGTTGGCCAGTGACTGCCATGTTCGCTCTTCGTCCCCACGAGCCTCTCGAGCCCTTGAGGACGACTCCTGCGAGATCTCCTCCACCTGCGTCGCTAACTGCCCAAGAGCGGTCTGGGCGTCCTCCCACACCAGTTCAAGATCCGACCAGGCTCTGGTGTTGCGCGTGCCCTGGCTCAACGTGACTCGATCCTCATTGCCGCGTTGGTCTTCCGAATACTCAGAGACAAACTTGGCAACTGCATCGAACAGCTTCTCCAATGATCCCTCGGCTTGCCCCGCCTGCTGCTTGAGTTGTTGAGACTCTGCTCGTAGTCCCTGTTGGTCAGCTGACCGAGTCAACGAATCGGACCCTTCGACCACGCGGTGGACCGACTCCAGCATCCACGACTCACTCATTTCCAGCGAGAGCTGGTTCGTCGCCACGTCCTCGAGGGCGTGCGATTCATCGATGATGACCACGGGTGCGTCAGGCATCGTCACCGCACCGCTGGCGAGGGACCTCACCAACAGCGCGTGGTTGGCAATGACGATGTGCGAATTGGCAGCCTGCCGCTGGACTCTGAGCAGGAAGCAAGTCCCGTTCATCGCATACTCACAGTTGCGATCGGACAGGCAGCCTGTGTCTCGAGCCGAGAGCTTCTCCCATTCGCGCAGCTTCGGCGCCGGGAGCCGCAGTTCGGCTCGGTCTCCCCGCTCTGTCATCGACCGCCAGACTGAGGCCCGGGCGAGCAGGAGTGGGTCCTTCCAGTCGGCGGCCCGCCTTAACTCTCGATCGACCTTCTCCTGGCAGAGATAGTTGTCGCGACCCTTCACGACCGTCGACTTGAGCGCCTCAGCCGCCTCCGCCGACAACCCGCCGATCAGTTGCCGCGCAAACTCGACATCCTTGCCCTCGAGCTGTTGTTGCAGGTTGATCGTGTGTGTGCTGATGATCACCGTGTTGCCGGTCTTGAGAGCCCAGAGCGCCGCCGGCACGAGGTAAGCCAGAGATTTCCCCGTGCCAGTGCCCGCCTCAACGAACAGCGTGCCACCGTACTGAAGCGCTTCTGCCACGTCACGGGCCATATCAAGCTGCTCGGTACGCTGCTCGAATTCGTCGTCGGCAACCGAAGCGAATGCCTGGGCCGTCAGATCGACCAGCGATCCCTGAGGCAGGTCGACTGGCTCGAGCGGTCGATGCGGTTCGCGGCGATGACCTCGATCGGGAGAAGCGACTCTTGCCGTCTCGAGAGACCAATCGCGCAAGACCTTGCCCGGCGCCCAGAAGAGGCTGCCGGTACTCGCGACTTCGCTCAATGAGTCACGAGCACTCAATGGAAGAGATTCATAACGCGACTTGAGACTGAGCAACACCTGACGCGCCGCCTCGGCGTCGGCAAGCGCTCGGTGGCCACCGAGCAACTCGATTCCGTAGCGACGGCACAGATCGCCGAGCCGATGCGATGACGCGCTCGGATCGATGATCTGCGCCAGCGGCAATGTGTCGATTGATGGCGTGGCCGAAGTTAGTCCCTGCACCTCGAGAAACTGTTCGTCAAACTGAACGTTGTGACCGATCAGCGTGGCGCCATCCAACAGGCTCTGCACCTGCTCCTCAACTTCCGACCAGGTCGGCGCCTCTTCCAACATCGACGGCGTGATCCCGGTCATCCGCTGCACTCGCAACGGAGGCATCTCCAGAGGCCGGACCAGTGAGCTCCAACGCTCGAGCACGCGCTCCGGCGTGCAGCGCACGATCCCGACCTCGATGATTTCATCGAAGCCCGGCTTGAGACCGGTCATTTCCAGGTCGATTGCGGCGTAAGTCTGGTCAGTCACGCCTCACACCAGCGATCAGTGTTGACGGACTACGGCGCCTCGTCGTCGGCACAAGGCCCGAAGGCGCGGAACTCTTTGATGTTGAGACCTTCGTAGCAAACCGTCGCGCCGTCGTGCAGCAGTTGCACTGTCTGCTCACGACAGGTCAGCGGCTCCGGGAACACCGTCGTGTAGCTGCCGATTCCGGAAGTCGAGTGAGCGTCCGAGCCGCCGGTCACCGGCTTGTTGAGAATCCGGGCGACTTCCAGCGCGAACAGGTTCTCGCGCCTTGTGTTGCCGCCGTTGCCGACCTCAATCCCATGCACGACCTGGAAGACGTGCATTCGCTCGGCCGCCTCTTCGGGAGTCATCGAGAACGGTTCCTCGCCCTTGCGTCGGAACGTCACAGGGTCGAAGAAATGCCGGAATGGATGCGCCACCGACATGAATGCGCCGATCTCATCGCAGACCTCGCGCAGACGCTCGGCTGAGCGGATCCCCGAGTAATACTGGTCGATACCGAAGACGACAATGTGTCCGAGGTCGGTCGAGACTTCCATCCCCTGGTTCAGGTAGATGCCCGCCTCGCTCATCGATTCGGCGTAGTTGTTCCAGTCGTAGCGTTCCCAGACGCGGTCGTGCTCGGTCAGGTTGACTCCGGTCAGACCAATCCGATTGGCCTCTTCCAGGAGTTCGGTGGGCTGCAGGGCCGAATCGGCGGCGCCGCGAACGGTGTGAATGTGAGCGTCCAGAATCGTGCCGGGCATCGACTGAGGATCCACGGGGTCTCCAGCTCTAGGGGCATTGGGGCGTACTCAACTGAGTATAGGCACGGGTCCGAGCAATCCTGTGCCACCCAGTTGCCGTCAGGCAGCAGCCAGATGAGGCAGCATCCAGCCGTAGCAGCCCGCCGCGAGCAGGCCGACCAACGCAAATCGACGCCACAGCCAGCTCTGCCAGGCAATCGCTCCCAGGACGAGCACGCCGATACAGATGATCACGCCGAGCGTGAATTGCCAGGACGGACTGCCCAGCCCCGACGTCCCGCCGTCGGCGACATTGAGCAGCACCACGCCAAGCAGCAGACCGAGCACCGCACAGCCCGCCTGCGCGACCAAGGCTGCGCCCAGGCTGACCATCACCCAGTTGGACGGATCGGGAAACTGTCGGCGCAGCCAGTTCGTCGTGGGCACCGAGACCAGCAGCGGCCCAAAGATACCCAGCCCTAGAACGCCGACCGCAGCTCCGGCGACAAATCCCGAGAACAGCGCTGCGACAGCTTCCATGCTCAGACCGTTCTCAGACCGCTCGAATCGCCGTCGCGTCTTCTCTGCTGAGGGGCTTGGTCACGTATGTGAATCCGGAGTGGTCTCTCAGACGCTGCGCTGCACCTTCGGCAACCGTGGGTCGGAGAATCGCGAACAGGGTCGGGCCTGCGCCGGCCAGCAGTGGAGTCATGGGCTCCACTCCAAGCTCAATCGATGACCTCGCAATCGCCGCGCCCATGTTCCGCCAGGCCGCGCTCAGGCCTTGCATGACCTCTCGAGCCGGTCGATCAAACGAGTTGACGCAGTCATCCTGGCTCAGAGTCGCTCCAGCTGCGAGAGCTTCCAGCAGCGACTCGGTCGCTTCGCCGCTGCGGAAATCAGAGGAGCGCAGCGAGCGATACATGGTCGCCGTCTTGGCCGCCGGCACCGGAATCTCCGGTCGATGCAAAAGCACGACCCAACCCGAGTCTGAATCTGCATTGATCGAGATCGGAGTCACGCGCTCTCCGCGACCAGCCATGCGGACCAATCCACCGACGATGCAGACGGGCACATCAGAGCCGACCTGTGAACCAATCTGGCAGAGATCGTCATCGCTGATAGGCAGATCCCACGCCTGTCTGGCGAGTCTCAGAAACGCGGCAGCATCGGTCGAGCCGCCTCCCAGACCGCTGGTCACCGGAATTCGCTTGACGACCTCCACATTCGCGCCTGAAGGCAGCGGACAACTGGCTTCCAGCGCAGACCAGGCGCGCGCGATGATGTCGTCGGCGGTCTCGATCGAGACCGGCCGCCCGTTGTCGTCTGTGTACGAGATCGACCGTTCGCTCCCACCCGGGGTGAGCCGTATCTCATCACAGAGGTCCAACGAAGTGGCGATCGAGGCAAGGTCGTGAAATCCATCCTCGCGCTTGCCGATCACTTCAAGTGTCAGGTTGAGTTTCGCCGTGCCGACAGTGCTCAAGGTCGTCATTGGACTTGTTCCGAGAGCTCGTCGATGTGTTCTTCTCGCCACCAGGCGAGCCGTGCCCACTCCTCCAGACTGAGAGTGCCTGGTCGGCGCGAAGGCTCGATCTCGCAGGCCTCCAGCCACTCGGCCGCGCCACCGGGTGGCAGCCAGACACCCTGCGCGAGCGCGTTATGTAGCTGTTTACGGGGGCTCCGAAATCCTCCTCGGACGACTTCGAAGAATCGCTCCACACTGGGAACGTCAACGGCTGGTCGCTCTCGAAGCTGCAGCATCACCACGGCCGAGCGCACCTGCGGCGGTGGTTCGAACGCATCCCGTTCAACCGAGAAGAGCAGTTCAGCCTCGGCGTAGAACTGCACCGAGACGCCCATTAGTGACAATCGGCCCGGCGCGGCAGTCACGCGTTGCGCGACCTCGTGCTGAATCATAACCAGCATCCACTCGGGACGCTGAGTCTCCTCTTCCAGGAACTTGCGAAAGATTGGCGCGGTGATCGCATAGGGCAGATTGCCCGCAAGCCCGTAAGGCGGCCTCGCCGCTACCGATGCGAGCGTCTCTGCCGGTTCGATATCGAGGGCGTCGTGTTCAATCACCACGGCAGAGCGATCCAGCCCGCTCGCCGAGAGTCGCCGTCGAGCGCGGAAGGCCATGCCTTCATCGAGTTCGACGGACACCAGGGGTCGTCCCAACTCCGCTAACCGCTGCGTGAGGACTCCGTCCCCAGCGCCGATTTCCAGAATCGGTTCCGGCGCGATCGGGACAGCCTCGATGATCCGATCAAGCACCCGCTCATCGCGCAACAGATGCTGGCCCAATCGCGGCGTGCGGGCTCGCCGTCGGCGGCCGCTCATCTGGTTGCTCTGGCGTTTGGAGACATGGCGAGAGTCAGGGATGTGGTCGTGCACCTGAGATCGAACGCCGCCATGAGCTTGCCTTCGTTAGCCGGCTCTGCCCAGGCACTCCCACGTCACCCGACCGAACAACCGCTTACCGCTGCTTCCTCTCGGACCTGACGGGGTTCACGGCGGGCCGCCGCGCGGGACCCAAGCTTCATCACTGCTTGACGTTGGTAGTTCTCATGTCGCCGCCCTCAACTCAGGAATTCAATCCCGCTAGAGCGGATTGCGGGTACAGGGCACCGCTAGCTCCCCATCTAGCACGACCACCACCAATCCTACCATCGGCTACCCAATGCCTGACCCCAATCATGCGTCGACCCGCTCTGCCGGCCAACCGCAAACTCTGTCACTCTATGCGGCATCTCAGAACTTAAGTTCACATACTATGTCAGGCAAGTGCGGGGCGAAGCCAACCAGGAGAACCCATGAACCCAGTTCGACCCATCCGGCATCGTCTAGATATTCCTGGATGTTCCGATACAGACGCCCTCAATATCCAGACTGATCGAGCGAGATCGGGACAAATCTGGACAAATCTGGACTTTTCCGGACACCTTTTGAGCGAATTCTCAGCCCACAGCACCCTCTCAGCCAAATCCACCCGAAATTTTCTCGCGGAACCCTCCGCCCGTTCCTCAGGTCAACAATGTCGGCTCGGAGTAAACTCGGTGAAACAGTCCACCCGCCGCGTTGGGCCAGAGCAGGAAGAAGGAGCAGCCTGTGCGAATCATCTCCATCGGCTGCCCGGTACCCAGCCCCAGTGTCGACAACCACTCAATCGCCAACGCGCCATCAATCTTCGACTACGACGCCTGCATCATCGATCCGCAGTCGGTCTCGGAGCAGATCGAGGGGATCGCTGCGAGCACTCTCAACGTCAAATCGCCGGACGGCCGTGCGATTACCCAGGGAGAGTCGGGAGCCTTTCACTTTGGCCTGGCTGAGCTGTTGCAGCAGCGACAGTTGGAGTTTCGCCAGTTGCTCGAGCGCGGTGGTCTGCTGATCCTCTTCGCCTATCCGAACGTTCGTCATCCGAACGTGCCATCGTTTCCCGGATTGAATCGGTACTCCCTGATTCCAGGACCGGACGAAGACCCGTTCAAATGGCCCACGCTCCGACCCGCCGACGGCAAGGATGTGCGCTCCACGATTCCTCAGCACCCGGCGAGCGCATTTCTCGACGAGCTCGGCGGACGGCTCCGCTATCGCGCGCTATTCGACTTCAAGACCTCGAGCGACGCGACGGTGATCGCCCGATCGGTAGGAGGCGCAGCGGTTGCGGCCGACTTCAAAGTCGGTCCGGGACGAATCGTAGTTCTGCCGCCCGCCGACTCTCTGTCCTCGAGTCAGCGCAAGGCCTTCACCACCGCGTTACTAGAGATGATCGAGCGCCTGGTCCAGGAACCGGAACAAAGCGCGGCGCCGGTCTGGGTGCGCCGATACGACACTCCTGAGGCGTCAGAAGCGCGCGACGAATTGTCGGCTGCTCAGGACGAACTCAAGCAGATACAGCGCCGCATCACCGAGGCCGAGTCGCTAGTCACCGACACCGCCCGCTTCCAAACCATGCTCTGGCAGAGCCAGAATCACGCCTTCCGAGATGTGATTCTGGACGCGTTCCGTGTGCTGGGCTACACCGTTTCTTCAGCCGAGGACAAGATGGAACTCCGCGATGGCTCCGACATCTCCGTCGTCGAACTCTCCTCCGCCAACAACGCAATCAGCGACCGACTCTATCTGACGCTGCAGAGCCGAATCGAAGAGCAGTTCCTGCGCCGCAAGAAACGGCCCAAGGGCATCATCGTGGGCAACGGCTTCCGCCAAACCGACCCGCGAATCCGCCGAGAGCCGTTCCCCAAAGCGCTCGTCGACGCCTGCGAGACCTACGGCTACGCGATCATCCCCGTCGAGGCCCTGTACGAGCTGGTCACTTTCGCCACTGAGGCCTCCGACGAGCCCGAGGTCCTGGAAGAAATCAGGCGCTCAATCGCAGAAGCGTCCGGCGTCCTGGAGATCGCACTCGAAGAGGAAGAGGTTGAAGCAGAGGAGGAAGAAGAAGAGGTAGAAGCCTCGAGCGTGCCCGCGGATAACGGCGCAGTCGCGGCGCCGGCGGAAGCCAGCTGACTCCGGCTAGTTCTTGCCCAACTGCAGGACGGCGAGGAACGCTTCCTGCGGAATCTCGACATTGCCGACTCGCTTGAGCCGCCGTTTGCCTTCTGCCTGTCGAGCCAGCAGCTTGCGCTTGCGGGTGATGTCGCCGCCGTAGCACTTGGCGGTCACATTCTTGCGAAGCGCCCGAACCGTCTCGCGAGCAATGATCCGACCTCCGACCGCGGCCTGGATTGGCACATCGAAAAGCTGGCGAGGAATCAGCCGACGCAGTCGATCGGCCAGTTCGCGACCCTGCGTGGCTGCCGCGTCGGAGTGGACGATGGCTGACAACGCGTCGACCGGTTCCCCATTGATCAGCAGATCAAGCTTCACCAGTTTGGCCGGCCGATAGCCGATCAACGAGTAGTCGAGACTGGCGTAGCCTCGCGTCCTCGACTTCAACTCGTCGTAGAAGTCGGTGAGAATCTCGGAGAGCGGCAGTTCATACTCGAGCAGCACCCGTATCTCGCTGGTCGTCTGGACGGCACCGTTGGCGCCATTCTCCTGCTTGCCCTGACTCGTGCGCTGCAGATACTCCATGTGGTCGAAGACGCCTCGTCGCCCGGTGACCGTTTCCATCACGGGTCCGACGTAATCGTGCGGCGCGATCACCGAGATTCGGACCCAGGGCTCACGAATCTCGGCGACATGGTTCGGCGCAGGCAAGTCGGACGGATTCTCAATCAACTGGACCTGGCCATCGACGCCCTCGACTTCGTACTCAACCGACGGCGCCGTGAAGACCAGCTCGAGACCATACTCGCGCTCGAGACGCTCCTGGACGATTTCCATGTGCAGCAAGCCGAGGAATCCCATCCGGTATCCGAAGCCCAATGCGGCCGAGGATTCCGGCTGATATTGGATCGCGCTGTCGGACAACCGAAGCTTGTCCAGCGCATCGGAGAGCTCCTGGTAGTCGGCCGAGTTGGCCGGATACAGCCCCGCGAAGACCATCGCTTTGGGCTCGCGATAACCGGGCAGCGGATCAGGCTGATGCCGTCCACCGATGGTCATCGTGTCGCCAACACGCACATCGGCGACGTCCTTCAGACCAGTGGCGACGTAACCAACATCGCCGGCCGAAAGTGAGTCCAACCGCCGTAGCTCGGGCGAGAAACTACCGACCTCCATCGCTTCGAATCGACGGTTGGTCGCTGCAAGACGAAGCGGACTTTGCCCCTTGACTTCCCCGTCAACAACCCGCACGTGGGCGATCACTCCCTTGTAGGAGTCGTATTCGGAGTCGAAGATCAACGCGCGTAGCGGATCGGTCGGCGCGCCCTCAGGCGGAGGGATACGGTCGACGATTGCGTCGAGCAACTCGTCGATCCCCTGTCCCGTCTTGGCTGAGACATAGAGAATCTCGTCGCGTGCGAATCCGATGACGTCCACGAGTTCGGCGGCAATCGCCTCGGGCCGGGCGACGTCGAGATCGATCTTGTTGATCACCGGAATCAGCGTGAGGTCCTGCTCCATGGCCAGGTACACATTGGCCAAGGTCTGCGCCTGAATGCCTTCGACCGCGTCGACAATGAGCAGCGCACCCTCGGCGGCCGCCAGGCTGCGCGAAACCTCGTAGGAGAAGTCGACGTGACCTGGCGTGTCAATCAGATGCAGTCGATACTCTCCGCCTTCGGGTTGGTCGTAGTCCATCCGGACCGCGCGAGCCTTGATCGTGATGCCCTTTTCCCGTTCCAGATCCATTGAATCGAGCAGTTGATCGGACATGTCGCGACGATCGACAGTCGCGGTCGCCTCAATGAGGCGGTCGGACAGGGTCGATTTGCCGTGATCGATGTGGGCGACGATGCAGAAGTTGCGAACTCGCGATGCGTCCATGTGGCCTGATCGTAACAGTCAGCGGGTCTGCCGCCGTGTAGCGGAAACGCAGAACGGGGCCTTTCGGCCCCGCTCTGGAGAGTTCACGGTCGGCTGGGACTAGACGCGGTGGCAGCGGACGAAGTGATCGTCACCGATCTCGCGCCACTCCGGGTCCTCCTCGCGACAAATGTCAATCGCGATTGGGCAACGAGTGTGGAAGTTGCAGCCCGGCGGCGGCGCGATCGGGTTAGGCACGTCTCCGGTCAGGATCAAACGCTCACGTCGCCGTTCCAATGCCGGGTCGGGAATCGGCACAGCCGAGATCAGCGCCTGGGTGTAAGGGTGTAGCGGATTGTCATAGAGCTGGTCGGCTTCAGCCAATTCAACAATCTTGCCCAGGTACATGACCGCGATGCGGTGCGAGATGTGTCGCACGACCGACAAATCGTGAGCGATGAACAAGTACGTCAGGCCGAAGTCCGACTGCAAGTCCTCAAGCAGGTTGATGATCTGCGCCTGAATCGATACGTCGAGCGCCGAGACGGGCTCGTCGCAGACGATGAAGGCCGGCTCGACCGCGAGCGCGCGGGCGATTCCGATGCGCTGGCGCTGTCCGCCTGAGAACTCGTGCGGGTAGCGGCTGGCGAAGTATGGGTTCAGACCCACAGTCTCGAGCAGTTCGCGGACGCGCTCCTTGCGCCGGCCCTTCTGCAAGCCGTGGATCACCATCGGCTCGGAGACGATGCTGCCGACGCTCATGCGCGGATTCAAGGACGCATAGGGGTCCTGGAAGATCATCTGCATCTGACGCCGGTAGGCGCGCAGGTTGCGGCCAGCGAGCGTGGTCAGATCAACGGGGCCTCCATTGCTGTCGGCACCTGGAAGGCTCACGGACTCTGCTCCGCCGTCGTCGTCCGCGCCAATGTGCGAGGTGTACTGGGGAGGCGACATGAACACATTGCCGGCGGTCGGACGATACAGCTGCAGGATGGCGCGGCCGGTCGTGGACTTACCACAACCCGATTCTCCCACGAGGCCGAGCGTCTCGCCCTCGCGAACAGAGAACGTGATGCCGTCGACGGCCTTGATGTCCGCGACCTTGCGCTTGAGCAGTAACCCGGCCGTCACCGGGAAGTACATCTTGAGGTCCTGGACCTCGAGCAATGTATTCTCGTGCGGCTCGGTTCGACCTGTGGCGATCAGGTCGGCAATCGCGGCAGTGGCCTGGCCGACCGATGCGGCCGCTGCGGCGCGCATGGCTTCCGGCGTCATCGTCCCAGCGCCAGCCTCATCTTGAGACCGCTGATCGTCCTGAACCTCGGGCTCCTCGGTGACGTCGGGTTGTTCGTTCTCAGACATTGGCCGTCTCCTCTTCCAGGATTTCCTCGGTGTGGGCGCTGGCCAGGATGGTGTCTGCCTCGAGGGCTACCTCTTCCGAGTTCCAGCAAGCGACGAGGTGACCAGGTGCAAACTCTTGCAGCACTGGTCGCTCGGTCGTGCACTGGTCGGTCACGAAGCGGCAGCGCGGTGCGAATGCGCAGCCTTCTGGCATATTGGTCAGGTCAGGTGGCGTGCCCTCAATCGGGATCAGACGACCGGTTCGGGCGTCAAGTCGAGGTACCGACTCGAGCAGACCGAGCGTGTACGCGTGCTTGGGCCGCGCGTAAATCTCGCCCGCCTCGCCACTCTCAACGATTCGTCCGCCGTACATCACGTTCACACGGTCGGCATAGCGAGCAACGACGCCGAGGTTGTGTGTAATGACGATGACGGAGGTACCGAGCTCGCGACTGAGCCGCGCCATGACCTCAAGCACCTGGGCTTGAATGGTCACGTCGAGCGCTGTGGTTGGCTCATCGGCGAGCAGCAGCTTGGGGTCGCAGGAGAGCGCCATCGCGATCATCACGCGCTGGCGCATGCCTCCCGAGAACTGGTGAGGGAAGTCGAACAGGCGCTGCTCAGCGGCCGGAATACCCACCATGTTGAGCAGCTCAACCGCGCGCTCATTGGCTTGCGTGCGATTGAGTCCCATGTGCAGCTCAATCGCCTCCGTCAACTGACGGCCAATGGTCAGCACCGGGTTGAGCGAGGTCATTGGCTCCTGGAAGACCATGGCGATGTCATTGCCGCGGATCTCACGCATCCGCGAGTCGTCGACGCTCATCAGCTCTTCGCCATCGAACCAGACCTCGCCGTTGACAATCTTGCCGGGCGGGTTTGGAATCAGGCGCAGCAAAGAGAGTGCTGAGACGCTTTTGCCCGAGCCCGACTCGCCGACCAGGCCCAGCGTCTGACCGGGCATCAGGTCGTACGAGACGTCGTTTACGGCCTGGACGACTCCTTCCGAGGTGAAGAAGCTCGTGGAGAGATTCTGGACACTCAAGAGTGGGTCAGCCATAAGAAAACTCCTTCAGCGACGCCTTCGGTTCCAACGTTCGCAACGCGACCGACCGATTCTCAGTCGGGCGAGCCTTGGTGGGGAAGAGGAGACTCGAACTCCTACGCCTTGCGGCACATGATCCTAAATCATGCTCGTCTGCCAATTCCGACACTTCCCCCGTAGACGACCAGAGGGCCGGCGAACCGGCGTCGTCACGCGAGAGGCGCGGATGTTCAGGCAGACCGCTCATCCTGTTAAAGCTGGTGAGCCGCCAGGGACTCGAACCCCGAACCTGCTGATTAAGAGTCAGCTGCTCTGCCAATTGAGCTAGCGGCCCCCGCGCGTGGTTGCCACCCGATGCCGGCTGCACCGGAGCGTCCCACAATCTTACACCGCCCCTACTACCAACGCGGCGGGCACTTTCACTGCACCAGGACTGCTCGCTAGAGAGTTCGATATTCAGTTGTTCCACTTCGACTCCCGAGTCCGCCCCACAGCGGCTTGGCGTGCAAGCTAGCCAACAGGACGCCGAACGTCAACGAGTTGACACCGATTGTAGGTGCTGAGAGTCGGCTTTTCCGAGTTCGCCCGGCGACCGATCCTTCGTTGACCATGATCAACCGCGAGGAATACGATGAATCGACACCTGCTTGGCCGTGATGTCTAGCAGGCGGATGGCGGGGGCGGTTAGCTCAGTTGGCTAGAGCGCTGCGTTGACATCGCAGAGGTCACTGGTTCAAGTCCAGTATCGCCCACCACATTCACGATCGATTCGCCCGGGTTGATCCGCCAGTGATCGTTGCGGGCTACACGCAAATGGCAGGCGGATGGCCGAGGATCCCTTCGACCCCGAACACTCGCTGGATGACGATCAAACTGTCGGCGTCGCCGCGCAGGACGATGTCGACGAAGCTGAATGGCTGCGCCGCATGCGACACTCGGCCGCTCATGTGCTGGCACAGGTCGTGCTGCAGATGTTCCCCGACGGCAAAATCGCCATCGGCCCGCCGATCGATACGGGTTTCTACTACGACTTCGACCTGCCACGTCCCCTGACGCCCGAAGATCTGACCGAGATTCAAAAGCGCATGCGCAAGGAGATGCGCCGTAACCATCGCTTCATCTGGGATGAGATTCCGGTCGCTGAAGCGAGACAACGCTTTGCCGATCAGCCGTTCAAACAGGAACTGATCGACCAGTTTTCCACCGACTCAGACGAGCTAGGCATCTGCACTCACGCCGATTTCACGGATCTCTGTCGCGGCGGACACGTGGAATCAACAAAGCAGATCGGCCCGTTCCGACTGACCAATGTCGCTGGTGCCTACTGGCGTGGTGATGAGAATCGGCCCCAGCTTCAACGCGTCTACGGAGCGCTGTTCGCGACTCGCGAGGAACTGGACGCCCATTTCGCACGGATTGAAGAAGCGCAGCGCCGCGACCACCGACGATTGGGCCGGGACCTTGAGTTGTTCGCGTTCTCCGAGCTCGTCGGCGCCGGCGTGCCGCTGTTTCTGCCCGACGGGGCAATCGTTCGCCAGGAGATGGAGCGTCTAATCCGTGAGCTTCAGGACGCTCGCGGCTACCAGGAAGTCTGGACCGGTCACGTCGCACGAGGCGAGTTGTTCCGCCGATCAGGTCACCTCGAGAACTACTCGGACGTCATGTATCCGGCTATGCATGAACATCCCGAACACGGCGACGATGGGAACAGCGAGGCATATTTCCTCAAGCCGATGAACTGTCCCGTCCACATGACGTTGTACAACAACTCGCTGCATTCATATCGCGAGTTGCCGCTTCGCTATGCGGAGTACACGACGCTCTATCGCTTCGAAAAGTCAGGGCAGTTGTCGGGGTTGACCAGGGTTCGCTCGCTGACCCAGGACGACTGCCACATCTTCATCACACCGGAGCAAATCTCCGACGAAGTTTCGCGTGTGCTCGAACTCGTTCAGACGCTCTTTCAGACCTACGGGATGCCCAACTTCCGCTATGAGCTGTCGCTCCCCGGTGAGGGTGGCAAGTTCGTCGACAACCCCGAGGCGTGGGACACTGCTGTCTCGGCGCTGCGTAATGCGCTTGATGAGGCTGGCATCGATTATGTGGAGCAGGAGGGCGAAGCAGCGTTCTACGGACCCAAGGCGGACCTCTTTGTCTCTGATGTTATGGGCCGAGAGTGGCAGCTCTCCACGATTCAGCTCGACCTGATTCAGCCAGCACGACTGGGCTGTGTCTACGTCGGCGAGGATGGCGAGCGCCACACTCCCGTTGTCATTCATCGCGCGATCCACGGGTCCTTTGAGCGGTTCCTCGGCATCCTGATCGAGCACTATGCCGGTGCCTTCCCGCTCTGGCTGGCGCCCATCCAGGCCCGCTGCGTCCCGATCGCCGATCGCCACCTGGATTGGGCCAACGAAGTCGCCTCTGAGCTTCGCGGCGCAGGTTTGAGAGTGGATGTCGACGACGGCAACGAACGAATGCAGGCCAAGATCCGAAACGGACAGCGGCGCAAGATTCCCTATCTGCTCGTCATCGGCGACCGAGAAGTAGAGTCACGCTCAGCGGCCGTGCGGGTTCGCTCCGGTGATGATCTGGGCGCGAAGCCCCTTGAAGAAATCCGTGAGATGTTGACCCTGATGCAGCGCTCGCGGGCAATCGAACCTGCCTAAGCGGCGTCGTTGATTGGCTATTGTCCAATGGATTCGACAGCTATGATCCTTACGGCTCTCAACTGCTCGACCGAGCCAGCAACGCGAGTGAATCATTCGCGGATCTGTCAGCTCGCGACAGGTCCAGGAAGTAACGGATGACAGATTCCCAGCGGCCCTTCGACAAACTGCTGATCGCCAACCGTGGCGAGATTGCGGTTCGCGTAATCCGAGGGGCACGAGATCTCGGTATCCAAACGGTCGCCGTGTTCTCGGATGCGGATCGGACCTCCCGGCACGTTCGGATGGCAGACGAAGCTGTCAGAATCGGCGGCTCGGCTCCCTCGGAGAGCTACCTGTCGATTGACGCTGTCCTGGCTGCCGCGCAAGAGACCGGCGCCGACGCCATCCATCCTGGCTACGGCTTCCTGTCCGAAAATGCAAACTTTGCACGCGCCTGTCGCGAGAACGGCATCATCTTCGTGGGTCCGTCGCCGGAAGCGATCGAGTTGATGGGCGACAAGATCGAGTCACGCCGCACCATGAAGCAGGCCGGCGTGCCGATCATTCCCGGCGCCGTCGATCCACTTACTGACCCGGCGGAGGCTCGGCAAACAGCTGATGAGATTGGCTATCCCGTCGTGATCAAGGCGGCTGCCGGAGGCGGCGGCCGCGGCATCCGAGTTGTCGAGTCGGGCGACGAGATCGAGCGTGCTGTGCAGCAGGCGCAGGAGGAAGCGATTACCGCGTTTGGCGATGGAGCGCTCTTCGTCGAGAAGCTGCTTCGGCCGGCCCGGCATATCGAGATCCAGGTGGTAGCCGACTCCCGCGGCAACATCGTCTGCCTGGGCGAACGCGATTGTTCCGCCCAACGCCGACGGCAAAAGTTGGTCGAGGAATCGCCGGCGCCCGGCATGACACCTCAACTACGTGCGCGGATGGAAGAAGCTGCGACCAATGCGGCCCGTGCCTGTGACTACACGTCGACCGGCACCGTCGAATTCCTCGTCTGGGACGACTCCAACGCTCCCGGCGGCCAGAGCTTTGCCTTCCTTGAGATGAACACTCGGCTCCAGGTCGAGCATCCGGTAACCGAACTGGTTCGCGGGGTTGACCTCGTACAAGACCAACTCCGAATTGCAGGTGGCTTGCCGTTGGGCTACACCGCGGCCGAACGCCCAATCCGGGGCTGGGCCATGGAGTGTCGGATCACCGCAGAAGACCCGTTCCTCGACTTCGCGCCGTCTGTCGGACCGATTGCCTGGTACCGCGAGGCCGACGGGCCAGGCGTGCGGCTCGACTCCATGCTCGCTCGCGGGATCGGTGTGAGCCCCTACTACGACTCCTTGATCAGCAAACTGATTACCTGGGGTGAAACTCGCGAGCAATGCATCCGCCGAATGAAGCGTGCGCTCGGCGAGTACCTCGTTATTGGCGTGAGTACCTCGATTCCGTTCCACCAGGCGCTGATGGACGACGAACACTTCCGCAACGGCGACATTCACACCCTGTACGTAGAAGAGAACGAAATCCTCGATACGTCAACGCGTCCGGCCAACAGTGTCGAGGCCTCACTGGCGGCGGCATTGTTTTTCCATACGCTGGGAGAGCGGGCAGATGGCGATCGGAGCGGGTCGTATCCTCGGCGGCGCGCGTGGGCACAATCCGCGCGCGGGCGTCGATATCCAGTGGAGCAGGGATGGCGAAGAACTACCGGTTGATCGTCCAGGGTGGACTCCAGGAAGTCGCCATCGACGAAAATGGCGACGGACAGTACCGAGCCGAGTTCGGCGGCAAGACATACGACGTGGAATTGGAATCGGTTGACGACAGCACCCTGTTCCGTCTCTGGGTCGACGGTGAGCGCATTCCCATCGCGATACGCCGGGAAGGCATGTCTCTCGACGTATTCATCGGCCCTGACCGTTACACCGCCGAGATTGAGCGCAGTGCCGGTGCCCTGACCCAGACCGGTCCGGCAATCGAAGGCGAGGTTCGACTCACCGCTCCGATGACGGGCCAAATCACTGAAGTGCTCGTTGCCGCCGGTGACATGGTCGAAGAGGGTGACCCCTTGCTCGTTATGGTTGCGATGAAGATGAACAACGAAGTGAGATCGCCTGCGGGTGGACGGATCATGGAAGTCTCGGTTGAGGCAGGTGACGCTGTCGATCAAGGCGACCTCATGCTCGTGATCGACACAGAATCGGATTCGTGATTCCCCTAAGAATCTCGCTAGAGTTTGAAACCGCGTGCGCGCACGCCTACCATCGGCGCTAACAGAGCCACAACTACCCCGGCTCGCAGTGAAGGAGATCTCCTCTGGCCGTCAAGGATCAACGAGAACACAGAGAACAGCGCGTCAACGAAGCGATTCGCATCCGCGAAGTGCGCGTAATCGGCGCCGAGGGAGAACAGCTCGGCGTCATGCCGACGATTCAGGCGCTCGACCTCGCACGGGCACAGGGATTGGATCTGGTCGAGGTCGCACCAAACGCCCGCCCGCCGGTCGCCAAAATGCTCGACTATGGGCGCTTCAAGTACGAACAATCGAAACGCGAGCGCGAAGGCCGACGCCGACAAAAGGGCGCCTCGTTGCATCAGGTCAAGATGCGGCCAAACATCGGCAAGCACGACATGGATGCGAAGGCCCGCACCGCCGCGCGGCTGCTGCGCAACGGCGACAAGGTCAAGATCTCCGTCATGTTCCGCGGGCGCGAAATTACGCACCGCGACATCGGCCACGAGCGCATCCAGGAAATGCTCGAGACGCTCGACGAGAATGAAGTGCCCACGGTGATCGAAAAACCGATCTCGACCGAGGGCCGATTCATGTCCGTGATCGTCGCCGAAGACAAGGTCAAAGCAAAGGCCATCGCAGACGCCAAAGCCGCCACTTCGGCAGAAGCGGGCGAGGCCGCCGGCTAGGCATTGGCCTCGCGCCGACGATTGTGTCGGGTCTGATTGGACTGTGTCTGTTCAGCTCTTAAGCTGGAGAAACGCGCCAGTGTGTCGTCGCTGATGCGCGGTTGTGTTGGAGAAACTCAGCGATGCCGAAGATGAAGACCCACAAGGGCGCGGCCAAGCGATTCCGTATCACGCGGACCGGCAAAGTGATGCGGATGAAGGGCTACCGCGGCCACAACAAGCAGAAGAAAAACAAACGCACGCTGCGCGCTCAGGGCCGCATGCACGAGGTCAAGAATCTCGGCAACCAGAAGCGCGTCAAGCGGCTGCTGCCGTACGGCTCCCCGTAAGCGGGATCAGAACAGGAACCTGAACCATGCCACGAGTAAAGGGCGGACCGCGCGAACGTCGCCGACACAAGAAAGTCCTCAAGCAGACCAAGGGCCATCACGGCGTACGTAATCGCCTCTATCGGAGAGCCTCCGAATCCCGTCTGCACGCGTTGTCCTACGCCTACGCCCATCGTCGCGAACGCAAGGGCGACATGCGCCGACTCTGGATCCAGCGGATCAACGCCGCCGCCAGACTGAACGGCACGACCTACAGCCGATTGATCCACGACCTCAAAGAAGCGGGAATTGAGATCGACCGTAAGGTGCTGGCAGAAATGGCGCTGCATGACCCTGCCGGGTTCAGCGCCGTCGTTGAGCAAGCACAGGCGCAAGCGCAGGCAGCCTAGCTCCCATCCTTCGCAAAACTAAACGCGCCCGGTGTCGCTCGAGCAGAGCAACGCCGGGCGCGTGTTGTGTCCGTGCGGACCGGGCAGGCGCTAGTTTTGGGCTGCCATCGCCGGTGTGCCGCTCGCGTCTGCGATCAACTCGAAGTCATCGCCGTCGGCCACATGATCGAGCAGCCAGTTGGCCGCATCATGATCGCGAAGCCAGGGCAGAATCTCGGTCAGCGCCGAGAACTCGCGCAGATGCAGCGCGTTCTTGATCACGTCGAACTCGATGTCGCGGTTGCGCTCGCCCCACTCAGCCGGCAGGTCTATATGCGCATCCACAAACGCCCGAGCCGCGATCCGTGCCTCCTCGACATCGAGTCGCAAGTAGGCGCGTAACCGCCGAGCGACAAGTTCGTGACCAACCTCCATCGTTGCCGCGCCTTCGCGCCGCGCCAGCGCGCGCATCACGCGCCGCAGCTCGATCGGTGGCAACGCAGTCGCGTCGTAGAGAGCCGCGGCGAGCTCGATGTGATCACCGGCGTCGTTGAGCCGGTGGGTGAGATCGCCCAGATCGAAGGCGCTCCCATAGTGTTCTGACAGGTTCGGATGTACGTAGGTCATGAGAGCGTCCTTCCATGTCACATGTCCTCACTCCCAATTCTGGCACTCTCTTGCAAAGACTGCCAAATGAATGGTCGACGCACGGAAGATAAACCGACAACCAGACAACAGACTGGTTCAGACAGACCTAGGAGTCGCGAAGAATAGCGCCGAACTGAGACTCCAGCCGGCGGACAATGCCGCGACGCGCCTTCTCGACATCCCGATCCGTCAGGGTTCGATTTGGCGAGCGATAGAACACGCGGAAAGCCAGGGATTTCGAGCCCGCTGGTATCTGGTCGCCGGTGTAGATATCAAACAACTCGACGCCCTCAACCAGTCCGTTGCCGGCGATCGCCGACGCCAGGTCTCCTGCTGGAGTAGACGAATTAACGATCAGCGCCAGATCTTCCACCGCCGATGGATACACCGATGGCGACGACACGGTGACTTCCTCTCGCATCAACGGCGCGAGCCGGCCAATCGACAGTTCGAGCGCGAAGACGTCGCCTTCGACTCCGAACTGAGTCGCGACTCCGGCAGAGACTTTTCCGAGCAAACCAACTTGCTTGCCTCTGACCGAAACCGTTGCTGATTGCCCATGGACGAGCGCCGCATCTTCTGCATCCGGCGCAAGTCCAAACTCGACTCCGAGTGCTGCGCCGAGCTGCTCCAGGATCCCTTTGGCGTCATAGAAGTCGAACGAGCGAGCGAGCTCGCCGTGTACTGAGGCGACCGACTCTCCGCCGAACAATGCCAGTGTCATCCGCTCCTCGCTCGGCTGGCGAGCAGGGTTGGGTGTGAACGTCTTGCCGACTTCATAGAGTCCGAGCCACCCTCGAGCCTCTCGCTGGTTGAGGGCAAAGGTCTGCAGGCCCATGGGGCGCAGACTCGTGCGCATGCGGTCGCGGGAGGCATTCATCGGGTTCTGGAGTTGCAAGGAGTCGGAGCTCGCGGCGGTCGACGTTAACTCGTCCTCGCCGACGGTCACGTATGTGATGATCTCGCGCAGGCCCAGGCTGGTCAGAACATCGCGGATGCGTTCGCCGAGTACGCGTTCGGGATCGATGTCGGGCTCGGGGACGGCTCCGGGCAGTGGCTCAGACGGCAGGTTGTCGTAGCCCAACACTCGGCCGATCTCCTCGACCACGTCGTCGGCCACGGCGATATCGGAGCGCCAGGGCGGACAGCTGACTGCGTAGCGGTCGGGCGGCAGCCACCGGTTGGGAATGCCCAGCGCCGTCAGAAGGCCGCGCACTTCCTCGACACTCGGCTGTACGGAGAGAATCTGCTCGATGCGTCGCTGAGTAACAACCACCTGCGGGCTGTGCGATTTGCCTGGATACGTGTCAACAATGTCGGCACAGGCAGTGCCGCCAGCCGTTTCGATGATCAATGCAGCCGCGCGGCGGGCCGCCAATTCAGCCAGTTCAGGGTTGAGCGACTTCTCGAACCGCCGACTCGCCTCTGTGCCGCTTTCAGTGTGTCGGGCGCGGCTGCGGCGAATGGACGCCTCCTGGAAGTTGGCCGTCTCCAGCAGAATCGTGGTCGTCGAATCGGAAATCTCCGACTCAGCGCCACCCATGATGCCTGCCAAGGCGACCGCTCGCTCTGCGTCGGCAATGACCAGATCGTCGGTCTCAAGCTTCAACTCAGAGCCGTCCAACAGCTCCAGGTGCTCGCCGGGATGAGCACGTCGCACGACGATTCGACCTTCGCGAAGAATCTCATAGTCGAACGCGTGCAGCGGCTGGCCCCACTCCAACATCACAAAGTTGGTCACGTCGACGATGTTGTTGATCGGGCGCATGCCCGCCGACAAGAGCGCATCCTGCATCCACTGTGGCGACGGTCCTACGGTGACGTCGTCGATCACAATCGCTGTGTATCGAGGGCATCCATGTGCGTCCTCAATCTCGACGCTGGTTCGCTGGGATGCAGGAGTCTCAGACTCGACGTAGTTAGTCGACGGCTCTCGAACCGCTCCGTCGGTCAATGCCGCGACTTCGCGAGCGATGCCGAGGATCGAGAAGTGATCGGGACGGTTGGGCGTTGGCTTGATGTCGAGCACGACATCACCCAACACATCGGCCAGCGGTGTCCCCAGCGCCACGTCAGTGCTCAACTCAAGGATGCCCTCGTGTTCGTCGGAGAGACCGAGCTCACGCTCAGAGCAGACCATGCCCAGCGAGGTCACGCCGCGAATCTTGCCCTTGCGCAGTTTGCGGAGTTCCCTGCTGCTCGGATCAATCAACTGGGCGCCCACCTGCGCAAACGCAATGGTCTGTCCCTGCGCCAGGTTCGGCGCGCCGCAGACGACCTGCAGTGGTTCATCGGCGCCGAAGTCCACGGTCGCGAGTCGCAGACGGTCCGCATTTGGGTGCTGTTCGACCGCAGCGACACGCCCCACAACCACGTGCTCCCAGTCGCCACCGCTGCGCTTGATCGATTCAACCTCTGCCCCTGCCATACTCAGGCGATGCGCCAGTTCCTCGACCGAGAGATCCCAGTCGACGTAGTCGGCCAGCCACTTCAACGGGACGTCCATCAGGCGGTCCCTCTGAACTGGTCGAATTCCTGCAGGAATCGGATGTCGTTGCGGTAGAAGTGGCGGATGTCTGTCACGCCATAGCGAAGCATGGCGACTCGCTCGACGCCCATACCAAAGGCGAAGCCGGTGTACCGATCAGGATCCAGTCCTGCGTCTTGGATGATCTCTGGATGGACCATGCCGCAGCCAAGGACCTCGAGCCAGTCACCTTGCCAGCGCACACCCAGTTCCGCGCCCGGCTCGACAAACGGGAAATAGTCGCAGCGGAATCTCGTCTCGATGTCGGCGCCGAAGACTCGTCTGACGAACGCCTCCAGCGTGCCTTTGAGATGGGCGAACGAGAGATCCTCGTCGATCACCAGGCCCTCGATCTGGGTCAGCATCCATTCATGAGTCGCGTCGGTCGCCTCGTAGCGATAGCAGGTGCCGGGCACAATCACCCTGATTGGCGGTTGACGTCGCTCGAGATAGCGAATCTGCATTGGCGAGGTGTGCGTCCGCAGCAGCTGGCGGGGGCCACCGCTGCCGTCGTCGGCGACCCAGATCGTGTCCCACATGTCGCGGGCTGGGTGGCCAGCAGGGATGCGCAACCGATCAAAGTTGTACTCCTCCAGCTCGACGTCAGGACCCTCGACCACATCGAAGCCCATGTCGCGGAAGGTGCGCTCCATCATGCGTCGGGTCAACGTGATCGGATGTAAAGATCCCAGCGGCGGCCGGCGGCCGGGCAGCGTGACATCCAACGCAGGACCATCGGAATCTACCGCCAACAACTCTGCTCGCCGAGTAGAAATCGCGTCTTCAAGAACGCCCTTGAGTCGATTTGCACCTGCTCCAACGGCGGGCCGCTGATCAACTGGGAGATCCCTGACACCACGAAGCACGGCAGTCAGCCGACCCCTGCGTCCCAGCCACTCGACACGCCAGGATTCCAGCTCAGGTTCGTCGCTCGCCGTGGCGAGCGACGCCCGCGCCTCCGCCTCCAACGACTCAAGATCAACCACAGCCGTGTCCCCAAACCGTTCGATCGGGCATTCGACAAACATCGTACCCGCCGTGCTGCGCACGTAGTACGGGACGCTTCAAACGGATAGTAAACTTGCGTTATTCGGGCAGGGACGACGAGTCGCGAGCAATCCTGGAGCTTCCAACATGGCGGTTAAGAGCTACATCCTGATTGAAACCGAAGTGGGCACTGCCAAGCAGGTGGCGCTCTCTCTTGGTGAAGTGACCCACAGCGACGGCGAGATCAGGTCGGTCGAGCTGGTCACTGGACCATTCGATGTCATCTGCCTCGTTGAGGCCGACAATCTTGAGCAACTCGGAAGTTGCATCACCGACACGATCCAGACGGTCGCCGGAGTCAAGCGCACGACCACTTGCCTGACCATCCAGGTTTAGGCGCGGACGCGACTGATCTGATGTCCACGCACAAGGCTCCGGTCGCCCGTTCCACCGAACCGCCGGTTGACATGCTCCCGGTCGAGGATGCCGTCGACCGCATCCTCTCGTTTTGCCAGCGGCTGCCCTCAGCGACCCGTCCCATAGATCAGGCGGTCGGGCAGGTCCTTGCCACCGACATCACTGCCCCCTTCGACATCCCACCGCACGACAACACTGCAATGGACGGCTACGCCGTGCAATCGGCCAGCACCGATGGCGCAAGCGAGTCGAATCCCATTCGCCTCCGCGTGATCGGTGAACTGGCAGCGGGTTATCTCTACGACGAGACTGTCGGTCCTGGCGAAGCGGTGCGAATCATGACCGGCGCACCGATGCCCGACGGCGCCGACACAATCGTCCCGTTTGAGGAGACCGACGAGTTCGGTCTACGTGCGCCGGGACAGGCGCACGAGACGATCGAAGATGTCGGGATCCTCAAGGCAGCAGGTCCCGGCAACAACATCCGAAGGCGCGGTGAGGATGTGCGCCACGGACAACAAGTCCTCGATGCCGGCACGGTGCTGCGCGGGCCAGAAGTGGCCGTCCTCGCCTCACTTGGTGTCGCTGAAGTCGAGGTGACTCGACGGCCGCGAGTCGCCATTCTCTCGACCGGCGACGAATTGCTCTCTCCAGGCGACGCGCCTGCTCCGGGCAAGATCTACGACTCAAACTCTTACGGCCTCAGCGCATTGGTAACTCAGTACGGGGGCATCCCCCAACGCTTCGGTATCGCGCAAGACACCATTTCTGCCCTGACTGCCAAGATCAACGAGGCGCTGGAATCCTGCGACCTCGTGATCACTTCGGCTGGCGTCTCACGAGGCGATTTCGACGTGGTCAAGGAAGTGCTGGCCCGTGAAGGCGCCATCGACTTCTGGACCGTGCGAATGAAGCCGGGCAAACCGCTCGCCTTTGGCGAGTTCGAGGCACCGAACGGTCGCCGCGTGCCGCACATCGGCCTACCGGGCAACCCGGTGTCGTCATTGCTCGCCTTCGAACTCTTCGGACGACTGGCGATCTATCAGATGATGGGCCGACAGCCGCAATCCAGGCCGATTGTCCGAGCGATCGCCGACGAAGACATCGTCAATACCGATTGGCGCCGCGTCTACGCGCGGGCAACAATGAGCCAGGATGACGACGGTCGCTGGCACGCTCGCCTGACTGGTCCGCAGGGCAGCGGCGTGTTGACTTCGATGGCGCTCGCCAATGGCTACGCTGTCTGTCCAGAGGACCAGGAACGGGTTCACGCCGGTGAAGAATGCGACGTGATCATGGTCGACTGGGATCATCCGCTCGACTAATTCAATCGCCCAACGAGATGGAATCGAGTCAAACATGTCAGTCGCCACCGCACTCCGATCAGTGATCGCGCCGGTCTATATCAAGGCCCGGCTGGCCCAGGAACGGCTCCAGTCGGGAGTCGTCTGGTATCCCTTGGACCCCAACTTCATCGCCAATCCATATCCGACGTACAAGGAACTGCGCGAGCGTGACCCGTTCCATCCCAGTCCGCTGACCAAGGCGCTCGTGATCTCCAAGTACGACGATGTCGACGCCGTGCTGCGCAACTACAAGGTCTTCTCCAACGAGCGAGGACCGGTCGGCACGCGCAACCGACGCAACATCGGCGAGCAAATCGAGAACGAGCTGCAACCCTCAATGCTGTCGCTCGATCCTCCCGATCACACGCGACTGCGCGGATTAGTCAGCCGGGCCTTTACACCGCGACAGATCAACAAGATGGAAGACCACATCCGCCAGACCGCGCACGCCTTGCTCGACGAGATTGACGGCGAGAATGAGTTCGACCTCATGTCCAATCTCGCCGCTCTGCTGCCGACCGTCGTGATTGCCGAGATGATCGGCGTCCCGACCAAGGATCGACAGCAGTTCAAGATCTGGTCCGACCGCTTCGCGCGCGTCTTGGAGCCAAATCTCAGCCAGGACGAACTCGGCGACGTGTTTGACACCGCGAAGCTGTTCGACGAGTACTTCAAGGGCATCGTCGCCGAGCATCGCGACGAGCCTCGGGACGATCTCGTTTCGCGTTTAATCGAGGCAGAAGAAGAAGGCGACAAACTCAGCGAAGAGGAAATGATCGTCACCCTGCGACTTCTCTTGGTAGCCGGTAACGAGACGACCACCAGTCTGATCGGCAACGGGCTCAAGGCGTTGCTCGAGAATCCCGACCAGTTGCAGCTACTCAGAGAACGCCCGGACCTGCTCGATAACGCAATCGAAGAGCTGCTCCGCTACGACTCCCCGGTCCAGGTCGACGGTCGAACGACACACGATGAGTTCCAGATCGACCGACACACGCTCAAGCCTGGACGCCCGGTCTCACTCTTAATCGGTGGCGCCAACCGAGATCCTGAGGAATTCAGCGATCCCGAGATGTTGGACATCACGCGTGAAGATGCGGGCAACATTTCGTTTGGTCGCGGAATTCACCACTGCCTCGGCGCGCCCTTGGCACGGCTCGAGGGCAAGATCGCCTTCGAAGCGCTGTTGGAACGCTTCGACAGCATCCAATTCGGGACGCGAACGCCCGAATACAAGCCCAATATCGTCCTCAGAGGCCTGAAGCACCTCGACATCCGTGTCGAACGGGCCAGCGCCAAGACCTTCACGGCGCAAACTGCGTCAACCGCAGAGGCCGCGGCCGACTAGATTCGGTCGACGCACGTGGTGGGTGTCGCCTGGTAAACGAAAGCACCATTGGGTTCCTCTAAGCGCGACTGATCCAACCTGTACAGTTGTTCTGTGCAGGCGGTCACGGAGGGAGGATTCAATGCTCGTACCAACGACTTCCTTGTCTACCTTGGCTCTGCCTCGATTCTTCCAACTCGATGGGGCTCTGCCAAGACTGATCAATTCAGTTGACAGGCATCTGGAAAAACCTGGAAAAAGCTGAAAAAAGCTGAAAGGGAATTCGGCCGATCACCAGCAAAACACGGAGTCTCTGCAAGAATCGACCTCGAGAAAAAATTGTCGCTGAAAACCTGAAACAGGCCCAGATCCGACACACTCGGATTCAATCCTCTGGGTAACCTGTTCAGCGATTTGGCGAAACAAATTGGAGCAATCTGATGACAACGAACGAGGTCGTCTGGAATCCCCTCGCACCATCCTTCCTAGCCAATCCGTATCCGGCCTATCGGGCGCTGCGAGAATCTGATCCCTTTCACCTGAGTGAGGTGACCGGCGAGTTCGTCATCTCCCGCTACGAAGATGTCGATGAAATCCTCCGCGATTGGCAGCGGTTCTCCAACGAGCGTCCGCCCGACCGGATCCAGACGCCAGAGACCGACAGCTCGATCCTTCAGCGCGATCCGCCCGACCACACGCGTTTGCGAGCCCTGGTCAGCCGCGCCTTCACGCCTCGAAGAATCGCGACCATGGAAGAGCACATCCGCGATACCGCCCACGCACTGCTCGACGAAGTCAACGAGTCCAATGAGTTCGACCTGATGTCAAATCTGGCCGCACTGTTGCCGACGGTCGTGATCGCAGAGATGATCGGAATACCAACGGCGGATCGCGAACAGTTCAAGATCTGGTCCGACGAGTTCATTAGGATCGGCGACCGCTCCTCGCAGCCAGAAGAGGTCCAGCAGGGACTGGTCGCCGCGAAGGCGCTGTACGAGTACTTCGCCGATCAGGTCGAGCGCCGCAGGCATGAGCCGGCCGACGACCTGATCACGCGACTGATCTCCGCTCGCGAAGAGGTAGATCAACTTTCCGAGCACGAACTGATCTCAACGCTCACGCTGTTGCTCCTGGCAGGCAACGAGACGACGACAAACCTGATCGGCAATGGTCTGAAGGCGCTATTGGAGCATCCGGAGCAATTGCAAACGCTGCGCGAAGAGCCGGAACGGTTGGACAACGCGATCGAAGAGCTGCTGCGATACGACTCCCCTGTACAGCTCGATCCCCGTCTCACCACCGAGGAAGTCGTGCTGGGCAGCAAATCGATTGGCCCGGGACATCCGGTCACGTTGGTGATCGGTGGGGCCAACAGGGATCCCGAGCAGTTCAACGATCCTGAAACGCTGGACATCACGCGCGAGGACGCCGGCCACATCTCGTTCGGCAGAGGAATCCACTTCTGTCTCGGCGCCCCACTGGCTCGGCTGGAAGGCAAGATCGCGTTCGAGTGTCTGCTCGAGCGTTTCGACGACATCCACTTCGGTTCGCGTCAGCCCGAGTATCGGCCCAACCTGGCCTTGCGAGGGATGAAGCACTTCGACATCGCGGTCCACCGACGCGCCAGCTAGAAGATCGTCACGAAGCCGGAAAACTCACCCGTCGCAACGCTCCACTCAACGTCAACATCACGCACCAATGCGTGCGCCGGGCCAATCTTGAGTTCCTCAAGCAGCATGTCGAGCAAAGTCCGGCGACCTTCGGCGATCACCTCGACCGTGGAGCCATCCGGCAGGTTCCGCACGGTTCCGACAATCTCGCCAATCCGATCCGCAGTCATCTCGGCAAACATTCGATAGCCAACCATCTGGACGCGTCCGCGAACACGAACGGTCATCCGCACCACTAGCGAACGCCGACGACTGCGTCGATCGCCTCTGTCACAATCTCGGCCGGCACATCGTCTCGAACAACTGGATTGCCGACGCCGTCCAGCAGCACCCAGCGCTGCTTGCCATCGACGACCTTCTTGTCGCGAGACATCGCTTCAACAATCTCGGACCGCCCCAATCCGGATGGACTCTGGATCGGGAGTCCAAAACGTTCGAGCAGGCGTCGGTGTCGGCTAACGAGCGCTTCATCGATGAGACCCAGCGAGCAACCCATCTCCGCGACCGCGACCATACCCATCGCCACAGCCTCGCCGTGCAGCACGGCGCTATACCCGGTCACGGACTCGATCGCATGGCCCAGTGTATGCCCATAGTTGAGGATGGCGCGGATGTCAGACTCACGTTCATCGTCCGCCACCACGGAAGCCTTAATGGATTGATTGCGCGTGATGACGTCAACCAACAGTTGTCGACAGGATTCGTCGCTGACAGCCGCAGCCGGACTGAGCAACACGTCGGCCGATTCATCGAGCAAGTCGAGCATTGACTCGTCGCGAATGAATCCGTGCTTGATCACTTCGGCGAATCCGGAACGAAGCTCTCTTGACGGGAGAGTCGCCAGAGCAGCGATGTCGGCGACAACCGCACGAGGCTGGTAGAAGGCGCCGACCAGATTCTTGCCCGACGGCAGGTCGACGGCGACCTTGCCCCCGATTGCAGCGTCCACCATGCCGAGCACCGTCGTTGGCGCGTGGACCAGCGGCATACCGCGCAAGTAAGTCGCCGCCGCCATGCCGGCCAGGTCGGTAATCATGCCGCCGCCAAGTGCGAAAATCACGTCTCGACGCTCTGCGCGATGGGAAGAAAGCCACTCATACAACAGCGACAGCGAAGCGAGTGATTTGCTCGCTTCCCCCGACGGAACTCTGTACGGAAGGACAGTTCTTCCGGCCTGCTCCAAGGAACCCAGAGCGGTGGAGCCGTGCGTATCGAAGACCGCGTCATCGACGATCAGGAACACCCGGCCTGGGAGATTGATCCGTTCCAGGACATCAGCGGAACGTTCCAACAGTCCCCATGCGCAGTACACCGGATACTGGGCCGACTCAGTCTCAACGATGCAGCCAACGTCCGGACCGTAATCGTGAATTGGAGGAGGAGCGACACCTGGGCCGTTGCTGATGTCCCGAAGTCGATTCCCCGACTGAAGGACTGCGTCCGCTCGTCGCTGCACGGCTTCCACGATGTAGTCGACTGCGTCGTCGACGTGATCATCAGTGTGGACGGTCAGGTCGGACAGGGCATAGAAGGGCTGTCGCGCCGCCTTGAGCGTTTCAATGCGCCGGCGCCGATCTGCACCTGCAAGCATGGGGCGTTCCTCAGCGCTATCGTCCTCAGCCGCCGAATATCGAGCATCGATCGTCCCAGAGCGCGCTTCCAGCGTGATGACAAATCCCTGATCCGCAAGGAGCGCCCGGTTCTCTGCGTGTAACCAGGCCCCGCCGCCAGTAGCAATCACCCTGCAGTCCCGTGAGACCGCGTCGCAAACGGCCTGGTGCTCGCGAGCGCGGAAACCGCGTTCCCCTTCCGACTGGAAGATCTCCGGAATTGTCCGGCCGGCGACGCGTTCTACCTCGTCGTCCAGATCAATCGCTTCCCACCCCAGCCGATGGGCGATAAACGGAGCCAAGACCGACTTCCCTGTCGCACTAAAGCCAATCAGGACGATCCGTTTGAGACCCTGCGGAATATTCACGTCCACTCCTTCCGCGGAACCGCCGTTTCGAGGAATGCCATCATGTTTCGCCGCGTCTCAGGCAGGGAGTCGCCGCCAAACTTCTCCAACACGGCATCGGCGAGGACCAGCGCCAGCATCGCCTCAACGATGACGCCAGCGGCAGGGACGACGCAGACATCCGAGCGCTCGTAGTGGGCCTCGACGCGCTCTCCAGTGGTCAAATCTGCCGAGGGCAAGGGGTGAGCCAGGGTCGCAATCGGCTTGACCGCGACCCGTACCACCAGGTCCTCACCGTTGGAGATTCCACCCTCCACGCCGCCCGCATGGTTCGTCCGGCGACGCCAGGGATGTTCCCCCCAGGCGTCTTGCGGAAGGACGACATCGTGATAGCCGCGACCAGTCAGCGCGGCCCCACTAAAGCCGTCCCCGATTTCGACGCCCTTAAAGGCGTTCATCGAGAGAATTGCCTGGCCAATCCGGCCACTCAGTTTGCGATCCCATTGGACATGCGAGCCCAGCCCAAATGGCACTCCAGAGACCCGAGCCTCAAGCGTGCCGCCGAGCGTGTCGCCATCCTGCTTGGCCGCGTTGATCGCATCGATCATCGCCTGCGCGGTCTCAGCATCAGTGCAGCGAACCGGTGACTCTTCCACCGCCACCCAATCGACGTCGACGTCTGGATCGATCGCCACTGAGCCGATCTGGACCACGTGGCTATGAAAGTCGCAGCCCAGTTCCTCGCACAGACGGCGAGCGACCGCTCCCGCGCCGACGCGCGCGGCGCTCTCCCGCGCCGAAGCCCGCTCCAGCGAGTCACGAACATCGTCGAAGCCATATTTGAGCGATGCTGTCAGGTCCGCGTGCCCAGGTCTCACTCGCGTGACTTGCGTTGGCGGCGGATCGACCGAATCAAGCGACATCGTCTCGCGCCAGGGTCGCTTGTCGGGTCCGAGACCCTTGTCGAAGTCGCGGTTCTCGATCCAGAGCGCAACTGGACTGCCAATGGTCTGACCTTGTCGGACGCCGCCGCGGATGTGGGCGTAGTCAGTCTCAATTTTCATCCGGCCACCGCGACCATAGCCCCGTTGACGGCGCGCCAGTTGCTGGCGAATCTGCTGTTCTGAAAGCGGTAGCCCGGATGGCACGCCATCGATGATGACAGTCAGTCCCGGACCATGCGACTCACCTGCTGTGAACCAGCGAAAACTGCCCATTACTCGGTCCTCTGTTCCTCGGCCGGCGTGTCGACGGTTTCCGCCACAATATCGGCGAAGCGGTCCTCAGGCAGTTCGATCGGACGCGGTTCGCCGGTTGGTGCCCGGTTGGCCGTAGTCTCGAACTCGCGAGCCAGCACGCCGGGTGGAAGGTTCCAGTCCAGGCTCATCGCCGACGCCCGGTCGGCCTCAACGCAGAGTATGGGCAAGGCTTCGGCGACGCCCTCGGCGTTGCGAAACGTGGTGAAAACATCGACCCGAACATCGTTGGGCCTGAAATTGGGAATGTCGTAGAAGATCATCTCGACCAGCCGGAGAGCCGTCGCGTACGCCGTGTCCAACGACGAAGCTACCTGCTCACGCTTGCCTTCGACCGTGCCGAACTCAGGATCAGCCGACGTGCTCACTCTGACATGCTTCGCCGAGGCACTGACCAGGTCGAGGCCCTGAACGCCAGCCCAGACCGCAGCGCTCACATCTTTCGGCGGTCGCTGCGTGCGCCAGTGCTCAATCTCCTGGTCAAGGATGCCCTGAATGGCCTCCATGTTGTTCTGAGCGACCAGCTGACGCCAGAACCGATGGGTGCGAGCCTCCTTGAACAACACAAGGCCGATACCGCCGAAGATCAGGGCGATCACCAGGAAGGCAATCGTGACGCCTTCGTTCATGAGCCACTCTCCGACATCGCAGCCACTGCTTCCGCCAACATCACGTCGACCGGCGCTTCGCGTTCGGTCCAGAGTTCAAAGGCCGCTGCGCCCTGGTACACCAGCATCGGCAGACCCCCGATCGCCCTTCGTCCTGATTCGACCACGGCCTGAACCAGCGCGGTCTCGACCGGATTGGCGATCAGGTCGGCGACAAATGCGTCTCGTCCAAGAGCCGTAGGGTCGAAAGGCAGACGTTCGTCCGTCTCGCTGCCCTTGAGTCCTATTGATGTGCATTGGACTACAAGATCGGCTGCTCGCAACGCATCGTCAACGCCTTCTTCATCGGCTCCCAAAGATCTCAGATTTGCTCCCGCCGAAGCGGAAGCGAGGTCATGCCGAAGCCGACCGCCTCGCACAGCGGTGCGGTTGATGATCGTCAGCGCCTGAATCCCTCGCCAGATCAGCGCCCAGGCGACCGCTCTCGCCGCGCCGCCCGCACCCCAGAGCACCGCGTGCGCCCCCGACGGATCGAAGCCCGCCTCTGACAGCGATCGTTGGAAACCAGTCACGTCGGTGTTATAGCCCTGCAAGTGTCCGTCGTTGTTGACGATGGTGTTGATTGCGCCCACGAACCTTGCAGTCTGATGCAGACCGTCCATGTGACGCAGGGCTGCCTCCTTGTAGGGAATGGTGATGTTGGCGCCGAGGGAGTCGTCCCGGCGTAGGCCGTCAATGAAGTTCTCAAGCTGCGCGGGCTGCAGGTCCCATGCCTCGTATCGGACACCCAGCCCGGCGGCATCGAAGCCGGCTTGCTGAAAGCGTGGCGAGATGCTGTGCGCTACAGGATGGCCGATCACGCCCACGCGCAACGTCATTCGGAACCTCCGAGATAGCGCTCGACGTTGGCCTGATGCTCCTCGTAGGTGACAGCAAACGCGTGCGTGCCGTCGCCTCGGGCAACGAAGAAGAGATAGGGAACATTCGCCGGATTGGCTGCCGCCTCGATCGAAGCCAATCCAGGAGACGCGATCGGCGTCGGCGGTAGTCCGGACACGACGTACGTGTTGTATCTGGATTCCATCGCGAGATCCTCGATCGTCAAGTCCCGCTTCCACCATTCTTGGGTGCTGCCGACTGCATACTGGACCGTGGAATCCATCTGCAGGAGCATGCCGGCTTTCAGCCGATTCCAAATCACAGCAGAGACCAGCACGCGCTCCGATTCCTCAACCACCTCGCGCTCGATGATCGATGCGATCGTGAGGATTTCGTGCAGGGACCGTCCCGTGCCGTTGATCTGTTCCCAGAGTTGAGGTGTCAGTGAATCATTGAAGCGCAGGAGCATCAGTCGGAGGACATCTTCGGCCGTCGTACCGAGCGGAAACGAGTAGGCGCTGGGGAAGAGGTATCCCTCAAGCGAGGTTCCAGAGGGTCGCCGCGCTGCCAGGGATACGGCCTCGGTGTCCTCGGCGACGGCTGCAAGAGCATCGGCAAAGGAATCGTGATCGACTACGCCAGCCTGAGTCAGACGTTCTGTCACCTGTTCAACCCTCAGCCCCTCTGGAATCACGACTCGCAGCGGCGAGGTCTCTCCAAAGTGTATGCGTCGCAGGATCTCGAACGTCGTCAAACCCGCCTCAAATGAGTACGAGCCAGGCTCCAATCTGCCTTCCCAACCGAGCAGCAGGGCCAGTAACTCGAAGCGCGACTGCGATCTGATGGCCTCACCGTTGAGCAGGCGTCGTCCGATTACTGCTGCTGAATCTCCCTGAACGATATTCACCGAAGACGGCTCAGGTGTGGCCACCATGGGACGTTCAGCGGCTGGATCCGACAACAGTGCAACAGGAGTCCGAGAGATAGCGACGGTCGCTGAAGCTGCCGCGATGATTGCGACGAGGACCAGAGTCAAAGAGAGAGCAGTTCGCCAGGGCGTCGGTCCGAGCATCAGGCTGTGTTGTCCGCGATGCCTCTCGCTCGTCGCCCGTCGCGCGCATCCAGCCAGCGCTGCAAAATGCGCGCTGCTGCCGCCGCGTGAGAGCGTTCGCGATCCCGCCGCTGACGCTGGACGCTCTTGCGACCTTGCGCCCGAGGTTTGTGACCAAAGCCAGGCTTCAACCTCAGCTCAATGTTCTCCGGGGCATCGCTTGAGAATCGCTCGTCCTGCGGTACGCAGGTCGCACCGAGTGAAGCGGCGAGCGTCTCGCCAAACTCGCGAAAAGCTATGGCTTGCGCATCTTCCAGACCGTCAGGCCTCAGCGGTACGCCGATAATCAAATCAGAGACGGACTCTTCGCTCAGCATCGATTTCAGCGCGTCGACCGTCGCCTGATCGCCTGCACGGCGGTCCAACGTGCCAACAGGAAGCGCCAACGATGAGCCATTCGCTGCGCGTGCCACTCCGACCCAGCGTTCGCCCGGATCGATCCCAACTGCGCACCCATCGGTCTTGGGCGACATGTATGCCGCCTTATCCCAGTTGCTCCCGGACCGCGTCAACCGCCGTGTCGAGCGCGTCGTCAAGCTTGTCGGCGTTTCGGCCGCCGGCCTGGGCCATCTCGGGACTGCCGCCTCCGCCTCCGCCGGCAACGCGAGCAATATTCCCAATCAGCTTGCCGGCATTCATGCCAGCATCCACCGCGCCGTCGGTCGCCATGGCAACGAACAGCGGACGCTCATTGGCGACCGCTCCCAGAACGATGACGCCGTCGCGTCCATCCTCTGTGAGCCGTCTCCGCACCTCGTCGCCGGCTCTCCGCAGCGCGTCCGCTGATTCCACAGCGACTCGGCCAACCGCCACAGCAAAATCGCCAACATCCGCGGCATCCGCCGCCAGCTGCTCAGCGACCGATGCGCCAGTCTTCGCCTCAACGGCCTGCAAGCGACGCCGCAGTTCCGCCGATTCAGCCTGCAGTTGGACGATCCGGTCACCAGCCGTGTCGGGACTCGCGCGCACTGCGAGCGCAATCTCGGAGAGGGCATCCAGTCGAAGATCAGTCCATTCCGACGCCGCTGAACCAGTCAACGCTTCGATCCGTCGGAGGCCGGCCCCAACACTACCTTCGGAAATGATCTGAAACGCTCCAACAAATCCCGTCGCCGGGGCGTGCGTGCCACCGCAGAGTTCCTTCGAGAAACAGTCATGGACATGCGGAGCCGGATCGCAGATTTCTACGACGCGGACATCGGTCTCGTACTTCTCACCGAAGATCGCCATTGCGCCGGTCTTGAGCGCGTCGTCGTAGGACATTTCCGTCGTGGCGACGGGGATGTTGTCCCGAATCTTCTCCTGCACGACCTGCTGAACCTTCCTGAGATCGGCAAACGCCGGAGCCTCGGGTTGGGTGTAATCGAAACGCAGATGATCGGGCGCAACCAACGACCCGGCCTGCCGGACATGGTCGCCCAGCACCTGTCTTAGCGCGGCGTGTAGCAAATGTGTCGCCGTGTGATTGCGCGCAGCGTCAGCGCGACGTTCTCGGCTGACGGTCGCCGTCAACTGGTCGCCAACAGCAACACCGCCGGAAACAACACGGCCAACATGCGCGATGACGTCGCCAAACGCCCGTGTGTCTTCGATATCCACCTGCACACCGCTGCCTCGCAGCCAGCCAGCATCACCAACCTGACCGCCACCCTCGGGGTAGAACGGTGTTCGGTTGAGCACCACGCTGACGGCTTCCCCGACCGAAGCACGGGCGACACGCTCTCCCTCGGCGACGATCGCAACCACTTCAGCTTCGGCTTCGACCGTCTCGTAGCCCGCAAACTCGGTGGCGACCTCAAGCTCCGCGTAGCTCGCAGCGTCTTCGTCGTAGGCGAAGGTCGCCTGTTGCCGTGAACGTTCGCGTTGTTCCTCGAGAGCGGACTCGAACTCGGCGCGCACGGCCGCCTCGTCGGAGAGCGCGTCATTCTCACGCGCGACTTCGGCCGTGACTTCGAAAGGCAAACCATATGTGTCATAGAGCTCGAACGCGTCGCGTCCTGAAATCGTGCCGGAACTCAGCTCAGCGATGCGACCCTCGAGCAGCGAGCGACCGGTGGACAGCGTCCGACGGAATCGATGTTCCTCCTGGTCGAGCACGTTGGCGACCAACGCAGAGTGTTCAATCAGCTCCGGATACCAGGCGCCCATACCGCTGCGCACTTCGACCGCGAGGTCTGAGAGCAGATCATCTTCGATACCTAGCGAGTCGGCCATGTAAAGTGCGCGGCGAATCAGCCGTCGCAACACATAGCCGCGACCTTCGTTGCCCGGAATCGCGCCGTCGGCGATCAGGAATGTCATCGCGCGCCCGTGCTCGGCGACCACGCGCATGGCGCGCCGCTGAGCCTCGCTCGCTGTGTGATAGTCCAGTTCGCAGCGTCCGCCGATATAGCCCAGCAGCGGCGCGAACAAGTCGGTGTCGTACAGGTTGTCCTGGTCCTGGAGCATCATCGCCCAGCGCTCGAGACCGGCGCCGGTGTCAATGCTCTGGGCCGGAAGATCGGCTCGCGTGCCGTCGTCGAACCGAGTCCACTGCATGAAGACGAGATTCCAGATCTCAAGCCACTTCTCGTCGGCCTCCGCGGGACCGGCATCGTCGCGATAACCCGGTCGCATGTCGTAGTGCAGCTCGGAGCAAGGACCACACGGACCGGTCGGTCCTGCCGCCCAGAAATTGCCCTGGTCCTCGCCGTATCGGTAGATCTTCGAGTCCGGCAGACCGATCTTCTTCCATTGGTCGTAGGCATAGTCGTCGTCGGTGTAGACGGTCGCGACTAATCGCTCCGGTGGAATGCCGATCACGTCGGTGACCAACTCCCAGGCCCACGCTTGCGCCTCAGCCTTGAAGTAGTCGCCGAGCGAGAAGTTGCCCAGCATCTCAAACATGGTCAAGTGAGAAGCGTCACCAACCTCGTCGATGTCGGTCGTACGGAAGCACTTCTGGATCGAGGTCAGGCGATGATGAGGCGGCTGCGCCTCGCCAAGAAAGTACGGCTTGAACGGCACCATGCCGGCGCTGGTGAAGAGCAGCGTCGGGTCACCGGGCGCGGTCAACGGCGCCGACGCAACAGCGAGGTGGTCGCGATCAACGAAAAAATCGGTGAAGGTCTGTCGAATCGTCTGTGCGTCCATAGCTCAGAGGCCGCCTTGAGGGTTCTAATGTGCATGCAGAAGCCGGACCGCGCTGAGCGCGGACTGCAACTTCCGAGTATACGCAGCGGCAGGGTCGATCCACCGTTGCGCTGCTACCAGTCCCCCGAGAGTTGACAGTCCGCGAATTGCCTACGTAGCGTTACGGAACCGGCCCGCTTGAATCGGAGCCCCGCTTGAGTTCCGACGACGATCCACCAGAATCCGACTCGTCCCCGCAAATTACGGCCGTCGTGCTAGCTGCGGGACGCGGCCAACGCCTGCGCTCAGAACTGCCCAAACCGCTGTTTCCCATCTGCGGACGAGCGATGACATCGCACGTGCTGCATGCCGTGGCGGATGCTGGAATCCGTCAGGCGGTGATAGTGATTCCTCCGGATCAGCGAGGCAACCAAATCCGCAACGAACTTGCTAGAGACAGTGCCTGTCTCAACCTGCAGTTCGCCGTTCAGCGCGAACCAAAGGGAACCGCCGACGCCGTGCTGACCGCTCGGACGCAAGTTCAGACGTCCCATGTGTTCGTTGTCAACGGTGACCTCCCCCTGCTCACCTCCGACCAGGTACGACCCTTGCTGTGCAAGAGCGATGCAGACGCCGTCATCGCCACCACGCTGGTCGACGATCCTGCGAAGATGGGCCGGATCGTCCGGGATGACCAGAACAACCTGCGAAGCATCGTCGAGTGGCGCGATGCATCACCTGCCGAGCGAGACATTTCCGAGGTCAATCTCGGGTTCTACCTGTACCGCAGCGATTTTCTCTGGCCAACTCTGGAGCCGATCGTCGCGAAATCGGACAGTTCCGGTGAGGCATACGCCACAGACGCCGTATCTGAGGCCGTCAAGAAAGGAACAGCGATCGCTGTCCAGTTAGAAACGCCCGACGGCCGGCTCAATGTCGAAAATCCATCAGATGCCGCCGATGCAGAGGCGGTCATCCGCCGACGCATCATTGATCAAATGCTCGAGTCCGGTGTCCAGGTCAGGGATCGTCAGGCGACCTGGATCGACGCGGGAGTCTCGATTGAGCCGAGTGCAATCATCGAGCCTGGTTGCCACGTGCGAGGCAGCAGCACCATCCAAGCACGATCTCGAGTCGGTCCGAATGCCATTCTCGAAGACGCGCATCTCGGACAACAATGTGTTGTCGAATCCTGCACCATCCGAGGATCAACGCTGTCTGACGACGTGGAAGTGGGACCTTACTCGACGATTCGACCCGGCTGCGAAATCGAGTCGCACGTTCACATCGGAACCCACGCCGAGCTGAAACAAGCACGTCTCGGAGAACACGTTCAGATTGGACACTTCAGCTACATCGGAGACGCGGATGTCGGCGCGCGAACAAACATCGGCGCAGGTGCAATCACTTGCAACTTCGACGGCGAGTCGAAGCAGCGCACAGTGATCGGCGAGGACGCCTTCATCGGCTCTGACACGATGCTGATCGCCCCGATTCGAATCGGAGATCGAGCCAGAACGGGCGCCGGCGCCGTCGTCACCAAAGATGTGCCGGATGGCGGCAATGCAGTCGGACATCCTGCGCGGCTGACCCCCTCGAGACGAACCCAACAGGGCAAGGAGGGCGAATCGTGAGCGAGAGCGCCATCATTGCCCTCGTCATCCTGATCCTGGCAGTCACGCTGCTCACTCTGGAGGCAATCGCAGAGGCCGGCGTGATCTCCCTCTCCCGATCCCGCGCGCGCTTGCTCGCCAGCCGACAACCCGACAACCGGCGCGCCCATCGTCTCACCCAAATCACTGCGGACCGCGAGCGCGCACTCGGGTCATTTGCCGTCGGACGGACCGTCGCCGTAGCCAGCGGGTTCACGGCGATCTTTTACATCGTGATCCGGGAGACCGGCTTCCAGTGGGAGACGATGGTCATCACCGGACTCGTCTCCGCCATCGTTGCTGCATTGATTCATTCCGTACCCAGACGACTCGCGGCGACCTGGCCGGAAGGGTTCGCCATGAACTTCGTACCGGCGATCGATCTCCTCGATGCAGTCTTCCTCATCCCGGCAGCGATCCTCGAGGCTCCGGCGCGACTGGTCACTGGTCTCGGTCGCCGACACACCGAGGTCGCGCCGCAACCAACCGACATCGAGGTGTTGATCGAGCAAGAGAACGAGACGATTGCCGAAGACGAGCGCGAGATGATTCGCGGGATTATGACAATCGGCGATCGAATCGTGCGAGAAGCAATGACGCCGCGCCCGGATATCGCCGCGCTGCAGTCAAACACCGAATTAACCAGCGCCGCCAATTTTCTGCTCGAACACGGCTTCTCCCGTGTGCCCATCTACGAGGACTCAATCGACAACATCACCGGAATCGTCTACGCCAAGGACCTGATGGCCGAGATTCTCAAGGGCCCAGAGCGTCCGATCTCACAGATAGGTCGAGAACCGATCTTCGTGCCTGAGTCCAAACTGATCGACGATCTTCTGCACGAGCTGCGCGGTTCGAGAGTGCATATGGCAATCGTGCTCGACGAATACGGCGGCACCGCAGGACTCATCACTCTTGAGGACATCCTCGAGGAAATCGTCGGTGAGATCGCCGACGAGTTCGACCCGGCCGGCGCCGACGATGAGGGCGCGCGTTTGGTAGACGGAGCATTGATCCTGGACGGCCGCGCCCCGCTTGCGGCGCTGGAGCAGATCGGCGGGCACATCGAAGCGGCCGATTATGACACCGTCGCCGGACTCGTCTTCGACCGGCTGGGACGCATCCCCGAGGTCGGCGATGAGGTACGCCTGGGCATTCTGACCGTGGTCGTCGAGCGCATGAATGGCCGTCGTGTGGTGCAAATGCGCGCCGAGACCAGCGAATCCACCGCTACTGACAGCAAGCTCGTCTCGCGTTAGCGTGAGCGCTCGTGCCACAGATCACCGAGCCTCCTACGAACGATGTCCAATATCGAGTGGCGTTTTCCCACGTCACAGGCATCGGTCCGGCGCGCATGGTCGGCCTGCAGCGATTCTTCGACGGACTAGAAGAGGCCTGGCGAGCCGATCGCACGCAGCTGCGCGAAGCAGGGCTCGACAAACGCACCATCGAAGAACTTGAGACCACACGAGCGACGCTCGATCCAGCAGAGGCATACGGTCGCATGCTCGACGCCGGCGTGACCGCGTTGTCGCCCGACGACGACGGTTACCCGAGACGCCTGCGCGAGATAGCCGATCCACCACCCCTGTTGTACGTCCGAGGCGAACTGCTCGATCGCGACGAATGGTCTCTGGCCATCGTCGGCACCCGACGCCCGACGCCGTATGGCGTACAGGTGACGCGGACCCTGACCTCCGAGCTCGCAGCCGCCGGATTGACCATCATCTCCGGACTGGCGCGCGGCGTCGACGGCATCGCCCACGAGACCACCCTGGACCGGAATGGCCGAACCATCGCCGTCGTGGCCAGCGGTCTGGACCGAATGTATCCACCGGAGCACAAGCGCTTGGCAGCCCGGATTCTCGACAGCGGCGGCGCGATGCTGAGCGAGTATCCGCTGGGCCAAAGACCCGATGCCAGATACTTCCCGCGTCGCAACCGCATCATTGCCGGTGTCACCCTGGGCACACTTGTCACCGAAGCCGGAGAAAAATCAGGGACTTGGCATACGGTGACTTCAGCACTCGACCAGGGACGAGAAGTCTTCGCCGTACCTGGACCGATTACCTCAGAACAATCAACCGGAGCGAATAACGTCATCAAGCGGGGCTTAGGTAAGCTCGTCACTTGTGCTCAGGATGTGCTCGACGAACTCAACCTCGGACCGATTGAGCGCCAGGCAGAACTAGTCGAGCAGTTGCCGGAGGATCCGATGGAAGCGTTGCTGCTCGAACGGCTCGGTAGCGAACCGATCCATGTGGACGAACTCTCGCGATTGATCCAGCAACCCGTCCACGAGACGGCCGCTGCGATGGCGACCCTAGAACTCAAAGGCTTCATTCATCAAGTAGGACCAATGACGTATGCCCGACGCTAAAGACGCCGGCTCAAGCAACGGCAAGACCCTGGTCATCGTCGAATCCGGCGCCAAGGCCGACACGATATCCAGGTTCCTCGACGACGATTACGTCGTCAGCGCCTGCTTCGGTCACGTCCGCGATCTGCCCCGCCGCGCGGCGGAGCGGCCGGCCAAGATCAAAGGTCAGCCCTGGGCCGACTTCGCGGTTGACGTCGACCACGGCTTCCAGCCCTATTACATCGTCCCCAGCGAGTCCAAGAAGCACGTCACCAGGCTGCGCAAGGAACTACGTCAAGCCGACCGCGTGCTCCTCGCCACGGATGAAGACCGCGAGGGCGAGTCGATCGGCTGGCATCTCGTCGAAGTGCTCAAGCCGAAGGTTCCCTACGAGCGCATCGTCTTTCACGAGATCACGCCAACAGCAATCGAACAGGCCCTGGAATCGCCCCGAGACATCGACAACAACCTGGTCGAAGCCCAAGAATCACGACGCATTCTCGATCGGCTGTATGGCTACTCACTGAGTCCGGTGCTCTGGCGCAAGCTGGGACAGGGAACCTCCGCAGGACGCGTCCAGAGCGTCGCGCTGCGATTCCTCGTCGACCGTGAGCGAGAGCGCATGGCCTTCGTCACCGCCGAGTACTGGGGTGCCAACGCCGACTTCGAGATCGGCGACAGCCAGCTCAACGCCCGTCTGCTCTCGCTCGGTGGTCTCGAACTGGCCAATCAGACTTCCGACTTCGATCCGGCAACCGGTCAGCTCACCGCAACCGACAAGCGCTGGGAAACCGAAGAGACTCTCGAAGACGTTCGGCCTGCGTTGGAAACCGCAGAATGGGTCGTCTCGACGATCGCCAAAACTCAGGCTCGAATGCGACCGGCCCCGCCGTTCACGACGTCGACAATGCAACAGGCGGCCTCGAACCGCCTCGGCATGGGCTCCGCTCGCGCGATGGCAGCAGCCCAGCGTCTCTACCAGGGCGTCGACCTTGGCGCCGAGCGCGTGGGCCTCATCACCTACATGCGAACCGACTCGGTCACGCTCTCCGATCAGGCGTTGGCTCAGGCATCCAGCTACATCAAGTCGACGTACGGCGATGACTACCACCAGTTCCGCACCTACAAGACGCGTTCACGCAATGCGCAGGAAGCCCACGAAGCCATTCGACCGACCGACATCGGCCGCACTCCGCAGTCGTTGCGAGGCGTCCTCGATGGCGACGACTTTGCCCTCTACGACTTGATCTGGCGGCGCGCCGTCGCCTGCCAGATGGCCGATGCACAAGTGGAGCGGACTCGCGTCGAACTGCAAGCCAATCTGTCCGACCGACCCGATGACACCCCAGCCGTGATGATCGCCAACGGACAAGTGGTCCTCTTCCCCGGCTGGTACGAAGTCCTGCCTCCGCGAGGCGAAGGTCAGCAGCTGCTCCCCGACGTCCGCGAAGGAGAGTCGGCCCAGCTGAGCAAGTTCGAGCCGCGGCGCAGCGAGTCACAGCCACCACCTCGATACACCGAAGCGAGCCTGGTCAAGAAACTCGAAGATGATGGGCTCGGGCGCCCCAGCACCTACGCAGCGATCATCAAGACACTCACCGACCGCAACTACGTAAGTCGCAGTGGTCGGACCCTGATTCCGACATTCCTCGGCTTCGGCGTGACCGATCTGCTGACGCAACACTTCGCCGACCTCGTCAACGCCGAGTTCACCGCCGACATGGAAGACACCCTTGACCAAATCGCCAGAGGCGAGGCTCGGGGAGAGTCGCAACTGCACGACTTCTATTTCGGCGACGACGGCGAGGAAAACGGCCTCAAGAGCCGCGTGGCCGAGAAGATCGACACGATCCCATTCTGGGCGCTCAATCTCAGCGATGAGGGTCTGAGCCTTGATCTCGACGGCGACGACCACGTCGGTCCGGAGGACATCCAGGTCCGCATACGCGGCGGATCTTCCTTCCTCCGCCGCGGCGTCGGCGACAACATGCGCACGGCTCCGTTGCCGCCCGACCTCGCACCAGCCGACCTGACCCTGGCGCAAGCTGACGAACTGATCGAAACGACCTTGCAATTGCCACGCAAGCTCGGTCGCCACCCGGACTACGACGACGACGTTTGGCTGTTGAATGGCCGATTCGGTCCGTTCGTCCAGGTCGGAGAGTCGGTCGGTCGACCAAGGCGCGGTCAGCCCAAACCGCGCCGCGCTTCCGTTCCCAAGGACATGGAACTCCCCGACGTCAACCTGGAGCACGCGATCGAATGGCTACGTTGGCCCAAAGCGCTGGGCGAACACCCAGACACCGGCGAGGAGGTCTCCGTGCGTCCCGGCCGTTGGGGGCCCTACGTACAAAGCGGTGACGAGCGTCGAAACCTCAAAGACGAGGATGACCTGGAGACGATCGAACTAGAGCGTGCGTTGGCGCTACTGGCAGAACCCAAGGCGCAACGTCGAGGAGGCGGTCGCAGGGGAGGTCGTCGTTCCACCAGGCGACGCTAGCTTCCGCTTCCCGTCCTAGAGTGAGTTGGTGCCGACCACATCGCTCACTCAGCAACATCAAGACGCGCTCGACGCCTACCTCTCGCTGCTCCAGAGTGGCCGCGGGTTGTCCGCACACACGATCCGCAACTATCGCTCCGACATCTCCCACTTCCTTAGCTGGCTCGAGCTGTCCAATCGTCCACTGACAGAGATCAGCCGCCCCGATTACCGCCAGTATCTGGCGAGCCTGCAAGATGACGGCGTCGCCGAGGCATCCGTTCGCCGCCGCGCCTCAACCATCCGCTCGTTCACACGACACCTCTCGCGGACCAACGGACTCGAGCGTGATCCACTGGTCCTGGCGGCAACCCCCAAGGCCACGTCCTACTTGCCCACCATCTTGAGCCAGGATGACATCACAGCGCTGCTAGCCGCGCCCGATACGTCGACTCCGTCGGGTCTGCGCGACCGCGCAATGTTGGAAGTCCTGTACGGCGCAGGGCTGCGAATCTCAGAACTCGTAGGCATGCGAACCACCGATTACGACGCCGACCACAACGCCTTCAGAGTCTTAGGCAAGGGCGAAAAAGAACGGGTCGCGTTGTTAGGCAAATCCGCACGAAACTGGCTGCAGCGATACCTGCGAGATGGACGTCCCACGTTGCTGACCGACAAATCCGAATCCTGGCTCTGGCTCAATCGATTTGGCGGCCCGCTCTCTGCTCGCGCCGTCCAGTTGAGCGTTCGACGCTTCGCGCAGCGCGCGGGACTACCTGAGGATGTGCATCCCCATCTGTTGCGACACTCATTCGCCACTCATATGCTCGACGGAGGCGCCGATGTCCGGGTGGTTCAGGAGTTGCTCGGCCACGCTTCCGTGTCCACGACCCAGATCTATACCCATGTCACCGACGCCGCGCGACGCGAGACCGTCGAACACGCACTTGACGGGATCGCTGACCTCCTCCGCGACCGACGCAACCAGGACGTAGACGACGAGCAATGAAAGTTCTGCTCATTTCGGGCCCTAATCTCAACATCCTGGGCCAGCGCCAACCCGAGATTTACGGCACACAAACGCTGGCCGACATTGAGGACCTGGTCGGCAAACGGGCCAAGGAGTGGGGCGTCACGATTCGTCCGTACCAGTCCAACCACGAGGGCGCGATCATTGACTTCATTCAGGAAGAACGGTCGGCCGAAGGATTGATTATCAATCCCGGCGCACTCTCCCACTACGGCTACTCGCTGCGAGACGCCCTCGAAGCCTTCCCGGGCGGCAAGATGGAAGTCCATCTCTCCAACGTCCACGCCCGCGAGGAGTTTCGCCACCATCTGGTAACGGCCCCCATCATGGACGGCGTCGTCGCCGGACTCGGCTGGCGCGGCTATCTCGCCGCGCTCGACGCGCTGGTGCCCATGCTGCAGGAGCGACACGGTCGCGACAGCTCAGGACCTGGCGACTCCCCTTCCCAATCATGACCACATTCCCCTCCCGAATCGACCGAATCCGCGAACGCCTGGAACAGGCCAACGTCGACGCGCTGCTCGTCACCAATCCGCACAATCGGCGCTACGCATCAGGGTTCACCGGCTCCAATGGCTGGTTGCTGATCTCCGCCGACGATTCCACGCCACCAAAGCTCGCCACCGACTTCCGCTATCTCGATCAGGCCGCCCAGGAATCTCCCGAATACGAAATCGTCAACATGAAAGGCGGAATCGAGAACTGGTGGGGCAACCTGGTCAAACAACTTGGCCGCGGACGACTCGGCTTCGAATCAAACGACGTCACCGTCGCATCACACAAACAGCTCCGCGACGTGAACACGAAGCTACCGGCCAGCCAGCGACCCGCGCTCGTGCAAGCCGACCAGATCATCGAGCAGGTCCGAGCCCTGAAAGACGAAGCCGAACTCTCCCTGCTCCGACAGGCCGTCAAACTCACCGACGACGCCTTCGCCCACGCCCAGCAGACGATGCAGCCCGGTTGGACCGAACAGCGAGTCTCCTGGGAAATCGAGCAATACGCCCGCTCGAACGGCGCAGATGCGATGGCCTTCGAGTCCATCGTCGCAGCCGGACCCTGGGGCGCACGACCTCACGCACGTCCCCGAGACGAAGTCATCTGCGAGGGACAACCGATCGTGATCGACATGGGCGCCCGCTTCGACGGATACTGCGCCGACATGACCCGAACCATCGTCCTCGGCGATCAGGACGAAACGTTCCCACGCATCTACGACATCGTCCTCGCCGCACACGAAACCGCCGCCCAGATGGTTGAACCTGGCATGTCGGGAAAGGACGCAGACCAACTGGCACGTCAGGTCATCACCGACGCCGGCTACGGCGACCAGTTCGGCCACGGACTCGGACACGGGGTCGGCCTGCAGATCCACGAGAAGCCGTACCTCGGAGTGACCTCCAAAGACACGCTCGAGGCCGGCATGGTGATCACAATCGAGCCCGGCATCTACCTGCCCGAGTGGGGCGGCGTGCGGATCGAGGACATGGGCCTGCTCGACGAAGACGGTTTCCACTCCTTCACCGGCACGCCCAAGCTGCGAATGCCCATCTAGCCCGTCTAACCTGCGACACAACACCCGTCACTCTCCACGACAACCAAACAAATCCGAACAGAACCGAACACAACTGACAGGCTGAAGATGATCTCCACCGGCGACCTCAAGCGAGGATTCGTGATCGAACTCGACGGCAACGAATACCAGATCGTCGACTGGGAACACATCAAAGTCGGTCGCGGATCAGCCCAGGCCCGACTCAAGCTGCGCGACATCCGCGGTGGCCACACGATCGAGCGGACCTTCCAGGCTGGCACCAAGTTTCGTCGCATCCGCACCGAGCACCACACGATGCAATACCTCTACCGCGACGGCGACCTGCTCTACTTCATGAACACCAGCACATTCGAACAAGAGCCACTGTCACTCGACGTGGTCGGTGAAGCCGTCAACTACCTCGCCGAGAACGCAGAAGCAGAAGTCCTGATCGTCGGCGAGAATCCAGTCGCCGTCGAGCTGCCCGCCGCAGTGCCGCTGGTCGTCTCCGAGTCCGATCCGGGCGTCAAAGGCGACACCGCCACAGGCGCAACCAAACAGGCCACCCTGGAGACAGGACTAACAATCAACGTCCCCCTCTTCATCAGCCCAGGCGACACCGTCAAAGTCGACACCCGCAGCGGCCAATACCTGGAACGCGCCTAATCCTCCCCATCTGATCCCCTCTCCCCGAGGGAGAGGGCTAGGGTGAGGGCCTAATCCCCCCTTCCTCTAGAAGAGGGTTAGGGTGAGGGCAGATCGACCAATGCCCAAGCGACCACCATCCGGCTTCAACGTCCGTCGAGCGCAACAGCGCAAGATCGACTGGGATGAGCCCACGCCAGTCGCCGCCGCTTCAACTCCAACACCGCAGTCCCGTGCCGTCGGCGAAGTCGCCCGACACATCCGAACCCAACTCAAGGCCGACCCACAGCTCAACGATGTCTGGATCGAAGGCGAAATCCGGAGCTTCAACCGCTCCGGCGCCGGTCACTACTACTTCGATCTCGCAGATGCCAAGACCGACGCCGCACTCGCATGCGCCTTCTTCCGAAGAGAAAATCGTGGCATGGCCGTGCAACAGGGCGACCAGGTCCTCGTCCACGGCAGCGCCGACCTCTATCTCGCCCGAGGCTCCCTCCAGATCATCGTCGACGACCTCCGACCGATCGGCGAAGGCGTCCTGCAGGCTGAATTTGACAGACTGCACCGCGAACTCGACAGCCGTGGATGGTTCAACTCTGAAGGGAAACTCCCGCTGCCGCGCTATCCGACACGGATCGGTGTGGTCACTTCGCCCAGTGGAGCCGTCTGGCAAGACATACAACAAGTATTGGCACGTCGCTGGCCGCTGACCTCGCTACTCCTCGCACCTTGTCTCACCCAGGGAGCTGGAGCAGCCGAGTCCATTGCTGAAGGCATCCAGCGGCTGAACCTGCTCACGGTCGATAAGCCGGATCTGATCATCGTCGCCAGAGGCGGCGGTTCCCCCGAGGATCTCTGGGCCTATAACGAGGAGCCGGTCGCCCAGGCGATCTTCGACAGCGGCATTCCTGTCATCTCCGCAGTGGGACATGAAACTGACCACAGCATCGCCGACAAGGTCGCCGACCATAGCGCACCGACGCCATCGGCCGCCGCCGAGATTGCCGTTCGCGATCGAGCCGAGGAAGCCGTGCTCGTGGCTGGACTTCGCCAGGCTGCCGATCAGATCGTCGACAGCCAGATGGTGGCTCTCTCGCAGAACGCATGGTCATCTCGGGAGCGCCTCGAACGCGCCGCGCCGCACCCGCCGACCTTGCGCGTCGAAATCAACCGTCGCCGACAGGACCTCGATCAGGCAATCGATCGTCAAATCGCTTTGCTAGAGGCCAGGCAGAGCGCCAAGTCATCGCGCCTGAGCACGCTCAATCCGCTCGGCACCCTCCAACGTGGCTACGCCATCGTTTCCGACCTCAGCGGAACAGTCCTGACCAAAGCAGCCGCTTTGAACGACGAGCAAGACATCGCCATCCAATTCGCCGATGGCAAAGTCCACGCACGAACCACATCCGATGAGGAGTCTTCAAGTGCCCGATGACGCCGAACGCTCTTATGAGGAGATCGTCGAGGCGCTCGAAACCGTCCTGACCGAGTTGGAGGACGGCGGACTCCCCCTCGACCAGGCGCTCGACGCCTACGAGCGAGGAGTCGCCCTCAGCCAACAGGCGCAGAACCTCCTCGCCGAAGCCGAACTCCGCATCGACACCCTCCGCAACGACTCCTGACCCACCATCCCCGTCACCGATTCCGAGCGCGGACCCGTATGGCCAGACGCTGCCATCCGCGCAACACTCGCCGCCAACGGCTTCAACCAGAACGTCAGTACGTATACAATGGCCAGTGCAAGAAGTCCTACAACCGCGTCACGGACCTCAAAGTGAGCGACCCAGCAATCCAGACAGACCAAGATTTACCTGGAATGAAACCGACAAACACCCAAAGAGTCCGGACTGATCTGGACAAATCTGGACAAATCTGGACAAATCTGGACTCCCAGCGCCCCAATTCCCAGTCCAGAGCAGCAAAATCTCGCGTTTCAGCCGAAATTTCCTCGCAGAACCCGAGAAAACGCCAATGACCCTCCGCATCGCCTGGTTCGCGACGGCCAGAGGCACGAGTTCACGGTTGCTACTGAACGCAGCCAACGATGCAATCCGCGAGGGACGACTCGACGCTGAAATCGTCTGTGTCGTCTGCAATCGCGTGAGAGGCCAGTCGCCGAACACCGACCTGTTCCTCGACGATGTCGAGCAGTCGGGCATCCCGTTGATCGCCAGCAGCTCCCTGGAATGGCGCCGAAGAGTCGGCGGCGAAATCTCAGTCCCCGGCCAGGAACTCGCAGATTGGCGCCGAGACTACGACCGACACCTGCACGACCAGATCCTCGAGTACCAGCCCGACCTCGGAATGCTCGCCGGCTACATGCTGGTCATCACGGATGTGATCTGCGAACAACTGCCTTGTCTCAATCTCCATCCAGCATTGCCCGACGGACCAATTGGCACCTGGCAACAGGTCATTCATCAACTGATCACCGAGCAGGCGCACAGATCGGGAATGGTGCTGCAACGCGTCACGACGGAACTCGACCGTGGCCCAACCGTCACCTGGTCCCAGTACCCAATCCGCGGCCCAATGTTTGACGAGCTTTGGCAACAGCACGGCGAAGACACCGAGTCGGAAACGCCACTGTTCCAGGCCATCCGCGAGGCCGGAGCGAGCCGCGAGCCAATCTTCATCCTCCAGTCACTGCAAGCCATCGCTGCACAAATGTCCACCTCTTCCACATCTGCGTTGGCGCACACCGGCCAGCGAATAGGCTTGGACATCACCGCTGAAGTCGAAGCAGAAATGCAGCGCATGACTTCTTGAGGCTTACTCGTTATGTCGAGTGTGGACGCTGTGAATGAACTGTATACGCGCTTAGGCCGATAACTATATGATCGCGATATGACCGAATCCGACCCCCCGGTGCTCACTCCAACAATCATCGAGCCCCGGGAACACGAGCTGCTACCTGCCATCCGCCAGGACTTGGCTCCGTTTCTACCGGCCCTCCGCAGCGCAGCGCAGTTGCTCGCCGCCGCCGCCGTGGCCGAGGTCGCCGCTCGCTATGCTGCACCAGCGATGATCAAACAGGTGCGCCAAGTCATCGCACCGGCGCCGCAGCACCAGCAGACCATTCTGGTCGAGGAACAAACCACTGTTCGCCGTCGAGTTACGGTCGTTTCCTAAACCGTTACTCGCACTTACCCTCGCCACTTTGATGTTCCTATTCCCTACCGTTTCAAGTTCGGTCCAAGCAACACACAATCCACGCCTCGTCATCAGCGAGGTCCATCCAAACACCACCGCGGACGGCTCCTCAGCCGAGTCGCACGAATGGGTGGAGATCCACAATCTCGGGGGAGACCCGATCAATCTCAAGGATTGGACGCTCGAAGATGCTCAGGCCATCGCCAGCCTCCCAGATTTCACCCTCGAGCCCGGCGGCACCGTCCTGGTAGTCGGCAGCTCGAGCGACATCGTCGTGCCAGCCGGCGAGTCCCTGATCATTCTGGAATCACGCACAATCGGATCCGGCCTGCGAAACGCCGGCGACCGAGTCGCCCTCATCAATCCGCAAGGCGTGCGCTACGACGCCGTCAGCTGGGGAGACGTTCGTTGGCCCCGCGCAAGCGATCCACCGAATCCCCGACAATCGATCATCAGAACATCGTCCGGCGGGCAATCACTGACCGACGACGTAACCCCATGGACGGTCGGCGAAGCAATCAGCGCCGCACCAGAGCGCCATCGACACCCTCGCCCCGACACTTCCATACGCATCATCAAAGCCAGCATCGACCCGGCTGACGGCGAGCCGGAATCGGTCACGCTAAAGAACATATCCAATGAGCCGTTGTTGACCGTGAACTGGTCCCTCACAGTCGGTGATTCGCTTGTCAAGCTGCGTTCCGTGCGCATCAATCCGGGTGAGTCGTACACGGTTACCGCAAAGAACGGGCGTCTGGGCAGCGGCCTCAGCGCGGAAGGTGGACATCTCGTCCTCAGAGATCCGAAGGGCAACTGGCTCGCCACCGCAAGTTGGGGAACCGACGAAACGTTCCACCGCTTGCCGTCTCCATCGCAACGTGAAGAACTGCGGTTCAGCCCCTGGGCACGAATCCATCCGCGAATCCCGTGGTTCGAGACCTTCGACGATGGCCGACTTGTCACAATCCCAGGCAGATTGTCCGAAACAGCTCCACAATACGCCAACGCCGCCTCACTCACGGTCCGAGAACGCCAACCCGCCTCTGTGAGTCAACAGTCCGAAGAGCCGGCAGTCTGGATCAGCGAGGTCTATCCGACGGCTGGACAAGGGCGGGATGATCACAAATTCGAGTGGTTCGAGCTGACGAACTCGACCGGTCAGGAGCACAAGCTCGACGGCTGGTCGATTGCAGACAACACCTCGTCCGATCCGCTCGACGGTGTGATCATTCCGCCGGGTGCATCCGTCGTGATTGGAGCATCAGGAGAGGCGGAACCAGAGGTCGTGGTCGCGATTACAGATGGCCGGATCGGCAACGGGCTCGCCAACGCCGGCGATCAACTCCGCTTGATCGACCCTGAAGGTGAGGTCGCCAGTGCGATCAGTTGGGGCACGGATCGTGAGTTCACCTCGGTCAGGTCGCCAAAGTCCGACGAGTCGATCCACCGCCGATCTTCCAACACCGCACCCACAGTCGGCGCGCCGTCGCCAGGACGGTTGAACCTGGCGCCCATACAAGCATCTTCAGCAGATGCTGCCAACCCTCAAGGCACGGTGTCAGAGCCTCCCGAGGTCGGAGCGCCCGAGCGCGAGGTGGAACAGCTCGAAGCACCGGCAGCGAGTGAGAGCATCAGTACCTCGCTGCGAATCACAGAGATACTTCCGGCTCCACTACCTGGCCAACCGGAGTGGGTGGAAATACACAATCCCAGCGACCGAGCGCTCGACCTCTCTGGATGGGAAATCGGCGACGCCGAGGGGCGGACCGAGCTATCCGGTGTACTGCCTGCTCGATCGCGTCTAGTCATCACAGTCCAGGAACTGGAGCTCGACAAGCCGATGCTCCTCGTGAAGCGAATCGGCAACGGACTCAACAACGACGGCGACACGATCTATCTCTACGACGCCGACGGGTTGGTCGTTGACTACGTCCGCTATGGCGACGACACGCTTCCCTCACCAGATCGAGGGTTATCACTCGCCCTCGAGCCGCAACGCTGGCTGGTCACCGCGACACCGACACCAGGAGATGAAGGGGTCACGCCGCTGTTGGATGACTCTTTCCGCTCGGCATCCATCAAGCCTCCCATCTCTGACGAAGGACGACTACCGATAGTAGATGCCTCTCCGGATGACGGCTCGGACGCTTGGATGATCGTGAGCTTCGCGCTCATCGGTGTGATTCTCACGCTCATCATCAGGCGATGGCGACCCGACGAACCAACCCCGGATCCGGTCGCTGAACCGACGACCTACTCGGGCCCTGCCGGTGATCATTCATCGGCAGAGGAGCTCGAGCGCAGCGATGAGCAGCCTGGGCGATGATCGATTCCAACCGAATCCGTATCTCCGTTGCGCTTGCCCGCAGCGGGGTCGCCTCACGACGGGGAGCCGAGGAGATTGTCCGACAACGCCGCGTCGCAGTTGACGGGCAGGTCACGACGGACCTCTCGCTGCGAGTCGATCCAGAGACTCAGGAAATCACGCTCGACGGTCGACCGTTGCCTCAGAGCGAGCCGCTGCGCTACTACGCGCTGAACAAGCCACGCGGCATCCTGTCTTCCGCCCGTGACGACCGGGGCCGTAAAACGGTGGTCGATCTGCTCCCCGCCAATGCGCCGCGCTGCGTCCCCGTCGGAAGACTCGACCTGGATAGCGAGGGGTTAATCCTGCTGACCAACGACGGACCGCTCGTCACCGGGTTGCTGCATCCGTCTCGCGAAGTCCAGCGCGTCTACCTGGCCGAGGTGATAGGACACCCGACCGACGAGACGCTCGATCGCATGCACGCAGGCATCGAGGACGACGGCGACACACTCCGTGCGAAGCCAAATCGCTCTCGGAGACCAGGACGCAGGCTGGCCGATCGACGACTCACGTCATGGCTAACGCTGACCTTGCACACCGGGCGCAAACGAGAGGTCCGGCGATTGTGCGACGCCATCGGCCATTCGGTCGTGACCTTGCGGCGCGTTCGCTTCGGTCCCTTGTTGCTACGAGACATGCCGGAGGGCTCGATACGACCACTCAGCCGACGAGAAGTCAGGCTGCTGCGCCGCGCGGCAGGGCTCATCGATGACACCGCCGATGCTGAGCGCTAGGGATGCCGCGACTACCATTGGTCTGTGACGACTTCCTCGATTTCGGATTGCGAACACCTGGTTGTGGCGATCGACGGGCCCGTTGCTTCGGGCAAGACTGCGGTCGGTCGAGCACTGGCGCAGCGCCTGGGTTGGCGACTGTTTGACACCGGCATTATGTATCGCGCGGCCACCTGGCAAGCTCAGCGCAGAAGTGTGTATCTCGACGATCATGAAAGCGTCGCTGATCTGATTCGCGAATCTGATTTTCAATTGACGCCTCACCTGGTCGACGAATCCGTTGAGCTCGACGTCTACGTCGATGGCGACAACGCGACGCCCCATCTGCGCCAGCCGGAGGTCGAATCGGGCGTACCGACTGTCGCCGCGATCGCTGGTGTACGAGTGCTGATGGTGGAGATTCAACAGACCCAGGCCGCACAGGGCTGCATGATCGTCGTCGGCAGGGACATCGGCACCGTCGTGTTGCCCAATGCGCCGGTCAAGATCTATCTCGACGCCAGCGAAGAGGTGCGCGCACGGCGTCGGGCGGCCGAACAGAACGGCGGAGATGACGAGGCCTCGGTGCTCAGGGCGACACAACGACGGGACCGGCGCGACCGAGGACGTTCCACTTCTCCGCTAACTGCCGCTTCGGATGCGATCCACCTCGACACTTCGGAGCTTTCGCTTGAACAAGCCGTGGACGCCGCAGAAGCTATCATCCGCAAACGGATTCCCGACCTGGCTCAAGCTGGAGCATCAGCTGGTCCACAGAGTTGACCAATGAGACGACGCGCATACCGCTGGACGACGAGACAGCTCACTCGACTGATCTTCGGCGAGTACCGTGCGCTCGCAGACATCGGCATGACCGGCATGCCGAATGCCTCACGCGTTTGGTTCTTGGTGGCAGGCTTTTTCGCCAGATTCGCCTTCATGCGAATTGTTCGCTGTGAGTGGCGTCATTTCGATCGGATCCCCCGAACCGGCGTGATTATTGCGTCCAACCACGTCTCATCCGCCGATCCCGCGATGGTGGCATCGGCAATCTACCCGCGCTCGCCGCGCTACATGGCCAAGGTGGAACTCTTCCAGAAGGAGCCGGTGATTGGCTACCTGTTTGCGTTGTCTGGCGCATTTCCGGTCCGGCGAGGCGCCGGAGACCGCCTGGCAATCCGCGAAGCGGAAAGACTACTGGCAGAAGGCGAAGTGGTCGGGATGTTTCCCGAAGGACATCGTTCAGATACGGCCTCGTTGATCGAGGCGCACTCGGGCACCGCATTGTTGGCCCTGCGTACACAGACCCCGGTGGTCGCCGTTGGAATCACAGGATCTGAGCGAATGCGCGCAGGGTGGCGAGCTCTATTCGCTCGCACCCAGGTCCGCATGACCGCCTCACATCCATTCGTCGTCAAGCCCAAGGGCAGACGAGTCACTCGCGACGACATCGACGCCGCACACATCACGATCATGCGTGCCATTGCCGAACAGCTACCCCCCGCCTATCGTGGCGTATATGGACACTTGGTCGACGGCGACACCGACCAAGCCGACCACAGCCGGTCAGGGACCGACAGACCTGGAGCAGCAGCATGAAAATTCACCGCGCCAGCGACATGGGCTTCTGCTTCGGTGTCCGTCGGGCCGTTGACATGATGAAGGAAGCCGCCGCAAACGGAACCAGGGTGACCACCCTCGGTCAGGTCGTCCACAACCCGCAGGTCGTGGCTGAACTCGAGGGCACTGGGATCAAGGTCAAGGAAGACCGCTCGGCGATCGACGTCGAGACCGATACAGTTGCGATTACCGCCCACGGAGTCGGCGAAACGGTCGTTCGCGACATTGAGGCCCGTGGACTCAAGGTGATTGACACCACCTGCCAGTTCGTCTCGCGCTCGCAACGAGCCGCTCGCAACCTTGCCGAACGCGGCTTCACCGTGATTATCTTCGGCGATCCGACCCATCCTGAGGTCAAGGGCGTGCTCGGATGGTGCCGAGGACGCGGCATCGTAATCAAGGATGAGTCACTCGACGAGCTTCCTGACTACTTGCCAGCCAAGATCGGCGTCATCTCTCAGACCACGCACACGCCTGAGCGTTTCGCAGTGTTTGTCGCCAACCTGATGCGCGCGCGGATCGACCAGATCACTGAGATCCGTGTGGTCAACGTGCTCTGCAACGCCACGACTTCTCAGCAGGCCGCCACCCGTGACCTGACCGAGGACGTCGACCTGATGATCGTCGTTGGCGGCCACAACTCTGCGAATACACGCCACCTGGCCGAGCTCTCACGCGCCAACGGCATCGTGACGTACCACGTAGAAACCGCTGACGAACTTGAGCAAGAGTGGTTCGACGGACATGATGACATCGGGGTCACCGCAGGCGCTTCCACACCTGACTTCTCGATTGACGCCGTCGTTGAACGCATCGAGGAATTCGACCGGGCGCTCTCTTCGTCCGCCTGAACACGACATTCGAGAGTTGGCACGTAAAACTGCATGACCCATCCCCGACGATCGTCAGTTCCCGCCGGGGCCATCAGCGCCGTTGATCCCGACTCGCTCGCCGCAGAGGCGGGTCTGCAGCCAGGCGATCAGGTGCTTGCCGTCAACGGCCAACCAGTTCGCGATCCGGTCGATTATCGATTCCAGACGACCGACGACATTGTCGAACTGGAAGTCGTCCATGAGGGCGAACTAGGTCTGGTCGAGTTTGAGAAACCGATCGACGAACCGTTGGGCATTGAATTTGAAGACGAAGCGTTTGACGGGACGCGAATCTGCAACAACAAGTGTTTTTTCTGTTTCCTCAAGGGCCTGCCGAAAGGCCTGCGCCGGCCGCTGTACATCAAGGATGACGATTACCGATTGTCCTTCCTGCACGGCAACTTCGTCACCATGACCAACCTGACCGACGACGATTGGCTGCGGCTTGAAGAGCAACGCCTCAGCCCACTCCACGTCAGCGTTCACGCCACAGACCTCGAGCTGCGGCGACAGCTGCTCGGCAATCGGAATGCACCGGACGTGATGGAGCAGTTGCGGAGACTCGCCGAGATGCGGATCGAGGCGCATACGCAGGTCGTGCTCTGTCCCGGCGTCAACGACGGAGATGCCTTGGAGCAGACAGTCAGCGATTTGCTGGGGCAAGAGAACGTGACATCGATTGGTGTCGTGCCGGTCGGTTCTTCGCTGGAAGGCGAAGAGAGGATCGACAATGCCGGAATGCGGGCCCACACTCCGTCAGAAGCTAAACGAGTAGTCAAGCAACTCCTCCGCTGGCAACGACTGACACGAGCGGAGCGCGGACAATCAGTAGTGTTCCCAAGCGACGAGTTCTACCTCACCGCCAACGCTCAGATACCATCTGCACGGCGCTACGACGCTTTCCCCAATGGGAAAACGGCATCGGCATGACCCGCACGCTGGTTGACGATTGGCGCAAGACCCGCCGCAAGATCAAAGAGGGACGCCTGGAAGTTCCCAAGGTTTCGGCGCTAATCGCCTGTGGCACACTGATTGCGCCGACGCTCCGAACACTCTGCGATCAGGCCTCAGAGCTAACTGACATCGAATTCTCTGTCGTCCCCGTGACCAACAGCCTGTTCGGCGATCGGGTCAATGTCAGCGGACTGATTCCCGGATCAGATTTCCAAGCGGCGCTGTCCGATCAAGTTCTACCCGATCGCATCTTCCTGCCTCGGGCCTCGCTTGACTACTTCGGAGCCAAGTTCCTCGACGATCTGACACCCGATGAATTGCAGTCTCACTTGAATCGGCCGATTTCATTCGTCTACACGCTCTCTGAGCTCCTAGAGTCAATGTCAGACAACGTCGACCACCTCGACCCGAGCCGCAGGCAGCCTGGGCCGAATCAGCGATCCAATGGTCGCAGCTGGACGACGCCTGTGGCGGGGTAGACGCAAGGCAGCCCATGTGCGGCATCGTCGGTTACGTCGGCCACCAGGCGGCAGGCCCCATTCTGCTCGAAGGACTCCAAAGACTCGAGTACCGTGGCTACGATTCCTCCGGCATTGCCGTCCTCGACCGTGACGGTGCACTGGCCGTCCTGAAGCGTCAGGGCAAACTGCGAGACTTGCAGGCTGCAATCGCTGAGATGCCCAGCGGCGCCACCGGCATCGGCCACACTCGATGGGCCACGCACGGCCAACCGTCCGATCGCAACGCGCATCCCCATGCCTCCGGTGCCGGCGACGTGATCGTGGTGCAGAACGGCATTGTCGAGAACTATCAAGAACTACGGGCGGAACTTCAGACTTCGCTCGAGTCCCATGGCCGCACTTGGCAGTCGGACACTGACACCGAAGTCATTCCAGAACTCATCTCCCGTGAACTCGCGGCGGGCAAATCGTTCGAAGACGCGCTTGCGCACGCGATCGATCGCCTGCGAGGAGCCAATGCCATCGCAGCATTCCATCGCGGCAGTCCTGACAAGATCTATGCCGCCCGCAAAGGCTCGGCCGGAGGCATCGTGATCGGTTACGGCGACGGCGAGAAATTCATCGCCAGCGACCTACCAGCCTTGTTGCCTCACACAACGACCGTCTACCACCTCGAAGACGGCGATATCGCCGCCATCGACCAAGACAGCGTCACCATCCGACGAACTGGCAAGGCGCCCTTCCACCCCGAGCCGAAGCAAGTCGACCTCGACCCCGTCGCCATTGCGCGCGGTCCGTATCGACACTTCATGCTCAAGGAAATCCACGAACAACCGCGAGCTCTGTCGGACACGATCCGCGGCCGGGCGCGTCTCAATCCTCCGAGTGCACTGTCTGACGACCTGGATCTTTCAGAAGCCACGTTGCGCAACATCGAACGCGTCCTTGTGATCGGCATGGGCACGTCACTGCACGCCGCGATGATTGGCCGTTGGTGGATGGAGCACATCGCCGGCGTTCCAGCCGACTTCGACAATGCGTCCGAGTTTCGCTTTCGCGCGCCATTGCTAGGTCCGTCGACCCTGGTCGTCGCAGTCACGCAGTCCGGAGAGACAATCGACACGCTCGGTGCGATGAATCACGTGCGCGATCGCTGGGGCGCGCCGCAGGTTGTGATCACCAACGTCGATGGCTCAGAGGCCACACGACAGGCTGATGCCTCGATCATCATGCGCTGCGGGCCGGAGGTCGGCGTAGCATCGACCAAGACATTCGTCGGCTCGCTGGCCGCGCTGTACCTGCTCGCCTGCCGGATTGGCTATGTTCAAGGACGCCTGAGCGATGCCGATCTGTCCACGCGTCTGGAACAGCTTCTCACAGCACCGTCGCTGCTTGAACGAGGCATCCAGCTGGCTGACCGTTGCGCCCGAATCGCTCAACTCTTCGGGTCAGCGTCGAATTTCCTCGTCTTGGGCAGAGGTATCGAATACCCGCTCGCGATGGAAGCGGCGCTGAAATGCAAGGAAATCTCATATGTTCACGCCGAGGGCTACGCCGCGGGCGAGATGAAGCACGGTCCGATCGCCTTGCTCGATCAAGAGTTCCCAGTGATTGCGCTCGCGCCGCGAGGGCCGTTGTTCGACAAGATGATGTCCGCGATTCAGCAGGTCAGGGCACGTCGCGCGCCGGTGATCGCGGTCGGCGACGAGGGAGACGAGGAACTCAGTCAGCACGTTGACCACTTCATTGGCGTGCCACCTGCTCCGCCGCTGCTGACGCCTTTTTCTCTGACTCCTGTGGTCCAGTTGCTGGCCTATCACATGGCCCTCGCCCGTGGACTGGACATCGACCAGCCGCGAAATCTCGCAAAGACGGTGACGGTTGAATGACGATTGAGTCGCGACTTGTCGGGCATGGTGATACTGCGAGATAGTCTGAATTCGTCAACGCGGTGATATCCTGCGACCGCCGGCCGTGAACGTCCCAGCCAGTACTCGCGGACTTCCTACATGACCTCAGACCCGTCACACATCGCCTGGTTCGCTGAAGTCGGACGAGACGATGTCTCGCTCGTGGGCGGCAAGGGCGCCAACCTGGGCGAACTGACGCAAGCCAATATTCCCGTGCCGCCGGGTTTCGTCGTGACGACCCGCGCATATCGGGAGTTCATCGATCACAGTGGCCTCGATCACGTCTTGCGACGCCTTCTTAATGGCCTGAACGTCGATAACGACGAGCAGTTGAATGCAACAGCCGTCTCAGTGCAGAACGCGATCGAGCAGGCCGAGATGCCGGCCACGATGCAGCAAGAGATCACCGCGGCCTATGCGCAGCTCGGCGAAGGGCCGGTAGCGGTCCGCAGTTCGGCAACGGCCGAGGACTTGGCCGAGGCATCGTTCGCGGGCCAGCAGGCCACCTTCCTCAACATCGAAGGAGGTGTCAACGTCGTCGAAGCCGTCCAGCGCTGCTGGGCGTCGTTGTTCGAGGCGCGCGCCATCTTCTATCGAGAGCAGGCAGGCTGGGGCCACCTTGACGTCGACCTGGCCGTTCCCGTCCAGCGGATGGTGCAGTCCGAATCCTCGGGCGTCATGTTCACAGTTGACCCGATCTCGAACGACCCCAATCGTGTTGTGATCGAGGCGGCGTTCGGCCTGGGTGAAGCCGTCGTGGGAGGGCTGGTCTCGCCAGACCACTTTGAAGTTGACAAGGCTGCCGAACAGATTCTCGAGCGCCAGATATTCACTCAGGATCGCAAGCTGGTCCGTTCACCAGACGGCGTCGTCGACCCGGTCCACGGACCGAATGTCTGGCTCGATCTGTCCGATGCGGATGGATCGGTGCCAAAACTCGACGAAGCACAAGTCGTCGAGCTTAGTGCGATCGGAAAGCAGATTGAGTCGCACTACGGATCACCCCAGGACATTGAATGGGGCTGGGCCGACGATCAGTTCTACCTGCTCCAGACCAGACCAATCACCACCGTCGCGCCACCTACCAAGACAAACGGGGATAACCCGGCGCCGACACCAAATGATGAACCGATCCTGGATGGTTCGCCGGCATCGCCAGGCATTGCGTCTGGTCGAATTCGCGTGATCCATGATGCTCGGCAGACGGCCAGCATCGGCGAGGGTGATGTGCTCGTGGCGGAGATGACCACGCCGGACTTCGTCCCGGCAATGAAGCGCGCCGCTGCGATTATCACCGAACGCGGTGGCCGCACCTGTCACGCCGCCATCATCTCCCGCGAACTTGGAGTCCCCTGCGTGGTCGGTGCCTCGGGCGCGACAGGGCTAGCCGAGGGCCGAGAGGTCACCGTGGACGGTGCCAACGGTCTGATCTACAACGGCGTGCAGACCGCACTGCTCAATTGGTGGCACGACCGCGAGGATGAGCTCTACGCGCCAATAGCGACCGAGACCAAGCTCTACGTCAACCTGGCCGAGCCGGAAATCGCCGACCGAGTGGCGGAACGAGATGTCGATGGCGTCGGATTGTTGCGTGCCGAATTCATCATTGCTCGTCTCGGCGAGCATCCGCGAAACTTCATCAATACCGGTCGCCAGGACGAGTACGTGCGCCGTCTCTCCGAGGGGATGCGCAAGATCGCCTCAGCCTTCGACCCACGCCCGGTTGTCTATCGCGCGACCGATTTCAAAACCAACGAGTACGCCAACTTAACCGGCGGCGACATTTACGAGCCCGATGAAGAGAACCCGATGATCGGCTATCGCGGAGCCGCCCGGTACATCCGAGAGCCAGATCTGTTCGAGTTGGAACTCCGAGCCCTGGAGCAGGTGCGCGAGGATCATCCCAATCTTCACTTGATGATTCCGTTCGTTCGCACGCCTGACGAAATGGCCCAGGTCGTCAGGCAGGTCGACGACTACGGCCTGGAGCGCAACGCAAGCAAGCCAGGTGGGTTCCAGCTCTGGATGATGGTCGAAGTGCCATCCAATGTTCTCCTCCTTGACGAATTCATTGACTGCGGCATCGACGGGGTGTCGATCGGTTCAAACGACTTGACCCAACTGACACTCGGCATCGACCGTGACTCAGAGCGCTTCGCCGACACGTTCGACGAGCGAAACCCTGCTGTGCTCAAGGCAATCGAGCACGTGATCACCACCGCCAAGCAACGCGGCATCACTGTTTCCGTCTGCGGGCAGGGACCGTCGGAACATCCTGACCTGGCGCAACGTCTTGTTGACTGGGGGATCACCTCGATCTCGGTCACCCCGGATGTGATCGAGCAGACGCGTCACCTGGTCGCCAACGCCGAAGCGCAACGTCAGCGCTGACAACCACGGTCTCGGCGGGATATAGAGTGACGGCGAATCTCTCCGCCATCGGATTGGGCGTCCTCGTCCTAAAACGATGCGAGGCGCTGGAGACGCATGGGCAGCCGAATCGGCTCAATCGCCATCCTGATTGTCATCGCCGTCATCGTCGCTGCGGTTGTCATCGTCATCAGCCGATTGGACCTGCTGAATACTGGTGAACCCGACGCCCCGGTGATGGTCGTTTCGCTCGAGGAGGGCGAACTCCTGCTGATCAATCAGCCCCAGAGCATTACGGTCACGATTTCTTCTGGCAGCCCGATCGCGACGCTTGAGCTCATCGTCGACGAGGTCCAGGTCGCTGAAGTGATCCCGCCCTACTCACAGGACCGCGGCGCATGGATCGGATCCTTTGTCTGGACCCCCGACCGCTTGGGTTTCGCCGACGTCCGCATCATCGCCCTCGACGCCAACGGCGTCGAATCATTGCGACAAATCCGGGTGGAAGTAACCGACGATCAGGCACGCGTCGCGGCGGCGCTGAGGGTGACCGTGCTGGGCATCTCTCCGTTGCAACAGTTCCCCGCAGGCGCGGGAATTCGACTGGAACTCTCGGCGACCGGCAGCCAGCCAATCGAACGCTTCGACATGCACATTGACGGCGTACACATCGTCTCGGTGACGCCCGACCTCGACAACACAGGTCGATATTCGGCGGCCATTGAGTGGACACCCAATCAAACTGGTGAGGTTGAGGTCACAATCACGGCCGTTGACATCATGGGCCGCGAGGAGTCGCAGACGATCCCGGTCATCCTCGTGCCAGCGGGTGCAACGGTGGCACCGCGAGATCCAGAGATTGAGTCGGAAGCCGGAGAAGAGGCCAGTGAAACTCCTGATCCGGCGCAACAATTGAGCGAGGATGGCCAAGCACGGATCGAATCTCCGAGCGATGGCGAGCGTTTCACGCTCGACGCTGATTTCGATTTCGATGTCGAGCTGAGCGCACGCAACGTTGGAGACATTGAGAGTGCCTTGCTCTACATCACGCCAATCGCGCCTGATAACACGCTCGGCAACTCGATCCTGATTCACTCCTCGGAAGGCCACGCACCCGGTGACTACAGCGAGCGAGTGGTCGATGTTGAACGCTGGATCACCAGCTCAGGTTCATACGAGTTGCAGCTCGTTGTCTTCACACCCGAGGACGACCGCTACGACCACCGCATCGTGATTCATATCGTCGCGGTGGTCGATGGTGACGAGGACCCCGAGCAGGACGATCAGGAACGCGAATCCTCAACTAGCGACGAGGTTGATCTCGCCATCGTGACTGCTCGGCAATCCGAGGATGAGCGGCGACGTCTCAATGTCACCATCACCAACGCGAGTACCGTCGACATCGAACGAACCGATGTCGTGATCACGGTCGAAGACGCGAACACCGGCGCCGAGTTGGCCTCAGCCGCGGTCACGCTGGGTATCGAATCGGACGACCTGCGAACGATCCCGCTCGACCTGGATCTCGAGTCGGGAACGAGCGTCGAGGCCATCGTGGAGCTCGAAGCAGGTATCGACACGAACGCTGACAACAACACATTCCGCATTACGCTCTCGCCACCCGATGCGGCTCAGGACGAGGAGCCGCAGCAGGAGCAAACCGCTGAAGAGGATCAGGCAGCAGAAGAGCAACAGTCGGAGGCAGAACCATCCGGTCCCAGTCCCGATCTCACGTTCCTCGATGCCCAGTCGACCAACGACGGCTACGTGTTGCTCACGGTCATCAACAACGGCGATGCACCGGCAGACACGTTCCGCATCGTGATCTCAAACCAGGAAGACGAAGAGCTTGAAGTCGTGACTCGTCGGGCTGCCGATACGCAGCCGCTCAATCCCGGCGACACAGAGATCCTGACCAGCCTGCAGCCACATTCGGGCGTGATCACCATCACAGTCGTAACGGGAGGGGAAATTGTGGAGCGCGACCTCAGCAATAACGCTATGACACTCGAGATACGCGGCTGAGCGATGGATTTCTCCGATTCCTTTGTTTGATCATTGAAAAGTATTCGACATCAACGTAAATTTGGCGTATGCCCCCGCCTTTCCCCCTGACTAGCCTGGCCGGCTTCTGCGCATGTCCGTAGCAGAAGAGATCAAGGCGAAGATCGACATCGTCGACTTCATCGCCTCCGAGATCCAGCTCAAGCGGAGCGGCTCAACGTACAAGGCGCCGTGCCCCTTCCACGCTGAGAAGACCCCTTCGTTCATCGTCAATCCCGACCGCCAGTCCTGGCATTGCTTCGGTGCCTGCTCCGAAGGTGGCGACATCTTCAGCTGGGAGATGAAGCGAAACAACATCGACTTCCGCGAAGCCCTGCAGCGTCTCGCGCAACGCGCTGGTGTACAGCTCAGACCGCGGACCGACGAACAGGTCCGCCAGGATGAACAACGCCAGCGCCTGCTGAGAGCCAATGACGCTGCGCTGCACTACTGGCGCAGCCAGCTTCAAGACGCTGCCACCGGCCGAGACGCTCAGGATTACCTGCGGGAACGTGGCATCTCACTCGAATCGGCCCAGCAATTCAATCTCGGCTTGGCCGGGTCTGAGCCCGATGCGCTGGTCCATCATCTGTCGGCTCGGGGAACTCATCTCGACGACGCTGTTGCGGCCGGCCTTGTGCTGAACACCGAGAATGGGCCGCGCGATCGGTTCCGAGACCGTCTGATCTTCCCAATCCGCAACGCGCGCGGCGAGACCGTCGGCTTCGGTGGACGGACCCTGATAGATGAGCCGGCCAAATACATCAACACGCCCGAGTCCGACCTCTTTCGCAAGCGTGATTTGCTCTACGGATTCGATCTTGCCCGTCCGGCGATCCGAGAGGCCGGCAGCGTGATCATCGTTGAGGGTTACACGGACGTCATCAGCGCCCACGAGTTCGGCAGCCCCAACACCGTCGCCTCGATGGGAACCGCGCTGACCGATACCCAGATCGGCTTGATCAAGCCCCTGGCCACTGATGTTCGACTGGCGCTGGATCCAGACGCTGCCGGTCAGGCGGCTGCGCGGCGAGGCATTGACACGGCGCGAGAGGCGCTCGGTGCTGAGGCGCACGTCTCCACCGACTACCGACACGTCGGCTCACTGCAGAACCAACTCTCAAACGACATTCGCATCATTCCGTTACCGGAAGGACGCGACCCTGACGACCTCATCCGTTCGGAGCCCGAACTGTGGCGCGAACTCATCGACACTGCGCCGACTTTCCTCGATTGGCTCGTCGAACACACACGCATCCGTCACGATCTCGATTCCCCTCGTGGACGAGCCGATTTCCTCGACGAACTCATGCCCACGATTCGGAGCATCGGTCACGCGGTCATGCGCGAGGAGTATGTGCGCCGAGTCGCCGCCTGGGCGCGGGTCGATCCTGAGTCGCTGCTGTCGCGTTACTCCCAACCCTCACGAAGCCGATCATCAAACACCGGCCCAGAGCGGACCCCGAGGCGACAGGGGGATCGTCAGCAAACCTTCATCGTGCAACTGGCGCTCGGTCACGCTTCAGCCCGCAACACGCTTCAGTTTGAGGACATCGAGCTGATCGAAGACACCGAAGATCGCGCCATCCTCTCTGCCCGGATAGACTCCTCTGAGGACACCTGGGCGGGCCACTTGACCGATTCCTCCGATCGAATCACGAAGTTAGTACGTGACGCGAAGCAACTTCCGCCCTACAGTGACGCGGAAGCCGCCGAGGCCATGCATGACGCCGTCGGTCGGATTCGCCGCAAGCGCAGCAAAGAAGGCCTTCGCCTGAAGAACCTGGAAATCGGCGAGCAGGAACGCGAACTCGGCGTTGACGAGGTCGCGCGTGCCGCCGCCCAACTCGATAGCTCCGAACTTTGCGACCCTGCTCTTGCGGAGGCTGCATCCTCTGTTGTTCATGCCCGCGATGCAGCCCGAAACCTGCACCAACTTTCATCCTCGGGTACTACCTGAGGCTGTTTGCCGTACCGAGAACCACGCTGGGGGACCACGCTGAGAGAAGGGACCACGACCATGGTGACCACTCGAGACGCAACCGCCGATGCTCCGGTAGACGCTGGCACGTCTACGCTCGCTAGCCCGCCAGAGGCCGAACCGGCGCCGTCGTCGGAACCCGGCACGAATGGCGCTCAACCAGCTCAGGCTCCTGTAGCTTCTGGTTCCACATCGAACGGCACGTCCACGGCTGGACAGGACTCTCCTCTGGGATCGACTCCGGCGGCGCTTGCCGCTCGAGCGCGGGAGGCCGAGGTTGCCAATCACATCGTCGGCAATCTGCGCCAACTGGTGCGTGACCAACTTGGCGACCGCCGGGTGACGGCCGAGGCGCCGGGACAGCGCAAGCCGCGCGCCGTTGCCAAGTCCGAAGAAGAGGCCCGTGTTCGCGCGCTGACTGCGCCGGTCGACGAGTTCTCCATGCCTGCGGGTCGGCGCACGATCAATCTTGCCGAACAGCCCAAGCGGACGACCAAGAAGTCGACCAAGGCCGCTCCTACTCCGAAGAAGGCCGCCGAACGGCGCAACCTGGCCAAGATGCATGAGGAGCGCCAGATCTCCCACGCTTCGGTTGCGAGCTTCACGCTGACCGGAGAAGAGACGACGGAAGACGTCGATTCGCTCAGCAAGTTGCTGGGTGTGTTGGAGCGGCCGCTGCAGGCCAGACCGGAACCGAAGCCGAAGCCAAGCAGCCGCCGCGGACGCGGTGGGGCGAAGTCGAAGGGCCGCAGGGGCAAGGGCAAGTCCGAACCCGCGCCTCCGCCGACGCCGAGCGTTGACCTGTACGGCCGGACCAAGGAAGTCAGCTCCCGACGCATCATCGAGATGCGCAAGGAGGGTCGTCAGAGCGTTCACGAGGAGGCCGAGGGCATCGACGATCCGGTTCGCATGTACCTCCGCGAAATCGGACGCGTGAATCTGCTGACTGCGCAGGACGAACGTTTTCTCTCCCGGCAGATGGAAGAGGGGAACTGGATTCGCGACTTCGAAGAGGAGTGGCGGATCCACCACGGCCGAAATCCCAACGCGCTCGAGGTCACTATTTTCCTGCTGCTGCAGCTTGAGTCGTTGCTGCCAGAGATCGCGGTGATCGCCGAGGAGATCGGCAAGTCGCACCTGTCCCTCTTCGACCTGACCAAGGACAGCGATTTCCGCGAGCGCGTCGACCAGGAGATGGATCCTGAGCTTCGCGAGGCGCTGGTCAATCGTTACCAACCGGAAGACGAGGAGTATGACGAGGCGCGCGCCGAGGAGCGTTTGGTGCAAGTCTCGGTCGTGACTCACATCTTCGACAACCGCCACGTGCGACACCTGCTACGCACGACCGGCGGGGTCGAGCATCTGATTCCATGCCCGCCCGACCTTGACCACAAGCTGGAGCCGATCTCATTGCGCTGCGAGCGTCACATCGGCGTGCTCAAGGAGGACGCCTACCTGTCTGAGAAGCGGTTGACTGAGGCCAACTTGCGACTGGTCGTCTCGGTGGCGAAGAAGTACATCGGCCGCGGCATGTCGATGCTCGACCTGATCCAGGAAGGCAACATTGGTCTGGTACGCGCGGTCGAGAAGTTCGACTACCGCAAGGGCTACAAGTTCTCGACCTATGCGACCTGGTGGATTCGCCAGGCAATCACCCGCGCGATCGCGGACCAGGCCCGAACGATCCGCATTCCCGTGCACATGGTCGAGACGATCAACAAGCAGGTTCGCGTCTCGCGACGACTGGTCCAGGAACTGGGCCGCGAGCCGACCTATGAGGAGATTGGCCAGGGCATGGGCGTTGATGCCCAGCGCGTTCGCGAGATCATCAAGGTCTCGCAGGAGCCGGTCTCGTTGGAGACTCCAATCGGTGAGGAAGACGACAGCCATCTTGGCGACTTCGTCGAGGACGAGAAGATGGTCGCTCCAGATGCTGCTGCCGGGCAGCAGTTGCTCAAGGAGACTGTGGGCGCCGTGCTGGGCTCGCTCTCGCCGCGGGAGCGCCAGGTGCTTGAACTGCGCTTTGGTCTCGGCGACGGTCGCGCGCGGACGCTAGAGGAGGTCGGTCGCGACTTTGATGTGACTCGCGAGCGGATTCGCCAGATTGAGGCGAAGGCGCTGCGCCAGCTTCGCCACCCGACTCGAGCGACTCGCTTGCGCGACTACATCGAGTAGCCAGTCGAGTCGGCATCAGCCATGTGGCAGGGACTCACCAATCTCCTCCGCCGCACCGGCCTGCTGAGGCCGGTGGAGGAATTCGTCGTCCGACTCACTGGTTACTCCATCCTGGGGCGGATGATCACCTGGAACGAGGGCGTTCCTTATGTTGATTCGCTCATGCTTCGTTCTGTGGGCGCCAAGTCTGGCGACCTGCGTGACGCGGTGCTCTTCTATGTCCCCGACGGCGATAGCTGGGTGATTATCGGCTCTGTTGGCGGTCGACCGAAGCATCCGTCTTGGGTGCACAACCTGCGCGCCAATCCGCACGCCTGGGTGTTTGTCGATCGCGGGCGTCATCCGGTTGAGGCTGAGTTCCTCGCGGGTGAGGAACGTGAGCGGGTCTGGGCTCTGGCGGCTGAGGTCTGGCCGCCCTATATCCAATATGCCGAGCGAGCTCGGCCCCGTGAGATTCAGGTCATCCGGCTGAATCCCAGCGGCTGACTAGAGCGTCGGCGCGAGCGAACCCAGGAACTCTTCGGTTCGCGAACGCTCTTCTTCGCTGCCGAAGACGACTCCGACGAAGTCGGTTGTTCCGGCGGCCTGCAGTTGCCGTAGCTGGGTCTCGATTTGCTCTTCGGTTCCGAGGACGGCGACGTCTTCGGGGTGGGCTGCTCCCTGCTTGTCGAGCATTGAGCGGTATGAGGGGAGTCGCTCGTAGTTGGCGAATTGCTCGGCCGCGGTTGCTCGTGCGGCGTCGACGTTTGAACTGAGCATGACCGGGAGGCCGACCACGATTCGCGGGTGTGGGCGGCCGGCTTCGTCGGCGGCGGCGTTCATCGTTGGCGCGATGTACGACTCAACCACGTTGGCCGCGGTCATCCAGAGGATGGTGCCGTCGGTGCGGGCGCCGGCGAGGCGGAGCATTGCCGGGCCCATGGCGGCGAGCATGCAGGAGACGGGTTTCTCGGCGTCGGGGATGTCGAGGCTGACCTGGCCCCGGTAGTGTTCGCCGTCGGTCTGGACGGGTTCTCCGTTGAGCAGGGGGAGGAGAACGTCGAGGTATTCCTTCATGTGGCGCGCGGGGCGGTCGAAGGAGTAGCCGAACATGCCCTCGATCACAACTTTGTGCGAGAGGCCGATGCCCATGACGAAGCGGGAACCACCAGAGGCGGCCTGCACGGTTAGCGCCTGCTGCGCCATGGCGTGCGGGTGTCGTGGGTAGGTGGGGACGACGGCGGTCATCAACTCGATGCGTTCGGTCTGCGCTCCGGCGAGGGTGAGCGCACCCATGGCGTCGTGGGAGAAGATGTTTGCCATTCCGAAGGTCGAGAAGCCGGCGGCTTCAGCAGCCTGAGCTTGTTCGACGATGCTCTGGACGCTGGGCGCCGGGCCGGCGCCGCCGATGAAGATTCCGATTTGCATGTCATGCCTCCTGTGTTGCAGTGGTTATGCGGGCCGGACGAGGATGCGTCCGCGAACGCCGCCGGCGAGGATCTTGGCCGCTGCTTCGGGGACGTCTTCCAGTCCGATGCGAGCTTCGACCAGGTCCAGCAGGTTTCCTCCGCTGAAATCCTCAGCCATTCGGGCCCAGAGTCGGGGTCGATCCTTACCGGGCCAGTACACGGACTCGATGCCGGCGAGCGTGATGCCGCGCAAGATGAACGGCATCACGTTGGTTTCTACGCCAACGCCTCCGGTCAGTCCTGAGACGGCGACGACGCCGCCGTACTTGGTCTGGCGGAGAATTGATGCTGTGGTGGAGCCACCGACGGGATCGACGGCTGCTGCCCAGCGTTCGCGCTCGATGGGCCGGCGGGACTCGGCTGCGAGTTCCTCGCGGTCAAGGATTTCTGACGCGCCGAGTTCGCGAAGGAAGTCGTGCTCCGATGCCTTGCCGGTTCCCGCGTGTACTTCGTAGCCGCGGGCGGCGAGCATCGCGACTGCTGTCGAGCCGACGCCTCCGGTGGCGCCAGAGACGATGACGGGACCTGCATCGGGTCCGATGCCGGCCTTCTCGATGACGTCAATCGACATTGCGGCTGTGATTCCGGCAGTGCCCAGGGTCATTGCCTCTTCTGAGGACATGCCGTCGGGCATGGGGGCGAGCCAGTCGCCCGACAGGCGGACTCGCTCGGCGTAGCCGCCGGGGTGGCCGGTGCCGAGGTCATAGCCGGTGGCGACGACGGCGTCGCCGGCGGAGTAGCGGTCATCGGACGACTCGACGACGGTTCCAGCGAAGTCGATGCCCAAGGTCATGGGGTATCGGGTAACCACTCGACCGTTGGGCGTGCAGGCCAGCCCGTCCTTGTAGTTCAGGTCGGACCAGTCGACGGCGACGGTGACGTTGCCGTCGGGGAGGGATGATTCTTCCAGGGTCTGGACGGACGCGGTGAAGTCGTCTTCGTCCTTGTTGACCACGAACGCTCGGTAGCCCACGGCGCCTCTTTTCTTGATGTTGCAGCCAGGCCTGGTGCGAGTTTACGCGTGGGGCGGTTTATGTGGTGATTTAGGTTTGGGGCGCTGATTGGGTCGCCCTCACCCTAGCCCTCTCCCAGAGGGAGAGGGGATCAGAGGGGGATGGGACCCGCGGGAGTGGTGAGCGCGGGGGTCAGCCGGCGGCTTCGGCGTAGGTTTTGGGTTTTGGTTTGGTCTTTGGTCCCACTGGATCGGGGTGCTTGACGTGTTTGGTGGGGATTTTTTCTTCTGTGGGCTCTGAGTTGATGATTTCATGCTGTGGACTGGGTTTTGTGGTTTTGGGGGTGGCGGAAATGGGTAGTTTTGGGTTGGTTTGTGCTGATTCCTGCGGATCTTCTTCTTCGAAGAGGTCGGGTCTATTGGGTCGCTCGTCGGCTCGGCGGTGGACTTCTTGGACGGTTCGGCGGATTTCTCGGGCCAGGTTGTTGAGCTGGGTTTGCTGGGCCTCGTGGGCCTGGAGGATCTCGGCCGGGCTCAGGTGTTTTCTTACGGCTTTGAGTACGTCGCTCCTGGTTGCGACGTCGAGTCGGAGTTGGAGGAGATAGAGGGAATCGAGGAGGAGGTCGTCGGCTGCTGCTGCGGCGATCGATCCCCAGTGGGTTTCGACGAGTTTGAGGTCTGAGCGGACGGTGGACCGGGAGACTTCGAGCTGCTCGGCGATCTCGCTGATGGTTTTTCCTTTTCGTTGGAGGTAGTGGGCCTTCATGGAGCGTCGGCGTTGGTTTGGTGTGATGTACATGGTTGGGTCCTTCTCTGATGATACGTACTTGTGTTCTGGTCATGTTAGCGAAATAATGTTCTTGGTTGTTGTGTCTTGGTTGGCAAGGGGGGAGGGAGGGGGCTGGTCCCCGCGTGAAGCGGGGACTGGGAACCAGGGCGCGGCTAAGACGGAAAGGGGCTGCTCCCCGCTCGGGGGCGGGGACGGGGAGGGAGGGTGTGGCTATGACATCGAGAAGGGGCTGGTCCCCGCGTGAAGCGGGGACTGGGAGGGGGTGTTGCGGGGAGTTGGGGTGGGTCCTAGTGGAGGCGGGCGGCGAGCATTGGGTTTGCGGTCTGGGGGTCGGAGTCCGCTCCTTCGTGGAGTTCGTGTTTGACGATTACTCCTTCGGCGCTGAAGTCGACGATGGTTGCTCCTCCGGAGTGTCTTGGGGCTCCGGGGTAGTAGGCGGGGACTGTGCCGTCTCCGACTCCTTCGTGGACGTCGATGTGGCCTAGGGCGACGTAGTCGGCGCCGAGTGATTGAATTTCGGAGGAGTGGATCTGATAGGAGTAGCGCGACTCGCCGGTGCCGACGTAGTAGCCGTGGGCCATGGCGACTCGCCAGATGTATTGGTCGGAGCCGTTGGCCCAGGCGGGCATGGCTGAGGCGGGTGAGAAGTCGTTGTAGCTCTCGTGGGCCTGGCCCCAGAACTGGACGCCTTGGTCTTCGAGGAGGATGAGTTCGCCCTCGGCCGAGGCGATGATGTGGACGTTGGAGGGGAAGGCGTCGGCGAACTTCTCGTAGATGCCTTCGGGCATGTGCGGATCGTGGTTGCCGGGCAGGACGACGACCGGCCGTCCGACGGCTTCCATGAGCTGACCGGTGACCTCGACGTAGGGTTGCTTGACGCGGACGTGGTCGAAGAAGTCGCCGGCGATGGCGACGACGTCTACGTCGGCCTCGACGCCGAGTTCGAGCACGTGCTGGAACGCCTTGAGGGCGGGCTCGAGGGTCTCGGAGCCGTCCTGGTCGGTCTTCCAAGGCTGTGAGGTGTAGGCGCCGAGGTGGACGTCGGACGTGTGCAGCATCCGCAGCGGGCGAACCTCCGAGTTGGCGTCGGACAGGCCCGATCGCGGCGGATAGACATCAGTACTCATGCGGCGCACACATCCCATGTCGCCGCTCCCGCACGGCGAATTGCTTATCGCAGACTAGCAGCAGGTCGGGTCTAAACTGAGTCGCATGACCACTGAAACTGGGCCGGAAATCGCGACTGAGTTCGAGACCGTGATTGGGCTCGAAGTTCACTGTCAGCTGAAGACGCAGAGCAAGATGTTCTGCCGCTGTCCGGCGGACTATGCGTCGGCTGAGCCGAATACGTACGTGTGTCCGTTGTGTCTGGGGATGCCGGGCACGCTGCCGGTGATCAACCGGACGGCGGTGGAGTGGACGATTCGGACGGCGCTGGCGCTGAACATGACGATTCCAGAACTGTCCAAGTTTGACCGCAAGAACTATCCGTATCCCGACTTGATGAAGGGGTACCAGATCTCGCAGTACGATATGCCGCTGTCGGAGGGCGGCTGGATGGATGTCGAGACGGAGGATCTGGGCAAGCGGCGGATTGGGATTACTCGGGTGCACCTGGAGGAGGACACGGCTCGGTTGCTGCATCGGGAGAATGAGGCGGGCGAACGGTTTTCACTGGTGGATGTGAATCGGTCGGGTGTGCCGCTGATGGAGATTGTGTCGGAGCCGGACATGCGGTCGCCGGATGAGGCTCGGACGTATCTGGTGCAGTTGAGGCAGATTTTGCGCTACCTGGGTGTGTCGACGGCGGACATGGAGAAGGGGTCGTTCCGCTGCGACGCGAATGTGTCGCTGCGGCTGGTGGGAGCGACTGAACTTGGCGGCAAGGTTGAGATCAAGAACATGAACTCGCTGCGCGGGGTCCATGCTGCGCTGGAGTATGAGGTCGTTCGGCAGGCGGAGGCTCTGCGCGGCGGTGAGCGGATCGCGCAGGAGACTCGGGGCTGGGATGAGGATCGGCAGATCACGTTGTCTCAACGCTCGAAGGAGGATGCTCACGATTATCGATATTTCCCGGAGCCGGACCTGCCTCCTCTGTCGATTACGAGTGATGAGGTTGCGGCGATTCGGAGCGGGTTGCCGGAGCTTCCGGAGGAGCGACTTGCTCGGTTCCAGTCGGCCTATGGACTGGGCGACTTTGAGGCCAACTTGCTGACCGAGGAGCCTTCGCGGGCGGACTTTTTTGACGCGACTGTTGCCGCGCTTCAGGACTCGCAGCATGCTCGGGAAGCGGCCAACTGGATTACTGGGGATCTGTTTGCTCAGATCAACAAGGATCCGTCGCACCCTGATGTTGAAGATCAGCCGATTCGGCCGGGGCATATTGCGGAATTGGTTGGGCTGATTGTTGGTGGTGACATTTCTCGGAGTCAGGCGCGGACGGTGTTTGAGTCGATGTATGAGTCGGGCGAGGCGCCGGTGCAGATTGTCGAGGACCTGGGCTTGACTCAGATCAGTGGAGCTGACGCGCTCACTCCGATCATCGAGCAGGTGATTGCTGACAATGAGTCGGCGGTTGACGACTATCGGTCGGGGAAGGAAGCGGCGCTGAAGTACCTGGTTGGTCAGGTGATGCGTCACTCACGGGGTCAGGCGAATCCTCAGCAGGCGTCGGAGTTGTTGGTGTCGGCGTTGAGTGAGTAGCGGCTGCGCTACTGGCGCATTGCTGCGACTCGGGGGTTGTGCACGATTTGTGGGGTGTTCTGGTAGGTGGGGACCCCGACTTCGTCGAAGATTTGGTTGATTCCGGTGCGGATTTCCTCGGTGAGCTTCCAGTCGGTGGCGGCGACGTTTTCTTCGAGCTCTCGCTCGTTTCTCATACCGACCAGGGCGCAGGAGACGCCGGGGTGGTCCAGGACCCAGGCGATGCCGAGCTGGGCGACGGTCTTGACGTAGCCGTCGGCGAGTTCGGCCAAGCGGTTAGTGACTTGCACCTCCTGCTTGAAGACCTCGGGATCGAACAGCGGCAGGTTGAAGGCGATTGGATTTCGGCGCCAGTCGCCTTCTTCGAAGGTGTGATCGGGCTGGAATGCTCCGGTGAGCAGTCCGAAGGCGAGTGAGCCGTAGGACATGAATCCGACGCCGTTGGCCATGCACCAGGGCAGCACTCGGGCTTCCATCCGGCGGTCGAACATGTGATAGCCGATCTGGTTGGCTGTCAGATGCCCGTATTGCTCGCACTCTTGCATCAGGTCGATGTCGTAGTTGGAGACGCCGTAGTGGCGGATCTTGCCGCCCTGCTTGAGCTCTTCGAGACCTTCGATGGTTTCCTCGATCGGCGTGTCGAAGTCGGGCCAGTGGATGAGGAGCAGGTCGAGGTAGTCGGTGTTCAGGCGTCGGAGGCAGCCTTCAGCGTGTTGGATGATGTTGCTCTTTGAGGAGTTCAGGCCGGTCATGGTCGGGGTGTCGTCGAAGTCGAAGCCGACCTTGGTGACCAACAGAATCTCGTTGCGGCGATTGCCCAGAGCCTTGGCCAACAGTTCTTCGGAGAGGTAGGGACCGTAGCCTTCGGCGGTGTCGAAGAGGGTGATGCCTCGGTCGATGGCCATGTTCACGGCCTTCGATGCCTCGTCGACATCGATGTGGCCGTACATGTTGGTGCTCATCTCCCAGGTGCCGAATCCGACGGCTGAGGCGATGAGGTCCGTGTTGCCAAATCGTCGCTGTTCCATTGCCGTCGTCCAAGCTCTCGGGGTATTGCTTCAGATTGCCTGGGGGTGGTTTTGGTAGGTGGGGACTCTGACTTCTTCGAAGATCTGGTTGATGTTGGTTCGGATTTCTTCTGTGAGTTTCCAGTCGGTGGCGGCGACGTTTTCTTCTAGCTCTCGTTCGTTGCGCATTCCGACGAGGGCGCAGGTGACGGCGGGGTGGTCGAGGACCCAGGCGAGGGCGAGCTGGGCGACGGTCTTGTTGTAGCCGTCGGCGAGTTCGACGAGGCGGTTGGTGACTTCGACTTCCTTGCGGAAGTGCTCTTCCTGGAAGAGCGGCAGGTTGAAGGCCATGCCGCTGCGGCGCCAGTCGCCTTCTTCGAACGTGGTCTCGGGCGTGAAGGCTCCGGTGAGCAGGCCGAAGCCGAGCGAGCCGTAGGCCATGTAGCCGACTCCGTTGGCCTGGCACCAGGGCAGGACGCGTGACTCCATGCGTCGGTCGTACATGTTGTAGCCGACCTGGTTGGCGGCGAGGTGCCCGTACTGCTCGCACTCCTCCATCATGTCGATGTTGAAGTTGGAGACGCCGTAGTGGCGGATCTTGCCGCTCTGTTTGAGTTCCTCGAGACCTTCCATCGTCTCTTCGATCGGTGTGTCGTGGTCGGGCCAGTGGATCAGCATGAGGTCGACGAAGTCGGTGTCCAACCGGCGGAGGCAGTCGTCGGTGTGCTGGATGATGTGGTCCTTCTTCGAGTTCCGGCCGATCACTTTGGGCGTGTCGTCGTAGTCGAAGCCGACCTTGGTGACGAGGACGATGTCGTTGCGTCGATTGCCCAGCGCTTTGGCCAGCAGCTCCTCGGAGTGGTAGGGGCCGTAGACCTCGGCGGTGTCGAAGAGGGTGATGCCGCGGTCGATGGCCATGTTGACGGCCTTCGCCGCCTCATCGACGTCGATGTGGCCGTACATCGTGGTGCTCATCTCCCAGGTGCCGAAGCCGACCGCTGAGGCCACCAGATCGGTGTCGCCGAATCGTCGCTGTTCCATGGTTGGGGGCTTTCTGTTTTGTTGTCGTTTCTGGCTGGTTGCTTGGTGGCACTCAGGGTCTCGCTGAGCCTCAGGCTGCTTACTGGCCCTGAGGCTTGCGCTGACCCTCACCCTAGCCCTCTCCCAGAGGGAGAGGGGATCAGAGAGAGGGAGGGGGAGGGGGAGCGGAGTTCTAGTCCTGGGGGACCCTTCTCGCTCCGGTGGCTCGATTGACGTGGACTACCTGATCTAGGTTTTGGTAGGTCGGGACGCCGACGTCGTCGAAGATTTCGTTGATGCCGCTTCGGATTTCCTCGGTCAGCTTCCAGTCGGTGGCGGCGACGTTTTCTTCGAGCTCTCGCTCGTTGCGCATTCCGACGAGGGCGCAGGTGACGCCGGGGTGGTCGAGGACCCAGGCGATGCCGAGCTGGGCGACCGTCTTGCCGTAACCGTCGGCGAGGACGTTGAGTCGATTGGCGATCTCGACCTCTTGCTTGAATCGCTCCCCCTCAAACAACGGGAGGTTGAAGGCGACGCCATTGCCGCGCCAGTCGCCCTCTTCGAACTGGTGATCGGGCTGGAAGGCGCCGGTCAATAGGCCGAAGGCGAGGGAGCCGTAGGACATGAATCCGACGCCGTTGGCCATGCACCAGGGGAGGACGCGAGATTCCATGCGTCGGTCGAACATGTGGTAGCCGACCTGATTGGCGACGATGGTTCCGTGGCGCTGGCACTCCTCCATCATGTCGATGTTGAAGTTGGAGACGCCGTAGTGGCGGATCTTGCCGGCCTGCTTGAGTTCTTCCAGGCCCTCCATCGTCTCATCGAAGGGCGTGTCGTGGTCGGGCCAGTGGATCAGCATCAGGTCGACGTAGTCGGTGTTGAGCCGACGCAGACAACCCTCGGTGTGCTCGATGATGTTGTCCTTCTTGGAGTTGAGACCGATCACCTGGGGGACGTCGTTGTAGTCGAAGCCGACCTTGGTGACCAGGACGACCTCGTTACGTCGGTTGCCGAGTGCTTTGGCCAGCAGCTCCTCGGAGTGATTGGGGCCGTAGACCTCGGCGGTGTCGAAAAGCGTGATGCCGCGGTCGATGGCCATGTTGACGGCCTTCGCCGCTTCGTCCACGTCGATGTGTCCGTACATCGTCGTGCTCATTTCCCAGGTGCCGAAGCCGACCGCCGAGGTGACCAGATCGCTGTTGCCGAATCGTCGTTGTTCCATCGCTGGATTCCTGTCTAGTTGGGTGGATGTCGATGCGATGTGCAGCGACTAAGCTATCGCTTTCGCTGCAGCCAGCACTATAGTGACTTTATGTTCCGCCGGACCCGAGGAACCGCGCCGTCCGAGTCGGCCAGCAATGGCAACGGGGCGAAGGCCGAGTGGCATCTGCGCAAGTGGTTGGCCCCGGGGATCGGGATCAAGCGCTGGTTCGTCCTATTGCTGTTCGGCATGGCGCTGCTGGGACTGGGCGTTTCGTTCCTGGCTCGCGAGCTGTATCTGACGGTCACACTGCCGGGCGCGTTCTACTACATCACTCTTCAGTTCCTGCCGTACGCGGTCCGAGGCGCCATCCTGGTTGGGCTCGCGGTTCTTTGCGTGGGATTCGGGATTGGCAAGTTTACGTCGGGCCTGGTAGTTGCAGCGCGGTCTTCCGACAGCCGGACCGGCGGCGCGGAGCCGTTGGTTGAGTTGCTGCACCGGCAACGATTTGCCGGACGCGGAATTCGGATCGTCTGCATCGGCGGCGGCACCGGACTGTCGGTGTTGCTGCGTGGTTTGAAGGTCTACACGGACAACCTTTCGGCGGTGGTCAGTGTCGCAGATGACGGCGGATCTTCAGGTCGGCTAAGGCGGGATATGGGCATTATTCCGCCGGGCGATCTGCGCAACTGCATTGCGGCTCTGGCGGATGCCGAGCCGCTGATGACTCGGCTGTTCCAGTATCGATTCCCTGAGGGGTCGGGGAACGGTCTCGAGGGGCACTCCTTTGGCAACTTGTTCATCGTTGCCATGTCTGACGTGGCCGGATCGATGGAAGAGGCGATCCATGAGACGGGTCGCGTGCTCGCGGTGCAGGGGAAAATTCTTCCCTCGACGCTGGAGAACATCCGACTGGCCGCGGTGACCGCTGATGGCGAGCGGATTCGCGGGGAGTCGTCGATTACTGAGGCGGGTCAGCGCATTGCTCAGCTGAACCTTGAGCCGCAGCATCCGCCGGCCTATCCGGAGACGCTGAATGCGATTCGTAATGCGGACCTGATCGTGGTTGGTCCGGGCTCGCTGTTTACTTCTGTTCTGCCAAACCTGCTGGTTCCTGATCTGCGACTGGCGTTTCAGGAATCGGCGGCGATGAAGCTCTATATCTCCAACGTGGCGACTCAGCATGGGGAGACCGATTATTTCTCGGTCCAGGACCATGTCCGGGTGATCGCCGATCACATTGGAGGATTGCCGTTTGACGCGGTGGTCGCGAACAGCAATAGTCGAGCGAGGTTGCCTCGGGGTTGGAAGTCGGAACCGGTCCGGATCGAGCATGGCCAGGACCAGTCCGATGTCGCCAGCGGGCTGCGGATCATTGAGGCGGACATTGTCGACACCGGGAATCGCTACCGACATGACAGCGCCAAGCTCGCCGATGCGATTATGACCGCATACCATGAGGGTCGCGAGGCCGGCGTCCGTCCGCGGCGTCAGCAGCGTGTGACGATTCCGGAATAACGCTCAACCAGACAACTCAGGTAGAACTACACCGTGAGCATTGCGCAAGTCCTCAACGTCGTTCAGATTCTGGTCGCCCTGACGGTCATCGCGGCCGTGATCCTGCAGGCGAAGGGCGCGGGACTGGGCAACATTTTCGGCGGCGCCGGCGCGGACTCGTCCTACCGGACGCGTCGAGGGTTGGAGCGTTCGCTGTTCCGCGGCACGATCGTGCTGATGCTGGTCTTTGTCGGTCTCAGCATCGCTGCGACTCAAGTCTGATTTCTCTCGACAGCTTCCCGGCTACACCATGTCCGATCTTCCGCGAGTCCTGTTCTACGGATCGCCGGACTTTGCCGTCCCAACGTTGCAGGCGTTGATTGACAGTCCCTACCGGCCGATTGCGGTGGTTACTCAACCAGATGCTCGGGCTGGTCGCGGCAGGTCGCTGCGGCCTCCGCCCGTGAAGGAGCTTGCTGGCGAGCACAGCATCCCGGCGCTGCAGCCTACGCGCCTTCGGGAACGCGCCGCGATCGCTCAGATTGCCAGTCTCAAGCCTGACCTGCAGGTCGTGGCCGCGTATGGGCAGATCATCCCGGTCGAGATTCTCGACTTGCCGAAGCATGGGACGCTGAATGTCCATGCTTCACTGCTGCCTCGGTGGCGGGGCGCGTCTCCGATTTCTGCGGCGATCCTGCATGGAGACTCGGAGACCGGCGTGACGATCATGCTGGTCGATGAGACCGAGGACACGGGCGATATCCTGCGGCAGCGGTCGACATTGATTGAGCCGACCGAACATGCGGGGCAGCTCAGCGATCGACTGGCGGAGATGGGCGCAGACCTACTCCTCGAAACGATTCCAGACTGGCTGGCGGGTGCGATTGTTCCTGTTGCTCAGGACTCGGCGCAGGCGACTCGGGCGCGCCGCGTGAAGAAGCAGCAGGGTCGGATTGACTGGACGGCCTCGGCCGAACAGATTGCTCGGCATGTTCGGGCGTTCAATCCCTGGCCAGCCGCGACGACGACACTGGGCAAGACGGCGATTCGGATTACTGAAGCTGGGGCGCTAGAGGCTGGTGCTGCAGGCGAGCCGGGCGCGATCATCGGCGGTGGGCAGATGGTCAAGGTCGTGACGGGCTCTGGGGTTCTTGGGGTGAAGCGACTGCAGCGGGCCGGGAAGCGCGAGTTGAGCGCGGAGGAGTTCTCGCGCGGGACGCGCGAACTGGTGGGTCAGCGATTTGGTCCTGTTGATGACTGAGCTTCTCGATCTAGATCTTGCGGGGCTGAGTGAGCTCGTCGAGTCGTTTGGGCAACCCGGATATCGGGCCAAGCAGATCTGGCGCCAGATGTATCAGCGCGGCACGACGGACCCGCTTGAAATGTCCGATTTGCCAGCGGGATTTCGACGACAGCTTGCCGATGTCGGCGCGGCATCCAACGAGCCGGTTGAGGTTCAGACCTCTGCTGATGGATCGACGAGTAAGGCGCTGTTGCGACTTGACGATGACGAACTGATAGAGACCGTGTTGATCCGTTCGAAACCTCGCGACACGGTGTGTCTCTCTTCACAGGCCGGCTGCGCGATGGGCTGCGTCTTCTGTGCCACGGGTCTGCAGGGTCTGCGACGTCAACTGACGGCCGGCGAGATCATGCGGCAGGCGATTCTGGCTCGCTCGTGGGCGCGCGAGGAGGGTCGGGAGTTGACCCACGTCGTGTTCATGGGCATGGGCGAACCGCTGGCCAACTATTCCCAGGTGAGCGAGTCAATCGAGCGGCTGACCGATTCTGATGGTTTTGCGATGTCGCCGCGGCGAATCACTGTCTCGACCGTGGGAATTCCGCAGAACATTCGACGGCTGGCTTCGGAGCACCCACACGTCAACCTGGCAGTCTCGTTGCATGCTCCTGACCCGAAACTGCGGAGTGAGCTAGTGCCGGTGCCGGGCGCATCGGTGGATGACATTCTTGACGCGGTTCGAGACCACAACCGGCAGACCGGCGGTCGAGTGACGTTTGAGTACGTGCTGCTGAGCGGCGTCAATGACAGCCGAGGTCACGCCAGGCGACTGGACGAGCGGATTCGCGGCCTGCGCGCCCATGTCAATCTGATTCCGTTGAATCCATCGCCGGGTGTGGTCGGGGAACGGCCAACTCGCCGAGCGACGCTGGGTTTCCAGCAGGCACTCCAGGACAGCGGGGTGCCGACCACGATCCGGGTCGAGATGGGCCGTGATATCGCGGCGGCTTGCGGCCAACTGCGGGGTGACCGGATTCGGAAGTCGAGGAAGGGGAAGTAGCGGACTACTCCTCTTCTTCTTCCTCTCCTTCTTCGCCTTCGGCGGCCTCGGCCAGCGCCTCTTCGGCGGCCAGCTCTTCCGCTTCCTCTTCCTCTTCGGTCACGCGTGGGGCGAGGGCGGTCGCAACGGCGACGGCACCATCGGTAACTGCCACGACGTTTTCTGGAAGCTCCAGGTCTCGAACCAACACGGAGTGACCGAAATCGGTAAGGACGGAGATATCGACTTCGAGCACGGAGGGCATCGCGTTGGGCAGCGCTTCGAGCATGACGGCTTCGAGCGATTGCACGACCGTGCCACCCATGGTTTCGGCCTCGGATGCTCCGAACAGGACCAACCGGGCTTCAGAGTGAATCGCGCGGGCCAGGTCGACCTGGTAGAAGTCCAGGTGCAGGAAGCCTCGAGTCACCGGGTGTCGTTGCACCTCGCGAAGGACGACCGGAATCGTCTCGCTTGAGCCGTCGATCGACATGTCGACGACGGCGTTTCGGTCAACTTCGCCGAAGACTCGCTGAATCTCGGTCAGGTCCGCCTGGATCGCTTGCGATTGCTGGCCGCGACCGTAGAGGTTGCCCGGGACGAGACCGTCGCGGCGCAGTTGCTTGACTCTCTTGCCGAGCACGGTCCGACTCTCTGCTTGTAGTACCAACTCGGCAGCGTCAGACATCGGCATCCATCCATCTCAACCTGAAGGCTTTGGTCAGCAGTGAGCTTATCAACTGACGCTATGAGGGCATTGGGAGGCAGTCAAGCAACACGCATACGCCTCGTAGACTGGCACGACCATGACAACGAGCGACTCTGACGGCGTAGCGCTAACTCAGGAGCTGCTGCACGACCAGTTGTTGGGCGTCGACGTTGGCGGGACGTTTACCGACTTCGTCTTCCTCCGCGAAGGCGAGATCAGCATTGCCAAGCGACCCTCGACACCGGACGATCCGGGTCGGGCGATCATTAGCGGACTGGCGGAGTTTGGCTGGTCGCCGGAAGAGGTCGTGCACGGTTCCACGGTTGCGACCAACACGCTGCTCACGCGGACGGGTGCGCGGACCGCGTTGATTACGACGAAGGGATTCCGGACACGCTCGTCATTGGGCGTCAGGCGAGACCCGACCTGTACGCGCTGCACCCGGAACGGCATGAACCACTTGTGCCTCAACGTCTGCGCTTTGAAGTTGACGAGCGAATCGGTGCAGACGGCGAGATCGTCACGGCGGTGGACCTTGAGCAGCTTGACGCGGTCCTCAATCGAATCGAACAGACCGGCGTGCGCAGCGTCGCGATCTGTTTCCTGTTTAGCTTCATCAACCCTGAGCATGAGGCGATCGCGTCGGCGCAGGCTCGGGCGCGGGGCTTCAATGTCTCGGCGTCTTACGAGATCTTGCCTCAACATCGCGAGTTTGAGCGGATGAGTACGACGACCGCTAACGCCTATCTCGCGCCCGTGATGACCAACTATCTGGACGCTCTGGAATCGCGCTTGAGTGACGGCGGCGGTGCGGTTCGATTGCGGATCATGCAGTCGAATGGCGGCTCGCTGTCGGCTGGATCGGCGGGGCGCAATGCGGTTCGGACCGTGCTCTCGGGGCCGGCCGGTGGGGTCGCTGGGGCATTTGCGGCTGCCGAGGCCGATGGTTTTGCGCAAGCGATCACGTTTGATATGGGCGGAACGTCGGCGGATGTTGCGCTCTGCCCTGGTCGGCTGCTGGAGCGCACCGACCTGGTCGTCGATGACATGCCGATCCGCACTCCCGCCGTCGACTTGCATACGGTCGGCGCGGGCGGTGGATCGATCGCCTGGTTCGACCCGGGCGGGGCTCTGCGAGTCGGGCCACAGTCGGCAGGGGCCGATCCCGGGCCTGCCGCGTACGGTCGGGGCACGCTGCCGACCGTGACCGACGCTCATACCGTGCTTGGTCGGTTGCGACCGGAGCAGCAGTTGGGCGGCACGGTTCCTCTGGACGTGGAACGGGCGCGGTCCGCGATTGCTACGATCGCAGAGCCGTTCGACTCGTTGGAAGCCGCGGCTCAGGCGGTTATCGATGTTGTCAACGCCAACATGGCTCGCGCGCTGCGGGTGATCTCGGTCGAGCGGGGCTATGACCCAGCCAACTTCACGCTGGTCGCCTTTGGCGGGGCCGGGCCGTTGCATGCTTGCAATCTAGCCGATGCGGTTGGTATTCCACAGGCGCTGATTCCGTCTGCTCCTGGCGTGCTCTCGGCTGGGGGCATGTTGATCTCAGACGTGACTCGGGACGCCGAGCAAGGGCTTCACCTGACGGTTGAGCCTGATGCCGAGGGCGAGGTTGAGACGCTGAATGTGGTGTTTGCCGAGATCGCGTCACAGGCCGAGGCGGCGATCGCGGAAGATGGTTATGTCAATCGTGTGAGCATCGAGCGGGCTGCGGACTTGCGGTATCGGGGGCAGTCGCATGAGCTCACGGTGTCGCTGAATCAGGGTCATCACGCCGAAGCGGTGCGGGAGGCGTTTCACCTGGCTCACCGAGAGCGTTTTGGTTTCGATTCGCCTGAGGTTGCGGTTGAGGTTGTGACTGCACGAGCGAAGACTCGGCATGTGGGTTACCGAGGCAGTGTCGGGGCGTCACAGGCGACGACATCGAGTTCCTTGAGCGCTGCAGTGACCTGGGATCGGGCGCGTGATACTCGAATTCTGCAGCGAGGTTCGATCGTAGAGCCTGTCTCGGGGCCGGCGATTGTCACGCAGGTCGACACGACGGTTACTGTGCCGCCGGGCTGGTCGGCTGCTCCGCTGCCATCGGGCAGCCTGCTCCTGACCCGAGAGTCCTGAGGTCTGCAATATGTCAACTGCAAACATCGATCCTGCACGGCTGGCCATCTTCGACTCGTTGGTCAGCTCGATTGCTGAGGAGATGGGGGCGACGCTTCGGCATACTTCGCTGTCGCCGAACATTAAGGAGCGGGCTGACTTCTCCTGCGCGGTCTTTGATCAGCAGGGACAACTGCTGGCTCAGGCGGCTCATATTCCCGTTCATCTTGGCGCGATGCCGGAGTCTGTACGTGCGGTGGAGCGGCTGGCTCCCTGGCGGCCGGGCGACCTGGCGATTCTCAATGATCCGTTCCTCGGCGGGACTCACTTGCCCGACGTGACGATGGTCTCGCCGGTGTTTGCTCAAGGGGCTGCCGATGGCGACGAGCCGATTGGGTATGTCGCCAGCCGCGCTCACCAGGCGGATATCGGTGGGATGGCGCCGGGATCGATGCCGGTTGCGCGGGAACTGATCCAGGAAGGGCTGGTCATTCCTCCGATTCGTCTCTACCGAGCGGGTGAGCTTGTCGAGGAGGCGATGGACCTGATCTTGCGCAACGTGCGTACGCCCGACGAACGTCGCGGTGACTTCAACGCGCAGATCGCGGCGCAACGTCTGGGCGAGCGGCGAATCGCCGACCTTCACCACGACTACGGCAATGAGGCTTACTTGCAGACCACGAAGGCGTTGCTCGACTACGGCGAGCGGTTGACCCGGGCGGCGCTGTCGGGCTTGCCGCATGGGACCTGGGAGTTCAGTGACTCATTGGACGACGACGGGCATACGCCAGATCCGGTGCCGATCCGGCTGAAGCTGACCCTTGATGAGGATCGCGCGCATTTCGATTTCTCCGGCACTGCTCCTCAGCGCGCGGCTTCGATCAACGCGGTTGCTCCGGTCACTCGTTCGGCCTGCTACTACGTGATCCGTTGTCTGCTGCCTCCTGACACGCCGATGAACTCCGGTCTGTTTCGACCGATCACGTTCACGTTGCCCGAACGGTCCGTGGTCGCGGCTCAGGCGCCGGTTGCGGTTGCGGCAGGCAATGTTGAGACCTCGCAGCGCATCGTCGACACGGTCTGGGGGGCATTCAACCAGTTGCTGCCCGAGCGAATGCCGGCCGCGTCATCGGGGACGATGAACAACCTGACCGCGGGCGGCACCGATCCTCGTAACGGCCAGCCCTGGGCCTACTACGAAACTTCAGGCGGCGGGCTCGGCGGTGGACCGGAAGGTCCGGGTCTCGATGCGGCTCATTCGCATATGACCAATACGCTCAACACGCCGGCTGAGGCTCTGGAGTTCGCTTATCCGCTGCGGGTGGTCGAGAACAGCATTAGGCCGCGGTCCGGAGGGGCCGGACAACACCGCGGCGGGCACGGACTGATTCGTCGCACGCAGTTCCTTGGTTCTGCGCAACTGACGTTGATCACCGAACGGCGGACTCAGCAGCCCTGGGGATCTCAGGGTGGGGAATCGGGTCGGACCGGTCGGAACAGCCTGGAGACGACCTCGGCGAGCGGCCGGCCGGTTCGTCGCAAGTTGCCGGGCAAGGTGACGATCAACGTGGAGGCCGGCGACATCATCCGGGTCGAAACTCCTGGCGGAGGTGGATGGGGCGAAGCCCCCTCTCGCTGAGGGTGGACGCTAAACTGAGTTCAACGGGCAGCGGAGGAGCGACCATGTCGGACGGCTCAGACCGACTCGAACGCGACGTTGAAGAAGTACTGTCAAACATCGAGGATTTCGACTGGCGGAAGCGGCAGTCGCGCCGACCCGGACCGATTCGAATGGCTGTTCAGCGCTTCGGGTCTGCGCTGGTCAATCGGGCGACCTCGCTGACGCCGAATCACCTGCTGATCCTGGGTGCGCTGATGTTGATCATCGGGCTGGTCTTCCGAGGCGGCGGCCTGTGGTTGGCGGTCGCGGGCATCGTCATCTTCGTGATTGGATTGTTCTGGACCTCACGCGGCGGAAACCCGCAGGCCAATCAGCCGAGAGGCGGCTTCTGGCGCGATCGCTACATCAGCTACGAGCAATCTCCGCAACGTCCGTTTCGGCGTTTCTTCAGACGCAAGCACTGACCCAACCCGGCGCTCCCATGCTGGCCCGTCTGCTCGTCCTCTTCGCCCTCGCGGCAGTGCTGCTGGTCGCTTGCGATAGCGACGATTCCTCCGCTCCCGCCGACGTTGAGGTCGCTCAGCCAAGTGCTCAGCAGCAGGAGCTTCCGGCCGGACAGGCCCAGGCCGACGTCGAACCAGCTCAGCCCGTTCAGCAGCAAGCAGAGGCTGGCGAACAGGCGACTGAGCAGCCGCAACCGGAACCGTCGCAAGCGGTCGACTCCGAAGACGAATCACCAGAACAGTCACAGCCGGAACCGATTCGTCCCGGTGGTCCGCCGGAGCCAGAGTTCGACGTTGAAGTTGCGAACGACTACCTGCAGCATTTGGCGGGGACATTGGGTCCGCGAGCATCGGGCACGGAGCAGGAACGCGCGGCGGCCGACTATCTGGCGGAGACGTTCCGCAGTCTCGGATACGAAGTCGAAATCCAGGAGTTTGGTTACACGACTCAGGCGGGGATCAGCCGTATCGATGTGCCCGATGGCTACAGCGCTTACGCCTTCCGCTTCATTGGTTCGGCTGAGGATCCAATCAGTGGTGAACTAGTCGATGTCGGGGGCTTCGGCGAGCCAGACGATTTCGCATCGGCTGACGTCAGCGGCAAGATCGCGATCGTGGATCGCGGGCTGATTGAATTCCGCGCCAAGGGGGCGAATGCCGTCGCTGCGGGCGCGATCGGCTTGATCATTGCCAATCGCAGCCTGAACGAGTCCTTTGGCGGCACGCTTGGCCCCGACACCAGCCCGATTCCGCTATTCCACGTCAGCAAAGAAGCGGGCGACGAGCTCCGGACTCGGATGGGAACGGTGGTCTCGATTCCCGAGTCTCCGCCGAATCGGGGCGAGTCCCAGAATGTCATCGCGAGAATGCCTGGGGGCGCTTGCCGCGTCGTGGTGGGCGGACATTACGACACCGTGCCTGAGGTCGATGGGGCGAACGACAACGCCTCCGGAACGGCGCTCACCCTAGCCCTGGCCGAGACATGGTCGGAGCATCCGGCGGCGGTCGATATCTGCTTCATCGGTTTTGGCGCTGAGGAACTTGGGTTGCATGGCTCCGCTGCGTACGTGCGGCAGATGCGCACTGACGAGCGGCTCTCGGAAGTCACGGCGATGCTCAATCTCGACGCGATCGGTGACGGACGGGCTCCCTACCGAATCATTGCCACCATCGAGCTGCAGGATCTGAGCAACTCGGTCGCGGCAAGCCTTCAAGTCAACGCGGCGGCTGGCGCGCTGCCGATGACACTGGGATCCGACCACGCGAGCTTCTCGCAGGCGGCCATTCCGGTCGTCTTCGTCTTCCCACCGGGAGCGATCCTGCATACGCCGCTGGACAATCTTGAGAACGTCGACTACGAGGTGTTCGGCGACATCGCGCAGCTCAACCATGGAATCCTCGCCTGTCTCCTGGAACGAGCCGGCAGCCCGATCTCGCCGACGGTCTCGTGCACGCAGGAGTGACCACGGTTCGTCCCACGTGCGACACTAGGAGGGTGAATTTCCTGCGGATGCCCCGTGTGCTGCTCGGTCTCGGCGTCGCCCTGGCGGCCGCAGTTTCGATTGGCTGCGGGGCCGATGCCGGCCCGACCGCGGAAGTTCCCGAGTCAGTGCCCACTGCCGACTCGAACGTGATCGACGAAGACATACCGGTTGAGGCGCTGCCCGATCCGTTGCCTCCTCCGTACCTGTTCCGCGATGACGTGGTGTTTGAGGAAGCCCCGATCACCGAGACGATCTACGTGGTGCAGCCCGGGGACACGCTGGCGTCGATCGCGGCTCAGTTCTGCATCACGGTCGAGGAGGTTCAGCGGCTCAACAACATCGTGGACATCAACTCACTGTCTATCGGACAGGAACTACGGGTTCCGATCCGCGAAGGCGCTTGCGGTGCAGCCTCGCCGCAGGCGGTCGAGTCCGATGAGGAGGATGAGGGACCGCAGCGGCCGCCCGGCGAGATCTACATCGTGCAGGAGGGTGACACGCTCGCCAACATCGCCGCCGCGTTCGGATTCACGTGGGTCGATTTGATGAACTACAACGGACTGACTGAAGCGCAGGCGACGAACATCCAGATCGGCCAGGCGTTGATCATCCCGCCGTCGGCAGGCGAATCCGAATCTCAGGATGAAGCCGAAGAAGCGGGGTCGGGCGAACCACCCGGCTAGTTTCAAAGGCGAAATGGGACGTGGCGAAGTTCGCGGTTGATTGTCCGCGCGATCCCCCTGTAGTAGCCTCACTCCCTGCGAAGCCCGCGATCAGACGTGTCCAAACGGACCGAGCAACAGGTGTTTCATGGTCTCTGAGCCTGCCCAAAACTCTTCGCAGCGTGGCATTGATTTCCTGCTCGAAGAGGTCGCCCAGCGACGCCTCAACGGCAACGCCGACGAAGCCCGTGCCGCAGCGATGGAACGCCAGCGCGGGCGAGGCAAACTCGGCGCGAGAGAGCGGCTCGACATTCTCTTCGACGCCGGTTCATTCACCGAGATTGATCCGTTCGTCAAGCATCGCGGCTCCGGTTTCGGACTCGAAAACAATCGACCGGAAGGCGATGCCGTCGTCGTCGGACACGGCACCGTTGACGGCCGCACGGTGTTTGCATACGCCCAAGATTTCACCCTGTACGGCGGATCAGTCTCCGAGGCCGCGGCTGAGAAGATCGCGAAGATTCAGGACCTCTCGATGAAGGTTGGGGCTCCGATCGTCGCGATCAACGACGGCGGGGGCGCCCGGATCCAGGAGGGTGTCACCTCGCTGCGTGGTTACGGCGAGATTTTCCTGCGCAACACTCTGTCCTCGGGACTCGTCCCGCAGATTGCCGTTTGTGCTGGACCGGCTGCCGGTGGCGGCGTCTATTCGCCGGCGATCATGGACTTCATCTTCATGGTGCAGGGCACGGGGCAGATGTACATCACCGGTCCTGACGTGATTCGCGCTGTCTCGGGTGAAGAGGTGACGCACGAAGAACTTGGCGGCGCCATGACCCACGCCACCAAGACCGGTGTCGCCCATTTTTGTATCCCCGGCGAAGAGGCGACCCTGAACAGCGTCCGTCAGCTTTTGACGTTCCTCCCACAGAACAACATGGAAGACCCGCGCTGGACCGACACCGGCGACTCGCCCGAGCGCAAGCTGGACAACCTCGTCGACATCGTACCGGCTGACTCGACCCGTCCCTACGACATCCGCAGGGTGATCCGTGAAATCGTCGACAACGGCGAGTTCATGGAGATCCAGGCACAGTGGGCGCGCAATGTCTCGGTGGGGTTTGGGCACATGGGTGGCTACGGCGTCGGGATCGTCGCCAACGATCCTGACAGCCTGGCTGGGGTGCTCGACATCGACGCCTCGCGCAAAGCGGCGCGTTTTGTCCGCTTCTGCGACTGCTTCAACATCCCGATCGTCACGCTCGTCGACGTGCCCGGCTTCCTGCCTGGTACTCAGCAGGAGTACGGCGGGATCATCTCGCATGGCGCCAAGCTGCTTTACGCCTATGCCGAGGCGACCGTGCCCAAGGTGGCCGTCACGTTGCGCAAGTCGATCGGCGGCGCGTACGTCGTGATGAGCAGCAAGCACCTGCGCTCGGATGTGAACCTCGCCTGGCCGACCGCGCAGATCGCCGTGACCGGCTCGGACGGCGCAGTCAACATCATTCACCGACGCCGGATCGCCGCGGCCGACGACCCGGCTGCCGAGCGAGCCAAGCTGATCGCCGAATACGAGGCGGAGTTCTATCGGCCTTATCAGGCGGCTGAGTTGGGATTCGTGGACGACGTGATTCACCCGCGCGACACGCGGACCGCGATCTTCCGAGCGCTCGATATGCTCGCCGACAAGGTGGACACCTCACCGCCGAAGAAGCACGGCAACATCCCTCTGTGATTCCTGCGGCGCCGATACCGCGCCGCCCGACCGAAGAGCACCGAACTGGACCCGACCATGGCTTACGAATCCGACGCCCTGCAGCGCATCGATGACGCATACGCAAAACTGCGTGACGGCGTCGCGGTCGCCCGCCAACGACTCGACCGACCGCTGACCCTGGCCGAGAAGATTCTCTTCGGCCATTTCACCGATCCGGCCAACCAGCCGATTGAGCGGGGCGTTGACCACGCCGCGCTGCAGCCGGACCGCGTCGCTCTGCAAGACGCGACGGCGCAGATGGCTCTACTCCAGTTTGAACTGGCCGGTCTACAGCGCGTCGTCGTGCCGACGACCGTGCACTGCGACCACCTGATCCAGGCCCGCGTCGGCGCCGACACGGACCTCGAGGTGGCAATCACCGAGAACGAAGAGGTCTATGAGTTTCTGGCCAGTGCCGCAGCGCGCTATGGCGCGGGCTTCTGGAAGCCTGGTTCTGGGATTATTCACCAGGTTGTCTTTGAAAACTACGCCTTCCCCGGCGGGATGATGATCGGCACGGACTCGCACACGCCGAACGCTGGCGGCATGGGCATGATCGCGATCGGGGTCGGCGGCGCCGACGCCGTCGACGTGATGGCCGGCCTCGGCTGGGGCGTGACGATGCCCCGACTGATCGGCGTGCATCTGACCGGCGAACTCGACGGCTGGACCGCGCCCAAGGACGTCATTCTGCAGGTCGCCGACGAACTCACGGTCAAAGGCGGCACTGGTGCGATCGTTGAGTACTTCGGACCCGGTCTCGACTCGATGAGCGCGACCGGCCGCGGCACGGTAACCAACATGGGCGCCGAGATCGGCGCTACGACCTCGCTCTTCCCGTTCGACTCACGCACCGGCGACTACCTGCGCAGCACCGGACGAGCCGACATCGCCGAACTCGCAGAAGCAAACGCCGAGCACTTGCGAGCAGACGACGGCGTCTCCGATGCCCGGCACGAGATCTTCGACCGCGTGATCGAGATCAACCTGAGCGAACTCGAACCGGCCTGGGTCGGTCCGCATACGCCCGATTTGCGCAATACCATTGCCGAGATTCGCGACTTCATGGAGGGCGAGAGCTACCCGCTCAACGTGACCAACGCCCTGATTGGGTCCTGCACCAACTCCTCCTACGAGGACATGAGCCGCGCGGCGAACATCGCCAGGCAGGCATCGGAAGCCGGCCTTGAGCTGCAGGCGCCGCTGCTCGTGACACCGGGCTCCGAGCAGATCCGCGCCACCACTGAGCGCGACGGGCAGATTGAAGCGTTTGAGTCGGCTGGGGCGACCGTACTTGCCAATGCCTGCGGACCGTGCATCGGTCAGTGGAAGCGTGAAGATATAGAGGGCGACGAGCAAAACACGATCGTCACCTCGTTCAACCGCAACTTCCCCGGTCGCAATGACGCCAACCGCAACACGCTCGCATTCATCGGCTCGCCTGAACTGGTCGTGGCCACCGCGTTCGCTGGCGAGATGGGCTTTGATCCTCGCTCCGACGCCATCGCGACCGCGAGCGGTGAGTTCCGCTTCGACGCGCCGAGCGGCGATGAACTGCCTGCTGACGGCTTCGATGTCGGCGACGAGGGTTACATTGCCCCGCCCGAGGACGGCAGTGGCGTCGATGTCATCGTCAGCCCGGAGAGCAACCGGCTGCAGCGATTGACGCCGTTCGAACCATGGGACGGCGGCGACTACTCCTTCATGTCGCTGCTGCTCAAGACCCAGGGCAAGACTACGACCGACCACATCTCGCCGGCCGGCTCCTGGCTGCGCTTCCGGGGTCATCTGGAGAACATCTCGGGTAATCTCTTCAGCGGTGGCGTCAATGCCTTCACCGGCGAGACCGGCACCACGCTCAACCAGATCAGCGGTCGAGCCGACGAGCCGATCAGCGAGGTCGCGCGCGCTTACAAGGACGCCGGCATCCGCTGGGTCGCCGTGGGCGACGAGAACTATGGAGAAGGCTCCAGCCGCGAGCACGCGTCGATGGAGATCCGCTGGAGCGGCGGCTACGTCGTGATCGCGCGCTCCTTCGCTCGAATCGCCGAGACCAACCTGAAAAAGCAGGGCATCCTGGCTCTGACCTTCAGCGATCCGGCGCACTACGAGCTAGTCGGCCAGCTCGACCGTCTCAGCGTCCTTGGCCTGGAGCACTTCGCTCCTGGACAGCCGCTGACCCTCAAGATCGATCATGAGGACGGCTCGAGCGACGAGGTTTCGGTGAACCACAGCTACACCGAGGAACAGGTCACCTGGTTCCAGGCAGGAAGCGCGCTGAACAAGATCGCGGCGTCTCAGTAGTTTTGGGGGGAGCCCTCACCCTAGCCCTCTCCCAAAGGGAGAGGGGACAGTACTCCGGTCTTCGATCGGCCCCTCTTTTGCTGGGAGAGTGCTGGCTTGAGGGTCACTCAAACGGTCGGTCGCATGGTCTCCGCCATTCACATGGCAGACCCAAAGCCGTTCATCAGATAACAATTATTCACAGCCCCGTCACTTCCCCTGCGGGTATGCCTGCCCGTGCTCAGAAAGGTCCTGGATCATGCGAACGAAGGTGACCGTTATTGGAGCCGGCAACGTCGGCGCGACCACGGCTCAGCGACTCGCCGAACGTGGTTACGCCGACATCGTCCTGGTCGACATCGTCGAGGGCCTGCCGCAGGGCAAGGCGCTCGACATGTACGAAGCGTCCCCCGTGATCGGCATTGACTCCTGCATCACCGGCGCAACCAGCTATGGCCCGACCGCTGGTTCCGACATCATCGTGATCACCTCCGGTGTGGCCCGCAAGCCGGGCATGTCGCGCGACGATTTGCTGCAGATCAACATGGGCATCGTCGACTCGGTCACCCGCGCCGCGATTGCCGAGTCGCCCGACGCGACGATCGTAGTCGTTTCCAATCCGCTCGACGCGATGTGTCACGTCGCCTACGACGCGGCCGGCATCCCTAGCTCCCGTGTGGTCGGCATGGCCGGCATTCTCGACACCGCTCGCTACCGGTCGTTCCTGGCCGAGGCGACCAACATCTCGGTTGAGGACATCAACGCCTTTGTGCTCGGCGGCCATGGTGACACGATGGTGCCGCTGGCTTCCTACACCACTGCGGCCGGTATCCCGATCACCAAGCTGTTGCCCCAGGACCAGCTCGAGACGATTATCCAACGCACCCGCGATGGCGGAGCGGAAATCGTCAATCTGCTCAAGACCGGCTCGGCCTTCTACGCGCCGTCAGCCGCTGTCGCCCAGATGGTCGACTCAATCGCGCTGGACAAGCGCCGCATTCTTCCCTGCGCCGCGCTGCTCGACGGCGAATACGGTGTCGACGGCCTCTTCATCGGCGTTCCGGTGATTCTGGGCCAGAACGGCATTGAGCAGATCCTCGAGATCAACCTCACCGATCAGGAACAGGCCCAGCTCAAGCACTCGGCCGACGCCGTCCAGGGACTCGTCGACGATATGGCCCGACTGGGCCAGAACAACGGCGCATAGGCCCGATCGTTCATCCGCCAAATCCGATCAACCCTGAACAAATCCGATCAACACCGATCACAGCCGATCGCTGCGAGCACCGACACCCTGCTGAGGACTGAACGATGAGCCAGATCCGAGTCGAATCCGACACGATGGGAACGATTGAAGTTCCTGCCGATCGTTACTGGGGCGCGCAGACGCAGCGCTCGCTGGAGAACTTCAAGATCGGTGGCGAGCGGATGCCGCGCTCAATCCTCCGAGCGATGGGTATCGTCAAGCACGCTTCGGCCTCTGCGAACCAAAAGCTAGGCCGCCTGGACGCCGAGGTCGCCGACGCGATTCGTTCGGCGGGACAGCAGGTGATCGACGGCGATCTTGACGACCACTTCCCGCTGGTCGTCTGGCAGACCGGCTCCGGCACTCAGTCGAACATGAACGCCAACGAGGTGATCTCGAACCGCGCGATTGAGATTCTGGGCGGAGATATTGGCTCCAAGTCGCCGGTTCACCCCAACGACCACGTCAACATGTCGCAGTCGTCCAACGACGTCTTCCCCGGCGCGATGGCGATCGCCACGGCCGAGCAGACCGTCCACCACCTGATTCCCAGCCTGCGCTACCTGCACGATGCGCTTGAGGCCAAGGCCGAGGAGTGGACAAACATCGTCAAGATTGGCCGCACCCACTTCATGGACGCCGTCCCGCTGACGCTGGGCCAGGAGTTCAGCGGCTACGTGCAGCAGGTCGCCTACGGGATCAAGCGAGCCGAGCAGACGCTGCCTCGCCTCTACGAGCTGGCGCTGGGCGGCACCGCGGTCGGCACGGGCATCAATTCGCACCCGGACTACGCGGTCAAGGTCGCCGAGGAGATCGCTGAATTCACGGGCCTACCGTTCGTCACGGCGCCGAACAAGTTCGAGGCGCTGGCCGCCCATGACGCGCAGGTCGAACTGGCCGGCGTTCTCAACACGATCGCGGTTTCGCTGATGAAGATCGGCAACGATGTGCGCATGTTGGGCTCTGGGCCTCGCGCGGGACTCGGTGAACTGGTCCTGCCGGCCAATGAGCCGGGCTCATCGATCATGCCGGGCAAGGTCAACCCGACCCAGTCCGAGGCGCTGACCATGGTCTGCGCGCAGGTGATGGGCAACGCGGTCGCGGTTTCGGTCGGCGGCTCGAACGGCCACTTTGAACTCAACGTATTCAAGCCGGTGATGGCTTTCAACAACCTGCAGAGCATCAAGTTGCTCGGCGACGCCTCTGTCTCCTTCACCGACAACTGCGTGGTCGGGATCGAACCGAACTACGGCCGGATCGACGAGCTGATGCGCTCCTCGCTGATGCTGGTCACTGCGCTCAACCCGCACATTGGTTACGACAACGCCGCTGCGATCGCCAAGAAGGCTCACGCCGACAATGGCACGCTGCTTTCGGCCGGACTCGAGCTCGGGCTGCTGACCGAAGAGCAGTTCGGCGAATGGGTGCGGCCCGAGGAAATGACCCGCCCCTAGCTAGACTGCCGATATTGCCAACCAGGAATCGGAGAAGCCATGCCCAGCCGACGCAACAAGATCGCCATGACCGACGAGGAAGCCAAGGAATTCATCGAGACCGGCTGGACCTTGCAGGTCGCCTCGAACGGCAACAACGGATTCCCGCACATGGTCGCGATGTGGTACGGCGTGATCGACGACAAGATTCACTTCACCACCTACGCCAAGGCGCAAAAGGTGCTCAATCTCAAGCGCGATCCGAAGATCACGGTGATGCTCGAGTCGGGCGTCGAGTACTCGAAGATCAAGGGCCTCGTGATCGAGGGTGAAGCCGACGTCATTGAGAACGATCCTCAGCTCGTAATGGCCGTCCAGGACGCGACCGGTGAGAAGCGAAATCCCAACGCGCAGGGCCCGTCGACGACACCGATGGACGACGAGCAGCGTGTCCGCCAGGCCTCAAAGCGGGCCGTCGTGCGAATCAATCCGACGCGCGTCTACAGCTGGGACCACGAGAAGCTCGGCGGCGTCTACTAGCTCGCGCCGTGGGCGTGTTCGCCGCCTTCGGGGCCGTAGAACACGACCCAGACCGCGAGATCTTCGCTGAAGTCTTCGAAGCGATGGCGAGCGCCAGCGCTCACGAAGAAGGTGTCGCCGGGACCGCACTCCATTCGCTCGCTGCCCATCACGAAGATGCCAGTGCCTGAGGCGACGATGTAGACCTCGTCCTGCGTGTGCGGCGACTGCTTGTCCATCTCGCGCGGCGTGTACAACCCCACTGACATCGTCCCGCGCCGCAGCACTTCCTGGTACTCGCCGGCCGCAACCTGATCCGCCATGACGGGCTCCTCGCTCTACCGCTCAGGATATGATCAGGCAGCGCTCACACGACATGAAGGAATTCAATCATGCCGCTCTCGCAGATAGAAGTCATTCAAGAAGGCCTCGACGGCATGCACGCCATGCTCGATAAGGCTGTTCCCGACATGACTGCCGACCAGTGGAACGCCCGGCCCGCCGACGAGGGCGTCAGCGCATTTTTTTCTCTCTGGCACTACGTCCGTACCGAGGACAACATCGTCAACTGGGTCGTCCATCGCCGCCCGACTGTCTGGCTCGATGGCGAATGGGACCAGCGATTCGGCCTGCACCGGACATCGCAGGGCACGGGGATGACCAAGGAGCAGGCCGACGCGGTCCAACTCAACGACGTCGACGCCTGGCTGACCTATCAGCAGGGAGTCTGGGTTGTGACGCGAGAGTGGGTCTCAACGCTGACCGATGACGACCTCCCGAAGGAGATTGTGATCCGGCCGACGCCGCCGATGTCTATCTGGCAGGCACTGACCGGAATGCTGCTCTACCACGGCTACCGACACGTGGGCGAAGTCGAACACGCCCGCGGCCTGCTCGGACTCGGTGGCCTGACGATCTGAGCTGCTAGAAGACCGCGATCGGATTGACCGGCGAGCCCGTCCCGCCCTGGATGTTGAGCGGTAGCACGCAGAGCAACATCTCGTAGCGCCCTTCCTCGGCGCAGGCATCGGCCAGGGGCTGCAAGAGAGCGTTGTCGAGCAGCACGACGCCGAAGCTGAATATCACGCCATGCACCGGCCAGGCGAGCCCGTATTCGCTGGGCCGATGATCCATCATGTCCCAGCCAAGCATGGACACATCCTTGTCGCGGATGAAGATGCTGCAGGACGCGTGCAATCCCGGCGAGGGTGGGCTGCCGAAGAAGTCTTCGGGGTGGGCTGACTGATACGCCTCGCGGCCGGAGTAGACCAGGAGCGCATCGCCCGGCTCGACCTTGACACCCTGAGCGTCGGCGATGTCCTGGAGTTCGTCGCCCATGACCGGCTTGTCGAGCGTGACGTACGGCTCGCCGCGGAACCTGGGCACGTCGAGCAGCACGGCTTTGGTGAAGATGCCCTGATTCCAGGCGGTCACGTCGGCGAAGGTGGCGCCGGTGGCCGAGTCGATCGCTTCATCTGGATCGCGGCCCTGCCAGATGCCGTCAGAGTCCCAGATGTGGCAGAGCGCGTCCACGTGGGTGAAGGTGTGTCCGTGATAAATGAAGCCGTAGTAGTCGACCACGGCGCCGTCACCGTCGTCGCCCCGATCGAAGGTACGCATGAAATGTTGCGCCGGCGTCGGATTGAGCGCCGACGGATCCTTGGGATAGGTTCGAGACAGCGACACGGTCCGCCCGTTCTGGACCGACGCCAAGGCGGCCATTCGCTTCTCGACCGTGATCAGGTTGACGGCGCCGACTGAGTCATCATCGCCCCAGCGTCCCCAGTTACGGCGCTCTTTGAAGTTGCGCATGATCTCGTCACGGCTTGGTGAGGGGTACTTGTCGAAGTGACTGGCCATCTTGATTCCCTTCCAGGATCGAGTCTGATGCCAGCGAAGATAGCGGCAGGCGATATCCTCGATCGCGAACCTATAGACCCAAACAGATAGGACACAGGATGACCGACTTCGGCGTATCGATGTTCCCGACCGACTACGCGGTTCAACCGCCCGAACTAGCTCGCGAGGTGGAAGCGCGCGGTTTCGAATCGCTCTGGTTCCCCGAGCACACGCACATTCCCACATCGCGGATTTCGCCCTGGCCGGGCGGCGGAGACCTGCCGCAGGAGTACTGGCACACGCACGACCCGTTTGTCTCACTGATGGCCGCCGCAGCGGCGACCGAGACGATCAAGGTCGGCACCGGCATTCTGCTCGTCCCAGAACACGACGTGATCGTCGCAGCTAAGTCTGCAGCATCGCTGGACATGATCTCAGGCGGGCGCCTCATTCTCGGCATTGGTGCAGGCTGGAACGCGGAGGAGCTGGAAAACCACGGTTGGAACTTCAAGGACCGCTGGAAGGTGACTCGCGAGATCGTGCTCGCCTGGCGCGAGCTCTGGACCGCGGACGAGCCCGAGTATCACGGCGAGTTCATCGACTTCGATCCGATCTGGAGCTACCCGAAGCCGGTCCAGGAAAACGGCCCAGACATCCTGCTCGGCGCACAGTCCAAGTGGGCATTTGACCGTGTCGTCGACTACTGCGACGGCTGGATGCCGATCGCGTTGCGCGGCGACATGCGCGCCGACATGGAACGACTGAAGGCTGCCGCCGACCGCGCTGAGCGCGACATGGACACGATCAACTGCACGATCTTCGGCGTCGGACCGAATCCGGAGCAGGTGCAAGACCTGATCGACATTGGCTTCGACCGGCTGATCTTCGGTCTGCCGGCGGCGGAGGCGAGCACGGTGATCCCGCTGCTCGATCGCTACGCCGAGGTCAAGGCCGAGTTCAACGGCAGCTAGTTTCGACAACTGTGAGGCGGGCGTCGTGAGCGACGACACAGCGTTCAAGCCGCTCACGCGCGCCCGCCTGCGCCAACTACAGAAGCTCAAAACCGCACGAGGTCGGCGCGATCAGGGTCTCTTCCTGATTGACGGCGAAAAGCTCGTCCGAGACGCGATTGACGCCGAGGCGCCAATCGTGGACGTGCTCTCAACATCTCCCGAGCGCTGGAGCGCAGCGGAGCAGTCGGTCACGCTTCTGAGCCGTGCGGATGCAGAGCGACTGTCAGATACTCGTTCTCCGCAAGGGCACTTCGCACTCGTGCGAGACGAACTGGGTGGCGCGCCAACTCCCGATGGCGACGAATGGCAAATCGTAGCGCTCGACGCAATCCAAGACGCCGGCAACGTCGGTGGCATTATCCGCTCGGCGGCTGCCTTCGGCGTGCAGGCAGTCGTGGTTGGCTCAGGGAGCGCTGATCCTACCCATCCGAGGGTGACCAGAGCGGCGACCGGCGCCTGGTTCCGAGTGCGCATCGGTCGATCCGGTGACCTGTCGGAAGATCTCACCACTCTCCGCAATCAGGGAGGCTCGGTGTTGGCCGCAGATCAGACAGGGAACCCTCTGCATGAGCTACAGCTACCACCGAGGGCCGTTTGGCTCTTCGGGAACGAGGGGTCGGGCATCAGCGAAGAGCTCGATCCGTTGATCGACGCCCGCGTGGCGGTTCCGATCGCTGAGGGCGTGGACTCGTTGAATGTGAATGTGGCGGCGGGCATCATCCTTCATCATGCCCATGAGCGAGTTCGCGAGAGGAACGCGAAATGAAGATCACCACCTGGAACGTGAACTCGATCCGCGCACGCGAAGACCGGGTGCTCAACTGGCTCGACCAGCATCAGCCCGACGTGCTCTGCCTGCAAGAACTGAAATGCACCGAAGAGCAGTTCCCGTACGACGGCTTCGACGCGCTTGGATACAACGTCGTGCTTCATGGTCAGAAGTCGTACAACGGCGTCGCGATCGTCTCGCTCGATTACCCGGATTGGGTCGAGGAAGCCGTTCCCTGGCCGGATGACGACCAGTCACGCGGTATCGCGGCTGAGGTCAACGGTGTGCGTGTGGTCAGTCTGTATTGTCCCAACGGCCGCGAGGTCGGCCATGAGATGTATCGCTACAAGTTGGAGTGGTTCGACCACCTGCGCTCATGGCTGGATGGCCAGGATGCGTCGGGCGAACTGGTGCTGACCGGCGACTACAACATCACCTTCGACGACCGCGACGTGAACGATCCGGAGTTCTGGCACGAGCGGATCCTCTGCTCCACTCCGGAGCGGGAGCGATTGAACGCGCTCATCGATTGGGGCCTGACCGACGCGTTACGTCTCTTCGATGAGTCAGGCGGTGTCTACACGTGGTGGGACTACCGAACCGGTGGCGTGCAGCAGGATCGGGGCCTACGGATCGACCATCACTTGATTTCGGCACCGCTGGTCGAGCGTGCCACCGCAGTCGAGATCGACATTGAGGAACGGCAAATGGAAGGCGACGGTGACAAGCCGTCCGACCACGCACCGGTCACACTGGTGCTAGAGGACTAGCGTCGTTTAAGCCGGCTGCTTCCAGTACGGCGGCGCAGCGAATCACCGCGGCGTCGTTGCCCTCTCGTGCGATGAGCTGCACCGAGACTGGTAATCCATCTTGATCGAGTCCCGCCGGCATTGCGACGGCCGGCGCCTGGATCAGATTGGCCAGCGGCGTGTAGAGAATCGAGATGGTCCACGGAGTGACCGACTTCCCTGCGATCTCGTCAATCACGGCCCCGTGGGGATGGGCGACGATCGCGCTGGTTGGCGTCAATAGGATGTCGAAGTCGTCGAACCAAGCGGCCATCGTTCGACGTAACCGATCGAGCCCTGCGTAGGCCTCAGCGACCCGAACACCAGTCAGCGTGCGCCCTCGTTTGAGACTGCCCAACGTATAGTCACTCAGTTCCGCGTCTCGTCCCACGCACATTTCTCCATAGTTGGCGGCAGCCCCGACTGCGGAGAGCGTGGGAAAGATCTCGTTCGGATCCGAGATTCCCGGAGACGCGGCGGACATCGAAGCCCCAGCTTCGCGCAGGACCTCCGCCGCCGCCTCGACGCGGCTCACCATCAGAGCTTCGCACGGCGTCGGCCAGCCCAACTCTGTCGTGTAGGCGACGCGCACTCCTGCGAGGCTTCCGGGGGACGCGCTGCTTCTAAAGTCGACATCGTGTCGGCGGAACGGGCCGGGATCCCGAGGGTCTGGCCCTGCAATCACTCCGAGCATCAGCGCGGCATCGGCAATCGAGCGAGCCAGGACACCGTCTGTGGAAATCTGCGACATCCCGGCGCCGCGTGCTCGTCGTGGGATCCGTCGCCCTGTCGGCTTGAGGCCAACGACGCCGCAGTACGCAGCCGGACTCGGACGGAGCCGCCGCCGTCGGTGCCGTGGTGAAGCGGGCCGTAGCCCGCAGCGCATGCCGCGGCGGCCCCGCCGCTCGACCCGCCGGCGGTTCGCTCCGGATTCCAGGGATTCGCAGTCGGCGGGCCGAGTCGATTCATGGTCTGCGCAGCGAGACCGAACTCCGAAGTGTTCGTCTTGCCGAGGAACACGGCTCCCGCCTCGCGCAACCTCTCGACGAACAGTTCGTCGCGCGTCGCCGGCTCCTCCGAGGTCGTCAGCGAGCCCATGCTCGTTGGTACGCCCTTGAGGTCGACGAGGTCCTTCAGCGTGACCGGGACGCCGAGCAGCGGCGGTGTGTCTTCGCCATCGCTGCTTCGCCAGGCCTGCTCGGCCTTGCGCGCCTGTGACATGGCCAGCTCGCGGGTCTCGGTGATGAACGCATGCAGCGACGGCTCCAGTGCATCGATGCGAGCGGAGACCACTTCGAGCACCTCGACCGGCGACAACTCACGCGTCCGATAAGCGGCAAGCAACTGCTCCGCCGAGAGCTCGTGGATCTCAGCCATCTAGAGGTTCTCGATCTTGACGGGTTCGATGTCTCCGGCGGGTGAGAAACCGAAGATGCGACCGTAGAAGTCGAGCTCAGCCTCGGTGGCGCGTTGAATGTTGGCTGCCTGGCGAAATCCGTGCTGCTCGCCCTCAAACGCGATGTATGCGACCGGCAAGCCCTTCTTGCGCAGTGCGTCAACCATCCGCTCGGCCTGATTGGGGGGCACGATTTTGTCCTCGAGTCCCTGGAGAAAAATGATGGGGCACGAGAGGCGATCGACCGCGTGGATCGGGGAGCGCTGCTCATAGAGCTCGGCTCGTTCCGGATATGGGCCGATCAGTGAGTCGAGATAGCGCGACTCGAACTTGTGCGTGTCCTCGGCGAGTGCTGCGGCATCGGAGACGCCGTAGTAGGAGGCTCCGGCAGTGAAGACATCGCCAAAGGTCAGCGCGCATAGCGTTGTGTAACCACCAGCTGATCCACCGCGAATGGCGAGTCTCGCCGGATCAACTTCGCCGCGCTCCACGAGGTAGTTGGCCGCCGCCTCGCAGTCCTCACGGTCGACGATGCCCCAGTTGCCGTTCAAGTCGCGTCGATAGGCGGTGCCATAACCGGTCGAACCGCCGTAGTTGACATCCACGACCGCAAAGCCGCGGGTGGTCCAGTACTGAATGGCGAGGTTGAATCCCGGATTGGTTGCGCTCGTCGGGCCGCCATGGATGAACGTCACCAGTGGCGGCAAATCGCCATCGAGAGCCTCAAAGCCGGGATTGCGCGGCGCGTAGTAGTACGCGTGAGACGTGCGTCCGCCTGTCGTGGGATAGGAGATCGGCTCTGCCTCTGAGAAGTAGGCCGGATCGAGATCGGGGCCGCTGGAGGCGCGAATCGTCTCCACATCGCCGGTGTCGGAGTCAATCGCCACGATGGCAGCGCCGACATCGGGACCCGCCGCAGCGCAGATGATGCGACCTCCAACGGCTGCGGTGAAGAATCCAAATGTGTTGAACGGTGTCTCAATCTTCCGCAACTCGTACGTCTCGAGATCGATCACTCCGATGCCATGGCCCTCGGCATTGGCGTACTGCGCGCCGATGCAGCACTCGTCGAGCACCGCGTAGGTGGACATTGAGAATTCCCACTGGGGCTGGCCAAACTCGGCCTCCATGGTCAGGATTGGGACAAGCTGATTACCGTCCCAGCGATGAATGTTCCACCATCCGGATTCGTCGGAGACGCAGTAGAGCGTGCCATCGGGGCCCCACTGCGGCTCGGTGATTGAGACGTCGCCATGGGCGTCGCCGGCGATTCTCCGAGGTGAGAGCAGCGAGCCGTTGGCGGCTACTTCGGCGAGCCAGAGCTCGGTGGCGTCCCAGGGCATGTTTGGGTGATTCCAACAGATCCAGGCCAGGCGTCGACCGTCCGGGCTCAGCCTTGGGGACGAGCAGAAGTCGAAGCCTTCGTGCAGGCGAGTGATGTCCTCTGCGTCGGCGCCGCTGCCGTCGGTCGGAATAGAGCCGATGTAGTTCTCTGCCTCTAGCCCTTCGCGCCGATGATCCTCTACGACACAGATCAGTCTCCCGCGTTCGTCGTCAACCGTCGCGTCGGCGTACCGAATGGGTAGCTCGGGCGTCAGCGGTGTCGGTTCCGCTGAGCCATCGACCGGTCGTCGGTAAAGACGCTGGTCGCTGAAGTTGGAGAAGTAGCCAATGCCGTTGGAGACGGCGAATGACCCTCCTCCGTATTCGTGGACGAGCGTGCGGGCGCTGTAGTCGGAGGTTGTCACTTCGCTCAGGTCGCCGGCGGCGGAGTATCGCATGGCCGCGTACCGGCCCTGTTCATCGGGCCGTGACTCAACCCAGTAGAGGTCTTCGCCGTCGACATCGAGTTCGTCGAATCTGAGCGCTCCAGCGGTGAGCATCTCTGTTGCGATCGGCGATTCCCACGAGCCGTACGGCGCGATCTTTGGATTGCCCGAATGTTCACTCATCGTTGCCCCAACTCTCCGTAAACCTGCAATCATCGTAGGCGAGGATTCGACACTAGCTCCCACGGACACGCTGCGAGGGGGATCAGACGTGGCCTCACAACGACCACCAGACGCCCGGACGACGATCGAAGCCGCCGAATACGCCAATCAGGACCGCGCGCGGGTCGACGCACCCCTGGCCGCCGACGTGCGGCTGCTCAGCAGTCTGCTGGGCAACACGATCCGCATGGTCGACGGCGACGAGGTGTTTGGTGCCGTTGAGCAGTTGCGCGGTCTCGCTCAGCGCCGACGAGGAATCCGCCAGGATCCCGAGCCCCAGTTGACCGCTGAAATCGTACGACTCGTCCAGAGCTGGCCGCTCTGGCTGGCGGCAGAGGTTGGCAACGCGTTCCTGACTTACTTCTTGCTGACCAATACCGCGGAGGAAACCCACCGGATCAGGCGTCGCCGGGTCCGCTCGACTGACTCCCAGATCGCGCCTCGTTCGATTCCTGCCGTCGTCGAGCAACTACTGTCTGAGGGCCTTGACGAAGACACGATTCGTGCTCAGGCGGCCGGCATCCACCTGCAACCGGTCTTTACCGCGCATCCAACGGAGTCCCAGCGACTGACGATGCTCGGGACGCTGCAAGACGTGCATCGGCTGCTGCTCGAGCGCGAGCAAGCGATTCCGTCCGAGCTGGATGAAATCGACTCGGCACTGCGTACCCACATCGAGGGGCTGTGGCAGGCCGACCACCTTCGCTATCGGCGTCCGACGGTGTTGGAGGAATCGCGCCTGTTGCTGCGCACCTTCGAGACCACCCTCTGGGACGCCGTGCCGGCAGTCACCGGTCGGTTCCGCAGCGCCACAGGCGTGAGCCCCGAGGATGCGCCGACGCCGATCATCCTGGGCTCCTGGATGGGCGGCGACGCCGACGGCAATCCCAATGTGACCCCCGACTTGACCTGGCAGACGGCGTTGACGATGCGAGCTCAGGTGCTGAGGCTGCATCTGCAGGCGGTGCGCGAAATGGACCGGATGTTGCCTCACTCGGTTCGCCGTGTTGCGGCGTCGAGTCGTCTGGAGGCGACATTGCAGCGCGATGCGCGCCGCATGCCACGCGTAGAAGAACGCCTCGAGCGCCGCAACGCCGCCGAACGCTATCGGCACAAGATTCGCTACATGGCGGCTCGACTGCAGGCGACGTTGCAGGCCGACTACGCGTTGCTGGACACCAGAGCAGTGAACATCCACGACGCCCGGTTGTCCTCGACCGAGCCCGACGGCGTGCCCTACGACACGGCTGAGGATTACGTGGACGACCTGGAGGCGATCGCCGAGAGTCTTCGTCTTCATGGAGCCAATGCCGGGGCTGAGACAGTCGTACAACCGCAGATCGACCGTGCGCGGGCATTCGGGTTCCATCTGGCCACGCTCGATATTCGCGACCACGCGGACCGCTTCCATGCAGCCGCGGACGCCGTGCTCAAGGGACTGGACATCCAGCCGCCGGGTGGTAGCTATCTCGAGTTAAACCGTGACCAGCAGGAAGAATTCCTGGCCGGCGAGTTGGACCGCGATTACTTCCCCGAGGGTCACGCGATATCCACGCACGACGACGACACGCTTCGCCGCTTCCGGACGGCCCGGCGGATCCAGCGCATCTGCGGCGAAGATGCGATGCAGACCTGCGTTGTCTCGATGTCCGAACACGCGGCCGATGTCCTCGCGCCCGTACTGGTCGCCCGTCAGGCTGGCTTGAACGACATCAACCTGCGAGCACCAGGTGGACGGATACGCATCGCGCCGCTCTTCGAACGAGTCCCCGACCTCAATCGCGCGCCGTCGGTGCTGCGCTCCTTGTTTAGCCACGGCGCGTATCGCCGGCACCTGCAGGCGCATGGGGACCGGCAGGAGGTCATGGTCGGCTACTCAGACTCGGCCAAAGATGCCGGGGTGCTGCCGTCGCTCTGGGGGCTGTATCGAGCACAGGATCTGATGCATCAAGTGGCTCGTGAGGCGGGCATCGACTTGATGTTCTTCCACGGACGCGGCGGCACGGTCAGCCGCGGCGGCGGTCCGTCGCATGATGCCATTCTCGCGCTGCCGCCACACACCACCGAAGGCGGGATCAAATTCACCGAGCAGGGCGAGATGATCCAATTCACTTATGGGATGCCCGGTCTGGCCAAATGGAACCTGGAGCAGACGGTCGCGGCATCACTGGTCAAGCGATTCGATCATGACCATAGCGACACGCCCGATGCCGAGCGCGACCGCTACCACGCTGCGATGGATGAATTAGCCGAGACGGCAGAGCGGGCCTATCACTCGAAGGTGGTGGACAATCCAGACCTGCACGCCTACTTCCAGCGCGTGACACCGATCGGCATGCTTGGAAATCTCGCCATCGGATCGCGCCCGACATTCCGGCCGGGTTCCGACGCATCACTGACGTCGCTGCGTGCGATCCCCTGGGTGTTCGCCTGGATGCAGACGAGGCACGTGATTACCGGCTGGATGGGTGTCGGCACCGCACTGGAACAGTTCATCCAGAAACACGGCGAGGCCGGAGAAGCATTGCTACGCGACATGCGTGCGCGCTGGCCGTTTTTCGCCACGCTGCTCTCTAACGTCGAGATGGTTCTGGCCAAAGCCGACTTCGATGTGGCCGAGCACTACGCGCGCACGCTCGGCGATGGAGACCGCGATCTGCGCACGTTTGGCCGTCTGAGCGAAGAGTTCCATCGCACGGTGCGGATGGTCAATCGACTGTCTGACCAGGAGCGACTGCTGGATGGGACGCCCGTACTGCAGCGCTCGATCGCGCTGCGCAATCCCTACGTCGACGCGCTGAGCTTCCTCCAGGTGGAGTTGCTCAGCCGGATCCGAGACCTTCCGGAGAGCGATCCAGAGTACGCGGACACGCTGGAGGCCATCCTGCGCAGCGTCAACGGCGTCGCCGCCGGGCTGCGCAACACTGGATAGCAGAACTGGCCAGTGGGCTTCGTCAGCCGACCACTTCCCAGTGGACCAGGGTGTACGGGTCGTCGCCCTCGTGGTCCTCGAAGACCGGCTTGACTTCAGCACCGATCTCGACGGTTTGCATCGGATCGCCGACGAGATTGCCGACCATACGCACGTTCTCGTGATTGGGCAGTTCGACCAGCACGACCAGGTACGGGCAGGAATCCTGCAGCGCCGGATGGACCGGGTGCCAGACCCGCTCCCATGAGTAAATCCGGCCGTTGCCCTCGACCTCTCGCCAGCCGAGATCAAAGCTGTGGCAGATGTGGCAGACCCACTCCGGGCCGAACTGGGGACGGTCACACGTGTGGCAGTGCTGGACAAGCAGCTTGTGCAGCTTGAGGCCCTCCCAGTACTCGGTGTCGAGCCCGTCAATTGCTGGAGCAGGCGCGGGCATGTCCGCACCTAGGTAGTACCTCGGGCGATTCGCCATTAGAGCACCGCCTCTGAACCGACGATCATGTCGGAAACCGGGGTCACCATCGGACCTGAGGCGACCAGCGACACGTTGACATCATCAACCTGGTTGCAGGACTCGCCGCGCACCTGACGGACGGCCTCGATGTTGAGTTCCAGACCGTGCATGTAGCACTCGGCGAGGTTGCCGCCACTGGTGTTGATCGGCATCTTGCCGCTCGGAGCGGTCATGTTCTCGAAGGTGATGAAGTCGTTGGCCTCTTCGTAGCTCGTCAGACCGTGTTCGATGATGCTCATCACGACACCACCGGTGAAGTTCTCGTAGACCTGCGCGACATCAACCTCTTCCGGCTTCACTTCCGCCATGTCGTACATGCGGGGCGCAACCGTTTTGAAGTTCGAGGTGGCGTAGTCGGTCGCGTTGTGCGAACCCGAGCCGGCGCGGTTGCCCGAGCCAACAGCTCCGCCGAGGAAGTAGACGGGGGTCTTGGCGAAGTCCTTCGCTCGATCGGCCGAGACGAAGATCATCGCTGCAGCCCCATCGTTCTCCTGGCAGCAGTCGAACAGGTGGAACGGCTCCACAATCCAGCGAGACTGATCGTAGTCCTCAGGAGTCAGCGGGCGCCCGTACATGACCGCGCGCGGGTTGTTCTGCGCGTGGTGGTACGACGCCAGCGAGCAAGCCTTCAGTGTGTCCTGGGTGATCCCGTGGTCGTCGAACAGACGGTGGACGCGCATCGCGAACGACTGCGCCGGCGACATCAGTCCGTACGGCGCGGTGTAGGCGGGGTCGCCGCGAACGTGCGAGACCTGGGCGCCCTGGCCGAACCGACCGAACTGACCCTGCGCCAGGCCGCGGAAGACGACCACCGTGTCGGCCAGACCGGTCGCAACCGCCGAAGCAGCGTGCGCGCAGGCTGCCGACCCGCCGCCACCGCCGCCGCCCCACTGCATATTGGAGAAGCGCAGGTCCTTGATGTCGAGTGCCGCCGCGATCCGCGAAGGATCATTGCGGTCGTTGGAGTAGGAGGCGAAGCCATCGATCTCGCGCGGGTCGATCCCCGCATCGGCACTCGCCTTCAGAATCGCCTCGACGACGAGCTTGAATTCAGCGTCGGGCGAGCGTCCGCGCTTGTAATACGTCGTCTCGCCGACGCCGATAATCGCTGTTTCACCGCGCATCGTGCGCTTACCCATCAGTCCATGTCCTTCCTGGCGGCGCAATCTAGCGGCGCGCGCCTTTGTCGGTACATCCAGCAGCGTCAGTTTAGGTGATGTTGAGTATCTAACCCAGCCTTAGTAGCCCGACACATCAATCGGACCCGAGTGAAGCCAACCGGTCTCTGAGTTGAATGTCCAATCCGTCACGGAGTAGACGTGGCAGGCATCAGCGCCACCTGCATCGTCCTCCACCGCTACCCAGGCCACGCCATCGTCCCGAAAACGGACAGCAACGCGCAGTGCGAATCGAACATCGCCGGAAGATGTCGTTTGACCACGCAGCCACAGCTTTCGAACGTCATCGCAAGGCGCCGGTTCGTCAGGATTCAGGAGTGGATTCACCCATTCGGGCTCACGCGACGCTTCCTCCGCTCGCACCTCCGCCATTGCCGAAGCTCGGCCTTCCGCACGTCCTTGGCTTAAACCATCAAGTTGCCCTTCCTCGTAGCCGTCCCTTCTACCTTCCTCTCGCGCCTCAAGGAGCCCCGCCTCTACATCAGCGGCAGATTGAGCGACGGCTTCAGCCTGAGCAGCCGACTTCGCAATAAGCGCATCGACACTGCCGCCGATGCGTGCACAGGAACCCACAGTCCCCCTAACAGTGTCAGGAACGATCAATTGATAGACGCCAGGTTCAAGGTCACGCCAGGGCTCGTCGAGGCTGATTGCCCACGCCGAACCGGATTCGATGTGGCGAAGCATCAGCCCAGGAGGTGGGTTTCCATAGAACAGACACTGCCAGCCACCGTGCACAATCTCGAACTCAGCATTGTGAGCTTCTCTTTCCAGAGTCAAGGCGCTCAATGGCGCAGGTTCAGGTTCAGGTGGCGCCGGCGAGGACGATTCACATGAGCTGAGCAGCAACACGACTGCGGCAAGTAACGCCGCCAGAAACCAAGGGTTCCTTCTCACGTTCCCCTCCACATCTCCACCCAACCTTGTCGCGAGTCTTCGAGTTGAAAACTCGTCCGGAAGCTGATTCCGCTGTTGCAAACCGCTGAGGGGGTTACTCCAGAGCTCCCGCTGCAAGCGCCTCGAAAATCTCCTCGTCCGATACCGACAAGACCTCCGAGAGCACCTGGTGGGTGTGCTCGCCGATCGCCGGCGCCGCGCGACGAAGACGCGCGGTGCCATCCGAGAACTTCGTCACCAGACCGTCGTATGGTGTCGGGCCCATGACCGAGTGGTCGAGCGTGACGAAGAAGTCACGGTGCGAGAGCTGTGCGTCCTCGTACAGGTCCGACGGCCACTCCACCAACGCTGCCGGCACACCCGCGGCCGTCAAGCAGTCAATGACCGCGTCGGCAGTTTGTGGCAGGCACCAGACAGCGATCTCGGACTCAATCTCGGCCTTCGCCGCGATCCGAGCCGAGAGGTCGTCAAACTCGTCGCCCGACCACGCGCTCAGACCAACAGCCTGTCGCAGTCCGTGCCATTGCTCGGTCGTCTCGGTCGCGATCGCGACGTATCGCTCTCGATTGTCGACCTTGAACACCCCGTGGGGGGCGGCGTACATCGAGCCATGTCCCGGAGCCTCGGCGATTCGACCGTTCTCGAAGTAGTCGAGCAACAACGGTGCAGCGAAGTGGATGCCCGCCTCGGTCTGAGCGAGGTCGATGTACTGTCCCTGCCCGGTCAGATCCCGATGACGAATCGCCGCCGCCAGTACGCCCGAGCCAAAGCGCGGGTTGATGAAGTCGGTGTACGCGCCCCAGGTGCCGGCCGGCTGCCGGTCGGGCCAACCGGTGATCCGATGCAGGCCGGACAGGCACGCGCCCTGCAGACCGAAACCGGCATAGCTCGACTCGGGACCGAACTGTCCTCGTAGACAGGTGCTGAGCATGATGATCTCGGGGCGCTCTTTGCTCAGCGTCGCGTAGTCAAAGCCAAACCGCTTCAGCGTGCCGGGCGTGAAGGATTCAACCACCACATCGGCCCACTCAACGAGCTGCCTCGCGTAGGAGAGTCCATGCTCGGTGTCGAGCCGAAGCGCGACACCGTATTTGGAGGAGTTGAAATTGGACATGAATTGGCCGCGGTCGATTCCCGGCTCGTTGTCTTTAAACGGCGGAGCCAAACGCAACACATCGGGTCGAGTCGCGGACTCGATATGAACCACAGTTGCGCCGTGGTCAGCCATCGACTTCGAGATCAGCGGCCCCACACCAACCCAGGCGAAATCGGCGATCTTGACTCCGGAGAGCGCGCCGCCTTCTGGACCGCGAACGCCATTGGATGAACGCGCGACGCGTCCGCCGCGCTTCAGAGCCCGCTCGACCTCGGCGAGCAAGTGCTGGTCTTGACCCAGCGTTGGAGCGGGTCGCGTCAGTTGCAGAGGCGTCTCCGAGAGCTTCGCGAACGGACCCGGATAGCGTTTGCCGTCGATATCCACCCAGTAGTCGCGCGCGGCAAGATGCTTGTCGTTGGCAATGTCCTTGAACGTGTAGAGCGGCGCCATCATGAAACCGTCGTCCACCGCGCGCTGGTAGCACTCGGCCATCGTGCGGCTGGCAACAAACTGCTCAAGCTGCTGGTTGGCCACGACGAGCATGCGCTGCATCTCGGCCGGATCTTCCATCACGACCCGGCTCAGCTCAGCCGCCCATTCGTCGATGTCGGCGCCTTCAAGTTCGCCCGACAGCTCGCCATGCTCCGCGATCCAGCGCATGACCTTGGTTGAATGTCGCAAGCCAAGCCCGCCGGGCACAATGTTGAAGACGATGTAGCCGTCGGCACATGGATAGATCGACATGACAGCCGGTCCGCCAAGACCGCCACCGGCGCGTTCATCGCACGTGCCGGGCGGATCGCCACCGGTATTGGGCGGGAATCCGGTCGCGTGCATCAATGTCCAGACCACTGCCGCCTGCATGGAAACATCGAGATGCTGTCCGAGCCCGGAGAGCTCGCGTTCACGAAGAGCAATCGACGTGTCCGCAGCGGCCTGCACGCCGGCATGAATGCTGGCCTGCGGGAAGCCCACTGGGACCGGCGGCCGGTCGCCATCACCTTGCAGACCGACCAGGCCTCCCGCCGATTCGATCGTTAGGTCTGTTGCCGGTCGGTCCGCATGGGGACCATCTTGTCCGTATGGGGTCACCGAGACATAGATCAGCTCGGGATGCTGGGCCTTGACGTCGTGGTAACTCAGTCCCCAGTCAGCCATCGCACCGGGATCGAATGACTCGATCAGCACGTCGGATGTGGCCAGCAAGGCGCGAAAGTCCGCCCGTCCCTCCTCGTCGTCGAGGTCGATGATCACACTGCGCTTACCTAGGCCCATGGCGGCCCAGTAGAGCGAGCGGTCCGGGTCCTCATTGCTGAACGGTGGGAGCGTGCGAGAGGGCGTGCCCCAGGGTGGCTCCACTTTGATCACCTCGGCGCCCATGTCGGCGAGCACGCGGCCCGCCATCTCGGCTCGCGATGTCGCCAGATCGATCACCCGCACCCCAGCCAACAACGTGTCCGACGCCTCACTCGTCATGTCCAAGCTCCGATCTGGCAACTCGTACCCACGTGCCGAACTGACCCACGCGGTCAGCAGGAACCGTTGGGACTGCCAGTCAAGATACCGAAGGTTCGCGATTCGCGGACTAGATGACCAGGAACATGCGGATCAGCACGGAGAACACGCCAAAGATCAGCAACCCGCCGAGAATCCACCAGAGCAGACGTGGCGCATCCTCGCGCGGCTCGTTGGCACGATCCGTGTGATCGATCCAGTGCGCGTGGCGCTCCGGCGGCGGACGTCGACGACGAGCACGCGGCGAATCGGGCGCCGGCGGCGGCCAGACATCACGGTCTGACTCTTGATGCTCCGACATCGCCCACCTCCGCCGGCTCCGGGCTGTTCCAGCAGGCTCAGTCTAGGCAATCCCACACCGCGATTCCTCCGGTTCATTCGCCAGCCAACCCGTCGCCAGGGGAAGAACACTCGAGCCGCGTCTTCAGAAAGCGCATATGTTCTGATACGATGGCCCAGAGCCCGATCTCGGGCACCACGTATCAAGACTGTCATGGCATCCCGTGCTCCCAAATCGCAAGACCGCAACATCACTGGATCAATCCGGACGTTCATGCGAAAACACTCACAGAATCCGGACTGATCTGGACAAATCTGGACAAATCTGGACTGTTCTGGACGAATCTGGACCCCTCACACATCAATTCACCGCCCACAGCAGCAGATCGGAGCAAATCGCCCAGAAATTTTCCCGCTCAACCGAACCCCCTGCCATCCTGCGCCTAGTCGGCCCTGCGTTTAGGCTTTCTCAAGAGCAGCACCTCAGGAACCGGAGCGCCGCGTGACCCGAATCCTCGTCACTTCCACGCTGGCCGGTGACGGCAAGTCAGTCGTCGCGGCCGGTATCGCTTCCGCTCTCCGCGCGACTGGCGCGACCGTCCGATTGGTCCGCATCGACGACGGCGATTCAGCCGCCTCGGATGCCCAGCAGTTCGCCCGAGTCAACGGTGTGCGGGGAAGCTCCGAGCCGGTGGGCCCGGGTGATGTGTCGTCCGACACCGACCACACCGTGATTGAAGCCGCTTCAAGCGCTGGCATCGAAGTCGACCGCACAGTGCTCGTGGTCCGTCACGGCGAGGCCGACGACGACACGGTGACGCGATCTCTCGCAGAGCAGAGTCCAGACGCCGTCATCGTCAATGGCGTGCCGGAGCGTGGAGGTCAGGCAGCATCAGACCGAGTCGCCGGGCTCGGCGGCAACGTGATTGCTGCGCTCCCTCAGGATCGGCATCTGGCCGCGCCAACGGTTCGGGACATCGCTCCCGCGTTGGACGGCGAGCTCTCCGGCGATGAAGAGCTGTTCGACGAGGCCTCGCGAGACCTCGTGATCGGTCCAGTCAGCGCCCATGAGGGCATGGATTACTTCCGCAAGTACCCGGACAAGACCCTGATCACTCGACACGATCGGATCGACATCGCGCTCGGCGCATTGGATTACGAGCCGCTCTGCCTGATCATTGCCGGCGGCGAGCCGACACTGCCTTACGTCGCGCAGCGCGCCGAGCGTGAGTCCTTCGCGCTGATCACGACTTCCCTGACCACGCTCGAGACTGTCGCAGCGATTGGTCCGCTCTACGGGAACTCGACCTTCGTCGGTGAGCGCAAGCTGGAGACCGCGATCGAACTCGTCGGGGCCAACGTCGCCGCCGACGCCATCGCCTAAGTCTGCAGCTAGATCTTCCTGAGCAGGGTCAGCCCGTCCCCGACCGTGAGTTGGACCGAGTCAACCCGTGCATCATCTGTGATGCGGCGATTGAACTCGTCGATCGCCCTGGTGTCGGGATCGTCGGCGGTGGGGTCGGCGACGTCACCGCCCCACAAGGTGTTGTCAACGCCAATTAGTCCACAGGGACGCAGCAGCGACAGCGCACCCTCGAAGTAGCTCCAGATCGGCTCCTTGTCGGCATCGATGAAGGCGAAGTCGAACAGGCCTCCACCTTCTCGTCGGAGTTGCGCCAGCGTGTCGAGCGCAGGCCCGAGGCGCAGGTCGATCTTGTGCCGGACCCCAGCCTCCAACCAGTACTTCCGCGCGATTGAGGTCCACTCATCGCTCACGTCGCAGGCGACCAACCGCCCATCTTCGGGCAACGCCTGTGCAACCGCCAGCGCCGAAGCCCCAGTGAACGTCCCGATCTCCAACGACCGGCGCGCTCCAATCAGTCGAACCAGCCAACCAAGCAGACGCGCCTGATCGGCGCCAATCTGCATCCCGCCGGCAGGCAGCGCGGACGTCTCTTGCCGCAGACGTCGCCAAACGTCGTCCTCACGTGTCGCAGTTTCCTCTATGTAACCAGCAAGGTCTTCTGTGACGGACAGTGTTCGAATAAAGTGCATGCCTGAACGTTAGCTGGCCTATCGAAGGGCAACCACCGCTATTGCCCCATGGAACATTGCCCATAAGACTAAGCAGGGCAGTGGACATCGGGGAGTGCTAACGCTCTCTATTGAAAGAGGCAGAAGATGACGGACGCGAAACCGAAGACCAAGGCACAGATGGCCAAGGCGATTGAGGAGAAGACGGGCATCCGGACTTCGGATGTGAATGTGGTGTTGGACGCCCTCGCTGACGTTGTGCTGGAAGATCTTTCGGACGGCGGTCCGAACTCTGTCACCGTTGCTGGACTGATCAAGGTGGACATCGTCAGCCAGACCGCGCGTCCGGAGCGCCAGGGTCGGAATCCAGCAACCGGCGAGGCGATTACGATCGCCGCCCGCCCGGCGGTAGACCGCGGTAAGGTACGAGTGCGGGCACTCAAGCGCCTGCGCGACGTCCTCTAACTTCAATCGCTCGAGCCGCCGATGCCGCCCGTTCCGCCAACCAACGACGCCGGGCGAGAACTCATCGAGCGGCTCGAACCGCACCTGCCGAAACTGGCCGAATACGCAGAGGTCCACGACCGGGACGCCAGCTTCCCGTTTGCGTCGTTCGATCTGCTGCGAGAGATCGGCTGGCTGGCTGCACCGATCCCTCGTGAGTATGGCGGCCAGGAATCTTCGTTGGCCGATCTCGTCGCCGCCCAGACCGCGTTGGCCAAGGTCGACATGGCATTGGCCTTCTCATGCGGCATGCATTTGATGTCGGTCGGCTCCGAGCGATCGAATCGCACCTGGCCTGACCAACTGCGCGAGCGAATCTTCCGTTCCGTCGTTGAGGAGGGCGCGCTCTGTAACCAGGTCGCAACCGAACCCGAGATGGGATCGCCGCAAGGGGGCGGTCGACCTCAGACGGCGCTGACTCCCGACGGTCCAGGGTGCTGGCGGATTAACGGACGCAAGTCGTTTACCACGCTGGCGCCAGCGTTGACCTGGTTCCTGACCTATTGCGCTGTGGAGGACGGCTCCGGCATGCTTGCCCGAGTCGCCGTGAACAAGGACTCCCCCGGCTTGCGGATCGAGGAAACCTGGGATGTCGTCGGGTTGCGCTCGACCGGCTCGCATGATGTCTGGTACGAAAACGTCGCGATCAGCGACGACGAGTTTCTCGTTCGCCAGGATCCAGCCGGGGCGGGACAACGCCACGGCGATTTCGCCTGGTTCTCATTGTTGGTCTCGACCGCCTCGCTCGGAGTCGCCGAAGCGGCGCGGGATTACGCAGTCGAGTTTGCCCGCAACCGACGGCCTGGTGGCGCGCCCGGAGTGATCGGCAGCTTGCCAACAGTCCGTGCCCAGGTCGGCGAAATCGACTTGCGGATTATGTCGGCCAGGGCATTGCTCCACGAGACGGCAGCGGCTTGGGACGGGCTGGATATTGAGACGAGACCGAAACTCGGGCCTCGAGTGGCAGCAGCCAAACTGCACACCGGCGACATCGCCGTAGACATTGTCGACCGCTGCATGCGGCTCGTCGGCGGGATCTCACTACACCGGTCGCAGCCGCTGGAACGTTACTATCGGGATGTCCGAGGCCCGCTACACAATCCGCCCATCACACCGCGGGGGCTGGAAGTGATCGCATCGGCGGCGCTCGATCCGTTGCCGGAGATCACTTCTTGAACGAAGTGACCAACCGCTGCGCAATCGCCAATCGCTGCTGATCGACACCGCCCGAACTCAAGCGTTGCCAACGCAGTTCTCTGGCCCAGCGCTCGAGCGGCAGATCCGCCGAGCCGCCGACCGGGCCGTGAAGATCCATGGCGCCGTCAACCACCGTGACTGCGACATCATTCGCGAACGTTGTCGCGACGAGAGCACGGTCATCAATCTGATCCGATGCGGAGAGATACAGCGCTCGAGAGGCGGAAATCGCAATCTCTTGATCGGCAAGCGCAAGACGAACCCGCTCTCCCTGCGCCAGCGGCACTCCATGTTCACGTCGCGACCAAACCGCGCCGCGGCACATGTCTTGCGCCGCCGAGGCCACGCCGGTCAGGTGGGCGGCGGTGAACAGCCGACGTCGGAGCACGAAGTCGTTGGCTAACAAGGGCCCTGCTCCAGCCTTACCGAGGAGATTGGACTCCGGCACCTTCACCGCGGACAGATTGAGCTCCATCGTGTCGCGACCAGACGCGATCGTCGGCCATGGACGCCAGCGTTGGAATCCGACCCGGTCACACTCGACGACGATCGCCGAGACTCCGTCTCGCTCACCGGGCACCAACTCCGCATTGGCGAAGACGATGCCGAATGCGGCGCCGGTCGCGTCGGCGACGAACTGCTTGGTCCCGTCCAACATCCAGCCATTCGGATGCTTCTGCGCCCGTATGCGAACAGCGTCTGTTGGGAGATGCGCGAGATCCGGATCTTCGAGTCCGCGAAAACAGGTTGCCTCTCGCTTGAGCAGGGGTGACAGGAACTGTTTCTGTTGCTGACTGGTCGCCGCGTACAGTTGCGGCGGCGGATCAGGATCGAACAGTCCGTAGCTCGGATTGAGAACGCCGGCGCGGTGCTGGGACAGTTCTTCCGCAATCCGCAATCGATGCGAGTCGGCCAGTTCGTCTCCGGGGCCGATTCCGGCTGCGGGCGGCGCCATCAAGTGGTCGATGCCGAGTTCACCGGCCCGGGCCAGCAACTGATCTTGGATCTCGGTTGGCAATCGTGGGGCGTTTCGCTCGACCCGATTCTCTTGCAGCCAGATCTCTTTCCGTACAAACCGGCGGACTGTCTGCACGATGAGTTCGAGCTCTTCACTCACGATCCACCGTCCGGCCCTCATCAATCTTCGATCAACCGAGCGCGCCTGATGCAGCGAGGTCAGCCAACTCGTCATCGGTCAGGCCCAGCTCCTGCAGGACCTCGTGCGTGTGCTGGCCGGTCTTGGGCGCCGGTCCTCGAGGTTCAACATCGGCGCCGGCAATGTCGAACGGTGTGTTGAGCGTCCTGAAGCTGCCTTCAGGCCCATCGATCTCGCTCCAGGCGTTCATCGCTTCCAGTTGTGGATCTGCGATGACCTCGGGAAGCTCTGCCACAGGCGACCAGGTCAGCGACTCGGCATTGAGCAGCGACAGCCACTCCTCCAGAGTCCTGGAGAGGAATACGTCCCGCATGGCGCCGGTCAGCTCATCCGTATGTTCCATGCGGCCCATCAGCGTCGAGTAACGTTCGTCGGCCATCCACTCCGACTGGCTGAGCGCGCGGCACAGCGGAATCCAGTGTCGATCGGGCGTCGGCATGACGAGCATGAGCCAGCGACCGTCGGCCGTTTCATACGAGTTAAACATCGGATTGCCCGGCTGAAACCGATCGATTCTTTGCGGCTGATCTTGCAGGATCAGCGACGCCGAGACGTCGGCGCCGATCGTCCAGGCGCCCGTTCGCTGCAGGGTGACCTCGACAAACTGGCCTTCGCCCGTCATATCGCGCAGCCGCAGGGCGGCTAGCGTGCCCGAAAGCAGGTTGAGCGAGGTGGCATGGTCGCCCTGGCCCGGCCGGCAGGGCATCGGCGGGCCGTCCGGCTCTCCGATCAGGCTCATGATTCCTGAGCGCGACCAGAAGGCGGAGTAGTCGAATGCCGTCATCGCGTTGTCGGGACCGCGTGTCCCGTAACCAGTCAGGACGACGTAGATCAGACCTGGATTGGCCTGTCGCAATGCTTCCCAGGTCAGGTCGTAGCGCTCGATCCGCGGGGCCGTGAGGTTGGTGATGAAGATATCCGCCTCCGCCACCATCCGCTTCACCACTTCGCTCGCACCCGGAGCCTCGAGTGAGAGCGCGACACCGCGCTTGCCCCGGTTGTCCAGCTCAAACGGAGCGTCAACGTCGGTCTTTGGATCGAAGTCCGGATTGCGTCCCCGCATCAGGGTGGTGCGCCAGGGATCGCCAACGGGATTCTCGATCTTGATGACATCGGCGCCCAGGTCGGCCATCAAGGCCGCAGCCGACGGCGCCGCGAGCCAGTTTGCCGCCTCGACGACACGAATTCCCTCCAGCGGCGCAACCATATCGTCTCCCTTCGTTAGCTTGCAGTCCGATCCTACCCGTCAAGCGCCGTGCGACGCGCCAGGTCCCATTGGAGGCGAACATGCAGCATCGACCAACCGCCGCGCGAGTCCCCGATCCGGGGATTCGCGCACTGTTCACTCGCGAAGCCCGGTGGCAGGCGTGGCTGGACGTGGAAGCCGCGCTCGCGCGGGCCGAAGCCGAACTTGGCATGATTCCCGCCGACGCTGCGGTGGAGATTGCCAATCACTGTCGACTCGAATTGCTTGATACCGAGAACATCGAAGCCGGCCTGGCCGTCACGGCGCATCCCTTGGTCCCGCTGATCTGGGATCTCGACCGCATCCTTGGCGAAGAAGTCGGCGGTTATGTGCACTGGGGTGCGACGACTCAGAACATCACCCAGACGGGCGACATCCTCCAATTGCGGGAGGCGCACCGGATCATCCTTGGGCAGATCGGACAGGTATTGGCGCTGCTGGCTCCTCTCGCCGAGCGGCACGCCGACGATCCCTGCGCCGGACGCACACACGGACAACATGCCGTCCCGGCCACGTTCGGCTACAAGGTCGGCGCCTGGATCGATGAACTCTGCCGACATGTCGAGCGGCTGGAAGACGCGGAACCACGCATCTTCGTCTCGATGCTGGGCGGCGCCGCCGGCACGCTGGCTTCGTTCGGCGCGCCTGGCCTCGCCGTGCATGAAGGGATGGCAAAGCACCTGGACCTGCTGCCCATGCCAGTTCCCGGTCGCACCAGCCACGATCACCACGCTGAGTACGCAGCGATCCTCGCCATGCTGGCTGCCACCTGCCGCAAGATCGCCGACGAGACCTACACGCTGATGAAGCCGGAGTTCGGTGAGATCGAAGAACCGGTTCCGCCAGGCACCGTTGGCAGCAGCACGATGCCGCAGAAACGCAATCCCAAGCTGTCGCAGGACATCCGCGCAGCAGCCGCGCAGGTAACGACCCTGTTCCCGCTGGCACTCGACGCCATGCGCACCGAGCATGAGGCCGACGGGTCGACCAGCGTCATGATTGAGCGCGTCGTCCATGGCTCGATTGAGCTAGTCGGCGACATCCTCTCCAGGATGTCTCTCCTCTTCGACGGCATCGACGTGAAGCCCGACCGAATGCGGGCGAACCTGGACCTCTCCGGCGGCCTGATCATGAGCGAGCAAATCATGCTTGCGCTGGGTGAGCGGGTCGGTCGTCAGCGGGCCCACGACATCGTTTACGAGCATGCGCAAGACTCGGCAGTGCAGTCCGAATCGTTCCGAGACCTTCTGATTGGCGACGAGGAAGTGCGTCGGCATTTGTCTGAGCCGGAACTCGACGCACTGTTGGACCCTGCCGCCTACACCGGTGCATGTGGCGAAATCGCACGAGCGCAGGCCAGGCGGGCGCAAGAGGTCGCGGAACGCCTAGAATCCGCCCAGAGTTGAGCCATCCGTCGCCAGAGGAAACGAGCGCATCATGTTGAAATGGATCGTCCCCGTATCGAAGAAAGAAGGCGTCGACACGGACGCCCTACGTGAATTTTGGCGCTGCATTCATGCGCCTCACGTTGCCAACCTGGCCAAGCCGTTGCGCTATTGCGTCACCTTCTTCGAGAGTTCCGGATCGCTCGGCGGCCCACCCGCAACCGACGAGATGCCCTATGACGGCGTCGCCGAACTCTGGTTCCGCGATTTCGAGCACTTCAACGAGGCGTTCGGCGATCAGCGCGGCGCGTTGCGTGGCATCGACGGATTCGGCGATTTGATTGAGCCCACCACGGACGGCATGTTCACGACTGAGAACATCATCGTCGACGAGGAGCCTTCAGCAGACGCATGCAAGTGGGTCGCGTTTGTCAAGAAGGGCGAGGGCGTGAGCCGTGAAGAGCTGTTCGCAGCCTGGACTGATGGACACTCACCGCGAGTCGCCAACACGATCGCCCGTGCCGATGGCCGGTGCCTTCGCTACACGACCTCTCATGCCAATCAGGGAGCGGATGGCGGGCCGTGGGATGGCGTCGCCGAACTCTGGTACACCGACGCCGATGCTGCGACCAAGGGCTTGCCTGCCTCCGACGAGCCGGGAGACCCATTCCCGCCTTTGATCGATGCACCGGCAACCGTGATCCTCCAGGGGCGGGAAATCGTTGTCGTCTCTTAGACTCAAGGAAACTCGACACGAACGGAGCCGCGCATGAAATTCGGGATCTTCTACGAGCACCAACTGCCGAAGCCGTGGAGCGAAGGGCAGGAACAACAACTCTTCCAGGATGCGCTGGACCAGGTCGAACTCGCCGACAAACTCGGCATTGACCATGCCTGGGAAGTGGAACACCACTTCCTCGAGGAGTACTCCCACTCCTCGGCGCCGGAAGTCTTCCTGGCTGCCGCCTCCCAGCGGACCAAAAACATTCGCCTGGGACACGGCATCGTCCTGATGCCTCCGGGATACAACCACCCGGCCCGGGTTGCGGAGCGTATCGCGACTCTGGACCTTGTCTCTAACGGTCGCGTCGACTTCGGCACCGGCGAGTCCGCCTCACGAGCCGAACTTGAGGGCTACCGGATCAATCCGGAAGAACGCCGCTCGATGTGGCTCGAAACCGTAGAGCAAGTCGCCAACATGCTGGCCATGAACCCTTATCCGGGCTACGAGGGCCAGTACTTCTCGATGCCGACACGCAACGTCGTGCCCAAGCCGGTGCAGAAGCCGCACCCGCCGCTCTGGGTCGCCTGCTCGAATCGCGACACGATTCACCTAGCAGCCAAGCTAGGCATCGGCGCTCTGACATTCGCCTTTATCGACCCGGCGGAGGCCGAGCACTGGGTCAACGACTACTACGAGACGATCAAGACCGAGTGTGTGCCGATCGGCCATTCGGTCAACGCGAACATCGCGATGGTGTCCTCGTTCTCTGTCCACCCGGACGCGGCCGAGGCTGAGGCTCGCGGCGGCGACGGATTCCGCTTCTTCCAGTTTGCGCTGGGCCACCACTACGCCGCCGGCATGCACAAGCCTGGCCGCACGAACATCTGGAAGGCCTGGGAGCAGGTCCGCGACACATGGCCGTCCCAGGGCGGCGAGGGCGGCATCGGCACTCCGGACGAGTTGCGCGAGCACCTGCGCATCTTTGCCGAGTGCGGTGTGGACCAGTCCGTCTTCATCCAGCAGGCCGGCAACAACCGCCATGAGCACATCTGCGACTCGCTTGAGACCTTCGCCAGCGAGGTGATGCCAGAGTTCAAGGAGTTTGAGGACGAGCGAGTCGCTCGCAAGGAAGAGGAACTCGCGCCGTACATCGAGGAAGCGTTCAAGCGCAAGGCAGAACGCAACGAGATGATGGCCGAACTCCCGGACGACGAGATTCCGACTTACGGACCGTATGGATTCGACGTCGTCGCCAGCGAGACGCAGTCCGAGCAGGAATACAAGAACGAAGCAGCCGAAGCCCGCGCCCGTGAGCAGATGGAACGCTTCGAAGAGATGAAGAAGACGGCCAACCTCGCCGTCGAGTTGGGAGCGCTCGACTAGTTCGGCAGATCAGCCGAACCGACCACGGAACTAAGGAACGCGGTCACTGTGTCCGCTGTTCGGCCAGGATGCTGAACATGCGGCCAGTGACCGCTGTCGCTCCAGACGTGCACTTCGGCGTCGGGGAACGTTTCTCGCTGTCGTTCGGCGTAGCGCCATGAGATGTAGGGGTCGCGTCGACCCCAGATGACCAACGCCGGCTTCCCTTGCGGAGCGATGGCCTGTCCCAGCATCGGACTGCCTGGCTCATCCGTGTTGCGGTACAGCCTCAGGGTTGCTCGTCTGGTTTGCTTCTCGTCCTCGTCGATCAATTCGTTCAGCCACCGCCCATCGAGGCCGCGAATGTTTCCTCGCCGCATCCAGAGCTTGAACAGGGGACGGCTTGTGCCTGCCTGGATGGCTTCACCGAGGCGTGGCGTCCGCCAGAGCCGACCCAGCAGGTGCCAGCGATAGTCGGCCAGGACGCCCGTGTCGAGCAGTACGGCTGAGGCAAACTTGTGTGGGTTCATCGCCGCCCACATCAGGCCAATCGGACCGCCGAAGTCGTGCAATACGAGATGTGCTTGCTGGACTCCTAGCTCGTCCAGGGCTGGCGACAGCCAGGTCTGGTATCCCTCAATCGAATAGGGAAAGTCCTGCGGCTTGTCCGCCCTGCCGAAGCCCGGTAAGTCGATCGCAATCGAGCGGGCAATCTGTTCTGTCCCGGGCAGCAACCATTGGAAGTCGCGGCCGGATCCCGGCACGCCGTGCAGGCAAACGACCGCCTCTTCGCTGTCGGAATCGCCAGCCGTGGTGACGATGCCAGCGACGCCGTTAATCGAGAGTCGGGACTCGCGCAGACTGGACATTGGTGGGCCTTGATTGCGTCGGCGGGGATTGTTGGCCGCTGGCCTCACCGATGATATTCCGAGGCTTGCCGCCGCCCGATGTTGCGTTGGTTGGCGGCGAATCGCCGTTCCGCGTCTGTTGAATGACGGTCTTGCACCAGGGGCAGATCTGCCAATCGGGGTCGAGCACTCGGTCGCAGGTGTCACAGGCCAGGCGAAGCGGAAGTGCGCAACGCGGACAGGCGAGGTAATCGGCGGCGATCTCACCGCCGCAGCGAGGACAGGGCGGCGTCTGTTCCAGCTCGCGCAGGAGCGCGCTGGACTCGAGTCGGTGCTCTTCGGCCTCCTGAAGGGTCAAAGGCGGCCGCAGGACTCGGTAAACGACGAGACCAGGGAAGTTGAAGATCAGGACGATCAGCGTAAACACCAGTTGGGCCATCGGCTCCGGTGTGCGCTGATGGATGTCTCGAGCCGTCCAGACGACCGCTGAGAGCCACAACACCACGAAGTATGCGCCAACAATGAGCGCGAGAATCAGGCCGGTGTTTTCGGGAGAACCGCCGGGCCAAGAGATGCCGACTCCGTCGAGCATGGAACGCCTCTGCTACACCCCGCTGTCGCCACTATAGGTCGATCCCGCCGGTATGCTCGCTGCGATGACCGAATTTTCACCGCCCGACACCGTCAGTCAACACCGCAGGCTGGACCTCGACCATCTCAACGACGCTCAACGCGAGGCTGTCACGCATCCGCATGGGCCGCTGCTGGTGATTGCCGGTCCCGGGTCGGGCAAGACACGGGTGATCACGCACCGGATTGCCTGGTTGATTGAGCAGGGGGTCCCGCCCTGGCGCATTCTCGCGGTGACGTTTACCAACCGAGCCGCGCGTGAGATGCGCTCGAGGCTGGAGTCGCTGATCGGCGACGAAGACAGCGACCGAGTTTGGCTGGGCACGTTTCACCGCATCTGTGTGCGGATGTTGCGTTCGCATGGCCCGGAGATCGGGGTGCCGCGCAACTTCGTCATTTTCGACAGCGACGATCAGATGCAGGTCGTGCGCAGCGCACTCAAGGAACTGCAGATCGATCCGAAACAATACGCTCCGCGAGCACTGCTCAGTCGGATCTCGAGGGCCAAGTCGGAAGGGGACTCGCTCGCCGATTTCAGATCGTCGACCGGTTCCTACTTTGACGAGATTGCTGCGCGGATCTGGGAGCGCTACGCCTCCGCCTTTGAGGAGGCTGCCGCGCTCGACTTCGACGATCTCTTGCTCAAGACCCTTGAGCTGTTCGAGAACGATGACGTGCGCAAGATCTACGAGGAGCGCTTCGACCATGTGCTGGTCGACGAGTTCCAGGACACGTCCACGATCCAGTACCAGCTCGCTCGCGCCTGGTCGGCGGGCAGTGGCAACCTGACCGTGGTCGGTGACCCCGACCAGTCGATTTACTCGTGGCGCTCGGCCGACATCCGCAATCTCAACTACTTCGTCCGCGACCACAGCGATACGGCCGAGGTGCAGCTGAACAACAACTATCGCTCGACCCAGCAGATTCTCGATGCGGCCAATGCCGTGATCGACCGTGCGGCCGACCGGATCGAACGCCGCCTGGTTACCGAGAACAGCGACGGGCCTTTGCCTCGGCTGCACGAGGCGTACAGCGAGTCGGACGAAGCCGAGTACATCTCAGGTCATGTCGAACAGGGGCTGCGAGACGGGTCGCTCCGTCCCGGGGACGCCGCGGTCCTGTATCGGACCAATGCCCAGTCCAGGGCGATCGAGGAATCGCTGGTTCAGCATGGGATTCCCTATCGGCTCGTCGGCGCGACGCGCTTCTACGACCGCCGCGAGGTCCGTGATCTGCTGGCCTATCTGCGCCTGGTGCGGAATCCGGCCGACGCGGTCGCGTTCAACCGGGTGGTCAATGTGCCGACGCGCGGGGTCGGCGCCAAGACGCTTGAGACGCTGACCGACTGGTCGACGATGCACGCGCGGTCTCCGTATCAGGCGGCGTCAGCGGCTGCGGGACTCGACAACGATGCGCTGGGCGGGTATTTGACGCCTCCTGAGATCTCGCGTAGGGCGGCGGGATCGCTACGCGACTTTGTGTCGCTGATCGAGGCTGCTCGGCTGCAGGCGGCGAAGGAGCCGTTGTCGGACGCGCTGCGGTCGATATTGGTCAAGACTCACTATCGCGAATGGCTCGTGCGACAGGCGGACAGTGAGACCGAGGCGGAGAGCCGCTGGGAGAACGTCCAGGAACTGATCACTGTCACTGAGAACTACTCGGAGATCGCGCCGGGCGCAGCGCTGGACGCGTTCCTTGAGGACGTGGCACTGGTCGCCGATGTCGACGACCTGCCTGACGGCCCTCCGGATGCGGTCACGCTGATCACGCTGCACCAGGCCAAGGGTCTGGAGTTTCCGGTCGTCTTCATGGTTGGTATGGAGGAGTACCTGCTTCCGCACCAGCTTTCGATGGACGACCCGTCGCAGCTCCAGGAGGAGCGACGGCTTTGCTACGTCGGCATGACTCGCGCGATGCGTGAGCTGCATCTGCTGCATGCGTTCCGCCGCTCGTACCAGGGACGCTCGGGCCACAACCCGCCGTCGCGCTTCCTGGCCGACATTCCTGAGGAGCTGCTGCAGCGTCACCAGCGACAGCAGGCGCAAGTGGGCGCCGATGTGCGACCGGCTCGGAACCGGACCGTCCGTTGGGACGACTTCGATTCCTTCGATCCTGAACCGGCCGTGTCGCCGAATGTTGGCCTCAAGGAGGGCGATGAGGTCTCGCATGAGGTCTTCGGGCACGGAGTCGTGCTGTCGCTTCGTTCGATTGGCCGCGACGCGGAGGTCACTGTTCGGTTTGCCGAGACCGGCGTCAAGCGGCTGCTGGCATCGATGGCGAATCTCAGCCGGGCCTAGGTGTCGGCGCTCTGCGCTTCCTGCTCTCGGACGCTGCGTTCGAAGGCTCCCAATGCATCTCTGAGGGTGTCCTCTGCCGATGTGTCGGCGTCTCTGGCTTCCTGGACCAGGTTGAGCAGGCGCGAGCCCAGGTATGGTGCATCGTCTGGCTCTCGGGTGAACCCATTGCGCTCTGCGCGGCCGAGGATGGACTGGGCGCGGGCGAGGGCGGGAAGGTTCTTTGGCACCCCGTCCAGGACGGACTCTCGGTTGGGGCGCTCGCGCGCTTTGAGGCGCTCCCAGGCGCCTTCGACGAGCTTTGGTGTGTTTGCGGTGCCGTCGCCGAAGACGTGCGGGTGTCGGCGGACCAGCTTGGCTCGAATGCTCTCGGAGACGTCGTCGAGCGTGAACTGTCCGGCCTGTTCGGCCAGCTTTGCGTGCAGGACGACCTGCATCATCAGGTCGCCCAGTTCCTCGCAGAGCTCGGCCGGGTCTCCGGAGGCGATGGCTTCCAGGACTTCGTAGGTCTCCTCGAGCAGGTGTGGCCGCAATGTCTCGTGCGTTTGCGCGTTGTCCCAGGGGCAGCCGTCGACTGGGTCGCGTAGTCGGTCCATGACTCCTCGGACACCGTCGGGGGCGTCTCGGATGTCTGAGAGTTCGATGGGATTGAGGATGAGTGCCTTCGCTGGCGGACACTCTCCATTCAGCACTTCGTTGACTGTCGATTGGTGGACGCTGTCGGCAGCGTCCAGGACTCGTAGCGGGTGTGTGGCTGGGTAGTGGCGTAGGGCGTTGGGTAGGCCGGCCTGGTCGTCGGCCAGGATCAGCATTGTTCCGGTTGTGACGGGGGGTTCGGCCGATGCTCGGGTGATTGTGAGGGTGGCTTCGTCCTCGAGTCCTGCGATTTCGATGATCCTGGAGAGGTTCTTCAACATCGGGGACTCCGTGGCTCGATAGGCTCTACTCGACATATGAATCCTATCGCCCGTCTGGTCCTGTTCCGTGTTGGCCGCTCGCTGGCTGAGGTTGCCCTGGCGATTGCGTTGTTCACGCTGCCGGTTGCGTTCTCGGTTCGGTATGCGACGACTTCGGCGTCCTGGTGGGAGCGCGGATTTGAACGCTATGACGCGACCGGCCGGACTGGTCTGACCCAGGATGAAGTGCTGCGTGTGGCGGCGGAGACTCGGGACTACTTGACGAGTGACGCGGAGCGGCTGGATGTCGATGTCGCCGGAGGAGCGTTCTATAGCGAGCGCGAGATTCTGCACATGATCGATGTGAAGCGTCTGATGGCTCGGACGTTTGATGCCGGCTGGGCTGCGCTTGGATTCATCATTGCGTTCATTGTTGTGACTGCTTGGCTGAGTCGAGGTCGGGGTCGGAGTCGGGCTTTGACGGCGCTGGCTCGGTCGACTCTGTCGGCTTGTGGGGTTGTGGCGCTGCTGGTCGTCGTGCTGGGCGTTGTTGGGCTGTCCGGCTTTGACTCGGCGTTCCGCAACTTTCACTTGCTGTTCTTCACCAACGATCTGTGGCAGCTCAGTTCTCGGGACGGGCTGATCCAGTTGTTTCCTCAGCGCTTCTTCTTCGACACGACGCTGTTGATCGGCGGGGTGACGCTGATCTTTGTCGTTGCCGCGGGCGCAGCATCGGCGACATACCTCTGGCGGGTGCGCCGGGGAAGTTGGCTCGATCCAGATCAGGAATCTGGAGCCTCGTAGGCGCCGGGCTCGTACCAGCCTGCGCCGAAGAGGAGTCCGTCGTGACGGACTAGCCAGGTGTGCTTCTGTTCGTTCTGGCCGGTGTCGGGATTGCCGAAGACGTAGCTGACCCAGCCGTTTTCGGTGATTGCCAGGAAGGCTGAGCCGAAGTCGAAGCCGGTCACGTCGGTCCCTCGGTCCTGCAGCAGCTCTCCGACGAGGTCTGGTTGGGTGGGATGGGCGACGAACTGGCCTTCGGCGTCGATGACGAATACGTACCACTCGCCGTCGGCGCTGTCGGGGGAGTTGTGGTGCGCCAGGGTGGCCTCGCGGCCTTCGGCGTCGTAGCGGTCGATCGCCTGTTGCACGAGCACGCGGGAGTAGCCGGCGGGATCCTCGGCGGCGAGGTCGTGGTTGGTGTCGTACCAGCCGGAACCGAACTGCAGGCCGTCATGGGTCACGATCCAGCTGTGCTTGCGCTGGTACCGGTTCTCGTCTTCGGGATTGACGAAGACGTATGAGACCCAGCCGCTGGCTTCGATTTCGAGGATGGCGTTGCCGTAGTCGAATCCGGTGACGTCGATGCCGGAGTCGCTGAGATTGCTTCCCAGCCAGCCTTCGACGCCTGAGCGATGGGCGTGAGCGACTCGCGTGCCATCCGTCTGGTGGATGAACATGTACCAGGGACCGTCAGCGCTGTCGGGGGAGTTGTAGTACTCGAGTGTGGCTTCGCGGCCGAGGACGCGGTGCATCTCGAGGGCTCGCTCGACGTATGACTGCGTGAATGCGCCTGGCGCGTGGAGCTGGGACGGGGCGTTCTCGTACCAGCCTGAGCCGAAGACCAGACCGTCGTGTTGGACGATCCAGGAGTGTTTGATCTCGGCTTGGCCGCTGGCCGGGTTGTGGAACTGGTAGTCGACCCATGCGCCTGCTTCGCTGGCTACGGCGACGACCATGCGTCCGGCGGGATATCCATCGGGACCGTTGACCTGGGCGGCGGTCATGCCCAGATTCCCGGGGTTTTCGTGGGCGACGATCACTTCCTGCTCGTCGAAGATGAACATGTACCACTGACCGTCGATGCTCTCCGGCGAGTTGTAGTACTCGAGCGTGGCTTCGCGGCCGAGGACGCGGAACATCTCGAGGGCTCGCTCGACGTATGACTGGGTGAACGCGCCCGGCTCGTTCTCTTGCGATGGTGCGTCTTCGTACCAGCCGGAGCCGAAGACCAGACCGTCGTGTTGGACGATCCAGGAGTGCTTGATCTCGGCCTGTCCGCTGGCCGGGTTGCGGAACTGGTAGTCGACCCACGCGCCTGCTTCGCTGGCCACGGCGACGACCATCCGTCCGGCGGGATAGCCATCGGGACCGTTGACCTGGGCGGCGGTCATGCCCAGATTCCCGGGGTTCTCGTGGGCGACGATCACTTGCTGCTCGTCGAAGATGAACATGTACCACTGACCATCGATGCTCTCAGGCGAGTTGTAGTGGCTGAGCATGGCTTCTCGGCCGTGGCGCTCGTAGTAGTCGATGGCCTGTTGGACGAAGAGCTGGGTGTAACCGGGTTCGTCCGAGCGGTCGGGGGTTTCGTCGGGCAGGCTTAGCGCGACCGAGCTGCTTGAGTACCAGCGGCCGGGATCGGGTTCGAATGGGAGGAAGCGGGAATCGGGCGTGTGGGTCGTCCACTCGCTGCTGCCGGTGCGGGACTGTGCTCGGACCTCGACTCGGCCGTTATCCGTCTGTCGTGCCTGGACTCGTACGTCGACCTCGCCGTCGCCGTGGTTATCGGAGGTGGCGAAGTCGAAGGGGACGAGACCGCTGAGCAGGACCCCGGCGGCCAAAGTCGCGATCAGGACCGCGACCAGCAGTACTGAGGCGGTCAGAGGGCGGGCACGACGAGTCATCGTTCATCCAGACGCTGATAGACGGATGGCCGTTGGTTCAGGAGCAAATGCGTCAGCAGATGCGGCGAGCGGGACTAGTTGAGGTCGCCCATACCGCCGCCGCCGGCGCCGCAGCCGCAGGAGCCTCGACCGCAGGCGCAGCCGCCGCCGGTGGGCATGGCTTCGGCGGCTTCGATGTCGGAGAACTTTCCTGCCATGGTCACGACGGCGGCCGTGAGCACCTTCTGGGCGACGCTGCCGCAGTCGTGCTCGAATGGCTCCGCGGCGGCGGTGATGGGTCGCCGCTTGATGAACTTCTCGTTGCAGGGTCGGCAGTAGTACTCGTACATCGGCATGGATGGCGCTCCGAGGATTTGATCAACTTCTGGATACAGGATACAGACCGGTCTCGAGGGTCAAACAGCCAGTGCCGGAATAGACTCAGCGATACCCCCCCGTAGCTCAGGGGATAGAGCGGCGGTTTCCTAAACCGTGCGCGGAGGTTCGAATCCTCCCGGGGGGACCAGTTGCCAGTTGCTAGTCGCTAACTCGCGCGGGTTACTTGCCGTAGAGCCCGTTCAGTTCGGCCAGTTCGTTGAGGGCGTTGACCTGGGCGAGGGGATCGTTGTTGTGTTCCGCCTCCTGATATCGCCGGGTGAGGCGAATCGCTTCTGATTCGAGCTCGGACGGGAGGCCCCCTCTGTCGCTCCGCGACATCTCCCCCAATGGGGGAGATATTGAATGCTGAGGATGGCAGAGTTTGCGCTTCTTGCCGCTGCCGCAGGGACAGGGTTTGTTGCGTCCGGTGTTCTTGGGCAGGGTTGCTGTTGAGGGCAAGGTCGCTGTGGAGGCCAATGTCGGGGCGGGTTTCAGGTTTTCAGCGAAGTTTTTTTCTGGGGCCGCTGGAGCGCTGATCGCCTGTGTTTTCTGGGGAATTGGGGTCTGAACTTTTTCAGGTTTTTTCAGGTTTTTTCGGGTTCGTTCAGGGTCGGCGAGTTCCTGGTCGGGGTAGTCGACGCGCTCGAGCTCGATGAGCTCGTCGTCGGACGGGCAGCCGCCGGGGAGCTCGCGGAGCAGGAGTCGGAGTTCTCGGCAGGCGGCGTTGAGTTCCTGGGAGAAGAGGGCGCGGGCGCGGATTGCTTCGTCGAACGTGGTGCAGAGTTCGAGACCGGGGACGCCACTGTTGATCAGGTGTCCGACGCGGCGGTTGACTCGGTTGATCTGCTGGAGCAGGAGGTCGTTGCGCGTGGCCCCTGCGATTTCGGTCCAGTGGGTCTCGAGCAGGCGGAGGTCGGCGTGGACGGTGGCAACGGAGACCTTGACCTTCTCGGCGATCTGTTCGAGGGTGTTTCCGTTCTGGCGGAGTTGGTGTTCTCGGAGGATTCGTCGGCGTCGTTGAGGTGAGATGGACATAGTCGGACTCCTGTTCTGTAACGAACATGTGTACTTACCTGGCGGCGGCTTGTCAACCGGAGTGTGTCGGAGGTGTCGGAGGGGGGATTGGGGGTGGTCGAAGCGTCGGAGGCTGCAAGCGATCAAGCTGACGCTGGGTGCTGGATGTCCTTGATCAGCAACATGAGCGTCAGATCATCGATTGGCGAGGCTTCGAAGTCGAAGTGTCGGTAGAAGCTCGCTGCCTGCTGGTCTTTGGCGTGGACCAAGACCAATCGCAAGCCGGTGAGCTGGGACACTTCCACCGCCTTGAGCAGAAAGTGCTTGAGCAACGCTGCAGCCAACCCCTGGCCCTGGTGATTGCGGTCTACGGCCAGTCGACCCAGAAGCATCGCCGGCAACGGATCCGGTTGGTTGCGTCTGATTCGGCCGGGGGCCTCGTCGCGGGCGAGCGCCGCGGTGCTGGACCCGTAGTAGGCCACGACGCGTTCGCCGTCAGTTACGACCCAGGTCCGGCTCGATCCTTCTCCTTGATTGCGCAGCGCCCTGCGGAGCAGCCAGTCATTGAGCGGCTGGTCGCCGCAATCGAAGTGCTCCAGCCTGTGATCCGCCGAGAGAAGCTCCGGTCCGTGATACGCGCTCACTCCGATTCCAGGATTGAGGGCTGGTCTAGCAGCGCTGCGAGCCTCGGTTTGGGCGACACCGGTCGATCAAGAATCTCCTGTAACTCGTCCCAGGCGTCGGCAGACAGGAGGAAGAGCCGCCGATCAGCGAGATCGTCAATCGCAGCCGCGAGAGTTTGTCTGACGACATACTCGTTTAGCGACATTCCGCTGTTCTCAAGCGCTTTGCGCACCAACAGATCGTCAGATGGGGATACGCGAATCGACCATCGCTCGGATTTGGTCTCAGTAGCCATACGGTGATTGTACGTCGATTTGCCGTACAGTGCAGGGTCTGTCGACAGTTTCCGAGATTAGGCCGATCTTCATATCAGGGGGAACCGGCCAGGGCTGATTCGACTATGGCGGCGTGGCCTAGGAGGGTTTCGTCGTGGCCGAAGCGTCCGACGAGGGAGAGGCCGAGGGGGAGACCTTCGGCGTTTCCGGCGGGGAGGTTGATGACTGGCATTCCGGCGTGGGTCCAGGGGAGGTTCATGGCCGGTTCGCCGGTGCCGTTGAAGCCGTGAGGGGCGGGGCCGACGGCCGAGGGGGCCAACCAGGCGTCGATGCCGGCGCGATCCATGCGCTCGTGTAGACGCTGGCGCAGGGCGATTCTGCCGGCTCGGCCAGCTTCGGCGTCCGCGGTTGAAATCTGCAGGCCCTGCTCGTAGAGGAGCGCGCTCTCGGGGCGGAACATGGCGCCGTACTTGGCGTATCGCTCGCGGTGAGTTTCGGTGAACTCGTAGGTCGTCATGTGACGATGCCGGATGTTGATGTCTTCGATGTCATGAAGGGTCGGGGTCGGTTCGACGCTGAGCCCGGCCTCGGTGAGTTTTGCCGACGCTGCTTCGATCGCGCTGTGCATTTCGGGACCGGCCTGGTCGAGGAAGGCGCCGGTGGGAATGCCGATACGCGGCGGGGCCGCCTCGGAGTCCTCGCCCTCTCGCCAGCCCAGCAGCGCCGTTGAAGCGACCAGGATGGCGTCGGCGACTGAACTGACGAAGTAGCCGACGGTGTCGACCGAGGGGGAGTAGTAGAGGGTTCCGCCGGTGGGGATTCGGTCGTAGGAGGGCTTGAAGCCGACCACGCCGCAGAATGAGGCGGGTCGGATTACGGAGCCGACGGTCTGTGAGCCCAGGGCGAGGGGCGCGATGCCTGCGGCGATCGCAGCCGCCGAACCGCTGCTGGAGCCTCCGGGTGTGTGTTCGCGGTTATGTGGATTGGCGGTCGCGCCTGAGGCGAAGAAGGCGAACTCGGTGGTGACGGCCTTGCCAATGACGAGAGCTCCTGCTTCTCTGAGTCGGGCGACGACGTCTGCTTCTCGTCCGCTAAATGACTCGGGCGGGACTGCGGAGCCGGCGCGGGTGGGCATTCGGTTGACGTTGAAGATGTCCTTGACGGCGACCATTGCTCCGAACAGCGGTGGACGAAGCGAGGTCGTGGGCCAGCGGTCCATGATGTCGGCGGCCTCGGAGGAGAGACGTTCGCGCAGCCGGATGTCGGGCAGGATGGCTCGGACGAGCGGATTGACTTCGTCCAGTCGATCGATCGTCTGGGCGATCAGGTCCTGGAGGGACAGCTCGCCGGAGCGGGTGGCCTGGACCTGCTCGGTCAGGGAGAGCGGTTGGACGAGTTGGATCTCACTGGCGTCCGTCATGTGCCGCTCCTGCGTGTTCCTAGAAGCCGAGGCCGTCTTTGCCCATCAACGTTCGTGCGGCGCTGATGTGGCCCAGATGCCGATTCGAGTGACTGACGAGCAAGTGGCCGATGATCTCCCATTTGGGCAACCTGCCGTGAGGCACGATGCGAGTGATCGAGTTCAGATACTCCTCGGACATGCCCGCGATCCTTGGCACGATCGCCTCGGCGATGTCGGTCGCGTAGGCCGCGAGCCGGTCTCCTTCCGGGAAGACCCAGGTTGAGACCTCCTCGAACGGCGTATTGGTTCCCTGGTCGACCCTGGGCAATCCCCACTGTTCATGGAGGTTTTGCTGAATCCAGATTGGTTGCTCACGTTCGAAGGCGAAGTGCACCAGGTTGTCGCAGGTTCTGAGAATGTGGAAAGCCTCGAAGCCGACACAATTCTCGGTCGGCTTGATGCGGAAGTGAACTTCGTCCTTGCTCAGCCCCTGCATGCCCTGTGCGGTCACGCGCAGCGCCCGGCTCGTGAACTCGGACAGTACTTGCGCGGTCAGATTGGCCATCTACCGGGTCCTAGAAGCCGAGGCCCTCTTTGCCCTGCATGGAGCGTCCGACGTTGATCTGGCCGAGGTGGTTGTTGGAGTGGTTGATGATCACCTGTCCGATGATCTCCCACTTGGGCATCTCGCCCTGGGGAACGATTCGGGTGATCGAGTTGAGGTAGTCGAGCGGCATGTCGGCGATGCGGGGCACGATGACGTCGGCGACGTCGTTGAGGTAGCTGGCGATGACCTCGCCCTCGGGGAAGACCCAGCTGGAGACCTCTTCGTAGCTGGTGCCGGTGCCTTGATCGACCTTGGGCAGGCCCCACTCCTCGTAGAGGTTCTTGGACATCCAGACCGGCTGCTCGCGCTCGAAGGCGAAGTGGATCAGGTTGTCGGCGGTGCGGGCGATGTGCCAGGCCTCGAAGCCGATGCAGTTCTGACCGTCATGCGTGCGGAACTGGACCTCGTCCTGGGACAGGTCTTCCATCGACTGCACGGTCCAGCGCAGGACGCGATCGGTGAACTTGGCCAGCGACTCGGCCAGGGGGTTGTCTGCCATTTGTTGTGCCTTCAACTTTCGTTGTGAACTCTCGCGTGGGGTTGTTGGATTCTTTAGTGAACGTTAGCCCACGAGTCGGGATAGAGCGTCGGCCCAGCGCTGGTCGTCCTCGGTGTCGACGGAGACCTGGTGGAGATCGACGCCTTGCGCTGTCTGCTCGTCGAGGTGATCGGCGCAGTCTTCCAGGGAGCCGCGGAGCGAGAACCTGGGCGTGATCTCCATGGCGATTTCGGTGGCTGCTCCGACGCCACCGGACTGCCAGGCCTCGCGCATGGCGGCGACCTCTTCGGCGAAGCCCTGTCGCTCGAACTGGTGGAAGTAGCCGGGGCCGTTTCTGACCGCGAAGAAGGCGAGTCCCTGGGCGAAGCCTCGGTCGATGCTTGCCTGTTTGTCGGGGTCGAGTAGCACCGTGGCCGAGCCCGGGGAGCGGACCTCGACGGCATCGGGGGAGCGTCCTGCGTCGACGGACCATTGTTTGACTTGCTTGACGGATTCGGCCACGCGATCGTTGGGAATCCAGGTTGGCATCCAACCGTCGGCGATTTCGGAGGTCATCTTCACTGAGGTGGGGTTGAGTGTGGCGAGATGGATCTGCGCGGTGGGCTGTCCGGGGATCATGCCGCTGACGAGCGCCCGCTCGACGTGGATGGTGGGACCGTCGTAGCTGAAGCGCTCGCGAGACCAGTAGAGGCGGATGAGCTCGACGGCCTCTCTGATGCGGGCGAAGGGGCGCTCGAACTTGACGCCGTGGAATCGTTCGATGGCTCCGGGTGCGCTGGCGCCGAGGCCGATCACGACTCGTCCCTTGGAGAGCTGGTCGACGGTGCCGAAACTCTGCGCCAGGGTCGCGGGGGTGCGTGAGAACACGTTGACGATGGCCGAGGCGATGCGGACGTTCGAAGTCTCGTGGGCGAGCAGGGCCATGCCGGTGAAGGCGTCGTGTCCGTAGCCCTCAAGCACGCTGATGGTGTCGACGCCGATCTCGTCGGCGAGGTGTGCTCGAGCGATGAACGTATCGACGAAGTCGGGGTTCCAGGGCAGATTGACGGAGATGCGTCGTTTGTGTGAGGTCATAGCCATGGGTCTCCTTCACAGACGGTGGCCGAGAGCAGCCAGAGCTTGACGGCGCAGCGCACCTTGCCATCGGGATCGACGACGCGATCGTCTGCTCGCAGATTGCGGGCGATGTTGTCGAGCATCTGCTCGCGTCCGGTGGGCAGGAAACCGAAGGCACGCAGCATGTGCCACCAGTCGTCGAAGCTGTCCCACCAGAACTCGCGCTGGATCTCTTCGATCGTGACGTCATCGAGACGGCGGCCGTCGATTTCGCAGAGCAATGCCAGCTGCACTGCGTGTCGCGGGTCGAACTGCAGCTCGACCTCGGGCCAGGCGACACCGCGCCGTTCGAGCAGGCCGAGCATCCGCATGCCGGGCGATCCGAGGAAGGGCGTTCCGATCACGGTGGCGGCGACTCGACCGCCCAGTCGGACTAGGCGAGTGGCTTCTTTGAGGATCTGCTGCGGCCGTTCGGCGTAGGGCAAGACCAGGCCTAACCCGACGGCGTCGGCGGAGCGGTTGGGCAGGCTGGTTGCTGCGGCGTCCTCCTGAATGAAGCGAGGTTGCAGGGGAGCTCGGCGAAAGCGGTTGCGGGCCAGCTCCAGTTGCACCCTGGAGACGTCGACGCCGATGGCGCTGCCTCCGGTGATGGCTGGAACTGCGTGCGTGACCAGCACGCCGGAGCCGCAGCCCAGGTCGATGAAGTCATTGCCGGGGGACAGGTTGAGACGCTCGATTAGCTCGGATGCGGCGAGATTGATCAGTTCGGTCGCCGAGGACTCGTAGTCGGGTCCGCTGGCGTTGAATGTCTCGGCGATATCCTCGTTGCGCATTCCCGTCGTCTCCTCAGACCAACCGCAAACGAGATCGCCGATGTCTCACGATACTCCGCTGGTGATTGCTCACCGGACCACGATGGGTCACGCGCCCGAGAACACGTTGCTGGGCATACGCAACGCGCTCGAGATGGGCTGCGACGGCGTTGAGATTGATGTCCGGCTGTGCGCGGATGGCGTGCCGGTGTTGATCCATGACGATCAGCTCGATCGGACGACCGATGCTTCCGGTCGGATCGCGGAGACCACGCTGTGGGAGTTGGCTGAGATTGACGCCGGCGAGGGCGAGCGGATTCCAACGCTGCGCGATGCCCTGGCGCTGGTCGATGGGCAGATGTTGTTCATCGTCGAGTTGAAGGTGACGCCGGGCGACGATGTCTCGGCGTTGTGCGAGGCGGTGCTGTCGGAGATTGAACGAGCGGACGCACTGCCCTGGACGTGGCTGTGGAGCTTCGACTCAGAGACGGTGATCGAGCTGGCCAGGCGGGCGCCTCATGGACGGCGCATTGCGCATCTCTGTTTGTCGCCAACGCCGGATATCTGGCAGATTGCTGCGGAGCATCGGCTGGACGGGATCTCGATGCATGGCTCGGGATTGACCGCAGAGAACGTCGCCGGTTGCCGCGCGCATGATCTGGCGGCGTTTGTCTGGACGGCTAATGAGCCGGCCGATATCGAGCGCTGTGTCGATCTGGGCGCGACCGGGATCGTGGGGGATTATCCGGAGCGGATCCAGTCGGCGCTGCTGAGCCGGAGTGACTGAATCAGGGTTTAGAAGGCCTCGCGTGCGGTGTCGCGGTCGCCGTGGATCGGGATGATCTCGGCGAATCCGGAGTACTTGAAGACATCGTGGACGGGTGCCCTGACGGCGCAGAGGACCAGCTTGCCGGCCGTATCGCCGGCTCGCTTGGAGGCCATGAGCAGGACGCGCAGACCGGCCGAGGAGATGTACTCGATGGCCTCGCAGTTCATCAGGATCCTGTTGTCGCCTTTGGCGATCCGGTCGAGCAGCGTCTCCTCATAGTCCTTGGCGGTGGCGCCGTCGATCCTGCCCGTCGGGTTGAGTACCAGGATGTCGTCGTCGTATTCGTCGTGCAGGTCCAACATCTTGACAGTCCTTCCATGGCACTTGTGTGTCCATCATATGGAAGTCAGAACGATATCATTCGGCCGCTCAGCTCGGGGGCGAGCCAGCCGCCTGAGGACCACCTGGAGACCTCGGTCTGGGTCACGAGAGCCCGGTTCCGGCGACGGGCTTACCTGCTATGCTCGGTGCTTACGGAGGGGTGTAGCTCAGTTTGGCAGAGCAACGGTCTCCAAAACCGTAGGTCGCGGGTTCGAGTCCTGCCACCCCTGCCAGGGCAACCAACCTTCGCTGCCGAGGTGGTGGAACTGGTAGACACGCAGCGTTGAGGGCGCTGTGCTCATTGCGAGCGTAAGAGTTCGAGTCTCTTCCTCGGCACCAAACAGCGGACAAACGTCGATCGGCCACCACACCATTCGGCGGGTACAATGTCCATTACGAGCGGAAGTGGCGCAGCGGTAGCGCGTCTCCTTGCCAAGGAGAAGGTCGAGGGTTCGAATCCCTTCTTCCGCTCCAGAACATCTCACCTGTGCACCCGGCGACGTGGCCAAGTGGTAAGGCAGGGGTCTGCAAAACCCTTATCACCGGTTCGAATCCGGTCGTCGCCTCCAACCTCCCTCCCCTGACACATTCCTTTGCCTTCCTTCGACCCGCAGACCGCGCTAATCGTCGTTGATATCCAGAACGACTTCGCGCATCCGGACGGGTCGCTGTTCGTCTCCGACGCGGACCGGGTCGTCGCTCACGCCAACCGAGCTATCAGTGAGGCGACGGCTGCCGGCGCGCTGGTGGTCTACACGCAGGACTGGCATCCCGAGCACACACCGCACTTCGAACGCGACGGCGGGATCTGGCCGGTGCACTGTGTCGGTGAGACGTGGGGCGCGGCGTTCCACTCCGATTTGACGACGAGCGCGGGCCCGGTCGTGCGCAAGGGTGTCGATGGGAACGACGGTTACTCGGGGTTCACGACCAGGGATCCGGCGAGCGGCGAGCAGCGGCAGACCGAGCTGGAAGAGATCCTGCTGGAGGCTGAGGTCGAGCGCTGCGTGGTGGTTGGTCTGGCGACCGACTACTGCGTCAAGGAGACGGTTCTCGATGCTTGTCGGCTGGGGTTTGAGGTGCTCGTGCCTTCCGAGGCCGTTGCTGCCGTCAATCTTGAAGTCGGTGATGGTGAGGCGGCCTTGTCGGCGATGGCGGATGCTGACGCATTGATCGAATAATGTTCATTGAGTGAACACGCCCCCCTCCCTGTTCGTTGACCTTTACGAGCTGACCATGGCGCAGGTCTACTACGACCGCGGCATGACGGGCGAAGCTGTCTTCGAGCTGACCGTCCGCAGTTTGCCGGATGGCTGGGACTATCTGATCGCGGCGGGGCTCGATCGGGCGCTTGCGTTCCTCGAGGCACTGCGTTTCAGCGAGGAGGATCTGGCCTTCCTGGAGTCGATGCCGCAGTTTGATCGGACATTCATCGACCGGCTCGGGGATGTGCGATTCACCGGCGATGTCTGGGCGCCGCCTGAGGGCTCGATCGTCTATGCCGACGAGCCGTTGATCCAGGTCGTTGCTCCGCTGCCGGAGGCGCAGATCGTTGAGACAGCGATGATCAACCAGATTGCTTATCCGACTCTGGTTTCGAGCAAGGCGGCTCGCGCGGTCGATGCTGCGGCTGGGCGGGCGGTGATTGAGTTTGGCGGACGACGCGCTCATGGCTCGGAAGCGGCGATCGAAGCGTCCCGGGCCAGCTACATCGCCGGCTTTGAGGCGACCTCGTCGGTGGAGGCGGGGCGTCGTTACGGGATTCCGACGACCGGGACGATGGCTCACAGTTTCGTGCTGGCCGAGGGTGATGAGGCTGATGCGTTTGACGCGTTCGTCTCGCGGTATCCGGGCACGACGCTACTGGTCGACACGTTCGATTCCGCCTCTGGCGTGAACAATGCGATCAGGGTCGCGAAGAAGTATGGCCCCGGATCGGTGGGGGCGATCAGGATTGATTCAGGCGATTTCCGCCAGGAGTCGTGGCAGGCACGGATCAAGCTTGATACGACCGGGTTGTCGGATGTGAGGATTGTCGCGAGCGGTGGGCTGGATGAGAATCAGATTGCCGAGTTGGTTGCCGCGAACGCACCGATTGATGTCTTTGCCTGCGGAACGAGCATCGTGGCGCCGCCGGACGCGGCGACGCTTGATTCGGCCTACAAGATGGTTGCGTACGACGGTCGGGCGGTGCGCAAGCTGTCGCCGGGGAAGGTGAGCGTTGGCGGTCGCAAGCAGGTCTGGCGGAGTGGCGATCACGATCTGATCGCTCGCTTCGACGCCTCGCCGTCTCCGGACGGGGAAGCTCTGTTACTTCCAATGATGCAGGCCGGTCGGCGCACTTCTCAAGGTCGTGATTCGCTGCAACAGATACGCCAACGGGCGAGCGTGGGACGGCAGCCGCGTCGGGTGTTGACCGATCCCTCGCTGATAGACTGAAAACCGAACAAACATAGTTGGAGTACTACGGTATGACCGATGACAGAACCGACACTCCCGGAGTCGTAATCCCGATCTGGGATGACGAGCTCGACGACTTCGAGACGGAAGCCACAGCGTTCAACGCGGAGCAGCGCGACGAGGTGGAGTTCATGCTCTACCGCTTGCGCCAGGGCGTGTACGGACAGCGTCAGGCCGACGTACACATGAACCGGATCAAGCTGCCGATGGGCGGCGTGACCTCCGATCAGCTCGACGGACTGGCGGAAGTCTGCGAGACATTTGCGCCGCTGCGCAAGGGCCACATTACAACTCGCCAGAACATCCAGGTGCACTTCGTCCCGCTGGACCAGATGCCGGACATGCTTCGCGTGCTTGGCACAGTTGGGCTGTCCTCGCGCGAGGCCTGCGGCAACACGGTGCGAAATGTCACCGCCGACCCCTGGGCGGGGATCATGCCGGATGAGGTCTTCGACCCCACGCCCTACGCGGGCGCGTTTGTTCGCTACTGGGTGCGCAACTCGATCACCCAGTTGCTGCCCCGCAAATTCAAGGTCTATTTCACCGGCCGCGAGGCCGACTCTGCGATCGCCGCGATTCACGACCTCGCGTTCTTCTCGCAGGTGCGCGTGATTGACGGCGAAGAGGTTCGCGGTTTCCGCGTGATGGTCGGCGGCGGGCTCTCGACGATGCCCAAGGAAGCGGTCACGCTGACCGAGTTCGTGCCGATGTCGGAGTTCCTGACGCTGTCAGAAGCGGTCATCCGCATCTTCAACTCGGCCGATGAGCTGCGCAAGAACATCCTCAAGGCGCGACTCAAGTTCCTGGTCCACCGAGTCGGTGAGGAAGCCTTCCGCGAGATGGTCGATGAGGAACTCAAGAAGGGTTGGTCGGCCGAGACGCCGCCGCTTGAGGAACTGCTCTACCTCGACGATGAGGATTCGGATGAGCGCGCGATCTCGGTCGAGCTGCCGTCGCCAAACGGCGATGCCGCTCGATTCGAGCGATTCGCCGCGACCAACGTGCGGCCACAGATTCAGGCCGGCTACTCATCCGTTGAAGCCTCGATCGATCAGGGCGATCTGAGTCCTGAGCAATTCCGCGGCCTGGCGGAAATTCTGCGCAAGTACGGCCGCGAACGAGCCCGCACCACGCCTCAGCAGAACGTTGTCCTGCGCTGGATTCCGAATGACGCGGTCTACGCGGTCTGGCGCGAGCTCGAAGCGCTCGGCATGGGCGCTCCCGACGCGCAAGAGATTGAGGACGTGGTCTCCTGCCCCGGCACCGACAGTTGCAAGCTGGGGATCACTTCTTCGATGGGTCTCAACCGCGCCGTCCAGGAGCGGGTGCGCTCGATGGGCATCGATGACCCGGTGACCCGCAAGATGCGGATTCACATGAGCGGCTGTCCGAATAGCTGCGGCCAGCACCACATCGCCGACATTGGCTTTCACGGTGCTGCGATCAAAGTCGGCAATCGGCAGATTCCCGCATACCACATGTTCGTCGCCGGCTCATACCGGACAGAGGAGATGCGGCTGGGCACGCTGGTGCCGAAGGTTCGTATCCCGGCCAAGCGCGTCCCGGATGCGGTTGAGCGCGTGATCGACCTGTTCCACGCAGGGCGCGATGGCGATCAGGAGCTGTTCAGTAGCTGGGTTGGCCGGGTTGGGCTGAGCCCAATCCAGGACACGCTCAGTGATCTGACGCTGCCGCCTGAGTTCTCGGCCGACACCCTGCCGATGTTCATCGACTGGGGCCGCGAGGACATCTACATCCTCCAGCGCGGTGAAGGCGAGTGCGCGGTCTAGGGGCACGACCAACGGCTCCTCAGGCCCGATGCCTCGCGATTGACGCGGGGCCGAGACCTCGATCGACGACCGGGGCGCAGCGAGTCGGGCATTAGATCTCCAGATCCATCTGTATCCGAAGCAACTGCCCCACCTTATCCGCACGCGCGTGCGAATAAGATGGCATGTATCGATCTTCGCCGACTAGTCGACTAGTCGACTAGTCAGGAGACAATCCATGTCCTGTCCGCGAGCTGCCGAACTCAACAGCATTCACCCGATCAGGTCCGATCACATTCGCAGTCATCCGAATGAACTCGAACAAATTCGAACAAATCCGAACAAGAATCAAGCCGAAAGAACCTGAAGAAACCTGAAAAAACCTGAAAAAACCTGAAAGCCGAAACGCACGATCTTCAGCAATACGCTGACGATCAGCACATCTTCCGACGTCCAGAAAAAAATTCCCTGAACACCTGAAACGGCCTCGTGATTGAGCAACTCACCCCAGTCCACCGAACAGCCGCGTCGGCCGATCACTGAGCGCCGCCTCGCCAGGATGCGGGAAGTCCTCGAGCGCCGCCACGACGACCTCGTCGTCGTCATCGAGAACGTTCACGATGCCCACAACGCCTCGGCGATCCTGCGTAGTTGTGACGCCTTCGGCGTTGGCCGGATCGCGCTGGTCTACACCAATCAGGTGTTTCCCGAGATCTCAGGCGGCGCCGCGGCCAAAGCGCAGAAGTGGCTTCAGATTGATAGGTATGAGTCCGCTGCGGAGTGTGTTTCCGCGCTGCACGGTGAGGGAATCAAGGTCTACGCGACGGCATTGACCGATGAGGCGCAGGACTATCTGGGCGTCGACTTCAGCGGGCCTTCGGCGATCGTGCTGGGCAATGAGCACGCCGGGTGCTCTGAGGAGATGGTCGCGTTGGCGGACGGCGCGCTGATTGTTCCGATGGCCGGGTTCGTGCAATCGCTTAATGTCTCGGTCGCTGCGGCGGTGATCCTGGCCGAGATGGCGCGGCAGCGGAGGGATGTTGCGCCGGCCTGGACCGATCGCAAGGCCGCGCTGGAGCGGGCGTGGATCGAGCGGGAGTCTTCTCTGCGTTGATCGCCTGGGTGTCGTGTAGCATCGCGTTTGACAACCACGACCACACGTAAAGGAGCACAGGATGGCCGACTACGCTGGCAGGCTGCCCGTGGCGACGCCTGAGTCGCAGCCCTACTGGGACGGTCTCAAAGAACACAAGCTGATGCTGCCCACCTGCGACGACTGTGGGCCCCACTTCTACCCACGACCCTTCTGTCCCACGCCCAAGTGTTTCAACTGGGACATTAAGTGGACCCAGGCCTCCGGCAAGGGCAAGGTCCACACGTTTGTCATTTCCCATCAGCCGATTCCGCCCTACAACACCGAGGACAACCCGCCTCCCTACGTGATCGCGGTAATTGAACTCGAAGAGGGCCCGCGCATGATGTCCAACCTGATCATCGACGATCCCTACACGACCACGGTCGACATGGATGTCGAGATCGTCTTTGACGACGTGACCGACGAGGTCACGCTGCCCAAGTTCAAGCCCGCCTAGTCATTGAGCTAGACGCTGACTAGTTCAGTCCTCTGACAGTCCCTCTGACAGTCATTGTGGAAACGGAGATCACTCATGGATCAGATTCGACACAAAGTCGCGATCGTCGGCGCTGCCGAGACCGATGATCTGGGCCAGTTGCCCCACATGTCGCGGCTCGCGCTGCACGCACAGGCGGCGAAGAACGCGCTCGACGACGCCGGCATGTCGCTAGGCGACGTTGATGGGTTGCTCTGCGCCGGCGCGATTCCCAACGAGGTCGCTGAGTACCTCGGCATCCAGCCGCGCTATATCGACGGCACCTCCGTCGGCGGCTGCTCGTTCATGATTCACGTGCGCCACGCGGTGGCCGCGATCATGGCGGGCTATTGCGACGTTGCACTCGTCACCCACGGTGAGAGCGGACGCTCGGGCGTCGACGCGCCGCGCGGCGGCTCGGCTTCGTCGCCGGGTGGTCAGTATGAAGCGCCGTTCGCGATTGGCGGCGCGCCGACGACGTTCTCGATTCCCGTGCTGCGTCACTTCCACGAGTACGGCACGACCAAGGAGCACCTGGCGCACATCGCTGCGGCGACCCGCTCCTGGGCCAACCTCAACCCGATGGCCATGATGGGCAGCCATCGTCGCGCTCCCGAGCGCGGCGGCGGGCCGATCACGCCGCAGGACGTGCTCAACTCGCGGATGATCTGCTACCCGTTCAACCTGCTCGACTGCTGTGTCGTTGCCGATGGCGGCGGGGCGCTGGTGCTGGTCTCGGAAGAGCGAGCCAAGGACTTTGCCAAGGACCCGGTCTACGTGCTCGGCGCCGGCGAAGCAGCAGCCCACTGGATGGTCTCGCAGATGCGCGACCACACGACGGCCGACGGCTACCGGATCGCCGGCGAGGCGGCGTACAAGAGCGCCGGACTCGGACCCCAGGACATCGACCATTGCATGTTCTACGACGCGTTCACGTTCACTCCGCTGATGGCGGCCGAGGACCTGGGCTTCGTGCCCAAGGGCGAGGGTGGTCCGTTCTTCGCCGAGACCAAGACCGGCCCCGACGGCGAGGTCATCTACAAGTCCGGCCCCGGCGGCGACTTCCCGATGAACACCAACGGAGGCGGCCTCTCCTACTGTCACACCGGCATGTACGGGATGTTCGCGATCATCGAATCGGTGCGCCAGCTACGAAACGAGTGCGGCGATCGCCAGGTCCCCAACGTCAACGTCAGCATGGCCCACGGCCCCGGCGGCATGTTCGCGTCGGCAGGGACGCTAATCCTCGCAAACGCATAGCATGGACTCATGGTTACAGAGGCACCGCCCAAGCTAGTCACCGCCGACGAACTACTTGAGCTCTCCTCGAACGGCTTCTGTGGTGAGCTGATCCGAGGAGAGCTGGTGGAGGAAATGCCTCCGGGCTTCCAACACGGCAAAATCGTCCTGAAGCTGGGTGCGTTGCTCTTGGCTTTTGTTGACCCTCGAAGGCTCGGCACCCTCGTCGTCGAGTCCGGTGTCTGGATTGAACGAAATCCAGACACCGTCCGAGGACCCGATGTCGCATTCTTTGGCGTTGAGAGCGTCCCGCTTGATGCCGAAATTCTCGGCTACACCGAAGTCGTTCCCGATCTAGTCGTTGAAGTCCGCTCACCGAACGACAGCCGCAGGCAATTGCACGACAAAGCCATCATGTGGCTTGATTCCGGCGTTCGCGTTGTCTGGGTCGTACTCCCTGAGCGGCGGAGCGTGGACATCTATCGCTCAGCCCGGCAAGTTGACACCGTCGCCGAACCCAACGCACTGGAAGGCGGCGATATCTTGCCGGACTTTCGTTGTGAACTAGTCGAAATCTTCGGCCCCCGGCCGTCCGCGATCGAGCAACGTGTGGGAGACTAATCAGCCGCTGGCGCTTAAGGATCGCACCGGAGCGTCCGGCCGGCGCGCCAGCAGCACACTGACGGCAGCCGTCATGAGCAGGCCGACGAAGACCATGTAGATCAGGTCGTAGGAGCCTCGGCTGTCGATGACGAGGCCGGCGACGAATGGCCCGAAGGCGTTCAACAACAGTTGCGGTGGTGCGGTGACGGAGCGGATTCGTCCGACCGAGTAGCGGCCGAAGTAGTCGGGGAACGAAATCCGGTTGAGCGGCAGTTGGGCGCCGAATGAGAGTCCGTGCCAGACCGCGAAGACGAACGCCATCCAGACGGTGTCGGTCAGGATGAACCAGACGACGGCGCTGGCCGTGACGCAGATCACGAGTGGCAGCGCGTATCGAACCGCGAGCCGCTGACGCAGTTCACCTCCGGCCACTCCGCCGATGATTCCCATGCCCGCCCACAGCGCGAGCGCTGAGCGAGCGGTGTCGGCGTCGATCCCGTTCTGGGTCATGTGCGAGACGAAGGTGAAGTTCACAGAGCCACCGACGACCATCAGCATCGTGGTGCCGAACAGCAGCAACCAGAACGCGCGAGTGCGCACCGCCTCGCGGATGGTCCAGTCCGGATCGTTTGGCAGGGTCGGCGCTGGCTCGCCGTCGAGCCGTCTCGCGCTTCGACGCAGGCCATCGGGCCGGAGTCCGACATCTTCGGGTCGGCGCCGCATGATCAGGGGTGGCAGGAATCCGACGACAATGATGAGCAAGGCCATCAGCAGGAAGGCCTCGCGCAGGCCGCCGAGCCAGAACCCGGCGGTGATGACAAGCGGAAAGATCATCATCCCGCTGCGGGTGCCGATCATCGTGAGACCCATCGCCGATCCGCGGCGCTGGATGAACCAGTTCGCCACGACGACGACGACCGCGATGTCGATCACCGCGACCGTGATTCCTCGTCCGACTCCCCAGAGCAGGAGGAACTGCCAGAGCTGGTCGACGAATCCCAGGGCGACCATGACTCCGCCAACAAGGCCGACCGATATGAACAACAGCATTCGGGGACCGTGGCGGTCGGCGATCGGACCGACGAACGTGGCGAGTACACCGCCTCCGATTCCTCCGATGACCATCGTGAGTGCAATGGATGCGGTGCTCCAGCCGTACTCGGCCTGCAGTTCGGGCGTCAGAGCGCCGAGCACAGGATTGAAGAAGGAGACGGCGGCAAAGGACGACATCGAGGCGGCGGCGGCGATCCACCAGCCGGCGAAGACTCGTCTGAAGGGGCGGCGATAGAGGAAGCCGGGCAGACGCTCCCGGCGTCGGAGGACAAGGACACTTGGCGTGGGGTCTTGCCGGCTCATGGACGCCACTACCCTACCGCTACAGCCGAACTGCCCTCGATGGCGGAACGAACAACGGAGCCAGCATGGAGACGACGTTGCGTATTGGAGTGACGACCGAGCTGAATCAGCGAACCGGCGCGCGGCTCAGCGAAATCGCGCCGGGCGCGGATGTCATCCTGCTGGACACGGATGGTTCCTGGTCCGAAGAACCTGGGCGACTCGACGCATTCTTCTTCTCCGAAGACCTCTACTACCTACCGGAGGCGGTCGGCGCATTCATTGAACTGCTTGGATCGACGCCACCCAAGTGGATGCAGACGGCGAGCACCGGCGTCGACCATGCGCTGTTTGCCTACTTGTTGGACTCCGGCGCGGTCGTGACGAACTCACCGGGCGTCCATGGATCGACCATTGGCGAGTACGTGTTTGCGTACATCCTCAGCCACGCGAAGCGACTGCCCCAGCACGCCGCTAACCAATCGGCGCATCAATGGACGCCGTTGGAATCGGTGGAGCTCGCTGGTCAGACGCTGGGGATTGTCGGCTACGGCGGGATCGGCGAGGCTTGCGCGAGACTCGGCCAAGCGTTTGGCGTGCGGACGATTGCGACCAAGCGGCGACCTCCGAGCAATGAGTATCTCGATCAGCACTTCTCACCGGATCGCCTGCATGAACTCCTTGCCGAGAGTGATTATGTCGTGCTCTGCTGTCCGCTGACAGACGAGACCATCAATCTGATCGATGCCGATGCACTCGCTGCGATGCAGTCGCATGCGCTGTTGATCAACGTGGCACGTGGACGGGTCGTCGATCATGACGCGTTGGCGGAGGCGCTGGAGTCGGGCGCGATCGCAGGCGCCGTGCTTGATGTGGCGCCGCTTGAGCCGTTGCAGCCCGACTCGCCGCTGTGGGATCTACCCAACTGCCAGATCACCCCGCATGACTCATGCCATGTCGATGCGTCGTACATGCGCACGGCGGAGTTCTTCTTCACCAATCTCACTCACGTCATCAATGGCGAGCCGCTGGAATGGGTCGTCACCGACATCGAGCTTTCCGATCCCACCGAGGGTGACGTCTAGGAGCCGACATGACCAACAACACGCAACCTCCGGGCCCGCTCGCCGGGATACGGATTCTCGATCTGACCTGGGTGCTCGCTGGACCTTACGCGGCGATGATCCTCTGCGACCTTGGCGCCGAAGTGGTCAAGGTCGAGCGACCGCCGCACGGCGATGTCGCGCGGACGACGGGACCGTTCGTCAACAACGAATCGATGTACTTCCAATCTGTCAATCGAGGGAAGCGGAGCATCTCGATCGACCTGCGGTCCGAAGAGGGTCGCGATCTGTTCCTACGGTTGGTCGATCAGGCCGATGTTGTGATGGAGAACTTCACGCCCGGGGTGATGGACAAACTGGGTATTGGTCCAGACGCACTGCTGGAGCGCAATCCTCGCCTGATTTTCGCGTCGACGTCCGGGTTTGGACAGACAGGTCCGTGGCGCGACAGACCGGCGCTCGACATCATTGTGCAGGGCATGGGCGGCGTGATGAGCATTACCGGGTATCCGGATGAGCCGCCCGCTCGGCCCGGAACTTCGATCGGTGACATATGCGGTGGGCTCTACACGGCGATTGGCATTCTCGCGGCGTTGCGTGAGCGCGATCAGAGTGGACAGGGTCAGTCGGTCGACATCTCGATGCTGGATTGCCAGATTGCAATCCTTGAGAACGCGGTGGCTCGCTACTTCACGACCGGCCAGGAGCCGGGACCGCTCGGTACGCGGCATCCTTCGGCGACTCCGTTCCAGGCCTTCCCGACCGCCGATGGGTGGATGGTCGTGGCGCTGTCCTGGGGCATCGCGACGCAGTGGGAGATCTTCTGCGCGGAACTTGGATTGCCGGAACTGGTCGGTGATGAGCGCTTCGACACATCGTTCAAACGAACCGAGAATCACGCGGATCTTGAGCCGGTGCTGTTTGAGGCAACCCGCAAGCAGACCACCGATCATTGGGTGTCGCTGTTTGCGCAATACGGCATCCCGATCGGGCCGCTCAACACGATTGGTCAGGCAGTTCAGCAAGAGCAGATCGCGGCTCGCGAGATGATTACAACCGTCCAGCATCCCGTCGCGGGGGATGTGACGATGGCGGCCTCGCCGCTCAAACTGTCGCGGACTCCGGGTCGGGTGTACGGCCACGGGCCGCAGTTCGGCCAAGACACTTGCGCCGTGCTGGACGAGTGGCTGGGCGTTTCCGAAGCTGAAACAGCTGCACTGGCAGAGTCCGGGGTCGTGCTGACCGAAGGCGGACCGGACATCGCTGCCTATCTGAGCGCGTGACGTGACTCTCAGGGCTCGAATGGCGAAGATCGGGGCGGCGCTCAAGCAGCGGCTGCGTCCTGAGCCAATCGAGCTCGAGCTGGATGTGGTTGAACAGCTCATCGTCCAGCACTTGCTGCTCGCGGAACAGGCCTCGTTTGACGAACTCGTTGATGCGGTGCTCGTCTCACGGCCGACCGCCAATCAGCAGCAAGTGCGGCTGTCGTTGATCCGCTTTGAGTCGTTTCGCCTGATCAACAGGATTCTGCACCCGGAGCTGGAGCCTGGGAAGCAGATGTCGTTTACGCTCACAGCTGACGGTCGGCGGCTCAAGGCGGTCATCCCGGCGGTGCCTCGATCACGGATTCAGACCTGGTTGTAGACGCATATTGCGTTGGAGGAGTTCTCGATGGCGAAGTTCAAGGTGTACCACGTTGATTCGCGCCCGGAGCGTCAGCCGCATGTCGCGGAGGCCGAGCAACTGGCCAAGGCCGACGCTGAGCTTGTGGCGCTGATGCCCGAACAGCAGGAGGACATTCCTGCTCACGTCACTGACGCGGACGGCATCATCTGTGGCTATCGACAGGTGGGCAAGGACGTGTTCGACGCCGCGCCGAACCTCAAGGTCGTGGTTCGCTATGGGATCGGCTTCGACAACATCGACTGGCAGACCGCGGTCGACTACGGAATCGTCGTTTGCAATATCACCGACTACTGCATCAATGAGGTTGCCACGCACGCGATGTCCCTGCTGCTGGCGCTCAACCGGAAGCTGGTCGCTCACAACGACGCTGCGCGCTCGGGCGATCGAGTTCCGCTCGGTCCATCGGGTCCACTGTACGGCGAGACGCTCGGGCTCGTGGCGTTTGGACACATCGCACAACAGGCCGCGATCCGCGCCCAGGCGTTTGGGCTGAACGTGATCGCCTATGACCCCTTCCAGGACCCGGCTGTCGCCGAGGCTGCCGGAGTGAGACTCACCTCGCTGGAAGAGGTGATGCAAGCCGACTACGTCTCCGTCCACCCGCCCCTGAGCCCGGAGACGCGAGGTCTGATTGGAGCCGAGCAGCTGGCCATGATGAAGCCCAGCGCCTACCTGATCACGACCTGTCGCGGAGGTGTCGTCAGCGAATCTGCGCTGTACGACGCGCTCAAGAACGGCCAGATCGCTGGTGCCGGCGTTGACGTCTGGGATCCGGAGCCGGTGCACAAGGATCACCCCTTGCTCGAGTTCGACAACGTGATCGCCACGCCTCACTCCGCCTTCTACTCCGATAACTCGATGCCGCTGCTACTGCAGCGCGTCGGCGAGGCTGCGGCCGATGTGTTGCAGGGCTACATGCCCCGCTCGGTCGTGAACAAGGCTGTACTGGACAAGGTGTCGCTCTCGCCGCATCCAGATCGCTAGTCCTCGAGCAGCTCCACGTCTGCGTACCACGCGGTCACGGTGCCGCCGGAACCGTCGTGGTTGCGACTGACCGGCCGCCCGACGATCTCGCCGGGTCTGGCGGCGATGGGCTGATCGAACATTGGACCATCGATGACACACGTGTGGAACTCACCCATTTCGCCGAGCGGGTCAGTGCCTTCGGGCAGATCGTCGAGGAACGACTGATCGAACCAGCGACCGGCGAAGCTGCGATCCAGCTTCGATGTCGGGCTGACGGCGGTCACGATCGCTTTGAGGCCGGAGTTCAACATCGTTTGCGCCAACTCATCGGTCGGCAGTCCCCAGACTGGAAAGATGGCCTCGAAGCCAGTGCCCTTGAGGTTGGTCTGGCGGTACTCACGGATGTCCTCGAGGAAAAGGTCACCGAACGCGAAGGTGTCGGCGGTCTGCTCTGATGGCAGGCTTCGCACTCGGTCGAGGAACTGACGCATTGCCGCTTCGTAGGCCTCGTTTGGACAGGGATACGGGATTGGAATCTCGTAGAGGGGCAATCCCAATCGCTCCGCCTGGATCTGCAAGACCCGACGCGGTGTGGCCTGGATCGAGACGCGATCGAAGTGCGGCGTGACGGTGGTGAAGATGCCTCGTACGTCGTATCGATCAGGCTGTTGACGGAGGACGTGGAGGGCCCAGGCGGAGTCTTTTCCCGAGGACCAGGAGACCAACACGGGGCGAGGTGTCATAGAGGGAATTTTCAATTCATCGTGTACGCTTTTTGCAACGTAGGCGACAGATCCCCTCTTGGCTAGCGGAGGTACTTGATGCGACCGAACACGGTGAAACAACTGTGGGCCGAAGGCAAGCCGGCGTTTGGCGCCTGGCTTGGTACCTGCTCGACGCTCGCGGCCGAGTCTATGGCTCACCAGGGCTGGGACTGGCTCGTCGTCGACGGCGAACACTCTCCCGTCGACCTCCAAACCATGATTCAGATGTTCCAGGCCATCTCGACCACCGACACCATTCCGATGGCGCGAGCGCAGTGGAACGACCCGGTGACCATCAAGCGCATCCTCGACGGCGGCGCGTACGGCGTCGTGATTCCCTGGGTCAACAATCGCGCCGAGGCCGAGCAGGCAGTCTCCGCCTGCCGGTATCCGCCTGATGGACTCCGCGGCTTCGGTGCATATCGCGGCTTCCTCTACGGCGGTCCTGACTACGGCGACGAGGCCAACAACGAAATCGCCTGCATCATTCAGATTGAAACGATCGAGGCCGTCGAGCGAATCGACGAGATTCTCTCCGTCCCCGGCATCGACGCGACGTGCATCGGCCCGGCTGACCTGGCCAAGTCGATGGGCATCCCGGTCCGGCCCGACAACCCGCACCCGGACCACGTCGCCGCATGCGCCGAGGTGCTGGCTGCCTCACAGCGGATCGACAACCGCGTCGCGCCGGGCATCTTTACTTCTGGCCCGGTTGAAGCGAAGCGCCGCGCCGAGGAGGGCTGGCTCTACATTCCCTCTGGCAGTGAGGGACAGTTCATGGCACAGGCATCAGCGCAGGGACTGCGCACCGTTCGCAGCTACGGCCAGGACTAATCTCGTGGCATGGACCGGGCTCGATGGGCCCGAGACCCGCCAGCGATTTCAGGCCTCAGATCTGCGAGGCTTCACCGCTGCTGTTTTGCAGTCATACGGCGTGCCGGCTGACGACGCCAGTATTGGCGCCGATGTCCTGGTCGACGCCGACCTTGTTGGCATCGAGTCGCATGGCATCGCCCACTTGCCCTGGCACATTGGCTATGCGCCCGGCTTCGAATCGGGCGTGGTTAATCCGACTCCCGAGATCAAGGTGCTGCGCGAAACGCCGGTCTCGGCCGCCTGGGATGGCGATGGTGGCTTCGGCACGATCGTCTGTCAGAAAGCCATGTCGTCTTGCGTTGACAAGGCGAAGGCGAGCGGCATGGGCATGGTTACGGTCCGCAACGGCCGACATTTCGGAGCGGCGGGCTACTACGCGCACATGGCGGTCGAGCACGATTTGATCGGCATGGCGATGTGTAACGTCCCGCCGATCGCAGTGGCGGCCGGCGGCAAGGGTCGGGCCTTCGGCACCAATCCCATCGCCATGGCCGCGCCGATCGCCGATGGGACACCGTTCCGTCTGGACATTGCGACGACGGCAGTTGCGGGTGGGAAACTGGAGATTGCGGGCCGGCAGAGCAAGCCGTTGCCCGAGGGATGGGCTGTCGACGAGGATGGCGAACACAGCGACGATCCGTTCATCATGCGCAAGAACGGCGCGCTGCTACCGCTTGGTTCGACGCTGACCACCAGCTCGCACAAGGGCTACGGACTCGGCCTGATGGTCGACATCATGTCGGGCGTGCTTTCCGGTGATGGCTCGGGCCTGTTTTCCCCGCGAGGCCAGAATCTGGTCCAGGGACAGTGGTTCGCCGCCTGGCGAATCGACCTCTTCTGCGATCCGGACGAGTTCAAGTCCAGCATGAAGGAAATGGCCGACGCGATCCGTGAGATCGCGCCGGTTGAGGGGGTCGAGCGCGTTGTGATTCCGGGTGACCCGGAGGAAATCGCGCGTGCGGACCGCTCAATGCACGGCGTCCCCCTGGACGCAGAGACGATCGAGCAACTGATTTCGCTGGGTGAAGCACGGGGAGTCCCGTTCCCAGCACCAGACGGTAAGGGTAGGTCAACGTGACAACGGTTAACCCCCAGATCGACTCTGTGATTGAGACCATCCTGGACAACTATGGGCGAGCCGCCGGGATCTTCGACCCGAACCGGCTCGAGGTGTGGGAGGAACTGGGATTGACCCTGTCCCAGCTCCGTGTGCTCTACATGCTGCAGGCCGGGCCGGGAACGCCCGCCGGGGCTGTGGCAGCTACCCTCAAGGTCCGGCCGTCTACGGCGACGGGCATCGTGGATCGACTAGTACGCGATGGCTTGGTCCTGCGCGAGCGGGACGACCTGGATCGGCGGCGCGTTCGAATCTGGCTGACTGAGCGTGGGATGAGCGTGATCAACGAACTACGCGCCCGCAACCGTGCCCTGATCTGGAAGATCTTTCGCAACTTCTCCGAGCAGGAACTTGCCGACATCGACCGCACCTTTACCTTGCTAACCTCGGAGGCAGAACGCCAGGGAGTTCTTGCGCCGTGGCCCCCTAATCCTGAGGTGATGTAATGTCGTCGGGGCCGCCACCATCGCCCAACGGGCAAGCTGGCGCGCCCGCCGGACCGCCAGGGATGCCGCAGGGCGGTCCTCCGCCGGGCATGCCCGGCATGGGCGAAGTCCCTCCGGGATGGCTGCTTCCTCAGCGCCGCAAGGTGCTGATCATGGTCTGCGTCATGCTGGCCCTGTTCCTGGCAGCCCTCGACCAGACCATCTGGAGCGTGGCTGCACCGAAGGCCGTCGGAGATCTCGGCGGGCTCGATCTGTTCGCCTGGCCGGCGACTTCGTATCTGCTCGGCTCAACCGTCATCGTTCCGATCATTGGCAAACTGTCTGACACGCACGGGCGTAAGCCCTATCTGCTTGCTGGCATCGTCATCTTCCTGATTTCCTCGGCGCTCTGCGGCGCAGCCGGAAGCATGTGGGAGCTGATCGGATTCCGGCTGCTGCAGGGGTTCGGCGCGGCCTTCATCATGGCCAACGCCTTCACCACCATGGGCGACTACTTCGCCCCCGCCGAGCGTGGACGCTGGGCCGGCCTCATTGCAGGCACGTTCGCTCTGGCCAGCATTATCGGGCCGCTCGCTGGCGGTGTGCTGACCGACGAGCTCTCCTGGCGATGGGTCTTCTACATCAACATCCCGGTCGGGGGGCTGGGACTTCTGGCGATCACGATGTTGATGCCGAGGCAGAAGCCTCAGCACCCCAGCCGGCAGCCGACCGACTGGCTCGGAGCGGGACTGCTGATCGTCGCCGTGACGCCGCTGTTGCTGGCGTTCTCGATGGGCGGCAACCAGTTCGGCTGGCTCGACTCTCCCATCATCGCGTGCCTCGTCGTTGCGGTGGTGGCTGCGTTCGTCTGGTGGAGGACGGCTCGACGCAAGGGTGACGACGGCATCATGCCGCTGCCGATGTTCCAGAACAAGGTGTACATGTTCTGCACGGTGGTGATGTTCATGATCGGCATCGCGATGATGGGCGCGATGTTCAACCTGCCCTTCTTCCTGCAGGGCGCTCAGGGCATTTCGGCCACGAACTCCGGACTCGTCACGTTGCCGATGAGCCTTGGCGTTGTACCAGCTTCGGTTATCGCCGGCCAGATCCTGTCCCGAACAGGGGGCTACAAGCCGCTTGCGATCGTCGGGGGCGGTGGGGCCGCGTTTGCGTTGTTCATGCTGTCCCAGCTCAACGTGGACTCTGATCTCAACATGGCCCGCGTCTACATGTTTGTCATGGGCGCATCGATGGGCATTCTGATGCCCCTGTACTCCCTGCTGATGCAGAACTCGCTGCCGTTCAGGTTGCTTGGCGTCGGCACGGCGACCAATCAGTTTTTCCGTCAGATGGGCGCGGCGATGGGCATCTCGCTGTTTGGCGCCATGATTGTGTCCGGATTCTCGTCGCAGTTGTCCAAGGCATTTCCGGTCGGCATGGAGCAACTCAAGGAGACACCTGAGATTCTGCTGAATCCTGACGCTCTCCAAGGGTTCCGTGCGCAGCTGGAACAGCAGTCGCCGGGTTCGGCGGACGGAATCATTCAGACGGCGCGGGAGGCGCTGGCCGTGCCTGTGACCGATGTCTTCCTGTACGGCGCGATTTTGATGGCGATCGTTCTCGTCATTGCGATCTTCCTGCCCAGGGTCCGATTCCAGACGCAGGAAGAGATGATGGCCGAAGCTCGAAACATGGCGGCGGCGAATCGGCCACCCGGCGGCCCGGGCGGCGGAGGAGCGGCCCCTGCTGGAGCGCCCGCAGGGATGCCAGTTCCAGCTCCGAGTACAGCGCCAAGCGGATTGCCGACAGAACCTGGTTCAAGCCCTAGAGTGAGACCCATACGAGAGCCAACTGTGGCTGCTGCCGTGATCGAAAACGGCGACGCGGCGAACAGAGAGCTGAATGAGTCGGTACCGCTGATCGCCTCCTGGGCCAACCAACGTCCGACCGAGGTGGAAACACTCGACTAACCGGAGCCCTGATGACCACTCCCAACGGCCAGCATGATCTTGAACCGAATGGATCATCGACACAGGCGACCAGCACGGTGCTGGCGCTCGATGGCTGGGGACCGGTGATCGCGGAGCCTGCCAGCAATGGCACCAACGGCAGCGAGCCCGAAGTGGTCGTCGAGCCGGTTCCGCAGATGGAGGCCCCTCAGCCTCAACGAGCTCGCCGCGACCGAGTTGTCGCCGACCTGCAGGATAAGCTCACGCGGCTGGAGGTCGATCAGCAAGTAGTTCGGATTCTGGTGCCGGCACTGGCCATGGCGATGGCAATGGGGATCGCGATCTTCGCCGGGCTCAAGCTTGGCAGCTTGTATCAGTGGCCCAGCGAAGCCACGCCCATGGCGAGTCCGCCCAGTGGTGCTGAAGTGCTACGTCGCCGGATCGCGCTGGCGATCGACCCGACGCTGACTGCGGTGGAGCCGGAACGCCGCGGGCTCCTCGACTGGATTCGCTAACTCGGGCGCCCGGCTTACTCCTGGGTCGCCAGCGTCCTCGCCTGCTCTTCTGCTCGTTCACGCAGGACCCGCTTGTAGTCGCGCGGAATCACCTTGACGATCTGGCGGAGCACGACATCCCAGTTGTCTAGTACCTCAAGGGCGTAGGGGCTGCCTGTGCGCTCGGCGTGGGTCTCGATCATTTCTTCGAGCATCGTCGCCTCGATCGGATCGGTGACCGTCTCCAAATCGACCATGGCGTGGTTGATGCGACTCTCGAGATCGCCGTCTGCATCCCAGACATAGGCGATGCCGCCGCTCATTCCCGCGGCGAAGTTGCGTCCTACCTGGCCGAGAACCACGACTGTCCCGCCGGTCATGTACTCGCAGCCGTGATCGCCGACACCTTCGACGACCGCTCGTGCGCCTGAGTTTCTGACCGCAAACCGCTCGCCGGCTCGTCCGGCGACCCAGAGCGTCCCTCCGGTCGCGCCGTAGAGGACGGTGTTTCCGACCAGCACTGAGTCGCGGCCCTGGAATCCTGCATCGTCGAGAGGCGCGACCGAGATCATCCCGCCGGCCATGCCCTTGCCGACGTAGTCGTTGGCCTCGCCTCTGAGGTAGAGGCGTAACCCGCGGACCAGGAAGGCTCCGAATGACTGGCCGGCTGAGCCGGAGAAATGCAACTCGATTGTGCCCCGCTGCATGCCGAGATCGCCGTATTGCTGGGCGATCCGGCCGGAGACGCGCGCTCCGACTGTTCGGTGCTTGTTGGTGATTTCGTACTTGGCTGAGATGTGCTCTTCGCGTTGGATGTGCGGCTCGAGGATTTCGAGCAGCTCGTCGTCCAAGCGCAAGTCGTTTTGGCGGTCGTTGCGCTCCTGGTTGCGCATCGTCGGAAATTCAGGGTCCGCGTCGACCGGAGCGAGCAGCTTGGACAGATCGACCAGCTTTGCTCGTTCTCCTGAGCGCGCGGGTACCTGTTCGAGCAAGTCGCTGCGACCGATGATTTCGTCCAGCGAGCTGTAGCCGAGGTCGGCCAGGATGACGCGCACTTCCTCTGCCACGTGCAGGAGGAAATCGATCAGCATCTGAGGCTTGCCGAAGTACTTGGCTCGCAAATCTTCTCGCTGCGTCGCTACTCCGACCGGGCAGGTATTGAGATGGCACTGGCGGGCCATCTTGCAGCCCAGGGCGACGAGTGCGGTTGTGCCGAATCCGTATGCCTCGGCGCCGAGCATGGCGGCGACCACGACGTCGCGCCCAGTGTGGAAGCCGCCGTCGGTGCGCAGCTTGATCCGACCGCGCAGTCCGTTGACCACGAGTGCCTCGTGCGCCTCCTTGACGCCGAGTTCCCAGGGCGCGCCTGCGTATTTGACTGAGGACAGCGGTGATGCGCCAGTGCCGCCGTCGGCACCGGAGATGTGGACGACATCTGCGTAGGCCTTGGCAACACCGGTCGCGATCGTGCCGACGCCTTCGCAGGCGACCAGCTTGACACAAACCTTTGCACGCGGATTGGCGATCTTAAGGTCGTAGATCAGCTGGGAGAGGTCTTCAATCGAGTAGATGTCGTGGTGCGGTGGCGGTGAGATCAGCTCAACGCCGGGGGTCGAGTGGCGCAGCATCGCAATGTAGGCCGTCACCTTGTGACCAGGGAGCTGTCCGCCCTCGCCAGGCTTGGAGCCCTGAGCAATCTTGATTTCGATCTCACCGGCACTGCCGAGATAAGCCGGTGTGACGCCAAAGCGTCCCGACGCGATCTGCTTGATGTGAGAGTTGGCGTCCGACTTGTCGCCCGATTGTGTGAAGCGACGTGGATCCTCGCCACCCTCGCCGGTGTTGGAAGAAGCGCCGAGCTCATTCATTGCTCGCGCGATGTCCTCGTGGGTTTCGGGGCTGAGAGCGCCTAGCGACATCGCACCGGTGCTGAATCGCGGCGTGATCTCCTCGTGAGCCTGCACGTCGTCCAACGGAATCGGCTGACGGTCCGACTTGAATCCGAGGAGGTCTCGCAACGCCGTGGGCTGGCGATTGTTGGCGTGCTCGGCGTACTTCGCGTACTCCTCTGCACCGCCGCCCTGGGCGACCTTATGTAATGCTCGCCAGACAGGCGGTTCGTTGGCGTGGTAGTCGGCGTTCCGGCGATATCGGTACCAGCCGCCGGCGTCGAGTCCGTCAGCCGGATACGCCGTGGCATGCCGCGAGAGGGCGTCGGCGCCGATTTCTTCGAACCCAACTCCGCCGATACGGGACAGTGTTCCGGGGAAGGACCGCTCGACCACTTCTTCGCCAATACCCAGTGCTTCGAAGATCTGCGCACCGTGATACGAGGCTCGTGCGGCGATTCCCATCTTGGACATGATCTTGAGAATCCCGGAGTCGACCGCCTGGACGTATCGGTCGATGACCTCGCCGGCGTCCATGTCGTCGAACTCGCCCTCTGCGTGAAGAGAGTTCAGCGTCTGCAGAGCGAGATACGGGTGCACGGCGTCGGCGCCGAATCCGATCAAACATGAGATCTGGTGCACGTCGCGCGCGTCACCGCAACTCGCGACGAGGGAAGCGGACAGACGCTGTCCGCTGTCAATCAGATGATGATGCACCGTCGATACGGCCAGCAACATTGGGATGGGAACGCGATCCGGACCGACTTCTTCGTCGCTGAGCACGATCAGCGAGTGCCCGTCCTCAATTGCGTTGTCGACGTGATCACAGAGCGCGTTAAGCGCTGCCTCGAGACCGGAGGGACCGTCCTCGACGGGGAACGCGGCTTCTATGACTGCTGCTGAGAAGCCTGGTTGGCGGAATGTGAGCAGTGCTTCCAACTCATCGCTGAGCAACAACGGCGATTTCAGGTGGACGAGTCGAGCTGCCTCGGGGGTTTCCTCTAGCAGTGACTGCTTGCGGCCCAGCCAGGTGTCGAGCGACATCACGTTGCGTTCGCGGATCGAGTCGATCGGCGGATTCGTGACCTGTGCGAACTTCTGCTTGAAGTAGGTGTACAGCGGCCTCGGGGGATCGTGCAGGACCGAGAGCGGTGTGTCGTCGCCCATTGAGCCGACCGGCTCCTTGGCCTGGCGAGCCATCGGCTTCAGGACGTACTCGATCTCTTCCTTGCTGTAGCCGTGCAGGATCTGGCGAGACAGCAACTCGCCTTCGTCTGGCTGGGGAATGCTGGAAGCATCGATGCTCGCTGCGCGCTCGAGGCGGCCCATGTACTGGCGGATCCAGCGGCCATAGGGGACTCGAGATGATACGCGGCGCTTGATGTCATCGTTGCGCAGGATCTCGTGTCGCTCGGTGTCGACGGCGACCATTTGACCGGGGCCGAGTCGGCCGCTCTCGATGATTTCAGCTTGGTCCAGCGGGATCAGGCCGACTTCGGAACCCATCACCACTAGACCGCTGCGTGTGACCTGGTACCGCGCCGGACGCAGGCCGTTGCGGTCCATGGCGGCGGCGGCGATCTTGCCGTCGGTGAATGCCATCGCAGCCGGGCCGTCCCATGGTTCTGTCAGACAAGCGTGGTACTCGTAGAACCCTCGCAGGTCAGGATCCATGTCGTCGAGGTTTTCCCAGGCCTCAGGAATCAGCATCATCATCGCGTGCAGGGGGCTGCGCCCTGAGGCGACGAGGAGTTCGAAGGCCTCATCGAAGGCCTGCGAGTCCGAGCTGACCGAACCCAGCACGGGATGCAACTCGGCGACGGAGTCGCCCCAGACATCTGACTGCAAGGCCGGACCGCGTGCCTGCATCCACAAGCGATTGCCCAACAGCGTGTTGATCTCGCCGTTGTGCGCGATGTAGCGGAACGGCTGCGCGATGCGCCAGTTGGGCAAGGTGTTGGTCGCATAGCGCTGATGGAACAGCGCCAAGGCGGACACGGTCAGGGGATTTGTCAGGTCGGGGTAGAAGTGACTGAGCTGTGGCGCGACCATCAGGCCCTTGTAGACGACCGTCGACGTCGACATCGAGACGATGTAGGACTCTCCAGCCTGATCGCCTGAGTTGGCGTCCTGTAGCGCTTGATACTCGGCGTCGGCGCGCCGGCGGGCGAGATACATGCGTCTCGAGAACTCGTCGTCGGAGACCCCGGACGGACGGGAGACAAGCAGCTGTTCGATACAGGGGAGTTCACGCAATGCCCATCGACCGAGCACAGATGGGTCGGTTGGTACGACTCGCCAGCCGAGGACGGCTAATCCCGTGCGCTTCGCTGCGGTTTCAAGAATCTTGCGGCCACGTCCGGCGGCATCATCGTCCAGAGGCAGGAAGACCATCGCCAGGCCGAGGTCTGCGTCGTCGAGTCCTGGATGACCCAGCCGGTCGAGGTCATCCTGGAGGGTTGCGTAAGGAATGCTGATCGTGACACCAGCGCCGTCGCCGGTCTCGGGGTCGGCGTTGACCGCGCCCCGGTGCGTCAGACTGACCACACCTTCTACTGCTTGCTCGACCAACTCGTGCGTCGCGACGCCGTCGAGCCTTGCGATGAACCCTGTTCCGCAGGCATCGCGGAAGCTCTGCGGATCGTGCAGGCCCGCGTAGTGGGTCTGGCTCGCTCGGTTGGGTTCGTACCTGGATTTCATATTGGCAGCGTCTATCGATTCCAAGCTATTCACTGGCGTAATCGATGCAAAACCGGGCATCCGTGCGGATATTACGTGAATATTCGCACAAACTCCCCGGTCAGGCTAGCGACTCGATTACAGGCCGACGCGCGATGAATTGCGACACTGGGAGTCAGAGAATTTCGTCGCGTCGTAGGTCCGACAGGGCAGCGCCGAACCTATCGATTGTTGCGTCGATGTCGGCCTCGGTGTGCACGCAGGAGACCAAGGCTCCCATTCCCATGAGGTCGACGCCGTGATTGATCAGGGATCGTCGGAACGGCCAGAGCACCTCTGCGGGAGTCGTTGGTAGGGTCGCACTGGCGCCGCCATGCGCGTCCCAATCCCAGGTCATGCCGTCGTCGGGTCGGGCGACATCCTGGCCGAGGATTATGTGCACCATCGATGCATCTGCCCAGGCGCACCCCATCACTTCAGCTTCGAGCAAGGACTGGTTCAAGCCTCGGGACAGCTTGGCGGCGCGCTCGTTTGCCTGCGAGACGGGATCTTCCTCGGCAACCGCTCGCAACGCGCGTTCACCGGCGACTGCTGAGAGTGGATTCGCGTTGAACGTGCCCGGATGGGCTACTCGCCCGCCGCCGGCATCGAAACTGATCTGGTCGAGCAGATCGGCTCGACCGACGACGGCGCCTCCTGGCAGCCCTCCGGCGGCGATCTTGGCCAGCGTGGTCAGGTCGGGCTTGACGTCGATTCGTTCTTGCGCTCCGCCCTGGCTCGCTCGGAAGCCGGTCACTACTTCGTCGAAGATGAGCAGTGTGCCGTGCTGTTCTGTCAGTTGCCGCAGTTCTTGCGGGACCGTGGGCTCGAGGGGGCAGGTCCCCCAGGAGTAGCCGGTTGGCTCCATGATCAGCGCGGCGAACTGCTCGGTGGCCAGTGCGGCTGCGATCCCGGGAGTATCGGTTTGATCGAAGACGGTGATCAGATCTTGCATCGCCGTGGGTTGACCGTTCGCGGCGATCGGTCCGGCGGATGTGCGGCCCGCGGCGAAGACGCTGTCGTTCCAGCCGTGGAAATGGTGGCGCAGGCGCAGGAGCTGGTCACGGCCGGTCGCTGCCCGTGCCAATCGCACGGCCATCATTGTCGCTTCGGTCCCGGAGGACGTGAATCTCACCTTCTCTGCGCTCGGGATTAGTCGCTGAATCGACTGGGCCCAGCGTCGTTCGAGGTCGCTTGAGCCTCCCATGTGTGTGCCTCGGGCGACCTGTTCAGTCACGGCTTCGACCAGGTAGGGATGACTATGACCGAAGAGCAGTGCTCCGTGACCCATGACGTAGTCGATGTATTCGTTGCCGTCGATGTCCCATTTTCGGGGGCCGATGGCGCGGTCGACGACGATTCCGAAGGGCTCGAAGTGGCGTGCGTCGTGTGTGACGCCACCGGGGAAGATGGTACGCGCCTCCTCGGCCCGGCGCGCCGACTCAGCGTGCTTCGCGAAGAATTCCCGGTCAATCGCCGTCGTCGCACTCATGGCGTTCCTCCTGGGTGACCCTGCATTCGACACTATCGCACAGAGGCGTGCCCGTTTCGGATCGGAAGTCAATCTAGAGTGACGACATGCAGAACTGGCTGACGGACCGCCGCCGCCTGACAATCCTGGCCGTGGCTGCTGTCGCCGTCATTGCCATTCTTGTTGGGGCTTACCTGGCCTACGAACGCTGGTTTCCCTGGGACCAGCATGAGATCGAAGCCTGGATTGACGACTTCGGCGTCTGGGGGCCGATCGTTTACATCGTCGTCTTTGCGTTGTCGATGCTGTTTGCTCCGTTGCCGACGGCGCCGATGCCCCTGATTGCTGCCGCCGTGTTCGGACCGGCGCTCGGGTTCCTGTACACGATTTCGGCCACCGCGATTGGCTCGACGATCTGCTTCTGGGTGGCGCGACGGCTGGGACGTCCGGCGCTGAGACGTCTGACCTCGCAAGCCGCGCTCGACAAGATCGATCAACTTGGTGAACGACTCGGGATTCGCCTGCTGATCGTGCTGCGGCTCTTCCCGGTCGCTGGGGTTGACTACGTCTCCTACGCGGCCGGGCTGACGCAGATGCGATTCGCTTCCTACATCGTGATCTCCGTGTTGGCATCGTCGCCGATCTTGATCCTTGCCGCCGTGCTTGGCGACGCGGTGCTGGATCGCAACCGTGAGATCCTGATCGGCGCGTTTGTTGCGATCGTCTTGTTCTTCGCTGCGCCGGTTGTCTGGGTCTGGTGGCGGCAGAGGCGGCGACGCGAGCAACCTGCGACGACGGAGCGTTAGCCTCTCGACATGCCGCTCGCCGATGCTCCTTCGTTGCTCACGCTGATGTGGTCTCCGCTGACTGTGGTCACGGCGGCTCATGATGGGGCTCGCGGCGGACAGATTGCTGTGGGCGCATTCGCTGCATCGATTGTGCCCGCCCAACCTCGGGTCCTGGTCCAGATTCAGAAGCGCAACCACACGAACTCGCTGATTGAGGCGTCCGGTCGGCTGGCCGTCCACGTTATGGCGCGTGAACAGTGGCAGTGGGTTCGGCACTGGGGCTTCCGCTCGCAGACCGAGGTCGACAAGTTCGAGGGGCTCGACTGGGTTGAACACGACAGCGGACTGCCCGTCCTGGGTGGCGTGCTCGGTTGGATGACCTGTGATGTCGTCAACTACATGGACGGCGGCGACATGGCGATCTGGCTGGCCGACGTCACCGACGCGGCGCGCAACACTCGCGCCCAGCCGATCCGCTGGCATGAAGTGCAGCAGGTCCTACCGCCTGACTGGGCCGAGGAGTACGGCCGGAAACTCAGCCACGATGTGCCTGACTCCGGTCGTCGGATGTCTGAACTTTCGGCCAAACCACCGTGGAATCTCGACCTTTAGCGGCGTCCGTTGAATCGAATCGCGCAGGAGCTGTTTCATGAGCCGCATCAGCGAAGATCCCCGTATCGATCCGCGATTGAAGGCCGTTTTCGGCGATCTCCCGCCGGTCTCTGCTCCAAACGTCTCCAGTCGGGAAGAGCTCATCGAGCGCTTTAGTGCTCCCGAGGCGGTGGAGGCGCGAACCCGTTCACAGGCGATGGAGGCAAGTCCTGAACTTGAGGTGCTGGCGCCCACCGATGGTCTCACCATCACCGACGAGACATTCGAATCGCAGCCCGACGGCAACACGGTTAACGTCCTCCTGATCCGGCCTGAGAGCGACGATCCGCTGCCGACCGTCTACTTCATCCACGGTGGCGGCATGCGGGCCAGTTCCTGTTACGACCCGGTCAGCAGCGCCTGGGGGCGTCTGCTCGCACACATGGGCGTCGCCGTGGCGATGGTCGACTTCCGAAACTCGCTCGTGCCTTCCTCAGTTCCCGAGATCGCGCCGTACCCCGCAGGCCTCAACGACTGCGTCTCGGGATTGCACTGGTTGATCGATCGCGCGGATGAATTCGGTCTCGACAGAGATCGAATCATCGTGTCTGGAGCGAGTGGTGGCGGCAATCTGACACTGGCGATCGGGCTACGTCTGAACAGCGAAGGCGACGCCGGCCTGATTCAAGGGCTGTACGCGCTCTGCCCGTACATCGCTGGTCGCTGGCCTCGGGATAATCTTCCGTCCTCCACCGAGAACAACGGCATCTTCATCGACCTGCATGACAACTCGCACGCGTATGCGTACGGGATTGAAGCATTCGAGGCTCAGGATCCGGTGGCCTGGCCGCTGTTCGCGTCCGAGGAAGACGTTCAGGGCTTCCCAGAGACGATCATCTCGGTTAACGAGTGCGACCCGCTGCGCGACGAGGGGATCGAGTTCTATCGGCTACTGCTCCGCGCCGGACAGAACGCGCGATGCCGCCAGGTGATGGGGACTGTGCATGGCGGCGATGTACTCGTCGCGCCGTGCCCTGAGATCTCCCGGGACACCGCGCGCGACATCGCCGCCTTCTGCAAGGGCGCCTGAGAGCGGCCTGAGCGGCTTAGCGGCCCTTCCAGTTTGGTGTTCGCTTCTCGGCGAAGGCGCGTGGTCCTTCGATCAGGTCCTCTGACTGACTCATGAGGCGCTGCTGGTGGAAGGTGTGTGTGAGCGCGGCCGGGAGCGGGAGGTCTAGACCGTTGTAGGCCGATTCCTTTGAGGCGCGCACCGAGATCGGGGCGCAGAGCAGGATCTCGCTGGCCCAGCGCTTGGCCGTGTCCATCAGCTCGGCGGCGGGCACGACCTCGTTGACCAGGCCCCAGCGATGCGCCTCGGCGGCGGGGATGTGGTTGCCGGTCAGCATGTAGCCGAGCGCGATCTTGAGCGGGATGTGGCGCGGGAGGCGGTGGACACCGCCGGCGCCGGCCATCAGACCAACACGGGGCTCAGGCAGGCCGAGTCGGGCGTGGTCGGCCGCGATGATGATGTCGCAGGCCATGGCCATCTCACAGCCGCCGCCCAGGGCGAAACCGTTGACTGCGGCGATCATCGGCTTGGGGCATTCCCAGTCGGCGGTGATTCCACCGAAGCCGCCGCGCACCGGGGCGAAGGTCGGTCGCTCATTGGCCGGCACTCGCGACATCTCGGCGGTGTACTTCAGGTCGTTACCGGCGGAGAAGGCACGTTCGCCGGCGCCGGTCAGGATTCCAACCCAGGCCGAGTCGTCCTCGGCGAAGGTGTTCCAGGCGTCGGCCAGTTCTTCAGTGGTGGGCGGGTGAATCGAGTTCATCCGCTCGGGCCGGTTGATGGTGATGGTGACGATGTTGCCGTCTTGCTCGTACCTAATGAATTCGTAGTCCGCCATGGGTGTCCCCTGTCAGGTGTGATTCGCAGCCTGTTTCTGATTCTGTCGAGCGGGACTAATGCTGTACGCAGGTTCCGCCGTCGACATTGTACGACTGACCCGTGATCCACTCTCCCTGCTGCGAGCAGAGGAAGGCCGTGATGTAGGCGATGTCCTCGCCCTCGCCGGCGCGGCCCATGGGAATCCGGGTGTCGATGGCGCGCTGCCAGAACTCGCCGCGGCCCATGTCGTCCATGCGCGAGGTGTCGATGATGCCGGGACAGATGGCGTTGACGCGGACGCCGTGCTGGCCGATCTCCTGGGCCATCGATGCCGTCAGCGCCTGCAATCCGGCCTTGGAGGATGCGTAGGCGGCCGTGTTCGGACCGAGCATCTTGCCGGCAATGGAGGAGATGTTGATGATCGCGCCGCCCTCGCCTTGCTCAATGAGCTTGCGGCCAAAGACCTGGCTCATGTAGAAGGCGCCGTTGAGGTTGACATCGAGGACGACTCGCCAGAGTTCGGGGTCGATGTCGACTACTGGCACACGGTCCGAGCCACGCGCGGCGCCCGCGTTGTTGATCACGAAGTCGACCCGACCGAACTCGGAGAGCGTGGTGTTGAGCAGATCTTCGACCGACTCGTAGCTGGCAACGTCTGAGACCAGTGGTAGGGCGCGCTGACCCTCTGCACGGACTTCGTCGGCGACGGAGTGGATGTCGCGCCAGCCGACGGCTTTCTCGTCGTCGGGATAGTTCTCGGGGGCGCGACCGGTGCCGGTCAGTACGATGTCGCAGCCCTGTCTCGCGAGTTCGACCGCGATCGGTCGACCGATGCTGCGCATCCGGCCGGCTCCGGTGACGACGGCGACTTTGCCATCAATGCCGCTCAGCTGCATGGGCGACCTCCTGTCGGGAATGCTGTGTGCGACGATGATAGGCGAGGGTGGTTAGGTGGTTGGTCGGAAATTTTTCCTGAGAGCCTGGGGAGGAAAAATCGTGGCTCACCGCGTGTTTTACTGGGTTTCGTGCGCCGGGGGTGGTTGGAAGTGGTTGGAAATGGTTGGTTTTGGTTAGTGTTGGTCAACCACCTGGTGGCCAAGGAGCTCGGTCGGAGTGTGACCTGAGGCAACATCGGCGAGTCCTCTCAACACTGATTGTATGTTCTCAGTATAGAGGTCGCGCGGCAGTTTCAGGCGATCAGTTGCTCTCCTGTTCTTCCTCAGTAACTTCGTCCTCATCTTCATCATCGACTGCGTCGTCGTCCTCGTAGAACTCTTCTGATTCGGCCAGGTCCTTGATGTCGCCGAGGATCTGTTCCAGGTGGGGGCCGTTGCCCGCGCCTCGAATCAGCCGCAAGAGCGAACCGAGGAAGCCCGAGAATTCGAGCATGGCCTCAGCCCGGGTCATTGAGCCGCCGGCGCGCTCAAAGCGAAAGTCGTATCGCGCTCCGGTCAGCGAGGTCGACCAGCCTATCGCGTAATGCCTGGGCGACTCGCTCACAACTTCCTTGAAGGCTCCCTCGGTGATGGCTTGCTCGAGGACTTCGAGCGTTGCCTCGAAGGCGTCGATGGGTTCGGCATCGATTTCGATTTCACGGACCGTCATTCGTCATCTCCAGCTGCGACTGCGCACCGTGCTTTGTGAATCGCAATACGATGATCCATTGTGACGCAGCGTAATCCCAGCCTGGCCGCTCCTGAGTCGATCCCGGATCTCGATTCGGTGGAGCAGGCGGCCTATGACGCTGGGCTTGCCGTTCGCGCTGACGCGGAGTCTCGGGCTTCGGGTTGGGTTGAGCGGACTGTTGAGGTGGCTCTCAACACCAACCATGGCTTTCCTCGGGGTGAGGCTCGGATTGCTTTGCAGTTGGGGCCGGCTGATGAGGTTGTGGCGGCGCTGTTGCCCGCGTTGCTCTCGCCGAACAAGCGGATGCGTCGGCGTTCGATGACGTTGCTGCCTCGGCTTGACCCGGATGAGGTCTGCCGTCAGCTCGATCCGGTGCTGGAAACGGGCGGGCGGAAATCTCGGCGTGCGGCGTGTGTCGCGCTGGCGGCGATCGGCGCTCCGGCGACGGAGCTGCTGAAGCGGTTGACGCAGGATCCGGATGAGGCGATTCGCAACCGGGCCAAGCGTGCGCTGGATGCGATCGCTGCTCGACCTCCTGACAATGGCAATCGGAATCTGTCTTATGTCAGACCGTTTGGATTGCCTTACCGCGATGCTCCTCCGTCGAGACCACAGTCGTTCGCGGTGGCGGCGTTCAACTTCTCGTATGGCGTGAACCTGGGGACGCTGGTGCGCAGTGCTGAGGCGTCTGGGGCTGAGGCAGTCTGGATCATTGGGCGCGACTTCTACTACCGACCTTCGACCAAGGGGTCTGACTGGTGGTTGCCGGTGGAGGTCATCGATTCGCCTGGAGAGTGTCTGGAGCTTGCAGAGCGGGAAGGATTTGAGATCGTCGCTCTGCAGCAAGGGCCTGCCGCTCAGCCTGTCTGGGAGGCCGAGTGGCCTGAGCGTCCACTGATTGTCGCCGGCAATGAGGGAGATGGTCTGCCTCAGGAGTTCATCGATGCTGCGGCGCTGCAGCTTGAGCTGCCGATGTACGGCAATATCGACAGCCTCAACGTTGCGGTCGCGACTTCGGTCGCGATGTATGCGTTCCGGGGCTGGCAAGCTCGGCAATGAGTCGGAGGTTTAGTCGCCGTAGCATGTTGCGCGCAGGTGCGGTGCTGGCGGTCGGCGCGGCGCTGGGAGAGGGTCTGCCGGCGTTGGCTCGGGAGATTGATTCGATTCCGCTGGTTGCAGGTCTGAATGCGCACACCTGGTGTGGTCCGGATATGCCGATCGGTGAGGCGACGGCGGGGCTGCCGCTTCGGATCGCTTATGGCTGGGACGTGGCTGAGCAGCGCTGGCTGGCTTTTGCGCCGAATACCCCGATCGACACGATTGGCGTATTGCGTCATGGTCAGCCCTTGATGTTGATGATGGATGCCGATGCCAACTGGACTCAGCCGCACTATCGCGGGGCGCTGCCTGAGGCTGATGTGCTGCCGGTCGGGTGGTCGTTTGTTGGCTGGTCGGGACTGAACGAAGCGGTCTGGACGGCGTTTGGGCAGGAACCGTTGGGGCCGGTTGCAGAGGTCCGGCGCTGGAACGGCGATTACGAGGAGTGGGTTACCTACACGCCGGGACAGCCGGCAGAGCAGTTGTTTGCGGTGCTGCGTCCGGGGAATGCGATGTGGCTGCGGATGCGCGTTGCGGGTGCTCGCTGGAATCCGGCTGGTGGAGTGATTGATCCTGATCGAGCCGCTCGGCTGGTAGAGGGGGAGATTACCTACTACCATCCGTCGCTGGCGGGCGGCGTGATGTTCTGTCCGCCCCATGATCGGTACGACCCTCAGGACGTGACAGTCGGCGCGGCTGTCACGTGGCCCTGTGGGACTCGGCTGCGTATCTGGAGGGATGAGCGTTTTGTCGATGTGATCGTGCAGGACACGGGGTTGCTTGGACACAACCACGTCGACCTGTCGGAGGCGGTCTTCCAGCGGCTGGCGATCCTTCCTGAAGGGCGTGTAAGAGTTCTGATCGAAGTTCTCGCAGGACCGGAGTAGCATCAACTCGACCAGATTCGTTCGACCTACGTTGAGCCCATGGAGCAGATGTCATGAGCCGACGCACAGCCTTCCTGTCCACCCTGTTCTCGGCCGTGGTCGCCGCGGCGATCACGGCAACCGCTTTGTTGCTGGTCGACGATTCTGGGGGACCAGACTCGGTGCCGACTGCAGGCGCTATTCAGAACGAGTTGATGGAGCCATTGGGGTCGCCGCAGCAGCCTTTGGCTCCGATTCCTGAGCCGGTCAGCTTTGCCGAGCTGTCGCGATCGTCGGTCGACTGGGCGGCGGTTTACGCTCGGGTCGTTCCGTCATTGGTCTCGGTGATCACTGAGCAAGGCGCGGGGTCAGGGTTTTTCGTGACCTCTGATGGACACGTGATTACGAACTTCCACGTCGTGTCAAGCGCCGAGCAGATTTTCGTGCAACTGCAGGATCAGCGGCGGCTGGAGGCCGAGCTGATCGCCAAGGATGCGGGCAACGATCTGGCTCTGCTGAAGATCGATGCTGACGATGTTGAGATCACCGTGCCATTGTTCGGCGGTGTCGGCGAACTCCGGGTTGGGGATCCGGTTGGCGCTCTGGGCGCGCCGTTCAACCTTCCGAACTCGTTGACCGTGGGGATCATCTCTGCGCTTGATCGGCAACGGTCGAGCGGCAGTGGTAGCTGGCAGCCGATGCGGGCGATGATTCAGACAGATGCGGCGCTGAATCCTGGCAACTCAGGTGGGATGTTGATTGATGAACGTGGTCGGTTGATTGGGATTCCTACGCAGATTGAGAGTCCGGACCGTGCTTCGAGCGGGATCGGGTTCGCGGTCAGCACTGACACCCTGCTGCGCGCGCTGCCGACTTTGCTCGAAGGAGAGGATTTTGAGCAGAGCTACCTCGGCGTCACGTTCCAGCAGGTGGCGAATGGGCTTGAAATCCTTGATGTCGTTTGCGATTCGGCGGCGGACGAGGCGGATGTTCGCGTCGGTGATCGACTGCTGCAGATCAATGGAGAGTCCGCGGATTCATTCGACGAACTGGTGGAGGTCCTCTCCGACATCACGCCTGGCGAAGAGATCACGATCACCGTTCAGCGTGGGTTCCGTCGGCTGATGCTCGACGCGACGATCACGGCCTGGCCGACTGAGCGGCCGGCGTTCGGCTGCGGTTAGCGGTCGTCGTCGGAGATTCGCAGCCAGTCTTCTCGCGACACTTCGGCGTACATCTGTCGCCGCCAGAGCCACCAGCGCACGCGAGGTGTGGACAGGGCGAGGAGCGCACAGCCGAGCAGGCTCGCTCCCATGATCAGCAATCCCCAGCGCGCGCCGATCGAATCGGCCAATGTGCCGGCCAGCAGCGCTCCGATGAGGATTGTGCCCAGCACGAGATTCATCAGGGTCAGCGCTTGCCCTCGCATGTGAGTGGGCGCGTGCGACAACAGCGCCAAGTTGGCCACGGAGACCATGTTGTTGACGCAGGCGCTGCCGAAGAACACGCAAATTGCAACGACGGCCAAATGGGGAGCCTGAGACAGGACCGTGAGTGCGATACCACCGATCACGATGATTCCGACCATCACCGCGTTTGGTGAGCGGATCTCCGTCATTGAAGCGATCAGTACGGACCCTAGAGTTGCGCCGACTCCTCCGACCGCGACGAGGTAGCCGACCCAGGATCTGTGTTGGCCCAGCTCCTCAATCACGATCAGCGGAACCATCACACCCTCGTAGGGCTGCAGGAAGATGAACAACACCGCAGAGATGCCGATTACCGCGAGCGGCCAACGAGACTCGATTGCCCATTTGGCACCGGCTGTGATCTGGCGCACCAGTGAGGGAGCCGCATCCTGCTCGGGCTCGTGGGGTTCCTCGCGAGTCCGAATGAAGAACACCATGACTGCCGCCGATGCGTTCAGGACGGTCATGATGCCGAAGATCCAGGTGAAGTCGGCGAATAGGAGCAAGAGCCCGGCTAGTAGCGCGCCGCCGATTCTCATCGACGTCTGTCCGGTCTGCGAGAGCGCCATTGCCGAACGCAGATGTGATTGCTCGACCATGTTGGGCAGCATTGCCCGGCGTGCGGGATGGAAGAATCCCGTGCTTGATCCAGAGACCACCGCGAGGACGATGACCTGCCAGCCCTCAGCCTGATCCAGCAGCAACAACATGAACAACAGGCCCGAGGAGGCGATGTTGGCCATCAATGCGCCGACCAGCACCAGTCGATGCTGGTAGCGATCGATGATGACTCCGGCAATCGGAGCCAAGATGAGTGTTGGCGCCATGTATGCGGCCAAGACCACGCCGAGCAAGAACGCGGAGCCGGTCAACTCGACGATCAGGACCGGTCGTGCGACTGTCTCCAGCCAGAGGGCGGCCGAGCGGACAAACACCATCAGCCAGAGCACGCGGAAGTCTCGATAGCCGAACGGCGCGAACGTTTCGGGATTGAGCAAACCGAGCAAGCGCTTGGGCGGCGGTGACTCTGGCTGTTCGCCGCGATCCGAACTCATCGTGACCAGTCCAAGCGCATGAGAGTTACTTCAACCGACCCCTGACACCTGCCTCTGAAGTGGCCACAGTTTAGGCATTCGCACGTTGGAGCCCGCGTCAGGGTCAATTGCCTGAGGAGTCTCGTCCTTCAGCGGTCTTTTCGTCTGTCGCGGTTTCCTCGTCGGTCACTCCTCGCGCCAGGGGGGTGGCCAACATCAGCGCGGCGCATACCGTGAGGCAAACACCCATCGTTAGCAGTCCAGTTCTTGGCCCGAGCAGGTCGGCGAGGCCTCCGGTGACCAGCGCTCCGACGAGGATCATTCCCCTGGCGATATTCATCAGGCTGAGCGCGCGGCCGGCCATGCCTTCGGTTGCCTGCGCCAACAAGGTCAGGTTGGCCAGCGACATCACGTTGGTCGAGCAAGCCGCGGCGACGAATACGCAAGCTGCCACGATTGCGAGATTTGGGGCTCCAGACATCGCTGCCAGGCCCAGTCCCGCCGCGACGAGCAGCGCCGCCATCAGTCGTCCCGGCGCGGGGATCGTGCGTAGTCCGGCTAGCGCTAGCGATCCTCCGGCCGCGCCGGCGCCGCCGATCGCGATCAGGTAGCCGACCCAGGATTTGTTCTCGCCCAGGACGTCGATCACCATCAGCGGGATGAAGACTCCCTGGTAGGGCACGAGGAAGATGAACATTACGACGGAAATCGCGAGGACGGCCAGGGGCCAGCGTGTCTCGAAGGCCCAGCGCAACCCGCTCATTGTTTGACGGGCCAGCGAGCCACCGGATCCGCGAGCGCTGATGCCGGCGGTTCCCCTGGTGCGGATGAGCGCGGTGCAGGTGGCTGCTCCGAGATAGATGCCCGTCATCGCGCCGTAGATCCAGATGAAGTCGGCAAACTCGAGCAGCAGACCGGCGAGCAGCGCTCCGCCGATGCGCATCACTGTGTTCGCTGTCTGAGAGAGCGCCACTGCGGGTCTGAGCGCTGATTGCGGCACCATTGATGGCAAGATTGCCTGTCTGGCGGGCTGGAAGAAGGCGATGTTGACCCCGGCCGCTGCGGCGAGCAGGATTACGTGCCAGGCCTCGGCGAGATCGAAGAGCAGCAGGACAAACAAGGCGCCCGTCGCGGCGACGTTGCCTGCCTGGGAGAGAATCAGGACGACTCGCCGGGGGTAGCGGTCGACGACTGCGCCAGCGAACAGGCCGAGCAAGAGGTTTGGCGCCATTCGGGCGGCGAGTACCGCGCCGAGCAAGAAGGCGGAGCCGGTCAGGTCGACGATCAGGACGGGTCGGGCGACTTGATCGAGCCAAAGCGCGCCCGAACGGAGGAAGATCGCTAACCAGAGGACGCGGTAGTCCCGCGAGGCGAACGGGGCGAACATCCCCGCCTCGCGGCGGCGCAGCAGGGCCTGCGGCCGGTCGCTCGTTGTTGCTCGGTCCGATTCGTCCGAAGTCGAGGGTTACTCCTCGTCGGCGTACGGCGCTCGCCCCTGCATCACGTTGAGCAGGCCCTGGCTGGAGAAGTCGTCGGACTTGGCAAAGTTGATGATCACGCGCTCGCGGTCCTCGACGGCTTGGGCGGCAGCGGCGACCTCGGGAGCGATGTCGTGCGGGATCTCGCAGACGCCGTGCTTGTCGGCGTGTAGGAGATCGCCGGGATGCACCGTGACGCCTCCGACGGTGACCGGCTGGCCGATCTCGACGATGTGCACGTAGGCGTGGGAGACGAGGATTTCCCTGGACAGGAACTGGAAGCCGAGCTCCTCCACCTCGTCGAGGTCGCGGACGCCGCCATCGGTCACGAGTCCGATCGCGCCGAGCGCCTTGTGGATGTTGCCGTTGACCTCGCCCCAGAAGGAACCGATCGGCGGTTGGTCGAGGTCCTGGATCACGATGATGCGCGGCTCGGGGATTGACTCGATGTGCGCCCACCAGTCCGGCGCGGACTTGGTCTGGGGGTCATCTCCCGGAGGGATCGATGCGCGAATCTTGCAGGTCGCCGCGTAGCCGACGATTGGATCCATGTCGGGGAAGCGGCAGAGGATGTCGGGGGTCATGAAGCCGGTGGCCCGGCTGCGGACGTCGAAGGTCTCGATGGCGTTGGCGATGGCCGGAGAGGGCCAGGCGCGCAAGTCGGCCAGCTGTGACTCACTCAGCGGTTCTGTCATGGATCGCCCTTCGCTGCAATGTGGATGGCTTGGCGGATGTTCTCGGTCTTAACGGCTCACTACTGAGAGAGCGCATACTCCCGCTGGAGCGCTGTCGTGTTGACGATTGTCACTCGCTGTCGGTTCACGTCGACGATGTTCTGTTTCCGCCACTGTTGGAGTTGTTTGTTCACGGCGACGCGGGACGCGCCGATCATGTTGGCGAGCTCTTGCTGGGAGACACGCAGCCCGATGTCGATGCCGTCCTCGGTCTCCTCGCCATGTTCCTCGGCGATCGTGAGCAGGCGTCGCGCGAGGCGTCCGGGGACGTCGAGTAGATAGGCGTCCTGTATGGACTGATTAGTGGCTCGCAACCGAGCGACGAGTACGTCGATTATTGCTCGCTGTGCCTCAGGGTTGCGGTCGAGCACTGACAGGAAGTCGTGCCGGCTGAGGCTGACGGCCTCTGTGTCCTCGATCGTCGTCGCCGAAGCGGAGCGGGGATGATCGTCGAGCAACGACATCTCGCCAAGCAGGTCGTACTTGCGATGCACGGCCAGGACGACTTCGCGGCCGTCCAAGGACGGAATGAAGATTTTCACCGCGCCCTTGAGGATGATGTAGAGCGTTGCTCCTTCGTCACCCTCGTGAAAGATGTCGGTGTGGGCCCGGTAGCGAACCGGACGCAGTTTCGAGGCCAGTTCCAGCAACATGTTGCTTGGCATGCCGCGAAACAGCACCACGTTCAGCAGGAGGTCCAGCGCTTCGCCACCGCGATCAGCCGTCGTTGCTCGTCTAGTTGTCATCACATGCTCCATGAGCAGTCTAGGCGCATCGTCGCCGAGCGCCATTGTCTGCCATGTTGGGGTGTGATCAAGCCCCAGGTGAGTGGTTCGACCCGGCTCCCCACGTTGGCGTTGAACGCAGCCGATGTCGGCTGCTTGCCGACACGCGGGGTGCTTCGAACTGAAAGACGGCCAGCGTTGCGCAAGCGAATAATCTGTGACTAAGCACTTTCGGTGTGCCAGTGCGAAGTCGCAGAGCGTAGACGAATGAGAGGCACGAACATGCCAGAGACCGTCGCCGTCGATTATGTAGGGCGTGTTGCTCGGATCACGCTGAATCGGCCGGAAAAGCTCAACGCGATTTCTCGCCAGTTGCAACGGGAACTGGTCGAGGTGCTGGTGGAAGCTGAGCGGGACGACTCCGTGCATGTTGCGATGGTGTCGGGGGCCGGTCGCGCATTCAGCGCTGGATACGACCTCACCGGCGGATCGGGGGTCGCGGCTGAGCAGGCTTCGGCGATCTCGCGCGACCGTGATGGACTGGAGGAATTGAACCGCAACTGGCTGCGGATCTGGGACCTGCGATTGCCGGTGATTGCCAAGGTCCATGGACACTGCCTCGCTGGCGGCACGCAACTGGCGACGATCTGTGATGTCACTTTCGCCGCCGAAGATGCGCGCGTCGGCGCACCTCAGCTGCCGCTGGGGGCGGGATTCGTCGCTTCATTCTGGGCCTGGCAGGTGGGTCCCAAGCGGGCGAAGGAGTTCTTTTTTCCGGTCGGCAGCATGATCTCAGGTCGGGAAGCGGCAGAGATTGGTCTATTCAATCGAGCGCTGCCTGCCAACGAGCTGGATCAGTATGTCGATGATTATGTCGAGTTAGTGGCCAAGACTCCGAAAGAGATCCTGGTCCTGCAGAAGAAGGCGATTAACCGGACGCAGGAAGTTCAGGGCTTCCGTGAGGCACTGATGGGCGGCGTGGAGATCGATGCGATTGCCCACTTCACGACCCCCGTGTTGGAGATGAACCGATCGCTGAAAGAGCGCGGGCTGCGCGCCACTCTCGATGACTTCCACAGGCAATAGCGACTCTCCCACGACCCTTGAGGAGGCACGTCTGCCGCTTGAACAGGCAGCGCGATTGCTTGCGGTTTCCGATGGACTTTGCGCGATTGGACAGTTGCGAACCGGAACGCGTGCGGGACAGTTCTCGATTTTCAACTTCCTTCTGCGTTGTGCGCCTGACGATGAATACCCCTCGCCCGACGACCGAACGACGTATGTCCTGCTGATGCAGGCCGGGATTATCCGCCGGCATGGTTGGTACGCCTACTTCTGGTTGCCTGATGAGGACCGTCCGCTTCGGCTCGGGCTGCCTGCGCCGATCGGCAAGTCGTGGCACTGGTACGACGATGTGATTGAGATCAGCAAGCGGCTGGAGCAATCAGACGCGTGGACTGAGGCGGTCGGCGAGACTGTCGACCAGCACGTGCAACGTTTCGAGGAAGCGCTTCGGAAGGCGGAGATCGTTAGAGCATCGAAGGAGTAGGCGGCATGTCGGAGGCTAGCGGGATGCCCTCCGGCTGCGAAGCGATCACGCCGGCAGCTTCAAGCGCCGCTTGTTCGTCCTCTGACAGACCCAGAATCCCGCCGAGGATTTCGGCGTTGTGCTGTCCGAACTCGGGTGCCGGCGCAAGGATGCAAGGACCGGCGCCATCTGCTCGCCAGAGCCAACCGTGGACCGACCAGATGCCGACCTCGGGATGTCGCAGCGGTTCGTAGAATCCGCGTGCCTTGAGATGTGGCTCGCGAAGCACCTCGAGCATCTTCCAGACCGGAGACGAGGGAATCCGCTCGGCGTGTAGCGCGGCGAAGACGTCGGTCTTGGACATGGTCGATGTCCAGCTGCCGACCAACTCGTCCAACTCGGAGCGGTGCTCCCAGCGCAGAATCTGGTCTGAGAACTCGGTCCTCTCGGACCAATCCGGCGAGCCCATGGCTCGCTTCAAGCCTTCCCACTCGGGGTCGGTGCGCACGCAGATCGCGATCCAGTCGTCGTCGCCGGCGCAGGGGTAGACGTTGTGCGGAGCCATCCAGTCGTGTCCGGTGCCCATGTGCTCGGGCAACCGCTGGTTCATCGACCAGTCCATGTAGAACTCGCCGAGCAGCGTTGACATCACCTCTCGCTGGGCGAGGTCGATGTACTGGCCTTGCCCGGTCCGCTTGCGGTGGATCAAGGCGGTGGCCACCGCAGCGGCGGCGCAGACGCCGGCAATCGGGTCGCCGTAGGAGATTCCGCTCTTGTAGGGGACGCTGTCGTCTCCGTAACCGGAGGTCGAGGTCATCCCGCTCGTCATTTCAATGATCGGTCCGTAGCCGACGGCGTCCTTCTCCGGACCGGTCTTGCCGAACCCGGCCATGCCGACCACGATGATGTCTTCCTTTTGCTCGCGAAGCCACTCGTAGGTCAGACCGAGATTGTCCATGACATCGGTTCGGTAGTTCTCGATCACCACGTCGCAGTGGGGCAACAGCTTTGCGAAGACTGATTTGCCTTCGTCCGAACCGAGGTCAAGCGACAACGACCTTTTGTTGCGGCTGTACTCGTGGAAGTAGAAGTTCGTGTTCCACCAATGCTCACCCGGCGCTACCGGCGGAGGAATCAGGGTGCGAATGTTGTCCCAGGCTCGCGGCGACTCGATCTTGATCACCTCTGCGCCTTGATCGGCGAGGATCTTGGCCCCGTAGGGACCAGCCCAGATCATGGTCAGGTCGGCGACTCGGACGCCAGTCAGTGGACGGCCGGGATCAAACATCAGATCGCATCCAATTCCCGCAAGCGGACCAAGTCCTCACGCTCGTACCCGAGCTCGCCGTGAATGATCTCCATGTTGTGCTCACCGAGGAGCGGGGCGCGGCCCATCTTCCAGTCGTGACCGCTGCTCAACCAGAGTCGGCCGGGATAGGTCAGGCTGCCGGCGCGGTCGTCGTCGAGTTCCGCGAGGAAATCGCGAGCCTTGAGATGCTCCGAGTTCGACAGGTCTTCGAACGAAGCAACAAACCCGAAGGGCACTCGTTGCTCGATGCCCAACTCCATTAGCCCCTGCCGGGTCTGAGTCATGAACCAGCCGTACATGATCGCCATCAGCTCGTCGTTGTTGAGCAGCCGCTGGCCTGGATCGGAGAAACGCTCCTCCTGCAGCTCCGGCAGTCCGACCGCGTTGGCAAAGGCGGGATAGTTGCGCGGTAGCGCGCAGATGCCGCCGTAGCCGTCGGAAACTTCGTAGACGCCCCAGAGCGCGTTCAGGTTGTTGCCCGAGCGGAGGGACTCAATGCCCAGCTGCGAGGCTCGGTTGTGAAAGGCCTCGGCCATGGCTGCGTAGGTCTCCTGCATCGAGAGGTCGATGTATGACCCCTGCTCGTGCATCACCGCGCCGTAGTAGGCAGACGAAACCGCGGCGAAGGCATTCAGACCGGCCTGATAGGACGGTTGAGACCCACCGTTTTTCAGGGGTTGCCGAGCCGGATGGCCAGTCAGCCACATCTGACCGCTCGCCGCGTAGAGCGTCAACTCGGTCGCGGGCAGATTCGCGTTTGGTCCAGTCTGTCCAAAGGGGGTGATTGCAATCATCACCAGGGCTGAGTTGTCTTTGGACAACTCGTCGTAGCCGAGCCCGTGTTCGGCGAGATAGCCGGGCTCGAAGGATTCGATGACTATGTCGGTCGACCCTGCCAGCTCGCGTAGGATCTCGCGGCCGTCGGAGGTTTCCAGATTGAGCGTGATCGAGCGCTTGTCGCCATTCAGGTAGAGGAATAGTCCGCTGGTCTCGTCGTCGGGCAGATCGTCGGGCCAGGGACCGAAGGCTCTCGACGGGTCGCCTGTAATGCGCTCAATCTTGACCACGTCGGCGCCCAGAGCGGCCAGCCAGCGGCCGGCGTAGGGTCCTGAGATTCCCTCGGCCAACTCCAACACCCGCACGCCCTCGTAGGGGCGCGAGCCATCCGGCGGAGTTTGATCGTGCTCGCTCATCGCAGGCAGTCTATGAGCACTCCCGACTGCGTTCTAGACTGTCTGGGAATGACCAGCGAATCCAGTGCTCCCTCGTCAACTACGGACGTAATCGGTCCGCCGCTTCTCGACGGTGTTCGGGTCGTCGAGCTAGCCGAGGAGATCTCCGGGCCGTTCGCGGCCAAGCTGTTCGCCGACGCGGGTGCCGAGACGATTAAGGTCGAGCCGCCACGGGGTGACTCTGCGCGCAAGATGGCGCCGTTCGCGGAGCCTGCTCCGCATCGAGAGACCTCGACGACGTGGCTTGCTTACAACACCTCCAAGCGCAGTGTGGTGCTGGATCTCGATTCCGGCGCGGGTCGCAGGGTGTTGCATGAGTTGATTGCGGAAGCCGACGTGTTCGTAACTGATCGGACACCGGATCAACTGGCGGCGCTCGATCTCAATCCTGACGACCTGCACGCTCGCCATCCCCAGCTGATCGTTGCTGCGGTGACGCCGTTTGGTCTGGTTGGCAGCGCGGCCGAGTGGCCTTCGACGGCTCTGACGCGGGCGCATGCTTCCGGCTCTGCGGCGGGTGTGAGAAGAAACCTTGGGGCCAACACTGGAGCGCCGTTGATGGCCGGGGCCAACGTGCATGAGGCCGACGGCGGCACGGCGCTCGCGCTCGCCGCGTGGGCTGCGCTGATTGTCAGAGATCGCGAAGGACACGGGCAGATTGTGGATGTCGCCTCGACCGAGGCGATGATGAACATGGACCGCGTCGACATCTCGATCGCGCACAACGATGGAGGTCCGCCGGCGCGTCCACCGACCAAGGGCGGCAGCGCGTTCGGTGGCCGGCTTGAGTGCTCCGACGGTCATTTGATCGCTGTTACCCCGCAATCACACCAATGGGCTGGCTTGATCAAGTCGATGGGCGACCCTGCCTGGGCGTACGACGCCGATGGCAATCTGATCGACCGCCTCGAACTCGGTGAGCAAGCCGGCGAGGCGATTGAAGAGTGGGCTAAAGCCCATACCCGCGACGAAGTCTTTCGCGCCCTGCAGGAGAACAGCGCGCCGGCTGGACCGGTTCTTCGACCCTCCGAGGTGATGAACTCGGAACAGATGGAGTTTCGGGGCTTCTTCGATCAGCTCGCACATCCCGTCGCCGAGAGCAGCCGATATCCACAGTTCGCCGCTCGCTGGAATGGAGCGGCGCGCGCGCCGAGATCCTCTGCGCCGTTGCTGGGTTCATCCTCCGCGGCGATTGCCAAAGCACACCTCACACCCTGGACCCCAGCCCAGGCCCGACGAGCCGGAGTCATCGGATGACCACTACGACCAATGGCAGCAACGGACAGTCGTCCCAGGACGGATTGCTCCCGCATCACGTGGGGCATCACAGCTTGATCAAGCCGACCAAGCGGGCCGGACCGCTCTCGGGCAAGCGGATCATCGACTTCACCTGGGCATGGGCCGGACCGTACGGGGCGATGCAGGTCGCGTTGCTCGGGGCGGAACTGATCAAGGTGGAGTCGGCGACGCGGATCGATCACTCTCGGCAGCGTTCACTGGCGATGGGTTCGTTCAAGGGCGGTGTCAACCAGGCGCCGATGTTCAACGAAGTCAACCTGAACAAGTACTCGATCCAACTGAATCTCAAGATGGCCGGCGCGAAGCAGGTGATCCTCGACCTGGCGCGCTCGGCCGATGGCGCGATCGACAACTTCCGTCCGGGCATCCTGGAGAAGCTCGGGCTGGGCTATGACGACCTGGGCAAGGTCAATCCGAACATTGTGATGGTCTCGGCCTCGGCGCTCGGCGCGACCGGCCCGGAACGCAACTACACGGGTTACGCGCCGACGTTTGCTGCGCTCAGTGGTCTGTCGTATCTCTCTGGCGAGCCTGCTGAGCCCCCAGTGATGATGGGCGGCTCAATCGATCTCCGTGCAGGCACCGCAGCGGCGCTGGCGATGGTCGCCGGATTCCACTACCGCGAGCGCACGGGTCGTGGGCAGTTCATCGATGCCTCGTCCTCCGAAGCAATCGGGATGCACATCCCTGAGGAATTCCTGCACGTCGACTTGCTCGGTCGAGACGGCGATCGGCTCGGCAACGGACACCGCTCCTATGCGCCCCACGACGTCTTCCGCTGCGCCTCGATGCGTGCTCCGGAGGCATACACGGACGAGCATAAGGGCGCGAAGTCGGGCTGGATCGCGATTGCCTGCCGCTCTGACGAGGAGTGGAATGCGCTCTGCGAGTGCTCTGGGCTCGACCATCTCCGAGATGATCACCGGTTCCGCACCGGGTTGAAGCGATGGAAGCATCGCGACGAACTCAAGCCGATGATTGAAGCGTGGACCTCGGAACAGTTGGCCGTCGAGACCGCAGAGACCCTGAGAGCCGCGGGCGTGCCGGCAGCGGCGTCAGTCTGGGGCAGTGATATCCACCACTCCGAGAACTTCCAGGCGCGTGGCGGCGCCATTGGCGTGCGTCCTCCTGAGTCGCATCTGCGACAGGTTCTTCCGCCGCCCTGGAAACTGTCCGAGACGCCAGCGGAGATCGTTTCTCCGGCCCCTCGTCTGGGTGAGGACACGGAGTACGTGCTCAGTCGGATGCTCGGCTACGGGAAAGAGAAGATAGATGCCCTCGCGCAAGAGGGCGCGCTGGAATAACCTACGAAATCACAGCCACTCGTCAAACATGAGCTGAAAGTCAGTGGAGGGGACGACCATGCGAGACGTCTTGCGAGCAATCATCAAGCCGATGGCGCGACTCTCGCTGGCTGCCGCACTTGCCCTGGTTGCCATCTCTGCAATCCAACCGCTGTTCAGCGACTCCGGCGATCTGCTTGCCTCGGACGCGCCTCCTGCGCAGGCCGAGCTCTCGCTGCCACAACAGGCCGCACCTGACGAGGGCGGCACCGGGGTCAACAACTTTGACCGCGAGGAATGGTACGAGTTTTCGATCTTGCTGGCTCCATTCATTGTGTTGGTGACTTTCATCTTGATCTTGGTGTTTGCCTGGGATCGCTCGACCAGCAACGAAGAGTAGGCGAGGGGCTCGCAACATGGCTGAGCCGATCGCTCAACAGCTCGTTGACACGCTCGCCGAGCGCGAACTGACGCTCGCAACTGCAGAAACCGACACCGGAGGCCTGATCGGCCACTGGATCACGGACATTGCTGGGTGCTCGAAGGTTTGGATTGGCGGAGCGGCGCCTTATCACAACTACCCAAAGATCGATCTGATCGGCGTCTCACGCGACCTGCTCCGAGAGCACGGCTCAGTGTCTGAGGAAGCTGCCGTGGCGATGGCGCAAGGCGTTCGCGACACGCTCAACGCGGACATTGGCGTCGCCGAAACGGGAATCACCGGTCCGACGGGCGGATCCGAATCGCGGCCGGTCGGCACGGTCTGGATGGCGTGTGTTGGGCCCGGCGACCGCGTCCACGCCGAGCGACAGGTCTGGGATTCCGACCGAGAGGGCAACAAGCGCCTGACCGCGGTGCGCTGCGTCGAGATGGTCCTCGAGGCGGCGCAGGCATCGGCCGACGGCTGAAGCACCAGATCTGATTGTGCCATTCCTCCACTGCAACGAGATTGACCTCTACTACGAGGCCCACGGTGATCCCTCCGCGCCGCCGCTGATTCTGGCTCATGGCGCCGGGGGTAATCACCTCGTCTGGTGGCGCAATGTTCCTGAGTTCCGCGAGCGCTACTACACGATCACCTTCGATCACCGCGCTTTTGGACTCAGCCGCGACGTCGCTGGCGGTCCTGGCCGCCGGGCGTTCCCTCACGATCTGCATGCCCTGCTGGAGCACCTGAATATCGACAAGTTCGCGATGGTGGCACATTCCATGGGTGGTCGGACGGCGACACCGTTTGCGCTGATCTTTCCCGGGCGGATTGAAGCCCTGATTCTTTCGGGCACGCTGGCCGGCGCGGTCAACGACGAAGTCCGCGAGATTCAGGCCGAGCATTACCAGACCGTCGCTGGACAAACGCTGCGTCAACGCGCGCTGGCGCCTTCGACAGAGCAGAACGATCCCCAGCTCACCTGGCTCTACCGGCGGATGAACGGTTGGAACCCGAAGCGCCCCTCGACGTTCCTGGCGCCGACGCCGGGTCTCGCCACCTGGCGTGGCTCGTCCATGCCGTTGTTGCGACAGTTCGGCATGCCGATGCTGTACATCGTCGGCGAGCATGACCGCATCGTCCCCTGGCAGGCGATGGAAGCTTCGCATCGGGCGATGGACGGATCGGAGTTCGTCGTTGTGCCAGAGGCGGGCCACTCGGTCTACTTCGAGCGGCCAGACCGATTCAACGAGGCGGTGATTGATTTCCTCGACCGCCGCTGGCAACTCTGAGCACACCTCTATCATCGAATCATGAAGACTCAGACACCGATGGTCCGCGAACTGATTGAAGCCATTGGCGAATCGGCCGTCGTCTGGCACGACGAGGACCTGCTGGTCTATGAGTATGACGGCACGATCGACCGTGGCAACCCGGATGTGATCGCATTGCCGGAGAACACCGAGGATGTCGTCAACCTGATCAAGGTGGCTAACAAGTACGACGCTCCAGTCACCCCTCGCGGCGCGGGAACTGGGCTGAGTGGCGGCGCGCTGGCGGCCAAGGGCGGCGTGATCATCGGCATGAATCGGATGCGACGAATTCTCAGTGTCGACGCTGAAAACAAGACCGCGCTGGTCCAGCCTGGGGTCGTCAACCTTGACCTTGGGGCTGAGGCCGAACGCCACGGGCTGGCCTATGCGCCAGATCCCAGTTCGCAACGAGCCTGCACGATCGGTGGAAACGTCGCCGAGAATGCTGGCGGTCCGCACACGCTCGCGTGGGGTACCACGACCAACCACGTCCTGGCCCTTGAGCTGGTTACTGCCGACGGCGAGGTTCAGTGGATTGGCCACGACACGCGGGACGAACCGGGCTACGACCTGGTCGGCTGTGTCGTCGGCTCCGAGGGGACGGTGGGCATCGTCACGCAGGCGCTGGTCCGGCTGGTGCCGCGACCGACCGCGGTTCGAACGATGCTCGCCATCTACGACAGCGTCAGGCAGGCCTCCAACGCGGTCTCGGCGGTCGTTGCGTCCGGCATCGTTCCGGCGGCGCTGGAGATGATCGACAAGATGACGATCGCGGCCGTGGAGCCGGTCCTCAACACAGGCTTTCCGCTCGATGCGGAGGCGGTACTGCTGGTCGAGGTTGATGGGCCTGAGTCGCAGGTCGAGGCCGAAGGTGCTCGGGTGGAGGGCATTCTGAACCGATTCGAACCGCGTGAAGTCCGCTCTGCCACGGACCCGGAAGAGCGCGAGCACCTCTGGGCTGGCCGTAAGGGAGCGATTGGCGCGCTTGGTCAGATCATGCCGAACTACTACCTGCTTGACGGCGTGGTCCCTCGGACCAAACTGCCCGACGTGCTTGATGGTGTGTATGAGATCGCTGAGCGCTATCGCCTGCCGGTCGCGAATATGTTCCATGCCGGCGACGGCAACCTTCATCCCTGCCTCCTGTTCGACGAGCGGGAGCCGGGTGCGACCGAGCGAGTGCTCGACGCAGGTGGCGAGATCATGCGTCTCTGCGTAGACGCGGGCGGCGCGATCACTGGTGAGCACGGGGTTGGGTTGGAGAAACGTGACTACCTGCCCTGGATCTTCACCGAGGCAGATATGGACACGATGAAGTCGCTGCGTGCTGCGTTTGGCCCAACTGAGAACTTTAATCCCTGCAAGATCTTTCCCAAGGGTCACGGATGTGGCGAAGCTGGCCACCAGCACGCCCAGCACCAGATCGCCAAATTTGGCCCTAAAGCCTTCGTATGAGCTTCGGCAAGAGCCCCGGATGCCACCATGGCGGGCGCTGAGGCTTTTGACGCCACCGGACTCGCGACACTTCTCGACCACGTCGACACCGACCGCGATCGATTGAAGCGCTATGCCGTGGACGGCGTCGTGCCCGCTGCCGCGGCGAGCGCCGACTCCATCTCCGACATCGAACGCGTGCAAGCAGTTGCCACGGAGCACGATCTCGCCTTGATTGCTCTCGGCGGACGGACCATGCTCGACCTGGGCATGCCGCCGCGCCGGTATGACGTGGCACTCGATCTGTCAGGTCTCAATCGGGTGGTCGATTATGAGCCGAACGATTTCACGATCACGGTTGAAGCCGGGATGACGCTGGCCGACCTCCAGAGTCACCTGGCAGTCAACGGACAGTTCCTGCCCCTCGACCACCCGCGCTTCGAGCGCTCTACGTTGGGCGGACTCTGCGCCGTGGGGAGAGGCGGTCTGCGGCGCAATTCGTTCGGCGGACCACGGGACTGGCTGATCGGGATGCGCATGGTGAAGGCCGACGGCACGGCGATCAAAGGTGGAGGAAAAGTCGTCAAGAATGTCAGCGGATACGACCTGCCCAAGCTGTTCGCTGGTTCGCTGGGCACACTGGGTGTCATTGCGGAATTGACGTTTAAGCTTCGTCCACAGCCGGCCAGCGATCAGATCGTTGCGATCAATGCTCCGACATTTGAGGCGGCCCTTGAGGCGGGGCGCGCAGCCGCGCAGGCGGCGCCGTTTCTCAACGGCTGCGTTGCGTTGTCCGCCGAGGCGTCGGAGGAAGCGCGCGGTCTGGGAGCGAAGATTCTTCATGATCAGCCGGCACTGCTGCTTAGAGCGAACGGGCTGGAGTCCGCGGCTACTGAAGTCCTGGCGCAGGCGCTCGCGGCCGTCCGCGAGGCTGGACTCGACAGTCCGGAACGGACGACCGGCGCCATCGTCGAGACGTGGCAAGCGGTCGTGGATCTGGAGACTCAGACCCCATCGGACCATGTCCGACTTCGGCTCGGCCTGCCCCCAGCCAACCTTCGCCGCGCTCAGCAGATGTTGAACCGGGCGCTGCCTGACGCGACATCCTGGACTGCTGCTGCGGATTCTGGGCTGCTATTCGTCGAGGTTCCATCTGTCGACGCGGATACGATTAAGGCGCTCCGCAACGAACTTGGACCGCTGCAGGGACGGCTGACTATCGAGTCGGCGTCGACCGACCTCAAGCAAGCCTGCAACATCTGGGGACCAGCGGGCCCGGGCGCGCGACTGATGCACAACATCAAGGAACAGTTTGATCCTCAGGGCATCCTCAATCCGGGCCGCTACGTCGATGGAATCTAAGCTGAGTCCATGAGCATTACTTCGTCACCACCAGGCGCTGAACCCATCTGGCTGACCGAAGATCGGCCCGATGCGGGTGAACTTGGTCTTTGCGTCCACTGTGGCTTCTGCCTCAATGCCTGTCCTACGTATCACGACCTCGGCGTCGAGACGGACTCGCCTCGGGGCCGGATTGCGCTCATGCGGGGCCTTGACGAAGGTCGTATTGAGTGGTCGCCTCGGGTTCAGCAGCACTTTGATCAGTGTCTCCAATGCCGGGCTTGCGAGACCGCCTGTCCGTCCAAGGTTCCTTACGGACGGCTGATGGAGGCGACTCGCGCGGAGGCGTTTGCACGCAACAAGTGGCCGCGACGCCAACGCATCATCTGGCGATTGATCATGCGCGGCCTGTTTCCATTCCCACGGCGCATGAAGCTGGCCGGCTACGGGCTCAAGCTCTATCAGCGGATGGGCATCCAGGCGCTGGTGCGCAAGTCGGGGTTGCTCGGTCGACTATCGCCCAAGCTGGCCGACATTGACGCGTTGTCGCCAGTTGCGGACCAGCCCTTCTACGCCAACCGCGAGGCTGCAGCCGTTGCTGCGTCTAGCCCGGTTCGTGCGCGAGCATCGTTGATCACCGGCTGCATGATGCCGCTGGCCTATCCGGAGACTCACCGCGCGACCGTGCGGGTCTTTGCCCGTAACGGGGTCGCGGTCGAAGCGCCCGATGCGCAGGTCTGTTGTGGCGCGCTGCACGCGCACGGCGGTGATGTTGAGGCGGCCCGGGACCTTGCGCGCCGGAATATTGACGCGATCACGCCTGAGTCCTCAGACCTGCCCGACGCCATCCTGATCAACGCTGCTGGCTGCGGCTCGCATCTCAAGGAGTATGGGCATTTGTTGAGAAACGACTCGGAGTATTTGGAGCGGGCGGCGGCCTTTGGCGCTCGAGTTCGCGACGTGCATGAATATCTCGTCGAGATCGGATTCAAACCTCCAGCGGGCCGTGTCGAGCGCGCGGTCACTTACCAGGACTCTTGCCACTTGTCGCATGCGCAGAATGTCCGGAGCGCGCCTCGCGACGTCTTGCGCAGCATTCCGGGATTGACTCTGAACGAGATGCGGACACCGGATAAGTGCTGCGGGTCGGCCGGGATCTACTCGGTGGTTCAGAGCGACATCTCGAAGCGGGTACTGGCTGAAAAGATGGAGGACGTGCTCGCGACCGGCGCGGAACAGGTCTGCACGGCCAATCCTGGCTGCATGCTGCAACTCGACGCTGGCATCGCTCGGTTTGACGACGATCAGAGGATGATGCCTCGGTCGACGCATGCGATTGAACTGCTGGACGAGTCATACCGAGTAGGAGACGCAACCTCGGATCGCTGATCGGTTAGCCTCCCTAGCGCACAGCAGCAATCACAGAACCTAGAGAGGCGGCGATCATGGGACAGTTCCACAAGGTTGAAGTCGGCAGCGCGACGCTCATTGCAGTCCAGGACTCGTGGGCCACGATGCCGCCGACGGCGTTCTTCAACCAGACCACCGACTCGGACTGGGACAACTACCGAGACCTGCTGACCGACGAGGGCCACTTGACGCTTAACTTAGGCGCCTGGATCGTCGTGTCAGGCGGTACCACGATCCTCGTCGACTCGGGCATTGGTGGTCGACCGGGACCGATGCCCCTCAAGGACACGCCGGCGCTTCCGACCGTGATGGAGGAGGCTGGGGTCTCGCCGAACGACATCGACATCGTGGCGTTCTCCCACCTGCATTTCGACCACACGGGCTGGAACACCTGGGACAACGACGGCACACCCGTGCCGCAGTTCCCGAATGCTCGGCATATCATCCAGCAGTCTGAGTGGGACTACTGGACGAGCAGCGACGAACTGAAGCAGGGCGCGGGCTATGACAACGTGCTCGCTCCGATCGTCGATGCCGGGTTGGTCGACTTCGTCGAGGGTGAGCACGCTCTGACGGCTGAGGTTGTGACCGTGCCGACTCCGGGACATACTCCCGGCCACGTCTCGTTTGCCGTTAACAGCGGGGGCGAGAAGGCGTATGTGCTCGGCGACGCGGCGCATCACCTGGTCCAGCTCACTGAGACTGACTGGTGCCCCGGCGCGGACGTCAACACGACGGACTCAACCGCCAGCCGTCACAAGCTGTTCGACCAGATCGAAGCTGAGAACGCGCTGATCGCCTCGGGCCACTTCACGTTCCCCGGCCTGGGTCGGGCCGCTCGCCGCGACGGCACGCGCTACTTCGCAGCGGAGTAGTTTTCGCCCCCGCTACGTACGGGCCACGCACCGGCATCGTTCCGAGGTTTACACAGCCGTTCGGTCGGCTTCTTCGCGGCCTGGCGGTGATCGCCATTCTCATGGTCGACGCTTGAGTCCCGTTGCCCCCTGACGGCGGGGGTCGGGGGCTTGTACGGGAGAAATTCTGGGCGATCGCGGCTGATTTGCTGTTCTGGACTGCAGATTGCGCGTTGAGGTGTTCAGATTTGTCCAGGAAAGTCCAGATTCGTCCAGATTTGTCTAGGGATTGAGTGGATTCTTCCGGAACGATCCAGGAACGAACAGGAAAGTCTGGGTCGTACTCGTGATTGCGGAGAACTATGTCAGTCACCTCTCGGGTTATACGCTCATGTGTTCTCACGGTATCTGATTTTGATACGCGCGGGCTGGCGGACGAACCGGGTAGCGCTTGTGGGTGCTTAGTCGCGGAGCTGGTCGGCGTACTGGGCGATGTCGATGTAGCGGTCGGCAACCTGGCGCAGGTCGGACGATGTGCTCTTGCCGAACGCCATCACCTCGACCCTGACGCCTCGTGCGCCGACGATCTCGACGAGTCGGCGGAAATCGCCGTCGCCAGAGACCAGGACGATCACGTCGACGCGGTCGGACATGGTCAGCACATCGATCGCGAGTTCGACGTCGAAGTTGGCCTTGACCGATCCTCCGGTGAAGCGCTTGAGCGGCTTGGTGGCGATCCGGTAGCCGTGATCGAGGAACGGGACGACGAAGCGTTCGTTCTCGGTCCTGGCTGTCGGGTCGTCGGAGATTGGCGCGTAGGCGATCGCCCGCACCAGCGTGCGGCCGTGGGAGAGGAAATCGGCGACCTTGCCCCAATTGAGACGTACGCCCGACGACTCGGCTCCGTAGAGGATGTTGGGCACGTCGACGAAGATTGCCAGTCTGGGCAGTACTTCGATTCGCGCTGGAACCGCGGCTTCGCCTCGTTTTCCGAGCAGTGTCTCGGTCAGGAGTGCCTGGGACTCAGCTAGTCGCTCAATCGTCTTGCCTTGCTGCTCCAGCAGCGAGGTCTGACGTTCCAGCAATGCCAGCATTTTCTCTGTCGGGTCGGTGGGGAGCTGGTCTTGTTGACTGCGACGTCCGCCACGTCGACTTGACGGCTTGTTGGGTTGCGTGGTGGTAGGTGCCGGCGTGTTGGAACCGTTGCCGCCGGAGGAGCGTCGTCGCGAACCGCGCCGAGAGGGCGCTCGCGCTGGAGGTTCGACCAGGGAATTCATGGCTGGTCGGTTGGGTGCCGGCGTCTGACTCTTCGTGGCCGGCCTGTCTTGTTCTTCGTTCTGCTCGACGGCGGGAGCGTCCGTTGACGTCGCTCGCCTCAAAAACCTTGCCATTTCCTATCTTTCTGCTTGTAGGACGGGAATCGTGGGTGCCTGGAGTAGGGCTGAGGCGGCCGCTTTGATTGCCACGCGGTTGGCGATGGCGACAAACGCTTCGGCCGCCGTATTCTCCGCATCGAAGGCGACGATCGGCTTGCCGTCGTCGCCACCTGCTCGGACTTCTGTCGCCAACGGCACTTCGCCCAGAAAATCAATCTCCAGGTCGTCGGCGGCGTCCCTTGCGCCACCGTGTCCGAATATCTCCACGCGCTGTCCTGTGTCGGGCGTGATGAAGTAGGACATGTTCTCGACGATGCCGAAGACTGGCACGTCGAGTTTCTCAAACATGGTCACCGCTTTGCTGGCGTCTTCCAGCGCCACCTGCTGCGGCGTCGAGACGACCACCGCGCCGGCGATCGGCGCTTCCTGTGCCATCGACATCGAGGCGTCGCTGGTCCCAGGCGGGAGGTCGATCAAGAGGTAGTCGATCTCGCCCCACTCGACATCGTGCAGCAACTGTCTGATCGCCGAGCCGATCATCGGTCCGCGCCAGACGACCGGCGCTCCGGGGGGAATCAAGAAGCCCAGCGAGACCATGCGCACGCCGTAGCGCTCAACCGGATGCAGGCCTCGCTCGCTCTCTGCCTGGTACCCACTGGGCAAGCCGAACATCGTGGGCAGATTCGGACCGGTCGCGTCTGCGTCGACCAGGCCGACCGCGGCGCCGGTCTCCGCCAAGGCAACGGCGAGGTTGGTAGCGATCGTCGATTTGCCCACGCCGCCCTTGTTGGAGGCAACGGCGATGATGTTCTTCACGCCGCCGATCGCGGCTTGCTGGCCGCTGCCTTGCCAGGAAGGAACATCGACCCGGAACTCGAAGGTCACTGATTCTGCGCCTGCGTTGGTCAACGCTTCGCTGACGCGCTGCTCGAGGACGTCCCGGGAGGAATGACCATGAATGGGGAGGGTGAGATGAACGGTGACCGAATCGCCGTCAATGACGGCGCCGCCGAACATTCGCAGCGAAAGCAGGTCACGTCCCAACTGCGGGTCGCGGGTGGTCCTCAGCGTGTCTCGAACGGTTTCGACGGTGATCGGCATGCCGTTTCCCTTCCCGCCGGGCTCGTCCCGGCCGTCACCTCTACCTGTCAGCCGCCGCCAGACCACCGCCGCCTCAGATCTGGACCCGCGAAATCGCGGTACCGTGATTGGAGAGTCCGTCGTAACTGGAGAGAACCCGGCAATCGAGCCGGAAGTGGCGTTGCAAGCGGTCTCGGTCGTGGAAGCGTGTTGAAATCAATGTTGATCGATTCAGTCCGAATCGTCGGCGCACTTGCGGCCGGATGAACTCGAACTGACATCATCGTACCTCAATCGCCCGGCGTGCCTGCGGCGATGCGCATTATGGGGCGATCCAAAACGCGCCGATCACGACAAACGAGTTACTGATAAAGAAATTTGGGAACAAAATCGACAGTCGAGTCGTCAAGTTGTTACAGCGGCGTGTCCCACTTTACAGGTGCAAATGGAGTGTGTTGCCCGATGTATTGCCCAGCGACCCGCCCATCCGTAGCGTCCTGCTCACGTGGGACTGACAGAGCGCGAGCTGCGTCCTCAGCCCGGTTGCTCAGCCCCAGGAAGGTTCCTTGAATGCCTGCGAAGACCCGTCTGAAGAGCGAAGCGCCCAGCCACATCCACTCGTGGACGATCGATGCCCCGAACGGCCCTATGTCGATGGGCATCTGCAGCTGCGGCGAGACCAAGGAATTCCGGAACTCCTCCGAGGACTCGATCTGGGATCGCAACGAGGGCCGCTCGCGTTGGAACGACATGGGCATCTCCAAGCGCCGTCGCTCCGCCGAGAGCTCCAACTAGCTCCTGCCCATCGGCCTCCGACTGACGAACCGCTGAACGGCTCGTCCGCGCCCTAGCATGCGCGGCAGGAGTCCTCATGTCCCCGCCAATCGCCGAGACGCTGGACTACGAATCCGAGCGCTCACAGTCGCAGGTGCCGAGTCTGAACGTCGATCTGGCGCCAGGGGCGAAGCGCGAGCTGATTCTCCGCAACCCGGTGATGACTGCCTCCGGGACGTCGAGCAACGGTCTTGAGTTCGCACGGCTCTTTGATATCAATCGACTCGGCGGTGTGCTGTCAAAGGGCGTGACGCTCAAGCCGCGCCGTGGCAATCCGACGCCGCGGATCGTCGAAACTCCGGCTGGGATGCTAAACAGCATCGGCTTTCAGAATGTCGGGGTCCGCAAGCTACTTAGCGATGTCGCAACGGTCTGGGAGACCTGGGATGTCCCGGTCGTGGTCAACATGCTCGGCGACACGGTCGACGAGTTTGCACGTCTGGCGCAGGTCCTTGACGGGGCGCCGGGAGTGGCGGGGCTCGAGGTCAACATTTCCTGTCCCAACCTCGACGTTGGCGGGGTCGCTTTCGGCCGCGATCCGGTTGCGGCGGCACGGGTTGTCGAGGCGGTCGTTACGTCAACGACGCTACCGGTGATCGCCAAGCTGACACCCGACGTGACTGATATCTCGGTTGTCGCGAGGGCTTGCGAGGAAGCCGGGGCCGACGCGCTCTGCGTGGCCAACTCATTTGTCGGCATGAGCATCGACGTCAACACGCGCAGACCGCGGACAAACCGTGCAGTCGCGGGACTGACCGGTCCGGCGATCAAGCCTCTCGCGCTGCGACTGGTCTGGGAAACTTCGCGCGCCGTTGAGATTCCGGTGATCGGCTGCGGGGGCATTGTTGATGGTCGAGACGCGGTCGAGTTTCTGCTGGCCGGTGCGAGCGCCATCCAGGTCGGAACGGCTTCGTTTCGCGATCCGTTCGCCTCAATCCGGGTACTGGAAGAACTGATTCAGTACTGTCGTGAACACGGCCTGACGGATATCTCGGAGCTGATCGGTGCGGTGCAGGTCGACTGAGGCGATTGAGCCCATAGAGTGAGCGATATCGGGGTGTAGCTCAGCTTGGCAGAGCGCACGGTTTGGGGCCGTGAGGCCGGCGGTTCAAATCCGCCCACCCCGACCACTTTCATGTCCACTTGCTAGAGGCGCGGTTTCAATAGCTCCGCCATGCTCGGCGGACGGTCGGCGATGACTCTTGCGCCCTGCAGCCGGTTAACCTCGTCCTCGGATAATCCGGCGATTTCTGTCAGCACTTCTCGGTTGTGTTCTCCGAGGCCGGGTGCGCCTCGTCGGTAGGTTGCCGGGGTGTCGCTGAGTCGCACGGGACATCCGGGGTAGCGCAGGATTCCCATATCGATCCCGCCGACCTCAGCCCAGAAGTTCCGCGCTGCCAGGTGCTCCGACTCCAACAGGTCGCGACCGTCGGCGAGGACGGCAGCGATCACGCCCGCAGCCTGCAGTCGTGAGACTGCCTCGGTTGGCGAGATCGCTCGGCTCCAGATGCCCAGGGCGACATCGATCTCGTCGTGCCGTGATTCTCGCTCCCAGAGTTCCCATCGCTCCCAACTATCGGGCAATGCTGCGACGGCGCAGAGTGACTCCCACTCTTCATCGGACGTGACCGAGATTGCGATCCAGCGGTCGTCGCCGAGGCAGCCGTAGACGCCCTGTGGGGCGACGCCTTGTTCGCGGTTGCCTCGTCGCGGCGGTGGCTCGCCGACCACCTGGGCCGAGAGCAGCTCGTCGCCGACGAAGGTGCCCATCGACTCGATCATTGCCGTCTCGACACGTTGTCCGTCGCCGCCGGATGACATTCGATGCCAGAGCCCAACCAGCGTTCCGGCGACCGCGCTCATCCCCGACACCGGATCGGGCCAGGCCACGCCTGAGCGATAGGGAATGCCGTCGGCATAGCCGGCCATCATGGTCACTCCCGTCGCCGCCTCGATCACCGGTCCCAACGCGACCCGATTCGCGCCCGGGCCGGTCGCTCCGTATCCAGGCATCGACGTGTGGATGACCGCGGGATTGATCTTGCGGATCGAATCCCAGTCCAGGTTCCACTGGGGGAAGACCCTGGGTGAGAAGTTTTCGAGTACGACATCCGATGCGGCGATCAGTTGGCGGAACGTGTCCTGGCCTTGCTGGGTCGACAGGTCGATTGACAGTCCTCGCTTGTTGCGTGCGAGCTTGTTGAATCCGCCGTTTCGATTCCAGTGACGTTCGCCCAGGTCGTTGTCGGCATAGATGTGGGTCAGCTCGGCAAAGTCGTCCGGGACTTCGAGCGGCCCACGATTCCAGGGCGACTCGATGTGGATGACATCCGCACCGAGGTCTCCCATCAAGCGACCAGCGATAGGCCCAGCCCAGACGCGAGTGAGGTCGAGCACTCGCAGACCAGTCAATGGGCCGTAGTCCAACGCTTGTCCATTCGGAGAGGCAGTGCCTACCGATTCCCAGCCGGCCAGCTCCTGGCGCTTTGCTTTCTTCGGCGGTTGAGGATGGCCGCCCTGGTAGTCGACTCCAAGGCGGAACGGTCCGCGAGGAATGATCTCGTTGCCATTGGATTCGTCGAGCGGCACGAAGAACTCACGCTCCGACATGTGCGGATCGGCGAGGAACTCGTGCGTGTTCCAGACCGGGCCCATCGGGGAAAATGTTGCCTCGCCCAGGTCACAGATCTCTTCCGACGTGTGGGACATGAGCCACGGTCGCAATGCTTCGTCGAAGGCCTTCTTGTTTCTGCCTCGCGACTCGTTTGTCGCGAAGCGCGGGTCATCCAGCAGGTGTCCCATTCCGGCGGCATGCAGGAAGGGGTCCAGCTTGGCGGCTGTCGCGTGACCGAGGAAGACGAAGCCGTCCGCACACTCGTAGACGCCGGCCGGATGCCACATGCCAGGCTGTGCATTGCCCTCGCGCTTGAGGATGTGCCCGGCGTGGGTCCACATCGTGGTCGTGTGCTGATGCATGGCTACCATCGACTCGATGTGGGAGACCTCCACCGTCTGACCCCGTCCGCTCGACTCCCGTGCCACCAGTGCCGACATCGCCCCGATGAAGCCATACATTCCGGCCGCGTACTCGGTATGCCGGCCGTGCCGACGAAATGGATGTCGGTCCGCTTCCCCGTTGAGGTACATGTGACCGCTGGCCGCATCGTCGGTGAAGACGTTGGAGCGGCGGTCGCTCCAGGTTCCAGACAGTCCAAACGGAGAAATGAACACTCTGACCAACTGAGCGGCATCCAAATCGGACGTTCGCGGTGTCAATGGGTCTGGGGCAGAGCTCTCAATCACTACATCGGCGTTGACAACTAGCTCGCGGACCTCTGGCGATTCGAGATCGTGTTCAATCACCAGCTTTGACGTGTTGCAGAAGGCCCAGATGGAGCCGACTTCACCGTCGCCCAACGCGTGTGTCGGCAGGACCTCGCCGTGAAGCAGCAGCGGATCGCCGTCCGGCGGGACGATCTTGACGACCTGAGCCCCGTAGTCCGCAAACATCTTGGCTGCGAATGCTCCGGCGTGCGATCCCGCCAACTCGACCACGCGTAGTTCGCCAAACGGCTTCGTCATCGCACACGACCGTCCATTCGATGCTCAAGACAGTGTCCGTTAAGCTATCGCCCGTAAGAGAACCTGCATCAAGGAAGGACCCGCCAGTGGCCACCGACCACTTCCCGATCGAAGCCGGGCACATCATGCTCTTCGCCCGTTCAATCGGCGACGACAACCCGATTTATCACGACGCAGACGCCGCGGCCGATACCGAACCCGGCCACGTCATCCCTCCGCCGACATTTGTTCAGGCTTCGGCCCAGTTCACCGACGGGTATGTCCTCCGACCGGTGGTCGGCGAGCCATGGTTCGGCTCGGGCAAGGAACCGACCGGTGTTCAGCGTGAATCATCGGGCGGCGGAGGAGGTACCGGGTTCCACGCCGAGCAACACTACGAATACCACGCTCCCGTCCAGCCTGGCGACGTGCTCAAGGCTGTCGACAAGGCCGGCAAGAGCTGGACTCGAGAGGGTCGCCGGGGCGGCTCGCTCAGCTTCAACGAGTCAATCACCGAGTACTACAACCAGGACGGCGTGCTCGTCGTGACCGCCCGCTCGGTCGGCGTGCAGACCTCGCGCGTCGTCGAGTAGCCGCGCGGAAGCGAAGAGCTCTTAAGCGAAGAGAAAGCAGAGAAGAACCAACCATGCCGCTTAGCAAAGCCAGCCTCAACGTCGGCGACCAGCACAGCGAACAGGTCGTGGACAACCTCACTCGCACCCAGATCATCCAGTACGCCGGCGCCTCGGGCGACTACAACCCGCTGCACACCGACGAGATCTTTACCACGCAGGTCGCGGGCTACCCGACCGTGTTCGCGCACGGCATGCTCAGCATGGGCCTGACCGGCAAGATGCTGACCAACTACGTGGGCGACGGACGCCTGACCAAGTACGGCGTCCGCTTCGTCGCCCAGGTCTGGCCCGGCGACACGCTGACCGCCACCGCGACGATCGAGGACATCCGCGAAGAAGATGGAGTCAGCCTGGTGGACCTATCGGTCTCGACGGTCAATCAGGACGGCGCAGAGGTCGTCAAGGGATCAGCTACCGCAAGGCTTGACGACTAACGACTCTCGACCAGAACCAATCGAACGGCCCGCCGCGCTGAGTTTGCGGCGGGCCTTCGTTGTTAGTCCTGATCGTTGGGCGGCGTATTCTCCGCTACCCATTCTGAGACATCCGGGATCAGCCGATCGACGATTGTCATCATCAGCATGAAGGGGACGAAGGCGATGCCCGTGCCGATGGCCCACCACCACTCGGCCGCGACCAGCGCGAGCACGCATCCTGAGAACGTCAGCCCCATGCCCAGGATCGAGACCACACGCAGCACGACTGCAGTTGGTGGAATCGGCGGGATCTGAGGCGGTTGAGCTGACATCGAGTTCGTGAACTCCCGGCTATGACTCAGTGATCGTAACGCTCTTCATCTTCGGGCCGGGCTCGCGAGCTCGCTGGGGGTCGCGCTCGGGGAAGGCCTTCACGACTTCGATGCCCGAGGTGACCTTGCCGAAGGCGGTGTACTGGCGGTCGAGGAATGTGGCGTCGGCGTTGCAAATGAAGAACTGGCTGCCAGCCGAGTTGGGATCCTGCGCGCGCGCCATCGAGAGCACGCCCTCGACGTGGGCAGTCTCGTTGAATTCAGCCGGCACGTTGTAGCCGGGTCCACCGGTGCCTGTGCCGGTCGGGTCGCCGCCCTGGGCCATGAATCCGTCGATGATGCGGTGGAACGTGACGCCGTCGTAGAAGCCGTCGCGGGCGAGGAAGACGAACGAGTTGACGTGCTCTGGCGCGAGGACCGGCCAGAGTTCCAGCTCGATCATGCTGCCGTCTTCCATCTCAATCGTGGCGCCATACGCAGCGCCTTCTTTGAGCGCCATTTCGGGGCGCTTGCTGTAACTGGCCATGTGTTCCTCCGCCGCCGTGCGGCAGTGCTGGGGCTCGCGCTATTCGGCGCGAACGATTTCGCTGATTGTGATCGTGGCGATTTCGGGACCGCGTGGTTCACTCGGGTCCGAAGGATCTCGTGGCGGGAACCCGTCTACAACGTCCATGCCGGAAATCACCTCGCCAAATGCGGTGTACTGCCCGTCGAGGTGCGGCGCCGCGTCGTAGACGATGAAGAACTGGCTGCCTGCTGAGTTCGGATCAGCGGACCGTGCCATCGAGAGGACGCCGCGCACGTGCGCGGTGTCGTTGAACTCCGCGTCGATCGTGTAGCCGGGACCGCCGCCTCCTGTGCCTGTCGGATCGCCACCCTGTGCCATGAATCCGTGAATGATGCGGTGGAATGTCAGCGAGTCGTAGAACCCCTGGCGAGCGAGAAAGACAAAGCTGTTGACGTGCTGCGGTGCGAGATCCTCGTACAGGTCGATTTCGATTACACCGCCGCCAGCCATTTCAATGGTCGCGCGGTAGTCAACGCCGTCCTTCAGCTCAAAGGCCGGGGGTTCATCCCACGATCGAGGGCCGTCAGGCTCGGCAGGTGCCGAATCGGTCGATGCCGCGGAGACTCCATCTTCCGTGATCCGGATCTCCACAATCTTCGGACCGGATGGCGGAGGCGGTATTGCCGCCGGATCCCTTGAGCCAAACGCGTGGAGCGGCTGCAAGTCGGAGGTGACTCGACCGAACGCCGTCAAGGCTTCTGACGTGCTCGAATCAGGCTGAGACAAGGTGATCAGGAACTGAGACGATGACGCTCCGTCTTCATCGCGCCACATTGCCAATAGACCTTCGGCATTCACCGCGAGCACATCAGTGGATTCTTGCTCATCGGGAAGCTCGTAGCCGGCATCCGCAGGCCAACTGGCGCCGGGATCTCCGGCCGTTGGATCGCCCGCCCGAACGCTCAAGCCGGGCAGAATCTCATGGAAGCTGAGGCCGTCGTAGAACTGCTGATTGACGAGGAAGACAAAGTTGTTGACGTGGTCGGGGGCTACGTCTTCCAAGAGGTCGATGACGACCACTTCGCCGCTCTCGAGCACGAGCTCTGCCCCGTAATCGACACCTTCGACCAGCGCAAACGCGGGAGGTGCGTCCCAGGTCGGCTTGCCCTCGACTGCGCCGGTCACGACGTCCGATCCGGTTCGGCGAACCGGCGGGGGATCGGTGGTCGGCGAGGGTCCGCCGCTGTCGAACGCCACCAGCGCCAGACTGGCAATCAGGGTGACCGCCAGGACCAGACCGACCACGGCGATGACCGGACGAGAAAACAATCGTGAGCGCCGGACGCCGCCTCGATCAAACCCCTGCACCGCGGCGCGTCGACGTGCCAGGCGCTGCGGACGCGTCCGAGCGCTGCGACCTCGTTGCGACACCGGCTATCCCCTCTGAACGCTCGTCACGGAAGCGCGCTCAAGGACTTACGCTATCACCGCTCCACGTTATGACGATGTCAGCCAAGCACTGAACCAGCACCCGAGCGGGAGAGGAATCATCCATCGATGAATGCCGCAGAGCAATACAACGCCATGGTCAACGCGCGGCACACGCAGCAGACGCGACTCGCCACGCCGTTTGGGGAGTCCTACTGGCAGCGCTACGCGCATACCTACCGGTTCGATCCGCATCGTGAACCGGAACCACAGCTCGCCGCCGGGCTGCGCTACGTCGAGGCGGGAGATGAGATCATCGAGATCGGCGGCGGCGCGGGCCGGATCGGCTTACCGATGGCGCTGAAGGCGAAGTCGCTGCGAAATGTGGAGCCCTCGCCGGCTATGCGAGAGCAGTTTGGCATCGCTGTCGCGGAGCACGGGATCTCCAATGCGGAGGTCATTTCCTCAAACTGGCCGGTGTCGGAACGAGTTGAAGCCGACCTCGTGCTGACCGTAGATGTGACCTACTTCATCACTGACATCGAGGCGTTCATCCGAGAAATGCACGAATCGGCCCGGCGCCGGGTGATGATTCTCACTTGGACGGTTGCACCGCCCAACGTCAATGCGAATCTCTTCCAGGTCGCATTCCGCGAGGATGAAGCGCCCTCGCCCGGGTTCCGCGAGCTGTTGCCGGTCATCTGGGATCTGGGCATTGTGCCCGACGTCCTGGTCGTCGATCAGCCGTTCACGTGGCCCGAGCGCTTGCCGACGAACGACGAGGAAGCCGTGCGTTTCGCGCTGGCGGAGCTGGCGGTCGTCGACCAGCCAACGGTCGAGGAGAACATCCGCAATCAACTGGACACGCTCTTTCATCGAGGCGATGTCTACCGCCCGGCCTGGCGCATTCCCGCGAACGGAATGCTCATCACATGGACGACCGAAGGAGGGAACGAGTAGCGCCTGGTACCCCCGGTAGGATTCGAACCTACGCTCCCGGCTCCGGAGGCCGGTGCTCTATCCCCTGAGCTACGAGGGCCCGAAGCTCACGATATCACCGTCGCCAGCGTTCGGCTCGTCGCTGATGGCAAGGAAGCCCCTCAGGGGAGAGGGGCTTCCAGATATGGAACTGCCTGCGAGGTTGCTACGTCCCAATGACGCCGCCGCCATCCTTCCGCGCAGCGACAACGCTGGGTCGTGGGAAATCGCCGTCGGGGAATGTGCTCGATGGCTCGTCCAGGCCGTCGCCCTCTCCCGGATGCTGCACGCTGACAAACAGGGTCTCAAAGTCAGGCGTGAATTCGGGACCTGCCAACTCGCCCCGCGGCACACCGGTCATGAATCTACGGATCCGTCCGCGCTCTGGTCCCGCAGTCGGTACCACATAGATTGAGTCGGCCTGTCCAAGTTTGCTGGGTTGTCCGTCTGTAGAAATCCACAAGTTGCCGTTGGCGTCGATGGCCAGGTTGTCAGGCGCGGAAATCGAGTCCAGTTCGCTTTTGTCGAAGCCGGCAAAGTAGGTTTCCTGCTCCGAGTCGGACGGGTCCCCGCAAAGAATGAAGATGTCCCAGGTAAAGCGCCGTGAGGCCGCGTCGCCGCCGTTCTCAGTGAGCTCGAGGATGTGCCCATGCGTGTTGGGTCCACGAGGATTCGCGCCGTCGACATCATCAACCGTCCGATTGGTGTTGTTGGTTAGCGCGATGTAGACGCGGTGATTGACGGGATTGACCTCGATGTCCTCAGGACGGTCCATCGGTGTTGCTCCCACGGCATCGGCAGCCAGTCGGGTGAACGCCGTGATCCCGGCATTGGTCCAGTTGTGCAGAGGGACCGTGCCTGCCACCAGCGGCAACCACTCACCGGACCCGTCGTCGTTGAACTTCGCCACGTACAGCGTGCCCGAGGAGAGCAGGTCGAGGTTCGCCGAGCGGCTGTAGATGTTGTACCGGTCGTTGCTGACGAACTTGTAGATGTAGTCGAATCGCTGATCGTCTCCCGAGTACACGACCGCGCGGCCATCGTCCGACAACGTCACGGTCGCCGCCTCGTGCTTGAAACGTCCCATGGCCGTGTGCTTGCGGGGAGTGAACGCCGGGTCGTAGGGATCAATCTCGACGAGGTAGCCGAAGCGATTCGGCTCGTTCGGTTCCACACTCAGGTCAAACCGATCGTAGAAGTCTTCCCAGTGCCGCCGCGAAGCGCCTTCTGGAATCCCGTAGCGCGCAGCGCGAGTCTCCTCGCCGGCGTTGGCGAAGTATTGGTTGAAGTTCTCCTCCGCTGTCAAGATGGTGCCCCACGGCGTCCGGCCGCCCGCACAATTGTTGAACATCCCCAACACATCCGCGCCGGTCGGGTCGGCGTCGGTGATCGTGTAGACGCTGCCCGCGCCCGGACCGGTCAGCATCATCGGAGTCTCACCGGTAATCCGGAAGTTGTGCGACGATGACGCGTTGTACGACCACGAACCATCATCACCGCGCGACACCTCAACCACCGACATGCCATGCGAAGCGATCTCGATCGCGGCCTGCTCGGCGGTCACGTTGTCGGCGTCATACCCGGGGAACATGTCGACGCCACTCGTGTACTCGTGGTTGACACCGAGCAGTCCGCGATGGCTCTGACCCGGCAGCACCGGGAAGAATCCGTTGTAGTCGCAGTTGAAGCCAAACTGCTTCGCCGCCGACTCGGCCGTCTGACCGTTCAGACTGAATGCCGGCGCGCCAGGAACAACAGCGTCACCCCAGCGAATGATGACGTTTGAGCTGTATCCATCCGCGACGTTGATCAAGTCTTCGTTGTCATGGGGAATGCTCTGCAGGCCGACGCTGCTCAACGCGGCTTCTGCCTTGCTGGTCAATGGAGCTGAGCCAAATATCTGAGAACCCAGTGGCGATGTGCTCAGAGCCAGCAAGGCGCACCGGCGATCGTCGCCTTGACCAGCGAGCGACGCGAAATGCGACGATTCAGGATTGCGGCAAACGGTTCATTGCCGCTCTTGTTCGGCACTGGTTGGAAGCACGCGTCGTCGCAGGAGATCTCACAGTGATACGCCGAACGTGCTCGTCGTGAAATCCAGTTGAGTGGCGCGAAGCCGCTCGATGATTGTTCGGTGGTCATGGTCTCGTACCTCATTCCGCTCTGGTACCCGGCGTCTGTGCCAGTTGCTCAAAGCAGCGTATGAACCGGCCGCCGGCAGACGGATTAACGACCGGAAGTCACGAGGTAAACCTCTCCGAAACAATCTGTGAACGCGCGGCAAACGTTTGCCCACGGACGTCAGTCAGTTGAGCTGAGATCTCCGCCGATACTGCACCGCCTCGGCAACGTGTTGCGCTGTGATCGTCTCTGATTCGGCGAGGTCTGAAATCGTTCGTGCCACCTTGAGGACTCGATGGAATCCTCGCGCTGACAGGCTGAGTCGATCGACGGCTTCCTGGATCAACGTTCGCGCTCGATCATCGAGCATGCTGTAGCAGTGTTGATTCACCTCCCGCGCTGAGAGCGACGCGTTCGCGTTCGGCCCGGAGTCGCCGAAGCGCTCTCGCTGGACAACCCGTGAGCGCACGACTCGGCGTCTCACCTCGACCGACGGCTCAGCACTCGGTGGGGCAGATGCCGAAGACGATTCCATCAGCTTCTGGACATCGACCCGCGGCACGTCGACGAACAGGTCAATTCGGTCAAGCACCGGACCTGAGATTCGTCGTTGGTACCGATAGACCGCGCCGTCGGTGCAAGTGCAGTGCTGGTCCGAGCCGAAATTTCCGCAGGGGCATGGATTCATCGCCGCGACCAGACAGATGTCGGCCGGGTAAGTCACTGACCCGTGTGCCCGAGAAATCGTGATGTGACGATCCTCGAGTGGCTGCCGCATCGTCTCCAGCGCGCGCACCGAGAACTCCGGCAACTCGTCCAGGAAAAGCACGCCGCGGTGAGCCATCGTCACCTCTCCAGGCCGGAGCCGCTGACCGCCGCCGACCAACCCAGCGTTGGAAATGGTGTGGTGAGGCGCACGGAAGGGCCGCTCCCTGATCAGCTTGTTGCCGCCCGTCATGCCGGAGACGGAGGCAATCTTGGTGACTTCAAGCGCCTCCTGCGAGGTCAAGGGCGGCAGAATCCCCGGCAGAGACGAGGCCAGCAACGTCTTGCCGGCGCCGGGAGGACCGCACATCAGCAGGTTGTGTCCGCCGGCAGCCGCGACCTCCAGCGCCCGTTTGACGTGCTCCTGACCGCGAACATCAGAGAAGTCGTGTCCGTCATAGGTGGAACCAGTGTCCTCCTCGACGGGCTGCGCTGTCGGCCAGATCGCGTCTGTGAGCGGGCGCTCCTCAGTCGCAATCTCGATCCAGTCGCGTAGCGAGTCGACGGCAACCACTTCGATCCCATCGATCAGTGACGCTTCCTCCGCGTCGACCTTTGGCACCACGATCCGCCGGACCGATGCGTCCCGGGCAGCGGCCGCGACCGAGAGCACGCCACGCACGTGCCGCAGTTCCCCGTCAAGGGCCAGCTCACCTAGGAACAATGTGTCCTGTACAGCCGACTCGCAGACTTGCCCGGTCGCCACTAGCATTCCGACCGCAATCGGCAGGTCGTAGCCTGCTCCCTCCTTGCGAATATGAGCGGGAGCGAGATTGACCGTCACTCGCTTCGTCGGAAAACCAGCGCCGGCGTTGCGAATCGCCGAGCGAACCCGCTCGCGCGCCTCGTCGACCGCGGCGTCGGGCAGGCCAACAATCGTCGTCTTGGGCATCCCCGAAGAGATATCCACTTCGACACAAATCGGGGCTCCGTCCAGTCCGATGACTGCTCCGCCATTGACTCGAGTATGCATCTCAGGCCTCCTGGTGTTTCTGATAGAACACAGATACCAAACTAGTGTTCTTTACTGTTTGGTACCATAGAACACACATTCGCTCGCTGGCAAGTGCAATTCCACCACACAGTTCGAATCGTGCCTAGACTCTCCTGAATGGAGCGCAACTAATGACCAACAACACGTATCCCGTCCTTGACAGCGGCCTGGCCTTCTTCAACCACGCTGGAGTCTCGCCGCTGCCGGCCGACGTTGCCCAGGCGGTCCATGACTACGCCGACCAGGCGGCTCGCTCGGGTTACTTCGGATCGACCTGGATGGACGACATGGCCGACTTTCGCCAGGTCTCGGCCGACCTGATCGGTGCTCGCAGTCCGGATGAGATCGCGTTTGTCCCGAATACAGCGACCGGAGTGTCGGTCTCGGCCGGCTCGCTCAATCTGAAGGATGGCGACCGGATCCTTGTGACTGACGCCGAGTATCCCTCGAACCGGCATTTCTATAACGCAATGCAACAGCGGGGCGTGGAACTCGACGTGGTCTACCAGCAGGACGACGGCCGAATTCCGACCGAGGACATCATCTCCGCAGTCAGCCAGCGCACCAAGCTGGTCGGGATCTCTCATGTCCAATGGGGCAGCGGCTTTCGCTCCAATCTCCGACCGATCGCTGACGCGGTTCACGCCGTAGGCGGACTGCTGTCGGTGGACGCGATTCAATCGGCAGGAGCCCTACCGGTCAACGTAGTTGAGGACGATGTCGACATCCTGGCAGCCGGAGGGCACAAGTGGATGCTGGGTCCGACCGGCTCAGGCATGCTCTACATCAAGGAAGAGTTGATTGAGGGCCTGATCCCTCCCGTGCTGGGCGCCAACAGCATGGACGGCGGCCTGGCGGCGGGCAACGATGAGCTGATCCTCTCTCCGACCGCTTCTCGTTTCGAGCCCGGCGCGACTCCAACCGCAGCGATGCTGGGCATGCGAGCTGCGATCCGCCACCTGCTCAATGTCGGAATCGATAACGTCTGGGCCCAGTTGCAATCGGTCACCGACTACCTCTGCGACGCGCTGACGGACGCCGGTTGTCGTGTCTTCTCGCCGAGGGGCGAGTCAGAGCGAAGTGGCATCGTAATCTTCGACCCGCCACCGGAGTTGGCCGAACGCGAGACCCTGGAAGAAACCTGGGAGCGCTTGCAGGACATAGGGATCATCACGGCGGTTCGATTCGAGCGGCTACGCGCCTCTCCACACTTCTACACACCCGAGTCAGACATTGATCGACTGGTCGCGGCACTCAAACCATAGGGAGCATCGCGGTCAGTAGTCGCGCTCGACACTCATCACACCGTGAACGCCGTCGAGCTTTGACATCACTCGTTGTAGTTGGCGCAGGCCGTTTGCCTCGACGGTAAACGTCAAGGTGACCGCGCCGCGGTCCGGCTCGCCGGTTATGAACGAGACCATATTCACGTTCTCGTCGGCGCAGATCGCTGCGACATCGCGTGCGAGGCCGACGCGATCCCAACCCATGATCTTCAGGCGCGCCTCGGTCAGGCCGCGGAAGGTGTTCCAGCGGACCGGCACGACCCGTTCGTCCTCGCCAACCGAGAGGATGTTCGGGCATTCGCTGCGGTGAATCGTGACGCCGCGGCTGCGGGTGATGAATCCTGTGATGTCCTCACCGACTTGTGGCGAGCAGCATGGCGCGAGCCGAGTCAACATGTTGGAGCCGCCCAGTACCTGCACAGCGTCGGCGCTAGGTATTGAAGGCGCCTCCACGACCTCGATCGCCGGAGTTTGTTCAGTCTCTTCTTCGTCAGCCGACGCCACCTTCAGCGCTACAGCGTGCGCGGTCATGTCGCCCGCCCCAATGAGCGCCAGCGCGTCATCCATACTTTTGGCACGGGTCGCGTCCATTACCTCCGACTCGACCTTGGGGAGCTTCAGACTCAGTCGTCTCAGTTCACGCTCGAGTTCGTCGCGACCGCGGGCGATGTTTTCGGTTCGCGCCTGGCGGTTGAACCACTGGCGAATCTTCGTCCGTGCGTGCTGTGTGGTGACGTATCCCAACGCCGGATTCAACCAGTCGCGACTGGGTCCGCGAGCTGTGCGGCTGGTCACGATCTCGACCACGTCGCCGTTCTCCAGAGGCGTCGACAGTCGCGCCAGCCGCCCGTTGACCTTTGCTCCCACGCACTGGTAGCCAACGTCTGTGTGAATCCGGAACGCGAAGTCGAGCGGAGTCGCGCCTGACCGAAGCGCCAGGATCTCGCCTTTCGGTGTGTGCACGAAGACCTGGTCGTGGAACACGTCCGAGCGAAGCGTCTCGAGGAAATCGTCGGCGCCGGAGAGTTCGCCCTGCCACTCGACCAACTGCCGCAGCCACGACATCCGCTCGCGATCATTCATCGCGTTGTGGCGGTTCTCCTTGTAGGCCCAGTGCACGGCGACGCCGTACTCGGCCTCGCGGTCCATGTCGTGGGTACGAATCTGCACTTCAACGGCATGCGACGGCGACCAGAATGCGGTCGTATGCAGCGATTGGTAACCGCTCGGACGTGGACTAGCGATGTAGTCGTCAAACTCGCCAGGCAGGGGCCGCCAGAGGCCATGCACGACGCCAAGGACCGCATAGCAGTCACTCGTCGTCGCGGTCAGGACACGCAACGCGAGCAGGTCGTAGATGTCGTCGAACGATTTGCCCTGTGCTGAGTACTTCCGGATCTTCTCGTGGATCGAATAGAGGTGCTTCACACGGCCACGGACTTGCGCCGACAGCCCTTGAGCTTCGAGGGCGTTTTCCAGTTGCACCCGAATCTGTGCCAGGTATCGCTCGCGAGTCTGGCGTCGGGATGCGACGAGCGCTGAGATTCGTGCGTATTCTTCGGGTTCGAGGTACTTGAACGCCAAATCCTCGAGCTGCGCTCGAATCTGCCAGATCCCGAGGCGCGCGGCCAACGGCGCGTAGATCTCCATCGTCTCGCGCGAGATCTGCACCTGCTTCTCCGGACGCATCGCGTCGAGGGTGCGCATGTTGTGCAGTCGGTCGGCCAGCTTGACGATCACGACGCGAACGTCGTCGGCCATGGCGACGAACATTTTGCGGAGATTCTCGGCCTGCGCCTCACGGTCGATCGTTCCGGTCACGCGAGGCAGCTGCAACGCCGACAGCTTCGTCGCTCCGTCGACCAGTTTGGCTACATCGACACCAAACTCGGTCACCAACTGTGCCCGTGTGACCCCGCAATCTTCCATCACGTCATGCAGCAACGCGGCTTGCAGGGCAGGTACGTCGAGCTGCAGTTCGGCGCAGGTCACGGCCGCAGCGAGCGGGTGTTCAATGTAGGGATGTCCCGAGCGACGCAGGTGACCGTCGTGCTTGGCTTCTGCGTACTCAAACGCCGACAACACCTGGTCCCGATCTGCCGGAGCCAGGTACTGCTCCAGCACGTCAACCAGCACGTCGAGCGTCGGGTGTTTCTTCAGATCGACAACTTCTGCGGGCACCGTCTGGGTTGCCATAGATCGATCATACAAAGCCCGGAGCATCGTCCAACTGTTTACGCCCACGAACTGTTTCTCGCGGGCGTAAACTCGCACCTCGTCTGTACGATGAGGTCTGAGGATCAACGATGAGCAGCTCCCACAGTCGACAGTTTCAGACGCCTCGCGGCACCCGCGATCTCCTGCCCGGGGATTACACCGTCCATCAGCACATCCTCGAACGAGCGCGGGAGCAGGCACGCCTGGCAGGATTCGGATTCATCGAGCCGCCCACGTTTGAGCAGGCGGAGTTGTTCGCCCGAGGCGTCGGCGAAGGCACCGACATTGTCGAAAAAGAGATGTACATCTTCGAGGATCGCGGCGGCGACCGTCTGGCGCTGAGGCCTGAAGGCACGGCCTCGGTCTGCCGTGCCTATCTGCAGCACGGCATGGCCAACCTGAGCCAACCGGTCAAGCTGGCTTATCACCTGCCGATCTTCCGCTACGAACGACCCCAGGCGGGACGCTTTCGACAGCACACACAGTTCGGGGTCGAGGCGATCGGCGTTCGCGACGCCGCCCTTGACGCCGAGGTGATCGACCTTGGCTGGCGAGTCGCCGAGTCGCTCGGCCTGACCGACCTCAAGATCCTGCTCAACAGCATTGGCGACGTCGAGGATCGGCAGGCGTATGTGCCATTGCTCAGAGAGCACTTCGAGCCGCACCTCGATCGCATCGCTCCCGACGATCAATCTCGCTGGGAGCGAGCGCCGATGCGACTGCTGGACAGCAAGGACGATCGCACCAAGCCGTACCAGGCCGGCGCTCCAGTGATCACCGAGCATCTGCGTCCTGAATCGGCCGACTACTACGACTCCGTCAAGTCGCACCTGGAGGTGCTGGGTATTCCCTACGAAGAGCGGCCGACGCTTGTTCGCGGACTCGACTACTACACGCATACGGTGTTCGAGATCGTTCCGGCGGAGGCTGACGGGTCTCAGGTCACCGTCCTCGCCGGGGGCCGTTACGACGGTCTGATCGAACAGATCGGTGGACCGCCAACACCAGGCATCGGCTTCGGCATGGGCCTGGAGCGAATGGCTCACCACTTGAGGGAGCAGGGACTCGCCCCAGATGGCGACTCGGCAACAGATGTGTTGATCGCGGCACTCGGCGAGGGCGCGGACATCGCTGCGTCGAAAATTGCCGGCGACCTGCGCCGTAATGGAGTCGCGGCCACGCTGGCATTCGGCGGACGATCGCTCAAGGCACAGCTTCGACAGGCCAACCGATCCGGGGCTCGATTCGCCGTGATCGCAGGCGCTCGAGACCTCGCCGAAGGCAATGTCACGATCCGCGACCTTCACACCTCAGACCAGCAACGGGTATCGCTAGAAGCAGTCGTCGGTCATCTGGCGGGTCTTTCATATACTCAGCCGCAGGACTGAGGCCAGACATGCCAGCAACCGCTACATCCGACAGCGCCGCCATGTGGACGAGGCTCGAGGACGTCGCCACGCGTTTTCACGAGATTGAGCAGGAGATGGCCGATCCGGCCACCTCCAGCAATCCGTCCCGTTTGCAAACGCTGGCCAAGGAGCACGCATCCTTGCAGGAAAAAATCAATCTGCTCACGGAGTACCGCTCCGCTTCCGACCAGCTCAAGCAGGCTCGTGAGGTGCTCGACGAAGCTGAAGACGACGAGATGCGCGAGTTTGCGCAGTCGGAAGTGACCGAACTTCGCGAACAGATTGACGAGCTTGAAGAGAATGCCAAGCGAGCGCTCCTGCCGCGCGACCCAAACGACGAGCGAAATGTAATCGTCGAGATTCGAGCCGGCGCCGGCGGCGACGAGGCTGGTCTCTGGGCAGCCGATCTGCTGCGCGCCTATGTCCGTTACGCCGAGGGCCGGCGCTGGCACACCGACGTGCTCAGCGCATCCGAGAACACGATGGGCGGCTTCAAGGAAGTCGTCTGTCAGATTGAAGGCGACGGCGCATTCTCAAGACTGAAGTACGAGTCCGGCGTTCACCGTGTCCAGCGAGTCCCGGAAACCGAAGCGCAGGGTCGAATCCACACATCGACCGCCACGGTCGCCGTGATGCCTGAGGCTGAGGAAGTCGATGTCGACCTCGACGAATCTGACATCCGTCTGGACCTGTTCCACTCAGGCGGCGCAGGAGGGCAGAACGTCAACAAGGTGCAAACGGGTGTCCGTCTGACCCACGAACCAAGTGGCATCGTCGTGACTTGCACCGACGAGCGCTCACAGCTCAAGAACAAGCTCAAAGCCATGTCGGTGTTACGAGCACGGCTCTACGAACAACAGCGAATGGCCGCCCAACGTGAACGCGCCGACTTCCGCCGCTCACAAGTCGGCTCTGGCGACCGCTCCGAGAAAATTCGCACGTACAACTTCCCGGAGAACCGCGTCACCGACCACCGGATAGGCCTGACCCGACACGATCTGGACGGGATGCTCGAGGGCAACCTCGATCCATTGATCGACGCAGCCGCCACTGCCGAAGAAGCTCGACTGCTGTCCGAGGCCTCGACATGACCACACCCGCCATGCTCCGCGATATCTGGTTGGCCGCCGCCACCGAGCTGGAATCGGCCGAGATCGATGACGCCCGGTTCGAGGCCGAAGTCCTCCTGAGACACGCCACCGGACTGACCAGAGCACAGCTCTACGCCTCGCTGACGGACGAAATCGATCCCGCCGCGAAGCAGCGCTTCGAAGCGGCAATCGTAGAACGCACCACCCGGAAACCGCTCGCCTACATCACCGGCACCAGGGAGTTCTATCGGCTCGAGTTTCGAGTCACGCCGGACGTGTTGATTCCACGGCCCGAGTCGGAACTACTCGTCGACGCAGCCCTCGACCATATGCGCCAAGCCCGGATCCGCACTGCACAGGTGGCCGACGTCGGCGCGGGGTCCGGGGCAGTTGGCATCGCTCTGGCCAGACACCGACGAGGTGTCAACCTGATTTGCAGCGACGTCTCTCGAGACGCCCTGCTCGTCGCCCGGGACAATGCCCAGCGGCTGCTCAAAAGGCCGCGCACGTCATTCGTCCAGGGCGACCTCCTCACTCCCTTGCCAGGACCGTTTCATTGCGTGGTTGCCAATCTGCCCTACATTCCCGAGGAACGCCTGGACGAATTGGAACCCGAGGTGGCCGAGCACGAGCCACGCGTCGCTCTCACTCCTGGCACTCGGGGTACGGAGCTCATCCTGCGACTGATCACGCAGCTGCCATCACGCCTCCACCCGAACGGCGTTGCCGTGTTGGAAGTTGATCCCGGCCAGGAGTCAGCGATCGCCGACGCCGCGCGCCAAATGCTTCCCAACGCAGAGATCACTGTGCTCGACGACGTTTCGCAACGGCCCCGAGCCATCCGCATCATCGCCGGATGACCGCGCCTCCAGACCAGCTGCCTTCACCTGCCGACGCTCCAGTCCAGGGCTATTGCGACCCTCGTTTCAGCGCCGTTCGTGAGCAGTTCCAGCAGAATTTCGTCGATCACTCAGAGAACGGCGCCGCGCTCGCCGTAACGCTCAATGGTGAGCTGGTCATTGACATCTACGGCGGATGGACCGACGCGAAACACACGAAGCCCTGGGCGGACGACACAATCGTCTGCTGCTACTCGGTCGGCAAAGCGATCTGTGCGATCCTCTCCTGGCGATTGGCCGAGCGCGGCGACCTGGACATCGACCGTCCCGTAGTCGACTACTGGCCCGAGTTCGCCCAGAACGGCAAAGCAGACATCCCCTTCCGCTGGATCTTGACCCATCAAAGCGGGCTCGTCGCTATCCGCCGGCCACTGCCGCGAGGAGCAATGCTCGATTGGGATCTCATGACCTCCGCACTGGCAGAACAGGAACCGTGGTGGCCGCCAGGGACTGCGCACGGGTATCACTCAAACACGCAGGGGTTTCTGATCGGTGAGGTGATACGACGAATTACCGGGAGATCGATTGGAGACCACCTGCAGCTCGACCTGAGCCAGCCCATCGGCCTCGACTTCCACTTCGGCACCAAACCAGAACACGACATCCGCACTGCGGACATGCTGCCGGTCCAGCAGCCACCCGACTTCCGCCGGGCTCCGCCAAGTGCATTGCAGACGCTCGGGGGAAGAAATCCGCCGCACATCCAGAGTGGACCCGGTTCACAGAACACTCGCGAGTATCGCGCGGCCGAGTTCCCCTCGACGACCGGCCACGGTGCGGCGCGAGGGCTGGCCCGACTCTTCGGCTCGTTGGCTACAGACGGTGAACTCGATGGCATTCAGATCCTGAAACCATCGACCATCGAGCAGATGTCCGCCGAGCAGGTCTACGGCGTTGACCGCATCCTCGGCCGCCCGACTCGCTTCGCCTCGGGATTCCAGATGACGATGGCCGAGCGGCCGCTCGGACCCAACCCACGCACCTTTGGCCACTTTGGCGGAGGCGGCTCACTCGCCTTCGCCGACCCAGATGCCGGCGTCGGCTGGGGCTATGTGATGAATCAGGGAAGAGGCGGCTGGCAGCACCGCCACACCAGGCGTCTGCTGGATTTGTTCTACGACGCGCTCTGAACGCCGTCCTAGTCCCGCATCATCTGATAGCGCTTGCCCTCGGTCTTGATCGCCGGAGCAATCACCATCTCGGTCTGCTGCAGATCACGAATCGTCTCTGCACCGACGCTGCCCATGCAGGTTCGCAGGGCGCCGATCAGGTTCTCGGTACCGTCCGTCCGAGAGGTCGGGCCGAAGAGCAGACGATCGAGGGTTGTGTGCTGTCCGACATGGACTCGGACGCCGCGCGGCAGTTCAGCATGCGGCGTCGCCATCCCCCAGTGGAATCCGCGACCCGGTGCTTCGAGCGCGCCCGCGAACGGGGAACCAATCATGACCGCGTCCGCCCCTGAGACCAGGGACTTGCAGAAGTCGCCGCCGGTCCGGATGCCGCCGTCAGTGATGATCGGCACGTAGCGGCCGGTTCGCTCGAAGTAGACATCGCGGGCGTAGGCGCACTCGATCGTCGCCGAGACCTGCGGCACCCCGATTCCAAGCACTTCTCGCGACGTGCAGGCTGCGCCAGGTCCAACTCCGACGAGCAATCCCGCGATCCCTTCCTCCATCAACTCCAGCGATGCGTCGAATCCCACGGTGTTGCCGACGAGTGTCGGAATCTCCATCTCCTTGATTAGCTCACTCAGGATGAGTCCGCGCTCGGACCGCGAATAGTGACGCGCGGTCGTCACCGTCGACTGCACGACGAACACGTCCGGGGCAGCTTCTTTGATCGCTGAGGCCAGCCGCTTGGCGTTCGGAGGTGTGACCGAGACCGCAGCGGCAACGCCGCCGTCTTTGATCTCCTGCACTCGCCGACCAATCAGCTCGTCGCGGATCGGCGTCGTGTAGGCGCGCTGCAGAATCTCAGTCGCCGTCTCTGTGTCACTGGCCGCGACCTCCTCCAGCACCTCGGCTGGATCGTCGAATCGGCACTGCAGACCCTCCAGGTTGAGTACCGCCAGACCGCCATGACGTCCAACCTCGACCGCGAAATGAGGATCCACGACCGCGTCCATCGCCGCAGCGAGGATCGGAATCTCCAGGCGCTGACCGGCCAACACCGTCGAGACGTCAGTCAGCTCGGGATTGATTGTCAGCGCGCCAGGCACGATCGCGACGTCGTCGAAGCCGTAGGCCTCCTGCAGCGACTTGCGCCGCGGATGCCGCATTGGCTCGAGGCCGGACTCATACGCTCCCTGCACCATCTCCTGGCCAGGGGTCAGCTGCTCGCGCTGCGTCAACGTGGTCATCTGTCTCCCCTTTGCCGATGTCCTGCCTCGTGGATTGGTGCGCTGGAGGGCGTTAAACGCATGAGCGCGGCACATGGCCGCGCTCGTTTGTTGATATGCCAGAGTCCCGTGCGAACAAGCACGTTACCGACCGCCTGTCCTGCCTTCACCGGTGTCCATAAGATACCCGACCAGTCTCCAACCCTTCGTAAAGAACCGAACAACGACCCTGCGATCGGTGCCTAGAGTGTGTCTCATGTCCGACCAGAATGACAATCAAGCGGGCGTTCTCTACGTGGTCGCCACGCCGATCGGCAACCTCGAAGACATCACCCTACGCGCCCTGCGAGTCCTCAGTGAAGTCGATCTCATAGCCGCCGAACACGTCCCGGTCGCTCGAGTCCTGTTGCGCCACTACGAGATCGACACACCGGTCATCCCGTACCACGATCACGGTCCGGACGCCCAGCGATTGGTCGAGCGGATGCTGCAGGGTCAATCGGTCGCCCTCGTCTCCGATGCCGGTACTCCGGGAGTCTCAGACCCTGGTCGCAATCTCGTCGCGGCAGCAGTCGATTCAGATATCAACATCGTCCCGATTCCCGGCGCCGCGTCCTCAGTCGCGCTCTGGTCGGTCAGCGGATCGGAATCTCCTAGGGTCCATCTACATGGATTTCTGCCCCGTAAATCCAAGGACCGCCGATCTGAGCTTCAGATGCTGGCCGATCTCGAGAGCAGCTCAATCGTCTTCGAGTCGCCAAGGCGCGTCGTGGATACGCTCATGGAACTGGCCGATGTCATTCCCGAGGCCCGCTTGGTGATTGGCCGAGAACTGACCAAGCTGCACGAACAGATCTGGCGCGGCACGCCGGCCCAGGCCCTCGAAGAATTCAGCGAGCCGCGCGGTGAGTTCACGATCCTGATCATCCCGCCCGCCGGCGAGCAACGACGCTGGACCGACACTGAGATCGCCGACGCCCTCGCGGATGCCGCCTCTCAGGGTGCATCGCGATCGCAGGCCGCCCGTTTCGTCGCCCAACAGTCAGGCCGCCCCAGGCGGGAGATTTACTCGCTCTGGCCGTTCGGTCAGGAGCGATGACGTTCAAAGCCCGGTAACCGCCTAACCTAAATGCACAACGCCACTCTGACACTCGAGCAGCCTGAAACCGACCTCCCCGACCAACCATGAGCGACAACATCCTCGTCTGCGTGGCCTGGCCTTATGCCAACGGCCCGATCCACCACGGACAACTCGGCGGCGCCTATCTGCCCGCCGACATCTTCGCCCGCTACCACCGCATCCGCGGAAATCGGGTCGCCATGGTCTCCGGTTCAGACACCCACGGCACGCCGATCACCGTTCGCGCCGACGACGAAGGCCGAACGCCGGCCGAAGTTGTCGCCGAGTTCCACCAGTCCATCCTCGACACCTGGGACGGGATGGGCATCTCCTTCGACACCTTCACCACGACCATGACCGACAACCACCGCGACGTCACCCACGGTCTGTTCAACTCGCTGCTCGAACACGATTACCTCTACACCAAGACCCAGGACCTGTTCTACGACCCCGAAGCGAGGCGCTTCCTCCCCGACCGCTACATCGAGGGCGAATGCCCGCATTGCAATGAGCCGCGCGCTCGCGGCGACCAGTGCGACACATGCGGCCGGCAGCTCGACGCGATTGACTTGATCAATCCCCGCTCCCGAAATACCGGTGCGACACCCGAACTCCGCAACTCCGAGCACTACTTCCTCCGTCTGACCGCGTTCGAGGAGCCGCTGCAAGAGTGGCTCGACGACGACAAGGATTTCTGGCGCACACACGTCCTCAACTTCTCAAAGGGCATGCTGCGCGAGGGCCTGCAGGACCGCGCCATCACCCGCGACATCGAGTGGGGCGTCCCCGTCCCACTCGAAGGCTGGGACGACAAGCGCATCTATGTCTGGTTCGAGGCCGTGATCGGCTACCTCTCGGCAACCGTCGAATGGGCCAAGACCAACGGCGACGACGAAGCCTGGCGAGACTTCTGGCAGTCCGATGACGCACGGATCTACAACTTCATCGGCAAGGACAACGTCCCCTTCCACACCATCATCTGGCCCGCCATCCTGCTCGGTGCCGGCGGCTACAACCTGCCCTACGACGTCCCCGCCAATCAATACATCACGATGAGCGGCTCCAAGGCCAGCACATCACAACGCTGGGCCGTCTGGGTCAACGACTATCTCACGCGTTACGACCCCGACCCGTTGCGCTACGCCCTCGCCGCGCAGATGCCCGAGACCGCCGACTCCGACTTCTCCTGGTCCGAGTTCCACCGTCGCAACAACGACGAACTCGTCGCCACCTGGGGCAACCTCGTCAACCGAGTGCTCTCCCTGATCAACCGACACTTCGACGCCCAGGTTCCAGACCCCGGACCGCTCGACCGCGACGCCACCCGCATGCTCGACCGCGCACAATCGGGTCTGGAACAGGTCGGTCAGTCAATCGAAGCCGTCCACCTCCGACAGGGCATCCAGCAGGCCTTCGCTCTAGCCCAGGAGGCCAACCGCTACCTCGACCAGACCGCCCCCTGGCAAGCCGTCAAGACTGACAAGCAGGCCGCCGCCCGCAGCCTCTACACCGCTCTCAGCGTGATTGCCGCACTGCGCACCGCGCTCGCGCCGTATCTGCCGTTTAGCTGCCAGCGACTCCACGAGATGCTCAACACCGAGGGCAGCATCAACGACCTCGGCTGGCAGATGCATGCCCTGCGGCCCGGCCAACAGCTGCAGAAACCGAAGCCACTCTTCAAGAAGCTCGACCCCTCGATCGTCGAGGAAGAAGAAGCCCGCCTCGGCACATGAGCCAGCTGCCCACCCTCTTCGACTCTCACGCCCATCTCCACGACCCCTGGATCGGTGACGACCTACCCGACGTCATGGCCCGCGCAAGGGAGGCGGGCGTTGAGCAGATTGTCACAATTGGTTGCTCGCTAGAAGACAGCCGCAACGCGCTGACAGTCGCCGAACGTTATGACAACGTATGGGCAACGCTCGGAGTCCACCCGCACGACGCCAAGGACTGGACTCCAGAGATTGAGGCCGAGTTCCGCGCCAAGGCCGAACACGACAAGGTCGTAGCCATCGGGGAAATCGGCCTCGACTTCTTCCGCAACCTCTCCCCACATGAGGCTCAGTACGACGCGTTCGAGGCCCAGCTCGCGCTCGCCGACGACTTGGGTTTGCCTGTCGTCATCCACTCAAGAGAGGCCCACGACGAGTGCTACGCCGTGCTCATGCAATGGGCCAAGAGCCAGAGCCGTGACTTCCCCATCGGGGTCATTCACTGCTTCTCAGGAGATGCACACCTCGCCGTCGCTATCACGACCTCGGCTTCCTCATTTCCTTCGCCGGCCCCGTCACATACCCAAAGAACAACGCCCTCCGACAAGCCGCCCAATCCCTACCCCTAGAAGCCATCGTCATCGAGACAGACTGCCCCTACCTCAGTCCACAGAAGCATCGAGGAAAGCGAAACGAACCCGCAAACATCCGCCACACGGCGGAGAAGATCGCCGAGGTACGTAGCGAGTCAGTAGACATCGTTGCCCGCGAGACAACTCGCAACGCCAGAGGCGCGTTTCGATTTCACTAATCCACCAGAATCCACTGAGCCCCTGTCCCTGCGAACGTAGGGACCCATTTGGCATCTCAGTGCTGTGCGGATTCCCGCCTTCACGGAACTGACGAAACAGAGACGCGGACGGCTCTCGCACAGCTCGTGCCTCGAACGCGGGGTAACCTGATCTCGATGACCACCCTAGATCGCCTATACGAACCCATCGCCGACGACCTGGCGATCGTTGAAGACACCCTCTCCTTAGTCGCTCAATCCGACTTCCTCCCGCTCGAGGCGATGCTCAACCAGGTACTTGCTCGAGGCGGCAAACGGCTTCGACCCGCGATCTCACTCCTCTGCGGCGGCTTCGGCGACTATGACGCCGACACCCAGATCCCGCTCGCCGCCTCAATCGAACTGCTGCACACTGCGACCCTCGTTCACGACGACGTGATCGACTCTTCCGACACCCGACGTGGCCACGTCACGGCGAACGCGACCTTCGGCAATCCCGCCTCGGTAATGCTCGGCGACTACATGTTCGCCCACGCAGCCGAGCTCGTTGCCCGCACCGGCCACATCGGCGTCATCCGACTTTTCGCCGACACCCTGATGGTCATGGCCAAGGGCGAGCTCGCCCAGGATGTCTCCGCCTTCGACGCCGACTCCGGCACCATGCGCGACTACTACCGCCGGATCCACGGCAAGACCGCATCTCTCTTCGCCACCGCTGGCGCCGGCGGTGCAATGATGTCCGCCTGCGACGCTCAGACCATCGACTCCCTGCGAGAGTACGGCCGCTCGATCGGCATGGCTTTCCAGATCGTCGACGACATCCTCGACTTCTGCGGCACGGAGGAGCAGTTGGGCAAGCCCGTCGGCGGCGACCTGTCGGCAGGGACGCTGACCCTACCGGCGATCGTCCTCATGGAAGACGATCCCGATGACAACCCGATCAACAGCTTCCTGGACGCCAAGGACGACGATGATCGCGCCGAGCGACTCGACCGCGCCCTCGAAGCCGCGCGTCAGTCATCAATCGTCGAGCGTTGCATGGGAACCGTCGAGGAATGGCGAGACAGAGGCCTCCAGGCGCTCCACGCCGCCCCAACCAGCGGTCCACGAGAGCAACTCACCGCTATCGCCGAGTTCGTCACCCAGCGCGACTTCTGATGGATGAGGGGCGTTAGTCCCGCTTCATCGGCTGCGGCTGAGGCTTCCGCTCTGGCGCCTTCTTAGCCATTCGGTCCCTCTTCAGATCCCGTTCCTTGCGCCGATCCTCGCGCGCCAGCCGCCGCTCGTGGATTTTCCGGTCAACCAGATCGGTGTAGTCCTGGGTCGCCAGTGGCTCCTGTTCGCGCCTCTTCGTCACCTGCGGGTGCTCGTAAGGACGCGCCTTCTTCGGCAGGTACGTCACTTCCTGGCCGAGGTGCCAGTACGTGCCCTTGTCGGGAATGCGCCGCGGGTAGCCCTGGCGCATGATGAACGCCGAGAACGACGACGGCATTACACGCTCGCACTCCTCGTCACATTCCGGACACGGCTGGGGTTCCGGCGCCTCGCGGATTGGCCGCACGACTTCGAAGATCCCCGCGCAGTCTTCACACAGATACTCATATAGCGGCACGTTGCTGCTCCTCTCGCTCTCTCTCAGCCGCGGACGATGCCGCACTGTGACCAATCGTCTCTGCTCGCGCCAGATCCTCGGCGAAACTGCGCGAGCGCAGCCGACCATCCAGCGCCTGCTCTAGCGACAGTCTCAGGTGCCGCTCAAGCTCCGCCGACGCTTCCGCGTCAACCCGCACCTGGGCCGTGGCTTCGGCTGACGACCGTCGCATATATCGTAACAATCGAAACACAGGTGATGACAACCGCTGTCCGTGCCCCGCTCCATGACAGTTCGGGCAGACGACTCCGCCATCAACCGCAGAGAAGCCGTTGCCCTCTGGACCGACCTCAGAACGGCAGCGGACACAGGAATCGAGCTCCGGCCGATATCCCTGTTGGTCGAAAAAGCGCAACGTGAACCACCAGCGAGTCGAGGCAGGAAACGGTTGCTCGGCCAGTTCATCCAGAGCGTGTCGAAGCAACTGGTAGAGCGGACCCGCAGCAACATCGACATCGGTCGACCGATCAACCAACTCAGCCATCGCCAGCGCCTCGGACATGCGCTCGACATCGTCATGCAGCGACGGCCACGAATCCAGAGTCTGCGCCTCGGTGATGACAAACAGCGTCCGACCCTGCGCCAGACCGAATTGACCGCGACTCAACGGCTCAACATGACCGGACATCTTGCTCAGAGGCTTCCGCACGCCCTTGGCGACCGCCTCAATCCGCCCGCGTGTGGGAGAAAAAAGAACGCAGATCCGGTCAGCATCCCCCAGCGGACGCTGCCGCAGCACGATTGCCTCAGTGCGAATCGGACGAACTCGCGGCATCAGTCGCTACCTTCGTCGCGATCCACCTCGACGCGGTGGGTCATCGCGGCTCGCAATGTCCGCTCATCCGCGTACTCAACATCTGCGCCGACCGGAAGTCCATGAGCAATCCGCGTGATCTTGACTCCCATCGCGCCAATCACTCGAGACAGGTAACCCGCCGTCGCCTCACCCTCGAGATTGGGATTCATCGCTAGGATGACTTCCTCGACGGCAGCGTCGCCAAGTCGACTCAGCAGCTCTCGCACCTTGAGATCTTCCGGCCCGACCCCATCCATCGGAGAGATCGCTCCATGCAGCACGTGGTAACGGCCACGATGCACGCCAGCTCGCTCGATCGCCGCCACATCAAGCGGTTCCTCCACCACGCAGATCGTCGAGCCGGATCGCTGCGAATCAAGGCAGATCGCACACGGATCGGCGTCGGTGATGTTCTGGCAGACGCCGCACAACCGGGTCGAGTCCTTGACCTCGAGCAGCGCCTCTGACAGCGCCTCGGCCTCCGCCCGCGGCGCTCGCAGGACGTGGTAGGCGAGTCGCTGAGCGCTCTTCGGTCCGATCCCAGGCAAACGGTGAAACGCCTCGATCAGGCGGGCGATCGTCGGCGCGGTCGCCGGCGAGCGCTGCATTATTGCAGGCCCGGCAGCGACAACCCGTCCGTCAAACCCGACATCCGCTCCTGCTGCATCTCTTCCAGCCGGTCCTGCGCCTCATTCACGGCCGCCAGCACCAGATCCTGCAGCATCTCAGTGTCGTCAGGATCGACGACATCCGGGTCAATCACGACCTCGCGCAGCTTATGGTCGCCGCCCAGCGTGACCGACACCACACCACCACCAACCGACGCCTCCACGGTCGCGTCCTTCAACTCATCCTGCGCCTCGGCGAGCTGCGTTTGCAGCTCCTGGGCACGCCGCATCATCTCCGGCGAGAACCCGCCCGCGCCAGCCACTCCCTGTCCGCGCTGCTTGTTCGAGCGCGCCGGACGGAACATGCCACCCTTCCGCTTCGCCATCGTCAGCCCTTTCGCCCGCTCGCGTTGACCTTCAGTCTACGCGCTCAACCGTTACCTCAGTTGGACTGATACGGCCGAGCGCCGAATCGGGCCTTCGCCTCTCGACCAATCACGCTCTCCCGAGCAGGAGGAGTTGAGGCGTTCTTCGCGGCGCCGCTCGAGCCTCCCGAGGGCGGGGACGAACCATCCGCCACAACACACTTGACCTGGACCCGCCGCTTGAGCACCTCCGAGGCCGCCGCCGAGACCGCCTCGGACGCGTCAGCCACCTTCTGCATGTGAACCTGCTGGAAGTTGGGCAAGAACCCCAGCGTCAGCGATTGCTCGGATTGCTCGATGATCCGGCAAGAGCCATTCAGCATCGTGGCAATCAACCCCTGGTTACGCCGCCGAAGCGCGGTACGAATCTGCTCCAGCAGGTCCCCAGATCCCGCATCACTACCGCCCTGAGCACGAGCAGCCTGCGGTTGACGTGGAGCCGACGCCGGCTGCTGAGGTCGTGGCGCTTGCTCAGCCACATCAGGTTGAGACTGGTTCTGCACCCGGGGCAGACTGCGAGTCGACTGCTGCTCCCGCCGTTGACCCTGCCGACGTTGGCCATCAGAACGCTGTTGTCGCTGAGAACGTTGCTGAGGCGCGGGAGCAGGCGCCGCCTCCGCAACTGGAGGACCGTAAACGATCGAGGCCAGAGCGAGCTCGAGAGGAAGCGGTTGATACGGGTCTCGGCGAACGTCCGCTTCAGAAAATGCCTTGAGCGCGGTCACCGCAGCAGGAGCCTCGACACCCTTACAGACCTCCTCCAGGCGTTCCATCTCCGGAGCCGACAACGACAGCGTCTCCGTTGCCCCCGTCAAGGTCAGCAGCGCGTGGCGCAGATGCGTCACGACTTGTCGCTTGAAGCGGCCAAAATCGATGGCGTCCTCTTGCACCGCCGACAGTACTGTCAGACCCTCCGACAGTTCTCCTCGCAGCGCCGCCGAGGCCAGCTCCATCGCGCGAGCATCCGGGCTCAGACCCAGCGCCTCCTGGACCGCCTCCAACGACACCGACGACCCGCACATCACCCAGACCTGGTCGAGCAAGTTGACGCCGTCGCGCAGCGATCCAGTCGCTTCTCGCGAAATCAACCGCAGCGCCTCGTCAGGAATCTCGATGCCTTCCGACTCTGAGATCGCGTGAAGCCTCGAGACCATGTCGTCGACCGCGACTCTGCGGAAATCGAACCGCTGGCATCGGCTCAGGATGGTCGGCTTGAGCGCCTCCGGATCGGTCGTCGCGAGGATGAACACCACATGCGGCGGCGGTTCCTCCAGCGTCTTGAGCAGCGCGTCCGCTGCCGCGCCGGTGAGCTGATGCACCTCGTCGATCAGATAGACCTTGAATCGTGCAGATCCGGGCCGATAGTTCGCCCGCTCGCGTAACTCGCGAATGTCGTCGATCCCCCGATTCGAAGCCGCGTCGATCTCCACCAGGTCAAATCCCAGATCATCCACCTCGCCAAGCGCGCTCGCCCCGGTCGATGCCGTCCGTCCGTTGATTGCCCGAGCCAGGATCCGAGCCGTGGTCGTCTTGCCAGTCCCTCGAGGACCGCAAAACAGATACGCATGCGAGATCTTGTCTTGCGCAACCGCATTCTTGAGCGTGCGCACGACCGTCTCCTGGCCGACGACCTCATCGAAGTCGGCAGGCCGCCACTTCCGGTACAACACCGTCCCGCTCACAGCGCCCCTCCGACAGTTGTCTTGCTCATGCGACCAGAGTAGAACATATTATCTGTGAGAGTCAAGTCCGAGCCGCTTTGGCCAATCCGACTCGCGTGAGCGCAGCGAACTCCATCTGCTTCATCTCTTCATCTTCCGACGGCTCCTCGTGGTCGAAACCCAGCAGATGCAGCGTGCCGTGGACGGTCAGCAGCGCCAACTCCTCCGCGAGCGTCCGTGCGCGTTGCTTGGCGCCTCGCGCCGCGACCGGCAGCGCAATCACGATCTCTCCCAACTCCGATGACCCGTCCGGCCGCCGGAGCCCGTCGAAATCGGTGTTGAAGGAGAGCACGTCCGTCGCCGCATCTTCCCCGCGAAACCGCCGATTCAGCCCTCGCACCGTCCGCGAGTCAGTGATCCGAACCGCGACGACACGGGCTATCCGCAGTCTGCGCGAGGCCAGGGTCTCCCGCACGCAGCGCTCAAGAGCATCCACATCAACGCGGTGGACAAAAGCTGGGTCAACCAGGATCTCGACGTGGTGCCGTTCAGCCGTCACATCAGGAGAATATGGCGGCCACCGCGGCCTCGGCGGCGTTGATCAACAGGCCCGGATGCAGGCCAATCACCAGCACTCCGGCAGTGACCAGTCCCATCGTCGCCAGCACGCTATTGGCCGGACGCGGCATCGGCGCTTCCTCATCTTCATCGTCGGCCGAGTCAATGAACATCGCTTTGACCGGGCGTAAGTAGTACGCCGCCGAGATCAGCGTGTTCACGGTGCCAATCACCGCCAACCAGGCCAGGCCGCTCTGCACGGCCGTCTCGAACAGGTAGATCTTGCCGAAGAACACCGCCGTCGGCGGCAATCCAATCAGCGAGATCAGTGCGAACGCCAGCACAATCGCCAGCCAGGGCGACTTCTTGCCCATTCCCGCATAGGAGCGGATGTCGTAACTGCCGCCGTTCTGGTTGGCGATCAGGATGATCACCGTGAACGCGGCGAGGTTGGTCACCGTGTAGCCCGCGAGGTAGAAGAGGATGCCGCTCGCGCCCAGCAGTTCGCCGCGGTCCGCCGAGATGGCCGCGAGACCGATCATCAATGTGCCGGCCTGGGCCACCGACGAATAAGCCAGCATGCGCTTGATGTTGTTCTGCCGGAGCGCGAAGAAATTGCCGACGAACATCGAGAGCGTTGCCAGCACGGCGAAGATCGTCTTCCAGTGCTCGGCCAGCAGGTCATCGCCCAGCGCCTCAAAGAAGACGCGAATCAGGATCGCAAATGCGGCCGCCTTGGACGCCACAGACAGGTAGGCCGCAATCGGCGTCGGCGCACCGGTGTAGGCATCGGGCGCCCACATCTGGAAGGGAGCCACGGCAGCCTTGAAGCCGAACCCGGCGATCAGGAAGACGGCCGCCAGCATCAACGCCTCTTCCTTGCCGTCGCCCTGCAATGCGATGTACGAAGAAATCTCAGAGAGGTTCGTCGAGCCGGTCAGGCCGAGCAGGATCGCCATCCCATAGAGCAACACGGCCGAGGCCACGGCGCCGGTCAGCAGGTACTTGAGCCCGCCTTCTGAGCCCCAGCGGTCCTTGTAGAACCCGACCAGGATGTACTGCGAAATCGAAGTCAGCTCGAGGGCGATGAAAATCATGATCAGGTCGCGCGACCCGGCCAGCAGCTGCAGACCAGCGGTCGAGAACAAGATCAGCGCCAGGTACTCCCCACGACGAGACGGGGTCCGCTGGATGGTCTCCGTCGAAACCAACACCGCCGCCATCGCGGCAGACGCCAGCAAGATCTGGAAGAAGATTGCAAACTTGTCAACGACGAGGACGCCGCCGAATCCCGTCGATCCGACGTGCCCCTCAGTGAGCAGCACGGCCGAGTAGAGGATCGAACCAAGGAGCGCCGCCAGGGTCGTGCCCATCAATATGCGTCGGTCCTTGACGAACAGGTCGGCAATCAGCAGGAAGCCACCGACCACCAACAGGACGAGCTCAGGACCAAGCAGGTTGACGTCGCTTAGCATCAGCCGCCTCCCGCTCCGGCCGAGACGACCGTCTCAATGTTGTTGACGATCGGCTCGACGCCCATCTCCAGCAAGTCCATCACGATCGACGGATACACACCGAGCAGCACGATCAGCGCCATCAACGCGCCGATGATCGTGAACTCGCTCCAGTGGTTGGCGTCCTGTAGCTGCGACCACTTCTCATCTTTCGGACCAAAGAATGTCCGCTGCAGCGCCCAGAGGATGTAGGCCGCCGCCAACAGCACGCCCAGCAACGACACCGAGACGGCAGCAGTCTGCGACTCGAATGCGCCCAGGAAGATCGTAATCTCGGCGACAAACCCAGCCAGCGCCGGCAATCCCAACCCGGCAAGTCCAGCGAAGACCATCCCAATTCCAAGTAGCGGGATGTAGTGAGCCAGCCCGCGCATATCGGCAATCTGACGCGTATGAGTCCGGTCATAGACCAGTCCGACCATGACGAACAGCATGCCCGTAATCAGGCCATGAGTGACCAGCTGCATCGCTGCCCCAGCCATGCCGGTCACTCCGAGCGCCGACACCCCTAACAACACAAACCCCATATGCGAGACAGAGGAATACGCGATCAGCCGCTTCAAATCGGTCTGGCGAATGGTCACAATCGCCCCATAGACGATCGACACCGCCCCAATGATCGCCAACGCAAGATCGGCATCCGCCCCGACTTCAGGCATCAACGTGAATAGCAATCGCAGAATCCCGTAGCCGCCCATCTTCAGCAACACACCGGCCAGGATCACCGACACCGCTGTCGGCGCATCCGTATGAGCATCGGGCAACCAGGTATGCAGCGGCACAACCGGCAACTTGATCGAGAACGCAATCAGGATGAATGCAAAGATCGCCGGCGCAGGCAAGAACGCGGCAGCCAAAGCATCCTGGCGGATCTCGCGGATATCGAACGTGTCCGCAGCGACGCCCATCGCCAGGAATCCGACCAGCATGAAGGCCGATCCGAAGACGGTATAGAGAACAAACTTGAGCGCCGAGTAGTTCCGATTGCCGCTGCCCCAGATCGAGATCAACAGGAACATCGGAATCAGTTCGAGCTCCCAGAAGAGGAAAAAGAAAATCAGGTCAAGCGAGGTGAACACGCCCAGCACCGACGTCTCGAGCACCAGCAACCAGGCAAAGTACTCCTTCGTCCGCAGATCAATCCGCCACGAAACCAACACCCCGACCACCGTCAGGAACGAGGTCAAGAAGACCAGCGGCATCGACAGTCCGTCGACGCCAAACGCATACGTGACGTTGAATCCGACCGCCTCCGCCGAGATCCAGTCAAACTCGTCAACGAACTGGAATCCCGAGACCGAGCGATCGAAGATGATGAACAACACCAGCGAGATGATCAGCGTCGCGAGCGCAATCCCCAGCGCGATCCACTTCGGATAGTCAACCGCATTGCCCGGAGCGTTCTGGACCAGCCACTCGGTCCGAGTGTGCCGACCGGGCAGCAGCGCGATCAGCAACACACCCAGGAGGGGCAGGAAGATCAGCAACGAGAGGACGGGGAATCCCGGATCCATCTACCGCTCCTAGAACAACACGACGGCGATCCAGATGATCATGCCGCCGAGTCCGATTGACAATGTGCCCGCCTGCACCCAGCCGTTCTGCACGAACCGGGCCGTCCCTGCGATGGTCACGCCCTCACGCCAGGCGCGATTCACGATGCCGTCAACAATGGTGGCGTCGAACCACGCCGACGAACGAGCAATCCAGCCGTAGAAGACTCGCCGAGCCAGCAAGTTCTCGGCCAGTCGATCCATGTAGAACAGTTCAGTCGCAAACTTCTGAGCCTCGGGAATCGGCCAGATCCCGCCGATGCCCCAGCTACGCACCCGATCGCGATGATGCATGAACATGAAGGCCGCACCACCCGCAGCAACAGCCAGCGCCGTCGAGCCAAGGAAAATGCCCCAGCTCCAGTGGAATTTCCCGTCGTGCGGATCTGGCAACGCGCCATAGACCCACGTCTGGAACTCGCCGCCGAACGTCAGGAATCCCGACACGATTGAGATCACGGCCAGGATGATCAGCGGAGTCGTCATGCTCCGAGGAGACTCGTGCGGATGCGACGGATCCTCATTGCCATGCTCGCCCGGCGCCACTTCCTCGCCACCCCGGTACTCGCCAAAGAAGGTCATGTAGACCGCACGCACCATGTAGGCCGCCGTCAAACCCGCCGCGAGCAGCCCGAGCACAAACACGCCCTTGTTGTTGTCCCAGGCCTCGATCAGAATCTCGTCCTTCGACCAGAATCCCGACAGCGGCACAATCCCAGCCAGCGACAACGTGCCGATCACAAATGTGACAAACGTGATCGGCATCGCGAACCGCAGACCACCCATCTTGCGCATGTCAAACGTGTTCGTCGAGTGGTTCACCGACCCCGAGCCGAGGAACAACATCGCCTTGAAGAACGCGTGCGTCATCAAGTGGAACACCGCCGCCGCGTAGCCACCGACACCAATCGCAAACATCATGTAGGCGAGCTGCGAGATCGTCGAATAAGCCAGCACCCGTTTGATATCGACCTGCACCATCGCCAGGATCGCCGCTCCCAGCGCGGTACCCGCCCCAATCCAGGCAATCAGATCCGACGCCGTCGATGACGCGTGAATCACCGGGAAGAATCGAGCCAGCAGGTAGACGCCCGCGGCAACCATCGTCGCCGAGTGGACCAGCGCCGAGACCGGCGTCGGCCCTTCCATCGCATCCGGCAGCCAGATGTGCAGCGGGAACTGCGCCGACTTGCCGACCGCGCCCGCGATCAGACCAAGGCCGAACAGCGTCATCGCCGTCTGGCCGATCATCAGGCTATTGAGCGCGAACATGCCCGCCTCGGCGCCGCTGTCAGCGAGCGCGTTGATCGAGGCAATGTCCATCGTGCCGGTCTTGCTATAGATCAGGATCAATGCCGCCAGCATTCCCAGGTCGCCCAATCGAGTGACCAGGAACGCCTTCTTCGCCGCTGCTGCAGCCGCTGGCCGATGGAACCAGAAACCGATCAGCAGGTACGAAGTCAGACCAACCAACTCCCAGAAGGCAAACAACATCAACAGGTTGTCGGCCAGGACCAGGCCCAGCATGGAAGTCGTGAACAGCGCCATGAAAGCGAAATAACGGCGGTAGCCGTGGTCGCCGTCCATGTAGCCCGTCGAGTAGACCTGCACCAGCAGCGACACTCCGGTCACGACGACCAACATCACCGAGGTCAGACCGTCGATCCGCACGCCCAGGTTGACGACCAGGTCGCCGGCCGTGAACAGTTCGTGCGTACCGATGCCCAGCGGCAGCCCGCGTAGTCCAATCGAGTCGATTAGGTTGATCACGGCCAGCAGGAACGCAACGGCCAGCGCAATGATCAGCGGCGTCGAAGCCAGGCGCGGTCCGCAGAACAGGTCGGCGATCGGCTTCCACGAGCGCGGATAGTTTGGATCCCACTCGGGAATCTGGCGCTGCAGATTCTGATTGACGGCCGAAATCCCGGCCAACACGAACGCGGTCAGCGGCAGAAACAGAATCACCCAGAAGATGGTCTCGGGCACGCCGTTACACCTTCCCCAGGATTTCTCGAGCCACGTGCGTCTTCGAGTCCGGGACGTAGATCATCACCGGCGCGAAGTCGCCTTCGTCCTGTCGATCCGGCTCCACCACGAACCGCACCGAAACGCCCTCGGCAAAGAGCAACTCACGCAACGTCTCGGCGACGTAGCGGTTCGGCACGGTCATCAGCGGAGCCCACATCCCAGCGTCAGCCCTTCAACAAGGTCGTGCGGTCGACCGAGATTGTCTGCCGGTTGCGATAGACCACCAGCGCCAGCGCCAGGCCAACTGCGACCTCGGCCGCAGCCACGGCGATGATGAATACGACAAAGACCTGCGTTGACAGCGCAACCTCGGCCGAGCCAAAGCGCGAAAACGCCACCAGCGTCAGGTTGACCGCGTTGAGCATCAACTCAACGCCGATCAGGACACCAACCGCATTCTTCTTCGACAACGCGATGAAGAAGCCGATGCAGAACAGCAACGCCCCCAGGACGAGGTAGTGCTCAAGTCCAATGATCATGATGCCGCCTCAGAATCGGAAGCTTCCGCGACGATTGGAGGGTCGATCACGTCGACGGGATCATCTGTGCCCCCGCCTTCAAGCTCAGCCTGCAATGAGGCCGCATGCACCGCCGCGTCCTCGTCATCCTGTCGGGCCAGCGCGATCGCCCCGACCAGCGCAGCCGTCAGCAACACCGCGCCAATCTCAAACGGCAGGATGTAGTGCTTGATCAGACTCTCGCCGATCAGCCGCGCCTGGTCGGTCAGTGCCGCCTCTCGAACAGCGCCCCAGTCCGTGTCGACCGCTACCCACAGCGTGGAAATCATCACCAAAATCACCACCAGCGCGGCTGGAGCCGCCGTCTTCGTCTGCGAGTTATCCCGCTCCGCGCGTGGAGTCAGCATGATCGCGAACAACATCAGCACCGAAATCGCGCCGACGTAAATCAACACCTGCACAACAGCGATGAAGTCCGCCGACAGTGTCAAGTACAGGCCGGCGACCCCAAGCATCGACATGACCAGCCAGATCACCGCATGAATCAGGTTGCGGCTGATCATGATCATCGACGCGCCACCGAGGGTCATCGCCGCCAGCGACCAGAACGCCAGGTGGAAACCAAAGTCACTCATTGTTAGTCGCCGCCCACCTGGAACTGCGGTTCCTCGCGGCGAGAGGCAATCTCGCTGGCGGCACGCAATCCACCAATCTGAGCGCCCGCCATCCGAATCCGCGCAGGTCGTCGCAACGACGCAGGACGCGCGACGCGAGCGAACAGCATGACCGCGCCCAGCGTCAGAGCGATGTTGAACACCGCCATGATTGGCAGCGCCACCGTCGTGTCCCAGCCCTCCGAGATCAACAGCGTCCGTTCAACGAATGCCACGACGACAAACAGCAGCGTCGCCGGCACCAATGCCTTCCAGCAGAATCCCATCAGCTGGTCCACCCGCAATCGAGGCAGCGTGCCTCGAGTCCAGATCAGCAGGAAGTACACCGCGCCGGTCTTGACCAGCAGAATGATCCAGCTCGGAACCCATTGGTCGAGTCCCCACAGCCACCAACCACCAAGGAAGAACGTCGCAATGAAACCCGAAACAACCAGTGTGTTGCCAAGCTCGACGGCGTAAAACAGCCCAAAGCGCATCCCCGAGTACTCGGTGTGATACCCCGCGACAATCTCTGACTCCGCCTCCGAGATATCAGCCGGCGTCCGGTTCAACTCAGCCGATGCCGCGAAGAAGAACGCAATCGCCGAGAGCGGGAAGAGCAGGATGAAGATCACATCCTCCTGCTGCTGCCACTCAACAATCCCATTGATCGACATCGTGCCCGAGAACACCACCAGCGTCAGCAGCGCCAGCACCATCGGGACTTCATACGAGATCGACATCGCCACGGCGCGCATCGCCCCGAACAACGCATACTTGTTGTTCGATGACCAACCGGCCATGAACAGCACCAGCACCGCTGTGCCCGACACCGCCAACAAGAACAGCACGCCAACGTTGAGGTCCGCCACCGACATCCGAGGTCCGAACGGCAACACGCCCCAGACCAGGATGCCCGGCACGAAGATCAGCACCGGCGGTAGGAAGAACAGCAGCTTGTCGGCCGATCGCGGCGCAAGTTGCTCCTTGAGAATCAGCTTGACCGCATCCGCGACCGGCTGGAGCAACCCCTTGGGACCGACTCGGTTAGGGCCATAGCGCTGCTGGAACCGAGAAATCACCTTGCGCTCGACCCAGATCAGGATCAACAGCATCGGACCAACCACGGCCAGGATCCCAAGCGCGCCCAGCACACCCGTCACGAGCGACGCCAACCAGTCCGGACCCCACTCGGCGATCCACTCAGTGATCAACCGCTGCAGGTTGTTCAGGTCGCGGAAGTCGTACCAGGCCCCCATCGTGGAGCCCAACACACTACCCAGGGAGACCAGACTGCTCATCGATCGATCTCCCCCACCACGATGTCAATCGAACCCAACGTCACGATCGCGTCGGCAAGGGTACCGCCAACCGACATTTCCTTCAGCGCCGTCAGATTGATCAGCGAGGGAGGTCGGCAATGGAACCGATAAGGAGCCGGCCCGCCATCAGAGACCAGGTAGAAACCAAGTTCACCCCGAGGCGATTCCACCCGCGCATACGCCTCACCCGGCTCTGGCCGAGCATGCAGCGGAACATCGGCCAGCCACGGACCGTCAGGCAAAGTGTCGATCACTTGCCGAAGAATCCTCAAGCTCTGCTTGACCTCCGCCATCCGCACCAGGAATCGGTCAAAACAGTCGCCCTTTTCACCGACCGGCACGTCAAACTCATAGTTCTCATAGCCGCAATATGGATTCGCCTTCCGCAGATCCCACGGCACGCCTGTCGCCCGCAACACGGGCCCCGAGATCGACGAGTTAATCGCCATCTCCGGCGAAATCACGCCCACCCCACGCGCCCGAGCATGAAGAATCTCGTTCTCCATTAGCAGCGCCTCATAGTCGGCGATCCGCTCCGGCATGTCCGCCAGGAACGACTCCAGCGTCGGCAACAGCTCATCCGGCAGGTCAAACGCGACCCCGCCGATTCGCATATAGTTCGTCGTCAGCCGAGCCCCACACGTCATCTCGAACATGTCCAGCACCCGCTCGCGGTCACGGAACATGTAGAACAGCGGAGTATGCCAGGCGCCGCAGTCGTTGATAAACGTGCCGTTCGCCATCGCATGCGACGCCACCCGCTGCAGCTCGGCGAACATCACCCGAATCGCCTGCGCCCGAGGCGGAACCTCGACCCCCAGCAACTCCTCAGCCGCCAGACAGTAAGCGAGGTTGTTCGACATTGCCGCGAGATAGTCAATCCGGTCGGTGAAGGGAATGTTCTGGGTGTACGTGCGTTCCTCAGCCAGTTTCTCCATCGAGCGATGCAGATACCCAATCCGCATCTCCGCGTCCTGCACGATCTCACCGTCAAGCGTCACCTTCAGCCGGAACACCCCATGCGTCGATGGATGCTGCGGTCCCAGGTTGACCACGACCGGCTCAGAGCCATCCCCAGTCGTCAGCGCCTCAATCGTTCCCTGCATCGCGAGCTGAGTGTCGTCGGCTGTGGTCACGACGATTCCTCGCTCTCTTCGGCGACAACCAGGTCGCCCTCAGGCTGCGGATCATTGGGGTGCATCGGACGCTGAGGCACGCTACCCGGCACCGGCCAGGCGTTCTCGGTGCTCTCGTGAGGGAAACCGGGCAAACCGGCTCTGACCTGACCAGGCATCTGCAGGAAATCCTTACGCAGCGGATAACCCGGGAAGCCCTCCCAGAGGAACATTCGCCGCAGATCGGGATGACCCTCAAAGCGGATCCCGAACAGGTCGTAGACCTCGCGCTCCTGCAAATGAGCGCCGTAGTAGAGCCCGGTCAACGTCGGCACGGACGGATCCTCACGGTCCGTAACCCGCACCTTGACCTGCAAGATGTGATTCAGGTCCAACGACTGCAGGTGATAGACCATTTCAAAGTGAATCTCCTGGTCCACGGCCGTCAGATTCGACAGGAAGATCAGGTCGCTCTCATCCGAGTCCCGCAGCGCCTCCACCGACTCCACCAACCGCTCTGGCTCCAGGAACAACACCGCGCCGTCAACACAGGCCGCTCCCGGCGCGCTCGCGTTGACGATCTCCATCGCCGACGTGGGGTCGTAAATGGCAGTCACGTCAGCGCCATTCCAGCGCTTGTCGGCGCCACTCGTAGACCAGCCCCAGGAACAGCACGCCAATGAAGATCAGCGCCGCCACCATGCCGGTCACGACTACCGAGTCCAACGCCACGGCCAGCGGGAACAGGAAAATCACCTCAACGTCAAACAGCACAAAGATCAGCGCCACCAGGTAGTAGCGGAAGTTGAACTGCACCCAGGTCGGACCCTCGGTCTCGACCCCACACTCATAGGTGTCCGACTTGATCGCATTCGGCAACCGAGGCCGAAGACCAAACTTGAACATCGCCCACGAAGCCACCAGAGGGATCGACGGAAACACCGCAGCAAAGATCAGCAGGATGCCGAGGTGCCCGTACTGCTCCAGGACATTGTCCATCTGGATTGACCCCGCTCCAGATCAGATACCCACCAAAGTCAGCAGGCGACTCTGAGGGAGTATATGCACCAGCTTCAACTCACTCAATCGCCCCCATCAATCAAGCCACCCAACCCCCACCAAAGACCTCCCCCTCCGGGGGAGGTGCGCCGGAGGCGCGGAGGGGGCTCCCCCAGCTCCAGTCCCCGTTTCACACGGGGACCCGCTTCAACTCCCCGTCCTCTCCCACTCCCTCTCCCTCTCCCTCTGGGAGAGGGCTGGGGTGAGGGTCCCCCCAACTCCCAGTCCCCGCTGCAAACGGGGACCCGCTCGGCTCCCCCCTCCTCCGATGCCCCGCGCCCCGACGCGGGGCCCAGACCTCGATCTCCGAAGGCCCTCCAAGCAAATCCTCACCTGAATCCCATCCGACGCCCAAGTCCCCTCCCCCTCCCAGTCCCCGTTTCACACGGGGACCCGCTCGACTCCCCGTCCCCGCCCCCGAGCGGGGACCCGCCCCCTCCCACCCCCTCTCCCTCCGGGAGAGGGCTGGGGTGAGGGTCCCCCCACTCCCAGTCCCCGCTTTACGCGGGGACCTGCTCGCCCCCCCTCCGACAACCACGCCACAAACCAACCCCCACAAAGAAGAACAAACGTCCATACTATAGAACCCCTGTACGCAAACCAAAGGAGACCAACAAGATGTCCACAATCACAGCAACAAGAACCATCCAAAGATCAAACCCACCATTGGAATACTCAAAGAAAGCCATCCGAGAACACCTCCAACACCACGCCACCAACGGACCCGCCTACGTCCAGATCCAGGCCACCAACGCCTTAGCCAGAATGATCGGCCTCTACGAAGACGCCAAGAACGGCATCACCAACGCCGTCGAAACCGCAGTCGAAAAGACCAAGAGCCGCTTCCACGGCCTCAAGTTCGACGGCTACGCCGTCTACGACAAAGCCGTCGCCAGTTCTGATGAACAGACCAACGAAGACGACGAAGAGGCCGCCAATCAAGACGATGGCGACGTCCCCTAATCCCCACACCTCGCAGCAGCTCAACCTCGAGCGGCTGCACAACGGTCGCCGTTTTTTGCCAGGCGGCAGCCGCCCCCAACTCAATCGCGCACACCTCAGCGCCCCCTGTCCGTCTCAATCACTTGCAAGAGACCGGACTTCCGCTCCCGCTGCCCGCCGCAGGCGATCCCCCCCACGGGTGATACCATGACAACCGCGTTTCGACATCGACCCTCAACACCAGTTAGATGCCTGCATGCTGATTGATCTTCACAACCACACGTGGCCGCGCTCGCACGATTCCGTGCTCGACCCCAAGGACCTGGCCATCCGCGCCAAGGAAGCCGGTCTCGACGGCATCTCCTTCACCGAGCACGACGCGCTCTGGCCACACGACGAGGTGCAGAAGATCGCTGAAGAAGTCGGCATCGTCATCATTCCCGGCTGCGAAGTCTCAACCGATCCCGGCCACATCCTCACCTGGGGCATGGACAAGTACGTCTTCGGCATGCACCGTGTCGAGCGGCTGGCCGAGCACGTCAACGAACGCGGCGGCGCGCTCGTCCTCGCCCATCCTTACCGGCGCCAGATTGCCTGGAAGGACAATCCCGAGGACTGGCAGACCGCGCTCGAACGTGCGACCACCAACAGTGCCATGGAGCACGTCATTGCGCTCGAGATTCTCAATGGTCGCGGCAAGGAACGCGAGAACCGGTTCTCCGCCGACCTCGCCGCCGAGACTGGCATGAACGGCACCGCCGGCACTGACTCTCACGCCGTCCACGACATCGGCAAAGTCGCCACCTGGTTCGAGACCGACTCAATCGAGACCTGGCAAGACCTGGTGCGTGAACTCAAAACCGGCAACTTCTGCGCCGTCGACATGGAGACCGGCGAAGAGTTCGCCGTGCCCTCTCGCCCACCCAAATTCAGGATTGTCGGAGCAAGCGCCAGCGGAAGCTAGACTTCGTTCCGTCCAACCAACACATCGCGAACCCACCTGACCAACAAGGGAGGAGCCACATGGCAGATCAACAGTTTGAGTCGGCCATCACCGACGAAATGCGCGCCCTCATCGGCGTCAAGGGACCGGAGACCGTCAGCGAGCTCACGACAACCAGCGTGCGCATGTTCGCCCGCTCCGTCGGCTACGTCGACCCGGCCTTCTACGACGAGGCCGTCGCCCGCGAGCGCGGCTTCCGCAGCCTGCCGGCGCCTCCGGGATACCTCGGCACGCCGGTCTTCAACCCCGCCGATTCCGACCCCACCTTCGGCGGACGCCGCGGTGGTGGCGGCTTCCGCTCGCCCTACCCGCTGGTCCTCAACGGTGGCACCGACATCGAGTACACCAACGAGCAAATCTGCGCCGGCGACACGCTTACTTCTTCGACAGCACTCGCTTCACTGAACGAGCGTTGGAGTGGCGCACTCGGCGTCCCCATGCTCATCCAGGTGTCAGAAACGACCTACACCAACCAAAACGGAGCCGTCGTCGCAATCTCCCGCGGCACCGGCATTTCCTACCCGCGCCCCGGCGACTAAACCACCCTAGCCCTCTCCCTGTGGGAGAGGGCTAGGGTGAGGGTCGGCGCAGGTGCCTTCCCCCAGACGAGAGCCAGCTACAATAGCTTGGCGACGAAGGAGACGAACTATGTCAGACGCAGTCCCGGACCAGATCTACTTCGAGGACATCGAAGTCGGTGACAGCATCCCGGAACTCGAGAAGAGCCCGACCAGCCAGCAGCTCGTCCAGTGGGCCGCCGGCTCCGGCGACTTCTACCAGATTCACTACGACACAAGCTACGCGCAGGACACGGGCCTCGACGACATCATCGTCCACGGCGCCCTGAAGCACGCCTTCCTCGGCGAGCTGCTCTGGCGCTTCGCCGGACCCGAGGGTCAGGTCAAGCGAGTGCAGTGCTCCTACCGCGGCATGGACCCGGCCGCCCAGGGCCGCGAGTCGGCGCAGGAGAAGAAGTTCACCCTGCGCGGCTCCGTGACACGCAAATACACCGAGGGCGAGCGAAACTTCGTCGAACTGTCCGTCGAGGGCGTTCGCGCCGACGGCTCAGTCAGCACTCCTGGCACCGGCGTCGTCGTACTTCCCACCCGCGGCTAAGCAACCGACCTCCCCTCAGGGGGAGGCATCGAAAAACAACGGAGGGGGTCGCCCGCGACCTCCTCCGTTAGTGCGCCCCGCGTCGCTGGTAGTCCCGTTCCCAGAACCACTCCCGCAGCACATGCATCTGATGGAACCGGTGCGGCCCTCGCCGCACCCGACCACAGTCGCGAAATCCCGCCGCAGCAAAGGCTCGCTGCGCCCGAACGTTCCAGTCCAGCGTGTGCAGGTACACCCGAGTCAACGACGTATTGGTGAACACATAGTCAAGCAACAGCCCCACTGCCTCACGCCCATACCCACCGTTCCAGCAGGTACGATCACCTAAGAGGATGCCCAACTCCGTCTCCCGTCGCTGGAAGTCGGTGTTGTAGTACATCACATTGCCAATGTGTCTCGAATCCTCAATCGTCTCGACCGCAAACGTCGAGCGATACACCGGAGTCGAGCGCAGTTGCCAGGCATACTGGTTGCGGTATTGCTCATATGTCAGGGGACTCGCGGTCGCTGCATCGAGTTCGGCCAACTCGACATCGGTCCGCCAGATCCAGTCCAGCTTCGCGTCATCAAGGCGCTTGCGACGGAGCAACACCAACTTGCCTTCGGCAATCACATCGGCAGGACTGGTGACCACGCTTCGGCTCCCGAATCCCTCGGCGCTGCTGGCAACTGACGTAGGGTAGGGCGCTGCTCAGGCCTGCGCAGGCCCGACCCGGCGATCAAGCAGCGCCGCCGCGTCTTCCAGCAACGACGCCGTGTTGCGATAGCTGACCATCCTCATCGCGTCGCCCAGCCCGACCCAGCGCACGTCGATGTGCTCATCGTCATGGTCCTCAAACGACCCACCGGTCGCCTGCATCAACCAGAAATGGACTGCCTTATCGATTCGAGCCTCTTCGCCTCCAAAGGAGTAGCGCATCACGCCAATCTTCTGGTCCAACTGCACCTGAAGTCCAGTCTCTTCGGACACTTCACGCAGCGCCGTCTCGTCCAGCTTCTCCCCATTCTCCGGCGTTCCCTTGGGCAACGACCAGCGCCGCGCGGGAGTCTGCACCAGGACGATCTCTACCTCGCCCTCCTGCTCGCGTTCACGCCAGACGACACCGCCGGCGCTGACCGCGATCCCCTTACGAATCGACTTCGGCGACCTCGTGGTTCGGCGGGTTCCAACTCGTGTCCGACGCTCGCTGCTGCTCCGCACGCCACATCTCCTCATCGAACTCAGTCAACGATTTTCAATCTATCAGAGGTCTCGCAACTGCTTGCAACTACGCAGTCATCACAGCCAGCGCGCTTAGCCGTCTTTCCAGCCAAACGGATCTTGCGCTGCGCTCAAATCTTCAAAATCGTCCACCCACGTTGCTTCCTCCAGGGCGGATTGGGCGGTCGCACGGACAGTTGGATCGGGGTGCGTCCGCAATCGCTGCAACTCTTCCACTGCATCCTCGCTGCCGATCTCTCCGAGCGCCGCGACCGCACCCTGGATCAGTTCCTCCGAGCAAGAAGGGTCATCGAACAGCTCAAGCAACATGGGCGCGCCGTCCTCAGAACCAATCTCGCCGATGGCCTGCACGGCAGCCAGGCGCTCATCCTCATCCTCTGCGACCAGCGATCCTTCAAGCACGGGTAGCCAGAGAACGTTCGCACTGCGGCCCATCGCCTGCACAGCGCCGAGATGCAGCGCTGCAGCGTCGCTCTCGAACGCATCCTCGATCAGTTGCGGCACCCAAGATGCCGTCACCACTCCCACCCCTGACACGGCCGAGGCACGTATCTGCTCGTCCTCTCGAACATCCTCAGCGATTGCGCGCAGCGCCTCAACGACTTCGTCAGCCTCCTCGCTTGAGGCCCATCCGAGTTCCAGCCGCATCGCCACCTCGCCGAGAGCCGTAACTGCCTCGCGGCGGACGTCGGCGTCCTCTTCTTCAGACTTAGCGACGGTCAACAGGGTCGTCGTTGCCCCGGCAGTTTCACATGTTGCCAACCCGCTAACAGCAAGCGTCCGGATAGCGACATCGTCGTCCGCCGTCATTGCGGATAACAGGACAGTGAAGTCGTATCCCCCGAAGTCCGAGCCGACCTGATACAAACGTTCCAGCAGTGCAAATCGGCTCGAAGATTCCAATTCCGATAGTTTCTCGTGGATCACGGCCTGAGAAGCAGATGAGAGACGAGAAACGGCGTGGAGATCTTCTGGCTCCAGTTCGACATGACCCGAGGAGATCGCCAGGATGACGCGGCTCAGCGCATCAACCGGATCGGCCGCATCTTGGTAGGCCCTTGACTCGCTCATCAGCCTTCCACGGTCGGCGCGCGTTCCATCAGCACGCGGATCGCCTGGCGCGGCTCCAGGTTCTCAAAGAGCACCTGAGAGACCACCTCGGCGATCGGCATGTCGACACCTAAGCCTTCTGCTACTTCAAGCACGACCCGTGTCGTCTCAACACCTTCAACCACATGTGGGTTGTCGGCCATCGCTTCCGACAGCGTCAACCCGCTGCCAATCTTCTCGCCCAGTGTCCGATTGCGAGATCGCGGGCTGCTCGCGGTCGCCAGCAGATCGCCAAGTCCGGCCAGTCCGGCGAAGGTGGAAGGAGAGGCGCCCAACGCCACCCCCAATCGCGCGATTTCGGACAGCCCGCGAGTCATCAACGCGGCGCGCGCATTGTCTCCAGCATCTAGCCCAACGGCTGTCCCAACCGCAATTGCGATTACATTCTTCAGTGCCCCGCCAAGTTCGACCCCAATGACATCTTCGTTCGTGTACACCCGAAATGACGACGAATTGAGCGCCTGCTGCAATCGTTCGCGATCCTCTGAGTTGGCAGACGCCACGACGGTCGTCGCCGGCAACCCTCGCGCAACTTCTCTAGCGATGTTCGGTCCAGAGACCGAGCCAACCCGTGGCTCGCGTCCAGCGAGATTCAACTCTTGCTCCAACACTTCGGTCATCCGGAGATGAGAGCCCTTCTCTAATCCCTTTGCCGCAGACGCATGAACGGTGTCGCCCGGAGTCAGGTTGGGCAGGACGATGCGCAAGTTGTCCCTCAGACGCTGTGATGGCGTGGCCCAGATGACGACGGCCGGCGGAGCTCCACTCGGATCAGCAACGAAGGTCAGGCCATCCGGCAATGGCACTCCTGGAAGCAAGCGTCGATGTTCTCTCGCAGCCGAGAGCTCGGCCGCTTCATCCTCGGTACGGCAGAGGACAACTGCATCATTGCCAGCGCGATCGGCGCACGACGCTAGCGTGCAGCCCCATGAGGTCGCTCCGACCACCATGACCCTCATGACGCCGACCGACCCATCGACAACACACGCTCGGTGCCGGCTGCAATGCGCTCGACGTTGTCCTTGTGTCCCACAACCACCAATATCCAGGTTCCAACTGCGAACGCAATGTAAGCATCGGGCGCCTGGCCGTAGACCGCCAGCAAAGAGATGCCCACTGCTGCAGATGTCGCGCCGGTCAGTGTTGCCAACGACATCACCTTGATGCGAAGGAGGATCGGAATCGCAGCACCTAATGCAAACAGCGCGCCCATCGGCATGAGCGCGATCATCCCTCCTAGAGCAGTGGCTGCGCCGCGTCCGCCACGGAATCCCGCATACAGCGGGAATTGATGTCCAATGACCGCAGCGAGCCCTCCGACGACCTCTCCAGTCGGGCTGTCCCAAACGACCATCACGATCAGAATCGGTAACGCGCCCTTGATCGCGTCAAGGACCAGCACTGTTGCCGACCAGCGCAGTCCCAGCGCACGAAAGGTATTCGTCGCGCCGGTCCGTCCGCTGCCTGAGGCGCGAATGTCGCCGCCGCCCCGCCACTGGCCGATCCACAGTCCGGTTGGAATCGACCCGAGCAGGTAGCCGATCACGCCACCGACGATCCAGGCCTCAACCACGACGACTGCCCCCGTCATCCGAATCCGATGGTTCTCGTCCGCGCAAAACGCAGCGTAGCGGCGTACCTTCGAACCCGAAGGTTTTCCGAATCCTACCCATCAGGAATCGTTCATATGAGAAATGCACGGCGTCTGGATAGTTGACGAAGAAAGTGAACGCCGGCGGGGCGAACTCGGTCTGCACACCGTAGTAGAAGCGAATCCGCTTGCCTCGATAGGTGGCCGGGGGGCGCTCGACCTGTGCTTGTCGAAGCATTGCGTTCAGGCGAGGCGTTGGGATTCGCTGGCGCCGAGCCTCGGCCACGTGCAGAGCAGCTGCGACCACATTGTTCACGGCATCGCCGGTCAGCGCTGAGACCCAAACGATTGGCGCCCAGTTGACGAATCGTGCCCGACCCGCCAGTTGACGCTCTCGACTATTCCTGAGGCCGTCTTCAGCGTCGACCAGATCCGATTTATTCATCACGACGACGATGCCGGCGCCGTCATCCATTGCCATCCCGAGCACGTGGAGGTCCTGGGAGGTCACGCCTTCGTGCGCATCAATCACAACAGCGGAAACATCGGCGCGTCTGACGGCCGCTCCCGCTCGGCGCACCGAAGCGCGTTCGATTCCCGGCGCAACCCGGCCACGGCGTCGAATACCTGCGGTGTCGACCAGCGAGACGCGTTGGCCATCAAAGCTGAGCAGCGTGTCGACCGCGTCGCGGGTGGTTCCTGGAACTTCCGAGACGATCATCCGTTCATCGCGCAGCAAGGCATTGACCAGCGATGACTTGCCTACGTTGGGCCGACCGACAATCGCGAGCCGGCAGGCAACGTCATCCACTTCCTGCGGTTCCGAGACTGCTAGCTCGGATGTCACGCGGTCCAACAGATCGTCGATCCAGCGGCCGTGATGAGCTGAAATCGCAACTGGCTCGCCAAGCCCGAGCCCATAAAACCGTGTCGCTTCCGACGCCATGACGTCGTTGTCGGCCTTGTTCGCACAGACTGTGACCGGCTGTGGCGCTTCTCTCAGGAGCGCCGCCACATCCTCATCGGCCGGCAGCGGACCTGACTGCACATCGACGACCAGAACAATCGCGTCGGATTCTGAGAGCGCCTGCTCGACCTGTTCGGCGACGGAATCCGCAAAGGGACCAGTTAGCTGCTCTCCAAGCAGACCTCCCGTGTCGATGACCGAAAAGTGTTGACCGCGCCATTCTGTTGTGGCGTAGTTTCGATCTCTGGTAGTACCTGGTTCTCCGCGAACGATGGCCTGGCGTCGCCGCACCAGGCGATTGAACAGTGTCGACTTGCCCACGTTCGGTCTACCGACAATGGCCACGGTCGGCAGCACATTGCGCGGAATTGCTCGCACGTTGGCCTGCGGCAGTTCTCCTGCGCCTTCTTCACTCACTGTCTTCGTCCTCCGTCGGCGCTTCGTTTTCGGCTGGATCGCCGTCTTCAGCTGTAGGTTCTTCTTCAGGCTCAGGCGGTTCCGGGATGGTTGTCAGCGTCACAATGAGTTGGTCGGGACTCAACTCCATGAGCTCAAGTCCGGTCGGAGGGACCCACCTGAAATCGATTCGATGACGCCCCGCGGAGTAGCCGCCCAGATTGATCTGGATGGGAGACAACGGCCCTTCCAATTCCGAGATTAGGGCCACGGGACCGCGAAGTGTCACCCGAGCTGTCAGCGGCGACGCAAAAGCCAACTCAAGGCCCTCCCTGAGCCCGAAGAGTTCTAGCTCGATCGGCAGCGTCACCGAGGTGATGATTGGCTCAATCACGACCAGCACCCGCGTCGACATCTCCGAGTCTCCAGCGGGCGCTGGACCGTCGGCAAACACCAACTCGGCTCGGGTCATCAAGTCATTGCTGCGCCCGCCGACATCCACCGGTTCGGTCAGTACCTCAACTTCTGTGTCCAACTCGTCGACCGAGACCAAGACATCCACTGTGGCAGGCGTCGCGCGTACTGTTCGTACTCGATAGCCATCCGCCGGAATACCAATCACATTCGGGTGGATCGAGGCAGTGCGTCGGAACAGCTCCTGTTCAACCGGCACCCGGACCCGAGCCGATCGTGGACTAACCACGACCTGTGCGACCGCGCCGCCGGCAGCAGTCCTTGCCTCCAACGTGACGTCGCGCTCGACGGTTGCGTTCACTCCCCCCAGATCAATGCGGGCAACGACCGACTCGACGACTTCAACCTCGGAAGCAATGCCTGAAACAGTTGCCATCTCTGGCACTACCTCAGGCGTGCCAACCCGGAATCCCAGCGGCGGCAGATTCGATGGCTCCACCACGACCGGCACGTCCCGTTCTACCGATTCTTGCAAGATGACGACCGCAGTCTCTGGCTGTACGGCGCGGACCCTGACGTCACCCTCTAGGGCTTCGACGCGGACCGGCAGACTGTGACGTCCGGCCGCTCGATTGCGCAGCGACACGGTCGCTTTGAAGTGCTCAGGGCGCGCCGATTCGACGGAGTCCTCGCGGCCAATGACAGTCAAGGTCACGGGCAGCGGTTCTCCTGCCACGACGAGGTTTGAGCCGAGTTCCTCGATTTCTACTGTGAGACTGAATCCGAGCCGCGCTTCAATCTCGCGGTTTTCGGTATCGGCGATCACGAACCAGACGATGATCGCGAGTACGACCACCGTGATCAGCAACGTCGCTTCCTGCGCGGCGCGTCGCACTCAGTGCCCCGTCGCATCTCCGCCGGCGGTTGACGGCGCACGGCCGTGCCGGCCCGACGTACGGTCAAACAGGCCCACGCTCAGGCGGTCACCCCAGCGGCGCGAGTGCAACAGTTTCGCTAACTCCACTTCGAGCTCTGTTGCGGTCAAAGGCGACATCAATGCTCCGCCCGCCGCCAGTGAGATTGCACCAGACTCCTCCGACACCACTACCCCTACCGCATCAGTCTCCTCGGTGACCGTTAGCGCTGCCCGATGTCGAGTACCGAGATGTGCACCGGGCCGACCATTGGATGGGCGGGGGACGCTGACCTCTCCGGCTGGCGTGGGAATGATTACCGCTGCCGCCACAATCTCAGACGGACGCAGTAGCACCGCGCCGTCGTGCAGCGGCGACCCAGGCCAGAAAATGCTCTCCAGCAGTTCTAGTGTTGGTTCCGCACCGAGTCGGACGCCCGAGTCGGCCAACTCTTCCAGACCCGTATCCCGCTCGAATACGAACAGTCCGCCGACTTGCTCCTGCGACATGCGATGCACGACGGCAGCCATCATCGGAATCAATACTCGATATGGTTGCCGCCTGCTGCCCCAGTGTTTGAGTCCTCCGGCCCGACCCACATGCTCGAACGCCCGCCGAAACTCAGGTTGGAACACGAGCAGCACAACGATCAACAGCACCGCCAGCGCGTTCTCGACGATCCAGTCCAAGACGATCGAGTCGAGCAGTCGCCCGATGATCAGAATGGCTAGTACGACCAGCACCATGCCGCGAATCACAGACATTGCCGTCGTGCCTCGCAGCAGGCGGAGTCCTGCATAAAAGACCACCGAGATCACGGTGATCTCCAGCGCATTCGTCCAGGTAAAGGCTCCGAACGTGACCTCAATGTCGTTGATCAGCTCGCCCACGACATTCGCCTCAGTTCTCTGATCCGTCGCCGGCAGGCGCTCCCGCGCAGGCAATGCTACGCGAACAAGTGCCCTCTCAGGCGGCTACTCAAACATCCAGGCCAAGAGCGCCTGCTGAGCGTGGAGGCGATTCTCGGCCTGGTCTAACACCACCGACTGCGGCCCATCGAGCACGTCGTCAGTGATTTCTTCTCCGCGATGTGCTGGCAGACAATGCATCACGCTTGCTCCGGGCGAGGCGCTGCCGACCAACTTCGCATCAACTTGATACCCAGTGAACGCCTCCAGGCGTTTCTTGGCTTCGAGTTCCTGGCCCATCGAGGTCCAGGTGTCCGTGTAGACCACGTCCGCTCCGTGGACAGCCTCTACAGGATCGGACATTGCCATCATCGATCCACCCGATGATTCTGCTCTTGTTGTGGCTTCAGCGATGCTCTCGGCATCGAGTTCATAGCCTGACGGCGACGCGACTCGCACGTGCATGCCTTCGCCCGCCGCCGCAATCGCCAACGACCGCACCACATTGTTGCCGTCGCCTACGTACGCCACGGTCCGACCGCAGGTCCCGCCATGCTCGCGAATGGTCAACACATCCGCCAGCGCCTGGCAAGGATGCTCCCAATCGCTCAGCGCATTGACGATCGGCACTCCCGAAGAGGCTGCCAGGCGATCCAGATTGCCCTGGTCAAACGTCCGACAGATGATCAGATCGCAGTAGCGACCAGCCACGCCGCCGACATCTTCCGGCGACTCCCGTTCACCCAGTCCAACCTCAGGCGGTGACAGATACAGCGCTCGGCCGCCCAGGTTCATCACGGCCAGTTCAAACGAGACCCGCGTCCGCAGGGACGGCTTCTGGAACAGCAACAGGGCCGTCTTCCCGGTCAACTGCGTGCCCTCACGACGGTCTTGACGCTTCGTATCCTGCGCACGATCCAGCACTTCACTAATCTCATCCGCCGAAAGGTCTCCCACCGTCAAGACCGAGCGAGTCATGGCTTTCCATCCTCTCAATTCCAACTGTAGCCATGACCGATTTCACCTTGCCTGCCCGATTTCGTTTAATGTTCTAGCGTTCACGCCACGTTGCCATGATCGAGGAGATTGCAGTGCCGTTTTGGACTGAAATCCGACCTCCAAGGCAACCCGTCGGAAACAGCGGTGGTGCCAGAGCTCGAGTCAAACGATTAGCGCTCCGCTCTATGGTCTGGTGGCCTGCTGTCGCTGCGTTTGTTCTCGCCATGTCTGGATTGGCAGTCGTCGCCAAGCAGGAAGCCAGTTCCAGCACAGCTCCGATCATTCGTGGTGCGGCCGCGCCAACGACGAACCGTGACGTGTTGATCGACCTCAACACCGCGACGCTGGCCGAGTTAGAAACGCTGCCTAGAATCGGCTCCTCCCGCGCAGAGGCGATCGTCCAACTCCGTAAACAGCAGCCGTTCGTCTCACTCTCCGACCTCGCCGAGCGGGGAATCCTCAGTCCGACACAACTCCTTGCGCTAGCCGAGTACGCAACGGTCTATGTTCCGGCCAGGTAACCGCTTCAACCGCCTTTTTCGTGGCAGGAATGTGCCGTACCAGCCGCCCCTACTGCATTGGGCGCTGGCCTTCGCGAGCGGAGCGGCGTTGGCGCTCACAGAGGCTGATGTTTGGATCATTGGTGTCGCGGCAGCTCTGACGACCTTGTTCGCGGTCTCATCCGCCGCTCGTATTGAAGCGATCTCCAGCCACCCTCGGATCAACGTGACCCTGCTGCTGTTGACTCCCGCGTTGATCGGGATCGGCTATTGGCGTGCCGATGAAACAAGGCTCCAAGCCTATAGCGTCGCCTGGGCGGATCTAGGCGAACAGACCGTCCGACTGCAAGGCATAGTGGCCGACGAACCGCAGCTCCGCGGTGGAGGTATGCGCCTGCTGCTTGACGCCGAGTCCATTCAGGTCGGTGCAGAGCAACGTGCGCTCGACGACCAGATCCAACTGCACATCCCGGACGTCAACGAGATCGATTACGGAGATCGCATCGCTGTCCAGGCCGTCCTGACGCCGACGTTGCAGGCAGAGGACGAATACCTCCAATGGCTGGCGAACCACCGCATTGCGGCCAGCGCGCTGGTCCGTCCCGGCAGCCTCGAATTGGTCGGTCAATCCAATCTCGCCTGGTGGCGATCGCTCGCCGCCGACGCTCGCCAAGCGCTCAATCAAAGCCTGCGCATCGCCTTGCCGCCGCCACTCTCCGGCGTGGCTCAAGGCATGATCACGGGCCGACGCGACGCTATCGATCCGGAACTGCGCTCTGACCTCAACGACACCTCGCTCTCCCATTTGATCGTCATCTCCGGAAGTAATCTGACCCTGCTCACGACGATCGTGATGGCGGCATCAGCCTGGCTGCTCGGGCGACGACCCGCCGCCGCACTGGCGATCCTGGCAGCGCTCTCTTATGGGACCCTGATCGGTCCGGACCCACCGGTCCAGCGCGCGATGTGGATGGCGATCGTCTTCGCTGCCGCTCACATGCTGGGCCGCGGTTCGTCCGCGCTTTACGCAATCGCTGCCACTGTGGCGCTGATGGTGGCAATCGAGCCGCACATCCTGCTCGACCTTTCGTTCCAGCTCACGCTCGCCGGAACACTCGGGATCATCATCCTGATGCCATCGCTTTCGCAAGATTTCCTCAGTGGGCAAGGCGGCATTGTTGGGTCGTTGCGAGACGTAGCGCTGGTCACTCTCGTCGCAACACTGGCCACGATGCCGCTGATCGTCTTGCATTTCGAGCGAGCGGCGTTGATCGGGATTCCAGCCAACTTGCTCGTCACGCCGCTATTCACCTGGACGTTGCTTGGCTCGGCAGCGACCGCGGTCATCGGCCTGCTCTCCAGCTCTTTGGCCACGACGCTGAGTTGGGGATTGGCCTGGCTACCGCTGCGTTGGCTTGTACTTGTTGCCGAGGAGGGAGCACGATTGCCCGGCGCCGGTGCTTCGACTTATGGATTCGGACATCTTCACCTTGTGGTGGTCTATGGAGCCATCCTTGCCGCGTCTTTCCGACCACATCGTGAACGAATCAGTCGCTGGAATCGAACCGTACCCACCGCGAACACTGGGCGAATGGGAGAACCACTGCGACGTGTTGGACTTGAGGTCGTTCCGGACCTTCGTTCGCACCTCTCTCCGGCACTGGTCAGCGGTGTGGCCACAGCAGTCGCTTCGGCCCTCTGGCTGTCGGCCTGTAGCGCGCCACCGGACCAACTGAAAGTCCACTTTATTGATGTAGGACAGGGCGACTCAGCGCTGCTGATCACACCCGACGACCAGACGATCTTGATCGACACGGGCGAGCGTTCGGACGCTTTACTGGCCGCGCTGCGGACTCACATGCCCGATGGTGCGCGCCAGATCGACCTTGCCGTCATCACTCATCCTCAGTCAGATCATGGCGAAGCGCTCTGGGCCATCCTCGACCACTATGACGTGGAGCAGGTGTTACTCAGTGCGTACACCAACTCGACATCCTTTGGCCAGAGACTGCTCGATCTCCTCGAGCGCCGTGGAGTCCCGTCGATCCAGGCACGGCCGGGACAGCAAATCGTCTTCAAGGGTCACACCGATCTCACACTCGACATTCTCTGGCCGCCAATCCATGGTCTTCCGGAGGACTATCAGACTGACCCCAACTCCACGTCAATCGTGCTTCGTGCCCGCTACGGTAAGGCCGCCTTCTTGTTCACGGGGGATATCAACGTCGAGCAGGAGCTTGACCTCGTCCGCAATCCTTGTGCAGCATCGTCGCAACGTTGCGAGCTTCGGGCCGACGTGCTCAAAGTGGCACACCAGGGCAGCAGGTTCTCTTCCTCGATGCTGTTCTTGGAGTCAGTCAGACCTACCTTCGCAATTCTTAGCGCGGGCGTTGGCAATCCGCACGGACACCCGCACGATGAAGTGCTTGCCTCCCTCTCGAGTGTTGGAGCAACGTCTCTTCTGACTTCGGTTCGTGGGGACATCAGCTTCGCAACAAATGGCCATTCAATCAGCCTCACGACGGAGCGCTGAATCTTCGATATCGTCGAAACACGTGCCTGAGTGTTTAGGCACGTCAATCCGCGCCGGGATGGCGGAATTGGCAGACGCGGCGGACTTAAAATCCGCTGGCCTTTTGGCCGTGTGGGTTCGAGCCCCTCTCCCGGTACCACTTTCCAACGCCCGTCCTCGAAGCACTAGACTGCGCATCGCAACGGCGCGCCCACGCCACTTGTCCTGCGCCGTGCCCAGAAAGGATGTCGCCATGAAAGCCGCTGTATTCCACGGCCCAAACCAGGATTTGACCATCGAAGACGTTGACGTCTCCAAGCCAGGCCCGCGCGAGGTGCTCGTCAAGACGGGTGCGTCGGGTGTCTGCCACTCCGACCTTCACTTTGTCGAAGGGCTCTACCCCTTCCAGGCACCCGGCATCCTTGGGCACGAGGCTGCCGGCATCGTGGAAGAGGTTGGCGAACTCGTCCAGCAGTTCAAGGCCGGTGACCACGTCATCATGTGCCTCTCCGTCTTCTGCGGAAACTGCTCCTACTGCCTCAGCGGCCGACCCAACCTCTGCCGCAGCCCAGAAACACAGCGTCGACCCGACGAGGACCCGCGCCTGTCCTGGAACGGCAATCCTGTTGCCCAGTTCGCCAACCTCTCGACTTACGCCGAATACACCCTGGTTCACGAGAACGCGCTCGTCTACGTCGACGACGAGATGCCGCTCGAACAGGCAGCGTTGATTGGCTGCGGCGTGATGACTGGCGCCGGTGCCGCTCTCAACACCGCCAAGGTGCATCACGGCAGCACGGTCGCCGTTTTCGGCGCCGGCGGCGTTGGACTTTCCGCGATCCAGGGCGCACGGATCGCCGGAGCCAAGCAGATCATCGCCGTCGACTTGCATGAGCACAAGCTCGCGCTGGCCCGCGAACTCGGTGCAACCCACTCTGTCGACGCTTCCAGCGGCGACCCGGTCGCCCAGATCCAGGACATGACCGACGGCGAGGGTGTCGACTTCTCATTCGAAGCGATCGGCCTGAAGACCGTCGCGGAGCAGTGCTTCGCAGCGATCAAGCGCGGCGGCGTCGCCACCATCATCGGCATGGTGCCGCTGGGCCAGACGCTTGAGATTCCGGCGCACGAGCTCCTCTCGGAGAAAGTGCTCCAGGGCTCAAGCATGGGCAGCAACCGCTTCCGAACCGACATGCCCAACCTGGTCGAGTACTACCGCCAGGGCCGCCTGATGCTCGACGAGATGGTCACTGTCACCGCGCCGCTCGAGGACATCAACGAAGCCTTCCGAGCGATGAAGGCCGGAGAGGTCGCCCGCACGGTCCTGACGAGCTTCTAGCTCGTCAGGCGACTGTTAAACGAACTGGGGCGGCCCTTATGGCCGCCTCAGTCTCGTTCTTGCTCACGCTTCCTAAGGAACCAGTTCGCTCGTTGCATTGGCCTGTACGCTGGCCGTGACGGAGGGGTGGCCGAGTGGACGAAGGCGGCGGTCTTGAAAACCGTTAGGCGTGCAAGCGTCTCGGGGGTTCGAATCCCTCCCCCTCCGCCAACACCTTTGTCTGCTCAAGCCTTACTCTGAACCCGCAATCGCCCGCGCCACCGTCAGCACCGCGTCCACCGTCGTCGGATACGGCAACCCGTCCCCTGTCCGATGCGCCGCCACCCGCACCATCGAGGCTGACGGCACTACCTGCACCTGCATGATCCCCGGCTCTCGCAGCGCACTGTTGACCCAGCGCGCCACTCGGTCGTTCTGCGTTAGCAGCTCCACAACCTCGGTGGCACCGGCGCCGGTCGCATCCAGCGGACGCCAGACGAAATCGCGCGCGTCACCGATACCTTCTCGAGCAGTGTCGGGCTGCGCGTGAATCGCCGTCGCCCAACGAGCTGGCCAGTCATCGGATAGCGCTTGCCGATCCAGCGTGACGTGAATGCCCGTCACTGTGATGCGTCCGGCATGTCCCGCGGCATCGCCGCCGATCCGCGAAGCGATCACGTGCTGGAGCGGTGCCTGTTCGGTTTCTAACAAGATCACGGCCAACGCCCGAGTGCCCCTGGGAAATGACAGCTCGCGCACGATTTCCTGCGCATCCGCCGCTGGCTGGCCGCTGACGTTGCGCTTGGCCAGCATGTCGATGACGGCATCCGTCGCCTCAGGATCTGGACCTCTCCGAGCGAATCGCCGGAGTGTGCGCCGCAAGATGCTCACGTGTCCTCCTTGCCGAGTGCGCCATAATGCTACGCGCTGAACAGGAGGCCGCCCATGCTTGTCGTCATGCGTCGATTCTGGATCCAGAAGGGCTCGTTCGACGAGTTCGAACGACTCAGCCGAGAAGAGATCTGGCCACCGATCGAAGCTGCCGGCGCCCGAATTCTCGGCATGTTCCGCGCCGAGGAGCCCCATCCCAACGATGAAGTGACCGAGCCCTGCGACATGGTCGTGCTACTCACTCAGTACACCGACCATGACCATTGGCGCGCCACTCGGGCCCGTCAGGACTCCTGGAGGGGCCCGGACGACGTGCGTGCCAAGCTCGCCAACGGAGGCCGCGCCCGACACCAGCTCACTCTGGCCACCCATCCCACCTTCACTGAGCCGGTACACGTGAAAGTCGGCGGTCCCTTCTTTAGGGGATTATATCGGATAGTGCCCACGTGAGTGATTGACGACTCCCATCGGCATACGTAGGCTGCTACGTATAAATCACCGTATGCCAAGTCCAATTGAGAGAGAGCCAAACATGCCTGCTCAGCCCAAGGACCTGCGAATCGACGCGCCGACCAAGGCCGTGATCCAGGCGATGCTCAAGAACAAGGGCGAGAAGCCAGCGAAGCGACAGGCGGAGGGCTGACATGGTGGCCGAGAACATTGGCTCGCCATTCGATCGCCTGCTCCTTGAGCTTCCTGACGATCAGAAGCCTCCAATCCTCACCGCGGTCGTTCTTGCCGGGTCGGTTCTTGAGCCGAGACTGAGCGCTATCGAGTTGCGGCTGTCTGCTCTTGAATCAGGACAGGAGCGCATCGAAGGCGCTCTTGCCGAAATCCTTCAGGAGATCAAGTCGACGTAGCGCAGGCGCTTGCCGGCCATGCCGCGAACCACGTCCCGCAGTTGATCGACGGTGTCGAGCGGTCGCTGATTGTGGCGTCCGGCGAACTCGGTCACATAGCGGTCTAGGTGTTTGCTCGACATCTGATGGTAGGTCCCGTGATATCCACGCTTGAGCATCGACCAGAACGACTCGATCCCGTTCGTGTGGGCTTGCCCGTTGACGTACTCGCCCACACCGTGAGCAACGGTCTCCCTGCGACGCGGCAACGGGACGTAGCCCTTGTGCTCGTCGGTGTAGACCAGCGCATCCGTCTCGGTGTGGTCGGTCACGAACGGCACCAGCGATGCGGCATCCGTGCCCGAGACGACCTGCGCGGCGACCTTGCCAGTCTCACGGTCTTTGACTCCAACGACCGCTGTCTTGCCGACTGTGCCCCGGCCAGACTTGAGCTTCTTGTCAGAGTGCTTGTTCTTCTCACGACCGCCAACGAACGTCTCGTCGGCCTCGACGGGCCCTTCGAACGGTTCCTGCTCATTCAGCCAGGCTTGCCGGATGCGGTGCGCCATGAACCAAGCGGTCTTCTGCGAGACGCTGAGATCGCGATGCAGTTTCATCGAAGAGACGCCCTTGAGAGATGTGGTCAGCAGGAACGCGGCCAATGCCCACTTCTGGTAGCCGATGTTCGAAGCTTCCATGACCGTTCCGGTCTTGACCGAGAAGCGCTTGCGGCAGGCACGGCAGCGGAACGGCATGGTCTTGTGCTTTGCGCCGCTCTGCACGTTGTCGGACTCGCAGTATGGGCACTCAGGACCGTCAGGCCAACGCTCGGCGACGAAGAACGCCTCGGCGGTCGCATCGTCGGGGAACTGTTGGAACAGCTCGATCAGGCTGATGCCAGCTCGGTAGGACTGCCCGGGAGCGTGAGCGGTGACCATCGTCTCTCTCTCTCTCTCTCTGGGCACTATTCTACCATGACTGCCCGAAACTTCGCAAGTCGGACGCTATGGACCGGGGATAATCTCGACATCCTGCGCGGGATGAATTCGGAGTCGGCAGACCTCATCTACGCCGATCCGCCGTTCAACTCGAATCGCGATTACGCCGCTCCTGTAGGCAGTGAAGCAGCAGGCGCGGCCTTCAAAGATACGTGGACGCTCTCTGATTTGGATGTCGCGTGGATGGGAGTGATTGCCGACGAGCAGCCTGCGATCGCCTACTTGCTCGACACTGCTGGCCGGACGCACTCGCGGGGGATGCAGTCCTATCTGACGATGATGGCGGTGCGACTAATCGAGTTGCGCCGGGTGCTCAAGACGGACGGTTCGATCTACCTGCACTGCGACCCCACGGCGGGGGCCTACCTCAAGTTGCTCATGGACGCGATCTTTGGGCATCAGAACTTTCGGAGTGAAGTTACCTGGCGACGATCTCAGGCAAAGGGTCTGGCAACTACAGGGTTTCCCAACAACGCGGACATCTTGCTCTACTACTCAAAGGGCAGCGCGCCCACTTGGCGCACTCTCTATCGGCCCTTGAGCAAGGAATATGTGCGCCGCTCCTATCGCCACATCGAGGAAGGAACGGGGCGCCGCTTCCGCCTCGACAACCTTGTCAATCCAAACCGTGATCGGCCGAATCTGACTTACGAGTTCCTCGGGGTTAGCCGTGTCTGGCGGTGGACTAAGGAACGGATGCAGCGGGAATTCGAAGCTGGCCGGGTTGTTCAAACGAAACCTGGGGGCGTACCCGCCTATAAGCGGTATCTCGACGAAACAAGAGGCGCGGCAGTTGACACAATCTGGGATGATATCCAGTCCTTGCAGTCAGGAGCTCACGAGCGTGTTGGCTACCCGACGCAGAAGCCGCTCAAGCTGCTAAATCGGATTATCGAGGCGTCATCAAATCCCGGCGACATGGTGCTCGATCCGTTCTGTGGGTGTGCGACTGCTTGCGTCGCCGCTGAGAATCTAGGCCGCGAGTGGGTCGGAATCGACATCTCCCCGAAGGCCGCTGAGCTGGTCAATCTGCGGCTCCAGCGCACGATGGGCGATCTGTTTCACAACCGCCTCGTCAAAAATCGCACAGACATTCCCCGGCGCGACGATATCGAGACGCCGCGCAACTACCGGCAGAACAAGCACGTGCTGTTTGGCCAGCAGGAAGGCCGCTGTAACGGCTGTGTGACCGCGTTCGAATTCCGCCACTTCCATGTTGATCACATCATCCCCCAGGCCAAAGGGGGAACTGACCACATCGATAACCTGCAATTGCTCTGTGGTCACTGCAACTCAGTCAAAGGTGATCGGGATATGGCCTACCTCAAGGTGCGCCTCAAAGAGCTAGCTCTAACCTGATACGCTGGGCACTATCCGATATAATCCCCCTTCTTTACCTGGAAGGAGGAGCCGATGGGGAGTGTCGAGTAGCGCCCTTCTTCGCCGACAGCGAGAACATCAAGGGCAGTCGACGATCAGATTCGCCATCGCGCTTGGGAGGTCGCCAGATTCCGCGCTCGGTTTCGACGAGCCAGGGCAGCGCTCTGTACACGGTCCAGTCCTGCTCGTGCAGGAACTCGACTTGCAAACCGGCGTCAATCACCGCCGTCACGATTTCGCCGAGGCTGTGATTCCACTCGTAGGAATCGTGGTGTTCCAGCGACGCTGAATCGTCGGCGTAATCTTCGCCCCCGACCCAATGGTGCGGCTGCGTCGTCTCGAAGTATGGGTAGAGCAGTCTCAACTCTCCAGGGGCGGATTCATCGTCCAGCGTTTGCGTAACCGGATGGACGTCGCGCACATAGAGCGTGCCGCCGTCGCGCAGGAATCCGGCACAGACCTGCGCCCAGCCTGCGATGTCCGGTAACCAACAGATCGCACCAAGGTTCACGTAGACGATGTCGAAGGATCCAATTCGATCAGCCAGGGCCTGAGGGGACTCATACAACTCCGACTCGACAAACTCTGCTGCCAGACCGGCGCGTTTCGCGATTTCCTGTGCGGTCTTTACCGCCGATGGCGCGAAATCCACGCCGACTACGTCGGCGCCCATCCGAGCCCAGGACAGCGTGTCGAGCCCGAAGTGACACTGCAAATGGAGCAGCGACTTTCCCGCGACGTCGCCGACCTCGTCGCGATCGAGCTGCAGCAGCGTAGACTCACCGGCCAGGAATCGATCAACGCCGTAGAAGTCCGAGGCGGCGTGAATCGCGACCGACTCGTCCCAGCGAGCCCGATTGGCCTCACGATAGGGGTCAAGCGATGACACGCGAACCCATCCGCGACGCCAGGACCTCCGGCAGGATGATTGTGCCGTCTTCTTGCTGGCCGTTTTCGAGCAAGGCGGCGATCGTCCGAGGGAGGGCCAAGCCGGATCCGTTCAGCGTGTGGACGAACCGCGTGCCCTTCTTCTCCGAAGGCCGGTAGCGGATGTTCGCTCGCCGAGCCTGGAAGTCAGTGCAGTTCGAGACGCTGGATACTTCCAGCCATTCTTGAGCACCTGGTGCCCAGATTTCGAGGTCGTAGCTCACCGACGCGTTGAAACCGATGTCGCCGCTGCAGATCTGCAGGACGCGATACTCCAGCTCAAGGCCCTGCAACAGCGACTCCGCTGAGGCGAGCATCTCGTCCAGCGCTGACGCCGATGCCTCAGGCGTCGTGAACTGATACATCTCGACTTTCTCGAACTGATGCACCCGCTTGATCCCACGGACATCGCGTCCGGCGCTGGTCTTCTCGCGTCTGAAGCATGGCGTATGCGCCGCGTATCGAATCGGCAGTTGTTCCTCGGCGAGGATCTCGTCTGCGTGCATGTTGGTCAGGGGCACCTCGGCTGTTGGGACGAAGTAGTAGTCCTCTTCCTCATCGCGATAGAGATTGTCGCGGAACTTGGGTAACTGACCAGAGGCCCGCATTGCGTCCTCGCGGACCATCGCCGGGACGTAGCACTCCTCGTAGCCGGTCGCGCCGTGAGAGTCGAGGAACCAGCCGATTAGTGCGCGCTGCAATCGAGCTCCGGCGCCGCGCAGGGCGTACATTCGCGAGCCAGACATTGCGGCGGCTCGCTCGATGTCGATGATTCCCAACTGTTCGCCGATCTCCCAATGCGGTTTCGGTTCGAAGTCGAATGCACGCCGCGTTCCCCACTCGCGGACGACGACGTTGGATTCCTCGTCCTCGCCGTCGGGGGTCTGATCGCCAACCAGATTGGGAATCTCTGCCAGGAGGACATTCATCGAGGATTCAACTGTGCGCAGTTGCTCTTCCAACTCATCGATTCGAGATGCGGACTCGCGTTGGGCCGCGATCAGTTGCTGTCGCTCCTCGTTGTCCTTTGCGTTGCCAATTGCGCGTCCGGCCGTGTTTCGCTCCGCCCGAAGATCTTCCAACTCGACCAGCACCTTGCGACGTTGTTCATCGACCTCGATCGCCTCATCCAGTGGAGCCTCGGCATGCCGGCGCTCCAGCGACCGCCGTATTGCGTCGGCTTCCTCGCGAATCATCTGCGCAGAAATCACGCTGGTGTCTCCTCGAATTGTGCAATGTGATCAATCGCCGCTATCCCAAGCACCCTGACGTCTTCGGAGATCTGCGCCGAGACGCCCTCGAGCGTCATCGGCGCATCATCCTCGAGTTGTTGGCGACTCACCCATCGCCAGGATTCGCTCGGCGGAGCAGGCCGTTGCCGGTTGGTTGGGCGGGAGAAGTAAATCATGTCGATGTGGTGATGCGCGTCTTCACCGCCGAACGAACGGATCGGCTCGACCATGATCGTCACCGGCGGTGAGAGTTGCGGCGGGTCGTCGTAGGGAAATGACGTCGTCGTCGGGACGATTTCTACCACGATCTCCGTCTCCTCGAGCGCCTCGCGGCAGGCCGCCTGGATCGGGTCTTCATTTGGCTCGATGTGGCCGCCCGGCGGGAGCCACAGGCCAACTTTACGATGCCAGTGCAACAGGGTCGCACCGTTCATTGACACGAATGTTGTCACCGTGAAGTGTCTGGTAGCGGCCACGGGAAGTACGGTATCGCACATGGAACTGATTTCCGCCGAAAACGGCATGTCACCTACCTGGTCGCCCGACGGGGAGTCGATTGCCTTTCTGAGCAACCGCGCAGAGGGCTGGGACCTGTACACCATGCCTGCAACTGGAGGCGAGGCAACACGTCTGACCAGGGGCGCTACCGCGGACCACCCGACCTGGTCGTCGGACGGTCAGTGGATTGCGGTGGAGCGCAATCACCAGATTGAGGCGGTCTCACCCGATGGCTCTGAGCGCTCAGTACTCGTTCCGAATGCCAGCCAACCCACCTGGTCGCCGACCAATGACCTCGCATTCGTGCGCGACCACGATCTGCACATCCGGGAAGCAGATGGCAGCGAACAGCTCGTGCTGCGTGACGCGGAACAGCCCCACTGGTCGGCGGACGGTGAAACCATCGTGTTCACCCGGCGCGGGATCTGGGAGCTGGACGTGGAGAGCGGCGGACTCACGCAGCGAACTCAGGATCCCTTCGACGAGTCGCCCTGCATCCAGTTCGACGGCGACATCGTCTTCATCCGCAACGCTCAACTCATGATCATGCACCAGGACAAAACGATGACGGACATCTCCTACCTGCCTTCGCCGGCTGGTGCTCCGTCGCCGCATCCTATTGAGATTGACACGATTGCCTACCAGCTCCACGACGGGGGCAACTGGGACATTGTCACCGCCTCGCTTCAGCACGGGAACATTCGCAAGCTGACCCGTGCGACCTGGACTTCGTGGAATGCGCGGTTGTGAGTCGCGCTTCGTTATCGTGACGCCATGTCCCACTTCCTGATCCGACAGGCCGCCAAGGTGATCGCCGGGTCGGCGGCGCCGCAGGTCGCCTCACAGATCGCCCAGCGACTGACCACGCCGTCAACTCGCGACGAGGATCGCCGCCGCTTCTTGATCTGGCTTGCCGGGCCGTTCAAGCACTCGCAGCCGGATGCCTATGAGCAGCTCTGGCCGCGTCTGAGTGGGAAGGATGAGACCGTCAACGCGCTGACCGGAGTCTTCCTCGAGCTGCAGACTGCGGGGCCGAGCGCCATGACGCACTGGTTCACACAGCTCGCAGAGTCTGACCAGCAGCACTTTAACGAGCTGATCGCCGCCATGACTCCGAAGCAGCCAAACACTCAACAGATGATGAAGCAGGCCTCGAAAGAGGCGGAGTCGACGTTCAGGGGTGCGGCCCGGTTCCTGGGTCGCACGTACCGCAAGACCAGCCAGACTCGTCAGGAACGACGCAACCGAAAGCGATAGCCACGATGCCGATGATCGACCACATCACCGACGAGCAGGCCGACCTGATCCGCAATGCCAAGGTCTTCTTCGTCGCGTCTGCCGACCCGGCATTTGGGGCGGGGCCCAACGGCGAGGGTCCGGTCAACCTGTCGCCGAAGGGCGCGGCCGACCTGCAGGTCATCGACGAGCACACCATCGCCTACTTCGACTATCGAGGCAGCGGCAATGAGACGGCGCGGCACACCGCCGCCGGCGGGCCGATCACGGTGATGGTGACGTCCTTCGACGAGGACGCGGCGATCGTCCGGCTCTATGGCCGAGCCAAGGCCATGCCGCTGGGGGAGTCTGTGCTCGCCGAGCAGGCTGAAGAGCTCAGAGCCGTCGACATTCCTACCGCTGAGCGGCAGGTCATTGAGATTAGCGTTGACTGCACGCAGACATCGTGCGGGTACGGAGTCCCGGTCTACGAGTTCAAGGGCGAACGCTCCCGCGACCAGCGCGGCATGCGGTACAAGTAGGAGCGACCTCCCCCGTTGGGGGAGGTGCACCGGCGGGCCCCCTCAGTCGCTTCGCGACAGCTCCTCCAGAGGGGGAGCTCTCAGAATCGTTACGCAATCAGTTTTGCCAGACGATCCAGCTCTGGCACGACCACGTCGGCGCCCTTGTCCGGGAGGCGGAAGATGCAGCGGTCGACGCCCATTCGCTCGTACTCGGCGAGGCCGTCCTCGACTGCTCCGAAGACGTTGATTGAGATCTCGTCGAAGTCTCGGCCTGCTTCTGCTGCGCGCGACTGGATGTCCTGGATGCCGCGCTCGACGAAGCCGGGGGCGGTGATGTTTGGCAGCCAGCCGTCGGCCCAGTCGACGATTCGTTGTCGGGCCCACTTGCTGCCGGCGCCGATCAGGATCGGCGGGTATGGATTCTGGGTCGGCTTGGGAATCACGTAGGTCTTGGGAATGTCGACGAACTCCGAGTGATACTCGGCCTCGTCCTGCGTCCACATCTCCTTCATCGCCGCGATTCGCTGCTCTGTCACCTTCCAGCGATCGGCGAAGCGCACGCCCAGCGGTTCCATCTCTTCGGCCAGCCAGCCAGCGCCGATGCCGAACTCGAAGCGTCCGCCCGAGATCATGTCCAACGACGCGATCTGCTTGGCCAGTGCAATTGGCTCATGCTCGGTCACGAGGCAGATGCCGGTGCCCAGCCGGATTTCGGAAGTCGCGCCTGCCGCGGCGGCCAGGGCGACGAATGGGTCGTGAATCCGGCGGTACTCGTCCGGTAGGGAACCGTCTTCGGAACGTGGGAACTTGGTCTCGCGGTCGACCGGCATGTGCACATGCTCGGGTACGAACAGAGACTCGAAGCCTCGTTCCTCGGCTGCCACCGCTAGCGAGACCGGGTCCATTGCCAGGTCGGTTGCGAAGATGAACACGCCATACTTCATCGTCTAATCCTCTCTTTGGAAGTCGTTCAGCCTCCCGCAGCCTACGGCTTCACTCGCAGTACTGGCCGATTTTGGGCGGTCGCGCGGTGTTCAGAGATCTTTTTTTCGGGGCCTTTTGGGCACGATCTCCAGTAAATCACTGATGATCGGGTTTCAGGTTTTTCAGGTTTTTTCAGGTTTCTCTCCGCTGTTCCGGGGAAATCCGTTCGTGTTTGATCGGTTTTGTTCGGGTTTGTTCGGGTTTTCGGCACTTATGTCGACCGCTTTTCCTGGTTGTTCTTGTGGGTCTACACCGTTCCTGGGCTGGCAGATTGCGGGCAGCGGCAACGGAAATGAGTACTTTACCGGTAGCGCTCTTATGTTCATAGTTTACCAAATTGAGAGGCGTGGTGGGGCATGGGTCATGAGGGGGACGTACAGGGGAATGCAGACGGGGCCTAGGCTGAGGCGATGCAGCACGATGTCCTGACGCCTCCCGCGCCACCCGATCGGGTGCCCATGGTTCTCGACACCGACACGGCGAATGAGATTGACGATCAGTTTGCCGTTGTCCATGCTCTGCTCTCACAGGATCGGCTTCAACTGGAAGCGATCTACGCCACGCTGTTTTCTCGTGAGGGACGTTCTCCTGCGGAGGGCGTGGCGGAGTCGGAAGCGGAGATTCATCGCCTGCTTGACCGGCTTGGTGTGGCGGATCGGAGTCGAGTGCATCGGGGGGCTGATGCATTCCTTTCCGATGACCAGCCGACGGTCCAGAATGCTGCGTCCGATGACCTAATCCGCCTTGCGTTGGAGCCGCGCGAGGGGCGGCTGTGGGTTGCGGCGATCGGTGCGCTGACGAACGTTGCCTCGGCACTGAACGAGGCTCCTGAAATTGCCGGCCGCATCTGCGTCGTCTGGCTGGGCGGACAGGCGCAACATTCTGCGGACGCCCGCGAGTTCAATCTCTACCAGGATCCCGTGGCTGCTCGGATGGTCTTCGAGAGCGGGGCGCCGCTCGTCCACATTCCTTGCTACGGGGCTGCTTCACATTTGTTGACCAGCACGGCGGAGTTGGACGCCTATGTGCGGCCGCATGGGGCAATTGGCGAGTATCTGTCCGACATCTTCAGGGATCACAACGAGCAATATCCGGGACGTACTAAGGAGATCTGGGATCTCTCGGCGACCGGGTATCTGATCGACGAGGACTGGGCGCCCAAGCGGAGTGTCCAACGACCGACGCTGTCCGAGGACATGCGCTGGGTTCCTCAGCCCGACGACGCTCCGCTGGCGGCGTTCTCTGAGGCTCATTATGTCCGCAGAGACCCGATCTTCCGCGACCTGTTCGGCAAGCTGGCCGAGTTTAATGCGGGTGAGCGGACGGCTGGATTTGCGTTGTCGGCCTAGCCGTCAGAGCCTCACCGTTACGGGACGGGTCATTCCGCCGAAGGTCGGCATCCAGCAGGAGTGCTTGCCCGGGCCACCGGCGACGATGATGTGAATCTCGTCGGGCTTGTCGGTGATTGGCAGCCATTCGTCTGAAGTGTGGGTCGGCAAGATTCCGCCGGCCATGCGGATGTTGACCGACTCGAGGAACTCTTCGCTGAGTTTGCTCGCCGGATAGCGGGCGTTCTCCCAGAGGTATTCCTGGACGGCCTCGCGGGTCCAGCCCTCGGAGGCGACGGTCTCCGCGTGCTCTGGTCCGAAGGCGAGCACCGGCTCGCCCTTGCCGAGGATGTTGTTGGAGCCGGCCTGGCCCATTGCGCCGGCGACGGTCTGGAGGATGCCGGCGGCGGTGTTGCTGCCGTGGTCCTGGATATTGTGCGGGCCCTCGCAGGCCCAGGTCGTGACGCAACTGTCCTCGGCGTTGAGGCTGCGGGTGGTCTGGAAGGGCGGCCAGGGTGAGGCGTCCTCACGCTCGGTGGCGCAGAAGGCAAACTTGGCCGGCGTGCCCTGGGTGGCGCGATCGCCTCGTCCGGGGGTCGCGCCGGCGACGTTGAGTTGCACTAGCCGGACGGCTCGTCCGATGGTCGCGTTGGAGGGGAAGGTTGGGCCGAAGCAGCCTGAACCTCCGTGGATTCCCGCTGATCGGGCTGCCGGGCCGGAGGCAAGGATGAACACGGCGCAGGGATGGGTCGTGGCGTTGATGCCGTCGAGGTTGAACGGTGGCTGTGAGATTGCCTCGACGGCTGCCAGGACGACGGGGAACTGGTGCGGGCGGCATCCGGCCATGACTGCGTTGATGGCGACGGCCTGCACGGTCGCTTCACCCTGACGCGGCGCGAGGACTCCCAGCACTTCTAGCGGGTTGCGGCCTGATGACTCGACCATTGCGTCGACGCGGTCGGTCGTTGGTGGAATCAGGGGGAGGCCGTCGGACCAGCCTCGGCGGATGCACTCCTGGGAGAAGTCGAAGGGATCGGATGGCAGCGAGAACCGATCGGCCTCGCGACCGCGTGATGTGGGCGCTGCCGTCACGAGCTTGCCGCCTGACCGAGCAGGGCGGCTTCCAAACGGTTGAGCACGTCGTCATCGATGCGCGCGCGCACGCGCTCTGGCCTGAGACCGCCGAGGGGGTGCGGCACAATCAGTCGGTCGAGCTCGGGTAGTCCGCGCTGCTCGGCTTCGAGCTGGAGCAGGTCGGTGAAGGCTGAGGTTCCGACGGTGACGGTCGGGATGCCCAATTCTTCGAAGAGGACTGAGGCGTGGACACTCCACGTCGTGCAGCTGCCTCAATCGCAGCTTCCGATGAGGAGGAAGTCGGCGCCGTTGCGGAGGGCGTCGATGGTGGAGTCGGATGGAGGTCCGCCGACGGGCTTGCTGCCGACGACGGTGTTGCCGAGGTCGAAGCGTTCTCCGAGGCGCTCAACCATGGTTTCCATGAGGAGTCGGGCGTTAGCCTTGCGGTTCTCGAGGATGCCGGGTCGGAGGCCGTCGAGGGAGCGGGGGCGGGGGGCTGGCGTGGCTTCGTGGACGGCGACGTGGGCCAGTGGGCTGAGGACTTCGATTGTGTCGGGCATGATCTGGCTCCGAGTGCGAGAAGGTTTAGAAGTCAGGTTAACGAATGCAAGGTCGGGGTACTGCGCCTCCCTCTTCTCATTCCGGATCAACGACGATGACTTCGATGTATCCGAGGGCCACCGGAGGTCGACGATATGTGTCGTCGGTGCAATTGCTCGTGACTTCGACGCGAACACGGCCCGGCGTGGTCGGTACCCCTTTGAGGTAAATGCTCCTAGCCTCCGGGCTGGTAGTCTCCCTGATTTCCAGACCGTTCCAGTGTCTTCCAGCGCCGATGGTGAATGTCCCGTCCAATCCATATGAGGAAGTGGTCAATGTGCCGTCCGTGTACTGGGCGGTCACATAGCACTTTGGTTGGCGAATGATCGGAGCGTCGGAGCTGAATTGATAGGACTGACCCACCACAAGCTCGGATTTGCCAAGAAACTCGTCCAGAGGAATCAATACGTGATCAGACGGCAATGACGGTGCAGGCCGGCTTAGCAACTCCCGGACCAAATGCGTACGCTCGGAGACCGGTTCGACATCGATTGGATTGCCGACGGCGACTTGATATTGTTGGGCCAATTGGCGAGCCAACTCGGCATCAAACTCCGGCGCGTATCGTTCCAGGAGCAGCATGAACGTTGCGGCGGCGCGTTCGCCATGGCCAGGTTCCGGGTGAATGAGCAGTTTGACCAGCTCTAGCAGGATAGGGGTCATACCCGGAAACTGACTCCAGACTGTTCTTTGAGTGATGTCAAACCCGACGCCATCGCTATCGGGCATTACGAATGTGACCGGCGCCTCGCGCCCGGCAAAGAGGTCTTCGACGATAGCGTCGATCCAGGCTTGCGCGGCATGGGCATACGCTTCTCTATCCGGCAGCAGATCTTGTCCCGCCTCCTCGAACTCGCGCACAGAAGGATTGTCGAATACGAGTTCCGAGCGCACCGTGAAGAACCAATCGTCGAATCGATAGCGTTCAACCTCCGGCCCGGTCCCGGCGACGGGCTGATGGAATATACGTCCGTAGCCGCCGGTCGGCGACTGAATGATGATGTCACGCCGCAACCAGAGGCCCGGATACCGGCCGCGCAAAGTGATTTGGCCCCATCGGTTCGGATAGGTTTCGCCGAGCGACTCCGGGGTGTATCCGACGTGGATCCAATTGTCCTCGCCGTCAATCACGAAGGTGCGAGGAACAAAATAGATGGTGAAGTCGGGATTCGATACGGTGCGATCGACCTCGTAGATTCGGCCGGCGCCAGTGCAGGGGTAGCCTACCCTGATTGACGTTCGCCCGCCTCGTATCTCGATTTCTCTATCGCATGAATCCTTGACGACAAGCCGATCGTCAAATGCGGTGACATAGAACGGAGACTCGCGATAGGGCCAAACGATCGAGCCATCTCCCGCATCGAGGAGCAGTCCATCGTCGAACAGCTCTCCCTTCAGGTAACGAATCTCGCCGCGACTGGCGGCAGCGCTCAGGCAAGCCGAGAATTCCTCTTGCGAGGCGCTTCCGGGAATGCCTTCGGCGTATCCAAGCCACTGTTGGCCGTCAAAGCACCAGGCCGGGACCAGGGATTGGCCTTCGGCAAACGTTGACCTAGAGGCAGTGCCGGCGAACAGGCCGCAGAATGCGATGACCCCCAGCAAGAACCATCGACCGGCCGAATATTGCACTAGACGATCGCCTCGTCTACCGCGCCCTACTCAAGGTAGCTGTAAACGATCTCTCGGAGTTCGTCCATGTCGGGGAAGCGGCCCATGGCGGCTTTGCTGAAGACTAGTTCTCCGTTGACTTTCCACTCGAAGAGGCCTTCGGTATCGGGGACTAACTTGACGTCTGAGACTAGGTGCTGGATGTCGGTCATGAGCTCTCCGAGCATCCAGGATGTTCTCGGCCAGTAGCCGCAGTCGGCGCAGTAGACGACTTCGATAGTTATCTGCTTTTCGGACATGGTCAGGTCCTCAGGGGAGGATTGGCTGGCCCTCACGCTAGCCATCAGATGGCCCTCACCCTAGCCCTCTCCCTCGGGGAGAGGGAATTGGGAAGGGAGGGGGGATTTGGGCTAGCTGCCGAGGTATTGCTCGAGGCGTCGGCCGACTTCGGCCGTTGTTCCCTGGGGTAGCGGCACCATCTGCAGCTCGGCGCCGGCATCGGCGCGGGCCTGGAGGAGCTGCGGTACTTCCTCGATTGGGCCGATCACCTGGATCTCGCGGACCATGTTCTCGGAGAAGGCCATCAGCGCGCCATCGGCGTCGCGGTCGGCCCAGGCGGCTCGAGAGTCATTGATTTCCGACTCGTAGCCGGAGCGGGAGAGCATCTGCCAGTAGAACGAGCCCATGCGGTTGGTGTAGTGGAACAGCGGTTGTCGGGCGTTGCGCCAGACCGAGTCGTCGTCGCCCTCGCCGGTGACGTAGACGTTGGTGAACGGCGCGATGGTGACTGAATCCTCGGGCCGGCCCGCGTCTCGGGAGGCTCCGGCGAGTTGGCGCTTGAGTGGCTCGAAGGACTTCTTGGGCCAGTGAATCGGGTAGATGCCGTCGGCGATTTCGCCGGTCTGCTGGATTGAGCGCGGGGTGATGGCGGCGATCCAGACGGGCATGTCCTCGCGGACGGGTTCGAATCCCAGCAGTCGGAAGCCTCGCTGGAGGGTGTAGATTTCGCCCTCGTACTGGAGGCGCTGGCCGCTGAGCAGCATCTTGATGATCTCGGTGTATTCGCGGATCCGGCGCAGCGGTCGGTCGAATTCGACTCCGTGGAAGCCTTCGATTACGAGGTTGCCTGATGAACCGAGGCCGCAGACCATGCGTCCGCCGGAGATGGTCTCGAGTGTGGCGAACTCCTGGGCGATTGCGCCGGGGGAGCGCGAGAAGGTGTTGAGGATCCCGGTGCCGATCTGGATCTTCTCGGTGTTGGCGGCGATCACGGTGAGCCAGGGCAGCACCGAATGTCCCCAGGCTTCGCCGGTGGAGATCATTTCGTAGCCGAGGTCTTCGGCGATCTTGATTTTCTCGAGGGTGTCTTGCCAGTTGGCGTCGAATCCGGCCAGGATGCCTAGTCGCATGAGGAGTGCCTTTCTGGTTGGGGTGTTTTGTCGGCCCTCACCCTAGCCCTCTCCCTTGGGGAAAGGGGGTTCGGGAGGGACCGGGGACTACTCGATTTCGACGATCATTTCGATTTCGACGGACATGCCCATTGGCAGGGACTGCATACCGACGGCGGAGCGAGCGTGGCGACCGCTTTCTCCGAATAGTTCGACCAGGAGGTCAGAGGCTCCGTTGGCGACTCCGGGGTGATTGCCGAAGTCTGGGGTGCAGTTGACCATGCAGAGCAACTTGACGATTCGGGAGACTCGGTCGAGCGAGCCGATCTCGGCGCGAAGTGAGCCGAGCAGTTGGACCATCACGGCTCGGGCGGCCTGGTAGCCAGCGTCGACGTCGAGATCGGCGCCGAGCTTGCCGCGGATCAGTTCGCCGTCCTGGAATGGTCCGTGTCCTGAGAGGAAGACCAGGTTGCCGGTCCGGACCGCGGGGACATAGTTGGCCAGCGGCGGATTGGTCGAGAGATCAAGTCCCATCTCCAACGCTTTGGCGTCGGCGTTGTGTGCTGACATCAAGTCCTCCTTGCGATCGGAAATCGAGATTCAGGCTATCGCAGGCCGGATTGATCTCAGGGATACGCGCGCAACTCAATCTCATTGCCGTCCGGATCGCGGATATAGAGCCCATCGGCCATGCCTCGGGCTCCGAAGAGGGCGAAATCGGGATCTCGGACGATGTCGAAGTCTGCCGATCGGCGGACTTCGTCCATGCTCTCTGGCGTCACGACTATGCAGAAGTGGTCGAGGTTGCGGGTGTTGGGATCGACATCGCCGGTGATCAGGTCGATGATTGTGTCACCTGAAATCCGCACCGAGGGGAAGGGACACTCGCCGGCTCGCCATTCGTCCTCGCGCACCGGTTCGAGGCCGAGCATGTTGGAGTACCAGTCCAGCGCACGTTCGACATCCGAAACTCGTAAGACGATATGATCCATCGCTGTGACCTGGACCATGCCGCACTTCCTCTCGTTACGTTGACCTCACTGACGACTGGCTCAGCGGTTGTCTTTCCAAGTATAAATATCAAACACTCGTGCTACGCTGGCACGGTACGTGGAGAGACATCTATGAGCGTCGAGATTCGCATGGCGCGTGGACTGCGAGTGCATGTTGACGTGCCCGAGAGCGTCCAGGTTGAGGGCGCGACGGCTCGGGAGGCGATTAACGCGCTGATTGACATTCATCCGGCGTTGCGCCGGTTCGTGCTTGACGACGCGACGCGTCTGAGGCAGCACGTCAACATCTATATCAACGACGAGCTGATCGGGGATCGGGAGCAACTGAGCGATGCGATTCGGTCGGGCGACCGGGTTTACATTCTTCCAGCCGTGTCGGGCGGCGCCGCGGACGGCGTCGGAATGATCCAGGGGACATCATGAGCGAGACGGGACTGCTGGTCAGCACACGCAAGGGACTGTTGGTCGGCCGCAGTTCGGATGAACGCGGCAAGTGGGAGTGGTCGGAGTTGCAACGGCCCGGCTGGATCGTGGACTATTCGGTATTCGATTCGCGGTCGGGCAAGATTTGGTGCTCGGCGAGTCACTGGCAGTGGGGACCTCGACTGCACTACTCGACGGACTGGGGCGAGAGCTGGAATGAGGCGGGGACGCCGACGTTCGATGACGGCGAACGCTCGGTCGAGGCGATCTGGATGATCGAGCCGGGCGGTCGGCCGGGCCTGCTGTACGCGGGGATCATGCCGGGCGCGCTGTTTCGGTCGGAAGATGACGGTGAGTCGTGGCGTGAGGTCGAGTCGCTGTCGAAGCATCCGTCGGCGCAGCACTGGGAGCCGGGCGCGGCCGGGCTGGTGATCCACCACATTTCGGTCGATCCGGATGATCCAGATCGGCTGGTGGTCAGCGGATCGGCGACGGGGATCATGGTCAGCTACGACGGTGGCGAAACCTGGGACGTGCGCAACGAGGGGATCTTCAACGAGCACTTCCCAGCTGAATTCCAGGAAGGCGCGCCGTGCGTGCACTCGCTGTATGCGCATCCGTTGCAGCGCGGCCGGCTGTGGCAACAGAACCACTTCGGTCAATATCGATCGGACGACGACGGACGTTCGTGGCAAACCATCGGCGAGGACTTGCCGGGGGTATTCGGGTTTCCTACCGCGATTGACCCGTCCGACCCGGATGTTTGCTACTTCGTTCCGCACGACTCGGACCAGGCGCGGATGCCGTACAACGGATCGCTCGCGGTCTATCGCACGTCGGACGCGGGCGAGAGCTGGGATCGGCTGTCGGAGGGGCTTCCTCAGACAGGGTTCTATCACACGGTGTATCGACACGCGCTGGGCCAGGACGGCCGCGATCCGCTGGGGCTGTACTTCGGGTCGAGCGGCGGTGAGCTGTACGGCTCAATCGACGGCGGGGAACGCTGGAGTCTGATGCGGGAGCATCTGGCGCCGATCACCGCGGTTCGGGCCTGGCAACTCGACGACAGTGGCTGAGTCGAAGCTGCGCTTATCTTCGGAGAGTGTCCAGACAACCTTCGGTTCCCCACGAGGAACCAGCGACACCGGCTGCTCCACCACTTGAGGTTCGTCGTCCCCTGACGCTCCGCGCGGGGGCGTTCGCCATGCTGCTCGTCCTGCTCTGGGGTGGGCAGCCGACGGCGATCAAGGCGGGGCTGGAAGAGGGCGTGGGGCCGCTCCGCCTGAGCGCGATTCGGATGGCGCTAGGTGGGATCGTCGTGATCGGCTACGCGATCGTGACGAAGACGCCTTTGCGTCCGTCGCGGAGCGAGTATCAGGCGCTGGTCGGTTTGGGCATCCTGTTTGTGGTGCAGACGCTGCTGATGTACGTCGGCGCCGACAACACGAGTTCGGGCCACGCGTCGGTGCTGATCTTCTCGTTCCCGTTGTGGACGGCGGTGCTTGGTCACTTTTTCGTTCCTGGCGACCGCATGTCGGCTCGGCGTACTGCTGGGTTGCTGGTCGCTTATGCGGGCGTGGTTGTCGTGTTCGTTGGCGGATTTAGCGCGCCCGGTGCGACCGCCTGGGGCGACCTGATGACGGTCACCTCGGCGGCGCTACTTGCGGCGCGTCAGGTGTACCTGTCGCATTTTTCGCAGAGCATTCATCCAGCTCGGCTGCTGATGACGCAGTCGGTGGCTGCGGTGCTGCTCTTTGGACTTGGCGGGCTGTTCCTGGAGTCGGGCGGCATCGCGTGGACCAATGAGTTCATCATCGCGCTGCTTTACCAGGGTGTTGTTATCGGTGGGTTTGGATTCATCGGCAACACCTGGTTGGTCAAGCGGTACTTCCCCTCTCAGGTGTCGGCGACGATGCTGTTCGCGCCAATCTTTGGCGTGATCTTTAGCTGGATCATCCTCGGCGAGTCGATCGGCTATGAAGTGCTTGTCGGCGTGGTGTTGCTGGTGATTGGGAGCTCGGTCGTCCAGCTTCGACGTCAGCCTGCGGTCGAATACTCAGAGTAGGGCCGCACATGGGGCACAGACCCCGTTCATTGTGCGACTGTCAACCGCAACTTCCGCCTCAATCGTCAACGGCGGGAGCGCTCTCGATGAGCGAGGCGAGAGGGACGTCCTCACGCACGGGCAGTTGGGTGCCCTGGGCCCCGTGTCAAGCACGGGGCATCTGGAAGAAAGGGCGTGTGTACCTAGTTCCAGTCGTCGAGGCCGAGCAGCTTGCGGCCGAGCGGCGTTAGTTTTGCGGGCGGCGATTCGGCTTCTTTGCCTCTTGGGTCTCCGGGGAATGCTCGAGGATTCTGGAAGGCTGGGTGGGCGCTCTCTCGCCAGGATGCGATCCTTGCTTCACGCAGCTCCTCATTGGCGGGTTCTGCTGGGGAGAGGCGGATGTACTGCGCCAGCCTGGGTTTGTCCGAGTAGTTGCGGCTGTTGCCGTGGGGTAGGGCCGAGTGCCAGATGATGAAGTCTCCGGCCTCAGCTTCGACTTCGATTGGCGGACCGATCTGCTCGGGAAATCGCTCGTGCAGTTGCTGGTGGCGGAGGTCTTCGTCGGAGATGCCTGCTGAGACCTCGGCGGCGCGGCGGTGGAGGCCGGGCACGCACTGGAAGCCGCCTTCGCCTTGCTTCGTGTCGACGAGGTAGAGCACTCCCTGGACAAGGAACGGGGTTGGCGTCTCTCGGACGTCGATGTCCCAATGGACCATGCCGTGATGGTCGTACTCGGGCTGCTCCGGATTTGGCGGCGGTTTGAGGTTCGCCCGGTCGATGAAGACCCAGAGGTCGTCCTGGCCGAACAGGTCTCGGAATAGCTCATACATCTTTGGATGCTGACGCACGTTCCAGAGCGCCTGGTGGTGATACATCTCGACCATGCCGTTGACGCGGTGCGGCTCGCGGTACCAGTCCGATGGGTCGTCGGGATCGAACTCGAGAAAGTCCCAGATTGCGTCGACGACTGCATCGACCTGTTCGCGAGGGATCAACTGACGGACGACGAGATAGCCGTTCTGGTCGAAAAATGCGCGATCGGTGTCGGAGAGCATCCGCGACTCCTCGCTCAGTCGGCGAATGGGGCGTCGACGCCGGGCGGCATGGCGACGTTGAAGGTGTTCAGCCCGATCGAGACCAGCGCGTAGTAGCCCATCACAGAGGCCACCTCGAAGACGGCGCTCTCGCCGATCATGCCCTTGAGTGACTCGTAGGTCTCGTCTGAGACGCGCTGGTTTTCTATCAGCTCGCGACCGAACTGCCAGACCGCCTGTTGGCGATCGTCGCCGAAGAACGGTCGCTCGCCGTCTCGGATGGCGTCGATCGCGCCTTCGGACACGCCGGCATTCTTTGCCAACCGGGCGTGGGCCCAGAACTCGAAGTTTGCCCGCCAGTGGCCGCCAATGGTGCAGATTGCGACCTCGAGCAAATCGGCCGGCAGCGAGGTGTTGTAGCGAATCGCTGCTCCCAGCTTCTGGATGGCGTCGCCGACCTCGGGCGAGAGGAAGAGCGCGTTGAACGGGCCGATCAGCGCGCCGTCGGCGCCGGCGAGGCCGCCGTGTTCGCGATCGGGATTGCCTCGCGGGCCCGTGGTGATGTTGTCCCAGAGCACACGCTGGGCGTCATCGAGCGTGTCGAATGTCTGTGGTCCAAGTCGTGGCACGATCATTCCTCCGATTGGTTGGCGGTTGGTGCGGTGGCTCGCAGGAACTTAGGCAAGAGCTCGTCGGGATACGAGGTCCCAACCAGGCCCTTCTTGTTCAGTTCTTCGAGTTCATCTTCGGAATAGCCGAGCAGGTCGCAGTAGATCTCGCGGTTGTGCTCGCCCAGCTTGGCCGGCGGAGTTCGCAGCTGGTTGGGTGTTCGGCTCATGGTGAACGTGAGTCCCGGATAGCGATGGGTGCCAACCCCCTCGATCGTCATCCGCTCGAAGAATCCGACTTCGCGGAGATGTCGATCCGACAGGGCATCGAATGGGTCGTTCAGCGGCGCGGCGCAAATGCCGGCCTCCTGCAGCTTGTGGAACAGGTCTTCCTTGATCCAGACTTTGGTTTCCTGAGCGATCAGTTCGTCCAGCGCTTCCGAATTGGCCACCCGCGCTTCTGCATGTGCGAAGCGGGTGTCGAGTGGCGCATGGGCCAGATCGGATTGCACTGAGGCCTCTCCGGGGCCCGCGGCCAATGAATCGCAGAGGGTCACGAACTCAGTATCGGAGCCGACGTCGATGGCGATCCACTGGTCGTCGCCGCGACAGGGATAGACGCCGTAGGGAGCGCGCCTTCTGTGTCTGTTGCCCTGCGACGGCGGGTTGACGCCGTTCATCGAGTACTCGAACAGGTACTCCGCCAACGTTGGGATGAATCCCTCGTTGAGCGGCATCTCGATCTGTTGTCCCAGACCGGTCTGCTCGCGATGGCGCAGCGCCATCAGCACCGCGACCGCGCCCTGGACCCCCGAAAGTCCGTCGCTGGCCAGGGTCTCGCCGATTCCCTCAGGGCCGCGGTCTGGATAGCCGCGTAGATGTGTGTGCCCGACCATTGCCTCGACATGCAATCCGAATGCGCGGTAGGAGGCATAGGGACCCTCCAGCCCGAAGGCGGGCATTCGCAGCATGATCAACCGCGGATTGATCTTCTGCAGCTCGTCCCAGGTGATGCCGGCTTTATCGATCGTGGTCGGTACGTTGTTTTCGACCAGCACGTCGCAGTGTTTGATCAGCTTGAAGAATGCCTCGCGACCCTCCGGCGACATGATGTCGCAGGTCATTGAGCGCTTGTTGCGAGCGTGCGAGTTGAACGACGCGGATCGGTTCCAGGGATCGTCGCCCGGTTCGGCGTCGGGATATTGAGGTTGGACGCCGATCTGCGCGCCGCGCAGCATGGTCTCGCGCGACTGGACGTTGTCCGCCCCGCGTGTGTAGGGCTGAATCCGGTTGACCGGTTCGACGTTGATCACGTCTGCGCCCCACTCACCCAGGAGCTGAGCCACATGCGGTCCGGCCCAAACGACGGTGATCGCAGCCACGCGAAGCCCTTCGAGCGGCAGATGCAGCGCGCTCAGGGGACCCTCCGGCAGAGGATGGCGCTCGTCCTCGAGCGGATCAGGTGGGGTGAGGTCGAGTACAACTCGCGAGTGCTCGCCCAGGCGCGGTGATCGCTTTGGTCGGGGCGGGTGCGATTCACTCATACGGAATGGGAACCCGGGATAGGGCAGCTCGGTCCCGTGCCAATGCGTGATGTGATGCCACCAGTCTCGCGACTCGAGTTGTGGGTCCTTGAGCACGTCTTGGACGGTCATTACGGCCCCAGCAAGAAGACCGGCGGCCTGCGCCGACGCCACGGCATCGACCTTGCCGAGATCGGCGAGGTGCGCCTCGACTGCTTCGTCAACCTTCGCGCCGAAACCGGATCCCGGCCGTGGGCCGGCCAGGAAGTCCTCGTCTTCGAGCAAGTCCTCGCGCCCGATCCAGCGCATCAGCTTTGGCATTCGGTTGCCCGAACCGACGATGTTCACGAAACCGTCGGCGCAGGGGTACATGCCAAAGCCGACCATCCGCCGTGTCGGCAAGGCGCGTCCGGGCGCCACCCCGCTGTACTCGGCGGCCACAAGTTGGATCGTTCGCCGATCTCGGCAGCCGACCTGACAGCGGTAGATGGAGATGTCGATCCAGTCGCCGGCCAACTCGTCACCGGCGACACGCTTCAGGGCGAGCAGGATCGCGAAGGCCGCGGTCGCGCCGGCGTGATAGCCGGAATAGTGCCCGGCGACCTTGATTGGCTCGCGGTCGGCGGCGCCGGTGGCGTGCAGCGGGCCGCCGATTGCTTGCATCGTGATTTCAGAGCCGCGGTAGTCGCGATAGGGGCCTGTCTGCCCGTACGGGGTGATAGAGCAGAGGATCAACTTGTGATTGATCGCATGCAGCGTCTCCCAGCCCCAGCCAGCGTCTTCTGCCTCGCCGGGCGGTAAGGCTTCGACGACGACGTCGACGAGCTGGGCCAGACGCCGCACGGTGGCTGCGCCGTCGTCGGTGTGTGGGTCGAGCACAATCGACTGCTTGTTGGTGTTGAGGTGCATGAAGAGGCCGGAGGCCTCGGGATTGGGTTGGTTGTCGGGGAATGGGCCGAATCGGCGCGAGCCATCGCCGCCCCGCGGTTCGGCTTTGATCACTCGCGCTCCGTAGTCGGCGAGCAGTTTCGTCGCGTAGGGACCAGCGATGCCGCTGGACAGGTCCAGTACGGTGATTCCCTCCAACGGACCGGCCATACGACTCCCGGGTGAACCAGCTGGATCTCAAACGGGCGTGCACGCCCGTCCAGCTGTCCTGATGCGGCCATGCTAAGCCACACCGGTCAGATCGCGGTAATGGAGCTGACCAACACCGACCTATCGGGCCCGACGTGGCGGCAATCCGAGCTGTGGTCGTACCCCGGCATCGAAGTTCCATTCCAGGGCCGCACCATGCTGTCGAGCCGTCTGCAAGTCGCGCCAGCGACGCTCCAGGGTCCAGGATCGTCGCGCTGCGTTGGTCCCGCCGACCCGAAAGAGCCGCTCTACGGCGATGACGCAGGCGTGTACCGCGTGAACGTTGGCCATGCGGCAGCGGCCCAGCAGTTCCAGATCAGGCTCGTCCCGTTCCAACGATGGCCAGGCCCGCGTCCAGGCCTCCTGGACAAAGGCTCGTGCCGATGCGACCTCGGCCTGGGCGCGCGCATACTCGAGACGGAATGGTTCGCGATCTCGCAGTGAGGCCGTGTCGCCAGTGGTCGATTGCGAGGCCGCCTCGGCGAGGTCATCGAGCGCGCCCTGGGCCGTCCCGATCGCGTGTCCGGCGTTTGCGATCCAGGCAACCAGTGAGCGGTCGGGCACCCGCCACTGTGGACCGTCAGCACAGATCGGTCCGAGGGCCGACCAGGTGTGCGCGTTCTGGACGAACGCGCCGTTTAGTTCCCAATCGTGGCTGCCGGTTCCGCGCAGGCCCATCGCGTCCCACGTCTCGATCACGGTGCCCGCGCGCTGCGGTAGCAGGGCGAAACGGACTTGATCGTCGAAATCGATGAAGGTGGCGACAATGTGGGTTGCATGCTCGACACCGCTGACAAAGTTGAGACGTCCGCTCAATCGATAGCCCGACTCACCGGGTTCCGCCGTTGTCATCACTCGCGAAGAACCGACGATCCGGCAGCTTGGTCCGCCAGGTTCTTCGCCGCCGATCATCTGGCTCAGGATCGAGTTGGGCATATAGGCCGCGAGCAACGAGACCTCGGTCGCGATCATCACGACCCAGGCCGTTGAGGCGTCAGCGTGGGCCAGTGCTTCAATCACGTGAAACACGACCAGCGGGTGCGCTTGCTCGCCGTAGCTCCGGGCCGGGAGATTCATCCGAAACAGGCCGCGGTCGGTGATCGCCTTGATGATCTCAGGCGGCACCGAGCCGGTTTCCTCAATCTGATCCGCCTGCTCTCGGATCATGGGCTCCAGTTCTCGAGCGGCGTTGACGAGTGGGTGATCCTCGTATCTGGCAAACACGCTGGATGATTTGGCCATAAGGCGCAGGGTATCGGGGGGCGTTTAGACTCGGCTCATCACACACCGACATCCCGATTGAAGGACGACATGACCACAGAGCGTCAGCGATCCAACGACGTGGCACTGCGCGAGCGGGCCAAAGCCGTCATTCCAAATGGCATGTACGGACACCAGAATGCAGCCGTCCTGCCGTCCAACTTTCCCCAGTTTTTCTCAAAGGGTGACGGTGCCCACCTGTGGGACGTCGATGGCAACAGGTACATCGACTACATGTGCGCCTATGGACCAATCCTGCTCGGCTATCGGCATCAGGCCGTCGATCGCGCGGCTTCTGAAGTGCAGGACGAGGGCGACTGCCTGAACGGTCCCTCGGCGAAAATGGTCGAGCTGGCCGAGTTGCTGGTCGACATCACACCATGGGCCGACTGGGCCTGGTTCGCCAAGAACGGCACCGACGCCACGGTCTATGCCGCTTCAGTCGCACGCACCGCAACCGGCAAGCACACCATTCTGCGAGCCAATGGGGCGTATCACGGCGCCTCACCGACCTGGATGGCGGGCTCGTTCGAAGACTCAGCTGAAGGAACCGTCGAGTACGAGTTCAACGATCTCGCCTCGGTGCAAACTGCGCTCGACGCTGCCGAGGGTGACGCGGCGGCGATCACCGTTTCGGCCTTCCGCCACGATGTCGGCTACGACCAGGAACTGCCAACGGTCGAGTTCGCTCAGGGACTGCGTGACCTCTGCGACGCCAACGATATGGTGCTCATCCTGGATGACGTTCGAGGCGGATTCCGGCTGGACATGGCCGGCAGTTGGGCCCCGCTCGGAGTCGACCCCGACTTGAGCATCTATTGCAAAGCGATCGGTAACGGCCATCCGATTTCGGCGCTGATGGGACGCGAGAGCCTGGCGGAGGCAGTGGCCGGGACGTTCGCGACTGGTTCCTACTGGTTCACTGGTGCGCCCATGGCGGCCGCGTATGCCACCATCACCACGCTGCAAGAGACCGACGGCATCGCCCGGATGGAACGGATCGGCAATGCGCTCCGCGAAGGCTGGCAGCAGGCCGCCAACTCGCATGGCGTCGGGATTCGACAGACTGGTCCAGTTCAGATTCCGCTGATGCTCTTCGATGGCGACGACTTCTCCAAGAGGGATGCGCCGCGGGCTTACCGCTTCTCGGCCGAACTCGCTGACCGAGGCGTCTACCTGCATCCGTTCCACAACGGCTTCCTCTCAACCGCGTTGGACGACGAGGACGTCGCCCACACGATCGAAGCCAGCGAAGAGGCATTCGCCGTGGTCGCTGCGGAATTTGACAGCTAGTCGGGGCGGTTGCGCGAATAGATCAACGACAACGCTACGCCCAGGCCGGTTCCGATCATTGCGGCAGCGACTGCTGTGCGTCGGAGGTTTGGTGTCGGCTCACTGCTCGCGTCAGCTGGCGAATCCGTGTCCGGCCTGACTTGTGGCCGTAACTCCAAGTCGAAGGCCTCTGAGACGCCATTCAGACGAGGCGGGGGGCTGGGACGGTTCGATATTGGAATGTCACGGGCTGAGCTCACAATCGGACCCGATGACGCCGAAGCGATCGCTCGCGTTGGCTCGGGGCGCTCTACATCGATAGCTGCCGCCGGCATTCCCTCGCTACGCAGGCGAATCTCTTTCATCCGCAGAATGGCCAGCACCGAGATAAACACGATCGCCGCGGCCAGCAGGAAGTTGTCGGTGATCGCTGTCGCCACTGCCGCCTGCACCTGAGGCTCGGCCACAATCCAGACCTCAGGCCCAAGGTCGTTCATCAAGTCTTCGCGGAAGATCGGATCGACCAGCTTTTCCGGATGCACTCTGTTTGCGACATCTGGCTCAAGACGCTCGGCCAGTCCGCTGGCCAATCGGGCGTTGAATAGCGCCCCAATCACGCCAATCCCGATCACACCGCCGACTTGCTGGAAGAACTGCGTGAACGCTGAAACGATGCCCAGAAACTTCTGCGGCGAAGCATTCTGCGACGCAATCGACATCACCGGCATCATCAGTCCCATGCCGATGCCGAAGATGAACATCCTGCCCAACACGCCGAGAATCGTGGTGTCGCGGGTCATCGTCGAGAGCAGCAGCATCGAGCTGAACATCATCAACGACCCAGTCACGGCCAGGAACTTGTAGCGCCCGGTTCGAGACATCACCTGACCGGACACGACGGAGGCGGCGACCGACAACACGATCATTGGTGCCATGACCAATCCGGCCTCGGCCGCGTTGGCGCCGAGTCCCACCTGCAGATAGAACTGCAGGTAGACGAAGACGCCCATCATTCCGACACCGAGGAAGAAGTTCACCACAGCCGTTGTCGCAACGGTGGGAATCTTGAAGAGCTCCAGAGGCACGATCGGCTGTTCGGCGCTGCGCTCGACCCGGAAGAACAGGTACATCGCGGCTATCGAAACGGCGAACAGCGCCAGCGTCTGAGGAGCGAACCAACCCCAGGTCGCCGCCAGGCTGAGCGAGATCATCGCCGGAACGAGTGCGGCGGTGAGGAGCACGACGCCCTTGATGTCGAGCCGGAATGGCTTTGGCGGAGGCCGCAGCCAGGGCATCTTGAGCGCAATCACCAACAGGACGATCGGACCCAGCGCCAGCATGATCCAGAAGACCCAACGCCAGGACAGCGTCTCGGTCAGCACCCCGCCGAGCGGTGCTCCAATCAGCCCGCTCAGGGCGAACACGCCGCCGAACAGTCCGATGTACCGGCCGCGGTCGGCCGGCAGATACAAATCCCCAACAACGGAGAACGTCGCCGCCATCAGGATTGCCGCACCCACGCCCTGAACGGCGCGGAAGGCGATGAGTTCATAGATACCCGGCGCAAAGCCGCACATCGCCGAGCCGAGCAGGAAGATGATCAGGCCACTGACGAGCACTGGCTTGCGACCGTAGACATCGCTCAGCGTGCCGGCCACAGGAATGGTGACGACCTGCGCCATGATGAAGGCCTGAACCAGCCAGGGGTACAGCTCGAGGCCACCCAACTCCGAGACAATCTGCGGCATCGCCGGATTGACCACGCTCTGTTCGAGCGAGGCCATGAACATGCCCAACATCGCGCTAATGATGATCAGACGCTTGGTCCGCTTGGGCAGATCGATGCCAAGCGGGCGCTGCTCGTCAGGGGACGACTCGGGGCCTGAAGATGCGGAACGAACGGACACGGAGAACTGTTTCGGCTGCGCGAACCAATGCACAGGGTACGAACCTGGGCCAACTTGGGCTAGTCGCAGTGCCTCCGGCACAGCCTCTGCCGAGTGCTAACCTGATTACATCTCAAGACCTCTGGCCAGCAGGAAGGTATTCGCTATGCCCGAGATGATCTGTGACCGGATAAAGGTGATCGACTCCGATACCCACGTTTCCGAGCCGGAGACGCTGTGGACCGACCGGATTTCGACCAAGAAATGGGGCGACCTCGTCCCGCACGTGATCTTCGACCCGGAGATCAACGAGGACCGCTGGGTCATGGGCGGCAAGAAGTTCATGCCCACCGCGGGCGCCGCGATGGCCGGATGGAAGACGCCGCCGCCGAACCACCCGCCGAGTCTCAAGGAAGCCGACCACGGCAGCTGGGAAATCCGCGAGCGCCTGCAGCGCATGGACGAGTACGGCATGCACGCGCAGGTCGTGTATCCGAACGTCGGCGGCTTCGGCTCCGGCAACTTCCTGCAGATGACCGATGACGAACTGCGACTCGACTGCGTGCGCGCCTACAACGACTTCCTCGTTGAATGGACCTCGGTCGAGCCGTCGCGGTTCATCCCGATCATGGCGATGCCGTTCTGGGACGTGCAGGCCTGCGTCGACGAGATGCAGCGTGCGCACGACCGCGGACACAAGGGCGTGCTGATGACCAACCAGCCACACACCTTCGGTCTGCCGCGCATCACCGAGCAGCATTGGGACCCGATCTGGAACCAGGCGCAGGACATGGGCCTGTCGATCAACTTCCACATTGGCTCCGGCGACCTGACCGAGCTCCGCAACGTGACCGTCGACAATGGCCGTCAGGCGGCCTACGCCAAGTCGACCGTCAAGCTGTTCCTCGACAACTCCAACGCCATCCTGGACGTGATCCTGTCGGGTATGTGCCACCGCTTCCCCGAGCTGAAGATCGTCTCGGTTGAGTCAGGCGTCGGCTGGATTCCCTACCTGCTTGAGGCGATGGACTGGCAATGGCTCAACTCGGGCTGCCGCGAAGAGCACCCCGAGATGGACCTGATGCCCTCCGAGTACTTCCGCCGCCAGTGCTACGGCTGCTTCTGGTTTGAGGAAGACTCTGTGCTCAAGGCGATCGAGTCGTTCGGCTCCGAGAACTTCCTGTTCGAGACCGACTTCCCGCACCCGACCTCGATGTCGCCGGGCCCGAACTCGGTCGCCCGCAATCCCAAGGACCACGTCGAGGAAGTCCTCAGCGTCCTTCCCGAGGAAGACCTGTTGAACGTCCTCCAGAGAAACGCAGCCAAGGTCTACAACTACGAGGTGTAGTTTCGAGGCTTTCGGAAGACCTATTGCCGCGCCGGGCTCCTCTGGGGTCCGGCGCGATTGCTCTTCAGCCCTTCCGGCGCCATTCGCTACACTGCCGATCGAACCACAATCAGTGGGCGCGTGGGCGCCTGACAGAGAGGAATTCGAACGATGGAAATGCAGAATGTCGTCATCGTTGACGGCGCTCGCTCCGCCTTTGCCCGTGGTGGCCGCGGTGCGTTTACGGCGACCCGCCTCGACACCATTGGCGTCCAGGTGCTCCAGGAGTTGCTGGGCCGCTACCCGCAGCTTTCCCCGCACGACATTGAAGACGTCGGCATGGGCTGCGTCGGCGGCGTGACTGAGCTTGCCGGTATCGGCGCCAACCACATCGTGCGACTGGCCGGCCTGCCCGAGTCCGTCTGCACCTTCGACTCCAACCGCCAGTGCGGCTCCTCGATGGAGACCATGCACCGCGTGGCTCAGGAGATCATGGTCGGCGCAATTGACGTCGGCGTGGCGCTCGGCGTCGAGCGCATGGGCCGCCAGCTCGGCGGCGGCGGTGGCGCGGAACCGACTCGGATCACCGAGTTCAACCAGGACCGCCACAACATGACGGAAGACCAGCGCAACCTGGCCCCGTCGCACGGCCTCGACTTCTCGGTTCCGATTCCGGACGAGATCCTCGACTCTTCGCCGGTCACCTCGATGCTGCAGACCGCCCAGAACGTCGCCGAGATGTACAACATCTCCCGCGAGGAGCTGGACGAGTTCGCCGTCGAATCGCACCGCAAGTACGGCGAAGCACTGTCCTCCGGCTTCTACCAGGGCGAAATCGTCCCGATCGAGGTCGAAATGCCGGTCTTCGACGACGAGGGCAACTTGTTGCTCGACGAGCGCGGCGAGAAGCGCACTGTCGAGGTTGACGAGGGCTTCCGCCCGGGCACGAACTTCGAGGGCCTCAGCGGTCTTCGCACCGTTCGCGGCACCGTCTCCCATACGCAGAGTGAAATCCGCATCACGGCGGGCAACAGCTGCCCGACCAACGATGGCTTCACCGCGGCGCTGCTGATGAGCGAGCGCAAGGCGGACGAGCTCGGTCTCGAGCCGCTTGCCCGGATCGCGGGCTTCGGCGTTGGTGGCGTCAAGCCGCAGGTCATGGGTCTGGGTCCGATCCCGGCGACCCGCAAGGCCATGGCGCACGCTGGCATCGACGCTTCGGAGATCGACCGCGTCGAGTTCAACGAAGCCTTCGCCGCACAGGTCATCCCGTCGGTCAAGGAACTCGGCATCGACATGGACAAGGTGAACGTCAACGGCGGCTCCCTGGCCATCGGTCACCCGCTGGGCGCCACCGGCACCCGCCTGGTCACCACTGTCGCGCGCGAGCTGAAGCGCTCCGGCGGCCAGTACGGCCTGGCCACTCAGTGCATCGGCGCCGGCATGGGCATTAGCACGATCATCGAGGCCGTCTAGGGCTCGTAGCTCGTCCAGGTTCCCTCCTACACAGAGGGCACGGGGATTCTCCCCGTGCCCTCTTGCATTCTGTCGATCTATAACTAGCCTGTTCCGAGTTGGAAACCCCAACCATCAAGTTCTCTGATCGGAAAGTGGAGACATGTCGAAGAACAAGTCGAAGTTGGTCAGTCTGGTGTTGATTGGCGTGATCGGCATCATTGCCGGCGCCGTCTATGCCGCATCACATGGAGACACCGAGGTACGCATCCTTGGGATCAGGCACGACGACGGCCGTGTCGAAGTGGCGCTGCAACAGGCCAACGACGACGGCTCCTGGGGCGAGCGGATCCGACCGGAGTATCGCGTTATTCCGGCCGATGTGACCGGTCAGTGGTTGCATTCATCGGCTGTCACCTTGCAAGTCGCGGCCCAACCGCACGATGACGACAGCATGATGGAAGACTCGATGCCCGAGGCCGCGATGCCGTCCGACGACGCTCCGGCTGAGCTGTACTGCATCGTTCATCACGGATCAGACGATGACCACTTCTGGCTGGGCTTCAACGGCAGCGCCGCGCTCTTGGCTCCTGCCCTGGGTCTGACCAATGTTGAGATTCACAGCAAAGCGGACATCGCCGACCAGGCCGCCGCGATCACCGATTGCGCCGACCGAGGCGCGGTCGCTATCGCCTCATCGATTCCGAATCTTGATGGACTCAGAGACGCATTGACCGCAGCCCGAAGCGGCGGCGCTCTGCTGCTCACCTTCAACTCCGGTGCGGACGTCGCTGGCCAGGTCGGCTCGACGGTCCACTATGGTCTTGACGACCACGGGGCCGGCGCAACTGCCGGACAAGAGTTCAATGACGCTGGCCTGACCGGTACCGTGCTCTGCGTTCAGCACGAAGCACAGAATGTCGGCCTGGACGACCGCTGCGACGGTCTCGAGGGCGCCTACACCGGCGCCGTTGAGCGCGTCCAGCTCCCGGCTGGCAGCTTGAGCAATCCGGAGGCCGCTGGAACAGCGATGGCCCAGGCCATCATGCAGCATGAAGCCGCAGGCGTCCTCGTGCTCAACGGCGCACTGGCCCCCGTTGCAACCGGAACCGTGGCCTTTATCGGCAGCGACGCGATTGTCGGAGCAATTGGCAGCACGATTGCTGCTCCGTTCCTCGTCGACAGCGGTGAGCTCTTGTTCGCCATCGGGGACGGCAGCCAGGAGCAGGCGACGCACGTCATGCTGGCTCTGAAGAACGTCGACGCCAACCCAAGCGCGCGCGCGATCCTCGCGCTGGCGGCGAGCCAATCCCAGGCAACCTCGACGATGCTGCTCAGGCCCTTTGCCCTGAACCAGGACTACCTGGAGACCGTGCCCGAGGGCTTCCTCCAGCAGGCCTGCGCCGTGGCCGAGCAAATCGCCCCTGACCTCGCCTCTGCCTACTGCGACGAGTAGAAGTCGCCGAGGCGCGAAAACACAAGAGGGCGGGCCGATTGGCCCGCCCTCTTCTTGTGTCCCTCGCACCGGGTCTGGACACATCAACCTAGACTGCGATCACGACCCTTCCGCAAAAGGAGCAAGCTAATGGTCACCGAGACTCGACCCACCACGCCTGTTGGCGTTTCCCATCCACTTGACCCCCTGACTCCCGACGAGATCTCGGCGGCTTCTCAGATTGCCTCCTCCCACGAACCTCGGGATGGCTGGCGATTTCCCTTGGTCGCTCTTGATGAGCCTTCCAAGGATTCGGTGCGCTCTTTCTCCGACGGTGACCCGATAGCCCGCCTAGCTCTGGTCGTGATGATGGACGTTCAGTCCGGCGACGCTGTGGAGTGCGTGGTCGATCTTGGTTCGGAGTCGGTCGCCCGCTGGACTCCGCTGGACGGACAGCAGCCGTTTCCGTTGGCGGAAGAATTTGGCCGGGCGATGGAGGCGGTGCGCACCGACTCTCGCTGGCTGGCGGCGATGAAGTCTCGCGGATTCACCGACGAGCAGATCGAGCTGAGCCAGATCGATCCCTGGCCGGGTGGCAACTTCGGCACGGCGTGGGAGAACGATCACCGCACGCTCAAGGCGATCTCGTACCTGCGCGACTCCGAGGAGTCGAATGGATATGGCCGGCCGATCGAACATGTGATGGCGGTGGTCGACCTGATTGAGAACCGTGTGCTGGAGGTGATCGACGAGCCTGGTCCTCCGGCGCCCGACTCGGCGCTCGACTATCGCTACAACGACATCACGCCGCGGGAAGACCTCAAGGCGCTCGACATCGTGCAGCCTGATGGCGTCTCGTTCACGCTCGACGGGCACCTGCTGTCGTGGCAGAAGTGGCAGATGCGCGTCTCGCTGCACCCGCGCGAGGGTCTGGTCCTTCACGAGATCGCATACAACGACGATGGCGAGTTGCGCCCGATCTGCTACCGCGCCTCGATGACCGAGATGGTCGTGCCTTACGGCGACGCATCGCCGACGCAGTACTTCAAGAACGCGTTCGACTCGGGTGAGGTCGGCGGGCTGGGCCGGCTGACCAACTCGCTCGAGCTGGGCTGTGACTGCCTCGGCGAGATCGTCTACCTCCCCGGTCACGTGACCAACGAGTTCGGCGGTTCACGCACCATCAACAATGCGGTCTGCATCCACGAAGAAGATTTCGGCATCAACTGGAAGCACACGCGAATCGAAAACGACATCCCGGTCTCGGAAGTGCGCCGTACGCGCCGGCTGGTCGTTTCGGCGATCGCCACGGTCGGCAACTACGACTACGGCTTCTACTGGAGTTTCTACCCCGACGGCTCGTGGGAGCAGGAAGTTAAGGCGACCGGGATCGTGCAGACGATCGCCGCCGATCCGGATGACCCACAGATCACCCGCCACATGATCGCGCCGGGTCTGGCCGCGCCGATACACCAGCACTTCCTCTGCTTCCGCATGGACATGGAAGTCGACGGCGGAACGAACACGGTCTACGAAGTTGACACCGTTCCGCTGCCTGCTGGTCCGGAGAATCCGTATCACAACGCGTTTACGGCCGTTGCGAAGCCGCTGATCAACGAGTCCGACGGCGAGGGTGTGGCCAACTCGGCCTCGGCGCGCCACTGGCGGATCGCGAACACCAACAAGGTGAACCATGTCGGCCATGCGCCTGCTTACCTGCTGGTTCCCGGCGAGACGGTCTCGATGATGGCCGGACCGGAGTCAGCCGTCCACGGACGCGCTGGCTTCACCCAGAAGCAACTCTGGGTGACGCCGTATGACGAATCACAGATGTACGCGGCCGGCGACTACCCGAACCAGAGCCAGCCCGGGCAGGGGATTCCAGCCTGGGTCGAGGCCGACCGCGAAATCGCCGATGAGGACCTCGTGCTCTGGTACACGGTCGGCATGAACCACATCGTGGTGCCCGAGGACTGGCCGGTGGCGCCGGTGCATCGCAGCGGCTTCAAGCTGCGACCGTCGGGCTTCTTTAGCCACAATCCGGCGCTCGACCTGCCCGAAGCAGACCACTGCGCCCACGACATGGACCACGACGGACACGACCACTCCAATCACGTCGGGCACAACGGCCACAGCTAGGGGCCGAAACGAGGAGCGTCGGTGGTCACGGAAGCAGCTACGCGGACTCATCCGCTCGACCCGCTGTCGGCGGATGAGATCGTCCGTGCATCAACAATCATCAGCGAGCACTTCGGCTCGCCGGGAACGCTGCGTTTCCTTCTCATTGCGGCCCTGGAGCCGCCCAAAGGGGCAACAGAAGCGCCGCGCTGTGCCGAAGCAGTTTGCATCGATACCGAGTCAGGGCTGACGACCGAAGTCGTGGCCGACCTCGACGCGGGTCAAGTCACGTCCGTGACCGAGCGTCCTGATGCCCAACCTCCGGCGCTGAAGGAGGAATACGAGCGGGCTGAAGCGGCGATCCGCGCTGACCCCGGCTGGCGGTCAGCGATGCGCGGGCGCGGACTCAGCGACGATCAGATCGACCTGTCGTTCATCCACCTCTGGCCGACCGGGAACTTTGGCTCGAGATGGGAAACAGAGCATCGCATCCTCAAGGGCATCGTCTACCTGCGCGATGAGCCGGATGACAACGCCTACGGCCGGCCGGTCGAGGGGCTGATCGCGATTGTCGATTTGGCGGAGAATCGGGTGCTGGAAGTCGTCAATGAGCCATCACCGCCGCCACCGACATCCTCACTGCGCTTCGACCATGACCACGGCAGTCCCCATCGCGAAGATTTGAAACCGCTCGACATCGTCCAGTTGGAGGGTCCATCGTTCACTCTCGATGGGCACTTGCTGCGCTGGCAGAAGTGGCAGATGAGAGTGTCACTGCATCCTCGCGAAGGTCTGGTGTTACACCAGATTGGCTACGAGGACGACGGCCGTATCCGGCCGATTTGCTATCGCGCGTCGCTGGCTGAGATGGTCGTCCCATACGGGGATGCGTCGGTCGGTCATTACTTCAAGAACGCCTTCGACTCGGGCGAGTGCGGAATCGGCCGTCTGGTCAACTCGCTCGAGCTTGGCTGCGATTGCCTGGGCGAGATCCTGTACATGGACGGCGTCGTCACCGACGAGCGAGGCGGTGCTCGCACGATCGAGAACGCGATCTGCATCCATGAGGAAGATGCCGGGCTGCTGTGGAAACACACCTATCGACATCCGGACGAGCGTGGCACGCAATCCTGGTCGCGCCGATCGCGACGGCTCGTCGTCTCAACGATCGCCACAGTCGACAACTACGACTACGGCTTCTACTGGTACTTCTACCAGGACGGTTCATGGGAGCACGAGGTCAAGGCGACCGGCATCATCCAGACCATGGCAGTCGAGGACGGCGACCCCCAGATCACGCGACACAAGATCGCACCGCAGCTTGCGGGAGTGCATCACCAGCATTTCCTCAGCTTCCGGCTCGACATGGAAGTCGATGGCCCCGAAAACACGGTCTATGAAGTCGACACGGTCCCGCTGCCTCTGGGCCCAGAGAATCCCTATCACAACACCTTCACGGCAAAGGCAATCCCGATTGACGAGGAGTCGCGAAGCGGGAGGATCGTGGACTCGGCTTCAGCGCGTCATTGGCGGATCGCCAACGACGAGGTCAGCAATCAGATCGGTGAGTCCCCTGCATTTGTGCTGACGCCGGGCGCCACGGTCTCGATGATGGCCGATGAACGCTCGCTGATCGCCCGACGAGCGGCATTCGCACGGAAGCAACTCTGGGTCACGGCCTACGATCCGACGGAGCGTTATCCAGCCGGCGACTACCCAGCCCAGAGCGAACCGGGACTGGGAATGCCCGAGTGGATTTCTGCAAACCGATCGCTGAAACAGTCGGACATCGTGCTCTGGTACACCGTAGGAATGAACCACATCGTGAGGCCTGAAGACTGGCCCGTGATGCCCGTGCAGCGAGCAGGATTCAGCCTCAAGCCATGGGGATTCTTCGACCGCAATCCTGGACTCGATGTCCCTCCGGCCGATCATTGCGAACACGATGGTGGTCGAGATACTCACGATCATGCGCGACACTCGCACAACGGTCACAACTAGCAATCAATGATGGAGCTGTACGCGACTTCGACCAGGAAATCGGGCATAGTGGAGGTAGAGGCCTCTGGCGGGGTGCCTGATTGCGAGGGTCGTGGATGGTGTTGGGCACTACTGTCATGAGCGGTCTGCAAGCGTTTGAGGAACTGGAATCCGATGTCCGTTCGTATGTGCGGGCCTGGCCGGCTGTCTGGTCACGGGCGCATGGCGCGTCGCTCTGGGACGAGCACGGACGTGAATATCTCGACTTCTTCAGCGGCGCCGGCGGTCTCAACTACGGACACAACAACGACGCCATGATTGAGGCGCTGACGCGCTACCTTCAGTCACAGGGCATCATCCATTCGCTCGACATGGCGACCACCGCCAAACGCGATTTCCTCGAGCGATTCAACGAAGTCATCCTGCGGCCCCGTGGGATGTCATACAAAGTGATGTTCCCGGGCCCGACTGGCACGAACGCCGTTGAGGCATCACTCAAGTTGGCTCGGAAAGTCACGGGGCGGCCAGACATCGTCTCGTTCACCAACGCGTTTCACGGGATGACGCTGGGTGCTCTGGCGTTGAGCGGCAATGTCGTCAAGCGTGAATCGGCGGGGATCCCCCTGGAGCACCAACTCACGGCCCCGTTCGATGGTGAATTGGGAGCCGATGTCGACACGATTTCTTTGTTGGACGCAATGCTGGCAGACGAGGACAGCTCCGTCGCCGCCGTGATCGTCGAGACAGTCCAGGGCGAGGGCGGATTGCACACCGCCGACTTCGGCTGGCTGCAGCGATTGTCGGAGTGCTGCAAACGCCATGAAGTGCTGTTGATCGTCGACGACATCCAGGCGGGTTGCGGTCGAACCGAAACGTTTTTTTCTTTCGAGCCCGCCGGGATTCAACCTGACCTGATCTGCCTGTCCAAATCAATCTCCGGCAGCGGTCTGCCGATGTCGCTAACGCTCATCCGCCCCGACCTTGACATCTGGTCGCCGGGCGAACACAACGGCACCTTCCGAGGCAACAACGCCGCATTCGTGACCGCAACAGAGGCGCTCAACTGGTGGGTCGATGATTCGTTCTCGACAGACGTGCGCCGAAAGTCCAAGATCATCCGCTCAGAACTGACAGCGATCGCGGCCGAGCATGAAACGCTGCGGACCACAGTCCGCGGTCGCGGATTCCTGCAAGGACTGCACACGCCGATCGAGGGCCTCGCGTCGACAATCTGTCACGAAGCCTTTGAGCGTGGCCTGCTGATGGAAACTTCCGGCGGCGCAGCCTCAGACGTGGTCAAGCTAATGCCGCCGCTGACAATCGACGACGCCGATCTCGAGCGCGGACTATCAATCCTGCGGGCCAGCGTTGAGGCATTAGCGCCTTAGGCCGGCTTGAGAGTCAGCGAACCCTCGCTGTTGGCCTCAATGTCGTCCCACTCGATGTAGAGCGGGAAGTACTCCATGTCGAGCCACTTGTGGATGTGGTCGTTGTAATGGGGACTGTCGGGCCGGCCTGAGTTACCGGGCGGCAGCACAATCCGCGCGCCGTTGAGGTCCGACAGATCGAAAATCTGCCGATAGCTGACCCCGTGGTCGGCGGGCTGGTTGATCAATCCGGTCGCATTGTTGGGAGTGTTGCCGTCGCCGCCCTTGGGGAAATCGCCGACGTTGAAGCGGGCGGCGCGCTCGGGGTCGCGGCCGAGATTGTGTCGCCAGGTGACCGGGTGAACTGCTCCAAACTGCCACTGGCTCCGATCGTCACCATGACGCTCAGTGAGCACGCCCGCAGTCGTGTCCAGCGCATCGCCGATCACGTCGTCCCACGACTTGCCTTGGGGCAACGTGAGTGAGCTGTCGCTCTTCATCTGCTCATGCAGGATTCTCATCTCCTCATACGAGCTCTGTGCGATCCGGGCAGGTGCATTGAAGAACTGTCGGACGGTTGCCGCGATCAACTGCTCGCAGAACTCGTAGTAGACGAGCGCGGGAGCCGAATCGATCGCCATGTGGCCATCCCAGCCGGACAGCAGAGACTGCATCTCCGCAGCCGAAGCGCCATCAACGCTCGCCTGTCCTACTCGGCCGGCGACGTAGCGAGCGTGCAGACTTGTTTGATCCGACTGCACCCCTGGCATGTCGTCTGGCGCCCAATCGTCCCGGCCTTGCAGGAGTTCTCGTAGCCGGTCGGCACGATAGGGCGTCTGACTAAAGGTCAGGTAGTAGGGATAGTCGTCAGTTGTGGTGCGATTGTTCGCAGTGATGATCACGCCGGTCTCAGGATTGAGGTCCTGAGGCAACTCGTCGACCGGAACTTCGCCGTCCCACTCATGCTCGCCGTCCCAGCCATTGACCGGCGTCAGCTTCGCACCGCGGATCGGGACGCGGCCCGTGTACTGGTAACCGATGTCGCCCTGCTGATCGGCGAAACAGAAGTTGCCCGAAATCGAGTCGTAGCAGAGGAATCCCTGTCGCGCATCGTGGATGTTGTCGGCTGTGAAGATCGTCAACATGCCATCAAAATCGTGGCAGGGATCGGTCAGGCTGAACCGAGCGCTCAACACCTCGTCGTCCGTCTCCGGATTGCCGTGAACGACAGGTCCGTGTCGCGTCGACCAGACGGTCTGCGTGACTGACTCCTCGCCCCGGATCTCGATTACTTCATCGCGTCGATCAAAGGTCTCCGCACCGTTGAGCCAGGCCGCTTCGGGCCCGGAGCCATTTCGGGAAACCCGTTCCCGGTAGACGTCCCAGCGGTCGCCCTGGGCGTGAGTCATGGTCCACGCGATCTCGGTGTTATGTCCGTAGTACACCGGTCCGGGATAGCCGGGGCTGCAGGGTCCCGCGACCGTGAACTCCGGGCACTGCATATGCATCACATACCACTGCGGCGGCACGCTGAAGGCGAGATGGGGGTCTCCGACTACCAGTGGTTTACCGCTAACGGTGTGAGTACCATCGATCACCCAGCAGTTGGAACCGTCGAGACCGCCGCGTCGGGTACCGGGCTCAGATTCGAGATCGGCGAGCGCGCCCGCAAAGGCGTGTGCACCGTTGGTCCAGGAGGCGCCCGCCGGAGCGATCAGCGCAGCATCAGCCGGCACGTCCGGAATCAGTGCCTGCAGAGCATCGACTCCCAGTCGGGATGCAACCTCGCCGTTGCCGATCTTGGTCGCCCAGTGCACGTTGGCTGAGACCATCTTGAGAATCGCGAGCGAGTCAACGGGTGACCAGGGCTGCATCTCGTGATCGAGCAGTCCGAACTCGACTGGCGCGGGCCCGGCCGCGATTGCGGCGTTGACGCCGTCGGCATAGGCCTGCAAAATCATCCGCGCATCGTCGGACTGCTCTTCCCACTCGCGCGCGGCATCGCGGCCGAAACCGAGCGTTCGGTTCATCTTGTCGATTCTGAGCAGCCCCTTGTTCAAAAGGGAGGCGGCACGGCCGTGGGCCATGTGCCGATACAGCTCAAGTTGCCAGCCTCGGTCCTGGCCCAGGCAGAAGCCCTGCGCGAAGAATGCGTCGTGGGCTGACTGCGTTTCGGCATGGGGAACGCCCCACCGGTCCCGGACGATTCGAACGGGCGCCTCCAGTCCCTCCGCATTCAGTTCGCCATCGATCTGGGGCAGTGTTTGCTGTTCGGTCATGGCAAGCGCTCCAAGGAGATGCGTCCGTGGTCGCTAGGCATGGTACCTCCGACTCGGCGATCACCGTTCTCAACCGACACGGTTGAGTTTGGGCCAGCATCTCGAAGCAACAGAGGTATTATGTCAACGGTGGAATCGACAGTATGCTCAGTTGGAGTTCAATCCAACACAGTTTTCTATAGGAGATGGCATGCGACGTGTGGGTAGATCACATCTGCTGACATTGGTGGTGGGCGTCGTGCTCGGCGCCATTGCACTGGGCGCCGTGCAGGCGGCGATCAGCGTGACCAGCGAGGTCCGAATTGGGGTCAAGCGACTGGACGATGGTCGAGTTGAGGTCAAACTGCAACAACTTGACGAAGAAGAGGTCTGGGACGACCTAGAGGCTCCTGCGGCTCGATTCCTCCCGCAAGACGCGGAAATCGACCAGTGGCGCTACAGCAACGCGATCGAGGTCACAGGCACGGCAGAGGAAGAGCCCGAGGTCGTGATCGAGCGCCAGCCGCCGGTCATGTGTGTCCACGGCCATGCCTACCCGGAGGATGACCGATTCTGGCGCTGGACGCTGGCTTCAGCCGACGTGGCTGGCTACCAGTACGGCGTCGACATGAGCCTCTATGCCGCCCGAGACAGTGCCGAACACGTCGCCGACATTCGGGACTGCATCAGCCAGGACCCGATCACCATCGCTACATCATTGCCCTACGCCGACGACCTCCGTGACGTCCTCGCCGAAGCACAAGCAGCTGGCATCCAGGTCGTGACCTTCAACTCCGGCGTGGAAGATGCCGACAGCGTGGGCTCTCTCATTCACATCGGACTTGACGACTTCGGCGGCGGCGTCCAAGCAGCTGACGAGTTCGATGAGGCTGGCATCAGTGGGACGCTGATCTGTGTCATCCATGAGGAAGACAACGTCGGACTGCGCGACCGCTGTGATGGGGTTGAGCAGAGCTACGACGGCGGAGACGTGGAACGGATCGTGGTCGATCTTGCGAGCGCCAGCGACCACGATGAACCTCACGCGGACCACACCCAGCCTGAGCATCTCCAACACTTGATCGCGGAGCGCATCGCTGAGCGTGGCGTCGGCGCCATTCTGACGCTGAACCACGACAGCGCCGTGGCCGCCATGGCCGCGATTGAGGAATCCGAAGCGGAAGTCGCGTTGGCCAGCTTCGGCTTTAGCGACACCCTTGCCGATGCCGTCCGCGACGGTCAGCTGTTGTTCGTCGTCTGGGACCATCCGGTCGTCCAGGGCTACCTGGCGGTTTCGGCAATGGCGATGGCTTACACGCTCGAACTGAGTCAGTTGAATGCTGAGGTCTTCTTCAACGGAGCGGAAGTCCTGATCGAGCCAACCCTGGCCGACAAGGAACGCGCCGCCGAACTGAAGTCAATGTTCGCCGGTCCGCCGCCCGCTGCGCCCGAGGACGACGGCGAAGAGTAGGCAGGGACTGAGTAAACGCTGTCCGAACCGACATCGGCGAAGGCAGAGAAGCGCGGCTGATCAGCTTGATCAGCCGCGCTTCGCGTTTCAGACTGTGGACGCTTGCAACCAACCCGATTGCCCGACGAACGGCTCAGGACTTCAGCATGAGATACATCATCTACGGCGCCGGCGGAATCGGCGGAGGTATTGGCGCGCTCCTGCAACAGGCAGGCTGCGAGGTGGTGCTGATCGCGCGAGGATCACACCTGACAGCGATGCAAGAACAGGGTCTCCTGGTCCGTCGGCCAGACGGCGAACAGCGAGTGCCTGTCAATGCGGTCGGGCATCCCTCTGAGCTGACATTTGGTGAGGGCGACGTAGTCGTTCTGACGATGAAAGGTCAGGACACCTCCGGCGCACTCGACGACCTGGAGCGCTGCGCCGGACCCGAGATTCCGATCGTGTGCGGGCAGAACGGTGTCGGTAACGAGCGCACCGTGGCTCGCCGCTTTCTCAACGTCTACGGCATGGTGGTCGTCATGCCGGCGACATTCCTCGTACCTGGCGAGATCGCTCTGTTTGGGGCGCCCAAGCCCGGACTTCTGGACAGTGGCCGCTACCCGGGCGGGGTCGACGCAACAATCACCCAGCTTTGCGCCGACCTCACCAAGGCAGGATTCAATGCGCAACCCGACGCCAATGTGATGAGGCTGAAGTACGGCAAGCTGCTCGACAATCTCGGCAACGCGGTCGGAGCGCTCTGCGGCGAGACTGCGCTGCGCTCTGCCGGCGACGACGTTCGCGCATTCATGCGTCGCATGCGTAACGAAGCACTCGCCTGCTATGAAGCAGCAGGTATCGACTTTGCCCCTCGCGCAGAAGTTGGTGAACGGCGAGCGGCGACCTTCAGCGCCGGCGAGATTCCCGGCGTCGAGCGGGGCGGCAGCTCGACCTGGCAATCGTTCCGTCGGGGAGTCCCCGCCATCGAGACCGACTGGTTGAATGGTGAGATCGTCCTGTTGGGCCTTGAACACGATGTGCCAACACCGGCAAATCGCGCTCTACAGCTCATGGCCAAGCGGACGCTGCACGCCGGGCTCGGCGATGGCGCTGTGCCGCTCGAAGACATCGTCGCGTTAGAACAAGAACTACAGCCCTGACGGCCTGATGGCTAACCGGCCAGACCTTCAACGACGCGGGCATTCGGCAGCTGTGACAGGTCGTCGGCCTTGACGCCGACCTTGAGCGAGCGACTGCCGCCACCGAGCCACATCAATTCGTCACCAACGATTCGCGCGTCGATCAGAACTGGCACCTCGGGGGGCAAGTCAAACGGCGTGACACCGCCCGACATCATCCCCGTTAAGGCTTCCGCCTCGTCATGCGACGCAAAGGAGCACTTGCGGACGCCCATCTCCTTGCGCACGGTGCGATTGACGTCCAGCCGGGTGTTCGCCAACACCAGGCACGCCGCATAGCTCTTCGGCTCCTTCTTCGACGCGACCAGGATGGTGTTGACAGACTGCTCGAAGGGGATCCCGAAGACCTCGCAGAAGACCGCGGTATCAGCCTGGTCGGGTCGGCAGGCGATGGTTTCGTAGGGGATGCCCTGATCGGCCAGGAATCCGCGTACTCGAGCTTCAATGGCATCGGATTCGGACATTTGAGTTCCACTTGTGCAAGCCGGGTTACGAGGGGTTATATTACCCGCACCCGAATCGCCAGGAGAGCGGGCGGCTGGCCGCACCGCGATCGGCAAGAGGACACGAGGAGCGAAATATGACAGAGCGCAATTACTGGAAACGGATGCAGCGTCAGAAGCTGAGTCGGCGCACGCTGATGAGCGCCTCGGCGCGAGCAGGTGTTGGCGCAGCCGGCATTGCTCTGGTCGGATGTGGTGATGACGACGATGATGCGCAGCCAGCAGCGGCGCAGGTCCAGCAACAGCAGGCGCAGCCCCAGCAGGCGGCTCAACAACAGCAAGTTCAGCAGCAGGCTCAACAGGCTGCCGCTCAGCAAGCCTCGACGACCGAGGAAGCCCAGGAAGAAGAAGCAGTCGCGCTCCTTCCTGGTCAGCTGACCGCCGAAGAAGAGGCCATGTCGCTAACGCGGGAAGAAGAGTGGCGGCTGCGTTACCACTGGAGCAAGTTGCAGAACCTGCCCGGTCAGTCCGACGGACCGAAGTATGGCGGTACTTGGACGCTGGCTCACCTTCCAGCGGCCAACTGGAACGTGCTGGGACCAAACGCCAACCTGATGGCTGCGTTCGCGCCGATGTTCTACAGCCAGTTGGTCGTGTTCCCCATGGACGACTGGGCCAACGCTCACTACTACGAGAACGAAGGCGACCTGGCATCCGGCTGGGAAATCCCTGACGAAACCACACTGGTCTTCCAGCTTCAAGAGGGCATCAAGTGGCAGGACAAGGCGCCGCTCAACGGCCGTGACATGACGGCCGAGGACGTCAAGATCGCCTACGATGCGCTTCGAGACGGCTCATTCCTCGGCCACAGTGCGGAGGAAGACCCGGTACCGGTGCAGGCATCGTCTTACACGGCGGTCAAGGATATTGACTTCGACAACGCCTCCAACACCGTGCGATTCAATCTGCTCGAGCCGGCGGCTTACCTGCTCAACAACATGATGAATCCGTTCCACGTGGTAGCGGCGCCTGAGTTCATCACCGACGATTACACCGCGCTGGATGATTGGCGCAACACCGTTGGTACCGGTCCCTACGTCCTCGACTTTGTTGAGCAGGGCGCAGAGTGGAAGGCGTCGAAGAACCCGAATTACTTCAAGAAGGACCCGCGAAGCGGGATGCAGCTCCCGTATATGGACGCGCTCCACGGGCCTGACTTCGTCGCGCAGCGCGAGTCGGAGTGGGCAGCTTGGGAAACGGGCGTCATCGACCGGATCACCCTGCAAGACATCTTTGACTTCGAGCAGGCGCTCGAACAGCAGCCGGATACCGTTGTTCAGGTCACGGCGCCACCTCCTGGCTGGCAGCCATACATGACGTTCAAGGACCTGAATGTCGCGCCGTTCAACGACCCGCGCGTCCGACAGGCTCTGTCGCTGGGCATGAACCGCGAAGAGCAGAAGGAAGGTATCTACAACGGTCTCGCCGCTGCCGGATACGGACAGAACTGGACCTTCTTCCGCGACGACGAGTCGCCGTGGGGTTTCCGGGAGTGGCCCTGGACCACCGCCGAACTGGGCGACTTTGCAGAGTTCAACCCGCAGAAGGGTCGGGAACTGCTCGATGCCGCCGGCTACAACGACGACAATCCACTTGAATTCCAAGCGGCGATGTACACCGTGCCGGGCTCGTATCTCAACCTGTTCCTGTTGATTGTGGACCAGTGGAAGAACAACCTGGGCGTGAACGCCATCCATGAGCAGGTCGACCTTGAGACCTGGATCGCTCGCCTGGTGACGCGCGATTTCTCGGAGGCGCTCTTCACGTGGCTGATCGGCGCCGAAATGGACGCGGACGGCCTGGCCTACGGCAAGTTGCACACGGACAGCCCAGGCAACTTCTACGGGATCAGCGACCCCGATGTCGACCAGTGGTGTCTCGACCAGCGCCAGGAGCTGGATGTCGACAAGCGCTCGGAGATTCTCGAAAAGATCCGCGTGAGGGAACTCGAGAACATGTGGCGAGTCTTCGCAGTCAATCCGTACCGGATCGCTGCACGACGCGGCTACCTGTACAACGAGATCGACACGTACAACGCCTGGAACCCAGGTTGGGGTGCCACCAACACCGAGAAGATCTGGAAGAACCTGTAGTCCGTAACGAGGTGCGCCCTTGTTGAGGGCGCGCCTCGTCGTGTGTTGGGGCAACAGGGGAGTGTGCGATGAGCGGATACCTCGTGCGACGGCTGCTTGGTGTAGTCATCGTCATTTTTATCCTGTCCTTCATCTCCTTCATGCTTGTGAACATGTTCCCGGGCTCGACTGCCGAGCGCTTGCTTGCTGAAGGCGCTCAAGGCTCAGGACTCACACAGGAGGTCATCGACCGATTTAACCGCGAACTGGGACTCGACAAGCCGGTCTTCGAGCGATACGGCAATTGGCTTTGGGGCGCCCTGCAGGGCGATCTGGGGAAGTCCTTCGCTTCCAGCGAGCCCGTCCTATCGGAAATCAGCATCCGCTTGCCCCGCTCATTGGAACTGGTGATTCTCGCCAGCCTGTTGGCTTTTGTGATCGCAATCCCGGTCGGCGTCATCTCGGCAGTGCGGCAAGGCTCGTTACCCGACATGATGGGTCGGCTCTTCACGATCCTGGGCCTGGCAATCCCTAACTTCTTCTTGGGGGTGCTCGTCGTTTCCTTTGTCGCCGGCTGGCTCAACGTCTCACTTGCGACATTAGAGTCCCCATATATCTGGGATGGCGTACAACAGAACCTGGAGAGTATGATCGCGCCCGCGTTGGTCCTTTCTGCCTCGCTGATGGCGACACTGATGCGGATGCAACGCTCTCAAGTGCTTGAGATCATCCACGAGGACTACGTACGAACGGCGCGAGCCAAAGGGCTCACCGAACGCTCCATCGTGCTCCGCCATGTGCTCCGCAATTCGTTCATTCCAGTCATCACGATCTTTGGCAATCAGTTTGCTTTCCTCATCTCCGGTGCCGTGATTGTCGAGTACATCTTCCGGGTCAATGGTGTGGGCGCGATGCTCGTGACAGCGATCCGGCGCGCAGACTTCAATGTTGTCGTGGGGATCACCGTTGTGATCGGGCTGGGCGTCGTGTTGATCAACCTGCTGGTTGATCTGAGTTACGCCTGGATCGATCCACGTATCCGGTACGGATAAGGGGTTATCGCATGGCCGCATCCGCTGGATCCCTGGACTCCCTACAGGTCCCGATTGACGATCGAGGGAGCCGTCTGCAACACCTGGGCCGCCTGGCCCGTCAGCGTCCACTAGGAGCATTCGCCACAGTTGTAATTCTCATCCTGTTGGTAACAGCTCTGTTTGGCCAGGACATCAGCGTTGGTGGAACGACGATCGTGCCTGGATTCTCCCCATATCCGGCATCGGAGACGAACGTCATCAACAAATTGGCCGGGCCATCCTGGGATCACATCGCAGGAACTGACTCACTCGGCCGTGACATTTTCAGCCGAATCATCTTCGGTGCCCGAACCGCGATGATCATCGGCCTGGCCGCAACCAGCATTGGTATCGCAATTGGGACCCTGTTTGGCACCGTCTCGGCTTACGTTGGTGGGCCGTTTGACATGGTGGTCCAGCGCATATCCGATGCCTTCCAGGCCCTGCCGCCGTTGGTATTGATGATGGTCCTGGTCACCATGATGTCTCCGGGAATTGGGACGGTGGTGTTTGTCATTGTCATCTTCCTGGTGCCCGGGACCCAGCGTGTCATCCGAGGAACTGTGTTGTCGCTGAAGGAGTACACGTACATCGAAGCTGCCAGAACAATCGGAGCTTCGTCCCCGAGGATCGTCCTGCGTCACATACTCCCCAACATTGTGGCGCCGATTATGGTGCTGGCAACGGTGACCATCGGAGGGACGATTCTCGCCGAAGCAGCCCTCTCATTCCTGGCGTTGGGCGCAAACTCGGCAGCGAACCCGACCTGGGGATTCATCCTCTTCGAGGCAACGCAACGCGGTCAGTTGACCCGATGGCCGTGGCTAGCCTTGACTCCTGGGGTGGCGATCACATTGATCGTGTTGGCATTCAACCTGTTCGGCGACGCTATCCGCGACATTCTCGATCCAAGATTGCGCGGGACTGGGGGCGGGGCGTAGGCTCGGGAACCTTTTGGACTTCTTCGTCGTCTTGTATGACGGAGGGCCAGTGAGGTCAGACGGTAGAAACTGTCACCCCGCCCGCCCGCCGATGTCCACTTGGGAGACATCGGTTGTCTCTCCGACTGGCCGCCCTCCAACTGCCTGTGTCGCGCCCCCGTCCGGTCACTCCGGCGGGGGCGCTTCCCGTTTTCAGACGGTTTGCTCTTGGCGAAGGCCCGCGACTATGCGCCGATCTTGTTGAGCAGCCGGTTCGTGTCGACGACGTGTCGGGTGAGGCCGAGTTTTTCAGGGGAGATGCCCATAGCCAGTCCGAGCAGCTGGGGCACGTGGAGAATCGGCAGGTTGAGATTGCGGTCGATCACCTTGGCAGCGTCGGGCTGTTGGGCGTCGAGGTTGAGGTGGCAGAGCGGGCAGGGCGTAACCAGCGCATCGGCGCCCTTGGACTGCGCTTCGTCCAGGTGAGTGCCGGCCATCGTCAATGAGTTCTTCTTGTTCGTCGTCAGAATCGGGAAGCCGCAACATTTGGTCATGCCGTCGTAGGTGACAGTCGTCGCGCCCAGGATCTCGATGAGATGCTCGAGGCTGTTGCGGCGAGTCGGATGCTCCTCGAAGTCGAGCGTGCGCTCTGGTCGGACGATGTAGCAGCCGTAGAACGGGCCCAGGTTGAGCTCTTCCAGCGGACGCTTGATCAGGGAGTTGATCTTGTCGATGCCGACATCTTCGAGCAGGATCCAGAGCAGGTGGCGAGGATCGGCGGAGCCGCGGTACTCGATGCCCTCAGGCGCGAGATGGTGGTTGATGCGGATGCGGTAGTCAACATCGCGGAGTTTCTCGGCGGCGAGACGGTGGACACCAACGCAGGTCGAGCAGATGTCCATGAGCGGCAGGTCCATCTGCTCGGACATCGCCATCGTGCGGGCGTTGAGCACGTCCTGGAGGTATGGCTCACCATCAGAGATGATGCCTGCGCCCGTGCAGGCCGCAGCCTCGAGCTCTACGAGGTCCATGCCGAGATGCTCGGCCACGGCGAGCGTGGAGGTGTACAGCTCAGGCGCCGCGCCTCGCGCCACACAACCGGGCCAGAATGCGTACTTGCTCATGATGGTCCGCTCTCCCGCTCGTGAGCCGTCATCCCGCTCTGGTGGGTGGCTCGTTGGTTCCTGGCGATGGCTTAGTGTCCGCCGATGGCGGTCTCGAACTCGGCGCCGAAAGCCTCGGCGTCGACATCGTGGTGGTGCTTTTCGGCTTCAACTTCTTCGAAGATCCGCTCGATCTGTTCTCGGCCTTCGGCGTTGGCGCCGTGCCGCTGGGCAATGGTCAGGAGCTTGCGCGACTTGAGCAGCCGGATCGCACCCGGCGTGTAGTCCATCATCTCCTTGTGCGCCGAGAGGTTCCCGGTCAGCAGGCGTCCCAGGCCGACGGACTGGACGGGCAACATCATCTCATCGAGGCGGCCGCGCTTGCGCACGCCGCCCGCGAATCCCTTGTGGTGTCGTGCGCCGTGGTTGTTGGTATGTCCAGCCTCGATCGCGAGCGTGCGCAGCTCCATGATCGCGTCCATTGGCAGGACGTCCTTGGGGCAGGCCTGGACGCACATGTAGCAGCGGGTGCAATCCCAGATGCCGCCCTCTTCCTCGGAGAGGAACTTGAGGCGATCTTCGCGCTTGGAGTCGCGGCTGTCCATGACGAAGCGGTAGGCCTTGGCCAACGCGGCAGGTCCGAGGAAGTTCTCGTCGACTCCCGCGACCGTGCAGTCGGAGTAGCAGGCGCCGCAGTGGATACAGGTCGAGGCGTGTGACCAGTGGTCGAACTCCTCGACTTTCTGGCGGTACTCGCGCTCGGGCGGGTCCTGTCCCTCGTAGGGCTCCAACCAGGTCTCGGCGCGTTCGAACTGGTCGAGGAACTTGGTTACATCGACGACCAGGTCCTTGATCACGTTCTGGTTGCCCTGCGGCCCAATGTGGATCGGGTCGCCACGTTCGGCGGCGGCGTCGACCTGCGTTTGACAGGACAACATCGACTGACCATTGACCTTCATCGCGCAGGAGCCGCAGATCGCGTGGCGGCATGACATGCGGAACGAGAGCGTGCCGTCCTGCTCCCATTTGATCGCGTTCAGGCTGTCGAGCACCGTCTGCCCGGGCTGGACATCAACGTCGAACGACTCCTCGTAGGACTCATCCGTGTCGGGGTTGTAGCGCTGAATGATGAATTCCTGCTGGGCCATGGGGTTTCGCCTGTCCTGCGCTGGGTGTTCGTGTTCGAGCTGTTCAGTTTTGTCCAGATTTGTCCAGGTATGAGCAGATACGTCTAGTACGTGCGCTCCTGGAGCGGGAATGCTTCGCGGAATTTCGGTTCCATATTGACCTCGCAGTACTCGAGCCGCGGGCCGTCGTCGCCGTCCTGCGGTCGATAGGCGAGCGTGTGGCGGTGCCAGTTCTCGTCATCGCGCGTGGGGAAGTCTCGGCGCGCGTGACCGCCTCGCGACTCCTGGCGCGCGATTGCGCCGACGGTGATGACTTCCGAGTACTCGAGCATGTGGCCGAGTTCGATGGCGTCAAGTAGGTCGGTATTGAAGGTCGAGCCGTGGTCGTCGATTGAGATGTTCTTGAAGCGCTCCTGGTACTCCTTGACCTCGGAGAGGCACTCGCGCAACTCGGCGTCGTCACGGAAGACTCCGCATTTGTCCATCATCGTGTCGCGCAACTCGGCGCGAATCTCGCCGACCTTCTGGTCGCCGCTGGCGCTGAGGAAGTGGTCGACCTCGCCGATCGCGCCGGCCATGTCACCTTCGTCGATGCTGGTCGGCTCGAGATCATGGACGACGTCGAGGATGCCACGACCGGCGCGGCGTCCCATGACGACAGCCTCGAGCAGCGAGTTGGTGCCGAGTCGGTTCGCGCCATGGACGGACACGCAGGACGCCTCGCCGGCGGCGAAGAATCCGGTGATTTCAGGAGCGCCGTCGAGATCCTTGATCCGGACCTGGCCGTTGATGTCGCAGGGAATGCCGCCCATTGAGTAATGGGCTGTGGGCTGAATCGGGACTGGCGCCTCGAGCGGGTCGATACCCGCGAAGTCGCGTGCGAGGTGCAGCACGGAGGGGAGCGCGTAGCGGATGCGTTCCTCGCCGATCGGTCGCAGGTCCATGAAGACGGAGTCCTGAAGGGCGGTGACACCGCGACCGGCTTCGATCTCGGACTGTTCCGCGCGGGCGACGATGTCTCGGGGAGCGAGTTCCATCCGCCCGGGCGCATAGTTTTCCATGAAACGGAATCCGTCGGAGTTGACAATGTGCGCGCCCTCGCCGCGAGCGGCCTCGGAGAGCAGAATGCCGGAGCCCTGCAATCCGGTCGGGTGGAACTGGACGAATTCCATGTCTTCCAGGGGGATGCCCGCGCGGTAAGCCATGACGACACCGTCGCCGGTGGAAGCAAACGCGTTGGTGGTGACGCGGAAGGCGCGACCGTAGCCACCGGTGCCGAACATGACGGCCTTGGCCGAGATGGCCTCAATCTGGCCGGAGAGGATGTCGTATGCGACGAGACCCTGGCAGACGTTGTCCTTGACGACGAGGTCGAGCGCGTACCACTCGGAGTAGACCTTGACGCCGCGTCGAAGCAGTTGTTCAAACAGCACGGTGAGAACGGCATGGCCGGTACGGTCGGCGGCGTAACAGGCGCGCGGAGCGGTGTGTCCGCCGAAGCGTCGCTGGGCAACGCGGCCCTCGTCGTCGCGGGAGAATGCGCAGCCCATGTGCTCAAGCTCGAAGATGTTCTCGGGTCCCTCGCGGGTCAGCACTTCCGCCGCGTCCTGGTCGACGAGGTAATCGCCGCCCTTGACGGTGTCGAACATGTGCAGGTCCCAGGAGTCCTCAGCGGAATTGCCGAGCGAGGCGGCGATCCCACCCTGGGCGGCGCCTGAGTGCGACCTCAGAGGGTGCACCTTGGAGAGAATCGCCACATCGAGTGTGGGATCGTTCGAGACTTCCAGGGCGGCGCGCATGCCCGCCAGACCGGAGCCGACAATCAGTACGTCATGCTGCAACATCGTGGTATCTCCCCGTCATGAAGGCACGGCGGATGCAACGCTCAGTTTCGCACCAAACGCCATTGGGCGGTAGTCGGTTGTGTAGCAAGCTCACTCCTGACCGCGGTAGTGACGCACAATCTTGCGTCCCAGCGGCCCGACCGCTTCCAGCGCCAGGTACTGGATCAGGATGACCGACTTGGCATCGATGATCTCGCCCGCTTCAACCAGATCGATTGCTTCGCCGAGCGGCTTCCACTCGACGATCAATTCCTCATCTTCGTCCACCTCGAGTGGCGACTCAGTGCAGTCGCGGGCGATGAACCCGTGGAGGTACTCATTCGCGAACCCAGGCGCGACGTAGAAGCCTCGGGCGAAGTCGAGACGGGCAGGGTCGAGGCCGACTTCCTCGCGCAGCTCGCGGCGGGCGGTCTGTTCCGGCGATTCGCCGGGATCGACGCGCCCGGCCGGCAGTTCCAGCAATGGCCGGCCCGTGGGATGTCGCCACTGGCGAACGAAGGCGATGTTGCCGTCGTCGCGGATTGCCAGGATGACGACGGCGTCTGGATGCTCGACAACTTCGCGCCGCGTGCGCCGGCCGTCAGCCATGGAGACTTCGTCGACACGGACGTTGATCCGGGAGCCGCTGAAGACTTGCTCGGAGGTGAGCACTGTCTCGGTCAGGGGGTCATGCGGCTCTGCCATGGCCCTCACCCTAACCCTCTCCCAGGGAGAGAGGGGACATTCTCACGTGTTGAGCCGGTCCCGCAGATCGATCGTGACCGCGATCTCGTCGCAGGCGTTGTACTTGGGACAGCGGAAGCACTCGTTCCAAACCTTGCGCGGGAAGGCGGAGACTCCGGAGATGCGGAAGCCGAGGCGCTCGAAGAATGCCGGCGTTGTCGTGAGGGCGAAGACTATCTTGAGGCCCATGTCGACCGCCTCGCCGAGGCAGGCATCGACAACGATGCGACCGAGGCCCTTGCCCTGGGTTCCTGGATCGACGACCAGCGACTTGATCTCGGCGAGGTCTCGCCACTCGACATGCAGCGCTCCGGCTGCCAACAGTCTGGCGGCCTTCGGATCTCGAATGACAACAAAGTCGCGGATGGTTTCGTAGATCTCGCCCTCGGTGCGCGGGAGGACGTCGCCTGTGGCCTCGAACCAGTACTGGATCAGCCGGTGAATCTCCGGCGCATCGCCGACAACGGCCTTCTCTGCGTGTAGCGGCGCATCGATCGGCACTCTGGTGTCGACGCCAATGTCCTCAAGAGCGTGGATTTCTGATGCTCGTTGGCGGATCGTGGCAGCGGGTGTCGGACCGACGGCTTCGGAGGTCATGAGGCGACCGCCGCGTGCAAGAGATCGGTGGCGCTGGCCCGGTTGGCGTCGGTCTGACCGCCAAGCATGTCGGCGAGTTCGGCAATGCGTTCGGCTTCTGAGAGCATCCGCACGTCCACGCTCGTTCTGCCGTCCAACGCCGATTTGCTGACCGTGATGTGTGCTCGCGCTCGGGCGGCGACCTGAGGCAGATGGGTGATGCAGATCACTTGCCGGCGCTCTCCCAGACGAGCCAACCGCTCGCCAATCATGCCGCCGCTCCGGCCTCCGAGGCCGACGTCGATCTCGTCGAAGACCATCAACGGCACTACATCACTTTCGCCCAACACCGCCTTGATTGCCAGTGTCAGGCGCGCTGTTTCGCCGCCTGAGGCGACGCGCTGTAGCGGACGTGGCGGAGCGTCTGGATTGAAAGCGACCAACAGCTCCACCCGGTCGATGCCGTTGTGGTCAATGCCGACGAGGTCGTCGCCGACTTGAAGTGAACGGTCGTCTGGATCGGCGGCGATGCTCTCAAAGCGGAACTCGATCCGCGCATTCGGCAGTCGAAGATCTTCGCACTCGTTCGAGACGGCGTCGGTCAGTTCGGCGGCCGCCAGCTTCCGGCGTCGGCTGAGCTCAGAAGCAGCGTCGGTCAGGTCGCGAGCGAGCTGTTCCGCTTCGGCCGAGAGCGCATCACCGTCGGCGGATTCCTGTTCCAGCCGGTCCGCCTCTGCCTGTGCCCGTTCTCCGTAATCGATGACCTCTGCGATGGTGTCGCCCCAGCGACGTTTCATATCGCCAAGCAGCGCAATCCGCGACTCAACTTCGGCGAGACTCGCCGGATCCAGCTCCAGCTGCTCGGCGTAAGCGCTCAAAGAGCGAAGTGCTTCGGCGGCCTGCTCAACGGCGCCCTCGATTGCCGCCGAGATCGGCTGAGCTGCGTGGTCAATCTCCGCAATTCGGCGAGCAGCGCCCAGCGCGTCGCCCAGTGAGTCTTCTTCCAACGAGGCGATGGCCTCCGAAGCGTCGGCAGCAAGGCTCTGCGCATGCACGAGTCGCTGGTGCTGGCTCTGAAGTTCCTGTTCTTCTTCCTGCTGGAGACCAGCGGCCGCGATTTCTGACGCCTCGTGTCTCAACAGTGCGATGCGGCGGGCTCGCTCGCGATCGTTCTCGGTCAGGTCGCTGAGTTGGCGATCGAGAGTGCGCAGACGTCTGACCATGGCCGAGACGGCATCTCGTTGATGCTCGACTCCGGCGAATCGATCCAGCAGATCGAGCTGTTCCTGGGGTCGCAGTAGCGAGAGGTGTTCTCGCTGCCCGTGGATATCGGCGAGCAGCGGCGCAAGTTTGCGCAAGACGCCTACCGTTGCCGCTCGATCGTTGATGCGCAAGCGGCCACCGAGCCGTTGCGAGCCATCGCGGGGTCGGCTGAGCGTGCGGCGGAGGATGAGCTCGCCGTCGAAGGGGATGTCGGCATCGGACAGCAGCCTGGCGACTGCTCCCTTGGCCTCGCTGCCGGCGAGGTCGAACATCGCTTCCACCTCGGCCGCGTCGGATCCTGGTCGGACCATCTCGGCGTCTGCGGGCGAGCCCAGCGCGAAGGTGAGCGCCTGAATCAGCACGCTCTTGCCGGCGCCGGTTTCGCCGGTGATCACGGTGAAGCCGCGCTGCAGGTCGAGCTCGACTCGATCGGCCAGCGCGAAGTCACGCAGATGCAGGCCGATCAACACCTTGCGACTCCTGTTATGGAAACAAGTACATGCGGCTCTTGGAGCACATGTTCATCTTATCGGAACGGGAGCAGTCGGCGGCGACGAACTAGGAAGGGTCGGCAGTCTTCTGGTCGAAGGCTTCGATACCGGTGCGCGAAACAGCTTCGATTCGGCGCTCGTCGAGCCAGGCGAGCCGTTTGCCGAGCTGTGCGAAGAATGGCCGCTCGCCGAATCGGACCAGGCGGGCCAGCGACTCGCTGCGTCGCACCTGCACACCGCCGCCTGGCATGAGGGAAAACGGACGTTGGCCGTCGACCGAGAGTGAGCCCGGGTGTTCGCGACCGAGACGCAACTCGATCACGGCGTCGCCGGGGAGCACCATCGGAGCCGCCTGCGCCAAGTGCGGCGCGACCGGTGTGAGTACCACGTTCCTCGCCTGCGGATGGAGGATCGGTCCGCCGGCTGAGAGCGAATAGCCGGTGCTGCCCGTTGCCGAGGCAACCACGACGGCGTCGGCGCGGACCACGCCAACCAGGTCGCCGCCGACCCAGACTGCGACGTACGCCGGCTGTCCCAGGCTGCCTCGGCCAATCATTACGTCGTTGAGAGCGGAGAGGACGCTGGGCGCCTCACCTTCCACGCCAATCGGGCGTGCTTCGAGCATGGTCCGGTCTTCGACGACGAAGTCGCCGTTGAGCAGTGCCGGCAGGTGATCATCGAGCTGCTCGGGCAGCAGTTCGGTCAGGAACGCCTGACGGCCGAGATCGACTCCCAGAATCAGGCAGTGATGCCCCGCGCTGGCGCGGGCAGCGCGAAGGATGGTGCCATCGCCTCCAAGACAGATCAGCAGGTCGGTTTGCGGCAGGTGCTCGGTCGACCGATCCGGTTCCCAGGGCATCGAAGTCCAGACATCGATGCCGCGCTTGCGAAGCTTGGCGGCCAGTTCATCGGCCGCGGCGTGCGCCTCGTCGAGGCGCGGGTGGTAGTAGATGCCGATGCACTTGATTTCCGTCATGGTGTGCGCAGCCAGACAAACCACTCATGATTGCCAGCCGGACCCGTGAGCGGAGACTTCAAGACTCCGCCGACACGCCAGTCCTGTTCGAACGCCCAGCTCAGAACCGAACTGAGCGCGCGTCCCTGAGCGAGCCGATCGTGGACCACGCCACGTTCATCGACATCGCCAGGCGGCGCCTCGAACTGTGGTTTGACCAACGCGACGACGTCGGATTGCGGCGACACCGCTTCAGCGACACACGGCAAGACCTGTCGGAGTCCGATGAAGGAGACATCGATCGTGGCCAGCGTCGGGGACTCTGGGAGTGTCGGCAGTTCGCAGATGTGGGTACGTTCCATCGAGGTGACACGTGGGTCACGGCGCAGTTGTTCAGCGAGTTGGCCGTAGCCGACATCTACGGCGTAGACGTGCTGCGCGCCGCGTCGGAGCATGACATCGGTGAAGCCTCCGGTTGACGCGCCAACGTCCAGGCAAATGCGCCCCGCCGGCGAAATCTCCCAGGCGTCGAGCGGGGCACTGAGTTTTTCCCCGCCGCGCGATACGTACTCGCGCGCCGCTTTGACGACGAGTTCTGCATCATTCGAAACCTGAAGTCCGGGCTGTGCGTATCGTTTGCCGTCACCGTGGACACGGCCGGCCATGATCAGTGCTCGGGCGGTACTCAAATCTGGTGCGCAGCCTCGCCGTAACAGAAGTTCATCGACGCGCACTCGGCGCGAAGTGATCGGCGCGGATGCGCGAGACATCAGGCGCTTTCCTGGCGGGGCGCCAATCCTCCGTCGCCGCGTCGGCGGATTGCCTCGTACTCGACGGCCAGACCCTGGTCATTGAGCAACAGCGGTCGTTCCTGTCTCCGGACGGTGTCGGCGTTGACCACGCACTTGTTCACCTCCGGCCGGCCGGGGACCTCAAACATGACATCGAGTAGCAGGTCCTCAACGACAGTGCGCAGCCCACGTGCGCCGGTCGCTTCGGCGATCGCGTGCTCGGCGATCGCTTCCAGCGCCTCGGGAGTGAAGCTGAGTTCGACCCCGTCCATATCGAAGAAGCGCTCGTACTGTCGCACGAGGGCGTTCTTGGGCTCAGTGAGGATGCGGACGAGGGAAGCTTGATCGAGCTGATCGAGCGTGACGACCACTGGCAGTCGGCCGACAAACTCGGGGATCAGGCCGTACTTCTGCAGGTCGTCGTGGCTGAGGTTGTGGAGCAGGTGGTCACGATCCTCGGCCGATCGCGCAGCCGATCCGAACCCGATGTTGCGGATTCCGGTTGTGACCCGCCGATCGATGACCTGGTCGAGTCCCTCGAACGCGCCTCCGCAGATGAAGAGGATTTTGCTCGTGTCGATCTGGAGGAATTCCTGGTGCGGATGCTTGCGTCCGCCTTGCGGCGGCACCGAGGCGACAGTGCCCTCGATGATCTTGAGCAGCGCCTGCTGGACGCCTTCTCCGGACACGTCACGGGTGATCGACGGGTTGTCGGCCTTGCGGGCGATCTTGTCGATTTCGTCGATGTAGATGATGCCGCGTTCGGCGCGGGCGATATCGAAATCCGCCGACTGAATCAGGTGAAGCAGGATGTTCTCGACGTCCTCGCCCACGTAGCCGGCCTCGGTCAAGGCGGTGGCGTCCGCGATCGAAAACGGCACGTCGAGGATGCGAGCGAGGGTCGAGGCGAGAAGCGTCTTGCCGGACCCGGTGGGGCCGACCAGCAGGATGTTGCTCTTCTCGAGTTCGACTTCGTCGTCGGGATCAACGACGGTGTTGATTCGCTTGTAGTGGTTGTAGACCGCGACAGCGAGGACGCGCTTGGCCTCGTCTTGTCCGACGACGTGCTCGCAGAGTCGGTCGTAGATGGCCAGCGGCGGCAGCGTTTGAGGCGGGCTGGAGGCGGTCTGAGGTTCGGGCGTGGCCGAGTTGAGCTGTTCGTCTTGAATGACGGCGCGGCAGGCCTCGACGCATTCGTTGCAGATGTAAACGCCGCCTGGTCCAGCGACGAGGCGGCGTACCTGAGCCTGATCTTTCATGCAGAAGGAACAGTGATACTGACTGCGCCCACCTCCGTGTGCACTGCTCATCAGCTCACGCCCTTCCCTGGCGCCACGTCGCGGCGGTTATGGAGAGTGCTTGACGCTCTCAACCGACGCGCCGAGCGCATTCAGCATGTACAGATGCTACGCGCCTGCGGCTGCCGCTGCATCTCCGGCGACCTCGTTGGAGAGCACGGAATCGACCAGACCGTACTCCTGCGCCTGCTCGGCGTCGAGGTAGAAGTCTCGGTCGGTGTCGGCGGCGATCCGATCCAGCGGTTGGCCGGTGTGCCGAGCCAGAATCTCGCGGATCGTCTCGTTGTTTCGCAGGATCTCTCGGGCCGCGATCTCAATGTCAGAAGCCTGACCGCGCGCGCCACCAAGGGCCTGGTGCATGTGGATCGTGGCGTGCGGCAGTGCGAATCGCTTATCTTCCGCGCCTGCTGCGAGCAGCACAGTGCCCATTGAGGCCGACATCCCAACGCAGATCGTGGACACGTCAGCCTTGATCAGCTGCATCGTGTCGTAGATCGCGAGACCGGCGGTGATCACGCCACCCGGCGAGTTCACGTAGAGCTGGATGTCGCGGTCCGGGTCCTCGCGGTCGAGGTAGAGCAGCTGGGCGACGATCACGTTGGCGATCTGGTCGTCGATTGGCGTGCCGAGAAAGATGATCCGCTCGCGCAGGAGCAGCGAATAGATGTCGTAGGCGCGTTCACCACGGTTGGTCGTCTCGACCACCATCGGGATGATGTCGCTGGGGCGAGTCAACGAGCCGCCGGAGTAGTTGCTCAGGGTCATGAAACCCTCCTTCGCGGGTTAAGTGTAGTCACGATTCATCATCGTGCGATTACGTAGCGCACACGAGCGGACAGAACTCGCTGGCATATCAGCAGCGGTTATTCGTCGCTCTCTTCCGTGTCATCGTCCGAGTCGGACGCCTCGACCTGGACGTTTTCAACTGGTTCCTCTTCCGCTTCCTCGTCGATCTCGTCGACCTCGTCGGTGACGCCGGCGGCGTGGTTCGTCAGCGCGATCTGCTGCAGACGTTCGATCGTCCGCTCGCGGACCAGACGGGACTGGACATTGGCACGAATGCCCTCGTCCTGCAGCATCTGCTCGGTCTGCGTGGGATCCTCACTCGGCATCCCAGCGAGCATTTGCTGCAGGTCCGCCGTGATCTCTTCGTCGAGGACTTCAATTCCCTCGGCCTCGCTGATGTTCTGCAGGACCAGGGTGTTGATCACGCGCTCGTTGGCCTGGGTGCGGAAGCTGGCCAGGAGCTGCTCGCCCTGCTCGCTGCTGTCGCGCAAGAACGTCGCCGGGTCCTGACCCATCTGGCGAGCGAAATCCTGGCGCATGTGCTCGATCTCGTGCTCGACCAGGGCCGGCGGATACTCAAGCGTCGTGCGCTCGACTGCTGCCTGCATCACCGCCTGCGAGAACTGTTCTTCCGCCTGTCGCTCGGTCTGCTCGCGCAGACCGGATTCGATTCGCTCGCGTAGGTCTGCAAACGTCTCGAACTCCTCCGAGACCTCCATGGCGAAGTCATCGTCCGCCTCAGGTAGTTCCTCCGACTTGACGTCGTGGATCGTGACGGTGAAGACCACGGTCTTGCCGGCGACTTCTTCGTCGTCCCAGTCTTCGTCCACGTCGATCGGGATTACGTGTTCCTCGCCGACGGCGACGCCGGCCAGTTTCTCGCTGAGCCCAGGCACGCCGATCACAGCGCCCTCGCGCAGGTGAAACTCCGCGCCCGGCTGATCGAGGATCTGTTCGCCATCGACTTCTGCCCGCACATCGGCGGTCACGCGGTCGTTGAGCTCAGGCTCACGCTCGACCGGTTCGAGCACCGCATGTTGACGGCGCAGTTCCAACAGCCGTTCCTCGACCATCTCCTCCGAGAACTCGCTCTCGGGCTTGGCGATCGAGATGCTCTGGTACTCGCCGAGTTCCACCACCGGCGGCAAGGGAATGGTCGCGGTGAAGGTCACCGGCTCTCGGCCGGTGACTTCGACGCTCGGCTGCGCGACCGGATCCAGCTCCTCTTGTTCCAGTGCTTCAGTCAGAGCCTGCGGGATCAGCCGCTCGGCTGCTTCCTCAAAGACGGCGTCAGGTCCGAGGGTGCTCTCGACGACCCGTCGGGGCGCTTTGCCCTGGCGGAATCCAGGAATCCGGAAGCGCTGCGAGAGACGCCGCGCGGCTTGATCGAGTGACTTGTTCACGCGGGCGTCGTCGAGCTCGATCTCGAGCAGCATCTGCGCCTCAGGGATGCGTTCAGCGGTAACTTTCATCGGTCAACCTTCATCGCCCAACCAGTGCGGGCATAGCTGCGGCTGAGCATATCAGCGAGTCGGACTAGCGCCCGCGCGGATTCAATACATCATTAATCGCATCACCCAGCAGGTTGAACGCGAGCATCAAGACCAGCAAAAACAGCCAGGGCACAGTCATCAGCCAGGGATAGAGCAGGAACGTGGTCCGTCCGCCGGCGTTCGCGACCATGATCCCGAACGAGGGCGTCGGCGGCGTGATGCCGATACCCAGCCAGGTGAGCACGACTTCTGCGCCCGCGATTTCTCCCAGAGACGCACTGAACCCGACAATGAACCAGGGCAGTATCCCGGGAAAGAGATGGCGGACGAGAATGCGCGGAGTCTTCGCCCCGATCGTCTCTGCGGCCAGGATGTAGTCCGATTCGCGTAGCGCCAGCACCTGCGCCCGATAGAACCTTGCCGATCCGGCCCAGCCGACGAGCGAAGTCGCGAAGACGATCAACACATAGTCATCGACCCCCTGGTCGATCAACCAGCCCATGCCGGTCGCATCTTCGATCGCACGGAACCAGTCCTCCCATTGATCACGGAACACGGCGACGATCACGATCAAGAACAACAATCCCGGCATCGCCAGCATTACGTCGCCGATGCGCATGATGATCTGATCGATCAAACCTCCTCGATACCCGGCCAACAGACCCAACCCCAGCCCAAGGAAGAGATTCCCGAACACCACCGAAATGACGCTGATGATCAGGGTCGTGCGCAGCGAGAACATCGCTCTCGCAAACGAGTCGCGACCATTTCGGTCCGTGCCAAACCAGTGGCGCGACGACGGCCCCTGCAGCGTCTCGTCACCGCTCAGTACCAACTCCGTGCGGGTCGGTAAGACGGTGTCGGCCGTCAATGGTCCGTATTCGTCGACAATCTCTGGGTTGAGCTCGGTAATCGTCGCGAGCTGAACATCCAGTCTCTGAGTGAATGCGCCCAGCGTTTCAGGATTGCCCTCGACCTCTCGAATTGAGCGTCGCTCGCTCAGATTGGAAACGGTCGGATCCTGCAACCCGATGTCCACGCCAAAGGCATCGAGCAATGTGTAAGCACCGGCGCCGTAGAGGACAACGATGACCACGATGCAGACGACCGCGATCTTCTTTCGCAGGATCGCGCGCAGTCCGCGCATCCACGGCGTCTCAGACCGTTCGGGCATCGCCCACTGTGGTTGAGCCTCGCTGCGGACGGTCATGAGAATCGCGCCGTGAACCGGATCCGCGGGTCGATGAAGATGTAGAGCACGTCGATCAGGGCGTTGACCACGATGAACAACGTCGCCGTCAACAGGGTGAAGCCAAGGATCACGTTGAAGTCGCGCTGCGTAATCGACTGGAACACGAAGGCGCCAACGCCAGGCACGCCGTAGGCGGTTTCAATAATGATCGAGCCGCCGATGATCCCAACGATTGAGAGGCCAAACACGGTCGACAAAGGCAACATGGCATTGCGCAGCACGTGGCCATAGAGAATGCGCCGTTCTGTCAGACCCTTGGCCCGGGCGGTCCTGACGTAGTCGTCGTCCATGGTTGAAAGCGCGCTCACACGGACGAATCGCGCCATGCCGCCGAGCGAGGGCAGTGTTAGAGCCATGACGGGAATGATGAAGGACGCCGGATCGCCGGGCGTCCAGACATTGGGCACATTGAATCCAAGGAAATTGAACACGCTGGATAGGCCGTTGACCATCAGCACCGCGATCAGCACGATGAAAATCGGCGAGGGAATCGAGTCGAACACCTTGAGCCCGCCAATCAAGGAAGGATCCTGCCAGCGTCCGCGGTGGACGGCCGCATACACCCCCATCGGAATGCCTAGCCCAAAGACGATGCCCATGACGATCAGATTGATCTGGGCAGACACCCAGATGCGTTCACCGAGCAACTCCTGCACCGACCGCACCGGCGAGCGGTAGTAGTACGAAGGCCCCAGGTCCCCGCGAGAGACGACGCCCCAGACGTAGCGGCCGAACCGTTGGACATAGTTGCCCTCGAGTCCGAACTCTTCGCGGATCTGCTGCGCGCGTTCCGGCTCGATCTCTCGTGCCCCGGCGATGATCTTGACCGGGTCACCCGGCGCCGCGTGGGTCAGCGCGTAAGTCAGCGCCATGACCGCGAAGACGAGGATCGGCACCAGGAGCAATCGCCGGATGAGAAGCGGGATTGCGCCTGATGCCATGGTTCGCCCCACCTAATCCGTGTGCGGGCGTTGAGCGATGTTCTGGAGTCTATTCCTCGATGCTGACGAAGCGCAGGTGTGGGATCACCATTCGCGTCGGCTCGTAGTTCTGCACGTACGGCTTGACCAGCTCATGCGCGACTGAGTAGTACAGCGGAATCCAGACCGCCTGCTCAACCAGCTTGTTGTCGACCTGCTGGTAGAGATTGGTCCGCAGCTCCTGGTCGAGCGAGTAGCGCGCCTGCTCGAGCAGCGAGTCGATCTCTTCGTCGTCGAGCTGGACATCGTTGCCCAGCGAGGCGCTGTAGAACTTGTAGTCGAGCACGTTGTGTGGGTCGGGATAGTCGAGGCTCCAACCCAGTGAGAAGAACCCGTACAGACCGCGGTCGAGGTCAGAAATGAAGCTGGCGAACTCGACCTGCTGAATCTGGACTTCCAGGCCAAGGTGCTGTCGCCACATGTCCTGGATCGCCTCAATGCTGGGACCCGGCGTCGCGCCGGCCCCGGAGATCGTCAGGCGGATCTCATCCAACAGCGGAGTGCCCGCATATCGCGACGCAGCCAGGTACTCCTGCGCGAGCTCTGGGTCGAAGACGAGGCCCGGGTAGTCGGGATCGTGCGCCGCCAGGCCAGGCGGGATGATCTGGCGAGCCTGGATGAGTAGGTCGGCCTGGACCTCCTGCGTAATCGTGGTCTTGTCGATCGCATGAGCCAACGCGAGCCGAATATTGACATCATCAAACGGTGGCGTTGCGACGTTGAACGCGAGGTAGAAGATCGACAGCTCGGACCGCGTCACGTACTGCGCGTTGAGTTCGGAGGCCGGGTCGCGCACACGCTCGATGTCGTTGATGTTAACAAAGGCCTGGTCCAGCTCATCGTTCTCAAACTGCTCGACCGACCCTCCTGCGAAACGCACCGACACCTTTTGCACCTGAGCCGGTTCAAGGTGGTAGTCGTCAAACCGCTCGAGCGTCAGGCCCTCGCCGAGCTGCCACTCGGTCAGCTTGAACGGACCGCTGCCATTCGGGTTGAGCGCCCAGCGGTCAGGATCGGCCTCTACTTGTTCTCGATCGAGAACATACGCCGTCGGATATGTGAGCTTGTAGAGGAAGACCGGTGTGGCCTGCAGGATGGTCAGGTCCAGTGTCTGCTCGTCGACGACCTGGATTCCAACCACTTCATCCGCACGACCGCGCACGAACTCTGCCGCCCCGACGATATCGCCGAGGAAGTCAGGCGCTGTCGGTGAAAGCGTCTCCGGATCCAGGTTGCGCTCGAGACTCCACTTGAAGTCCTCGGCCGTAATCCGTTTCCCGTCGTGGAAGGTGGCATTCTCGCGAATCGTAAATCGGTACGTGACCGTACCGTCGTCATTAATTGTCGGACCAGGCACCGACTCGGCTAGGTCCGGCGCGATCCGCAGCTCCCGATCAAGGACCAGCAATCCTCCGAAGATTTCAACCGCGATTACAGCGGAACCGACATCCGTAATCTGAGCTGGGTCAAGGTTGATCGGCTCAGCCCGCCGAATTCGGAACTCACCACGCTCTCGAGGAGCGACCGGCTCTGCGTCGACATCCGCCTGGGCTTGCGCCGCCCCTGCCTGCTGTTGCTGCTGTTGTTGTTGGATCGTCGTCTGGCGCTCTTGCCGCGTGACCTCTTCCTGCTGTTCCTGATCCGATTGCGCGCGTTCAGTACGCTCCGCGCTCTGTTGCTGATCTTCCTGCTGCTGCTCCTCGTCGCCGCCGCACGCCGCGAGCAGAATCGCCGCGCCGAGCGCTAGAGCGACCAACAACGATTTGACCGACTTGATGCTCCTCAGTCCGCGCTCGATTTGATCAACTGTCACGCCAGCGACCCTCTACTTCCGTTTGGCACCCAGAACGCCCATACCCCGTCTATCAATCGAAGATTATCATCCAACGGCAGGCGCGACGGCACTTCTTACAAGGAGATGAAGCTCTTCTAACTGTTCCTCAGTAATGGACATTGGTGCGCCGGTCATCGGGTCCGAGGCTGACATCGTCTTGGGAAACGCGATCACCTCACGGATGTTCTCGGTGCCGGCCAGCAGCATCGCGACACGGTCGATCCCGAAGGCAAATCCGCCGTGCGGCGGCGCCCCGTACTCGAACGCATTGAGCATGTGCCCAAATCGCTGCTGCGCCTCTTCAGCCCCGACACCGAGCAGCTCGAAGACCTGCATCTGCAGGTCTCGCTGGTGAATCCGGATCGAGCCCGACCCCAGCTCAAAGCCATTGCAGATCGTGTCGTATGCCCGAGCCCGAACCTGCGCCGGATCGCTATCGAGCAGATGCGCATCCTCCGACTGCGGCGCGGTAAACGGATGGTGCAGCGCGTCCCAGCGCTGACCGTCCTCGTCCCATTCGACCAACGGGAAGTCGGTCACGAATCCGAAGTTGAGAATCGAATCGTCAACCAGGTCGAGCCGTCGAGCCAGTTCGCGTCGGATCCCATCGAGCACGGTTGAGACCATGCCCGAGTCGCCCGCGGCGAGCAGCACCAGGTCACCGGCCGAAGCGCCGCAACGCTCGCCGATCTTCCGCGCATCCTCGATTCCCAGATGGCGCAGGACCGGTGAGCGAACATCGTCCTCGGTCGCTTCGGCGGGATCGGCGCTGAACTGAAGCGAGACCAAGCCCGGTGCGCCCATTGTCTTGGCGAGCTCGGTGAAGCCATCCACCTCTCGACGCGACAGCGAAGCACCGCCCGGCATGACAATCCCGCGCACCCGACCGCCATTCGAGATCGTCGAGGAGAACACGCCGAACCCTGAAGTGGCAGCTATGTCGGAGCAATCCGACAGCTCGAGTCCGTAGCGCAGGTCCGGCTTGTCGGATCCAAAGCGCTCCATCGCCTCGTGCCAGGACAGCCGAGGGAACGGCCGAGGAACCGTCAGGTCAGGTCGCAGGGCAGCCGCCACGCCGGAGAACAACTCCTCCAGCAACCCGAGTATGTCCTCTTCCTCGCAGAACGACCACTCGAGGTCGAGCTGCACGAACTCCGGCTGCCGATCGGCCCGCAGGTCCTCGTCGCGGAAGCAGCGAGCAATCTGGAAGTAGCGCTCAACCCCTGCGACCATCAGCAACTGCTTAAACTGCTGCGGCGCCTGAGGCAGCGCATAGAACGCGCCCGGAGTCAGACGGCTGGGAACGACATAGTCACGCGCGCCCTCGGGCGTCGCAGCCACGAGGATTGGCGTTTCGACCTCAAGGAAACCCTGCTCAGTCATGAAATCGCGGATGAACTGGTTCAGCCGGTGGCGAAGCTCGAGCGTAGAAATCATCGAGGGCCGCCGGAGGTCGATGTAGCGGTACTGCAAACGCACCAGCTCGTTGACCTCGTCATCCTCACTGACCGAGAACGGCGGCGTCTTGGCGGCATTGAGCACTTCCACCGAGGTAGCGACGACCTCGACATCGCCGGTGCCAAGGTTGGGATTCCGCGTCGCCTCCGAGCGCTCCACGACCTCGCCGACCACCCGCAGCACAAACTCGCCGCGAACCCCGTTCGCGACGGCGTAGGCGTCCGGATAGTCATCCGGGCGAACCACCACCTGGACAATGCCGTCCCGGTCGCGTAGGTCGATAAAGATCAGCTGCCCGTGATCGCGCCGTCGGTGGACCCAGCCGGCCAGCGTGACCGACTCGCCCGCGTGCGTCGCTCGCAATGTCCCGCAACCATGTGTCTTCAGCACCAGCGCCTCCCAGCATATGAACGGATCCACTGTGTCACCAAGTCTGAAGGCGGGCAATCAGATCGAATACTCAGGCAGACTCATAGACTCGGTACATGACCGCTGACCCGCTCGGCCTCTACGTCCACGTCCCCTTCTGCACGGTCAAGTGCTCCTACTGCGACTTCAACTCGTACTCCGGCATCGAGGACATGCAGTCCGAGTGGGAGGCGGCAGCGCTGAAGGAACTTTCACTCTGGGCACCGAGACTGAGCGGTCGCGAAATCTCAACAGTCTTCATCGGCGGAGGCACACCGAGTCTGCTGCCCGGCGAATCGATCCGGCACCTCCTTGACGCCATCCGCTCGAAGATGCAACTGGCTCCAGACGCCGAGATCACGCTCGAAGCCAACCCCGAAAGCGTCCAGCCCGAGCGCCTGCTGAGCTACCGGGCCTCAGGCGTCAATCGCATCTCGATGGGCGTGCAATCACTGAACTCGACCGAGCTCGTCTTCCTCGACCGCATTCACAGCGCCGAGCGAGCCGAGGCCGCATTCGCCGAGATTCGCGCAGCCGGATTCGACAACGTCAACCTCGATCTGATTTACGGTCTCCCCGGCCAAACGCTCGAGACCTGGCAATCAACGCTGAATCAGATCCTCTCCTGGAGCCGGAGTGGGCCCGACCACATCTCCTGCTACGCGCTGACCGTGGAAGAAGGCACGCCGCTGGCGGCAAGAGTCGCATCCGGACGCGTCATCGAAGCCGATCCCGACCACGTCGCCGAAATCGCCGACTGGACGGCCGCGAGACTGTCCAAGGCGGGATTCGACCAGTACGAGACCAGCAACTACGCGCGCAACGGCCTGACATCCCGTCACAACCTGATCTACTGGCGTAACCAGCAGTACGCCGCCATCGGGCCGGGAGCACATGGCTTCATCGACGGCGTCCGCTTCAACGTCACGCGCAGCCCGCGCATCTACATCGATCGCTTGCGAGACGCCGACCACTCTGGAACAGGTCCAGAGGGACTTCCGTCACCGGCAATCGCCGACGCAGAGCGAGTCAGTGAGCTCGAGAACGTGATTGATGCCCTGACATCAGGCCTACGACTCATAGAAGGCATCGATGAGACCACGCTGCCCGACACCTACGAGCAAATCCGACCAGTCCTCGACTGGGCGGTCGACAACGATCTGGCCCAACGCCGATCCGGGCGGCTGAGTCTGACAAATCGCGGTCACGCTGTCGCCAACGAGATTTTCGTGCGCCTGCTCGAACCGGCCAGTCTCTGAAGGCCAACAGAACACACCGCCTCAACAGGATCCGTCATTCCCGGCCCCTGGCCGGGAATCTCGCCTGAACGGATAGCACGTCAAGCGGGGAGCGCTATTCCAATACGAGCCTGGACTAACGGACACTGTTGTGTCGGAGTTTCAACGGCCCGCTAGTCCTCCGACAGCTCGTCTACGTCGATGCAGTCCAGCAGGATCTTGCCGAAGTTGCGGTTCTCGGCCATGTATTGGTGCGCCTCGGCCGCCTGGCTCAGCGGGAAGACCGAGTCGATCACCGGCTTCATGTCGCCATTGACGATCGCCGGCTCGAGATGTTGTTGGAAGTCACGAGTGATCTCGGCCCGGTCGATCAGCGGACGCGAACGCATCACGGTCCCATGCACCCGCAACCGCTTCTGCATCAGCATGCCGAGATTTGTCTCGGCCACCGCTCCGCCCATCAGCCCAACGAGGACCAGCCGACCCGCCTTCGACAGCGAGCGCAGGTTCTTGTCCCAGTAGTCGCGCCCGATCACATCGAGAATCACGTTGACCCCCTGGCCACCGGTCTGCTCGGCGATCACCTCGGCGAAGTCCTGCTCGCGATAGTTGATCGTCATGTCGGCGCCCAGCTCACGGGCCCGCTCACACTTCTCCTCGGAACCGGCGGTGATCCACACTTCAGCGCCGATCAGCCGACCAATCTGAATCGCCGCAATCCCGACTCCGCTACCCCCGGCGTGGATCAGCAGACGCTCACCCGGCAAGGTCTCTCCAAGCGTGCGCACCGCGGTGTTCGCGGTAAAGAAGACCTCAGGGATCGAGGCCGCCTCGTGATACGTGAACTCATCCGGAATCGGCATCGCCAGCGATTGGTGCAACGTCGCCATCTCGGCGTATCCACCGCCTCCCGACAGCCCGTACACCCGGTCGCCGACCGACAGTCCCTCTACTCGAGAACCCGCTTCGATTACCTCACCGGCGAGCTCGAGTCCGAGGGTCTCCGACGCGCCATGCTGAGCCGGATAGCTGCCCATCCGCTGCATCATGTCGGCCCGATTGAGCGCCGTCGCGTGCACGCGCAGCAGCACCTCCTCATCGCTTGGCGTCGGGTCGGGGACCTCCGCCAGGCGGAGGGAATCGGCGGTCTTGCCGGGCGGATCAACAACTATTGCTCTCATCGCACATATCCTCATTCGATAGCGGGTGACTGAAGGTCAGGGTAATCGCGTGTATGTGATCGGCACCGCCGGACACGTCGACCACGGCAAGAGCGCGCTGGTCCAGGCGCTCTCAGGCATCGATCCGGACCGCTGGGCCGAAGAGAAGGCCCGCGGTCTGACGATCGATCTCGGCTTCGCCTGGTGCGAACTGCCATCCGGCCGAGCGGTCAGCATCGTCGACGTACCCGGCCACGAACGCTTCATCAAGAACATGCTCGCCGGAGTCGGCGGAATCAACCTCGCCCTGCTGGTCATCGCCGCCGACGAAGGCGTTATGCCCCAGACCCGAGAGCACCTCGACATCCTCGACCTGCTCGACATCGACCGCGGACTCGTCGCGCTGACCAAGGTGGACTTGGTCGACGAAGAGTGGATGGTGCTGGTCGAGGAAGAGATCGAAGAGCTACTGGCCGACACCGCACTCGCCGGATCGACGATTGCACCCGTCTCGGCCCTGACCGAACAGGGCATCGAATCACTGAGAGCTCTGATCGACGCCCAGCTCGACGACCTGCCCCCGATTCCTAACCAGGGACGTCCACGCATGCCGATCGATCGCTCCTTCTCGATCTCGGGCTTCGGCGCCGTCGTGACCGGCACCCTGCTCGACGGTGAGCTATCGGTCGGCGATCCGGTCGTGATCGAGCCGGGACGGATCGAGTGCCGCGTGCGCGGTCTGCAATCGCATGAGGAGTCGCTGGAGACCGCCCCGCCAGGCGCCCGCACCGCAGTCAACTTGAGCGGGGTCTCGGCCAACGACATCGAGCGGGGCATGGTGCTCACCGCGCCCGGCTGGTTGGAACCGACGGCGGCCGTCGATATCCGTTTGCGCGCCGTCGCCGACGCGTCGAAGCCGCTACCTCACAACGCCACCCGCACGTTGCACGTCGGCGCCGACGAGGTCCAGGCCCGAGTTCGCCTGCTGGAAGGAGACTCGCTGCTGCCCGGAGATTCAACCTGGGCGCAGCTTCGCCTGGAACGACCGATCGCCGCCGCCCGAGGCGACCACTTTGTGCTTCGCTCCGCCGATTCGACCGTCGCGGGCGGGCGAATCGTCGATACGCGGCCGCGACGGCATCATCGCAACGACGCATCAACGCTCGAAGCGCTCCAGCGATTGCTGGACGGATCGCCTGACGACACCTTGCTAACCGTCCTGCAACGGATGGAGCCGGTTCGCTGGGATGAGCTGGTCGCTCGCAGCGAGCTGGCACACGACGAAGCGCTGGCCGCCATCGAGCGGCAGATCGCCGACGGCTCGGCGGTCGTGCTGGACTCCGGTGGACTGACAGAGTCAGCAATCTTGATGTCCGAGGCTGGGCTTGGAGCGCTCGCCGCGCGGGCCGAAGCGACGGTAACTGATTATGTCAACCACTATCCGCTTCGGGCCGGATTGCCGCGCGAAGATCTGCGCAGCCGAGTGAACCTGGCCCAACGTGCGTTCACATTTCTGCAGCAAAATCTCACCGAATCGGGCCGATTGATCGTCAATGGCGGCTCGTTCGATTTGCCCGGACGCAGCGTGGCCCTCAGCAAAGAACAACAGGATCAGGTCAACCGTCTCTTGCCTCGGTTGGCCGAGCAGGGTGTCCGTCCGGAGACCGACCCGACGCTCGATCCAGAGCTCCTAGAGTACCTCGAAGCTCAGCACTTGATCGTCCGCTTGAAGGACGGTGTCAACCTCGACAAAGCGGTGTATGAGGAGATGGTCGCCGAGACTCGGGCGCTGCTCGAGGTTCAGGAACGGGCCACGCTGGCCGATGTCCGCGACCGGCTGGGCACGAGCCGCAAGGTGGCGCAGGCGTTCCTGGAGCATCTGGATACGAATCGGATCACGCGCCGGGTCGGTGACGCCCGAGTCCTGAGGCGAGGCTAAGCCTGACGCTCGACTCGTCGGACGACGCGGCGCTCGCCTCCACGACGGAACAGGCGCGGCAAGGTGCCGTCCTGCCAGAGATAGACGATCTGGCTGGCGACCGCGATCGAGGAGTACGTCCCGGCGATCGTGCCGATGAACAGCACGATGACGAAGGGTCGAATCGTGACGCCGCCGATCATCAGCAGCGCGAGCAGGGCGAGGACGACCGTGATCGATGTGTTGAGCGAGCGGCCCAGCGACTGCGTGATTGCCGCGTTGACCACGCGGCGGAAGTCCTCGCGCGGGTCGAGCAACAGGTTCTCGCGGATCCGATCAAACACAACGATCGTGTCGTTGACGCTATAGCCAATGATCGCCAGCAAGGCGGTGACGAACATCGCATTGACTTCCAGTCCGGCGATCCGACCACCAATCGCGAAGGCGCCGGCGACGATCGTCACGTCATGAAGCAGTGCGACAATCGCGGCTGCGCCGTACAACACCGGGTTGGGCAGTCGGCGGAATGCCAGCGAGATGTAGATCAGGATGGCGACCGCAGCGACGGCCAGCGCGACGCCCGCGTCACGGGCGATCTCGACCGACAACGTCCCTGAAACCGACGAGCTTTGCAGCACGACGATCGGACCAATCTCGCCGCGCAACGCGTCATTGATTCGTTGACGCAGGCGTTCCAGATCACCGTCGGACGGTTGCTCCACCCTCAGTCGGAAGGCTGAGTCGGCCGTGGCCTGGATTCTGGCGCCACCCAGCCCAATCGATTCCAGCGCCGAGCGGACTTCGTCCTGTGTCACGCTCCCGGGGAACCAGAACTCGCTGCGGACTTCTGCTTCGTCGACATCGAGGTCGAGGCTGACGCTCGCGGGCAGTTCGGCGCCCAGCGTGTTTCCGACCAACTCTGCAGCCGCGAAGCCATCGTCGAGCGACGGCGGATCGATTGTCGCCCGGACGATGTAGGAACCTTCGTCGCCCTCGGAGGCCGAGAACGACGTGCCCTCGGGTGCTCCCTCAATCCCGGCAACGGCTGCGTTCACATCCTCAAGGTCGGTGTCGCCGAGGAAGCGGACTTCCGTCTCCAGCCCGCCGGCGAAGTCGAGGCCAGCCTCAAACTGCCAGAGCGCCAGGCCGATCAGCGAGGGCACGATCATCAGCAACGAGAAGACGGCATAGAAGCGGCGTCGGCCGACGAAGTCGATCATGCGGTCGCGCCCCCTTCACCGCTGCCGGATCCACCGGCCCGCGGGCGGACCGTCATCTGTCGCACACCGAACGGCCGCAATCCGCGGATCCAGCCGGTGCTGACAGCGATGGTCATGAAGTTGCGCGTCACGAAGATTACTGTGACGAAGCTGAATCCGGTGCCGACCAGCAGCGCCAGCGCGAACGACTTGATCAGGTTTTGATTGAGCGCGTCGGCAAACAACCAGAGGATCGCGACCGTGATGATCGTCGAGACGTTGCCGTCGCGAATCGCCGGCCAGGCGCGCGCCCAGGCGGTCTCGACCGCGCCGGACAGACTGCGGCCCAGGCGCAGCTCTTCCTTGAGCCGCTCGAAGATCAGCACATTGCCGTCAACCGCGAATCCGATCGAGAGCACCAGACCCGCGACACCGGCGAGGGTGATCGTGATCGGCACGAGCTTGAAGGTCGCCATCACGCCCGCCGCGTAGACGACCAGCGCGAGTGCCGCGACCACGCCTGGCACGCGGTAGTAAATCATCATGAAGACGACGATCGCGACGAACGCGACGACGCCGGCCTGCACGGTGTCGATCACCGAGTCTTCGCCCAGCGTCGCGGCGACCTCAGTGCTCTGCAGGACGCGCAGGTTGATCGGCAGGGCGCCCGCGCGGAGCTGACGGCGCAAGGTGATCGCGTCTTCCTCGGACAGCCCGTTGATGATGCCGCTGTCGGAGATGACGGCGTTGACTGACGGACTGGAGATCAAGCGTCCGTCGACGAAGATGCCCAGCAACCCACGGCTCTCAAACAGTCGCCGGGTGATCTGCTCCATCAACCGCGCGCCTTCGTCCTCGAACTCGAAGTTCAGCGCGGGATCGCCCGCCTGATCGATGGTGCGGGAGATGGAGTTGGCGATCAGGTGCCGGCCGGTGAGCTGAACGGTCGCACCTGCTTCGTTGATTCCATTCGCCGGCAGCCAGCGCAGGCCGTCGGCGATGATCACGTCCTCATCCGGCTGAGGAATGAAGAAGGGATTGGCGCGGCGGACGAATCGGTCGTCGTTTTTCGGCAGCGTGGTGTCCCAGACGTCGTCGATGGCGGCGCCGATCTGAAGCCGGTCGAGCGGTGGTTGCGGCTGCGGCTGGGCCGGGTCGATGGAGCGGAACTCCAGCAGCGCGGTCGAGCCGACCAGATCCGAGGCTTCGTCAGCATCGACGCCGGGGATCTGCGCGTTGATCCGGTCGGTGCCGACGACCGTGACCTCGGCTTCGGAGATACCGAAGCCGTTGACCCGCTCCTCGATCACTCGCTGCGACTCGGCGACCGCTTCTTCCAGCGACGCATCGTCCACATCGAGCGGCAGGACGATCTCAGAGATATTGGCGGGCAGCGGCAGGTCGTATGACTGATCCTCGAGATCCGCCAGTTGAGGATTGAGGCTGAGGATTTCGTCGAGCTCGACGCCCTCGCGCTCGAGGAACTGGTTCAGCGACTCGCCGCGGCGAATTGGCGCGGCTTCACCGGCAACTTCGAGCGTGATCGAGACGCCACCGGCAAGGTCGAGGCCAAGGCGGAACTCGTTGCGTTCCCAATCGCCAACTGTGACCCCGCCGCCTTCGGGCCAGGGGATGAAGCTGGGCAGGTAGCGGTCGGGATTGCCGGGCCAGGCGGAAGCGATCGCGAATGCGGTCAGGATCAGGATCACCGCGAAGATGTAGGCGTCGCGAAACTTGAAGCGTCGGATGAAGTCCAGTGCCGACTGCATTGCCGTTCGTGCCGCCGATCAACCGCTGACGAGCGCCACCGATGCTGGTCGGCGCATGGCGAGTGCTTTGCGCACTCTATCCCGCTTATGTCGTAGCAGCATAGGCAGCGAGCGCGTTGTGTTCAGCCAAGCGCAACGCCGGATTTCAGTCGTCGCGGTCATCCTCATCGCCCGCCTCGAGGAGCGGGGCGCTGCTGATTCGCTCCTCGACGGCGCCGGTCCGAGCCCGCACAACGACGTTCTCCGACAGCCTCAAGAGCACCACCATCGGGCCATCTTCCGGCGTCTCGACGCCTTCGACCTCGGCGATCAGACCGCCGCGAGTGAGCACCGTGTCGCCAATCTGCAGGTCATTGAGGTCGCGCTGTCGGCGGCGTTCCTCGGAGCGCGTCGGACGAATGAAGAAGAGGTAGAACAACGCCACGACAAGCAGCGTGATCAGGATGACTTCGGTCATGTGGAGGTACTCCCAGCGGCCATGCGGGCGACCATGCGGGCGGCCGCGCCGATTGAGGGGGGCTGTGCGGGTCGGCGAGCGTTATGTCGCCTACATGGGTGGTTGGTTGAGAATTTTTTCCTGGGCCGATCATCGCGCAGGCCCAGTGTTTTACGGGAGATCGTGTGGTTAGGGTGGTTAGCTTTGGAAGGTTTTGGAAAGTCTAATGCGATCGGATTTGTTCGGGTTTGTTCGGATTTGTTCGGGTTTGTTGAGCCGCTGATCGGTGTTTGGCGAAGAACTTCAAAGTATGTGGGGACTGTGATCGGTGCTGTCTGTTTGGCAAGGAGGGCAGACATGACAGGCCTTGTTTGCGGGTGCAAGTCTCAGTACAGGCGTACTATGTTAGCGGCCGGCGGTCAAGTGGCTCGGAGACACGGACTCGGCTTCCGCGAGCCGTCTGGCCAGTTCGCGCGCTTCGTCGATGCCGGCGATCTCTCCAACCGCCTCGGCCTCGTCAATCTTTGCACGGATTTCTCCGACGAGCGGTCCCGGCGGGATTCCGGTGGCCTCCATGATCGCGTTGCCGTCGAGGATTCGTCCCGTCTGCACAGCCCGCTTCGGCTGCCAGGCCAGGATCCGGGCGACATGTCCCGCATACCCGCGCCATCGCGGAAGCAAAGCGTCGGCGCCGGCGGTTGCGAGCGAGTCGGCGAGGAATAGCCAGCACAACGGAATCGCCGCATCGCCGAGGGCGGTGTGGAATCGGTGCAAGGCACGGTCGGTCGGTGGCTTGCCTGGAGAGTTCACCTGTCCCGGACGCAGATGCTGCTCGATCAGCAGTTCAACCTGGCGGATCGTCTTCGAGGGAACCCTCAGTTCGGTCAGCCGCGAGCGCGCCATCTCGGCACCGAGCTCCGAGTGCCCGAAGAAGTGAGTGGAGCCATCCGCATCGACCGTTCGAGTTTCAGGCTTGCCGATGTCGTGCAGCAACGTGGCGAGTCTGAGCGGCAGGCGCCATTCGTCGAGTCCGGCGCGAATGCCGGGCACTTGCAGAAGTGGATCCAATTCGCGCCAGATTGCCGATGCACGGGTCCCTCGGGGAGCGGCGGGCGACGTCAGCCGTGTGATCCAGCGAACGGCATCGATCTGGTGCCAGAAAACATCGCGCCGGTGCACCGGGCGTTGGTCGACTCCGCGGCCGATGGCCAGTTCAGGCAGGAGCCGATCCAGGAGACCACTCTGTTCGAGACGCCGCAGCGCCCAGGGGAGTCGATCGCACAGTAGGATTCGCTGCAGCTCTTCCCAGTGACGCTCCGCAGCCGAGTTAGCGATCAACGCAGCATCACGCTTCATCGCCGACCGCAACTCAGCATCGGGGCGCCACCCCTGCTCAGCTTCGAGTCGGACCGCGCGCAACATACGCAGCGAGTCGTCTCGAAAGGCCGCGTCCGAGACCAGGCGCAGCACACGGCGATCAATGTCGCGATGACCGCCGAACGGATCGAGCAGAACTGTTGATAAGTCTCCGCGACGGAAATCGTCGAGCGGCAAGGCCATCGCGTTGATCGTGAAGTCTCGGCGCCGCAAGTCGCGCTCGATGTCGTCGTCTGGCAGGTCCCAGACGTCGATCTGACCGTCCGGCACAGGAATCCGCCACATGTCGAAATGGGCGCTGATCTTGACCGCGGGCGCCCCTAGCGAATCGCCAGCTCGACGAGCCCAAGACGCGGCATTCGCTACCGCAACGTCAATGTCGAAGAGGTCGACTTGATCGCCGGCGAGCGCGTCTCGCAGCGCTCCACCGACCACCCAGGCTCCGTTCGCATCCAACGCGGACAGGACATCCGACGCGTCAGTCTTCATCAACTGCTTCGTCGTCTTCATCAACTGCTTCGCCGTCGTCTTCGTCGTCGGCCATCATCTCGTCCAGGGTCCAGAGCTCGTCGATCGAGGGCACGTGGTCGATGTAAACACGGCCGTTGATGTGGTCGATTTCATGCTCCAGACACTGCGCCAACAGGTCGTCTTCGGCCCGCACGCGAATCTCGCGCCCGGAAAGGTCCTGGGCTTTGGCCAGCACCCGAGTCGAGCGGACCACGCGCCCCCGATAACCGGGCACGCTCAAACATCCCTCGATCAACTCGCGCTCGCCGCTGCGCTTGACGACTTCGGGATTGACCATCACAAAGGGCCGCTCACCGGGCATGCCGATCACCACGACGCGCAGTCCAATCCCGATCTGAGGCGCCGCGATGCCGACGCCATGGGCAGCGTTCATCGAGTCGATCATGTCGGCGACGAGGGATCGCAGCGACGCGTCGAAGTTGCGCACCCGCTTGGCCGGCGCGCGCAGCACGGCGGCGTCTCGCGGCAGCGTGGTGATCTGGTGAACGGCCATCGAAATCGGGTTCAGTCGAGCGTGGGATGCGGTTGGCTGAGCTGCTCTTCGGCTCGTTGTGCGCGGTCGCGATTGACCGCCTCCGCGATTTCAGGATGGGAGAGCGCCAGGATGCGTCCCGCGAGCAACGCGGCGTTGACGGCGCCGGTTCGGCCAATAGCGACCGTCGCGACCGGGACGCCGCGAGGCATCTGCGCCATCGAGAGCAGCGAGTCGAGTCCATCGGTAGCCCAACCTTTGACGGGGATACCGATCACGGGAATCGGGGTTTTCGCGGCGACAGCGCCGGGTAGCGCGGCCGCGCCGCCGGCGGCGGCAATGATCACTTCGATCCCTCGACCCTGCGCCTCGGCGGCATATTCCGCCGTTTCGTCGGGCGTGCGGTGTGCCGAGAGCACGCGAGCCTCCCAGGAAATGCCCAGCGACTCCAGCGTCGAGGCAGTGTTCTTGATCGTGTCCCAGTCTGAATGCGAACCCATCATCACACCGACCAACGGTCCGTCCGTCATAGGGGCCATTTCCTGTTCTCTGCTTGCTCTGGCTGGTCAGATCACAAGATACCCCCGTGTAATCTGAGCCAATGACGACAATGACGCAGATTCCCGCCTACGACCCGTCCGAGATTGAGCCGCGCTGGCGCGAACGCTGGGAGATCGACGGTCTCTACCGCGTCGACAACGACGACTCGCGACCGCCGTACTACTTCCTCACGATGCTTCCCTACACCAGCGGCGACCTGCACATCGGTCACTGGTACGCGATGGCGCCGTCGGATGTCGCGGCCAGATGGCGTCGGATGCAGGGCAACAACGTGCTCTTCCCGCTGGGTTTCGATGCATTCGGTCTACCCGCCGAGAACGCTGCGATCACCAACAACATTCATCCCAAGCAATGGACGTACAGCAACGTCGAAAACATGACGCGCCAACTCAAGACGATGGGCGGCTCGTTCGACTGGAACCGCGAGTTTTCCACCTCCGACCCTGAGTACTACCGCTGGACCCAGTGGTGGTTCCTGAAGTTGTATGAGCACGGCCTCGCCTATCGCAGCCAGGCCGACTGCAACTACTGTCCCGGTTGCGCCACGATCCTGGCCAACGAGCAGGTCAACCGCAACGACGACGGCATCGGCGTCTGCGAACGCTGCGAGTCGATCGTCGAGGCCAAGCAGATGGAACAGTGGATGTTCCGCACGACCGCTTACGCCGACGAGCTGCTCAACTTCGACGGGATCGACTATCCAGAGCCAATCAAGCTGATGCAGCGCAACTGGATCGGCCGCTCGGAGGGCGCGGAGATCTCGTTCCCGCTGGGCCGAGAGGTCGGCGGCGAGGACCGAATCACGGTCTTCACCACGCGTCCAGACACGCTCTTCGGCTGTACGTTCATGGTGCTCGCACCGGAGCATCCGTTGGTCACGGAGTTGACCACCGACGAGTGCCGCGCCGATGTCGAGGCGTACATCGAGCAGGCGCGTCGCCAGAACGAGATCGAGCGGCAATCGACGACTCGCGCGAAAACCGGCGTCTTCACCGGCGCCTACACCAAGCATCCCTTCACCGGCGATGACATCCAGATCTGGATCGCCGACTACGTCCTGCTCAGCTATGGCACCGGCGCGGTCATGGGCGTGCCCGCTCACGACGAGCGTGACTTCGCCTTCGCCTCCGAACGAGGCATCCCGATCCCGGTCGTGATCGCCCCGCCCGACTGGGACGGCAACGATCTCGAGGAGGCCTACACCGGCCCGGGCACAATGGTGAACTCGGGACGTTTCGACGGCACCGACTGGCAGGAAGGCAAGCTGGCCGTCGCCGATGCCCTCGATGAGATGGGACTCGGCGGACGCACGGTCTCCTATCGTCTGCGCGACTGGCTGATCTCTAGGCAGCGCTACTGGGGGGCGCCGATCCCGATGGTCTACTGCGAGTCCTGCGGGATCGTCCCTGTCCCCGACGACCAGTTGCCGGTCTTGCTGCCCGACGATGCCGAGTTCCTGCCCACGGGCGCCTCGCCGCTGGAGCGGCACGAAGGCTTCGTCAATACCGAGTGCCCCGAATGCGACGAAGCAGCGCGGCGCGAGACCGACACCATGGACACGTTCATGTGCTCGAACTGGTACATGTTCCGCTACGTCGACCCACACAACTACCACGCACCGATCGATCCCGGCCTGGCCAAGCAGTGGCTGCCAATCGACACCTACACCGGCGGCGCCGAGCACGCCGTGATGCACCTCTTCTACGCCCGCTTCTTCGCCAAAGCGGCGCGCGACATGGGCATCCTTGAAATCGACGAACCGTTCGCCCGACTCTTCAACCAGGGCACGATCACCAAAGACGGCAACAAGATGTCGAAGTCGCGCGGCAACGTCGTCAACCCCGACGAGTGGGTCAACCGCTTCGGCGCCGACACCGTCCGCCTCTACCTTATGTTCCTGGGACCGTGGGAGGCCGGCGGCGACTGGGACGACAGCGGCATCTCCGGTCAGTGGCGCTGGCTGAACCGTGTCTGGAATCTCGCGCTGGGCGATGTCGAGACTGGCAGTGGCCAGGCCGAGGCGATCCGTCGAGCGACGCACGCGATGATCGGCAAGGTCTCGCAGGACATTGAGCGTTTCCGGTTCAACACGATGATCGCTGCGATGATGGAGTTCACCAACGAACTGCAGAGCATCCGAGACCAGGGCCCGGTCGACGCCGACGCCTGGCAAGAGGCGATTGACTCACTGCTGCTCTGCCTCGCCCCCTCCGCGCCGCATATCACCGAGGAACTGTGGCAGCGGACCGGACACAGCGGATCAGTGCACGAACAGCTCTGGCCCGAGTACGACGAAGCTTTGGCCCAGGCAGAGACCGTCACGGTCGTGGTCCAGGTCAACGGCAAACTACGCGAGAAGCTCTCCCTCGCACCCGGCTCATCGCAGGATGACGCCGAGTCAGCAGCGCGCGCCTCATCGAGAGTCGCTGATCAGCTAGACGGCAAGACCCTCCGCCGAGTGATCTGGGTGCCAGACAAGCTGCTCAACTTCGTCGCCAACTGACGACGAGCAACACAGCTCGCTCAATGCTGCCCCTCGGGGCGGGATACACTGACCCGCGAGGAGTCGGCGATGCCCGCGCAGACGATCCGTGCCCGCTATGCGAACGGAGTGCTCACGCCGTTGGAGCCGCTCGACCTGTCGGAGGGCTCAGAGGTCACCGTTGATGTGGCGGTCGACGACGATGCTGGCGGTACGGTTGTGCCCGCACATGCCGGCAATTCCCGGCTCCTCGAGATCGTCGATTAGGTTTCCCGCGAGTTTCCAAATGCCTTCGCCGACATGCCACACGACGGGGCGGAACACTACAAACACTATCTGTACGGGCATCCCAGGGACGAGGATTGATGACCGCCGCCTTCGCGGACGCCGGCTACTGGATCGCGCTGCTCGACAACGACGACCGCCTCCATACCCGCGCGACAAACTTGGCAGTCCAGCAGCCTCAGATGAACATCGTGACGTCAGAGATGGTCTTGGTCGAAGTCTTCAATCACTTCAGCAGGTCGGGGCCGCAAGGCCGATTGGCAGTGAACAGCTTTGTCCAGAAACTGCGGGCAACCGATGAGGTGAATGTGGTGCAACAGTCGTCTGAGCAGTTCTGGGCAGCGGCCAGACGTTACGCCGACCGGCCGGACCAACGCTGGAGCCTGAAAGACTGCGCCAGCTTCCTCGTCATGGAAGCAGAGGGCATCGACCAGGCGCTCGCCTACGACCGCGACTTCATCCAAGCGGGCTTCAAGTCCCTGCTCCGAGACGAATCGGACTCCGGCCAGTAGTCATATGGTCCAACTTCGGCTCCCGGCCTATGAAGGCCCACTTGACCTCCTGCTCGAACTGATTGAGTCGCACAAACTCGACATCTCTGAGCTGTCCCTAGCTCAAGTCGCCGACCAGTACCTCGCTCAGGTCGCCTCGATGTCGTCGCCCTACGGCGCGATCAGCTCCGAGCAAGCCGATGCGCTCGCCGCGTTCATCAGCATCGGGGGACGGTTGGTGCTACTCAAAGCGCGACAACTCCTACCTTCCGCGGACGAGTCGTCGGAAGACGAAGAAGCAGCCAACGACGCCCGCGAACTGGTCGAGATGGCTCGGGCCTACAAGCTGTATCGAGACGGCATCCTCCAGCTCGGCCAGCGAGATCGCGAACAGCTCCGTTCCTACACGCCGCTGGCTGCGCCGCCGATCGATCAGCCGTTGCCGGTCGGCATGTCGGACAACCTCACCCTGGACGCCCTGGCGCGAATCGCGCAGGAAGTTCTCGATCGCGCCGCCGAGCGCGAAGCGCAAGCCGAGATCGCCCACGACGCAGCAATCGAGCGCCAGCGCATCACCGTCCGAGAGCGCGCCGCCGACCTCCGCGCGCGTCTGTTCAGTGCACACGCAGTGTCGTTTCGACACTGGATCTCTGACGCGCAATCGCGTCTCGAGTTGATCGTCTCGTTCATGGCCGTGCTGGAACTGCACAAGTCGCTGGCCATCGAGCTGGAGCAGGACGGCGATTTCCAGGACATCTTGATCACCGAACTGCCCGACGCGCCGGAGTCCGCCTGGGCCGCCGCACGGGCAAGCTCGCTCGGCGAGGACCAACCGGAGTAGGCACCGCCTGCTGATACGCTGAGATTCCTGTCCGCTGGGCCGGATGAAGGGCCAGGAATTCGTGGTCACTGAGCTCGCTCGCTGGGAACTGCGTCGAGCGGCGCTCGGTCGCCCGACCGCACTCACGATCGGCGTCTTCGACGGGGTCCACCGAGGCCATCAAATCGTGCTCAAGCATGTCGTCGAAAGCGCCAGACGAGATGGTCTCGCCTCCGCCGCGATCACATTCCATCCTCACCCCAGACAGGTCCTCCGACCCGACCTGACCACCGAGTACGTGACCTCGCTCGAAGACCGACTCTCGCTGATCATGGAGACTGGCCTCGACAGCGTCGCCACCGTCTCATTCACCTCCGACTTCTCCCTCACCGACGCGGGCGACTTCGTCCGCATGCTGGTCGAGGAGTTCCAGCTCGCCCGCCTGATCATCGGCGAGGACTTCGCCCTCGGCCGCCAACGAGGTGGCGACACCGAAACCCTCAAGGCGCTGGGCGAAGAACTTGGATACGAAGTCGAAGTGATCGAGCTGTTGACCAGCGACTCGACCGACAAAGTCTCCTCGACCGAGATCCGCAACGCCCTCGCCGAGGGCAATGTCGTCGAGGTCGGCGACCTGCTTGGTCGTCGCTACTCGCTGCATGGACCGGTCGTCGTCGGATTCAAGCGTGGACGCTCGATCGGCTTCGCGACAGCCAACGTGGCCATCGGCAACGACCGCGCGATTCCCGCTCCCGGCGTCTACGCGACCATCGCGCATCTAGAGTCGGGTCCGACCCCGTCGGTCACCAACATCGGCGTTCGACCAACGTTCGACGACGGCGGCGGACTCTCGATCGAGTGTCACATCATCGATTTCGACAAGGACATCTACGGCCAGGACCTACGCGTAGAGTTCGTGGAGCGGCTGCGCGGCGAGCGCAAGTTCGACGGAGTCGAGGCGCTGGTCGAGCAGATCGGCAAGGACCGCGACGCCGCCCGAGACCTCCTCGCCGGCATGTCCCTCGGAGCCACCGAAACCCACTAGCAGCCCAAACAGGAACCCAGCGATGAGCGAACAGGTCCCAGCAGAGATCGCCGCAGAAGTCGAACGCCAGCACTCGTTGATCATGCGCGGCACCGCCTACGGCGACGAAGGCACGCGGCGGGTCATGGACCGTGAACTCCGCACCCGACTGACCGAGTCGCTCGTCGAAGACCGCCCGCTGCGCGTCTATCTCGGCGTCGACCCGACCTCTCCCGATCTGCACATCGGACACTGCGTCACGCTGCGCAAGCTGGCGCTCTTCCAGCAGCTCGGTCACCAGTCGATCCTGCTGATCGGCGACTTCACCGGCCTTGTTGGAGACCCGTCCGACAAGGAATCATTGCGCCCCATGCAGGCAGCCGAAATCCTTAATCGCAACGCCGAGACCTATCGCGACCAGGCCTTTAAGCTGCTCGATCCCGTCAGCACCGAGGTCCGGCGCAACAGCGAGTGGCTCGGCCAGATGTCGTTCGGCGATGTCGTGCACCTGGCCTCCAACTTCACGGTGCAGCAATTCACCGGCCGCGACACGTTCAAGAACCGGATCGACGGCGGCCAGCCGGTCTACGTGCACGAGTTCATGTACGGACTGATGCAGGGCTACGACGCCGTCGCGCTGAAGGCCGACATCCAACTCGGCGGCACCGACCAGACCTTCAACATCATGTGCGGCCGCACCCTGCAGGAGCGCGAGGAGCAGTCGCCGCAGATCGCGGTGCTCACGCCAATCCTCGTCGGTACCGACGGCAACCAGCGGATGTCCAAGAGCACGGGCAACTACATCGGCATCGACGAGCCGGCCAACACCCAGTACGGCAAGGCGATGTCGATCCCCGATGATGCGATCATCCGATTCTTCGACTACGGAACCAATCTCTCCGACGATGAAGTCGACCAGATCGATGCGGACCTGAAGTCGGGCGCGGTCAAGCCGATGGACGCCAAGCGCCGGCTGGCCCGTTCGATTGTCGCTGAATGGCACAGCAACGAAGCAGCCCAGGCTGCCGAAGAGCAATGGACGCGCACGTTCTCGCAGCGAAACGTCCCCGACGACATCCCCGACGCCGCCATCGACTTCAGCGGCAGCGATGTGGTCGAGGTCGCACTACCCGTCCTGCTGCACGAGATCGGAGCCGCCGCCAGCCGAGGCGAGGCAAAGCGTCTCGTCTCCCAAGGCGCCGTCCGCCTCAACGACGAGGTAATCAAAGAGCAAAACACTCAGATCGCCAACGGAGCCGTGCTCCGAGTCGGCCGCCGCAAGTGGTACCGAATAGTCCCAGCCTGAGGCGTCTCCCCGTCCCCGCCCCCGAGCGGGGACCCGCTCGCGTACGCCGCCCGCCAACGAAGAGCCTGCCAACTTGGAAACGTTCGAGTACCCGATTGAAATCGCTGACCTCGACCAAGTACAGACCCGCCGAGTCGAGGCGACCGTCAACACTGGTGTGTTCTTCACGATTTCACCTTCAACCCTTCTGCGAGAACTCGGCATAGAACCGACCGGAACACGACACATCCAAATGGCCGACGGGACCATACGTGAGCTGGACATCGGAAACGCCTGCGTACAGATCGATGGCGATAGCGTCTTCACAATCGTCGCATTTGGGGATGACAGCGGACCATTGCTCTTAGGCAAATACACCCTCATCGGCCTTGCGCTTGCAGCGGATCACGTCGGGCGGCGTTTCCTCTCACTCGAACCACTGCCTATCTAGCGCCCACCACCCGTTAGCCTCCGAGAACGATTGTCGGAGAGGCATTCGACCACGGGAGCTTCAACTAGGAAAGGCGATCTCATGAGCCAAATGAAGCTCGGAGTTGCGAGAACATTGCTCCGCAAACATGCTCAAGAGATCGAGTATCGAGAAGTGCCTGGAGCGAGAGCTGTCGGCCCTGCATGTTTGCAGTTGGCCGGCCACTCCAGCAATCAATTGATCCTGTTCGGTAGGCGATACTTCTGGGTTCTCGAGGAGGCGGATAGAGAACTTGCCAGATTGGAGGCCGATGATGAGTTCCGCGATAGCGAGATCCTCGAAGCCTTCCATCGTCTGGTCGAGTACCACGACGGATACCGAAAAGTTGCCGAGGGCGGCAGGATCCCGTGCGAGTGCGAGCCGAACACATCTGGGAATCTTCCAAGTGCCGAGTTCGACGTATGGACGAATAGGTCATGGTGTGGCGTCTGCGATCACTTCCGAGCAGAAGAGGGTGAGGAGAAAGGAATGGCAGTCGACAGTGCGTTCAGAATGGAAGAAGCACGAGAACGCCGAAGAATGGAAATGCAGGAAGACTTCCGCGAACGCCACGACAATAGGCTTAAGGAGAAGAAGAAAAGCCGCAAGGGCCTGTTGCGACGCCTGATCGGGTCCTAATCGGCATACTGATACCGATAACCATCGGAGGCTCCAATGACCGTCACCCTAGATTGGCTTGGCTGCGCGACCTTCAGACTCCAGGTCGATGACACCGTGATCATGCTCGACGCCTACATCGACCGCGTGCCCTCGGCGCCCGATGTCGGCCTGACCGCCGCCGACATATCCCGCGCCGACGCTGTCCTCGTCGGACACTCGCACTTCGACCACATCGCCGGCGCCGAAGTCATCGCCGCCAACACCGGAGCGCCGGTGATCGGCTCAAACGAGTCCGCCCGCGTCCTGATCGAAGCCGGCATCTCCGAGGATCTACTCCTCCGCTCGCAAGGCGGCGAGCGCCACCGCATCTCCAAAGACATCACCATCGAGGTCTTCCCCAGTCTGCATTCCTGCATCTGGACCTCGGGCTCCTGGGACCCGGGCAAGGTCGTCCTGGGACAGTACGGCCTGACCGAGGAGGAACGCTGGGGCAATCGACGCACCATCGACATAGGTGGCTCGCTCGGCGAGCGCTCGCAGGATCTCGGCGAGGAAGTCCAGGCCCAGATGGTCGACCACGTCGCCACCTGCCTCGGCTCCAATGACACCGGAGGCGCGCTCGCTTACCTGATCGACACGCCCTACGGCTCAATCTTCTACCACGACACCTCGGGCTGCTGGACCGGCGTCGTCCAGAACATGCGACCCGACGTCGCCATCGTCGCCATGGCCGGACGACCCAACATCGACGGCGAGCCAATCCAGGGCTCGCTCGCCCAGTTCGTCGGCCGCATGTCCGACATGCTCCGAGCGCCCAGAATCGTCCTCGGACACCACGACGACTGGATGCCGCCGATGACCCACGACATGACCGGCCCCGACTCGCTCGCGCCGGTCAAGAACGAACTCAACCACGTCGCGCCCCGCTCCGAGCTGCTCGACATCCCGCTCGGAGGACGGATTGGCCTCTACTAATGCCCAACGGATCGCCCAAGTTCGGCCTGATCTACGACTTCCGCAATCCGCCCCAATGGCGCAAGCCCTGGGCAGAGTTCTACGACGAGATCCTCGACGAAATCGTCTACGCCGAGCAACTCGGCTACGACCACATCTGGATCACCGAGCACCACTTCATCGACGACGGCTACACCCCCTCCGTCCTCCCGATCGCCGCAGCGATCGCACGCCTCACCACGCGCGTCCGAATCGGCACCTGGGTCCTCCTCCTCCCCCTGCACAATGCCATCCGAGTCGCCGAGGATGCCGCCACCGTCGACATCCTCTCCAACGGACGCCTCGACCTCGGCGTCGGACTCGGCTACAAGATCGAGGAATTCGAGGCCTTCGGCGTCAACCGACGCCACCGCGCCAGCATCATGGAAGAGTCCCTCGAAATCATCACCCGCACCATGGCCGGCGAGTCCGTCACCCTCGACGGACGCCACTACCAGGTCAAGAACGTGCAGGTCACGCCGCCACCGATCCAGCAGCCCTTCCCGCTCTGGGTCGGAGCCCGCTCCGAGGCCGCCGCCCGACGCGCCGCCCGCTTCCGAGCCAACCTCATGATCGTCGCCGACCGACCCGTCTACGACGCCTGGGCCAACGCCCTCCGCGAGCAAGGCGACGACCCGTCCGACTTCGAAGTCCTGCTCTCTGCCGGCGGATTCGTCACTGACGATCCCGAGGCCCTCTGGGAAGAACTCAAGCCCCACCAGCGCTACCTCCGCGACACCTACGGCAAGTGGTACAGCGACGCCTCCGACCTCGGCGAACAGGACCCGCTCGGCCAGTTCCTCCACAACACTGACGAAGACCTGCGGGCCCGATTCGTCGCCGGCACCCCCGACGACGTCTCCGCCGCCATCGAGCAAACCCTCAACTGGATCCCCGCCGACCACATCATCACCTCGCCCGTCCCGCCCGGCGCCTCACGAGACCTCGCCCGCCGCAGCATCGAGCTTTTCGCCCAGGAGGTCATGCCCAGATTCCGCTAGCCAGCGTTCGGTAGACTGGCCCCAACAATCGATAGCAAGCCACAGCAACCGCCCAACACCCGGAGCGAGGGGAGGCCGAGATGAAGGTCAAGATCGACACCAGCCTCTGCGAAGGCCACGCCAAGTGCATGGAAGCCACCGAAGTCGTCTTCGAAGTCCGTGACGACGACCTCTCCCACGTCCTGGTCGACGAAGTCCCCCCCGAAGAAGAAGCCAACGTCACCAGAGCCGTCAGAACCTGCCCAAGAGCCGCAATCTCCGTCGAGGACTGATCGCCTCACGTGGCCACCCTTGAATCCACGATCAATGTCGCCCTGGGGGAGGTACTGAGGGATCTGCGACCGCACAGTTGGCGTGTCCACGCCGAAGAGACAAGGACACTGCAGGACTCGCAGAAGCGACCCGACTCTGCCACGCGGAAAGTGCCATAGCCACGGCCGTTTGCTACCGAACACTGCACCCATTTGAGCAATAGATCGCTGGTTGAGAGAGAAGAGAAAGCATCGGAGATCCGCCTCAGTGTCCTATACTCCGCCGAGCAGCACAGCGAGCAAGCGGAGGATGCTGACGAGTGAAAGCCCCGACGGCGGTACAGACTGTCTGTCCAACTGCCGGGCAACTCGTGAAGCCTCAGACCGTTAGCAACGCGGTGCTGATCGAAGAAAACACTGAGAGACTATCAATGATCTCGAAGGCCAGTGCGAAGCTCCGGCCCGCGCCGATTCAAGGAGAGATAAAGTGAACGGTTTCAAACTCGTCGTGCTGTTCTTGGCAGCCATCTTTGCTGGAGGCATCGTCCTTGCAGCACAGGCGGCAGATCGCACCGCCCCAATTCAGAATCGAACGACTGCCCCTCAACAATCCTCTGATTGTACTGACCTCAACCCCACTCATATCGTCACCATTGACCAGGACTCGGAGCAGGATGGCTTCGCATTTGCAGTGCCGGATGGCCCTACGTTCTATGGTGGGAGTGACGGTCGGTTCCTGACTGATCCCTATGTCAATCTATTGCAGAAGTTTCCATTGGCTGAGTCACTTGCCACGGGCTTGTACGTGGTCCGTGCGGAGTGGTTTGAAGGAGTCCCCACAAATACGGCCAACCTGTGGTTGTCGAATCCTTCGGGTACCTCGCAGCGATGGTTGTTTGGTGGAACCGTTGACGTTCACGGCAGCCCCGTTATCAAGTGGGGTACATTTCAGGTACAAGACCTTCTACTCAGCGTTGTGATGCTTCGCCCTGAAGGGTCGCTGAACTGGGCCGTAGACATCTGGAAGGTCGATTGCTTGCCGTGGCATGTATCAAACGTCTGGTAACAACCACCACGAGCAGGTGAGAAAAGGTCGCGCAGCGATGGGATGAACTCCCTGCCGCCTTTACCGAGAACGCGCCGGAGCCAGACGCTGAGCAACTGCGTCACATTTGCAACGGAGCTGTTGCGGGATAATTCGAAGCGAACTTACTACTAGGTCGTGCTCGCGGCTGCGGGCTTGACTCACCTGCAACGGGCTACTTCAGCGCAATCGGCCAGGAGTCACGAGCCGCGAAGAGGGAATGTGAACGTGAGTGGCGTAACCCTCGGTCGCATGAGACTCCGCTTGATGTCTCACGCCGCGCGCTGTCTTGCAGAGGTGACATCCTCTAATCGTTAGCATTGGTAATGGTAATGCTGCCGGTGTCATGTGTCATCGCACCGACGACGGCGAAAGGTCAGCCCTGCGCGAAGATCGATCCTGACCCCTACCGAACCGTCACCACGATCTTCACCGGTTTGCCTTCCCTGACGTTCACTCGCCAGCCCCAAACGTCGCTGTCAGCGAAGTCGTGGTCGTCGTGCCGAGGCTGGTACCGTGCACCCTCCACGTTGAAGATGCGGATGGTCATGTCTTCGAACTCATGCTCGCCCGTATTCCTGAGCTTGAAGTAGTGAGTCGAGAACCACCTGCTCTCCTCCAGCGGTGAGAGCCCCGGGCAGTCGTTGCGAAGAAACTCCCTCACCAGCAACAGCTCGACTCCCTCGGGCGCCTCCAGCTCCAACTCGACGTTCGACACCGGAGACAGTGGCCGTCGAGGCTCAATGCACATCGCCTCAGGCTTCTCGTCGGCCCGGTACTCAAAGATAAAGATCTTGTCACCAAAGTCGCAGGCGTCCGGCCGGTCTCCGTCCCGCTCGCGCACCTCCCAGACATCGGGACTATCGACGCTGGAGACATAGACCGCGTAGTGCGTGATGAACCGCTCAGACGGGTGGACATCACAGATACGCCCCGAGAACTGAGGTTGAACCGGACCCGCATACAACGGCTCGCCATGCGCAGCCGCAGATCCATGCGCCGCAGGACCATTCTGCGGCGAGTACGGACGCTCCGCCACCTCACGCATCGCACTCAGCGATGCAGCCACAGTCTCCGCCCGCACCAGATCATCCCCGCCAATCGAAACGCCCAGCAGCTCCCACGTACAGAGGTCAATCAACGGAGCGCCATGGCGGCTGTTCCCCGTCGGCTCGACCCGCAACACCCGGTCGGTCAAGGCCGCCACGTTGAGCACCGTGAAGTGATAGCGGTTCGCATCGCCCGCGGGATAAGAGAGCAAATGAACGTCGCCGCCAATCAACTCCTCATCCGTCTCGCCAAACACGGCCACCGGACCCAGGTCGGTCTCATCTTCAGCATCAAACAGCTCAACCAGTGCCAGGTCGTTGCGCTCATCATGCGACACCCGAATCACCGGCAGCGACACCTCACCACGCGAGACCACGCCCCACGGAGCACCCTCAGGCACCCGAGCCCCATTGACGATGAACTGCCGATCGCCAACATGAACCGCCGTACCAACACCAGCAAGCGAGTTGAACTGCCACGCATACAGATGGTCCGGATCAGGAATCGCACAACTCAACTCCGAAACAACAACGGGTTCAGGCAGAGCCACCGAGTCGGGAGGCAATCCCGATGTCCACGAAATCGGAGCCGACTCCCGCCATCGTCCAACGACACCGGGATACGAAACCGCGCCGCCATCGGCAGGACAGTGGATAGCGCCTTCCGCCCTCAGACAAGCCCTGACCTCGCCGGTCGTCCCCTCAATCCGGACGACTATCTCGGCGCTCTGCTCCACCGACAAACTCACGGGCTCGCTAGCAACCACAAGCGGCGACCGCTCCAGCGACAACGACAACCGCTCCGGTCCAATCGCCAGTCGCAAAGCGGTCGGATCGAAATCCGCCTGAGCCGTCCATTCCTGCCAGAACGTCGTCACCAGCCCATCGGGAGCGTCGCTCACCGTCCGGTAAGACTTCCGCTGCCAAGGGCCCACATGCAAAGAGCCGTCCGCGCCGACCAGCGTCGCGCCCAGATCCGTACCCACTAACTGCGGCTCGTCAAACACCACCAGCAGCGAGTAACGCCGCAAATCCGGACAATCAGGTCCCAGTCCCGAAGTGGTCAGCCGCAGATCGCCAAACGTCTGAGGATCGTCATAGAGAACGGTGTCTACGAAGGCAAACTCAGTTTCCGAGCAGTCCACGACATCAGAGGATTCATCGCCAACCGCTTCCAGCGCAGCCACGTACGTCCGACCGTTGTCAAAGTCCTCCGGTCCGTCCGCGCCGCAGACCCCGACCTGCCGCCATCCCGACCGCTCCAGATCCGCGCGGACCACCGCCTCATCCGAGATACCCGAAACCGCGATCCACCAGTCCCCATCCAGCTCAGAACAATCAACGGTCTGAGGCGGCTCCGGACCGTAGTGCCAGATCAAGCGGTCAACGGCCTGCAGTGCCGTCGGAACCGACTCCGGCATCTGAGGCCACCGAGGCCACTGTTCCGTGATTCGCCGCAACGACGTCTGCAACGCGCGACCCGAGTACGTGTAGGCCCACGTCGAGCTACCAGCCCAGAGCACGCCGATCACGTCACCGCAGGCATCAAACATCGGACCGCCGCTATTCCCGCCGCGAATGGCGCTCGACGTCTGAATGTTGTCATCCCAGACCTGGATCACCTGCCCGCCACCCGAGACCGTCAGCGCCTCGCCGCCGGGATACCCCACGACGAAGACCTCCTGACCGACATCCTCCTGCGTCGGCGCTCTGAGCCGCATCGCCGGAACATCGGCGACCAACTCAGGATTCGCCACTTCGAGCAGCGCCAGATCGAACTGCGAATCGTAACCCAGCACGACCGCACCGATGGTTCGCTCGCCGTGGATCAGCGAAACAAACGGCGGCCGGTCCTGGATCACGTGATGCGCCGTCACAAATCGCCCGTTGCCGATATGAAACGCCGTCCCCAACGACCTCGAAGTCTCGACCTTCCACGTCCCAGCCAGGATGCGCTGATAATCAATCGCGCAGCCCTGATCGCTCGCCGCCGGCTCCTGCACGTCCGCGGAGTAGATGATCCGCTCCGGATCGATCGTCGCCTCCCACTGGACGTCACTACTGGCAATCCAACGGTCGGAGCGCGCGTTCTCAGGCAGCAAGAATCGCGAACTGGGACAGACCACCTGTCCGTCGTCAGTCCTCAGGCACAGCTCCAGTCGCCCCCGGTCGTCAACCCGCGACAGGATCTGCCCGCCGAACTCATAGTCGGCCTCGGGCAGCGACGGCTGCTGCGCTAACGCAGGCCCGAGGAGTAGGAACGCCAGACCGCTGACCAGTGCGAGAACTCCCACCGCCAGCGCGGCGCGACGCCTGATGGAGACCAACATCTCCATCAGCGTATGTGACTATTGCGCTCGGTAGCGCACCATCTGACGTTTGATCCCGCCAACATGGAGCGACTGCGGCACCATCTCCGGCTCGCCCGCCAACTCCAGGTTCGGCAGAATCGGCAGCAGCGCGTGGAAGATCGCTCGCATCTCCCACCGAGCCAGGTTCGCGCCCAGGCAGAAGTGCTCGCCGTACCCGCCGAACGCAAAGTGGTCGTTCGGGTCACGACGGATGTCAAACTTGTACGGGTCTTCAAACACCTCTTCGTCGCGGTTGGCCGACGGGTACCACATCACGATCGAGTCACCCTTGCGCAGCGTCTTGCCGCGCAGCTCCAGGTCCTCGGTCACGGTGCGCTGGAACTGAATCACGATCGAGGTCCATCGCAGGATCTCCTCAACCGCCGACGGGATCAGCTCAGGATTGGCCACCAGGTCGTCGAGTTGGTCTCGATGGTCGAGCAGCGCCTTGATCCCGCCGCTGATCGAGTTGCGGGTCGTCTCGTTTCCTGCACCAATCAGCAATCGGAAGTACGAGGAAATCTCGCGAGGCGTCAGGTGTTCGCCGCCGACCTCGGCCCGCATCAGGTCGCTGAGCAGGTCGTCGCCGAGTCCGTTCGCTTCGCGCTCACGCACCAGACCTTCGTTGTAGACATTGAACTCCAGGTTGACCCGGCGGATCGTCTGTTCCCGGTCTTCACCAGGCAAGCGGAACTCCGGGTCGGCCGCACCGCCAGCCGTTTCGGTCCAGTGGAAAATCTGGCCCCAGTCTTCCTCCGGCACGCCAGCCATGTCGCAGATCGCCGCGACCGGCAACAGGGCTGAGACCTCATGCACGACATCGAGCGCGCTGGTCGAGCCGCGTTCGGCGAAGTCGGCGACGATTCGATCGGCAAAAGTAGAGATGTAGTTGTCCGACATCTCCTCGAAGTGATCCTCAAGCTTGCGCATCATCCGCGGAGTGAAGTGATGTGCCACCAGGCGCCGATGCTCACGGTGCTCGGGCGGATCCATGAAGATGAAGTCGGGCGGATCGCTCGGATGTCCGCCGTAGCGGTTGGCGTTGACCTCGCGCCCGCGCTCGCCGATACCAATCGACTCGGTGTCGTTCATACGCAGGATTTGCGTGTTCGAGAACAGCTCCGGATGCGACGAGATGTATCGGATATCCGCGTGCTTGGTAATCGCCCAGAACGGCTCAAAGTTGGGCCGCTGATACCAGTAAACCGGCGCCTCCCGCCGCAGGATGTCCCACGCCTCCCACGGATACCCATGCTCGACATAGAGCGAAGTATCAGTGACGTTCAAAGTGTCCAGCGTCAGGGCAGGTCGATCAGCAGTAACCATTGCAAGCCTCCATAGAGATCCCCGGCACAGGGATCACCACGAAGATAGCGGCTTCGACCGCCGAAACGAAACTCTGGTAGGTAGGATCAAAACGACAGCGAAGCGAAAGCCGAAGAAGACACGATGCCAGGCATCGCCGAAATCCAGCAAACCATTCTTGTCCTCCCCGAGGACGAGTTCACCCAGTTGCGCGAGTGGCTGGCCGAACTGGACTGGGGCCGTTGGGACGGGCAAATCGAGGCGGACTCCGAGAGTGGTCGGCTGGATTTTCTGATCAAAGAGGCGGGTCGGACCGACACCCTTCGCTCGCTCGACGATCGTTAGCAGCCTGCCGAAACTCCACCACCACGAGATCCGTCATTCCAGGCTTGTCCTGGAATCTCGCTCCCTGGCCGACACGGCTATTGGAGGAACGAACTTCCCTGCCAGGGCCGGGTATGACGGCTCATCGGTACACCCGACCATCAACAGATTAAGCGGGCTTACTGCCAGAACGAGTGGTGACTCGATCGACGGCAGAGCTATCAGGGCCTAACGAACGCACCCAGACTCACGCCGGCCGATACCGCACCATCTGACGCTTGATCCCGCCGACATGCAGGAAACCGATCACGTGCTCCGGGTCCGCCGTCAGCTCAAGTTGCGGCAGGATCGGCCGCAGCGCGTGGAAGATTGACCGCATCTCCCACCGAGCCAGATTGGCCCCGAGGCAGAAGTGCTCACCGTAGCCACCAAACGCAAAGTGGTCGTTCGGGTCACGCAGGATGTCGAACTTGTAGGGGTCCTCGAACACATCCTCGTCGCGGTTCGCCGACGGATACCAGAGCACCACCGACTCGCCCTTGCGAATCGTCTGGCCGCCCAGCTCGACATCCTCGATCGCGGTCCGTTGGAATTGGATCACGATCGACGTCCAGCGCAGGATCTCCTCAACCGCCGACGGGACCAACGACTCGTCCTCAACCAGCATCCGCATCTGCTCCGGATGATCGATCAACGCCTTAACCCCACCAGAGATCGAATTCCGAGTCGTCTCATTCCCGGCCGCGAGCAACAGGACAAAGTACCCGTGGATTTCGCCCGGAGTCAGCTCGCGCCCATCGACCTCGGCCCGAAGCAGATCGCTGAGCAAATCGTCGCCCAGATTGCGCTTGCGCTCCTCGATCAGGTTGTTGTTGTAATGGAACCACTCGACGGAAATCCGCTGACTCGCCTGGCTCGGCGTCTCGCCGGGAAGTCGATACTCAGGATCCTCCGCCCCGACCAAGACTTCCGTCCACTCAAAGATCTGGTCCCAGTCTTCTTCGGGAACGCCGCCCATCGAGCAGATCGCCGCCACCGGCAGCTTCGCCGACAGCTCATGCACCACGTCAACCGCCGACGTCGACCCGCGCGCGGCGAAGTCGGCGACCACCTTGTCGGCAAAGTCAGAGACGTAGTTCTCCGCCATCTCGGCAAAGTGGTCCTCAAGCATCTTCATCATCCGAGGAGTGAAGTGCCGAGCAACCAGGCTCCGATGCTGCCGGTGCTCAGGCGGATCCATGTAGATGAAGTCCGGCGGATCGTCCGGATGCCCGCCCGTGCGGTTCGTCCCCGCTTCACGCTGACGCTGCGCCGACGCCAGCTTCGACGCCTTGTTCAACCGCAGCATCTGAGTGTTGGAAAACAGCTCAGGATGCGACGAGATATAGCGAATATCCGCATGCTTGGTAATCGCCCAGAACGGCTCAAATCCCGGCCGTTGATACCAGTAGACGGGCGCTTCCTGCCGCAGCAGATCCCACTCAGCCCACGGATAACCAATGTCCCGATACCGATCCGAGTCCGTGATGTCGACCGTGTCAAGTGTCAGCCCCGGCGCGTCAGCGATAACCATGTCCAGCCCTCTCAGTCCTGTGAGATCAAATGCTAAAGCAGCCTCCCGATCAAGCAGGCCGATAGCGGACCATCTGACGCTTGATCCCACCCACATGCAGGAACGAAATCACATACTCCGGGTCGGCAGCGATCTCCAGTTGCGGCAACATCGGACGCAGCGCATGGAAAATCGACCGCATCTCCCAGCGAGCCAGGTTCGCCCCCAGACAGAAATGCTCCCCGTATCCACCGAACGCAAAGTGGTCGTTCTCCGTGCGCGTGATATCGAACTTGTACGGATCCTCAAAGATCTCCTCATCCCGGTTCGCCGACGGATACCACAGCACCACCGACTCGCCCTTGCGAATCGTCTGACCGCCCAGCTCAACATCCTCAACCGCTGTGCGCTGGAACTGAAGCACGATCGATGTCCAACGCAGGATCTCCTCCACCGCCGACGGCACCAGCGACTCATCCTCGACGAGCATCTGCATCTGCATCTGCTCCGGATGATCGAGCAGCGCCTTCACCCCACCCGTGATCGCATTGCGAGTCGTCTCATTCCCCGCCGCGAGCAGCAGGAAGAAGTAGTTGTGAACCTCGTCCGGTGTCAACTTCCGACCATCAATCTCCGCCTGCAACAGATCGCTCAGCAAGTCGTCGCCAAAGCCATTCCGATGACGCTCCGCAATCAGCCCCTGCGTATGCCGGAACCACTGCCCCACGATCCGCTGAGTCGCCTGGAACGAGTTCTCACCCGGCTCCCAGTACTCCGGATCGTCCTGCCCCGCGAACGCCTCCGTCCACTCAAAGATCTTGTCCCAGTCCTCCTCCGGCACTCCGCCCATGTCGCAGATCGCCGCAACCGGCAGCTTCGCCGAGAGCTCGTGCACGACATCCACGGCAGAATCGGCGCCTTGTTTCGCGAAGCTAGCGACCACCTTGTCGGCGAAGTCCGAGACGTAGTCCTCCGCCAGGTCGCCAAAGTGGTCCTCGAGCGTCTTCATCATCCGCGGAGTGAAATGACGCGCGACAATCCCCCGATGCATCCGATGCTCAGGCGGATCCATCCAGATAAAGTCCTGCGGATCGGCCGGATCCCCGCCAGTCCGATTGGTCTGGAACTCCCGCTCAATCTGGTTCTGAGCCAGCTTCTCTGCCGTATTCAATCGCAACATCTGCGAGTTCGAGAACAACTCCGGATGAGCGCTGATAAAGCGAATATCCGCATGCTTGGTAATCGCCCAGAAGGGCTCAAATCCCGGCCGCTGATACCAGTAGACCGGCGCCTCCCGGCGCAACAGATCCCACTCCGCCCACGGATACCCATGGTCCCGGTACCGATCGGAGTCGGTGATATCCAGCGTGTCGAGCGTCAGTCGCGTAGCTTCGGTCGTAACCATGCGAATTCCTACCATTCCTCAGGTAGCAGCAGAGTAGCGAAATATCCGCTGCCGATAGACTGTGCCCGCTGGAGAGGAGCGAGGTAATGGCTGAAGTGATGCGACCGGACGGCACGACGATCCACTATGAGGTGTTCGGCGAGGGCAACGGCGGCACGCCCCTCCTGCTCTTCGCGCCGGGCGGCGTCAACTCCCAGATCGAATTCTGGCAGCGCTCGAGCATCAACCCGATCGAAGCGTTTTCCGACGAGTTCACCGTCATTGGCATGGACCAGCGCCATTGCGGCCAGAGCAAGACCGCGCTCGAGCCCTTCAGTTACGACAAGGCCATGCTCGACCAGATCGCCGTCCTCAACGCCCTCGGCCTCCAACGAGCCCACATGATGGGCGGCTGCATCGGCTGCGCCTACGCGCTCCGCATCGCCGACCAGGCCCCCGCCCGCGTCGGCGGACTGATCATGCAGGACCCCGTCGGACTCGACGAGACCAACTCGCCCGAGACCTTCTACGACATGTTCAACCCCACCATCCGGCTCGCCCGCGCCGAAGGCCTGGAAGCCGTGATCGAGGCCGCCCAGCGCGATCCGATCTTCATGCAGAACAACGAGGCCGGCCCCTTCGCCCAGCGAATCCACGACGAACCCCTCTTCGCCGACGCCCTCCGAACCCTCCGCCGAGAGACCTACATCGCCCTCGTCGTCGAGTTCCGAGACGGCATGTGGCCCTCCGGCTCGCCATACTTCGCCGTCAACGAGGTCGCCCTCACCCGCTCATACTCACCAATGCTGGTCATCCCCGGAGCCGACCCCTTCCATCCCACCGGCATCGGACATCGAATCTGCAACGAAGCCCCCAACGCCCGCTGCCTGGACGTCGACGCCCGCTCCCCCGAAAAACTCCCAGACACCCTGGAAGCCATCCGCCAGTTCATGAGAGACCTCGGCTAGCCAAGAACCCCCCTTCCCAGTCCCGGCCCCCGAGCCGGGACCAGCCCCTTCCCTCTTGGCCACACCCTCCCTCCCAGTCCCCGCTTAACGCGGGGACCAGCCCCCTCTCTCCGACATCGCCGCACTCTCCCATCCCGTCCCCGCCCCCGAGCGGGGACCAGCCCCCTCCCTCCCTCCCTGCCAACCAAGACACAACAACCAAGAACATTATTTCGCTACAGTGTCAAGAACATTCGTTCATCAGAGAAAGACCCAACCATGTACATCAATCCAAACCAACGCCGACGCTCCATGAAGGCCCACTACCTCCGACGGAAAGGAAAAACGATCAGCAAGATCGCCGAGCAACTCGAAATCTCAAGATCCACCGTCCGCGCAGACCTCAAACTAGTCGAGACCCACTGGAGCCAGATCGCCGCCGCCGAGGCCAACGACCTCCTGCTAGATTCCCTCTATCTGCTCCAACTCCGACTCGACGTCGCGACCAGGAGCGACGTCCTCAAAGCCGTGAGAAAACACCTGAGCCCGGCCGAGATCCTCCAGGCCCACGAAACCCAACAAACCCAACTCAACAACCTGGCCCGAGAAATCCGCCGAACCGTCCACGAAGTCCACCGCCGAGCCGACGAGCGACCCAATAGACCCGACCTGTTCGACGAAGAAGAACCGCAAGAATCAGCACAAACCAGCACAAAACTACCCATTTCCGCCACCCCCAAATCCACAATCCCCAGTCCAGAGCAAGAGATCGTCAAATCTAAGGCCCCAGAAGAAAAAATCTCCACAAAACACGTCAAGCTCCCTGCTCCAGCGGAACCAAAGACCAAACCAAAACCCAAAACCTACGCCGAAGCCGCCGGCTAACCACCCCAAGACCTCCCCTTCCGATCCCCTCCCCTCCGATCCCCTCTCCCTCTGGGAGAGGGCTAGGGTGAGGGTCCCCTGACCCCAAATGGTCGTCATACCCGCGCCCGCCGCGGGTATCTCGCCAGGTCCACCTCCCCTTCCATGCAGCACGTCCACGCCAAACCCCACATAGAGTGAAGACAACCACGCATCAACGCAAAGGACTACGACGCATGCAGTACGAAATCCTCCACCGACCCTCTTACGCCCTCGGACGAATTGAACTGGCCTCCGGCGAACAACTCCAGGCCGAGGCCGGAGCCATGGTCTCCATGTCGGCCAGCATCTCCATCGACACCAGCGTGAAGGGCGGTCTGCTCGGAGGACTCAAGCGTTCCGTACTCGGCGGCGAGAGTTTTTTCATCAACACCTTCACCGCCGAGCAATCAGGCGAAGTCACCATCGCCCCAGGACTGCCCGGCGACATCCAGGCCATCGAGATGACCGGCAACTCCGTGCTCGTCCAATCCGGCTCATTCCTCGCCGCCACCAACGACATCGAAGTCGACACCTCCTGGGGCGGAGCCAAGAGCTTTTTCTCCGGCGAGGGGCTGATCCTGCTGCGCTGCAGCGGCCACGGGCTCCTCTTCCTCTCCAGCTACGGCGCCATCCATCTCAAGGAACTCAACCACGGCGAGGAATACACCGTCGACACCGGCCACATGGTCGCCTTCGACGAGTCGGTCCGCTACAGCGTCGGACGCTCCGGCGGCTGGAAAACGACCCTGCTTTCCGGCGAAGGCCTGGTCTGCAAGCTCGAAGGACCCGGCCGCTTCTACATGCAGACCCGCAGCCAGGACGCCTTCCTCAGCTGGCTGCTGCCCAAAATCCCAAAGCAATAGTTTCCTCCCCCTCACAGGGGGAGGTGCTGAAAGCGGAGGGGGTCTCAAATCGGAAGCACCCTAGCCTGCGGCGATGGACTGGATTGAGTTCGTCGCCCTGATCGGCGTAGGAATCGCGGTCGGCGTCTACGCCACCGCCGTCGGAGCGGGCGGAGGCTTCCTCTTCGCTCCGGTCCTGCTCACCAGGCACGCCGAAGCCAGCCCTGCCGAGGTCGCCCTCGCCTCGATGTGCCTGGTCCTCGCCACATCCGGCCTGGCCGCCGCGAGACTCGCCAGGGAAAAGCGAATCGACTACCGAGCCGTCGGTATGGCCGCCGCCATCGCCGTGCCCGCAGGCCTACTCGGAGCCACCGGCACTGCGCAGTTACCCAGAGAGATCTTCGCCGCCGGCTTCACCGCCCTGCTGGCCAGCCTCGGCGCCTATCTCATCTGGCGACCCACCGGCGACGCCGGAACCGTCGGCCGAGGAGGCTGGCGACGGCTCATCCAGGATCGCCGAGGCGAGCGCTACCTCTACTGGATCCCCGTCCGCCGCTCCCTGACCGTGATCGGCCTCACCTCGGTCCTGACCTCGCTGGCCGGCATCGGCGGAGGCCTCTTCTTCGCCACCATCACCATCCGCGTCATGCGAATGCCCGCCTGGCTGGGCGTGCCCGCCTCGCACGCGATCGTCACCAGCATCGCCATCGTCGTCGTCATCTTCCACACCGCAACCCAGCACTTCGGCGACCCCCTCACCGACGTCCCGCCACTGCTCATCGGAGCAATGATCGCCAACCCCATCGGACTCCGAGTCGCGGCCCGGATCCGAGAGTCGCTCCTCTCCCGACTCCTTGCCCTCGGCATGCTCATCGTCGCCGTCAGGGTCGCCTTCGAGGCCTTCTAGCCAACCGGATCAACATCCACCGACCAGCCCCGACCAAACTCCAGCCGCGAGAGCAGCGCCACCGGATCGTCACCCTTCAGCAAGATCTGCCGCCGCCACTGCCGCCGCCGCCGCGCCGGATTCGCCGGCGCCGGACCAATCACATCAGCCACCGCACCCGCAGTCTGCTGCCGCGCGTCAATCAGCGCACGCACGACCCGCTCAGCCTCAGCATCGGCCTCCGCAATCGTCGAGCGCGACACGGTCAGCCGAGCCAGCCGTCCAAACGGCGGATAGTCAAGCTCCGACCGCATGCGCAGCTCCGGCTCATAGAACGCGTCATAGTCATGCGCCGCAGCAGCCACCACAGCAAAGTGGTCCGGAGAATACGTCTGGATGATCACCCGCCCGCCCAACGAACTCCGACCAGCCCGCCCGGCCACCTGAGACAGCAACTGATACGTCCGCTCCGAAGCCGTGTACTCAGACTCGCGCAACGAAAGGTCCGCATTGACAACGCCGGCAACCGTCACGTTCGGCAAGTCCAGCCCCTTGGCAATCATCTGAGTGCCAATCAAAACCTGCGAGTGACCGTCAGCGAACTCCCGCAGCAACGCCTCATGCGACCCACTGGAAGCGGTCGTGTCCCGATCCCAACGAGTAATCGGCACATCGCCCCAGCGTCGCCGGACCTCAGCCTCGAGCTGAGCCGTGCCAAAACTCATCGCCCCAACCCGCTCGTCCAGGCACGTCGGGCAGCGCGCCGGCGTTGGCTGCCGAGCCCCGCACTCATGACATTGAAGAAATGGCCCCGGCCGATGCAGGGTCATGGCAATCGAGCAGTCTTGACACTCGACCGCCGCCCCACAGGCCCGGCATACCAGCGCCGACATCCCGCGTCGATTGAGGAACAGCAACACCTGCTCCTCCCGCAACAAAGCCTCGGAGATGCCCGCATCCAGCGCCCGACTGAACACCGACCGCACGCCCGCAGCCAGCTCCTCCCGCATGTCGACCACGTCAACGCTCGGTTGAGGAATCGTGACCGGAGCACCCCCGCCCGACTGCACGCGCTCAGACAATCCCACCAACCGGTCGTGACCAGCCCGAGCCCGCGCCATCGAAACCACATCAGGCGTCGCCGACCCGAGCACGACCGTCACACCCCACGAGCGAGCCATCTCCCGCGCCACCGCCGTCAAGTGATAGCGCGGCTGAGGGTCCTGCTGCTTGTAAGTCCACTCATGTTCCTCGTCAACGACGACCAGCGCCAGATCACGGACCGGCCCAAACAGCGCCGAGCGAGCGCCAATCAGGATCCGCTTCTCGCCCGAGTGAACCTGTCGCCACTGCTCCCGCGCCTCCCGAGGAGAGAGCCGAGAGTGCCTTACCGCCACCTGTCCAGGAAAGCGAGCCTCAAACCGAGCAATCGTCTGCGGCGCCAGAGCAATCTCCGGCACGAGGACCATCACGCCGCCGCCGGAATCCAGAGCATGCTGAGTCGCCTCGAGGTAGACCTCCGTCTTGCCGCTCCCCGTCACCCCATGCAACAAGAACGTCTCGCCGCGAGGAGCATCAAGAGAGTGCACAATCGCCTCAGTGACCACCCGCTGCTGCTCGGTCAACGTCGGTGGCAGGATCGGAGAGCCAACATCGGGAGGTTCCGAGTCAACGAAGCGCCGAATGTGCCCCTCGTCCACGAGCCAGTCAACATCCGACCGAGTCGCACCGCTCTGGCGCTTCGCCACCGACTCGTCCATCTCACCCGACTCCAGCAGACGCAACAGGGAGAGCTGACGACGCTCGGCCGCCGTCCGACGCAACGCAGCAGCCGCCGACCTCGCATCCTCAGGCGTGACCGTCAGCTGAACGCTGTCGCCGGTGACGTGAGCCATCGAGGTCGAGGCCAACCAGCGCTCCAATGCCTGCCGACCGCCGATCACTCTGGCGGCCTCAGCTTCGGACAAGGCGCGGTCCGCAAGCAGCACCAACAGGTCGGCCGGCCTCGACCTCTTGCTGCCCGGCCAGCTCTCGACGACGTCTCGAAGCTGCTCCTCTGTTATGTCGATGGCCAGTCGCTTCGGCTGCGACTGCGCTGCCGGGATGACAGAGCGGAAGCGAGATCCTGTCTTACGCGGCCGACTCGGAGTTCCTGGCGGGAGGAAGAGCGCCACACAGACCGATATCGGCGCGAGATATCGGGTTGCGATCCATTCAGCGAGCTCAAGCTGACGTTGAGAAAGCAGCGGCAATGGATCGAGCACCCGCTCAATCTCGCGCGGCTCGACAACGTCCGTCTCGGTCGACACCTCCAGCACGATCCCGATCGCCCATTGAGTCCGCCAGGGAACGACAACAGACATCCCTCGTCGCAGATCAAGACCGGCTGGCACGGCATACGTAAACGCGCCGCGTTGCGGGCTGCCGTTGAGCACTGCGACCTGCGCGTATCGATCGGTCATCTCAATCGGATCCAGGTGGTAGCGTCCAATCGAAGCATGACACTTGAGGACTGACGAAGGGGAGCGCCCGATGCCCAGTGATGAACCGGATCCGGTCAGCGAGCAGCCGTTCGATGGTATTCGGGTCGTGGAGTTCGGGCAGTTCGTCGCCGTACCGTTCGCTGCTCAACTGCTCTCCGAGGGCGGTGCCGAAGTAATCAAGATCGAGGCCCTGGAAGGCGACCCAACGCGGCGATTGGCACAGCTCGCGCCAATGGAGTCCCGCATCTACCTGTCCCGCAATCGAGGCAAACGATCGCTGCCGCTGCACCTCCGACACGAACAAGCGCCCGAAATCATCGACGCACTGCTCAGCCGAGCCGATGTCGCCCTGATGAACTTCCGTCCCGGTCTGGCTGCCCAGTTCGGGCTCGATGCCGACACCCTGCGGAAGAAATATCCGCGACTGATCATCGCGACCGTCACCCCGTTCGGTCGCTACGGTCCGGACGCCGGGCTCGCAGGCATGGACATCGTCGTCCAGGCACGCGGCGGACTGATGGTCGCCAACGGCAGAGAAGCCGCTGGCCGACCACAAAGCGGCGACCCGGTCAGCGCCGACTACATGGCCGCGATGTCGCTCGCCTTCGGCATCGCTTCAGCACTCTTCCGCCGCACAACAACCGGAGAAGGCGGCGAAGTCCACGCCTCCTTGATGCAGGCGTCAATGACGCTGAACAACAATCAAATGCTGCGAGTGGAATCCGTCGATGGTCCGATCCATGAGGAGTCACGGCGCGAGCTGGCAGAGATGCGCTCGCGCGGCGCTCCGTACGCCGAACAGCGCATGGCCCAGCCGTCGGCGCGCGCGCGGATTATGGCCGACATCTACTTCCGCACCTACACGACCTCCGACGGTTGGCTCGCAGTTGCCTGCGGCAGCACGCGCTTGCGCGCCGCCTTCAGCCTGGCAATCGGGCTGGAGGACGATTACACGGGCGACGATCCGAATCACCACGCGGAGCACTACGAGCGCCTGCGCGAGGCGGCGGAAGAGATCATGCTGTCGCGCCCGACTTCGGAGTGGGAGGCGCTGCTCGCCGAGGCCGGCGTGCCGGCGTCGAGAGTTCTAATGCCGTTCGAGATTCTCGACGATCCACAGGCCGCCGCCAACGAAATGCTCTACGACCTCGACCATCCCCTGATCGGGCCGGTTCGAATCCTCGCCCCGCCAGTCGCGCTCGACAAAGAGGGCTTTCAACAGCCCCCGGCGACGAAGCCGTTCGCCAGCGAGACACGAGACATCCTCGGTGAGCTTGGCTTCGACGGGTCGCAAATCGACGGGTTCGTCGAGGACGGCGTGACTAGAGATTCAATCTGACAGCTTGCGCATCTGCGGGAAAAGGATGACGTCGCGAATCGATTGCGAGTTGGTCAGCAACATCGCCAGGCGATCCATGCCCATCCCCAGACCACCGGTCGGCGGCATGCCGTGCTCGAGCGCGACGATGAAGTCCTCGTCCAGCAGCTCGGCCTCATCGTCACCGGCAGCCTTCAGCCGCGATTGCTCCTCGAAGCGCTCGCGCTGGTCGACCGGATCGTTGAGCTCGGTGTAGGCATTGGCGAGCTCCCAACCGCCAACGAATAGCTCGAATCGCTCGACCAGCGTGTCGTCATACTCGGTGCGCTTCGCCAGCGGCGAGATCGCAAGCGGGTAGTCGAGCAGGAAAGTCGGCTGCTGTAGATGAGGCTCGACGCGCTCGGAGACAAGTTCGTCAAAGAGCTTGCCCCAGCCGGCATCCGGCGGAACACCGACACCGTTGTCTCGGAGTAGCTGCTCCATCGCCTCCACGGTCGGGTAGTCGCGGAAATCGACGCCAACATGTTCGCGGACAGCATCGACCATCTTGATCCGGGCGAACGGGGGAGTGAAATCGACCTCCCCGTCTCGCCAGGGCACCCTTGTCGAACCAGTGACCTCAGCGGCGATGTAAGAGAGCGCCCCTTCCACCATCTCGGCGACGCCGTGATAGTCGGTGTAGGCCTCGTAGCTCTCGAGCATCGTGAACTCAGGGTTCCAGCGATTGCCGACGCCCTCGTTGCGGAACACACGGCCGATCTCATAGACCTTGTCGAAGCCGCCCACGATCAATCGCTTGAGGTGTAGCTCCAACGCGATCCTGAGTTGGCGCGGCTCATCCAGAGCGTTCAGGTGAGTCAGGAACGGGCGAGCTGCAGCGCCCCCCGCCTCCGATTGAAGGACCGGAGTCTCCACTTCGAGGAATCCTCGATCGTCCATGAAGCGCCGCATCGCCGAGACGATCTTGGACCGAGTGCGCAGAACTTCCTTCGCCTCATCATTGGCGATCAGGTCGAGATACCGCTGGCGGTAGCGGGTCTCGACGTCTTGCAGCCCGTGGTACTTCTCCGGCGGCGGACGCATCGTCTTGCTCAGCATCGAGACGGACTCGGCCTGCACCGAGATTTCGCCCCGGCGTGATCGGATCAGATGTCCCGAGGCTTCCAGGAAGTCACCGAGATCGAACGAGTCCAACAGGCCCCACGCCTCTCCCAATGCTCGCTTGCTCGCAAGAATCTGGATCTGGCCTGAATCGTCTTCGAGATCGATGAATGCAATGCGGCCCATGTTGCGCAGCGCCACGATCCGGCCGGCGACTGTGACGGGTGGACCGTCAGTATCGGGAGCATCCGCTTCGTGAGCGATGAAGATGTCTGTCGCGTCGCCGATGGCATGCGTTCGCGCGCCGCGTTGGGGATATGGATCGATGCCGCTCTCCCGAAGCGACTCGGCCTTGGCCTGGCGTTCAGCGATGATCTCGCGTAGCCGTCGACTGTCAGCAGCAGCGGTCTCTGCTGACCCAGCAGTTTCCGGCATCGCTTCGGAGTCAGTCGTGCTCATCTCGGACGCTCCCTCGAAGTGGCTGGCTGGCGCGCACCTCGTGCTCGCAGGCGGTCTCCCGACCGCTGCGCTGAGTTAAGCAGAGGCTGAGTGGGAAGACCGCGCTCGACTACGAGATTGCCCTGACCTTGAATTTGCGCACGCCGTTGGGCGTCGCAACTTCGACCGTGTCGCCGACCTTGGCACCCAGCAGGGCCTTGCCGACCGGCGACTCGTCGGAGAGGAACCCGTTCTTGGGGTCGACTTCGGCCGGACCGACGATGCGGTACTTGACATCGGTGCGTTTAGGCATTGGACGCACAGTGACCGTTGAGCCCAGCCGGACGACGTCCGAGCCTTGAATCTCTTGCTCGTCAATGATCTCGGCCGCCGAAATCACGGCTTCAATCTCGCGGATTCGACCTTCGATGAAGGCCTGTTCGTTCTTGGTCTCGCTGCCGTCGCCCTCGTCTCGGGCGCCGGGCGAGTCCTCCCGCGATTGCTGGATCAACTCGGCCGCTTCGCGTCGGCGCTCTTTGAGTTTGACCAACTCATCTCGCAACCGCTGCAGACCATCCGCTGTGATTGGCACCGATCGTCTGAGTACCACGAGTGCTGCCTGACCGCTCAATCCTACGTAAAGTGGTAGAACTTATGGCACGGTACGATAGCACTCAGCATCGAGAATTCCGTCTCCAGGCCGAAGACGTCCATGTAACGTGCGTCACACTTTCACAATCGTCGTCGTTTCGGCACTGATTGGCGCAATCGCTGGCGCTGCGATCTGGTCAGTTCTCTCTTCCGGAAACCAGACATCGCAAGAGGATCTCGATGCCGCGGTGCAGGCAGCAGTGGAATCGGCAGTCGACGAGGCTGTCCAGCAAGCGATGCGGCAATCAACCACTGAATTGTCCTCGCAGTTCGAGCAGACTGCGACAGCTGAACGCCACCGGATCGCGGAGATTTTCGATCAGATTTCCCGGTCGGTCGTGATCATTGACGCTGAGGGTCCCGAACGCATCAACGACGAGGGCGTCACCATTGTGCCAGCGGCGCTGGCGACGGGATTTGTACTCGATGAGACCGGTCACATCGTGACCGCGGCGCACGTGCTGGAGGGCATGACCAGATTCGTGGTGATCTTGCCAGGGGATGATCGACGGCCTGCGAAACGCCTCGGTGATGATCGGCCATTCTCCGATGTGGCGGTGCTACGAATTGAAGTTGAAGACGAGGAAGGAAACCTGTCCGTGCCGAGTTTCGGCCGCACAGAGAGCGTCGAAGCCGGTGAGACCGTCCTGGCAATTGGCAATACGCTTCTTGGACAGGAGGTCGCTGTGACGGTCGGCGTCGTCAGCGATCCCGACACGACGTTCTTCCGCGAACGATATGAGCAGGACAATCTGATCCAGACCGATGCCGCACTCAATCATGGAAATTCCGGCGGCATCCTCGTTGATCTTGACGGGAACATCGTTGGGATGACGGCAGTGATCGCTCGCGAGACCCACGATGGTGACTTCGTGGACGGCGTCGGCTTCGCCGTCCAGATTGACGCGGTGCTAGAAGTCGCGCGCGCGATCGCAGAAGACGGCTTTTACCCGCGTCCGTCGTTTGGAGTGGTCGACGAACGGCTACTCACTCCGACCGCAGCCGCGCAGCTTGAACTCGACGTCAGCGAAGGTTCATTTCTGATCGAACTCACTCGAGGAGGCGCGTTCGCCAGGGCCGGCATCAGGCCGGGAGACGTGTTGCGTGAACTGAACGGCATCCCGATCAGCGCCGACAATCCCTATCTCAATGCCCTCGCGACCCTCGAACCAAACATTCCGGTGGTGGTTCAGATTCATCGCGGAGGCGAGGAATACCACCTGAGCATCGCACCTGATCTACGAGCGCCGTGACGACCCCAGAAGGCGGCGAATGGCAGCCGCGTCCTGTTCGGCGAATCGGCGAACCTCCTCCGACACCAGCTCGCCGGACGCGGCGGACGCGTCAGCCAGCAGAGCCTGCGCCATTCGATCCAACCCCAGAATCATCGACACCCGCCGTTCCCGAGCCTCCACGACGTGTGCGGCAACCCGCTGGTCCCGGAGGACGCCTACCGCCCGGCGCACCTCAGACATCGAATCGTGGTGCCGGAATTCTGCTGGTCCTGATCATTGCGGCACTCCTGGTGGCGGTGGTGATCGTGCTCTTCTTCGAGCCCGGATTGATCGACACCAGCTTCAACACCACTGATGAACAGGTGGTTGCAGACGATGGCGGGCCGACATTCACACCCGTAGTCGCTGAATCACGGTTGCTACAGCCGGTGCCGACGATTCCCGACATACTTGGCGTCGCATCACCGATTTACGAGCTCCAGGTCCCGGAGGGTCGCCTTGGCCCGTTTGAGTTCACCCTGCGCTTAACCAATCCGACCCAAGACGCCCGAAATCTGGGCGCCTATACCTGGAACGGCGAAGAGTGGGTTCGGCTGGGCGATGCCGCCCTGAGCAGTGACGGCGTGTCGGCACGAATCGTGCTGTCAGACGCGCCGGAGAATCTGGTGATCCTGCGGCGACTTCAGTTCAGAGACGTGATCGCGGGGCGCGTCCCGCGGGGCGAAGAACCTCAATCGATTCTCGCCGGTGCGCTGACCATCCTGCACCCGGACGGTTGGCAGCCTGGCGGTGACGGATCACTATTGGGACAGGTCGACCTGCCAACTCCCGTAATCGCACAGAACGTCTGGCCGACGGTCTTCGCCACAACGGATCAAGCAGAGCTAGTCAACGACATCCTCGCTTCAGACGATCTGCGTCGCCAGCACATCGCCAACATTCAGCACGTGATCCAGAGTCACCAACATGACGGCGTGGACATCCATTACCTGAATGTTTCACCCGCGCTGCGCTCGCAGTTCACCTCGTTTATCAGCGAGCTGGCAGATCGCTTGCATCGCGAAGATCGAGGATTGGCCGTACACATTCCGATCAATGCGTCAGGCGGGATCGGCGAGGGCGCATACGACCTCTCTCAACTCGGAGCGTCCGCGGACTTCGTGATTATCGAGCCGCCACTCGACCCGACCGTCTTCCAGGCGGCGGTCGACGCCTCACTGCCCACGCTGTTGCAGCGCATCGAATCGAACAAGTTGTTGCTCGCGTTGCGCTCGAATGCGGTCGTGCGCACAGTGACGGGATTCAGCGAGTTGTCACAGCGCGATGCGCTCGAAGTGGCGTCCAGACTGAGCATTCGAGAACCTGGACCGTATCGTCCGGGAGTCCGAGTCACGCTGCAGGGCAACTCTGTGATGCTCGACAACTTGTCGGGCGGCCTGCGCTGGGACAACGTGAACCGTGTTGTGACGTTCACCTTCCCCGACCAAACCGGCTCGGCCGTCACGATCTGGATTCACAATCGTTTCAGCGCGGCGTTTCATCTGAAGGTGGTGTCAGATTGGGGTCTGGGCGGTGTGTACATCAGTAATGCCGCAGAAGCCGAGGGAGCCAACGCCAACCTGTGGCCTGCCATCGCGGCATTCTTTGAGTCGGGCATCCCTGACCTGAGATTGCCGAACGCGATTATGTTTGACCCGATTTTCAGCGTGGAAGCGGGTGAGCTTTCTGGCAATAGCGGGAGCGGGTGGCAATTCTGGGACCTGCCAACAGACTCTGGAGACTTCCGCGCGCAGCTCGTCCTTTCCGACGGCGACGTTCGAGTTGGACACGTGATCACCGTGCCTGTGCGAGCAGAGGGTCAGGAATAGTGGCTCAGTCGCATCCTCGGGTAGTGGGTGGCTCGTTGGCAGGCAGACGTCTACGGTCGCCAGCGAACGGTACGAGGCCGGCGACGGCAATCCTGCGCTCAGCGATCTTCGATCGCCCGGAGATTCGAGACCTGGTCGAGGAGGCGCGAGTCGTCGATCTCTATGCAGGTGCCGGCTATCTGGGGATTGAAGCCTTGAGCCGGGGAGCTGCAACGGTGGATTTCGTCGAGCGCAATGGTCCGGCCTGTGCCGTCATCAGGCGAAACCTTGATGCGTTCGACCTGCTCGATCAGGCGCGGGTTCATCGGCTGCCGGTCGAGCGATGCTTTTCGCGTATCCCGCTTGATCCCGATCTGATCTTCATCGATCCTCCCTATCGCGTTGACGCCCTCCCTGTCATCGAAGAGTTCGTTCAGCGCGCCAGCCTGCCGGAGGGCGCGCTCGCAGTCTGGCGGCGTCTGACTCGGGCGTCGGGCGGGGTGCCGCCTCCGCCGGAACGGATCGGTGGACTAGTGCGGATTGATCAACGGCGCTATGGTGACGGCGCTATCGACACGTATCGCGCGGAGGCTTTGACATGACGATCGCGCTCTACCCCGGCGGTTTCGACCCCATCACTAACGGACATCTTGACATCGTGCAACGCGCGGCAAACATGTTCGACGAGGTCGTCATGGCCATTTATCCGCGCTCCAGCGAGACGTTTGATGTCGACGAACGGCTGGGATTGATCGAAGGTGCGACCGCCCACTGCCCCAACGTGCGGGCGGCCAAGTTCACCGGGCTGGTGGTCAACTTTGCCGACGAGGTCGGTGCCAGCGTGCTGGTTCGAGGGATCCGAGCCGTCACTGGCTTCGAGGCCGAGTTCGATATGGCCTTGATGAACAAGAAGATGGCGCCGCACATCGAATCGGTCTTCCTGATGTCCGGACACCAACACCTGTTCATCTCCGCTAGCCGAATCCGTGAGCTCGCCTCGCTCCGCCATCCGGTGAGCGACCTGGTCCCGCCGAACGTGGCTGAAGCGTTGATCGAGAAGTACGGGCCTCCTCGCCACTAGGCCGGAGGAGCGATCCGTTCTCGCAACCCTGCGCTAAAGTCGACACAGGCGGGACTCTAGGCAGGAGATCACCATCGACCTCCTCGAATTGATTGACCAAATCGAGAATTCTGTGCTCGCCGGTCGGCGCAGCCGGTTCGGGTCAGGCTGGACCGTTGACCGCGAACAGTTGCTTGACCTGATCGACCGCTTACGGATGGCCGCGCCGGCGTCGGCCGATCAGGCGCAGCGCCTGCTCCAGGAACGCGAGCGTTTGCTCCAGCACACGCAAGAGGAAGCCGCGATTCTCGCGCAGCAGGCCCGGCAAGACGCCGAACAGCAAGTTTCAGTTCACGAACTCGTCCAGGTGGCCGAGGCGCGCGCGCAGAGTGTCGTCGACCAGGCCCACCAGGCCGCGAACGAGACGATCACGCGGGCCAATCAGGAAGCTGCCGCGGTACGGGGTCAAGCGACTACCGAGGCGGTGTCACAGGCGCTGGAGGCCGATCGCTACTCGCTCGAGATGCTGCGGAGGTTGAGCGACCAACTGCGCACGATGCAGACCTCGTTGACGGGAGCCGTTGACCAGCTTGAACTCAAGGTGGAGCAAGGGGAGCACTCGCAGGCCGTCGATCAACGCGACGATGCGGCCCGGCGTGCGCTCGGCTGAAATCGCTGCTCCCGGTTGGCGTGATCAGAAGGGCGGCCGTAAGGACCGCCCTTCACAGTTGCAACTCGAGTCCTGGAGACGTCAGTCAGCTACGGCAGCGACCTGCGGTTGCGGCGCGAGCGGATGACCGACTGCCTCACCGACTCGCTCGAGCGAGCGCATGAGGCTATCGAAGTTCTCCAGGGTCAGCGACTGCGGGCCGTCGGATAGTGCGTGATCAGGGTTGGGGTGGACCTCGACCATGAGACCGTCGGCGCCGACCGCCATCGAAGCGCGTGCCATGGGGTCGACCAGGTACCAATGGCCGGTGCCGTGGGCAGGGTCACTGACGATCGGCAGGTGGCTGAGACGCTGGACAACAGGGATCGCCGAGAGATCCAGGGTGTTACGCGTCGCCGTCTCGAACGTGCGAATGCCGCGCTCGCAGAGAATGACGTCGCGGTTGCCCTTGGCCATGATGTACTCGGCCGCGAGCAGCCACTCGTCAATCGTGGCCGAGAGACCGCGCTTGAGCATGACCGGCTTGCGTGCCAGCCCGACTTCGTCGAGCAACATAAAGTTCTGCATGTTGCGCGTGCCTATTTGCAGAATGTCGGCGTAACGCGCTACGAGTTCCACGTCTCGAGCTTCCATCACCTCGGTGATAACCGGCAGTCCGGTCTCCTCGCGAGCGACTGCCAGGTGCTGTAGACCCTCTTCGCCGAGTCCGCGGAAGGCATAGGGCGAGGTGCGTGGCTTGAAGGCGCCACCGCGCAGGATCTGTGCGCCCGAGGCGGCCACCGCCTTGGCTGTCGTGACCATATGCTCTTCGTTCTCGATCGAGCATGGGCCAGCCATGACGACCATCGTGCCGTCACCGATCTTGACGCCGCCAACATCGATGACGGTGTCTTCCTTCTGGAACTCGCGCCCGGTCAGCTTGTAGGGACGTGAGATCGCGATGACCTCGTCGACGCCGCTCATCCGTCCCATCTGGGCGCGGAGGTCGGGGTCGCCGATGACGCCCACTGCGCCAATCACAACGCGTTCCTTCCCCGGGGACAGGTGTCCTTCGAGGTCGAACTCCTTGAGTCTCGCGAGCACTCCGCGAACCTGCTCGTCGGTCGCGCCCATTCTCATGACAATCAACATGCTGTTACCTTCTCGCTCATTCGCTGTACGGCTCGGGCTCTCCCCTGAATCTTCTCAGGAGATCTCCGACCGAACGTGATGGTTCTGTGTTAACCGTTAAGTCCGTTCGCAACACCCGCGCGCCCCGCAGATAGACGTGCTGGACCTGGTTCTGCCTGAGCGGCGTGTTGACGTGCAAGAGAATGCGCAAACAGGACGCCAGCGATCCGGGGACCTGCATCTCGTGTCCGCACATCAATGCGGCGTGACTCCACTTGAAGGTCAGACGGGCAGCGACGGCGGGAAACTCAGCGTTGAGGTCGGGCGTGGTGGTGAACCACACCGATGCCACTTCGCTCGACTCGATGTCGTTGGCGACGATCATTTCCGCGAGGAGCTCTTCGGTTGCCTCGAGGATGTCGGCCCGCGTGTTGGACTCGACGGTTGTCGCGCCGCGAATGCCGCGTAGTCGCCAAGCCGGCTCGGAGTCGCGTTGGTCCATCGTCAGGTCTTCAGTAGGTCCGTTGAGGTGGAAACAGGAGAGGTGGATGCTGCAACGGTGCGATCAGCGATTCGACGATGGTCGTCGTCACGCGATCGAGCGACCGGCTTCAAAGATGCCGGCCGCGGAGATATAGACGCAGTCAACGAACAGTGGAACCGTCCGGGTTCGCTTGCTCACTCGCTTGTCTCTTCACTCCGGCGGCCAGTGACCACCTCAAGATATTGTTCGACGGCTGCAGCTCGGGCATCGTCGGGCGCAGACGCGATCGTTGTGGTCAGCGCTGAACCGATGATAGCAGCGGGCACTAACTTGCCGACTTCTTCGACGTGCTCGCGACGGCTGATCCCAAAACCGACTGCCAACGGCGTATCAGTCAGGGAGCGAACGCGAGCAACGAAGGCCTCGAAATCGGCTGCCACCTGATCGCGAGCACCCGTCACGCCGGTCAGTGAAACGAGGTAGATGAAGCCTGAAGCTCGCTCGGCCACTGCCGCTATTCGCTCTTGTGTCGAGGTCGGGGCGAGCAGGTAGATCAGGGAAATGCCGTGTCGGGCGAAGACCTCGCGGACGGCGTCCGATTCTTCAACTGGCAGGTCAACGACGATCACGCCGTCGGCGCCGGCATCGGCAGCGCGCCGGGCCAGGGCTCCCATAGGCTCGCCGACCGCGTCGCCTGGCTGATCGGCTTGCCTGGACCCTGAGTTGTCACAGGAGAGAAACGGATTGAGGTAACCCATCAGGGTCAGGGGGGCATCGGGCGCAACCTCGCGGGCGGTGCGCAGTGCATCGAGGGCCGTATCGAGCGTGGCACCGGCGGCCAGTGCGACCGTGTAAGCGTCCTGGTGCACAGGGCCATCGGCGATGGGATCGGAGAAGGGGACGCCGATTTCGAATCCAGCCGCGCCACCTCTGATCGCTGCTCGGATCAGATCTGGGGTCTCCTCCGGCGTCGGGAAGCCAGCGATCAGGAACGGGAAGACCAGAGGAGCGCTTTCGCTTGCTTCAGCGGCCGCGAAGGCTTCGCGGTAGCGTTTCCCGAGTTCTGTCATTCCGCCCCCTCAACCAAGCTGTTGTACCAGCGTCGCCGAGAATCCGATTACGTTGAAGCCAAAATGCGCCATAGAGGCTGCTGTGAGCGACTCGGTGCGCAAGTAGACGATGCCTAGCACGACGCCGGCAATCGCGAACGGAATCAGACTGCCCAGGTCTGCGTGCAGGGCCGAGAAGACGGCAGCCGACACTACGAAGGCCGGGATCAGTCCCCAATAGGGTCGCAGCCCGCCGAGCACGAAGCCTCGCGCGAACGCTTCCTCGTAGATGGGCGCGCAGATGATCACCAGGATTCCCAGCGCGACCATGACCGACGTGTGGACGAACAGGCGGTCATCGTCGATCGTCGACTGCGGTTCGAGGGATTCCAGACCCGCAGCGCTGACGATTGCCGTGTAGGCGTAGAGCACGGCGTAGATCGTCAGCAAGCCGCCGATCGCCCAGGCGAAGTCGGAACCGGTTGGCCGGCGCCAGGACATCACGGCGGATTGTCCTCGGCGGCGAAGGATCAATCTGGGCAGGACGAACCAGCCGATCAGACCTGCCGTCCCCTGTCCGACGACGAAGATGAGTAGGCCGAGTTCGCTGGTTGCTTCGTCGGCATTGTCGATGGCCCGGACGACCAGGCCCGTGACCAGCAGCACGACCAACCAGGACAGGGTGCAAAGCAACCCCCAGCCGACGATCCGGAAGCCAGCCAGTCCGCGATCTTCTGGCTGGTCAAGCGGTTCGGGGAACTCCGTGCTCTGCGGTTGCACCACCATCAACGCTCGCGCGACGCCAGCGCGTCCCGGACGATCTCGACGTCCTTATCGCCGCGGCCTGACAGGCCAAGCAGGATGACCTCGTCCGGGCTCATTTCGGGAGCCAGTTTGGCTGCGTAGGCAATCGCGTGGGCGGTCTCCAGCGCGGGGATGATGCCCTCGGTCTCTGAGAGCAGTTTCAACCCGTCCAACGCTTCGTCGTCGGTCACAGAGACGTAATCGGCCCGCTCGGTCAACATTAGCCAGGCATGCTCGGGTCCGACGCCGGGGTAGTCCAGACCTGCGGATATCGAATGGGCCTCGGTGATTTGTCCGTGCTCGTCCTGGAGCACATAGGACCTCGTCCCGTGCAGGACACCTGGCGATCCAGCGGAGAGCGTCGCTGCGTGACGGGCGTCGAGGCCTTCGCCTGCCGCTTCGACACCAATCAGGCGGACCGGATCTTCCATGAGCGGGTGGAACAGACCGATTGCGTTGCTGCCTCCGCCGACACAGGCGATCGCAACTTCGGGCAGTTTGCCGATCTTGTCATGCAGCTGTTCCTTTGCCTCGCGGCCGATGCAGGACTGCAGCTCGCGCACGATCACTGGATAGGGGTGCGGACCGATTGCGCTGCCGATCAGGTAATGCGTATTGCGCACGTTAGTGACCCAGTCGCGGATGGCCTCGTTGATCGCGTCCTTGAGCGTTCGCGCGCCGGATGTCACCGGCACGACTTCCGCGCCCAGCAGATTCATGCGGAAGACGTTAAGGGCCTGTCGGCGGACGTCTTCTTCGCCCATGTAGACGATGCATTCGATTCCGAAGCGGGCGCATGCCGTTGCCGTGGCGACGCCGTGTTGTCCGGCGCCGGTTTCGGCGATGATCCTTGGCTTGCCCATTCGCCTGGCCAACAGCACCTGGCCCAGCGCGTTGTTGATCTTGTGTGCGCCGGTGTGTGCGAGGTCCTCTCGCTTGAGCCAGATCTGTGCTCCGCCGAGCTGTTCGGAGAGCCTCGGCGCGTGTGTGAGCGGGGTCTCTCGGCCGACGTAGTCGCGCAGCATGCCGTCGAGTTCGGCGAGGAACTCGGGGTCCGCTTGGGCTTCCAGCCAGGCCTCCTCCAACTCAGCCAGGGCGGGCATCAGGGTCTCAGGGGCGAACTGGCCGCCAAAGGGGCCAAAGGCTCCACTCTCTCTGTTCACGACACACCCTCGCCTTTCGCCGCGGCGATGAACGCGCGGATCTTGTCTCTGTCCTTGACGCCGTCGGTCTCCAGGCCCGAGGAGGCATCGACTGCCCAGGGCCTCACCTGCGAGACCGCCTCTGCCACGTTGGTGGGATTCAGCCCGCCTGCCAACAGCAGTGGACGCTGAGACGCGACTGAGGCAGCCAGGGACCAATCGATCCGCTGGCCGGTTCCTCCGCCCTGCTTCGACTTGGCGTCGAGCATGGTCACGGTGTTGGGGGCGCGATCGATCTCGCGCAACAATGCTTCGGTGTCCATCCCATCGGCGACGTGTACGGCCCGGACGACCGCTCGCCGAACTCGCCCGGCCAGTGCCGGATGCTCGCCGCCGCTGAGTTGGACGATGTCGAGGTCGACTCGATCGAGCACACGCTCAATCTCTTCAATCGACTGTCGGGCGAAGACACCGACGAGCAATGGTTGGTCGGCGGCGCTGCGCTCACGTTGCAAGGTCTCCGTCTTTGACTCCAGGATCTCGACTCGAGGACCGAGTTCTCGGCGGACCGCCCTGGCTATCTTCATGTCTATTCGCCTGGGCGCATCGGCGAAGATCATGCCGATCGCGTCGGCGCCGGCCTCGCGCGCCCAGACGGCGTGATCGACCGCGCGAACCGAACAGACTTTGACGAACGTCATCGGGCCAACAACTCTCGCGCCTTGGCGTGCGGATCGGGGGCTGAGGACAGCGCCTCGCCGATCAAGACTGCATTGACCCCGCAGGCTTCCATGCGCTCCATGTCTTCGCGGGTTCGCACTCCGCTCGCCGCAACGACGGGAACCGACGCGGGAATCTTGTCTCTTAGCCGCTCTGTGGTGCCCAAATCCTCTTCGAACGTGTGCAGGTTTCGATTGTTGATCCCGATCGCCGCGGCTCCGGCGTTGAGTGCCATTTCCGTCTCCGCTTCGTCGGTGACTTCGACGAAGGCAGTCAAACCGAACTCTTCTCCTGCCTGGGAGAGTTCCTTCAAGCCCTCTGCGTCAAGCGTCTTGGCAATCAGCAGGTAGGCGTCTGCGCCCAGCGCGGCGGCTTCGGCGACCTGATAGGGGTCGACGTGAAATTCCTTGCGCAGGAGTGGGAGGCCGCTCCCACGTAGTGCCTGCGCCGCCTCACAGAGATCGTCGTCGGTGGCGAAGAAGGCGTGTGAGGTGAGCACCGACACGGCAATTGCGCCGATCTCACAGTATGTGCGGGCGAGCTCCGCCGGCGCCAGGTCCGGTGCGAAGAGTCCCTTAGAAGGCGAGCCTCGCTTGATCTCGGCCATCAATCCGACACCAGATCGATTCAGCGCCGCGATGAAATCGTTTCGCTGGGTCCGTCGGAGCGCGCGCTCGCGCAATTCCTCAAGGGGAATGATCTGCTTCCGAGCTTCGACGGCTTCCCGGGTTTCGGCGACGATGCGTTCAAGAACGGAGGTCATTATGTCAATTATCTTGTGCTTCGGTTTCTGCCGTTGTTGCCTGGGAGCGCTCGACGAACAACTCCAGCTTACGCAGGGCACGCTGGTCGTCGATGCACTCGGCTGCGCGGCTGACACCTTCGGCGAAGGTTGGGACTTCTTCAGCCGCCAGCAGACCGGCGGCGGCATTCAGGGTGACGAAGCCGGTCAAGGCCGAAGTCTTGCCGCCCAGCACGTCGCGCATCATCGCTGCCGACTCCTGGGCGGTCTCGCCGCCGCGAACACCTGATAGCGGGACCGGGCGAATCTGGAAGTCTTGCGGTGAGACGGTGAACTCGGTCAGTTCGTCACCGTCGATCTGCCAGCAGGTCGTCTCGCCTGACGGGGAGACCTCGTCCAGTCCCTCGTGACCGTGGACGACCAGCCCACGTCGGACTCCGAGCCGACCGAGCGCGGTTGCCATCAGTGGTCCCAGCTCGGGGCGCGCCACCCCGATCAGCTGGTGCGTCGCGCGGGCGGGATTGGTCAAGGGACCGAGGATGTTGAACACCGTGCGCACACCGATCCGACGGCGAATCGGGGCGACGAATCGCATCGCTGGATGAAACGCCTGGGCGAAGAGGAAGCCGAAACCGACTTCTCGGATGAGCGACGCGGCCTGATCGGGACCGGCGCTGATCTGTCCGCCGAGGGCCTCCAGGACATCCGCGCTGCCGACACTCGAAGACATGGCGCGATTGCCGTGCTTGGCGACGGGTACTCCGCAGCCGGCCATGACGAATGCCGCGGCGGTCGATGAGTTGAACGCGTGCTTGCCAGATCCACCGGTTCCGGCGGTGTCGGCCAAGCGCGGGAGGTCGGAGAGGTCAACCCGCAAGGCGTGCTCGCGCATTGCGCGAGCGAGGCCGACGACCTCGTCGACCGACTCGCCTTTCATCCGTAAGCCGGTCAGCAAAGCAGCGGACTGAATTTCATCGGCTTCACCTGACATCAAGGCATCCATGGCCGCCGACGCTTCGCTGTCGGTCAGACCGCGGCCTTCGTCGATGACTGCGGTCAGCGCCGCCCTGAGATCTCCCTTAGCCACTGCTGTAGGCCTCGGATTGATCGAGGAAGTTCTGCAGGATGGCGTGACCGGTTTTGGTCCGGATCGACTCCGGGTGGAACTGCACGCCTTCGATTGGGAATGTGGTGTGGCGCATGCCCATCAGAATCTTGCCCGAGCCGTCGATCCGCTCGCACCAGGCGCTAGGAACGATCTCCTCCGGCAAGGTGTGGGCTTCGACGATGAGCGAGTGGTAACGCGTCGCTTCGATCGGATTAGGCAGCCCGGCGAAGACGCCTGTGCCATCGTGCTCAATCGATGACACCTTGCCGTGCCGGATTTCGCCCGCCGGTCCGACGGTTGCGCCGAAGGCTGCGCCGATCGCCTGGTGTCCGAGGCACACGCCGAGTGTCGGGATGGTCGGGCTGAACCGTTGCAGCAGCGGAACGCTGACTCCGGCTTCGACCGGGGTCTTGGGTCCTGGCGAGATCACGATTCGGCGCGGCTCGAGCGATTCGATCTCGTCGAGCGTGATCTGGTCGTTGCGGTGGACGACCACGTCCGCACCGAGTTCGCAGAGGTACTGGTAGAGGTTGTAGGTAAACGAGTCGTAGTTGTCGATCAGTAACGTATCAACCGCCATCGGTGGCAGCCTCCCGTTCGCGGAGTATGCGTTGCAGCGTGCGGAAGCCTTCGACCGCACGCGGGAATCCGCAGTACGGCGCGGCGGTTGCCATCACGCCTTTGAGTTCTGTTTCGGTAACGCCGTGGTTGAGGGCGCCGGGAATGTGGAACTGCAGCTCGTCGGGCTTGGTCAGCGCGACCAGGATCGAGACCACGACCAACGACCGGTCGCGGCGGGAGAGCTGCGAGCGCGACCAGAGGTCGCCGAAGGCAAACTCGAAGGCGAGTTTGCCGACCGGCCCGATCCTCTCCATCCCGGCGAGCGCTTCGGCCGGATCCTGGGCTTCCTCACGGCCATTTAGCGTGCGCATGACGTCGACGGCGTCCTGGTGACGCTGGTCGTCATCTTTGTAGTCGGCGGGCGGAATCAAGTATGGCTTGCCGTCTGCCTTGCTCCACATATCGACGAGCACGTTGATCATTTCATTGCCGGCGGGGAATCCGGAATAGCCGGCAATTTGCAGTGCGATTTCGGTGATTTCTTCGCGCGAGACTCCGTTTGCCGGTCCGAAACTGGCGTGGAACTGGACTGCCTGGAGGCGCTCGAGCGCACCCAGCATCGCCAGTGCGACGATGGTGCGGTCGCGGCGTGAGAGCTCGTCGCCCTGCCAGACCTGGCCGAAGATGTAGTCGACGACGTAGCTGCCGAAGGCTCCGGTGCGCTGTTCGGCGGCGGATGCGAAGCCAACGTGTTGGCCGGTCATTTCGGCCAACAACTCACTACCTGCTTTGCGCCGCTCTGCGTGAGTCGACATGTCAGTTCCTCATTTCATCTCGTCTGTCATTGGCGCGCATTCTAGGCAGGCTCTGTCAGTCTCGAAGGCGCTGCAGGATGCGCGCCGCGTCAGAGGCGCGGGGTAGACCACAGAATGCTGACGCGATTGCGATCACGCCGTCCAGTTCGTCCCAGGTGCAGCCGAGTCGGTTTGCTGACTTGATGTCTGATTCGAGCTCTCGGTCGCGACCCATCGAGAGATGCATCGCGAGGACCACCAGTGCCCGATCTCTCTGCGACAATTCATCGCGGCTCCAGACGTCGCCCCAGGCCCAATCGACTGTCAGCCGACCGAGCGATCCGAGTTGGCGCTGTGCGTCTTCGGCGATGGTCTGTGAATCCGCGGGGCGGCCGGTCAGCGCCCTGGAGACCTCAGCGGCGTCCTGACGGCGTTGGTTGTCGTCTTTTCCCTCTGCTGCGCTGGGTTGAAATGGCTGCCCAGACTCTGCCCAATCGGCGAGGACGCGGGTCAAGGCGAGATTTCCGAACGGGTATCCGCACTCGACCGTTAGCTGGACGCAAACTTCAACGATTTCTTCGCGGCTGAGTCCATTTCGCTCCCCGATCGACGCGTTGAAGGCGAAGCCGTCGGTCTGCATGAGCGCACCTGCTGCCGACATTGCGGCCAGGCTGCGGTCGCGACGCGACAGCAGACCGTCCTGCCAGATGTCGCCCCAGATGTGATCGACGAGGTACGAGCCGAACGGTCCCATGCGGGATTCGATCGCTTCGGCGAATCTCTCTTGTCCGGTTAGCTCGGAGAGGATTGCGTCTCCAGCCGCGCGACGCTCTGCGTGTGTCCTGTTGGGGACGCTCGGTGAAGTCGGCGTGTCGAGTTCGCCGAAGAGATTTTCCAGGGACGAGTCATCCTCGAAGTCCCAGCCTGACTCGCGCCGTTCGACCACCGTCGAGAGGAGCTCGGCCTGCTGATCGGGCAACTCGGCGAGGGCTGATGGCACGTCCCACCATTCCATCGCGTCGAATGGATTGGTCTCGTCTTCTGGTGCGCCTTCGATGGACTCTTCCACAGTGACGACGTAGGCGTTGTGGATCGCGTGTCCGCCGGTTGACGGATCTTCGCCGGTGACCGTGTGCGCGTATCCGGCACGGATTCGCTGACGGAGCAGGTGCTTGAAGATTCGTGGAACCGTGTCGTCCGGCTCCTCAGAAAGGGGAGTGACGTCGCCGGGCAACCACCAGCGGCCGGGCCAGAGGGCCTCACGCTGTCGACGTCGCAGCAGCAGGACGCGTCCGGCCTCGTCGAAGACGACGCCGTAGCCGATGATCAGGGACTCCGGCATCAGTATCCCCGTGATCCGGCGCTGACTGAGGTTGCTCGTGAGCGTTCCTCGGCCAGGTCGAGCGCGGTGAACATTCCCATCGCCTTGTTCACGGTTTCCTCGAACTCGGCGGTCGGTTTGGAATCGAAGACGATCCCGCCTCCGGCCTGCACTGAGGCGACGCCGTCTTGCATGATGATCGTGCGGATTGTGATCGCGGTTTCCATGTTGCCGCCGAAGCCGAAATAGCCCAAGGCGCCGGCGTATGGGCCTCGCTGGTCTTCTTCAAGCTCGGAGATGATCTCCATCGCCCGAATCTTGGGGGCGCCTGAGACGGTGCCTGCCGGGAAGGTGGCGCGGACCGCGTCAAACGACGTTGCTCCGTCCGCCAGTTCAGCCTCGACGTGGGAGACCAGGTGCATCACATGGCTGTAGCGCTCGACATCGAGCTCTTGTGTCACCCTGACCGTGCCTGGCCTGGCGACTCGACCGATGTCGTTGCGGCCGAGGTCGAGCAGCATCACGTGCTCGGCGATTTCCTTCTCGTCCGCCCGCAACTCGGCCTCGAGTGCTCGGTCTTCTTCATCGTCCAATCCGCGACGTCGTGTGCCCGCGATCGGGTGTGTTGAGACCTTGCCGTCCTCGACGATGACCAGCAACTCCGGTGATGTGCCGACGATCTGGTGGTCGTCCATCTCCAGGTAGTAGGTGTAGGGCGACGGATTGACCGTGCGCAGCGTGCGGTAGACGTTGAACGGGTGGACGAAGGTGTCTCGTGAGAAGCGCTGGGAGTAGACGCACTGGATGATGTCGCCGGCAATCACGTAGTCGATGACTTGCTTGACGTCGGAGAAGTAGGCCTCGCGCTCCATATTGGACCGGATGGCTGCGGAGTGATCTGCCGGTACCGGGGCGTCGGTCGGGGGAACCGGCGGTCCGGACTGCAGGCGCTCGACGAGTTCGTCGATGCGGAACTCGGCGGCGCGATAGGCGGATTCGATATCGCCGTCGAGTCTCACGTGGGTCACGACCTTGATCACGTGTTTGAGATGGTCGAAGAGGAGGACGGTGTCGACGAACTGGAACAGCGCCTCGGGCAGCCCGTGTGGGTCGACGTCGGCTGGTTGGACTCGAGGTTCGAAGTGCCGGATTGCTTCGTAGCTCAGGTATCCGACGGCGCCTCCGTGGAAGGGCGGTAGGTCGGGATTGGGAACCAGGTCGAAGCGATCCAGCTCGGCCTCGATCTCGTTGAGGGGATCGACGGCTCCGCCTGATGGCGCGCGGAAGATTCGATAGGGTTCGGTTCCGATGAAGGAGTAGCGGCTGGGTCGCTCGCCACCTTCAACCGACTCGAGCAGGAACGAGTAAGCGCCGCGCTTGACCTTGAGGAAGGCGGATACCGGCGTTTCCAGATCGGCCAGGACTTCGCGATAGATGGCGGCGTAGTTGCCGCTGCCCGACGCGCGGGCGTCGGCGGCGAGCTGTTTGAACTCCTCCAGGCTGGGAGTCGTTTGGCCAGATGGGGGCATGAGCAGGAACTCCAGGGATCGGGGGCGATGTCAGATCCGATTGAATCGCCCCGAGGCGTCGCGAATCAAATGTCGCCGCGCCAGACCCCTTGTCCACCCGAGGTGTGACATTGCGCCGAGGGACGCGTCCGCGTCGTCGCTTCAGATCCAATGGCCAGATCATTGATCGGCATCGTCGGCCTCGCGCGTTGCTGTTCCTGTCCGAAGCCTACGGCAACGTCGCGGGATGTCAACGAAGTGGGATAACGACGTTCACAGAGGCTGGCTGCGCTGTGCACGCTGGGCTCGCTCGTTGGCGATAGCGTCGACCAGCTGTCGTGCGGCGTGGTGATGGGAATCGTGCTCGTTGGTGATGACCAGATCGAACCAACCCGCTTCGGCCAACTCGGCTTCCGCTTCGGCCAGTCGGGCCGCGATCTCAGCCTCAGTCTCGGCTGCGCGGGCGCGGATCCTGTGCTTCAGTGATTCGATGTCGGGTGCGGTGACGAAGACGAGCAGCGGGTCCTGGAGGCTGCTCTTTAGCGTCCTGGCACCCTCGACATCGGTGCGAAGGATTGGCGTGCGACCCTGGCTGAGCAGGTCCTCGACTGCGGCTCTGGGTACACCGCTTCGGTGGCCGTAGATCTCGACGTGCTCGAGGAAGGCGTCTTCGGCCAGCCAGCGGTCGAACTCTGCATCGCTGAGGAAGACGTGATGTACGCCCTCGACCTCGCCTGGGCGAGGTGCTCGGGTCTTGGCGGTCGCCACTTTGGCCAGTGACGCGTCGAGCGCCATCGCTTCGCTGATCACGGTGTCTTTGCCTGCTCCGGACGGTCCGGAGATCACGACGACGAGCGGAGCGGGCTCACGTGGCGACATGACGCAATCGATCGAGGTCCCGCCAGAAGGTGGGATAGGAGATGTCGACGGCGGAGGCGCCCTTGATGGTGGTCGGTCCTGATTCTGGGTCCGCGGCCAGTGCTGCGACTGCGGCTGCCATCGCCAGCCGATGATCGCCGTGGGAGTCGACTGTGCCACTGCGCAGGTTGCCACCGACGATTCGCATCCCGTCGTTCCGCTCATCGATCTCGATGCCCATGCCCTTGAGCAACGCTGACGTCGTGGCGATTCTGTCTGATTCTTTGACCCGCAGTTCTTCGGCGTCGCGGATCTCGGTGACGCCGTCGGCAAGCGCAGCCGCGACGGCAAGCGCGGGAATCTCATCGACGGCGCGAACGACCGTGTCACCGTCGATGATCGTGGGCTGCAAGCGCGACCCAAGGACCACGATGTCGGCGACCGGCTCTCCCGACATCTCGCGGCGATTGGTCAGATCTATCTGCGCGCCCATGTCTCGGAGGACGTCGATCACGCCGGTGCGTCGGGGGTTGATCCCAACGTTTGGGAGCAGGACTTCGGAACCGGGAATCATGGCGGCGGCGATCATCCAGAAGGCTGCCGCGCTGACGTCACCGGGCACCTCGACGTCCTGGGGTTGCAGTGCTGCTCCGGGGCGGACCGCGATCTCAGGGCCGTCCACTTCGATATCGGCTCCCATTGCGGTCAGCATGCGCTCGGTGTGATCTCGCGAGGGGCCGGGCTCGATGATCTGGCTGGGGTCGCTGGCTCTCAGGGAGGCGAAGACGATGCAGCTCTTGACCTGCGCGCTCGCCACGGCGATTTCGCCATTGAATCCCTGAAGCGTGCCTCGAGAGCCGTCGACCCAATAGGGCGCAGTGCCAGCATCGGATACCGACAGGCCCATCTGGGCGAGAGGATCGAGCACGCGACGCATTGGTCGTTGGCGGAGCGATGCGTCGCCGTCGAACTCGCTGCGGAAGGGCAGGCCGGCGGCGACGCCGGTCAGTAGGCGGATTGAAGTACCGCTGTTGCCGCAGTCGAGCGTGTCGGCGGCTTGATGGAACGAATCCTGGCCGGGACTGCGGACGATGACTCGATCGCCGCTCTCCTCGAACTCGACACCCCACTGTCGTAAGCAGGCCATTGTTGAGCGGCAGTCGGCGCTGTCGAGCAGGCCGGTGATCTGTGCTTCGCCATTGGCGAGCGCGTTGCAGATCAGGGCGCGGTGCGAGATCGACTTGTCGCCGGGGACTCGCAACTCGCCCCTCAGAGGGCCGCTCGGTTCGACAATGACGCTGTCGCTCATGGCTTCAGCCGCGTCCCCAACGACTGCCTCGAGACTCGCGCTCCTTTTCCCGCTCCTCGCTGCGCTTGGTCATTTTGCGCACTCGGTCGTAGAGGCGCGGGCTGATCAGGAGCGCGGCCATCTGCGAGGTCGCGTCGGGAATGTCAGGCTGGGCGCCGGCGTCGGGATCCATGTCGTCGCCGCCGAGGAACTTGGCGTGATTGATCTGAGCGGCTGAGTACTCGCGGAAGACCTCTTCCTCTTCTTCGTCGAGCAGATTGCGGACGCGATTCAGCTCGACCACCAAGCGGTCGATCCAATGCTGGACCTGCTCCTTGTTTGTCACGGCGATTTCGGTGGTCGTGCTGGGATCTCCGGAGTTGTAGGCGGTCATGGCGCGGAAGGTGTCGCCAGCGGCGCGGCCGAAGTCGGGCCAGCCGTCGGAGCTACGCAGCATGGTGAAGAGCGCGGAGGAGACCACCAAGGGCAAATGGGAGACGCCGGCGACGACGTAGTCGTGTTCTTCAGCGCTGACGAAATGTGGTGCGGCGCCGAGCTCTCGGACCATGCCCAGCACGGACTTGACTGCGCTGTCTGAGGCCGACGGCGAGGGGCTGAGGAACCATCGCTTGCCGCGGAACAGGTCGGGGCTGGCGTTGTCGATGCCGAAGGCTGAAGCGTCGCCGGCCATCGGGTGTCCGCCGATGAAGGCCACACCGTTGGGCAGGTGTTTGCTTGCCCAGTCCTCGATCTTGACCTTGGATGCTGCGGTGTCGGTTACGGCTGCGCCGCGGCCGAGGGCCGGGGCGATGTCTTCAAGCAGCTCGGAAGTGGCCGCCGGTGGGGTCGCCAGGATCACGAGGCCAGCGCCATCGACGGCCTCTCTCGGGCTACCAGCGACGTGGTCGACCGCGTCTTGCTTGTCGGCGGAGCGGCGCGCGGAGCGCCAGTCGTCGAAGCCGACAATCTCGGTGTTGCGCAACTTGGCTGCACGCAGTCCCATGCCGATGGAACCGCCGATGTATCCAAGGCCGATAATCGCAATGCGCGCCACGCGCACCTCCTGTCTTCGCGCTATCCACGCACACTGTCAGGCAGTCGGCCGAGTGGCCGAGATGTGGGTCGCGCTTCAGTTGTCGCTCACAGTATCGCAGCGTTGACGGCCCAGGGCTCGTGGTAGAGTCGGAACGCGTGGCGACACGCGGCTCGGGCGGGGCCGATGGGTTGATGTTGAGAGTGGATGGGTCCAAGTTCACACGACGCCGCGGTCGGCGGCACATTGCCTGGATCGTTCTGGGGCTGCTGCTGATCGGCGGCATCCTGCTCGGTCTGCTGGCGCCTCAGGCAGCGACGTCGATTGAGATCTGGGGCGGCCCGGGGGCCGCGCTGATCGGTTGGTAGACCTGTGGCGCTGATTGGCAGTCGGCAGCGCGGCGTTCTGGTGGCGTCTCTGATTGCGCTGATTGGGATCCTGGCGGGGTTCTTGCTTTCCACTGGCTCCGTTTCGGCCGCACCTAGCAGTTGCCCGTACAGCGGTGGCGGTCCTCCGTTTGCGGTCGAGGCGTTTGAGGCCGACCGGATGCGTCGGGTCTACCTGGATACCCAGGTCCTGGCGGCGGCGAACCAGTTGTTCCCTGGTGATGAGGAGTTTGAGTTGCCTGCGTTGAAGGTGGGCGCGGATCGTCGGGAGTCGGTGGGAGCTGCTGTTCCGGTTCAGCTGCTGCATGCGATTAGCTGGATCGAGAGCAAGATCAACCAGGTGCATATCAATGTGCGGTACGGGGATGTTGGTCCGGCGTTGGTCTCGTTTGACTGTGGGTACGGGATCATGCAGGTGACGAGCACGATTGACAATGATGGTGGGTTGCCGTCTCGGTATGAGGCGCTGGCTGTTTCGCACTTTGCTTACAACATTGCGGCTGGGGCGGGGATCCTGGTGGAGAAGTGGAATGAGGACTTCTTCCCGGTCGTGGGCGATAGCGATCCGAGTTATCTGGAGTCGTGGTACTACGCGCTGTGGGCCTACAACGGGTGGGCCTGGGTGAACCATCCTGGCAACCCGGCTTATGACCCGGGTCGGGCTCCGTATGACTGTGATGATGATCTGAGCGACTGGGGCGCGTATCCGTACCAGGAGAAGGTGCTGGGTTGTGTGATCAATCCTCCGGTGGTTGACGGACGCCAGCTGTGGGAGCCTCATCCGGTTATTCTGCCCGACATTCCGAGCCAGACTTCTGCGGGCGGGACTCTTGATCCGGACTCCTTCTGGCAGGACTTTGACCAGGTGCGGGAGCGGATGAGCATGAGTTTGCCCTCGGGCGCGGTTCCGGCGATCTTGACGTATGGCGCGGTCGATGCGGACCGAGATGCACTGTTGGGGATGCCTCTGCTGGTTGGTCTGGAGCGGGAGCTGGAGCTGTCTTCGAGCGTTCTCTCGCAAGGCGGCGTCGGGTTGCGGATTGAGAACGAAGGCAGCGGTCTGCTGGCCTGGCGGGTGGTGAGCGCGCCGAGCTGGCTGTCGGTGGGCCTGCAGGCGGGGGTGGCGCTGGGGACCGGGTACTCGTTTGGGTTCGGGCCGCAGGAGTCGGTGATACCGATCTCGGCGGCGGCGGGTGGAGTGCCGGAGGGATCGCACCTTGGCCGGATCGCGCTGGAGTTTCACTACCCGGACGGCACGTCTACGCGGGAGTCGGTCGCCATATCATTGGACAAGCGCGGCGCGGCCTTCTACGAGGCGGGGCGCCCGCAAAGCTGACCCCCCGTAGCTCAACCGGACAGAGCAACGGACTTCTAATCCGTAGGCTGGAGGTTCGAGTCCTCCCGGGGGGACCAGGCGCCGAGCTGGGCCTGTCACGGGTGCGCGGAGGTTGCCGGCGGTAACTTGGCGATATTGCGCATGAGCGTTCACTGATACCGTTGCGTTAGACGTATGAATCAGCTTTGAGTTGCCACGCAGGATCCGATTTTCACTTTTGCTTGAATTGGCCCCCTCACCCTTCCTGCTTTAGTCAACCGAAACCATCCCTTGAGGAGTCTCTTTCCACATGCCTTCAGCATCCGTAGCCGCTCGACCACGATCGCGGACGCGCAAACCTCGACAGCCTCGACAGCCTCGTCACTCGGTCACCTGCTCGGACTGCGGCGCTGCAGCGAGCGTTCCATTCCGTCCTCGCGAGGACCGGCCGGTGTACTGCAAGTCGTGCTACGCGGGTCACCGCGGCAGCACCAGGCCGGCACTTCCGTCTGACGACCGCGAACGAGCCAGGCCGGTGGCGGCCGACCGAGCCGACGAACCCATTGACGACGTGCGGAGTGACGACGATTCGGTCTCGGCCTTCTCCGAGATGGAGTTGAGCCGATCGACCATGACGGCGCTGGCCGAGATGGAGATCTCGGAGCCCACGCCGATCCAGGAGCGGACGATTCCGCTGCTGCTTGCCGGTCGGGACGTGATCGGGCAGGCTCGGACCGGCTCGGGCAAGACGCTTGCGTTCGCGATTCCGTTGGTGGAACGCTGCGACCCGTCCGTTCACCAGGTTCAGGCTCTGGTGCTCACACCGACTCGGGAGCTGGCGATCCAGGTGAGTCAGGTGACTGACGCTGTCGCCAACGTGAACGGGCTGGACACGACCTTGCTTTATGGCGGCCGCTCGGCGCGCACCGAACAGAAGGCGCTCAAGCGCGGCCCTCAGATCGTGATCGGTACTCCGGGTCGCACCCTGGATCACATCCGACAAGGCACGCTCGACCTCCGATTCGTGCACTTCATGGTCCTGGATGAGGCGGACGAGATGTTGGACCGCGGGTTCGCTCGCGACGTCGAGGCGATCCTTGATCACACATCGTCCGACCGGCAGACCGCGATGTTCTCGGCGACGCTGCCCGACTGGGTGGCGAAGACCGCAGCCAAGCACCTGCGCCTGCCTGCCACGGCAGAGGTCGACGCAGATTTGCAAACGCTGCCTAGCGTCATGCATCTGGTCTACACGATTCAGCGGGACCAGAAGTTGGCCGCGTTGAGGATTCTGTTGGACGAGCGCGACGACGCGGCGGTGATTGTCTTCGGCAAGACCAAGCACGGGGTCAAGAAGCTCGCCCGCCAACTTGACGCGCTGGGCTATCCGGTGGGGGCGCTGCAAGGCAACCTGCGCCAGAACGCTCGCGAGCGGGTGATGCGCGACTTCCGCTCCGGTGAGACGCCGATCCTGGTTGCGACGAACGTGGCCGCGCGCGGGCTTGATGTCGAGGGCGTCGGCCAAGTGATCAACTACGACCTTCCTGATTCGCCGCAGCTGTTCACCCATCGAGTCGGCCGCACCGGTCGGATGGGTCGCGAAGGCGAAGCGATTACGTTCGTCACTCACGAGGATGAATCCAAGTGGCGAGAGATCGACCGACACCTGGGAGTCCGCTTCACTCGTCAACCGTGGAACCCAACCGATTCGAGCCAAGGCCGCTCAAGAGCACATCGAGCGCGCTAGGAATCGTTGGTTAGGGGCTCGAGTCCTCTCGGGGGACGGGGCCATTACTTTCCGTAGAGGGCGACCAGCTTATCCAGGGTCTTGACCTGGGCGAGGGGGTCGCCTTCCTGTTCGGCGGCCTGGTACTGCAGGGTGAGGCGGATCGCTTCCTTCTCGAGATGCGGCGGTAAGGCAGGGTCGGGGGCGGGTCCTCGCTCGGGGACGGGGACGGATGGAGCGCTCTGGGGATGGCAGTGTTTTCGCTTTTGGCCGCTGCCGCAGGGACAAGGTTTGTTGCGTCCGGTGTTGCGGGGCAGGTTCGGTTTCAGGCTTTCGGGTGAATTTTTTTCCTGGGCCACTGAGGCGCTGATTTCCTGTGTTTTCTGCGGGATCGCGGCCTGCGGGCTTTCAGGTTTTTTCAGGTTTTTTCGGGTTTCTTCGGCGTGGACCAGCTCTTCATCGGGGTAGTCGGCGAGTTCGATATCGATGATTTCGCCGCCGGCGGGTCGGGCGTTGGGCGCGAGCAGGCGGAGGAGCATGCGGAGTTCGCGGTTGGCGGCGTTGAGGTTCTGGGTTTGCAGGGCTTCAGGTCGGAGTACTTCCTCGAGGGTCGTACAGAGTTCGGCGCCTGGTGTGGGATCGTTGCTGAGCCTGTTGATGCGGCGGTTGACTCGGGTGATTTGCTGGAGCAGGAGGTCGTTGTGGAGCGACTGGGCGAAGTCGTCCCAGTCGGTCTCGAGTGCGCGGAGGTCGGCGTGGACGGTGGAGACGGAGACCTTGAGCTTGTCGGCGATCTGTTCGAGGGTGTGTCCGTTTTGGCGGAGTTGGTGTTCGCGCTGCATTCGTCGGCGTCGGCGTGGTGAGATGTTCATGGTCTTGATCCTGTTGCTTTTGACACGTTAGTGCTATTGGAACAGGAGTGCGATGGTTGGGTGTGTCGGGGTTTGCGGATGTGGTGTGCGCGCCGCGTCACATCTGATCACCAAGGTGAAGGTAGGGAACCTGCCCTTGGCGCTCTTTCACCGACCTGGAGGCCCAGGATACGATTCACGCCTTCTGGCCAGATCAGCAAGTACGTTAAGGACAATCCGGTCTTCATTGGTGTATCCACTCACTAGCGAGTGAGAATCATCTTTTTTGGTTTCCTCGTGCAGAACAGATATTGCATATTCGTCATAATCGGTGAACTCTTCGAGAGTTTCGCCCACGTGTAACACTGCGAACCTGCTCTTCTTGTGGGGCTCTAGGATATCTTTCGATATCATCCGCTCGCGGACTTGCTCGACGTTTTGAGGGATTCCTCCACCTCCATGCTTCTCCAGCCAGTTCACTGATAGCTCTTTTTCTCCGCTCTTGGGCCTGAGTTCGAATGCCTCAGGCAGGATCTTGTGACCATCCACGCCCCTCTTCGGACATAGTCGACCAATGTGATCCTCACGAGGGAGTTGGCCGCAGCTCACGTCGCGAGCGCTCGTTGCAAGTAGGTCTTGACGCTTGTCAAGGCTTCATTTGCACTGACATTGACTTGCCGGCCGATTCGCCGACTCCCATCTCGGGGTTTAGGCCCCAAGGCCGAGAATCGAATTGAGTTACGTCCCTGGAATTTCAGAGACACAATGCCGTCAGGGTCTAGTCTCCAAGAAAGCCCAATGCCGCCGTCTGGACCTACACCGATATCAGGCTCATCCAAATCAGCATCTTCAAGTAAGAAACTCGCGGCCGCGCGCAATGACTCAGTGTCCATGGGCAGTTCGTCTGGATCATCTTCGTCAAGCGACAGCAAGTAACTCAGTCGGTCAGCGATTCGACTCGACCTAAACGACCTCACAACAGAAATGATCCCACTCCTAGTTGTCTGAGCTTCGACGAGTGTCCGCCAACTGCGACGAGTTATCGGCAGTCCAGCTTCAGCCGAGGCTTGAGCTTCTTCCGAGACACCGGTCTTTCCCACACCCCGTGTAGGCCATGATTTTGTCCGGCCAGAACCTACGAGAGTTCTGGCATATTCGGCGTCAGGTTGCTCTTGAGCAGCCAAATAGGTGTCTGCACGCCAGTTCGTGGTGACCCCCGCCAACACCGACCCGTGAAGTACTTCGGCAGTAATGTCTTTCGTAGGTGCTGCAACCATCGGGCTGACTCCTACCAGTAGGAACCAGTCAGTTGGTCTTGACCGAGTATCGTCGGCAACTCCTACAACCAGACCTCCCCGTCCGAAGGTGGCTTGCGCAGATCCAACCATAAGATCGCACATGGTTGTATTCGCACTCAATCCAACCATATCCTCTAGTACATGGTCGAAATCGATGGAATAAGCCTCGTCCGGCGTATCAAACTGAAGTAATCTCTCCTCCGCGTCGAGGATCCAATCATGGAAGGACTGGAAGCCAACCAAACCTAGGCGTCCAAGGTCAGTGGAAGTCTCAGAAAGCACAATGGACATTTGTGTTACCTTTCCTTGCCAAGCAGGTCGCTGAGGATTGAAAGCATCAGCTCTTGCTTTTCGCTCCAATTGCCAATGGCTGCCTTAAACAGGTCTACTTCCTCGAGTTGCTCGTGATGGAAGTTCACCTCAGCCAGGACCACCTCTTCACTTGCATCATCATTTACCTTTCTCTCTCCTGCTCGCAAATCGAGATTGCATGTCGCATCCGAAACGCGTAGAGAGAAGGTCGGCTGAAGGCCGAGAATCTCCGCAGTCTGGTCAAGCGTGACCGCCTCATTAAGGAATTTGTCAGCCAGCCACTTTCCAGGGTTCGCTCGCGGAGTCGATAGACGGCAATTCAAGCCGAGACTCTGGTAGACGTAAGACGGTCGGGCTGTCAAGTAATCCAATGCGCACTGGTGTATCTCGTAGTCGCCCCTTGGCGGGGCCTCACAAGATTCAATGAACTGCAGGCTCGTCCGCTCCATGACCAATCGGACACCGTGTGAGTACCGGATCGTTGATACGGCCGGGGTCGTTAGAGCCTCAGACACAATCCACTCGGTTGGCACGATCTGCTCCGCGACGAGCGATTCGTGAATGAAACTAGACGGGTTATGCGCCCCTGCAGTCACAACGACGCTGACATCGTGGACCAAGAATTCCGGCGACTCCCTCATTGTTTCCCTCCGGCCAGCAATGTCTTCCGGTTGCCGCACTCTTCCTCAGATCACCAACTTTATCAGCGAGAGTATCCGTCGGAGGATACGGCATCCGGATGTAGGCCTGCTCAGAATCGTGGGCGACGCTCGAGAAGTCCGTGCTGACGCCGTGCCTAACCCCGCTTAAGGATCGACAACACGGCGAATTTGGCAGCCCGGTAACAGACCGCTTCGACTCCTAGGCTTGAAGAATCTACTGGGCGTAGACGCCGGCTCCGGGGCCTTCGGCGGTGTTCCAAAACTTTTCTGAGATCTGGTCGATCAGGTCGATTAGTTCTTGGCCTTTGGCGGTGTCGTTGGTCTTCTTGGCTTCGCCGGCGACCTTGGTGGCGTTCCACATGAGCTCGTGGATTGAGGCGTCGGCCTCGAGGTGATGGGGCTTGAAGAAGTCGGTCCAGAGGACCCAGAGGTGGTGCTTGACTTCCTCGGCGCGCTGTTCTTTGACGATCGTGCAGCGGGCTTTGAAGTCGTGGTCGTCGGAGTCGTTGTACTTCTCCATCGACTTGAGGACGGACATGGCCTCGATCTTGGCCTGGGCGGGGTCGTAGACGCCGCAGGGCAGGTCGCAGTGTGCGGAGGCGGTTTCAAACAGTCGGCTCATCGGGTGGCTCCTTGTTGGTGCTTGGCTGTCACGGCTGACGCCGTGCGATGTGTCGCATTGCGCGCTGCCACACATCTTACTAGAGGGTCAGTCGAGCGAGACGACACCACAGGCGACGCGGCCGCCGGCCATGGCGTCTTCGCCGTAGCTGTCGGGATCGACGTGGATCACGATGGCCGAGCCGTCGGCGTCTAAGAGGGAATGAGTGACGCCGGACGCGAGCGTCACGTCCTCGGTGTAGTAGTCGGCCAGTCCGGCGCCGTCGTCGTGGGCGATCAGGTTCGGGATGTCGCCGGCGTGGTGACCGCCCTCGTGCAACGGTCCGTGTCCAGCACTCGTGGGATTGAAGTGTCCGCCGGCGGCGGCGAAGTCGGGCTCGCAAGAACCGGTCTCGTGGATGTGGAATCCATGCGCGCCGGCCTCGAGACCGCTGACCCGGGCCTGGATCAGCACGCCTCTCGGACCCTGGGTGAAGGTCACTTCGCCCATCGGCTCGCCGTCGGGGCTGTTGAGCGTGGCGGTGGCCGTGAGACCGACGGCTGCCGCGTCGACGCCGTCGGAGTCTTCGATGTGGATGGGCGAGCTGGAGCGCCAGCGTCCTGCTTCCGAGTCGGCGGCCAGGAATCGTTGGAGGGGACGAACGGGATCACCCCAAGTTTGGTCAGCGTCGCGGACTTGCATGGCGACCTCTGTCCGACCGTCGTCCGTATGGCGCGCGATGATGCGGACCTCATTGCCGCCGCTGCCAGAGCTACTCGCAGCAATGACAGCGCCAGCCACAGCGGCGATCAGCGCCGTGGCGGCGGCAATGGCGAGCAGGCTGGTTTTGAAGACTGAGCTTCGGAACAAGAACATCGTGATCTCCAGTCGTTCTCAATAGAAAACACTGATGACCACGGTACTTGAGCTGTATGCGGAGTTAGTCGGCTCGGGTTCGAGCTCGGAGGGCCAGGACGGCCAGGGTCATGGTGACGGCGCTGAAGCCGGCCAGGGAGACGAAGGCCCAGTGGAGGGCCGGCGGGGGCTTGGTCTTGGGCAGGCCGTCTTCTCCGAAGACGATCTGGCCGCCCTCGGTGACAGGCCAGGCGTAGCCCTCCATGACGAGGCCTCGCATGCCTTCCATGATGTAAGTGACGGGGTTGATGGTGGCGATGATGCGGAGCCAGTCGTCGAAGACGGCGAGCGGCGCGAAGGCGGGGGCCATGAAGAGCAGGGGGAAGAAGAGGAGGAATCCGGCCTGGGCGGCCTGAGCGTTGCCGGTGCGCATGGCGATGAAGATGCCGATGCCGCTGTAGGCGCCGCCGAAGAGTCCGGCGATGACGAGGATGAGGATGGCTCCGGGGATGCCGGAGGCCATGCCGGAGCCGGCGGCGAGGGCGGCGATCAGCATGAGCGAGGCGAAGAAGATGGCGCGGACGGCGTCGGCCCAGACTCGGCCGATGATCAGGGACCAACGGGAGGCGGGCGTGAGGAGGAGCTTGTCGAAGTAGCCGCGCTCCATGTCGAGGACGATGGCGATGCCGGAGGCGGCGGAAGAACCGGCGACGGCCTGGAGGACGGCGACGGGGAGCTGGAAGGCGAGGTAGTTCTCGACGCCGAATCCGCGCTCGGAAAAGTTGGCGATCGCTCCGGTGGAGACGGCGAGGAAGAAGAGAGGAATGAAGACGTTGGTGATCTCGACGCCGGGTTGGCGCAGGGATTCGCGGATCGCTCGGATGGCCAGATAGCGGGCGTCGGTGAGGACTCGGAGCGGTCCGGCGTCCTGCGAGGCAGAGGTGCGGACTTCGGCTGGGGTCTCGGCGGTGGTCATGCTGGACCAGGCTGGGCTTGCTGGCCGGCCTGTTCGCCGGGTTCGATGTGGTGACCGGTGGCCTTGAAGAAGACGTCGTCGAGGGTCGCTCGTGAGAGTCGGAGGTTGCTGAAGGGCAGATTTTCCTCGTCGAGAGTGCGGACGACGCGGGGGAGCGTGTCGTGTCCACTCTTGGTGTAGACGGCGATGCCCTCGTCGAAGTCCCAGTTGGCGTCCTCGACGTTGGGCAACGGCAGCAGGGCGGAGACGGCGCGCAGCTGGTCCTGTTCGTCGCCTTCGACCTGGACGTAGATCACGTCGGCGGAGACGGTGGCCTTGAGCTGATCGGGCGTGCCCTGCTGAACGATTTCGCCGGCGTCGAGAATGGCGATTTCGTCGCAGAGCTGGTCGGCCTCCTCGAGGTACTGCGTGGTGAGGAAGAAGGTGACGCCGTCTTCGCGGTTGAGTCGCTGGATGTATTCCCAGAGGTTCTGTCGAGAGATGGGGTCGAGGCCTGTGGTTGGCTCGTCGAGGAAGATGATTGATGGTGAATGGACGAGGGCCGAGGCGAGGTCGAGGCGTCGCTGCATGCCGCCGGAGTAGCCGCCGATGCGGCGGTCGGCGTCTTCCGAGAGGTCGACGACTTCGAGCAGGTGGGAGACGCGGTCTTCGATCTCGCCTCGGGGGACGTTGTATAGGCGTGATTGGAGTCGCAGGAGTTCGCGGCCGGTCTGGAGGATGTCGAGTCCGGCTTCCTGGAGGGCGACGCCAATGGCTCGGCGGACCTGTCGGTCCTGGTTGAGGACGTCAAATCCGGCCACGCGGGCTTCACCGGCGGTCGGCCGAAGCAGGGTGGTCAGCATGCGGACGGTGGTGGTTTTGCCGCTGCCGTTCTGTCCGAGGAAGCCGAAGACCTGTCCCGGTCGTACGCGGAGGTCGATGCCGTTGACGGCTTTGATCTCGCCGAAGTGCTTGACCAGGCCATGGGCTTCGATGGCGAGGTCGGCGTCTCGGGCGTGCTGCGGTGCGGGCGCACCGATCTGGTCAAACAGGCGCTCGGCAACGGTCGGGGGTCGGCTGGACATCTTCGCGAGCGTATCGACTCAGTCAGGGTCTGTGCTGGGAAGGGACAAATGGTTTACTTGAGCGCTGGGCGTCCTCTGTGGGAATTCTCAGAGGGAACCAAGAAGGGGACCCTCACCCTCACCCTCTCCCAGAGGGAGAGGGGATCGGAGGGGGACTTTCATGCTGGGCGGAAGACTGGGATTGGGTAGGCGTCTTCTCCTGATTGCTCCTCGAACTCGACCTTGACTCGCTGGCCGATGCTGATGTCTTTGGTCGGATCGTCGACGCCGACGATCGTGCTTATCATGCGGAAGCCTTCGTCGAGGTCGATGTAGGCGACGGCGTATGCGCCGAGTTCCTGGAAGCCGGGCATCCGATTCTGGCGAACGACCGAGTAGGTGTAAACGGAGCCGAGGCCGGAGGAGACGTTCCAGCTCAGGTCTCGGTCGCCGGTGACGGTCGAGTGTCCGCGGGGGTAGAAGACGACGTTGCCGTCTGAGTCGGTCTGGTAGCGGAGTTCGCCCTCTTTGCAGCCTTCCCAGAAGTGCTGCGTGTCGGGTTCGGGGAAGCTGGGTTGTGGTCGATTGGCCATGATGGTTTGCCTTTCGTTTTGATGGAGGGAAGGCCCTCACCCTTGCCCTCTCCCTCAGGGAGAGGGGATTGAGTTAGTCGGCGGCGAGGATGACGGTGCCGCCGGTGTGGGTTCCGCCGAGCAGTCCTCCGTTGCCGTGGGCGACGGCGAGTTTGGCTCCGTCGACCTGGCTGTTGGATTCGCCTCTGAGTTGGCGGACGGACTCGAGTAGGAGGAAGAGTCCTCTCATGCCCGGGTGGTTGGAGGACAGGCCTCCGCCGTCGGTGTTGAGGGTCAGGCCGGGCTGATCGAAGGCCAGGTGGCCGTCTTCGATGAACTGGCCGACCTCGCCCTTGGCGCAGAACCCGAGGTCTTCGAGCATGACGGCGACCGTGATGCTGAACGAGTCGTAGATCATCGCGATGTCGATCTCGTCCGGCGTGACGCCGGCCTGGCCGTAGGCGGCGGGAGCGCTCTGCGCGCCGGCCGAGGTGGTGATGTCGCCGCCGTTTTCGCGGTACTTGGTGGCTTCGCCGGCGCCAATGATCCAGACGGGCTTCTTCTTGATATCGCGCGCGATCTCGGGCGAGACGAAGACGGCCGCGCCGCCGCCGTCGGAGATCATGCAGCATTCGAGCAGGTGCAGCGGGTCGGCGATGATGCGGGACTCGAGCACGTCTTCGACGGTGATCTCGTCGACCTTGACGAACTGCAGGTCGGTCATGGCTTTGACCGCTTCGGGGTTGCGCATGGCGTGCTTGCGCGTGGCGACGGAGATCTGCGCGAGTTGTTCGGTCGTGGTGCCGTACTCGTGCATGTGCCGGTGGGCGACCATCGCGTAGTTGCTGATCAGGGTGCCGCCGTAGGGGGCTTCCATGTTCTGCTGCCAGGAGGCTCCGCCTCGACCCATGCCTCCGGTGCCGATCGGCACGCGCATTGAGGCGGCGGTGGAGCCGTAGGTCGTCACGGCGACGTTGCAGCGTCCGGCGGCGATGTCTCGCAGGGCGTGCGAGGCGTGGAACTCGTAAGACGAGCCGCCGACCTGTGTCGTGTCGAGCAGTCTTGGTTTGATTCCCAGGTAGGCCGCGAGGCCGAGGCCGCCGCCGCCTTCGCCGTCGAGCGCGTCGTAGAGGCCATCGACATCGCCCCAGTCGAGGCCAGCGTCGTCTAGCGCGCGCTTCATTGAATCTGCTTTGATTTGCATGGAGGAGACGCCGGGAGCGACTCTCAAGGGGTATTCGTGGATGCCGGCGATTGCCGCTAATCGTTCCTGTGCCATTTCACAGCCTTTCCTCGTCGTTTAGACGCAAGCGGGCACAGGCTAGCGCCGATTCCTGCTCAGGCGTAGCCTGCCTGCATGCGCATCGGCCTGATTTCGGACACTCATCTTCCGCAATTGCTGCATTCCATGGACGAACTTGGCTCTGATCCGGGCGAGGCACTGACCGGAGTTGACTTGATCCTGCATGGGGGAGACATCACGGTGCCAGCGGTACTGGACTGGTGCGAGCAGTTTGCGCCGGTGATCGCCGTGCGGGGCAACAATGACATCTTTGATGACCCTCGCCTGGAGGAGCTTCACTTTCTCGACGTTGAGGGGTTTCGTGTCGGGCTGGCTCATGAGCTGCGACCCGAATCGAGGCCGATCGGCGAAATCCTTGCGGCATCGCTGAATGGGGAGTGGGTTGACGTGCTGATCGGCGGCGATACGCATGTCGAGCGGCTCGAGTATCGCGATGGGGTCCTGTTGATCAATCCGGGCAGCCCGTCGCTGCCGCATCACCTGTCGACTCGGCTGGGCGCGATTGGCATGCTGACCGTGACGCCGAATCGGTTGGAAGCGGAGATTCTCGCGCTGGGACCGAGCGAAGGTCATCGCAACCCGACGCGTCCGCAGCATGTGGTCATTGAGCATGGACATGTCGTTGCTGCTTCGCTTGATGGGCATGAGATCACACCTGATGAGTTTCTCAAGGCGCCGCATGAGCGCGTCGTACCCACATCCGAGTTGAACGGAGCCTGAGATGGACCTGCAACTTCAGGGCAAACGAGCACTGGTCACTGGTGGGAGCCGAGGGATCGGGAAGGCGATTGCGCGGGTGCTGGTCGAAGAGGGCTGCGATGTCGTGATCTCGGCTCGTGATCCTGGGCGTCTGGCTGAGGCATCCGATGAAGTCGGTGCGAAGGGCTGGTTTAGCTGCGAGATGTCGGACGACGACTCAGTCGAGGCGATGGTCTCAGGCGCGGCCGAGGCGCTGGGCGGGCTGGACATCCTGGTCAATAATGCGGCTTCGCCGGGCAGCGTGCATGGTCCGATGAAGCTGGCCGATTTGACTGCCGACCATGCGCTCGCCGACCTGCAGGTGAAGGTGCTTGGCTATCTGCGGTGTTCTCGTGCGGCGGCTCCCTACATGCAGGCGAACGGCTGGGGACGGATCGTGAATGTGTCGGGGCTTGCGGCTCGAGGCAGCGGGAACACGGTTGGCTCGATTCGCAATGTTTCGGTGGCGGCGATGACCAAGAACCTGGCCGATGAGCTAGGGCCGGATGGGATCAATGTGACGGTCGTGCATCCTGGTCTGACTCGGACTGAGGCGACGCCGGAGCGGATTGCTCAGATTGCGGAATCGAGCGGGATCTCGTTGGAGGAGGCTGAGGCTCGGATGGCGTCGGGCAACTCGGTTCGGACGATCATTGATTCGGACGACATCGCCAACATTGTTGCGTTCCTGGCGTCTCCGAAGTCGATTGCGATTACCGGTGACACGATCGCGGCTGGTGGTGGCGTCGGTCGGGGGATTCACTACTAGATCTGGACGACTAGATCTGGACGAAGAGGCGGTAGCCCTGTCTTTCTGCTCCCCTAGCGGTGGCAGTTACTATCTACCCTTTCCGAGGCCCTGCTGAACTGGGGCACCGAGCGGGTCCCGGCTCGGGGGCCGGGACTGGGATCTCTCATGCGGCCTCGGTCGTTGTTGTCAGAGAACTCGGTACTCGTGAGGGCGTCGGAGGAGTTCGTAGTAGGGCGTCACTGTCCAGCCTGGTGGGTTGATGGCGTCGATTCGCTCTCGGTCTTCTTCGGTGATGGTGACGTCGGCGGCGCCGAGATTGTCCTCTAGTTGTTCCATGGTGCGCGGTCCGATGATTGGGCTGGTGACTCCGGGCTGCTGCTCGCACCAGGCCACGGAGAGCTGTGAGAGCGTGCAGCCCTTTTCCTGGGCAATGGGCGTTAGTCCTTCGATGACGTCGAAGACTCCGTCGGTGACTCTCTGCTGCTGACGCGGATTTAGCGCATATCTGCCGTCTGCCGGCAGCGGCTCGCCTCGTTGGTAGCGACCGCTGAGTAGTCCGCCGCCGAGCGGTCCCCAGGGGATGACGGCGATCCCGAAGGTTCGGGCGGTGGGCAGGAGCTCGCTTTCGACTCGGCGGTCGAGCAGGTTGTATGCGGGCTGTTCGCAGACGACGCGGTTCAATCCCAGTTCCTTTGCCACCCAGAGCGATTCGACCAGTTCCCAGCCGCCGAAGTTGCTGGTGCCGATGTAGCGGACCTTGCCGTCGCGGATCAGGTCGTCGAGTGCTCGGAGGGTTTCGTCGATCGGGATGTCGGGTTGCGGTCGGTGGAGCTGGTAGAGGTCGATGTGGTCGGTTTGCAATCGGCGCAGACTGGCCTCGCACTGCTCGATGATGTGTCGGCGGCTGTTGCCTCGCGCGTTGGGATCCTCGGCGTCCATCTGTCCGTGGACTTTGGTCGCGAGGACAACGTTATGTCGCTGACCGTTGCGTTTGAGTGCTTCGCCGGTGATCTCCTCGCTGCGGCCGAGCGCGTAGACGTTGGCCGTATCGAGGAAGTTGATCCCGGCGTCGAGCGCGCGGTCGATGATCGCGTAGGACTCCTCGGGCTCAGTGCGCCGTCCGAACATCATGCAGCCGAGGCAGAGGCTCGAGACCTGCACGCCTGTCCGTCCGAGTGGTCTGATTTCCATTGGGAACTCCTCAGGGTTCAGCCAGCCAACGCGGCTGCTTTGACCAGGTTTCGCATCAGGCGGATTGCTTCGTCGTGGGGGACTCGTCCGACGCCACAACTCGTTGAGACGAGCAGGCGATCGGGCGGGATGACTTCAACGAGTTGCTCGATCTTCTGGCGCAACTCGGTGACCGGGGCGGGCGCTGATTTGACGTCGGCGATGCCGGCGATGATCTGCATGCTTTCGGGTAGCTCGGCGAGCAAGGCGTGTTCCTCCCACTGGCCGGAATAGGAGCACTCGACATGGACGCGGTCGACGATGCCTTCGAGTTGCTGGATGAAGGGGATTAGCGAGCGTAGGTTCTGCACCTCGATCGACGGCTTGCGGGCGATGTCGCCGAGACAGAAGTGGATCGTCCTGGTGATGTCCGCTGCCGGGGCCAGGGGCTCGCGAACGAGCGGCAAGAGCGATTCCACTGAGCGGTTGCCGGAGACGAGGCCGATTGCCTCGCCGGGGGCGTCGAGCTGGACTTCCTCGAGGTCGTTGGCGACCATGTCGGCGATTTCGTCTCGGACGACTTCGATCAGGTCATTCATGTGCGTAGATTCGTCGGCGTCGGAGGCGAAGCCGCCGCCGATGGTGAGCGGCGAGGGAACGGATGCCTTGTTGAGGCGCGGTTCAATCGCGCGCTCGCGACTCCAGGCCTTGGCGTGTCCCGTGCCACGCGGCGCTGCGACTCTGTCGATGACCTTGTAGCGGCCGACGCCTTGCTGACCCCTGGAGGTGATTCGCGGGGCGAGCGTTTCCAGTCCGTCGAGTCGAGGTGGAATGTGGTGGAGGAAGTCGGGCGCGAAGACCTCGCCGCCCATGATCTGGTCGAGTCCGCAGGCGAGCTGCTCGTCCATCGCGATGCGAGCGGCGGTCTGTAGGAGGCCGTTGGCTTCTTCGTCTGAGAGGTCGCCGGCGTAGTAGCGCTTGAGTTCGAGGCGCTGTCCGAAGGGGATCGGCCAGGAACCGACGACGGTCGTACGGATGGCCATGGTGGACTCCTCAGTTCCTCACTCGAGCTTCCTAGTGGGCGTCGGCGTAGACGCGGAAACCGTAGTCGTTGTAGCGATAGTTGGGCGACAGGCTGGAGCGGGCGCTGACACGCGTGAACTTGATCCGGTGCCGCCATGAGCCGCCGCGGCTGGCTCGGCGCACGCCCTCGTCCGGACCGGCTGGGGCGATGCACGGTGAGATCGAGTAGTAGTTGCGGTCGTACCAGTCAGAGCACCACTCGTGCACGTTGTCGGCCATGCAGTAGAGGCGGAAGCGGTTTCGGCAGGCGTCCAGCGGGACGTGCGGATGGTCGGCGGCGGCGACCGACGCGCGACAGGAGGCGTCGGGCCAGTCCGAGGATGCCTCGGGCCAGTCGGCGTCGGCGAGACCCCCGCGGGCGGCGTACTCGCGTTCGGCTTCGGTCGGCAGGCGGAAGCGGTTTCCGATCTGCTCCGACAGCCATTCGCAGTATGCGAACGCGTCGAGCCAGGAAATGCCGACGACCGGGGCGTTCGGGAGACAGAAGCCGTCCTCTGTCCAGAATGGCGGCGGTTCGGCTCCGGTCTGATCAACGAATGCCTCGTATTGCGCGTTGCTGACTGGTCGCTCGGCGGCGCGAAAGGGTTCGAGCTTCACCGCGTGGGCAGGGCGCTCGTCTCTGCGCTGGTCGTCGGTGCCCATGATGAAGGCGCCGCCGGGCAGGATGACGAGGCCCAGTTCGTCGGAGGGGCTGGTCATGAGGCCAGTGTAGGACTTAGGAGCTCAAGCTGAATGAATATCATTCCTATCGTGAATGGATATCATTCACGATATTGCGGAGATTCATTCTCAATCTGAATGATTGTCATTCATGATGTGAATGCTTATCATTCACGTCATGACATCGGACACGCTCCCGAGACTCATGAATGACAGCCTCGCCGAGCACCTGAGGCTGATGCCCAGCGTCGTCGTAACCGGTGCCCGTCAGACCGGCAAGAGCACGCTGGTGCGCCAGCTCCAGGGCGCTGAGCGACGGTACGTGACGCTTGACGACACGGAGGCGCTGAGTGCCGCCCGCACCGAGCCGGAGTTGATCCTGGGCGGTCCGCAGCCAGTCACGATCGACGAAGTGCAGCGCGAACCACAGCTGATGCTGGCGATCAAACGGGAGATCGACGAGCAGCGCACAGCAGGTCGGTTTCTGCTCACCGGGTCCGCCAATCTGCTGCTGATGAAGAACGTCTCCGAGACCCTGGCCGGACGCGCCAGCTATCTGACCCTTTGGCCGATGACCCGCACTGAACAGCTAGGACTCGCTCGCTGCGGCCTGTGGGGCCGATTCTTTGAGACACCCCAGGAAGACTGGATCGACATGCTCAACGCGGAGCTCCTGCCGCGAGCAGACTGGCGCGACCTGGCTCGCCGCGGCGGCTTTCCGCCAGCGGCGATCCAGATGCAGACCAACCGCGAGCGTGCGATCTGGTTTGACGGTTACGTACGCACCTACCTAGAGCGAGAGCTGCAGAGTCTCTCGGCAATCACTGCACTGCCAGACTTTCGTCGTCTCATGCAGGCCGCTGCACTGCGCGTCGGACAGCTCTTGAACCAGACATCGCTGGGACGCGACATCGGGATGGCCCAGCCCACGGCGCACCGCTACTTGAATCTGCTGGAGACCTCGTATCTGCTGGTCCGCTTGCCCGCGTATGCGGTCAATCGCAATAAACGGTTGATCAAGTCGCCCAAGATCTACTGGAGCGATACTGGAATCGCCCTGTATCTGAGCCAACAGCCCGAGCCACTGGGCGCTCACCTGGAAAACGTGGTGCTGCAGGACCTGCTGGCCTGGAGGGACAGCGGCGCGAGGACCGCTGATCTGTTCTTCTGGCGATCAACGCTGGGTGAAGAGGTTGATTTCGTGATCGAATCGAGCCAACGCGTGCTGCCGATCGAGGTGAAGTCGCGCAACCGCGTCCGACTCTCGGACACGAAGCATCTGCGAACGTTCATCGACGAATACCGCGATCGAAGTCTGCCCGGCCTCCTTCTGCACGACGGCGAGCGAGCTGAATGGCTCGGACCCGACGTCCTGGCTGCTCCCTGGTGGATGGTGTTTTAGGCGCGGCCAGGTCAAGCTCAGCACCCGGCGATGCTAGAATGCCCGCGCCCAGACCGACGTTGTGGGTCTACAGGCTTGTGCAGTGTGGACATAGAGATACGAGGGCTCAGCTATGGGAATGTTGGACGGACGCAAGGCGCTGGTCACGGGTTCCAGCCGCGGGATTGGCGCCGATATTGCTCGCGGTCTTGCCGCTCATGGCGCGGCCGTTGCAGTCGCGGCGCGGTCGGATGAAGCGTCGCCTGACCCTCGTCTGCCGGGCACGATTCGCACCGTTGCCGAGGAGATTCGGCATGCCGGTGGCCACGCGGTGCCGGTGCAGCTTGATGTGCGCGATCCGGAGTCGATTGTTCGCGCGATCGACACGACCGCCTCTGAGCTTGGTGGTCTCGACATCCTGATCAACAACGCGGCAGTGCTCGTTCCGGGCACGTTGGAATCGGTGCAGGACCGGCACATTGACCTGATCTGGCAGCTGGACCTGCGCGGTCCGGTGTTGCTGGCCAAGTATGCGATTGAACACATGAAGGAGTCGGGCGGCGACATCATCAATATCTCGTCGGGCGCCGCCGACTTCCCCGGGCCCGGTCCGTATGACGACGTGCGCGAGGGCGGACAGTTTTACGGGATGGTCAAGGCAGGGCTGGAGCGGATCACGCAGGGCTGGGCGATGGAACTGCAGAAGTACCAGATCGCCTGCAACATTTTGACCCTGCGCTACCTGATCAAGACGCCCGGCCACTGGTACGCACTCACCACGCCGGACAATCCGCAGACCGAGTTCGAGTCGGCCGACTGGATGGCTCGGGCCAGCGTCTGGATCGCTAGCCAGCCGTCGTCATATACCGGCAACATCGTTGACGACCGTGACATGCGGGACACGTTGGCGGACCTGTAGGGAAGCGAACCATGGCGGACATGCCCGATGGCGCGCCGGACCTGGTCTACGAGAAGTTTGACCACTACGCCGTCCTGACGATGAATCGGCCGCACCGGCTGAACGCGCTGGGCGGCGATCTGCGGCGTTTGATGAGCGAGGCGGTGGAGGATCTCGAGTCCGACCCCAACATGCGCGCGGCGATCCTGACCGGCGCGGGGCGCGCGTTCTCGGCCGGCGCCGACCTCAAGGAGATGAACGAGGGCAATCAGCGTCGGCAGGGTCTGCGCAACACGATGGGCTACGACCTCGATGAGTCGATGCCCTTCGCGCGGGCTCGCAAGCCGTTTATCGCCGCGATCAATGGTTTGTGCATTGCCGGCGGACTCGAACGGGCGCTAGATTGCGACATCCGGATCGCCTCGACCGAGGCGTTTTTCGGACTGTTCGAGGTCAAGCGCGGGATCATGCCGGGCTATGCGATTCACCATCTGGCGCGAATGCTGCCGATGGGCGACGCGCTGTACATCATGCTGACGGCCGACCGGATCTCGCCGAACGATGCGCTGCGGATGGGCCTGATCCGCGAGATCCTTGAGCCCGATGCGTTGATGCCGCGGGCGATTCAGATTGCGGAGATGATCGCTGCCAACGCACCGCTCGCGGTCGAGGGCACGAAGTTCATGGCCCAGCAGTGGCGTCAGTTGCAGATCGACGAGTCCTACCGCGTCGGTCAGTGGGTCAGCCGGACGGTGCTGAACTCCGAGGATGCCAAGGAAGGCCCGCGCGCCTTCGTCGAGAAACGCCCACCGAACTGGACCGGCCGGTGACGGTCATGGCGAGACTGCTCGCTCTTGAATGATCCGCAACAGTTGCGAGTCTCGGCTGCTGTACGCAGCCGGACTTGCGCTGTTTGCCGGAACGGTTCTGCTGTCAGTACAAGCGGCGTGGTCCCAATCTGCACCGACGGTTGACTCGGCGATTGTCGACGGCGCGACGCTGACGATCACCTTCTCAGAGGAATTGACCTCGGCGAGCAGCGCCGTCGCGTCTGAGTTTGTAGTCAAGCTGGGTGAAGAGTCTCAGACCGTGTCATCCGCCACGGTCAGTGGGACCGATGTCACGTTGACGTTGATGGAATCGGTCCCGGACGTCGACTGCACCGAGGAAGACGTCACGGTCAGCTATTCGCCTACCGATTCGTCGCTAGTTGGTACTAGCGGCGGGACGGTTGAGGCGTTCTCGGAGCAAGCCGTCACTAACAATACAGATGACGCGCCGGCGATTCTCACCATCGAAACGGACATCACCGGTCAGTACGTCTATGTGACGTTCTGTGAGGCAATAGCCGCAGGATCGAGGCGCTTCTTGACGATTGAGGCATTCGCTGTGTTCATCGACGGTGCCGCTGAGTCGATCAACAATGTCCTGATCCGCACCGACACGCCGTCAAGACTGATCATCCAGTTGGGAGACCGCACCGCAATTGGCGAAGGAGACAGTGTCACCGTCACTTATGACATGGATGACGCTGACGATGGTGATCCGCCTCAGGATGCCAACCAAGGCAACAAGTTGGTAGAGAGCTGGTCGGCGCGAACGGTTACTAACAATGTCGACAGCCCTCCGACGCTGCAATCTGTAACTGCCCTGTACGACATCGTGACCCTGACCTTTAGCGAAGCGCTCGACGAGGACAGCGTTCCCGATGCGGATGCATTCACGATCGGTGGGGTTCAGCATGCGCCAAGTGTGAGCAGCGTTTCGATTTGGGGAGACACGGTGACGCTCACGACGAGTTCGATCCTGCACAATCAGAGCTCGCCCACCTGGCAGATCAGCTATTCGGAGCCGAATCAATCGCCGCTTCGTCAACTGGATGGAGCGCACAATGTCGCCGATATCTCATTCCATCAGTTTCAGAGCAGCACGCCGACCTCGAGACCGGAAGTCCAGGTAGCTGAGGTCGACGGCTCGACGCTGACGATCACATTTGATTTGCCGCTCAAGGCGGTCGCGCCTGCATCGGCGTTTGCTGTCAGTGGTGAAGACGGGGTCGCGGTGAGCGCCAGTTCTTTCAGTGGGTCGGTGGTCACGCTCACGCTGTCGCCGGCTGTGAGCTCTGGTTCGACGATCGCCGTTTCGTACACGGTCCCCGACGATACGCCCAGAGTGGAGGGTCGCAACAATCTCGATGCTGAGTCCTTCAGCGAGCAGTCGGTGACCAACAACACGGCGGCGCCGACACCGGAGTTCCGCGAGGCGTCTGTCTCGGCGGACGGGACCGAACTGACGATTACCTTCTCGCTCGCGCTGGACACTTCGAGTGACGGGCTGGCGGACAAGTCGACGTTCTCGCTCTCCGGGACATCCGCATCGGTTGAGTCGTTGTCGGTCAATGGATCGTCGGTGGTTCTGGAACTGAGTCCACTGGTCGAAGTGAACGAGACGATCACCGTCAGTTACGCGCCCCCAATCGGCGCGTTGGATCCTCGGCTGCAGTCATTGACGCACAGCAAGGCGGTCGAGGCGTTCACGAACGAGTCGGTGACGAACAACACCGACGGCAAGCCTCGACCGCTGTCCGCGACGGTCGACGGGGACGCGGTTGAGATCGTCTTTGACCGCGAGCTTGATGATCAATCGGAACCCGCTGGCTCTGCGTTCTCGATCGGAGGTGTCACTGCAACCGTGTCAGGTGTCGCGATCAGCGGCAAGAGCCTGACGCTCACAATCAGTCCGGCCGTGACCCATCTGGACACGATCACGGTCGGCTACACCAGCCCGATGGATATGCCGCTCGAGCGGGATGGCAGTTCGCTGTTGGTTGACTCGTTCTCCGGCCAGGCCGTGACGAACAACACTGAGGATCCGACCCCGACGTTTGGCTCGGCCTCTGTGGATCCCACCGGCCGGACTCTGACGATCGTGATGTCGCATCCCTTGCTGGCGACATCGGCAGGAACTCCTGCCGCTTCGACATTTGCGCTCTCAGGGGGCACGCTTGCTGAAGTTGAGTCTGTCTCGGTCAGCGGGTCTGGCGTTGAGCTCACATTGGACCCGGCTGCGGACATCAACGAGACGGTCAGCGCTAGCTATCAGCCTCCAAGTGACACCTCCGAACCGGCTCTGCAGAGTCCCAACGGTGCGTGGAAGTCCGCGGCCTGGTCGAATGAGTCGGTGACGAACCACGCAGACGGCGTGCCGCGGCTGCTCGGCGGGACCGCGAATGCGGATGCGATCACGCTCCGGTTCGACCGCTCACTGGACGAATCCTCGGTCCCTCCCGAGAGCGACTTCACAATCACATCTACGGGCACGACGGTCAGCAACGTGGCTGTCGATGGCACGTCCGTCACGCTGACGTTGTCCGCTGCACTGGCCTACGACGATGAGGTCACCGTCTCCTATTCGGCCGCGGGCTCGACGAAGCTCAAGCGCGTCGGGCAGGCTCTCAACGTCGCGGCCTTCAGCGCCATCGAGGTTGCCAACCAGACACCGGAGCCGCTGTTGCGCTCGGTCGTCGGCGACGAGGACTCCATCGTCCTGACCTTCACGAAGACGCTCGACACTTCGGCGATGCCGGACGCCACGGCGTTCTCCCTGGGCGCGGACCAACCCACGGTCACCGGCGTCACCGTTGCCAGCCTGACGGTCACGCTGGCGCTCGGTCGCGCATTGGCAGAGGGCGCCGTGTACACGCTGACCTACACCGTGCCGACGACATCTCCGTTGACCACTTCCGACAGTTCGGAGCTGCCCGCATTCTCGGAGGCGGTGACCAACCACACGGATGTCGCGCCGACGGCTCTCTCGACGACCGGTGACGGCTCGACGGTCACCATCGAGTTTGACCAGTCGCTCGATGCCACTTCGATGGTCGCCACGAGCCTGTTCAGCATCACAGCGGAATCGGCGGTCAGCGTGACCGCAGTGTCGTTTGACGATGATGCATTGGACTTGACGCTGTCGCGGCCGCTCGCCGAGGACGAATCAGCTTCGATTGCTTACACCGAGCCGACTCAGGATGGGCTCGCCGATCCCTCTGGAAACCGAACTCAGACATTCATGCTCACGATCGATAACCAGACGGACACTGCCCCGGTTCCGGTGTCCGGGGTGGTTGAAGACGACATGATCACCATCGTCCTGGACCAGGAACTGTTCGCCGACCCTCGCTTTACGCCGCTGGCCGAAGACAGTGTCGTATATGACCACTTCACATTGGACGGAACCGACGCCGATGTAACGGAGATCGAAATCTCAAATGGTGGACCAGGCGGGGTCGGAAAGATCGTGTTGACTTTATCTGAAGCGGTCAAGGAAGGAGATTCGATAACGATTCACTACTTCCCCGGTTCAGGGAACATTCCAATTCGCGACAATGACGCGGGTAAGAATCGGGCGGAAATCAACAACTATCCGTTGGAGAATCTGAACGACGAACCTCCGGTCGTGGAGTCTGCGACGGTGGATGGTGTGACACTTTTGGTCACGTTTGATCAGGAACTGGATGCCGACTCAATGCCAGCGGTGACTGCATTCTCACTGTCTGATGATGGACCGGCAATCGCTTCGACGAGCATCGAGGATGAGGTGCTGACGCTCACACTCGTGTCGACGGCGATTGAGGATGTGATGTACACGCTTACCTACGGGCGACCGGAATCGGGTGGTCTGAGTGATGATTCGGGGAATGAAGTCCCCGCGTTTGTTCATGCGATCGACAACCAAACCGACTACGCGCCATCGCTTGTCTCAATCACTACGGACGATTCGGGAACCTACATCTACCTTCGCTTCGATCAACGCCTCGATCCCTCTGGCACAATCGGCACCTCGTGGTTCACAGTAGTGCCTCCCATCGATATCAATGAAATCGCGATCGATTCCGATGTGCCTGGAGATCTCCAGTTGAGAGTCACACTCAAGGATCCTATACGTGAAGGCGCGACTGTCACCTTGACCTATACACCTCCGGTATCGGGCGGATTGCGGGATGATGACGCGGGCAACCTGGTCGCAACGTTTGAGGACATGCGGGTCACAAATGCCGTCGATGTGGAACCAAGGGTAGCGAGCGCAACCTTGAATGGACACGTCCTAGAGATCGAGTTCGACCAGCTCCTCGCACCAGATCACAAGCCACCGACTTGCGCAGAGCTCCTGGCACTAATGCTTCAGATCGACGATCTCGACTGTCGGAGTCACGACGACCTCCCCTGGTTCACAGTCCGTGTAGATGGCTCTCAAACAGTACCGATCGACGAGGTCCAAATCGATGGCTCAACGGTCAGATTGCGCCTACGCGATCGCGTCGGCATCGGCGATTCTGTGACAGTCAGGTATCAACCAACGAACACAGATGACAATGAGGACAGAGACCTGCGCGACACGACGGATCCCGATCATCAGGTCGAAGGATTCGCCATTCCGAGTACGGACTACCCAAGGCTGACAATCACAAACGTCACGCCGGCCGCAGCTGTAGACGCCTCATTTGACCGCGCCCAAGCTGATGAAGTGCTCATCACGTTCGATGGTGATCTGGGCAACGCTTCGGTGGTCGACCCAGCATCTTTTTCGGTCACTGCCGGCGGCACTGAGATTGCGATTCAGAGCGTCAGTGGATCCGAGACAGAGCTGAGCATTCGCCTGACTAGCGAGGTCCCTGAATGCGCCTCGATCGTCGTCGATTACCAGCCGGGCAGTGCTCCTCTTGTGGACTTGGATAACCGCACGATTGAAGCGTTTCGCTTCGATGTCGCGAATCTGATTGACTCTGATTGGGGGCTGGAGTGCGTCCGCTCGGACTTCGGCGGTCTTGTGTTGACGTTTGACGAGTCCGGTGTGCCTGACCGGATGGGGTTTGAGTGGTCGCTCAGTGTCAATGGCGAGGAACGTGAGGTCGCGGTAGAGGCAGCAGGCTCCCTGATTCGGTTGCTTCCTTCTGAGTCAGTTTGCCAGGGCGACTCGGTTGAAGTCCGGTACTCGAGCGCGGACGAGGTTGAGGCCCTGGTCCTCTCGCGAACTATCTGGCAAGCAGCGCCTTGCGTGGTCTCGGCCGTGGCGGATGGCGTCATGTTGCGGGTGACGTTCGATGGTTCTCTGGATGACGCTTTGCCCGATCGGCTTGACTTTGAGGCGACGGGTGGCGTCGGAGTCGAAGCGATCGAGAGCATCGCCGGGTCTGTGTTGACGATCCACCTCACCAGCCCTGGCCTCCGTGCAGGCCAGATGTCCTCCCTGAGTTATTCGGGTAGCGGGTTGACTGACTCGGGGCTGACGGTCGGGCCGTTCGTGGTCGAGATCTCCGACGACACGCCGGCTCCCGAGCTGGAATCGGCGTATGCGGTCGGCGCCTCCGTGTTTCTCAACTTCGATCAGGCGTTGCTGTCGCGTGATGTTCCGGCGTCGCGATTCGTCCTGGCCGGGCCGGAGCTCGAACAAATGGTGAAGACCGTTTCTGTTGGCGGCTCGTCCGTTTACTTGGAGCTGGACCAGCCGCTGCTCGACGAACCAGATCAGTTTGGCCTGATTTACCTGGCCGGCGCTCGCGGCGGTCTGGCGGGTTTGACGGGGTCGAGAGTTGGGGACTCCGTGTTCCTCGTGCAGAACTACACCGAGACGCCGCCGTCGGTGTTGTCGGCGGTCGTTGACCGTCTGCAACTGGACGTGACCTTCGATCAGCGCATCGATGCGAACGGCGCATTGCCGTCCGACTTCTCAGTCGTGGCGGGCCGGAGAACGATTGCTGTCGAGTCGCTGGAGTGGTCGCGATCCGGAGTCACGCTCACGCTGGCCGAGCGCGTGACTTCGTTAGATGCTGTGGCGCTCGTGTACTCGCCGGGCGCGGGTCGGGAGGTGCGCGACACCTCGAAGAAATCTCTGGCGGAGTTCCGGTTCTGGGCGGAGAACGAGACGCCGAGGCCAAAGACGCTGCAAGAGAAAGTCGATGACGCTCGTTTGCGTGCGAAGGGAGAGACGTCGTTCGAACGCGAGCTTGCCCGCGGCTTGGCCTCTGGAGAGGGAATGCGCGTCAGCGTGGCTGCGGGTGATGGCTGGACGACCGCTGTCCGGGGACGATTGAAGGCGATGGTTGACGCCGGCGGAGTTGGCGCCGACCCAACCCGAATCAGCGTTGCTCCGATCGACGATTTGTCAACGTTGCTCGAGCAACTCTCATCCATTCCCCCGAGCTGTCGGAATGGTGAAGCGGGTGGCGGGATGTCCGCTTGGTGGGTTGGCGAGAGCGACTTACGAGGCGTGCCGACAGACCTTGGTGTGCGTGTCCGTTTGAGTGGCGCATTTGATGCGTTTCACGCGGTCAGTGTCTGTGTGCTCGACCTGATTTCTGGCGATTGGCGACCATACTCCGCCGTCGGTCCGATCGTTGGTCCGGCGTTGATTCTGATCAGAGAGATGCCATATGGGTTCAACTGGGATCGGTCGCCTCTCGCAAGGTGACTTCGCCTGCGATGAATGCTCGCCGTTCTCCGTCGGCCGTTTCCACGATCAGTGCGCCGTCGTCGTCGACGCCGACCGCTCGACCGTCGATTGCTTCGCCAGTCGTGAGGGTGACGGTGACGTCCTTGTTGAGCGTGTTCAGGCGTGCAATCCAGGTCTCGTGCAGCTCGGTTGTGCCAGCCTGGTGGTAACGCTGCTCGAACGCATTGAGCAGCGCGGCGAAGACAGGCTCGCGCTGCTGTCGAGCGCCCAATTCAATCATGAGGCTGGTCGCGGGGCGGTCGATCTGCGTGGCCCAGGGCGCGGGATCGAAGTTGACGTTCAGCCCGATTCCGACCAGCGCGTAGCTGGGTTGGCCCTCGCTCCAGTCGGCCTCGATCAGGATGCCGCCCATCTTTCGGTGTTCCATCTGGATGTCGTTGGGCCACTTGATCGTCGGCTGGAGCGGCGTGGTTTCGCGAACGGCGTCGGTCGTGGCGACCGGGCTGACGATGCTGAGTCGTTTCAGTTCGTCAATTGACGGTCGGACGATCAGCGTGGTGTGGATGCTCTGGCCCGGCGGCGAGACCCAGATCCGACCCTTGGTGCCGCGACCGGCGGTCTGCTCATCGGCGACGACGACTGTGCCGTGTGGCGCGCCATCCTCGGCGAGGCGGCGTGCGTCGTCCATGGTCGAAGTGGTCTGGACGAGGTAGTCGAGGCTTTGGCCGAACTCGGAGGTGGTGAGGAGGGAGCGGACGTGGTCGATGTCGAGGCGTTGGTCAGGCGGGAGGAGGTCGTGGTCGGGCATGGCGGCAGGGTAGCGAGTTAAATGGAACGACCCCGAGCTGAGCGGCCCGGGGTCGTCTATGTTCGCCCAGGAATCGGGCGACGATTTTGAACGCGCTTAGGAGGCGCCCACCTCCACTACGCTGCGTCGTCGATACCTGGGCGAAAGTTGACTATGTCCCAAGTTGCATCACCTCCTTTCCTGCCTCAGAGGCTAGCACGGAATCGGGAAGGTTGACCAGCGGTTCGACCGCCGAAACCACGAGCCAATCCGAGGCGCGTTTGCAGGGTTGGTGCAGGAGGCTGCGAGATGCCCGTGGCAATCGCAGGTATGACGTGTCCTCGAGCTCGCTAGAGCGCCGAGGTCACCTCGCGGACGGCGTCTTCCACGATGTTGAGGATTTCGTCTACTTCTTCCTCGGTCGCGACCAGGGGTGGGGCGAGGAGGTAGCCGTCGTTTCGGACTCGGCTTATGAGGCCTCGGCTCTGGCAGGCCTTTAGCAGTTTGGCTCCCATGGCGTCGGCGGCGGGGAAGGCTTCGTCGGTTTCGGGGTCTTTGAGTATGTCGAAGCCGCACATGAAGCCGAGGCCTCGGACGTTGCCGATGTGCGGGTTCTCGGTCAGGCGCTGGAGTCCGGAGAGGAGCTGGTCGCCGCGGGCGGCGGCGTTTTCGACCAGATTCTCGTCCTCGAATATCTGCAGGTTGCGCAGGCCGACGGCCGCGCCAGTGGCGTGACCGGAGTTGGTGTAGGCGTGCATGAACTTGCCGGGGCCGTCGGTGATGGTTTCGTGGACTTCCTTGGACCAGATAGCTGCGCCCATGGGGACGTAACCGGATGTGATTGCCTTGGCGATCGACATCATGTCGGGCTGGACGTCGAAATGCTCGAGCGCGAACCATTTGCCGGTGCGGCCGAATCCGGTGATCACTTCATCTGAGACGAGCAGGACCTCGTAGCGGTCGCAGACTTCTCGGAGGCGGGGGAAGTAGTCGTCGGGCGGTGGGTAGACCCCGCCGGCGCCCTGGACGGGCTCGGCGATGACTGCGGCGACGCTGTCGGGGCCTTCCTGCTCGATCGTGGCGACGATGTTGTCGATCATCAGGTTGCCGCTGTCGATTCGACCGCCGCCGGTTGGTATGACGTTCGGTGTCGTGGCGTTGATGATGTCGGGCACTGGGCGACCGAACTGGGGCTTGAAGACCTGCATCCCAGTGGCGGCGGTCATCGCGACGGTGTTGCCGTGGTAGGCCTCGACGCGGGTGATGATCTTCTGCTTTTCGGGGCGGCCCTTCTGGATCCAGTAGAAGCGGGCGGCCTTGACGTTGGTCTCGTTCGATTCGGAGCCGGAGTTGGTGAAGTAGACCGCCTGCATGTTGTCGTAGGCGAGTTCGATCACTTTCTTCGCGAGGCGGATGGCTGGTTCGTTCGTGTAGCCCTCGTAAGAGTTGGAGAAGCCCAGCTTGGCCATCTGCTCTTTGGCCGCTTCGCCGAGCTCCTCGCGGCCATGTCCCACGGCGACGTTCCAGAGCGCGGACAGGCCGTCGATGTAGCGCTTGCCATCGGCTCCGTATATGTAGACGCCTTCACCGCGCTCGAACATGACCGGCTCCTGGTGGAAGTCCGGGTGGAAGAGGGGGTGTACCCAGTGATTGAGGTCGTCCTCAACGAGCGCGCGGTATTGGGCGTTGTCCATTGGTGGGCTCCGGGAGATTCGGCAGGTCTATGGCGGCAGAGTATGCGCTGGATCGTTACTGAGATAGGCGAGGAATTGGCAGATTGTCGAGACTGTTCAGGAGTTCGCGGGTAACCAGGCGGTCGTCCCATGGCTCAATGTGGTCGGCATAGATCAGGGTCGGCTCGGCGCCCTTGCCGGCGATCAGGACGAGGTCGTCGGCTTGCGCGAGCGAGATCGCTTGGCGGATTGCCTCGCGACGATCGGGTTGCTTGTCGAAGGACGTACCGCCAGACGCGACGAAGTGACTGGCAATCTCCTCGACCATCTCGACTGGGTCCTCGGAGCGTGGGTTTTCGTTGGTGATCACCGCGTGGTCGGCATACTGCGCGGCAGCGTCGGCCATGCTCGACTTGCGGATCGGATCGCGCTCGCCGGCGACTCCGAAGACGAGAATCAAGCGTCCGGTGACGTGTGGCTTGAGGGTCTGGAGAGCGAGGTCGAGGGCTGGTCCGGTGGCGGCGGCGTCGACGATCACGGTGAATGGCTGGCCCTCGTCGATCGATTCCATACGGCCGGGGACGGGCCGCAGATTGTTCAGTGCGGCCTGCATGGCGACCGGTCCGACGCCGAGGCTCCAGGCTGCACCAGCGGCCAGCGCGGCGTTGCCGAGGTTGTAGCCGCCGGGCATCGGGATTCGGGCGCCGAGGGCTCCGGCCGGGGTGACGACGCGGACATCGGAACCACGGGAGTCTTGAGAGCTGGCGATGACGCTGACGTCGGCGGCTGTGTCGGGGGTTGCGGTGACGATGGTCGTGGCTTGGTGGTGGACTGAAGCGATTGCTTCGAGACGGTCGTCCTCTGCTCGAACCACGGCGGCTGGTGGGGGCGAGATTCCCGCTTGCGCGGGAATGACGGTCGTGTGCCGATCGAGGGACTGGAAGAGCTTGAGCTTGGCGGCGAGGTACTGTTCGCGAGTTTCATGGAAGTCGAGGTGGTCGTCGGAGAGGCCCGTGAAGACGGCGACCTGCGTGTTGATCTCGTCTGCCCGGTGGAGTTCGAGGCCGTGGGAGCTGACCTCGAGGACGGCGTGCGTGTCGCCGGCCGCGACCATGTCGGCGAGCCTGGCCTGGATGATGTCGGCCTCGGGCGTAGTTTCGCCAGTTTCGTTTCGGCTCCACTCGCCTCCGATGTGGAACTCGACTCCGTTGAGCAGGCCAGTTTGGTGTCCCGCCGCGGTGAGCATGGCGTGGGTGAGGTAGGTGGTGGTGGACTTGCCATCGGTACCGGTGACTCCTACGACGATCAGCTTTCGAGCCGGATAGTCGTGGAAGGCGGCGGCGATCCCGGGCAGCGCGGAGCGGGTGTCGGCGACGCTCACGATGGCGACCTCTGGATTCGCGTCGGCGATTGGTTGCCAGAGTTGCTGTCGGTCTGCCTGGACGATGAGAGCCGCTGCCCCGTTGGCAATGGCTGAGTCGAGGTACTGGTGGCCGTCGACGGAAAATCCCGGGATGGCAACGAAGGCGCTGCCGGGGCGGACGGCTCTGGAATCCTGGGTGACTCCGCTGACCGGGACATCAGGAATCTGTGACTGATCAGGGGACGCGGACGACTTGACGATCTCACGCAGAGGCCTATTCATCAATCGACTCTCCCTCCGATTGCTTCCCCCTGCGAGGGGGAGAAAAAAACATTGCGCTGCGCTCTCCCAAAACAGGAGAGTTGCCAGGCCGCCTGTAAGCCGGGTTCTGTACCCAACGACCCGGGTTGCGCCGAGCGTCGGGTGGCGGTCATCCATCTGGGACGACGGTTACCCGCCGCCTCGAGCGACCTACCCGGAGACGGCCCGGGACAAGCCATCGTCTCCCTATTTGGTCTTGCTCCGGGCGGGGCTTGCTCAGCCGGCCGGTCACCCGACCGCTGGTGCGCTCTTACCGCACCATCTCACCCTTGCCGCCGCACTGGCCGAAGCCGGAACGGGTAGGCGGTGTGTTTCTGTGCGCTTTCCGTCAGCTCGCGCTGCCTGGGAGTTACCCAGCGCCCTGTCCCGCGGAGCCCGGACTTTCCTCGACGCCCGTACAAGACGTGCGCCGCGACCGCCCGGCGGCCTGGCGAGATTCACTGTAGCGCGGGCAAGCGGGACTAACGCCGGTCGAGCGCCTCGTTGGCCATGGCGTCGGCGCGCTCGTTGAGGTGCCGGCGGACGTGGGTCGGCTGGAAGGTATCGAGTTGATCGACCAAGGCGCGGAGCTGCTCGAAGAGCGGCTTGAGCTGCTTGTTCTTGACCCGGTAGCGGCCTTCGAGCTGTCGGACGATGAGTTCCGAGTCGAGGCGAAGCTCCAGCTTGGTCGCGCCAAGCTCGAGTGCGGCTTCGACGGCGGCGATGGCTCCTAGATACTCGGCGACGTTGTTGGTGGCGCGCCCGATCGGGTTGCCCCAGGCGTCAAGTTCGACGCCGTCAGCGTCGCAGAGGACGGCTCCGTAGGCGGCGGGTCCGGGGTTGCCTCGGGATGCGCCGTCGGCGTAGGCGATGAGCTGCATGTCGGAGAGCTTAGCGGGGTCCCGAGCCCTCACCCTAACCCTCTCCCAGAGGGAGAGGGGACTCAGCTACTCGTCAGGGCGATGGAGAAGGAGTTAGGCCTTCAGCTGCGTTGTGACCGAGTCGTCGAAGACGATGACTCGGTCTACGAGGTGTTCGACCAGGTCTCGCTGTTGGGGGAAGTCGAGGTGGTCCCAGTGTTCTCGAACTCGTTGCAGGCGGTGGTCGCGGCGGCGGCGGCGATCGGATTCACGCTCCTGCGCCACGGCTCGGTTCTTGATCAAGGCGAGGTCGGCGCTGGCGGACTCCCATTCGGCGATGATCTCGGCGCCTGCTTCGTGCAGGGTCGAGGGCGGTGGATCGCCCGCGGCGGCGTCCTCGAGCAGTTGGCCGAGCTTGCGATCAATGGCTCGCAAACGGGACTCGGCGGTCGAGACGGCTACAGCCGTCTCGGCGGCCAGTGCGGTGTCGTCCTTGCCGATGTTGAGCACGGCGCTTTCGCCGCCGTGTCGCTCGCCTCGGATGTGGGCCAGGACCTCAGCTTCGAGTTCGTCGGCTCGGCGGGTGTGATAGCCGCCCACGGATTGGTTGGTGCGGGCTTCCGACTGGTAATAGCGGTAGGTGGCGGCGGCGGTGTCGCCGCTGGCCTTGCGCCACTGCTGGCGTCGGGTGACGCCGATCATGCGGGTCTGGTCCTCCCCGCACCAGACGAGGCCGGCGAGGAGGAAATCGGAGGGATGGCTGACGCCGGTTGCGGTGCGGCGCTGGGCCATCTGCTGAGCGACGGCCTCGAAGTCAGGTTCAGAGACGATCGCCTCGTGGTTTCCGGGGACGCTGACGCCGAGCTTGTCGTAGTGGCCGATGTAGACCGGGTTGCGCAGCAGATCGCGGATCGTGACCATGCTCCAGTTTCGGCCACGGCGAGTCTGGTAGCCCTCTTGGTTGAGCCGCTGGGCGATCCGCCGGATTCCGAGACCGTCATGCAGACAAAGATTGAAGATGCGCCGCACGACGGCAGATTCCTCTTCATCGATCTCGTAGCGAGCGTCACTGCCGACTCGATAGCCGTAAGGCGGTCGGCCGATCGCCTGGCCGAGGCGGGCGCGTTCTTGTAGCCGTTGGCGCCGACGCTCGGCGTCGGTATCCGGGTCGTTGTGCAAGCGCCAGAGGTCGATCAACGAGGTCTCGTCGATCGGGCCATCGGCGAGGGAGATGAGCTGGACCCCTCGGGCGCGAAGTTGGAGGACGGTTCGGACGGCCTGGGTCGCATCGTGTCCGAGGTTGGCAAAACTCTGGGTGACCACGAAGGTGAAGCCGCGGGACTCCTCGTTCAGGTGGCGGAGCAACTGGGCCAGACCAGGACGTTCGCGGCCGTGCGAGGTGTCGGTATCGAGGAATGTCGCCGTGGGTTCGAACCCCTGCCGCTGGCAGTACTCCAGGAAATCGGCGTTCTGCTCGACCAGTGAGGGCAGCCGGACCGCGGTTGTCACCGGGAACGATTCAGCGTCCCCTGCCAATCTGGTCAGGTGATCGCTGGGCTGGCTGAGATAACCGATAGCACGCACAGATTGATGCTATGCCGTCCGCAGGAGGAGTACTAGGTAACGCGCAGCAAGCATCCACATGATGGACATTCGACGGCCCGTGTGCCGCGACGCGCCCTGGTGACGACAATCGTCGGCAGGGTCAGCCGACACCCGGCACAGACGCCGCTGGCGACGGTGGCGACGACCTGCGGCCGCCGTCGGCGGTACCGATCGTAAGTGGCGAGATCCTCTTGGCTGAGACTGTCACGCCGGATTTCGACCTGGCGGGAGAACTCGTCCACACGTTCCTGCGCCTCGCCGCGCTGGACTTCCAGCTCCGATTGACGAGCGTTCCAGGCGTCGAGCGCGCTGGTCCGCAGTTGCTGCAACCAGGCGCCGGCCTCGTGGGCGAGTTCTGCATCGTTGCTGGCCCGAGTCTCGGCTTCGGCGAGTGGCGGTAACTGTTGCCGCTGGGCGTAGAGATCGCGCTGCAGTTCTTCGAGTGTGCGATGGTCGCTGATTGATCCCGAGTAGAGCCGGTTGTCGGTCACTTCGATTCGTCGCTGAGCTGTTTGAACGACCGCGTGCGCTTCCCGCACCGATTGGTCTGCTCGGCGCGCTTCCTCTTCCTGGGCCTCTATCTCGGCCTCGAGTTGGGTAATGAAGGGCGGGTCCGAGATCTGATCGACGACGGCCTGGAGTTCTCGCTTGGCCTGATCACGCTGGATATCAATTTCCTGGAGTTGCTGCAGCCCTTCGAGATCCATGGGTGCGGCTCGTTTTCGTATGAAGTGGCCGAGACAGGCCGATCGGGTAAGCGCCGTTCGCGACGCGTGATTGATCGAGTGTATGCCTGACGACTGCGATAGCCAATATCGGCCGACATCGCCCAAAGCCAGTCCAGCGAGCGCTGATAGGCTGACCGGACCATGACTGCCGAGGGCGGGACCGCCAACGCGCCGGTCCGACGTACGACTTCCTTACTGATCAACGTCTCGACCCTGCTCCAGGAGTCGATCGGCTCGTTGCGGCTGTACGAAGTCGAGAGCGCGCGTGGTGCCGGTCTCGACGGCGAGGTAAACGGTTCATTGCGCCTGTTGCGGACCGATCAGTCGATCATGGCGACCGCGATGCTTCGCACGGCGGTTAGCGACGTTTGCGGCAGTTGCCTGGAAGACATCGCTCTCGACCTCGAGTTGTCCTTCGACGAGGAGTTCTGGCCGTCCATGGACATGATTACAGGGACCTCGATCGAACCGCCGCCAGAGCGCGCCGGCTTTGCCGTGATCGACGGGCAGATCGACTTGTCCGAGGCCGTGCGACAATATGTAGACATGGGACGTCCGATGAGTCCGCGTTGCGGATCGGATTGTCTGGGACTGGACACGAGCACGTCGACCGAGCCGCCGGTGGATGCCCGCTGGTCGGCGCTGTCGGCGTTGAAGATTGAATCAGAGGGAGACTGAATCGATGCCACCGCTTCCGAAGCGCAAGTATGCGAAGACCCGACAACGACTTCGCCGACAGCACCACGCCGTGCAGCGACCCAAGCTGGTCATTTGCCCCGAGTGCAATGAGACGCACCAGGCTCACCGGATCTGCTGGGCCTGCGGCATGTATCGCGGCCGCACAGTGATCGATCTGGAGGACTAGCGGTGTCCGATGCCTCGGCAGCAGGAGGCACGGCGTGGCTATTTCCGGGACAGGGCGCGCAGGAAGTCGGCATGGGCCGCGACCTGTACGAGGCGTTTCCCGAAGCGCGCGAAATCTTTGAAGAGGCGGATGAGGCGATCGGACGCTCACTCTCGAGCGTGATCTTCGAAGGCCCGGACGAAGTACTGCGCCAAACGATCAACACGCAGCCAGGCATCCTCGTGACATCGCTCGCCGCCTGGCGAGCAGCAACAGTCGCCGGACATGAGGCGCTGGGTGCCGCTCCGATCTGCGCGGCGGGACACAGCATGGGCGAGTACTCCGCCCTCGTCGCCGCCGGTTCGCTTAGCGTTTCCGAGGCCGTGCGGCTCGTCGCCAGGCGCGGCGAACTGATGCAGGCTGCAGGAGAACAGAATCCGGGCACGCTCGCAGCGGTGCTGGGCATGAGTGAGGCGGATGTGCAGTCTGTCTGCGAAGAAGCGGGCGCCGAAGTCTGCAACCTGAACGCGACCGGACAGATTGTGATCGGCGGCACGGCGCCGGCGGTCGAGCAAGCCGCGGCCCTGGCAGAAGAACGCGGCGCCCGGCGAGTGGTGATGCTCAATGTCGGCGGCGCGTTTCATACCTCGTTGATGTCCCCGGCCTCGGAGGCGATGGCGCCGATCATCGCCGAGGCTGACGTATCAGATCCACAGACGCCAGTGATCGGCAACGTCGCCGCCGAGCCACTGACGAGCGCCGAAGAGGTGCGCGCGGATCTGACGGCGCAGATTCGCCGGCCGGTGCGCTGGGAAAACACCGTCCTGCGCATGCACGAGATGGGCGTCTCGCATTACGTCGAGATGGGACCGGGCAAGGTCTTGACCGGCCTGGTCCGCACGACGCTGCGTCCGCTTAAGCTGCCGACGTCGCCGACCCTGGTCAACATCAACGATCGGGAGAGCGTTGGCGGCTAGCGCAAGACGAGCTACGACGCCGCGGATTCGTCCCGACGCAGAGGACAACGCCAGGGTGCGCGCGTTCTGCGCCCTGTTCGAAGCGGAGTTTGGCGTCAGGCCAGCGACGACCGCGCTGCAACGATCTCACGAAGATGTCCCCATGTCGGATGACAAGGCGCAGCGCGCGGCGCTGCTCGTCGGCGGGGTGATCAGTCGCCGCGAGGAACTCGATGCGCTGATCGACAACCTGGCCGATCGGTTGCCTCTGGATCAGATCGCATTAGTCGACTTGACAATCCTGCGCATTGCGCTGTTTGAAATGCTCTTCGATAATGGCTCGGTACGCCCGAACACCGCCGTCCGACATGCGGTGTCGCTGGCCAAGCGATTCGGCGACGATGGCAGTCGACGTTTCGTCAGCGGCGTCCTGGGCACGGTCACTCGGAACCGTCTGCAGGCTGGGACTGCGGAGTAGTTGGAGGAAGCAGTATGGCCCTGTTTGATCGAATCAAGGACATCATCGTCGACCAGCTGTCGGCAGACCCCGATGACGTGAAGCCCGAAGCGTCGTTCGTTGACGACCTCGGCGCGGACTCGCTCGACCTGGTCGAGCTGATCATGTCGTTCGAGGACGAGTTCCGCGACGAGGTGCCCGACCTGGAGATTTCGGACGAGGACGCCGAGGGAATCGGCAAAGTGCAGGACGCGATCGACTTCCTGGTCTCGAAGGGCGTGTCGGACGAGTAGCCCTCCTCGTCCATTACGGAGAGCGACCTGAATCAGCCGCGCAGGGACGGCGATCGCTCTGTAATCGGGTACGCTGACTGCCGATGAACATCTTCGGCGTTGGTATTCCAGAAATCCTGGTCGTGCTGCTGCTCGCAGCACTGATCTTCGGTCCCGGCAAGTTGCCGGAGATCGCGGGTCAGTTCGGTCGCGCGATCCGCGAACTACGCGAGTACGCCCGAGACTTCCGCGACGAGTACCTGACCGACTTCGAAGAGGTCCGCGAGGAGCTGATTGAGCAACGCTTTGAGTTTCAGCAGATCGACGCCGATATCCGCGCCGATCTCGAACAGGCCGAAGCTGACGTCCGTGGCGCGGTGCGGGATGCCGAAACGATGACCGAAGAAGCGATCGAGGCGGCTCGCGACGGAGGGACGGCGGATTCTTCGTCGACGGCAACGGCGACGGCCGAGGCGTCGGAAGAACAACAGGAACAGCGGCAAGTACGGCGCGTGCGCAGGCGTCGACCGGTGGTCCGTCCGCGCAGGGTGGCGGCAGCGACAACTGGTAGTGGCGATGACGACGCGTCAGAGGCCACCGAGCCGGCTCGGCCATCAAATGTCATCTCACTCAACCGTCGGCGCCGCGACCTCGATCGCGATGCGCAGTAGCGCCACCGCCATGCTGATCTGCGCCATGCGGCTGAACTCACAACATCTGGCTGATTGCTGATGGCTTCTCGACCGGTCCCCTCGCCCTCCGAAATGCCCGAGCCGCCCGAGGTGTCGGAACTGGACGTGGTCGCCGAGGAACTCGACGTCGTTGATGAGGGAGCCGGCGACGATCTGCCGCCGGGCATGCCTCCCGGAGCTCCTCCCGACGATCCCGAAGGCGCCGAGCTCACCCTGGGTGAGCATCTCAATGAGATTCGACAACGGCTAACCGTCGCAGTGCTGACCATGGTGCTGACCACGGTCGTCGCGCTCGTGTTTGCCTCGACGATTCTCGATTTCCTGCTCGAGCCCGGGCGTCAGGCGCTGCCTGAGTTCCGCCCGATCTACACAGAGCTACTGGGCTTCATTGGCGCCTATATCAAGATCTCGCTGATGCTCGGGCTGGCCGGTGCGATGCCCGTGATCGTCTATCAGATCTACGCCTTTATCCACCCTGGCCTAACCGGCGCCGAGCGGAAGTGGATCATGCCGATCGTCGCCATGGCGACGATCGCGTTCGCCTGCGGTGGGGCGTTCGCGTTCTTCATCGGCTGGCCGCCGGCGCTGTCGTTCCTGCTCAACTTCGGCCAGGAGATCGCCGACCCGCAGGTGCGAATCAACAACTACATCGACATGCTCACGCGCTTCGTGATCTGGACGGGAATCATCTTCGAGTTGCCGCTGTTCCTGATGGGATTGGGGGCGATCGGCATCGTGACATCCAAGAAGCTCCTTGGAATGTGGCGCTGGGCGATCATCGGCTCGTTCCTGCTGGCCGCACTGGTCACTCCGTCGATTGACCCGGTCACCCAGACGTTCGTGGCCGTGCCGACGATGGGCCTGTTCGCCCTTGGCGTGATACTCGTGCGGCTGGTGGAGAATCGAACAGTGATTCCCGTGATTGAGTCGGACCTGGACGATGACGACGACGATCCTGAAGGCCAGCCAGCGTAGCCCTGACAGGCCACGCTGACCAAGCCCTCCTATCCCCGCTCCCTCCGATCCCCTCTCCCTCTGGGAGAGGGCTAGGGTGAGGGCCGCCGCACCAACTGCTGTCGTCCCCGACACAACACCTCCACGCAACAGAACATCCATCCGCATATGATCGTCGGCGCTCGACAAGCAGCAACGAAACAAAGCGCCCAAAATGACCACCGCCACACTCAAACGAGAATCTGGACTCGACTGGATTCGCCTGGATTCGCCTGGACTCTCAGGGACTAATCGGGACGAAATCTGGACCAACCGGGACGAATCTGGACAAATCTGGACTTTTCTGGACTGTTCAACGCCCAATTCCCAGCCCACGACGGCAGATCAGAGGATTTCGACCGAAATTTCACCGCTCAGAGTCCGGAATCGGAAATCTGAGTCGCAAACCACCGTGGTCGTAGACTGACGCCGTGGATGCTCAGGTACTTGAACTATTGAACGCGAAAATCGCTGGCTGCACCGCTTGCCGGTTGCACGAAGGTCGAACGCTGACCGTGCCCGGCAACGGCGATCCCAACGCCGAGCTGATGTTCATCGGCGAGGCGCCCGGAGCCAACGAGGATCAGCAGGGTGTGCCGTTCGTCGGACGGGCAGGTCAGTTGCTGGACGAGCTGCTGGGTGACATTGGGCTCACGCGGCCTGACGTGTTCGTGGCCAACGTAATCAAGTGCCGTCCGCCCAACAATCGCGACCCGATGCCGGACGAGATCGGCTGTTGCGAGGTCTACCTGCGAGAACAGATCGAGGGCATCCGACCCAAGCTGATCGTGCTGCTCGGCCTCTTCGCGACTCAGTACTTCCTGCCCAACGCCAAGATGGGCGAGACGCGTGGCCAGCCGTTCCAGGCCGGGCCATGGCTGATTTTACCCGTCTATCACCCGGCCGCGGCGCTGAGGAACTCGAACCTGATGTCGACGCTGCGCGAAGACTTCGCCATCATCCCGCCGCTGCTGGCACAGGCCAAGCGGCCCGAGGTCGCGCAAGTTCGAATCGGCCACACGCATGGCCAGACTGCCGAGGATGACGATTCACAGCGATCACTGCTGTAGCAACACCATCTCAGAATGAGGAAACCGTGGCTGAAGTGTCCGATGTAGGCGAGGACGCCTTACGAGTTGTGCCGCTGGGCGGGCTGGGTGAGATCGGTCGCAACATGATGGTCTACGAGACGGCCGAGGACATGGTCGTCGTCGATGCCGGCCTGTTGTTTCCGTCGGACGACATGCACGGCGTGGACTACATCATTCCCGACGCCAGCTACGTGCTGGAGCGTCGAGACAAGCTGCGCGGCTATCTGATCACGCACGGCCACGAGGACCATATCGGCGCGCTGCGCTTCCTGATTCCCCAGCTCCAGGCGCCGATCTACGCCTCGCCGTTGGCACTGGGATTAATCGGCTGGCGGCTCGAGGAAACCGGAATCCTTGACGCAAAGATGATCGAAGCAGGCAGCGGTTCGGTCTTCGACTTCGGCAGCATCACCGCAGAGTTCTTCCCGGTCGCGCACTCGATTCCCGACGCGTTCGGAATCGCTCTACGAACCCCGGCCGGGCTGGTCGTGCACACCGGTGATTTCAAGATCGACCACACGCCGGTCATGTCCGAGCCGACCGACCTGCAGCGCCTCGCCGCGTACGGCCAGGAAGGCGTGCGGCTGCTCTGCTCGGACTCAACCTACGCCGACAAGGCGGGAGTAACTCCCTCAGAGACAGTGGTTGGCGACGCGCTGGAACAGATTCTGCTCACGGCGCCGGGGCGCGTGATCATCGCGACCCTCGCATCGCAGATAGCGCGGATCCAGCAGATCATCGACGCAGCGGAGGAGTCGGGACGTGTCGTATACGCGACCGGTCGCTCGATGGAGAAGAACATCGACATGTCGCGCGACCTCGGATACGTGCGGACCGACGATCGACGGCTGCGACCGATCACCGACCTGGGCTCCGCGCACGACGAGAACACCGTGGTCATCTGCACCGGCGCGCAGGGCGAGCCGATGGCGGCGCTCTCGCGTATGGCGACCGGTTCCCACCGAGAGGTGAACTTGAAGCCTGGCGACACGGTGGTGCTCTCCTCGTCGCCGATTCCAGGTAACGAATCAGCGGTCAACAACACGATCAACAATCTCTATCGACGCGGCGTCGAGGTGTTCTCGGTCGGCTCTGGACACGAGTTCGTTCATGTACGCGGTCACGCGGCGCAGGAAGAACTGAAGACGGTGATCTCGCTGACCGAGCCGCAGGCATTCGTCCCGATTCACGGCGAGTATCGGCACCTCGTGATTCACTCCAAGCTGGCCGAGTCGATGGGCGTGGCCGACGACGAGCGGCACATCCTGCTTGACGGCGATGTGCTCGAGCTCACGGCCGAACGCTCAGAGGTCATTGACCAGGTGCCGGCCGAGTATGTCTACGTCGACGGCATGAACGTCGGCGGGGTTGATCGCGCGATCATCCGCGATCGGCAAAAGCTAGCCGGTGATGGCTTCTTGCTGGTGGCGGTACCGATCGATGTCGATAGCGGTCAGCTGTCGGGCGAGATTGAAGTCACGGCACGAGGCTTCGCCGAGATTCATGCGACGAACAGCCTCAAAACTGGGGCGTCCAAGGTGGCTCGCGATGTGTTGAAGTCAAGAGCCAACTCCAATCGTCCGGTGCCCTGGGACAAGCGCGAGCGGCAGGTGCAGCAGGAAGTCTCGGCTTACCTTCGACGTGAGACGCGACAACGTCCTATGGTGGTAGTGGTGGCGGTACAGGTCTGATTGGCAGCATTCGACCTGTCTTCGGGGTCTGAATTGATGTATGACGAGACGCGCGGCTTCTAGCCGGACAAGCCGGTCTAGGCGGGCGCTGCCCGACCGAATCTCTCTGTGGATCTCCGAGCATCGCCGACTGGTCGGCGGCGGACTGATCGTGGCCGTGGCTACCGTGTTTGCGGCCTGGGTGACGATGGCGTCCCTACCTTTCGGCGACCAGCGAGAAGTCGTGGTGCACTGGTTCGGCGGCGGCGCGTATCTGCTGGCGGCCGTGGTCGCCGTGTTTGGTGTGTTGACCGGAATCCAGCGGGTCCGATCGACGGTGCGCCAGGATCGACGCCTGATGCGACAGAGCAGCGGCGTCGGACTGGCCGCGCTCGCACTCTGGGGGATCGCTGGAGCGATCACGCCTGATGCGTCGCTGGGCGGCGTCTCACTGGCGCGCTATGGCGCGGGCGGTCAGGTGGGCGGCTGGCTGGATTCTCCGGTCGGCTGGGGATTGATCCTGTTCGGCCTGGTCGGCGCATTCGTGCTGGTCGCGCCATCGGCAGCACAAGGCCTGGCGAATGCCGCCGGTCGCGGATTCGATGCGTCGATGCGTTACGCCGGCCGCGAAATCAAGGCGAAGGGGCCCGGAGTGTTGGCGGCGATGGCTCGCGGCGCGGGCCGCGGATTCGTCGCACTGCTTTACGCAATCTGGGCCACGTTGCGGTGGACCGGTCGTGAGCTGTGGCTCGCGTTTGGCGTGATCGGAGATCAGTGGCGCGAGTCGCGCAGCGAACTGCCGACGACGCCTGCCCAGTCTCAGATGCCTGTTGCTCACCCGCCAATCGCTGCGCCACCAGCGGAGCCTGCCTGGCCTCCGATGACGGAGTCTGTGGAGATTGAGCCTGAGGAACCGGCTGCCGAACAGCCGCCCGCACCTGTTCCGCAGGTTGCGGCTTCGCCGCGGTCGACGCTGAGAACGCTCGATCGGACTGCCTCTGATGGCTGGCGACTGCCGCCGATCGGTCTGCTGGACGAGGATCCTGCGGCCACGCTGCGGTCGGGCGCTCAGGACCAGGCTCGGATTATCGAGCAGACCCTGGCGTCGTTCGGAGTTGACGCCAGTGTGACCCAGATCAATGAGGGGCCGTCGATCACTCAGTTTGGCGTGGAGCCGGGCTGGGAGGTCAAGACTCGGCAGGTCGCGGTCAAGGACGCGTCGGGAACCCAGGTGCTGGACGAGCACGGTCAGCCGCTGGTGCAGACTGAGGAGGTTTCGCGAACCCGGGTTCGCGTTAACCGGATCACTCGCTTGGCGGACGACCTCGCGCTGGCGCTGGCTGCGCCCTCGATTCGGATCGAAGCTCCGGTGCCGGGACAGCCGATTGTCGGGGTCGAGGTACCGAACGCGGACACCCGGATCGTGGCGCTGCGTGGACTGATCGAGTCTGACGCCTTCAATCAGAGGGCCGCCGAGGGCGGACTGCCGATTGCGTTGGGGCGCGACGTGACTGGCAATCCGGTGATTGCGGACCTGACTCGGATGCCTCATGTGTTGATCGCCGGCGCGACCGGGTCGGGCAAGTCGGTCTGTATCAACACGATCATCTCGTCCTTGCTGATGCAGAAGTCTCCGGAAGAGGTGCGGCTGATCCTGGTGGACCCGAAGCGGGTGGAGTTGACGAACTATGGATCCGCTCCCCACCTGGCGTTCTCGCACGTGGTGACGGAGCCGGACGAGGTGGTCTCGGTGCTCGGTGTGGTGGTGGCGGAGATGGATCGGCGATACCGCCAGCTGGAGGAGAACCGGGCGCGCAACATCGTGGCCTTCAACTCGCTGCCTTCGATCGACAAGCGGCTGCCGTACTGGGTCGTCGTGCTGGACGAGTTGGCCGACATGATGATGATGGCGGCGGCTGAGGTCGAGGGACAGATTGTGCGACTGGCGCAGCTGGCTCGAGCGGTGGGGATACACCTGGTGATCGCGACGCAGCGGCCGTCGGTCGACGTCGTGACCGGGTTGATCAAGGCGAACTTCCCGACTCGGATTGCGTTTGCGACGACGTCGCAGACGGATGCTCGGGTGATCATGGACCGGGCTGGCGCGGAGAAGCTGATGGGTCGGGGGGACATGTTGTTTATGTCTTCGGACTCGATCAAGCCGCGACGGGTTCAGGGGGCTTATGTGTCGGACGCTGAGATTGAGCGGCTGATTGAGTCGTGGACGGCGCACAACCAGGCGGAGACGGAGCGTAGCTCGCTCGATGAGGTGCTCGAGGAGCTGTCTGAGGCGACGCCGTCGGCTGCTGACGAAGTCGCGGCGCGAGCGGCGCAGGCGGACTTGCGCAGCCTGACCTCGACGCTTGAGACGGCGCTGGACGCCGATGGTTCTGATGAGGGTCCCGACATTGTTGTGGAGCCGGAACCCGCTCAGCCGGTTCGCGACGGCTCTCCCCTGGGTGGGGGGGGCGGGGAGTCTCCTGACACCCGGCTGGGCGAGGCGACTGAGCTGGCTCGGGAGTATGAGCGGGTGTCGGCGACGTTGTTGCAGCGTCGGATGCGGGTTGGCCGGCCTCGGGCGGAACGGTTGATTGAGCAGTTGGCCGAGGCGGGCGTGATCGAGCAGTCGGACGGTGGACGGTCGCGGCGAGTGTTGGCTCGATCTTGATCGCTGCTTAGACGTCGACCGAAGCGGTTTCGGGCTCGTTCAGGACTGAGTCGATCGTGTCGCTGATCTCGTCTGTGGGTGTGACGGCGGGCTCGGGGTTGGGGTTGTTTCGGCCGGCTTCCCAGGCGAGGTATTCGGGCCAGCGGAACATGGACATGCGCTCGCGGCGATCGAGGCCTCGGATTCTTCGCGAGCCCATGTCGACCCAGTACTCAGGTCGGATTTGACGTCCGACTTCTTCGCGCAGCGCCTGTGATACGACGATTGACCCGCCGCGGCCCTTGGCCATGATTCTGGCCGCCATGTTGACCGTGCGGCCGAGGATGTCGCCTCCGGGCCTGAGGATTACGTCGCCTCGGTGGACGCCCATCCTGACTCGGACGGGCCAGCTGGAGCCTCGCTGATCGGCGATCTGCGTGACCTTTTGCTGTACGTGGGCGGCGCAGCGGAGCGCCTGCATGCCGTCGGCGAAGACGATCAGGAACCCGTCGCCGGTCAGCTTGACTTCGAATCCGGCGTGCTGGTGGAGTTCCTCGCGCACGATCTCGTTATGTTCGTCGATGATCGATTCCCACTGGAGATCGCCGAGGTGTTCGGTCAGTTGGGTGGAGTCTTCGATGTCGGTGAAGAGGACGGTGGCCGCTTTGCCCTGCTGGGGCAGCAGCGAGGCGGTGACGGCGCGACCACAGTTGGGGCAGAAGGACGAGGCCGGAGGCGGCACTTCACCACAGAAGGCGCATCCGCGTACTTCTTCCTCTTCGGGACGTCCGCCCAACCAGGACGGCGGCGCGTCGACATTGGAGCGCCGCCAGCGTTCGTATTGGGGTTCGTCAGCCACCAGATCACACTCTCGTCACGCCTGCCACGGCAGGCGCGCAAGATGATAGCAGCGCGGGCGTTGCGGCGTCGGGTTGAAGGTACCAATCCTGCGGCAACAGGGACAAAGTTGACGACGGGTGATTTCTGGCGTTAACGCTGGCGTGACACTGGCTCTTTACGGCGCAACGGTCGGCGCCGGCGGCCGTAGGCCTGGTCGCTCCATTGCTGCAGATCTTCACCCAGGGCAGCCTGGTCGCGGCGGAGCTCGATGATCTGGTCGCGGAGGGCCGCCGCTTTCTCGAATTCGAGATCGCGGGAGGCCTGCTTCATCCGCGATTCGAGCTCGGAGATCATGCGCGCTATCTGGTCGGGCGTCATGTCCTCGGGGATGGTGGCCCCGAGACCGTCGTCGTAGGGCGTGCCGTCTTCGGCGACCATCTTCTGTTCGAACTCGTCTCGGACCTGGTTGGCCACGTCGGCGGCGATGTCGCGGATTTCCTTGGTGATGCCCACCGGTGTGATGTTGTGCTTCTTGTTGTATTCGTCCTGCGTCTGGCGACGGCGGTGCGTTTCTTCCATTGCTCGGCGCATGGAGTCGGTGACTCGGTCGGCGTAGAGGATGGCATGGGAATTGACGTGTCGCGCAGCGCGGCCGATGGTCTGGACCATGGTGCTTTCATTGCGGAGGAAGCCCTCTTTGTCGGCATCCAGGACCGCGACGAGCGAGACCTCCGGCAGGTCGAGGCCTTCGCGGAGCAGGTTGATGCCTACGAGGCAGTCGAACACGCCGAGTCGCAGGTCGCGGAGGACTTCAACTCGCTGGAAGGCGTCCTGCTCGGAGTGCAAGTAGTAGGTGCGGATGCCGACCTCGCGGAGGTAATCGGCGAGGTCTTCGGCCATCTTCTTGGTCAATGTAGTGACGAGCGTGCGTTCGCCGCGCTCCGCTCGTGTTTTGATTTCGCTGACCAGGTCGTCGATCTGCCCGTCGGTCCCGCGCACTTCCACGTCTGGGTCGAGCAGGCCGGTCGGACGGATCAGTTGCTCGACGATCTCGGCGGAGTGATTGCGTTCATAGTCCGCCGGTGTTGCGGAGACGAAGACGACCTGGTTGATGTGACGCTCGAACTCGTCGATGTTGAGCGGTCGGTTGTCGATCGCGGAAGGCAGGCGGAAGCCGAAGTCGACCAGTGTCTGCTTGCGCGAGGTGTCGCCGCCGTACATGCCGCGCACCTGGGGGATGGTCATGTGTGATTCGTCGATGAAGAGCAGCCAGTCCTCGGGGAAGTAGTCGAGCAGGGTCCACGGGGTCGAGCCAGCGGCGCGGCGGGCGAGGTGGCGGGAGTAGTTCTCGATGCCGGGGCAGTAGCCGGTCTCGCGCAGCGTTTCGAGGTCGTATCGAGTTCGTTCTTCGAGCCGGGCGGCCTCGAGGATGCGGTCTTCTCGGCGGAGTTCTTCGAGACGCTGGGCCAGCTCTGACTGGATGTCTTCGACGGCTGCGGCCATGCGCTCGTCGGTGGTGACGAAGTGCTTGGCGGGATAGATGTCGACGCGGTCGCGCTCGGCCAGGATCTCGCCAGTGAGCGGGTCGAGTTCGACGATTCGCTCGACTTCGTCGTCCCAGAACTGGACTCGGACGGCGAGGTCTTCGTAGGAGGGATGGATGGTCAAGGTGTCGCCGCGGATGCGGAACTTGCCTCGGCTCAGGGTCATCTCGTCGCGCTCGTACTGCTGGTCGACGAGGCGGCGGAGGATCAGGTTTCGGGAGTAGGACTTGCCCTGTTCCATGCTGAGGACCATGCCCTGGTAGTCCTCGGGCTCGCCGAGGCCGTAGATGCAGGAGACGGAGGCGACGATCAGGACGTCACGGCGCTCGAACAGGGCGCGGGTGGCAGCGTGGCGCAGCTTGTCGATTTCCTGGTTGATGTCCGACTCCTTGGCGATGTAGGTGTCGGAGCGGGGGATGTAGGCCTCGGGCTGGTAGTAGTCGTAGTAGGAGACGAAGTACTCGACGGAGTTGTTGGGGAAGAAGTCGCGGAACTCGGTGCAGAGCTGGGCGGCGAGTGTCTTGTTGTGGGCGAGGACCAGCGTCGGACGGTTGAGCTGAGCGACGACGTTGGCCATCGTGAAGGTCTTGCCTGAGCCAGTGACGCCAAGCAGGGTCTGCGCTCTGTGGCCGGCTTCCAAGCCCTGGACCAAGCGGTCGATGGCGTAGGGCTGATCGCCGGTCGGCTGGTAGTCGGCGCTGAGTTCGAACTGCTTGGAGTTTCGGACGGGGGCGGAGACGGTGGTCATGAGTGAGAGCTTAGCGAGTTCGTGTCTGTTTTCCGAACGTGCGATTTCGGATCGGGCGGAGTTTCAGGTTTCAGGTCAACTCTTTTTCTGGGCCGGCGCGGGGGACGATCTCCAGTGTTTTACGGGAGATCGGGGCTCTGAGGCTTTCAGGTTTTTTCAGCTTTTTTCAGGTTTCTTCAGCTGATTGGGTGGCCGAATTGTCCAGGTTTGTTCGGATTTGTTCGGGTGACAACGGATCTGGAGGGAGCGGGCCGGCGGTGTATTGTTCGTGGCTCACGGGGATCCTCGTTGGGTTCGGTTCGCCGGTGGAGCGTCTCGGCGAGTACGCGCGGACATGTGTTCTATGGAGCGTAGCTTGTGGACGGCTGGTCAACAGGCTCTACGGGTTCGTGCCGATGTGCTCGAGTACTGTTCGCAACAGATCTTCAGTGGTCTCGGGCGGGGTGATATCAGGCGCGCCGAGGACAGCGGCGATCCAGCGGTCGGCGTCGCGTCGGGTGTAGCCGAGCCCGACGAGCGCTTCGGTGGCGTCGGCGGCGATGTCGTCGGTGGGTCTGACTGGACGGCGAGTCTTGGTGTCGAATCCTTCGTCGACCAGCATCGCTTCCTCGACGACTTTGCCTTTGAGGTCGGCGATGATGCGGTCGGCCTGTCGGGTGCCGATGCCGGGCAGCTGGGTGAGGGTGCGTCGGTCTTCGGCTTCGATTGCCTGGGCGATCGTTGAGACCGAGGCTGCCAGGGCTTGCTGGGCTTTGGCGACGCCCATCTGGGGAACTCCGATGAGTTTTCGGAAGAAATCTCTTTCGGTTTGTCTTAGAAAACCGATGAGGACGGGAACCGGTGCGCGGTCGGGGACGTGGTAGTGGGTGAAGAGGTCGAGGACTTCGGGTCGGTTGTCCTCGAGCGCGAGCCAGACGGCGGTTGGCAGGCGGACTTCGTAGACGAGGCCTCCGGCTTCAGAGCCGGTGTCGACCTCGACGCTCTGGGTGTCCTCGTGCCAGTCGATGGCTCGGCCGCGGATTCGTGAGATCACGTGATCTCCAGTGTTTCGCTGACTGGCGTCATGAGGTGGTGGCAGAAGGCGACGGCGAGGGCGTCGGTGGCGTCGACGGGGGCGTCGAGTTCGGCGAGGCCGAGTCTCGCCATGAGGGCCTGTTTGACGGCTGACTTCTCGGCGGAGCCGAGTCCGGTGACGGCTTCCTTGACCTGTCTGGGGGGATATTCGTGGACGGAGACTCCGTGGGCGGCGGCGGCGATCATGGCGGCGGCCTGGGCCTGTCCTAAGAGGACCGCGGTCTTTACGTTTTTGTGATTGAAGGGGCGCTCGATGGCGACGGCATCGGGGTGATGTCTTTTGATCAGTTCGCGGACTTCGCAGTTGATGGTGTTCAGGCGGTCGGGTAACTCGCCTTTCGGCGGGCGAATCGTGCCCCAGCGCAATCCTGCGGTGCCGTCGGGGGCGACCTCGAGCAATCCCCAGCCGGCCGCTGTGAGACCGGGGTCAATGCCGAGGATTCGCGCCATGGATCGAGTCTACGCCTCGACGAGCGCGGCGTCGGGGAAGTCAGCGTTGGTGAAGACGCGCTGGACGTCGTCGAGGTCTTCGAGGGAGTCGATCAGGCGCATCAGACTGGCGGCCTGGTCGGTGTCGACCGGGACGGTGTTGGTGGCTCGCATGATGACTTCTGCGGAGGCGATGGGCGCGCCGGCCTCTTCGACGGCGCTGCGTGCGGACTCGAGGTCGGAGGGGGCAGTGATGACTTCGACCAGGCCCTCGTCGATGTCTACGTCCTCGGCGCCACCGTCGATGGCGGCGAGCATGATGTCGTCGGGGTCGACCTGTTCGTCAACGTCGACGGCAATGACGCCCTTTTGCTCGAAGAGCCAGGCGACCGCGCCTGACTCGGCGATTCCGGTGCCGGCTCGGGTGAGCGTGGCGCGCACCTCGGAGACGGTTCGGTTGCGGTTGTCGGTGAGGGAATCGATCAGGAGAGCTGCTCCACCGGGTCCGTAGGCCTCGTAGCGGATCTCTTCTAGTTGGGAGCCGTCAGCGCCGCCGGCGGCGCGCTCGATCGCGCGCTGGATGTTGGCGTTGGGCATGTTGGAGCCGCGGGCGCGTTCGACCGCGAGTCGGAGGGCGGAGTTTTCTTCGGGCTTAGGGCCGCCGGCGCGGACGGCTACTGCGATTTCGCGTCCGAGCTTGGTGAAGAGCTGGCCGCGCTTGGCGTCGGTGACGCCTTTCTTGCGCTTGATCTGGGCCCACTTGGAATGACCGGCCACGATCGAACTCCTGTGCGATCAAGTATCTCGAGGTGGGAAGCTCAGTCTATCGCGCCGTTGAGTAGGGCGTCGGCGTCGCCGATGATCGAGGCCGCGTCGGCCAGCTTCGCGTGGAAGGTGAGGTCGTTGTGCAGAGGCGTGACGGTGACGGAGCCTTCGATGATGGCGGCGACGTCGGAATCGGGAGCGATGTCGGTACCGGGACGCAAGACGAGCTGACGGCTGGTCGAGCCCTGTTCGTCGATTCGGTCGACGACCCGCGATGGAGAGACGTTGGCGACCGGGGTGATTCGGATGCCGTTGAATTCTTCAATCGGCAGATTGGGCGCGTTGACGTTGAGGAATTGGATCTGGCCGCTCTCGAGGAGTCGGCGGGCGATTCGTCCGGCGATGATCGCGGCGTCTCGCAGGTGGTCTTCGTCGAACGACCAGAGCGATGCGGCGACGCTGGGCAGGTTTCGCAGGTAGCCCTGCATGGCGGCCATCACGGTGCCGGAGTGGAGGATGTCTCGCCCGACATTGGGTCCGGGATTGACACCGGAGACGATCATGTCGATGTGACGGGGGGCGAGGTGTCGGATGCCGTGGAGGACAGCGTCGGTCGGCGTGCCGTTGACCTGCCAGGCGTCGACACCGTCGAGTCGGGAAAAGGCGCGTTCGGATTCCAGATCCTGCCGGATCGTGAATGCCGCCGACATGCCGGACTGGTTGAAGGCTGGGGCGACGACCATGACGTCTGCAAATTCCAGTGCGGCCTCGGCCAGATGCCAGAGACCGGGAGCTTCGATGCCGTCGTCGTTGGTGGCGAGGACCAGGGGTCGTTCAGTCATGGCGGGAGCGTATCAGCCGTCCTGTTGGGCGGATTCTCGCCATTCGGAGGCTGACGGCACGCCGGCCAGCGACTGTGCTTGCTGAACGCTGCGAAGTGTCGCGCTGGCGACGGCCTCGGCGGCCATTGTTCCGGTGAGCGTGAGCATGGCCGGGATGCTGGTGACGTCAATGTCTCCGGTGGCGAGGGTGAAGATGGTGTCGCCGTCGCCGGGGGAGAAGACGGGATCGATCGTTCTGGCCAGACCGGCCGAGCCCATGATCGAGACTCGCTTGGCGGTGCCTTTGTGCAACCTGGCGTTGGTGGCGATCACGGCGAGGGTGGTGTTCGTACCTGGGGTATCGCTGCTGAAGTTGGGACGTGATTGTTGGAGTTCTTCGAACTCCGCGACCGTGCGGTTGAGTAGCGCCTGCGAGGACCTGGACATCTCGCCCGATACCTCGGCGCGAGCGCCGGCGACCAGTTGGCCGGTCGAGGGGTCGACGATGTCTCCGACCGAGTTGGTCGCTACGAGGGCTCCGACGACCAGGCCGGACTCGTGGACCAGCGAGGCCGTGCCGACGCCGCCTTTCAGTAACGTGTCTGGACGCCCGGCCTTGGCGACCGTACAACCGGTGCCGACGCCGACGGATCCCTGCTCCACGGGTCCGCTCGAAGCGGTGGACGACGCGGTGTATCCGTCGTCGCCGGTTGGGTGTACGACGTTGCCGATCACGAGGTCGAAGACGACTGCTCCCATCACCAGGGGAAGTGGGGCCAGCCCTGCCATCAGCGGCAGGCCTACCCCGGACTCCTGCAGGTAGCGCCGGACTCCTTCGGCTGCGTTGAGGCCGATCGTGCTTCCACCGGTTAGCAGCACGGCGTGCACTTCCTGAATCGAGTTCTCGGCGACGGTGAGATCGGTATCGAGTGTTCCCGGGGCGCCGCCCGGCTGGAATACTCCGGGCGTTGCGCCGGAACGAACCAAGACTGTCGTGCAGCCTGTCGCGTTCTCGAGATCGGTGTAGTGACCGACTTCGATGCCGGGCACATCGGTGATGGCGTCGTGTGGGCCTGGATCAGTCATCGATCACGACAGGGGGCTTGGGTCGCTTGTCCCAATGGAGCTGGAACACATCGGGGCGGGCGTAGTGTCCGGCTGAGTCGACCCAGCGCTTGGATTCGATCGTGTTTTCGAGGTCGATTTCGGCGTAGATGATCGTTTCTTCATCGGTGACTGGCTCGACCAGGTACTTGCCGCCGGGTGCGATGATCGCGGAGCCGCCCGAGGCGTGCCAGAACGGCTCCTCGCCGAGCGGGGTGCCTGCGGGTAGCAGTTCGGGGGACATCGTCTCGCGAGCGACGATCACGTAGCAGGCGTTTTCGTAGGCGAGATGTCGGGTGGCGGCGTCGATCACGGGATGGAGCATTTCCCAGCCTGGCCAGACCGAGGCGTGGACCTGGATGCCGAGCGTCGAGAGGGCGTAGCGAGCGGGGGCCATCTGGTGCTCGTAGCAGATCAGGCCTCCGAGACGGCCGGCGTCGGTTTCGTAGACGTCCAAGTCGGAGCCGTCGCCGTAGCCCCAGACCAGTCGCTCGGTGAGGGTTGGGACGAGTTTGCGATGCTTGCCGAGCAGTGCGCCGTCGGGGCCGATGTAGGCGAGCGTGTTGTAGATCGTGCCGGCCTGTGGCTCGCGCTCGTTGACTCCGATCACGACGTGTGCGTTGGCGTCGGCGGCGGCCTGCGCGATTCGATTCCAGTCGTCGCCGGGGATCGCGATGCTGTTCTCGAAGGTGTGCTGGTAGAGGGTCGTGAAGGCCTGTCGGTTGGTCGACTGGCCGTGGTAGTAGGGGTAGGAGGGAATCCATGTCTCGGGGAAGACGATCAGGGTCGCGCCTTCTCGGGCGGCTTCCTCGATGGCGGCGATGGCCTTGTCAACTCCCTGTTCGCGGGTCAGTCCGGGCGAGCGTTGGACGGCGGCAGCGAGATAGGTCATGGATTGCTTCGTTTCAGCGGGGATCGAGCGACCAGAGGCCGTAGCCGCCGGTTACGGGGACGACCGTGCCGGTGATGTAGCTGGCTGCGTCGGAGAGGAGGAAGGCGACGGCGCCAGCGACCTCGTCGTCTGCGCCGAGTCGACGCATCGCGGTGTGCGCCTCGACGCGTTCGCGGTACCAGCTGGGCATTGGCTCGGTCAGTGGGGTGTCGATGAAGGCAGGCGCTACGCAGTTGACTCGGAGCGGGGCGGTGAGCGAGTGCGACCACTCGGCAGCGAGCGTCTTGGTCATCGCTTCGACGGCGGCGCGAGTCATCGAGTAGGCGGCCTGTCTCGGCAGGCCGAACTCGGCGCCGACGCTGGAGATGGTCACGATCGATCCTTCACGATCGGCGTCGATTAGGCGGGCAGCGAAGTTTCGGGTGAGAAAAAACGTGCCTCGCTGGTTGATGTTCTGGATGTGGTCGTAGTCCTCGGGCGTGATTCGTTCGCCTCGCTGGAGGATCGGTGAGATGCCGGCGACATTGACGAGTCCGGTCAGCGGGCCGATCGTGTCCTCGACGTCGGCGAGCAGGGATTCGTGGTCCTCGATGGCGGCAACGTCGGCGCGGAAGGCCCAGGCCTGGCCTCCGTTGTCTCGGATTCCCTGTGCGACTTCCTCCACCTGCGAGACCGTCCTGGCGGTGACTGCGACCTTTGCGCCCATCTGGGCGATCAGTTCGGCGGCGGCGCGGCCGATTCCTCGTCCCGAGCCGGAGACGAGCACAACTTGTCCATCGAGGCTGAAGGGGGACTGGCTCATGCTCGCTGCCTCCTTATCGATCGATCAGTGTCGACCGGGTTGTGGATCCTCAAGCGCGATCGTGTCGCGGACGTGAAGATACAGCCAGATCAGGTCGCGGGCTGCGGCGGTGATCTTGTCGATGGCGTCGATGAAGACTTCCAACTGGGGTTCATGCACCGCGAGCGTGTGCGTGAGCAGAACTCGGCGGCGTTGATTAAGGACGACTAGGGCGACCTGGTCGGGGTTCATGGCGCGCTCGGGCAGCCAGTCCATCTTGTGGGTCAAGGCGGTGGATTGTTTGAGTCCGTCGGCTAGCTCGAGCAAGACGCCTTGGTCGACTTTCTGGACGCGCTCGATGCCGTTGGAGATCGCGAGCACTGCTCCGGCGAACTGGCGCCACTCTTTTTTCGGGATGTCGCCGCGAGCGGCGTCCACGTCGGCGAGGGTGGGTAGCTGGAGGTCTCGCAGCAGCTCGTCGGAGGTGCGGCCGACGGTCAGAATGCGGAAGGCCGCGACGGAAGGGGCGCTGAGCTCGAAGTTGGTGAAGGTGCTCAAGAGCGGCTGCTCATGGCGGCGTCGGAGCGCGACGTAGAGCGCCATGAGGTCCTGGGCGGCGTTGAGGTATTCCTCGACGATGCGCATTCCGATCACTTTGCGGTCGTCGGGATCGGCGAGGGCCTGGGAGCGGAAGAGCGCTTCGGCGACGGTGCGGTGGGCCTTGGCTCCGAACCTGGCGTAGTTGTCGAGGAATGCGGTCTCAATCGCTTCGAGGGAGCGGTCCCAGCAGGGCGCGCAGACCCGGGTGCGGGGGTCGGAATGAGCCAGGTCGAACTCGTCGCCGCATTCGTCGCAGTTGGCGATGGCGACGTCATGCCGAGCGTCAGATTCGGCCCGATAGGGCTGTCGGGGATAGGGCTCGGAGGGTTGTTGCCTGCTCATGTGGGCTTGAGGGTACTGCGAGCGCTGCCCGGTCGTGGCGGGCGGGTCGACTTCACCATCCGGGTTCGCTGGCGGACCGGCTGGCACTTCGGGCAGAAGTGCGTGGCTCGTCCTCCCACGACGATCCGGCGGATCGTTGAGCTGCAGTCGTCGCAGGGTTCGTCGGTTCGGCGGAAGACTCGGACGAAGTATTGTTGCTCGCCTTGGGCGCCGTCGACGTCGGTGTAATCGCGGAATGACGCGCCTCCGTGCTCGACGCCGTCGCGCAGAGTTTGCTGGATGGCAGCGTGCAAGGCGTGTCGCTCGGCCGGACGCAGTGAGCCGGCGGGCGCTTCGGGATTGAGATGCGAGAGGAAAAGCGCTTCGTCGGCGTAGATGTTGCCGATGCCGGCGATGTTGCGTTGATCGAGCAAGGCAGCCTTGATTGGCTGTTGGCGGCCTCTGAGGGCGTGCCACATCGCCTCGGGCGTGAAGTCGTCCGAGAGCGGCTCGGGGCCTAGCTCGGGCAGTGCTTCCTGCAGCCGCTCGACGAGATCGATGGTGCCGAATTTGCGGACGTCGACGAAGCGGAGTTGGTCGCCCTGGTCGAGATCGAAGACGGCTCGGGTGAAGGGTTCCTCCTCGTGCTCGCGTTGGCGGAAGCGAAGGGAACCGGTCATGCGCAGGTGGACGACCACCACCTGGCCGCTGTCGAGATTGAGGGCGAGGTACTTGCCGCGTCTGTCAACCGTCGTGAAGGTGCAGCCATGGAGCTGAGCGCTGATCTCGAAGTCGGAGCGGCCTCGCAGCAGTCGCTCGGCGCCGGGCATGACGTTGAAGCCGAGGATTCGGCGTCCGGCAAGGAGCGGTTGGAGCTGTCGGCGGACGGTCTCGACCTCGGGCAGCTCGGGCATGTCGTCGGCTCAGTTGCGCAGCTCGTACGCGTTGGACAACATCTGGCGATCGAACCATTCGCTGCCTTTGCCCTCGGAGACCCACTCGTAGAGTGCGGCCTTGAAGATGCCCTCCATCGCTGCGACCGAGGCGATGGCGATGCCGCCGAGGATGACGCCGACGATGATTGCGGCGATTGGCGATATGAAGATCAGGATGACAACGGGGATGGCGACAATGAGCGCGGCCACGATGTAGATGATGAAGAAGGAGAAGCTGGCGGTGAGCTGTTCGCCCCAGCTTTGCCGGAGTAGTCCGCCCGAGCGTCGGATGGCGGTGATCGGTCCGACGCGCTCGACGACCAGGACCGGAATGACGAAGAACGTGATGTAGGCCCAGGCGGTCTGGAGCAGCGAGACGAGGATGATGGCGACGATGCGCATGACTCCGTGGCTGTTCTCGCGGGCCATACTCTGCAGCGCCTGGAGGATCAGTCCGACGGTGCCGGTGATGATCGTCCAGCCGAGGATTGCGAGCCACATGCCTCGGACGGCTCGGATGCCGGACATGACGTTGGGATCGCCGCCTTCGAGCCGCTCGCGGGCCGCCGCGACTAGCGCCGCGTTGAAGAAGATGACCATGAAAAGGCCGCCGAAATAGGCGACCAGAGTGATGGCTAGATCGACGGCACTGAACTCGGCGTCGCCGGTACTGCCGAGGCGGTCGAAGGTTCCGACCGCGCCGAATACGCCGGCCGCGACCGCACCGACGATGATCGCACCGATCGTGCCCATGATGGGGAAGAAGATCAGCTCGCGGTCGAGCTGGAGGACTTTCCAGGACAGCTTGGTGATCTGCCAGGTGTTACCGATGGTGCGGAACATTCGGCTCTTCCCTTCATGTGTCGTGCGGCCCGACCAGGATCCCGCGTGAAGCGGGGATCGGAAGTTGGTCGAGCCGTATCAGTTGACCTCGAGCGGCTCGAGATCGCGCCAGTTTGCTGCGCTCTTGACTTCAATTTGCAGCGGGACGATGAGGTTGAGCGAGGCGGGCATGATTTCGTGCAGCAGGGATGCCAACTGGTCAACTTCTTCGTCAGGGACTTCGAAGATCAACTCGTCGTGAACCTGGAGCAGCATTCGAGATCGCAGCTCCTGTTTTCGTAGCGCGGCGTCCACCTCGATCATCGCGCGCTTCATCACGTCGGCGGCGGTGCCCTGGACGGGCATGTTGACGGCCATGCGCTCGGCCGCGTTGCGACGCTGGAAGTTGCGGGAGTTGATCTCGGGCAGGTATCGGCGGCGGCCCATCAGAGTTTCGGCGTAGCCGCGTTCGTGGGTGTTTTCCTTGGTCTCATCGATCCACTGTGCGACTCGCTCGAAGCGGCCGAAATAGGCGTCGATGAAGGCCTGGGCGTCTTTCCGCTCCATCCCGCTGCGCTGGGAGAGTCCGTGCGCGGAGAGGCCGTAGATCACGCCGAAGTTCATCATCTTGGCGACGCGGCGCATCTCCGGCTGGACGTCGTCGATTGAGACGCCATAGGCGCCTGAGGCGGTTGCGGCGTGGATGTCCTCGCCGTTGCGGAAGGCGGCGATCAGGCCCTGGTCCTCGGAGAGATGGGCGAGGACACGCAGCTCAATCTGTGAGTAGTCGGCGGAGACAAAGTTGACATCGGCCTCGGGGGATATGTCTTCCCATGGTTTCGCCACGAACGCGGCGCGGATCTGGCGGCCCTGCTCGGTGCGGACGGGAATGTTCTGGAGGTTTGGGGACTCGGACGAGAGCCGGCCGGTTGCGGCGACGGTCTGGTTGTAGTCGGTGTGGACGCGGCCGGTCGACTCGTGCACTTCGTTCGGCAGGGATTCGACGTAGGTGCTGCGCAGCTTGGTCAGCTCGCGCCATTGGAGGACGCGATTGACGATCGGGTGGGCGTCGACGAGTCGCTCCAATTGCTGGGCATCGGTGGAGAAGCCCTGAGACGTCTTGCGGGTCTTGGGCAGTTCGAGCTGGTCGAAGAGCACACCGCTGAGCTGCTTGGGCGAGCCGATGTTGAACTCGTGTCCGGCGTCCTCATAGACCTGAGTCGTGACCGTTGCGATTTCTGTGTTGAGTTGGTCGTCGAGGTCCTGGAGGATGTCGGTATCGAGCGTGACGCCGGCCAGCTCCATGTCGACGAGGATGGGGATCAGGGGTAGTTCGAGCTCTCGGTAGAGCTTGTCGAGCACGTCGTTTTCGGCGAGCTGGGGCAGCAGCAGGTTGGCTAGTCGGAGTGTGATGTCGGCGTCGGCGGCGGCGTACTTGCCCGATTCCTCGGCCGAGACATCGAGCATTGTGACTTGCTTTCGGCCCTTACCGATCAGGTCTTCGATTGGCGTCATCTGGATGCCGAGTTCGCTCATCGCCAGTGACTTCAGTCCGATGTGGGACTTGTTCAGGACGAAGGCCGCGACCATTGTGTCGTCGTGCAGGCCGCGCATGTTGATTCCGTGTCGGCGCAGGACCTTCATGTCGAACTTGGCGTTGTGCAGCAGCTTGGGAATGAGGGAATTCTCGAGCACTGGTCGCAGTGCTGACTTGACCAACTCGTGATCGAGTTGGATCTCGTCGCTTCGATGTCCGACCGGGATGTAGCAGCCCTGGCCTTCTTCGTCTGAGAGCGCGTAGCCGGCGATTTCACAGTCGATGGTGTCGGTGGAGGAGGTTTCCAGGTCGACGGCGAGCAGCGGCGCTTTGGCGGCGCGCTCGACCCATTCCTGCAGCTTGGCTTCGTCGGTGACGAGGTCGTAGTCCTCGACCGAGGGCTGCTGCATGACGGGTTCGTCCTCGTCGTCAAGGCCGGGAATCTGGTCAACCAGGGTGCGGAACTCGAGCTCCTCGAACTTGGCCAGGACCGCCTCGCGGTCGAACTCTGTGACGTCGGCGGCTGCTACGTCGAGCGCAACGGGCGCGTCGTGGCGGATGGTGGCGAGTTCCTTACTCATGAAGGCGTTGGCCTGGTCAGCCAGTAGTTTCTTCTGCGTTCCCGCTGGCTTGATTTCGTCGATGTGCTCGTAGATCCGCTCGACCGTGCCGTACTGGTTGAGTAGCTTGACCGCGCCGACCTTGCCGACGCCCTTAACGCCTGGGATGTTGTCGGACTTGTCACCGACCAGGGCTTTGAAGTCGATGATTTGAATTGGATCGACCTCGTACCGACCCCGCACAGCGGCCGGACCGTCGTAGGCCGTGTATTCGCTCTTGTAGGGGTTGTAGAGGTAGACCGAGATGTCGTCGGTGACCAATTGCAGGAGGTCGCTGTCCAGCGTGCAGATCCAGGTGTCGAAGCCCTGCGCGACGGCCTGGTCGGCGATCGTGCCGAGGACGTCGTCGGCCTCGAAGCCGGGTTCCTGGTAGATCGGGACGGAGAACGCGTCGGCGATTTCGCGGCAACGCTCAATCTGCGAGGGCAAATCTTCGGGCATCGGATCGCGGTGGGCCTTGTAGTTTGGGTCGATCTCGCGACGGAAGACGGTAGTGTCGTCTACGTCGAAGGCGAACGCCGCGTGCGTCGGCTCCAATGTGCGGAAGATGTGCAGCAGTGTCGCCGTGAAGCCACGGACCGCACCGGTCGGTTCGCCGGCGGTCGTGCGGAGGTTGGCGCGCTGCATGGCGAAGTAGGCGCGGAAGATGAGGGCGTAGGCGTCGAAGATGACGATCCGCTTCGGCTGCTCGGGCGCGTCGCCGTCCGGCGCCGAGATCGCCGTCATTTCGGATTGTTGTTCGGTTTCGGCAGTGTTGGTTGACATGAATCGAGTATAGAAAGCAGGCCGACGCACACGGGCCAGAACCGGGTTTGAGTTACGCTGGACTGGCTGAGTTGCGAGGAAGGTTGGAGAGCCTACGGTGCCGTCTGATCGGATTCTGGTCCGCGGCGCGCGGGAGCACAATCTCAAGGACATCGACGTCGAATTGCCCCGCGACCAGCTGGTGGTGATCACCGGCCTGTCGGGATCGGGCAAATCGTCGCTGGCTTTCGACACGATTTATGCCGAGGGCCAGCGCCGATACGTCGAGTCGCTGTCCGCGTACGCGCGTCAGTTCCTGGGCCGGATGGAAAAGCCCGATGTCGATTACATCGAGGGGCTATCGCCGGCAATCTCAATCGACCAGAAAACCGGTTCTCGTAACCCCCGCTCGACCGTTGGCACGGTGACCGAGATCTACGACTACCTGCGCCTGCTTTTCGCTCGCGCCGGCCGACCGCACTGCCCGATCTGTGGTGACCCGATCGCACAGCAGACCGTCCAGCAGATGGTCGACGCGGTGATGTCTCTAGGCGAACGTCGGCGGCTGATGATCATGGCGCCGGTGATTCGCGACCGCAAGGGCGAGCACAAGGGTGTGTTCGAGGACGCTCGTGGTCGAGGATTCGTGCGGGTGCGCGTCGACGGCGAAGTGTTGTCGCTGGACGACGAGATCGAGCTGGAAAAGAACAAGAACCACGCGATCGACATCGTGATCGACCGTGTTGCGTTGCCGGCCGAAGAGATCGACGAAGAGGAACGCAACATCCTGGCCAATCGGCTGGCCGATTCGATTGAGCAGGCCCTGGGCCTCGGTGACGGGATCGTCCGCGTTCGACCTCTCGATGCCGACGACGATCTGATTTTTTCTGAGCAACTCGCCTGTCCTCGCGACATGTTTGCCCTGGGCGAGATCGAGCCGCGGTCGTTCTCGTTCAACTCTCCGCATGGCGCTTGCCCGGACTGCACCGGGCTCGGCGTAACGATGGAGGTTGACCCGCTGCTGGTCCTCCCCGACCGCTCTAAGTCGCTCGACCAGGGTGCGATCGCGCCGTGGTCTCGTTCGACGACCAACACGGGCTGGCATCGCCGGATGCTTGAAGCCGTCTTTGAGCAGTTTGATGCAGACACCGAGGTGCCATTCGACGACCTGCCAGAGGGATTGATTGACGCCGTCCTCTATGGCCTGCCGGAACCGATCGTGGTCGACTTCGTCAACCATCGCGGGCGTCATCGGCGTTATGAGACGCAGTTCGAGGGTGTCGTCCACAATCTCGACCGCCGACACCGTGAGACCGACTCCGACTGGTCACGGACCGAGATCGAGCGCTACATGACCGCCGTGCCATGCTCCTCCTGCGGCGGCGCGCGGCTGAAAGCTGAGTCGTTGGCCGTTCGCGTTGACGAACGCTCCGTCGTCGATGTGACGCGGATGTCCGTCTCCGAGGCCTCTCTCTGGGCGCACCGACTGAGCGGCGAGCACACGCCGTTGACCACTCGCGAAATGGCGATTGCCACGCAGATTCTCAAGGAGATTCGTGAGCGGCTGACCTTCCTCGTCGACGTCGGACTGGACTATCTCACGCTCGACCGTGCGGCCGCGACGCTGTCGGGCGGGGAGGCTCAGCGGATTCGCCTGGCGACGCAGATTGGTTCGTCGTTGATGGGTGTGCTCTATGTCTGTGATGAGCCGTCAATTGGCTTGCATCCGCTCGACGATGAGCGGCTGATACGCACGCTCAAACGTCTGCGCGATCTCGGTAACACGGTGCTGATCGTTGAGCACGACGAGGCGACGATGCGGGCGGCAGACTACATCGTTGATATGGGACCGGGTGCCGGTGAGGCCGGCGGGAGGGTTGTGGCAGCAGGCGCGCCCTCGGCGATCATGGATAACTCAGACTCGATGACCGGCGCTTACCTGAGCGGTCGGCGCAGCATTCCGATGCCTCCTCAGCGTCGCCCGGGTAACGGCGATGACCTGACGGTGCTGGGCGCGTCGGAGCACAACCTGCGCGAAATCGACGCGAGTTTTCCGCTGGGCACGTTCATTTGCGTGACCGGCGTTTCGGGGTCAGGGAAGAGCACGTTAGTCAACGATTTGCTGCATGCTTCGGCGGCGCAGCAGTTGCACGGGGCTCGGCGCCGTCCCGGGGCCATGCGCGGACTACAGGGGTTGGACGCGATCGACAAGGTGATCGATATCGATCAATCGCCGATCGGTCGGACTCCCCGGTCTAATCCTGCGACGTATACCGGTCTGTTCACTCCGGTCAGGGAGTTGTTTGCGTCGGTGCCGGAGTCTCGGATGCGCGGCTACAAGCCCGGCCGATTCTCGTTCAACGTCAAGGGCGGGCGCTGCGAGGCTTGCAAGGGAGACGGGTACAACACGATCGAAATGCAATTCCTGCCAGACGTGACCGTTCCCTGCGAAGTCTGCCATGGCGATCGCTACAACCGCGAAGCGCTGGAGATTCGCTACAAGGACCAGACGATCGCCGACGTGTTGAACATGACCGTCGATGAGGCAGCCGTGCTGTTCGACGCCAATCCCACGGTCTCTCGCAAACTTCGCACGCTGCAGGCGGTAGGTCTGGGTTACATCAAGCTGGGGCAGCCGGCTACGACGCTGTCGGGCGGCGAGGCGCAGCGAGTCAAGCTCTCGACGGAGCTCTCCAAGCGGTCAACTGGTCGCACGCTGTACCTGCTCGACGAGCCGACGACCGGACTGTCATTTTTCGATGTCGAGGCCTTGCTGCAAGTGCTGCAGCAGCTAGTCGATGGCGGCAACACGGTTGTCGTGATTGAACATCACCTGGACGTGATCAAGAACGCCGACTGGATTATCGACCTCGGGCCGCTGGGCGGCGACCGAGGTGGACAGGTCGTCGCGGAGGGCACACCGGAGGATGTGGCGCTCGTCGAGGGGTCGTACACCGGTCAATTTCTGCGCGATGTGCTGGCCCAGCATGGCTGGCGGGCGCCCGCCGAAGCGGTGGCCGCCTCCTAACTGCACGCCTACTCGACCGGGTTGTTCACGTGGATAAAAATCAGTGTTTGCAACAAACTCAATAGGCTATTGCGGAACTAGGGATGCCGTCCTATAAGTGTGGTAGTCGCGAAAACGTCGGAAGCGGCGTAGCGCCGGACGAGCGGACGAGAGGATGGATCGATGACCTACGTAATCGCTGAACCATGCATCGATGTGAAAGACCAGTCTTGTGTTGAGGTCTGTCCGGTCGACTGCATCCACGCTGACGACGACGACCGCATGCTCTACATCTCGCCGGACGAGTGCATCGACTGTGGCGCCTGCGAACCGGCCTGTCCGGTGACCGCGATCTTCGCCGAGGACGACGTGCCGGACGAGTGGCAGGCGTTCACCGAGATCAACGCCGAGTGGTTCGACGACAAGGACACCGCGCGAACGAAGGTCGCTGAACTCGCCCCTTAGTCCGGGCGACTCTGTCAACTTCACGACACGACGCTGCCGCCCCGGTCGGACGCCATTCCGTTGGCGATCCGCCCGACTGCGGCAGCGTTCTTGTGTCTTTCGATAGGCCCTTACCGGTGGTGCGATTCAGACCTGGTCGAGATTCCCGTTGCAAACAGCGGGTACGACGGTATCTGGGCTAGAACCCCAACCGATCGCGTAGGACGTCTGTCAGTTCATCGATCTTGACTCGGACTTGCTCCTGCGTATCGCGATCCCTGATTGTGACTGCTTGATCTTCGAGCGACTCGAAGTCGACCGTCACGCAGAGCGGTGTGCCAATCTCGTCCTGGCGTCGGTAGCGGCGGCCGATGGACTGGGTGTCGTCGTATTGGGTTGTCCAGTGGGGGCGGATCTGGCCCCACACCTCTTGGGCGAGATTGGCGACCGGCTCCTTGCGTGAGAGCGGCAGCACGGCGACCGTAATCGGCGCGACTCGCGGGCTGAAGGCGAGGACGGTACGGTCGTTGCCCTTTTCGTCGGGCGAGACGGTGTAGGCGTCGCAGAGCAGGGCGAGCATGATCCGGTCGACGCCAGCGGCCGGTTCGATCACGTGCGGCACGATGTGCTCGTTGGTCTGGGGGTCGAAGTACTCCAGGCGCTTGCCCGAGGACTCGCCGTGCTGGGTGAGGTCGAAGTTCGTGCGGTTTGCGATGCCCTCGAGCTCGTCCCAGCCCCAGGGATAGCGGTACTGGAGATCGGTGGTGCCAGCCGAGTAGTGGGAGAGCTTCTCGGTTGGGTGAACGTCGCGACGGATGTTGTCGGGATTGATGCCGAGGTCGGTGTACCACTGCTCGCGCAGGTCGATCCAGCGGTGATACCACTCATCCGACTCGTCGGGTGCGACGAAGTACTCCATCTCCATCTGCTCGAACTCGCGGGTTCGGAAGATGAAGTTGCCCAGCGTGATTTCGTTACGGAACGACTTGCCTTGCTGCGCAATCCCGAACGGCAGGCGACGGCGAGTCGATGTGAGTACGTTCTCGAAGTTGATGAAGATTCCTTGCGCGGTCTCGGGTCGCAAGTAGGCCTGCGAGCCTTCCTCGGCGACCGGGCCAACCTGCGTGCGGAACATCAGGTTGAACTCTCGGGACTCGGTGAATGAGCCCTCTGCGCCGCAGGTTGGGCAGAGGGGACCTTCGAGATGGTCCTCGCGGAAGCGGCCCTTGCATTCGAGGCAATCGACCATTGGGTCGTGGAAGTTTTGCACGTGTCCGGAGGCTTCCCAGACGCGTGGCGACTGGATGATGGCCGAGTCGAGGCCGACGACGTCCGAGCGCTCGCGCACGACCGAGCGCCACCAGAGGTCCTTGACGTTGCGCTTTAGCTCGACGCCCAGCGGACCGTAGTCGTAGGTCGATCCGAATCCGCCGTAGATCTCCGACGCAGGAAACACGAATCCGCGCTGCTTGCAGAGCGAGACGAGGGTGTCGAGCGACACGTCGGTGTTCTGTGCGGTCTCGGTGGACATGGGCGCGCCTTCCTGGAGGGGCTATCGGCGGTCGTATCGTGGAAGCCGATGTCAGCGTATGGGGGAGGTGTCTTATGCGGTTCGTGATCGGACTGATACTGGGCGTGCTGATTGGCGCGGTGTTAACGATTCTCGCGACGGGTAACGCCGGCCAGGCGTTGCAGGCGCAGATTCGGGAACAGGCGGAGCGGGAGCGCGCGAGTCGCTCGGGTGGGACAGAAAACGGCGGCGGATCGGAGTGACCCGCCGCCGTCTCTTGTTGAGCGTGCGGCCTAGAGGAAGAGCGGTCCAAAGACCACGGCGACGATCGACATCAGCTTGAGCAAGATGTTGAGCGACGGACCGGAGGTGTCCTTGAACGGGTCGCCGACCGTGTCGCCGACGACGGCGGCAGAGTGAGCGTCGGAGCCCTTGCCGCCGAAGTGTCCCTCTTCGATGTACTTCTTGGCGTTGTCCCAGGCGCCACCGGCGTTGGCCATCATCAGCGCCAGCATTGCGCCGGCCGCGATTGAGCCGATCAGCAGACCGCCGAGCGCTTCCGCCGAGATCACCGCGCCGACGAAGATCGGCACGATCACGGCGATCAGGCCGGGGATGACCATTTCGCGCAACGCGCCGTCGGTGGAGATGGAGATTGCGCGCTCGTAGTCGGGGTCCTGTGTCCCGTCCATGATGCCGGGCATTTCGCGGAATTGCCTACGGACTTCCTGGACCATGGCTTCGGCTGCCCGTCCGACCGCGCCCATTGAGAGTGCAGAGAAGACGAACGGCATCAGTGCGCCGATCAGCAGACCGATCATCACCTTGTAGTCGAGCAGATTCAGGACGGCGGACTCAATGTCGCCCCAGACGGTGAGTGCATACGTGGCCAACAGCGCGAGCGCCGTCAGCGCCGCCGAGCCGATGGCGAAACCCTTGCCGGTCGCGGCGGTCGTGTTACCGAGCTGATCGAGCGCGTCGGTGCGTTCCCGCACCTCGGGGTCAAGGCCCGCCTGTTCGGCGATGCCGCCGGCGTTGTCGGCGACCGGGCCGTAGGCGTCGGTGGCGAGAGTGACGCCGAGCGGCGCCAGCATTCCGACCGCCGCCAGAGCCACGGCGTAGAACTCGCCAAGCTCGAATGCGATCACGATCGCGACCACGATCGTGATCAGTGGGACCAGTGTGGACATCATGCCGAGGCTTAGGCCGCCGATAATGATCGGCCCGGTGCCTGACTCGGCCTGTTGGCTGAGGTTGACGGTGGGTGAGTAGCGACGCCCGCCAAGGTTGAAGCCCTCGGATGAGGTGTAGCCCTCTGTGACCGTCCCGATGATCTGCCCCGCGATGAGGCCGACCAGAATGGCGAAGAAGAGATTCCACTTGCCGCCACCGAAGGAGTCGAGGTCGAGCAGCGCGATGGCGACGATTCCGCCGACCAGGACGAGTCCGGAGGCTCCGAAGACACCTGCCCGAAGCGCCCAGAGCAATTGTCCCTGGTCTGCCTGCTCACCGGTGCGGACGAAGAACGTGCCGATTACTGCGGCGAGGATTCCGATGCCGGCAATCAACATCGGCAGCACGACGAGTCCGTCGTCCCACTCCAGGGTGATGTTGGTAGCCAGCACCGTGGCGGCCAGGGCCATTGTGGCGACCATCGAGCCCACGTAGGACTCGAACAGGTCTGCGCCCATTCCCGCGACATCGCCGACGTTGTCTCCGACGTTGTCGGCGATCGTGGCCGGGTTGCGCGGGTCGTCCTCGGGGATGCCCGCTTCGACTTTACCGACCAGGTCGGCGCCGACGTCGGCGGCCTTCGTGTAGATACCACCGCCGACACGGGCGAAGAGCGCGATCGAGGATGCGCCGAAGGCGAAGCCGGCGAGCGGTGCGACGGACTGCCAAATCAGGTACATGATCACGAGACCGAGCAGGCCGAGTCCGACGACGGTCATGCCCATGACGGTGCCGCTGCCGAACGCGACGCGAAGGGCCGGGTTAAGACCCTCTTGTGCCTTAGCCGCTGTGCGCACGTTGGCGCGGACGGCAATCAGCATGCCGGCGTAACCGGCCGAGGCGGAGAGGATTGCCCCAACGATGTAGGAGATTGCGGTCGAAGACCATCCGTCATCCGGTTCGACCTGACCAAACGAGCCTCCGAACTTGTCGAGCACGTCGAGGTCGATGAAGATCAACAGGACGACGAAGACGACCCCGACAAAGACCGCAAGGAAGGTGTACTCCCGCTTGAGGAAGGTCGCCGCGCCAGCCTGAATGGCTCGCGCGATCGTCTTCATCAGGTCATTGCCTTCGTCCACGGCAAGCACGTCGCGAACGCGGACGGCCGCAAACAGCAGCGCCACAACCGCCGCGATGATGGCGAAGATCAGAATTTCCATGCAGGTCCCCTCACGAACAGATCAGTCAGGTCAAACCAAAGCGGTGCCGGTAGCGGCAGAGCAGGCGGCTCCGCCAGACGGCAGGCTACCGCCCAAGCCATAACGCGGCAATTCAGTGATTTACAGGTCAGTGGCGGTCAGAGGCAGCCTGGCGCTCCAGCATCGGGAAGCATGTCACGAACCGGCGGAGCCCCCTCACTCGCTGCACGACAGCTCCCCCAGAGGGGGAGCTCTTGGTTCTGCAAGACTACGGAGTGTGCCTTACAGATCCTTCACCGGGTCGGGAAGATCTCCGTCGCGGGCGGCGTCGATCATCTGCTTGGCCTCGGCCGGCATTTCGACGCCCATCTGATCGAATCGTTCTTCTGCCCAGCGGCCGATTTGACGTGGGTCTTGGTAGGCATCTGGACCAGCGCCTGGGCCGGGAGATCCGTATTGTTCGAGCACTTGCGCTTCGGTCTTGGGCGTGGCGAAACGCGATATCACTCGCTCCATCTCGTCCGCGGCACAAGACTCACATGCTGGGACCGTCGCCCGCTCCAATGATCGATGGAACTGCTCCTGCACGTTGCCGCATTGCTGGCATCGATATTCGTAGATCGGCACGTGAGGCCCCCTTCGGCGCTGAAGCGCTGTGGTCAGGCGAGGTCGGCTGGTAGCTCCGGTGCTGCGCCCGCAGACTCACGCCAGGCGGCAACGGATTCAGGATCGTCGGCGTCGACATCGTCGAGCGTGTCGAAGCCGGCGAAGGACAACTCTGTCCTCGAGCGGAATCTGGAGAATCGAGTCTGCAGACCGCTGCCCCGGCATTCCGGACAGGCGGGCAACGCTTCGGACTCGGCGCGCACGCGGCGCTGAAAGACTTCGACCGTTCGCGCGCAGTCGGGACAGTGGTACTCGTAGATTGGCATGTCTCAGCGTCCGGCTCCGGCTTCGCCTTCAGCTTAGTCGTCGATTTCGCCGTCTTCGATTGCGTCCTTGATATGTGCGACCACGGACAGCCGACCATTGTGATCGGGCGCGATGACCATCACATCCACGCGGATATCGATCTCTGTTTCCTGCTCGGAAAGCAGACCGTGGGCCAGTCGCCGCAACTGACGCTGCTTTCGCGGTCCGACCGACTGTGCCGCCTCTACGACGTATCTCCGATCGCTCCGGCTGCGTACTTCGACGATGACGTGCGTGCCGTCAGAATCCAGCGCGATGATGTCGGCTTCGCCCCAGCGTCGGCGGTAGTTGCGTTCGATGATTTCGTATCCCCGGGTTTCGAGGTACGCAGCCGCGAGATCTTCACCTGCGGCTCCGAGCGCGCGTCGACGATCAAGCGGTCGATCAGGATGCTGCGGCATCGAATGCGAGTCTTGGCTGGATCAGCGCGGCGACGGGGGCGAATGATCGTCGATGCTCAGTACAGGGACCCAGCTCGCTCAGCGCTCGGAGATGCTCCGCAGTGCCGTATCCCTTATGGCCAGCGAAGCCATAGCCGGGATACTTCGCCTCCAGTTCGATCATCCAGTCGTCGCGGGCCGTCTTAGCGATGATCGAGGCGGCGGCGATTGATGCGACAGATGCGTCACCTTTGATGATCATCTCGGTACGGACCGGCAAGCGCAGGTTGTCTCGGCCGTCGGCGAGGACGACGTCCGGCGGATTCGGAAGCTGTTCGATCGCTCGACGACAGGCCAGTCTCAGACCAGCCGACATTCCCAGGTCATCGAGTTCCGATGCATGCACCCAGCCGGTCGCCCACTGGATGGCACCGTCGCGGATCTGCGGCGCCAATCGATCGCGCTGTTTCGGACTGAGTTGCTTGCTGTCGCGCAGATCGGAGAGCCAGCCAGGACGTCGATCCAACGGGAGCGAAACGGCTGCCGTGACGATTGGACCTGCCAGCGGCCCGCGCCCGACCTCATCGAGGCCGACGATCGACCGCGCGCCGTCGCGCCGATGCTGGAGTTCGCGACGTCGGGTCGGTCGTTGTGCTGGCACACGAAGAGGGTAGGGTGTTTCGTTATGTCGTGCGACTAGTTCGCTAGGAGCTGCCCTCGACCTGCACGGTGACGATGTCGACCTCGTGGAACTTCTGATGTTTCACGTTCGACGCGTAGTGGCGCAGCAGCCGCAACGAGAGATCATGGACCGCTGGCGTCGCCGCTTCATTGGTGAGATACGCCATCTGGTCCTCCAGATTCTCTTGTCGCGTCGTCGCGACAAACTCCAACTCGACCATCCTGCCTTGCGGCCTGGCATCGACGATTAGGCGCGGCGTTGGCGAATCGTCACCATCTGAGTCTTCGGGCAGGAGGCTGGCCAACGTCTCTTCGCCAACCGACCGGAGGCGCAACGTGGAGGCTTCGTTCCAATCCAGCCTCGATGCCAGTCCCGCGAGGAACTCATCGATTGCCGGCAGCGAGGCTATGTCCAGCGTGACCTCAAGGCGCGATCTCCGAGAACTCATGGCCTCGGTCAGTAGCGTCATCCCGATCGCGACAACAGCGCCGATCATGACCCCGTTGCTGAGCAGACTGCCCAACTCTTCGCCCAGCAGGTCTTGCATCACGGGGTGATGGTGCAGGCCCAGGCCCAGTGTGATGGAAAGGGCCACGATCAGGCTGCGCCTTGGATCCAGACCGTCACGGACAATCGTTTGTACTCCGCCGACGAAGAAGAGTCCCATCGCCAGCATGAGATAGGCCGCCAACACCGGGCCGGGGATACTCAACAGGGCCGCGGCGAGCTTGGAGAAGAATGCGAGTGCGACAAAGACGACTGCGACGCCAAGGGCAACCCGCCGGGCCGCGACTCCGGTCAGGTTGATCAGCCCGAGGCTGTACGACGAGTAGCCCACCGTCGGCGGCGTACCCGCGATTCCGGCCAGCAGCATCCCGATCCCATTCGCGCCGACCATCCCTTGGACCTGGCGAAAATCGATCGCCCTGGGACGGCGCCAGGATGCCTGCTGGATCACCACGCTGTCCGAGATCGTCTTGATCCCCAATACGAGCGTGAGGATGGCAAAAGTCGGCAAGAGCGCCCAGAACTCCTTGCTCGGTGTGAGGTCGAAACTCAGGTTCGGCACGTCGGGAATCCCGAACCAGCTGGCGGCCCCGATCCGATCGACGTCGAATTCTCCGAACGCCACGGTGACCAGGCAGCCAACGACAATGCTGACGAATGGGGCAGTCAGGCGCCAGCGGCCCGTGGCTCGAAGGGTCATGACCACGGAAACGATCAATGTGACGCCGGCGATGGTCGGACCCGCACTGTTCGCAGCACCTGCAGGCAACGTTTGGATGTTGTCGAACGCGATCGGGAGGACGGTGACGGCGATCAGGATCAGCACCGTCCCCGACACGACCGGGGTTACGATCCGCCGAAGCGTCGGCAACCACCAGGCCAACAAGACCTGGATCAAGCAGCAGACGACCAGCAGACTTGCCAGCGTCGATGGACCGGCGGCCGAGACCGCCGCCACCGTGATCCCGATGAATTGCGTCGTCGGTCCGGTGATCACGATGTGGCCACCGCCGAACCGCCAAGCCTGGAATGACTGCAGAGCGGTGACTACCGCGTTGATCAGGAGTGCAGCGAAGATGCCCCAGGTCAGATAGGTGTCGTCCAGTCCGGAGGAACGGATTGAAATCGAGACGACGAGCACGGTGGGCGCGATCACCATGGCCGCGCCTTGCAGGCCGACGATCAACGCAACTGACGGCGGACAGGATTCGTCAGCTTCAAACTGAATGGGCTGGTCGGCGTCCCTCGCGGTCAATGTTCAGCCGATCGTCCGAGTGTGCTCTATAGGAAACAGATAAAGGAACCGATTGAGAACGATATCCTTCCAGGTGCGAATCGTGCGAATGCTGTGTAACGTTCCTGGGCGAGCACATCAGAATCGCGCCCCCATAGCGAAAATCACGTAATGCGAACGTTGGGCTTTCTGGCGTTGCGATATGCTCGAATGTGACTAGAGTTCTATCCTGCGCGACCGTCGGCGTATGGTTCGCGCTGCTATCGAGGGACGGCGACGATGGGCGGCACCCGGTTCAAGCGCAGCTTCCTGATTTATCTGTTGATCTTCGTGGTTTTGATCATCGTCGTGTTCTCGGTCTTCCCGCGCGGCGGCGGCTCCAACGAAATCCCGTTGGCCGGCGGCACCGAGTCGCTGCTGGAGCGGATCGAGAACCAGGGCGGATTGATCGAGACCATTCAGGTTGGCTCCAACAAGGTCATTCTCGAATATCGCGACGGCGCAGAGTCGTACGAGACGAACGTGCCGGAGACCGGTTTCGACTTCTTTGAGTTCCTCTCTCGAGAGGGCATCGATGTCGGCGGTCAAGGTTTCCCTGACGTTGAGGTCGGCGGTGGTGGTGGATTCGGCTCGACGATCGCCGGGCTATTCATCAACCTGCTGCCCTTCCTCCTGATCATCGGCCTGATTTTTTTCTTCCTGCGCCAGGCCCAAGGCCAGGGCTCACAAGCAATGTCGTTCGGCAAGAGTAAGGCTCGGCTAGTCACGGCCAATCGACCCTCGGTGACCTTCAACGATGTCGCCGGCTGTGACGAAGCCAAGGAAGAGTTGGAAGAGGTCGTCGAATTCCTCAAGTTCCCCGAGCGCTTCGCTTCGCTCGGCGCGCGCATCCCGCGCGGCGTGCTGCTGGTCGGCCCGCCCGGCACGGGCAAGACGCTCATCGCCCGCGCGGTCGCTGGTGAGGCCGGCGTGCCGTTCTTCTCGATCTCCGGTTCCGAGTTCGTCGAGATGTTCGTCGGCGTCGGCGCCAGCCGCGTCCGCGACCTGTTCGAGCAGGCCAAGCGCAACGCGCCCTGCATCGTCTTCGTCGACGAGATCGACGCGGTCGGTCGCCAACGCGGCGCCGGCGTCGGCGGCTCGCACGACGAGCGTGAACAGACACTCAACCAGATCCTGGTCGAGATGGATGGCTTCGACACCAACACCAACGTCATCGTCGTCGCCGCGACCAACCGCCCCGACATCCTTGACCCTGCACTGCTGCGGCCGGGCCGATTCGACCGACGCGTTGTGCTCGATGCGCCCGATGTCCGTGGTCGAGTTGCGATCCTCGACGTCCACGTGCGCGGCAAGCCGCTGGCTGAAGAGGTCGACCTGCACACGATCGCCAAAGAGACACCGGGCTTCTCCGGTGCCGAACTGGCCAACCTGCTCAACGAGGCGGCGATCCTCGCCGCGCGCCGGCAGAAGAAGCAGATTACTCAGGCCGAGGTTGAGGAAGCCGTCGACCGCGTGATGGCTGGTCCGGAACGCAAATCTCGGCTGCTTGTCGGACGCGAAAAAGAAGTCGTCGCCTTCCACGAGGCTGGACACGCCCTGGTCGCTTCGCACATTCCCGGTCACGACCCCGTACACAAGGTGACGATCGTTCCTCGTGGCATGGCCGGCGGCTATACCCGCTACCTGCCCGAGTCTGAGCACCGGCTGGCCGGCAAGTCCTACTACGAAGGCTTCATGTCATCGGCGTTGGGCGGCCACGCGGCCGAGGAAGTCGTCTTCGGCGAGATGACCACCGGCGCCCACGATGACTTGAGCAAGGTCACACAGGTCGCCCGCGCGATGATCACTCAGTGGGGCATGTCCGAGCGACTAGGCGCGCGCACCTTCGGCAAGAAAGAATCGATGGTCTTCCTGGGCCGCGACATCTCCGAGCAGCGCGACTACTCGGAGATGGTGGCCGAGCAGATCGACGAGGAACTGCGTGAGATCATCGACCGCGCCCGCGACCGCGCGCGGACCATCCTGCGTCGCAACCGCGAGCAACTCGACCTGCTGGCCACGCGGTTGATGGAGGTCGAGACGCTCGAAGGCGACGACCTGCGCGCGATACTCGCCTGGCAGCCTGGCGACGCTGTCCCGAAACCGACCCCACCGCCGCCGGCGCCGGATCCCACGCCGCCACCAAGTTCCTCGGGCGGCGAACCGACCGAGGAACGCGAACCGCTGATGCCGCCCAAGCCGGGCCTTGCCTGGGGTGGCAACCAGAACAGCAGCTCGCTCGAGTAACGCACTGACAGCCTCTGCCGCCCAGAGCGGTAGAGTGCTTTGTTGGCTGGTCGCTTGACGACTGTCATCGGCTGGCTAGGCTGGATACTTCAGGACTGACCAACCGATCGCCCCGACGATCACGTTGAGATCGATGCGAGACGACTATGAGCACTGAGCTGTCCGACGTGTACGCCGTGATTCGCAGCGGCGGCAAGCAATACCGGGTATCGCCCGGCCAGCGGATCAAGCTGGAACGCCTCGACGGTGACGCCGGGGATGCGATCTCGTTCGACGAGGTGCTACTGGTCAGCGGCGGCGGTGAAGTCGCAATCGGCACGCCAACTGTCGAGTCAGCCAGCGTCAACGGCGAAATCGTCGAACAAGGCCGTGGTCGCAAGATCAAAGTCTTCAAGTACAAGAACAAGACCCGCTACCGCCGCCTGCGTGGCCACCGCCAGCTGCAGACCTCGGTGCTGGTAAACGAGGTCTCGCTAGGCGACCAGAGCTGGACGGCTCCCGTCGAGGAACCGCCCGTCGCTGAGGAAGCGCCAGAGGAAGAACCCGCAATCGAGGAAGCGGTTGAGTCGGTCGACTCAGTTGAGACTGACGACGCGGCCCAGAACGAAGACTCAGAGGAATAGGGGAGCGCGATGGCTCACAAGAAAGGCGTTGGCTCGTCGCGCAACGGTCGCGACAGCAACTCAAAGCGACTGGGCGTCAAGTTGTTCGACGGCGAAGTCGTGCGCACTGGCGGGATCATCGTGCGTCAGCGCGGCACCCGCATCCACGCCGGCGACAATGTCGGCGTCGGCCGCGACCACACTCTGTTCGCCCTGACTGACGGCACCATCAAGTTCTCGCCCTACGCACGCAATCGGCGCAAGAAGGTCTCGGTCATCCCGGCGGAGCTGGAAGAGGTAGGGGCATGAAGGCCGAGATTCACCCCGAGTATGTCGACGCCACGATCACTTGTGGCTGCGGTCAGAGCTGGCAGACCAGAGCGACCAAGGCTGACATCCGCATCGAGATCTGCTCGACCTGCCACCCGTTCTTCAGTGGTGAACAGCGAATCGTCGACACCGCCGGCCGGGTCGAACGATTCCGCCGCCGCTACGGCATCGTCGACGAAGAGAACTAGGTCCTACTGACCCGTCATCGCAGTTGCCCTCGGCGCAAACCCGCTAGGGATATCTAGGTGGGTCATCGGCCACGCTGTGCGCCGCGCGGCTAGACACATCTTGAGCTCTGACGTCCAACCGCAACCCGATTGCGCCTAGCGCCGCATCCATCTGTTCCAGTCGCGATGAGTGCTGCACGTTGAGCACCCGGTCGACCTGGGGCAGGTGCCAGCCCAGCCGCCGAGCCAACTCAGCCTTGCCGACTCCCCGATCTCGCATGCCCTGGTAGAGCATCACCTTGACTGCGGTCAAGGTCGGCAGCGAGACGTAGAGAGCACCTTGAGATGGCTGCGGGATGTCCAGACGACTGTACATCCGAGCTGCGATTGCCTCCTCCAGCGCATCAACTCCTCGGGCGACCGCTTCTTCACGGTCTTCGCCGAATGTGGTCAGCTCAGGGAAGTCGGGTGAGGTCACGAGCAACGTACCTGCGTCTGCCTCGAGACGAAGTGGATAGGAGAGCATCACTTCAGCTCCAGATCCTTCTTGATCTTCGCCACCAGCCCGGGACCTAGTTCTTTCCGTCCGCCATGCATGGGCAACTGACTGGTGCGATGACCGCGCCGGACGGTGATGTGGCCGCTCCCGCCCTTGTGGGTTTCGAAGGTGCAGCCCCGTTTCCTGAGCCAGCAGCGAAGCTCTGAGGCGTTTACGGGCCCACAGTAGACAACACTACTGTTGATGTCAACAGTTCTGTTCCATGTCCCTCATTGGCGAAGAGGTGGGGTGTTAGTCCTCGCCAAGGTCGCGGTAGAAACACGAACGATGGCCCGTGTGACAGGTGGGGCCGTGCGGGACGGCCCGGACCAGCAGCGCGTCGACATCGCAGTCCTTGCGGATGTCGACCAGCTCGAGCACATTGCCGCTGGTCTCGCCCTTGGTCCAGTATTCCTGCCGACTGCGGCTCCAGAACGTCACCAATTGCTTCTGCAGCGTCATCCCGACTGATTGTTCGTTCATGTAGCCGAGCATCAGGATTTCGTTCGTTGCGTCGTCCTGGATGATCGCCGGGATGAGCCCGTTGGCGTCGTACTTGAGCTCGGGCACTGTGAACTCGGTTGGGTCAGAGGACGTCGGCATAGTCCGCGTGTTCCATTCGCATGGGGATGCCAGCGGCCTGCATCTGGCGTTTGACATCCATGATCGGGTGGGTGCCGAAGTGGAAAATCGAGGCGGCGAGCACGGCGTCCGCGTTGCCTTCAGTGATGGCGTCGATCATGTGCTGCGCATTGCCCGCGCCGCCTGAGGCGATCACCGGCACACTGACCGCGTCGGAGACGGCGCGGGTCAAGGGAAGGTCGTAGCCATCCTGGTGGCCATCGGTGTTCATCGAGGTCAACATGATCTCGCCCGCGCCTCGTTCGACTACTTCCCGGGCCCACTCGACCGCGTCGATCCCGGTCGGCCGCCGACCGCCATGGGTGTAGACATGCATAGAGCCGTCGGACTCGGTGCGCGCATCGATCGCGACAACAATGCACTGAGAGCCAAAGCGGTGCGCGCCCTCAGAGATCAGCTCTGGGCGTTCGACCGCAGCGGTGTTAATCGTAATCTTGTCGGCGCCCGACTCGAGCATGAGCCGCATATCGTCGTCGGAGCGCAGCCCGCCACCGACGGTGAACGGGATGAACACGCGATCGGCCGTGCGACGGACCATGTCGACGACTGTGTTGCGGTCCTCGTGCGAGGCGGTGATGTCGAGGAACACCAACTCGTCGATGCCCTCGTGGTCGTAGAGCGTTGCCAGTTCGACTGGGTCGCCCGCGTCACGCAGCTCGACAAACGAAATGCCCTTGACCACGCGGCCGTTGTCCACGTCGAAGCAGCCGATGATTCGCTTAGTTAACATCGGTCAACAAGTTCGCTCGCGGATGCCTGCCTCGGCCGCATCGAAGGCGTCCGATAGCACCAGCCGTCCGTCGTAGAGAGCCCGACCAAGCACCACTCCTGCGGCGCCGTTGGCGGCCAGGCGGCGAATCTGCATCGGATGAGCAATCCCGCCGGCGGCAATCACCGGAGAGCGGGCGACGCCAGCCACACGAGAGAACTCAGCTTCGTCATGCCCACCCAGCATGCCGTCCGAGGCGATGTCGGTGTAGATGAATCGTCGCACCCCGAGGTCCTCGAGCTGCGGTATCAGCGCCACCGCCGGCAACTCCGACGCCTCAGTCCAGCCGTTTAGCGCGACTCGTCCGCCTTTGGCGTCGACTGAGACCGTGATCGCGTCTCCGCAGAGTTCGACGGCGTTGCCGAGGAACTCTCTGTCGGTGACGGCTGCCGTGCCGACGATGATCCGTGCCACGCCGGCGTCGAGGTATCGACGCACCGTGTCCAGATTGCGAATCCCGCCGCCAACCTGCACCGGCTTGCCGAGCGCGGCAATCTGTTCGACAAACGCAGCGTTCGCAGCTCGACCCTCGCGCGCACCGTCGAGATCGATTACGTGCAGCATCTCGGCACCTTCGTCGATCCAGCGCCTCGCTGGCGCAGTTGGATCGTCGTCGAAGACGGTCTCTCGCTCGTAGTCCCCCTGGACCAATCGCACGCAACGTCCGCCGCGAATATCAATTGCCGGCAATACATCGATCATGTTGGGAGTCATCCCACCACTCATCAGGACGCTCCGTTGCCCGAGTGTTCGAGCAGGAAGTTGCGGTAAATCCGCAGTCCGTACGCTCCACTCTTCTCGGGGTGGAACTGCGTTGCGGTAAGCCGTCCGCGCTCGACGACGGCCGTCACGTCTGCGCCGTAGTCGGCGATCGCCACCACATCCTCCGGGTCGGCCATGTCGCAGTAATAGGAGTGGACGAAGTAGAAGTGTGCGCCATCCGGGATACCGTCGAACAGCGGCGTCGGGCGACGTTGCTCCACTCGATTCCAGCCCATGTGCGGGATCTTTCGACCCTCAGGCAGCCGCACAACTCGGCCTTCTAGTACGTCCAGACACGGGTGCTCGCCGCCCTCCAGCGAGACCGTCATCAGAGCCTGTAGACCCATGCAAACGCCGAGGAACGGCCTATCGGAGGCGATGTACTCGTGGATGGGTTCGACCAACTGCCGATCGCGCAGGTTGTGCATGGTGTCCGCAGCCGCGCCCACGCCAGGCAGGATGACCACATCCGCTTCGTCAAGCGCCGCCGGCACTGAGGCAACCTCAGGCTTCGCGCCGACACGTTCAACCGCTCGTACGACGGAACGCAGATTGCCCGCGCCGTAGTCCAAAATGATTACGTCAAGATCAGCCAGACGAGGATCGCTCACAGGCCGAGCGTATCAGTAGGATTGCCGCCTACTTCGTTCCTATAGTGAACTCGATGTCAACACAATCATCAGTCAGCGACACCGAAATCATCGCTGCGCGCGACCGCGTCGAGCTGCTACGTGCAGAGATCCTGCGCCACAATCATCTCTATCACGCGCTCGATTCACCGGAGATTTCGGACGCGGAGTACGACGAACTCTTCGTGGAACTCAAGCAGCTCGAAACTGCGTTTCCTGAGCTCGTCTCTGCTGACAGTCCGACCCAGACCGTCGGCGCGCCTCCGGGTCGGACGTTCGCCGTCGTCGAGCACCGGCTGCGGATGCTCTCGCTGGGCAACGCCTTCAACGCGGAGGAGTTGCTCGCCTGGCGACAACGCGCAGTTGACCTGCTCGACCGTGAGGAGTGGACTTACGTCACCGAGCCCAAGATTGACGGCCTGGCCATCGCGCTGGTCTACGACCGCGGACGCCTGGTCCAGGCCGCGACGCGCGGCGACGGGCGTGCCGGCGAGGACGTGACCGCCAACCTGCGCGCGATCGACGCCGTGCCGAACGAACTGTCCGGAAGTCCGCCGCCTCTGTTCGAGGTTCGCGGCGAAATCTACATGCCCAAGGTCGGCTTCGACGCAATGAACGCCGAGATTGCAGCCGAGAACGAACGTCGCCGCGAGGAAGGCCGCTCCGCGCTCACGCTCTACGCCAATCCGCGTAATGCGGCCGCAGGATCCGTCCGCCAAAAGGACGCCTCGGCTACCGCGACGCGGCCGCTCAGCATCGGCATCTACCAGCTCGGCTGGTGCGACGATGCCGTCACGCCGGACACTCACTGGGAGACGCTCGGCTGGCTCTCCGAGTTCGGCTTTCCGACTACGCCCGAAGCGGCGCATCACGGCGGAATCGAAGACGCGCTCGAGGCCTGCGAGCGCTGGACCCAGCGCCGCGACACGCAGGCCTTCGAAATGGACGGCGTCGTGGTCAAAGTCGACGACCTCGGCTTACAGGCCGACCTCGGCATCGTCGGACGAGAACCGCGCTGGGCGGTCGCCTGGAAGTTTCCCCCGCAGGAAGCCTCGACCGTAGTCGAGCAGATCCTGGTCAACGTCGGACGCACCGGCAGCATCAATCCCTACGCACGCCTGCGACCGGTGCGCGTCGGCGGCGTCCAGGTGACCAATGCGACCCTGCACAATCTCGACGACATCCGGCGCAAGGACATCCGCGAGGGCGACACGGTCGTCATCCGTCGCGCCGGCGAGGTGATCCCACAGGTCGTCCGACCCGTGCTGGAGCGGCGTCCCGAAGACTCGGCCGAATGGGAGATGCCCACGGTCTGTCCCGGCACCACCTGCGGCGAACTCGGCTGCACCAACGAACATTGCGGCGGCGAGCAAGGCGTCATCGACATCTGCGAGGGCGCCTGGTGCGGCGGCAACGTCTCGCGCCAGGGAGACGACGCCGACTATCACTGCGACAGTCGCTACTGTCCGGCAATCGTCCAACGAGCAATCGAGCACTTCGCTGCACGCGGCGCCATGGACATCCGCGGTCTCGGCGAGAAAATGGTCCGACTGCTCTTGCGTGAGGGTGTAATCCGCGACGCTGCCGACATCTACACAATCCCCGACCGCCTCGATGAGCTGGCCGAGATTGCGGGTCTGGGACAGGTCAAGCGGCGGAAAGGCGAGGACAACTACGAAGTTGGCGATCGGTTACGTAACCTGGCCGGCGCGATCGAACGGTCGAAAACGCGCGGACTGTCTTACCTGCTGGTCGGAGTCGGCATTCGCCACGTCGGCGGCGAGAACGCCACACTGCTCGCGGACGAGTTCCGCTCGCTTGACGCGATTCTCCTGGCTCCCACTGACGCGCTGGCCGCCGTCGATGGCGTCGGGCCAATCATCGCCGAGAGCATCGCCGAGTGGGCACTGGACGGCGAAAACTGGTCGGTCGTGCACCGATTGCAGGCGGCCGGTGTCGAGGATGAGATCGAGCTGACCGTTGATGAGCCGTCGGAAACGCCGCTGGAAGGCATGCGGTTCGTCCTGACTGGGCGATTCGGCGCGATGACCCGTCCGCAAGCCGAGGCGCAACTCAAGTCGCTCGGCGCTGCAGTCGGCTCCTCGGTCAGCAAGAACACGACCGCATTGTTCGCCGGCGAGGCCGCTGGGTCAAAGCGAACGAAGGCCGAGTCGTTGGGCCTGCCGATCTGGGATGAAGACCAACTGATCGACGCGCTGGATAACCCGGCATTGGTCTCAACCTGGTTGACGGAAGCGGAACCTTCCGAGGCCAATTGACGTTCTACTAGTACAGGTACCAGGGACTTAACGGGTACGCTGGTCAACGGCGACTCGGCGTGGCCGTCTGTGCCTATCGTGGATGAGCGCCCCCTTCCGTTCGGCACATACGCTGCCGGAGCTTGAGGAGTCCTGATGGTCTGGTCTCCCTTTGGCTGGTTGGCCCGGCGATTCTCACCCGACGTGGGCATCGATCTGGGCACCGCCAACACCCTCGTCTCCGTACGAGGGCGAGGGATTGTGGTCAACGAGCCATCGGTCGTGGCGATCAACCGGATCGACAACTCGGTCCTCGCGATCGGCAAGCAGGCCAAGACGATGGTCGGCCGGACGCCGGCGCACATTGTCGCCACTCGACCCCTCCGCGACGGTGTGATCTCCGACTTCGACGTCACCTCGCGGATGCTCAATCACTTCATTCAAGAAGCCTTGCAAAAGAGTGGCATCGGCATCGGTCGGCCGCGCGTCATGGTCGGCATTCCCGGCGGCGCCACAGAGGTCGAGAAACGAGCCATCTTCGAAGCCACCCGCTCGGCTGGTGCCCGTGAAGTCCACCTGATCGAGGAACCGATGGCCGCCGCGATCGGCGCAGGGCTGCCCATCTTCGAGTCGACTGGCAGCATCGTCGTCGACATCGGCGGTGGGACAACCGAGGTCGCGGTCTGCTCGATGGGCGGTATGGTCGTCAGCACCTCGACTCGCGTCGCCGGCGACGAGATCGACCACGCAATCATCACCTACGCCCGACAGGTGCACAACATCCAGATTGGCGAGGCCTCCGCCGAGAAGATCAAAATCGCAGGAGCGTCCGCATTCCCCCTCGAAGAAGAGCGCGACGTGGTGATCAGCGGACGCGACCTCTCGACGTCGATGCCCAAGATCGTCACTGTGACCACGGTCGAGCTGCGAGATGCCATCTCGAGCGCCGTCTCCTCGATTATGGACGCGGTGCTCAAGACCATGGAAAGCACGCCCGCCGAGTTAATTCCCGACATCATGCAGCAGGGCATCGCGCTGGCCGGTGGCGGCGCCTACTTGCCCGGGCTCGACCGACGCATGTCGCAGGAAACGAAGTTCCCGGTCTACAAGGCCGACTCCCCCCTGACCTGCGTCGTGCGCGGCTGCGCTGAAGCACTGAACGAGACGCGAGCGCTCGCTGCGGCCGACGGTCAGGTGCTGGCCGGTCGAAGCTAACGGGTCGGATGTGATTGGCAGGTTGGCGTGCCAATACTCGGCGCACTCGTCCGACTGCTGGGAGCGCGCACGCGCTGGGTCCTCGGCATCTCTCTGCTCGTCGGCGCGCTCACACTATTGGGATTGATCGGCTGGGCGGCGACGATCGAGGACACCGCCACGACCGCTCTCAATCCCATCCAACGAGCCTTCCGCCAGGCCGGTGAACCGATCTCAAACCTGCTCAACGATCTCGATGACTTCGGCCGGCTCAACTCAGAGAACCACGCGCTGCGTTCACGGATTGAGCAACTAGAAGCCGATAACGCCCGGTTGCGCGAAGAGCAGATCCAGGTCCGCGCCCGACAGGCGCTGCTCGAAGTCCAGGCAGAGACCGACGCTGTCACCCTGACCGCTTATGTCACGACGCGTGACCTGACCGGCCTCCGCACGATCATCGGAATTGACCGAGGCTCCAACGACGGCCTCCGCGTCGGACTGCCGGTGTTGGCGGCCGGCGGCACGCTGATCGGCCAGATCATCGACGTCCGCCCGCACACCGCCTTTGTCCGGCTGATCACCGATCCCGACAGCGCCGTCCGCGTGCTGCATCAGTCCTCGCGCAGCGAGGTCGTCGCCACCGGCGACACGTTGGGGAACCTCGAGGTCCGAATCCCCTGGACCTCCGAGGTCGAACTCGGGCACATCTTCGTCACCTCGGGACTCGACGGCGAACTCCCACAGGGACTGCCGGTCGGACGCGTCTCGGCGGCAGAGGGCACCGTCCAGGACGCGTTCCGTCATGTGGTGCTCGAACCAATCGCTCCGCTCGAACAACTTGAACAGGTCCTCATCCAGCTCACCATTCCGCCGCCCGATCTCAGGATCCTCAACCCCGAAGCTGCAGAAAGCGACGGAGGCTAAGCAATGAGCATCCTGCGCTGGGCCCTGTTGCTGGTCGGACTATTCGTCTTGGTCATCTTCCAAACCTCGGCCAGCCCGTCATTTGCCATCTTCGGCGTCGGTCCCCAGGTCGTGCTGATCGTGCTCTGCTGCTGGGCGATGGTCCGTCCGCCGGTCGAGACGCTGGTCATGATCCCGCTGGCCGGTATCGGAATGGGACTGCTCGCTTTCCAGGGCATGGCCGAATCGGTCGCCGCATTGGCGCCGATCGGGCTGGCAGCGCTGAGCTGGCACGCCTGGAAGGAATCGCGGGACTTCGCTCCTCTGCCGCTCGAGTGGGCGTTGACCATCATCCTCCTAGGCGTGGCCTCGATCCTGCACTTCACGGCTCACGCGATCTCGGTTGAACTGACCACAACCGGAGTCAATTGGCTCGCCGCATTGCGCACGGTGATGCTGGGCGGAGTGCTGGGGAACATCATCATCGGCGCCGTCGTCTATTGGTTGGTACGGATTCCGACGCCCGGCGCGGATGCCGCGTCCGCCACGTCAAGATCAGCGAGAGCGGCCGGGTTCTAATGCTGCGCCGACCACGAGGAGACAAGTCCGAAGGAGTCGCGCGAGAGTACTCGCAGCACCTCGAGCACGGCGAGGGATTCCCCGTCCGCGCGAAGGTCTGGATCCTCGGCGGATTCATCCTGCTTCTGTTCGGCATCCTGGTCGTCCAGTTGGTCAGACTGCAGATTCTTCAGCACGACGAGTACGTCGCCCGCGCCGCCAGCAACCGGGTACGGACGATCGATATCCCGCCCGCTCGAGGACTGATCTACGACCGCGACGGTAACTTGCTGGTCGAGAACGCGCCTGCCTACGAAATCTCCCTGATCGCAGCCGAGATTCCCGACTACGACGTCGAGAATGTTGCCGAAGAACTGGCTGCGATGTTCGATTTGCGCGCCTGGGATGTCGAGCAGCAGATCTGGGATCGCAAGTATTCCAACGACCCATTCCTGCCAATCCTGATCCATGACGACCCCTCTCCGGCGCAGGTCATCGATGTGACCTCGAGTCGCGCAACGCTGCCAGGTGTCCACGTCGAGACGGTTTCGACCCGGCGCTATCAACATGGGCGCTTGCTCGGCCACATCCTTGGTTATGTCGGCAAGATCACAGAGGACGAGTACGAGGAACTCTCCGGCGCCCGCTATCTCTACAGCGATCAGATCGGCCGCACGGGAATCGAGGCATCCTACGAGCGACAGTTGCGAGGTACGGCCGGACGACAGCTCGTCGAGGTCGACGCCGTCGGCAACATCCTGCGCACCTTGAACAACCGCGATTCCGCTCCGGGACTGAGCGCCGTCCTGACGATCGACATCGAACTTCAGCAACTCGTCGAGGACATCCTGCTCGAACACCAGGGCGCGTCGCTCTTCGCCTCAGCCGTAGTGCTCGACGTCGAAACCGGCGAAGTGCTAGCCATGGTCTCGGTGCCCAACTACGACGTGAACATCTACGAGGAAGTGACCACCGCCGAGTACCAGTCGCTGCTCGAGGATCCCGGCCAACCGCTGATCAATCACGCCATTCAGGATCAGTTCCCTCCCGGCTCAATCTTCAAAATCGTCACGGCCGTCGCCGGACTGGCCGAGGGCACGATCTCAACCGAAACCCTCATCTACTCGCCCGGAGTGCTCGAAGTCCACAACGAACTCTCGCCCGGCATCATCTACCGCTTCGGCGACACGACTCAGGGCGTCTTCAACATCAGAACGGCCCTGGCCGAGTCCTCCAACGTCTTCTTCTACTACGTCGCCGGCGGCAATCCGATTCGCAATCCCGAGAATCCGCCTCGACACCCGAGCGAGCAGGAACGCCTCGACGATTTGGCGGATGACGGCGTGGTCGCCGGCGACGTCAGATTCAATGGCGTCGGCAATGAAGCACTGGCCAGGTGGGCTCGCGAACTGGGCTTCGACGCGCACACCGGCGTCGACCTGGTCGGCGAAGCGCCCGGCCTGATCACCTCAGCCCAGCAAAAGCTGGAGGCCTTCGGCGAAGAGTGGCGCGATGGCGACACCTACAACATGGCCATCGGACAGGGCTTCACCACCGTCACGCCGCTGCAGATGGCAGTCGCGACTGCCGCGATCGCCAACGGCGGCACTGTCTACGAGCCACGCGTCGTGCGCGAGTTGCGTGACGCCAACGGCAGAGTCGTCCAGCCCTGGCAACCGTCGGTCCGCAACCAGCTCGACATCGACCCCGAGATCCTACGCGTCGTGCGCGAAGGCATGGCCCTCTGCACACTGGCCGGAACCTGCCACGACGCGTTGGTCGAGCTCCCCGAAATGCTCGTCGGCGGCAAGACCGGTACGGCCGAGTTCAATCAGACCGGCACCGCCGTCTCCGGCCAGGAAGAGGGACCAACGCACGGTTGGTTCATCGCCTTCGCACCGTTCGACAATCCTCAAATCGCCGTCGCCGTCTTCTTCGAGTTCTCCGCCGGCTACCTGGCCGCCGGAGCTGGCGGCGAGATTCTCCGCGCCTGGGCCGAGACGAGCGATGCCCTCTCAACGGCCCTTCCACCTCCCTACGCCAGGATTGCCCTGACCGAGGAAGAGGACGAACGCCTCTACGAAGCGATTCGCGAGCGATCGCGATGAGCGAGATGAGCACGAGGAAACGCCCATGATCGGCCACTCGTGGCGTCACTTCGATCCGATCATCCTGATCGCGGCCCTCGCGCTGGCCGGATACGGGGCGCTCGTGATCTACTCAGCCTCGCTGCCGCGAGGCACGGAAGGCGTGGTCCTCTCCAGCGCAGTCCAGCGACACATTATCTTCGCCCTGGTCGGCGCGGTCCTGATGATCGCCATGACCCGCGTCGACTACCGACTGATCGACGCCCTCGGCTGGCTCGCCTACGGCTTCGGCATCGTCGTGCTGATCGCCGTGCTCTTCGTAGGCAGCGAGGAATTCGGCTCGCGCCGCTGGTTCGACCTGGGACTCACCGTCGTCCAGGCATCGGAGATCGGCAAGCTGATGACGATCATCGGCCTGGCCAAGTTCCTGACCGACTATCGCGATCGCCTGCAGGAGTTCCGAATATTCCTGCTCTCGCTGGGTATCGCGGTGCTACCGGCCGGGCTGGTGTTCATCGAGCCCGACGCCGGCTCAGCCGTGGTCTTCATGGCGCTCTGGCTGGTAATGACGATGTTCGCCGGCGCTCGCCTGCGACACTACGGAATGCTCGCGGCGATCGGGCTCTGCCTCGTGCCAGTCGGACTCGCCGCCGGCGTACAGGACTATCAGCGCGACCGTATCCGCGCCTTCATCGATCCCGAATCCGACCCGCAGGGCGCCGGATTCAACGTGATCCAGGCCGAGACCTCCGTCGGCTCCGGCGGACTCTGGGGCCAGGGACTCACCGAGGGCACGCAAACACAGCTCGACTTCGTCCGCATTCAGACCACCGACTTCATCTTCAGCGTGCTTAGCGAAGAACTTGGCTTCATCGGCGCGATGGCGCTCTTCGCTCTCTTCCTGCTCCTGCTCTTCCGCATGCTTCGCGTGGCCAACAAGGCCGGCGAACCCTTAGGCCAGCTACTCGCCGTCGGGCTGCTGACGATCATCGCGATCCAGGTCTTCATCAACGTCGCGATCAACATCCGCCTGATCCCCGTCACCGGTATTCCACTGCCCTTCATCAGCACTGGCAACTCATCACTATTGGTCTTCTTCGTCGGCCTCGGCCTGCTGCAAAGCGTCCTCGCCTGGCAGGACGACGCCCGTCGGGGCCCCGCCTTTTGACACCCCACAGCAATCAGAAAGAGATTCTGACCATGTCCGTCCGACTTTCAATCGTCCCTATCCAGGTCTCCGACCAGCAGGCCGCACTCAAGTGGTACACCGAGAACCTGGGCATGGAAAAGATCATGGATGACCCGATGGGGGCCGAGCTCCGCTGGATCACGGTCAAGCTGCCCGAAGACGAAGTTCAGTTTGTGCTCGCCAACTTCGGAGCCTTCGATCCTGACGGCGCCCAGCCGGGATCGTCCAACGGCTACGTCCTCTGGACCGACGACATTCAGGCCACCTACGAGGACTGGTCGGCCAAAGGGGTCGAATTCGCAGAGCCGCCCACCGAACAGATGTGGGGAACCCAGGCACTCTTCCACGACCCCGACGGCAACGGCTGGGTCCTCGTCCAACGCCCGACTACCGCATGACTGAAGCTTGATCTCCCTGAGACACACTCCCGTCCCCGCCCCCGAGCGGGGACCCGATTCCCACCGATTAACGCTGAGCGCCCCTCATCGCTGAGGGGCGCTCGTTAGTTCCCAGAGAGAGTGTGGACTAGGAAGTGACGACTGCTTCGCCTTCTTCCTCCTCCTCGCCCGATTCTCCTTCGGCTTCGGCCGCGGCTTCGACCTCGGCGGCGATCTCTTCTGCGCGCGAAAGACCTTCGATGCGCTCGTAGTGCAGCATGTCTTCCTCGACGCCGTTCTCGTTGAGCTCCTTGGAGAGATCGACGCGAATCGTATCGCCGGCCTTGAAGTCGCCCCTCAGCAGCGCCTCGGACAGCGAGTCTTCGAGCCGCTCCTGGATCACTCGGCGTAACGGCCGCGCCCCAAAGACGGGATCATAGCCCTTCTCACCGAGCCAATCCCGGGCCCCTTCGGTGACGTCGAGCAGGACTTCCTTCTCCTTGATCCGGGAATCCACCTCGTTCAGCATCATGTCCACGATGCTGCGGATGTGCGCCCGGCTCAGCGGGTGGAAGACCAGCGTCGTGTCGACGCGGTTGAGGAACTCTGGGCGGAAGACGCGCTTCATCTCCTGAAGGACCTTGTCCTTCATCTTCTCGTAGCGCTGCTTCTCGGAAGCATCCTCGTCGTTCACGGTCGAGAAGCCGATCGCCGATTCGCGGCGAATCAGGTCGGAGCCGACGTTCGAGGTCATGATGATGATCGTGTTGCGGAAGTCCACACGCCGGCCCTTGGCATCGGTCAGGTGACCGTCGTCGAAGACCTGGAGCAGCATGTTGAAGACTTCGGGGTGCGCCTTCTCGATCTCGTCCAGCAAGATCAGGCAATAAGACTTGCGCCGCACGGTGTCGGTCAGCTGGCCGCCGTCGTCGTAACCGACGTATCCAGGAGGCGCGCCGACCAGTCGCGCGACGGTGTGGCGCTCCATGAACTCCGACATGTCCAGCCGGACCATGTTGTCGTCCGAGCCGAACATGAAGTCCGCCAGGGCGCGCGCCAGCTCCGTCTTGCCGACTCCGGTCGGTCCCAGGAACATGAACACGCCGATCGGCCGGCGCGGGTCTTTGAGGCCCGCGCGGGCGCGCCGCACGGCCTTTGCCAGCGCGACGATCGGCTCTTCCTGGCCGACGATGCGTTCGTGCAGATCTTCTTCCATGCGCAGCAGTCGCTCAGACTCTTCGGTCGCGATCTGGACCAGCGGGATGCCGGTCCACATCGACACGACCTCCGCGATATCTTCAGCCAGGACATCCGATGAGTCACGCTCGCGCTGCTGGTCAAGGTCTTCTTCGAGCTCGGAGATTCGCTGCGTCAGCTTGAGCTCGCGGTCGCGCAAATCGGCCGCGTACTCGTACTGCTGCTGGTTGATCGCTTGTTCCTTCTCCTTGCGGATGCCGTCGAGCCCCACGGTCGCTTCCTTGAGCGAAGGCGGCGTGTACGAGCGGCGGATGCGCACCCGCGATGCCGACTCGTCGATCAGGTCGATCGCCTTGTCCGGCAGCGCGCGGTCGGAGATATAGCGCGACGACATCTCGGCCGCCGCGACGAGCGCCTCGTCGGTGATGACGAGCTTGTGGTGCTCCTCGTATCGGTCTTTGATACCGCGCAGGATTTCAACGGTTTCCTCAACCGACGGCTCTTCCACCACGATCGGCTGGAAGCGCCGCTCAAGCGCCGCATCGCGCTCAATGTGCTTGCGATAGTCGTCGAGCGTCGTCGCGCCGATCGTCTGCAACTCACCCCGCGCCAACGACGGCTTCAGGATGTTCGCCGCGTCAACCGCGCCCTCTGCCGCACCGGCGCCGACGAGCATGTGCAACTCGTCGATGAACAGCACGCAGTTACCCGCGCCCTTGACCTCTTCGACGACCTTCTTCAGCCGCTCCTCGAACTCGCCGCGGTACTTCGTGCCGGCAACCAGCGACCCGATATCGAGCGTCAGCAATCGCTTGCCTTGCAGCGTCTCCGGAACGTCGCCCGAGGCAATGTGCTGCGCCAGCCCCTCGACGACCGCCGTCTTCCCGACGCCCGGCTCGCCGATCAGGACCGGATTATTCTTCGTCCGCCGCGACAGAATCTGTACGACGCGCTGGATCTCCTTCGAGCGCCCAATCACCGGGTCGAGCGTTCCCGCTCGAGCCGCCGCCGTCAGATCAAAGCCCAGTTGATCAATCGTCGGCGTCCGAGTCGCCGACCGCGAGCCCGAACTGCTGCTCGAACCGGCGCCCGCGCCAGCCGTCGCCGGACCACTCTGCGAGAGGATCCGCGTCGTCTCGGCGCGCACGCGCTCAAGGTTGACGCCCAGAGACTCCAGCACACCCGCCGCGATGCCTTCGCCCTCGCGGACGAGCCCGAGCAATAAGTGCTCGGTCCCGATGTAGTGATGATTCAATCGGCGAGCCTCGTCGACCGCCAGCTCAATCACCTTCTTCGCGCGTGGAGTCAGACCGATTTCACCGAGCACCGCTCGGTCCCCGCGGCCGATGATGAACTCGACCGCCGAACGGACCTTGCCCAATTCGACGCCGAGATTAGAGAGCACCTTCGCAGCGACCCCGTCGCCTTCGCGCACCAGACCGAGCAGCAAGTGCTCGGTCCCGATGTAGTTGTGGTTGAAGCGCTGGGCTTCCTCCTGCGCGAGTGTCAGGACGCGTCGAGCGCGCTCAGTGAACTTGTCAAATCGGTCTGCCATGGCAGTCTCCAGTGCACGATGCGTCCGCAGACGGGCCGCTCGCGGGATATGGTCAGCCTATCAGAGCAAGGCCCGCCCGACGCCGGCTGCATGCGTCGTTACGGTCTGTATTCGTTCCGAATCGTGGAAGGATGTGGACTCGCAAACAGAGCTAGCGAGATCCCCGACCGTCGCCAAAGTCCTGCTCGGTGAGGCCGGCGCGCTCGAGCGCCTCCTGCATCGCCGAGACCGGGCGCACCGGTTCCGCGGCAGCTTCTGGCTGCGCTTCCTCGGTCGCTCGCGACGGTTCCTCAGTCGGCTCGGGTAGCGGCGGCGGCTCAGGCATCGATTCCTGCTCGACACCGAAGCGCTCAGCCACCTCGTCCGGCAGACGAATAACGCCGCCGTCGTGGTTGAACACCCAGCCCAGACGCTCAGCGTCCGTCCGAGCCTGCCGCAACGACAGACCCAACCGATGCCGATCGCGCTCGATCCGCACGATCTTCGCCGGAATGATGTCATTCTCAAGCACAACCTCGCGCGGATGCGTGATCCGCCGGTCGGCCAACTCAGAGACGTGCACCAGACCCTCGACCGGGCCCTCGAGCCGCGCGAACGCGCCGAACGTGACCAGCTTGGTCACCACCGACGGCACAATGTCGCCGACTTCGAACTTGGCCACGACTTCGTCCCATTGCTCCGGCGACGCACGCCGCACGGAGAGGCCAATCTTCTTCGATTCCTTGTCGATCTTCGTGATGTACACGTCGATCGTCTGGCCAATCGAGAACATCGACTCCGGGTCGACATCCCGCTCCCAGCTCAGCTCCGAGAGGTGCGCCAGGCCATCAGCCCCGCCCAGGTCGACGAACACGCCGAACGAGCGAATACTCGTAATCCGACCCGAGCGAATCTCGCCCTCCTGGAGTTCCTCCAGCAGACGATCCTTCTGCTCCGCCCGCCATTCCTGGACCGCGGCGCGCTCCGACAGAATCACGCGATTCCGCCGACGATTAATCTCAATCACCTTGAAGCGCAGCGTGCGACCTTCGTACTCTGAGAGCTGCGCGATCGCCTGTTCGCGGTCGCCCGTGATTTCCACGATCTGCGACAGCGGCACGAACGCGTTCACGCCCTCGACGTTGACCAGCAGACCGCCCTTGTTCGAGCCCGTCACGCGGGCGTCAAAGACCTCGTTCTCGTCGAAGCGGCGCTGCAACTCATGCCAGCCCTGCTCGCCACGCGCCCGGTCGATCGACAGCTCCAGCGAGCCGCCCTCCGACTCCGAGTCCGTCACAAACACGTGCACCGCGTCGCCGGTCTTCAGCGCCTCGCGCTCCTGGTCGGTCAGCGAGCGCATCTCCTCATAGTGGACGACGCCCTCGGACTTCGCGCCCACATCGACGATCAACGCCGAACCCGACCAGTGCACGACAATGCCTTCGACAATGTCGCCGCGTCTGGGGTTCAGCGGCTCCCGACCGGGTTCGGCCAGGAGTTCGTCCATGGTGGTCGGTTCGGATGCCCCCACTTCCGGTGCGGTGGGGGGCGCAGGGGCGTTCGGATCAATATCGGTGCTGGGTGTGGTCAAGGGTTGGTGAGTTGGGGCGGACAACAGTTACGGCAAGCGCAACAACCCGCCCCGGCTCCTTTCTGGGGTTTGACGAATCGTACCACAGCAGCCCCCAGTCCCCGCTTCACGCGGGGACCCGCTCGGCTCCATCCCCTCTCCCTCTGGGAGAGGGCAAGGGTGAGGGTCCCCTCCCGCTCGGTCCCATTCCCCTCTCCCCCCGGGAGAGGGCCAGGGCAAGGGTCCCCTCCCGCGCCCTCCCAGTCCCCGCTTCACGCGGGGACCCGCTCCGTCCCATTCCCCTCTCCCCCTGGGAGAGGGCTAGGGTGAGGGTCCCCCCAAGTCCACCCAACGAAAAACCGCCCGACACCTCAACAAGGCGCCGGGCGGCAGATTCACAAGAGCGAGCTGGCGATGGCCTATTTTCCGCAAGGGGTTGCCCCCCCAGTATCGTCGGCGCTGCGGCGTTTCACTTCCGTGTTCGGGATGGGAACGGGTGGGGCCACCGCGCTCCAATCACCAGCTCAACGCAAATCGTAGCACGGCTGTGGCTCATCAGACGTGTAAAATCCCACCACTACCACCAGTGAGAAGGAAAGCAAGTGCCAATTCGAATCCATGCCGGTGAAGTCGACATCCCTGACGGCGCTCCTTTTGCCAATGACAAACTGGAGCGCAAAGCCGCCATTACGGCTCTCACGACCGTCCTGCTGAACATAGATGGTCCATGCGTGATGGCTGTCAATGGTAGCTGGGGTATGGGCAAAACAACATTTCTTACCATGTGGGCAAAGTACCTCCATTGCAAATCGTTTCCAGTGCTCTACTTCAACGCTTGGCAAACCGACTACGCACAAGAGCCATTTGTAGCACTCTCCTCCGAACTCACAGGTTCCCTGGAGGAGCTGGTCGCCGAACGCAATTCATCGCTGGCAAACCTCAAGGAAGCGACCGGCACGGTGCTCAACAACTTGTCGGCTCCCCTCGTCCGCACGGCTGCCTCCGCCATTCCTCTCGTGGGGAGTCAACTAACTCAGGAACTTGATCGCCACCCCTCGGAGTTCGCAGAACAAACCGCCGCCGACTATGCCAGCATGAAACAGGCGATGGAGGAATTTCGACGCGCCCTAGAATCGGCTGCCGCGTCAGCCGCGGACAGTCGCGATAACAAGCCACTTGTCGTCTTCATTGACGAACTTGATCGCTGTAAGCCGACCTACGCCATTCGACTTCTAGAAACTGCCAAGCACTTCTTCAGCGTCAGCCACGTCATATTCGTACTTGGGTTAGATAGAGAACAACTCAGTCACTCTATCAAAGCTGTCTACGGCCAATCCTTCGATGCAGATGGATATCTCCGGCGCTTCTTTGACATCGATTTTCGCCTCCCGAATCCAAACCGCCAATCCTTCGTCGAGTCTTCCCTTTCTTCGCTCGGGGTGACAGAATTCCTGCAAACCCCTCCAAAGCAGGATGTCGATGGAAAGACAACGCTAAACCTGATTGTTACGTTGCTCTCGTGTTCATCGTTTAGCCTACGAGACGCGCTTCAAGTGGCCCACCGACTGGGAGTGATCTTCAATTCTCTACCCTCGGGAACAGACGGCCTTCATCTCTACACTATGTCAACACTCTTGTTGCTGAGGGCGTGCTCGCCAAAAGAGTACATGCTCCTTGTCAACGGGCAGGCCAAGGATGAGGACATAGTAGAAGCGCTGTTGCCGATGCTCGATCCTGGACTTATGAGGTTTAGGGACACTAAGCATGGCGAAATGGCAGTTTCCGCCTTGATATCGGCCTGCATCTTGTCGCGACATGTCGGTGGTGATGTGAGTACGGTTACTGGCGTAGACATGCTGAACAAACAAAAGGTACTCGCTGAGATTCACATCGACGATAAAATGTCCCTTGAAGAGCAGCACAGATGCCGGCAGGCAAGAGAGATTGTGCGGAGAGTCGCCTACTGCACACAACCGCGACATGGATGGCCGGAAGAGCGGAACCGCATTTCTGATCAATGCGGCTACGAGGATGCAATCACCCGAATCGAGCTTTTTGGGGGTATCGACGAGGACAACTCAGACTAGTCGTCTTGCTTGTCCGCTTCTCCCGCGCTGCGAGATTGAGCACCAAATCTCTCTTGCCTTCATGTGGGCACGCAGAAGTACTGGCTAGCGGATCCCCAGGCAGATACACCTCTTTGCGCCACGTCTACTCCGGTGATTCCGGCACGACCTATCTACCACCCTCGAGTGGCAGATACGAAGGCAAGGCCCCTCAGTGACTCTCTTCCTTAGTTACCGTCATCCCCGATACACCAACGACCACACAGAACATCAGTCCGCATACAATCACCAAACAGCCCGAAAGCGGAGCGCCCAACATGGCCAATCACCAACCCCAACGCACCCTCACAGAAAACCTGGACCAATCAGGACATTCCCGGACGAACGCAGACGAATCCAGACATAACCGAGACAAATCTGGACAAATCTGGACTTTCCTGGACGAATCTGGACCCCTGAAGCCACAAAACCCAGCCCACAGCAGGAGATCCGCCCACAATCCCCAGAATTATCCCCCGATCCAGCCGTCCTACGCCTCGATCAACCCACAGACCGCCCCCGCCGGGTCCCGGATCACACAGAACCGACCCTCCCCCAGCGCCCGCGGTCCATCCACAATCTCACCGCCCAGAGCCTGCACGCTCGCCACGCTGGAATCGAGGTCCTCAACGTTGATGTAAACCATCCACTGCGGAGGAATATTCGCATTCTCCCCGCGAGCATGGCAGACCCCGGCAATCCCGGCCTGACCATCCGGCGAGAGCATCACGTAGTCGTCGTACCCGCCCATGTCCAGCGGCTGCGACTTCCAGCCCGCCACCGCGCTGTAGAAGTCACGCACCTGCTCCGCGTTCTCAACCGTCAGGTCCTGCCAGCCAATCCGGCCGGGCCGCTGGTCGGGGGCGTCATCACTCATGGGACTGACCTTCGAAACATCCGAAACGGGGTGGTGGAGCCGAGGGGATTCGAACCCCTGACCTCTGCCGTGCAAGGGCAGCGCTCTCCCGGCTGAGCTACGGCCCCGGGAATCTCATCTTAACGCCTGACCCTCCGCACCCTCACTAAAACGCTTCAGATTAATCGGAAGCCCGGCAGCCACAAACCAGACATCATCCGCCGCCGACGCCACCAGTTGGTTCACCCGCCCCAGCCGGTCCGCAAAGTCCCGCCCCAGCTGAGTCATCGGAACAATCCCAAGCCCCACCTCATTCGAAACCAAAATCCAAGACGCCTCCTGAGCCCGATAGCACTCCAACAACCCAGCCGCCGCCGACAACTCATCCACCTCACCCGCAGAGTGCATCAAGTTGCTCACCCAAAGGGTCAGGCAGTCAAGCAACACCGTGTCGTAGCCACCCACCACGGGCTCCAGAGCTCCAACCAGGTCAAGAGGCTCCTCAAGCAAGCCCCACGCAGCCGGCCGGTCCGCCTGGTGCCGCAAAATCCGAGCCGCCATATCCTCATCCCCCGCCTCAGCCGTCGCCACACACAGAACCCGCTCCCCCTGCTCAGCCAGCCGCTGAGCATACGAACTCTTACCAGCCCGCCGACCACCCAGAATCAGAGTCAAACGCTTCGCCACAACTCAATCCTCTATCGACCGCAAATGGCCTGTGTCATTCCAAAGCTCCATCACCGCACCCTCCGAAAACGTGCGCACAACGGACAGACTCGCCGGATTCAACCGAAAGCAAAAGATGTGCTCCGCGGGAATGCCCAACAGACAGACCAACAGGGCCAGCAGTGAGCCACCGTGCCCAACGACCAGAATGTTCCCACCACTCAAGTGCAAAGGGCGAGTTCCGTCATGAAACACACGCACCCGTTCAATGACCTGCCGTGCCGTCTCGCCTCCCGGAGGCCCATAGTCCTCGTTCTGACGCATCATGCGTATAGCGAACCCATCCGGATCAAGCGCCTCAGCCTCAGCGAAAGTGAGCCCTTCCCACTCCCCATAGGCAAACTCCCGCAACTCGGGAACGGCCGCAATTGGCAAACCCGACTCCCCACCGACCAGCCGAGCGGTGCCCATCGTGCGAGACAGATCACTGGAGTAGATCGCCGAAAAGGAGATGTCGGCAAGCCGCGTTCCCGCCAGAGCCGCCTGAGCTTCCCCACGCTGACTGAGCGGAATGTCGGTCTGCCCCTGCATGCGCCGAGCACGATTCCACTCAGTCTCACCATGACGCACGAGATACCAGCTGCAACCAGCATCCCAGGGAACGAACACCTGGCTGTCGCTCATCGAAACCTCCTACCAGAACGGCGCATCGAACAACTCAGGCAACGCAGGCGCCAGCGCAACTCCAAGCATCAACGCCGACACCTCGCCAAGCTCGTTCACCGCGCCATAGGCGTCACCGGTCAAACCGCCCAATTTGCCAGCCATCCAGCGACCCAACCCCAAGGCAACCAGCGTCACTGCGCCAAACAACACGAGCCCACCCGGCCCAAGAAACAGTCCCGCCGCCAGCGTCGCTGTGATCAGTCCAACGCCAACCTGCCACCAGCGCCCACCATCCTGGAACGTCGTGCCCAGCCCTGAAGCTCGCGCATAGGGAAAGACAGCCATCGTCGCCAGCATGCCAAACCTCGACAGGCAGGGAAAGACCAGCAACAGCCCGACTCGCGCTTCGTCCGGCACGCTGGACAGCAGACTCCATTTAGTCAGGATCAGAGCCGCCCCACCGATCACCGCAAACGCGCCAACATGCGTATCGCGAAGGATGCGCAGTCGATCCTCAGGCGTGTAGCCGCCAAACAAACCATCACAGCAGTCAAGGAATCCCTCCGTGTGCAGCGCCCGAGTCAGGATAAGCAGCGCCATGACCAGCAGCGCTCCGACTGCAATCGCCGGCAGTCCCTCGCGAGCCGCCGCGTCGATCCCAACAAGCACAGCGCCCAGCCCTAGCCCGACAAAAGGAAACCAGGAACGCGCAGCGCTCGACGGCGACTCACCCGGCGAGGTGACCGGCAGAATCGTGAGAAACCCGAAGGCGTGCCGCAAGCTCTTCACGGGGACGTCTCACTGAGCGTCACGGCCTCACTGTCTGAGACTCCTGCTTCGTCAAACGTTGCCATCTCCCGGAGGCAGGCGGTCGCCGCATCGATCAGACCCATCGCCAACACCGCGCCGGTTCCCTCACCAAGTCGCATTTCGAGGTCAAGCAGCGGGCGCAGTCCTAGATGCGACAGCGCGACGCGATGTCCTTGCTCAGCGGAGAGGTGCGCGGCCACAAAGTAGTCGCGGACCGCCGGGCAAATGTTATGCGCGAACAACGCCGCAGCAGTGGATATGAACCCGTCCAACACGACAACTCTGCGCGCGGCTGCCGCACCAAGCATCACCCCGGCGAGAACACCAATCTCGAACCCGCCGACCTTGGCCAGCACGTCCAGTCCGTCGGCCGGGTCAGGACTGTTCACTGCCAGCGCGCGCTCGACGACCGCGATCTTTCCCTGCAGTTGATCGTCGCTGCGTCCCGTTCCGCGACCTGTGGTCTCATGTGCAGGACGGCCGGTCAATGCGGAGGTGATCGCGGCCGCCGAGGTCGTATTGCCGATACCCATGTCGCCCGCCCCGATCAGATCGGCGCCGTCCCGCGCCGCTCGTGCAGCGAGATCGGCGCCGGCGAGGATGCACGCTTCCGCCTGTTCCCTGTTCATCGCCGGGCCACGGGCGATGTTGGCGGTCCCGCTGCCGATTCCTAGCGCTCCCAGTTTGGAACGCTCAGCTAGCGCGGTTGCCAGACCGGCGTCAACGATCTCCAGCGTCACCCCGGCACGTCGTGCCAGAACATTGATCGCTGCTCCGCCGGACAGGAAGTTCTGCACCATCTGAGCGCTCACGGCCTGGGGATAGCCGCTGATGCCCTCGTCGACCACGCCATGGTCGGCGGCGGCGATGATCACCGTCTTGCCCCGAATGAGCGGGCGCGCGTTGCCAAAGATCCCGGCAACCTGTATTGACAACGCCTCCAGTCGTCCCAGACTGCCCGGCGGCTTCGTCAGCTGTTCTTGCCGCCGTCGAGCCGCTGCCATCGATTCCGAGTCCAACGGCTCGATCGCGGCACACAGATCATCAAGCGTCATTCCTAGAACTCGATGCCAGGCTGAGCCTTGATTCCCTGCTCCTCATAGGGATGCTTGATCAGTTTCATCTCGGTGACCAGGTCGGCGTATTCGATCAGTTCCTGAGGCGCATTTCTGCCCGTGATGATCACATGCATCTGCTCAGGGCGTTGCTTGAGCGTCTCGATCACATCTGAGACCGGAACCCAGCCGTAATGCATCGTGTAGGTGAATTCATCGAGCACGATGATGTCCTCGTCACCGTGCAGGATCGCCTCCTGGCAGCGCTCCCATTGCGCAACAGCGAGCGCCGTGGTCTCATCCATGTCCTTCGACAGCCAGGTGAACCCATCACCAAGCGACTCGATCTCCACCCCGATCTTCTTCGCCGCGCGATGTTCGCCGAACCTCGCCGTCGAGTGCTTGATGAACTGAAACATGCGAACGTTGAAGTCCCGACCCCAGGCTCGAAACAGCACGCCCAGCGCAGCGGTCGTTTTTCCCTTGCCGTCTCCTGTGTTGACAATGACCAGACCATGACGCTTGCGCGGCCGGACGTTCGTTGGAGTCTCTGGCTGTTGCGATGGGTCGTTAGCGGGCGGCACTGGTCGCCTCGCTTGTCTTTGCAGTCGAATGATCACCAACGAGAATCGGAACAGGTTCCTCTCTGACTTCGACTTGGGCTGCTGCGTCTTCTGCCGGCGCGATCAAGCTGACGGCCAACGCTCCAGTCACCGGCTCCCGATAGATCGCCGACCTCACGCCAAATGCCGACTCAATCTTCTCAGGCGTCAGCACTTGCTGTGCAGAACCTTCAGTTACGACGCGCCCCTCTGCCAGGAGGACCAAACGGTCGCAGAACCGCGCAGCGAGGTTGAGATCATGGATCGCTGCGATAGCGGTCATACCATCATCAACCAGCTTGCGGACCAGCGTCAGGATCTTCAGCTGGTGCAAGACATCAAGGTTGGAGGTCGGCTCGTCCAGCAGAAGCACCTGTGGCTGCTGGGCCACGGCGCGAGCGAGGAACACACGCTGGCGTTCGCCGCCAGAGAGCGTCTCGATCGTCCGGCTGAAGAAGTCATCCGTTTCTGTCAGCCGCATCGCATCTTTGGCAATCCGGTCGTCTGACTGCCCCTCGACCTGGAATCGACCCAGGTGCGGATAGCGTCCCATCAACACCAGTTCGAATGCCGAGAAGCCCTGTGTGTATGGCGCGATCTGCGGGACCAGGGCCAGCAGCTCGGCAACTCTCCGTGCTGACAAGGACTTGAGCTCCTCACCATGCAACGAGACGGCACCCTCCTGGTAGCTGAGCACGTTGGAGAGCGCCCGCAGCAGCGTTGACTTGCCCGCGCCGTTTGGACCGATCAGTCCTACGAACTGTCCTTGCTCAGCGCGGACATCGACGCGATCAAGCAGCCGCTTCGCTTCAACGCTATAACTCAGCGAACGTGCATCCACGGCCGGCGAGTGTTCGTTGTCTCTCATCAGATGCCAACTCCTACTCGGCCAAGCTGAATGTCTCGGCGGGCGGATCGGGGAAGTTGTCCGGCCAGAGGATGCGCGCCAGATCCTCGGCTCCGCGGATATTCCAGTACGAGAGCGTCGTGAAGTGCTTGCTCTCCACCACATGCACGGCGCCGTTCTTGATCGCGGGCACTTCCGCCAGCGCTTCGTTCTCAAACAGGCTCTGGCGGAACTCCTCAGCGCCGAACTCAATCGGCTGGGCGATGACGATCAGGTCCGGAGCCATGGCGATCACACCCTCCAGGCTCGTCGTCTGGTTGCCCTCGATGCCGGCCTCGGCCGCAGCGTTGATTCCGCCTCCGGCTTCAATCACGCCGCCCTCAGTGGAGTTCGCGCCGGCTACCCAGAGCGTGTCGGAGTACTGCGTCAGGGCGAGTACCTTCGGCTTCGATTCCTTAGCGGCAGTGATACTGACGAGCGCATCAAAGCGACTCTGGACCTCGTCGGCAAACTCCGAGGCTCGTTCCTCCTCGCCGAAGATGTAGCCCATCAGCAGGATCGCGTTGATCCGCGATTCCGGTGTTTGAATCAGCTCAGTTTGGATCACGACGATGCCAGAACGCTCGAGCGCGTCAATGCCCTCTGCGGGATAGAACGGACTGGTTACAACGACGTCCGGTGCCTCGGCGATGATCGTCTCTGGGTCGCGGGTGATGACGGCCTTGTCTTGCACCCAGTCGGCGATGTTCGAGTAGGTGGAAATCTTGGTGACTTCTCCCACCGCCACCAGCCGCTCATTGGGCACGAGGGCCAGCGTGATCTCGTCGTGCCCTATCGATGCGGTGATGATGCGCTCCGGCTTGGCCGGAATGCTGACGATCCCGTTGAGGCCTTCGACTTCTCGGGGCCAGCCTGAATTGCTCGGATCGACAACACCGCGCACACCCTCCAGCGAGCGCTCGGACGCCTGCGGGTCTGTACTCTGCTCCGCCACCGTCTGTTGATCGTCAGTAGATTGTTGTTCTGATTGCTCCTGGGCCGACTCGGGAGTGGCCTGGTCTTCTTGACCGTCCGACGACCCAGGCTCCGATTGTTGTTGTTGCGTCGCTTGCCGTTGTGCGCCAGTCGCGTCGGCTTGCTGTTGCTGCTCCTGTTGCTCAACCGGAGGGGGCGGTTGCTCGGCCTGCTGCTCCTGCTGAGACTGCGCGCTCGTCGACTGAGCAGTAACTGGCTGCTCCTGTGGCTGGTCTGATGAAGGATCGTCCGACGAACAAGCGGCCAGGATCAGGCCGACCGCGAGCACGGTTACCACTACGAACCATCGCAATCGTGACAACAACATCGATCCTCCCTTCGACGGCCTGCTCACAGCGAGTAGACCTGTCGTTTGTTCTTGATCAGCAGCAAAATGAAGAACGGCGCGCCGACGAAGGCGGTCAGGATGCCGACGCGGAACTCGGCCGGCTGGATGACCGTTCGCGCGACGGTGTCTGCGAGGATCACAAAGACCGCGCCGCCCAGGGCACTCATCGGAATCAAAACGCGGTTGTCGGGTCCGAGCATCAGGCGCAACGTGTGAGGAACGACCAGTCCGACGAAAGCGATCGTGCCGCTCACCGCCACGGCCGCACCGGTCGCCAGCGAAGCCGCAAGCAGCATCGCCACTCGTGTCGCGCCGACACGGACACCCATCGAACGGGCTTCGTCGTCACCGAGCATCAGCAGATTCAGATCTCGCGCGAGCAGCAGCAGCACGGCAACACTGGCCAGGATCAGTGGTCCGGCGGTACGCACGTGCTCCCAGGAACGAGAATCGAGGCCTCCAGCCAGCCAGAACAGGATTTCCCGCAGTGCTGCATTGTCGGGCAGCACGATGATGATCGCCGAGACGATCGCACCCAGAAACGCGTTGACCGCAACGCCTGCAAGCAGCAACGTCGCCATCGAGAAGTGACCGCCGACCACGGCGATCCCGTACACCAGCAGCGCGGCGCCCATCGCTCCGACGAAGGCAAAGACGGGCAGGGCAAGGAAGAACAGCCCGGTCAGGCCGCTTGCAATCGCCACGACCGCACCCAAGGCTCCTCCGGCCGAGACGCCGATGATGCCTGGATCAGCCATCGGGTTGCGGAATAGGCCCTGCATCGTGGCACCAGCGACGCCAAGCGCCATGCCTACGGCCGCGCCGACCACAATTCGCGGCAGGCGAATCTGGTCGATCACAAGCTGTTCTGTGCGGCCAAACTCGGGTACGTCAAAACCGATACCCGATAGCACGATCCAGGCGATGTGACTGGCTGGGATGTCAACTGGTCCGAGGGTCAGCGAGATCAGGCCAACCACCAGAACCAGCACGACCAGGACTGACACGCCGATTGCTAGGCGCACCGTGACGCTCAGTTGGCGGTAACTCTTCAGTGCCTGGACTGCCGCAAGCAAAAAGAATCCTCCAGCGACTCCGCTGGAGGATTGGTATTCGACCTGGCCGGACATCGCCCGGAGATCGAGGGACCTCTCTATCGCGGAGAGTTGTCACCTCTCGTCCAGGCAGGTCTCCTGGCTTGCGGGTGGGTTCAGCGCTGGACCCTTCCCATCGACATCAAATCGGTCGACAGTGGGTGTCAGCTCTCCATGCTGCTCTTGCGAGCCCCGCTTACAGTGGCGCTACCGCGGCGGATTTTCACCGCCTTCCCTATTCTCCCGGGACGGGCACCTGGACGAATACTGCTAGGCAGAGGCTATCACGTGATGTCGGGAGTGACCCCGAGCAGGCGGACGCCATCCGCGGCAGCGTCCCGATTACTGAGCGACACTTAAGCGTCGCGTAGCCAAGGAGTCTGACGCACGTGACAATCCTCGGCGGGACTGCAACGATGGCCGCGATCTGGCTGCTTCTCGGCTGGACCTCGCTGTTCAGCTCGCAACACGCACGGCTCGAAGCTCCTGTCCCTCCAACACTTCGGCCATTGCACGAGGGCATAGTCGAAGTCGACTGGAACGATGTTGCGGGTGCCGATCGGTATGAGCTTCAATTCCGAAATCCGTCCGGCTGGTTCCAGCTCCACGACCAGCAGGCCGGCATCAAGACACGGTTCAACGGCTCCCTGGCGATCGTCAGCAACTTGCTCTCAGATTCTCCCGTTGACGCATTTCGGGTCCGGGCAGGCAGTTGCCGAGGCTGGTCACCATGGTCTATTCCAACTGAACAGGAAAGCACGTACGGGATGGAATGGGAAGGCATGTCACTTCCCCTGGTGGAATCGCAGCCGAACGCTGACATCGAGTCTTGGGCGGTTTGGTCCACATCAATCACGGCTGAAGAGAGCACGCGTCAGCCTGGCCTTTTGGGTTTCTCGATTCGGGACGGTCTCGGTGCCATCTCACAGGACAGGTCCGGCGACCCTGGGAATCAGTTCGGGCTGCTCAGCGCGTTGCAGTCCAGTCAAGGAATCACGATTGAGTTGTTCGCCCAGAAACCGTTCCCTGGCGACTTCTCATTGATTGTCGAGGAAGCCGAAACATCAAGCGTAACGCGACTCTCGACCTGCGATGCCATCCGACACAACACGTCAACTGGAGAACGCTTCGTCTGGCCGAGTGCCGATCTCGAGTTGAGCGCTGGGCAAGAGTTGACGCTCGCTGTTACCCGATTCACGGAGCCTCCAGCGATGGATCCCGAGCAGACGATTCGCCCAATGTCGGCGGTAAGCGCCGTATTCGATGAAGTCCCTTCAGAGCACACCGGAGAGACATTCTCCATGTTGCTGCGCTTTAGTCATCCCGTCACAATCGACGCCGACGGCCAGGGGTTCTACGGGCTGCGCGTGACCGGTGGTTATCCGACCTCCGTGCAGCGAGTGGACGAACGATTCGACCTATGGCGATTGCAGATCGTTCCTGACGGCCGTTCGAGCGTTCACGTCCGTCTGGTGGGCGCCGCAGGTTGTACCAGCGACGGCGCCATCTGCACACAACACCGGGTCCCATTGTCAAACCAGCCAACAGTGACAGTCGCCGGTGCACCGATTACTCCTGTGTTCCTCGGCGCACCAGAGCACCACAGCGGTCTGGACTACGTTGCCGTCCGGATTGCACTCAGCGAGCCGATGTCGATGAGCGCCCGGACGTTCAGGGACCAGGCACTCAACGTGGGCAGGGGCACAGTCGAACGAGTGCACCGAGTCGACGGACGAAGCGATCTGTGGGAAGCCCTGGTGGTTCCCGAGTCGAGTGATGACCTGCTCTTGACACTCAATCCGGCGACAGGCTGCGTTGGCGGCGACTCGGAATGTCTGGAACTGCTTCGCCTCTCCGGCTCGCCGAGTCTCACCATTCCTCCGGCGACGGTGCATCTGACGTTCGACGATGGCCCAAGCCGGGTGAACACACCCATCATTCTCGACATTCTCAGGCAGCATGATGCACGAGCCACGTTCTTCGTCGTGGGCCGCAGTGTGGTTGCATTTCCCGAAGTGATCGAGCGAATCATCAGTGAAGGACACACGCTGGGCAATCACACCTGGGCCCATGACGACCTGCTGCGCCTGTCGGAGGCCGAGGTGCTGGCGACGCTGACTCGTACGCAGCACGCACTCGGTGAGCACGCCACGCCCTGCTTCCGCCCGCCGAACTACCGCTTCAATGAAGAGACAGTCAGACAGGCGGCGAGCATTGGCTTGAGGATGGTTCTGAACACGGGCGAAACCGCCGATTGGAGACGCCCGGGGGCGGCTGTCATCACGGCAAACATCATCTCCGCCGCCAGACCGAATGCCATCCTCGTCCTGCACGACGGCGGCGGCGACCGCGGCCAGACGATCCAGGCGTTGGAGGCGGCGCTGAGCTATCTCAGCGCCCAGCGCTACGCGTTTGAACCGGTCTGCAGATAGGCCTACTCCCACTAAGATCCATTGGGGGTACCCGCCGTCGCTGGGATCGGGAAGTCCTGAGAAGTCCATTGCGTCCGAGAGGTTAGCTCTTCACTGACCAACTGCTCCCTCAGCAACTGGTGCTGCGGTGTCTTGTCTGGATCCTGGCGTCCATCTCCCTTGTCCTCCTACACGATTGACAAGATGGCCGAGAGAATGCTCTCCAACTGATTTACCGGCGCCGACTTGTCCAGCGGAATGACCGGGTAGCCCTGGGTTTCCAGATCGGAAATCTCGCCTGTCAGGTCGTTCTTCGCAATGTCAGCCTGGAGTAGACCTTGCGCAACGTCGCCAGCGGGGACCAGATCATTCGCGAATGTCGCTGAAGCCAACGCGCCGTAAGCAGACTGACGTTGCTCGTCCTAGACTGTGCGCGTTCGGCCCGGACTCGCAGCGTCCGTTCGCCACCTACCGACTGGAGCAGAGATGAATATTGCCGAATTGGGGAAATCCCCGCACGCCGACCCGCTGGTCAAGACGATCATGGAGCATGATCTGGCTCGGCACATCGTCGAACTGGACGCCTACGGGTTTACCGTCATCCCACCTGAGAAGTTAGGCACTTCACCAGGCTTCGCCGAGCGCTTGCGTGACGCGATCCTCAACACCTACCAGCGCCGCCACGACGTTGAGATCGACGACTGGCAGACAGCCGATCTGCCAGCCCCGAACGAGCGCGCCTGGCAGCTGGTTGATGAGGACGACGTGATCACCGAAGCGGTGCTCAACCCGGTCGTGCTCGCGATGGCTCGTTGGCACTGCGGACAGAGCGCCATCCTTGGCGGCACATCCTCGATCATCAAGCCGCCGCACGAGAAGAATTACCTCGCGATCCACAATGACACTCACGGCGTGCCGCCTCCCCAGGCTGCCTACACCCATCTGGTCAATACAAGTTGGGTGCTGACTGACTACGCCTCGCGCGACGATGGCCCAACCGTGTTCGTGCCAGGCTCGCATCGCTGGGGCCGCGCGCCTGCTCCGCACGAGACCAATTTCTGGGAGTGGGAGGACGAGGAACGGCTGTACGAGCCCGTTCCGATCGAGGCTAAGGCCGGCTCGCTTGCTGTCTGGGGCGGCAACACCTGGCACGGCGCGATGAACCGCCAGAGCACCGGCCTGCGCGTCACTATGGTCCTCGTCTGGATCCGGTCCTACATGCAGAGACTCAACATGTGGGACGATGGAGCGGTCTCGCCTGAGCGGCTGGAACGCTACCCCGAGTTGCACAATATTCTGGGCTACGACCACCCCTACCCGTTCCGAGAGCACGTCGACAAGCCTGACAAGATCATGGAAATGATCGCGCCTGGCCAGGACCAGTTCGCCTAGCTGCGACCCGCCTGCAGGCGAGATACCGTCTGCGACTCTCTCTCGTGAAGTGCGATCGCTAGATGTCTCCGCGCGAAGATGGTGACATCCCCGCGCGAGGGCGAATCATCTTCCCTCCGCGGGTCAAGAACGCGCTGTTCATTCAACAGCGCGGTCGATGCCGATATTGCGGCCGGCGCATGAGTAATCGCTATCTGGAGATTGACCACAAGTGGCCAGTCAGCAGAAACGGCGGAAACGAGCAAGCCAACCTGCAACTCCTCTGCGCCTCCTGCAACCTGCGCAAGGGGATTCAGACCGATGCAGAGTTCCGCGAGCGATATTGGCGACTGCTGCCCCCAGACGGTGGGATCCCAGACCCTCCTATTGGGCAAGAGCTATTCACTCAGGAGACGAAGTACACCCGAGCCTCACCAGATGTACGCTCCATCTATCGCAATCGCTTCCGGTTAGCTAGGAATCGACGTCAGCCCGCCGGATGTCTGATCGCCGCTCTGGCACTTGCAGTGGTGCTCGGCGCCGCCGTGTTCAGGACCAGCAGTTGACAGGAGTTGAACGCGCAGGGAACTCCGTGCTGCCAGCTCTTACAAAAGAAACTCCCGCCGTGGCGGGAGTCTTCATTTGGTGGGCGAAACGCTACCGAACTGCGAACTTTCGAATGGGCCGTCGGCCTATAGAGGTTTTGTGCCGATTCGATCTTCCGTCTGCGTGTTCTGGCGGCACGTGAGCCGCCACGCGTGAGGCCCGTTCTATGCCGTGCATAGGTCGATGCGTAAGCTAGGTCTAATGGAGAGCGTCGCTGGCGCAGAACGGCAAGGCAAGGTGGTCGATTGCCAGACATCTACGACAACCTCACGCCGGGTACTCGATTACTCCCTGCGCTACGCGAAACGCTCAATGCGGCCTCGCGAGCTGACTTCTGCGTCGGTTACTTCAATCTCCGGGGTTGGCGGGACATCGCCCCACACATCGACCGCTGGGGCGACGGCGAGGGCCTGTGTCGCGTCCTCATCGGGATGCAGCCCAGGCCCGACGAAGAGCTGCGTGACGCACTTCGCAAGTCGCTGAACCTGCCGGGCGATGCATCAGGCATCGACAACGCTATCGCCAGCCGCCTGCATTCAGAACTAGCCCAGCTGATGCATGATCAGCTGGTGGCCGGCGCGCCTACCGACGAGGACGAGCGGACGCTTCGCCGGCTCGCTTCTCAATTGCGTGCGCGCAAGGTCGTGGTCAAACTCTTCTTGCGACACCCCCTGCACGCCAAGCTCTACCTGATGGGGCGTGACGATCCGATCGTGCCCCTCGTCGGCTACGTCGGAAGCAGCAATCTCACATTCTCCGGGCTCGCTGGTCAGGGCGAACTCAACATCGATGTGCTCGAACAGGACGCTGCATCCAAGCTCCAGGCCTGGTTCAATGACCGTTGGAACGACGCATTCTGTATGGATGTGACCGATGAACTGGCGGACATCATTGATGCGAGCTGGGCGCGTGAGACGCCCGTACCGCCCTACCACATCTACCTGAAGATGGCTTGGCACCTATCGAACGAAGCGCGGGCTGGGCTCGACGAGTTCCACATCCCTTCAGTCTTCGGCGATCGCTTGTTGCCCTACCAGGAGGCAGCGGTGAAGATCGCCGCGCGCTACCTTAACCAGCGCGGCGGCGTGCTCATCGGCGACGTTGTTGGTCTCGGCAAAACGCTCATGGCCACCGCGGTCGCCCGCATCTTTGAGGACGACCAGAAACTCGAGACACTCATTCTGTGTCCGCGTAACCTCGTGCGGATGTGGGAGGACTACGCTGCCGAGTATCGCCTGCACGCGAAGGTGCTCTCGATCACACGAGCAATCACCGAGCTGCCGACGCTTCGCCGCTACCGGCTCGTGATCGTCGACGAGAGCCACAACCTCCGCAATCGCGAGAGCAAGCGTTTCCACGCTATTCGGGACTACATCCACGAGAACGACAGCAAGTGCATCTTGCTGTCTGCGACCCCTTACAACAAAACCTACCTCGACCTCTCCAGCCAGCTTCGGCTGTTCCTCGACGACGAGCAGGAAATCGGCATCCGGCCTGACCATTACATCGCCTCCATCGGAGAGGCGGAGTTCGCCCGCAAACATCAGGCCGCACCTGGCACGCTCGCCGCGTTTGACCACAGCGAGGAACCGAACGACTGGCGCAACCTGATGCGACTCTACCTCGTGCGTCGCACGCGCAGCTTCATCCAACGCCACTACGCCGAAATCGAGTCGGCGACGGGTCGCCGTTTCCTCACTCTTGACAGCGGCGAACCCTCGTACTTCCCGGAGCGCTTGCCGAAACGCGTTCCATTCCAGGCTGATCCAAACGACCCGGAAGACGCCTACGCCCGTATGTTCGCCAAGCCCGTGGAGGAGACGATCGGAAACCTGCGACTGCCGCGCTATGGTCTAGGGCTCAACCAGTACCGTGCCCCTAATCCCGACCCACAGCCTTCGGACAACGAACAGCGGCAGCTCGATGACCTCTCGCGGGCTGGCAAGCGGCTCATGGGATTCTGCAAGACCAACCTCTTCAAGCGCCTGGAAAGCAGCGGCGAAGCGTTCCTGGTCACCCTCGAGCGTCACGCGCTTCGCAACCAAGTCTTCCTCCACGCCCTGCGCGAAGGCCTACCGCTCCCTATTGGCCCGCAGGACGCTGCTCTGCTCGATTCCGGGTTCACGGACGCCGATGAGCCTAATCCGGATGAGGATAGCGACGCGCCCACCAGAGACGAGGCGGAACCCGCTGCTGAGGGCCTCCGCGACAAGGATGCATTGCGAAAGGCGGCAGCCGAGGTCTATGGCGTTTATCAAGACCGTTACCGCACACGCTTCAACTGGCTGCCTGCCCGTCTCTTTTCCGACAAGTTGACCGCGGATCTCCAAGCGGACTCCGATGCGATTCTCGCTCTGCTGCACGAGCACGGGCCGTGGCGACCGGAGCGCGACGCGAAGCTTCTGGCACTCCGCGATCTGGTCACTACTGCCCACCCCGACCGTAAGATCCTCGTGTTCTCACAGTTCGCCGATACGATCCGCTACTTGGAGCGTGAGCTGCCAAAGTTGGAGGGCGGAGACGGTCTCGCGATTGCTGCCGTGACGGGCGACTCAGGAGATCCCTCCGCGCTCGCACGCCGTTTCAGTCCCATCAGTAACGGGGCGAAGGACGAGGTCAGCAGCAACGACGAGATCCGCGTGCTGCTCGCTACCGATGTCTTGTCCGAGGGGCAGAACCTTCAGGACTGCTCCATTGTTGTCAACTACGACCTGCCCTGGGCCATCATCCGCCTCATCCAGCGCGCCGGACGGGTCGACCGCATTGGCCAGAAGTCCGCCGAGATCCTCTGCTACTCCTTCTTGCCAGCTGACGGCGTTGAGAACATCATTGAGCTTCGCAAGCGCATCCTCACCCGCTTACGCCAGAATGCCGAGGTGGTTGGGGCCGACGAGGCATTCTTCGAAGAGGAAAGCGCTACCGCCATCCTGGATGACCTGTACAACGAACGTGCCGGCATCCTCGACGACGAGCCCGACAGCGAAGTTGACCTGGCCTCACACGCCTATCAGATCTGGAAGGACGCCATTGACGCGGACCCAATGATCGAGCAAGCCGTCGCCAGCCTCTCCGACGTGTCCTACTCCTCACGCGAACCGTCAGACGCCGACGCTGGAGCCGAGGGAGTGCTGGTGTTCGTGCGCACACCTCAAGGCTCTGACATGTTGACTCGTGTGCAGGCTGATGGCTCGGTCAGAAGTAGCTCGCAGTTCGAGATACTTGCCGCCGCCGAGTGTGGACCGGACACACCAGCGACTCGACGGCGTGCCAACCATCACGAGCTCGTTGCCGCAGGTGTGCGCGCCATCGTGCAGCGCGAACAGAAGACGATGGGCCATCTCGGACGCCCATCCAGTGCCCGCCACAGAGCCTACCTTCGCCTTCGCGACCACCTTGGCAAACTCGCTGGTCAATTTGACGAGGCGCCGCTGCGCGCAGCCGTCGAGGCGATCTACCATCGGCCCCTGCGCCAAACGGCGACCAACAGCATCAACCGTCAGATTCGCAGTGAAATCAGCGACGCCGCGCTCGCGGAGCTCGTCACCGACTTACACACCAAGGATGAGCTCTGTGTACCCGACGAAGGTCCGGAGCGCCGAGACCCCCGTATCATCTGCTCACTCGGCCTTTTCCAGTCCTCAGAAGGAAACACTTGATGTCCACCACAGAGGTACTGCGTGAACTGCTGGAAGACGGACACTACAAGACGCTTCTAATCGAGCATCTCGGATGGAACCACCCTGGTGCGGCATCTCTCAAAGTGACCTTTGACGAAGATGAGTACGAGCTGGGCCCTGTCGCGGAGAAGGCTGGATTCGCCATCTATGAATGTTCGCCGGATCCCTCTGGCGCAATCCCCCGGTACTCCGTGCGCCGGAAGATCGAAGGCTCGGCCGACCTGCCGCTGGAGCGCGCCATTGTCTTCACCGACATCCGCCGCCAGGCTCAGGTCTGGCAGTGGGTGAAGCGCGAGACGGGCGCTCGTCCTCTGTGCCGTGAGCACTGGGCACGGCGCGGCCTGAGCAACTTGGCGCTCCTGGACCGCTTGCGCCTCATGCGATTCCGTCTTGAGGAAGAAGCGGGACTCACGGTTGCCGATGCCGCCGCCCGCGTGCGCGAGGCGCTCGACCATGAGACCCCCTATGGGCGTTTCGGCGAGCACTTCCGTAGGCGGACCGAAACCCCACCAGACTCAGGGCCGCTCGCCCTTGTGCCACCGCTCGCTGTCGCAGTCAGCGAAGAACTCGCCAATACTCTGCGCGGCCTACATCCTCGCTGGGGTGATCGGATCGACCGCATTGAACCCGAGACCGGAGATTACGAGGGCGCAGGAATTGTCATTCGACATCCAGGAGGCGCGCCCGTCATCGCGGCTGTCGAAGTCGACGCTGACGCTGCTGAAGCTCTTGCACGTCACGCCTTACGAGCCGCTGTCGAGGACGCCGGCGCTTTCGCCGAGGTCGAGCAGGCAATCGCGCTTGTCGTCCCTGACGAAATGCGCAGCGACCAGTCAGCGTTGGCCGAACGGATCGGGGACATCTCGTTTGCGTACTGCCTAATCTCCCTCCCTGAGGACGAACGAGGTGCCACCCGTTGGCCCTCACACGGTTGGCTGCGGGGTGACACGACTGTGATAGCCGACCTGATCGAGCGCGCCGCTGTCTCCGAACGCATGATCGCTCGCGGGTTGGTGGTGCTGGAGAACAGCGTGAGGAACGCCACAGGGACCCTGCGCGATAACCTCGACCGACCAGGCGTCTCCGCGCTCGGTGACATGGCGGAAGTGCTGCGGCAAGAGGATGGGGAACAGACGACGCGGATGGCCGTCACGATCATCGCTAACGCCCTCACCGTGCACGAAGGTGTAGCGAAGGCTCACGAGTCCGTTCCTTCCTTGGACGAACTAGGGCAGGGCGGCACGATCGATAAAGAGCGGACCTTGGCCGCGTGGGAACGAATCCTTGCTATCAACTACTGGCCGATATTCGATGTCGCGCATGAACTGCTTAACTGCATTCCGGAGGCCGAAGCCAGAGGTCTGATCGGGAATCTGCGCGCCGCAGCGGACGAACTCGCACGGCTCGGTGTTACCACTACTCAGGACCTGTCAGGCCAGATGTTCGGTCGGCTGATCGCCGACCGGAAATTCCTGGCTACCTACTACACGCGTCCTGCATCCGCCGCCCTCCTCGCCGAACTTGCCGTCGCGAGACTGGACACCAATTGGAGCGACGCCGAATCAGTGGAATCGCTGCGAATCGGCGACCTGGCGTGCGGGACGGGCGCGCTTCTTTCGGCGGCCTATCACGCCGCCGCGATGCGCAGGCGACGTGCAGGCGGCGACGACCGTGACCACCATCGCCCGATGATGGAGCATTCGCTGATTGGCGCAGACATCATGCCGGCCGCCGCGCACCTCACTGCCTCAATGCTCTCCAGTGCGCAGCCTGCCCAGCCCTACGAGCGAACGCGCATTCACACGATGCAGTATGGCCGAGTAGACGGCGGTGGCGTCGCCATCGGCTCCCTAGACCTGATCAGCGAAACGGAAAAACCCGCCTTGTTTGCAACGGGCCAGAGCGAGCACGCGAAAGGCAAGGGAGGAAACGTTGTTTCACTTCCACCAGCGTCGCTCGACCTCGCCATCATGAATCCGCCCTTCGCGCGGCCAACCAACCACGAGGGTGGCCGAGCCAACATTCCGGTGCCATCGTTCGCTGGCTTCGGCGCGAGTGAAACAGATCAGAGAGACATGGCTGCAGCTCTGAAGAAGGCTCGCGGCAATCTGTCCGATCCGGCAGGGCATGGGCATGCTGGGCTTTCGTCCAACTTCATTGACCTTGCACACCAAAAGATCAAGTCAGGAGGCGTCCTTGCGTTGGTGCTTCCTCTGACTGTGGCCAGCGGAGGATCGTGGGTCGCAGCTCGCAAACTGCTATCACGGTGTAACTGTGATCGCCATCGCGGCAACTGGCTCCGAAGACCGCGCCTTCTCCGACGACACAGGTATGGCCGAGGCAATGGTTCTTGCTCAAAGGCGAGACCAGCGGATTGAAGCGGATCCCAGTGGCGCGCCTGCGCTTTTCGTGAACCTATTGCGCCGACCTCGCAACACGATCGAGGCTGAAGGCTTCTCACGCGCAATTGCGGATCTTCCGAACGCTCCTAGCGGCTTCATTCGTGCAGGTGATGAGGAGATTGGGTCGTTCGTCCGGGCCACGCTTGCCGACGGTGGGTGTGCGGCCCTTAGTGAACCGTATCTCGGTGCAGCAGCGGCCAGCATGCGCATGGGCTCGCTGAGACTACCCGGCCTAGCTGAAGCCATCGATCTCCCATTGGCAACACTCACTAGCATCGGCAGGCGCGGCTATCACGACTTGGATATCGCTGGCTCTGGAGGTCGCAGTGCCGTAAAGCCTCAAGGACCGTTCCGGATAGAGCGACCATTCAGGCCAGGCGAGCGTTATCCGTCGCTCTGGAACCATGACGCCGATCGCGAGCGGCGACTAGTCGTGGGACCTGACAGTCGCAGCGAGGTGCGTAAGGGGATGAAAGACAAGGCTGCAAGGGTGTGGGCCACTGCAACGCGACTTCATTTCAATCGAGACTTTCAACTCAATTCGCAAAGCCTCGCAGCCTGCCTCACTCCCGAGCCCTCGATCGGCGGTACAGCCTGGCCCAATTTCCAAGTCACCGGCGATCAACGTCGGGAGAATGCGCTTGCGCTTTGGGCGAACACCACGCCTGGCCTTATCTGTTTCTGGTGGATAGCCGCACGCCAACATCAAGGTCGCGCGCGTCTCACCATCTCACAGCTACCGCGCCTTACGGCCCTCGACGTGCGAACTCTCGATGAGGAGCAACTTGAGAAGGTGGAGTGTCTGTTCGCCGAGTTCGCAGAGCTCGACTTTCTGCCAGCCAATGAGGCCTATCGGGACAAGACGCGCCAAGACCTGGACCGCGCTGTTCTGTGTGACCTACTCGGCCTCCCGGAGTCGATCTTGGGGCCGCTCGCGGCGCTGCGACTGCAGTGGTGCGAAGAGCCATCCGTACACGGCGGCAAGTCAACCCGCCCAGGCGGCGGAGGCTAGGCGCAGGCACTCGCCAGTGGTCGGCGCACAAAGACGAGTGGGCAGCGCTTCAACATGCGATGAGTCATGGACGATGTCTTACAGGGGAAAGCGTTGCGCAATGCCCGGTCAGACTCCGGTGTGCATGAAGCACAGCAGGTGAAGTCGGCTGGGCAGTCAAACACTCAGGACAGGAATCAGGAATCAGCGGATTGCGACTGTCCCAATTGTGCCGATAGCGCCTCGGCTTGGATGGGTGATTTCTTCCATGAGAGAAGCCGAGAACTCTGGGTCTCGGGGAGTTGCAACCACTTGGGGGTGATCAACAGCTCCTGTCCTTGTCGACGTTCTCTTGCCGAATAGCGCAATGAGAATGGGTGCAAGCTCGCCCAGTCGCCGTACAGGTCGCGTATCTCAGCGCAGTCGTCGTATGTCAAGACCCATGCCGCCTCGGACATGCCTTTCAGCTTGTCAGCCAGTTGACTGTGGTACTCGGAGTTGAGTCCGTTCAGATACAGCAATGGACCTTTCTTGAAATATGGAGGATCGACGAAAAAAAACGTCGATTCAGCTTCCATGGAGGTGATGAAGTCGATGCCATCCAGGCCTGTTACAAAAATCCGATCTCGTTCCTCTGCCAACCGCTCAAGCCGTGCTCGAAGGGTGTCTTTGTTGAATCGGGCGTCGATCTTCCAACGGCCGCGTTGTTCGTGGCCCCCAATGACGCCTCCGCCCTTGATGATTCCAGAGCGATTGCAGCGATTCAGATAGAACGCCGCGAATCCTCGTTTGAGCCGAGAGTCATTTCCGTTGCGGTACACATCCCGCCAGCGCTTCCACTCGTCGACCGATACAGGAGCCTCGTCCAAATGGGCGATCATCCCGCTGCTGTCGTGGACAGCTGAGTGCCAGAAGTCGCACACTGCTGGGTCGAGGTCGTTGATGTGAACTTCGTGGGTCTCACGGAGATAAAGGAGGGAGAGAGACGCGCCAGCCCCTCCGGCGAACGGTTCGGCGACGGCATGGCCGTTGAGCGAATTGAGGTCTCTGATGCTGCGCAGCAGGTTGGTCATCGCTGCTTTGCCGCCGGGGTATCGGAGCGGACTCGCAACGGTCATCGCAAATGATCCCACCGTGTACGGGCAACCAAAGAGTCTGTGGAGGCAGGCTATCACCCTTTAGGCGCTAACGGATGGTGGATTCTGTCCATTGGGCACACCGATTGGCGAGGTCCTGATCAATGTCGTCTAGTAGGTGGACGATCCTGAGCCGGTCGAACAAGATTCGATACTCGCCACATGCAGCCCGGCGCCAATGTCGTTCGTCGATATGTCGGGGCACGAAGAAAGCCAGGGATGGATTCACCGCAGGTTGGTCCACCAGCCATTGCTTGCAGAAATCGACGGGCAGCAGCTCAGTGATCTTGTCACGCCAGTTCGTGCCGGTGGCGCATTGTCCGAAAACGCTCAACTGGTTGATGCGACCATCACCGAAGGGAATCCAGCCAACCACATCGAGCTTCGCATCCTTTACGTGCGCCGTTTCCGCGCTCGGAATCTTGCAGCCCGCCCCTTCTCCCATGTTTTGACACAATTCTTCGACGGCGTCGTGAAACGAACCTGGTCCGTTGGGACGCGGGAAGCCGAAATGGTAAGAGCGGGCGGTCTTGGGACCTCCCAGATAACTGACAAGAGATGCTGCACTGACAAGCTCAAAGAGAGACGCGGCAGGTTCTGGAGCATACTCATTGCGCCAGCCGAACATGGTTATTGTCGCAAGGAAGGCGTAGATAGACTCCTCAGCATCAGGTTTGGCTTTCACAGCACCATTGACAACGAAGGGGTAGGCCTCACCCAGGTACTCCTCCCGGAACACAAGTCGTTCGATCGCCGCATCAGCAAGACACTCAAGTTCATCGTTCTCTCGTGTGACGAGTTCATCTAAGTCATCAGAATCTTCCGCGTCATAAAGGGCATCCACGGATCCTCCACGGCGAACAGCTGCAATCAGTTCCTGCTTTGAACTGCTCCCATCAGCAGCGAACAAGGCAGCCAACTCAAGCCAATCGGCGTGTTCGTTCTGATCCGCAGAGGCGGGCGGTACTGGAAGTGCTTGCACTTTTGGCTACTCGTTCCGCGCTGCCCGCCGACGCTTCCGCCGCTCCACGGTAACCTGGCTCATGTCCTCATAGAGGGCGTCCGCTAGGGTAACGATTTCATCAATCTCCCGGGAAAGGTCAGCCTCACCGGAGTATCCGGTCACAACCTTCGCGCGAGCATCTTGAAGCGATTGTTTGGCCATCAACAGGGCTTCCCTGAACAGAGCAGTATCTCCGCGCGCAATGTCGAGTGAGCGCTGGAGTCCATAGCCGGCGCGTAGGGCTGTGATGCCCTCCTCATACTTCAGAGTCTCGTCCAATTGCCGGAGGTCTGGATTCTGGCTCTTGATCAGGGCTTGCTCGCCTCGCGCTTTGTCTCCCCAGAGCCAAACACAGAGCTCGCCGAACTTCTCCAGCCTGTCTTGCGGAATGGGCTCTTCCGTTGGAGAGTCGAAGTCGTCGATTCGAGTGAACTCTCGGATCCCCTGGTAATCGAGCCCCGTGTAGAGGTGAGAGAAAGAGAAGTGCCTCTTGGTTCGCTGCTCGCGGTTGTAGACGCCTGCGTCCTCGGCCTGCTTCAGCGCCATGTACGCCCTGTACAGCCGAGCCACCGTTGAGTGGGTGTCTCCAATGGTGCTCGCGATCTCGGCGAGTTCCGTGCCGAGATCGTTCTTGACCCAAGCGATGTATTCGGCTTTGGCGAGCGAATTCCAAACCTGCGGCCCGTTGACGTGCTTGAAGCCGACATACTGCCATATGTCGCGCCGCTGGCAGTGAATCACGGGAAGCTCTGCAAGTTCGTTGGCGAGATTCTCCGAGATTTCCGGGATGTTTGTCGCGCGAAGGTCCTCTCGCAGAGCTTGGTCCAGAAGAATGAGGACTGCGGCCAACCTTCGATTCCCCTCCACGACAACGAGTTGGCCATTCTCCTCGGCGACAAACAGCGGCTCGTGCGAAAAGAATCCGTTCTGAGCTATCGATAGTGCCACTTCATCGACTGAGTACTCACGCCAGAGGAGTTCGAGGATTTGTCGTTGGTCCAAGCCCTTGCCCACCTGCTGAATCCGTGGATTCCTGGCATCGAGGCGAAGCAAATCAACAGCCACAAGCTGGAGCACTTGGACACCCGCTTGCGCTTCTGAGGCAGGCTGAGCGATCATGAGGCACCTCACTGGGTCTCCTGGCAGTGTAGGTCAACGGTTGATTTCTTCGGTCCTGGTCAGATGACACAGGCCAGCGTTGGGGGCTCACTCTGCATTTCTTCGCTGACTGATCGATTTGTTGTTCACAACCGAGCGATTGGCCAGGTTCCGCTTCGGCTAAGGTTGGATTGGCTCCCGCGCTGGACTCGAACGGCGACGCTGTTGCCGCTCGGGCACCTGTGCTGCCAGGTAACGCCACACCGTGTCCCGCAGGAACATCATCTCGCGATCTACACAGCGCTGACTTGGGCCCACGCCCAACACTTTGCGCCGTAGCGCGCATATGTCCATAATTCTGAGCAACCCTGCTTCCCAATCGGCGTCGGAGTCTGACCCATCTCAAGTTGGACTGGCCTTCGCCTGGCCGCTTTAGGGAGCGACGAAATCAGGGTTTGATACCCAGACGCGATCAAGCCACGCATGCGCCGTGTTGTCCAATAGATGACGCCGTAGTGATGAGTGCCTGGGCCTTCTGTAGGGTGTGCCCGCCGACTCGCGACATGTCCGCCGATGCGTGGCCATGCTGAGCGCACACTGACGAGAAGTGCTGGCTGAGATGCACATGACGCGCGGACGACTTGGCTGGTTGCGACGCGTCGCTGGGCGCGTGGCTGCACCTGCCAACTCTGCCCCCCCCCCCCCCCCATACACACACAGTTCGCTGAGTCCCCGAAGCAGCTAGACGGCGGCGGACGATGCCAGCGCAACGGTCACCTGGGACGCAGTGGAGCACGCCACCTTGTATGAGGTGTCATGGTCGGCTGAGAGCAGCGACTCGCTGACCGCGAGCGCTGGCACTTTGCCCAGCGTGACGGGTACTTCGGCGACGATCCAGCATGACGCATCGGAGCCGGTGACGTTAACAGTTACCGTGACGCCTGAGTATGTCGACAAGCGTGGCGACACGTAACAGTTAAGCAATTTCGCTGGCAGGGCGGTGCTTGAGGTTGGGCCGGTTGGAGAGGGGGCGCGGGCTGCGTCTGGGGTGGTGGGCGCGAAAAAAAAAGACGGTCTCAGGTGGACTTGGGGGCGGTCGCCGGATTTGGGGTGCCAGCTTAGCTTGCGACTGATTTGGTAACGTGTGTTACGCGCGGCTTAACTGATGCCATAAGCGCTCTCGATAACGGAGATTGGGGCTTGACCCGGACTCCGAGGTCGGTCGGCGGACCTTCGCGATTCTGCTACGCTCGGTAGCTACTGCCGATGCAGTCTCGCGATCAGCTGGTGAATGGAAGCCGCCATGCCCGACCGACACGACGCTACCCCCCCCCCCCCCCACGATTCTCGCAGGCGCGCGAGTTCGAAGCGTGGTCCGATGACCCGGGCGAGACTGCGGGCGCCGCTGCTCGGTCTGGCGATGCTGGCGATCATCGCGACGGTCCTGACATTTGGCAGCTCATCCTCGAACCCCGCCAGCGCCCAGGGTGCATCGAGCTGCGTCAGCGACGCCCTGCTCACGAAAGTTCAGCACTACTACGACGTCAACAAGCACCGATCGCCGGGCTACGGCGAGAACTGGAAGCGCGTCCTGATCGCCTTTGGCGACGTGGAGGACGCGAACCTGACGGCGATGACGGCTGCGGACGCGCAAGTCCGCGAAACGCGCTGGTGGGGCTGGAAGCCCATCCGCGAGGCACTCGAGTGCATCGAAGAGGCCGCTGAGCAGCAGATTGAGCCGCCACCGCCTCCGCCGCCGCCTCCGACGACACCTGAGATCAGCGTCGCCTCAGACGGCGACGTCAGCGAAGGCACGGACGCCAGCTTCACCGTGACCGCGACGCCCGCGCCTGCGGCGGCGCTGAGCGTCAGCGTGACCGTCTCGCAGAGCGGCGACTTCGCCTCGACCGGTTCACAGACGGTCAGCATCTCGACCTCGGGCAGCGCGACCCTTGCCGTTCCGACCACGGATGACAGCGTGGACGAGGCCGACGGCTCGGTCACCGCGACGCTCGGCACGGGCACGGGCTACACCGTCTCATCGAGCGCGGGCGCGGCCACGGCTGCCGTCTCGGACAATGATGTGCCCGAACTGAGCATCGCCTCAGGCGGCAACGTCGCTGAGGGCAGCGACGCCAGCTTCACCGTCAGCGCCAGTCCGACGCCGCATGCCGCGATGCTGGTCAGCGTCACGGTCTCGGCGACCGGCGCCTTTGGCGTCGCGACCGGCTCGCAGAGCGTCACCATCCCCACGAGTGGCTCCAAGTCCTTCACGATCAGCACGACCAATGACAGCGTGGACGAGGCCGACGGCTCGGTCACGGCGACCCTCGCGAGCGGCACGGGCTACACCGTCTCATCGAGCGCGGGCGCGGCCACGGCTGCCGTCTCCGACGACGATGTGCCCGAACTGAGCATCGCCTCCGACGGCGATGTGACTGAGGGCAGCGACGCCAGTTTCACCGTCACCGCCAGTCCGACGCCGCATGCCGCGATGCTGGTCAGCGTCACAGTCTCGGCGACCGGCGCCTTTGGCGTCGCGACCGGCTCGCAGAGCGTCACCATCCCCACGAGTGGCTCCAAGTCCTTCACGATCAGCACGAGCGGCGACGCGACCGACGAACCCGACGGCTCGGTCACCGCGACGCTCGCGAGTGGCAGCGGTTACACCGTCTCATCGAGCGCGGGCGCGGCGACGGCTGCCGTGTCGGACGATGACGATCCGCTGCCCACACCAACTCCCACACCAACTCCCACACCAGAAGAGCAGGAGACATCCACGACTTGCAACCTGCCAGCCGACGCCGTCACCGTGGCCGAGGTCACGGGTTGGCGCGACGCCCTGGATCCGGGCAAGGCCACGGCCGGGATCAAGCGCTGGAACCGCGTGCTTGAGGCGCTCGGAGAGGACACCGGCACTGGCGTCACCGCGATGACCCCCGAACAGGCGCAGAGCGTCGCCAACTGGCTGGGCAACACGCGCTGGGATCGCGCGGCACGCACGCTCAGCGCCGCCGCCAACTGCGACGTCGAGCAGGACACCACGCCAGACACAGACACGGATACGGATACCGACACCGACACGGATACCGACACCGACACCGACACGGATACTGACACCACGCCAGACACCGACACCACGACTCCATCCGATCCGAACGCCCCGCCGGTGCTCAGTGTCGTGGCCGGCTCCGCGGTCACCGAGGGCGGCGCCGCCACCTTCACCGTGACGGCCAACCCCGCGCCGACCGGCACCATCGCCATCACCTTCGTCGCCATGGTGACCCAGGACGGCCGCTTCACCTCCGGCGACGGGCAGGTCGTGGAGGTGATTGGGACGTCGGGCAGCAACACGATCACCGTGTCCACGCTGGACGACGACCGCGACGAGCCCGATGGCTCTCTGACCCTGACGCTGCAGCCGGACCTGCGCGACAACCCGCGCTTCAGCGTCTCGGCGACGCAGGGCGCAGCGACGGTCGTCGTTTCGGACGATGACGCGCCGGGTTCGGGCGCGACCCCGACCTACACCGAGTTCTGGGCGCCTTACCAGGACCTGGTCGCCAAGGTGTTGGCGGAACGCAACCACGAGCTGTTCGGCCAGTTCTCATCGCACACCGACCTGTACGACTCGGTCCTGCTCGCGCTCGGGCAGGACGTCGCGAAGCAGTCGATTGAGCCGCTGTCCGCCTCGAAGGCGCGCAGCCTGGCCGCGCACCGCTCGACCGACATCTGGGACGAGATTGCGCCGGCGCTGGATTGGATCTTCCATAACGGGCCGCCGCCAGCGCCGGTGCCGACGCTGGACCAGCCGTTGCCCACGTCGATCAACCTGTCCACCAGCCTCTCGCCGACGCAGCTCACGCTGACCGATTACTTCGGCCACGAGACGGATGCCGAGCTGACCTTCACGGTGACGCTCGACAACCCGATCGCCACGATTAGCCAGTGGGACGAGCTCATCTCGATCACGCAGACCAGCAGCGGGAGTGCCACGCTGACCGTCACGGCCAGTGACGGCACGAACAGCGTCAGCGCCAGCGCCGGCGTCGAAGCACAGTGCAACCCGGGCTCGCGCCTGTCGTCGGATGGCGCCTTCTGCGTCGCTGCGCAGTCGGCGCTCTCCTACAACGGCACCTTAAGCCCCCACCCGAGCAGCCCGAACGGCCCGGGCGACAGCTTCGTCGCCAATGTCAGGCTGAAGGAAGGCACATCGGGCACGATCGAGGTGCGCGTCTGGGTCAACAAGGATGATGTCGGCAGCGGCAATTGCCGGATGCGCGGCTACATCACCATCGAGCCGCAGACCGGCGGCGCCACCATCCCCACCGGGGTGGCCACGAACACCTGGGGCGTGACCAGCAGTCCGCATGGCACCCACCAGGGCTGGTTGGACGGCAATTGCGCCAACCCGTTCCTGACGTTCAACGACAGGAACTACCGTCGGGCCCGGATCACATACAACCTGGCCGACGACGGGATGCCCGGCACGACCCTCAACGGCGCCAAGCTGGTCTACCACGACGTGGGCGCCTCAGGCACCTCCGTGGTCGGCACCTACGACCTGGTGAACATCAACTTCCGCGACAGCATCGCCACCGTCACCACGACCATGAGCACCGGCGACGGTGACAACCACTCCGCCTCCAACGGCGACTTCACCATCACGGAGGCCACCAGCGGCACCGCGACCATCACCCTGTCGGGTGAGCACCTGAGGGGCTACCTCGCCCCGCGGGAGGAGGACATCCGCAAGGGCGGCAGAGCCTCGGCGGCGCGCATGTACCTGGAGCACGGGCATGCCGTCTACTGGCAGCCCAGCGTCTGCGCCTTCAACAAGGGTGCAAACGCGGGCGGAAACACAGCTAATCGGACGGCCACCTGTGAGGTCTCGTGGGACTGGCTGTCAGACGGCTCCGACGGCTCGAACGGCACGGTTAAGCTGGTCTGGCACGAGACGGACGGGTTCGGCTGGGACGCTCCGGATGTGCACACCACCGAGGTCAATACGATCACAATGGACGACACCGGCATCTACCGCGCCACCACCAATCCGAACGGCTGGAAGGCGACTGACACCACAGTCATCGCCAATGTCTGGTTGGTGGCTGCGGGCGGTCAGAACACTACCGACACCCCGATTGGCAACGTCACCACGATCAAGGAAGGTGACCAGTTCGAACTGACCCTGAACAGCGGCACGAGGGGCGGCAATAATCGGGTCGCGATCCAGGTGCGCACGGCGACGAATGACGACGGCACCCAATGGTCGGCCTGGCAAAATCTGGATCAGGAGGTCGGCCACCGCGCGCTGGCGATCCGCGAAGAGTCCGAGTGGCACCTCTACACGCACAATTTCGCCGAATGCTTTACGCCTGGCGGATACAACTGTTTCGGAGGCGACGCGTGGAAGAATCATGCGACCGGGAAGCGGATGCCGTTGACGTTCAACTCCCACGACGACAACTTCGTGTCCCACCCCGAGCGCTACTACCAGTTCCGGGTCAAGGACACGGAGTCGACCAAGCCGAACCCGATCCTCAAGGTCGTCGAGGATGACGCCGTCAGCTTCACCGTGCATTCGCAACAGGAGAACGGCCGGCTGCGGGTCCACCTCGCCAAGAAGGTATGGACCGACGTGACTCTCCAACTGGATACGGACTCCAGGTCCAGCGCATGGAACAACTGGGCAGTTGTGTATGACGCCGAAGCCACCAATGACCTGGACCGGTCCGGCTCCAGGGTCATCGATCAGGGCTGCGACGGCGGCACCAGCGACATCAGGGTCTGGGGCAGCATCCTCGTTGGTCAGCACAGCGGTGTGGATGAATACGTCGACCACAACGACGGCCGTGATGCCATAGACAAGAACGACGACCGCAAGGGCGAGTACGTCCTCGTCAAGTGCTAAGTCGCCCAGACGAGTGCGAACGAGGGTGCGCCACACGCGAGGCGCACCCTCTGCGCACGTCGGGCGCCGCATAGACCACCGACCTCAGCGAACAGTCATCCGTCCCCGACTTGATCGGGGACCCGCTCGGGCCGCAACCTGACCCCATCCACCGCCGGCGAGGCCAGCCTGCTGTTCTTGTTCCAGCGCCCACTCGAAGAGTGAAGCCGAGGGCTGTGCCTGCTTCCGGCTGCGACGCTTGGTCGGCGTCGGCTCGTTGGAGAGGAATTCGGCCCACGAGAACAGGTCCTGCTGCTCCGGCGCGACTCCCGTGTGGTGGCCGCATGGAATTGCCACGACTGCTGGCTCGCCTTCGAGGTTTGGCAGCTCGATGATCGACGGCGCTGCTGGTGCCGGTTCGACCGGTCGCCAGGAGTCATCGACCAAGAGCGATTCAGCGTCGGCAGCGATCTGCTGCGCCTGCGCGAAGATCGATTCGACTGACTCCGAGTTTTCATCGTCGCCGGCGACCAGCTTGCGGGCCAGGGCCAGCATCAGGTCGTCGCCGTCGTCTCCGTAGGCGGCGAGGCCGTCGTCGGGCAGCTCGCCCTCGACCGCCAGCGACGACTGCAGCTTCTGCGCCACCAGCTTGAGCGCGTCGGCCTGAAGGGTGTTCCTGTAGGCCATGAACATGACCTTGACGGGCCGCGTCTGACCGATTCGCCATGACCTGCGCGACGCCTGCCCCATGGTGTAGTCGCTGTAGTCCCTATTCGAGCACGTCCTTCCCCGGCCCGCGCAGGGAGATTCGATACGATACACAGGCCGACCGTGAGGGCGCGCCCATGTCCGCCCTGAAGATGCAGCAGGTGCAGCTGGCACATCGGTTGCTGGACCCGGGCCTGGGGCCGAGCCTTGCGGCCTGCCTGCGAGCGGCGAGGGTGATGATGAACCTGGAAGCGTGGTAGGACGTGCTGGACAGCAGACGCATCCCTGGCGGCTCGATGCGGGGCGTGCTGCTAGTCGTGATCGCCGCCTTGGCCGTCGGTGCCGCGACCCTCGCGGCCTGCGGCGACGAAGAGCGGGCGCCCCTCAACATCGGCGCGCTGATTGTGAACAGTGAGGCGCAAACGGAGACGGCGCTCGACCGGCTGCGCTCCTTCAAACTGGCCATCAAGCACATCAACGAGGCCGGCGGCGTGTTCGGGCAACCGGTGAAAATCGCGGAAGGCGACACCTTCAACCCGGCCGAGGAGGCTCGACGCCTGATTGAAGATGAGGGCGTGCATGCCATTGTCGGACCCAACTCCAGCGCTCACGCGCTCCTGGTGATGGAGGTCTCGGCGCCGGCGGGGGTGCTGGTGATCAGCTCCTCGGCCTCTTCCCCGCTGCTCACCACCAACGAGGATCGCGACCTCTTCTTCCGCACGGTCCTCTCTGACGCCGCCCAAGGGCCGGCGCTGGCGCATCTCACTCGCGACCAGGGCTTCGAGAACGTGGGCGTCATCTACCGGGACGACGCCTGGGGCCAGGGTCTGGTGGAGGCCTTCCGGCAGGCCTGGACTGGCGGCATCGTGGTCGTGAGATCCCCGGTCGAGCTTCGTGAGAGCTACCTCGACCTCATCGAGGAGAGCGCGCGCGATGGAGCCCAGGCGCTCGTCCTGCTCACCTTTGGGGCCGAGGCCGAGATCATCCTCCAGGAGGCGCTGGACAACGGTCTCTACGATCAGTTCCTCTTCGGCGACGCACTCAGGCGGGCCAGCCTGGCAGAGGCCGTGGGCAGGGGAAGGCTGGCCGGCATGTACGGCACCGTCAGCGGCCCCTCCCATGAGAACGCCCCTGCCCGGATCTGGGACGAGGCGTTCCACAACGAGTACGGGAGGGGCACCGAGGCGACCTACGTGAAGGAGACCTACGACGCGACCATCGCCATCGCCTTGGCGGCGGAGGTGGCAGGTGAGGCCGAAGGAACGGCCATTCGCGATGCGCTGCGGGGTATCGGCTCGGCGCCTGGCGAACAGGTTCTGCCTGGCCCGGAAGGCATCGCTCGTGCCCTGAGCATCATCCGTGACGGCGGAGATGTGGACTACGAGGGCGGCTCCGTCTCCATGGACTGGGACGAGCACGGCGACCTTCGGCGAGGCTACATCGGCATCTGGCGGTTCACTGCGGACGGCGACATTGAGGACGTAGACGTCATCGCCTACGAGCGCTGAGCCGAAGCGGTAGGAATCGACGACCGGAGTCGAACAGGGGAGATGACAACCTGAGTGCGTCGCGGCACTCTGGCATCGGAGCCCAGCAGCAGGTTGACCGAATGTGGCGCCAGAAACGCCGCAGTATCCGTGGGGACGAGGCTCAGCCCGTTCGTGCGTCGAGTCCAGGCCGCGACCTCGGCGTGAACTTGCTCGGCGCGACGCCGATTGGCGGTCGCTGAACTCGTCGAGCGCGCAGAGTAATCGCCCGAACTCAGGCTCGGCAGAGTGATCGTCCAACCCAACCATGATGCAAGCGATTCGTGGGTGTGTGTCGATTACGTTCTGCACACAGATACGACACAGTTGAGCACGGTCCGAAGCTGCGAGCGATATTCTCCCGGGCACGAAAAAAGACGGTCACACATGGACTTGGGGGGGGGGGTCGCCGCAATCGCGACGACCCCCCGTTCAAGTCGGGGGCAGGCTCCCGGTTCCACTACCCACCGGCGGCAGCGAGGCCGGCTTGCTGCTCGCGTTCGAGCGCCCACTCGAAGAGTGAGGCCGAGGGCTGTGCCTGCTTCTGACGGCGGTGCTTGGTTGGTGTCGGCTCGTCCGAGAGGAACTCGGCCCAGCTGAACAGGTCTCGCTGTTGCGGCGCGGTGCCCGTGTGGTGGCCGCACGGGATCACCGCGACTGCGGGTTCGACGCTCACTGCCGGCAGGTCAATGGCAGGCGACGGTTCCGGCGTTGGTTCGACTGGTCGCCAGGCGTCATCGACCAGCAGCGACTCGGCGTCGGCGGCGACCTGTTGCGCCTGTGCGAAGATCGACTCGACGGAAACGGCATCGGAGTCCTCGTCGCCGGCGACCAGCTTGCGAGCGAGGGCCAGCATGAGGTCGTCGCCGTCGTCACCGTAGGCGGCGAGGCCGTCGTCGGGCAGCTCGCCCTCGACCGCGAGCGAGGACTGCAGCTTCTGCGCGACCAGCTTGAGCGCGTCCGCCTGGAGCGTGTTCCGATAGGCCATGAAGACGACCTTGACGGGGCGTGTCTGGCCGATCCGCCATGACCTGCGCGACGCTTGCCGCATCGTGTAGACGGAATAGTCCGTCTCGAACCAGCAGATCGTCGGGAAGTCGATCAGGTCGAGGCCGGTCTGCACCAGTCGCGGGTGGCAGATGAGCACATCGATGCCCTGCGCCACCTGGTTCGCGACCCATGCCTCGCGCTTGTCGGGTGCGACGGCGTCAGCCTTCATCACCGCCGAACGGAAGCCGTGCTTGGTCAAGAACGCTTGCATCCGACCGGTGATGTCGCGAGTCCCGGTGTGAGTCACGTAGACGAGGACTCGACGTCCCGCCATCCGCTCTTGCGCGACGAGGTCGATCAGCGCCTGCTCCTTGGGGTAGAGCTTGTCCCCGGTCAGTGGCGGCAGCTGGACGAGGATGTTCTCCTCTTCCGACGCGGGATCGAGGACGGTCTCGCCGCGCGTGCAGCCATCGGGGTAGGCGAGCAGCGACTGCAGGTAGGCGGCCAAGAGCCGCTTCGAGCCTTGCGACAGCGCGGACCTGAGTGCGGCTCGCATCGTCGCTTCGAGGTCGCCGTAGGCCGAACGTTGCGAGTAGGCCACGCCCTCAGGGGACTTGGCCTTTGGGTCCGGCTCAGAGTCGAGCGATGACAGCATCACTTGTTCCTCGTAGGGCGGCAGTCCGGATGCAACATCCGCGAGCCGCAGGAAGACGGTGTTGCCGATCAGGTGGAACAGCGCGGAGGGCGCGAGACCCGGCCGCTCCCGCACGACCTTGCGATAGCTGCGCCGCTTGCTGGCACGACCATCGGCCGCATCATCGTCGTCCGACTTGCCGATCGACTGTTCAAGGAAGCCGTAGCGCTGAATCCAGCGAGACTCCTCGGTCCGCGCGAACTCCGAGCGAATCTCAGGCGAGAACCGATAGAGCAGGTGGAACAGCGTGGACGAGTAGCCGCCCATCAGGGTGCCGCTCAGGCTGAGCGACTTGCCGCAGACATCAGCCAAGACGCCGGCCGAAATGCCTTGCGCTGAGCCGCGCCCCTTGTACTCGTGGACCTCGTCCGCGATGAGCAGGTCGAAGAAGCTGCGCATCCGCAGCTTCACGTAGTCGGCGAGCGGGAAGCGCTTGGGCCCCGTCGGGTCGGCCTGCCAGAGTGCCGCGCCGCACTCCGCGCAGCGCAGCTTGCGTCGCTTGAGCGCCGTCTCCGCGAGCGGCACGCCGTGTCGGTCGACGACCTGCTCGAAGCAGTCCGGACAACACGGCACACGAATCGGCTCGCCGGTCTCCTGGTCGCGAGCGAGTTTGCCATCGGAAACGGCGAGCCGTTCGATTGTGGACGGTCGCCAACGATAGGAGAGTTTGGCTCGCTCGCGGGACATCACCGCGTAGAGCGGGCCGACCGTTGTGAGTCGCTGGAGCTGTTCGAGGTCGGTGATTGACGAGGCGATCACGGCGCGAGCCGTGGGGATGGTCTCCTCGATTTCGCGCTTCCACTTGCGGGTCAGGTGCGGCGGACAGAGCACGAGCACACGGCGGAAGCCGGCCAGGTGAGCGGCCGCCGTGCCGATGAACGTCTTGCCGGTGCCCATCTCGCCGACGACGGTCGTGCCGCGCTGCGAGTTGAGCGAAAGCGCCGCGCCCCGAATCGCGTCCTCCTGCGCGCCCAGCGGCTGACGCAGTAGTCGCGGCATCGGACGCGAGTCGGTGGCGGGGCTGTAGATCGGTGGGTAGGACGCGATCACACGTTCGGTGATGGCGTCGCGGTAGGTGTCGATGAACTCGCCGAGGTTCATGGTGGGTGTCCTTTCTGTGGACTGTGTGGTGGCGACAAACGTGCAGAAGCCCCGTCGTTTACTGGGAACGACGGGGCATCGAGGTTGAGAACGGCTCACCGATAGAGGTGAGCTGGCTGGGTGTTGGTTAGAGGACGCTGCCTCCTTTTCTGTTCGAGTTGGCGAGGTTGTCGAGCCGCCGGTCGAACATTGGGTAGGTACGCTCGCGGCAGCCGCGAGCCTCCTGCCGAGCGCAAAGCGAACATTGGTTGATCGGCAGCGCGTCGGCGTCAGGCGTGAGGCTCTGGTCGCCGACCTCGTACTGCTCGCGGCAGAATCCGCACTGGGTGGTTTCGGTCATGCGAGGTCTCCAATGCTCACTGAGGTGCCGATCCCAGTCAGGGATCGGTGATCCTCCGAACAGTCGAAGTCTGCGCAGCGTTCGCACGGTTCGTCAGCGAGAACGATCAGCGCCAAGTGCTGAATCGCTTCGAGCACGTCGTAGGGGTGCGCCTCGCTGCTCAGCAGCACGCGCTCGAGCTGGTCACGGCTGATCCGCTGGTCCAACGACTCGCGGATGTCATGCAGTGCGCGGCCCAGCAGCTGCTCGTAGGTGTGGTGGTCCAAGTCGTTCAGTTCGACGACGTTGCCGAGGTTCATGGTGGTGTCCTTTCTGTGGACTGATTGGTGGTGATGGACGTGACGAAGCCCCGTCGTTCTCAATGGGCGACGGGGCTTCGGGATTGAGAACGACTCACCGATAGAGGTGAGCTGGCTGGGTGTTGGTTAGGCGTCGATGTCGGTAATCTCGCCGGTCTGGAGGTCGAGCGCGACGACGGTCGTGCGCATCCGCTCGCGGTAGATCTCCTTCTCGGGCGTCTCGTCGACCAGGATCATCTCCTTGGCCGTGCGACCTTTGACGAGGATGCGACTGTCGCCCGACTCCAACTCGAGGTTGTCGAGGAAGCCGGCGGCGACCAGCATCGCTAGGTGACCTCGACGTAGCGGCATCAACGGCCGGGTGCGAACGTCCTCCTGCGGCCAGAGCGCATCGGTGATCTGCGGACTCTGCCAGAGGCCCGAGCGCCGAGCCTCAGCAGCAGCCGTGACCGGGTCGATGGTGCGCGTAGTGAACAGCACCTCGCCGGCTGGCTCCGGCTCGAGTCGATACTGCGAGTAGCGAGCGTCGTCCAACGTCTCCAGATCGCCGTCAGCCCAGCGAGCGATTTGCCCTTCGGCGTAAGCATCCGGGAACGTGTCGTGTTTGCGCTCGCCGATCACCACGACCTGGTCGAACACCTCACGCTCCGGCTCAGGGAAGGCCCAACAACTGAGCCGCGAGTAGTACGAGGCCAGGTATCGGGCCGAGACCCGAAGCCGCTTGCGCGGCACGATGTAGACCAAGAGACCGTCGGGCGCGAGGTAGCGGGAGCACTGGGTCAGGAACGAGTGCTCGGTGCGCTTGTCCTCTGAGTCGTGGTCGTACGGTGGGTTCAGCCAGAGCAGGCTGAAGGCGCGGTTGGCGATGGAGCAGCGGAAGATGTCCGTTGCGAGTACGTGGCCGAGCGTTTGCTGAGCAACCGACGACCGTTCTTGATGGAGTTCGACGCCGAAGGTCTCGATGTCGAGCCTGGTGCGCGGTCGGAGTTCGCGGGCGACGACGCCGAGCGCCTCGCCGGCACCGCAGCAGGGGTCGAGCAGCCGCAGCGTTTGCGGTACCGAACCCCGTCCGAGGATGGCGCGTTGGGGTGCGATCAGCTGCAGGATCAGCTCGATCACGCGAATCGGGGTCGGGTAGAACCCGCCCTTGGCTTGGGCAGCGAGTCTCATCGGGATGCTCCGTTCGAGATTGCGGACTCGGTGTGTTTGGGAAGGGAAAGTCGCCCGGAGGCGACGGCTTGGGACAGCTCCTCGCGGAGCAGGTCGTGATTGGGGACGCAGCGATAGGCGGCGATGCCGACCGATTCGAGCGGCACGATCGTCTCGTGTCGCAGACCGGTATGCCAGAGCCAATCGGCCCAGTCGGGCGGCAAGGGCAGGTCCGAGCGTCGGTCGAGGAAGCGTCGGTGCAGCGCGGGAGCGGCCTCCTCATCGGGCGCGAGGAGCAAGAACTCATCGCGCTCGAAACGAAACTCGGCCAGTTTGGTGTAGACCATCGCCTGCCAGCCGCCGCTCGACGGCAGCCGCGCAATCTTGGTCGTCCAGGTGCCGATCGTCTCTTCGGGGATGATGCAGCGCTGGTAGCCGCCTGAGTGCGGCAGGCCGTCTGCGCCGCGGATTAGGAACGCGGCCTCGGACGGCTGCTTGAGCAGCGCCGCCCAGATCGCCTTGACCGCGGTCTGCGAGCCGAGCATCGAGAGGAACCAGAGGCCCTCGGCGGCTTCGTCGCGAGCGAAGGCGTCGACCGTCGCTGAGAAGCCGCCGGCCGAGATGGTGTAGAGCTGGGTAGCCTGCTCCGCTCTTGATGCGGGGGATGCGGCGTCAGGTTCAGGCAACGCCAAGTTGGTGTCGAGCATGTTGCTCGTCCTTTCCGGTGAACAAGTTGGGTTGTGAGTTGCGAACTGAGTCAGTCGAGAAAACCTCCGTTCTTGATCGAAGCGAAGGTCCCGTCGCCGATCACAATGTGGTCGAGCAGTTCGACGCCGAGCAGCTTGCCGACCTCGACCAAATCCTTGGTCAGATCGATGTCGTTCTGGCTCGGCGTGACGTCACCCGACGGGTGGTTGTGGACCACAATCAGGCTGGGCGCCGACTCGACGATCGCCGGCTTGAAGACCTCGGCAGCCCGAACCAAGGCCGAGTAGGCGTTGCCCTGGTAGATCGTGCGCTGACCGACGATCCTCAATTGGCGGTCGAGCAACAACACGCGGACCTGCTCTTGCGCCAGCGGCGTCATCTCGGCGCGGAGCAAGTCGAACACCTGCTTCGAGGTCGCGATTTGCTCCGCTTCGGGCGAGCGTTCGGGCCGCGTCTCGACCTCGTAGCGGATCGCGAGCTCGCTCAGCAGCGAAACGTTGCGGCGCAAGGCGATGAGCAGCTCCTGCCGCTCGGTGTCAACCAGCAAGAGCTGGTCGGGTTCGTCGTTCGCGGTAGCGAACAGGTCTGGTTGGATGAGAGTGGCCATCCGAGTGTCCTTTCAGGATTTGGAACGAGAAGAGGCCGCGCACCGGAGTGCGGAACGCGGCCTCTGTAGTGCCCATGCGAGACGGGCGGGATAGGGAACGGGTGTCCGTTAGAACGGCGAGTCACCGCCTTCTTCAGGGTCGTCGCGGCCATCGCGGTCGCTGCGTGAGTCGAGGAAGATGACCTCGCTCGCGTGGACCTCCGTCCGCGAGCGCCGCTCGCCGGAGTCGGGCTGCCAGCTGTGCTGCTGGAGTCGACCAGTGACGTGGACGCGGTCGCCCTTGTGGACGTAGCGCGCCACCGCCTCGGCGGTCTTGCCCCAGACGACGACCGAGTGCCAGTCGGTCTCGGCGGTCTCGTTCGACTTGGAGTAGCGGTCGGTGGCCAGCCGCAGCTGGACGACCGCTGTCCCGGACTTGGTGCTGCGCAGGTCGGGGTCAGCCCCGACGCGGCCCAGCAGCGCGACGTGGTTGATGGTGCGTGCCATCGTGTGTGCTCCTTTCAGAGAGCGTGTTGCGACGAGGGAACACCCCTCGTCTGTTTGAGGACGGAACGAGGCCGCGTTCTCTTCAGAGAACGCGGCCTCGTTGTGCGACCCGGCGAGGGTTGCGGTTAGCTCACTCGGAGATACTCCGAGCGCGATTCGGTGACGATTTCGGCGCGCTGTTCGGGGTCGAGCAACGCATTGAGTCGCTTGTGGTCGACCTTGTAGCGCTTGGTAGAGACCATCCCAACGGTGCGCGTCTTGTCGCGACCGTCGAGCTGCGCATTCGTCGCACCTTGGGTCGCGAGCCACCGATCGAGCACTTCTAGCGACTCGCGTTTGTCAGCATTGAGCGACCTGATCAGCTCTGAGATTTCCTCGTAATGCCACAGCGCCGACTGCGCCTCCTCGTCCGAGACGGGTTCGGTAGGTGTGTCAGTGGATGCTTCAGCGGGCGTCACCTTTGGAACTGGTGGCTGGCACGTGTCCAGGTAAGGACAGCTGTGACACTGCCAGTCCGTCGCCGCGAAGTCGCGGTCTGGCAACAAGTCCGGATCTGGACCGTTTACTTCGAAGTGGTCAGCAAGCTCGCCGAGCCGATCACCGGCGCGATGCCAGGCCAGCTCGACTCGTTCAGCCGGGATCACCTCGTAGTCCCAACGCCGAGAGCCCGTGTCGAGCGTCGCGATGACCACGTCGCGGCACTCGCCGAAGAGTCCCAGCGAGTAGCAGGCTGCTTGCGCGACCGAGTCGGGATGACTGCGTTCTGCTCCGAGCGTCTGCCAGCGTTTGAACGCCTCTGGGCCGCGCGTCTTGACCTCGATCACAACGGGATCGTCATCGGGGGTCAGCGTGCGTTCGCCGTCGAAGAGGAACTCGTCGATGGCCATGATCTCGGTGGGTGTCTTCGGCAGGAAACCCGTCGCGTCAGGGTGACCGCTGACGATGAGATAGTCGCCAAGTGCGACCGAGACGCTGGTAGGCGCGTCTCGGTCCTCAGGTTGGATCGCCCAGCCGGCCCGCTGCATCGCGCGGACGACGACAAGCTCCAGCGCGTTGCCGGACTCCATGATCGTCAGCGACTCGGGCGAGGTCGGGTTGGTGACGGGCTGCTCAGTTGCCGAGTACCAGAGGGCGCGGCGGCAGCGGCCCAGCGCCGAGGCGCGGACCTCGAGCCGACCGTCGTTGGTGAATCGGGCCATTGGTCGGTGGTACGGGTTGTTGGCAGTGGTTGACGTGTCGGACATGGGTGGTTCCTTTCTGTCCGATAGACGAAAGCGGGGCTCCCCGATCGAGTCGGGGACAGGCGCCCTCGCGATGAAGGCGGCCCCGCTTGGGTGGGTGTTTCGCTGCGGAAACAACGCGCGTTAGCCCTGTCGCTGCTGCAGCTTGTCGGCTGCCGAAGCGATCAGTGGCGTCAGGTCGTCGACCGTCAGCTCGTCGAGGTCGCGGCCCGTCTTGCGCAAGACCGCGGCCCGCACCTGCTCCTCCGAGAAGCCCTGTTGCGCGCTCAGGTCGATCAGTTGCACGCGCAGGTTGCGGGCATCTGAATCGGTCGAGCGAGGTCGTGTTCCGTGCGACGGCACAGCACTGCGGTTAGGCGCCGGTTCTTGGCGAGGTTGACGAGGCTGCGGTTGCGTTCGATTCTGACCCGTCGAGGTCGGCGGATCGCCGTAGAGGCCGTTGCCGAAGCGGTCGCCGAAGCTGCGCAGCGCTCGTTTGAGCGCGTCGGTGACCGCGCCTTTGTACGCCGTCTCGTGACCTTCAGCAGAATCGTCCGAAACCGGCTGGAAGCCGACATCGGTCCGCGATGGCGCACCCGGTACGGACACTCGCACCGTCGCCGAGTAGGCAGCGCCCGACTTGAATTCGCGAAGCTTGACTTCGCCGACGAGTTCGTAGCCCCAGCCGCCGTAGCCGAAGACTTGATTGGCCTGGTCGATGGCGGTGTGACCCTCGATGTACGAGAACCGGCGCCCGCCGCGACCGTTGCGCTCGGAGACCAAGGCGGGGTCGAGGGGCTGGCGCAAGGCGTCGTTGACGCTGGGCGACAGCGCGTCCCAGTGCAGGGGCGAGTCGCCGTTGAGGTTGATGGGTGTGGTGGGCGCCGCGCCGTTCGTGGGGCGCGTCCCGTTGCTGTTTCCGTTGCCGTTCGGGTGGATGTGGGTACCGTTCTTCACGGTGGTGTTGCTCCTTCGTTGAGCGATGAAATGGGGTGGATGGATGTCGTGCCACGGGCACGATCAGGCATGGGTCCAGTGACCCTCCGTTCGTGAAATGGGGCTGGGTGGGTTGTTGCCTCAGGGAACGCGAGCGGTTCGCTTCAGCGAATCGAGGAAGACGGCGCGACCGTCGGGGGGAGTCGCCAGGTCGGCGACATCGTTGACACCCCCGTGTCCAAGCACGGGGCAGGCGTCAGGCAACTTGACGATCCGCGAGCGATGCTCGCCGAGCAGTTCGCGCAATCGAACGGCTGCTGTTTGACCGGCATCGTCCGAGTCGAAGGCGAGGAAGATGCGCGGCTGTCCTCGAAGCGCAGCCGCGACCTTGTCCAAGCCTTGAGTGCCGAGCGCCGCTACCGCTGGGATGTCCCAACTGGCCAGAGTCAGCCAGTCGAAGAGGCCCTCGGTGACGACGATCCAGTCGGCGGGACGAGGCAGATAACCGAGGCCGAGCACCGGCTTCGGACCAGGCAAGGCGGTAAATCGCTGCTTGGCATCGGGTGAGATTGCCCGACCTGCCAGCCAGTGGACGCGTCCCGCGACAATCTCAGGGACGACGATCATCCCTGAGAACCGTTCGCCACGGTCGGTGAACAGGCCACTGGACCGCAGCCGACCATCGTCGAAACCGAGTGACCGCAATTGCTCACCCAGACCGTGGCCAGTCGAGTAGCCCAAGCCAAGTCGCCGGGCCGACGCGAAGTCGATTCCGCGCGACGCGAGATAGCCAATCGCCTCAGGTGACCGGCGCAGCTGCGCCGCGTAGAATCGGGTCGCCGCGGTCAACAACTGCCTGTCGGGGTTGAACGGCTGCGCCGGAGGTTGATGGGAATCCGGGCGACTGGGCCGCTGAACCGGTTCCCAAGTGCTTCCCTGCAGACGACGAATCGCCTCGGGCAGGTCGACGCCGTCCAACCGCTGGATGAAGTCGAGCACGTCGCCGCCGAGTCCGCAGCCGAAGCAGTACCAGCGCTGCGAGTCGGCGTAGACCGTGAAACTGCCTGCGGTTTCCTCGTGGAACGGGCAGACGCCCTGTCGGACGCGGCCTCGTCCAACGAGCTTGACGCCCGACGCCTCGACGACATCGCCGAGTGGATATAGCCGTTTGAGCGCAGGGATGTCGACCGAGTTGGTGGAGGCGATCATGAGGTGTTACCTCTCGATCGTCGCCGTGGATTCCGTCGTTGTTCGCTGACCCGTCGGACCTGCCTGACCAGCAGGGTGGCCCATCCGAGCCCGAACGTGTGGAGCGCCACGACCTCCAGTCCGTAGCCGAAGGCCAGAGGCGCAACAAGCATCGCGATGATTGCACCGACGACCAGCAACCGGATGACGATCCAACTGCGTCGGTGCTGGTGCTGATCTGTCGTCGGAGGCTCAGTCGTTGCAGGGACCGCGTCGCCTACCTGGTACGCCGACCAGATCGACTCGCCGGACAGCCCTTCGAGCCGCTTGACGATGCGCTGTCGTGAGCACTGGGCTGCGTGACAACGAACGTCGATTGCGCCGCCATCAGGCCGCTGTCGAAACGACAGACGGTCTTCCAACGAGCCATGGCAGACCGCCGCGGTATGAAACCAGCCGCGCTCGAACCGAACTCGATGCGGCAGCCGGCCGGCTATCTGCCAAGCATCCGGCCCGACGTAGCGGCCTTGTCCTGCAGTTGGTGTGTGAAAATCTCTCATCGGTAGAACTCCTTTCTGGGGTGTCGTTGATTGACGAGAGTGTGTGAATGAGTGGGTGGAAACTGGGTTGACTGGTGGAGACCGGCGTCGGCATCGAGACGCACGGTCAGCGAGAGTTGGTGAGTGGGAGTTGGGTGGCACGGGACGCACTTCGCTCACGGTCGGATGCCGGGACACGTGGAGTCGAAGCGCGGGAAGAAGGAGGTGCGAGCTGAATCAGCCGAGATTGGCAAACTCACGCGAACACGAGGCGACCGAGCTGCCCATCCGGAGAGCTCGATCATTGGAACGACGCAACGGGCAGCGGGCGCGATACCGGCGTGGCTGCCAGTGGACTCCTGAGCCGACGCACATGCACACACGTGGCGTGGTGCGCATCGCTCTGGCGTGACCCGCGTTCCGAGCAGTCAGGGGAGAGCAGACCTCAAATCCCGTGACCACTGCACGCAGCGGGTGCGCGTCTGTCCCACACTGAGTCCGGCGCTGGGGAGAGCAGACCTCAAATCCCACCGGCCAGGCACGGGTCGGGGACGAACCCTCCAGCGTTTCAAGGCAGGAAATGCTGGACAAAGCCTGAACAGAGTCTTCAGTAGTACACCCGTGCGGACGGAATTGCCAGTCTGTCGGGGCTCAGTTTGCTGAGTCACAGACCAAGAACATGTGTATGGGATCACAGGGTGGCTGACATCTCGGCAGCGCGTGCCGGCGTCGGCATCGAGACGCATGGTCAGCGGAGTTGATGGGTGAAGACGGGAGTTAGACACGCTTCGCCCACAGTCGGCCTGCCCCGTACTGCGATACGGGGATGCCATTGACCAGTGAAGTCGAAGCGTGGAAGGGGGGCGCGAGCGCAATCAGACGTGATCAGCGAACTCGCGCGGACACGAAGCGACCGAGCTGTCCATCCGGAGAGCTCGATCAGAGGCAAATCCTGCGATTAGCGTTCGTCGGGAGCCATTCAGCTCGACTGCGCCAACCGCGATGCCAGTTCCTGCAATCTCAGATCGCGAATCGGGGGAGCAACACTCAACCCGTCAACCGACCTCGCGCTGCAAGAGTGCGCGGTTGTCCCTCTGCATGAACCGGCCGTCGGAGGAGCAAGACTCAACTCGTCTGGTCAGGTTCGGGCCAAGGACATTGCCCACCAGTGTTCTGAGGAGGAACCGCTGGCTGAAACCGAAAACCAACGTCATTAGACACGGATTCCTGAGGCTTCACCATGTCTTAAGAGTCAGATTTGCCGAGTTTCTGTGCTGTGGGCGACATCAGGGTTTGGGCAGCGGATGCCGACCGGAGACGAGTGCTGGGTGACGATTTGCCAAAGCACAAACCCTTCGGTGACTGAGCAAATGTGTGTGATCGGCGAGTCAACAGCAAGTGGCTGAGACTCGAGCACGACGGCAGCTGGGTCGGCAGAAGCCAGGAGGCATTGCTGACTCACGTCCTGTAGAGGGTTCCATTCTTCCGTCCGTCGCCACTCTCGCCGCCGACCGTTCACGACCCGATCCAGCTCCGGGAGTGGCGCCAAGAGCCCTCGGAAAAGAGCAATCTGAGAACAAGAAAACTGCAATCAAAGTGCAATCGGAATGGAACCAGCTGTTCCGTGTGGCGAATCGACGGAGGCCATCGCAGAAGAGCGCAACCCCAGTGCTTTACTTGGGATTGCAGCCCGATTGCAAAGTGCAATCGAGCGCAGATTCATGTACATGCCCCAACCCTCCTCGGCGGCCCAAAAGTGCAATCGCGACGCACGAACACTGTGCATGGTCATGGACCTTGATTGGAACGGCGATCGCGCGTTTGGCGAAGCGGGTCAGCGACCCCAGAGACCGAGCGTGAGCAGCCTCAGGAAGAACCGACGTATCCGCCTTCTTCCTGAGCTTGTGACGCGCCACTTCCCGCCTCTCAGCGCGATCTTGCAGCTCTTGCCTTCGTCGCCAGTTGGGCCAGGGCGGTTCGTTCGTCGAGAACGACAGCTCGTGTTCGCCGATGAGCTCCACCTCCAGCTCGACCATCGCAATCTCGGCCTCGTAGCCGGGGATGGTGGGCCAATGGGCCTTGAACTCAGCATGCTGCTCGCGCCACTCGGTGATGAGAGCAAACACCTCGGGGCCGTAGACCTGCTCGTCGTCCGGACGCGGCTCCAGCACGACGCGCTCAGGGTAAATTCGATGGGGGATGTAGGTCGTGGGTATTGCCTGTGATCCAGAAGTAGCAGCAGGCGCAGGAGTTGAGACATGAGCAGCTGCCTGTCGCGAGTCACGGAGCTCGGCCAGAGCATCACCGACCTGAGCCAGTTGCCGCTCCACGTCCGGTAGGAGGTCTTCCAGGATGGCGATCCGATGTCGGAGTTCACGCACTCCAGCATCGTCGTGCCCACCTTCGTCGCTGTCGCTCACTTCGGCATCCAACCCAAGCAACGCCTCTCGCACGACCGGGTTCAACCGTTGCGAGTTGAGTACTTGCCAAACCGTCTTGCGATCCACACCCAAATGCTCAGCCGCGCGACCACGACCCTCGTCCGCGACCAGCTGCCGGAGCCTCGCCACCAATCGGGTGTCTTGCTCCTCCGCAGCTGCGTCTCCCGAGTCCTTGCTGATCCCTCCTGTAGGGTCTTGCGCCGCCCGAGTCGTAACCATGGGCTGCTCCAATTGCGTTACAGACTGCCCGAGTCTGAGACATGGCGCCTCCTGCTTCTTCGGCGATCCCCTTGCGCCGCCAACAACTCGGCACGCCGGGCCTCGAACTCACGCTGGATTTGGTGCTCCAGGCTCTCGCCCCGTCCCCAGCGGCCCAGGGTCACGAGCCGAGCCGTCCAATGCAGGGGCTCGGTCCACATGCGCTGGATCCGAAGTTGCTGCAATCGATGTTGACGTAGCTGCAGTTCGTTGTCGCGGCGCACATCATCCCAAGGGCCCTCGGCAGGGGGGAGCGTCAGCTGGCGGTCGTCGATCAACTGGATCTCCAGGCGCAAGAGCCGTTCAGTCATCCCGATCCATGCCAGCGTGTCCGCTGGGTCGTCAAGCGCGCGAAGGGTCCGCCTCCACTCGGCCACCACGGGCAGGGCCTCGCCGAAGACGTCGCCGTCGTCGGGCAACGGCTCGACCGTGACCAGGCCAGGGATGGTTCGTCGCTGCTTCCCATCCGCAGCGAGCCTCCCTTCGGTCCCAAGCACGGGTTCCGGTGCATACGCATCGCGGATCTGGCGGAGGTCATGCCCCACCTCCCAGAGCTCGTCCAACTGGGCGTCAGCGATTTCCTCAAGCTCAGCAAGCCGCCGCGCCACCTTCCGCAGCTGTTCGGGCAGACTCGCCGGCTCCCGCACGATCACCGGTTCCTGCGCCACGGCCGCCTGGTCCCATTGACGCTGTAAGGACTCGATCATGAACGGGCTCAACTGCGGGGAGGCCAGGGCACGACGCACCGTCCGCTCGCTCACTCCCAGGCGCTCCGCCGCCTCTGTGCGGCCTTCCCGCTCGACAAGGTCCTGTAGCAAGCCCCGCAGCTTCTCTTCCCCAGCCGAGCCGGATGCTGCCCTGCGCTCTCAGCTGCCGCTTCGCCCTGCTCCACGTCCTGCTCGCCTCTCGGCTTGCTGTCAGGACTGTCATGTGACACTGCAATCTCCGTGCAACCTGCCCGCGCAAAATGTTCCTTGTGATTCGCACTCGTCGTGCTGTCCTCACCAGGTAAAACACTGGGTGTCCGAGCCTCCTGCCCCATGTCCCACAACTCCCGATTCCTGTACACGGGTCCGATCTCCCGACCAGTGCAATCGCTGTCCGGCCAAGCGGACAATGTCAAGAAGATAGCACATACGGTCGTATAGGCTGAGCTCATCGGATCGCTCCTCCTGAGTGTGACGAGCGGTAGGTGACCCGGCGAAGAGAGCGCTTGATGACAGAGATTGACTGCGACCTGCTCATGCTGTTGGCCGACGCGCCGCTCGTCGATCGGATCGAGTTGGCTCAGCTCTCGCGTTGGTCGGAGCGCGCCGTCTATCAGCGCTCGCGCGATCTCCAGCGTGCGGGATTGGTCGAGGACGTGGCTCACGCCTCCGAGTTGATTAGCCCGACTCGTCGGTTGTTGCTCACGGATGCGGGGATCGAGCAACTGGCGCTGCGCACGCGACGCAGCGCGGACGAGATTCTCAGCAAGCATCCGACCTCACAGCCCTGGCGCCGCATCCTGCTCGGCCGCCTCGATTCGGTCGCTGTGATCTACCGGCTCGCCACCGCCCTGGCCGAACTCGCGCATCCGCTGCGGTTCCGCTGGTATCGTTCGCAACCGGCTGACGCGGCCATCGGCCTGGCCGATGGCCGCACGCTCGCCGTGGTCCGCTGGGGCCGGACGGTCGACCGGACCGCCTTCGCCGTTCGCATCCGCCGGCTGCGCGACGGGCCGTCGTACTCAGGCGCGCTCGTGCTCGCTCCGGACGAGGTGCGGCTGCGCCACGCCAGCCGTCTGCTTCGTCTGGCGCCATTCATCTGCTTCTTCGCTCTGGAGCGCGACGCGGCGCGGGCGCACAGTGAGGCGGAGGTCTGGCGAGGACCGACCGCTGGCGTCACGCTCAATCTCAAGCACGCCCTGACCTACGTGCGTCCCAAGGGTTGGTGGGCGATTGAGCCACCGCCTCATCGCGCGCTTGCCCCTCGCTCACTACCGAACAGGAGCGACCAAGAGGCGACGGACTGGTTGCTGCCCGCTTGCCTCAAGCCGACCGAGAAACGCACGCTCGAACTGGTTGGCGATTGGCCCTGGATTAGGACCGACCACCTCGGCGCGTTGCTCGGCGTCGCCCGACGCCGCGTCTCCCAGCTCACTGCTCGCCTCGAGCGGCTCGACCTGCTCAGATCCCATCGGATCGATGGCCAGCGCCGGCATTGCCTGAGCGACCGCGGACTGGCCCTGCTCGCCCGCCAGGATCGCGCCTCGGTCGGTGCGGCTCGCAAGCGTTGGAGCGCCAACCAGCTCGACCCTGAGCAGCCGCTCGAGTGGCGCAATCTACGAGGTCGCAAGACTCGCCAACTGCTGCGCAATCTCACCCACACCGAGGCTGTGCACCGGTTCCTGGCGACCCTCGCCGACCAATCTCGTTCGAGGGACTGGGGTGTGGTCCAGTTCGATCCACCTCATCGAGCCTCGCGCTACTTCCGCGTTGAGGACCGTCTGCGCTCGATTCAGCCCGACGCCTTCGGCGTGCTGCAACGCCAAAGCCGGTCGCTACCGTTCTTCCTCGAGTGGGAGCGCCGCGCAATCCGGCCATCGACGATGGCCCAACGGCTCGCGCCCTACCTGCGCTACTACCGCTCCAAGCGACCGCTCGAGGATCATGGCGCGATACCACTCGTCCTGGTCGTGTTCGAGCACGAGTTGGCCGCAGATCACTTCCTGCGAGTCGCCCGCATGGATCAGGATCAAGCAGGCATCCACCTGCCGCTCTTCGTCTCCGACCGCCAGGTACTGGAGCAAACCGGCCCGTTCGGCCAAGCATGGCGCACGGTCGACTCCGCTCGCCCGACAAAAGCGTTTGGCGCCGCCAAAGGATTGACCTGACTGCAAGTGGCAGTTTGGCGCCCAATCAGAATCGATGCCCGCGTCATCGCTACCGGCCTGGGCCTCGTGAGCCGCAAATCGCCGGGAACGATTAACCACTTCGGTGAAGAGGTGATCCACTTGAAGGCGGTTGACCGGATTCTGCAGCGTTTGAAGCTTGCCCTTTCGGTCCCACAACCACCCTCTCTAAGCTGGGAGATACATCGGAGCGCCGAATGCCTACTCCGGACACGACACCGAAGCCTAGACCGCAGCCGCGGCCGGCTCAGCCAACGACATTGCCGCCAGGCATCGTGATCAAGGGTCCGAGGCCGACGCGCCCGCCAAACGTTTAGACTGTTTGTAAGGAATCGGCCATGGCGAACATTCTCGATCGGATTCGCGCTCGACGTTGGCTGTCAGAAGCGCAGCCCGAGCCGGTGACAGCCGGCGACATCGATGATGCGCTGACAAGGGCAGTGAAGCCTGGAGAACCGCCGACACTTCCACCTGCGCCATATCGTTCAGGCCTGTGGGGACGGATTCCTTCAGGGGATCCAGACCGCAGCTGAAACGCCGATCGCGAGGATATGGAGCGCGGTACCTGCGGCCAGTAAGCCGATTCCGCGTGCCTTGACATCCAGTACCTCGTTGACCAGCTGACACGCCCGACCAATGCTGACTACGTAGCTCCAGGCCAACTGATCGCTGCTAAACACGTTTCCTTTGTGCAGCAGCAGGTCTTGAGGTCGCACGAACTGACTCAGGTCACGAGGGCGAACGGTCCACAATCCGACCACGAGCAGCAGAGCGCTGAGCACCGCTGGGGCCATGAGCGTTATCCAGACCGTCGGATTGGTTGCGGAGATCACCGCTCCAAAGAAGACACCGAACAACGCTACATTCACCGCTAACAGGAACGTCGCCTTGCTGTCGAGCGCGTCGGTCGCGGTGAGCAACGTCGACAAGTGTGCTTCGGCGACCTGTAGCGCTGCTATCCCTCCGGTGTCGCTGCGATGGGCTGGTTCGTCTCCGGTCATGCTATGCAGACTGCCGCTCTGTCTCACACCACGGAGATCAACCGATAGACGGCTAGCCTGCAATCGTGGCGGCCCAATCGTCAGCCGCCTGTTCGTGACGAATCTCAGGGAGTGCCGGATGAAAGTCTCTCAGATCCTCAACCTCATCGACGACGGCGACATGGCGTTGCCGAAGTTCCAGCGCGGCTACGTCTGGAATCGAGACCAGGTGCGAGGCCTGATGGAGTCCCTGTACCAGCGGCACCCCGTTGGCAGCCTCCTTGTCTGGGTCACTCCGTCCGACTCCGCCGACCATCGCGGGACACAGTCGCTGTCGCCTGGTGTCGTCCGGTTGCTGCTGGACGGCCAGCAGCGCATTACGTCGCTCTACGGGATCATTCGCGGCAAAGCCTCCGGCCTTCTTCGATGGCAGCAAGCGGGCGTTCACCGACCTCTACTTCAACATCGACACGGAAGAGTTCCGCTTCTACCAAGCGACGCGGATGAAGGGGGATCCCCGGTGGATTGATGTGTCTGTACTCATGCAGAAGGGCGACGACGGGCTAGGAGCACATATCAGTGAACTCAGCGCGATACCAGAATTGGCACCCAAGATCGGCGATTACATTGGGCGCTTGAGCAGGGTGCTCGGCATTCGCGAGATCGAACTGCACACCGAGGAAGTGACCGGCTCAGACAAGACTGTCGACGTGGTGGTCGACATCTTCAACCGCGTCAACAGCGGTGGAACGAAGCTCTCCCAAGGTGATCTGGCGCTCGCCAAAATCTGCGGTTCCTGGCCGGAGGGCAGAGAGGCGATGCAGGCGATTTTGACGCGTTGGAAGCAGAACGGATACACCTTCAGCCTCGACTTGCTGTTGCGGATTCTCAACGCCGTCGTGACTGGCGAAGCCCGTTTCTCCTACCTGCACAATCGCAGCACGGCCGAGATTCAGGATGGACTAAAGCGCGCCGAGAAGGCGGTGGACACTGCCCTCAACATGATCTCAGGACGATTCGGCTTAGACCACGACCGCGTCTTCTTCGGCCGCTATGCCTTGCCGGTGATGGCTCGCTACATCGACCGTCGAGGTGGACATCTGTCAGGTGCGCAAGAACGCGATCGGCTCCTGGCTTGGTACTTCCAGAGCGCAATGTGGGGACGATTTTCCGGTTCGACTGAGAGCACGCTGGATGTCGACTTCGAGGCGACGGAGTCACTTGATGGCGCCATTGACCGACTCTTCGACAACCTCCGGCTGTGGCATGGCTCGCTGCAAATCGAGCCGGCCCACTTCCGAGGTTGGAGCCTGGGCGCCCGCTTCTATCCCGTGCTCTACGCGCTCACTCGTGTGGGCGAAGCGCAAGATTGGGGCACGGGCCTACCGCTCAAAAGCAACTTGCTGGGCAACATGAACCGGCTTGAGGTCCATCACATCTTCCCAAAGTCGCTGCTCTACAAGGCGGGCTACCGCAAGTCCGAGGTCAACGCCATCGCCAACTTCTGCTTCCTGACCAAAGACACCAACTTGAAGATCGGCGCCCGTCCGCCTGCCGAGTACTTCCGTGAAATCAACGATCAACACCCAGGCGCCCTCGCCTCCCAGTGGATTCCGCAGGACCCGGAACTGTGGCAAATCGAGAACTTCCCGCGATTCCTCGAGGCCCGTCAACATCTGCTTGCGGACGCGGCCAACGGGTTGCTTGATCAGCTGCACCATGTGGCGCAGCCGACACCGCCTGCGGATGCTCATGAGGATGCCAGGACGCCTGACCTCGCCTCGCAGCACGATATCCCTGGTGGCATCGCCGACGCGGATGAAGAGGCCGTGCTGCTGGCGGTCAACGCCTGGCTTCAGGAACGAGGGTTGCCGCCCGGCGAACTCGACCTGGAACTGGCAGATGCCGAGTCCGGCGAGCCGCTCGCGATCCTCGATCTTGCCTGGCCCAACGGTCTGCAGGAAGGGCTCAGCACTCCCGTCGCGCTGTTGCTGGGCGAAGCGCAATCGACGCTTCAGATCGCCAACGACCACGGCTATCGTCATTTCACCGACGCAGACGGACTCAAGCGCTACGTCGAGACTGAGATCCTGGCCGCTGGGGCAGACGCTGCTTGACCTTCGCGCTTTGAAATGTCGGTGCTGGCCCGTCACAAGGCGCATAATCAAACAAGCGAACGATCTTCGACCGAGATGAGAGGTCCACGTGCAGACTCTGAAGCAGGCAGTCAAGGCGTACCTCGATGCCATCTCGGCGGTCAGTCGCGTCGGCACGCCCGAACTGTCGCACTACACGGCCCTCGACAACCTCTTCGACGCCATCGGCGACCAACTCTCGCCCAAGGTCCGCGCCGTCGTTCACTACAGCGAGACCAGCAGCGGAACAGCCGGACCTCGGGTTCTTCTCCGGCGAGAACACCGAACCGGACCGCGGCGTCGTGGAGGTCAAGGGCGCCGACGCCGACCTCGATGTGTTGATCGCATCGGATCAGGTTGATGACTACTGGCAGACGCACAAGCTCGTGCTGGTGACCAACCTGCGTGAGTTTGCGCTGGTCGGGCAGGACAACAATGGCGCTAAGCACACGCTGGAGCGCTACAGCCTCGCTGAATCCAACGCGTCGTTCGACGAGCTACTCAAGCACCGCACGCGCGCCGCCAACCGACACGGCGTATCGCTGGGCGAGTACCTGCAGCGCGTGATGTCGCATCGCTCGACCATCTCCGAACCGCGCGACCTGGCCCGCTTGCTCGCCTCCTATGCACGCGACGCCCTGCAGCGGGTCGAGCAGGCGGCGGAGGAAGAGGACTCGCTGGCGACGATTCGCGACGCCATCGAGCAGGCGCTGGGCATGTCCTTCGAGGGCGAGGACGGCGGCAAGTTCTTCCGCTCAACGCTGGTGCAGACGCTGTTCTACGGCGTCTTCGCCGCCTGGGTGCTGTGGGCGCGGGCGGGGAAGACAGGACGCTTCGGTTGGAAGGACACCGTCTACGAGCTGCGCGCGCCGGTGCTGCGGATGCTGTTCCACCAGATCACCGACCCCGGCCGCCTGGAACGGCTCGACCTGAGCGAAGTGCTGGACTGGACCGAGGCGGCGCTGGAGCGGGTCGACCGCGAGGCCTTCCTCAAGCGCTTTTCGGAGGGCGAGGCGGTGCAGTACTTCTATGAGCCGTTCCTCGAAGCGTTCGATCCCGACCTGCGCAAGGACCTCGGCGTCTGGTACACGCCGCGCGAGGTGGTGCGCTACATGGTGGCGCGGGTCGACCGCTCGTTGCGCGACGACCTGGGCATCGCCAAAGGGCTGGCCGACCCGAACGTCTACGTGCTCGATCCGTGCTGCGGGACAGGCGCGTTCCTGGTCGAGACGCTGCGCCGGATCGCCGAGACGGAGCAGGCGTCGGGCGGCGGCGCGGCCTGGGCCGAATCGGTCCGCCAGGCCGCTTCGACGCGCGTCTTTGGCTTCGAGATCATGCCTGCGCCGCTGGTGGTTTCGCACCTCGAAATCGGGCTGGCGCTGGAGCAGATGGGCGCGGGACTCAGCGAAGGTCAGCGAGCCGGCGTCTTCCTCACGAACGCGCTGACCGGTTGGGAGCCGCACACGACCAAGCCGCTGCCCTTCCCCGAGCTGGAACAGGAACGCCGCAGCGCCAACGAGGTCAAGCAGCAGCGGCCAATCCTGGTCGTGCTCGGCAATCCGCCGTACAACGGCTTTCCCGGCGTGTCAGAGGTGGCAGAGGAGCGCATGCTGACCGATGCCTACCGCAAGGTCAGAGGCACCGACATGCCAAAGCCGCAAGGACAGGGACTCAACGACCTCTACGTGCGCTTCTTCCGCATGGCCGAGCGTCGTATCGCCGAGAAGACGGGCAAGGGCATCGTCTGCTTCATCAGCAACTACTCCTGGCTCGACGGCCTCTCCTTCCCCGGCATGAGACAGCGCTATCTAGACGCGTTCGACATCATCCGCATCGACAACCTCAATGGCGACAAGTACCGAACCGGCAAACTCACACCGGACGGCGATCCCGACCCGAGCGTGTTTTCGACGAAGGACGATCCGGTCGGAATCCAAGTAGGAACGGCCATCGCGACACTTAGTACGCAGGAAGAAGCATGAGTCAGCATCTGAGATTGAGCGTCGTGAACTTTTGGGGAGTTGAGCAAGCTTCAGGCAACTAGAGCAGTTAGCGGATTCAGGCACTGGCGCTCTCTATCAATCCTATCGAACCGATATCGGCAGGTCTGGGGCTGCCTTTCGCGCCGGTTGCCGTCAACGACGACTGGTTTGACTGGCCGTCGTTGGTTGATCTGTTTCCAAAATCGTTTCCCGGCGTCAAAACCAGCCGAGATCCTTTCGTCGTTGACGTCGACTTGAAGAAGCTGCAAGGCCGGATTGACGAATACTTCGATCCCGAGCTCAGCCATGAGGAAATCGCACGACGTCATCCGATAGTCATGCGTCAAGCCAAGCGGTTTCCCGCGCGACGCGTGCGAGAAGCGCTTCTTGCACGCGGGAAGCCCTTCGAACTTGGCCTGACGCCGTACGCCTATCGCCCGTTCGATGATAGGTGGCTGTATTGGGAACCCGAAACGAAACTGCTTGACGAAAAGCGGTCGGAATACTGGCCCCATGTCTTCGATGGGAATGTCTGGCTTAGTGCAGCGCAACATCTACGCAAAGGCGAACAGGAGCCACAAACGTGGATGACTAGCAAGCTCGCTTCCCTGCATGTCATCGAGCGCACAGCTCTCTGGTTCCCCCTCTACATCCGAGACGAGCAGTTCGGCGAGGAGGTCGACGGCGTCAAGCGCACTGCCAACCTAAGCGAACTGGCGCGGTCCTACATCGAGTCCATGAATGCCGAGCCCGAGGACCTGTTCCACCACGTCCTCGCCACGCTGCACGACCCCGCCTACCGCGAGGCCAACGCTGGTGGTCTGCGCATGGGCTGGCCTCGCATCCCACTACCCGACAACACCGACGCCCTGGCCGAGTCCGCAACCAAGGGCCGCCATCTCGCCCGCCTGCTCGACACCGAGTCCGACGTCACCGACCTCCTCGACACAAGCATCGCCGTCCCCACCACCATCGACGGCCAACCGATGCAACCCGAAGACTTCAAACTCACAGCCGGCTGGGGCCACTTCGGGGCCAACCAAGCCGTCATGCCCGGCCAGGGCAAAGTCGAGCGTCGAGGAGACATGGTGGACATCTACCTGAACGATCGTGCCTACTGGAAAGACGTACCGTCAGAGGTGTGGGAGTATCGGCTAGGCGGGTATCAGGTGTTGAAGAAGTGGCTTAGCTATCGGGAGTCGAAGGTGCTGGGGAGAGGGCTGAGCGTATCGGAAGTATCGTGGTTCTCGGAGGTGGCACGACGGGTGGCGGGTGTTCTTGATGGTTCCTAATAGCTCGCACTTCTTAGATTGGAAGGCAACCGCAAATGCGAATTGATGAGATTGCGGACTCTGGATTCTTCTGGCTTCCTCAAGACGTGGACGCCAAGCATCGAATACCAGGGACCTTGCGTGTCTCTGCGTTAGGTGCTGTCACCTTGGAGACGTTCAGCTTGCTTGATGCGGAGCCGAATTCACTCGGCTCTGTTTTCATGGCCGGGGAAGGTCAGGGCGCACGGCGTATTTTAGGAGTTACGAAAGAACACGGCTTCGTCACTCTTGACGGCTGTCTACACACGGGGAGCAATCTTCATGCCAAGGCCAATGGTGGGTCCTTCTCTACATCCAACTATTGGGCCACCTGGCTGTTCGTTGGCGTCCTATACGAGCCAAAAGAGAACGTGCATTTCTCTCGTGTGACATTCAAAGTTGAAGGGCTGGATGAGTGGCTCGCCTTGTCAGGAATTCGGGTTGATGGCGATGCACGCCAAGGCCAAGCGACTATCACTTTTCTGACTCCTGAACCCCTCAATCTTCCAGAACTTCGCGACGGCGAGGATGGAAAGATCGGATTTGGCTATTCGATTCCGTCAGCTTGGGAGGAAACGAAGGAGGCTCAGGTATCCCAAAACGCATACGTTGAGCTGTCAACCGATGATTGGTGGACGGCCGATGAGGCTACGCGGCGGGTTATGTGGTTCCGAGACTTCCTGCGGTTGGCTTCTGATCAAAGTGTGGCTGTTACCGGACTGACCGGGTACTCGCGGGATGCCACTGAACCCGCTTATGGGGGCGGAGAGCGCGAGCGCGAGATAGAGATAGTTTGTGAGGAACGTGATCAAGGTATAGCGGAGCGTAACCTCTTCGGCCCACTGATGTTGTTTCGAAGGAGTGATCTGAATGATGAACTGCAAGTATGTCTCGCGCGCTGGTTCGAATTGTACTCTCAGCATCATCAGCCATTCCGGCTGTATTTTTCGGCAGTGGATTCCAGTAGGGATTCGACTCTGGAGGAGAAATTCCGGCAGCTAACGGAGGCCATCGAGACACTCGACAAGGCACTGTATGGTAAAGCGAAGAAGGACCTTCGCAAGCGTGTACGGAGATTGGCTGCGCCGTTTGCCGATCATCTTGGGATCAAGGAATCCTGCAAGGAATTCGGGGGAAAAGTTGCCCGTACGAGAAATGTCGTTGTCCATCACATACCGATCGGAGATAATGACGTCCCAGAGGGCCCTGAGTTGCTTAGACTCACATTCCAGTGCGAATTGTTATTGATCTACCACTTCGTCTCCGTCGTAACAGGTAGCACCAGTTCGGCTATCGAGATAGTCAAAGACAAGGAAGCCGTAGCGAAACGATTGCGCGTGGTTGTCGACAGATAGCAGGCGTATTCTTCATCGTCAATAGTCACGCGGCTGAGCCGATGGGCTTGACCTGGATGTCGTCCGACTTCAGGCGCGTCTGGGCGAGGTCATAGGCGGCTTGCACGCGCATCCAGTTGTCGGCGGTGCCGCCGAACGCCTGCTCCAGCCTAATCGCCAGATCGGCAGTGATCCGCTCCCGTCCCGCGCAGAGATCAGCCAGGTACTCTGCATCCACCTCAAGGTGCGCCGCTGCATCCGCAACCGACAGGTCGAACGGCTCCAGGCAGAGTCCAAGAACAGCGTCCCCCGGATGCGGCGGATCGTGCATCGGCATCGCAATCTCCGTTCGATGTCCTAATGGTAGTCGGTCAAGTCCACATCCCGGACATCGCCGTCCTCGAAGCGAAACGTGATCCGCCAGTTGCCGCTCACACGCAGCGCCCAATGTCCGGCGAGATCGCCCCGTAGTGGATGCAGGTCCAGTGAATGCATTTCGATGTCTTGTGGTCCCGTCGCAACGTCTAGCTGTTGCAGAATCAGCCGGATTCTGCGGACATTCCTGGCGGCAACTCCACTTCGATCACCCCGCTCGTGCAGCCGCCGCAGGCCTCGATGCCGAAAGTGGACGATCACCTGTCAGGCTGCCCGTTCGATCCGCTTGATGTCGATCTGGTCGAGCATTTCCTCAGCTTGAGCAGCGTCGAAGTTGGCCTGCAGTTGGATCCAGAAGCGCGGTGTGCTGCCGAGGGCCTTGGAGAGTCGCACAGCCATCTCTGTCGTCACTGGCGCATTGCCGTGGCAGATGTCCTCCAGAGATTGGGGGGATACCTGCATGTGCTTCGCCGCGGCTTCCACTGTCAGATCGAGACCGTCGATCCAGTCGTGCAAGATAAGTTCACCTGGATGACAAGGGTTCTGCATCGGCATCGGACTCTCCTTAGTGGTAGTCGAGCAGGTCAACATCGGTCACGTCTTGCTCTTCGAAGCGAAAGATCATGCGCCGGTTCGCGGTGACATCGACGGCCCAGAAGCCCGCCAAGTTTCCCCTCAGCGGGTGCAGTCGGTAGGTCGGTGCGTCCAAGTCCTCTGGTCCCGACGCTGCTTCGAGTGCTGTCAGGATACGGCGAATTCTGGGAACTTCGTGAGGCGTCAACCCGCTTGCGTCGCGACGACGTTGGAAACGCCGCAAGCCACGATGCCGAATTCGCAGGATCATGGGTTGAGCGTATCCCGTTTGCGCTCAGGAGAAGCGCCCATGCGACGCCGCGACCGCCGACCTCGCAGTGGGGCATCCGACAGAACGTAAGGAACCCGATTAGCTCGATCCTGCGGTGGCACAGCCGTGTCCTTCTCGGTGCCGCCCCAATGTAGAATGTTTCGAACAAGGAGCCCGGCACACCGATGTCCACCACTTGAGAGGGGCACCCCATGCAACATCAACCCGACCTCATCCCAGCCGCCCTCTATGCCAGGGTCTCCTCCGACCGGCAGGATGTCGACCTCTCCGTCGCTGCTCAGCTACGGGCCCTCAGAGACTTCGCCGAACGCAATGGTTACGTCGTCGCTCGCGAGTACATCGACGAAGCCGAATCTGGGCGATCCTCCGATCGACCTCAGTTCCGCAAGATGCTCGATGAAGCCAGCGGCGCCAACGCGCCCTTCCAGGAAATCCTGGTTTGGAAGTTCTCGCGGTTCACGCGTAAGCGCGAGCATGCGGTGGCGTTCAAGTCGATGCTGCGTCGGCGCGGGATCCGAGTCACCTCAATCACCGAGCACGCCGACGACACTCCGACCGGCAAGCTGATGGAGGCAATCATCGAGAGCGTTGACGAGTTTTACTCTGAGAACCTCGCACAGGAGGTCACGCGCGGAATGCGCGAGGCGGCTGCGCGTGGATTCTTCCTCGGCTCGCGCGCGCCTTATGGCTACAGGCGAGTGAAGGTCCAGGACGGCGCCAAGGAGCGGCCGACACTCGAGATTGACGAGGCAACGTCAGCGATCGTACGAGAGATGTTCGAGCGCTCGGCTCGCGGACAGGGCCTCAAGGAGATTTGCTACGACCTGCACGAGCGCGGCATCTTGAAGAACGGCAAACGCTGGCAGAAGAACATGCTGCACTACGTGCTGACCAACGAGGCCTACACAGGCACCGCGGTCTGGGGCAAGACTGCAAAGGAAGGCCAATCGCCGGACCCAGTGCGCGTACCGGATGCCTGGCCCGCCATCGTGTCGCGCACGCTGTTTGAGGCAGTGCAGGCTGGCCTCCGCGCTCGTGCACCGAAGATGCAATCGCCGGCCCGTACTGGTAGTAAGTTCCTGCTGAGCGGTCTGCTACGGTGCGGTACCTGCGGGAAACCGTACACCGGTCAGAGTGCCAAGAGCGGGCAGTTTGCCTACTACGTCTGCAACAAACTTCTGCGAGAGGGAGCGGGCGTTTGCGACGCTCGTTACCTAAACGCCACGCACATCGAAGACCAGGTCGTCGCCAACATCATGGGTCGCATCCTGAACGAGCAGACCATCACGGAGCTCGTGCAGATGGTCGCCGAGGAAGTCGACTCGATGGCAGAGGAGCGCGCATCGGACTTGGCGATCGTCGAGTCCGACCTGGACGATGTCCGACGCCGGTTGGAGAAGCTGTACGACGCCCTGGAGAACAGCGACCTCACCTACGAGGCGCTGTCGCCGCGCATCCTCAAGCTGAGGCAGCAAGAGGATCAGCTGGCAGCCGCCAGAGATGACGCCGTCCTCCAGCTGGAGCAGCGGCGCGCCGAGCTTCCGTCCACGCCCGAGATCAAGCGGTACGTCGCCGATTTCCGCGAGTTCCTCCAGGCGGGAACCATCCCCGAGCGCAAAGCGCTGATCCGCAACTTCGTCAAGGGCATCAAGGTGGACGGGGACGAGGTATCGATTCGGTACACCATCCCCATGCCCTCCGACGGCGCAACCCGGGACCAGGAATCGGTTCTCGATTTCGTCCAGTCAGGCCCACCAACACGTACTGATTTGCGAACTCCGTCCTCCAGACCCACCTCAGCGCGATCTGAGCGCCCGATTGGGCTGTCTTCGGGCATGGGGATGGTGTAGCGAATCACGGCGCGACCGGGGCGGACCTCGATGCGCTGGATGAATGTGCGGAGGAAGGCGCGGGTCTCGGTCAGCTCGCTGGTCAGCAGGAAGTCGCTCATCTCCTCGGCGAATGCGGCGATCATGTCCTCGGAGTCGAGCAACTGCCTCCGGTCGGCCAACGTCCTACGAGCCGTCTCGGCTGCGACCTCCAGTTGCTCCTTGCGCCGTTTGTGCTCGCGGATTCGTTCTGCGGCGTCCGACATCTCCAGGTCGGTCGTCTCGACCATTCGCCAGATGCGGTCGAGCGCCTGCGTGACCTGCACCAGCTCATGCTCGGCCGATTCCAGCTTCTGGCGCTGCTCGCGAGCCAGACCGTCCATCTCCTCGTCAACCATCTTGACGAGCTCGCGGATGTTGCTTTCGGTCAGAATGTGCTCACGCAGTTGGTCAATGATGAGGCGTTCGAAGTCCCGGGAGCTGAGTCGTGGCGTCTTGCAAGTCTCCGTCCCCTTCTTGATTTTCGACTGACACACGTAGTAGCTGTACTTGCCGCCTTTGGCCTCAGCCCCCGACATACTCACATCGCACAACTGACAATGGAGCAAGCTCGATAGTAAGTATGGACTCGACACACGACGTGGATTGACATGTTTCGGCGCCCGCGACTTGAGAAGTCGCTGGACATACTGAAACTCATCACGGGTGACGATGGCCGGGTGCGCATCTACAACGCGAACCGGTTCACCGCCGTCTTTGGCGTTCTGACCCCAGACGAGCGTGCCGGTGTAGGCCTCGTTCGTGAGCAGGCGGTGCACGGTTGTCTTCAGCCAGGGCTTGCCGTTGGTCGTGGGAATGCCCTCGTCGTTGAGCACTCGGGTGATGTCGAGCACGCTGCTGCCGTTGATGGCCATGTCGAAGATGCGGCGCACGATGTCGTCAACGGGTCGATTGAGCTCGAGCTTCGGCCGCTCCTTGGCGCCGTCCTGCACCTTCACCCGCTTGTAGCCATACGGCGGCCGACTCGCCACCCAGAACCCGCGCGATGCCGCCTCACGCATTCCGCGTGTCACCTCCTGCGCCAGATTCTCTGAGTAGAACTCATCGACGCTCTCGATGATCGCTTCCATCAGCTTGCCGGTGGGCGTGTCGTCAGCGTGCTCGGTGATCGAGGTCACACGAATCCCGCGACGGCGTAGCATCGACTTGAACGCCACGGCGTGCTCGCGCTTGCGGGTGAAGCGCGAGAACTTCCAGACCAGGATCTCCTGGAAGGGAGCATCGGGCTGCGCTGCCTCATCGAGCATCTTGGTGAACTGAGGACGGTCGGAAGTTCGCCCCGACTCCGCCTCATCGATGTATTCCCGCGCCACGACGTAGCCGTTGCGCTCGGCAAAGTCGCGCAAGGCTCGGAGCTGCGCCGCGACGGAGAGGTCGACATCCTGCCGGTCGGAGGAGACACGCGCGTAGAGCGCGACCGGGGTCATTGGTTGAGTTTGCTGCATGAGATGCTCCTCCGGCGGCGGCTAGGGATGTGCCACGGTCTATGTTCGAAACAGAGTAAGCGATCGACGTAGCTCCGACACTGGCGCAAACGTCCCGATCGCCGCGACTTCGAAGTTACTGAGGCAACGCTTCGGGCCTGCGATTTGAGTTGGTCAGCGGCCCAAGCATGGAGTAGGGCGACAGCATGGCCGACCTCGAAGGTGAAGGGGGCGACTCCATAGACGACGGCTCGATGGACGACGACAGGATCATGGCCAATGGCGACACCGAGTACCCGGGTACGGGTAGTGGTGGTCTCGCCGACGGCAGTGGTGTCTCGGCCGGCCTGATCGGCCTGTTGATCGCACTGAGCGTCGCGGCAGTCGCCGGTCTTGGTGTGCGGCGAGTGCGCAACCGGGCGTAGCGCTCGCAACCGGACAACTCAGTCCAAATCAGAGGGGGCGGGGCCAAACGGCCCCGCCCCTTCTCGTTTTCCGACTTTTGAGACAGTCTCATGTGAGACTGTCTCACTTGGCCGCCGTGGCAACGCTCGTCGCGCTGCTGGGCGCGATGTTCGTCGCACTCCCTTCGGCAAGTGCGCAGACGGCGACGTACACCTGTAAGGCCAACCCCGAGCAAAGCGACGCGCTAGAGGTTCACAACGGGACGAACTTCGTGGCGTTGTCTGATCCGACCAACGACCAGCCGACGCTTACCGCTGAGGCAACTACCACTGACGGTGACAATTGCCCTGTGGTCGGTACCGATGGCACGCAGTTCCCGACGGGCCTTCAGCAGGCCAGCGCCGATGGTGACAAGGTGAACCTCGTCAAGGGTGACCACGACGGAGACGCCGACGGGGATTCCCCAAGTCCCGAACAGTGGCACTGGGATCTGGACTACAAGGTGAACCAAGGGGCCGCCAAGTCCGACGAGACCAACGTCTTGTTGCTCGACAATCCGGCCAACCCCAAGAGCGGAACCGATGACGGCGACGCACGGCCACAGTCGTGGACCATCCCTCAGGTAGTTGATGGTGCCGGAACGGCTAGAACGTTCAGCGCAGATTTGGGCGACAAAGTGGAAAACTCGGACACCACTGGTTCCGTCGTTGTGCTGGCGAAGAACACTGGTACCGACGGATGGAAGGTAACAGCTGGCAGGGTCGGGGAAGCAACCATCACGATCACTGATGGACGCTCAGCAGATCTCCCAAGCGTCGTCACTAACTACACCTTCGAGGTGAAAGATGTGAGCGCCGCAGTGGCGGATTCTGAAGCTGCCGCCGCAGCGGTCGTTAGGTCGGTCACGCTGGAGATCGACGACACCGACGACACCGTGGGCAATGCCGTGACTGGGTCCTATCCGTTCACGATCACGACTACGAACATTCCCGTGCTCCCTGACAGTGCCGCAGATGATGTTCCCTACATCAGGGTGTACGTCTCTGGAGAGCTCGAAGATGCATTTGTGCGGACTCGTGACCAAGGTAGGGACGATGATGGCGAACTAATCAGCATCGACAAAACTCTCGACGACGGTAAGGCGACATACACCGGTGAGATCAGCGTTCCCAAGGGAACGACGCCAGGCGAATACACCCTCGACGTCACCATCTACACCGATGGCACGAATTCCAGGGTCTACGGCAGAGACTGGACCGGCTACAAGGCGTACTCAGGCAGCGATGTCCTGATCGTTGGTGACGCCGGATCGAACGTCTCTGAGGCCGTCCTGGTTCTGTCTCCGCTCAACGCGGATGGCGATCCAGTAGCAGAAGGCACCTCGCAGAAGACGCAGCTCGCGTCGAGTGCCGCCAAGGGCGACCCGATTCGACTGACGCTGACGTCGCTTAACGCACTCGGCAACCCGTCCAACACCACCCCGCAGCAAATCAGCGTGACCTTGACCGCCGCTGGCGCCACGATCAAGCACAGTCACTCGGTCGACGCCAAGGGTGCGTATGTGGCCGCTGATGGAAGGACTGGCGACAACAGCCTCCAGTTCTACTCGAACGCGGCGTCCGTGGTCGTTGAGATCACGAAGGACACACCTGGCGAAGTCGAGGTCAGCGCGCTGGTTGTTGATCCCGTTGGTAGCGGCTACGACGGCTCGGACACAGTCAGCCTGACCTTCACCGGTCCGGCCAAGACCGTGAGCTTGAGCGACGCCACGACGACGCTGCTCAACCGCTACGTCGACCACAAGGATGACACCGCCGACGACACGGACACCGATCCTCGCGACAACATCTCGTTGAAGCTGACTGCATCGGACGCTGATGGCCACGCTGTTGTGCCGACTGGGAACGCCACGGTTACGATCGCTGACCCCGACGGCACGATGGTGGCAACTGATGGCGCCGGCCAGAAGATTGTCGTCTCGCAGAAGGTCACGGCCACGACCAACACGATCTCCCTGCGTGTCGCCGCGAGTGTGACGGCTCCCAACCCGCTGAAGTCCGGCGAGTACACCGTCACAGCCAAGGACGGCGCCCGGAAGGACACCGCAACGTTCACCGTCGCGGGTTTGGCTGACACAGTGTCAATGGAGGCCAGCGAGGCCGATGAGGACGGTCAGCTTGAGGTCACCGTGACCGTCACCGACGCCGAGGGCAACCACGTTGCCGACGGCACAGCGGTGGAAATCATGGCCGCCGACCTGCGCGGCGACTCTGACCCGGTCATCCTGCGCACTTCGACGACTGGCAAGACCAAGGCGGGCGTGGCCAAGGCGACGTTCATCGAGGTTGGCTACGGTCCTGCGGCCATCATCGCGACTGCTGACGGCAAGACCGATGTGGTTCGCGTGAACAGCACCTTCGACGCTCCGGTACCGGAAGCGATGCCTGAGGAAGAGGCCTCGGTCGCTTGTCTGAGCAACCTCAGCGGCTTCACGACCTGGTCTTGCGGTGTCGAGAGCTCCGCCTCGGAGATCTTCGAGCTCGTCAGTGGCCGTGGCGCGACTGCCCTGCATCTGTGGAACGGTTCTGCCTGGGTCCGCTACTCGGTCGTTGACGGCGCGATGGTGCCGGGATCGAGTGACTTCATGGTCACCCAGTACGACAACCTCTACATCAGCAACTAGCTTCGCCAAACGAGCGGGGGCCCAAGCGGGTCCCCGCTCGGAGGCGGGGACGGGAACAGGCCCCCGCATGCGCGGGGGAATTGAACTCCTGAGAAAGGAATGCTGAGATGAAACAGCACAAACTGATGGCGAGGGTTGGAGCGTTGGCGCTGGGGCTCGTGATTGCGATTGGCGCTGTGGCCTCGGCCTCGGCGCAGCAAGAGCCGCCCCACCGCTTCTACGGCACGGGCGCGACCGCCGGCGACATGATCGGCGTAGTCGACGACATGGGCAATGAGCTCGGCTCGACCACGGTCGCCGAGGACGGCACCTGGTACATCGACGTGGACCGCGACGATGCCGATAACGTGAGCTTCACGCTCAACGGCAAGTCCGCCGACGCCGACGTTACCTCCGCTGGCTCCGGCCAGTCCGCAGTCGCCGTCACCGCCATGGCCATGGAAGAACCGGCCCTGGAAGAAGGCGAAGAAGGCGACGAACTCGCCGGTGATGAAGACGGCGAGATGGCCGACCTCGACGGCGAAGAGACCCACATGGAAGATGGCGACACGAGTATGGGCGACACCGAGTACCCGGGTACGGGTAGCGGTGGACTCGCCGACGGCAGCGGTGTCTCAGCTGGCCTGATCGGTCTGCTGATCGCACTGAGCGTCGCAGCAGTCGCCGGTCTCGGCCTGCGCCGAGTCCGCAACCGCGCGTAGTTCTCGCTAGCGGACAAGCCTGTCCAAATCAGAGGGGGCGGGGCCAAACGGCCCCGCCCCCTCTCGTTTTCCGACTTTTGAGACAGTCTCGATGGGTAGTTCTGTGATCTGCTCGACATTTCCGGTATCTGGTCACGCTCCCGCAAACGATTCGCCCGAAACCCGACGTGGTGGTCGCAGTTGTCCTTGACTTCGCGGCGATAGGCTTGCTAGGGCGTGTTCTCGTCAAACCCAGGGCGGCCTGAGACTGGCCCGCGCGCGTAGCAACGCGCGTCCAACCGGCCCGCCGACCGCCTGACTAGATGAGAGCGACAGCGAGGTGCGCTCGTCAGTCGCGACCGCGAGCAGTTTGCAGGTCGGGTGCCCGGTTTAGCCGGCCCGGTGTGTTGGCACGCGCAGCAGATTGTCGAGAAGTCGCTGAAAGCGGTGCTGTTTCTTGAGCAGATCGGGGGGGCACGCACGAACTCGGCAAGTTGGCCGACTTGTTGGCCGAGCGGATGCGCCACTGGACACAGGACCTGGAATGGCCGCTCAAGCAGGGTTTCTCGGGCCGCTATCCGGACTATGGCGTACGGTCCTCGGCCGATGACGCGCACCAGGCGCTGTCCTACGCGCACCGGGTCTATGGCCGCGTCTCTTCAAAGTTTCAGCAGCGCGCAGTCGAGCCTCAACCTCTGGATGAGTAGCGCCCATCGGCCGAGAACTGCGGTCCGCGGCGCTCTTTGTTCCTTGCGAGGTCTAGTGGGCGGGACTGGCCCCCAGTGAGTGCTGAATCGGACGAGAATCAGCCTCGGCATCGACGGCCAGGCGGCTTGGAGCGACGCACATGCCTCGCCATTACAACGTAGGCCCGTGGGTTCGCCAGTGTCCTGTTCGCCTGTGTTCTGATACTACGTCACGTGCCCGGCGATAGCCTGGCCGAGCTCACCGGCGGCGTCTCGTTCCCCGAATGATGCCCGTGAATCGACGAAGCAATCGACCGTTCCCATGCGGATCGACGCTCCTGATGTGCTAAAGAAGCGACAGCATTAGCCTGCCTGCGTGACCTCAAAGCCGAACGCTGCACGTGCTGACTTGGTTCGACGCGCTGCCGAACGATGGCGCAAGGACCTCGTTGACACGTCCGGACGAAACCGGCTTCGTCGGTTTCGCGACCTCAAGACCAGCACGCTCGACCTCACGCCAGGACGCGCCGAGAGCCTCGACCACCTCGCGTTGGATCGGTTACTCGGAGGCAAGTCCGTCGGTCTGCACAATCTGTTTCCCGAGCGAGCGGACGACCCTGAAGCTACAACCGCGTTTGGCGACGCTCGTCGGCGAGTGTTCGCCATTCATAAGCGTGCAATCACTGACGCAGAGGAAAAGGGGATCGACAGCTGTTTCGCCGCCCTCGGCTTGGCGACGTGGAAGGCAGACCAGGGGGCGCCTCCGATAGCTCCCGTGGTGCTTGTGCCACTGGAGATCGAAGCGAGCGGAGCGGCGGCGCGCGATTTCCAGCTCCTAGTCTCTGGCGATGCGCACCTGAATCCGGTTCTGACCCACATCCTGCGCATCGAGCACGACATCGATGCCGAGGAATTGGAGACAGAGGTCGCTGAGGACCCGCCGACCGCTCTCGCTCGTCTCCAGGAATGGCTGGATGGCCTGTTGGAGTCTTGGTACGACTTACCGGATCTCGAGATCGAACCTCGAGTGGTGATCTCGAACTTCTCCTATTCGACGATGCCTCTCGTCGCCGACCTGGAGCAGAACGAAGAGCAACTCGCAAGCCACGACGTTGTCGCTGCCATCGCTGGCGATGTCCAGGCCCGCGTGAGCCTCGCCGGCCAAATCTGTGACCCTGACTTCAACCAACCCGACCGCGATCATCCAGCCGACGAATTTCTCATCCTCGACGCGGACTCCAGTCAACACCGCGCCATCAATCGCGTGTTGGGCGGGGAGTCGCTGGTGATCCAGGGTCCTCCCGGTACCGGTAAGTCCCAGACGATCGCAAACCTGGTCACGGCCCTGGTCGCTCGTGGCAAGCGAGTCTTGTTCGTCGCCGAGAAGCGGGCGGCGATTGAAGCCGTAACCAAGCGGCTGGAGCGAGTCGGACTTGATGACCTGGTCATGGATATGCACGGCGGAGTCACCTCACGTCGAGAGTTTGCTCGCACCTTGGCAGACTCTCTCGATCTCGTCTCGCGGATTCCCGAGCCCGACTACTCGGCCACGCAACGTCGACTCGAACTGCGCCGCGAGGAACTGATCCGAAACGACACGGCCGTGCATCAGACACGTGAACCGTGGATGCTCAGCGTGTTCGAGATGCGCGAGCGAATCCTCGCCATCCCGGAGGCGGCGCGAACGCCATTCCGGCTCACTCGGCAGTCAGCAGAGGGACTGAGTCCGCAAGGGTTCGATCAACTTACCGCTGAGCTTGAGGAGTGGATGGACCTTGAAGGTCACGTCATCAAGCATCGCCACCCGGAGTGGGCCGCGAGCACCATCGAGACCAAGGATGATGCGTTGGTTGCCACGGACATGATCCGTGACCTGTACTCAAACGGATATCCGGACGCTCGAGACCTCGTCGGTGCCGCCCTCGATGAAGTGGGTTTGGCCTTTCCAACCGAGATCTGCGAGTGGTCACCTGCGCTTGATTTGCTCGAGGGGATCGAAGCCGGTCTGACATCCTGGCAACCAGAGCTGTTTCAGCTCGATCTCGACGCCACGCAACAGGCGCTGCAGCCGGCCAACCGAGGTGCTCTATCGCGTCTCTTCGCCCGGCTGTTCAATGCTGAATATCGTTCAGCGATTGGACGCGTTCGAAGCGTCTTGCGCGATCCTGATTCCCATGCGGAGGCCGAGCTACCCGCTCTCATCGTCGATGCGATAGCACAACTGGCAGACTGGCGATCTCGCAGTGTTGATGCTGGCCTGCCACGGACATCTACCGCACTTGTTGAGGTGAGGACGGCGCTGACTGCCTTGCTCAGCAGCGTCCGAGAGCTCGGGAAACTCCTGTCGAGGGACGATTTCGAAGAGATTGGTCATCAAGACCTCGCCGAACTGCTGCAGCTTCTCGTCGACACACTTGACGTAGCAGCGAATCTGCCTCGCCTTCGCAAGCTTCAAGCGTCCTTTGATGAGCGAGGCATCGCGTCAATAACCAAACGCGTCGGAGATGAGATTGCGCCAGAGCTCGCGGTTACCACGGTTGAGCATGCCTGGCTCAGCAAGGTCCTGGAGGACCTGAACATTCAGGACAACACGCTGCGAGCATTTGATGCGGTACGTCACTCTCAGAAGCGCGAGGAGTTTGCGGAAGCGGATCGTGAGCATCTGGAGTCGACACCGATCAGAGTAAAGCGCCTGGTCGCTGAGTCGATTGTCGAGACGATGGAACAGTACGCAACAGAGCGCGATGTCGTACGGAGAGAGGCGGCGAAGAGACGACGACACCTGAGTGTGCGTCAACTGTTCGCGCAGGCGCCACACATGCTGTCCGCGTTGCGACCATGTTGGACGATGTCTCCGATTCTCGTCGCCGAGATGATTCCTCTCGATCGCAAACTTTTCGACATCGTGATCTTTGACGAAGCATCCCAGATCCCGCCGGCCGAGTCGATTGGTTGCTTGGCTCGCGCGTCACAGGTCGTCGTCGCGGGCGATAGGCGCCAGCTACCGCCCACCTCGTTCTTCGGTCGGACCGCTGAAGACGATGAAGAAGACGAGCCGGAAGACCGCTCCTTGACGCAGGACATCGAATCCCTGCTTGACGTCGCGGACGCCTTGCTGCGTGACCAGATGCTGCTCTGGCACTACCGAAGCCGCGACGACCGACTCATCGCATTCTCGAATCAGCGCATCTACGGCGGCGCGCTCACAGCATTTCCAGGCGCCATCGTGGAAAGCCCGATTGCTCACGAGCTGATTCCATTCCGACCGATCAGCGGAGTCAAAGGCACTCGTTCAAACCCCGACGAGGTTGAACGGGTCGTCGATCTGGTCCTGCACCATGCGTACAACAGTCCCGGCGAGACGCTTGGGGTCATAGCGTTCGGGCAACACCACGCAAACAACATCGAGGACCTGTTGCACAAGCGTCTGGGTGAGACCCAAGATTCGTCGCTCGACGAGTTCTTCTCCGAGACCAATGAGGAGCGGTTCTTCGTCAAGAACATCGAGCGCGTCCAGGGCGACGAGCGTGATGTGATCATCCTCAGCCTCGGTTACCACAAGGACCCTAACGGCAACTTTCCGCTCCGCTTCGGGCCGCTCAATCAAGAAGGTGGCGAACGGCGACTCAATGTCGCGGTGACCCGCGCCAGGTCTCGGTTGACGCTCGTTTCCTCGTTTAGTTATCACGACATTGCACCTGGTCGGACAGAGGCCAAGGGGGTCGAACTTCTGCGCCAATACCTCGAGTTCGCCGCCTCGGGCGGTGAAGAACTGGGCGCAGAAACCAGTGACGTGCCGCTCAACCCCTTCGAGCTCTCTGTACAGGAAGGCCTGGAACGACGAGGGATCCCCGTTGCGGCTCAATACGGCGTCTCCGGATATCGCATTGACTTTGCCTGTGCACATCCAGACGAGCCGGGGCGGATGGTCTTGGCGGTTGAGGCCGACGGAGCGAGCTACCACTCGTCTGCGACAGCTCGCGACCGCGACCGACTGCGTCAACAGGTCCTGGAAGACAAAGGCTGGCGATTCCATCGGATCTGGTCGACTGAGTGGTTCCGCAATCGCGAGGTGGAACTCGACAAGGTAGAGCAGGCGTGGCGGGCAGCCGTGGCAATCTCGGCTCACGATGGGGCGAACCCAGTCCCAGTGAGAGAGGCGCGCGAACTCGCCAAGCCGATCGTCGCTCCCGCTCGCGGGCGGGGCCAGCGTCCTCTCGTTCCTCGAAAGGGTGCACCGGGATACGCGACCATTGCCGACTACTCACCGGAGGAACTCGTGAGGTTGGTTCATTGGATTGAGTCCGACACGCTGTTGCGCACCGAGGATGAGCTCCGGCGAGAGATGATGGACGAGTTAGGATTCAAGCAAATGGGCTCCCGAATCAAACGGGCGTTGACTCACGCGATTCAGCAAGCGCGACGTTGATGTCAGGCTCCGATTTGAGGGATGCTGGCCTGCCAGGAAGCCAAGCAACAAGAGGCATTGCCGCACCATCCAGCGCTGGAGTTTTGCAACAACTTCCCCACGATTGCGCTCAAAGGGTCTGACAGGAATGGAACGTTGGACAACAACGGCACAGCCCTGTCCGTGGCAGGCAGGAAGTCCAGCGCAGAACGGGAGTTCTGGGCTGGGCAGTTCTGGGGCAGAGGGTGGGGCGGGGCGGCCCCTACAGGAAACGCTCGGGCCGGATGCAATTTCACTCTGGGACATGTCCTCAGTCTGTCCGGACAGCGTGAAGGTGCACTCGCTCGGTGGGGTGGGGAGGCGGCAGGCGCCAGGACGCGCCCAGCACCCCCTGGTCCGCCTGGGTCGGCAAGTTGCTGCTGGCAAAGGGGGCGTGGCTGAGCCGGGCGGCGGTGTCAAGGAAGGCCGCTTCGGCTTCGGCGGTTTCGAACAAGAACAGGACCAGGGGATCTGCTCCGCCGTGGTCGCGCTTGGGGTAGTTGCTGGCGAAGTAGCGTCGGTAGCCGCGCAGCCGCTCGGGTACCCGCTTCGGGGTCACGGCGCGGCGCTCGTACTCGATCAGACACCAGTCCCAGTCGCCCTGGTAACTCAGTTGGAACGCGGCGTCGGGGTGCAGGACGTAGCGGTTGCCACTCTGCCAGAACGTGATCTGCGACCGGTGGGTGGGGAGCAGGTTGAGCAGTTCGTAGTCGGGGTGGCGGGCGACTTCTGCCGTGAGGCGGGCTGCAAACTCAGTGATGCCTTGCTGGTGGTCGGTTTGCGAGGCGAGGGCGCGCAGGGCGCTGCCGATGTAGACCCCGTCGTCTGAATGCTGCGGCGTCCAGCGGTCGAGGGTAGGGCCGACAGCACTACGGTCACGGCGGGCTAGGTAGGTCAGACCTTCGTCCGTGAGCACGTATCCATCCTGCTCTCGTTGCACCAGGGATCGGCGGCGCAGGGCGCTCAGGACCTGGTTGGCCCGCCGGCGAGTGACGCCGCCCAGCAACCCCGCCAGTTGATCGGGAGTGCAGAATGGCCAAGCGGCGAGCATGTCGAGCGTCTGCTTCTCGGCACGGGTGAGTTGCATTGAGTGCGCGGCGTCGAGTTGTGCTGAAGGCTTCGGCATGGTCGCCCTGATGTTGCGGCGGTAGAGCGTGTCCGGGTTGGGGCTGGGTTCAATCGAGCCTCCCTTCGCGTAAGCGGCGGCGCGCTTGCCGATCCAGGTCAGGATCGCAGGCAGGGAGGCTTCGGGCCCGATCGTCGGCGTGTTGGGAAAGCCATAACCGCCCTGCTGGAATACCGGGGTGCGGGGACCGGCGGCGATCAAGTCGGCCGCGCAGGCAACCAGCGTGGTGTCGTGCAGACCAGGGTCGGCCAGTGCCCGCACGGTGCGGCGGGCGTCCTGCTCGGAGTCGGTCAAGACCAGCGTGAGCGATGGCGACCGGATCCAGTCCAGCCGCTCGATCGTGCGTAGGCGGAAGCGCAGGTTGGCGGCGGAGAGCATCGGCCCCTGGCGCAGCAGCCCGATGGAGCGACCGCCGGAGAGCGTAAGCAGCGCGTCATAGGGACCCTGGCGGTAGTGGTCGACCCGCACCGTCTGCTGTTCGGGGTCGGCCTCGGCGATCATCGCGGCGACGTGGTACACAATGGCGACGGCGTCGAGCCGCTCGGCCAAGAGCTTGAACCATTGCTTCGAGACGGGGTAGAGGCTCAGCATGCGCTCAACTCCCGCCTCGTCGCCGGCCAACGACCGGATGCCGGACGCGGTGGAAAAGTAGCGGCGGCGGGGACGCGGGCCCAGCGCTTCGAGTCGGTGCAGACAAGAGTCGACCAGGCCTCGCTCGCCCAGCTTGTCCAGTTGATCGCGCAGGGTGGAGACCGGGACCCGGATCAGTTGGGCCAGCTCGCCGGCCGTCGTCAGCGGCGCTTCGCAGAGGTGGAGCAGCGCGTCGTGGAGGCTGTCGCCCAAGGACACGGTTGGGGCGGGTCGGCGCATTGATGAGGTCTCGGCGATCAGCGCCTCTGTCGCCACCTCCAGCGCCTTGACGCTGCCACCCACAGCGTCGAGGACCGCACGGGGCAGCGTGCGACCAACCTGGTCGCGCTCAAGGAAGCGCCACAGCGTGTGCCGCGACACGCCGAACCGTTCCGCCGTCTGCTGCTGCCCATGTCCCCTCGCGTAGACGCGCAAGTACTCACGGATCGCATCGAGTAGATCTGTGTCCTGCGGTCGATTCATGGGCGCTCGAATTTCTCCCGCCTAAGAGTGTTGATTCGAGTCTGTACACAGAATCCAGACCTCCGCAATGGCGCCGGCGTCGGGTTGTGAAGCCAATTGCACCCTTTGTGAGACACTGGCTACATGAGTCAACCAGAGTCATCATTGGTTCAGACAGGCGAGACTGCCCGCGAGGAAGCTGTCAACCCGCTCCTCGGGCAACTCCTCCGAGCACGAGGCATCAAGGCTCGTGCCGAACGCCGTAGTCGAGGCGACGCACCCGACATCCGTTACGAACTCCGAACCGGCGAACTCGTACTGATCGAGTGCAAGTGGGAATCCAATCGAGCGAGCCTGAACGACCAACTCGACCAGCGAGCGCACGACTTCCCCGACGCTATCGCCCGGCTCGGCATCCTCTACCCCGACTGGCTCAAGCAGGAAGACGATATCCTTGACGAGCTCGAACACACCCTCAACCTGCAGTGGTACCTCCACAGTTCGCGGGGCAAAATCCTCGAAGAATCGACGCTGCGCGAGGGAACCGTCGATCAATTCGCCGACCACCTACGACTTCTCCCATTGGAACTGGAAGGCGTTGACCGTGTTGTCGCCGCCGCAGGAGTAATCGGCTGGGCCCTTGAGCAATCAGCCACGAGCCTCAGCCAGCACGCCCGACTCTCGCGGCGTATCGCCGACGCGATCGCCCAATCCGACAAGGAGAGCGATCGCGCCGCGGCGCTCCGTATCGGTTGCCTCGTCATGTTCAACGCCATGGCGTTCCAGGACCGTCTGTCCGCCAGCAACGAAGACGTGCAAACCCTTGGCGAGATGGCCAACGCAGGACCTGGCAAGTTTCGTGACGCTTGGAGAACTATCAGCGAAGAGATTGACTACGTGCCAGTCTTCGACCTGGCAGCGCAACTCGCGGAGATCGTCGACACCGCGCCGCCCGAGATGCACAGGCCTGTGCTTGCGCCACTGATTCAGGCAGCGCAAGAGACCAACAAGGTCGAAGGACACGACCTCTCCGGTCGCCTCTTTCACACCTTGCTCTCCGACGCCAAATTCACCGGTGCTTACTACACCTCCGTGCCCGCTGCGACCCTGCTCAGCCGCCTCGTCTTCGAAGACTGGCCGCCCAATGTCGATTGGATCGACCACGAGTTTCCCGCATCCCTCAGCGTGGCCGATCTCGCCTGCGGTACTGGAACATTGTTGATGGCAGTCGCCGCCGAGGCCGAGCGCCGACACGAGGCCGCCGGCGGCAAACAGTCCGCGGAACTGCACAAGGCCATGGTCGAGCAGGCTCTGCATGGCTACGATGTCCAGCTTTCCGCCATTCACTTCGCTGCGACTAGTCTCGCGATGCTCAATCCGCAGATCGAGTTCGACCGCATGAATCTCTACGTGATGGACTACGGAGCAGAGGACGGCAAGGTCGCGCTCGGCTCATTGGACTTCCTCGGCGATGACGAAGTCCCCGTCCAGTTCGCTCTCTCGCCCGACGTCGCACCGCAAGGCGCGGAACGAGTCTCCGGCCAAGGCCCGCAGGGTGTCGAGGCCGGCGTCACCGCCAAACTCCCCGAACTTGACCTTGCCATCATGAACCCGCCCTTCACTCGCTCTGTCGGTGGCAATTTGCTCTTCGGCAGCTTGCCCAAGGACGAGCGCCGCAAACTGCAAGACGAACTCTCGAAGCGGCTCAAGTCGAGACAGGCCACGGCCACCGCCGGTCTGGGCGCAGCCTTCGTCGCCGCCGCCGCACCCAAGTTACGGCCCGGAGAAGGACGCATCGCTCTCGTCTTGCCTGCGACCGTCTGCACCGGTCCATCCTGGGCGCAGACCCGCGCGCTCATCGAACGCGACTTCAACTTGGACATGGTGATTGTCTCGCACGACCCAGAGCGCTGGAATTTCTCAGACAGCACCGACCTCTCCGAAGCCCTGCTGATCGCAACACGCCGCAGCCACATGGACGATGGAAACGAACACCGAACCACCTTCGTCAACCTCTGGCGCAACTCGCCCAGCGTCTTCGAAGCCGGAAGAGTCGCTGACGCCATCGCTGCCACGAATCCTGCCAACTTTGAGGACTCCGGCTCTGCTCTGCTGACAGTTGATGGACGGCACGTCGGAGAGTTGTTGTCGATGCCGGAGTCGCGATTGAACGGTGGCAAGTGGTCAGGTGTCCAGTTCGCACGCACGGACCTGACCCGCTGCGCCGTACGCCTCCTCAACGATGGCGAGCTGTGGATACCCGCTAATGGCGATGCCCCTGTGAAGCTTTGTCGGTTGGGGGAGCTTGCGGAGATCGGGCCCGATCGTCGCGATCTTTGGGACGGGTTTGAGCGCACTGATGCTGTTACGGCCTACCCGATGATCGAGAATCACGACACGGATCGACGCCGCTCAATGGCTGCCACTCCTGACAAGCACCTCGCACCATTGGCTGAAGCCCGGCCCGGTCGCAAACTGAAGCCCCTCCACACCCTCTGGCCGAAAGCCGGCTGCTTACTCATCGCTGAGCGGCTCTGGCTCAACACGACGCGCATGGTGGCTATGCGTACGGAGGTCAGCGTTTTGTCGAATGTATTCTGGCCCGTCAAGACCGACAACGACGCTTGGGACAAGGCACTAGCAGTCTGGCTCAACAGCAGCCTCGGCTTACTGACGCTATTGGCCAGGCGCACCACGACGAGAGCGGGCTGGTCAGCGATGAAGAAAGCGGACCTGGCGCGCCTGCCAGTTCTTGATGTCAGCCAACTGACGCCCGGCCAACTAGCAGCACTCTCCGAGCTGTTCGACGACCTCGCCGACGACACCTTCGAGCGCCTGCCTGCCATGGTCGATTGCCCAACTCGCTCCAAGCTCGACAACGGCGTCGCCGAAATCCTCGACCTCCCTGACCTATCGGGCCTGCGGATGCTCCTCGCATCGGAGCCTGTCGTCTCCAATATGCGCCTGTGACCACTACATTAGGCGGCCGGCGCGTCAACGGCTATGTACACGCCATCCGGGACCGTCTCAAATCGAAGCCCACAGTTCCGGAAGATCGATGCGATGGCCGCCGATACGATGGTGTTGGCATCTTCCAGCGATTCCTCACGACTACCAAGTTGGCCAACAATCGTCTCTAGGTGGCCCCGGAGGAAACGCCTTGATGCCTCTGTCTCCGAGATTTCACCCAAGATGTCCTGCCAATGTTCAGTGCTCATTAGCCTCGCTGCCGTGTGACTGAGCAGCGTCAGGACCTCATTCACTGCGGGAATAGCCGCGCCAGCAAAATCATCAATCGTCGCTCGCCCTGTCCGAAAGCCCCTAACCGCCTCGTCGATTGACTTGGGCAACGCGTTCAGCGCATCCAGCAAAGCTGGTACCTAATGTAGGCCTTCCGCCTCATCAAGATTCTGCAGTGACAGGGTCTGACCTGTACTCGAAGTCGCGAGGATCCCAAGGAGAGAATCAACCAGTCGATCCACATCGAACTCATCAATAATGATCTTCGCCCAGTTAGTCAACCAACGCTCCGAAGTAGTGGCAGCGGCTGTGAACTCCTCTTCACCCAGCCGTTGGAGGTGGTTTTCCTCCCGAAGGACATGTCCGAGTTCGTGGAGCACGGTGACCAGGAAGCGAGGATTCGTGATTCTGCAGGAGCCCACGGAGAGTGCGTCTATGACCACCGCGAAGCGAATCTGGCCAACATCATTACGTACCCAACATGTTTTCGCGATCGCCTGTGTATGGCTGCGACGAGCACAGTAGGGCGCGACATCCCAACGTGCCTGAAGCAGCAGGTTCACTTCATCTTCAAAGCGGTCTGTCAGACAATTGCTGTGGAGAAGAAAGTCCTTCCCCTCCTTCTGCGCAACTATTGCTGCTAGGTCAATGAGTTTAGAGATCTCCCGTTTTGCGGAAGATAGGTGCTCTGCCGGGATGCCGGAAATGTCAATGGAGTAATCGTGCTGTGCAATCTCGGTCACATGGCCTCTTCCCAGACAGAGGATCCGCAATCGATAGTGTTCGGTCGAGTCATGGAACAGCGTTGCCTTGAGTCTCCCTCGCCAACAACCGTATCCGATCCTGCGACTTCGGACTCCTCCGAGTCGTTCGCTCCCCCGGGGCGGGACTCAAGCAACTCACTACTGCCAGCGCCGAGTTTGAGTGGTGGTGCCATTCAGGACATTTTGGTGAGCCTGTCCGGCTGATCTTCCAACTCGCTCTAGAATGTGCGCGTTCGGATACTGAGCGTGTTTGGTATCGGGAACAGCACTGATCCGCTAGACACAGCGATGGCGAGTAGCGTGAACACAACCAATACCTCCACTGCTATTCACCCTGACGACCCGATCTCGCGGCGGATCGGCGAGTGGCAGAAGCGGCTCTTGCAGCTAGACCGACGCAACAATCTGCTCTACTTCAAGCCGGGTCGCAGTGCGGTGGGCATCCTCGATGTCTCGCCCGATTCACTCCAGCGCCGACTGGAGCGGTCGAGGAAGGGACTAGCGTTCACCTACGCGGAGTCGCCGCGTCGGAAGAGGACTGACGTTGACCAGGTTCCAGCGAGTCCCGATGCTACAGCTGCAGTAGAAGGCCCACGGATTGTTGAGGGGGAACTCCGCACAGACTGCGAGCCATTGGATCTGCAACGGCGACTGCGGAATCTCTGGCGACGGGACCGAGAGTGGCACGAAGAGCAGGGCCTGAACATCCTCTTCCTCGCTGCCGGATTTCTCGAATGGGTGGACTCAGATGGCGATGTGGCACGCGCGCCGCTTCTGTTGTTCCCTTGCGATTTGGAGCGTGCCACGCCGGTTGATCCCTTCTACTTACACCTGGAGGACGACGATCCGGTCGTCAATCCAACTCTGCGTCACCAACTCGCGGAGTTTGGTATCGACCTTCCGGAGTTCGACGACCATTCAAACGACGATGGAGCATCGGTCCAGGCATACATAGACGGCGTAGGAGGACTCGTGGGACACCGACCAGGTTGGTCGGTGGATTCCAAGCTCGTGCTAAGCGGATTCACGTTCTCCAAGCTTGCCATGTACCAAGACTTGGCACGAATGCGCGAACATGGCATTCAGAGCGAGCTAACCCTTCAACTGGCGGGTGGTGAAGTGTCTGAATCCCGTTCGGGCCTGTCGTCAGCGATGCCGCCAGCTTCAGAGCTCGCCGGCGGTCGTCTCGATGAGTTGCTAGACGTTCGTGACCAACACTCCGTGTTGCCGGCCGACTTCAGCCAGTTGCTTGCGATCCAGCAGGCTCGCAGCGGCGCCAACCTGGTGATTCACGGCCCGCCTGGGACAGGAAAGAGCCAGACTATTGCGAACCTGATTGCCACGCTACTCGCTGACGGCAAACGCGTGCTCTTTGTGAGCGAGAAGATGGCGGCGCTCGACGTCGTGAAACGTCGGCTGGAGCAGTGTGGCCTGGGGATGTTCTGCCTGGACTTACACAGCGATCGCGGCAGGAAGCAAGAGGTGTACGACCAGCTCCGTAAGGCTCTCGCAGATGATCGCCAGCCGGTCGCGGGCTCAATCGCGCTAGACGAGTTGTCGGAGCGCCGTTACCAACTCAACCGAATCGTGCAGCTGCTGCATCAGCGGCGAGATCCTCTGGAATTGTCAGTTTACGAGGTGCAGGGCCGCTACGCGCCACTCCAGTTGCTGCCCAGATGCGAGGACCTCGATGTGCCGGGTGCTTCTGGTCTTGATCAAGAGTGGCTCAGGGAAACGGTCCGCCGAGCGGAACGAATCGCGCGCCGGCCTGAGGAGTTCCGTTCTCAAGACACGAGCCGCTGGCTATCACTACGGATACCACGGGAATCGTTGCAGTTGGCTGACCTGATCCGGGAAGATCTGGCCACTGTCAAACCCGCCATTGCGGCATTGCGTGATGTCGCCGCGCCGCATGCCGACTGGCTCGGTCTGTCTGAAGTTAGTTCGGCTGGCGACGTGGACCGAGTCATCCGCCTACTGGAGCTGCTGCAGCTGGCTCCAACTGTTCCGGATGCATGGTTGGACCTCGGCGTCGTCTCGCGGCTGCGCAGGCTGACGGACGCCCAGGCCGACCAACAATCGCGACGGCGCCAGCTTGAGCAGCGACTGAGCGAGTGGTTCGGAGACGACCTGCCTGTGCTCGACTACCAGGCATTGGCCTCGGCCACCGAACTCACCTCGCCTGAGCAGCAGGCTCTCTCCGCAGCAATCGGCCTGGAATGGGGACGCGCCGTGGGCGCGAGCCCGACTACAGTCGTTCAGCAGGCAGACTCGTTCATAGAAGCAATAGGTGCGCTTCAAGACGAGGCGGTGAGCTTCACGCAGTTGCTAGGTGAGGAAGCACCTCGAACACTTGCTGAGATTGAACTTGCTTCGGACGTGGTCAGTCGTCTTCTCCAGCTGGAGCCTGTGCCGGCACAGTGGCTGGATGGAGGCCAGGCAGAAGCGCTGAAAGGTGAGTCGACGAAAGCCAAAGCGCTCCTCGACGAACTCTCACAAGCTGAAGAGCGCCTGCATGATCGATATTCGGATGCCTTGGTTGACCTTGTCGATGATGACATGCTCATCCGCTATCGGACCGATCATCAGAGTGCATGGCGGCGGATGTTTGGCGGTTCTTACCGCCGCGACCAGCGCATTCTGGGCGGACAGATGCAGATTCCTGGCAAACTTGCGTTGAGCGAGGCGCTCACTGCAGTGGAGCAGGCGCTCGAGGTGCAGAACTTGCGGGAGAGTTGGAACGACACATCTAAAGAACTAAACGAAGCGCTAGGACGGCGGTTCGCTGGCCGTGAGACCGATTGGGAGTGTGTCTCAGCCGATCTGGCTGCGGCCCAGTCGCTCCGCGACGAGTGGCGCTGGGAGCCAGCCGTGCTGCGGGAGTTGCTCGCCACCGAGGCTGACGGGCAGCGCCGGCGAGAGTTGGCCGAATCCCTGCCTCACCTCTCCGATGCAGTTGAAGCCTTCAGGCAAAAGGGGGAGGCCTTCGGCGATGGCCGACTTGTTTCGCCCCATCTCGACTTCGGGAGTGTGAGAGAAGAGCTTGCGCAGGCAGTCGAACCCCTCCGACGACTGGCCAGCTCTACACAGGCGATCTACGACCGCCTGCTCAAGCCAATCGCACACTGTTCCCAACTTGTCGATCTGATCGAATACGGCGTGCAGTTGATGTCGGTGACGGAAGAAGACGAACGTCTTGTGCCTGGGCTGGCAACAGAATTCGGCCCCCTATTCGAGCGCGAGACGACGGACTGGGCGGCCGTTCGCCAGGCGTTGGACTGGACCGGGCAATTCCTCGACGCGGCGGGCAAGCCGCCGAGCGCTGTGCTACGGCGACACGCGAGTAAGCCTCAGGCCGTCAGTGAGTACGCCCGGCGCGAGCGGGCGGCGCGGGACGCCCAGCAGACATTCCGCGAGAGCCTAAGCCGGCTCGACGTTCGGTTCGATCGTTCGCTCACCGCCTGGCGGACATGGGACGCACCTGCGTTCGAGGAGCTGGGATCGTGGGCCGATGACCTCACCGTCCATGCCGGCGAAGCGGCGTCATGGGTGGAATACCGTGAAGCGGCGCAAGCACTTGATGAGCATTTGAGCAGCGGAGCGACGGTTGCGCTACGTGCCCGGACAGAACGGGCAGGAGACATTCCTGGCATAATTCTTCGTCACGTGTATTCGTCTTGGCTTGAGCAAATCTACGCCGACGAACCTGAGTTGCGTGAGTTCACGCGAACGGACCACGAAGAGATGCGGAGTCAGTTCAGGCGACTTGATCGGGAACTGCCAAAGGCCGCCCGTCAGCGCGTGCGAGAGAGGGTCTTTGCCCGCTATCCAGAGCGGAACGCAACACGGATTCAGGCAGGACAACTTGCTACGCTCAACGGTCAGCTTTCCAGGCGCAGGGGGCAGATGTCCGTCCGCCGACTCATTGGTCACATCCCGAACCTTCTGCTGACGCTCAAGCCTTGCTTCCTCATGAGTCCACTCGCAGTGAGTCAGTACCTCTCTGGCGGTCTGCTCGAAAGCGAACGAATCAAGTTTGACACGGTGATCTTTGATGAGGCCTCGCAAGTATGGCCCGAAGGTGCCCTGCCCGCAATCGAGCGTGCGCGCCAAGTGATCGTAGCGGGTGATCGCCACCAGCTTCCTCCGTCAAACTTCTTCCGCTCGGCAGCAACCGACGATGATGATGCTGAGAATGACGAAGATGAGGTCGATGACGCTTTCGAAGGGCGCGAGAGCATCCTTGATGTCATGGTCGGCCAGCTTGGTCGCAATGTCGCTGAGAGCTACCTCAGCGTCCACTACCGTAGCCGGTGCGAGAGCCTGATCCGCTTCTCAAACCACGCCTTCTACGAAGACCGGTTGCTGACTTTCCCGGGCCCAACCCCAGATGCGGCTTGTGTGCGCGATGTCTATCTGGAGGATGCCACATACGACGCCGGCGGCACCAGGACAAACAAAGTGGAGGCTGAACGCGTGGCACACATCGTGTTCGACCTGATGCAGACGACGCCGCGAACTGAGAGTATCGGCGTCGTTGCGCTCTCCAGAACGCAAGCCGATCTCATCGAGAACCTGATCGAGGAGCGGCGCATGATCGAACGCCAGCTTGATGATCGTTTTGATGAAGACCGTGACGAGCACTTCTTCGTCAAGAATCTGGAAAACGTTCAGGGTGATGAACGCGACCACATGATCCTCTCAATCGGCTACGGCCCAACTTCCACAGGCGCAGTGCGGAACAACTTTGGTCCGATCAACCGCATAGGCGGCGAGCGTCGGTTGAACGTTGCCGTCACCCGGGCTCGCAAGTCGATGACCGTTGTGCATTCGATTCGCCCAGAAGACATCACTGCGCAGGGAGTCGGGGCAAGCCATTTGCGCCGCTATCTTGAGTACGCACGAAATCCAGTGATAACGCCTGCGGTTGAAGTAACGGACACAGGCGAGCCTGAGAGTCCATTCGAAGAGGCTGTACTGGAAGCATTGAGCAACCGAGGGCATCAAGTCGAGTCGCAGGTCGGTGTGTCGGGCTATCGGATTGACTTAGCTATCCGCTCAGCAGACAGCAACGGATTCGACCTCGGCATCGAGTGTGACGGGGCAACCTACCACAGCTCTCCGACGGCGCGCGATCGTGATTGGCTCCGGCAACAGGTGCTCGAAGGGCTCGGCTGGCGCATCCACCGAGTCTGGTCAACAGCATGGATCCGCAATCCCGAAGCCGAACTCGCCGCCATAGAGGACTCACTAGAACTCGCTCGTGCAAATCCCGGAGACGTTTCGCCAGCGGTGGAGGCGACTGCGACCGCTCCTACTCAGCCTGAAGACGCAGAAACCTATCATGATGCTTCCCGCGACGAGATCGCCGAGCATGTTGCCCCGACGGCCTCGCCTTTGTTTGATGAATACAAGCGATACAGCCACGACGAGCCCGCTCGCGATCCCCACGCAGTTCCGCTTGACCAACTCAGCCGGTTGATCCAGCGGATCGTCGCGGCCGAACAGCCGGTTCACGTCGAGACAGTGATCGAGCGGCTACGGGCTGCGCTCGGCGTGCGGCGCGTAGGGTCAAACATTCGCAAGCGCCTCGAAACTGCGTTAACCGCGTCGCTCGATGTTGGACAAGTGAATCGCGATCCTGACGGATTCCTGCGCACATTCGATGGTGCCGCGCAGACCCGCCCGCGGCGAGACGCGAGTCGGCGAATCGAACGAATCTCCGATGCTGAGCTGGATGTAGGACTGTTGACGGTCGCACGGGCGACGTTCGGTGCGATGCCGGAAGATCTACTGCGTGAGACTGCTCGGCAATTCGGTTACCGCCGCACCGGAGCTGATATCGCGGCCCGGCTGGAGCATCGGATCGAGAGGTTGCGGCAGAGCGGTCAGCTTGCCGAACAGAGCGGCATGCTGGTCGTCTCGGATAGGGACGATTAGTCGGCGGTTCAACAGGGGATCGCAAGATGCCTTCCCACGGTGCCCAAATCATCAAGATTGTCTCTGTAGACCCAATCCGAGTCCTCGAGTGGTGACGCTAGGGTGGAAAGGTAGATTGGCCGCAACGACATCGGCACGTCTCCGGCGAGCCCACACGCCATACGCGTGTCGCGCAAACGTCGCACGTGAATGTCACCATCAATTCCTCGATTCGAGAGAGCGCATCGGAGATTTCTCGGTTCGAGGTGCCGCCCTGGGTGGAATGAACCTCCCAATTGAGAGCGGCGTGCAGGTCACTCTCGATCGCGTTGAGCAACGGATCGATCGTCTTGTACAGGAAGTTTGCACGATCTTTCAGCGTGCGCCTGAGCCCGTGCGTGACCTCTTCGGCCATCCTGTGCTTGTCGACGAAGTCCTCCTCGCCTGCATCCACTTCATGACGAAACAGAGTGAACATGCCCTAGGGCCTGTTCACTCTAATCGGGGCTTGTGTCAGAGTTAGAGAACGGACTGGCGGCCGGGCCAATGGGAATATGCAACTGACCGATGCACAGTGGGCGCGGCTCACGCCGCTCATGCCGACTCCACGCGGAAATTGCAAGCTGCCCTCACGACAGGTGCTGGAGGGTTGGCTGTTCGTGACCAAGGAGGGCTGCAGCTGGCGCGCCTTGCCAGAACGCTACGGCCCCTGGCACACGGTCTACATGCGCGGCCGACGCTGGATGGACAAGGGCGTGCTGGAGCGGGTCTTCGCCGAGTTGCAACGGGTCGAGTTGGAAACGCAGCTCGAGCAACGAGAGCCAGACCGACCGCTGCGTATGTCGATCGACAGCACGATCGTGAAGGTCCATCAGGATGGGACGGGAGCGCCCAGAAAAAGGGGCGCCAGGCGATTGGACGCTCGCGCGGAGGCTTGACGACCAAGCTGCACGCCATCGTGCTGGAAGACCGCCTCCCGCTGATCATGACCCTGACGCCGGGCCACTGGGGCGATGCGCCCTGGGGACGCTGGCTGCTGGAGCGGCTCGGCACCATATCTGGTCAGCCGCAGCTGCTTGCCGACCGCGCCTACGAGGGCGATGCGATGCGCGCGTTGGCCGCCGAACTCGGTTGGGAGCTGGTCACGCCGCCCAAGTCGAATCGGCTCAAGCCTTGGCCACTCAACCGCGTCGCCTATCGCGCGCGCAATGGGATCGAACGCTACTTCGGCCGCATCAAGCGATTGCGCGGGATCAACAATCGTTACCACAAACTCGCCCACGTCTACTTCAACCAGATCCTCCTCGCCTGCATCCACTTCATGACGAGATAGAGTGAACAGGCCCTAGTTGAGATGCTGACAGCTCTATCAGTGGCAACACCTGATTCAGCGCCCACCGATTGGTCGTCAGCATCTGGAGCGAGAGAGCAGGGTCAACTCGGACGCCACCGACAGCTCGGAGACGACTCAGGAACCCTATTTCGACCGTGTATCACTCCCTCCCCTTCCACACGGCTCACTTTGCCGCCCCATTTTCGCGGGGGATCGATGAGTGGCAGGATTGGCTTTTGCAGCTCGATCGGCGCAACAACCTGCTCTTCTTCAAGCCGCATCGGGGGTGCCGTCCTTGCTCGCATTACCCGTTCGAGGAAGGGCTTAGCACACACATGGGCATAGCCAGCGGCTCAGAAACGAGCCGTGTGCCGAGTTCTCTCGCGAAGGCCCGCAGCAGGATGCGACATTCTGCTTCCTCGGCCACTTGTTGAGTGGGAGCCATCACGGCGTGATGGTCTATTTCGAACCGAGCGAGGCACGCATGGGTGCGTCGAGTCACTCCACAACGGCTCAGACAAGGTTGATTTCGTGCATGACCTTGTGGAGGATCAAGATACAGTAGGTGGCGTGGCAACCGGTCCTCCTGGGTGAGCACAGTGGAGCGAACCGGGCATCCGAAGGGCAGGAAAGGTGCAGAACCAGGACCTCACTGCGGCTGCTCGGTTGCTTCCCTCCGGCGCCAGCTTCATCAAATGCGCGCTGCAGGTGAATCCTGGCCACTACGCCAGCACCTTCAGGGGGCAGAGCAGCGCTGGCGAACCGTTGGCATACGCGCGCGCCATCGTCGAGAAAGCGGCGGAGTTGGACATCTCCGTCCTTGCAATCACAGATCACAACGATGTGAGCGGGGTTGCCGCCTTCCGAGCCGCCGCTGATGGTCACGGGGTCACCGTGTTGCCCGGGTTTGAACTTACGACCTCTGAGGGCATTCACATGCTGTGCATCTATGCGCCAGACGCCTCTGAAGAGCAACTCGGCAGGTTCTTGGGGGAGTTTGGCATTCGCGGCACCGAGCCTTCTTCGGAGTTGTCCGACAAGTCGTTCGACGAAGTGCTTGAGATGGTTCCCCGTCAGGGGGGAATCACCGTCGCAGCGCACGTCACGCAGGACAAGGGCCTCTTCAAGGCCCTGCAGGGCCAAGCCCGAATCAGGGCTTGGCAAAACAGCAATCTGCTTGCGGCGCAGGTACCTGGCTCGATCGCCGACCTACCGGACAGGTATCGGCAGATTGTCGAAAACCAGAATCCGCACTATTGCCGAGAACACCCGGCTGGCGAACGTCAAGCGATCGCAATAATGAACGCCAAAGACGTCGGATCGGCGGAGGACCTGGCCGAAGACTCTGCGTCCTGCTGGATCAAGATGTCGGCCGTGACAATCGAAGGTCTACGACAAGCGTTCCTGGATCCGGAATCCCGGATTCGACTCAGTAGCGCTCCGCAACCTGAAGAGCACGCGGAGCTCGTCGCCCTTTGCTGGGAAGGCGGCTTCTTGGACGGGGTAGCCATCCACTTCAATCAGAATCTGAACGTTTTGATTGGCGGGCGTGGGGCTGGGAAGTCGACTGTCGTCGAAAGCCTGCGTTACGTGCTCGCTCAGGAGCCGCTCGGGGACAACGCAAGAGACGCCCATCAAGGGCTGGTCAGGCATGTACTGCAAAGCGGTACAAAGCTCTCCCTTAGAGTGCGCTCTCACCGACCTGCCCAGCGTGAGTACCTGATCGAACGAACCGTGCCTAACCCGCCTATCTTGCGTGACGAATCAGGTCAGATACTCGACGCTCGCCCCGAGGATGTGCTTCCGGACATAGAAATCTACGGGCAGCACGAGATATCAGAACTCGCTCGCAGCGCCGAGAAGCTGACGGCTCTACTAGATCGGTTTGTTGATCGGGACGAGTCGCTGGCCCAACGGAAAGTAAGTGTTCGTCGAGGACTGGAGCAGGCCAGACTATCCCTATTGGATGTCGAAGCCGAGCTTGCCGACATTGATGAGCGTATGTCGGCTCTACCCGCCCTGGAAGACACGCTGCGCAGTTACCAGGATGCCGGCCTCGAGGCTCGCCTCTCAGAGCAGAGCTTGCTCGTGCGAGAGGAGCACGTCCTGGAATCGTTCTCGGAGCGAATCGAGACGGTTCGAGACAGCTTCGGTGAATTCCAACGGGAAGTCCCGATCGAAGTCGAGTTCTTGTCGGACCAAGCGCTGGACGAACTCCCAGGCAAGGACATTTTGCGTCAAGCGCGCCCGGTCCTGGATGAACTGAATCGCAGCCTTGATCAAGCGGCTTCTGACCTGGCAGGCGCTTTCCAGCGAGCGGACCAAGGCATCGCTGAAGTCAGAGCTCAGTGGAATGAACGCAAGCAGGTCGTAGACGCCGAGTACCAGGGCATCCTCCGTGATCTCCAGACCTCTGCCGTCGACGGAGCAGAGTTCATCCGTCTGCAACGCGAGATCGAGCTGCTTAGGCCGCTGAATGAACGCCGCCGGCTGCTACAGCAATTGAGGAAGGAGCTCGCCGACAGACGACGGAGTCTTCTGGTCGAGTGGGAGGAGCTCAAAGCTCAGGAGTTCAGGTCCTTACGCGCAGCTGCCGCCAGAGTCAATCATGGGCTCCGCCAGCGCGTGCAGGTTGCTGTGGCTGCGGCCGGGAACCGAGAGCCGTTCTTTGCTGCGCTCAGGAACAACGTTGGCGGGCGTCTCTCGGAAGCGCTGACGATTCTCGACGGTTCTCCAGACCTCTCGCTACCAGAGTTCGTCGAGCGCTGCAGGGAAGGAACAGACGCAGTCCGCAAGACCTACAAAATCCCGCATGCTCAAGCGCATCGGCTGGCCAATGCCGCACCTGAGACCCTGATGCAGCTCGAGGAGCTCGAACTTCAGCCGACCACGTTGATCCAGCTCAACACCGCGCCGGCCGGCGAGCCGCCGGTGTGGCAACAATTGAGCGACCTCTCGACGGGGCAGAAAGCCACCGCTGTCCTCTTGCTCCTGTTGCTGGAATCGGAGTCTCCCTTGATCATTGATCAGCCCGAGGATGACCTCGATAATCGTTTCATCACCGAAGGCGTCGTCCCTCGGATTCGTGAAGAGAAGCGCCGCCGCCAGTTCGTGTTCTCGACGCACAACGCCAATATCCCCGTTCTAGGGGATGCGGAACTGATTCTCGGGCTCTCGCCTTCAGGTGAGGCGCAAGCTGGACATGCTGACATCAAGACGGATCATATGGGATCGATTGATGATCGCGTCGTTCGCGGACTTGTCGAGGACATTCTCGAGGGTGGCAAGGAAGCCTTCGAGACCCGCCGGCTGAAGTACGGATTCTGAGGCCGGCAGGATGAACCGTGCAGAACTGTTGGAGCTCATTCGCAATGACGAGAGCTCAGGCGTCGAGTTCAAGCGTGACGATGTGGTCGCAGCAAAACTGGCCTCTGAAATCGCGGCATTGCTCAATCTCGAAGGTGGTCACATCTTGCTTGGGGTCGAGAAGAACGGTGCCGTGTCAGGACTCAATCGGGAGCCGGGGAAGGCCGAGGAATGGGTGATGCAGGTGGCGCGCGATCACATCGAGCCAGCGGTGAATCTCTATTGGGAAGTCTTGGAGCCGTTGCCCGGCAAGGTGGTTGGCGTGATCTCGCTCTCGTCGAACGCTCCGGACAAGCCCTACAAGGCGAAGCGTGGCTCGGCATGGGTCACCAAGATTCGGGTCGGGACGACAACTCGGGATGCCACTCGCGAAGAAGAAGCGCGGATGTATCAACAGTCGGGTCAACTGCGTTACGGCCTAAAGCCCGTGCCTGGTACCACGATCAATGATCTCGATCGGCGCCGGTTGCACGACTACTTTGAGCGGATCCTCGGTTGGGATGATGTCGCTCCTGAGGATTCCGATGAGTGGTCCCAGACATTGAGGAACCTCGATCTGGCCGTCGAATCGGCCGGCACATCGGCAGCGACGATTGATGGGATGCTTATCTTCGGCGCCAATCCCGGCCGCTTCCTCCCCCAGTCTGGAGTCCGAGCGATCTGTTACTTGGGTCAGGAACCGGATTATGCGACCCGAGCTGATGAGCAGCTAAAGGGACCGTTAGTCCCCTTGCACTCACTCGACGGATCACTTCTGGAAAGCGGATTGGTGGACCGTGTCTTGGAGTTCGTCCACCGGAACACGGCTCCTAATGCCACGCTGGATAGTGCACAGCGCATTGAGAATTGGGAGTACCCTGATGAGGTGATCCGAGAGATAGTCGTAAACGCGTTGATTCACCGTGACTACAGCATCACGGGCACAGATATCACGTTGTCGATTTTCTCTGATCGGCTTGAAGTTCAAAGTCCTGGAAGACTGCCGAACACCGTCACGATTGACGGCATAAGGCTCGGCATGCGCTACTACCGAAACCAAGCTCTGGTTAATGCGATGCGCGACTACGGTTACATGGAGGCGCGCGGAATGGGGATTCGGAAAAAGGTCATTCCTCTAATGCTCAGGCACAACGGCACGGCACCGGACCTGATCGAGGGCGACCACCACTTCACGGTTCGGCTCTCGGGCCAACAGCCGAGCAACTAGCAGGCTGCTGAGCTACGGATAGCAGGCGCCAGGCTGGCCATCGCCGACGAGTGAACGCACGCTGAGCGGAGATCGCGCGTAGGTCCGGTCAGTGAACGGGCGGGATCTCGAGCGTTGGTTCCGACTCTGGAGGCCGCGTCGGCGCGGTTCAGCTACGCAGCGGCCGCCTCGAGGTTGGCGAGGCGGGTGAGGTTGTAGACACCCCAAGTGCGCATGAGTCAAGCCGCAACGAGTGTCTCTGCACTTTGGCGATGGCTCCAGGCGACGGTTTCGTCGTAGGGAGTGCGAGAGTCGAGTGATCCGTGGAGGTAGCCAACGAGGCGGTTGCCGAGAGCGCGCAGGGCTTGATAGTGCTGGTCGCCGACCGCACGGCGCCGATCATAGAAGTCTCGGCAGCCAGGGCTGGCTCGTAGCGAGCACAGCGCCCATTGTCCAATCGCGTCAGCCAGGCGACGGTTGCGGATGAAGCGAGCCTTGACGGTGCGCTTGCGGCCCGATGCTACGGTGAGCGGCGAGGTGCCGGCGTAGTTCCTGCGCGACTTCGCCGACTCATAGCGTTCGGGGTCGTCCCCGAACTCGCCGAGCACCCGGGCGCCGAGCACGACACCGAGTCCGGGCATGGAACGGAAGATGTTGGCGTCCGGGTGCTGCTCAAACGAGGCCGCCAGTTCGGCCTCGAGTTCGGCGATCTGCCGGTTGATCGCTCCGAGCTGCGCGACAGACGCCCTGGTGCTCGCGGCGAAGGCCCGGCTGATCGCCGGAGGCAGCTCGAGTTGCTCGCGGCGTAAGGCCGCGCGGATCGTTGCGACGCGCGACTCGAGGTTGCGCTTGCGGCCCCCATGCCGCAGGGCCGCCCGCAGCTGGGGCGTGGTCAGCCGCGCCGCCTCGCGCGGGCTGGCGGCGGCGTGCAACACGCCTAGCGCATCGCCATGCGCGAGGTTGGGGAATGCGTGTAGCGCCGCCGGAAAGTACTCCCGGAGCGCGTTGCGTAGGCGATTGGTCTGCCGGACCCGGTCCCAGATCAGCTGTTGGTGAGCACGGGCGAGGATGCGTACAGCGGCGGCTTCGTCACTATCGCCCGCGACCGCTCGATGGTTGTGTTGGTCTGTGCGGACGATGTCGGCCAGCAGCTTGGCGTCGCCCGCGTCGGACTTACCGCCACCGACGTGGTGCCGGTCTCGGTAACGGGCGACGGAACGCGGGTTGATGGCGTAGACCCGATAACCGGTCGCTAGCAAGGCCGAGCCCCACGGTCCGCGGTCGGTCTCGATGCCGATGATCACCTCGCTCGGGCTCGCGGCGTGCTCGGCGACCAGACGATGCAGGGCTGCCATGCCCTCGACGCCTTCGGGCAATCGCCTGGCGGCGAGCCGCTCGCCCGCTTCGTTCATCAGATGGATGTCGTGGTGGTCCTCCGACCAATCATCGCCCAAGTACCAGGTCATCGTGTTCGACTCCTCTCACGTCGTGCGCTGTTCGCAGACCCGCTGGGATGCCCCCCGCGACGGCCTAATGGAATCAGTGCTCTGCGGCACGACACCCCATGAGTGCTGCGGACAACCCAGACGCGCCAGCCGGGGCTCGGTCTACAACTAGCGATCCGATGTCGCAGCGGCTACCAGAGCTCACCGGCTGGCAGAGTCCACAACCAGTCTGCCAGAGGGCTCCCTGGCGACTGGTCGGATCCCATTAGGCGGCGGCGGTCAGCTCGAACCAGAGCTTGTTGAGGGCCCGACCGAGGTAGCGCAGCTTGCCGCCGGCCCCGACCGTCTTGATCCAGCCGAAGACCTCTTCGACGATCTTGCGTCGGCGCTGACTCCGCGCGTTGCCCGGATGCCGGGTGGTGCGACCGTCGATCGCGCTGCGCCGGCCTTGTTCGTTCTGGGCCACATGGGGCGTCACCCCCATAGCCCGCAGGTCCCAGACGAAGTCGCGCGTGTCGTAACCCCGGTCGGCGCCCAGCGTGGCCGGTCCCCGGACGCTGCGTTCGAGCATCGTCAGGGCGGCGTCCCGTTCGGCGTAGCCGTCGGCCTCGGTCAGCTCGACATCGACCACCAGCCCGTGACGGTTCTCGCTCAGCACATGACCCAGGTAGCAGAGCCGCGCCTCCTGTTGCTTGCACTCGCGGTAGAGCCGCGCCTCCGGGTCGGTGGTCGAGGCGTGCGTCTCGCGACTGCGGCGCTCGCACTTGAATTCCTGGGGCCGGTTGCGACCGCCGCGCCGACCATCATCCAGCGGTCGCTCGTCGCGCGGTCGGTAACTCTTATGCGAGGCCCAGGCGTTGAGCAGCGTGCCGTCGACCGTGAAGTGGTCTGGGGAGAGCAGCCGACGACGGCGCGCCTCCTTGACCACTTCCTTGAGCAGGACCCGCGCCGCGTCCGCCTCCATGAGACGTTCGCGGTTCTTGGTGAAGGTCGTCGGGTGGAACGGCTCGACTGCCACGTTCAGGACCAGAAACCACTTGAACAGCAGGTTGTAGCGCAGATGCTCGCAGAACTGGCGCTCCGAACGGATTGTGTAGAACGCCATCAACAGACTCGCTTTGAGCAGGTGCTCGGGCGGAATCGAGGGTCGTCCGTTGTCCGCGTAGAGCTCGTCGAAGAGGGGCGACATGCGCCCCAACGCTGAGTCGGCCAGGGGCTTGATCCGCCGCAGCGGATGATCCTTGGGCACCAACCCGTCCGGCGTCACCCCCAACATCATCGTCGCCTGCGACTTCGTCTTCGCCGCCAAAGACGCGGATTCGGGCATCCCGCCGGCCGCGCGCTTGGCATCCCCACTGCCGCCGGCTTCTGGCCGTTCAGGATCGGCATGCTCAAAAGCCAGGAGCTGCCCTTCACCGGCGACATGATCGATGGGGTAGAGGCCAAAGAGATCGGCATGGTCAATCATGCGGTCGACGAAGCACAACTCGACCAGACTGTCATGGACTACTGCAACCGCGTTGCTCAGCTACCGCTTGACCTGCTGACGGTCCACAAGCACACGACACGCCGCTGGTTCGAACTGGCTGGCCTGCGCACAGCCGCCTACGAGTCGGGCGACTTCGATGCGATCGCGCACGAATCTCCGACAAGGACTGAGTGGCACAAGATCGCCCAGGCGGAAGGACTGAAGCAGGCCCTCGCCTGGCGGGACGGACCATTTGGCGAAGGCCGGAGCGCGAAACGTCCCTTTTCGGAACAGTCAACTGGCCAAGCCGACACACTGCAGCCATCTCGCTAGTGTTTCTCTTCGGCGATGCGCTTAGAAGGACGGCAGTTGCGGATCGAGTCCCAGCCTTACACGGCCTGCGCCTTCTTGCAGTCCTCGCCATTTCTCGAGCGAAGCGCAGATCGCGTGGGCATCTCGTAGGCCGGATTCAACGGGGTTCGCACTCGCGTAGAAGGCGCTCCCCAGGAGCAGCAGGAGATCACTGAGCAGCGCTCGCGCCTGATCCATGACCCAGAGCGACGTGGCGTACATCCGCGCCTGGGCGGCTTGGCTCAGCTCGCCCACCTGGGCGTCGGCCCAGACCGCCTCCGCCATCGCCTGGAGGCCCGCGCTGTAGACGTCGACGGCGGCGGTCGCTTCGCCCAGGCGCTGGTGAAAGCTCACTCGGTCGCGCGCCACGATCGAACCGGACGTGCGGGTGGCGAGGTGAGTGGCCGTTTCGTCGGTCGCCCGACGCGTGATCCCCACAATCATCGCAGCAGACGCAGGCGGGCCCATGTGCGCGAGCACCGGGATCCGAAAGACTGGGCGATCGATGAACACAGCCGGCTTGATCATTGACCGGGTACGGCCTTCCGGTACGAAGGCATCCGTCACCGTTGCGGCGTCGCTGCCGGTCCCGCGCATGGCGCGGGCGGCTCCCCAGGTGGATTCGATGGTGAAGTCTGAGGCGGGCAGGATGAACTGGCGCGTGTCCGGCATACCGTCCAACTCCCGGACCGCCCCGTGCTCGTGGACATCACCATGGAAGAGCGCCCAGGGCGCGGCATTCACGCCGGTCATGAACGGGGCGCGACCGCTTGCGCGAAAGCCTCCCTCGACCGGCTCTCCGTGGATAGTCGTGACACCGGCAAAGCCAAACGGACCGGGCTCTGCGGCGAAGATCGGGTCGCGGGCGTCGGCCTGCAAGCCCGCAGACGCGGAGCCCAGGGCTGCCGAGTTTGCGACGTGCCACGCCGCACTGGGGTCCGAGTACCCCAGCTCTTCGAAGACCGCGATCCCCTCTGGGAACGCCACCTCGGCGCCCCCGACGTCGCGCGGTGCGATCATGGTGAAGAGACCCGCGTCACGAAGTGCCTGAACCACCTCGGGGGCCATGCGGGAGTGTTCATCGGCCCACGCGCGGCCAGCGTCGATTGTGCCTCGCAGATCGCGGGCAGCCGCGACCAGCTCGGTGCTGTTCGCCAAGATGGCCTCAAATCATTGCGGTGTTGGACTGACAGCGAACTCCACGTCGCGGTTGGAAGTCTAGTTGACCCACACTCTGATTGTCGTCGCGACGTCGTGGCCGTCGCCGGAGCCGGACGCAGCCTCGACCGCGCTGCGCTGCTTGAGCTCCTGGAACGATGGTGCCATCGCTAGCATGCGCGATCTGTGGCAGGAGCATCCGATGCCACCTCGGAGACGCTATGATCCCCACGGAGTGGCTCACGTGACGTCGTTGTCGATGTCACGCATGGCACCGCGATGAGTATGGAGATCACTATGGACGTCGGCATCTTCACATGGACGAATGCTGCGAGAGACCCGGCCGTGTTGGCGAAACGGGTCGAGGAGCTCGGTTTCGAGTCGTTCTGGGTGCCGGAACTTCCAATCATCCCCGTTGAGTCGAAACGAGAATTTCCGACGGACACAATCAGCGGAGTGGACACGAGCGCGGCGACGGACCCGTTTGTGGCGCTGTCCCGGGCGTCTGCCGTCACCAACAGGATCAAGATCGGTACCGGGGTCTGCCTGGTACCGGAACACAATGTGTTTCACCTGGCCAAGAAGGTCGCGTCCATCGATCAGTTTTCCCGAGGCCGGTTCATCTTCGGCATCGGCGCCGGCGGACTCCGAGAGCAGCAGGAGATCATGGGAGCCGACTATGACCACCGCTGGACCCAGACTCGGGACGCGATGCTGGCGATGAAGCAGCTGTGGACTCAGGACGAGGCGGAGTACCACGGAACCTACTACGATTTCCCGCCGGTCACGTTGTTCCCCAAGCCGGCGCAGAAGCCCTACCCGCCGGTGTTTCTGGGCGGCACGGCGAAGAATGTACTCAAACGAGTCGTGGACTACGGCGACGGCTGGATGCCCGCCCGCGCTGCCACAATCGTGTCCACGGACCACGCAGACTTCGTTGACCGAGAGGAAATCGAACGAGGCCGCAAGGAACTGAACGATCTGGCCGAGGCAGCCGGCCGTGACCCCGCATCGATCCAGGTCCTGGCCTTCGGCGGTCCCCGCCAATACCGGACCCGCGAAGCGATCGACGCCCTCGCAGAGGCCGGGGCGGACCGAGCGACGATCTGGCTGAGAAGCGACACTGAGGGCGGAGCACTGGAAGAATTGGCGGAGCTCGCCGACGAGGTGTTGGACTAGATCTCGGCGCGTGCAACTGCGTCGAACCTGTGCGGCCGTGTTGCTAGTGGGTGACGCGGCTTGAGTAACGACACGTAGAATGCCTGAACGGATTCAACTTTCACACGTACCGACTGTTTGGAGGCTGCACCTTGCGTGACGATGCCATTTCTGCTGCTGATTCCCACCCGCGCAAGCGAGTTTCCGTCGAGGGAACTGAAATCTCCTACGTGGATGTGGGGGATGGTGCTCCTGTGGTGCTTTTGCACGGGAATCCGACGTCGTCTTATCTGTGGCGCAATATCATTCCCCATCTGTCCAGCTCGGCCCGCTGCCTCGCTCCGGACCTCGTCGGGATGGGCGACTCGGGCAAAGCGCCCGATGGCTCGTACCGCTTCGTTGATCACCGGCGATACCTGGACGCCTGGTTCGAGTCTCTGGACCTGGGCGACGATGTGACGTTGGTGGTGCACGATTGGGGTTCCGGGCTGGGCTTCGACTGGGCCTACCGGCACCAGGATCGGGTGAAGGGGTTGGCCTACATGGAAGCGATGGTTCGGCCGTTGACCTGGGACGCCTGGCCGGCGAGCGCTCGAGAGCTATTCCAGGGCCTGCGGTCGCCCTCCGGTGACCAGATGGTGCTCGAACAGAACGCATTCGTGGAGTTCATCATGCCCGCCGGGATGCTTCGAGATCCGAGCGATGAGGAAATGTCCGTCTACCGGCGTCCCTACACCGAGCCCGGTGAGTCCCGCCGCCCGACGCTCACCTGGCCGAGGGAAATTCCTTTCGAAGGAGAGCCCGCCGACGTAGCCGAGATTGTCGTTAAGTACTCCCAGTGGCTGGCGGGAAGCGATGTGGCCAAGCTGTTCATCAACGGAGACCCAGGATCGATCCTGACAGGTTCCCAACGAGAGTTCTGCCGCACCTGGCCCAACCAGCAGGAAGTGACCGTTCCCGGATTGCATTACATCCAGGAAGATTCTCCCGGCGCAATCGGTCTAGCCATCGCACAGTGGCACTCTTCTCTGCCGCTCGGCTGACGCGGATCCACGATCGACAAATCGGCTTCGAGAGTTTCTTCAGCCGTGCACTGGAATCATAAGCCGCGCAAGCGGGGGTCCAGGACATCGCGAAGGGCGTCTCCCAGAAGGTTGAACGCCATCACCAGGAGCGTGATTGCACCACCAGCGAAGACGCTCTCCCACGGATGAATGTCCAGCGCCCCGCGTCCGGAGGACACCATCCTGCCCCAGGAGATCTCGCCGCGCGGCCCCGCGCCCAGGAATGAGACTGTCGCTTCGGCCAGGATGTAAGCCCCGATCCCTATCGAGAAGGTGATGATCAACACGGCGCCGATGTTGGGCAGCACGTGCCGCTGCATGATCCGGAAATCGGAGGCGCCGATTACGCGGGCTGCCTGGACGTACTCCGATCCGCGCACGGCGAGCACCGCGGATCGAATCAGGCGTGCGGCGAAGGGGATCCCACCGAAGCCGAGGGCGAACACGACATTTCTGGTGGAGGGCTCCGAGATCTGCACGAGCAGCAGGATCAAGATCAGGAACGGGAATGCATAGATCGCGTCCATCAAGCGCTGCAGGACCAGGTCGATCCAGCCCAGGTAGTAGGCGGAGATCACCCCGATGACGAGGCCGGCAGCAACAGCGATCAGTGAGGCGCCGAATCCGATGATCAATGCGAGCTTGGCGCCGTGGATCACGCGGGCGTATATGTCGCGACCGAACCGGTCAGTGCCGAACCAATGGTCGCTGCTCGGCGCTTGAAACTGCGCCACCACACGCGGTGAGCCGATGTCCGGATCCGCGGCGAGCTCGGCAACCGAGGGGTCGGCCTTGAAGTTTGGATTCTCCGCGTCAAAGACCAAGGTCGCGTCGTAGCGACCCAGCGCTCCGGCGAACAGTGCCAGCACGATGAAGACAAGGACGATGACGAGGCCGAAGGCGCCGAGTTTCTTCTGTCGGAAGAAGCGCCCCAGCGCAGAAGATGCGCGTGCCACACGCGTCAGCGGTGAGATGCGATTCTCGAACGGCAGAGCAGAGGAGGTGTCAGGAAGCGTCACGCGAACCTCACACGCGGATCGAGCAGCCCGTACACGAGGTCGACGAAGAGGTTGGTGAAGACCACGACGAAGGCCACGACCAGGACGAGGCCTTCGAGCAGCGGAGTATCACGCAACGTGATGGCCTGGAACAGCAGCCGGCCCACACCGGGGACGTTGAACATCTGCTCGAGCACGATCTGGCTGCCGATGATCGTGGCCACGGTCAGGCCCATGACTGTGAGAACGGGCAACCAGGCGTTGCGCAGCACGTGGCGCATGATGATCGTGCGCTCTCGCAGCCCCTTCGCGCGGGCCGTGACGACGTAGTCCTCCCGCAGCACTTCAAGCATCTGGGAACGCAGCAGCCGCATGGTCGTCGCCGTGCCCGCGATCCCACCTGCGAACATCGGAATCAGATACCACTGGAGGGCCAATCTCGGGTTCTCCCAGAGATGGGGCTGGCCGTCAACATCGATCTTGAACAGATCCCACTGCAAGACAAGGATCACGGCGATCGAGGCAGTCCAGAAGACCGGCGCGGCGAGGGCAAAGATCGCGCCGCCCCGGAGGACATAGTCGGGCAGCTGATCCTGCTTGACGGCGCTGATGATGCCGACCGGAACGGCGATCGTGAACCCGACCAGGATGATCAGGACGCCAAGTTCAATGGAGTAGGGCAGGGCGCGGCCGAGCTCGCTCCAGACGGAGCGCTTGGTGCGGAACGACTCGCCGAGGTCGAACTGCACCAGATCCCAGAGAAACGTGCCGTACTGCTCGAACACGGGCCTGTCGAGCCCCAGCACCGCCTCGGCCCGAGCGATCGCCTCGGGGGTCACGCCACCCAGGTTCGCGCCGGCAAACTGCTGGGCAGCGAAATTACCGGGCAGGACGTGCACGGCGAAGAACACCAGCGTCGCCACGATCCACAGGACGAAGATGTTCAGAATCGCGCGGCGAAGGATGTACTGCTGCACTGGTTCGTTGGCGGTTTGCTAAAGGAAGACGAGGAGAGCGGCCGGGCGGAAGCCCACGCTTCGCGTCCCGCCCCCCAACTGATCTCCTCGCGTGGCTCGTCGCCTTCTAGATCGGACGCGGCTCCGGCTTCGTGCGGCCTTCGATGCTCGGATCGTCCGGGTCGATCCACGAGTTGAGCGCCTGCAGGCTCTCGGACTCGAAGGTGTAGCCCTCGGTCTCCGTCTTCAGCGCGGGGTGCAGGTAGTTCCACGCGACTGTCGGCGAGACGGCGTTGTATATGATGTGACGACCGAACTGCCCGTTCTCGATGATGAAGTCCTGCACTTCACGCACAAGCCCGTTCGCGGTTTCGAAATCGAACTCCTGGATTGCGGCGTCGAGCTTGGCATCGATCTCGTCCGGCTCGCTCACATCCCAGTAGTTGCCGGCCGCGCCTGTCTTGAACGCTGCGGCCAGATCCGCTCGCGCGTCCGGGACCGTCAGGTTTGGAATCCAGGAGAAGAACGTGGTGAAGGTCTTCTCGAACCAGGACGGGAAGATCTCACCGTAGCCCTGGGTGACGCCTCGGAACTGGTCGGTGCCGAACGCCTGATTGAACATCTCCGCGACCGCCTCCGTCGAGCCCGGCCGCGTGGCCTCGTAGGCGTCCGAATTGACCCAGGGGATCTCGCCCACCTCCGCGCCCCCGGCCGCGCTCCAGAGTTCGTTGGCCTCTCGCAGGGCCGCATCGCGCTCGAGGGTGTATGCCGTGAAGTCGGCTAGCTCTTCCTGCGGAATCGCCCAGGCCTCCTGTACCCACGGCACGGGTCCACTGACTTTCCCCAGCCCTTGCGCAAGTTGCTGGATGAGCGCACGCCGGTCAATGGCGAGATCAATCGCCTGCACCAGGCGCGGGTCAGTCCAGGGTTCGAGGTTCCTGTTGACGTAGGCGGCAATCGGGAAGGCGCTGCCTTTGAAGGTGAGGAAGGTCGAGTCCGGGGTGCTGTCATGGATCGACTGCAGCAGTTCCGCCCCCCCGGTCAGCATCGAGTCGACCTGTTTCTGCTCGAAGGCGATCCGGTAGGCCGTGGGATCCTCGAACGACTGGTTCCAGACCCAGTTGTGCGCCCGCGGGCCGGGGCTGTGGTAGTCCGGGTTGCGAACAGCAGAAATGCTTTCGCCCGGCAGCCACTCGGTGAGGATGTATGGTCCTGTCCCAATCACCTTGTCGGCGGAAACCTCGATGGCCTGCGGTTCGATGTCAATGAGGAGTTCGGGCTGACCCATGAGGTTGAACTCGTTGGCCAGGCCCTGGAGGAACGCCGCATTTGGGCTGGCCAGGTTGAGCGTCATCGCGCCGGAATCGATGTCAATCGACTCAACGCTGCTCCAATAGCCCTTGCGGGCGAAGGCGCCCTCCGAGCCGTCTTGCAACAGGCCGGCCTTCTGTCGTTCGATGTTCCACGCGAGATCTTCGGCGGTCAGCGCGCGCCCCGCGGTGGAGGCGGGATTGTCCGCGCCGGGCCCCTCGGCGTGCCAGTGCACGCCTTCGCGGAGCTGCATCACGACAGTCTGGCCGTCGGGCGCCTCCCATCCGGCGGCGAGATCTCCCGCGAGTTCACCAGAGTCCGGATTCGAGAACCGCAAGAGCTTGGATTGAATCCGGCCGAGCACCCGCAAGACCTCGCTGGACACGCTCTGACTGGCGTCGGCGGAATCGAAGATGACGGCCGTGATGTCCACGATCGTGCCACCGTCGACGGGTGTCTTGTCGTAGCGGGAGACTGCGGCCTGCGCCTCAGCCTGTTGCTGCGCCTGTTCCTCTTGGGTCTGTTCTTGCGTAGTAGCCTGCTGGGCCTGCTGCTCCGCCTGTTGCTCGGCAGCTTGCTGCTGTTCCTGCTGTTGGGCGGGTTGCTGGTGTGCCTGGGGCTGTTGAGCCTGCTGCTGGTCCTGTTGTTGCGCGGCTGGCTGCTCTTCCACCTGGTCCTGGACCTGCGCCACTGAGTCGTCGTCATCGTCGTCACCGCAGCCGACCAGCGCCAGTCCGGCGGCACCGACCCCTGCTCTAGCGGTGGCAGCGAGCACAGAGCGCCTCGAGATCCGCCGATGTTGGAGCCGAGTCCAATAGTTGCGCGTGCTCATGTGAGTCCTCCATCTGGACTGCAGCTACACGATTGTTCGTGATATCGAAACAATCCGACTTAAGTGCGAGTATCACTGTCGGGAAATTGGATGTCAATCTGCAACAAACGTTTGATTTCGCATCTCAAGTTGCTGGGCCTGGCTCACGTCAGGCGGGTACGCCCGAAGTCTTAGTCCCCGTGTCACGCTCGATCCCGCTCTATCGTCGTTCGTCTCGTTTGGGAGGGCGGCAGACGAAAAAGGAGCTGGATCCGGCATGAAGTCGCGACTCGGCAAGAGATCTGGACTCCATGTAGGAATGCCCAAAGTCAAGGCTCAGCTGCCAGCAGGTTTCCAGATAGGACTAGAGGTCTATCTCAAGAAGAAAAGTTCGCAATACGGTCTCGTTAGGCCCACCAAACTGGACAAAATCAAGAACCTTCGAAATCCGCTTCAGTTTGCGCCTGTAGTTCGAGCGCGACTGAAATGATGCGCATCTGCAGACATGGTCGAAGCTCGATGTTTCCGATCGGATACAGACCATCAGTGACTCCCGCTAGGGACTGCCGACCGAGCAATGGCCGCCGGTCGCGAATAGGCGTGGCCCGCTGACCTTCTGCCCGCAGCTGGACAGCGCCACGGGGTGCTCGGCAACTGCGAACTGAAGTGGCGACTCGTTGTGATCGACGACCAGCCCTATCCGGTGCTCAGGCAGCGTGAGGTTCAGGCAGCAGAGCCGCGACTCCTGCTGGAGTCTCTTTAGATACACGCACGCCTGAGGATCGGTGCAGGAGACTCGCGTCGTATGGCGGCAGCGCTCTCCCGAGAAGGCCTGGCCCCGCCTGAACGGGGGGGTGCGGACGTGTTTCGTCCGCCACCCCGGAGCAGATCCTCCTTCGCGCTGATAGTAGCGCTACCGCAAAACCCAAGCCTCGTGCGACATAGCTTCGACGCTTAAGAGAACGGACAAGATCGGACACGCTTCGGCGCCTCCCACTCCTCCCGTCACTGGAGCGATCCTGTCGTGTCCGATTTCAACAGCCGCTCGCGGTTCTTCGAAAACGCCGTTGGATGGGATAGTTCGTCCTCGAGGTTGATGACGAAGAACCACTTGAACGGCAAGCTGTTGCACAGTTGCACACAAAACAACACTAGCGCTCCGAGCGGGTTGTGTAGAAGGCCATCAAGAGGCTCGGCTTGAGCAGATGCTCACGCAAGATTAGGGGCTGTCTGCCGGACGCATAGATTTCGTCAAACAATGGCGATATGCGCCGCAGAGGGTGGGCATTCGGGACGACGGCGCCCGGATCAATCCCTGGACAGCCGGGTGGTGCGAGATAACTGGGGCCACGATCAGGACGATACCGTGCAGGCCTTGGCCACATGCGACTGGATCGTCGTGGCCCCCGAATTGACCAAGCAGGCGACCAAGGTCCATGAGTTTCGGCCGATGGTCGAGGCTGTGAACGAACACTCGGATTGCCTGGACAAAAGGCCGATCGGCGTGCTGTCGGCAGACGCCGACGTCCGGGCGCTGGCAGAGGCCGGCTTCGAACGGCTGATCGCTAGTTGCAACGACCCTCAGTCGGCAAGCTGCCACCGGCTTACGTTCCGTTGCCCACGTATTCCTCTAGGTAAACCGCTCCGAAGGCACACTGGATCTCGCCCGAAGCTTCGAGAAGACGGCCTACCAGGCCCTCGTCTAGGCGGGCAACCACATGCCGAAGACTTCTCAGCTAACATCGGCAATCAGATCACGCGAGCCGTCCGCTCTACGACCATAGGTCGTCAAGCTCGGTGTAGGCCAGCTGGCGATCGTAGTTCACGATGTTGTCGTGGACATCAAGGATCAAGCAGCGCTCAGATCCGCCGTTGAGCTTGCCGCGTAATCCTCGTCCAATCATCTGAAAATACAAGTTCGGACTGTAGACCGGACGGGCTACGATCAGCGCACGCGTCTGAGGAGCGTCGAACCCTTCGCGAAACACGGCATAGTTAACCAATACCTTCAAACGGCCACTACGAAACTCATTCACGGCGTTGCGTCGCACATGCGGATCTGTATCGCCGCTGATCGCGCGAGCCGGTACGCCACGAAGATGCAGCATCGCAGCGAGCGTGTTGGCGTGTTCGACGGACGTGGCGAAGATCAGCGTGGGGCATTCGGGATCAACGTCTCGGACCATCGTCTCGTATGCCGCGATGATGCGCCGTGTTCGCGCGGTGTTGTTGGCGATCCGACGTTCAGCACTTCCTGGAAGCCATGGTAGATCTGTCGCTTGCTGTAGCTCGCTGTGGTCCAAGCTTATGCGGGTACCTTCGATTACCTCATGGTCGACCGCTGATAGTACCTTCATCCGTTGAAGTTCCCGAATCACGTCCTGCGGATCGTCATTCCTAAATGCACCACTATCAAGTCGATGGGCGCCATAGCGTTGAACCAGCCGTCGGGTTTCCTCCTCGTTGGTGCCGCGATAGGGAGTGGCTGTGAGGCCAAGCAATGCAATCTCATCAACCGTACGACGGAATGTGAGACCCAGCTCGGCGAGCAGCGACGTATACGTCGGCGCAATTGACCCGTGCGCTTCGTCAATCACCAGGAGTCCGACATCTTCGAGGTAGTAAGGCAGTCCGTTGACGCGTTTGATTCTGGCAGTCAATGTCTGGATGGTGGCAACGATCACGTGTGTCGCCCCGGCTCGCTCCTCGGGTTGTGGTTGATTTCGCCAGAGTCGCGAGATGCGTAGCGACGATGCTTCAGGGCCGAAGCTCATCCATGCTTGTTGCCAGGCTTCGACCGCTTGCTCGCAGAGCTCGTCACGGTCCGCGACCCAGAGCACCGTGCTTGAGAATCCATCGTCGCGGATCGCTTCAATGATCGCCTGGACCGCGACGCGTGTCTTGCCCGACCCGGTGGGCAAACTCAACAGCCCGCGGTTCTCGCCGGATGCACTTTGCCCGCGTACGAGACGCCGGACATTGTCGGCTGCATGTCGCTGGTAGGGGTGCAGATCTGGCAAAGAGCGCGGCCCCACTACGTCGACATACTGTTCGCGTTTGACTGTAGGACGACCGGCCCATTCGTCAGGGAATCCGAGCGATCGCACGAACTCTAGCGTACGACGTCGCCCAGCCCATTGACGGGGAGGATCGAGGTGTTGCAGCAGATCCCGATACTCCCGTAACACGGCGGTGTGGTACGTTGCGATCGCGGCCTCAGCTATACGTTCGCCCTCAAAGACTACACCTTCATCGTGCAAGATATCGACCAAGCTGCTTGGCAAGCGGGTGAGCAGTTCCATCGAGCCACCGACTGCTTTCGACAGTCGAAGCGCGTCATTAGGCTGGTTGCGCACTTCCGCTCGGCGGTTGTTGACCTCTTTCGACGTGAGTCGCTGTAACACGCTCTGGAACTGGCGCTGGTTGAGTTCAAGTCCCAGTTCACGGATGAGTAACTCTAGCTCGCTCTGGTCGTCGTCCTGCCTGACAAGCACAATGCTCTGCATGAGTCCATGTAGTGGCATCTGGATCACGCATTGCTCGAACGCTATTGCGCCGTCGTCTGCAACGAGCGCGTCGCAGCGTACGAAGTCGAGCGAGTGCTGCTCGGTTTGTAGATGCTCGGACAGGCCTGGCCAAGCATCAACCAATGGTAGTGGTTCATCCTCACCGCGAGTCGAGAGGTTGCCGATCTGATTGGGTAGGTCGAATGCCTCGCGGATCAGGTCGGCGTGAGGACGGTCGAGCAACCAGCGTCGGACCTCGTGATTCTTGGGACGTTCACCGAGCCCGTCTGCAAGTGGGTGTAATCCACTGTCGGTGCGCACGATGCCGAACCGCCTCAGTAGGTAAATCACAGGCGATTCGACCTCCATCTTTGGGTAGTTCCCTGCAGAGGTCTGATGCCACATCGTCCAGTTGGTGTACGTCGATTCTAGAGCGAGTAGCGCTTGTGTACATCGAGCTCGGCTTGGCGGCGAAAGCCGATGAACAATGCCGAGCGGCCCGCTCACTGGTTGTTCGCTATAGGGAAAGTATTGGCCTTGCGGATTGCGACTGGGCAGATCATCACGGTTGTAGTACTCGTCGATGCAAGAATAGGCGTAGTCTTGTAGTGGCCCGTTGATCTTAAACTGATCGACTAAATCCCAGTTACCTGGCCGAGGGCGTTCAATGACATCCAACGCTTCCAGCCGAGTGCGGTCCTGCTCGTGGAATACCATGTCGACTGTGAACGGAGCATCGTCCGCCGCATCAGCGGAGACAATGCTCCCAGGCAACAACAAGTCGGAGATCGGATGCCAGTTGCCATCCGCTGCCCGTGCCATGATCCGGCTGCGCCAACCTTCGATTGTACGAACCGCATTCAGGAAGTGAAGTTGGTCTACCTTCCGACTGAGCCTCCAAAACTCCTCCCATTCAGTAGCAGTTCTGACGACGTCAATATTAGCAATCATATGCTCCGCAACACGTCGGAATGCACTCTCCGCAGATGGCGACTGGATGCCCAAAGTCTCTAACGCTTCTACAACTTCAGGATTGCCCATCAGTAGTTGATGGACCGTAACAGACGGGTCGTCCGACGAACCACTCGCGAGAAACACAGCATCGCGCACTGCCGGCGCCCACTGGCCAGCCTGTGTGAACACGATATCACCATACAGTTCAGCGTTGTCACGGATTCTGCGATGAACGGGGACAGAGTTACGGTTCTCGAGCGCCGCCGCCACCTTGATCGTAGCAGTGGACGCACCGACTGGGTCTCCTTGCGCAATTCCACCTTTGAAGAGCGCCAGCACCCAATCAGTAACACTTGCGCGCTCCAGAGCACCACGTTGTGTAGCGCCTCCGTCCGTAATTCGTCCAATCGCGGTCAACCGACGCCCCGCCAACGCATCGTGGTGCACCCAGTCAAGCGGACGATGCGGATAGCTCGCCCACAAGTCCAACAGTTCCATATCGACCTGTTGTCCGATGTGCACCTCTCTGGGAGCTACCTTCAACTGAGAGATCGATTGTAGGTCTCCCAGTTGATTCGGAATGACTGCGCGTTCTTGCAACAGCGCATAGATGTGTCGGCGAAGACCATTTGCATACGGGTTGTCGCCAGCTTCCTCGCGACGAGGGAGATAACCAAGGTGGCGCCCTGGAGACTCCGGAGCAAACAGCGCACGCAAGCTATTGGCGACGAGACCGGCAGTGGCCGTGATCAGTTCATCGTTGTACCGACCTGGTAGCAGACTCTGTCGATCTTCGTTGGTCTTCCAGGGTGCATTCAAGATACCGTCGACCAGACTACTGGTTTGGGTCGGAAAGTATGCCCAGAACTGCTGCGGCGGATCTGTCCCTGCCTGCGGAGCCGCCCAGACGATTCGCACCGTTGAGCCGTCATCAAGAGCGCGATGGTCATCTTTTGCTTCTTCTGATAGGTGATGCTCTCGTTCGAAAACCTTCCAGATTGATTCGTCCTCGTTGTCGCTCAGCTTGTGCGTGTCACCTGCGGACGTTAGCGTGAGATAGCGTCTGTCGACATCGCGATCCTTATACACACGCTCGAAATGGAGCTTCTGTACGTGCTGCGCGAAGAGCAAGAACTCAGCCCGAAAGTCGCTGAGCTGCGTGTCAAGGTCTTCTTCGCAGCCGGGCAAAAGCGGCATTCGGACGATGTTCACCGCCCAGTCCATCAACGACCTCAGTGTTGGGTCCTGTTTGCTTTCGGCGACCGCGTCGATTGGGTCCGCGACGCGCAGGACGGGGGTGTTCGGCGCGTCTGGCGAGACTTTCGAGATGCGCGAGTCGGCGCGCGAGCGATCGAACTGGATCGATCCAGAGCGGCTGAACACCGTTGGTTGATCTGAGATTCGAAGCACCGCCTTGAAGCCAACCCCGAACCGCCCAATCTCCACGGTGTCTCGTTTCGGCGACAGATGGGAGAAGAGCAACGCCTTTGCGCCACCTCGGGTGAGTGGAGCGCCGTCGTCCGCGCAATAGAGATGTGTCGGGCTGAGCCGAATGAGGATGCGCCCGTTGCCGTGGCCCTGCTCGCTGGCAATTTGGTCGGCACTGTTTTGGATCAGCTCGATGATCTGACGGTGCGCGTAGCCACCGCGGGCGGTGTCCATCTCCTGATTGGCCTGCTCGGAGACGAGCGACGGTTGCGCCGCATACGCGTTCAGTGTCCGCCGGGACTCCTCCCTCACAAACTGGCCAATGGTGCCGTGCGGACCCTCCCAGTCCCGTTCGTGCATCGGTTGCCCTCTCCGATGGTTCTTGATCGAAAACGATTCTATCGCGTGCTAGCGCAGACCTCGCCGACCGCTGCATAATCAGGGCGAGGGATCGAGTCGGACTTGGGGGTCGTCGCGGACGATACTCGTGTGGTCGCCTACTACGCTTCCAGCACCGCTGCGGTGACTCGTGAGCAGGCACCAAGGCGTATTCGACGCAACCAACCGGATTCACTGCCGGCGATGCTCTTGGGATGTCTCGCCGTCGACCGGGAGCATCAGGCCCAAAGGTCTGGCAGCCGCCCTGTTGAAGCACTTCCTGCTCAAGGCCCTAGCAGGCTGCTGAAAAAGGAGTGCGGGAGAATGGAGGCGGTACTGAGCCGATAGATGAGGGAGCTTGGTGATGCGCGGTGAGACTGAGCGACAGGCGACGATGATGATGGCGCTGACGCCGGACGGGTTCGTGCCCAAGGATCACCTGCTGAGGCGGATCAAGCCCCTGGCCGACTCGGCGTTGGGGCGCATGTCGCCCCTGTTCGACGAGCTCTACGCGGACAACGGACGCCCCTCGATTCCGCCCGAGCACCTGCTCAAAGCGAGTCTGTTGATGGCGTTCTACACGATCCGCTCGGAGTGCCAGTTTTGCGAGCAACTGCGTTACAACCTGCTGTTCAAGTGGTTCTTGGACCTCAATGTCGAGGACGAGCCATTCCACCCAACCACGTTCACGAAGAACCGCGCACGGCTGATGGACGCGGATGCGGCACGAGTCTTGCTCAAGGAAGTGGTCAGGGAAGCGCGGCGGCGGCGGCGGCTCTCGGCCGACCACTTCACCGTGGACGGCACGCTGCTGGAGGCTTGGGCCTCGCACAAGAGTTACCGTCCGCGCGACGAGCCAGGGCCGCCCACAGGCGGTGGGCGCAACCGCGATGCCGACTTCCAGGGCGAGCGCCGCAGTCGCGAGACGCACGAGTCGACCACCGATCCCGAGGCGCGGCTGTACCGCAAGGGCAAGCAGCAAGGTGCGCAGCTCTGCTACCTCGGTCATGTGCTGACTGAGAACCGCAATGGTCTCGTCGTCGATGTCGACCTGACCGAGGCCAACGGCTACGCCGAACGCGAGGCGGCGCTGGCGATGCTGGAGCGCAGTGTCTGCGGGCCGGCCACGCTGGGCGCCGACCGTGGCTACGACACGCGCGACTTCGTCTGGGACCTGCGCGGTCTGGGGGTGACACCCCATGTCGCCCAGAACGAACAAGGCCGGCGCAGCGCGATCGACGGTCGCACGACCCGACATCCGGGGTACCGCCAAAGTCAACGTCGGCGCAAACGGGTCGAAGAGGTCTTCGGCTGGATCAAGACCGTCGGCGCGGGCGGCAAGCTGCGCTACCTCGGTCAGGCCCGCAACAAGCTCTGGTTCGAGCTGACCGCCGCCTCCTACAACCTCACCCGCCTGGACAACCTCGAGGCGGCCGCCGCATAGCCGAACGGCGCGGGCGCGGCTTCAAGCATCGAATCCAACACTCGAGATCCCGCCCGTTCACTGACTGCACCAGCGCGCGAAATCTGCTCAGCGTGCGCTCACTCGTCGGCGATGGCCCGCTTGGCGCCTGCTATCCATAGTTCAGCAGCCTGCTGGTTGCTCAATGCGCTCTCCAAAACTTAAGGACGCGAGTACGGTCCAGCAAGTTCCATTCGGCTGAGAGCGACTGCAACTGCACGCGGAACAAACATTGGTTGGTGCGACCCGTTGCGAACACAGCTCACGACTCTGAGGAGCCGGTATGGACATCGGCATCATCGCTCGAATCGCTCCTTGACCCGTTCGGTTACTCCATGTACCCCCAACCTCATCATTTTATCGATTGCGTCCAACACCCTGACTCGCACAGCAGGGTCGCGCGTCTCTTCATGCATCCGGATCGCCAGCTTCGGAAGATCGTGAAGGTAGAACGCATCCGGCGACCCTTTCGCTTGTCGGAGTTCCAATGACTGATCCAACAGGTCGCAGAACTCCTCCGGAAGGGGTCGGCCGCACTCCTCCAAGCGGTGAGCCAACACATTCGAGCCCCTGACCGCATCGGCAAAGGCGCGGGAGCGGACATACTTCTTCATCAACGAACCCAACTCAGGGACGTCATCTGATTCCACGTAGACCCAGCAGCGCGCTGCTTGCTCGCGGACCTCGGCGTCGTCGTCCTCGAATAGTGCTGTTAGATGCTCTTGGCATTGGGTGCCTACAGTTCGATCGGCCACGTAGCGAGCGTAGACTTCGGCAACGCCGCGGCGAGCGCCTTCGTTCAGCTCCGACATTCCCTTCGCATCGGACTGAGCCAACTCCGAAGCCTCGCTGAGACCGGCAAACGCAATCAGCTTGGCTGCGCTTGCGACTGCGGACGGACTCCCGGCTTTGAGCATATGCATGACGATCTGCCGAACCGCCCCGTAGTCTCGATATATCGCGCGGAAAAGAAATCGTTCCACGGCCGATGTCCCTAGTAGGCGATCAGCTCCGCGCACGAGGGCTTCAAAAAGAACGAACGCATCACTGCGATGCGAGTCGAGTACAGCCAGCAGGCAATCGACTGTTGCGGCTCGAACAGCGAGGACCGGATCCGCAGCTAGTGCGGCCACCGATTGGTTGACCCGAGGCCAGAGATCGTTGTCTGCGAAAAGCGCCCGCGCCAGCGTCGTCGCTGCAGCACCTCGGTCGCTGTTGATCGCCTGATCGACAGGATCCCGTCCCATGCTGTTCGGGCCATCACCCCAAGTGTCAGCTTTAGGATCTTCGGCAGTCTCCACTACGCGGATGAGAATGGCGGCCATGTCATTCGGTAGTCCGGTGTGGCATGCGTTACCTAGAGCCGATGCGATCTCCCGGTTGAGCGGCATGCCTACCTTGACGATTCGACGGACCACAGTGAATACGTGCTCCGGAACCGCATCATGATGCCGACCGTCGGCGTCGACGGTAAGTCCGCTCAGAATGGCTCCGAAGTAGGACGGATTGTGCGTTCGGTCCAAACGCTTCGCAAGCTCGACAAATCGCTGAGGATTAACTCGAGTGGCGCGCTCCAGGTCGCGCGACACTTCTAGTGCTCCTCCGTCGAAATTGTCTTGTCTGTACTTTTCGATTGCGGAGATCCACTGATCATCCGTCATTCGCAAGACTGCTTCGGGTGGGAGCGGCGACTGGACCCAGCTCGCGATCTCTGGCTCAATGTCTTCTTCGGGTGCTGCCCGCTTAGGAGCGTTCGGGAATTTCCTCTCAAGTTCCTGAATTCGACGCCGCGCCATATCTGACATTCTGTTGAAGGGCAGGCAACAGAGAAGTACGTACTCTGTGCCACCTGTTGGTCGGAAGTTCCCTCGTATGGCAGTTTCACGCGGCATCTTGAGATAGACGATCGCCGCTTCAAGCCGGTCGAAGGCTTCGTCAGAACAGTCGCTGGAGGCAGCTGCGATAGCGGCCCGAGAGACGGCGAGATAGCCATCAGCTCCGGCAGGCCACCCGGCATAGCCGATCTTTAGTCTCTCCTCGGGTCGCTGGAGTAAGAAGTTGACCATCATATCCCAGTAGCGACCTGGGTTGCCGCCCCATGCTCGAAGCAGGACGTGGTCAACCCAGATGGTCTCGGGCACATCTTCGGACTGGAGGAGCCTGTCCAGTTCATCGGGATTGTCGACTGCGAGCTGACGCATCGCCTCAGCCAGCGCCTCTCGGAGTTGGTCGAGCGGATTGCTGGCGTCCCGATATCCCCACAACACTTGGCTGGGTGCTGCTAGTTCGAGCATTACGAATCTCGGCCAGAACTTCGCGGCGAACTGCCGGGCATCTCCCTCAGCACAATGGCCGATCACTTCCTTGCTCCAATGATTCGAGTCACAACCTGGACGGGGATGGCCGAACTCCTTCACTTGGCCTGCTCGTTGGGCACGCAGGAACTGCCGGTCGAACCAAGCAGAGATGACTCGGATCTTGTAGGTCAAGTCCTCACGGTCAATGTTGTTCAACACCTGCCAGACATCAGAAAACGGCATCTGAACCAAGGCCGGAAGTTCCGGGACCCCTTCAGCGACGAGTTCCAGCAGAAGGTCTCTCATTTCCTCGCTGTCGTATCCTCGTCCGCTGCTGGCCAGAATCCAGAGCTGCGCTTGCCATTCCTCTGAGCCATCACTGGCGGCCTTGACCATGGGCACGATCGCCGCGGCGCGGGCATTCAGCACTTTGTCCTGTCGGAGCAGCCAGAGCGCCCGTTCACGCCACTCAACATCGTCTTGGAGCCACTCCTTCCAACGGCGCAGACTGTTCAGCAGGTCGAGCCAGGGCAGGGAATCACGTACAAAGCCCCAGGGCTCATTGCCAAGCTCACTGGAGTGGTCTTGAATGATCGACCACTCGGGCTCCGTTGGATCGGACAAGGATCCTATCCAATCAAGAATGAGCTGCTTGATGTGAAATCGAATTGCAGGGTCGCCTAGCAGACCGCTCAAAGTCCTCAGATATTCCGGATGATCGGCACCATTGCGGCGGAGAAAGGCCACCACCTGGCGGACTTGCGAGCGGCGAAAGAGGTGCTGTTCGTCGGATTTCAACCAGGAAACGAGATCGGCGTGGGAGGTCTCAAAGGCGCGAGCGAATGCATAATCGAAGAAGGACTCGTGGAAGAAGCGCACATCGTCGCTGATCACGACGACGCTATGCGATGCCATGAGGTCGAGCGCCTCGACGTGGTCGTCAAGGATGTGTCTCTGGACGCTGAGCGTTTCACGAGCACTCAATGCATCGCACAGCGCCTTGATTGCTGGCGACCATGAACCGGATCGCGCCTCGTTGACAGCCCGCGACTTGTCCCGCCAAAAGCGGTCGTACAGGTCCCCTGCCCGCGTGAAATCCAGGGACGCAGAACGCGAGCCTTCGAGAAAGAGATACAGATGGAGCGGCGTGGATAAGACGTCAAGCTGCTGGGGCGTCAACGTCTGGCTGGGCAGGCCAGCCGCATCGATCGCCAAGCGAATCGTCTCGTGATCCAGGTTGCCCACGCGGAGCCGCTCGGCCTGGTCCGCGTCTCTGGATAGCTGGCGGAGACGTGGATCTTGCTCCAGATCGAATGAGCGGCAGCCGAATAAGACCCGCATGTTCGGATAGGCACGGGCTTCCTCAAGCAGTTCGTTGAGTGTGTCCCAGGCCCACTGCTGGCGTGCGGATACCACGCTCACTGCGTCGAGTTGGTCGATGCAGAGCACGGACGGTTGGTTGTCGGCCGAGTTTCCTAGGGAGATTACAGGCGACGCTGGCAGACCTCTGTTGGTGCCCAAACGTGCGGTTGGACGATCACCTTCGGTGAGTCGATCCAGGCGGATCGCTAGGCAGGGCACGTCGCGATCTTCCAGCGAGCGCATTATCTGCGCAATGACGCACGACTTGCCGCTGCCCGCTCCACCCTCCAGCATGACCGACCTGCCTTGCTCAATCAGACTGTCGACGGCAATGCCAACTTCTGGGCGACTGATCCTCGTATCGTTGATCAGCAATCGCTCGGCGTCAGCGAGGTATGTCTGGTTCAACCTAGCCAGCCGTTGGGCAACCGCGTCGTCGCCGTTCAGATGGAGCGGCCGAAGTCCCTTGGACTCAAGCGACTCCATTACGACTGATGACGTGAGTGTTTGCCCCAGCCGATCGTTCACGAGTTCAGCGATGAGACGTCGAACGGCTGGTCCGTCGATCGGATCGGGTCCACTCGGCCGCAGCGACAATCGAATCCGGAGTTCGACATCCTTCCGCAGCTGTGACTCGTTCTTGGTTCGGACACGCAACCGCTGTAAGACAGTGTACGCAGACTCAGCATTGGCTCTTAGGGGAACAATGCGGTTATGAAACTCGTCCACCAGATTCTTGCTTTGCTGAATGCTGCGCTGGAAGTCTTCGAACGAGTTGCAACCTCTGGCCCGCTCCGTCAACTCCTCCAATTGAGTCGCACTAGTGCCCGAGCTGAACACGGCCTCCGCGTCTTCAAACACCTTGGCCGACAGGTCGCCGAGGATGCTGCGTCCATTGGCACCCGTGGCAGTGAGTCTAGAGATCGTCCAGTTACCCATGCGATGCTGACGCTTGATCGAGTGGTACTCCCGTCGCCCAGACATGGTCGTCGCAAAGAATTCGATTCCGTCAGCCTCTTCGCCGATTGGTTCGAAGACCAGATCAGAGTACGTGCCGTCTAGCAGGTCCAGGACGGCATCCACCGCCCAGAAACCCTCGTATTGGTTGCCTAGCTTGTCCGCTTCGCCGCCTCGTCTTGGCACAGCTTGATTGTACAGCACGCATGCGCTGACTTCTCGTAAGGACCACGCTGGGTGGCATCTCTAGGCAATGTGCCCTCAGTGACGAACACGCCACTAAACTTCCCAAAAGTGAGAACCCTTGAGTTGAAGTTTTCCTTGGACATCTGAGTCTCTGGAGCGGATTGCACTTCCTCGTGGGGATGGAATTGGTTACCTCGCAACTTGCCTCGGTGCAAACGATCGCAATCGCGCCAACAGCTACAGCAAACCTGTCTATCGAAACCCTTACGAACCAACCCCATTGGAAGACCGGCAGACTTACCGGCAGCTTCCTGGGGTCAGGCCCGACTACCTTCCAGCAAGCCGCTGCCTATGCGGGACGAGTGTCGAAGATACAAGGAACCTAAGCCTCCCAACGTCTCCGTTTCATTCCAGTTCTCGGGGTGTCGGCTGCCCCCCATTGGTCCCATGCCACCTCGCTGGGGAACCCAGTCGCCCCTCCATGCCGTCGTACACCCTTAGATCGGACGCTCGGCCGGCCACGATGCGGTTCGTCCAGCCTTCAGAATGCGACGAACCGTGAAGTGGCTCAGGATCGAGGCCTGCGTGTTCTTCGAGCAGTCTGCCTAGAAGGGTGTGGTTGGTGCCCGCGTAGCGCTCCCGGGTCGCCCGCTTTCGCACTCTCCAGCACCAACCGTTGCGTATCCTCCGGCTGCGTCACTTTCCGCCCCCTCCCATTTGCGAATTCGGGGGGGGGCAAAGTCGCTGCCTGGATAGCTACTGATCAAATCGCTGCTCTTCGACCGAAGGCCACTCCCGGTTGCGCGCCCCCGCAGGTGTGGACTAGGTGATCACGTCAGATTGGCGCTCGGCAAAACACAGATTCTGAACGACGTCCGGCCTCAAAGGTATGAGGCGCACTCCACAGAAGTGCCGCCACTATGCTGGCCGATTCCTATCGCCGTTCAAAGGCAAGGGGCTCAGTCACGAGTGACGGCGAAAGCCCTCGTTGTCGTCGGGTTGCACATCTTCCAAACGAGCGAGGACATAGCTGAGAAGCGTCAACACCGCGTCGGCTACCGCAGGATTCGGCGCCGCGTCGTTGTGCACGACTGGATTTCTGCTGACCGAATAGAGGCCGCGCAAAAGATTCAGGTAAGCCTCGGAGTCCTTGTCACTCAACGAGCCCCTGAGGACACCATTCCCTCCGAATAGTTGGGCTGCCAGTTTTGCTCCATCAGCGTTGTCGGAAAGACCAAAGCTCCCGACGCTGCGGGTCTTGAAGGACGCCCAACCCTCTCTGACCGCGCTGTTGACGTGTGCCAACTGAGTGAATGCCTCGAGCCGCTGCAGCAGCTCAGGGTCGAGGCGCGACTGAGCCTGGTACCAGGTGTCGAAGCGCTCAATGAGTAGAGGCAGGTCGCGGTGCAGAATATCGTCAGCATCGTGCGCACAACTGCCAGGGGATTTCTTCCTCAGGTAGTGCCGTGTGAACCCCAGGTGCCGTCCAAGATTGCCAGCATTCCTCATTTCTTCAGGGAGAACGGCGAGCAACTCCTCGATTGCCTGTTCCATTTCCCCAAAGGCGTCCACAACTGCCTGGAGTCCCTCATCAAAAGCTTGCTGCTCATCGTCAGGAGTCTCGACAGCGGTAAATCGAGGTCGTCGCGGTGGGGGCGGACATTTGGCCTGGCTCAGCACCAACTGAACCGCTTTGCGGTGAGCAGCATGGAAGAGGTCGTAGACGCGAACTCGGTACGAATACATGGCCTCGATCCTATCAACAGCTTGCGGCCCGTAGGTAAGGGACAATCTGCTGACTAGCGGCCGCCCGCTCGGAGAAGCCGGCAAGACGTTGGCCTCCCAAGCCCACTGAACAAGGCGCCTCCACTCTGATTCGTCGTGAGGTGGTAGCAGGAGCAGAGAACATGGCTGAGGTGGCGACGTGCAAGAGCCCGAGACCGTGAACCAAGAGAAGAACCACGCATCGGCCAACATGACCGACTTCGAGTCGAATGCGGTTTGCGATTTCCGTATCGGCAGTTGAAGCATCGCCGGGAGATTGCTCTCATGGATCATACTGACGACCGTGGCGGCACGAGCTGTACCGCTCGTTGGGTGCGTGCGTGGCGCTACCCAAACGCCCGACGCGTCGGCGCAGTTTCCCTGTGGCTGCGACGGAACGCGGCGACGGCCTCGCCATGTAGGCCTGCTGATTCACGCCGTGTCCGCCGATGCGCGGCTATGCTGAGCGCATGCCGATGTGAAGGGCTGGCTGAGATGCATCTGACTCACGGACGACTTGGCTGGCTGCGGCGCGTTGCTGGGTGCGTGGTCGCGCCCGCCAACTCTGCCCCCCCCCCCCCCCAACATCTCTCGCTGAGTCGCCGAAGCGGTTAGGAGCTTGCCGTGCCTGGCTCTGGAGAGCCGCGCTGGCCCTGCTCGTCCTCATCCCACTTCTGGCAGAGCTTTCCCAAGCCGCCGCACAATCCGTGCCGACGTTGAAGGTCGAGATACCGACCGTCACCGAAGGTGAGACCGGCACCATCACGCTCACCCTGAGCCAGGCGCCGAGCCAGTCGTTCGATATTTCGGTTAACGGCACGGCACTAGCCGCTTGCGGCGTTGGCGTGACTTGCCCACAAGGCACGGCCGCTGCGAGCGCCGGCGACTTTTCCTTGGCCGCGATAACGGTAACCTTCGCTACCGGCGAGACAGAGAAGACCGTCTCCTTCACTACGACCGACGACAGCACGTCCGAGTCGACCGAGGTGTTCGTGTTAGTGATTTCCGGTCTCGCTGCCTCAGAAGCCACCATCGACCCCAGTACGCCGGCAGACGGCGAGACCAGGTTCGGATCAGAATGGTTCGTCCGCATCCAGGACAACGACAACCCCGCGAACCCGAACATCACGATTGCCCCTGGCACGTCGCCGGTGACGGAGGGGACGGCTGCGACGTTCACGGTGAGCGCGACGCCGGCGCCGACTGCGACAACGTCGGTCTCGGTGGTGGTGACGGAGGACACCAGCAGTGGTCAGGATTTCGTGGCGTCGAGCAATGAGACCACGCACACGGTGTCCATACAGGCTTCGGGCAGTCCAGGCGCTGGCACGGGCACGCTCACCATCGCGACGGTGGGAGACGCCACCCAGGAGCTGCATGGCGCAGTGACCGCGACGGTGTCAGACGGCACCGGCTACACGGTGGGCAACCCGTCGTCGGCGAGCGTGGCGGTGCTCGACGACGACGGCGCCCCCTCGGTGACGGTCCCAAACGACTGGGCCCTCAAGCCCGCCAACGTCGAGGGGGGCGACACATTCCGGCTGCTGTTCGTGACCTCCACCCAGCGCGATGCGCAGTCGGCCGACATCGCCGACTACAACGCGTTCGTGCAGGCCCGCGCCAAGGCCGGCCACAGCGCGATCACCGACGATATGGGCGACCAGTTCAAGGTGCTGGGCTCGACCGCCACGGTCGACGCCCGCGACAACACCGGGACCACCGGCCCCGGCGTGCCGATCTACTGGCTGAACGGCAAGCAGGTTGCCGACGACTACGCGGACTTCTACGACGGCAGTTGGGATTCCAGCGACGGCAGGTTTGATACCGGTAATGTTGCCGGCAACCTTACCGTTTGGACCGGCAGCAATGCCGACGGCACCAAGCACACGGCTTCCCTTGGTAACTCGGTATGGGTCCGGGCCGGAAACTCGGGGGACGTGAATCGTGCCATCAGCGCTGCCAGTGGCACCGACCCTACCGTTACATATCGCCTCTACGGCCTCTCCCCCGTCTTCGAGGTGGCCAAACCCACCACCGTGTGGATCCGGGGCTCGGTGACGGTCGATGTCTGCGAACTGAACGGCAGCGAGGTGCCGGACTCGGTCTGCGAGAGCGACAACAGTTCGCCGGAAAGGCAGCAATGCGAAGCCGCCTGGACGCCGGCCTGGGCCAAACCGGGAGCGGTGGCGCGCGAGCAGGTGTCGCAGGCCGACATCAACGCGGCGAGGGCCTCGGTGGCCGCCATCTGCGGCCACAACGCCAGCGCCACATACGTGCAGGAGCGCCACGGCCGCGACGAGATCACGGTCACCGAGGGCGGCGCCGCCGGGGAGATCACGGTGGGGCTGTCGAAGAAGCTGGGGGCGGGCGAGACGGTGACGGTGCCGCTGACCGCCTTGGGCGTCGCCAACGCGGACTACGCGATCGCGCTGCGCACCGGTGCCGGCCTCAACACCGGCGTGGCGCTCGACACGTCGAACCCGCACAGCGCGTCCCGGCCGGCGGTGGTGTTCACGGGCCATGCCACCGACGAGGTGCGGTTCGCCTCGCTGAACGTGAGCGGCGTCTCGGATTCGGCCAACGAAGGCTCGGAGACCCTGACCCTGGGCATCGGCACCGTGACCAACACCAATCTGACCGCCGGCACGCAGCTTCACCCGTCCTTCCAGACCGCAAGGGTGAAGATCAAGGATGCGGGCTCGCCGGCGCTGGCCGCCCCGGCGCCGACTGAGTCGGTGGCTAACGTGCAGCTGACGGCGGTCGACGACGCCAGCGTCTCGGTCACTTGGGACGCGGTGGAGCATGCCACGTCGTATGACGTGTCCTGGTCAGCCGAGAGCAGCGACTCGTTGAACGCAATCGCTGGCACTCTGCCCAGCGTGACGGGCACATCCGCGACGATCCAACACGACGCATCAGAGCCGATGACGTTAACAGTCACAGTGACACCCGAGCATGTCGACAAGAACGGTGACACGCAACAGTTAAGCAGTCTCGCCGGCACAGCAACGCTCGACGTGGGGCCAGTCGCACAGGATGCTCAGGCTGAGTCGGCACAGGCAACCGTCACACCGCCGCCTGATTGCGTCTCGGACGCGCTGCTCAACAAGGTGCGCCACTACTACGACATCAACAAACACCGAGCCCCCGGACACGGTCAGAACTGGCGGCGAGTCCTGCTCGCCTTCGGCGACCTGTCGGACGCCAACCTCACCCCATTCACCGCCGCCGAGGCAAGAGTCCGAGAGTCCAGATGGTTCGGCTGGAAACCAGTCCGCGTCGCACTCGACTGCATCGAAGCGGGCTGAGTCTGGCAGGCACGAAAACAGACCGTCACAAATGGACTCGGGGGAGGCAGTCGCAATCGCGACGACGCCCCCCATTCCGCTTACCCTCCGGCGGCCGTGTCGGGGACGTGTGTTGGCTATGGGTCGGTCGCGGGCTTCGGTTCGACGGTGAGGGCCGTGCTCCAGGGGCCTCGGCCGGCCTCGTTGACTGCTCTGACCTGAATTTGATACTCCAAGTTAACTTTCAATCCTTTGAACTGATGACTGGTCGCTGGCTTGCCGAAATCAGCGCGATCACAGGTGCTCAGACCGGTTAGAGCAAAGGTCCGACAATGTCGGGCGATGTAGTCAACGATTGGCGCTCCACCCGTACTACTGGGCGCGTCCCAACTGATGGTGACTGAGTTGTTCGTCAGTTCGTCGGCCGTCAGATTGGTCGGCGCTGCGGGGAGTTGAATGCTACCACTGGTCGGTGAGTATGGTTCGCTGAGCTCCTGCCAGGGGCCCGCCTCGACGTGATTGACGGGTCGCACGCGGAATCGGTAGCGCTGGCCCGATGCCAACTGGGTCAGCACGAGCTCGCCGGCCGAAGCGGGCGCGCGCAGCCGGAGGCTCGCCAGATAGGGAGCGGGAGCGCTCGTGTTGATGTATTCGACATCGATCCAGTTGGTTTGCCAGGCATCACTCAGGTAGTTCTGGTGATTGAAGGACGGTACGGGTTGCGTTGCGGGGTCCCAGCGCAGGACGAGCTGGCCTTGTGCGTTGGTCACGACCTGCAGGCCGGTCAGCGCCGGCGGTGTGCCCTGCGCCATTGTGACCAGTGTGACCTGTCCGGCTGCAGCGATGCCGGGAGTTGTACTGTTGAGCGGCGATAGCAGGACCGCGATCGGTTGGAAGTTGGTCAGGCCGCTAATCGTGTGGCTCGTCGCGGTCGTAGGAAGCTTGACTGTGGTCCACGCGCCACCAGGCAGCGTCTGCCATCTGAGGTCGTACGAGTCGAAGCGCGGATGTCCAATATCGACGGGAGCGGTCCAGTTGAGCTTGACCGAGCCGCGTTGCGGCTTCACCTCAAGCGACTGCACGGCCGAGGCGAGCGACCGCGCCGTTTCGCTGATCACCGCGGACCAGGCGCTGGCACCGAGGTCGTTGATCGCTCGCACCTTGAACTGGTAGACCGTTCGGCGGACCGGCTCCTCTAAGACATAGCTCGGCTCGTCGAGCAGGACGAGGGCGACTGTCTCAGCATCGGGCGTCGTGTAAGACAGCTCCCAGCGATGCGCGCGGCGTGTGCCGCTCACGGCCGAGCTCCAGGACAGGGCGATGGGCGCGGGATTACTCACCCGCGTCGCGGGTTGGGGCGTGACCGACAAGCTCGGCGCGAGGGGAACATCCGACAGCACAGCGGGCGTGCCCTGGGCGGAGCCCGTCGTCGTGTCGAAGATCACGCCGTGCGCTCCGTGTGCGCTCAGCCGGAGCGAGTAGGTGACGTCGTTGTCGAGCCCGGCCAAGCGGTGAGGAGACGTGGTCACGGTGATCGGGCCGACCCGCTTCTCGGCGCCGCTTGACTCGTAGGTGTAGTGGAGCTCGATGCCCGCATAGCGCGGCCAACCGGCGATGGCCGGCGGACTCCAATGAATCGTGAGCGACTGGTCGCCCGAGGTGATCCGGTCCACCGTTGGCGCCGAGTGCGGGTGCAGGGTGGGCGTAAGCAAAATGGTCACCGCGGACCAGTCGCTCGCGCCGTGTGAGTTCGCCGCCCTCACCTGCACGTGGTAGGTCTCCCCCTGTTGCAGGGCAACCAAGGTGGCTGGCGATCAGCTGAACGTGCGTACGGTCACGTCGTTGCCGGGGCTGGGGCCGGCGATTGTGTAGCGGACCAAGAAGCTGGTCGGCTGGGCGCCGGGTGTCGGCTCGGGCATCGTCCAACTCACCTGGGCCCCGCTCACCACGCGATCATACGGAGTGACCGTGACCGACTGGGGCACGGCCGGAGTGGCGGTGTGTGAGGGAAGCGTGACCGTGGCGGTCTCGCTCCAGGGACCCGCCCCAGCCTCGTTGACGGCCCGAACCCGCAGCTCGTAGGTCGCGCCCGCGGTCAAGTCCGCGATCACGTTCGCTTCCGACCCCCAGGCCACGGTCCGCTTGGTCCAGGTCTGTTGGCCACTGATGCGGTATGCCTCCTCGACTTGGTCGGCTGCTGGGATGCCGACCGCGCCTGTGGCGATGGCCACCACATAGCGCAGTTCGCGGTAGCCACCAGGTGTGGCGTCGCCAACCTGAACCGCGCCTGGCAGCTGCCAGACCGTGACCTCCTGCGTGGGCGACCAGTCACTGACCCGGTCGAGGTCGCGCGAGCGCACCTGCACGAGGTACGTCTTACCGGCTCGAGCGGGACTGAGTAACGCGTTCTGCTGTTCGGTGTGGAGCGTCTGCTGCTGCGCTCCAAACAGGCTCAGTCGAATCCACGAGACCTCGTAGTCAACCACGGGCGCGGCGTCGTCCGGGATCGTCCAGCTGGCCCCGATCTGACTGAGCAGCGGCTCCAGCGTCAGCTCTGGTATGGGCAGCGCGCCGAGCGGCGTGGCCAGGACCGTCCGACTCCAGGGGCCGGCGCCATTGTCGTTGCGCGCGCGCACGCGGAAGTGGTACCCCTGCCCCGCTGAAAGTCCCGTGACGAGATACTGCGCCCCACCGAGACCATCGTGGGCGTCAGCGGTGCTGACCTTCACCACGGTCCAGTCCACTACACCCTCCTCGCTGCCCGCGCGCCGGTAGCGAACCTGGTACTCGCTGACATCGTCGACCGAGGCGGTCCAGTCGAGCTGCACCGACCCCTCCAATGGCGTCGCGCTCACGCCTTCCAGCACCGCCGGCGGACTGTCGTCGTCTCGAATGCCGACGCTGGCGGAACCGTCGGTCGCGTCGACTTGGTAGGCCGCGTTGGCGTTCACGCTCACCGTCAGCGTCCCAGCATCCTCCGCTGCCTCATCATTGACAGTCGGCGTCCGCAGCGTTGCTTGGCCGCTCGCCGGGACAGTGACTGTCACTGAACCCGTGGTCACACCGTACTCACCGGTTTGGGACAACGTCAGTTGCACCTGTTGCGTAAAGATGGGAGCAGGTGTGACCTTCACGATCACCGTCGCGGTTTCACCCTCGGTCACGTCGGGACCAGCGCTGACGCTGACCATCGGCGTGGCCGGTCGCGCAGGCACGCCGTTCACGCTGAGCGTGAACTCACCGCTCTGCTGCACCGCCTGAGTCGTTGCTTCAATCGTGTAGGTCCCGGCCGCGAGCGTCTCCCGTATCTTCGCATTGGTTCCCGCTCCGCCATCGTCGTCCTCGTACAGCGCCGCGCCAGCCCGGCTGTTGTACCCAGGACGCAGATAGAGATAGCCATTGATTGTCGACTTCAGTTTGATCGTCACATTTGCCGACTGCTCGAGTCGGAACGTGTAGTACCGACTGTACTTGTCACTGTCCGAGTGCGAAGGACAGGTATCCGCCCACTGGCCTGTCGTATCGCCGCTGTCAGTCAGCGTCGTGAGACAGCTGAAGCCAGGCAACTGAGCGAACCCGTGTCCCCAGGTGTTGTTGGGAGACTGCTCACCGCGCGGTGCGGCATGCGCCTTCAGATATGCGGCCACTTGTGCAGCCGTGAAGTCGGGCTGCTGCTGCAACACCAGCGCGGCTAAGCCGGCCACATTCGCCGCTGCTCCGCTGGTCCCGCACAGTGTCGTCTCGGTCTGGTTGGCGATGCAGGTCGCACCGACCAGGTCAGGCTTCAATCGATCGTCAGGTGTAGGACCTCGACTACTAAACGAGGCGATCGTGCTCGGTCTATCCCACACGGCGGCGCCGACGCCCAGCACACCGAGATGCGCGCTATCGGCCGGACTGAGGACGTTGCGACCACTCGTCGCCTTGGATATCAGTTTAGGACCACGGACCATCAGTTGTAACCAACTGGGGGCAGCGCCGCTGGTCTGCTTGACAACAATCCCATGCGTCCCGGGCCACCGAGTCGTGTACGACAGCCACTCAATCGGATGTTGATTGGGACCACCCGACTGCACATCATCGATGAATGCGACGACCGTTTCGGACGCCGTACCGGGATTGCGTACCACTTCGAGCCTCAGGTCCTTGCTCGCCGCACCCCAGACATCGTCCCAGCGCAGGTCCACATACAAGACTTGGCCGCTCGTCAATGTGAACGAGTTCGCTTCCACGCCCGTTGCCCATTCATGCCGGTCGTCGTCATCCGCATCCATAAACGACCCATACCAGCTGAGACCCTCGGCACTTCCCGCCGGCGCCACCCATAAGATGCCCTGGTCCGCCGCCCAGCGTGTCGTATTCACGGGACTGGCCGGAAACGGTGATGTCCCGTCCGGCGGACCATGAAAGGTCCACAACAACGCCGACACGATCACATCCACGCCCTGCTCATGCATCCACTCGACGCTGCTTCGGATGTCACCCCACGTGTTCGGATTGGCGATGTACAGCTCCGCCGCCGGCGCCAAGTCCATGACAATCTCCGCCATCGCAGTGCCATGTGTCTCGCCGCCCGCCTGATCGCAGTTGGCGAGATCATTGGTCGGTTTGCCCATATCTTCATAACATCGTGCATAGATCTCCTGGGGAAGCTCGGTACCTTGTAGCTGTCTCAGTCCGGAGAACCCGTCCTTCGTCGTCGTCTTGGTCGACGCGTCGAGCACGCCAATCTTCACGCCGTGTCCCTCAATCCCGGCCCGGTGCCATGCGTCGGCAAGATGTAGCGTCACACCCTGACTCGTGACCGCGCCCCTCGTCGCCACCGGAGGGTCGACCTCTCGAACCCAGCTCACGTCGTCTTGGTGGCCCAGCGCTCCTAGAGCGGACAACGGCACATATGCTTCGATGTAACCATCAATCACGTTCCGTACCGAGCCGCCCTGACTCTCAATCATCTCGACCACTGCTTGCACGTCACCACTCACCGTGATCGATAAAGCCAGCGTCGTCGGTTGGACGCTCGTGTCGGCCATAGGTTCACCCGACTGTTCGGCGAGATTGCTTAAGTATGACCCAAGTGTCGGATACAACAGTCGACCTGTGTCTGCGCTGACTTCCGGCGACCCGGCATTTGTGAGTACCGGCACCGCGAGCACTACAAGTATCAACAACGCCACACGGACCTTTAGCATCGCCGGCCGTTCCCGCCACCAACCAGTGAGCCCGACTCCAACGTTGTTGTTTGTCATCAGACTCTCCAGACATGGACGAAACAGAGTCATGCATGCCTACCACACTCAGCCATGGTTGTGTGCGCAATCATTGAGTCAGCGTTGACACTTCCCACAAACAATCGCCAATCCGATCCAGCCTCCCGCGTAGACGCCGACCCAGGACGACCGAGCCTCGGGCAAGTAATCGCGTGACCCAAGGCGCTCTGCATGCGCGCTGAAAGGACCGTCGTCTCGTCCGGCCCGCCCCAGGGCAATGCCCGCCGAAACGGCGGCGATGGACGAGTCTGGTACCCGAACGAAGCTTGCGGTCGAAAGCGGTTCAGCCACCGGCTCCGACTCACTGAGCATCACTTCGACATTCACCGCCGCCGTTCGACCGCCATGTGCGTCTCCCGGTGCGAGATCAATTCTTGCATCGGCCACAGACCACCTGAGCCTCTCCTGTTCGCAAGTCATGAACCACTCACGCCTCCCCTCGGCCGATGTGCTAAGGTCACGCCACACCACGAGGAGCGCGGCATGCAGGTCCAATGGCGATTGGGAAAACTCCACAATCTCGCGCCCTTCGCCCTGTTGACCGGCCTCACGGCGGTAGCTGTCCTGTTTGGTGCATTAGAGCTCTGCGCTTGCGGGCCAACCTCCGCGAATTCCGCGGCTAACGAATCCGAAACGAGCGAAGAGCTAACATTGTCCCTCACCGCGCCGGATGTTTGTGAGACTGAAATCAGCGGTGAATCAATCGGTGCTCGGCGCGACGAATATGGACGTCCCGACTACTACTCAATAGGCTGGAACACGCCAACGGAGATACAAGTGTCATGGGCAGTAACTGGCGGGGAAAGTCCCTATTTCCTAACCATTGACGGGGAAACACGCGACAACATCGGCACGTTTGCGGGTACAACGGGCACCGGCTGGGTCAGCTGCGCACATGAGCACGGTACGGCCTTCTATGCACCCTACGACGGATACGAGGACCCTCACCCCACCCGCTACTACCACAACGAACCAATCGTCGACTCAGGTTTCAAGACGATTACCGCTTCCGTGAGCGATGCAAACGGTCGCAAAGCTACTGCAACAGCGACGACTTATGTCATATTATCGCTACCTCCTGGAGAAAGGAACCTCGAAGGAGGGAAGACTTACCGCGTATGGGGGACACTCCTCACTGTTCCAGAAGGCATCGACCTTCGCTTCGCTGGCTTCATTCAAAGCTTCCCCGGTCCTTCAGGCATTGTTCTTGTTGTTATCGGAACCGGTAGCTCCATTGTCCTTAATGACGCATTCGGGCTGAAAGAAGAGGCTCGTAGGCTTTCCACACCACCAGCCGATAACCTCGAAGCCTCTCATGGGCCGACCTTCGACCTCGGAGCGGCTCTGGACGACCTAGTTGCCTCCCGAGGCAAACCACCTCCGCACCTTGGCAACCCCTGATGGTAAGGAGCGTATGGATAGCCATCACCTTCGGATTCATCATCGGAATCGCCCTTTTCGGGCTAGGCATTCAAAGCACCGAAGGCGCGCAGTATTCGGATGAGCAAACCCTCACCACTCAATGCCCCAGCAGGTGGCTTTGCCCACCCTGCGTCACCAACCATGCCCTCTCCGCAATCCCATACTTATGCCGACTTCCCTCGCGACCCCCGCCTCAACCCACATCTGATTGCAGGGCTTCCCACCGTCCTATGTACTACCGATAGCCGTATCTTCCCTCACCTAAAGGACGCCATAGCATCTTGGAACAGAGAGTTGGCCTCCCTCTCGGTCGGTTCAAGCGACAATCAGGAACCCCTCCGCTTAGTCACAACACCGACCGGGCGCATGCCTACCACTCAGGACGCTTGTACAGATACAAGAGTGGAGGGCGGGGTTGACATCGTTGCTGTCGTTGGTAAGTGCTACTTTGACGAAAGGGACCCCATTGCATGTTTTCGTTCCGGCGTCGATGCTCATACAAGGAGGATGCGTTTCACTACAGTTGACCTAAGTGATGACGGAACAGATACACTTGCCAGCGAAGCACATGCAACAATCGTTTACGAAACAGATAACGCTGACAACGTTACAACCGCGGTGTTGATACATGAACTAGGTCATGCTCTAGGCCTGCGAGATTACGAGGACGACGACGAGACTGAAGGCGTGGATGAAGGATGTATGATTCTCCACAATACAATCAACACTACAAATCAAGCACATGCCGATCCTCATCGGAATCACTATTCGCTAATGCGCAACCACCCAAGCGCAGCATGCACAACTGTCAATAGGGGAGGAATCATTACCGGGCGTGACCTGCGTGACCTTTATGAGGCATATCACGTTGGTGCCGTAACGAAGGTCGGACCAACCGGATTTGTGTCCATAGTGGACGGATCAGTTGAGGGTACCATACATTGGGGAGTGACTGGCATTGCTGAAGCAAGCCACGGGGGTAGTCATGTGGTCATCTTGAGGCAGCAAGCCGACGCCTCCGGTTGGCGAGTCTTAGAGTACATGCCAATGTGGGCAGATGGCGCCGAACGTGCGATTCAACAACTGAGTTTCACGGATCCTCATGGATTGGCCAATGCCTACAAGGTAGTGGGTGTTACGCGCGGTGATTTACGTCTACAGGGAGACTTAGATCGAGTGCTTCCCTTGGTGACAGAATACAGTATCGTACCGGTGGCCCCGGTTACCGACATAGGTGTTTCTGGTGCACATGGTAACATCGTCCTGGATTGGAATGACGTAGGTGAATCCTCATATGATGTGAAAGTAGGAGACGATGGACCTGTGACAACTGTGACAGAGAGCAGATTTGAACTGGAGGCGGTGCTGCCGGACGTTTCTCAAGCCATCTACATTCGTCCTGTAAGCAGCGATCTTGTAAAGTTGAGCTGGTCGAAAGTGGAAGTAGCGTTGAGTAGCCATGTAGAAGGAGACCCGACAGTGTTGGTAGGCCTCGAGGAGTACACAAGAAGAGGGCTGGTTAGGCCGGGATTCTTTAGTGCAAGTGCAAGCCCGGGATACTGTCGTGCTGGTGAGATTGTAACGAGTGAACCTTACGGGCAAGGTTTTGGAAAGAGGAGTTTGGCTCAGGGTTCGAGGACTAGATCCTGATATTGGTCTGGACGATAGCGTGCCATACACCGCATCTTGCGGCAGCCATTTGGGCATCCATACAGTTAAGGTTAGTGGAGTTAGGATGCGCCACAAAGCACGAGAGACCCTGACCGCCAATCTCTCAGTTCGAGTTCATCCGATGACGACCACCGTAGCGGTTGACTTGGCTGGTGTTGCTGGGGGTTGCGTATCGGGCGAGGGGGCATTTCTGTTGTGGAAAGGGAGGGGAGGTATCCCTCTGTACGAGTTGTGGATTAATGGCGGAGTGAGCCGTGATGGTCGGGCAAGCGTGAGTTGTCCTGCGGTGAACGGAGAACGTGTTTCAGGATTGTTGATAGATCGCGATGGCGCTGGTGTGGCCGTTGTGTCAGATAAAGTTGAGGTCCACGATTCTGGAAGTGAGCGATTGTGTGCAACGGATAGGCCGAGCCCACAAGACGTGAGCCATGGTGTTTACGATGACGGCACTGTCGTGTTCACATGGAGCGATCAGCCCGCTGCGTGTAAGGCAGGATATCTGGTTCAACTCAATGGCGTTGCTTCTACGACCCGAGCGGTGTTGTCTGGTCAAGAAATCCGTCTTGGTTCGGTGGAGGCAGATGAAGTGGATGAGTTCTGGGTTCGAGCATCGTATGGGACTGGGCCAATGTCCGAATGGGCCAGATATGAGGTGACACCAACGCCGGATATCGATGGCTCGCCTGTGGTTACGAGCACAACGGTTGAGATCAAATGGGAGGGAGTTCCTAAGGCAACTGGGTACATGGTCCGTGCCGTACCGTTGGTTGAAGGCAATGCGGTGGACGCATTGGTTGCGGTGGTCGTTCCTCGTCGCCCTGTTGGTCGGCGAGTCAGTCCTTCAGCCCGGACGGTTGTTATGTCAGATTTGCGCCCGCGGACGCGGTATCAGTTGGATGTGTGCGCTCAATTCGCGGCTGTGGAATGCACGGGCTGGCGCAGCACGAGGATTAAGACAGTAGCAGAGGGGCCGGTCGGTGTGGAGCAGACTTTCGCGAGCACGCAGGCAATAGCGATCAGGTGGGACGTGGTGGACGGAGCGAGCGAGTACGAGGTGCAGTACCGGAGTGAGGGTGGGACATGGGAGTCGGCGACGGTCGAGGAGAAGCGCGCGGTGTTGAGTGCACTGACGTTGGGTACCGAGTACCAGGTGCGCGTGCGGGCCAAGGTGAGTGGTGTGTGGAGTGACTGGTCAGAGGAGATCGCTGCCATGACGGCTTATGACCCGTTGCTAGATCCAACGGGGGTCGTGGCTGTTGAGACCTACTCGACCATCACGCTGAAATGGAACGAAGTCGAGGGGGCCACGGAGTACGTGGTCATGATCGTTGACGAACACGGCGTTGCGGTTCCTGGGCAAGAGGGTGAGCAACCTTCCGATACCGAGGAGAGTCATGATTTCTCGGATCTCACGCCCACTACTAAGTACACGGTGAGTGTCCGAGCGAAGGCGACTGGGAAGGCGTCGAACTGGGTTGATGTGCCGACGAGGACGAACGCGGTCGACCCGATTCGGCTGTTTGTGAGTGCGCCGTCGGCTGGTTGTGTGACGGGAGGGGAGGTTAGGATCTCTACGTTCCCCAGAGGGGGCGGAACCGGCAAGTACGAGGTCACGGTCGACGGCAAGCAACCACTACCAGGCGTCCTGCAGGAATATGTCCGACACCAGGTGCAATGTCAGGAGACGGCGGGTGAGCAGACGTTCACGGTGGTGGCAACGGATGCCAAGTATCCCAGCGTCAGTACTACGCAGACGGTGACTGTGACCGTCAAGCAAGCACCGAGCACCAAGTTAAGTGTCGCGATACGGGCGCAGCGGCTGGCCGATAACCGGGTCGAGTATCGATTGCGTCTCAAGGATGGCACTGAGATCAGGCCTACGAGTCGGTACATCACGCCGGCGCAGATGACCGATGGCGAGTGGGTCGACCTGGAGAGCTTGAGCGCCACAACTGGCGGCAAGACTTACGCGCTGGGCCAGGTGTCGGTGCGGCTGGACAACACCGTTTGTCCTTCAGTCTTGGTGTTCACGTTCCTTCCCACTCAAGGTCAGCGGATTACGCCGAGTGCCAACCGGTTCAGGCTCGACACTCAGGCGGGCACTTGGATCACGTCGAGCACGTTTGAAGTCACCGTGCAGGCGACTCGTGGTCAGAGCTCCGCTTCCGACCAGAGTCGAGAAGATGACCCTCAAGGAGACTGGCCCCCAGATAGCTTGATGGCGGCCGCTGGGTCAGAGCCTGCGCAGTCCCAATCTCAGGCCGTCTGTACAGCCGCGCCGAGCGGACTGGATGCGAGCACGTTCTCCAGCACCAGCATCACACTCGAGTGGGATGCAGTCAGCGGGGCCAGCCAGTACGACGTCAAGCGAACCGGTGCCTCTGAGCAAGAAGTCCCGCCGTCAGATTTGAGCTTCGAGTTCGATCAGCTTGAGCCGAACACGACGTACACGCTCGAAGTCCGCGCGCGCAGCTGGCAGGGCGCATCGAACTGGGCATCGATCCAGCGAACCACCGCCGCGAAGACGGCGTTGGCGCTGACGGCATCCGCCACTCCGACCACGTGTGAGGCGGGCGATGAGGTGACGGTCGAGTGGATGGTGAGCGGCGGCTCAGGTACGTCCACTGTCACGGTCGATGGAACAACGCAGAGCGGGTCATCGACGAAGGTCAGGTGTCAGGCCGAGGCCGGTCCGCAGACCGTCAGGGTCGTGGCGACCGACCAGGGCGACTCGTCCAGTGTGACCAAGCGGCTCACGCTGACGGTAACGAAGACGACGACGCAGACGTTGACGGCCAAGATTGCGGCGCGGCTGCTGTCCGATCACCGGGTCGAGTTCCGCCTGCGCCCGACGGACGGCGCCGAGCTGCAGGTGGCAACCCGCTACATCACGCTGCCGAAGATTACGGCTGAGCTCTGGTATCCGAGCGGCGTCCACACCGTAACGATTGCAGGCACCGACTACACGCTCGGTGTGATCTCGGCCTGGCTGGACAACACGGTCTGTCCGGCCCAAGTCTGGGTGACCTTCATCCCCGCGGGCGGGACGCGGATCACGCCATCCAAGTACCAGTTGTCGGTCAACCGCGAGGTCAATCTCTGGGCCACGACCTCGGAGTTCGAGATTCCGTTGGTCGAGACGCCACAGAACGCGTCCGCGAGAGGGAACGGCAACACGTTGGAGCAGATGACTGAGGCGCCCGAAGGGGCGAGTGACGGTCCCGGCCGCGAAGGCGGGTTCATGCTCGGCGACTCAACCGCCCCGGATGCGCAACGCGACCAATCAGCCACCACTTGTACCGACCAGCCAACGGGTCTGGTCGCCTCGAGCGTCACCACCAAGGGTGCCACCCTCAGTTGGAGCGCGGTCAGCGGTGCGAGTGAATATGACGTGGCTCTCGGACAGGAGGCGTCAGAGGCGCTCGCGTCGACGAAGCTCACTCACGACTTCACCGGCTTAGCCGCCAACACGGCGTACACGCTGCGCGTGCGTGCTCGGAGCTGGCAAGGTTCGTCCGAGTGGAGCAGCAAGAGCGTGCGGACGAAGGCATCGAGCGTGCCCGTGATCACGATCACCGCGGGCACGTCGCCGATTGACGAAGGCGACAACGCGAGCTTCACCGTCACGAGCGACCGGAGCGTGAGCACGGAGCTGAATGTCAAGCTCTCCGTGACCGAGGACGGTGACATGATCAGCGGCAGCGCGCCGACGCAGGTCACGATCGCCTCGGGAGCGGATGAGGCCACCCTGACCGTTGCCACGCAGGATGATCAACAGGCGGAGTCCGACAGCGTCGTGACAGCGACGCTGCTCAGCGGCACTGGCTATGGGCTGGGCACTGCCAGCAGCGGCACGGTGACCGTGTCCGACGATGACACGCAGGTTTCCGCGCTCAAGCTGAATGTGACCTCCTCGTCGACCAGCTGTGAGACCGGTGCACAAGTAACGGTGAGCTGGACCGTGACGGGTGGTTCAGGCTCGCACACGGTCACGGTCGATGGAGAGGCCAAGACCGGTTCATCCACCAAAGTGGCCTGCCGGGACACGGCTGGGACACAGACAGTGACCGTCAAGGTGACTGACCGGACGAACACGCAACTGACTGTGACTAAGACGTTGAGTCTCACGGTGACCTGGCCCACGTTCACACTGACGACGTCCGCCACACCGACCAGCTGCGAGACGGATGGCGAGGTGACGGTCGAGTGGACTGTCGGTGGCGGTTCGGGCACGTCGACGGTCACGGTCGATGGAGAGGCCAAGACCGGCTCATCCACCAAAGTGACCTGTCAGGACACGGCTGGGACACAGATGGTGACCGTCAAGGCCACCGATGCCGTCGATCGCAAACTGACCATCACCACAACGCTCACACTGACCGTGACCAAACCACCGAGCACGGTACAGGCGAAGCTCTGGGCGCGGCGCATGTCTGACAACCGGATCGAGCTGGAGCTACGCGTCCAGGGTGGCACCGTGAGCTCCCCGAGCAAACGCTTCGCCGATCCCCCTCAGATGACCGATCTCAGGTGGAAGCAGAGCGGAGCGATGACCGCCACGATCGGCGGCCGCAGCTACAACATCGGCCGGCTCTCGGGCAAGCTGCAGAATGATCGCTGTCCGTCACGAGTCGAGGTTGGGCTCCTGCTGACCAGCGGAACGCGGCTGCTGCCAAACCTGCGGTTCATCGGGACCAACTCGACAGTTGGGAACTGGCGTTCTAGCGCCGAGTTCGAGATTACGTTGCCAACTGCGGAGTCTGCATCGCCAGATCGTGCATCCGCTGGCGAGGCGCCGCCACCAGAACACTGGCTCAGTGACACACCCGATGACACCGGTGACGGGCCCGGTATCGATGGCGGCTCGATGAGCGGCGATGGGCCGAGTCAGGCACCAGCGGACCGTGCCCAGGCTGGCTCGCAATCAAGCACGACACCGTCCTGTTCGTCTGTCCCAAGTAGTCTCAGAACGAGTGTGATTACGAAGAACTCAATCAAGCTCAGCTGGTCCGCCGTGACCGGCGCGACTCAGTACGACCTCAGGCGAGACGGCGTGGTCGTGGGCTCGGTCCAGACAAACACATACGTCTTCAGCGGGTTGGCTGCTGGACGTCAACACCGGCTCGAGGTCCGAGCGCGAGACGCTTGGGGTGCATCCGCTTGGAATGGGAAGGCCGAATCTACGCTGCCTGAGCCACCGGACGATCCGTCGGGCCTCCAGGTGACCGCCACCAGCGATAGCCTCGCCCTGAGCTGGAGGTCGGCAGCCCGTGCAACCAACTACCAAGTGCGCATCAACAGCGGTCAGGCCGCTAGACCGAACCTTCCCCCTCTAAGTCACAAGTTCACGGGTCTGAGTGCGGACCAGAGTTACAAACTCGAAGTCCAGGCCATCAATCGGGGCGGCAGGTCCAACTGGGTCTCAGTGACAGGGAAGACCAATCCGGCGCCTGTAATGCTCTCTGCCTCGGTCTCTCCAACCAGTTGTGAGACCGGTGGGTCGGTCACGGTGAGGTGGAGTGTCAGCGGCGGCTCTGGCAGTTACCGAGTGACAGTGGGCGGGACAGCTCAGAACACGAGTCCGACCATAGTGCCTTGTCAGCAGACGGCCGGCACCCAGAAGATCGTTGTCAAAGCGACCGATACCAAGCACACGACGCTGAGCGATTCCGAGGACTTGTCTGTCACGGTCAAGTCGCCGCCGACAGTGACGGGCCAAGTCGCGGCCAGGCTCCTCAGTTCAGGCAAAATCGAGCTGGCCTTCCGACCCACCGGCGGCAGCCGGATTCTGCCCAGCCTGCGCTTCTACACTCCCGATACCACAAAGTTAACCAAGTGGTCGGCGTCCAGCGACGTGTTCGGTCCGGCAGGGACGGAATCGAACCGGCTGCTCGGCCGGATCACGGTGAAGCACATCAAGACGACGAGCACCTACTACCTCGATGTCTGCTTCCTCCCAGCAGGCTCCAGTCAGCGCATCTGTCCGACCAAGAACAACTTCTTCTACAAGACGGCTACCGTAGATCGTTGGTTGTACGCGGGCACAATCACATTCAAGCCACTGCAGACCTCGGCCAGTCTGCAAGCAGACAGCGTCCAGGGCAGTACTCAAGACGACCCGATGCAGGAAGCCACCGGTAACGAAGGAAGCGCAGCGGGCACTGAGGGAGGCCTCATGTCCGACCTCGAATGAGACGACCACCAATCATGTCGCTCGCGGGCACGAAAAAAGACGGTCACACATGGACTCGGGGGAGGTCGCCGCAATCGCGACGACCTCCCCCATTCACTACCCGCCCGCAGCCGCGAGGCCTGCCTGCTGCTCTTGTTCGAGCGCCCACTCGAAGAGTGAGGCCGAGGGCTGTGCCTGCTTCTGACGGCGACGCTTGGTCGGCTTCGGTTCATCCGACAAGAATTCGGCCCAGCTGAACAGGTCTCGCTGCTGTGGCGCGACTCCCGTGTGGTGACCGCACGGGATTGCCGCGAATGCTGACTCGACTCCGACCTTTGGCAGCTCGATGATCGAAGGCTCCACTGGTGTCGGCTCTACTGGTCGCCAGGAATCATCCACCAACAGCGACTCGGCATCCGCCGCGACCTGTTGCGCTTGGGCGAAGATATCTTCGACCGTCTCGGCGTCTGAGTCCTCGTCACCTACGACGAGCTTGCGCGCCAGCGCCAGCATCAGGTCGTCGCCGTCGTCTCCGTAGGCGGCGAGTCCGTCGTCGGGCAGTTCGCCCTCGACCGCAAGCGATGATTGCAGCTTCTGCGCGACGAGCTTCAGCGCGTCGGCCTGGAGCGTGTTCCGGTAGGCCATGAAGACCGCCTTGACAGGCCGCGTCTGACCGATCCGCCACGAGCGCCGCGACGCCTGCCGCATCGTGTACACCGAGTAATCGGTCTCGAACCAGCAGATCGTGGGGAAGTCGATCAGGTCGAGTCCGGTCTGGACCAGTCGCGGATGGCAGATCAGCACGTCGATGCCTTGCGTCACCTGGTTCGCGACCCATGCCTCTCGCTTGTCGGGCGCGACAGCGTCGGCCTTCATCACGGCCGAACGGAAGCCGTGCTTGGTCAAGAACGCTTGCATCCGACCGGTGATGTCGCGCGTGCCGGTGTGGGTCACGTAGACGAGGACACGTCGCCCCGCCATGCGCTCTTTCGCCACGAGGTCGATGAGGGCCTGCTCCTTGGGGTAGAGCTTGTCCTCGGTCAGCGGCGGAAGCTGGACGAGGATGTTCTCCTCGTCCGAAACGGGATCGAGGACGGTCTCGCCGCGCGTGCAGCCGTCGGGGTAGGCGAGCAGCGACTGTAGGTAGGCAGCGAGCAGACGCTTCGACCCTTGCGACAGAGCCGACTTGAGTGCCGCACGCATCGTCGCTTCGAGATCGGCGTAGGCCGATCGTTGCGAGTAGGCCACGCCCTCAGGCGACTCGGCTTTCGGGTCCGGCTCGGAGTCGAGCGACGACAGCAGCACCTGCTCCTCGTAGCTCGGGAGTCCCGAGGCCACGTCCGCGAGCCTGAGGAAGACCGTGTTGCCGATCAGGTGGAACAGCGCCGAGGGTGCCAGTCCTGGCCGCTCGCGCACCACCTTGCGGTAGCTGCGACGCTTGCTGGAGCGACCGTCGGCGGCATCGTCGTCGTTCGACTTGCCGATCGACTGTTCCAAGAACCCGTAACGCTGAATCCAGCGCGACTCCTCGGTGCGCGCAAACTCCGACCGTATCTCCGGCGAGAACCGGTAGAGCAGGTGGAAGAGCGTGGACGAATAGCCGCCCATCAGAGTGCCCGAAAGTGAGAGCGACTTGCCGCAGACATCGGCCAGGATGCCAGCGGCGACGCCTTGGGCCGAGCCGCGCCCCTTGTACTCATGCACCTCATCGGCAATGAGCAGGTCGAAGAAGCCGCGCATTCGCAGCTTGACGTAGTCCGCCAGCGGGAATCGCTTGGGCCCCTTCGGGTCGGCCTGCCAGAGCGCGGAGCCACACTCCGAACAGCGCATTTTGCGTCGCTTGAGCGCCGTCTCCGCGAGCGGCACGCCGTGTCGGTCGACGACCTGCTCGAAGCAGTCGGGACAGCAGAGCACGCGGATCGGCTCGCCGGTCTCCTGGTCGCGGGCCAGTTTGCCATCTGAAACGGCGAGGCGCTCGATCGTGGACGGTCGCCAGCGATAGGAGAGCTTGGCACGCTCGCGCGACATGACCGCGTAGAGCGGTCCAACCGTCGAGAGCCGTTGGACCTGTTCGAGGTCGGTGATCGACGAGACGATCACGGCGCGAGCCGTGGGAATCGTCTCCTCGATTTCGCGTTTCCACTTGCGGGTGAGGTGCGGCGGGCAGAGGACGAGCACGCGGCGGAAGCCGGCCAAGTGTGCAGCCGCCGTGCCGATGAATGTCTTGCCCGTGCCCATCTCGCCAACGACGGTCGTGCCGCGCTGCGAGTGGAGCGAGAGCGCCGCCCCGCGAATGGCGTCCTCCTGCGCGCCCAGCGGTTGACGCAGCAGGCGGGGCATCGGCCGCGAGTCGGTGGCGGGGCTGTAGGTCGGTGGGTAGGACGCGATCACACGCTCGGTGATGGCGTCGCGGTAGGTGTCGATGAACTCGCCGAGGTTCATGGTGGGTGTCCTTTCTGTGGACTGATTTGTGGCGGTGGACGTGACGAAGCCCCGTCGTACACTGGGAACGACGGGGCTTCGAGGGAGTGAACGGCTCACCTGTAGAGATGAGCTGGCTGGGTGGTGATTAGAGGACGTTGCTCCGTTCTTCGATTGCGGAGGCAGGCTTGCCAGGCCGCCGGTCGAACATGGGGTAGGCACGCTCACGGCTGCCGCGGGCTTCCTGCCGAGCGCAGTGCGCGCATTGGTTGAGCGGCAGCGCGTCGTTATCGGGCGTGAGGCTCTGGTCACCGACCTCGTAGTGGTCGCGGCAGAAGCCACACTGGGTGGTCTGGGTCACGCGACCTCTCCAATGCTGACTGAGGTGTCGATCAAAGCCGGTGATCGGTGATCCACTTCACAGTCGAAGTCGCCGCAGCGCTCGCAGGGTTCGTCAGCGAGAACGATCAGCGCCAAGTGCTGGATCGCTTCGAGCACCTCGTAGGGGTGCGCCTCGCTGCTCAGCAGCACGCGTTCGAGCTGGTCTCGGCTGATGCGCTCGTCCAACGACTCGCGGATGTCGTGCAGGGCGCGGCCCAGGAGTTGCTCGTAGGTGTGGTGGTCCAAGTCGTTCAGGTCGACCAACTGGTCGGACCGAGACTCGGCTCTGGTCTCAAAGAGGTTCATGGCGGGTGTCCTTTCTGTGGACTGATTGGTGGCGACGGACGTGACGAAGCCCCGTCGTCCATTGAGAACGACGGGGCTTCGAGGTTGAGAACGGCTCACCTGTAGTGATGAGCGGGCTGGGCGGTTAAGCGTCGATATCGGTGATTGCGCCGGTCTGGAGGTCGAGCGCGACGACGGTCGTCCGCATCCGCTCGCGGTAGACCTCCTTGTCGGGCGTCTCGTCGACCATGACGAACTCCTTGGCCGTGCGGCCCTTGACCAGGATGCGACTGTCGCCCGACTCCAACTCGAGGTTGTCGAGGAAGCCGGCGGCGACCAGCATCGCGAGGTGGCCGCGTCGCAGCGGCATCAAGGGTCGGGTGCGAGCATCCTCCTGCGGCCAGAGCGCGTCCGTGACGTGCAGACTCTGCCAGAGGCCTGAGCGTCGAGCCTCAGCGGCAGCCGTGACTGGGTCGATCGTTCGCGTGGTGAACAGCACTTCGCCTGCTGGCTCCGCCTCGAGTCGATACTGCGCGTAGCGAGCATCGTCTAACGGTTCCAGATCGCCATCGGCCCAGCGAGCGATCTGCGCTTCGGCGTAGGCATCCGGGAAGGTGTCGTGTTTACGTTCGCCGATCACGACGATCTGGTCGAACGCCTCGCGCTCAGGCTCCGGGAACGCCCAGCAACTCAGCCGCGAGAAGTGCGATGCGAGGTACCTGGCCGAGACCCGCAGCCGCTTGCGTGGAATGATGAAGACCAGGAGGCCATCCGGCGCGAGATAGCGGGAGCACTGGGTCAGGAACGCGTGCTCGGTGCGCTTGTCCTCTGAGTCGTGGTCGTAGGGTGGGTTCAGCCACAAGAGGCTGAAGGCGCGGTTGGCGATGGAGCAGCGGAAGATGTCCGCCGCCAGCGTGTGGTCGAGCGTTTGCTGAGCAAACGACGACCGTTCTTGATGCAGTTCGACGCCGAAGGTCTCGACGTCGAGGCGGGTACGTCGGCGCAGCTCGCGGGCGACGACGCTGAGCGCTTCGCCGGCTCCGCAGCAGGGGTCGAGCAACCGCAGTGTTTGCGGCGCCGAACCCCGTCCGAGGCTGGCGCGTTGGGGCGCGATCAGCTGCAGGATCAGCTCGATCACGCGAATCGGGGTCGGGTAGAACCCGCCCTTGGCTTGGGCAGCGAGTCTCATCGGGAAGCTCCGTTCGTGATTGCGGACTCGGTGTGTTTGGGAAGGGAAAGTCGCCCGGAGGCGACGGCCCTGGACAGCTCCTCGCGGAGCAGGTCGTGGTTGGGCGTGCACTTGTAGGCGGCGATGCCCACTGACTGCAGCGGCACGATCGTTTCCTGGCGTAGACCGGTTTGCCAGAGCCAATCGGCCCAGTCGGGCGGCAGCGGCAGCTCCGTGCGGCGGTCGAGGAATCGTCGATGCAGCGCCGGCGCGGCCTCCTCATCGGGCGCGAGGAGCAGGAACTCATCACGCTCGAAACGAAACTCGGCCAGTTTCGTGTAGACAATCGCTTGCCAGCCACCCGATGAGGGCAACCGCGCAATCTTGGTCGTCCACGTACCGATCGTCTCCTCAGGGACGAGGCAGCGCTGGTAGCCGCCCGAGTGCGGGAGTCCGTCTGCGCCTTGGATCAGGAACGCGGCCTCGGGCGGTTGCTTGAGCAGCGCCGCCCAGATCGCTTTGACCGCGGTCTGCGAGCCGAGCATCGAGAGGAACCAGAGTCCCTCCGTCTGTTCATCACGGGCGAAGGCGTCGACCGTGGCCGAGAAGCCGCCGGCCGAGATGGTGTAGAGCTGGGTAGCCTGCCCCGCACTTGATGCGGGGGGTGCGGCGTCAGGTTCAACCAACGCCAGGTTGGTGTCGAGCATGGTGCTCGTCCTTTCCAGAGAAACATGGATGTTTGCGGTTGCGAACGGAGCTAGTCGAGGAAGCCTATGTTCTTGATCGAAGCGAAGGTCCCGTCGCCGATCACAATGTGGTCGAGCAACTCAACGCCGAGCAGCTTGCCGACCTCGACCAAGTCCTTGGTCAGATTGATGTCGTTCTGGCTCGGCGTGGCGTCACCCGACGGGTGGTTGTGCACCACAATCAGGCTGGGCGCCGACTCGACGATCGCTGGTTTGAAGACCTCGGCAGCCCGAACTAAGGCCGAGTAGGCGTTGCCTTGATAGATCGTGCGCTGACCCACGATCCGCAGTTGGCGGTCGAGCAACAACACGCGGACCTGTTCTTGCGCCAGCGGCGTCATCTCCGCACGGAGCAAGTCGAACACCTGCTTCGAGGTCGCGATCTGCTCATGGTCAGGCGAGCGTTCGGGCCGGGTCTCGACCTCGTAGCGGAGCGCGAGCTCGCTCAGCAGCGAAACGTTGCGGCGCAAGGCGATGAGCAGCTCCTGCCGCTCGGTGTCAACCAGCAACAACTGGTCGGAGTCTTCGTTCGCGAGAGCGAACAGTTCGGGTTGGACGGTGTTCATCCGAGAGTTCCTTTCGAGTGTGGGAACGAGAAGAGGCCGCGTCCCTAGTTGGAAACGCGGCCTCTTTGGTGTCCGTCAGCGACGGACGGGTTGTGGGGGAAGTCGGTTAGAAGGGAGAGTCACCGCCCTCCTCACGGTCGTCGCGGCCATTGCGGTCGCTGCGGGAGTCGAGGAAAATCACCTCGTTCGCGTGAACCTCGGTGCGGGTGCGCCGCTCGCCCGCGTCGGTCTGCCAGCTGTGCTGCTGGAGTCGACCCGTGACGTGGACGCGGTCGCCCTTGCGGACGTATCGCGCCACCGCCTCGGCGGTCTTGCCCCAGACGACGACCGAGTGCCAGTCGGTCTCGTTGATCGCGTTCGACTTGGAGTAGCGGTCGGTGGCCAGCCGCAGCTGGACGACCGCCGTGCCGGACTTGGTGCTGCACAGTTCGGGGTCAGCCCCGACGCGGCCCAGCAGCGTGACGTGGTTGATGGTGCGTGCCATCGTGTGTGCTCCTTCCAGAGCGTGTTGCGACGAGGGAACACCCCTCGTCTGTTTGGGAACGAGAAGAGGCCGCGTCCTCAGGAGAGAACGCGGCCTCGTGTTGCATCCCGGAGAGGGTTGCGTTTAGCTCACTCGGAGATACTCCGAGCGCGATTCGGTGACGATCTCGGCTCGCTGGTCGGGGTCCAGCAGGTTGTTGAGCCGCTTGTGGTCGACCTTGTAGCGCTTGGTTGAGACCATCCCGACGGTGCGCGTCTTGTCGCGGCCGTCGAGCTGGGCCTTCGTCGCATCTTGGGTCGCGAGCCACCTCTCGAGCACTTCGAGCGAATCGCGTTTGTCAGCGTTGAGCGACTTGATCAGCTCCGAGATCTCCTCGTAATGCCACAGTGCCGACTGCGCCTCTTCGTCTGAGACGGGTTCGGCCGGCGCGTCGGCGGATGCCTCTGCCGTTGAGGTACCGGCGATTGGCGGCTGACAGGTGTCCAGGTAGGGGCAACTTCGACACTGCCAGTCCGTCGCCTCGAAATCGCGGTCTGGCAACACGTCAGGATCGGGCCCGTTTAACTCGTAGTGGTCGGCCAGCTCTCCGAGCCGTGCACCTGCTCGTTGCCAGGCTCGCTCGACTCGTTCCGCCGGGATCACTTCGTAATCCCAGCGGCGAGATCCGGTATCGAGCGTTGCGATGACCACGTCGCGGTGCTCGCCGAAGAGGCCCAGCGAGTAGCAGGCGGCCTGAGCGACTGAGTCGGGGTGACTGCGCTCTGCGCCAAGCGTCTGCCAGCGTTTGAACGCCTCCGGGCCGCGCGTCTTGACCTCAATCACGACGGGATCGTCGTCAGGGACCAGCGTGCGCTCGTCGTCGAAGAGGAACTCCTCGATGGCCATGATTTCGGCCGGGTTCTTCGGCAGGAAGCCCGTTGCGTCGGGATGCCCACTGACGACGAGTGTGTCGCCCAGCTCGACCGAGACGCTGGTTGGCGCGTCGCGATCCTCAGGCTGAATGGCCCAGCCGGACCGCTGCATCGCGCGGATGACGACCGGCTCCAGCGCGTTGCCGGACTCCATGATCGTCAGCGACTCGGGCGATGTCGGATTCGTCACTGGCTGCTCGTTCGCCGAGTACCACAAGGCGCGGCGGCAGCGTCCCAGCGCCGAGGCTCGGACTTCGAGCCGACCGTCGCCAGTGAACTTGGCCATCTGTCGGTGGTAGGGGTTCGGGTTGGTGTGGTCGGACATGTCGATTCCTTTCTGTCCGATAGAGAGAAGCGGGGCTGCGTTCGCGATGAAGACAGCCCCGCTTGGGTGTATGTTTCGTTGCGGAAACGACGTGCGTTAGCTCTGTCGCTGCTGCAGCTTGTCGGCAGCCGAGGCGATCAGCGGCGTCAGGTCGTCGACGCCGAGCTCGTCCAGATCGCGACCGGTCTTGCGCAAGACGGCAGCCCGCACCTGCTCCTCAGAGAAGCCCTGTTGGGCACTCAGGTCGATCAGTTGCGCGCGCAGGTTGCGGGCATCCGAATCGGTCGAGCGAGGTTGCGTTCCATGCGACGGCACCGCACGGCGGTTAGGCGCCGGTTCTTGGTGAGGTTGACGAGGCTGCGGTTGCGTTCGGTTCTGACCCGTCGTGGTCGGCGGGTCGCCGTAGAGTCCGTTGCCGAAGCGGTCGCCGAAACTTCGTAGCGCTCGTTTGAGCGCGTCGGTGACGGCGCCCTTGTAAGCGGTCTCGTGGCCTTCAGCCGAGTCGTCCGAAACCGGCTGGAAGCCGACGTCGGTCCGCGACGGAGCGCCCGGCACCGTCACTCGCACCGTGGCCGAGTAGGCTGCGCCCGACTTGAACTCGCGTAGCGTCACCTCTCCGACCAGCTCGTAGCCCCAGCCGCCGTAGCCGAAGACCTGGTTGGCCTGGTCGATGGCCGTGTGGCCCTCGATGTACGAGAATCGGCGTCCACCGCGACCTTTGCGCTCGGAGACCAAGGCGGGGTCGAGCGGCTGCCGCAGCGCGTCGTTGACGTTGGGCGACAGCGCGTCCCAGTGGAACTCGCTGCCGTTGAGGCTGATGGGTGTGGTGGGCGCCGCGCCGCTGGTCGGGCGCGTCCCGTTGCTGTGGTTGCCGTTGCCGTTCGTGTGGATGTGGGTGCCATTCTTCATGGCGTTGTTGCTCCTTCGGTGAGCTGATTTGGGGTGGGTGGAGTCGTGCCATGGGCACGATCAGGCCTGAGTCCAGTGACCCTCCGTTCATGAATTGGGGCTGGGCGGGTGGTTGCGTCAGCGAACGCGAGCGGTTCGCTTCAGCAAATCGAGGAAGACGGCGCGACCGTCAGGGTGAATCGCCAAGTCAGCAACGTCGTTGACGCCCCCGTGTCCAAGCACTGGGCAGGCGTCAGGCAACTCGACGGTCCGTGAGCGATGCTCGCCGAGCAGTTCGCGCAGTCGTGTTGAGGCTGCACGACCGGCATCGTCCGAGTCGAAGGCGAGGAAGATGCGCGGCTGTCCTCGAAGCGCAACCGCGACCTTGTCCAAACCCTGCGTGCCGAGCACCGCCACCGCCGGGACGTCCCAGCTGGCCAGCGTGAGCCAGTCGAAGAGACCCTCAGTGACGACGAGCCAATCGGCAGGGCGTGCCAATTGTCTAAGGCCGAGCACCGGCTTCGGACCCGGCAAGGCGGTGAATCGCTGCTTGGCATCGGGTGAGATAGCCCGACCTGCCAGCCAGTGGACGCGTCCCGCGACAATCTCGGGGACGACGAGCATCCCGGCGAAGCGCTCGCCACGCTCGGTGACCAGGCCGCCGGATTGCAGCCGACCTTTGTCGAAACCGAGCGTCCGCAAGTGCTCACGCAGACCGTATCCAGTCGAGAACCCGAGACCGAGTCGTTGCGCCGATGCGAGGTCGATCCCGCGTGAAGCGAGGTAGTCCAACGCCGTAGTTGAGCGTCTCAACTCCGTCGCGTAGAAGCGCATCGCCGCCGTCAGCAGTTGCGGGACGCGAACAACCTCTGCCGGAGTCGGCGAGGCAGGTTCAACAGGGGCAACGGGCCTGTGCCAGTCGCCGCCTCCCTGCAATCGACGAATCGCCTTAGGCAGGTCGACGCCGTCCAAGCGTTGGATGAAGTCGAGCACGTCGCCGCCGAGTCCGCAGCCGAAGCAGTACCAGCGCTGCGAGTCGGCGTAGACGGTGAAGCTGCCTGCGGTCTCCTCATGGAAGGGACAGACGCCTTGTCGCACCCGGCCTCGACCAACGAGCTTGATGCCCGACGCCTCGACGAAATCGCCGAGTGGATATCGCCGCTTGAGCGCTGGGATGTCGACTGATGTGGCGGTGGCGATCATGAGGCTCCACCTCTCGATCGTCGCCGTCGATGCTGCAGTTGCTGCCGAGCGCGCCTGACGATCAGGCAAGCCCAACCGAGTCCGAAGGCGTTCAGCGCAGCGACCTCGACTCCGTAGCCGAAGGCCAAAGGCGCAACGAGCATCGCGATGATGGAGCTGATGACCAGCAAGCGGACGTTCATCCAGCTGCGCCGGCCTTGGGCCGCCTCGGGACGCTCAGTCGTTGCAGGGACCGCGTCGCCTAGCTGGTGCGCCGACCAGATCGACTCGCCGGTCAGCTCTTCGAGCCGCTTGATGATCCGCTGTCGCCGGCAGCCAGCCGTGTGACAACGCACGTCGATCGCTCCGCCGTCGGGCCGCTGTCGGAACGACAGGCGGTCGTCGAGCGAGCCGTGGCAGACCGCCCCGGTATGAAACCAGCCGCGCTCGAACCGAACTCGATGCGGCAGCCGGCCGGCAATCTGCCAGGCATCGGGTCCGACGTAGCGGCCTAGCCCTGCAGTTGGTGTGTGGAAATCTCTCATCGTGGAACTCCTTTCCAAGGTGTCGAATGGTGACGAGAGTGCGTGAATGCGTGGGTGGAATCTGAGTTGACAAGTGGAGACCGGCGTCGGCATCGAGACGCAGGGTCAGCGCAGTTGGTGATTGGAGCTGGGTGGAGTGACACACGCTTCGCCCACGGTCGGATGCCGTTGACCAGTGGGAGTCGAAGCGTGGAAATGGGGAGGAGCGAGCCGGATCAGAGACGATCCACGAACTCGCGCGGACACGAAGCGACCGAGCTGTCCATCCGGAGAGCTCGATCAGGGGCAAATCCTGCGATTGGCGGGCACTTTGAGCGTTTCAGCTCGGATCCACCAACCGCGATGCCGTTTCCTGCTGTCTCAGGTCACGCATCAGGGGAGCAACACTCAACCCGTCAACCGACCTTGCGCTGCAGGAGTGCGCGGTTGTCCCTCTGCGTGAACCGGCCGTCGGAGGAGTAGAACTCAACTCGTCAGGTCAGGTTCGGGGCCAGGAACATTGCCCACCAGTGTTCTAAGGAGGAACCGCTGGCTGAAACCGAAAACCACCGTCATTAGACACAGTTCGGCGACGATTCACCATGTCTTAAACGTCCGCTTTGCCGAATGTCTGTGCTGTGAGCGACACGGGTGGCCGGCGAGTTCGCAGAAAGGAGCTGAGACTCCAGTGGGCCGGCCAGACCAGCAGCAAGCCAGGGCATTGCTGACTCACGTCCTGTAGTCGGGCTCCAAGTTTCCGTCCGCGCCTCATCCTCCGCCGACCACTCAGGACCCGATCCAGCGCCTAGGCTGGCCACAAAAGCTCTCGGAAAGTGCAATCTGAGTGCAAGAAGACTGCAATCAAAGTGCAATCGGCGTGGAACCAGCTATTCCATGTGCGCAGTTGGCACAGACATCCGCGAGAGGGCGCAACTCCAGTGTTTCGCTTGGGATTGCAGCCCGATTGCAAAGTGCAATCGAGCGCAGATTCCTGTACCTGCCCCACACATCACCAGCGCCCCAACAGTGCAATCGCGACGCACGAACATGATGCGTGGTCAAGGACCCGAGAGATAGCCTAGATTGAGTCGCTCAGGGCCGCAGAACAGCGGCCGAACTGACGATGAATGTTCGGTAGGGACCGGCTAACTTGCAATTGGCGAAGCGGTTCAGCGCCCCCAGAGACCGAGCGTGAGTAGCCTCAGGAGGAATCGCCGAATCCGCTTCTTCCTGAGCTTGGTGCGTGCGACTTCCAGTCTCTCCGCGCGATCTTGCAGCTCTTGCCTTCGTCGCCAGTTGGGCCACGGCGGCTCGTCTGTCGAGAACGACAGCTCGTGCTCGCTGATCAGCTCCACGTCCAGCTCGACCATCGCAATCTCGGCCTCGTAACCGGGGATGGTGGGCCAGTGCGCCTTGTACTCAGCATGCTGCTCGCGCCATTCGGTGATGAGCGCAAACACCTCGGGACCGTAAACCTGCTCGTCGTCGGGACGCGGCTCCAACTCGACCCTTTCGGGGTAGATGCGACGGGGGACGTAGGTCGTGGGTATTGCCTGTGGACTTGCCGGAGCCGGGGTCACAGCAGCCGGTTGCGACTCACGCAGCTCAGCCAGAGCGTCACCGACCTGAGCCAGTTGCCGCTCCACGTCCGGTAGGAGGTCTTCCAGAATGGCGATCCGATGTCCGAGTTCACGCACTCCAGCATCGTCGTGATCACCTTCGTCGCTGTCGCTCACTCTGGTATCCAAGTTCACCAGAGCTTCGCGCACGACCGGGTTCAGTTGTTCTGAGTTGAGCACCCTCCAGACCGTCTTCCGATCCACGCCCAATTGCTCCGCCGCGCGACCACGACCCTCGTCCGCAACCAGCTGCTGGAGCCTCGCCAGCAATCGGGTGTCTTGCTGCTCCGAAGTCGCACGACCAGAGCCCTTGCTGACCCTTCCTGTAGGGCCTTGCGCCGCCCGAGTCGTCACCATTGGCTGCTCCAATCGCGTTACAGACTGCCTGAATCTGCGCCGTGGCGCCTCAGGCTTCTTCGGCGATCCCCTTGTGCCGCCAATAGCTCGGCACGCCGGGCCTCGAACTCACGCTGGATTTGCTGTTCCAGGCTCTCGCCCCGGCCCCACCGGCCCAGGGTCACGAGCCGAGCCGTCCAATGCAGGGGCTCGGCCCACACGCGCTGGATCCGGAGTCGGTGCAATCGATGTTGACGCAGTTGCAGTTCGTTATCACGGCGCACATCATCCCATGGGCCATCGGCCGGAGGGAGCGTCAACTGGCGGTCGTCGATCAACTGGATCTCCAGGCGTAGGAGCCGTTCAGTCATCCCGATCCATGCCAACGTGTCCGGTGGTTCGTCAAGCGCGCGTAGGGTCCGCCTCCACTCGGCCACCACGGGCAGGGCCTCGCCGAAGATGTCGCCGTCGTCGGGCAACGGTTCAACCGTGACCAGGCCGGGGATGGTTCGTCGCTGCTTCCCACCCGCAGCAAGCCTCCCTTCGGTCCCAAGCACGGGTTCCGGTGCATACGCATCGCGGATCTGGCGGAGGTCATGCCCCACCTCCCAGAGCTCGTCCAACTGGGCGTCAGCGATTTCCTCAAGGTCAGCGAGCCGCCGCGCCAACTTGCGCAGTTGTTCGGGCAGACTCGCCGGCTCCTGCACGATCACCGGTTCCTGCGCCACGGCCGCATTGTCCCACTGACGCTGCAAGCACTCGGTCATGAACGGGCTCAGCTGGGGGGATGCCAGAGCACGACGCACCGTCCGCTCGCTTACTCCCAAGCGCTCCGCCGCCTCCGCACGGCCTTCCTGCTCGACAAGGTCCTGTAGGAAGCCTCGCAGCTTCTCTTCCCCAGCGGAGCCAGTTGGCTGCCCCGCGCTCTCGGCTGCCGTTCCGCCTTGCGCCACGTCCTCCTCGACTCTCCGCTCGCTGTCCGGACTGTCATGTGACATTGCAATCTCTGTGCAACCCGCCCGCGCAGAATGTTCTTCCTGATCCGCACCCGTCGTGCTGTCCTCACCAGGCGAAACACTGGGTGTCCGAGCCTCCGGCGCCATGTCCGACTACTCCCGATTCCTGTACACGGGTCCGATCCTCTGACCAGTGCAATCGCTGTCCGGCCAGACGGACAATGTCAAGAAGATAGCACATACGGTCGTATATGCTGAGCTCATCGCATCGCCCCTCCTGGGGGAGACGGCCGGCAGTTGATTAGGCGAAGAGAGCGCTTGATGAAGGAGATTGATCGCGAGCTGCTCATGCTGTTGGCCGACGCGCCGCTCTTCGACCGAATCGAGTTGGCTCGCCTCTCGACCTGGTCGGAGCGCGCCGTCTATCAACGACTGGGCGTCCTCAAGCGCGGAGGATTGGTCGAGGACGTGGCTCACGCCTCCGAGCTGATCAGCCCGACTCGCCGAATGTTGCTCACGGAAGCGGGGATCGAGCAACTGGCGCTGAACAACGGACACAGCGCTGCGGAGATCCTCGGCGAGCATCCGATCTCGCAGCCCTGGCGCCGCATCCTGCTCGGCCGCCTCGATGCGGTCGCAGTGATCTATCGGCTCGCCTCTACCCTGGCCGAAATCGCGCATCCGCTGCGGCTCCGCTGGTACCGCTCGCAACCGGCTGACGCGGCCGTCGGCCTGCGCGACGGACGCACGCTCGCCGTGGTCCGCTGGGGCCGGACCGTCGACCGGACCGCCTTCGCCATTCGCATCCGCCGGCTGCGCGAAGGGCCATCGTACTCAGGCGCGCTGGTGCTCGCGCCGGACGAGGTGCGACTACGCCACGCCAACCGTCTGCTTCGTCAGGCTCCGTTCATCTGTTTCTTCGCCCTGGAGCGCGACGCGGTGCGGGCGCACAGTGAGGCGGAGGTCTGGCGAGGACCGATCTCCGGCGTCAAGCTCAATCTCAAACAGGCGCTGACCTACGTGCGTCCTAAGGGTTGGTGGGCGATTGAGCCATCGCCTCGACGTGCGCTTGCCCCTCGCTCGCTACCGAACGGGAGCGACCAAGAAACGACGGACTGGTTGTTGCCCGCTTGTCTCAAGCCGGCCGAGAAACGCACGCTCGAACTGGTTGGCGATTGGTCCTGGATTAGCACCGACCACCTCGGCGCATTGCTCGGCGTCGCCCGACGCCGCGTCTCCCAGCTCACCGCTCGCCTCGAGCGGCTCGACCTGCTCAGATCCCATCGGATCGATGGCCGGCGCCGGCATTGCCTGAGCGACCGCGGTCTAGCTCTGGTCGCCCGCCAGGATCGCGCCTCGGTCGGTGCGGCTCGCAAGCGCTGGAGCGCCAACCTGCTCGATCCTGAGCAGCCGCTCGAGTGGCGCAATCTGCGCGGTCGCAAGACTCGCCAACTGCTGCGCAATCTCACCCACACTGAGGCTGTACACCGGTTCCTGGCGACCCTCGCCGAACAGTCCCGTTCGACGGACTGGGGTGTGGTCCAGTTCGATCCACCCCATCGAGCTTCCCGCTACTTCCGTGTTGAGGACCGTTTGCGCTCGATTCAGCCCGACGCCCTCGGCGTGCTGCAACGCCAAGACCGGCCACAGCCGTTCTTCCTCGAGTGGGAGCGCCGCGCGATCCGGCCCTCGACGATGGCCCAACGGCTCGCGCCATATTTGCGCTACTACAGCTCCAACCGACCGCTCGAGGATCATGGGGCGATACCCGTCGTTCTGGTCGTGTTCGAGCACGAGTTGGCTGCCGACCACTTCCTGCGAGTCGCCCGCGAGGAACAGGATCAAGCCCGCATCCGCGTGCCGCTCTTCGTGTCGGACCGCGAGATACTGGAGCAATCCGGCCCGTTCGGCCGAGCATGGCGCACGGTCGACTCCACTCGCTCCACCGCCGCGTTTGACGCCGACAAGGGGTGACCTAACTGCACGTTGCAGAGTGGCACCCAATCAATCCGCTTCCCGCGTTCTCGCTACTGGCGGGGTCCCGAGAGGAGCAAATCGTCAGCACCGATTGACCACTTCGCCAGGCGTGAGACCAAGACAGCTACAGGTACGCGAACGTTGCTCGCTTGGTTCCTGAACGTTTCACTGCTCGTCAACAACCACATCGGTGAAGAATTGGTCCACTTGAGGGCGACAGCTTCGTCACCGCATTGCGCACGCCAGACCTCGGTGTTGCCTCCCTGCCCGAGCAGGTCGACAATCACACAGCGATCGGCGACCTGCCCTTCACGCCTTCGAGGCGTAGGCGACCTCTCCACAACACAGACAGTGCACTGCCCCAGTCCACGCCTCATCGACCTTGACAGGCTCCTTGGGGTGACAAGTGAAGTCGACACGTCGCATGTCGTTCGGTTCGAACACTGGAGCGGCTTATCGGCGCTCGGGCATTTCTACGCTCAAGCTGAGTTCCAATAGGCCACCGATCGAGCGACCACCGGACCCGAACGAACCCTGCAGTCGTTCAACGAATGGCCCCGCGATTCTGGCGATGGCCTCTTCTTCGATGTACCTTATCTGTTCCTCTGTCTGCCATTCAGTCAGTTTGGCCGCGACACCGCAGTATGGACAGAAATACTCCTCCGGCGGGTCGTCCGATTCATCGTCCTCAGTGTGGAACCATTTGAACTCGCGGATGCAGGTCGGACAGGCCCGGCGAGCGAAGCCCTCGTCGTCCAAGGGAAAACTTACGGTGAAGTGTGTGTCTTCCATCTTTGCTCTCGCTTTCCAGTTGGAAGAACCCATGGACCCCCGTTGCTCGGTGCTTAGCAACGATGCGTGAAAACTTTAGCACGCCGATGTGTTGACTTTTGGGAAGGACACAGATAGGTTTGGTCCATGAACGCACTCGGCAATCTCGTTCAGATCCGGCAAGGGCTCGCCGTTGCCGGCCGATCCGCCGGCGCTCGCCAAGGCGGATGGCAGGTCAATGTGATTGAGAGCGCCGATGTTGTCGAGGATGGTGTCGAACTAGAGCGCCTGCGCGAGATTGGTATCCGTCAGAGCACTCGCAGCGAAGCTCATCTGTTGCGCCCATACGATCTGCTTGTCACAGCGAGGGCGCATTCAGTCAGGATTGCCCTGGTCCCGCCAGGCGTCTCGAGAACAGTGGCGGCAACAACAATCCTGGTTGCCCGCACTCCCGACCCATCATCAGGGCTCGCTCACTATCTCTGGTACTACCTGACCTCCACTCAAGGACGGGCGGCAATCGCAGCGAAACTGAGCGGGACATCATTGCCCTCACTCTCCGCTAGGGCGTTGGGCGAGGTCAGAGTCCCGTTGTTGCCGGAGGATCAGATGCGCAAGTTCCCGAACCTAATCGAAACAACCGAGACCTCGAGAATGGAAGCCCAAAACGCATTGCGACTTCGACATGACCGACTGCGTGACTCGATCATCGCTTCAATCACCGAGCCTATCCACGGAACGGAATCCTAATGCCGCTCACCACCAACGAGCTTGAGTCGAAACTCTGGGGAGCAGCCGACATCCTTCGCGGCCAGATCGATTCATCCGATTACAAGAATTTCATCTTTTCGATGCTCTTCCTCAAGCGGCTGTCTGACCGGTTCGACGAGGAAGTCGAGCGTGCCGTGGAGGCCGGGGTACCGCGCTCAGTGGCCGAAACAGATTTCGACGAGCACGAGTTCTTCGTTCCGCCGGACGCCCGTTGGCCCGAAATCGTCAAGCATTCGATGAACCTCGGTGAGGTGCTCAATGTCGCGAGCGCGGAGATCGAGGAGGCCAACACCCCTCGGCTCGACAACATCTTGCGCAACACCAACTGGAACGATGAGTCCAAGCTCGGCGGTCCCCAAAATCGAGATCGGATCATCAGTCGACTGCTGCAACATTTCGGCGAACTTGATCTCACCGACGACAATCTGACGCCCGATGACGGTGGTGGAGCGGTCAACGTGTTGGGCAACTCCTACGAGTATCTGATTCGGGAGTTCGCCGACGATGCCGGCAGGAAGGGCGGCGAGTTCTACACCCCTCGCACGGTCGTCCAGCTGATCGTCCAGCTGTTGCGGCCGACGGAGGGGATGCGTATCTGCGATCCCACCGCCGGCTCGGCAGGAATGCTCATCTACGCCGCGCAGTACGTCGAGAAGCAAGGTGGCGACGTTCGCAACCTGGTCTTGCATGGACAGGAGCGCAACCTCGGGACATTGGCGATCGGGAAGCTGAACCTGCTGTTGCACGGCCTGCGCTCGGCGCGGATCGAGGGCAGCGACACCATCGCCGAACCGCTCTTGCTTGACGACGGTGGCCGCCTGCTCTCGTACGACCGCGTGATCGCTAATCCGCCCTTCAGCCTGAAGGAATGGGGCCACGACTTCGCGCCCAATGATCCGCATCACCGATTCGACCGCTACGGCGCGATCCCACCCAAGACTAAGGGAGACCTGGCCTTTCTCCAGCACATGCTGGCCACGACCAATGCCGAGGGTATGGTCGGCGTGGTGATGCCACATGGGATCCTGTTCCGTGGCGGCGCCGAGGGCAAGATTCGGCGCGGCATCGTCGAAGCCGACCTGTTCGAAGCGATCATCGGGCTCGCATCCAACCTCTTCTACGGCGCCAGCATTCCGGTTGCGATCTGCATCCTGAACAAGCGCAAGCCGGCCGAGCGCCGAGGCAAGATTCTGTTCATTGACGCCGATCAGGACGACTACTTCCGCTCCGGTAAAGCTCAGAACCATCTCGATCCTGAACACACTGAGAAGATCGTCGAGGCCTTCGAAGCCTACGAAGACATCGACCGCTTCGCTCACATCGCTGACCTCGAGGAGATCGAAGAGAACGACTTCAACCTCAACATCAGCCGCTACGTTGACACAACCGAGCCGATCGAGGTGCTCAGCGTCGAGGAGGCGCTGGCCCAACTCCGAGAAGCAGAGCGTCGGCGCGACGAGGCCGCGGCCAAGATGGATGAGCTCCTCGCGGAGCTCGGCTATGCGCGATAGGGTGAGCCGTAGCGATGCCGAACTCGATCAGAGAGGGACCCTATCGGTTTTTCTTCTATTCGAGCGATCGGGAAGAGCCGATGCACGTTCATGTGAAACGCGACCGCAATGTCGCCAAGTTCTGGCTAGACCCGGTGCGACTGGCCCAAAGCAGTGGCTTTCGACCGAGCGAGCTTCGCGACATTGAACGCATTACTCGCACCTACGAGGGGCGGATCATGGAGGACTGGAATGGTTACTTCAGCGATTGAGCTTGAGAGCGCCCGCGCTACCGATGTCTCGCTGAGCGAAGACTGTCTATCCGTCGACTTGGCTGACGGTAGGAGCATTTCCGTGCCGCTGCTGTGGTATCCAAGGCTGTCCCACGGCAACGCGCAGGAGCGCGGGCATTGGGAGTTGGTCGGCGACGGCGTCGGCATCCACTGGCCCGACCTGGACGAAGACATCAGCATTGAAGCACTTTTGGTCGGTAGGCGGTCGGGCGAGAGTCAACGTTCGTTCAGACGCTGGCTCGAAGCCAAGCACGAGAGTCGTCCGCTGACCCTCGATGCCCTGCGTGAGCACGAACGCCAGGAGCGCGGCGATTGATGAAAAAGGAGTGCCAAGTCCCCGACGGTTGGCGACGATCTCGGCTCAGCGAGGTTGCCGATATTGTCATGGGGCAATCGCCGCCGGGTGACACTGTGTTCGATTGGAACGGCGAGGCCGATTTCGTTGACGGGTTGGCTTTCACTCAAGGCAACGCCGAGTTTGGAGCACAGTCGCCCGACCCGATCAAATGGTGCGTCCGGCCGGCAAAGATTGCGGAGACTGGGGATTTGCTAATGAGCGTGCGAGCACCAGTCGGCGAGACGAACCGTGCGTCACAGCCACTCGCGATAGGCCGAGGCCTCGCTGCTCTTCGATTTCGACGCGCCGATCCCGCTTTCGGATGGCACGCAGTGAATGCTGCTAAGCACATGCTCAAACGATTGGCACAGGGGAGCACTTTCGACGCCATCGGTAGCAGGGAGTTGAGTTCGCTCACACTCCTGCTTCCGCCCCTATCCGAGCAGCACGCGATTGCGACAATCCTCGACTCCATCGACGAAGCCATCGAGCGCACCGAAGAAGTCTTCGCCGCCACCGAGCGTCTGCGCGACGCCCTGCTCCACGACCTCCTCACTCGAGGCCTGCCCGGTCGCCACACCGAGTGGAAGGAAGTCCGAGGCCTCGGAACCATCCCCGCTTCCTGGGACGTCGTGCGTCTGGGGGATGTGGCGGGAGTCAATCTCCATCTGTGGAACCCAAGCGAAGAAGACGAAGAAATCCAGTATCTAGACCTTACGGCCGTCTCAGGACCTGGCCTACTAGATGAACCCCGACAGATTGTCGCCTCGGGTGCCCCAAGCCGAGCGCGCCGGAAAGCACGTGCAGGAGACATACTCGTCAGCACTGTGCGTCCGAACCTACGTGGGTTCGCGCGGCTGCGGCAAGCTCCATCTAACCTGGTTGTCTCCACAGGCTTCGCCGTCGTTACCCCCAATCAGAGCGTTGCTGACTTGTTCCTCTATCACCACATCATGTCCTACCGTTTCGCCCGATATCTGCAAGACGCCACCACGGGGCAGGCGTATCCGGCGGTGCGACCAGATGAGGTCGGGGCTTTTCGACTGCCACTTCCCGCTCTCGAAGAGCAGGGAACCATCGCCCGCCTTCTTGACTCAATCGATAAAACACTTGAGCGGAATGCGGACAAGCGCGATATTCTGAAGGCCTCCAAAGAATCAATCGCAGACGCCTTGCTCACGGGTCGTGTGCGGACATCGCAGGCGGCGAACCGGTGAAATTCTGCTACCTAGATGAGAGTGGCATCGGTGATACAGCCACAGTAGTGACCGGAATCATCGTCGATGCCCAAAGGATGAACCGAGCGAAACGTGACTTCGACGAGTTTTTCTCCGATGTCCAAAGTGATCTCAGTGGTGACCTCAAGGAACTAAAGGGAAGCAGCCTCTATAGAGGCAACGCTCATTGGCGACAACTCGATGGCGGCGAGCGGTCCGAAGTGATCGAGCGACTGATTAGGTGGATGGCAGACAAGCGACACAAAGTCACATTTGGCGCGGTATCAAAAGCTTCGCTCGACAGCTTGCGCAGCGAATACAACCTAGATGGGTTTCAGGATACCAGTTCGTGGGGCATTGCCGCTATGCACGTCGTATTGACAGTGCAAAAGGCGCATCAGCGAGAGAAGAAAAACAAGGGGAATACCTTGTTCGTGTTTGATGCTGCGACGAAGAGGGACGAGCTGACGCAGATGGTGATTGATCCTCCTGAGGCGACAGGTGGATTCTATGCTCGAAAGAAGAGGCAACAACACCTCGATCAGGTAATCGATGTCCCATACTTCGTGGATTCTAAACACGTTGGATTGGTTCAAGTTGCCGACCTGTTCGCTTACCTAATCCGTCTTTATGCACAGCTCAAGGAAGGCAAAATCGAGGAGAAGTTCGACGGCGAAGTAGCGCGGCTCGACAGATGGATTAGTGACGCGCAGCCGTGTTTGCTTCCTGATGCGGCGCGATGGTCTTCTCGATCGAAGGATCCCTGTACTAAATTCTTGCGGGCTGCGGCACCGCAGTCATTGTTGAAGATCACGTCATGACCGCTGCTAGCCTCAACCCGACCACTCAACATTCCCAGCCCCACCGAGAATCTCGGCGCAAATCACTGACAGCGTCCAGCCAAACCTGTCAAAATCTGGACCTGTCCGGACACTTCAGCCGCAAATCCCCAGCCCACAACGCCAGATCAGCCCCGACCGCCCGAAAGTTCCCACGCCTCCAACTTCGCCCTTGATCAGCCCGCACGAGGCGCCTGCGTCCGACAGCCGTATCCTCTCCTTGAGGTCCCATCCATGACCACCTCTTACCAACCCGACGAACTGACCTACGCCGAGATCCCAGCTCGCGACCTGCTGGTCGCCCTGGGTTGGACCTACGTCTCGCGCGAGGACCTAGCCAAAGAACGCTCCAATGAGCGCGAAGTCGTCCTCAAGGACCGCTTGGTCGCGGCGCTGATGCGGCTCAACGAGTGGATGACCGTTGAACAAGCGCAGCGGGTCATCTTCAACTTGGAGCACATCGACGAGACAGGGATGCTGCGCAACCAGCGAATCCACGAGTACCTGTCCTACGGCATGCCGCTGACGGTCGAGCGCGGTGGACGCCAGGAGACGCCCACGGTCCGCTTCTTCGACTTCGAGCATCCTCAGTCAGGCGTCGGCCTGAACGACTACGTCGTGACAACCCAGTTCCGCGTCCGGCGTGCAAACGAACGCACTGCGACTGAGGACGACCAGAAGGTGATCAAACCTGACCTGGTGCTCTTCGTCAACGGCATCCCGCTCGTCGTGGTAGAGGCCAAGTCGCCGTCGCTGCTGGAAGTCTGGAAGTCGAAGGCAGTACAGCAGTTGCGCCGCTATCAGGAGGCCGAACCAAAGTGGCATGGTGCCGGCGCGCCGGAGCTGTTCGACACCAACCTCATGTGCATCGCCTGCAGCGGCTCGGACGCAGCATTTGCAACCCTCGGCGCGTCCGAGAATGCCTATGCCGGCTGGAAGTCAATCCAACCCTTCAGTGACGCCGAGTTCGAACACCGCTTCGGCGTCCCACCCGAAGGGCAAGCACGGCTCATCGCCGGCCTGCTGTACCCACCGACACTTCTGGATATCCTCCGCGACTTCGTCGTCTACGAGCACGCGCAAGGCAAGCTGGTCAAGAAGCTACCTCGCTATCAGCAGTACCGCGCCGTCAAGCAAGCGATGGAGCGCATCCTCGGGGGACGCAAGCCAGAGGAACGAGGCGGTGTGGTCTGGCACACACAAGGCTCCGGCAAGTCTCTGACCATGCTCTGGCTGGCTACCAAACTCCGCCGATCGCCGGAGTTACAGAACCCTACCATTGTGGTAGTCACAGACCGGACCCAACTCGACCGCCAGATCACTGACACGTTCAAGCGCGCCTCAGCACTTGAGCCAGAACGCGCCACTAGCACCCTCCAGTTGCGCGAACTGCTGAGTACCATCAGTGGCCGAACGGTGATGACCACGATTCAGAAGTTCGAGGAAGTGCTTGACGCGGCGAGCGGCGCGCTCGGTCAACTGAACGACGCCAGCAATCTCTATGTGATGATCGATGAAGCGCACCGAACCCAGTATGGGTCACTCGCCGCCAAGATGCGTAGAGCGTTGCCCAATGCAACCTTCATTGGGTTCACGGGTACGCCGATTGACAAGGAGTTTAATCGCTCGACCCTCGGCGTCTTTGGCGAACTGATTGACTCGTACACGATTCCACAATCGGTTGAGGACGGAGCGACAGTGGAGATCCGGTACGAGGCGCGCCTGCCCGAACTCCATATCGAAGGCTCGGCGACGCTCGACAAGCTCTTCGAGACCATCTTCAAGAACGAACCGGAAGAGACTCGCGCCCGGATCCGGCGTCGGTACGCCAACAAGGAGACGGTCGCCGAGGCGGATCAGCGGATCCAGACCATCGCCCTCGACATCAGCGAGCACTTTGACAAGCGAATCCGTCCCAACGGGTTCAAGGCGCAGGTGGTGTCGCCTAGCCGAGCGTCTGCGCTCAAGTACGCGAAGTACCTGAACGACTTCGGCGTGAACGCTTACCCGATCATCACGACGAGCAACAACGACGGGCCCGAGTTCGACGAAGCTAAGAATCTCAACGAAGAGAAGATCGTCGAGGAGTTCAAGGACCCTGAAGGCACCGCGGAAGCGCTCGTAGTCGTCGACAAACTGATCACTGGCTTCGACGCCCCGGTCGAGCAGGTGCTCTACCTCGACAAGACAATCCGCGAGCACACACTCTTGCAGGCGATCGCCCGAGTCAACCGTCGCTTCTCGCACACGAAGGACAATGCCACGACCGAGAAAGAGTACGGCCTGGTGGTCGACTACTGCGGCGTCTCGCGAGAACTAGAGAGCGCACTAGGGACGTTCGAACCGGGCGCCATCCAAGGGACGCTGACCGAGCTGGAAAAGGATCCTGGACCGTCCCTGCAAGCGGCGGCGGATCATACGGAGTCTCATTTCAGCGGACTCGATCTCAACCGGACATGGGATTGTGTCCACCGGTTTGACGCCGACGCAGGAACCGACGGTCACTTCAAGGCTGACGCATACGAGCGATTCGATAGCGACTACCGGAGCTTCGCCAGGCTGATGGATCAATATCTGCCTGAGCCGGCAGCCCTCGCCTACCTGGAACGGCTCAAGTGCCTCACCCTGATTCGCGCATTTGCTCGCGCCACGTTCCTGCGCGAGGACACAAGCGTCGATTGGGAGGCTGTCGGTGCAAAGGTCAAGCGGTTGCTCGATACCCGCATCGGGGCAGAATTGCGCGAGCTGATGACGCCGGTGTCGATCCTGGATGGGGACTTTGAGGAGAAGATTGAGGGTCTGCCGCACGACAAGGCACGTGCGTCAGTCATGGAACACGCGCTCAGAGCTCAAATCAACGAACGAGTCGCGGAGAGTCCGGCGCTCTACGAGCGGCTTTCGGAGGCTCTCGAACGAATCATCCAGCAACTGCACGAGCAACTCATCGACGCCGCTGAGTGCTGCAAGCAGATGGCCGCTCTCCTAGACCAGGTCAAGCAGGAGGAGGCCCACGCAGTCCAGCACGGGCTCACTCCGGTTTCCTTTGCTGTCTACCTGCTGCTGGCCGACGCAGCTCCGGCGAATGGCGCCAGGCAAGAAAGGTACGGCGGAGCCGCGGTCGCGGAGGACCGTCCGGGCTACGCTGGCCAACTGGATGAGAGGCTCAAGAGCACTGCGGCAGAAGTCGAGGGAGTGCTCCAAGTTCATCAATCGGTCATCGACTGGCGTGCGAACTCAGATGTGTTGCGAGAAATGCGACGCGACATCAAGAGACGGTTGCGCGACGACGGCAGGTTCCAGGAGCGTGAGTTGGACCAGTTGGCCAGCCGGATCGTCGAAGTTTCGAGGCAGCGTGCATCATGATCGAGAACGGTGCCGTTCACTTAGGAGACTGCACAATCCGCTATCAGGTTGTGCGCAGGCCCAGGCGGAAGAAGACCGTGGAGATCACGGTGGATTCCCCAGGAGTCGTGATCGTAGCCGCACCGGTGGAAACATCCAGAGACCGCATCGAAGCCACAGTCCGCAAGCGGGCCAAGTGGATCATGAGGCACAAAGGCACGATTGACCAAACCCCGCCCAGCCGCCGCTTCATCAGCGGGGAGTCCCTGCCCTATCTCGGCCGATCAGTCCGTCTAACGGTCCGCGCCGCCGATAGCGAAGCGGTCAAGATTCGGTTCCATCACTGGCAGTTCGATGTTGAGGTTCCGAGGTCGCTGTCCGGAGACGTGCGCCGCGAGGCTGTGCAAGCAGCGTTTGAGCGGTGGTATCGAGAACGTGCGGCCGTGAAACTCCCTGACAGGGTTGACCGCGTCGCGAGCTTGCTTGGAGTTCGGCCGCAAGAGATTCTCATCCGAGATCAACGCAAGCGCTGGGCAAGCTGCGCGACTGACGGAACGCTGCGCTTCAACTGGCGCGTGATCATGGCCGCGCCGACACTGATAGACTATCTCGTTGCCCATGAGCTCGCACACCTCAAGGTTCGCGGACACAGCTCTGAGTACCGGGAGGTCTTGGCCCAGGCGATTCCTGACTATCAGCGGCGACGAGAACAGCTTCGGGAGTTGGGCCCTCTGGCTACCCTCTGAAGCCGCGAGAGGTTAGAGACACTCCGGTGCTGTCTCCTGTAACGAGAGAAGTTCGATGTAGTCATACGCGGACAAGACAAATCGCCGCAAAAGATGTGAGGAAGGCGTTGGAACACGCCCCGCGGTGTCGAGCCCGACTTCATCAAGCTACCGAGTTGCCGACCATGCTTTTGGGTCATGGTTTCTCTTGTTCGGATATAATGTTTCGAACATGGAACACATTGGACCACACTTCAATGGAATCGTGATAGGAGCAACCACATGAAACACCAACCCAACCTCGTCCCAGCCGCGCTGTATGCGCGAGTCTCCTCCGACCGCCAAGACGTTGACCTGTCTGTCGCGGCACAGCTTCGTGCCCTGCGCGACTTCGCCGAGCGCAACGGCTACGTCGTCGCTCGTGAGTACATCGACGAAGCCGAATCCGGCCGATCCTCCGACCGACCGCAGTTCCGCAAGATGCTCGATGAAGCCAGCGGGGCGAAGGCACCATTCCAGGAGATTCTCGTCTGGAAGTTCTCGCGGTTTACCCGCAAGCGTGAGCACGCGGTGGCGTTCAAGTCGATGCTCAGGCGTCGAGGTATCCGAGTCACGTCGATCACTGAGCACGCCGACGACACTCCGACCGGCAAACTGATGGAAGCGATCATCGAGTCGGTCGACGAGTTTTACTCGGAGAACCTCGCCCAAGAAGTGACGCGTGGAATGCGCGAGGCGGCATCGCGCGGGTTCTTCCTCGCCTCCAAGGCTCCCTACGGCTACATCCGAATCAAAGTGCAGGACGGCGCGAAAGAGCGGCCCACGCTGGAAATCGACCCTGACACCGCGCCGATCGTGAAGGAGGTCTTTGCGCTCTCGTTGCGAGGTATTGGACTCAAGGAAATCTGTAATCAACTGAACGAGCGCGGCATCTTGTACAAGGGCAATCGTTGGTACAAACGACGACTGCACTATCTCCTGAAGAACGAGGCATACACAGGTACTGCAGTCTGGGGAAAGACAGCCAAGGACGGCAAAGAGCCTGATCCCGTTCGGGTCTCCGACGCCTGGCCGGCGATTATCTCAAAGGAGACCTACGATGCTGTGCAGGCGGCGTTGCACGCTCGGGCTCCGAAAGTGCAGGCGCCTGGGCGCACCGGTAGCAAGTTCCTGCTCAGCGGTCTCCTGCGCTGTTGCAGATGCGGCAAACGATACCTGGGGCAGAGTGCCAAGAGCGGGCAGTTCGCCTACTACGCTTGCAGCACCTTGCATCGCAGCGGCGCAGGAGCATGTGAAGGTCGCTACTTGAACGCGCCGCGTATCGAGGACCAGATCGTTGCCAACATCATGGGTCGCATTCTGAACGAGCAGACCATCACGGAGCTGATCCAACTGGTCGCCGAGGAAGTCGACTCGATGGCAGAGGAGCGAGCATCGGACTTGGCGATCGTCGAGTCGGACCTGGACGATGTCCGACGCCGTCTAGAGAAACTCTACGACGCCTTGGAGAACAGCGACCTGACCTACGAAGCGCTCTCGCCGCGCATCCTCAAGCTGCGGCAGCAAGAGGATCAGCTAGCTGCGGCCAGAGATGACGCTCTGCGCCAGCTTGAGCAACGCCGAGCCGAACTGCCGTCCACGCCAGAGATCAAGCGGTACGTCGCCGATTTCCGCGAGTTCCTCCAGGCGGGCACCATCCCGGAGCGCAAGGCGCTGATTCGCAACTTCGTCAAAGGAATCAAAGTCAACGGGGATGAAGTGTCGATTCAGTACACCATCCCCATGCCCTCTGACCGTGCGACCGAAGACCAAGAATCGGTTCTTGATTTCGTTCAGTCAGGCCCACCACTGGGTACTGTGTTGCGAACTTTGAGGCCCAGATCTATCTCGGCGCGGTCAGCGCTGCCGATGGGACTGTCTTCCGGCATCGGGATCGTGTAGTTGATGGTCGCGCGACCGGGACTCACGACAATGGACTTCACGAACGAGCGCACGAATGCTTTGGCCTCGGTCAGCTCGCTGGTGGCCAGAAACTCACTCATGTCCGCTGCGAATGCGGCGATGATCTCGGTCTTGTCCAGCATCCGCTTGCGTTCCGCCAGGACGTCGCGGGCTTCCTTGGCGGCGATTTCGAGTAGATTCTGGCGCTCGCGGTGAACTCGGATCCGCGGCGTGGCGTCGTCGATATCCAAGTCCGAGGTCTCGATCACGTGCCAGATGCGGTCCAAGCGGCGACGAACCTCGACCAGCTCCTCTTCGATTGTCTCCAACTTCTGACGCTGTTCCCGCGCCAGACCGTCCATCTCCTCATCGAGCATCTTGACCAGCTCACGGATGTTGTTCTCAGTCAGGATGTGCTGACGCAGCTGGTCAATGATCAGCCGTTCAAACTTGCCAGCGTTCAGCCGAGGAGTTTCGCACGCATCCTTGCCCTGCTTGAGCAAGGAGAGGCAGACGTAGTAGGTGTACTTCCCACCCTTCGCCTCCGAGGCGACGAGCGTTTTCCCGCAGAGGTCGCAGGTCACAAGTCCGCTGAGCAGGTACGGGCTCGCGGCACGACGCGGATGGGTGTGGCTCGGCGCGCGAGCCTGGAGCATCTGTTGGACCCGAGCAAACTCTGACTTCGTGACGATGGCCGGCACGCCGCCTTCCACTCGCACGGGAGGAGCGCCATCTTTGGCGGTTTTGCCCCATACCAGGGTGCCAGCGTAGGCCTCATTGGCGAGCATCTTGTGGATGGTCGTCTTGAGCCAGCGCTTGCCAGTCTTGGTCGGAATGCCCTCAGCGTTGAGCTGCTTGGCGATGTCTAGGACCGTCAGGCCCTTGAGCGCCATGTCGAAGATGCGCCGGGCCACGCCGTCGGCGGGCGGGTCAAGCTCCAACTTTGGACGCTTCTTGCCACCGTCGGGCACATAGACCCGCTTGTAGCCCAGCGGTGCGTTGTTCGAGACCCAGAACCCGCGCGAGGCGGCTTCTCGCATCCCCCTTCTTACCTCTTGCGCGAGGTTATCCGAGTAGAACTCGTCGACGCTCTCGATGATCGCTTCCATCAGTTTGCCAGTGGGCGTGTCGTCGGCGTGCTCAGTGATTGAGGTGACGCGAATGCCTCGGCGCCTGAGCATCGACTTGAAGGCGACAGCATGCTCGCGCTTGCGCGTGAACCGCGAGAACTTCCAAACCAGGATTTCCTGGAAGGGGGCGTTCGCCCCGCTGGCTTCGTCGAGCATCTTGCGGAACTGCGGTCGGTCGGAGGTGCGCCCAGACTCAGCTTCGTCGATGAACTCGCGAGCGACGACATAGCCATTGCGCTCCGCGAAGTCTCGCAACGCTCGAAGCTGCGCGGCGACGGAGAGGTCGACATCCTGCCGGTCGGAGGAGACTCGCGCGTACAGCGCTGCTGGGATTCGGTCAGTTTGGTCTTGCATGAAGTGCTCCAATCGAGCTGCGGGCTTCGGCGTGCCGCGGTCCTTGTTCGAAACAAGGATACCTTGTAGAGCAGTGGAGTCTGGGTTCCCTAACGTGTGCTGTTGCCTGTGTATCGTCCGGCCACCGCCAACCCTTGCAGATACTTCACACCCTTCTACGGATGCAAAGTCCGACGAATAGCGGCCTCCACTCTCGCAGGTGCGAGCTGAGCTTCAAGCGTGCCGTCCTGGAGACGTTTGAGGAGCATCACTGACAGCGGATCGTGTCGTTCATATTCGCCGCCAGCCACGCGATCGCTAATCGTCTGAAGGTCAGCCATCAAGGCACCCACAACGAATATGCACGAGTCGTGGGTCGGATACGAGTGCTCACCTGGACGCACAACAACGCAGTGTTCGCCACAGGATGGCCGACGCGATGGATCGTGAGTGGTGAGATTCACGACTACCACCGTCCCGTCACGCTCGACAGCGGACAAGATGATCCACAGGTGACCTCGTTGGTCGAGCCCAAAGAACGTGTCGCCGGTGTTCACTCAGCCAACACCAGCTGGGTTCTGGCGGCAAAAGCAGCTGCGGCTTGATCGAGCGCCAGCTCTAGCTCATAGTCGTCGAAGCCCGCGAAGCGCAGGATGTCTGCTGGATCGATCGGAAGCGAAGAGTTGCCAGGGTCCTCCCACTCCGGCAAGGAGTGAGTAAAGTTGACGACCGCCCATGGCCTCCAGTGCCCATAGGTCGTGCAGATTTCTTCGAGCAACGCAACGTCGTAATCGGATAGCCGGTCGGAGTCCACCCCATTGCACAGGTGCACCAGAAAGTGTCGTCTCTCGATGTGGTGGTGCCAAACCGAGTCCTCAGATGGCTGCTCATCCTTAATCAGGTCAAGGACTCGGCTCAGCACAGGGCCGTGCTTCATCGAGACATACCGGTCACCCGTGATCGGCATTCCAGTCTCGATCAGGGCAACGCGATCGGCGAGGTAGAGCAGTTTGATCAGCTTGATGTATCGCATCGAGCCGCCCGCTCGCTCGAGCAGGAATGATGCTGCTTGAGTTGCTCGATGCTCGTCAAAGACGAAGCGCATCATGGCCGTAGCTCGCTTTCGTAGGCTCAGACACGGCAGGGTGCCCAAGCTCCTCTGTGGCAGCATATCTATCTCGGCTCCCTCATCGGCGCATTCGGGATCATTCAGACCGGGCGCGAGCATCAGGCAGTGTCCATTACGATCTGGAGACCGATCCGTCACCGGGAGCGAGCGATGCCGATTCAGAGTCCAGAGGATGCCCGCGATGTCGAGCAGCACGTTGATGCGTTCTTCGGCGCCTTCCCCGAGCAGCGACCCACGGTGCTGCGACGCCTCTTCGCTGAGGTGCTGGACTTCCAGGACGTGCTGGGTCAGCTGAGTCTGGCAACGGCGAAGTCGGAGCTTTTGCCGCCCGCTGCCGAGCGCATCGCCGAGCTTGACGGCATCCACGTGCTTTTCATTGCCCTCAGCGGAACGCGCATCAACAAGCGCGACGTCGTCGAGGCGGTCAAGATCATCCAGGGCGAGCTCGGCGAAGACATGCTGCTCCTCTTCACAAACGCCGATGCCTCGCAGCTGCATTGGATCCACCCGGCCTGGGGCGCGCAGAGCACGCCCACGCTCCGACGTATGGTCGTCGAGCGTGACCTGCCGCAGCGGACCGCATATCAGCAGATCTCGAACCTGTTCCACGACCATCAGCAGGGCGGCAACCTCCTCAACGCAATCAACCGCGCTTTCGACGTTGAACCAGTCACCAAAGACTTCTTCCGCGAGTACGAGCGCCTGCACAAGCGTGCGCTGGAGCTTGTCAGCGGCTTCGACGACCCTGAGGACACCAAATCCTTCGTCCAGACACTATTCAATCGGCTGATGTTTGTCTACTTCCTCTCACGCAAGGGTTGGCTCAAGTACAACGGCGATTCCGACTACCCGAACGCGATCTGGCGTAGCTACCAAAAGGAACAACCCGATGCGCTCTTCTACGACCATCGTTTGTATCACCTGTTCTTCTTCGGATTGAACAACCCGCAAGGCAGGGACTTCAACAGACACTTTGAGAATCGAGACATGGCTGCCCGCATCGGCGAGGTTCCGTTCCTCAACGGTGGACTGTTCGAGAAGACCGAGCTTGACAAGCGCGCTGGCGTGGTTGTGCCCGATGAAATCTTCGAGTCGCTGCTGACTGATCTCTTTGACGCCTTTAACTTCACGGTGATGGAGTCAACTCCGTTCGACATCGAGGTCGCGGTCGACCCGGAGATGCTGGGCAAAGTGTTTGAGGAGCTCGTTACTGGTAGGCACGACTCGGGCGCGTACTACACGCCGCGGCCAGTTGTCTCGTTCATGTGTCGCGAGGCTCTGAAGGGATATCTGGAAACGAAAGCTCCGACCCTCACAGCGGAGACAATCTCCGGGTTCGTCGACGAGCGCGCGACCGAGGGCATTGGCGTCCCTGAAGCACAACAGATCGCTTCCGCGCTCGCCGAGGTGACGGTCGTCGACCCTGCTTGCGGCTCCGGCGCGTACTTGCTCGGGATGATGCACGAGCTGGTCGAGTTACAGCAGACGCTGTTTAACGTCGGCGTGGACGCGAAGTCGCTCTACGATCTCAAGCTCCAGATCATCGAGCGCAATCTCTACGGCGTTGATATCGACCCGTTCGCAGTGAACATCGCGATGCTACGACTGTGGCTCTCGCTAGCAATCGACTACGACGGGGACCAACCAAAGCCGCTGCCCAACCTCGACTTCAAGATCCTGCAAGGAGACTCCCTACTCGGTCCCGACCCGAGTCAATTGAATCTCGATAGGCACGCGATTAATCAGTCCGGTCTACGCACCCTGAAGCGTATGTACTTCTCCGAGGCCGATGGCAGATTGAAGCAGATGCACAAGCAGGACATTCTCGCCAAGGAAGAAGAGTTGACAAGGAGCATACGTGGCTTCAAAGTCGAACAGGATGCGTTCGATTGGCGGATCAAATTCGCTGAGGTCGTCGGACTTGGCGGATTCGACATCGCAATCGCGAATCCACCATACATCTCATTCCCAAAGAACAAGGAGCTCTCGGCGTACTACAGTCAGTGCGATTTCGGCACTTACGCCAAAACAGGCGACATCTACCAACTCTTCTATGAACGCGGCTGTCAATTGTTGCGGAGCTCAAATGCGATGCTTGTATTCATCACTTCCAATAGCTGGCTCAGAGCACCATACGGCAAGAAGACTCGGCAGCTTTTGAGCAACTGGCACAGGCCGCTGCGATACATAGATCTTGGCAAGGATGTGTTCGACACTGCGATCGTGGACTCAGGCATTTTGCTCCTTCGCACAGCCACCACAGACGCGGGGCCTCAACCATTCCCATCGGTCGACATGGACATGCTCCCTGGAGTCAACTTCCCACCGCCTGCAGACCAATGGGGGGAAACGCGCCAGAACGACGACTCACCATGGAGCGTGCTATCGCAGGTCGAGTGGTCGGTGATGCAGAAGATGCAGCGCATCGGTAGTCCGCTCAAGGATTGGGACGTCAAGATCAACTACGGGATCAAGACGGGCTATAACGAGGCGTTCATAATCGACACGCCGACGCGCGATAGACTGGTCGCAGAGGATCCGAAGTCTGCTGAAATCATCAAGCCAGTTCTTAGAGGTCGAGATGTTCGACGTTATCGGGCCCAATGGGCAGGACTATGGCTGATCGATACGCACAACGGATACGACAACGTACGCCCGGTGAATGTTCATGAATACCGGTCGATCAAACAACATCTCGATCAATACTACTCACGACTCGAGAGTCGCTATGACAAGGGTCACACCCCGTACAATCTACGACATTGTGCTTATCACAAGGACTTTGGTAAGGAGAAGCTGATATGGATGGACATGGCTTCATCAGCTAGTTTCGCCTATAGCGAGGATGAGGTCTTCACAAACAACGCGGTATATATGATCGTCGGAATGGATTTGAAATACCTATCCGGTATCCTTAACTCCGTGATGTCCATTTGGTATATGCGTCATACTGCTCGAACCACTGGCTTGGGCTTGACGATATGGCACAAGGTGTATACAGAGCAAATTCCCGTTCCGAAATGGGAAGAACGTTCAAGGCATCACATCGTCAACCTGGTCGACCAAGCCATTGCTGCCAAGGATGCCGACCCCGATGCTGATACTTCCGACCTGGAACGTGAAATCGACCGGCTGGTCTACGACCTCTACGGCCTCACCGAGGAGGAGATCGCCGCCGTCGAGCGTCGGGTGGGCGCGTCGTGCTGACGATCGCGCTAGGCTGAGGGGCAGCACAGATGGGAGCGCAAACATGGGCACCATAGTCAAGGCCACCTATTCGAATGGCATCCTGACACCTGTGAGACCCTTGGAGCTGTCTGAGTGTTGTGAAGTGGAGATTGAGCTCAGCGAGCCTGCGAATGAGGAGGGCAGCGTACCCCGAGATTCGGGCAAGCCTGTGAAATCGTCTGAAGGCCTATCCGACTTGCTGGCATGGGTGAAGGAGCAACATCACTTGGCTCCTCCTGACGCATGGGACAACGTACCCACCGATCTGGCTCGTAACGAGAAGCACTACCTCTACGGCGCGCCAAAGGATGAGGACGAGTGAACCCTGTCTTCGCCGACTCCGGCTATTGGATTGCGCTGTTGGATGAGCAAGACGATCTGCACCGCCGAGCGACTTCCTGGACCAGCCGTCTCGGGTCCATCACAGTAATCACCACGCAACTGGTTTTGGTTGAGGTGTTGGCAGCGCTGGGTACTCGGGGGAGTTACCTGAGGCAACTGTCGATTGCTTGGGTAAAGAAAGTCGAGGAAAGCCCGGGTGTTGAGATCGTTCCAATGTCCGCTGAACAGTTCACAGAAGCCTATGAGGGATATGTAGATCGCCCCGACCAGAGTTGGAGCCTGACCGATTGCGCCAGCTTCCTGGTGATGGAGGAGCACAGGATTACTGAAGCGCTGGCCTATGATCGCGATTTCGTCCAGGCTGGATTCCGGGCGCTTCTGCAGGACGACGTAAACTGAGAGCATGACTGCTCCCGTTAGTAACATCCTGCATGCCACGACGGATCCGTCGCTGCTGGTGCGTCTGAAGGGGATGCTGACCAGCTCGGCCACGGCCGATATTGCGGTCGGTTACTTCTTCATCTCCGGCTTCGAGCAGATCGCCGAGGAGCTGTCGCAGCTCAAGCAGGTGCGCATCCTGGTCGGTCGGACCGATCGGCAGGTGCTGGAGGAGGTCGCGGCTGGTTTGCAACAACAGGCTCCGTTGCAAGCCCAGCTCAACGCCGACGCTACGATTCGTCGCAGCGAACGTACGGAGATTGCCCAGCAGGCGATCGAGCACATCGCTCAGGGCGTCTCACGTCTCCCGCAGCAAGATGCAACGGAATCGGCGGTACAACACCTGCGCGACTTGGTCGCGACAGGTCGAGTGGAGGTGCGGACGTACCTACGCAGTCCCTTGCACGCGAAGGCGTACCTCTGCTGGTACGACAATCACGCCGAGCCAGGCGCGGCTGTCGTCGGATCGTCCAATCTCACCTTGTCCGGTTTCGAGGGCAACACCGAGCTCAATGTGCGAGTCAGCGGCGACGCCGAAATGGCGGCACTGAAGCACTGGTTCGACGAACTCTGGCGCGACGCCGAGGACATATCCGATGACCTGGTTACAGAGCTGGAACGCTCCTGGCCGATCGCCCAGACTCCGCCGTATCACGTCTATCTGAAGGCGCTCTACGAGCTCTACGGTTCGGATGCCGGTGTAGGAGAGCTGAGCACGTCACCGCTCGACAATCAGCTCGCCAACTTCCAGCTCGACGCCGTGCGTCAGGCGCTGATGATGATCGACCGACACGGCGGCTGTTACATCGGCGATGTCGTTGGCTTAGGTAAGACGTTCGTCGGAGCTGAGCTGCTCCGACAACTACAGTTCAGTTATCGGACTGACGGCAAGCCATTGATTCTGTGCCCCGCCGGCCTGATCCCAATGTGGCGACAGTTCAACGAACGATTTCAGCTCGGTGCTGAGATCGTCTCGCACAGCATGATTGTGCCATCGGGCGCACCAGAGTTCGACGAGGAGTTGGGCCATTTCGTCGATGGGGAGCGACCAGGGCATGGCATCGTCCTGCAGGAGCGATACCGAGATCGTGGACCCGTGCTGGTGGATGAGGCGCACAACTTTCGCAACAAGAACCAGCGGTCCGGGGGGCTGCGCGAATACCTCGACGCCGGTGACCACAAGGTCATCCTGATGAGTGCGACGCCCCAGAATCTAGGTCCGATGGACATCTATCGGCAGCTCACGTTGTTTCTCGACGATCGCGAGCACGGCCTGCCGATTGAACCGGTCAGTCTGGAAGCGTTCTTCACCAATGCCCAACACTGGCTGAGGTATCAGGCGGAGAACGATCAGTTCAATCGGGAGTATGCAGACTGGGAGTCCGCCGGCGGGAATGGATCGCCCTCGATCAAGCCTCAAGAGCCTTCGATCCCCCGGGCCCAGATTGAAGATGTCTTGAGGCACGTCTTCTTCCGTCGGCGACGCAAGGACATCCTCGATCTCTACGGCGATGGCGCCGAGATCAATGGCAAGCGAGTCAGCTTTCCGGAGGCCAAGTTGACCAATGTGAGCTATCGGCTGGATCGTGTCTATTCGAAAGTTGGTGCGTTTGCCGAGATCCAGGAATCGTTACAGCGTCACGAGGCATGGCGCTATCGAGCGAGCGAGAAACTACGACCGCACGCAATGGACACCCCGAAGTATGACGGTCTAGTACGATCTCGGGACCGGGTCGCAGGGCTGATGAAAGTCCTGCTGCTTAAGCGGTTGGAGTCGAGCGTGGCGGCGTTTCGCTCGACCCTGGAGTCGCTGATTCGTAGTAATCGGCACTTCAAAGAAGCGCTTGAGGTCGGGTATGTACCGGTGGGTCAGGTCGCGACACGGTTGCTCAGTGGTCAGTCGTTTGACGCCGAGGAAGCGCTGGAGATTTTGACGCAGGAAGATGGGCAGGGCAATGGAAGTGGGGCGCATCCTGCGAAGGACTTCTACTCGGAGCAGTGGTGTGTAGATTTGGACGCCGACTTCGCAGTGCTGGACGGTCTACTTGCCAAAGTTGAGAGGATTACGCCTGCGGACGACGACAAGTTGCAGGCAGTCAAAGCGTTCCTCGATCAGCCCGAGATCCGTGACAGCAAGGTGTTGGTTTTCTCCGAAGCAGAAACGACGATCACCTACCTCCACGAACAGCTCAACCCAGGTGGACGAGACACATCGATCGCTCAGTTGACGGGCGGCAATCGGGATGCCGCGCAAGAGATTGTGGCTCGATTCTCCCCTCGGGCAAATCTCGGTGACGATGTGCCACGTCCAGCCAATGAGATTCGCATCCTGTTGGCGACAGATGTCGTCTCAGAGGGGCAAAACCTCCAGGACTGCGCACACGTGCTCAACTACGACCTGCATTGGAATCCGGTACGCCTAATTCAACGCTTCGGTCGAGTGGACCGCATCGGCACCGAGCATGAGATCATCCACTTGCACAACACCTGGCCTGACCTGGATGTCGACTCCGACCTTTCCTTGACTGAGCGGTTAGGCAATCGGATTCAACTCTTCCACGATCTAATCGGCCTCGATGACAGACTGCTGTCCGAGGCGGAGCGGATCAACGCCGCAGAGATGTACCGTCTCTATGATCAGAAGCAGTTGCCTGAGTCGGACGACAGTCTGGATGACGTGGCGGCGCACCAACGCGCAGTGACTACGCTGCTGCGCATTGAGCAAGATGACCCTGACCTCTGGGCGATGATCACCGGGCTACCCGACGGGCTGCGCACGGCCCTGAACGTCGATTTGCGGGTGGCAAGTGAGCCGGTCATTGATCCGTCAGTGACCCGCCAACCGGCGCTGTGGGCGCCTAAACTGCCGGGCAGCTTGCAGCCAGGGCCGTTCGAGCCGCCGGTTCCAGGAGAGACGCTGGTGCTCCTGGCAGCGGGCGAGATCCACGGTTATTTTGCTGTCGCTCAGAATCTGGAACCGCGACCGATCAGTCCCGCTCAGTTTGTCGCGGCGGCCGCGTGCCAGCCCGACACGCCAGCAGCATCGCTCCTACCGGAGACGAACGAACGAGTGATGTCTGCCTTCGAACGGTTTCGCGCTGAGTACGGCCAACGACTGGGGCGATCGCGTCGCCTGCGCGACACGCGTGCGAGACGCTTCGTCGCGAAGCAACTTAACATATTGCGAATAGAGCGGCAGGAGGACTCGGCTGAGTTGGCCCGGCTCGACGAGCTCAGGCGAATATTCAGCCGATCGTTACCGCCGCGAGCAGAGGCCGCGCTCGGCGAGATGTATCGGTTGCAGCCGACAGGGTCGGCATTGTTGGTGCGTCTCAAGGCGTTGCGAGAACAGTACCGACTCTCCGTTACGGAAGACGAAGAACGGGAGCCGCCGTCGCCGCAAATCGTGCGAATCGTCTGCTCAGATGGATTGCGAGGGTAAGGCCATATGCAAGAAGATCCTCAACACAGCACACCAAACGCACCGACTGAGGGCAAGGTCGTTCCTCACGGTCTGAAAGGGCTCCGGCTGCAACCGAAGCCCGTCGACGACGATACGGACGACCCGTTTGCAAGCGATCTGTTGAACCGCAAAGACGCCATCGTTGCGCTTTCCAACGTCATAGAAGCAGTGGATGGGCCAGCGGTCCTAGCAGTCGACGGCGGCTGGGGAACCGGCAAGACTACATTTCTCACGATGTGGGCGCAGTACCTGCAGAATCGACACGTCCCCGTGATTGAGTTCAATGCTTGGGAGCGGGACTTTGTAGCTGATCCTTTCGTGGCTCTCTCAACCGAGGTTATGAGGTCCGTAGACGACCTCGAGTTGATCAGGTCCTGTTCCACCATGAGCAGGTTCAAGGCCTCGGCAGGCAATCTCTCTCGTTCATTGGCGATGGCCGCTCTCCGAGTTGGAACCTCGGCAGTCCCCTTTGCAGGTCCGGGCCTCAGCAGTGAGCTCAATCGTTTTGAGGACCAGGACGACTCAAGCGGCTTTGCAATTTACGAAGCAACAGTCCGCGCGATGTTGGAGTTTCGCAGTAGCTTGGCTGAAGTCGCAAGAGTTGCGACCGAACAACGCGACGAGAAACCTCTGGTGATCATCATTGATGAACTGGACCGCTGTCGACCTGACTTCGCAATCCTAATGTTGGAACGAGCTAAGCACCTATTCAATGTCGATGGGATTGTCTTCGTCTTGGGACTGGATCGAGAGCAGCTGGCCCATTCCGTGAGATCGGTGTACGGCGAGCAGTTCGATGCAGAAAGCTACCTCAGACGTTTCTTCGATCTGGACTACAATTTGCCAGTTCCCGACCGCCTATCTTTCATTCAGGCGTCGCTAACCTCGGTTGGCATGACACCTCAGTGGTTTGCGGAACGAACAGAGGAGATGAACATCTACACATATCCCAGTCTCTTGCCTGAGTTGATAGACCGCGACAGTTTCTCCCTCCGAGACATTCAACAAGTTGTTCATCATCTGAACGTGATTTTGTTGTCCATTCCCGAAGGAAGGCCGCTGTATCTCAACCAGGTCTCCGTCCTTCTCATACTGCGGGCAGTATCACCGGAATGTTATCGAAAAGTAGTTTCCGGGAAGACCACCGACGAGGAGGCCGTGCAGCAATTCGGAGCATGGCGACCGAAGGACATATCGGCCAGGGGCCTGTCCGCGAGGGAACTCGCAGAATCGGTGATTGCCGCATCGATTTGTGTAGCAACGGCCGCAAAGTCGATTGAGCGTAAGGCAGAGATTGCGAAAGTCCCTCTGCTGTCTCACTATGCGACGATCGCCGAGGAGGAACTAGACGATGACGTGATGTCTAGAGAGAGGCGCTCTCAGGCAATGCAAGTGGCGCACACCGTGGACCAGTTAACGAGCTCAGGGTTCCGCACACAGCGGTCTCTTGATGTCCCCCGGTTTGTCGAGGATCAAGGATGGCTACGACTCGCAACGGAGAGCATCGAGATGTTCAGCCGGTCCTCGCCCTAACCTGTCGGTTCGCCAAGATCTGATGACAGCTCCCCTGCTACGTTTGTGCAATCTCGATTCTCACGAACAGCGAGCAAGACGGAGGCTGGTCCTTCGCTGGATACCAGCACCCATTGGTTCCAGGAGGAGCCGCCACCACGGATGCGTCTCTTGTGTCGGCGAAGGAAACAAATGCCTACGAGCATGAGGTTTGATCTAAAGTTCAGGTGTTGATCCCAAGTTTCGAGAGGGCCGCGTGACAATCCAAATCGAAGGCTTTGCTGAGACACTTACGCGCTGCCTCGACTTCGAGGGTGTTGCGCCGGACGAACTCGAATTTGTGCTGGCGGAGGCTGCGTTGCCACTCGAGATGCGATTTGCAGAGCCTTCGGCTGAGTTGCCCTTGATTCGCTCGGGCTCCGATTTCACGCACCTGGTCTTCGTCCAGCATGGCGTGGTGACGCCTTGGCAGTCTCCGTACTCGGAGTTGGCGGCTCCGTTTCTGATTGGTGTCCATGAGTTCCTGATGGGGTCGGAGCGATGGTCTGCGAGCTATTCCGCGATTTCGGAGGCGGTGATCGTGCGCATTCCCGCGGAAGTGATGCAACTCGTGGTGGAGCGACTCCCGTCGGTGCGTGAGCGGATGCAGGGGCTGGTGATGCGTCGGCTGGCGCGCTTCTATTGGGTCTCGCTGGCGACCAGTGGAGGGCCAGCCTCGCGGGTGGCGGCGGCGTTGGTGTCGCGTCTGGCGTTGGTGGACCTGGATTACGGCGCTGATCGCGCCATCTCCATCCGCCAAAAGGACCTCGCGAGGCTGACAACGCTATCTCGGTCTGCGGTGGCAGCCGGCCTCTCAGAGTTGGCTGCAATGGGGGTGATTCGCTGGGGCGCTGGTCCCGGCGCACGATTCAAGGGCGAAGTGCTCGTGCCAGATGTCGATGCGCTCAAAGACCAGGCCTTTGAGGACGTGCGCGCTCGTGAGCTGCAGCCGCTGTTGACTACCGCCTTCGACGAGTAGCTCAGAAGCCGCTTGCCCTCCTCTCAATCAACCCGGCCCAAACACGCGGTTGCGTGACCTGCTAGACGCGTCCTCTTCCCTATGGGGATGAGTTACTCACATCTTGGGACATGCGGTCTCTAAAGCATTGTCAATCTCATCAGATGTCGGATAGAGTGACTCCTGTAAGAACATATGTACCGATACAGGAGCGTGCGCCATGACCTTCCACCGGCTTCATTCTGCCCAGTCCGTGAAGTTGAAGGATGACGGTCATGCAGTCACAGGAGATGACCGAGGAAGAGCAGCGAGCGCTGCACGAAGGCCTGCGCATCTTGGCGCGGCTGATCGCGCGGCATCATCTCGCTCAAGAAGAAGCGGTGGTGGAATCTTGCGCGCCAGTTGCGAGCGCCGAGGAGGATTTCAGCGTCGCCGAGTCCGAAGGAACTGGATTATGAGGAGACGAACCGGAACGGGCCAACTGGAAGTTATCGGAGGCGAGGCGCAGTTGCCGGGCAACTTCCCTGAGCGGCTGCTTGGGCTCAAGGAACGCGCAGGGCTGACTTGGGAGGCGATGGCGTTCGCGCTCGGCGTGGACGCTCGCCAGCTGTTGCGCTGGCGGCGGGGCACCGCGCCCAACGGGGGCGCCATGCTCTCGCTGGTGCGGTTCGCCGTTCAGGTGCCTGGCGGTTTGGCCGAGCTGATCGGTGATGAGCCGATGGCGACTCAGCCGCCGCGGGAGTAGCCGATGTCGAGCTACTCGTTGCGGCTCTCCGCCTCCAGCCGCCCAGGATTTCCCAGCGACTTCCCGCGCCGCCTCGAGCGGCTGCGGGAGACGTTGGGTTTCACTTGGAAGGCCCTGGCCAAGGAAACGGGACTCAACCTACGAGCGATTCATCGCTGGCGGCAGGGCACGAAGCCTGACGCGCCTCATCTTCTCGTGCTGCTTGACTTCGCAGCCGAACGCGGAGCGTTGGAGTGCCTCTTGGACGGCGCACAGGAGGTGGATCCTCAGCAAGGCATTCTGTTTGATGATGAGACGTGGAGTGGTTTGGCCAACGCCGACGGAACAATGAGAGACCGGCCCGGTCAATCGGAAGCCGAGGACAACGTTCAGCGAGCCGCCTGACTCAGCGTCGTTGGCGCGTGCCGTCCGGGTGAGCGCCAAGCAGATCCCAATGGACCGTCGCGTTCCAGCTCCGACCGGCACGAGACCAATAGTGGCAGATCGATGTTGGCCCGTGAGCGTTCCCGCTCAGCGAACGCGAGGAAGTGGCCGGCCGTTAGTTCATCCTCGAACACCACCAGGACATTCGGGATGAGGCCGTGATCTTCGAGCGGGCGGCGAGTGGAGTAGTAGCGGAGGTAGGGCGCGAGTCGGTCGCGCATGGTGGATGGACGGTTGGCGCGTCGCTCGTACTCGAGGAAGAACGCCTGCCTGCCGTTGGGTGTCAGCAGCTCGAAGTAGGCATCCGGATGGATTGAGCGGACAGCACCCTCGTAGCGGAAGTAACGCGAGGCTCGGTGGGGCGGATCGAGCTGGGTGAACTCATGGCCGGACTCCGCAGCTTGCCTCGCGACCTGTGAGACGAACCGGTGGACGGCCTCCGTGTGCTTCAGATGGCGGAGCAGCTGACGTGAGCGAGCGCCGACCAGGTTTCGCCAACCAAACGGTCGGTCCGCGTCCTGCGGCTCGGCGCTCCATCGCTGGTTGGCAGTGCCGACCGCAGCACGATCGCGTCGGGCGATGTGCACGATGCCAACATCGCTGAGCGCCAATCTGGACCTTCCGTCGACCCCGTGGCTCACGACCAGCTCGTGCCTCGTCAGCGCGTTCAACACCTGTCGCGAGCGACGCTGGCCGCAATTGAGTAGGTCGGCGAGATGATCAATCCGCAGCCAGGGCCAATCACAGATCAGGTCGAGCGCTCGCTGCTCAGCCGCACTGAGTGATTTGGCGTCCGAGACTGCGAGCGGCCTCGGCAATGACACTTGCGACAACGGCCGCTCGATGATCCGATCACGTGAGGGGAGCGCGTAACCCAGTGACTCGCGGAGGCTGAACCGTGAACTCCCGGCTGCCACCCGCCAGACTTGCGAATCGGCAATCGCGGTGAGCACGTCCCACTCAACGGCGAGAAACGACATGACGGTGACTCCGTCGAGAATGCGCCGCGCATGTCTCACGCGCACCTCATCAGGCAGAATGATCAGCGCGGCGCCAACCCCGAGCGCTTCGTTGAGCCGGCGCAACCGCTTGCCGATCGCGGTGCGGTCAGCGGTGCGTCCGATTCTGACAAGCGCAATGCTGCGTTCGCCCGGTAGCTCGATCATTGCGTCCATTGGTTGGGCCCGGAACCAGTGGAACTGCAGTGGGTACTCAATCTTGCTGATCATGGTGCTGAGGCGATAGAGCATCGCAGCAGTATCAACACGCTGGAGAATCAGCCGCCGCCACTGTTCCGACACAGGCGTTGAGCGGAGCAACTGGCTGATAGAGCTCCCCGTCTCCTCCGGGAGAACCTGCACGCGGCGAGCGGTGAGACAGAAACGGCGAGTAGGAGGTATCAGCGGCGTTGTGTGGGTCAGGTGCTCGATCAGCCCGCACTGCTCCAACCTCGCCATCTGGCAATAGACGGCAGAGGGTGACCAGCCGGTGAGAGCGGCTAACTCCAGGCGATCGGCGAATGGAGTCTGTGAGAGTTTCCTGAGGATGTCGGTACGACATTCTGATCGCCTCATTGGGACGACTCCATCCGACGGCTACGGACGCGGCGCTGCTTTGACTCGGCGGAGACCGGCTCCGATGCTCGCGCGTCTTTGCGCTCTGCAATCTGCTGCTGGAACTCAATGAAACGGCGCTGGCGCTCGATCTGCTGCACCTGCAGTTGGTCGGCAGACGTGGTGTACTCCTGTGCGGCCTCGCGGATACGATGGGCGCGCTCTGGATCACCAAGTTCCGGCTTGCGAACAGTCATCGAAAACGCTGGCAAACGATTCGTCCCGACCGATGCTCGGATGTAGCAGTGATGCGCCGGTTGTCCAACAAGGTCTTCCTCCGAGAGGCGCTCCTTGCCGAACTCCCAGACCAGCTCACGCGCGTCGATGCCGGAGACCTGGAACGCGGCGAGGCAGCCAGTGTTGGCCAATAGTGTGTGGCGCATTGTCGGCGAGAGGTCATCGAGCTTGCGCAGACTTTGCGTCGCCAGAACGAAGCGCGCGCCGTACTTGCCGAGCTCGGAGAGCATCGACTCGAAGGGCACGCCCGGAATGGTCTGCATCTCGTCAACGACGACCAAGGCGCCTCGACGCTGAGCCTGCGGAAGCTGCTCCTGCTCGCGGATCACGGCATCTACGAGGTTGAGCAGCGATGCTCCGACCAGTGCTGCAACATCCCGTCCAACTGTGCCTTGAGCTGTTGAGACGAGCAGGATGCCGCCGGCGAGGATGGTCTGTCGTAAGTCAATCGTGGATCTCGATTGACCGAGGATCGCGCGGGCCCGCTTCGAAGACGCGTAGTAGTTCAGCCGCGTCTGCACCGGCGCGAGCGCTTCGGCCCGATACTCCTTACGCCAGCCGCCAAAGTCGCGTGCCCACCACTCGAGGATGTACGGATCGGACACGCGTGTTAGCACCGTATTGCGATACGGGTCATCGGCGAGCAACCGCAGCCCGTCAATGATCGTGTGCTGGTCCTCTTGCTCCGTCAGCGGATGGCTGTTGGCCTCGTGCAGCGTCTTCACCGTCTGCTCGAGGATCGACTGCATGCGCGGTCCCCATTGCTCCCAGAGGCCGCGCGCGACCCGGACGACGGCGTCGGCGGTGCGATCTCGATCGGTGAAGATGTGCGCGTCGAGCAGGTTGATCCCGACCGCTCCGCGCTCATCGGCGAGGTCGATCAATCGCACCTGATCGGCGAGCGAGCCCGGTACCTGCTCCAAAATCGCGGCGACGAGGTCAGCGTGTGGATCGATCACAACTACGGCGTCTTGATTGCGTCCTGCTGCCTTCTCGGCGAGCTGGTGCTCGACCAGGTGGCGCATCAGCGTCGACTTACCCATACGTGTCCGGGCGACGTAGAGGTGATGCCGTTGTGTCAGGTCCGCCGGGAAGAAGATGTCGCGCGGCTGGTCGCCGGTCGAAAGCCCGGCGTTGGCCCCGTCGCGCAGCGTGTCCTTAGGTGGGAGCAGCACTTTGGCGCCGGATCGCTCCAGATCGTGGGTCTCGTCAGACGCTGCCGGTGGGTGCCACAGCGCCGCGACCTCGCGCACTCCGAACACACTGCGTTTGCCGAAGAAACCAGGGGCGGCAGGCGCAAGCGTCGGCGTGACGGGTTCGACCTGAGCCACCGCGCCCGCCTCAAGCCTGGCGCCAGCGGGATGGTCGTAGTGGTGGTACGCGGTGACGAGGCTGTCCAAGAGTCTGGCACCGCGTCTGTCGGTTGAGCCGACAGGCACGACGGCGACCAACTCTAAGTCGGCCTCGAACGCGACGCGACTGATCTTCTCCTCGATCAGTGTCTTGTCCCAGACACGACGGCGACGCGACTTCCACTTGTGCCACAGCCAGCCCCCGCCAATCAGCGCCACTGCCACGCCGGCACAGAGCGCGACGAGGTTCCAAGTCTCTCCCGCCTGCAGCCACGTGTAGCCACGAAAGACGGCAAACCCCAGTAGCGCCAGGACAGTCAGCGCCAGCGGTTCTGGGCCATTCTTGGACTGATAGGAAGCGGTCGACGGGGCGGGCTTGGGTGGCGAGTCATCAAGCAGTCGTTGATGGGCGTGCGACCAGTCGGGAGTGAGCGGTCGCAGTCGCAATCGGGCGACGACGCGTTCACCTTGACGGAGACCCGAGAGCGCTCCCAACGGAGCGAGTAATGGATCCGAGCCAGGGTCCAGCAAGTCGCGATCGCGAAAGAGGCGCAACGGCATGAACTCAGGTCCTGATGAGCGCAACCTCGTCGTCCAGGCCTGCTCTGTCTCCTTGATCTGCAACGGATCAGCCTTGGGCTCAACGATCTCGACCCTTGCTTGTGGATAGTGCGTAGCGAGTTGACCGCGCACCAGATCAGGCTGATTGGTGCGGATCAGCAGCCGTGCACCGTCTGAGTCTGCGGCAAGCTCGAGCGCGAACGGCTCATCGGCTGACATCGATTGGATCAGGTTCTCGATTCCCAACAGTGTGCGTTCGCCGGCGCGCGGCGGGGTCACCGACTGGAGCGTCGGTCCATGCTCGGTCTTGGATCGAAAGGGATTGAGTCTCATGGTGAGTCTCCTATCGGAGTGGTCGTCGTTTGTTGACCTGGACGCCACTCGATCAGCTCGGTTTCCTCGGGTGTCGCTTCGATCCGGATAGGGAAGCGCTGACCCTGGGCGAGGAGTAGGCCGTCGCCGCGCGGACATGAGAGCAGCCAGCGCTGGAGGTCTTGGGGCAGGTCGAAGGCGTCGCCGACCGTTGAGATGGCGGCGGCGTCTTGCTGAAGCAGCAGCTTGAAGGCCGCGTTTTGCAGCAATGCTCGGCCCGAGTGGCCGGTGATCGTGCGGCTGGTGTCCTCTGAAAGCAAATCCTGCACATCTTGGGTGATGAACTGCAGACCGAGCCGGTGCTTTCGCGCTCGCTTCGCCATCGAGACCATGAAGGCGGCGCCCTCGGGGTGCTGCATGATCGACCAGACCTCATCCACGACCAAGAGGCGAGGACGCGGGTCGCGAGCGGCGGCGGCCCAGACCGTCTCGGTGCAGACCATCGCGGCGGCTGGTCTCAGTTCGGGCTCCAAGAGATGCAGGTCGAAGACCGTCACCAAGGCTTCGTGTTGGAGGAGGTCGTCGCCGTCGTCCGAGAGCAGATGCTTGAGACTGCCCGACTCGAATGGCCTGAGCAGCTTGGCCAGCCCTTCGGGATCGTTCGCTTCCAGGAACCGGTAGAAGTCTCGGAAGCCTGACCGCTCATGCGGCTGGGCGTAGTAGCTGGCCAGCGCGTGATCGAGGGCGGCACGGCGCTCGGCGCTGAGCCGCTCGCCGACCATCACCTCGACGAGGCGTCTGAGTGAGCCGATGCGTTGCAGCAGCTCTTCTGGATCGGCGCTTCCGACGACGAACGGATTCATCCCTTGACCCGGCACTCCGGGCGAGAACACGCGACCACCGGCCGCGCGGGCGAGGTCGGCGTACTCGCCCTCGGGGTCGATCACATAGGCGACAACTCCGCGGCTGACACCTCGTAGCACTCCAAGCTTGGTCGCGAACGACTTGCCTGAGCCGGAGCGGGCAAGCACCGCGGTGTTGGCGTTGAGGTGGGTGCCGTCCCAAGGGTCGTAGACGACCGGGGCGCTGGCTCGGAGGTCGATGCCGTAGAGCGTGCCGGAGCGCGTGTCGAGGTCGGGTGGCGAGAACGGGAAGCACCGCGCCACTGATGAGGTATCAAGCGTCCGCCATGCGCCGACGCTGTTGAGCGCCAACGGCATGGTCGACAACTTGCCCTCGCGTTGTCGGAAGGGGAGCGGGTCGAGTTTGCCGAGGGTGGCGGCAAAGTGCGCGGAGGCGCGCTGGGTCAGCTCGGCCAATGACTCTGGATCGTTCGCGTGCAGGGTGACCGAGAGCGACGCGTTGAAGAGTCGCTCGCGCCCCCGTTGGACGTCGTCGCGCAGGCGGGAGATGTCTTCGAGTGCAATCTCCGCCTCCGGCGACAGCGTCTTGCCTCGCCGCAGCGTGAGCGACCGCGCCGACTCAAACCTGACCTTCTGCCACTCGAGCTGCCGCGCCGCTTGCGCTGGCGGGATTGGACCGAGGTGCAGTGCGAGGTCCATAGGTGCACCGGTGGACATCAGCTGTTGAAGGAAGCCTGGAGCGAGTGATCGCGGCCATTTCGAGAGGTGCAACGACCGTTGCAATCGGTCGTCCACGTCGAGCTCGGTGCGCTTGATTGCGACGACAGCCTCAGTACCGGGCTCAGGGTCGGTTGGCGTGCCGCCTAGGGCGGCAGCGACAATGAATCGCCGAAGCGCGTCTTCTCCGAGCGGATGAATGGACAGACCTGCGCGAGCCAACACGCCTCGCAACTCGGCAGCATGCTCAAACTCGCAGACGGCATAGAAGCGTCGATCGAGGATCCCGGGGCGGGATTCCAACTCTTCGAGTAGTCGCCGCGAAGACTGCGCAGCTTGTTTGGTTTGCCGAGGCAGATCGTCGGGTTGCGCGGCCTTGAGCTCGCGGCGAAGTTGTTGGAGGTCGGGCGGATGTTGGCGGACCAGGAGTTGCAGCGAAAAATCGCAAGCATTGAGCGCTCCGGCAAAGGCTCCTAGTTTGGCCTCGTCCAGCTCCAAGCCCATCAGTTCAGTGACCGATAGCTTGACGCCATCGAGTCGGACCGGGCCGTCTGCTTCGACGTGGGAGAGCATGAAGCACAGCGGGAGCTCCGGCGGTGGTTTGACTACAGGCTGCTCGGTTTCCGAGGCTTCAGAGTCTGTTGGTGGTGTGCGTTGTAAGAGTTGTGAGAGTGATTTCATCAGAGGTGCATCCTTCTTCAGGGAACAGGGATCGGAATCGCGCCATTGGCGAGCAGCGTGGCCAAACCCTTGGCCGACAGTGCGAGCGCCAAACCAGCGATGGTGAGGAATACGGCGGAACGGGCTCGACCGCCGCGCTCAGATGCACCGTCGGCCATTAAGAGGAAACCGGCCCAGACCAGGCCGAACAGGGCGAGTCCTGAGGCGGTATAGACGACGGCGGACAGGGCGGCATCGAACGCGTCGAGCATGGCCTGCTCTTGGGCCGACTTGGCCGCCGTCGCCACGAAGGCGACGACAACCAAGGGACCGGCGATGAGTGCGCAACGCATCAGTTCAGTTCCCAGCCCAGCAGCGCGAACAGCTCACTGAGTTCGTCGCCGACGACCACGGTTTGCGTAGAACTGGTCACTGGTGTCGGAGCGGCGAGCGGCTGATAGACAGCATCGGACGCGATGCTCGTCGCGAGCGCCAACTGCTCATGCCGATTCCGCACCTGCGGAGGTCGCTGAGTCACTTTCGCGCCGATGTAGGCGGGATGTGTCACATTGAAGGTGACTGTCTCCGAGACGGTCTCTCCCGATTCCGGGTCGACTGAGCTCACAGTCTGCGAGTGCTGCTCCGTACGCGCCGGGTGGTGCGTGAGCCGCACAATCGGCGGCAGCGGGATGCTCAAGTTCGCATCGAGCTTGGCGGTGAGCGCAAGGTCGAGCGTTGTCTGCTCGGAGACAACCGCCAACTCGAACCGCATAGTCCCATTCGCGACCAACGGAATGCTGGTGGTGGACTCACCCGCGCCAACCCGGATCGTTCCAGTGACGGTCTGCACGTTCCCGGTCAAAACAGCCTTCTGGCTGATGTTCACGTGACCGGTCACGGTCTGCAGGTCGGCAATCTCGTCAACCGTGGCGGCGCAGTCGGACTGGATGTCGCCTGACAACTTGCGGGGCCGCCATTCGAGCTTGGTCACCTGCAGGTCGCAGAGCTCGCCGTCAACCGTCGGCAACGGATGAGGAAGCTGACTGCCAGCGAGTGTGACCGCTCCGGCTTGGTTGAATTCGTCCGTCCACGCGAACGTGAACGACGGCAATTCTCCATCCAACACGAGTTGCTGCGTTGACCGCTCGCCTTGGGTGAGCTCAATCGAACGATTCGCGACGAGCGTTCGCCCGTCATTGCCGCCAAAGACTTGGATGCTGACATCCAGCTCGGCTGCTGCTTTGAGCACCACTGTCGCCTCGGTCTCGGTGACGGTGAGCCGTTCGATGTAGAGCCGTCGACCTTCGACGAACGGCGACGGCTCGAACTCGATTTCTTCCGGCAACTGAGGTTGGCTCGACGGCTCCTGTGCGGGTGTGATCGGCGGGGTGCAGGTGCCACGCCGAGTACCAACGCCAAGCCCGCCGCGCCCACGAGCGCGGGCCACCGGAGTCGGTGGCCGTTGCTCTCGCGGCGAATTGATTGTTTGGCGTCTTCCAGCTCACGCTTTGGTCGACGCTTGCGATCGCGTTTGCGGAACCAGCCCAGCGGAACCCGTGGCATTCGTTCGCCTCGAGTCCGTGGTCGGCGGGCCGACTGTTCGTTGGTCGCCGGTGGTGCGGGCGGCTCCGTGTGGACCAGTTGCAACACCAGCCCGGCGAACCTTCTCGCGCCGAGGCTGAAGCGGAGCAGGTCGGCGAGGACTGCCGGTAGCGGTCGCCCGCCGACCTTGCCCGCCACCATGGCGATCCCCGTGGCGGCGAAGCCGATTCCAAACAGGAGTCGTATGGTCCCTGAACTGATCGGCGCGTAGTGGTAGATGCCGTAGCTCAGCGCCGCAACTGCCGCCAGCGCGATCAACTGCGGGAACGTGAACCAGAGCAGGACTCGGTCCTCGGCCTGGACGTGGGTGGGCACTTCGTGTTCATGCATGTGACACCTCCTTCCAGAGGTTGGTAGCGGCTTAGTTGCCGCCGTTAGTGGATGGCGGTGCGCCGTCGGCGCTGCTGCTGGTGCCGGACGGATCGGGCGGCGTGCCGACATCAACGACCGGGTTGACGACCGCGTCGATCACGAGCTCGACGACTCCGAACGCCACGAGCGCCAGGACAATGCCTGCGAGCGCGGTGAGCATCGCGGTCTTGCCGCGCTCCATCTGGTGCGGTGCGCCGGATGCGATCAGGTACTGGTAGGCGCCGAAGACGAAGTAGCCAACGCCGACGGCCCCGACCACGCCGAGCAAGATGCCGACGAGGTTGGAGATGGTTTGGATCAGGTCACCCATAGGTGTGCATCCTTTCTTTGGACTGGGGTGAATGTGAGTGCGGCAGTCCTCGTGGGACGTGTTGGCCAATCAGCACATGGCGCCTCGCCTCCGTTCCGTTTCGTCAGGTGCTCTGGCTGCGCGGTGCGCGGCCAGAAGACTCGGTGGTTCCCGTACCGGTCGCCCCTGAGGTCGGCGTGGTTGCGGCGCTCGTGGCAGTTGCAGCGGATGCTTGGCCTGTTGCCGCAGACCTCGCTGCCGAACCCGCGCCCCCAAGCGCGACGAACGAGGCCGCGGAACGGGCCATGTTGGTCGGCAGCGAAAAGGCGAAGTAGAGCGTCGAGAGCCAGGAGTCGAAGGTGTTGCCGTTGCCCAAGATCGACGGCACGCGGGTCGCGAGGTAGATGAACCCGACTGCCATCAGCAGCTTCCAGACGAGATCGCGGGCAGGCTCGAACGGACCGATCTCGGCGAGTTCCGCCAAGAAACCAATGCCCAAGGCGAGCGCGATGAGCTGCACCGCTTGCTGCGCGACCGTCGTCGCAAACATCCGTAGCCACTGACGGCTCCAACCCGAGGTCTGCGGCAGAATCCAGAGCCCCATCGCCGCTGGGGCAAGGGCCAGCAGCAGGTCAATGAGTGCGAGCCGCAGGACCATCTGGAGCAACAGGTAGAAGCAGAAGACTGCGTAGATCAGATAGATGAAGGCCAGCAGCAGTGCAATGCCGACGGAGCCGGACTTGACGGCGGTGAGAAGCGTGTTGACCGGTGCCAGCAGAAGATCAGCCGGCGTGACGTCGAGTGTGGCCGCGATGAAGCCAGAGACGGCGTGCGCGAGGTCGATGACCAGTGCGCACCACCAAAGCGATGCGGCCGCCGCGACCAAACCAAGCAGCAGACGAGGAATCAGTTCGCGCCAGCTAGAGCCTCGTCCTCCGAGCGGCTCTTCCAGGATGAGCGAGAGACCGATCCAGCCGATAATCAGCGCCAGCGCGGCGGAAGTGATGGTCCAGACGGCGAGCCACGCCTGCTGGACGAGTGCGTGTTCGTAAGTGAGACCGGAGGGTGTTCCGGTGATGATGTCCGACATCTGCGCCTACCTCTCACACTGTTCGAGGTCGACGTCCGAGAACTGTTGCAACACCCCGCAGAGCGCACCGTGAACGCCTTCAATCACCCAGACCGCAGCAGCCCGCGCCCAGCGCGAGGGGTTGAGCGCGCCCAGAATCTTGTTGAAGATGCCGCCGGGCTGGTGCTCCGGGATTGTGATGTAGAAGGTGGTCGGTTCGGCATGGCCTACGGCCTGTGCCGCGAGGACGAGGAGGTAGGTGCGTTCGGGATCGAGATCGGGCTGCTCGTCCAAGGCCGGGTAGTCGAAGTCGTACTCCCAGCCCTCGTCGCGCTCGTCCTCACCGCCGTTGATGCGGTAGATCGAGGTCAGCCACTCACCCGTATCCGCGTCGCGAATGCCATACGTCAACCTCGAGAGGCGCTGAGAGAAGATCGGTCGGGCCCGAAACTCACCCTTCTTCTTGCGCTCAACGAAGGGCTTCTCCTCGTCGTCATTGACAATCACCAGCGGCTCGACCGGCGTTGGTGTCTGGGCCTGGGTGATCTGAATGGCCAGTGTTGCGAGCCCAAGTAGCGCGCTCAGACCGGCCGCTAAACCGATCCGCCGGCATCGCTGAGTGAAGAGGTGGGACAGCGCTCGCATCTCGATCTCCTGACGCACAACTGTTCTTGTTGATGAGACTGAGTCTGTTCCGAACACCACCTGTTCGCTATGGCGAACAGGCCATGTCACGCGTGACACTGGGCTAGTTGTCCGCAAATGCCATTACAGAAGGGCGATTGGAGGTGTGGGGGGTGTACAGGAATCTGAGAGATGGGGCAGCTGGACAAAATGGGCTCAGAGCCCGTGTTTTACAGGGCGAACGCCCTAAACGCGGTGAAACTTCTGGCGGAGTAGGCGGAATAGCTGGTTCCACACTCAGTTGGACAGGCGTTGCCGCTTTGGCCACGCTCGGCCGGGAATCTGGGTAGGTTCAGGCGAGGAGGAAGACCATGTTGGTCGAGGAAGTGACCCCAGAAGCGACTGCATTGAGGCCCGATGTCGAGCGGGATGAGCGGCTCGCGGGCGTCCTACAGGACCTCATCGCCCGTGATGGTCGTGAGGCGGTGGCAAGCCAACTCGGGGTCAGTGAGCGCACACTTCGGCGGGCGCTGTCTACCGGGCAGATCAGCTCGAGCCTGGCCAAGAAGCTGGAACCGCTCGCAGACGGTGCCAACGATGTGCAGCTCGACTTGCTCAAACGACAGGTGTCGGCACTCGAATCACGCATTGCCAAGTTGGAACGAGAAGCCACTGACCCGGCAATCGTGGAGAACGACGAAGGCCTCAGCGAGCAGGTCGCCAGTCTGGAAACCCGCCTACAGGACGTGGAGCAGCATCTCACCCTGGTCGCTGAGGGCCTTGCTGAGCTGCGTGAGTCGCAACAGGCTGCTGTTACCTCGGCTCCGGCAAGTCCACACGCAAAGCCGGCGACCTACGTCCCCCGTCGCATCTACCCCGAGAGAGTCGAGCTGGAACCGCGTCCTGACGACGAGCGCGTCTACGGACGAGAGGTCTTTGCGCTCGTCACCGAGTGGCGCGAGCAGCACGCCGAGTTCAAAGCGCACTGGCCAACCATCCCCGGCTACGTTGCCGAGATTCGGATGGTCGAGCTGGAGGTGGAGCTCATCAGCGAGCATGAGCTGACGTTCTCGTTGGACGAGCCGCCCTGGCCCAACTGGCGACGAAGGCAAGAGCTGCAAGATCGCGTGGAGAGGCTGGAAGTGGCGCACACCAAGCTCAGGAAGAAGCGGATACGGCGGTTCTTCCTGAGGCTACTCACCCTCGGGCTCTGGGGTCGCTGACCTGCCTCGCCAGTCGCGCTATCGCCGTGCCCCACTGACCGTTCATTCCCGAATCTGTCCGCAGTTCTGTGGCTCTGAGCCACTCAATCGAGGCTCGCCCGCGGTCATTGACCATGCATCATGTTCGGGCGTCGCGATTGCACTTTTGGGCCAGTGGTGACGTATGGGGCATGTACAGGAATCTGCGGTCGATTGTATTTTGCAATCGAGCGGCAATCCCAAGGAAGACACTGGGTTTGCGGCCTCACATGGAGGGCTGTGACAACTGCGCACGCGGAATAGCTGGTTCCACGCCGATTGCACTTTGATTGCAGTTTCCTTGCACTCAGATTGCACTTTTCCGAGGGCTCTTGGGAGCAGTCCGGACGCTGGATCGAGACACAAGCGGTCGACCGTGAGGCGGCGCACGGAAGCATGGTGCCCCTCTACAGGACGTGAGTCAGCAATGCCCCTTGGCTTGCTGCTCGGGTCGCCCGTCATCCCACACTCGTGCTCCTCGTTCGACTATTGCTGCCCAAGTCCAGATGTTGCTCGCGGCACACAACCGCGGCGAATCGGACACTTAAGACATGTTGAAGCCTCAGGAATCCGTATCTAATGACGGTGGTTTTCGGTTTCAGCCAGCGGTTCCTCCTCAGAACACTGGTGGGCAATGTTCCTGGCCCCGAACCTAACCTGACGAGTTGAGTCTTGCTCTTCCGACGGCTGGTTCACGCAGAGGGACAACCGCGCACTCCTGCAGCGCAAGGTCGGTTGACGGGTTGAGTGTTGCTCCCCTGATGCGTGACCTGAGACAGCAGGAAACGGCATCGCGGTTGGTGGATCCGAGCTGAAACGCTCAAAGTGCCCGCCAATCGCAGGATTTGCCCCTGATCGAGCTCTCCGGATGGACAGCTCGGTCGCTTCGTGTCCGCGCGAGTTCGTGGATCGTCTCTGATCCGGCTCGCTCCTCCCCATTTCCACGCTTCGACTCCCACTGGTCAACGGCATCCGACCGTGGGCGAAGCGTGTGTCACTCCACCCAGCTCCAATCACCAACTGCGCTGACCCTGCGTCTCGATGCCGACGCCGGTCTCCACTTGTCAACTCAGATTCCACCCACGCATTCACGCACTCTCGTCACCATTCGACACCTTGGAAAGGAGTTCCACGATGAGAGATTTCCACACACCAACTGCAGGGCTAGGCCGCTACGTCGGACCCGATGCCTGGCAGATTGCCGGCCGGCTGCCGCATCGAGTTCGGTTCGAGCGCGGCTGGTTTCATACCGGGGCGGTCTGCCACGGCTCGCTCGACGACCGCCTGTCGTTCCGACAGCGGCCCGACGGCGGAGCGATCGACGTGCGTTGTCACACGGCTGGCTGCCGGCGACAGCGGATCATCAAGCGGCTCGAAGAGCTGACCGGCGAGTCGATCTGGTCGGCGCACCAGCTAGGCGACGCGGTCCCTGCAACGACTGAGCGTCCCGAGGCGGCCCAAGGCCGGCGCAGCTGGATGAACGTCCGCTTGCTGGTCATCAGCTCCATCATCGCGATGCTCGTTGCGCCTTTGGCCTTCGGCTACGGAGTCGAGGTCGCTGCGCTGAACGCCTTCGGACTCGGTTGGGCTTGCCTGATCGTCAGGCGCGCTCGGCAGCAACTGCAGCATCGACGGCGACGATCGAGAGGTGGAGCCTCATGATCGCCACCGCCACATCAGTCGACATCCCAGCGCTCAAGCGGCGATATCCACTCGGCGATTTCGTCGAGGCGTCGGGCATCAAGCTCGTTGGTCGAGGCCGGGTGCGACAAGGCGTCTGTCCCTTCCATGAGGAGACCGCAGGCAGCTTCACCGTCTACGCCGACTCGCAGCGCTGGTACTGCTTCGGCTGCGGACTCGGCGGCGACGTGCTCGACTTCATCCAACGCTTGGACGGCGTCGACCTGCCCGAGGCGATTCGTCGGCTGCAAGGAGGCTCTTGGGAGTCGGTCGAGCGGCTCAGTCGCCCGGCTTTTCATCAACCTCCGGCGCAGCGGATCAACTGCGACCCACAACTGTTGACCGCGGCGACCCGGTTCTACGCGACCCAGCTTCGGTACTCGTCCGGCGCAATTGGCTACCTCGCATCGCGCGGGATCGACCTCGCATCAGCGCGGCGACTTGGCTTGGGGTTCTCGACTGGACACGGTCTGCGTGAGCACTTGCGGACGCTCGGTTTCGACGACACGCGATTCCAATCGAGCGGGCTGTTCATCGAGCGCGGCGAGCGGTTCACGGGGATGATCGTCGTCCCCGAGATCATCGGAGGACGTGCGCATTGGCTCGCCGGTCGAAGCATCCAACCGGACGCGAGACAGCGATTCACCGCCTTGCCGGGTCCGAAGCCGGTGCTCGGTCTCGGTCAACTCGCTTGGCCGTCGCCGTGGATCGTCGTCACCGAGGGCATCTTCGACTGGTTCACGCTGGCCAGTTGGGGCGTCCCGGCAGTGGCGGCGCTGGGCACTCAGGGTTTGGACAGGGTCGCGGCTGCGCTTCGAGGACAGCCGCGCATCTTCCTCGCCTTCGACTCCGATGACGCCGGCCGACAAGCCTCGCGACGACTGCGCGACCTGCTCGGTGCGCATCGCTCGCGGGTCGTCGAACTGCCTGACGCCTGCCCCATGCTTGGACACGGGGGTGTCAACGACGTCGCTGACCTGGCGACTCACCCTGACGGTCGCGCTGCCTTCCTCGATTTGCTGAGGCGAACCGCTCGCGTTCGCTGACGCAACCACCCACCCAGCACCAACTCACGAACGGAGGGTCAATGGACCCACGCCTGATCGTGCCTATGGCACGACATCTACCCACACCAATTCAGCTCAGCGAAGGAGCAACAACGCCATGAAGAATGGCACCCGCATCCACACGAACGGCAACGGAAACAGCAACGGGACCCGCCCGACGAACGGCGTGGCGCCCACACCCATCAACCTCAACGGCGATTCGCCCCCGCAGTGGGACGCGCTGTCGCCCAACGTCAACGACGCGCTCCGGCAGCCGCTCGACCCCGCCTTGGTCTCCGAGCGCAAAGGTCGCGGTGGACGCCGATTCTCGTACATCGAGGGCCACACGGCCATCGACCAGGCCAATCAGGTCTTCGGCTACGGCGGCTGGGGTTACGAGCTCGTCGGCGAGGTGACGCTACGCGAGTTCAAGTCTGGCGCGGCCTACTCGGCATACGTCCGCGTGACCGTGCCCGGCGCGCCATCGCGGACGGACGTAGGCTTCCAGCCGGTCAGCGATGACTCGGCGGAAGGTCACGAGACCGCCTACAAGGGCGCCGTCACCGACGCCCTCAAGCGAGCGTTGCGCAGCTTCGGCGACCGCTTCGGCAACGGACTCTACACCGGGTCAAGCCCGGCGCAGGCGGCCGACCTACCGACCTCGCAGTCGTCAGGAGGTCGCGGTCAACGGGAACCGCAACGGGCTGCAGCTCCGCCTCGACAACCGCGTCGGGCGACTCAGTCGAATGGGACGCAACCTCGCTCGACCGATTCAGACGCTCGCAACCTGCGCGCGCAGCTGATTGACCTGAGCGCCCAGCAGGGCTTCTCGGAGGAGCAGGTGCGAGCTGCGGTCTTGCGCAAGACCGGCCGCGACCTGGACGAGCTCGGCGTCGATGACCTGACGCCGCTGATCGCTTCGGCCGCCGACAAGTTGCAGCAGCGACAGGGCTAACGCACGTCGTTTCCGCAACGAAACACTCACCCGAGCGGGGCTGCCTTCCGAGCGAGGGCGGCCCCGCTCATCTCTATCGGACAGAAAGGAACCAACATGTCCGACCACACCATCCCGAACCCCTACAACCGACCGATGGCCAAGTTCATCGACGACGGCAGACTCGAAGTCCGTGCCTCGGCGCTGGGACGCTGCCGGCGCGCGCTCTGGTACTCGGCGACCGAGCAGCCGATCACCAACCCGACCTCGCCCGAGTCGCTGACGATCATGGAATCCGGCAACGCGCTGGAGCCAGTCGTCGTTCGCGCGATGCAGCGAGCCGGCTGGACGATTCAGCCCGAGGACCGAGAGTCTCCCAAGGCGGTCTCGGTCGAGATGGGTGACCAGCTCATCGTCAGCGGTCACCCCGACGCGACGGGTTTCCTGCCGAAGACGCCCGCCGAGATCATGGCCATCGACGAGTTCCTCTTCGACGCCGAGCGCGCGCTGGGCCCTGATGACGATCCCGTCGTGATCGAGGTCAAGACGCGCGGCCCGGAAGCGTTCAAACGCTGGCAGACGCTCGGCGCTGAGCGCAGCCATCCCGACTCGGTCGCGCAAGCCGCCTGCTACTCGCTGGGCCTCTTCGGCGAGTGCCGCGACGTGGTCATCGCCACGCTCGATACGGGCTCTCGCCAGTGGGACTACGAGGTGATCCCCGCTGAGCGGGTCGAACAAGCTTGGCAACGAGCAGGCGCTCGACTCGGCAAGCTGGCCGACCACTACGAGCTAAACGGAGCAGACCCCAACGTCCTGCCCGAGCGCGACTTCGAGGCGACGGACTGGCAGTGTCGAAGCTGCCCCTATCTAGACATGTGCCAGCCGCCAGTTCCAGAAGTGTCACCGGCAGAGGCATCCACCGACCGGCCAACTGAACCTGTTTCCGATGAAGAGGCGCAATCGGCACTGTGGCACTACGAAGAAATCGCTGAGCTGACCAAGTCTCTCAATGCTGACAAGCGGGAGTCGCTCGAAGTGCTCGAACGGTGGCTCACGACCCAAGGTGCGACGAAGGCCCAGCTCGACGGTCGCGACAAGACGCGAACCGTCGGGATGGTCTCGACCAAGCGCTACAAGGTTGACCACAAGCGACTCAACGCGTTGCTCGACCCCGAGCAACGAGCTGAAATCGCCACCGAATCGCGCTCGGAGTACCTCCGAGTGAGCTAATCGCAACCCTCGCCCGGTTGCACAACGAGGCCGCGTTCTCTCTCGAGGACGCGGCCTCTTCTCGTTCTCAAACAGGCGAGGGACGTTCCCTCGTCGCAACACGCTCTCTGAAAGGAGCGCACACGATGGCACGCTCCATCAACCACGTCACGCTGCTGGGTCGGGTCGGTGCGGACCCCGAACTGCGCAGCACCAGGTCCGGAACTGCGGTTGTCCAGCTCAGGCTGGCCACCGACCGCTACTCCAAGTCGAACGAGACCACCGAGACCGACTGGCACTCGGTCGTGGTCTGGGGCAAGACCGCCGAGGCGGTGGCGCGCTACGTCGGCAAGGGCGACCGCGTCCACGTCACGGGTCGACTGCAGCAACACAGCTGGCAGACCGACTCGGGCGAACGCCGCTCGCGTACCGAGGTCCATGCCAGCGAGGTGATCTTCCTCGACTCACGCAGCGACCGCAGCGGCAACGACGACCGTGAGGACGGCGGTGATTCCCCCTTCTAACGGACTTCCACCGCCAACCTGTCCATCGCAGACGGACACCAATGAGGCCGCGTTTCCCACTGGGGACGCGGCCTCTCTCTATTCGCAAACAGGCGCGGACGCTCCGCGCCGCAACACGCTCTGGAAGGAGCACACACGATGGCACGCACCATCAACCACGTCACGCTGCTGGGCCGAGTCGGGGCTGACCCCGAACTGCGCAGCACCAAGTCCGGGACGGCGGTCGTCCAGCTGCGGCTGGCCACCGACCGCTACTCGAAGTCGAACGAGACCACCGAGACCGACTGGCACTCGGTCGTGGCCTGGGGCAAGACCGCCGAGGCGGTAGACCGGTATGTCCACAAGGGCGACCGCGTCCACGTCACGGGTCGGCTGCAGCAGCACAGCTGGCAGACCGACTCCGGCGAGCGGCGCTCGCGAACCGAGGTCCACGCGAGCGAAGTGATCTTCCTCGATTCGCGCAACGACCGCATCGGCCATGACGACCGTGAGGAAGGCGGTGACTCTCCCTTCTAACGGACTTCCACCACCAACCCGTCCGTCACAGACGGACACCAACGAGGCCGCGTTCTCTCCCGAGGACGCGGCCTCTTCTTGTTCCCACACCTGAAAGGAACTGACGGATGTCCAGCGTCCAACCCGACCTGTTCGCTTCGGCGAACGATCACCACGACCGGCCTCGGCTGGTTGACACCGAGCGGCAGGAGCTGCTCACCGCGTTGCGACGCAACGTTTCGCTGCTGAGCGAGCTCGCGATCCGCTACGAGGTCGAAACGCGGCCTGAACGCTCCCCGGAAGCGGAGCAAATCGCGACCTCGAAGCAGGTGTTCGACTTGCTCCGCGCGGAAATGACGCCGCTGGCGCAAGAACAGGTCCGCGTGCTTCTGCTCGACCGCCAGTTGCGGATCGTCGGTCAGCGCACGATCTATCAAGGCAACGCCTACTCGGCCTTGGTTCGGGCTGCCGAGGTCTTCAAGCCGGCGATCGTCGAGTCGGCGCCCAGCCTGATTGTGGTCCACAACCACCCGTCAGGTGACGCCACGCCCAGCCAGAACGACATCGATCTGACCAAGGATTTGGTCGAGGTCGGCAAGCTGCTCGGCGTCGAACTGCTCGACCACATCGTGATTGGCGACGGGACCTTCGCTTCGATCAAGAACGGAGGCTTCCTCGACTGATTCCGTTCGCAACCCCAAACCCATCCGTTTCACAGGAAAGGACGAGCGCCATGCTCGATACCCCAACCATGCCTCCCGATGGAGGCGACCAGCTCTACACCATCTCGGCCGGCGGCTTCTCGGCCACGGTCGACGCGTTCGCTCGCGACGAACAGACGGAGGGACTCTGGTTCCTCTCGATGCTCGGCTCGCAGACCGCGGTCAAGGCGATCTGGGCGGCGATGCTTAAACAGCCGCCCGAGGCCGCGTTCCTGATTCGCGGCGCAGACGGGCTGCCGCACGCGGGCGGCTATCAGCGCTGCTTCGTGCCCGAGGAGACGATCGGCACCTGGACGACCAAGATTGCGCGACTGCCCTCATCGGGCGGCTGGCAGGCGATGGTCTACACGAAGCTGGCCGAGTTTCGCTTCGAGCGCGATGAGTTCCTGCTCCTCGCCCCCGACGAGGATGCCGCGCCGGCGCTGCATCGACGCTTCCTCGACCGCCGCTCGGACCTGCCGTTGCCGCCCGATTGGGCCGATTGGCTCTGGCGGACCGGTCTGCGACACGAAACGATCGTGCCGCTCGAATCGGTCGGCATCGCCGCCTATCGCTGCGTCCCCAATCACGACCTGCTCCACGAGGAGCTGTCCCAAGCCGTCGCCTCCGGGCGACTTTCCCTTCCCAAACACACCGAGTCCGCAATCACGAACGGAGCTTCCCGATGAGACTCGCTGCCCAAGCCAAGGGCGGGTTCTACCCGACCCCGATTCGCGTGATCGAGCTGATCCTGCAGTTGATCGCGCCCCAACGTGCCAGCCACGGACGAGGTTCGACGCCGCAAACGCTGCGTCTGTTCGACCCCTGCTGCGGAGCCGGCGAAGCGCTGAGCGTCGTCGCCCGCGAGCTGCGCCGACACACCAGGCTCGAAGTCGAGACCTTCGGCGTTGAACTGCATCAAGAACGGTCACAAGTTGCACAGCAAACACTCGACCATACGCTGGCGGCGGACATCTTCCGCTGCTCCATCGCCAACCGCGCCTTCAGCCTGCTTTGGCTGAACCCACCGTACGACCACGACGCCGAGGACAAGCGCACCGAGCACGCGTTTCTGACCCAGTGCTCCCGCTATCTCGCGCCGGATGGGTTGCTCGTCTACATCGTGCCGCGCAAACGACTTCGGGTCTCGGCCAGGTACCTCGCCTCGCACTACTCGCGGCTGAGTTGCTGGGCCTTCCCCGAACCAGAACGCGAGGCGTTCGACCAGGTCGTCGTGATCGGCGAGCGCAAACACGACACGTTCCCGGATGCCTACGCCGAAGGGCAGATCGCCCGCTGGGCCGACGGTGAGCTGGAGTCGCTGGACGATGCTCGGTATGCGCAGTATCGACTCGAGGCGGAGCCAGCCGGCGAGGTGCTGTTCACCACGCGAACCATCGACCCAGTCACGGCTGCCGCTGAGGCTCGACGTTCAGGCTTGTGGCAGAGTCCGCAGGTCAGCGACGTGCTCTGGCCGCAGGAGGATGCACGCACTCGACCGCTGATGCCGCTGCGCCGCGGTCACCTGGCGATGCTGGTCGCGGCCGGCTTCCTCGACAATCTCGAGTTGGAGTCTGGCAACAGCCGCATCCTGGTCAAGGGTCGGACGGCCAAGGAGATGATCCTGGTCGACGAGACGCCTGAGAAGGAGGTCTATCGCGAACGGATGCGGACGACCGTCGTCGCCCTCGACCTCCAGACTGGCGAGATCACCGACATCGACGCCTGACTCAGTCAGCTTGCTCACCCCTACCAGTGAGCCGTTCTCAATCCAGAAGCCCCGCCGTTCCCACTGGACGACGGGGCATCTGCATGTCTGTCGCCACCACATAGTCCACAGAAAGGACAACCCCATGAACCTCGGCGAGTTCATCGACACCTACCGCGACGCCATCACCGAGCGCGTGATTGCGTCCTACCCACCGATCTACAGCCCCGCGACCCACCAACACGTGATGCCGCGACTGCTGCGCTCGCCTTTGGGTGCGCAGAAGGACGCGATTCGGGGCGCGGCGCTCTCGCTCAACTCGCAACGCGGCACGACCGTCGTCGGCGAGATGGGCACGGGCAAGACGTTCATCGGCACGGCGGCCGCGCACTTGGCCGGCTTCCGACGCGTGCTCGTGCTCTGTCCGCCACACCTGACTCGCAAGTGGAAGCGCGAGATCGAGGAAACAATTCCCACGGCTCGAGCCGTGATCGTCTCCTCGATCACCGACCTCGAACAGCTTCAGCGACTCTCAACCGTCGGGCCGCTCTACGTGGTCATGTCGCGCGAGCGGGCCAAGCTCTCCTATCGCTGGCGACCGTCCACGATCGAGCGACTGTCCGTTTCCGATGGCAAACTCGCCAGGGACAAGGAGACCGGCGAGCCGATTCGCATCCCATGCTGTCCCGACTGCTTCGAGCAGATCGTCGACCGACACGGCGTGCCGCTCGCGGAGACAGCTCTCAAGCGACGCAAGCTGCGATGCCCGGAGTGCGGCGCCGCGCTCTGGCAGGCTGACTCGACTGGCCCGAAGCGATTCCCGCTCGCCGACTACGTCAAGCTGCGAATGCGCGGCTTCTTCGACCTGCTCATCGCCGACGAAGTCCACGAGTACAAGGGCCGCGGCTCCGCTCAAGGTGTCGCGGCGGGCGTCTTGGCCGACGTCTGCGGCAAGTCGCTGAGCTTGAGCGGCACGTTGATGGGCGGCTACTCGTCGACGCTGTTCCACCTGCTCTATCGGTTCTCGCCTGAGATTCGCTCCGAGTTTGGGCGGACCGAGGAGTCGCGCTGGATTCAGCGCTACGGGTTCCTGGAGCAGTCGATCGGCAAGTCGGACGACGACGATGACGCGGCTGATGGCCGCTCGAGCAAGCGCCGCAGCTACCGCAAAGTTGTGCGCGAGCGGCCAGGTCTCGCCCCTTCGGCGCTGTTTCACCTGATCGGCAACACGGTCTTCCTCAGGCTCGCGGATGTCGCATCCGGGCTGCCGCCTTACGAGGAACAGGTGATGCTGTCGTCGCTCGACTCCGAGCCGGACCCGAAGGCCAAGATGTTGGACGGCACGCCGTACTCGCAGCGTTCGGCCTACGCCGACCTAGAAGTGACGATGCGAGCCGCACTCAAGTCAGCTCTATCGCAAGGGTCGAAGCGACTCTTGGCGGCGTACTTGCAGTCGCTACTCGCCCACCCCGACGGCTGCACGCGCGGCGAGACAGTATTGGAGCCGGAGTCGGAGGACATCCTCGTCCAACTGCCGCCTCTCACCGAGGACAAGCTCTACCCGAAGGAGCAGGCGCTCGTCGATCTCGTCGCGCAAGAGCGCATGGCCGGTCGGCGCGTGCTCGTCTACGTCACGCACACCGGCACGCGCGACATCACCGGTCGGATGCAGGCGTTCTTGACCAAGCACGGCTTCCATTCGGCAGTGATGAAAGCCGACGCCGTCGCGCCCGACAAGCGAGAAGCATGGGTCGCGAACCAGGTGGCGCAGGGCATCGACGTGCTCATCTGCCACCCTCGGCTGGTCCAGACCGGACTCGACCTGATCGACTTCCCGACCATCTGCTGGTTCGAGACCGACTACTCGGTCTACACGATGCGGCAGGCGTCACGGCGGTCGTGGCGAATTGGCCAGACGCGCCCAGTCAAGGTCGTGTTCATGGCCTATCGGAACACGCTCCAGGCGGACGCGCTCAAGCTCGTCGCGCAGAAGCTGCAGTCATCTCTCGCAGTCGAGGGCGAGCTGCCCGACGACGGACTCGCCGCCTACGGTGATGAAGGCGACGATCTGATGCTGGCCCTCGCCCGCAAGTTGGTCGCCGGCGACGAAGATTCCGACGCCGAGGCAGTTGAGGACATCTTCGCGCAAGCGCAGCAGGTCGCTGCCGACGCGGAGTCGCTGTTGGTGGATGACTCCTGGCGACCAACCAAGCCGACACCTGAGGCACCGACGATCATCAAGTTGCCGAAGGTCGAAGCCGAGCCGGCGGTGGCGGTGATCCCTTGCGGCCACCACACGGGAGTCGCGCCACAGCAGGCCGACCTGTTCAGCTGGGCCGAGTTCCTCTCGGACGAGCCGAAGCCGACGAAGAAGCGACGGCGCAAGCAAGTTGCGCCCTCAGTCTCGCTCTTCGACTGGGCCCTTGAACAAGAACAGCAGGCTGGACTTGCCGCTGCCGGTGGTTAGGGGAAAGGGGGAGGTCGTCGCGATTGCGGCGACCTCCCTCGAGTCCATGTGTGACCGTCCTTCTTCGTGCCCTTTTCTATTCGTTGCTGTCAACAGCGACGCTGCTAATCCGTACCACATAGCATTTCCAGCAGTGGTCCTACTCTGTGTCAGGTAGGTTCACGGCATGAAACGCGGTTCGGAGTACGCCAATGATGGCATGCAACCCCTCCCAGTCGTACATCAATATGCGATCTGGATCCGCTTCACAGTCGGCAAGCTTGTCTTCAAAGCGCCTCTGGATACGACCTTTGTTCTCCTTCGAGAACGAACCTTGGTACCGCCCCATTGGCTCAATCAAGCCTGTCCACTGGATCGGCAGGTAAGTGCCATCGTCACCTCGTAATACGTCCTCGCCTAGATACAACTCGATACTGCCCGCCAGTCCATTGACATTCATATCCTGAATGCCAGAGGGACCTAGCGTCGGGTAGCTGTCGGCCAACGATAGATCGGGCAGACGAAGGACTACAAGGTTCTTAGGCAACGTAGTAGACCTGAGGCCTTGAAGTGCTTCAGTAGCGGCAGTATCGTTGTCAAACAACGCCACTGTTCTCTCTTGGATGCCCGCAGCGGCGAATGCGCGCACAAGCTTTGCGAGCTGCCCGACTCCTCCTTCCGACTTCTGGGCATCGAAATCGAAAAAGTGAAAGTATTCCGCGAGGTGGGGATAGAGCAGTCGCATTGCCTGCTCAAGGATACGCCGATCAGATTTGCCCTCGGTGAGGACTATCGTCCGTCGGTGCAGCAGAGAGTCATGTGATGCCAGATGATCAGCATTTGCAACCAAGTCTTCAGTCTCTTCAATCCAGCCTCCTCCAGCTAAATCTGTAAGGTCATATACAAGTTCTGCATGCTCCGAAGCTGTCTCAACCACGGCTCGAACGAAGAGCAGCCAATTGCCTGCCGGGAAGCCGTACAGCCCACGCCAGTCGCGCACCATATGCTGCAACAGGGACTTCTGTGGATCTTCAAGTGGTAACTCATCAATTGTCTCGCGATCTAAGCGGCATTTGATGATGCGCGAAAGCGCCTCCATCCAATCGTCGAATACCACATTCTTAAGTAGCTGCTGTTCATCTCGGTAGTGTGATACAAGTGATGCAGGAGCGCCAATATTGCATGAGTGTTCCATACTCGCAAGTTCAGCCTTCAAACCATTCTGGAATGATACTGCGGCTGCATCAAGGGTGAAGCCAAGTAGGTCTAGCCGGTCGGCTGCAGCTGCTGCTGTGCAGGAGTATTGAACGATTGGTAGCGGATTTGACGGGTCGTACTCATCGATGTACTCAGAACTGATGTATCGAGAGAGTCGTTGCCGGTTGGTGTGGTCCGCACGTTGCACCAGTTTGTCCGCGTGCCTAAACAACCACATGATATCGGGATCGATGTAGTTCTTGGTCGTGCCAAGCTCGAATGAGTCAAGATACAGTTGAGCGTAGCTGCCCATGCGAGATTCCTCTCTTGGTCCGAAACCGGGTGAAATCCGTTGAGATCACCTCCCAGTTGACATTGCATCCAATGTAGAGGTTGCCGACGGAGACTTGTCATGTCTCCGTTTAGCGCCTGCGGTTCATCACGACCGTTAGACCACACGTTCGACCTCCTCGTAGGCTGCGCCGCAGCAGCAAGGCCTGTTCAGCTGGGCCGAGTTCCTCTCGAACGAGCCGATGCCGACCAATCGCCGCTCTCGGGAGCAAGTTCAGCCTTCCGCTTGAGGGTGCTCGAACGTGAACGCCAAGCGTGCCTCGTTGCCGCCGGCAGGTAGCAGAAAGGGGGAGGTCGTTGCGATTGCGGCGACCTCCGCCAAGTCCATATGTGACCGTCTGATTTCGTGCCCGCCAGACTCAGCCAGCTTCGATGGACTCGAGTGCGACGCGGACTGGTTTCCAGCCGAACCATCTCGATTCTCGGATTCTGGCCTCGGCGGCGGTGAATGGGGTCAGGTTCGTGTCCGACAGGTCGCCGAAGGCGACCAGGACTCGTCGCCAGTTCTTGCCGTGGCCGGGGCGCGGTGTTTGTTGATGTCGTAGTAGTGGCGCACCCTGTTGAGCAGCGCGTCCGAGACGCAATCAGGCGGCAGTGTGGCGATTGCCGGCTCCGACTCAGCCTGCGCATCCTGTCCGACTGGCCCGATGTCGAGCGTCGCTGTGCCGGCGAGATTGCTTAACTGCTTCGTGTCGCCATTCTTGTCGATATGCTGAGACGTCACTGTGACTGTTAACGTCATTCGCTCCGATGCGTCATGCTGGATGGTCGCCGACGTGCCCGACACGCTGGGCAAGGTTCCGGCGATTGCGCTCAGCGAATCGCTGCTCTCGGCCGACAAGGACACCTCGTACGAAGTAGCGTGCTGCACCACGTCCCACATCACCGAGACGCTGGCGTCGTCCACCGCCGTCATCTGCACATTGGCCACCGTCTCGGTAGGCGCGGTCGGCGCTAGTGACGCTTGCGGGTTGTAAGTCCTTGTCGTCGCCGGCCTCGTTCGTTCCGGTGATGCGGGCGCAGCAGTTGCCGTTGTCGCTGATGGAACGGGCAGGGATGCTCCCGACATACGTGAAACGCAGGCCCTTCAGGGCGGGTCAGCCAGTGTGGCCCGGCTGACGGGCTGACGCCAGAACATAGAGAGCCGCGTCCAAGCGCAGTTTGGCGATGAGAGTCACCGGCTCGCACAGGTATTGGCAGCAGTGCAGCAGGTCCAGCACTGCGTAGCCGTTGTCGTACACCAGCGCTAGAGGACCTGGCTGGCCGTCTAAGTGCTGGCACATAACCTCGCCCGCAGGACAACACGCATCGGGCTAGGCGAGCCAGTCATGGCCACCAAGACCCTCAGGAGGCCCTCCCCGGACGCACCACCCGCAGGGCACGCCGCCACACGTGCATCTTCCCCAGGGCTGGGGACCCGTGACAACCAGTTCGGCAGCACCATTTCTCTTGCCAATAGATGGCCGGCGGCTTAGGATGTTGCTCGCGGCATGAAGCTTCCGTGGCCGGGGAGGAAGTGCGGCGCGAGCATTGTTCGCCGCCGCGTTGCATGGCTGAAGGAGGACCGATGAGCCTGATTAGAGCATGGCGAGCAGCGATAAGAGGGCGTAAGACAAATTCCGTGAAAGGCCGGCTTCATACCCCCCCCCCGCTCGATGAACGCTCCTGGCGTTAAGCAATCCGGGTTCGCTATCCCCGTTGCAGCCTCTGCGTTGGCGATCGTCATCGCAGCCTTCCTCGCAATCGTGCTGGCCATGGGGATCGCCGCGCCGGTCCACGCAACCTCCGGCGATGACTACACAGCAGATAAGACCACCACCGGCACAGTCCCGGTGGGAGGCTCCGCAACCGGCGAGATCGAAACTGAGCAGGATGTAGACTGGTTCACGGTTACGCTGGAGGCCGGGAACACGTATCACTTCACCGCTTGGGGTAACGAGCAAGACTATTACGCTGACACTCTGGACAGACCGAAGATTGCCGGCTTGTACGACTCTAACGGCGCTGACATCTCTGGTGTCCGCAGAGTCTATGAAGGGCGTACCGGCAGGTCGCCTCGGAAGTGGTACCGGGCTAACGCCAGTGGCTCCCATTATATTGCCGTCACCGGCGATAAGTTAGACGGTGGATACTCGACGGGCACGTACACCCTGCTCGTGGCGGAATCTCCAGCCGACGACTGTGTAGCCGGCGTCACCACCTCCTGCGTGGTGTCGGTGGGCGGCTCGACCACCGGCGACACTCAGTGGACCTACAACAATGACAGCTCTAACGATATCGAGGATGAAGACTGGATACGCGCCAACTTGACCGCAGGCAACACGTACCATTTCGCCCTGGAGGGGGCCGAAGCTGGCAAGGGCACTCTGCAAGAGCATACCCTGCACAAGTATCTCTACTATGTGAACGACGAGGGGGAAGTCGCTGCAATCCGCGGATCCGGAGACGGATCTAAGACACGGTTGAAAGTCAACCGCAGCGGCGCTTACTACGTTGCGGTGGAGGGAGACGGCACGAAGGAGGAACGCACCGGCACCTACACCTTGACCTTGGCTGAAGTCAGCGGCATCACGGACGACTTTGCCGCCGACACAACCACCACGGGAACCGTCACAGTCAGCGACTCCGTTAGTGATAGAACATTCACTCGTCAGGGAACCGCCGGCAACATTGAGGTTAGTGGGGATGTCGATTGGCTCGCGGTACAACTGGAGGCGGGCAAGAATTACCTGGTGATCCAATCAGGATACCCGTCAAACTACCTCTACTCGGGTCAGGTCTCTTCTGCCAACCTTCAGGGCATATACGACTCTACCGGCGTCCGCGTGGCAAATCCCGCCGACTACGACCCTTACGATTCTCTGATTACGTTCCAGGCCAGCAGTAGCGGAACCTACTATATCGCTGCCGGCGCCCGCACCGGCGGCGAAGGCTCCTACCGGGTGACCGTTGCCCGGCTACCCGATGACGATTATTCCGCTGACACCGGCACCAGCGGCTCCCTGGCTGTGGACGGGACGGCCACTGGAACCATTGGAACGTTCAGCGACGTGGACTGGTTTGCGGCCACTCTCACCGCAGGCAAAACCTATGTGTTCGCGATGACACCTGAAACCACGCAGCACTCCCTGCTGGGCCACGAATATAGCAGCAACGTCGTGCTGGGCGCCTTGTATGATTCCTCCGGCAGTCAGGTGGCAACGGCCTCCGCGAGTGGGCAGTATCACCTGGAGTACAGTCCCGCCAGCAGCGGAACCTATTACATCGCCCTGAAGAACGACGATCGAGCCTATTACAAGAAATTGGGACCCTATACCGTGAGCCTGAAGTCGTCCACTGTCCAGGACGACTACCCGGCCGACGCGACCACCTCCGCCATGGCGGTCCCCGGCAGTCCGGTTGCCAGCAGCGTGGACTGGGAGGACTTTGAAGATGATTTGGAGGATGGTCTATTGGACGCCGGCACTCCGGCGACCGGCAACGTGGACTGGCTCCAGGATCGGGACTGGATTGCGGTCCCGCTGCAGGCCGGCAACGCTTACCGCTTCACCCTCAGCAGCGCCGCCGTTGGCAAGGGAACGCTGGACAATCCTCGCATATTCGGGTTGTATAGCAGCGACGGAACGCTCATCCGCAAACGCCTATACCATTACATGTATCACCGGCCCACCGAAAGCGGCACGTACTATGTCGAGGTAACCGGGGGACCGTTCGCAGCTGAGTGGAACGGCTATCGATTAGAAACTAATTGGCGCAAGAGTGTTGGCGGCTATCGACTAACCGTGCATACCAAATCGCTTGATACCCCGAAGATCAGCATTAGTGGCGGGTCGGGGGTCACCGAGGGCGACAACACCAGGTTCAAGTTGACATCTAGTGCCCCATTTGGAAAAACCCTTGGGAATCCCCTGGCCGTCAACGTGATCGTCTCTCAGATCGGCGACTTCGGCGTCGCTGTCGGAACGCGGCAGGTCAAAATCCACGATCATGACCATGACGGCACAGGAATCGGTATCGGTATCCTGTCGGTGGCCACCACCAACGACGGCGTTGCCGAGGCCAACGGGTCGGTGACAGTAACCCTGGCTCCGGGTCCGGGCTACACCATCAGCCGAAACTCGGCCACGGTCAGCGTGGCGGATAACGACACTACATCCACAACGCCGGTGGTGTCCATTACCGCCGTCAGCGACGTAACCGAGGGCAGCGACGGTACCTTCACCCTCACCGCCAGTCCCAAGCCAACGGCGGCGCTAACCGTGAATGTAACCGTATCCCAGTCCGGCGACTACGGCGCAACCACCGGCGCCCGCGCGGTAACCATCCCGACCACCGGTACGTACACCTTGGCTGTATCCACCATTGGCGACAGCAACGACGAACCCGATGGTTCGGTGACCGTCACAGTGGACAGCGGCACCGGTTATACGGTGTCCACGTCAAGCAGCGCGGCCAACGTGGCCGTCTTTGACGATGACGACCTGCCGCTGAAGCAGCAGCAGGAACAAGTCTGCACCCTGCCCGACGATGCCATCACAGTGGCCGAGGTCACCGCCTGGCGCGATGCTTTCCCCGACAACACGGCACGCGTGCTGCGCTGGAACCGTGTCCTGGCTGCGCTCGGAGTCGACACCGGCGAGTCGGCGATGACCAACGCAGAGGCCCAAACACGGGCAGCCACCGCGCTCCTCGGCAGTCGATGGGACCGCGTCGCTCGCACGCTACTAGCAATCGAACAATGCGACACCCTACCGCCTGATCCAGAGATCAGTATCGCCGGTGGTAATGACGTCACCGAGGGTACCGACGCCACGTTCACGATTACTGCAACGCCAGCACCGTCGGCCGATCTCGATGTCACGGTCGATGTCACGCAAAGCGGCGACTACGTCACCACCGGATCTCACACTGTCACTATCACCACGACGGGCAGCGCCACGCTCACCGTCTCCACGACGGACGATACAACGGACGAAGCGGATGGTTCAGTTTCCGCGACCATTTCCGCAGGTACGGGCTACACGGTGGCGAGCAGCGCTGGCGCTGCGAGTGTCGCAGTATCGGACGACGATGTTCCAGAGATCAGCATCGCCGCTGGCTCTGGCGTCACCGAGGGAACAGCCGCATCATTCACGTTGACCGCGTCTCCAACGCCTGCGGCAGACTTGGATATAACAATCGCCGTCTCGCAGAGCGGCGACTACGTCACAACGGGAACACGCACCGTCACTATCCCAACCTCAGGCAGCAAAACCTTTACGGTAACAACCACGGACGACAGCGACGACGAGCCCGATGGTTCGGTTACGGCGGGCATCAGTAGTGGTACGGGTTATTCGGTGTCATCATCGGCCAGTACAGCAACCGTCGCCATCTCGGATGATGATGTTTGCACTCCGACGCCCCCTGCCGATGCTGTCACTGTGTCGGAAGTGACTGTTTGGCGCGACGCCTTCCCCGACAACACGGCGCGGGTGCTGCGTTGGAATCGGGTGCTAGCGGCGCTCGGTGTCGACACGGGCGAGACGGCGATGACCGTTGCCGAAGCACAAGCGCGGGCCGATGCAGCAATCCTCAGCACGCGTTGGGACCGCGTAAAGCGAACAATACAATCGCTGACGCAGTGTGACACTCCGCCGCCAGATGATCCGGTGATCACGATCACCGCAGGCAGCGATGTCACCGAGGGTAGCGATGCCACGTTCACGGTGTCCGCGAGTCCTACTCCTGCCACCGCGCTCACCGTCAACCTTACGGTCTCGCAGAGCGGCAGCTTCGGAGCGACCACCAGCGCCGACACCGTGACGCTTCTTACCACAGGTAGCGCGACATATACGATCAATACGACCAACGACAACACCGACGAACCCGACGGTTCCGTCACGGCGACCTTGTCCACCGGTACCGGTTACACAGTCTCGGGAACGAGCAACGCCGCAACGGTGGTGGTGTGGGACGACGACGATCCGCCGCCGGCGACGCCTGACATTAGTATTGTCGCTGGGAACGACGTCACCGAAGGCAGCGACGCCACATTCACCGTGACGGCGACACCGAATCCAACTTCAGTGTTGACCATCAACCTGTCGGTCTCGCAGAGCGGCAGCTTCGGAGCGTCGACCGGCGCCGACACTGTGACCCTCCCAACCACAGGCAGCGCAACGTTCACGGTCAGCACGACGAATGACAGCACCGACGAGCCGGACGGCTCAGTCACGGCGACGCTGTCAACAGGCACCGGCTACACGGTGTCGGCAACGAGCAACGCTGCAACGGTCGCTGTATCGGACGACGACGATCCGCCTGCGGCGACGCCTGTCATTAGTATTGTTGCGGGCAACGATGTCACCGAAGGCAGCGACGCTACGTTCACCGTGACGGCGACACCGAATCCAACTTCAGCGTTGACCATCAACCTGTCGGTCTCGCAGAACGGCAGCTTCGGAGCGACCACCGGCGCCGACACTGTGACGATCCCAACCACAGGCAGCGCGACTTACACGGTCAATACCACCAACGACAGCACCGACGAACCCGACGGTTCAGTCACGGCGACCCTGTCAACGGGTACCGGCTACACGGTGTCGGGTACGAGCAACGCCGCAACTGTCGCTGTGGCGGATGACGACGATCCTCCGGCGGTGACGCCGACCATTAGCATTGCCGTTGGTTCAAGCATCACCGAGGGCGGCGATGCGAGCTTCACGGTGACGGCGAGTCCTACGCCGGCCTGGGCGCTCACTGTCAACGTCACGATCTCACAGAGTGGGAACTTTGGTGCGACTACCGGCTCACGGACGGTTACCATTCCGACCTCTGGCAGCCTGACCTTCACTGTGAGTACAACTAACGATAGCAATGACGAAGCGGATGGATCTGTCACCGCGACCGTCGCTACCGGCACGGGCTACACTGTTTCCAGCAATAGCAGTACTGCAACAGTTGCGGTATCGGATAACGATCCCACCCCGGCAGGCCCGCCGACACTGACCGTGAGCGATGCATCCGCCAACGAAAGCGACGGACACTTGATCTTCACCGTTACGCTTTCGCACGCGAACCCGGAGACCATTAAGTTCCGTTACGGCGCGTTTGGCAGGAGCGCGACAATGGGACAAGACTTCAACCATGAGTACAAAGAGTTCACGCTGAACGCTGGGGATACTACCCTCGATGTCGACGTGCCCATCATCGACGACAACGAGGTCGAGAGCGACGAGACACTCACCATCTACGTGTACGCCACAAGCGGGATTACGATTCCCGGCTACTTCATCTACGCCGACGGCAAGATCGTCGACGACGATTCCTAGTTGCTAGCCTATCGGGGCTTGCGTCTCCTACTAGGGCCTGTTCACATTGGCGCGAAGATGTGTCAGAGTGGGGATGGATGGCGGCGCGGCCCGGGTGACCAGATGACGTATCAGACGAGGCTGAGCGATGCACAGTACGCGCGACTGGAGCGATTGCTGCCTCCGCCGGGAAATCACCTCAAGATTCCCCACCGCCAGGTGCTCGACGCCTGGCTGTATGTCTACCATCAGGGCTGCACCTGGCGCGGGCTGCCGCGCGAGTTCGGCAACTGGCACACCATCTATGTGCGGCTCAACCGCTGGGCGAAGGCCGGTGTACTGGAGCGTGTGGTGCAAGCGTTGCAGCAGGAGTTGCTGGTCGAGTTGGACGCCGACACGCTGTCGCTGGACAGTACGATCATCCACCTGCACATGCATGGCACCGGCGCGCGGCGAACAGGGGGCGCCCCCTGTTCAAGCCAGGGGCAGGCAGGCGATCGGCCGCTCTCGGGGCGGCCTGACGACGAAGCTGCACGCGTTGGACGCCAGCGCCCGCATCCCGCTGATCATAGATTTCTCACCTGGTCAGCGCCACGACGCGCCCTGTGGCCGCGAACTGCTCCGCCGTCTCGGTCCGGCCAGCAATCAACCCTATCTCGTCATGGACCGCGCCTACGAGGACGACGCGACTCGACGCGTAGCGCTCGAACTCGGCTACCAACTAGTCGTCCCACCCCGCTCCAATCGCCGCGCACCGCACGACTACGACCGTGAGGTCTACCGCCGCCGCAACGAGTTCGAACGCTTCTTCTGCCGCCTCAAGCGCTTCCACCGGATCGACACTCGTTGCGACAAACTCGACATCATCTTCCTCACCGCCATCCACCTCGTCCTGATCTACGACATGCTCAACTCAATATGAACAGGCCCTAGAATGCATGAGCTGTTGCTTGAGACTGGAGCCAGCAGAAGTCTCGTCCGGAGAGCGGTTGGAGTGTGCATCGTGATTGAGTCGATCAAACACATTCGGAGTGTAGGACGGTTCAAGGAAGATGCACCAAGTGCATTGTCATTCGCAAACCTCACGCTGATCTACGCCGAGAACGCCAAAGGGAAGTCGACATTGGCGGCCGTCTTCCGGTCACTAGCGGCAAGTGATCCGGAACCGATAATCGAGCGAACGCGATTAGGAGCCGTAAAGGAGCCTCACGTAGTCATCGATTGCTGCAACATCGCAGTCTTCCAGGCAGGTGCCTGGAACCGGCAAGAATCCGGGATCGTGGTCTACGACGACCAATTCGTTGACGACAATGTCCATTCCGGTCTGGAGGTGGAAAGCGAGCATCGGAAGAATCTGCACACGTGGATCATCGGGTCGAAGGCTGTCGCGCTCGATCGCCAGGTTCGCAAGCTTGCAAGTGTCGTTGAAGAGCACAATAGGACACTCAAGCAAATCGAATCGCGAATCGACTCCGGCGTGTTGCGCGGCATGAATATTCAAATGTTCTGCGACATACCAGTAGACCCAGAAATAGATGCGAAGATAGATGCTGCACGGGGCAGGCTCCAGGCTGCAGATCAGGCAGAGGCAATAGCCAAAGCGCCGCTATTGGAAACACTCCACATTGAACCCATAAGCCTGGATCCACTCAACATTATCCTTGGGCAGTCCCTCCCCAAGATTGAGGAAGCTGCCCTCAACAAAGTTCGGGAGCATTTCAGGAGCCTCGGTGCGGGCGGCGAGCGATGGGTAGCCGAACGAGCTGCGCCACCAGGGTCGGCCGAAGCGAGCGAACAAGCGATCTGTCCCTATTGCGGAAGGTCACTCGCCGGCGTCGAACTGATCGAGCACTATCAGGCGTACTTTAGTGAGGCGTATCGCTCATTGGTCGCAAGCATTGATGAATCGCTGCGTGGACACACCGAGCGGAACAGGTCGTTAGTCGTCACTGCATTTGGGGATGCGGACCGGGTCGCTCAACAGCGACGCACCTTCTGGGCAAGATTCGACCCTTCGCTTCCGTTGATCGATTTCGACCCAACCACGATAGCCAGATGCTGGGCCAGGCTGGATGAAGCCATCGTTCGGCAGCTACAGGAAAAACAGCGCCGGCCTCTCGATCACATCGCGCTGTCGGAAGATGTGGAGCGAGAGTCTGCTGAACTTGCAGCGCATGTGTCCTCACTGAAAGCGGTCAACAGGCAGATCGCCGAGATCAACAAGAAGGTACAAGAACTCAAGGACGTTGCGCGAGATCAAGATCGCCAGTCACTCGCCGACGAATTGATCAGCCTCGAACGAACCAAGTCACGGCACTCCGCAGAGATCGGCCAGCACTGCTCCGATTACATAGCTGAACTGGCCAAGAAGGGAGCCACCGAGAACGACCGCATAGAGGCTCGGGCAGAGCTTGAGGAAGAACGGGAACGTGCATTCGAGGAGTTTCCGATTCAGCTCAACAGTTACTTGGACGAATTCAATGCGGACTTCAGGATTGATCAGTTGAGGCCAACCAACACAAGGAGCGGAACCAGTTCTGACTTCAGCCTGGTGATTGAGGAGATCGCAGTACCTCTTCAGACCAACAACCGGCGAGTTCATGAAGAAGCCCCTCAGCAGTTCAGAAACACCTTAAGCGCCGGCGACCGGAGGACACTGGCCTCGGCAATCTACTTCGCGGGCGTTGATCGTGCTGCGAAAGCAGAGGGCGTTGTGGCAGTGATTGACGACCCAGCATCCAGTTTGGATGAGAATCGAACCAAGGCGACAGCACAAGCGATTGGCTCCCTGGCCAAACGTATCGATCAAGTGATCGTTCTCTCGCACAGCAAACAGTTCCTCGACAAGATCGCTGGCTTTACTCACGGTGTGGCGACTTCGTATCTGCAGATAGCGGACCGTGCCGGTGTCTCACATAACGCGGGCTGGGACATAGAGGCGGATCTACAGGACGATCACCTGAAGCGACACAACCGTCTCGTCGCGTTCATTGACGGCGCAGACGACAATCCCTCGGATGTGGTTCGGGAGATTCGACCTCATCTCGAGCACTTCTTGCGGATCACCTTACCGGCGGAGTTTGTTGAGACACAGATGCTTGGGCAGTTTATTGGCTCATGCCGGAAGTCCGCGGCCGAAGGGATAGAGGTCATGTCAAGTGAAAGGTTAGAAGAACTGGAGAAACTCAATGACTTTGCTACCACGTTCCATCACAACGGGAGCCTAGAAAGTCGCACGGAGTTAGTTGGCTTCGCGAAACGAGCGCTCCGATTCGCCAAACCTGAATTCAATAGATCCTGAGGTTTCCAAAGTCCGTCACAGAGGGAAGTTCAGCGGTCTTGAGTGCGCTGACCAATCCCGGATACCGCTATCCAGGGGAGGGCAGTTGGCGAGCGCGGATGTCGCTGACGGTGTCAGGCTTGAAGAGCCTTCCAAGAGGTGCCGCAATCGATGCGACGTCCGCCGAGACAGGGCAACGCCGCCAAACTCGAGCAGGCCATGTCTGAGTCCGCGTCGCCAGTGGTGGCCGCAGGATGTTCGCAGGTAGAGGCCGGCGTTGGGTGGGCTAGTTGCCGGCGGTCGCTTCACTATTGCGGCAAGGCAGCACAAGCATTGATAGACTCCTGATGCTCATCGTCGATCGGCTCAGCCTTCGTCTTGGACTCGAACGGAAAGGCGGCTGAACTGATTGCACAGAGCTATGTGGGCTTTCACAGGGCCACTACCCAAGAAAAAGTTCGCAATACGGTCTTCGAGGGCCCACCACGTTGAGCGGCTGGTGAGGGGACTGAACGATTTCGCTTTTTTCGCCACTTCCTCTGTCATGCCCGCGCTAGCCGTTGTCGTAGCCTCCGGTGATTGGGTTGTCCTGGCGTTGGCCGGCTGATCCCTTGGGGGCGAAGTCTTCGATGGTGCTGCTCAGGTCGTCTCGATCTCTGGGTGGAGGAATCTGCTCGGGACCCTGGTGCTGGCTGGCGATGTGCAGCGTCTGCGTGGGGAAGGCGAACTCGACTTGCAGCTCCTGCGCCAGACGGATGATGTCGATGTTGAACACGTGCCTGGTGCGCAGCTCCTCGTTCCAGGTCGACGCACCGATGAACGTGTAAACCATGATGTTCAGACCCGAGTCGCCGAAACTGTGCAGCTCGACGATGTAATAGTCATGCCGCATGTTGGAGTTCGAGCGCACGATCGCCCGCACGCCCTCGACGAACGCCTGGATCCGGTCGGGGTCGGTGTGATACGCAAGCCCGACGGTCGTGTAGTACCGCCGCCAGGTGCGCTGTCCCATGTTGTTGACCGCGGTGTCGGTCATCCGCGCGTTGGGTACGGTGATCAACGAGTCGGCAAATGTGCGCACCCGGGTCGAGCGGAAGCCGACCTGCTCGACCGTGCCTTCAATGTCGCCGACGATCACCCAATCGCCAACCTGGAAGGGCTTGTCGGCCAGGATGGTCGCGCCACCCAGCAAGTTCTTCAGCGTGTCCTGCGACGCCAGCGCGACGGCCACGCCACCGATGCCGAGCCCCGCGACCAGCGACGTAATGTTGATGTCGAGGTTCTGCAGCACGAAGATCGCGCCGATCGCGCCGACGAAGATCTTACCCGTCGTTCGCGCCAGCGGGACCAACTGATCGTCGAGCTTGGATTCGGTCTCCTGTGCAATCTCGCGCCAATAGTCGGCGGCCGCGTCGACCAGGCGGAAGCCGACCAGTACGCCGGCGAAGGTCGAGGCGAAGTTGGCGAAGATCGCGACGACATTCTCGACATCGGAATCGAAGTCGAGCACGGGAAAGCCGATCGCCAGCGTCACAGCGCCCAGCATCAGTAGCAGCGGACGCTGCAGTCGACTGAGCTCAAATCGCCAGAACTCATGACGCTCGGGAACCGTACGTCGCATGATGGCCACGTTGAGCGACCAGACAATCGCAAACCGCGCGACGATGATGATCATCGCCATCACGCCCAGTCCGACGAACTGCCAGACCTCAATTCCAATGACGGACTCGTGTAGCCAGTTGAAGACGAACTCAGGCGGCAAGTCGAACACTCCCGGCGAACCAACAGGTCTCTGGGTTCGAGTCTATGCCCGCCTCAACGTGCCTGTGCATAGGTCGGCGGACGAGTTGTAGGGGCGACCCTTGTGGTCGCCCGCCTTCTAGCTCGTATCTGGTCAGCCTTGCAATCGCCAACGCGGGCGACCACAAGGGTCGCCCCTACAGGAGCTCAGAACGACCGGAAACAGGATTATGCAAAGGCCTCCCTCAACGTAAGGAGTCGGTAGCGAGCGCCTCGCGGCAGAACCGCGTCCCAACCGCGGCAGTTACTGGATGTTGCGCAGTTGGGGATCGAGGAAGTCGCGCAGCCAGTCTCCGAGCAGGTTTCCAACCAGGGCGACGATCATGATCGTGATTCCTGGAAAGCCGGTCAGCCAGAAGCGGATCTTGAGCAGGTCACGACCCTCGGCGACCATCTTGCCCCAGGAGATCGTTTCCGGTCCTGCGCCTGCTCCAAGGAACGACAGCGACGCCTCGGCGATGATCACCGTCGACACGTTCAGGGTTGCGAGAATCACGACCGAGTTGACCACGTTTGGTAGCAAGTGCTGGACCATGACACGTAGGTCGGTCGCGCCGAGCGTTCGGGCGGCGACGACAAACTCCCGTTCTCGCAGACTGAGCACCTCGGCCCGCACCAGGCGGGCGTATGGCGCCCAGAGGAACACGATCAGGATGACAATCACGTTTCTCAACGACGGCCCGAGCATCGCTGCAATCAGCAAGGCGAACAGCAGCGCCGGAAATGCGAGTTGCACTTCCACCAGCCGCATCGCAAACGAATCGAACGCCCCGCGCCGCCAGCCGGCCAGCAGTCCAGCAGCGGTGCCGAGGATCAACGACCCGGGAATCACCGTGGCGATCACCAGGAGCGACGTCTGACTGCCCTTGATCAGGCGGCTGAGCGTGTCGCGCCCGAGTCCGTCGGTGCCGAGGAAGTGTTCGGAGGCGCCATCCTCCTGCCAGACCGGTCCCTGTAGGCGGCTGATCAGGTTCTGGTCGGTCGGATCGTGCGGCGCGATCAAGTCGGCAAAGATGCCGGCGATGACGAAGATGCCAATCAGGACGAGATAGACCGTCAGCAGCGGCCAGCCGCGAGGCAATCGCCGAGTCCAGCGTCGCTGTCGGGCGAGCAGACCGCCGAACGCATCGTCTACAGGGACGCCCTGCGCGCTCATGTCGCGCCGCCCACTCGGATTCGGGGGTCGAGGAAGTTGTAGGAGATGTCGACGAGGATGTTGATCGCGACGAACCACACGGCGATCACGAGCACACCCACCTGGATGACGGGGAAGTCGCGCAGGGTGATTGAGCGGAAGATCAGGCGACCGACGCCGGGCCAGGCGAAGACGACTTCGACAATGATCGAGCCGGCCAGGAGTTGCGCCAGCATGATGCCGAGCACGGTGATCAGGCCGAGCAGCGCGTTGCGCATCGCGTGACGCAAGATCACGGTGCGGTCGGCCAGTCCCTTGGCCCGGGCCGTGCGGATGTAGTCGTTGCTGAGCACCTCGAGCATGCCCGAACGGGTCAGCCGCATCGCTGCGGCGGCTCCGAATCCAGCCAGCGTGATTGCCGGCATAATCAGGTTCTCAAAGCCGCCGCGACCGCTCGTTGGCAGCCAGCCGAGCTGCACCGCGAAGATGAAGATCAGCAGCAGGCCCAGCCAGAAGTTGGGCATCGCCTGGCCGACCAGGGCGATCAGGCGGGCTATCAAGTCGGGTACCGATCCACGCCTGAGCGCGGCGAGCACTCCAATCGGTACACCAATCGCCAGGATGAGGACGAACGCGGCCAGGCTGAGCTGGACCGTCGCCCACAGGCGTGACGACACCTCGTCCCAGGCTGGTTGCTCGGAGAAGATCGAATCACCGAAGTCGAGGCGCAATACTCCCCAGAGGAAGTTGCCGTACTGGACGATCATCGGATCGAGCAATCCCAGCCGGTCGCGGGCGGCCTCGATCGCCTCCGGGGTCGCGTTGCGTGCCGAGTACGCCTCGATTGGATCGCCGATCAGTCGGCTGCCGACGAATACGAGCGAGACAACGACGAAGACAACTGCAATCGACTGCAGCACTCGCGGAATCAGGTGCGAAGCCATGGCTTGCCCTCTTTCCGCGTTCTGGCCGCGTTGCGTCGCTACCTGCGATCCGGCTCCTAGGTCTTCATTGACTTCAGGTTCCAGAGCTCGACCGACGGCGGCTGCAGGAAGTAGGGGTCCCAATGCAGTCGCGAGGCGGCGACGTGGGTCTGGACCAGCTCGAAGAGGAAGATCCACGACGCCTCGAGGTAGTGGATGCGGACCAGGTCGCTGAGCAGCTGCTGGCGTTTGGTCGTGTCGAACTCGGTCTTGGCTGCGGCGATCAGCCGGTCGACCTCGGCGCGCTCATCGCTGAGCACCTCGACGCGATGCTCATACGTCGCCGCCGAGTCGACCGAGATCGCCATCGAACCGATCGAGGTGAATCCAGCAGATTGCGGGAACAGGTATGGAGCGGTCAGTTCCTTGTTGCGCGCCTCGCCGAGGAACTTGGAGATGTCCTCGGGAATCAGATTGACGATAAAGCCAACCTCACGCAGCATTGCGGCGATCGCTTCCATGAAGAGTTGGTCGTTGGTGTAGAGGCCGGCGAGATAGATCAGATCAGTCTCGACGCCGTCCTCATACCCAGCCTCAGCGAGCAACCGCTTCGCTTCCTCAGGGTCGTACCCCCAACGCTGCTCTGGCAGGTCCTCGGGGAATCCGAACTGACCCGACGAGAGCGTGTACGTGTAGTTCTCGCGACCGGTCATGATGTTCTCGGTAATCGCGTCGACATCAACGGCGAGGTTGGCTGCAATGCGCACGCGTCGGTCGCGCCACGGGTTCGGCTGACCGGGGTTGTATGGGTCTTCCTCGATCGTCATCGGCAGTTTGATGTGCAGACCTCGCTGCGCTGGGTGGTAGAAGACGTTGTAGTCGCCACTTTCGCCCAGGGGCACTGCCAGATCAGGCGGAATCGAGTTGGCCAGGTCGACCTCACCAGCCTCCAGTGCCGACACGCGAGCGCCAATTTCCGGGATCAACCGAGCCTCGTAGCCTGCCAGATACGGGAGGCGCGGGGCGTATTCGTAGCTGCGGTCGTTGAAGTAATCGTCGTTGCGGACACTCTTGATGTACTCATCGGGCGACCACTCGACGAACTTAAGCGAGCCGGTCGCAATCGGGAACTGACCATAGCCGTCGTCGCCGACTTCCTCGAGGTACGCCTTGGGGAACATCGGGAAGCCACCGAGCGCGAGACTGTTGGCGGCGTCGACGCTCGGCGCTGCCTGCTCGATGCGCAGCGTGTTCTCGTCAACCAGTTCGTTGTCACCGGTCCAACTGAGCTCACCTGTCCAGGCCGAGTTGTACTCGGGGTTGTACTCCGCCTTGCCAGTGAGACGGTCGATGGTGAACTTGACGTCCTCCGCTGTTACCGGCGTGCCGTCATGGAACGTACGACCCGGGTTCATGGTCACAACCAGCGCCTCTGAACCGATGAACTCCCACTCCGCCAGGCCGCCAGGAACCGCGCTGCCGAACGGATCGAGCGGGAAGACCGCTCCGAAGTGATAGTTGTTGGACGCTGACTGTCCGCCGCGCGCGAGTGCGCTGCCCTGGTCGAGGATCTGCGGGAACGCGCCGTACGCGCCGATCGCGGTGGCGTTGTAGTCGATGTTGTCATCGGCCATCGCCTGTTGCTCTTCTTGCTGAGCTTGTGCGTCGGCGACGGTCTGCTCCTGCTGTTCGGTTTGCTGTGCTTGCGCATCAGCCTGCTGATCCTGGTCATCCTGCATCGACTGCTGTTGAGCCTGCGGCTGATCTTGATCCTGCTGCTGAGCTTGCGGCTGGTCCTGCTGTTCTTGCTGTTGCTGCTGGGCGACCGCCTGCGGCTGATCATCGTCGTCGTCGCCGCAACCGACCAGCGCGAGGCCGGCTGCGCCGACGCCGGCTCTCGCCGAGGCTCGGAGCAGCGAGCGCCTGCTCAACCGTGACCGACGGAGTTGTGTCCAGTGTCTCGACATGGTGTTCCCTCTTGGCTTCCTGTAACCATTCGCCACCGCGAAATTTAGCGAACTGACGTTAAGGCTAGAGGACTACATCCGACGGGGGTTGGAGCAGCTCCACACCGAGCATTGGGTCTGCTGCGCCTCCTTCGCAGCGCTCAAGCCTTAGCCTGTTTCCATGCACGTTGATCCCGCCGAGCACCCGATGGTCGAGCGCGCCAGAGCGCTGCAGCCGGAGATCGCTGCGCGCGCGGACGAAACCGAGGCCAACGGCAGTCCGCCGCCCGACTTGATTGAGACGATTACCGAGGCCGGACTCTATCGGCTGTTCATCCCGAAGGCCGCGGGTGGTGAGGAAGTCCCGCCGTTGGTCGTGTTCCATGCGATCGAGGCGCTGGCTGCCGCTGATCCCTCGACCGGCTGGGTCGTGATGTTGGCGTCTGAACTCTCGCTCGTCAGCGGATTCCTGGAGACCGAGCACTTGCGCGAGATGATTGGTTCAGACGAGCCAGGCGGCCCGCGCTGCCGGATTGCCGGATCGAGCCGTCCCACCAATCTGGGCACTCGAGTAGCAGGCGGATGGTTGGTCAACGGGATATCGACCTTCGCGAGCGGGATCGATCACGCGACGCATGTCGTGATTGCATTCAAAGATGAGGCGAATCCGAGCGACCAGTACATGTCGTTCGTTGACCCAGGGCAGGGTGAAATCCTACGCACCTGGGACACCATGGGGCTGCGTGGTACCGGCTCGCACGACTATCGCAACGAGAACGTCTTTGCTTCCGATCAGCGGACGATGAAGTTTGGATCGAGGCCGGTCGCTCCTGGTCCGAACTGGCGTATTCCCGACGGTGGGATCGCCAGTTGGCTGCAGAACGGTGGGCAGGCGGTCGGCGCCGCTCAGGGTGCGATCGATGAAGTCGTCCGATTTGCCAAGCAGGTCGATAGCAAGAGCGACTCGCGCTCGCTTGCCGACCGCGAGCACTTCCGCGTCGCGGTGGGCCGGGCGCAGGCTCGGGTGGGCTCGGCGCGTTCGTATGTTCGCGAGATGGGCTCTCGGGCCTGGGAGTCGGTCGTTGCCGGCGACCCGGACCTTGATGCCGTCGCGCAATGGCGTCTGGCCAATGTGAATGCCGTCCATGCGGCGACGGAAGCGGTCGAGATGCTCTTTCCGGCCGCCGGCACCAACGCGATTCATAAGCGCTGGACGCTCGAGCGCCGCTTCCGAGATTTGCAGGTCGCTCGCCGACACAACGCCGGGCTCGATTTCAACTGGGACGCAGGTTCCCGCCACATGCTCGGTCTGCCCCCGCTGACTCGCGGAAACGCGATACCTGATCGGGATCGGTTCAGCTCTGATCGGGCTTAGAGAGTTCTCGCTCGGCGGGGCCAGATGGTAGATGGAATTCATCTGGACCCACCAGTAGGTAGCTGGGCTCCCTCGAGCCCCGTTCAAGCCGGGGGCAGGCTGTTCAGCAGCTCCCTCCATCCGTCATTGCCGCGCACCGTCGCGGCAATCTCGCTGCGTGCAATGCAGACGTCCGTTTGTGTCGATGCGAGATACCCGCGGCAAGCGCGGGTATGACGGAATGTTGTGCAAGGGTATGACGGAATGTGGTGCGCGCGCCTGACAGGGCGATTCCTAGCACAGCGTAGACTCGAATCGATATGGCGATTGCTTCGAACGGCGCTGCGGCCGGCCTAGAGGACCTCCACCAGATCCGCCGACGCTTTGCCCGGAATATTCCCGTCTATTACCTGTTCCATGGCGTCAGTGGCTTTCTGATCTGGATGCCGATCTGGGTGATCTATCTGCAGGAGTTCCGGGGCATGAGCCTGACCCAGATTTCGACGATCGAGTCGCTGTTCTGGCTGACGGTCGTACTGGCCGAAGTGCCGACAGGCGCAGTGGCCGACCGCTGGGGGCGTCGTACGTCGCTGGTGATGGGCGGCGCGTGTTTCTGCCTGGGATCGGTCGTCTTTGCGTTTAGTTCAACCTACGTTGTACTGTTGGCCGCCTATGCCATGGTTGCGATTGCTATCACGTTGTATTCCGGCGCTGGACATGCGCTGATCTATGACACGTTGCGTCAGACCGGCCGCACCAGAGATTACGAGAAACACATCGGACGCTCTGACGCCATGGCCTTTGGCGCGATGCTAATCGCCACGTTGCTGGGTGGGCCGCTGGTCGCATTGGTTGGCTATTCGGTCACGATTCTTCTGGGCGCGATCGCGATGGGACTCGCGGGTTGTATCGCCCTGTTGCTACGTGAACCGCCTCGTAGCGAGGCGGAGATTTCCTCGCTGCAAGCCAGCGAGGCTGGGGAGAATGGGACAGGCAACCAGTCCGGCCAAACTGGTCAGACCGGTGCAACCCGGAGCGGATTGCTGGCCAACATGCTTTCAGGCGTCATGGTGGTTTGGAGACGCAAGACGCTGTTCTGGTACATCCTGTTTGGCACGGTGATTGTGGCGGTGATCACGATTACCGAGTTCCTGTTGCAACCCTTCGTCGTGCAGCACGGCGTTGACCCGTCTGCTGGCGTGACGACCGGATTCACATACTCGGGCATGCTGATGTCGCCGGTCGCCGGGATGGTTGTGGGCTCGCTGCTGGCAGCCTGGGTGGCGAGCCGATTTGGCGAACGGCGCTCGCTCATGGTTCTGCTCTTCGCGGGAGCGATCCTGTTCCTCGTGCCAACACTCTGGAATTCACTCTGGGTCGTGGTTGGATTTGGAATGCTGGCAGCAATCCGGGGCATGACCCGTCCAATCGCGACTGGTTACATCAATCGCCGCATTCCATCAGACCAGCGAGCGACGGTGCTGTCGATGTTCCAACTCTCGACTGCATTGATGATCGCGATCATCATGCCGATCGCAGGCAGCGTTGCAGATATGGTCGGCTTTCAGGCGTCGTTCGGCTCATTGTTGCTGATTTTCCTGATCGCCGGAGGCGTCTTCGCAATGGTCTGGCGTCGGCAGCATGGTCGGGAGCAGGCGGCGGTTGCGATCACATTGAACTCGATTACAAGGCCCCAGGCGACGAAGTCTCGTTAGCTGCTGATCGTTGTGCCCGCGTTCTGCCCCCCGGTTTCTCCCCCGCAGGAGACCTCTGCATAACTCAGTTTCCCGTCCCCGCCCCCGAGCGGGGACCCGCTTTGGCATAGCCCAGGCTGCTCGGATAGGTCCCGGTTGACCAGATACCGGCGACAATATGGCCGCCGGTAAGAAGCCAGGGAAGGAGCAGGCCCCCGCTCGGAGGCGGGGGCGGTTGAGGGGTTATGCAAAAGTCTTCCGCAGCAGGGAGAGAAGGGGGGGCAGAATCGCGCGAATGACTCACAGGCGCGCCTATTCGCAGACTGGTTCGTAGGAGTAGTTGTGGTTTCGTAGCTCATAGAGGGCCGAGCGCAGGGCTTCGACGGTCTGGCTGCGGTCGCCTCCGCCGTCGTGCAGGACGACGACGGCGTCGGGCGCTGCGCCCTGGAGGATTCGCCAGACGATCACATCGACGCCGGGCTGGCTCCAGTCTCCGGAGCGCACGGTACCCATGACCAACCTGATGCCCATGGCTGCCAGGCGTTGAGCCGAGTCGCGATCGATGCTGTAGTTCGGCGGTCTCAGACACGGCTTGTGGTGTTCGCCGAGCACTGCCCGAGTGCGGCTGATGGTTTCCTGCATCTTTTCCGGCGTCAGAGTGGGCAGCATGTCGTGATTCCACGTGTGGTTGGCCAGCGTGTGTCCTTCGTCGATGATGCGTTTGATCAGGTCTGGGTAGTACGCGGCGAGCTGGCCGATCACAAAGAACGTGGCTTTTGCGTTGTAGTGAGCAAGGATGTCGAGGATTTGCGGCGTATAGAGCGGGTGCGGGCCATCGTCGAAGGTCAGATGTAGTTTGGCTGGCGGAATTGTCAGTGCTTGTGGTTGTGCGATGCGCAACAGGTCGTCGGTGCAGCCGCTGAGTGAACCTCGACAGACGACTGACGGATCTAGGTTGATTTGCAGTGGATCGGCGGAATCGGCAACCGCGGTGACTTCCCAGAGATCCTTGCGGCTGTCGACGCGACGGATCGTCGTAATCTGACTGCCGACTGTGTCGAACGCTCGATCACCGAGGTCTCTCGTGCTGGTCAACAGCGGCTCGCTGAATTCAACCATGAATGTGACCTGCTCGAGGCCGCTGTGATGTTCGGGCACCTCGAGGAAGCGCGCCATGATCGGTGGACCGAGGATGGTCGATTCAATCGGGTCAGACAGCCGCACGTGTTGCTGCGTGCAAATGGCGGCGGGATCGGCGCAGGTCGTCGCGCCTAACAGGCGGATGCGGACACTGCGCCGACTGTCGGGCGTGATCCTGACCTGCCAGGTGTTCGGCTGGCCGTCAACCGGCGTCACTGAGGTCACGGCTCCGGACGTGACGCCAATCGAGTCGGCGCTAAAGCTGACCGGTTCGCTGAAACGGACGTTGATAGAGAACTCGTCGCCTGTGTGCTGTTTGGGCACGTGCTCGAAATCGGCGCTCAATCTGGGCGTCGGCCAGAGCAGCGTGTCGGCCCGCGTGCTCGAAATCGGCTGCTCGCGGCTGATGCTCAACCTGGCCAGCGAGCCCGCTTTCCACGACGTATCTGCACCGAGCCAGAGGAGCCGCTCGCCGGATGAGCCTCGCACGCGGATGCTGTCGCACGACGACAGGTTGGCGATTCGCTCACCCTGCGCGTTCTCCACGTTCAACCTGAACTCGAAGCTCGACGGGGCCTCTCCCTGCAGGTCGACGAAGAACCCTTCTTCGCGCTGCAGCGCGCGCAGGACTCGGTAGCGCACACCCTCGAGTGTGAATTCATTCGGCGCCAGCCAGCCGATGCTGTCGTCGGACGAGTAGCCCATGTCGTGCGGTTGGCGTTGGGTCGTTCCCACCGAGAGATGGCCAGACCAGATCACCCTGGAGTCGATCGCCGCAACCCCTGCGGCTTCGTTGGTCGGCTTTGGGTATCCCTGCCAGTCCATGCCGTAGCTCGATAGATGGCGGCCTGCCTGAGACCACTCCGACCAGCGACCGCAGATGCCGGCTCGGACGCGGAACGTGTCGAACGTGGTGCCATTGGGCATGTTGGCGAGAATCGCGCGCGATCCGTGTTGCGATTCGTTGATCCCCAGTTGAGGATCGCCAGTATCGGTCCAACCGGTCGGACGCCAGACCTGGATCGAGTAGCGGTCGGCGCCTGCGACGTCGTTCCAGTCGAGCTCGACGATGCCCTCGTGCAGCGGTCGGACGACGGGAGTATCTGGAGGCAGGAGGTCGGCAGGTGGAGAGCTGACCGGCAGATTCCAATTCAGCATGAGGACCAGTCCGGCCAGCGCGATTGCTCCGGCAAGCATGGTCAGCCTTGCCAACCGATTTGCTTGCCGAGTTGCCGGACGCACCGACTAAGGCCAACCGGGATTGGGTAAGAGTAATGACTTGTCATAATCAATAGTATAACGGTCTTATGAACTGATGTGTTCTCGCACATGCCAGCGCTGGCGCCGCATCTCGCCAGGGATCGGCTGTGATGTGCTGCATGGCTGTGCGATGACCGAGACAGGTTCGGTCCCGGTTAGTCTGTCGTGCAGGAGTGGCCGGAGACGGTCAAATGCGTGTGTTTCTGAGCCGTCAACGGGGCCGCTGGCGGCGAGGTCTTCTACCTGGTCGATCTGCGAAGAACATGATTCGACGGCTACTGGTCGTCTTCGCCGCGTCGCTGTTCGCTGTGGTTGTTGGCCAGGCGTCTGGGCTGGGTGCAGGGCTGGAGGAGATGGCCACGGCAGACGTCGCTTCTGTATTCACGACTCCCAGTCCCCTGGATTGTGTTGAAGAGGAGTCTGTAGCGACGCGTCTGATCTCGGTCGAGCCGATGCCTTGCGCTCGCATGCTCGTCGTCGGGCGATGGGCGGCGATTACCGATCAACGACGTGATGTGCTCGATCTGAGCTTCGGAGAAGTGCGGCGGGTGCTACGCGGTGAGGTGCTGGATTGGTCCGAGCTGGGCGGCAGCGAGCAACCGATCACGGTCAGCCTGCCGATCTCGCAGGCAGGCGCGATTGCTGAGGCGCTTGGCATCCCATTTGTCGAGCTCGCGGTGGAATTCGTACCTGAGGATGACTTGATAGAGCGAGTGGCAAATGCTCCAGGGGCGTTCGCGCTGATTGAGCCGGAACGGCTCGAGGTCGGCGTGTTGGCATTGACGGTCAATGGGCACGATCCCTACCAGGACCCGGCGCGACAGTCTCCGTTGCGTCAGGTGCGCTGGGTGCGCGCACGGACGGCGCAGGAGGCGATCGCACGCCTTGCGGAGCGGCGAACTCAGGTGGCCGATCGGTTTGATCCTGTCGGCATGGCCATAACCGGAGAGTTGATCCCGGTGCGCTGTGCGAATCACGTGATGGCAACACTCAACGACTATGAGGTGATGTTCTACGGCGTCCGCGATGTGCTGGTTGATGCCGATGTTGCGGTCGCACCGCTGGAGCATCCGCTGATTGAGACTCAGGATCCGACACCGTGCGTCGAGACCGTGGTCTTCACCGGCAGTCACCGGGCTGCCCCGGCAATTGCCAATGCCGGGATCGACGTCGTGCTGACGATCGGCAATCACATGATGGACTGCTGGGCTGGCTGCTCGGGCGTGGCGGCGCTCTATGAAACGCTCGACCGCCTGCATGAACTGGGGATCGTGACCGCAGGAGCCGGCGAACATCTGCAGGCTGCGCGTGAGCCGGCGCTGGTGGACATTCGCACCGAGCAGGGCGATGTGACGTTTGCCTTTCTGGGCTACGACATCATCGCGCCCTGGTACCACGCCGAGGAGGATCAACCCGGCACAGCGCCGCTGGTGACGGAGTTTGTCCGCCGGGATGTCAACGCAGCGAGCAGACTCGCCGATCATGTGCTGGTCGGAGCCAACTGGGGCGTTGAGTACGTCGCCGATCCCGTCGCATATCAGCGAGATCTGGCCGGGGTCGCGATGGAGGCGGGCGCGACCTTCCTGTTAGGCAACCACCCCCATTGGGTCCAGGCGATCGAACAGTTCGGCGACCAGCTCGTGGCGTACTCGTTCGGCAACTTTGTCTTCGATCAGAACTGGTCGATCGAGACAACGCAGGGGATGTTGATGGAGTTGGGATTCACCAGGGACCGGCTACTGGGATACAGGATCCGTCCGGTCGTGATTCGCGCGCACTCGGCTCAGTTGCCCTGGTTCTATCGGCCTGAGTTCGTCGATCCGGCGGGCGAGGGCCGGCCGATCATGAATCGAATCTGGAACGCTACCGATCGATTGCCCGCCCGTCCTGCCCCTGCGGCTACCATCCCTGAGAACGAGGACTAGATCAGGATTTGACGATGCGCATCGAAGACGACAACGGTATCTCCGGCTTGCTGGTCGGCGAGGAAACCAGGCTCTGTGGCGGGTTCGGCTTCATCGAGGGACCAATCTGGATTGCTGCGGACATTGCGGCAGGTGGGGCGCTGGTGTTCAGCGACATTCCCGGCAACCGACAGCACATCTGGCGTCCTGGAGACACCGAAGCGGCGGTCTACCGCGAGCCCTCAGGATGGTCGAACGGACTGACGCTCGACGCCGACGGCAATCTGCTGGCTTGCGAGCATGGCGGACGGCGCGTGTCGCGTGCGCCGTATGGCTCGCCCGGCAGCGAAACCTCGCTGGCCGATTCCTGGGACGGCAAGCAGCTCAACAGCCCGAACGACCTCGTCATCCACTCTTCCGGCGCGATCTTCTTCACTGATCCGGCCTATGGCATCGATTCTGGTCGCACGCCGCGATTTGGTCAGGAGGGTCAGCAGGCGGAGCTCGACTTTCGCGGCGTCTACCGGATCGACCGGGATGGATCGCTCAGTTTGGTCGCGCCGAGCGGCTTTTCCAACCCCAACGGGCTCGCCTTCACGCCCGACGAGTCCCAGCTTTACATCGGAGACTCGCAGGAGGGTCTGATCTGGCGTTACGAGGTCAATGCCGACCTCACACTTGGCGACCGCATCCTGTTCGTCGACCAGTCGAATGACGACCGCCTTGGCGCGCCGGACGGGATGAAGGTCGATAGCGATGGTCGGTTGTGGACGACGGGCGCGGGTGGCGTCTCGGCGCACGCGGCAGATGGGACGTATCTGGGTGTCTTTGAGATGGACGAACACGCGGCGAATCTGACGTTTGGCGGTGACGACTTCTCGACGCTGTTCATGACGGCAGGGACCAGCCTGTTCAGCATTGAGACATCGGTGCGTGGGATTGTGCCTGGGTCTCGGTAGGATTTCTGCTCCAGTCCCCGCTTCACGGAGACCTTTGCATAATCCCTTTCCTCCCCCTGCAGGGGGAGGTGCCGAAGGCGGAGGGGGTCCTGCTCCACCAAGTTCCATCTGGTACCCGCGCCGGCAGGACCCCTTCAGTCGCTCCGCGACAGCTCCCCCTGCGAGGGGGAGCAAATTAATCAAAGGCCTCCTTCACGCGGGGACAAGTTCTTTTCGGCGTCTGCCCGCCAGAGCGGGTCCCCGCGTCAGGCGGGGACTGGAATCTCCGTGCGCTAGTCGGATGCTCCTCGCAGGACTGACTCGAACACCTCGAGCGTTCGCTTGGTGAAGAGCCACATGTTTTCCTCCCGGTCTTCGAGACCGGTTTCTAGCGTCTCGACGTATTCGGTCGGGCCGGCGATGGCGATGCATGTGTGGCCTGAGGCGTCTCCGTAGACGTTACCTCCGGGGCCGGCGGCGCCGGTTTCTCCGATGCCCCAGGTTGCGTCGAGGCGTTCGCGGATGGTCTCGGCGATGATCCTGGCGTAGGGTTCGCTGCTCGAGCGGACTCCGGGGTAGTCGTCGAGACTGATCCCGGTGAAGGCAGAGCGTGCGACTCCGGTGTAGGTGACGGCGGCGCCGGCGTAGTAGCGCGAAGCGCCGGGGATCGAGAGCAGTGCGGCGGAGACGAGGCCGCCGGCGGTGGTCTCGCAAATGGCGACGGTTTCGCCCCGCTCGCGGAGCAGTCCGGCGATCGCTTCGGCCATCGGTTGCAGTGGTTCCATGGTGTGTGCTCCCTGGATTTCTGATTTGCGCGCAGGGTAAGTCCTGATGGCCTGCATCTGTTCATCTGGAGCGAGTCGGTGCTGCGGTGTGCGGGCCAAAGCGGGCCCCCGCTCGGGGGCGGGGACGGGAAAGTGAGTGATGCATCAATCTCCGCAAGGGAGAGGAGCAGTGCAACCGGCTAGCATCGCAGCAGGTTGAGTTGATTGAGGGAGCGTCCGATGAGTACACCAATTCGCGTCCATGTCGTTGCTGGGGGATTTCCTCCGGGCAAGCATGCGGGGCATGACATTGACTATGCGCGGATGCGCATTCTGATGGCGTTGCAGTCGAACGAGGATGTCCACACGACCGTCAGCAGCGACTTCACCGACTGCCACAAGTGGATCCGTGATGCGCATCTGCTGATCTGTTACGTGGCCGGACCGTTCGCCGACGAGTACCAGACCGGCGTGATCCGTGACTGGGTCGGCGACGGCGGTCGCTGGCTGGCGCTGCACGGATCGTCGGGTGGGAAGGCGGAGCGGATTGGTCGCGAAGATGGTCGCCGTCGGCTGGTAAAGATGGATTACCACGAGGCGCTGGGCGGGTTCTTCATGACTCATCCGCCGATCCGCGAGATGGAGGTCAAGGTCCAGGACCACAATCACCCGTTGACCTACAACCTGCCGACCAGCTTCCCAGTCCAGGATGAGCCCTACATGGTCGAGGTCATCCACCCTGACACGCAGGTGCTGCTGACCACGGAAGACATCGATTCTCCGCCGTACGTCGACGAGATCTATGGAGGCGACCTGTCACTGCTGCCCGATGGCAAGTCGCATGCGCTGGGGTTTGCGCGCAACGTCGGCGAGGGAGAAGTGGCGTACATTTCGCCAGGACATTGCCATACTCCGCTGACCAATGGACAGCGCTCGGTGCACGAGAGCATCGCGCCCGACGGCGTGGTGCCGCTGCGCTTCCGCGGTCCGTGGGAGACCGATGCGTACGAGCAGTTGCTCAAGAACGCGATCGATTGGGGCACTGGTGTCAACGGCTAGCCCTTTGACGACCGTTTCCGAGGCAGACCTGGAGCACCTCGCCGAGCTTCGGCGGCGGCGTGCGGAGTTCTTTGCTCCCAATCCCGCTGCCGAGGAACGGGCGCACGACCGCGGACTGCTGACTGCCAACGAGCGAATCAAGCTGCTGCTCGATCCGGGCAGTGAGTGGGCGTTTAGTTACGGTCTGGGACCGACCCCTTTGCGCCTGGGCTTCGGCGAGATCCACGGTCGTCCAGTGCTTTACAAGGCGCACGACAACTCAGGCGGCGCGAGCGCGTACAACCTGCGCTCGAGAGTCAACATGCGCGCGGTGGGGCACATCGTCGACAAGGCGGCGCTGCCGATGTTCTATCTGTTCCAGGGTGCCGGCGGACAGATCGAGGACCACATCATGTCTTCGGGTTTCTCTGCTGTTGGTGGTCAAAACGTGGGTTCGCGATCCAGCGTGCCTCGTCGCGGCGGGGTGTTCACCGCGATCCTGGGCAACTCGTTTGCTCCATGGGCGGCGTCGGTGGCCGACTTCTCGGTGATGACGCCACGTGCGACGGCGACATTCGTCAGTCCGTTCATCATTGAGTTCGCAACAGGCAAGCGTCCCGATCTCTACGAAATGGGCGGCGTTGATGTCCACACGAAGCTGACAGGTCAGATCTGCCGGCGGGCTGATGATGAGGCGGAAGCGATGGAGACGCTGCGCAAGTGTTTCTCCTATCTGCCTGGACATGCCTTTGAATCTGCGCCGAGAATTATGAACGGTGATCCAAGGGACCGTTGTGACGAAGAGCTGCGCTCGCTCGTGCCGAAGTATCCGAACCGACCGTACGAGGTGCGCAAAATCATTGAGCGGGTTGTCGACCGGGACAGCTTCTTTGAGTGGCAGCCCGAGTTCGGCATGAACCTGGTCACGGGTTTTGCGCGGATTGATGGCCACACGGTTGCGATCATGGCCAATCAGCCGAAGGTGCGCGGCGGCGCGATCGATATGAACGCGCTGATCAAGGCTCGGCGCATGGTCAAGACGGCGCGCACGTTCTCGTTGCCGCTGCTGACGTTCTGTGACACTCCCGGAATCATGACCACGCAAGAGGAAGAGCACAAGGGCCTGCTGACCGAGACTACCGTCTACATCTCGGAGAAGATGGAGTCTGAGGTGCCGACTGTTTGCGTCACGCTGGGCAAGGGCATCGGGATGGGTTATTTCATCATGGGTTGCAGCGATCCGGAGGCTATTACGTTCTCCTGGCCGACGACGCAGATTGCCTACCTGGGTCCAGAGGGCGGCGCAGCGGTGATTCATCGCAAGGCGCTGGCCGCGGCTGAGCCGGAAGATCATCGGCGGATGCTCGATGAATTGGCCGAACCGTTCCGTCGCAACATGAACCCCTGGCGTGGGGCGCAGATGGCGACGATCGACAACATCATCGATCCGGTCGAGACGCGTCCGCGCGTGATCCAGGCATTCGAAGCGTTGCGCCGCAAATCAAACGCACAAGGACGTAGGGGACGTGGAGGACGTAGATGACCACTCGACGAGAGCGCCACGTCAGTCCTGAGAAGAACCTGTCGATGGCAGAGCGCATCGAACGGGTCGAGCAGGAACGCGCCCACATCGACGCGTTCGACCGCGATCGCGACCTCAAGCCCGGTCAGTTGACGCCGCGTGCGCGCATCTCGGCGTTGGTTGACGACGACTCGTTCCTGGAGATTGGCGCGTTTGCCAAGAGCCAGCACCGCGATGCCGCAGCGGACACTCCCGCCGACGGCATGATCACCGGCTATGCCGAAGTTGGTGGGCGACGTGTCGTCGTACTGGCCGAGGATCCGGTGGCGTTGGCTCGCACCGATGCGCAGGTCGGCAAGAACAAGCGCAACCGGATGATCTCCAGCGCGATCTATCGTCGTCTGCCATTGATCTACCTGGCCGACGGGACAGCGGAAGAAACGCCCGAGTTCGACATGCATAGCGGCTACTTGCTCGGCCGGGTCGCCGATCAAGCGCCTGCCCGCGATGTGGCCGAGCGAGAAGCGCCGTTTGTGACGGTTGCCTGCGGTCTCTGCGCCGGTCAGAACGGATCGCTGGCGGTGCGCTCGGACTTGTTGGTCGCCACCGTTCATGCGCGGTTTGGCGCATCGGACGGAGCGCCAGACTCGGTCGCCGACGTCGTCCTTGAGAGCGACGCCGAAGCCATCGCTGCCGCTCAGCGATTCCTGTGCACCGTTCCTGAGGAGCTGGACACGCCACTCGAGCCGCTGACACTCAATCCTGCGGGACCGTCGAACATTCTGCTTGACGAATACATGGACGCGTCCCTGGAGGAACAGTTCGAGTCAATCTTCGATGGTGAAGGCGCCGTGCTGCTGGGTGATCTTGATTCAGCTTGTGTGGTTGGGATTGGCCGGATCGAAGGCTTCCCGGTGGTGTTTGCACTGACCGGAGGAGAGTCACGCTCGGCGCTGACGACGGCTGATGTGAAGCGGATCGCGAAAGCGGCGTCCTGGAGCGCTGACTTCCAGATTCCGTTCATCTCCACGCAGGACACGCTCGGCTATGACCCGGCCAACGCGGCGACAGCCGAGTTCATGCACGCCGCGGCGAGAGCGGTGGAATCATTGCGGGGCTCGCATGCTGCCAAGATCACGATCGTCACCGGTTGGGGCTATCTGCTCGGCGACTTTGTCCTGGGTGGTCTTGGCACCGGGTTTGACATGCTCTGGTGCTGGCCGTCGGGCCGGATCGGTGTGACAGAGAGTCCGGGATATCTGGCACGAGACCCCGAATCGCCGCCGGCGGATGATCCGTGGGCGGCGGCCGATCTGGGCATCGTTTCGGAGATGATCACGCCAGCCGACACTCGGGAATGGCTGGCGAGAGCACTGCGTCTGATCGGGCCGGGTCGCGCGTTGCCGGCGGCACACTACGATCGCGGCCAGCAAATCCACGACATGACCTGAACTGGTGCCGGGATTCCTGTGCATGTTTCAGGGGCAATCTCGTCGAGTCTTGCACAGACAGTGGCGCTGAATGCAGCGAGATACCCGCGGCGGAGCGCGGGTATGACGGGAAGTCCTGGACCGAACCTCCCCATGTGAACACGCCCTAAGCTTCAACTCATCCCGACTTGAAGGAGCCAACGCATGACTTACACCGCCATCGAGTTCGAGACCGACGGCCCGATCGCCACGATCACCATGGATCGTCCGGAGAAGCGCAACGCGCTCAACCACGCTCTGCTGGACGATCTGCTTGCGGCGCTCAATGTCGTCGCTGATGACGACTCGCTCAAGGTCGCGATTCTTCGCGCCAACGGGCCAGCATTCAGCGCCGGCTATGACATCGACGGCAGTCCCTACATCAATCCGCCCGACGGCGGGACGGAGTGGAACATCGTCAACGGACACAAGCATCAGCGGATCATGCGCGGGATCTATGAGGCGATCTGGGACAACCCCAAGGTGATCATCGCGCAGATCCACGGGCATGCGATCGCTGGCGGCATGTATATCTCGATGCTCTGCGACCTCGTCGTGGCGGCTGACGAAGCGAAGATCGGCGAGCCCTTCATGCGCATGGGCGGGGCCAGCTCGATCCCGTTCTGGAGCTATCTGGTCGGACCGCGACGGGCCAATGACATGCTCTTCACTGGTCGCGTGTTGTCGGGCAAAGAGGCGGAGGAGTGGGGTCTGGTCACGCGCAGCGTGCCGGCCGATGAGTTGGACGAGACTGTCCGCGATATGGCGGCCAGTGTCGCCGAAGCGCCCCTGGCGAGCTTGCTGACGAAGAAGGAAATGTGGCACACGCAGGCCGACATGATGGGCTGGGGTGCGCAGTTCCGCTACACGACGAGCCTCAACTCATGGCTGAGGATGGCGCCGCCTCCTCCCGACAGCCGGGTCGGCATGCGCGAGTTCATGAACGAGCGCAAGGCGCAGCGCGATCGCGGCGAGTCCACGGATTACTAGGAACGGTCTGAACAAGGGGCCATTGAGGATGCTTCATGCTGCCTGGGCGGGTGCGGTTGGGTGTCGAGGGTTGAACATAACCCTCGACCAAGGGGACTATTGAGCTGTTGGCGCACGGAGACCTGAAGAGCGCAGGCGGCGGCCGCGCCTGGTCGAAGTCGATCCTGGAGTCAAACTTGTGACGTCGAATGACTCCGGGCAGACCTCCCAGGAGGAGAGCGAGGAGAGTGACGGGCTCGAGCCGCACCTTGAGGAGGCGCTGCAGCGGGTGGAGGACGGCGAGTCACTCAGCCTGTTCAGCTTGAACACTCGGCAAATGCGGGCGTTCCACATGAGTTGGTTCGCCTTTTTTCTGGCCTTCTTCGGTTAGTTTGGCATCGCTCCGCTGATGCCGATCATCCGCGACGACCTCCAACTGACTACCAGTCAGCTGGGAGACACGGTCATCGCCTCGGTGGCGATCTCGATCATCGCACGACCTGCGGCTGGTTGGCTGTGCGATCGCTACGGGCCTCGACTGACGTACTCCGGTCTGCTCTGCCTCGGCGCGATTCCGTTGATCGGCGTGGGTCTCTCGCAGAACTACGAGACGCTCCTGGTGATGCGACTGGCGATCGGCGTTCTCGGCGCGGGGTTCATCGTCACACAGCATCACAGCACGGTGATGTTCAGTACCGACATTGTCGGCAGGGCCACCGCTGCGTCCGGTGGATTGGGTGGACTCGGCGGAGGTGCAGCTCAGTTCCTGATGCCGGTGATCGTTTCCGGGTTAATCGTGTTTGGGATCGACGAGTTTTTGTCCTGGCGGTTGGCGATGATCGTGCCGGGCTTGGCCTTGCTGCTGATGGGCACCGCCTATTTCGTAGCGACCGAGGACACGCCGTTCGGCAACTTCTCCCATCTGCGTTCCAAAGAGCGCTTGCCTGAGGCCTCGAGTAGTCACGTTGGATTCAGAGCTATCGCACTGGATTACCGGGTCTGGGGGCTGTTCATCGCGTATGCCGCCTGTGCCGGGGCAGAGCTGACATTCATCAATGTGGTTGCGCTGTATTTCTACGATATCTTTGCGTTGAGCCTCAGTAGCGCCGGCTTGCTCGGCGGGCTGTTCGGGATTCTGAGCGTGGTCGCCATTCCGCTCGGTGGCATGGTCGGAGATTGGGCTGGGATGAAGTTCGGGACCCGAGGCAGAGTGACACTTCTCGGTTTCGTCCTCCTCTTGCAGGCGGTCTCACTGTTCTGGTTCGCCAGCACGATGACGCTGCCGGTGGCGATTGTGTCGATGGTTGCCTTCGGAGTGTTCACGCATATGGCTGAGGGAACGACGTACTCGGTCGTCCCCTTCGTCAATCGACCAGCGATGGGCGCGGTTGCTGGCGTCGTCGGTGCCGGAGCGACCGTGGGCGCCATGGGCTTCGGATTTCTATTGCGTTCCGAGTCGCTGACTACGCCCGACGTACTGACCTGGATCGCAGCACTCACGGCCTTGGCCGGCCTGGTGGTGCTCGTGATGCGATTTTCGTTCCGGGCGTACCCGATCGCGCGACGGTCTTTGCGTCGCCTGGTGCGTCTGGTCACGCGTCGGACGCTGCGTCGCGCTTTGAGACGAACGTCTCGCTGGACCGGCATTAGTGTCTAGACGTCCGGATGGCGCATGAAGTTGGTGGCTTGCTCGTAGGCGTAACCGACTTGGCAGAGGGCTGCCTCGGAGCCGAGCGGTCCCACGAGTTGCAACGCGATCGGAAGACCGTCGCTCCAGCCGTTCGGCAGCGTGAGCGTTGGCGCTCGATTCATGTCCCAGGGGGCAGTGTATTGCAGGCGCGACCACTGGAACTCGCCTGGTGTGTCGTCGCACATCATGTTTTCGGTGACCTGATGCGGCAGCGTGCCTTGCGCGGGACAAGCGAGCATGTCGATGTCGGCGAAGCATCGCGCGAGTAGGCCTCGCAGTTCCTCTCGCCGAATGCAAGCAGCCGCGTATTCGGTGGCGCTGATCGATGAACCCAGCTCCAGCCAGGCGCCGAACCAGTTGCCGTAGTCGCCGGCGCGGCTCGGGTAGTTGTCGAGGTGGGCGTAGAGCGCCTCGACCGAGCAGAGCGTCGGCCAGTCGGGCATGTATGCTCCGAAATCGGGCAGTTCGACGTCGACAATCTCGGCGCCCAGCGAAGCCAGCGTCTCGACCGATGCAGCGACTGCCTCGGCGATCGGCGGGATGACCTCTTCCGAGGCGTAGCGCCGGTCGTAGCCGATCCGCATCCCGGCGACGCCAGCATCGATGCCGTCGAGCATGGCTGGTGCGGGTTCTGGTAGCGTGGTCGGATCGTTGGGGTCGTTGCCGGCAATGATTTCAAATGTGGCTGCACAGTCCCATGTCGAGCGGCACATTGGTCCGACGTGGTCGAGGGACTGGGCCAGGTCGAGCACGCCGTAACGGCTGACGCGCCCCCAGGTCGGTTTGAGTCCGACGATCCCGCAGGACGCCGACGGTCCGCGGATCGATCCGCCGGTGTCGCTGCCCAGCGAGGCGTAGCAGAGTCCGGCAGCCGTGGCGACGCCCGAGCCGCTGGAGGAGACGCCGGTCCAGCGGTCGGAGGCCCAGGGATTGACCGGCACCTGTCGGGCGCGGTTGTATCCAGCCATCGCGCCTTCGGTCAGGTTGAGCTTGCCCAGCAAGACGGCGCCGGCTTCCTTGAACCGAGCGACGACGGTGGAGTCGAAGTCGGGGACAAAGTCCTCAAGCACCTTCGTGCCGCCCATGGTTCGGACGCCGGTCGTGTAGCAAAGGTCTTTGACGGCGATGGGAACACCGTGAAGCGGGCCTCGATAGTTACCAGCGGCAATCTCGTCCGCTGCCAGCTGAGCCTCCGCCAATGCGGAATCGGCCATGACGGTTGCATAGCTCTTGAGCCTGCCGTCGGCGGTTTCGATGCGGTCGAGTTGCATCTGAGTCAGTTCGACGGGCGAGAGCTCGCCCGAAGCGATGCGTGGGGCGAGTGCTTCGATGGTCGCGTAGACGAGGTTGTCGGTCATATGTCGTCTCCAATTCGTGCGTTGTTTGAGCGTTGTTCGACGTTGCGCTGCGGGCGACCACAAGGGTCGCCCCTACAGGTCACCGCCGCGGGGAGGGGCGGCCGCCCTGTGGCCATCCGGTCAATACTTCCGCAAGCGTGGGTAGTCCTCGCTACGGAATGCCGATGAGCTGGGTGTCCGAGCCGAACCAGGTGAGGGACTCCCGATCCACCATTGGTCCGAACGCATCGGGTGTGATCGTCTCTCCGTAGCGCTCCCACCCGGAGGGATCTGAGAAGTAGAGCTCGGCCATGCCGGCGTAGGGCTCGTCGTCGGGATCCATGCTGTGACTGACCACGTAGCGAAGGCCGCCGATCTTGTTCATGGTCTCGCGCACATTCGGCGCGTGGGCCTCGAGCCAGATACCAAAGAACTCATTCCAGTCGACGCCGGCTTTGGCCTTGACCAGGAATGTCACCTTGTACAGGTTGCTGCGCGTCGTGGGAAATGGCTCGTTCAGCGTCAACGGGACGACGGGCAAGTCGTCGCTTCCGTCAATCACAACGTGTTCCGTGGTCGCCCAGGGCACGAACGGTTCGACTTTCTGATCGAACGTGTCGCGAGGCTCGGTGAACATCGGGCCGTCCGGTTTGGGCAGCGGTTTGTCGAACCAGAGCTGAGCCATGCCGTCGTAGGTGGGCCGATGCGGGCGTTCGCCTTGCTCGCCATTGAACAGCGTGACCAGGTACTTGCGCGCCGGCCTTCTGCCTGCAGCGATTGCGGCCTCTTGTGCCTCGATCACTCCTGGCATGTGGTTCTTGTACCAATGCGCGATCATTTCGTCTCGCGAGGCGTCCTTGCGACGACGGATCATGAAGATCATCTTGGCGCCAGGAGTTGTGCTGATGGTGTCGGTCATGATTGCCTCCGTTCCGTTGGGCTCAGACCATTGGAGTTTGGGCGGAGTCTAGGCGTCGCGGGTTGCAACCGTCGGGTTGAGCGCTCACAATCAGCGCATGACTACATCAACGACTGCGGAACTCCTGGCCCGCCGCGAGCGTTTGCTCGGCGCGGGTGTCGCCACGTTCTATCAAGACCCGGTGCACATCGTGCGAGGTGAAGGCGTCTGGCTCTACGACGCGGACGGACGCCGATATCTCGACCTGTACAACAACGTGCCCTGCGTTGGCCATGCGCATCCCCGGGTGGTCGAGGCGATGCAGCGACAAACCGAGACGCTGAACGTGCACTCGCGTTATCTGCATGAGGGCATCCTCGACTATGCCGAGCACCTGACCTCGGTGCACGCCGACCACCTGACGACGGCGGTCTTCACCTGTAGCGGTACGGAGGCGAATGAGGTCGCAGTCTTGATGGCTCGGGCGGCGACCGGTGGTCGTGGGCTGATCTATACGCAGGCCGGGTATCACGGCAACTCGACCGAGGTACGTAAACTGTCGCGGCTGCGCGGCGACCATGAGCCGGAATTCCGATCAATTCCGGTTCCGCAGCGTTACCGGCCAGTCGAGGAAGGCCTTGAGGACGAGGCACTGACGGAGGCGTACCTGGCTCGATTGCAGGCCGAAATAGATGGCTTTGCCAAGGACGGTGTTGCCTTCGCTGGCATGATGGCGTGCTCGATCCTTGCCAATGAAGGTCTGCCGGACATACCGCCCGGATTTATGGGTCGTGCGGCCGAGATGGTTCGCGCAGCCGGTGGTGTGTTCATCAGTGACGAAGTGCAGGCAGGATTTGCCCGATCGGGCAACTGGTGGGGCTACGAGACCACCGGGATCAAACCCGACATCGTGAGCATGGGCAAGCCGATGGGGAACGGACTGCCACTGGCCGGTGTCGTCGCCTCGCAGGAGATGGTTGATACGTTCCGTCAGCGGACTCGCTACTTCAACACGTTCGCATCGAGTCCGCTCCAGGCCGCGGTCGGTCAGGCGGTACTGGAAGTGATTGAGGGCGAAGGACTGGTTGCAAGCGTTGCGGATGTCGGGGGATATCTGATCGAGAACTTACGCTCGTTGCAGGAGAGCTGCGAGCCGATGTCGGACGTGCGCGGTCATGGGTTGTTCATCGGGATGGAATGGGTCAAGGATCGTGAGAGCAAGGAACCCGATCCTGCGGGCGCGGACGTGATCGTCAACCGTCTGCGCGAGGCGGGATTCCTGATGGGACGGGCGGGTGAGCATGGCAACGTGCTCAAGGTGCGTCCGCCGCTGGTGCTCAAGCGAGAGCAGGCCGACATGTTCCTGGAAGCGTTCGAGGCGGCGATCGCCGACCCGACCTGATCGTCCTGACTCAATGCCAGAGCCAACCAATCTCAGCGACGCCGAACTGCATGCGATCGCGGAGCAGTCGCTGCCGCACTGGGGTCTCACGCCGGACGCGATAGAGCTGGTCTCGCGCAGTGAGAACACAGTCTTCAGGCTCGATATGCCTAATGGTCAGCAATTCGCGCTGCGGATTCACCGCCCCGGCTATCACACGTTGCCTGAGCTTGAGTCGGAGTTGATCTGGACGCAGGCGCTCAACGACGCAGGAATTCACGTCCCGGTCGGTGTGCGAACGCTCGACGGTCCCGGATACGCCACGATCCCGACACCGGATGGTGCGTCGAGTCGTGCGGTGGGTCTGGTCAACTGGCTCGACGGTGTCTTGCTCAGTTCGGTGATCGAGGCCGAGCAGGATGAGTCGAAGATTGTGGAGCACTTTCGACAGATTGGCCGCGTGATCGCTGCGGCGAACAATCAGGCGAGTGAGTGGACGCCGCCTGCAGGCTTTACGCGTCACGCGTTCGATGTCCCCGGTTACGTGGGCGAGACGCCGTTCTGGGGTCGGTTCTGGGACATTCCGCCACTGACACTTGCTCAGCGCGAAGTGCTGGCCAAGGCTCGTGACGGCATCGGTGACGTGTTGACCGAATATGGCAAGGATCGCGGCACGTACTCGATGATTCATGCCGACTTGCATGCGCACAACATCATGATCGATTCGTCGGGCGTCTTGCAGGCGTTCGACTTTGACGACGCCGGGTTCGGCTGGCATCAATACGATCTCGCCGTCGTCCTGTTCGGCCTGGACGAACTGCCGTACTTCGACGCCATCACCGATTCGCTGGTCGCCGGATATCGCGAGCTGCGAGCGTTCAGTGATGAGGCGCTGTCGCTGTTGCCGCTGTTCCTGCTGATTCGGCGCCTGGTGCTGATTAGCTGGCAGTGGGATCGGCCGGAGCTCGGTCGCCGGAGAGGACTCGAGGTGTATATCGCGGACGCCTGCGAGCAAGTGGACGCATTCACCTTCTAGCTGCGCAGCGAATCCGGTTACGCTGTCAACTGATAGAGGAGAGATGGCGAGTCATGTGCTGGCGTGATCGGATCGAGCGAAACCCTGAAGTCCTGGTGGGCAAGCCCGTGATCAAGGGGACTCGGCTATCTGTTGAATTTATCGTTGAGCTCCTGGCAGATGAGTGGACCATGGAAGAGATACTTGAATCATGGGACCACATCACTCGCGCAGACGTGCTTGCCTGTCTGCACTACGCCAGTGAACGCGCAAGCGAACCAGTCTTGACGCACTCCGACGCCTAGCATCGTGCGCATATTGGCGGATGAGAATCTGTGGCCGTTGGCGGTCGCCGCTCTACGAGAACTCGGCCACGATGTCGCCTGGATCAAGGAAGATTCGCCAGGAATCCCAGACGAAGCCGTGCTCGAGCGGGCGTCGTCCGAGAGCCGAGTGCTCGTCACCGCTGACAAAGGCTTTGGAGACCTCGTGTTCGTCGTGGGATTACCTGCACCTAGCGGAGTGATTCTCCTGCGAGCACGCAGCTCTCGCCGCACGCGAACCGAGTCGCTGGTTGACGCAGTGCAAGGTCGCAGCGACTGGAGCGGGCTCTTCGCGGTGGTTGATGAAGAGCACGTTCGGCTCACTTCAACATCTAACGAATAGGTTTGCAGACAGCTGGATAGCGGCAAGCGATGGGCGTGGCACTACCCTCACTTCCGACGGAGGAACCACCATGTCCATCGAGAAGTTGTTGGTCGCGAATCGCGGCGAGATTGCGATTCGGATTGTCCGTGCTGCACGAGAGCTGGGCATTGGCTCTGTTGGGATTCACTCCCAAGACGATGCGCAATCACTGCACGTTCGATTGGCCGACGAAGCGGTCGTACTGGACGGCACGGGTGCGCGGGCGTATCTCGATGTCGAGTCCGTCGTTGGCGCCGCGCTTGAGACTGGCTGTGACGCGTTGCACCCCGGCTATGGATTCCTCGCCGAAAGCGCGGAGTTGTCTCGGCGCTGCGACGAAGTTGGGATCACGTTTGTCGGCCCGACTCCGCTGTCGCTTGAGCTGTTTGGCGACAAGGCGCGCGCTCGTGCATTGGCAGTTGAGTTGAATGTTCCCGTACTTCCCGGCACGCAGGAGCCGGTGGACATCGATGGCGCGACTCATTTCTTTCACTCATTGGGCGACGACGGCGCGATGATGCTTAAGGCAATTGGGGGCGGCGGCGGCCGAGGTATGCGGGTCGTCATGGCAGCGGATGACATTGCAGAGGCGTTTGAGCGCTGTCAGTCGGAGGCTGCCACCGCATTCGGCAATGCTGATTTGTTGGTCGAGCGTCTGATGACCAGGGCGCGGCACGTGGAGGTGCAGATCATTGGCGATGGCTCCGGATCAGTTTCACATCTGGGTGAACGCGAGTGCAGCCTGCAGCGCCGACATCAGAAGGTCGTCGAGTGGGCGCCGAGCCCGTCCATCTCGCAGGAAATACGCGATCGGTTGACCTCGGCCGCAGTTCGCCTGGCGTCATCAGACAGCTACCGCAGCCTGGGCACGTTTGAGTTCCTCGTCAACGCTGACGACGAATCTGACGTGGCGTTCATTGAGGCGAATCCTCGGTTGCAGGTCGAACACACGGTGACCGAAGAAGTGACCGGCGTCGACCTGGTGCGAGCCCAGCTTCGTATTGCCGGCGGCGAGTCGCTGGCTGAGGTCGGTTTGTCGCAATCGGACGTTCCAGCAGCGCGGGGTTTCGCGATCCAGACACGAGTCAACATGGAGCGCATGGAACCGAACGGAGACGTGCGCCCTTCCGGCGGCACACTGACGACGTTCGATCCGCCCTCGGGTCCCGGCGTTCGGGTCGACACGTACGGCTTCCCGGGCTACACGACCAATCCCAACTTCGATTCCCTGTTGGCCAAGGTGATTGCGTACTCCGCATCGCCGGACTTCGCCGATGTCATCCGACGCAGCTTGCGCGCTCTGGACGAGTTTCGGATTGAAGGCGTCGAGGCCAATCTCACGTTTCTGCGTCAATCCCTGGGCCACAACGACTTTGCGGCTGGAGATGTCTATACGCGCTGGGTCGATGACCATGTGGCCGAGCTCGCTGCGGTACCTGAAATGGTGGCAACCTCGGCCAACGGCTCGAACGAGATCGAGGTCGGCCTGGCCGGAGCGCAGCTCGATACTCGCGATCCGCTGGCCGGTCTGAACTACTTCCGCGAGGGCGCGGGCACTCGGGCACAGCAGGGCGTCGCAGCCATGACGCCGGGCACACAGCCGGCGCCGAACATCGTTGGCCCACCGGGTACGGAGCCGGTGCCGTCGCCGCTGCAGGGCACGATCATCCAGATCCTGGTTGAAGAGGGTGACGCAGTTCGCGAGGGCCAGCAGATGTTCGTGATGGACTCGATGAAGATGGAGCACGTGATCAACTCGGATGTGGGTGGATACCTGCGCCAGTTGACGGTCTCGGTTGGCGATGTCGTCTACGAGGGACATCCGTTGGCGTTTATGGAGTTGGCGGACGTGGGCGAAGCCATCGAGGCAGCGGTCGAGGAGATCGACCTTGACTACATCCGGCCCGATCTGCAGAAGCTGTTCGACGAACTTGCGGCGGGCAAGGACGAGAATCGTCAGGCGTTGGTCGAGCGCCGTCATGCCAAGGGCAAACGGACGCAACGAGAAAGCCTGGCCGACCTGGTCGATCCGGGTAGCTGGGTCGAGATGGGCGAGCTGGTGCTGCCGGCGCGGCATCGAATCATGTCCAGAGAAGAGATGCGTGTCCGCGCTCCTGCCGACGGGATGATCACCGGGATTGGCACGGTCAACAGAGATCTGTTCGACGAGCACCGGGCGACCACGCTGGTCGCGATGTATGACGAGACCGTCTGGGCTGGCACCCAGGGCATGATGGGTCACCAAAAGACGGACCGCGTGATCAAGTTCGCGGATGAACAGGCGACTCCGCTCATCCTCTGGGCCGAGGGCGCAGGCGGACGCTCGGGTGATACCGATTTCTCTGATATCTCAGCAGCCGGACAGTGGGTCCCGACCTACGACATGATGGCGAGGATCAGCGGCACGGTGCCGATGATTGGGATCACCGCAGGTCGCACGTTCGCTGGAAATGCGTCGATCCTGGGCATCACCGACTGCATCATCGCGACCCGCGACGCCAACATTGGCATGGGCGGGCCGGCCACGATTGAGGGCGGCGGACTGGGGTTGTTCACGCCGGAAGAAATCGGTCCCATGTCCGATCTGGGGCCAGCCGGCAGCGTAGACATCCTGGTTGACGACGAATATGAGGCGATCGATGCGGCGAAGCAGTACCTGTCCTACTTCCAGGGCTCGATTCCAAGCTGGGATTGCGTCGATCAGCGCCTCCTGAGGCACGCCATCCCCGAGAATCGCAAGCGGCCGTTCAGCGTGCGCAAGGTGATCGAGCAGATGGCCGATATCGAGTCGGTGCTCGAGCTGCGCGGCGAATTCGGCGTGGGGATCATCACGTCACTGATCCGGATCGAGGGTCATCCGGTCGGCGTGATTGCGAACAACAATGAGCACCTGGGCGGCGCGGTCGACAGCGATGGCGCTGACAAGCTCTGTCGCTTTGCGCAGCTCTGCGACTGCTTCAACATCCCCATTCTCGTCCTGGTCGACACGACCGGCATGATGGTCGGCCCGGACATCGAGCGCACTGGGCTGGCGCGCAAGTGCAACAACGTCTTCGTGACACTGGCCAATGCGCAATCGCCGCGATTCACGATCATCCTGCGCAAGTCCTATGGTCTGGCGGCGCAGGCGATGATGACCGGTAGCTCACGCGCGCCGCTGTTCGCTTTGGCCTGGCCGACGGCCGAGCTGGGCGGCATGAATCTGGAAGCCGCAATCCGGCTGGGGAATCGGGCAGAGTTGGCCGCGATTGAGGACATCGAAGAGCGTGCCGCGAGATACGAGGAGTTGGTCGCCGGGGCCTACTGGAGAGGCAACGCGATTAACTCGGCATCGGTACACGAGAATGACGGCGTGATCGATCCGGCCGAGACTCGCCGCTGGATCGTTCGTGGCCTGATGGCTTGCGAGAATCCTGAGCCGATTCGACGAGGACGACGACCGAACATCGATACCTGGTAGTTCCGCCGTTGTGTCAGTGCTGCAACAATAGTGACGTTGCGACGCTCGCCTGCATGTTCAACGTACAGGCGAACTCAGATCGAACGCGGCAGATCGAATGTAAGGAAATGAACCATGGCCGAAGAACTCCAGGGTGACGCATTCATCCGGAAACAGATTGCCCAACTGCCAGTTCCTGAGTTCGCCGAGACGGCCTGGACGCCGCCGCCGCCACTGACTGACGCGCGGGTGGCGGTCGTGACCTCGGCGGCTTTGCACCCGCGCGACGGCGAGGCGTTCACGGTGAACGACGCCAGCTATCGCGCGCTTGACCACGACGAGCGACAGTTGGTGATGGGTCACTGGAGCCCGAACTTCGATCGCTCTGCGTTTGGCATCGACTACAACGTCGTCTATCCCCTGGCTCGGCTGGATGAGCTGGTGGAGCAGGGAGTGATTGGCTCGGTGGCGTCGAAGCACTACTCGTTCGCCGGCAATCAGCCCGACGATGTGGCCACGATCCGCCACGACTCCGGTCCGGCATGCGCGGCGGCGCTCAAGGCCGACGGCGTGGATGTGGTCCTGCTGACCCCGGTTTGACCGCTCTGCACGCGTACCGTGTGTACGCTCGCCCACGTGTTTGAGGCGGCGGGGCTGTCGACGGTGACGATTTCGGCGATTCGCTCGGTCGCAGAGCGAATGCGTCCGCCGCGCGTCCTGCATTGCGAATTCCCGCTGGGGCGTCCTGTGGGCAAGCCGAATGATCCCGAGTTCCAGCACGACGTGCTACGCCGAGCGTTCTCGCTATTGGAGCAGGAAACGGGACCAGTTCTGGAAGACCATTCCGAGGAAATCATTGGCGGCGAAGAACCCTTGAGTTGCTCGGTGCCGCCGCGATTCGATCCGGAGCTGGCGCCAGCCGTCGATGAAGCACGTGGCTTGCGCAAGGCGTACGACCGCGCGCTGGCACGTCGCGGCGTGAGTGAGGTCGGCATGGCGGTCGACCCCGACGGTGTGCCAGGCGCATTGGACGTGCTGCAGCAGATCGTTGACGGAACGCCGTGGAAGTCGGCCGGGATTCCGGGCGGACACACGACGGCGGTGGCGAATGATATTCGTGCGTACTACGAGGAAGCCGCGCTGGAACTGGCCGGCGCGCCCAATGCCGGCGAGGGTCAAGCGGAATCCTGGTTCTTCGAGCAGACCGAAGCGGGCAAGCTACTTCTCGCCGTGCGCAAAGCCCTCGCGGCCCAGGGCGCACCTCAGCCAGTCTGGTTCTACATGGCGCCGATGTACCGCAGCTAGGACAGGATGTCTCAAAAGTCGATGTTCCCAGTCCCCGCTTCACGCGGGGACCTGCTCCTTCTCTCCACGAGACTCCACTACCAGATACCCCGTGCCGCCCGAGCTGGTCCCTGCGCGAGGCGGGGACTGGGGTTCAACCACCCAATGGAACTCTTGAGACACCCCTCCGGTAGGAGCGCTACCAGAACGGCGCGTCGGGCTCCTGACCGAGCAGGACTCGGCCGGCGGCGGCGTAGTTTGACGCGCCCAGCACGACGTGTTGGTTCATGGCGTGCATGTCGCGCAGGCGCCGGTCGAGGGTCGAGCGCTCGGTGTAGAGCGATGACGATCCAGCAATCGAATAGAGCTGCTCGACAATCTTGACGCACTCGCGATGAACGAACGTAATCGCCAGCCGAAGCTGTGCTCGGTTGATGTCGGACAGCTCGCCGGTCGTGCAGACCTCCTGCCAGGCGGTGTCAGCGGCCGAGAGCGCGTAGGCCCGGCAGGCAGCAATTCGGGCCGCTGTCTCACCAATTGTCGATTGGCTGAGGGCGTCGTCTCGTAACGCCCCGCGCACAGCGACGCGGTTTCTGGCCAGCTCCACAACCTCTTCATGCGCTGCCTGTACCAATCCCAGTGGCACGCCGAGATGCTTGGGCAACAGCCAGGCTGGGTGGCGCAAGGGCTCGCCGGGTACGGAGCGCTGCGACGGGCGCGGGAGAATGCTGCGTTCGTCGGGGATGAACAGGTCGGTGACTTCGACATCGTGGCTGCCAGTCCCGCGCATACCGGTCGTGCGCCAGGTGTCGAGCACGGTGACTTCGCTCTTGGGCGAGACGAGTCGGATGTAGGCCGGATGGTCTCCCACTGCAGTATCGTCGCGAATCACCTTGCAACTGAACTGGACCCAGTCGGCGTGGGTCACGCCGCTGAAGTATGGCCAGCGACCAGTGGCCAGGTATCCGCCATCGACACGGACGGCCGTCCCCGGCGGAAACGCCGCCCCGCAGGTCGCGGAGTTGATGTCGGCGAACATCGAGCGCGCCAGTTCTGGATCTAGCTCGCGACTGAGGAGGCCGCTGTCGCAGCCAATCATCACGCACCAGGCGGCTGAGGTGTCGGCTTTCGCGATCTCTTCAATGAACAGGATCTGGGTGACGGGGTCTGCGTCGTGACCGCCGAGCCAGCGCGGTTGGAGCAGGGCAAATGCGCCGGTGTCTTTGAGCAGTTGGACGACATGCGTAGGCAGTTGGCGAACAGCTTCGATTTCGTCAGAAGCCTCGCGGATCCGCGGCGCAATTGATCGGGCGGCATCAAGCAGAGCTTCACGCTCATCGAGAGTGGCGCCGTAGGACTCGCTCATGGGCTGCTCCCATGGGTTGCAGGGTAGTCTGGGCGGCTAGAATAGGTCAGGAAATCGGAGTTGAGGAACGATGGCGAAGCCGAAGACCGTGGACCCTCGACTAGAGCTGGTGAACTTCGATGTCCTCGACATGGACAAATTCCCGCCGGTCGAAGAATGGACCGAGGAAGAGTGGGAGGATGCTGGGTTCTTAACGCTCGCGGCGTTGTCACGTTCGGAGCGGGAGGAACTGGGTCTGTCGATGGTGCCCCAGGCAGAGATTGAGGCCGAGTTCGGTTAGCCCGCAGAGCCCGTCACCGCGTAGTGAGGCCTTTGAAGAGTTCGTCATACCTGCGCTCCGCCGCAGGTATCTCGCTGATGCCAGCACCAGCATCGACCCTGGTGCTGCGACTATGTCAGCACATTGTCCTTGCCGCACGGATTGAGATTCCCGCGACGGAGAGTGGGCAGGATGGAAGTGGGCGCCTCTTACAGCTTCATCGGTTCGCCCTGGGCGACTTGTTGCGGGTCGGTCTTCCAGACGTCTGAGCCGTCCACGTAGAGCTCGACCCCATTGCCGTCCGGGTCGTTGAGGTAGAGCGACTTTGAGACGACGTGGTCGATCGTCGCGAAGACCTTGACGCCGGCAGCTTCGAGCTCGTCGCGCGCTTCGCGTAGTTCATCTAACGTTTCGCCGATGCAGAAGGCGAGATGGTAGAGACCGGGCGCCTTGGGGTCGGCGGTCTCCGGGCCTTCTTCTCCGACCTCAAGCAGGGCCAGGTCGTGGTGGTTGCCGAGCGTGTAGAAGCTCATGGGCATCTGCTCGTGGCGTGCGGCGAGCTTCATCCCCAGGACGTCGCCGTAGAACTCTTCGGCGCGCTCCATGTTTCGGACCTTGATGACTGCGTGACCGAGTTCTTTGACCTTCATCGGTCTCTCCTTCGAATCGAGTGCCGCATCGTCGCGACCCGGTTGTCCAACCCTTGTTGTCCCGCCCAGTCTACGCCTGCTGAGTCAAGGTCTGCGATTTCCTATCTTGGCAGTCAACGTAGGTGCAGGATGACAGCATCGGGAGGAGATCGAAATGGATGAGATTGGGTACTCGGTCGAGGGACATATCGCGTCGGTCAGACTGCTTCGACCGGAAAAGCTGAATGCGATGACGGACGAGATGTATCACGCGATCGGCGATGCGTTCAAAGCAGCGGACGCTGATCCTCAGGTGCGCTGCGTGGTGCTCAGCGGGTCGGGTCGGGCATTTTCGTCCGGGCACGACCTGTTGCAGTTTGGCGAGCGACAGTCCTGGAGGCCGTGGTCGGGGGAGCGCTTTGACAACGGTCTGGAAACGGCCAAGCCGGTCATCGCCGCGATCAATGGGTACTGTCTCGCGGGCGGGCTCGAGCTGGCGCTCTATTGCGACATCCGCATCTGCGACACGACCGCGCAGTTCGGATCGCCCGAGCCGCGCTGGGGCATTCTGCACGGATACGGTGCGCTGCGAACACCGGGATTGATTGGCTCGTCTGATGCCATGCGGCTGTTGTTGACGGGCGAGTTCCTCGATGCGGCTGAGGCGCTGCGGATTGGCCTGGTCAGTAAGGTCGTGGAGCCATCAGAGTTGCTGGATGCTGCGAATGAGATGGCGAAGAAGGTCGCAGTCAACAGCCCGTTGGCGATCCGTCTGACGAAAGAACTGGCTCGCCGAGGTCCCGACATGTCACTGCCCGACGGTCTGCGGCTGTACCAGGAGTACCAGCGGCTGGCGATGACATCGGACGATGCTCGGGAGGGTACGCGAGCGTTTGCGGAGCGTCGGGAGCCGCAGTACGAGGGCTAAGTCAGGTACGCTGACAGTTCAATGGAGCGGCTCATGACTCGACCGACGACCGTCGATCCTCGTGCGGAATTGATCAACTGGGATGCTCTCAATCTGGAGGCATTCCCTCCCATCGATGAGTGGACCGAGGATCACTGGGACGACGCCGTAATCGGCACGTTGGCGCATCACTATATCGAGCGCGACGGGGCTGCTCGCCTCAAGTCTTCGATTCCCTTCGAAGAAGTGCTTGCCAAGCATGGCTTCATCATGGATGACCTAGAAGCCGGAGCGATTGTCGACAATCTCAATCCTCGCGATTAGCCGTCGTGCCCATTCCTATCCGATTCACGAGTGTCGCAGACCGCGCGTTCGCGGATTTGCCGACAGAAGTGCAACTCAGAGTCCTCGATCGTATTGCGCGACTGTCAGGTTCATCGAGAACTCGGAGCGCGCTCAAGGTAGAAGGTCTCAACGACGTCTGGCGAGTCAGAGTCGGCGATTATCGGGTTGCCTACACGATTCAAGGTGCCGAAGAGTTCATTAGGATCACATAGGATGGGATTCGGAAGTGGGAACCGATGCTGAAGCCAACGACGACTGACGCAAGAGCAGAACTCATCAATTGGAACATCTTGAACGCGAGCGCATTCCCGCCCATCGACGAGTGGGATGAGGACCACTGGGATGACGCAGCTCTTGCGACGCTGGTCCACTACGAACTGGAGGAAGATCGGAAGAACGGTGCGGTTCGCCCACTAATCTCATTCGAAGAAGTGCTTGCGAAACGCGGACTCACGCTCGAAGATCTCAAATAGCGTCCGTGCCTCCACGGGTCGAGTTTTCGCAGCGCGCCGATCAGTCACTTGAGCGTCTCCCGATCGACACGCAACTTCGGTTGATGGAGCGACTCACACGGTTGCAGGCAGCTCCGCGAGGGCCGGGTTCATTGAAGCTGGAAGACTTCGATGGTGTCTGGAGAGTGAGGGTTGGCGACTATCGAATCGCCTACACACTTCATGAGAACGACGACTTGATTCGAGTCGTACAAGTCGGGCATCGCCGTGACTTCTATCGACGGCTACAGCGCCTCCGTAACCTGCACTAACTCATGGCCGTTTGGTTAGCCTTCGCCTGATCTCAGATCACTTCAACTGAAGGAGTACCACATGCCACTGACAGCGGAAGATCGCTCAGAAATCATCGTGCTGGCCGGGCGTTACAGCCAGTCGTTGGATCTTCGAGATCTCGAGGGATGGCGGTCGGTCTGGACCGATGACGCCGTTATGGAAATGGAACTGCAGCAGCTCTGGATCACCGGCGACGCGCTCTGGAGGTTGGCTTCCGGTGACCACGACCGTTCTGATGATCCTGTGTCTCGACATCAACCGTCGAACTTTGTCATTGACGGGGACGGCAATGAGGCGACGATGTCGTCTTACTGCACGGTCGTTAGCGTGTCGAGTCGGGACAATCCGTTTGGCGAGCCGGCCAGGATCACGTTCCAGGGACGCTACGTCGATCGCCTGCGCCGGGTCGACGGCGCCTGGCGGATCGCACACCGCAAGATCATCACCGACTGGATCGACTCGGACATCAACGACCAGGTCAAGTCGGGTCAGTCCGCCAGCAGCGTGAGCGAAGCAGCGTCCTAGATTTTCGCCGCGACGCCACCGTCGATGTTGATCATTTCTCCGGTGATGAAGCGCGAGTCATCGCAGGACAGGAACAGGACCAGGTTGGCCACGTCGATTGAGTAGCCGGGACCCTGCACGATCTGGGCGAAGTCGAACATCTTCTCGAACACGTGATGTCCGCCGTCGGGGTCGTTGTAGGTGCCTCGGGTAGCGCCTGGGGTAATGATCTGACCCGGACGGACGCAGTTGACGCGGATGTTGTCCCGACCGCCAGCACCGGCCATGTATCGGGTGAGTGCGTCGACGCCGGCCTTGGCCGCGTAGTACGAGGCTGAGGCGGTGCCGAACTCGTCCTGCATGCGGGAGGAGAAACCCCGTTGCGCGGCGAGCGACGACATGTTCACGATCGCGCCGCCTCCCTGAGCGGCGATGTGCGGCCAAACGGCCTGGCTGACATAGAACGTGCCGGTCAGATTGACGTTGATGACTCGTAGCCATTCGTCGTTGGGTTCGTTGGGGAAGGTGCCGCCGGCGCCTCCTCCTGCGTTGTTGAACAGGAGGTCAATCTGGCCGTACGTCTCGGCTGCCTGGTTGACGGCGGCCACCACGGAGTCGTTGTCTCCGACGTCGCAAGCAATGAAGGTCGCTTCGCCGCCCGATTCGTTGATCTCAGAGACGATTGCCTCGCCCTCAGTCACGCGTCGGGCCATGAGGATGACCTTCGCGCCTTCGGCCGCGAAGAGACGGCCGGTTTCTGCGCCAATGCCGCTGTTTCCGCCCGTGATGATTGCCACTTTGCCGTCGAGCTTGCCCACGCGATCCTCCAGATGCCGTCGTTGCGCGGCCTACCCTGGTCGCCGCGCCGTTGTCATCCTACGGGAGGCCCTGGCTCAGTCGGATTGCGGTGGCTCCAAGTTGATCTGCCAGGAGATACCGAAGCGATCGACGCAGGAGCCGAAGTAGCTGCCCCAGAACATCTCAGCCATTGGCATGGACACTTCACCGCCGTCCGAGAGGGCGGCGAACTTCTCGTCGGCGTCTTCGCGGCTGGGCGGCGAGTATGCGATCGAGAAGTTGGTCCCGGCCACGGGGCCAGCACCGAAGGCGGGGTTTGAATCACTGCCCATCAGCACACTGTCGCCGACAGGCAATGAGACGTGCATGATCTGTTGTTTGGCTTCTTCGGGAACACCCATGTCGGGCGGACCATCGCCGAAGGTTTGCAGAATCGAGAAGTCTCCGCCGAAGACTGAGCGATAGAACTCGAACGCTTCTCGGCAGTTGTCGCTGAAGGTGAGATAGGTATTCAGGGTCATCGTGGTCTCCGGAGGTGGTGTACCTGAGCCGTCAGATTGGCAGCGTATCGTCTTGCAGGCAACGTCTAGCGTAGAATTCATTGACTTGCACTGATTTGGATGCTCTGATGCCTGATGCTCACGATTCCCGAATTCGCTTTGGCTGGTACATCCCCACTCACGGTGACCTGACCAACTTCGCCGACCCCGACCAATTCATTCCCGCGTCCATGGAAATGTTCGAGCGCGTGGCGCTGGCGGCGGAGGCCGCCGGCTTTGAGTATGCGCTGGTCCCGGTGACGCCGACCTGTTGGGAAGCCTGGATCTCGACGGCGATGATGTCGGCCAAGACGACGAAACTGAAGATGCTCGTCGCCGCCCGACCGGGGTACATTCTGCCTACGCAGATGGCGCGGATGGTTGGCGCCTTTGACCAGCTCTCGGAAGGGCGCGTCTACGTCAACCTGATCGCCGGCGGCAATCCTCGCGAGCTGGCCGGCGACGGGATCACCTTCAGCCACGACGAGCGCTACGAGGTGATGGACGAGTCCGTGCAGATTATGAAGGCGCTGTGGAGCTCGCATGAGCGCATTGACTGGGATGGCAAGTACTTCCAGCTCGAGGGCGCGCACGCCTATCCCAAGCCGTTCCAGAATCCCTGGCCGCGCTTCTACATCGGCGGCGAGTCCGACGCGGCCCGCGATGTCGGCGCCAAGCATGCCGATTGCTACTTCTTCTGGGGCGACACGCCCGAGGCGACCGCGCCCAAGGTGGTCGATGTCAAGGCTCGAGCGGAGGGCTTCGGTCGTCCGAACATCACGTTCGGCATGCGCATGCAGGTCATCGTGCGTGAGACCGAGGCCGAAGCCTGGGATGCGGCCCACAGCTTGATCGAGGGCACGACAGAGAAGCAGCGCGACATGCGCAAGAACTGGCGGGGAGAGTCGGAGGCCGACAGCCGTATGTGGCAACTGGCCGACGAGTCGCAGAACAACGACTATCGCATCGCGCCGCATCTGTGGAGTGGACTGAGCACCGTCCGCGGCGGCGCCGGGCTGGCTGTGGTTGGCAACCCGCAGCAGGTCGCGGACACACTGCAGGAGTTCGTCGACATCGGCTGCACCGAGTTCTGTCTCTCGGGATATCCCCATGACGAAGAGGCGACCCGCTTCGGCGATTGGGTCATGCCATTGGTCCAGGAACGCAATAGGGTGAACCTGACGAGCGATGAGCCAGCTCTGGCCGTCGCCGACTGAGGCAGTTGAGGAGACTGAATATGTCACGAGTACAACTGGCGTTGAACGTCACCGAGCTCGACTCGGCGATTGAGTTCTACACGCAGATGTTCAAAACCGAGCCGCACAAGGTGCGTGCCGGCTATGCCAATTTCGAGGTGGAAGATCCGCCCCTGAAACTAGTCCTGATCGAGAATCAGTCAGCCTCGGCGCCGCTCAACCACCTGGGCGTGGAAGTTGAGACGCCGACGCAAGTGCACACCGAGACGCAACGCTTCGGCGACCTGGGCCTCGACATGGAGATCGAGGACGGCGTCGTTTGTTGCCACGCCGAGCAGGACAAAGTCTGGGTCTCGGACCCCTCGGGCACGCGCTGGGAGGTCTACACGATCACCGACGATCTGCCGGAAGCATCCTATGCGTCTCGCGCCGCGAACCTGATTCCATTGGCTGACGTCACGGCCGGGTCGCAGCCCATCGAAGACTGCTGCGCTGACGGTGGTTTGTGCGTGGGCTAAGTCCCTGTCCAAGAGGGGTCCGGCGCACAATCAGTTCTGTTTCTCCCACTGCCAGAGACTGATGCATACCTCTCCTCTTACGTCATTGCCGCGCTCCGTCGCGGCAATCTCGCTGGGTGGTGCGCAGACGTCCGTTCCTGGAGACGCGAGATACCCGCGGCAAGCGCGGGTATGACGGAGGTGGTGTGCGGGTATGACATGACGCTGACGCATCAGTCCCTGCAACGGGGAGCGGGAAGAGTGGTCGCGCGCTGCCTCGGTTCTCGACATCCATGTGCCCAGGCTCTAATGGCTCGATCTCGCGAGCTCTGCAGCCCGCAGGAAGATCTCGCCCAACTTCTTCTCGGTCAGGAGGCCGGTGAAGGTGTTTCGCTGGCTCGGATGGTATGAGCAGAGCAGCGTGACCCCGCCGACTTCGTGCTCCAGGCCGTGGGCGAACTTGGGTCGTGGCCGGACGCCGAGTTCTCGGGCGCAGTTTTCCCAGGCGAACGAGCCGAGGCAGACGATCACTTGTAGCTGGGCCAATAGCTCGATCTCACGGCGCAGGTAAGGCAGGCATCGGTCGCGCTCCTGCACCGTGGGCTTGTTTGCCGGCGGGGCGCAGCGGACGATCGATGTGATTCTCGTCTTGATCAGTTCCAGGCCGTCGTCTGCCGAGGTGGATTCGGGTTGATTGGCGAGCCCGGCCTGCCAGATCGCTCGGTAGAGCCAGTCTCCGGACCGATCGCCGGTGAACATCCGACCGGTGCGATTGGCACCGTGAGCGGCCGGGGCCAGGCCGACGACCAGGATGCTCGCATCCTCCGGACCAAAGGAAGGGACCGCGCGTCCCCAATAGACGTCGTCGCGGAACGATGCGCGCTTTTCGGTCGCCGCCTGTTCGCGCCATTCGACAAGTCGTTCGCACAGGCGGCACTCTGAGACGATCTGGTCGAGATCGTTAAGCTCCCCGACGCCGAATTTACTGACTTGAGGGTCGTCCGATTGGGCCATTGGCCCATAGTGAAGCCATGGCGAAGCGATGTCCAGAGGTAGGGCTATGACTCAAACCAGACCGCAACCGGCGACAATCTTCTCTCGCGCCTTCGGGCACGGGGCGCGAGTACCGATCTCCGAGTATCTACCGAAGTTCGATGCACGATTCGACTGGCGACGATCATTGAGCCTGCACCGGCGACTGCTAGCCGGTGAACTGAGCGTGATGCGCGAAGCCAGTGAGACCGAGAGCGACACGCTGCCGTCGTTGGCCGTGATGGTGCTGGGCGTGTTGCTGGCCAGCCTGGGCGCGTGGCTCTGGCTGGTGATCGATTCACGCGGAGTCCTACTCGGTGAGCCGGCCTTGAAGGTCCTGCTTTTCGGGTCGGTCGCGTCGATCCTGGGCTGGGCGCTGATGGTTGGCCTGACCTGGCACGCCCTGCGCTCGATCTTTGAGGTGTCGGTGCCATTCAAGGCCTTGATGCGTTCAATGGCTATCGCCAGCGGATTCGCTGTCTGGCAGTTCTTCATGCTGGCCGGGCCAGCCAGTTTCGCGGTGGGTTTGGTGGTGACGATCGCCGGCGTGCTGCTCGCGGTTGTTGCTGTTCGGGCGGCCACCGCTCAGGCTGACGACCGAGCCGCCGTGATCAGCGTGGGCACCGGGTTTGGTGTGTACGCGCTGCTGATGTCGATGTTGGCCGATTTGGCTGGTGTCGGCTCGGGCTTCTTCGTCCACGGGCTGGGCTAGTCTCAGGCATCCGGAGAGTGTGCCCCAGACTTCCCCAGTCCCCGCTTCACGGAGGCCTTTGATTAATTTGCTCCCCCTCGCAGGGGGAGCTGTCGCGGAGCGACTGAGGGGGTCCTGCCGGCGCGGGTAACAGATGGAACTTGGTGGAGCAGGACCCCCTCCGCCTTCGGCACCTCCCCCTGCAGGGGGAGGAAAGGGATTATGCAAAGGTCTCCTTCGCGAAAATCGGTCGGTGCGCTATTGGTCAGGTTGTAGGGGCGACCCTTGTGGTCGCCCGCTCTGCCGCTCCTATCTAGTCAGTAATGCAATCGCCAACGCGGGCGACCACAAGGGTCGCCCCTACAGGAGCTCAGAAGGATTGGGAACACGATTATGCAAAGGCCTCCGTGAAGCGGGGACTGCAAGCGTTGGATGCGGGGACTTCGGTTGATTCGCGGGAATCCAAAAGATTTGGGACAGAATCGCGACTACGTCACCGTCAGTTCGACGCCCTCGGCGCAGAGCGCGCAGTCGTCGGGGCTGTAGCTGGCCACGTCGATTTCGAGACAGGCGAAGGTCTCAAGTTCGCCGAACCTGGTGGCGCCGTTCGTGCGATCAACGACGAGCCCGACCCCGATCGGCGTGCCACCTGATTCAACGACGGCGTCCAGTGTGTCCCTGACTGAGCCACCGGTGGTCAACACGTCGTCGACGACCAGTACGGACTGGCCCGGTTGGACGGCGAATCCCCGACCGATGTAGCGCCCGCCGTCCTCGCGACGTTCGGCGAAGTATGCATTGATGCCCTCGCCGAGGTGCTTGGCCGTCTCGTGCGCAAGCAGAATGCCCCCGGTCGTCGGACCTACGACGAGGTCGGGACTCAACCCCCGGAAGTGATCGGCCAGTTGAGCGCAGAGCGCTTCGGTCACGCGCGGCTTCTCGAGCAGGCGGAACTTCTCGATGTAGGTGTCGCCGTGGCGTCCCGACGCGTACTGGAAATGCCCCGTCAGCACAGCACCTGCGTCTTCCAACAACGTCAGCGCCCCTGAGAATTCGTCGCTCATGGCAGGATGTTCCCCTCGTAGTCGGTGGTCTGCAGTGAGATGTTGCTGGAGATCTTGTCGAATGGGAACCAGCGGAGCATGACCTCGCCGACGATCTGATCTTCATGGATCGGTCCGAACGCGTGTGAGTCCTGGCTGCTGTTGCGGTTGTCGCCCAGGACGAAATAGTGCTCAGGCGGGATCACTGCCGGTCCCCACTGATAGCTGGGCGGCTCGGAGGTGTAGTCGTGTTCGCTCAATTCGACACCGTTGACAAAGACTCGACCGCGAATCACCTCGACCGTGTCGCCGGGCAGACCGATCACACGTTTGACGAAATCGTGCGCGCTCTGATAGGGCGGACGGAAGATGATCACCGAACCTCGGTGCGGCCCCGAAAGCAGAAAGTCGCCATTGCTACGACCGGGTAGCAGTGCGTCGAACGGTCCCAGATCGACTTCCCAGTAGCCGATCTTGTTGACCAACACGAGCTCGGAGCTCGCCAGGGTCGGTTGCATCGAGCGGCCCTCGACCTGAAAGTTCTGCACGGCTTCACGCGCCAGCAGGAAGACGATCAGGCCCAGGATGGCGGTCTCGATGATCTCCCGCAGTGCCCCGTATTGCAGCTTCATACGGTCGAGCTTATCCGCCTCTACCATGAGCGAGCGTGGGCGATGAATGACGACGCCCCAGGGTGTACGGAGTGTTCGTGATGCGAGCTGTTCGGCTGTCGACTGAGGGTCCGATCATCCGGCCCCACATGGATGAGCGGATGGGAGACAACATCAACGGTCCCTCGTTGATTCGCGCGCCTGAGTGGTTGCCCAACCGGCTGGGCGAGTTCTATCTCTACTTCGCCGATCACAAGGGCTCCTACATCCGGCTGGCGGCTGCCGACGACCTGCTCGGACCCTGGCGCATGCACGAGCCGGGCGCGCTGCAGTTATCGCAGACGGCCTTTCCCAAGTCCGACGATGAGTTCGATCCCAAACTGGGTCCGGCGCAGAAACAGGGGCACGTCTATCCACATATCGCTTCCCCGGACGCGGTCGTCGACGAGGATTCGCAACAGATTCGGCTGTACTTTCATGGCCAGCTCTATGACGGCCGCCAGGTCTCGCGGGTGGCCACATCCAGCGACGGAATCAATTTCGAGCCGGGCGAGGAGATTCTCTCCACCAGCTATCTGCGCATGATTCACGTGGGCGATGTCGAGCAGCCAGGCTGGTATGGCATGTCGATGCCGGGCATCATCTATCGGTCCGAGGACGGTCTTTGTGGATTTGAGCAGGGGCCGCAGCTCTTCCCCGATACGATGCGTCACTGTGCGCTGCTTCGTCGTGGCGACACGCTGTGGGTGTTCTGGACCAACGTCGGCGACGCACCGGAACGCATCTATGTTTCACCGATTGAGCTGAGCGGAGACTGGCGATCATGGACCGCCGGTGAGCACCGCGAGGTGTTGCGTCCGTCATACGAGTGGGAGGGCACGTCGTTGCCAATCGCGCCCAGCGTCCGGGGCTACTCGCCCGTTCCGGTGCATGAGCTGAGAGACCCGGCGATCTTCGAGGACGGTGACGACGCCTACTTGCTGTACACCGTGCAGGGCGAGTTTGGCATCGGCATCGCGTCCCTCGGTCAGGGATAGTTGAGGCCCCAGAGTCGACGTGACGCGCCCGTACTACCCGGTCTTTCTCGAACTCAGCGGCCGGCCTGTACTGGTGATCGGTGGAGGGCGCTTGGCGCTCGAGAAGGTCACCGGGTTGCTCGCTGCGGATGCAGATATCACCGTCGTCGCGCCGGCACTGAACGAGGAACTCGCATCATTGCGTGATAGCGGCCGGATTGAGCATCTGGCGCGTGCGTATCAGTCGGACGATATGTCCGGACGCGCAGTTGTGATGGCAGCGAACGACAATCCTGCGGACAATGCGCGTCTTCAAGCGGACGCGCGCTCGGCGGGCGTCTGGCTCAATGCCGCGGATGATCCGGCTCATTGCGATTTCATCTTGCCGGCAGTTGTTCGCCAGCCACCGCTCACCCTCGCGATCTCCACGGGCGGCGGCAGCCCGGCGGTGGCCCGACGAGTGCGCGAGGAGTTGACCGACTACCTCGATGCCGAGACGTCCACGCTGGCGGAACTGGTTGCTGAGGTTCGGGCCGATCTACGCCGGCTGAACGTGTTTCAGCCGATTCCGGCGGATGCCTGGCAGTCGGCGATGGACGGACAGGTGCGGATTCTGCTGGCTCAACGACGCCGAGGTCAGGCCAAGGCGCTGCTGATGTCCAGGTTGGGTTCGCCGATCAGGGCTACCGGGGCATGAACGTGTCCCGCTCGATGAGACTCGGTGGGCGTGGCAGCGCACTGTCGAGAGTGCAGGCGCAACTGGCCTCCGATGCGCTGTCGACAATTGGCATCGAGACGGAGTTCGTTCCAATCACGACGCAAGGCGACCGCGACCAGCAATCCAGCTTGCGCACCATCGGCGGCCAGGGCGTATTCGTCAGAGCGGTCGAATCGGCTTTGCTGACTGAGGAGATTGATCTGGCCGTGCACTCAGCCAAGGACGTGCCACCGGAAGTCGCCGAGGGAACAGTTCTGGCTGGGTACCTGCCGCGCGGCGATGTCCGAGACGCACTGGTCAGCAGGTCAGGCGCTGGGCTGTTGGATCTGCCGCAGGGAGCGCGAGTTGGCACCGGCTCGCGTCGTCGGGCGGCGCAGGCTCTGCATCTGCGTCCCGACCTCGAGATCGCCGACATACGCGGCAATGTCGACACTCGCCTGGCACAGATGGAACGAGGCGAGTACGACGCCGTCATCGTGGCGGCAGTCGGCCTGCAGCGGCTGGGACGCGCTGCTTCGGAACTGATGCCGATTGACCTGATGATGCCGTCGCCGGGGCAGGGAGCGCTGGTCATCCAATGCCGAGTCGAGGATGCCGAGTCGCTATCCGTCATCAATCATCTGCCTACGGCTCAGGCCGTGAGCGCCGAGCGGGCGATGCTGCGCGCGCTCGGTGCCGGCTGTTCGCTGCCACTGGCCGCGCTTGGCGGGGTGCGGTTCGGTGAGATCATCCTGGCCGGCAGGCTGATGAGCGCAGATGGAACCGAACGGATCGAACTGCAGCGAACGAGCGAAGATCCTGATGAGGTCGGTGCAGAGGTCGCCGAGACACTGCTCGAACGCGGCGGGGCGCGGCTGATGGAAGCGGATCGACCATCGTGACGCAGTCCTCGCCCAAGATGCTTCCGGTGCTGCTCGTCGGGGCAGGACCAGGCGATCCAAGACTGATCACTGTCGCCGGGGTCGAAGCGCTGCAAGCTGCCGATGTGGTGCTCCATGATCGGTTGGTGTCTCCGGCCTTGCTGGCGCTGGCCAAGGATGCGGAGCTGATCGCCGTCGGCAAGACGCCCGGCGGACCGTCGACCTCTCAGGGGGATATCAATGCGCGGCTGATCGAACTGGCGAGGTCTGGACGCCGAGTCGTTCGTCTAAAGGGAGGCGATCCGTTCGTCTTCGGACGCGGCGGCGAAGAGGCGTCGGTGCTGGTCGCGGCTGGAATTCCCGTTCAGCTCGTCCCAGGCGTGTCGAGCGCATCCGCCGCCGCTGCTGCCGTTGGAATTGCGGTAACCGACCGGCGCGCAGCTTCTGCCGTCACCGTGGTCACAGGTTCCGAAGGTGATGGCGACGCCTCAGCGATCGACTGGAACGCCGTCGCAACTGTCGGCGGGACGATCGTCGTGATGATGGGTTGGAGGAACCTCGATGAGATCGTCGAGCGTCTGATCACAGGCGGGCTGTCGCCCGAGACACCGGCGGCAGCCATTCAAGCAGCCTGGACACCGCAGCAACGCGCCGTGTTCGCCCCGCTTAACCTCTTGCGAGTTCGGGCCGAAGCCATGCGTCCTCCGGTGACGGTGGTCATTGGACCAACCACATTGCTGGCCACGCCTGAGCTGTCCTGGACAATCATGGGCCGTCGCGTCCTGGTCACTCGTGCTGCGGCGCAGGCGAAACCGCTCGTCGAGCGACTTCGAGCCCTGCACGCCGAAGTGATTGAGCTGCCCACGATCGTGGTCAAGCCGTCCGATCGAGAACCAATCGACCGGGCAATCACACGACTCCAGTCGGGCGCGTACGACATCGTCGCTCTGACCAGCGTCAACGGCGTGCATCAACTCTGGGAGGCGCTACGTCGCCATGGCTTCGACGCTCGGGCGCTCGGGGATGCGCGAGTTGCCGCCATCGGCAGCGAGACTGCTCGAGCGCTTGAGCAGCATGGCATCAGCGCTGATTTGGTGCCTCAGGTATTCACGTCTGACGCTTTGGCTGATGCGTTGATCGCGGACGGCCTCATTGGGCAGCGCGTGTTGCTGGCACGCGCGGCGCAGGGCAGCCCACGATTGAGACAACGATTGCAGGAGCACGGCGCAACCGTCGAGGATCTCGCCCTGTACGACGTCGCCACACCGTCGGTTGACGAGCTGGCGCTGTCGGAACTGAAACGCGGGGTGGATGTGGTGACGTTGACATCGCCGTCGACCGCTCGCGGCCTGGCCGACATTGCCGGCGCAGCGGTCGATTTAGACTCGTTGCAAACGGTGTGCATCGGTCCGATCACAGCAGACGCCGCGCGCAAGCTCGGATTCCGCGTCGTTGCGACCGCCGACACACACACGATTGAAGGATTGGCGCAGGCCGTCGGACGATATCTGGCGAGCCTGCCACCACTAGGTGATACCTGACTGGAGTCCGCGTGACGAGCGCTCAACCCCCCTCAATGTCGGCCGACACGAGCCGTATCTCGACGGCTCATCGGATGCGCCGACTGCGGCGCTCGGATGGTCTCCGACGGATGGTGCGCGAAACGCGGCTCGCTCCGACCGATTTCATCTACCCCGTGTTCGTCACCACCGGACAGGGCGTGCGCGAGCCAATTCCTTCGATGCCCGGGCAATCCCGCCTGTCGGTTGATCAGCTCGAGCAGGAAGCGGCCGAGCTGCGCTCCCTCGACATTCCCGCGATTCTCCTGTTCGGCATCCCTGACTCGAAAGACGCCGAGGGTAGTGGGGCCTGGGTTTCCGACGGGATCGTGCAGCAGGCGACGCGCGCACTGAAGGATGCACAACCGGAATTGGTCGTGGTGACCGATGTCTGCCTGTGCGAATACACGGATCACGGACACTGCGGCGTCCTGGCCGATGACGGCTCGGTGCTCAACGATGCGTCGGTCGAGGTACTGGCCACCACGGCCTTGAGTCAGGCCGAGGCAGGCGCAGACGTGATCGCTCCCTCCGACATGATGGACGGCCGCATCGGCGTGATTCGCCAGGCGCTCGATCAGAGCGGATATGACGATCGCACGCTGCTGGCGTACTCCGCCAAGTTTGCGTCGGGGTTTTACGGACCATTCCGCGATGCCGCCGACTCGGCGCCGCAGTTTGGCGACCGTCGCGCGTATCAGATGGATCCGCCGAACGGACGCGAGGCGATGCGCGCGATCGAACGCGACCTGGCCGAAGGCGCAGACATGATCATGGTCAAGCCGGCGCTTGCCTATCTCGACCTGGTGCGAGAGGCGCGGCAACGCTTCGACGCGCCGTTGGCGGCTTACAACGTCAGCGGTGAGTACGCGATGTTGAAGGCCGCGGCAGCGAACGGCTGGATCGACGAAGAGCGGGTCGTGCTGGAAACCCTGACCGGCATCCGCCGGGCCGGCGCTGACCTGATCCTGACCTATCACGCCAAGGAAGCTGCCCGCTGGCTCGCGCGTCACGCCGACTGAGCCATCATTCACCGACACTTCGACTCCTCCCAGCACACTCCGAGGACACGTGATGAGCGAAACAACCAGCGAAACGCCTGCCGACACACCTGCAGAACCGGCTGCGCCGTCGGTCGGTCCCGATGAGGCGATCAGCACGGTCCGCGCCGTCGCATTCGACTGCTATGGGACGTTGCTCAAGCTCGAGGAGCGCGAGTTCGCCACGCTGATCCAGGAGATGCTGCACGAGCACGGGGTCGAACACGCGACCGGCGAGGATGTCTGGGAGGCCTGGCTCGAGGCCTCAAGAGAAATGTCCAAGCGCGAAGGCCGCAATCCGGAGCGTCCGCTTGAGGGTCCTGAGCCTACATTCCGTCCGTTTTCCGAGACCTGGCCTTACTTCTTTGGCGAGGCCTTCAAGCATCATTCGGTCGAAACGATCCCGCCGGCGACAGCATTCCAGCATCTGTGGGATGTGCTCTCGATGGCGCCGCCCTATCCCGAAGTGGACGACGTCTTCGCGGAGCTGAACAAGCGCGGCTACCGCGTGGCGATTGGCAGCAATGCCGACGATGACCACCTGGAGCATGCACTCGAGCACGCCGGCATCGAAGTTGAGATGGTGCTGTCCTCGGAAGAGGCGCAGTCCTACAAGCCGCGCAAGCCGTTCTTCGAGCAGCTCTGCGAGCGGTTGGAGCTTGAGCCCTGCGAAGTGCTCTATGTCGGCGACAGCCCCTGGGCTGACGTCACCGGAGCCAATCACGCCGGATTGCCGGTCTACTGGGTTTCGCGCTATCCCGATCCCGACCGCGAGAAGATGATGCGCTCGCATCCAACCTGGAGCGGACCCGACCTGACAGGAATCCTCGAGGCGTTGCCGGAACAGGTTCCGGCGTAGGTCAACATCGGCTCGTAGCCGCACTCCCAGTCCCGGCTACCGACGGGCAACTCGCAAATCGGGTAAGCGAAGTGTGGTTGTAGGAAGCATTTCCACAGCCTGTCCACTGAGCATCAACCGAGGACGGCGATGAAAGCTGTCGTAGCGCACGTATCAGCTAAGATGCACATATATCGATAACCTAAGTGATCAATACTTGAACACGGGTCACAGGATCACAGGATCGAGATTGGAGCGGAGCGGCGCGATGCGTATTCAAACATCTCAGGCGGCGCTGCAGCATGGGCTCAGCGTGGTCTCACGGGCAGTGGCGGCTCGCCATTCGCTCGATCAACTTCGCCATGTTCACTTGCAGGCCGACGACGACGGCGTGCGCCTGACCGCGACCGATACTGAGATCGCGATGATCTGCGGTATCGATGCCGTGGTCTCGGAGCCCGGCGCGATCACGATTCCGCACCGGTTCATCAACGACCTCGTCTCGGCGCTGTCCTCCGCCGAGATCACGATTGATGTTGCCGAGAACTCGCTCGTCGCACAGATCCGCGCCTCGGATGCGAATGAGTCATCGATTCACGGCATGTCGCCAACGACGTATCCCAACATCCCCGGCATCGGCGACGGCGACTGGATCAAGATTGTGGCGCGGGATCTGCGCGACGCCCTGCGTCACGTGGTGTTTGCTGCTGCGACCGACGATGGCCGGCCGGTGCTGACCGGTGTCCATTTTCGCTTTGAGGCCGACAAGATGACGCTGGCGGCAGCCGATGGCTTCCGCCTCGCGGTGTACGACATGAATGTCGCCTCCGAGCTGACCGAGCGGCTGGAGATCACGGTTCCGGCTCGGGCACTGACAGAGCTCGAGCGCCTGCTGACCGACGACGACTCCGCAGTCGAGATGTACATCCACGCCGACCGCACCTACGTCCGGTTCCACATCCGATCCGTGCAGATGACGGCGCAGTTGATCCAGGGCAACTACCCGAGCTACGACCAACTGATTCCCGCCGAGTACCAGACGCGGGCAATTCTGCCAGGCGCGGTCCTGCAAGGTGGCGTCCGCTCGGCGGCCGTCTTTGCCCGCGAGTCGAGCGGGATTATCCGGCTGATCTTCAGTGGCGAAGCCTCCGACCAGAGCATCACGCTGACGGCCCGTGCCGAGGAGCTGGGCAACCACCGAGGCCGCGTTGATGCGGTGATCGAGGGCGAGACCTCGAGAATCGCCTACAACGTGCGCTACCTACAGGACGTGCTGCAGATTGCCAGTGGTCCGGCGGCGGCCGAGATTGCCATGGAGACCAGCGGCCCCAGCAATCCGGGCGTCTTCCGGGTCGTCGGCCGAGACAATTACGTACATGTCCTGATGCCGATGTTCGTCCAGTGGGAGGACGCCTAGGGCGGCCTGAGATCGATCTGAGGTCGCGCAATGGGTGACTGGGAAATCAAGTGTGTGTCCCGTGATCCTGCCGGGAATGCGCTCGCCTATCGCGGCGACGACCCGTTTCGCTGGACGGTCTGGATCCACGACATCATCGACGACATCGAGGGTCGGCGTCACACCTATTTTGTGACGGGCGCATATGGGCAACGCGTCGATGTCGTGACCGAAGTCTCCGAACGAGGCAAGATCATACGCTCCGATCCCAGCGTCGGCGACGATCTGTTGCTACAACTTCCACCATGTTGACAAACAACTGATCGAGCATTGGCCGCCCATGTCTCTGAACGTGTCGGCGCACATCTATGGAACCGCAGCGCAAACGGCGCTGTCGAAAGCGGTGCGCCGGGTCAAGTCTGGCGGCGACGCATACGATCCGCTCGCGCCGGTCACGATCGTGGTGCCGTCCTCGCAGGCGGGCTATCACATCCGACGCACGCTGGGCCGACAGCGGGGCGGCATTGTCAATGTGCAGTTCAAACCGCTGCAGGCATTGCTGGAGCTGATCGGTGCGGCGTCGCTGGCCAATGCCGGCCGTCGTCCACTTCCGGAGACGTATCAGTCTGAGGCAATTCGAGATGTGGCCGAGGCGGGCGAGTCCATCTTCGGCGATGTTCCGGTTGATGGACACGTGCTGCGAACGCTGGAGTTGGCGTTCGATGAATTTGATCGTTGCCACGACAGCGATCTCGCCGAGATCGCCACCGGCGGAAGGAATGCGTCGTACCTGGTCGACAGATATCGCGAATACCGGCGACGCACTGCGCAGTTCTACACGAAACGGGACCTGGCGGAATCGGCGAACGCGGCGCTCGAATCGAAACCAAGCGCGCTGAGGGACATCGGCTCGGTCATCGTCTATCTGCCCGCTGACCTGACAAGGACGCAGCGTGAGTTTCTCGACGCGTTGTCGGAGCACGCGAGCGTCGAAGTCCTGCTGGGTCTGACGGGCGACGCTGAAGTTGTCGACCAACACACGTTGAAGAGCTGGAACACTTCCCTCGACCAGTCCAGTGCCGATGACATTTCGCCAGTTCCAACTGCCCAACAGATCGTGCAATCGCCCGATCCGGAAGAGGAAATCCGCTCTGCGATTCGTGCCATTGTCTCGGCGCTGCACTCGGTTCCGCCGATACCGCTGCATCGCACAGCGATTCTCTATCGACAGGAAAGCCCGTACGCCCGGATCTGCGCCGAGCAGCTCGATGCCGCAGGCCTTCCCTGGAACGGCGTCAATGCGCAAACGCTGAAGCAATCGATCGCCGGCCGCACGCTCGATGGGCTGCTGCGACTGATGTCCGGGTCGACCATGAGTTGGTCCGTGGATGTCGCGCCCTGGTTAGCTGCAGCGCCGATTCTGGATGTCAACGGCAAACCAGCGCCCACAGCGCGTTGGAATCAGTTGGCGCGGCGGGCCAACCTGCATCGCGGATCCCAGCGCTGGGATGAGCGGCTGCGACAGTATCTGTCCACCTGTGAAGACGATCTTGAGCGGCTCTCGCGACTGCCCGACGAGGACAAACCTGGACGCCTGCCTTGGGTTCAGGCTGAGGTCCGGCAGGTCGAGGAACTGATGGCGTTCACGAGCCAACTGAACCAATTCATCAGCGAGACGCCAGAGCGGGCGCTCTGGTCCGATTACGCGCGACGACTGCGTCGGCAACTGAACTTGTTGCTTGGCGACCGAACCAGATTCGCGCTGACAACCGAGACTGGCGAGGACGATCTGCAGTTGGCGCGCTGGGATGATGTGCAGGCGTTGCTCGACTCGCTGGAGTGGCTTGATGAACTCGGCGAGGCCCCGCGCGAGCGAGTGGTCTCGGCCCTGCAACGAGGCCTCGACCGGCCGACAGGACACCACGGTCGTCTCGGCGACGGCGTCTACGTGGGGTCGCTCCGATCGGCCGTCGGGGTGGAATGGGATGCCGTCTATATCGTCGGCGCCGCGGAGCGGTCGTTGCCCCAGACACGGAGTGACGATCCGCTGTTGCCCGACGAGCTACGGCGTCGGGCGTCGCTGCCCACGGGCAGCGATCATGTGCGTCGCGAGCGGTCCGATTACCTCATCGCCATGCACGCCGCCGCACACCGAGTACTCAGCTACCCGCGGGCCGATGTCCGAGCTCAGCAGGCCAGACTGCCGGGGCGCTGGCTGCTCGATTCGGCGACGGCGCTGAATCATGGTGAGCGCGTGTACGCGTCAAAGATCGATCAGGCGTCCAGCAAGGTGGTGCAGGCGACGCCGTCGTTCGAATGGGCAGTAATGCAACCCAGCATGTCTGCCGACCTTCACGAGCTTGACCTGAGGCGGATTCGGACAAGCCCGAGTCCATCCGAGCATTACCTGGCCAAGGACTGTGCTTCCCTGGAGCGTGGTTTCATCCAGCGAAGCGAGCGCTGGACACGCACGTTGACTCGCTGGGACGGGTTGATTTCCCAAGGCGCCGCCGACGCGATCATGCGTCCGCACTCGGCCAGTGCCCTGCAGGATTGGGCGACGTGCCCGCATCGCTATTTCCTGGGTCGAGTGCTGCGCATTGAAGAGCGCGACGAGCTTAGCGACGATCTGCAGATCTCACCGCTCGACAAGGGATCGCTGATTCACGGAGTCCTGGAGCAATTCTTCAAGCAGGGCGGTGACCAGCCGGAGCCCGATCAGCCCTGGTCGGACGAGGATCGAGAGCGACTCAAGAGCATCGCCGAGACAGCGTTGCAACAGGCTCATGATCGAGGGGTGACCGGGCGCGATCTGCTCTGGCACCGTGACAATCGTCGGATCCTCGACGATCTGCAGACGTGGCTGAAAGAGGACAACACGCATCGGGCGAGATTCGAGTCGGAGCAGATCGCTGGCGAACTAGTATTCGGCGCGCTGGAAGAGAGCCAGGGTCTGGTCGCGTTCGGGCTGAACGATGGCAGCACGTTTGAGTTGCGGGGCATGATTGATCGGATCGACCGATCGAATCACGGCCAGCAACTGATCGTGATCGACTACAAGACCGGTGGCGAGTTTCCCAAAGGCAGCGAACTGAGGAAGGACGCCATTGTCGGAGGCCGTTACCTGCAGTTGCCGATCTACGCTCATGCTGCTCGCCAGTTGTACGAGCAGAGTGACGAGTCGCGCGTGCAATCGGCCTACTGGTACATCACAACCCGGGGCGAGTTCAAGTACAACTCGGTGGACTGGGACGAGGAGAACGTTCAGAGGTTTGAAGAAGCGATCAATCTGATCGTCGAGAACATACGGGCAGGCCACTTCCCGGCGAATCCGGGAGCTGATGACCATCGCGCAATGGCCAAGAACTGTGCCTTTTGCAGTTTCGACGCCATCTGTCCTGCCGACCGCCGCACGCACTGGCAGCAGATCAAACTTGATCCGAGTCTGAGCGACTATGTACGCCTCAGCGAAGGTCCCGACGAGGACGAAGCTGAAGCTAAAACTGAAGCAGGGGCCGAGGCATGACGCTCGCCGACCAGCAGGATCGTGATCGGATTGCGAACAAACTTGACGAGACGTTGTTCGTCGAGGCAGGTGCGGGCACTGGCAAGACCGAGGCGCTGGTCGGACGGATTGTCAACTTGATCGCAAGCGCTGACGTCCCAGCCAACGAGATTGCCGCGATCACGTTCACGGAGAAGGCCGCTGCCGAACTGTACGACCGAGTCCTGGAGCGTCTGGATCAGCGTCGCGAAGCAGAGAACGATCCGGCACAGCAGCGCCTGTTCGCGGAAGCAGCCGAGCAGCTCGATCATGCCGCGATTGAGACCTTGCATGCCTTCGCTGCTCGCATCCTCAGGCTCTATCCGATCGAGGCGGGTTTGCCGCCGGGATTTCAGATCGACGATGAGTCGGATGCGCTGCTGAGGTTTGCGGAGCGATGGGAGGAGGAGCTCGACCGCCTACTTGAGGACGACGATCTCGCCGAACCGCTGCTGGCGTCATTCGACGCCGGTCTGGAGCTGAAGCACCTGCGCGACCTGGCCTGGGCCTTGCATGTGGACTGGGATCGGGCCGCGGCTGACACGGGTGAACTGCCACCCCCTGTGCTTTCCCAAAGCGTTGCGAAGATTTCAGCGCCATTGCGAGCGATCACCGCGTTGCGGCATGAGTGCAGTGATCCGAAGGACAAACTCGCTCTCAACCTCGAAGGGATGGAGCTAGTCCTTGATGAAGTGCGTCAACTCGCTGCCACCGATCCGAGTGGCGAGTCGCTGCGCCAGTTTCTGAAGAAAGCCAAATTCAAGGTTGGACCTGGGCGTGGGGGATCGGGCAACAACTGGGGCAGCACAGAACGGGTCAAGGAGATCAAGGCAGCGGTCAAGCCATTGGCCGACGTGCCCACCCAACTGATCGCTGCCGCGCTGGAGCCGGTGCTCGTTCCGATCCATAACGAACTTCGACGCTTCGTCGTTGAGTACTCAGAAGAGCGGCGGCGAGCAGGGCGACTGGAGTTCCAGGATTTGCTGGTCCGGGCGAGCGTACTGCTGGAGCAGGACAGGTCGGTTGCCTCATCGCTGCACCATCGATACAGCCGGTTGCTGATCGACGAGTTCCAGGACAACGATCCGCTGCAAACCAGAATCATCGACGCCATCGCGCAGGGCCAAGCGGGTCGAGCCTTCTACGTCGGCGATCCGAAGCAGTCGATTTATCGCTTCCGCCGCGCCGACATCCAGCAGTTCAATCATGTCAAGGCCCAGCAGGAGGCTGGGCTGACTCGGTTGAGCCAGAACTTTCGCTCCACGCCAGGCATCACCGAGTTCGTCAACGCCGTCTTTCAGCCGCTGATACGCGACGGCGGAGAGGACCAGGCGGAATGGGATGACCTCAACGCACATCGCGAGGCCATGCAGGGAGTGGAACACGCCGTCACGGTCGTCGGTGAGGAGCTTGACGGACCGATCGGGAACACCCGAAAGGTGGAAGCCGACACGCTGGCGCGGATGATTGCCGATGTCACCGCGTCGGGAATGACGGTGTTCGATAAACGCCAACATTGCGACCGGGTTGCCGAGTTCGCCGACATCGCAGTCCTCGTGCCCACGCGCACCGGCCTGCGTGACCTGCTCCCAGAGCTGGAACAACGCAACATTCCCTACCGACTCGAGAGCCGTGCCTTGGTCTACCACACACGCGAAATCCGAGACCTGCTCAACTTGCTTCGTGCGATTGACGATCCGACCGACCAGATTGCGCTGGTGGCGGCGCTCAAGTCGCCGGCGTTCGCCTGTCCCGATGACGCGCTCTATCGATGGAGGCAGTCGTACGGACGGTGGGACTATCGACGGCCTGCGCCTGCCGCCATCCCGACCGACGATCCGGTCGCCGATTCACTGGCGTGGCTGCGCGACGCCGCTGCGCGACGCTGGGAGATGACCGTCAGCGAGCTGGTCGGTCACGCGATTCGCGGCCGCCGTTTGATGGAATTGGCAGTCGTCGAGCGTCAGCCGCGCGAACACTGGGGGCGCTACCGCTTCCTGCACGATCAGGCTCGGGCCTTCTGCGATCGCGGCGGATCGACTTTGAGCGAGTTCCTCGCATGGGCCCAACACCAAGCCGAGGCGGACACGCGCGTAATCGAGTCGGTCGTTCCCGAGGAAGATCACGATGCCGTGCGGATCATGACCATCCACGCGGCGAAGGGGCTGGAGTTTCCCATCGTCGTCTTCGCCGGCCTCAACTCCGCCCCGCGATACGACGCGCCCACCCTGCTCTGGGACGTCGGCGGCCGGCCGGAGTTCCAGCTCCGCAAGAACCTGGCGACGCCGGGATTTGCCCACCTGTGGCAGCGGGAGCAACAGATGCAGGCAGACGAATACGTGCGGCGCAACTATGTCGGCGCGACGCGGGCCAGAGATCACCTGATCGTGAGCCTCTATCGAGGCACGGGTAAGAGCGACGCCGCGTTGATCGACGGAGTCCTGGAAACGGCGACCGCGCCCTATCGTCGTCTGTCCGAGCGTGAGATTCCGGACCCGCCAATTGTGCAGCACCCCACAGCGCCTGACGATGGGTCGGATTCCCCTTCGGCCCGGCAGGCCTGGATCGAGCGACGGGAAGAATTGATCAAGCGGATGACATCGCTGCCGCAAGAATCGGCCACGGCCGTCGCCAGACGCGCCGCCAAGCGTGCCGCTGCTGAAGCGTTCGATCTGACTGCAAGAGGCGCAGACCGCAACTTCGAGCCAGACGACGATCTGCCGCCCTGGCGACGTGGTCGGGCGGGAACGGCAATCGGCCGCGCCACCCACGGGGCGCTGCAGGTGGTGGACATGAAGCATCCGAATGACGACGAGATCAGAAACGCCGCAAGAGCGCAGGCAGCGGCGGAATCTCTGGGCAACCAAGCATCCGCAGTGGTGGAACGGCTCACGGGCTGGGCAGTAAACAGCGACACGGTGCGTGAAGCAGTCAGAGACGATCGATACTGGCGCGAGCTCTACACCGCCGTGGAGATTGAAGGCGTGCTGCTCGATGGGTTTGTCGATTTGCTCTACGAGTTGCCCAACGGCAATCTCGTGATCGTCGACTACAAAACTGATGCCCTACGAGAAGGGGAAGCGCTCGACGCGGCCGTGAGCCGCTACCGATTGCAGGCCGCCTCCTATGCCTTGATGTTGGAGGAATCGCTGCAGCGAACTGTCGAGCGCTGCGTGCTGTTGTTCCTGCATCCACAGGTGGCACGAGAGATTTCAGACCTGCGTGGGGCGATTGGCGAAGTGCTGAGTTTGCTCAAGAGCGAAGACTGACTCCATCAGCGCTGGCCATGACGAATCACTCCCGTTCGGAGCAGGTCCCCGCGTTACGGAGACCTTTGAATAACTCAGTTTCCCGTCCCCGCCCCCGAGCGGGGACCCGCTTTGGCAAAGCCCAGGCTGCTCGGATCGGTCTCGGTTGACCAGTTACCGGCGACATACATGGCCGCCGGTAAGAAGCGAGGGAAGGAGCAGGCCCCCGCTCGGAGGCGGGGGCGGTTGAGGGGTTATGCATCCGTCTCCGTTACGCGGGGACCTGCGACATTCGACATCTGAAACGTTCTTGAGTGGTAGGGCGAGGTGATCTCGACCCTAGTCGAGCGCGCCGACCGGAGTTGCAGGTTCTCCCAGCGCCTCCCGGATGCGGCGGCGCTCGATGGCTTCAACTCGCTTCGGGAAGCGCACGAAGAGGGCCAGCGGTGCGATGCCGACGACGATGATGCCGAAGTAGAGCAAGGCGTCTTCCACGGCTACGCCCTCGGCTCGGAGCAGAAATCCCGCGGCGACCGCCCCAGCGTTGCCGCCCGCGCCGACGATCCCTGCGACAGCGCCCAGCGCTTTCTTGTTGACGAACGGGACGACGCCGAAGGTCGCGCCCTCGGACATCTGCACGAAGATACTGAACACGATCAGCATCGGAATGGCGAGGATCAGGACATCCATCCGCGAGAAGGCGATCAGCGCCAGGCCCTCGAGCAGGAGCAAGCCGCCCAGGAGCAGCGTGCGCCCGCGCAGTCCGGCGCGGATGCCGAACCTGTCGGAGAACATGCCACCTGTCGTGCGAGCGAAGATATTCATCAGGCCAAAGAGCGACGCAATCACACCCGCCAGCACGATGTCCAGTCCGAAGCGGTCCTGGAAATAGAGCGAGGCCATGCCGTTGATCGTGAGCTCGATTCCGAAGCAGGCGCCGTAAATCACGAACAGCAGCCAGACGCGAGGGTCGCGCGCGGCGTTTGCGAACGCGCCAGATTCGGTTTGTTTGGTCACCTTGCCCTGGGCACGGAGATCGGCGAAGTCGCCCTCCGGCGCGTCCTGAGTGAACTTGTAGTAGACGATGCCCATCAGGAAGAGCGCGACGCCGGGAATCACCATCGCGACACGCCAGCCCAGCTCCTCGTTGGCGACGAAGAACAGCACACCGGTCATCACGAGCGGCATCACGAGCTGCGTCACGCCGCCGCCCAGGTTGCCCCAGCCGGCGGTCGTCGCGTTGGCCGTGCCGACCACATTGGGCGCAAACATCACCGAGGTGTGGTACTGCGTGATCACGAACGAGGCGCCAATCACGCCGATCAGCAGACGGAAGATGACGAACGTCTCGAAGTTCTGGGAGAGTCCAATCAGCATCACCGGGAACGAGCCGAGAATCAGCAGTGCGGTGTACGTGCGTCGCGGCCCGATCCGGTCGAGCACCCAGCCGATCGCGACGCGGGCGAAGATCGTGATGAAGACCGAGGCGATCAGCGAAGTGAAGACCTGGGAATTGGTCAGGCTCAGGTCCTCACGCACCTCACCGAGCAGCGGGGCGATACCAAACCAGCCAAAGAAACAGAGAAAAAACGCCAGCCAGGTCAGATGAAACGTCCGCATGTGAGGGTCGGCAAAGCTCTTGAGATTAATCGACGTCGCTTTGCCGGTCAGTTCGTACTGGTTCAAGGTGCACCTCCATTACCTGCACGCGTCGGCTTGTTACAGGGAGGAACGCTATGGAGGCGCGGTTACACGCCGGTTGCGGCATGTTTCACAGCGGTGAACCGAAGTTTGCCGTTGGGTGTCGTGTATCTCCTGCTACGTCGGAGATGTATAACCACCAAATCTCCTCTCACCCGCAGCAGGGAAACCGAGGCATTCGTGAATGGTGGTGTGGGACTACGCGTCGAGCGGCTCAACCCGGACCGCGGCAAACTTCAACTCCGGCTGCTTCGAGCGCGGATCGACCGCTTCGCTGGCTGAGGCGTTGGAGACTCCATTGCTGGTCCAGAGGGATCCCCAGTGGAACGGTGCGAACACCGAGCCGGCTCGGATCGCGTCTGTCACCCTGGCCGGCGCTTCGAAGCTGCCGCGTCTTGAGCTGACCCGAACCGGTTGGCGATCTCGGACCCCGAGTCCGGTGGCGTCGGCGGGATTGATCTCGAGAAACGGCTCGCGCTCCGACTTCATCAACTTGGCCGAGCGACCGGTGCGGGTCATCGTGTGCCACTGATCCTTGACTCGACCCGTAATCAGGGCCAGTGGGTACTCGTCGTCCAGCGACTCCGCCGGCGGTGTCCAGGCCGGGACGTGCATTTGCGCACGACCGTCGGGCGTATGGAACTGACCATCCTCGAACAGACGTCGATTGTCTTCGGGCGGACCCGACCGCGACGCAACGGGATAGGGCCATTGCACGCCCGCTCGATGTTGCGCCAGCAGCGGATAGGAGAGCCCCGTGATGTCCATGTCGCGTCCGCGCGAGAGCTCGCGGTACTCGTAGAAGATTTCCTCAATGCTGTCATAGCGAAACCCGTCGCCGTAGCCCAGCGCCTGGGCCATTTTGACGATGATTCGCCAGTCGGCCAGCGCCTCACCCGGCGGCTCCGAGACCTGCTCCAGCAGGCAAATGCGGCGCTCTGAGTTGGTCATCGTGCCGTCCCGCTCCGACCATTGCGCTGCCGGTAGCAGGATGTCGGCCAGCTGCGATGTCTCAGTCGGGTGATAGGCATCCTGAACAATCACGGTTTCCGCGTTGGCGAACGCAGCGCGGACGCGCTCGCTGTTGGGCAGCGACGCGACGGGATTGGTCGCGGCGACCCAGACAACCTTGATCTCGCCGCGCTCCAGTCGCTCGACCATTTCAATCGCGGTCACGCCTGGTTGATCCGAGATCGTTCCCGGTGCGATTCCCCAGGCGCGTTCGATTTCGGCGCGGTGTTCTGGGTTGGCGACCAGCCGATGTCCAGGCAGTGTCGTCGCCAAACCGCCCTGCTCGCGCCCGCCCATGGCGTTCGGTTGACCGGTCAGCGAGAACGGTCCGGCGCCCGGTTTGCCGATGTTGCCGGTGGCGAGCGACAGATTGATCAGGGCGAAGTTCTTGTCGACGCCGGATGTCGATTGGTTGGCGCCCATCGTCCAGAACGTGAGCATCGGTCCGTTGTGGGCGATGACCCGCGCCGCCGCAAGAATGTCGACCGCGTCAAGACCGGTTTCCTCGACCGCACGCTCTGCCGACCAGCCGCTCAGCGACGCCGCCACATCGTCCCAGCCGTTGGTGTGATTGCGCAGATAGTCCTCATCGATGCCGCCCGAGAGTCGTACCTCGAAGAGCAGCGATTGCAGCAGCGCCACGTCGCTGCCGGGACGTAGCGCCAGGTGGATGTCGGCGATCTCGGATGTTCGCGTGGCCCGTGGGTCAACGACGATGACCTTGACTTGATCCCGGGCGGCGCGTTTGCGAGCGCGGATGCGCTCGAAGAGGATGGGATGACAGGCTTCCATGTTTGCGCCGAGGATCAGAAATGTGCTGGCCTGTTCGATGTCGCTGTAACTGGCCGGCGGGGCGTCGGCGCCGAAACTGAGGTTGTACGCGGTCACGGCCGAGGCCATGCAGAGCCGCGAGTTCGTGTCCTGGTTGTTGGTCCCGATGTAGCCCTTGGCCAGCTTGCCGAACAGGTAGTAGTCCTCGGTCACGAGCTGTCCCGAGCCGTAGAGCATGACGCTATGCGGCCCGTGCTCGTCAACGGCCCGGCGCATGGCGCCGCTGGCTCGCTCGATCGCCTCGCCCCACGATGTCCGCCGCTCGGTCGCGCCCTTCTCATCGCGGACATGCGGATAGAGCAGGCGACCCTCTTCACCGAAGATGTCCGAGAGCAGCGCGCCCTTGGCGCAAAGCTTGCCCCGGTTGACGGGATGGTCCTCGTCGCCCCTGACCGCCGAGACGACGCCATTGTTGGTTTTCACCTTGACGCCGCAGCCGACGCCGCAGTAGCAACAGACGGAACGCTTCCAACCCTCGCGTCGCAGTAGCTGCAGGCGCGGCATATGTCACTCAGTCCAGGAGTGCCCGCGCTCGACGGTCGGTCAGCGCGTCGTCGCCGCGTACGGCGCGAATCTGCTCGGCGACGTGATCGGCCAGCTCAGTGGTTTGCACCGCTTGCTCGGCGACCTCGCCAAACTTCGGGTCGTCGCCGAGCCGTCCGCCGGCGAAGATGTCGGCGACATCGACGATTTGCCCATCGATTCGCTTGCGTCCGCCGAGCAGGCCGATCTCGCCCGAGCGATGAACAGCGCAGGCATGCGGGCAGCCCGACATCCGGATCTGTACCGGCGCTGCGTCCGGGGCGACGGTGTATCGCTGCTCGAGCTCGTCGGCCAGCTTCAGCGCTTCGCCCTTCGTGTCGATCAGGGCGAAGGCGCAGTAGTCGTTGCCGGTGCAAGTCACCATCGACCGGATGAACGCCGACGGCGTGGGCGAGTACTTCTGCAGCAGAGGCTCTGCCAGCAGCGCCGGGACGCGTTCGGCGGGTACGTTGGGAATCAGCACGTTTTGTTGCACGGTCAGCCGCAGCTCGGCAGAGCCGTAAGACTTGGCTAGTCGCGAGAACTCGAACAGGTCGTCGCCCGTGATCCGGCCGACCGGCACGAGACATCCGATCGTGCGCAACTCGGGATCGCTCTGAGTGGTGACGCCGATGTGGTCGCCGCCGTGCCGTTCTGTCATTGACGTGCCGGCACGCGGCAACGTGCGTCCGAACTGCTGCTCCACTACCTCGCGAAATTGTTCGATGCCCCACTCGCGCAACAGCCACTTGAGCCGCGATTCTTTGCGTTTCTCGCGTAGTCCGTGGTCGCGAAACACATCAAGGATGGCAGTGGTCAGGTTGACGGCGTCGGCCTCGGTTACGAATGCGTCCAGTGGTCGCGCGTACTCAGGCGACATCCCGCCGAGCGCGCCCCCGACATACACGTTGAGCCCCAGTTTGCCGTCACGCTCGGCCGGGACGAACGAGAGATCGTGAGTCTGGGCGTGGCCGCAATCTTCTCGACATCCCACGACCGAGAGATTGAACTTGCGCGGGAGGTTGGAGAATCGCTTGCCGCCGACAATCGCCTGCTGCATGCGCACGGCCAGCCGCCGAGTGTCGAGCACTTCGTCCTCGATCAAGCCGGAGAGTGGACAGGTGACGATGTTGCGCACGTTGTCCATGCCCGACTGCTGCGAGGTCAGCCCGGCGGCCGAGAGTCGTTGCAGCACCCAGGGCGCATCCTCGATGGTGATCCAGCGGAGCTGAATGTTCATACGCGTCGTAATGTCGGCATGGCCGCGACCGACCTGGTTGGCAATCTCTCCAATGGCGGCGGTCTGCTCAGCGGTCAGAACGCCACCGGGAATACGCATGCGCAGCATGTAATAGCCCGGCGTCGGCTTGCGATGGAAGAGTCCGTACCACTTGAATCGCTCGAAGTCCTCGGCGGGAATCTGCGGATCCTCGCCCGCCGCCGCCATCGCGGCATAGCGTTGGATGTCGGGCAGGACGTCGAGGCCATCCTTGGCCGTCTTCAGCACTTCGATCTTGTTCACAGGCATGGTCAGCTCCTGTCACAGCCAATCTACGCTTCCTGAGTTGCCGTCATATTGCCTCAGATGAACGCCATGTGAACCGATTCACGACTTGTATCCAGTGCAACGTCAAATCTGGTGTCGATAGGCTCTGAGCCAATGGCGGTATATCTCTTTCACGGCGAGGACCGGTTTGCGCGGCTTGAGGCCGTGGCGGCGCTGCGTCGTGAGCACGACAGCGACGGAGCGCTGAGCAACAACTCCATGTCGTTCGACGGAGCGCGCGTATCACTGGGCGAGCTAGGGGCGGCTGTGTCGGCGGCGCCGTTTCTCGGCGGAGTTCGTTGGGTCCGCGTCGACGGATTGTGCGGCAGATTCGGCTTCCAGCCTGGAGGACGTAGCGGACGTAGCGGACGCAGAGGCAGACAGCTCGGCGACTGGGATGGACTGGCCGACGTTCTGCAGCAACTCCCGCCGACCACGGTGCTGGTCTTCGTCGAGGATGAGCTGCGGCGCGGCAATCCGATGCTGCAACTGATTCAGCCGCTGGCCGATGTCCGTGAGTTTGCTCGGCTGAAGCCACAGGAAGCGCTCCAGTGGCTGCGCGGCGAGGTACGGCGTCGTGGGTTGCACTTGACTCGCAATGCGGCGCAGGCGCTCGTCGATCGCGCCGGTGGCGATCGCGGAGCCCTGACGCAGGCGGTGGACAAGCTCGCGCTCTATGCCGGCGACGCCAATGTCGATGAGACGGTCGTAGAGATGATGGTCCCGGCCGTGCGTTCGGTGACCATCTTCAATCTCGTCGACGCGGTCGCGGAACGCCGCCTGGCCGACGCCATGCGCGCGCTCGACGGTGTGCGGGCCGAGGGAGAGCCGGAGACCCGCATCATCCAGATGTTGGCTCGGACGTACCGGCAGATCGTGATCACGCGCGAGGTGCTGGACCGAAACGGCTCGAACGAAGATATCCAGGCGGCACTAAAGACAAACATGGACTGGCTGGCACGGCGCGTGCGCCGCCAGGCCCAGTCCTACACACAGGCGTCGGCCGATGCCGCGCTGGCTCGCATCCTCGATGCTGAAGTAGCAATCATTGAGTACCGCACGGATGCTGGTGGATTGCCCGAGGACGTGGCAGTGGAGTTGCTGGTCGCCGAACTCGCGGGTGCGGCGGGCCGCTAAAGCTCGAGTACCGGGTTGTAACACGCGACGCGTTGGCCGATTCGTCCGCCGACTACTTCAGAGAGCTTGGGCTCATCGTCGGTCCGGCACTGGGTCAGCGCCTTCGGGCAGCGCGAGAGATACGCGCAGTGCTCGCCGATCTCGTCGCTGGTCAGGTCAGGCAGCGCGCCGGGAATCTGCCGCAGACGCGAGCGCCGTCGTCGGTCGAGGCGCGGCAACGTGTCGAGCAGCGCCCAGGTGTACGGGTGACGAGGCTGCCGATAGAGCGGAATGACATCGTCCACTTCCATCATCTTGCCCGCATAGATGATGGCGACACGTTCGGCGATTTGTGCGACCACGCCCATGTCGTGCGTAATCAGCAGAATCGCCGTGCCGCGTTCGTCGCGCAGACGCTCGAGCTCGTAGAGAATCTGCGCTTGCACGGTCACGTCGAGCGATGCGGTCGGCTCGTCGGCGATCAGGAGCTGAGGGTCAAGCGCGGTCGCTATCGCGATCATCACGCGCTGACACATGCCGCCGGAGAGCTCTCCGGGGTAGGACTTGGCGATCCGAATCGGGTCGGGCAACTGCATCGCATTGAGCGCCTCGAGAGCGCGTTCCCGTGCCTGTTGCTTGCTCACGTCTCGGTGCGATGTGATCACTTCCTCGACCTGCTGACCGACCGTGATGATCGGGTTCAGTCCGGCGATCGGGTCCTGGAAGATCATCGAAATCTGGTCGCCGCGGATGCGCTGCAACTCGTTGCGATCGAGTTCGCCGAGGTCACGATGCTCGTAACGGATCGTGCCCGTGGTCTGCTCGGCGTTACGCGGCAGGATGCGGAGGATGGCCAGGCCGAGCGTGGTCTTGCCGGATCCGCTCTCGCCAACCAGCGCGACAATCTCGCCGCGCTCCAGGGTCAACGAAGCGCCGCGGACAGCGCGTACCGGCTCTTCGCGAGTCCGGTACTCAATGCTCACATCGTCGATGCTCAAAACAGGAGGCACAGTCTCAGTCTACGCACATGTGGCGACGATGCGAGTGCAGAGACCAAGGGACAGCATGATGCCTCAGAAGTCGATGTTCCCAGTCCCCGCTTCACGGAGACCTTTGCATTACTCAGTTTCCCGTCCCCGCCCCCGAGCGGGGACCCGCTTTGGCAAAGCCCTGGCTGCTCGGATAGGTCCCAGTTGACCAAATAACGGCGACAAACATGGCCGCCGGTTGGAAGTCAGGGAAGGAGCAGGCCCCCGCTCGGAGGCGGGGGCGGTTGAGGGGGAAGGCGATTAGCGTGGCCGACGGATGATTGAAACCACGCGCCCCTGGATCTGCATATTCGATTCGTCGGTGAAGATCGGATCCATGGTCGGATTCTCGGGCTGCAGCCGAACCTGTCCCTGCTCGTAGTAGAGCCGTTTGAGCGTGCAGATGTTCTCTTCGCGCAACCAGACCGCGGCCATCTGGCCGTTGGAGACATTGGGCGTCTCTTCCAGGATCACGGTGTCGTTGTCGGCGATCAGCGCGTCGATCATCGAATCGCCGCGCACGGTCAGAGCGAAGACGCGCTCCGGGTCGCGACCAGCCAGCATGTCTGAGGTGACGCTGATCCGACCCTCGGCGTGGTCGACATCAACGCCCTCGGGGACCAGAGAGCGAGTACCGGCGGCGATCGAGCCGAGCAACGGGATCTTCAGCGGCGTCAGGCTGGGCTCGATTCGCGCCGGCTGAACGGGGTCGACCGGCTGCGTGAGTGAGATGGTGCGGGCGCGTTCACGGTCACGGCGGATGTGACCCTCACGCTCAAGGATTTTGAGGTTGTAGTCGGCCACAGATGTCGATGAGAGCTGGCAACCCTCAACGATGTCGCGCACCGAGGGCGGATAGTGATAGCGGGCGAAGTAGTCGCGGAGGAAGGCCAGAATGCGTTCGGGTTTATCCGAGCGTGGCCCACGCTTACCTCGTCGCGGAGGCAGCGTGCTATCCGGGTCGTTGCTGGGAGTCGTCTGGTCGGTCATTGCGGTCGCCCCCGATCGTTGTTTATCGCCATTCACGTGTCACGCGTGCGGGATCGATTGAGATATCTTTAGTGACATAAGGTAGTATATCATCTCTCCGCGCACGTGTGCGGAACGTCCGTTCTGCGTGTTCCCGTTCATTCTGCGCGTATACGATTGTCCTGTCAACCCCCTGCGCTACAGCTCCGTTCTGAAAGACCAGCCCAATGAACAAGCCTCCCGAAACCGACAACAAGGTTGGCCTGGTGGTTGCTGCCCATCCCGACGATCCCGACTTCGGTGCGGGCGGTACCGCCGCGTTGTGGACTAGCCTCGGCTGGGAGATGCACTATCTGGTCGTGACCAACGGCGCCAAGGGGACGGCTGATCCGGAGATGACCTCCGAGCGCCTCGTTCCGATGCGCGAAGTCGAGCAGCGCAACGCCGCTGAAGAACTCGGTGTCGTCGATTGCACATTCCTCGGTGGCGAAGACGGCGAGCTTGAGTACACGCGCGAGTACCTGGGCGGCATCGTCAAGGCGATCCGCACGTTCCAGCCGCACGCGGTGTTCACGCACTCAATGGATGTCATCCATCGCCGAGCGCTCGAGGCCGACCCGTCCGACCCGCTCTCGGAGTGGCGTGGCTTCATCAATCACCGCGACCATCGGTGCACCGGTGAAATGACCGTGGATGCGGTCTACCCCACGGCCCGCGACCGACTCAATTACCCGGAGCACCTCGAAGAGGGGCTCGAGTGCCACAAGGTGGCCGAACTATTCATCTGGGGCAGCCAGCAGGCCAACTACGACATCGACATCACCGATGTGATCCAGACCAAAATTCGCGCCCTGACTCGACACGTGTCGCAGTTCGGCGACCGCGGCGAGGACTTCATCGCTAACGTCGAAAAGCGCTGGAGCTCGGCCGACGGCCGCTACTACGAACACTTCGAGCGAGTCTCGCTGCCGGTCTTCTAGCCGTAGGCTGCGGATCCATCCGGTCGGCACGACGCGATGCCGCCGCCTCCGCGATTCTGCCCGCAATGCGCCACTCTCCTGGAGTCGGCCGAGGGCTGCGCGTCCTGCGGCTGGATCAACCATCGCGATCCCAAGGTCGCGGCCGTGGTCCTGGTTAGCGATGACCAGGGCCGGCTGCTGTACATCCGCCGCAACCACGAACCCGCCATGTTCCGCTGGAGCTGGCCATCGGGGTTCGTTGACGCCGGCGAGCGGGTCGAGGACGCCGCAGCGCGGGAAGTTCGTGAGGAGACGGGCATCGAAGTCGACATCGGCGATCTCCTTGGTGTCTGGTCTACCACCGGAGAGCAGGTGGTCGTTGTCGCGTACCGAGCCGTCGTCTGCGGCGGATCGCTCAGACCCGGTCCGGAAGCGCTCGCCGCTGCCTGGATTCCGATCGTCCCGTCTGATCGACTGCCCCGGCCGGTCTTTCTGCACGACGCCGAGATCCTGCAGTCATTCCTCGCTCCAGAGCGGTAGCCGCGCGCGACAGTGGTCGCACACCGCCACTGCCTCGGTCATGAGTTCCCCGCCCCGCGGGCGGGTCATAATCACCTGGCGCAAGTGATCCTCGCAGTAGCGACAACTACAGCGGTCGCAATTCAGGGAGTGGGGCAGGGGACAATCGGGCTGGCCGCAGCGCTCTTCTTGATTGAGTGCTTTGGCAGCGGCCTTGAAGATCAGGTGTTGCTCGACATCCACGCGCAACCGCTCGCAGCGATCGGTGACACAAGTCTCTTGACCGTCGTCCTGGATGCGTCCGTGGCGGGCGCAAAACCCCTTGGCGCAGTACTGACATTGACCGAGTAGCGGCTCGCGGCAGCGGCGGAGTCGGCCGCGATGGGCGCAGCGCGTCGCCTTGTGATACTCGCGAATCTCCACGCGACCGATCCTCGCTCAGCGCGCTGCCCGCCCCTCAGCGAATGGGGCGCGTTCGTGCCACAGGCTAGCGCGGGAGCAGCGCAGCGACATGCTGCGTTGGCCGTATTGGGAGCTGTCAGTGCCGCGCGCCGGCAGGGGATCGGTTGGGGCCGGTTGGCTGGTGGTTGCCTACTGGCGTGTGCCTACAGGCGAAGCTTGCCGTGTGACGGCTGGCGACGGCGCTGGCGGCCTTCTTCGACGGCCTGCTCGCGCTCGAGCTCGAAGACCGAGATGATGCTGCTCTCGTAGACGTACCCACACGACAGGCAACTGGAGTAGACGCTATGCGCATCGGATTCGACGAGCATCATGCCTGAGCAGCGCGGGCATTTCGACGGAGGAGTAACGGGCATCGGTCCAACTCGCTTTCTGACTCAACCTGGACGGCGGATTTCGCTTGTGAATCTCCGCACGTACGGGAGTTTGTGAAACGATGCACATTATGCGCCTGTGAAACGGCGCTTGTCAACTTTTTCACGAACTCGATCGGGAATTGCGGGTGTTCGTGGAAAAGCACCGCTCGAACGCGACCCACGCCTCGCTCAAAGTGTGCTCTACGACACATTCACGAGCCGGCCAGACTGAGAGATATGCTCAAAGCTCAATGCGACGCACAGCCGACCGACTCTCCGTCTTCGCCCTGGCGCTGATCCTGCAGGCCGCACTGCAGTATCTGCTCGGCCCGCCGCCCGACGGTCGGCCGACCTGGCTGGCCTGGGCGATGTCCCGCAGCCGCTACCTCGCTTCCTTGCCTCCGCGGCTACGGGTCTTTGCTCCGTTCGCCGCCTCAGTCGCATCAATCCGTGCCGCAGCGTTGATCGAACGCTCCCGTCCAGGCGGAAGCGGACGTGCCGCATCAATCCTGATCCAGGCCATCCTGCTGGCGGCGACATTCGATGCCTGGAGGGGTCTGCGTACATCGGGAACCGTGCAGCGACAGTTGGCCGACGCGCCATTGGACGACGATGGCCGCCCGATCGCCGCTCTCGACAGCGAACGCATCGAAGCGGAAATCGGCCGCCTGGCCAACGCGCCGTCCGAAAGCGTCGTCGGCCCCTGGGCCGCCTACGCCGCGTTCGATCTGTCCGGCGCTGTCGCCTATGCCGCTGTTGAGTCATTGGGCGGACCAATGGCCGGACCCGGCTCCGAGGGTCCATTGACCACCATGCTCGATCCGGGACGCCGGCTGGTCTCCGTCCGTCGCGTCCGCGACGCCATCGCGGCTGCCGCGACCCTGGCAGCGCGTGGACGGTCCGATCTGCAGGCGCCGGAACTGGAAGAGTTGGCGCTCGGCTCGGAGACACCGATTCCGGTCACGGCCATGTCAGTGGCGCTGGACCGGCGCACATCCTGGAATGGCCGAGCCGTGGGCTGGCAACGCCCGGCGCCCGACATCGACGATCTCAGCCGCGCTCGCCGGATGCATCTCAAATCCATGGGTCTGCTCGCACTGGCCGCTGCCGGAGTGGTCGCCCTCGGCGATCTCTTCCGTCCGGCGCGTTCGTCCGACGACTCGGAGTGGAGCGAATAACGCTGCCGACACGGTGCACTCAGAGCCCATTTAGAGCGCATTGAGCGCCACGAACGCCCGCATATGGTCGCTATTGCTAAGATCAGCGACGAACAGACCTACATGACCTAGATGACCAACCGGAGACCATCATGCCGCAGTTCCCATCCGTCGAGTGGTTTGAAGCGCTTCGCGACACCGTGGCTGACGACCCACACTGGCGCGACTTCGGGATGATGGACTGCGCCATGGGCGTCAATGTCGGCGAGACCACGATCAAGCTCGTCTTTGACGGCTACGAAATCCCGGAAATCGCCGATATCTCGACGTCGGCTGACGCCGAGGACCTCGACTTCACCCTCGTCATGCCGACCGAGCGCTGGCAGGAGATGATCGAGAACATCCAGACCAACGGCCACGCCGATCTGCATCACACGCTGAACACGATTGACCTGGAGAGTCCCGAGGAACTGGCCAAGGGCGACGACTACAACCGTCGCGACCTCTTCTACCGCTTCAATCAGACACTGCAGGACTTCTTCGACGCCTCCTCATCGATTGAGACGTCGTTCGCCTAGCCGCTTACCAATTGCGCAATTGTTTCGAGCCCATGACCATCGCTGAACCACGCCTCCGAGAGATCCTGCGCGCGGCCGGTTGGCCTCAAGAAGAACTGGACAACGCCCTCACCATCGCCTACCACGAGAGTCGCTGGAATCCTCGCGCCGAGAACTCTGACGATCCCTCCGGCGGCAGCTACGGCCTCTTTCAGATCAACGCCTGGTGGAAGTATTTCGGCGCGCAGGAGATCGGAGAGGAACTTGATGTCGTCCGCGCCAAGCGGCCGCTCTACAACGCCCAATACGCGTTCCGGATTTGGCAGAAATGCGGCTGGGAGCCGTGGAGTACATCGCGACTCATCCGAGTCTGAGCGTCCCGATGACCTCCGCTATATTCAGTTGACATATTCAGTAATTCACTTGTGAGCGGGTCGACGTGGCCATTTCTGTCAAGCTGATCGACCACACGAAGGACCCAATCCGGGCCCTCTACATGGCGTACCGGGTCTGCTATTCGGCGCTGACTCCTCAGCAAGTGCTCGACCGCATCGATGATGAGCGCATCTCACCTGAGAAGATGCTCGACTTCGTCGAAGCTCGATTGCTGACCGGCCACATGTCCCCGCTCGAGCAGGTCCACTTCGAGTTCGGCATATCTGGCGTCTCGAGAGCCTTTTCGCACCAGTTCGTGCGGCACCGAATCGGGATCAGCTTCGAGCAACAGAGTCAGCGCTACGTCACCTTCCCCGGCGGCGAGTTCCCCTACACGGTGCCCAAAACCGTCGAGCGGGCCGGACTTGAAGATGACATGGCGGCGCTCTTCGCCCAGGCAGGCGCGCTCTACGAGAAGATGGTCGAAGCCGGTGTCCCGGCCGAGGACGCCCGATTCCTGCTGCCCAACGCGACCAACACCAACTTCAAAATCACCGTCAACTTCGCTTCATTGCTGCACATCTCCGATCTGCGACTCTGCACCCGCGCCCAGTGGGAGTTTCGCAAGGTCGTCTCGCTGATGCGGGCCGAAGTGGTCAGAGTCGCGCCCGAATTGGGGCGTCAGCTGCAGCCCAAGTGCGGCGAACGCCGCCTCGGCTACTGCGATGAGAGCTACGAAGCCTGGGAAGCATGCCCAATCGGCCGCAAGCGTCCGCACAAGAACGAGCTGTTCAATCTGTACGACGCCTACCGCCAGGGAGAACTCGACGATCTCGACGCCGATGACATGGCCCTGATCGCCGCCGACACCGACGACGCCCCGGCCTACATTCGATAGGGCCTGTTCACATCGGGCGAATCGCCCCCGAATACTCCGTCATACCCTCGCCTAAGCCTCCTCCTGCTCGATCACCCGCTTCAGCGCGGCAATCTGCCCGCCGTCCGTCCGGCGAATGGCAAGCCCGATCAGCGGACCCAACAACCGATACCGGATCCCACTGAAGTGGCACTCGGCCTCCAGGCTGACGCGGCTGCAGGATTCCCCCGCAGGCTCAATTGCGTACGTGTAGTCGGCACTCACACCGCCCTGCTGAGAGCGCAGGGTGATCGACCGACCCGGCACACAATGGGTGATCAGGGAATCTCGGTCCTGGCCGCGCGTGAAGAACCGCACGCGAGCGCCCTTAGCCGTCTCGCCGTCGATTGACATGGACTCAATGCCGTTCATCCAGCGAACGGCGCCGGGCCAATCGGTGAGGACTGCCCAGACGTGTTCGGGAGGTCGGTTGATCGTCTCTGCGACAGAAATTGTCTGCGTCATTATTGAACTCCAGTGCAGCCATTCTGACCTACACAAGCCTTGTAGGACCCGTATGCGAACGAATTCCCAGTCCCCGCTTTAGGCGGGGACCCGCTCTGGCGGCGCGGCCGATCTGCTGGAGATTTCCCCCCGCGGGAAAGGGGCAGGTCCCCGCGTGAAGGAGACCGATGCATAACCCCTCAACCGCCCCCGCCTCCGAGCGGGGGCCTGCTCCTTCCCTGGCTTCTGACCGGCGGCCATGTTCGTCGCCGGTATCTGGTCAACCGAGACCGATCCGAGCAGCCTGGGCTTTGCCAAAGCGGGTCCCCGCTCGGGGGCGGAGACGGGAAGCTGAGTTGTTCATAGGTCTGCGTGAAGCGGGGACTGGGAGCTTGAGCATCTGAGACACCCTCTTAAGCCGGGGACTGAGATGTCGCATTGCCTACCCATCCACCAGCTCCAACAGTTGGATAAAGTTGCCATCCGGATCGAGCAGGGTCGTGACCAGACCGCCCCACGATTCCCGTTCCGGCTCGCGATGCACCCGGATGCTGGGATCTGCCGATATCACTCGTTCATACTCGGCCAACACATCGTCGACAAACAGGTTGATCTGCATTCGCGCCGGTTCCAGCGTTGGACCAGTGATCGCGGAGTGGTCGAGGATGCGGATGAATCCGCCTGAGGCGACGAATACCGGATCGCGAAACTTGGTCACCCGCTCCAGCCCCAGCGCATCTCCGTAGAAGCGGGTCATCGCCTCTGGCTTGTCGGTACCGACCATGATTGTCAGTTCGCGCACTTCCATCACGTTCGCCTCAGACCTCCAGCGAGAGCCCGTCCGAGGCCACAACGATCGTGCCAGCAAACGCCCGTCGCGCATCTGCGACCAGTTCATCGTCGCGTTCGTCGGGCATCAGATGCGTCAGCACGAGCGTCTCGACTCCCGCGTCGCGGGCGATCTGTCCTGCCTCGAACGCCGTCGAGTGGGTTCCGCGCACGCCCGCGTACAATCCGGCCCGTCCCGCCTCCGACAAACCGGAAGCCATGCGCTCCAACACGAGGTCGGTGTAGCCCTCGTGCACCAGCACGTTGGCGCCCTCACACAGAGGCACCATCGTGTCGGGCGCAAAGGTCGTGTCGCCCGAGTAGACCAGCGTCCGTCCGCCTGCCTCGAACCTGCGCGCCAGGCACTCCAGGGCAGGAGCATGCGGCACCTCGACGGAGCGCACTTGCATCCCGCCCAGCTCTCGCTCGTCGCCAGGGCGGGTAAGTTCGACCGAGACGCCGTCCAGCCAGTTGCGGGTGTAGTCACTGGTCGCATTGACCCGCGCAAAGGCCAGCGCGGCTTCGATGTAGGTGTCAGTGTCGCGAGGCCCGAACACCGTCACCGGCGCGCCACGTCGCACGATCAGTCGAGAGAACAGCTCAACCACGCCCATCGCATGGTCAAAGTGCAGATGAGAGAACACCACACCAGAGACCGCGTCCGCGTCGAGGCCAGAATCAGCCATGCGCTCCATAAACCCCGGCCCGGTATCGACCAGGAGTTGGGTATCGCCATGAGACAGGTGAATCGAAGAAGCCCCCCGACGAGGATTAACCGCCGCCCCCGCCCCAGTCCCGCAAAAGGTGATGCGCATGTTCATGCTCCTCCGAAGGGGAGGGTACTCCGAACGGCGCCGTGTGACGGACACGCATATGGGAGATGCCGAGTACCCGGGAACGGGTAGCGGTGGTCTCGCCGATGGCAGTGGTGTCTCGGCTGGCCTGATTGGCCTGTTGATCGCGCTGAGCGTCGCGGCGGTCGCCGGTCTCGGTGTGCGTCGAGTGCGCAATCGGGCGTAGTTCTCGCTAGGGGACAATCCTGTCCAAATCAGAGGGGGCGGGGCCAAATGGCCCCGCCCCTTCTCGTTTTCCGACTTTTGAGACAGTCTCATGTGAGACTGTCTCACTTGTCGGCCGTGGCGGTGATGATCGCGCTGGTCGGGGCGATGTTCGTCGCGTTCGCTCCGGCGGCGGCTGCCACTGGCGACGTAACTCACTCCAGTGGCGTCTGTTACGACGTGGCAGGAACCCTCACGGCTGGTATCGCCGTTACGGATCCAGATACTGGCGACACGCCCGCTCCAAGCGCTGCCGTTACATATGACGACGGTGACGCTGCTACGACCACGAATCCCAGCGTGCTGTGTCCGGAAGACGCAATGGCAGGCGATTGGGTGAGCATCACTCCGACGTCCTCAAAGCCAGACGTGGAAGTTCTGGGTCTACAGGTGCGTATCGACGTGACTGGTGACTCTGACCTCGTGGTCTCGAATGACGGAACTGCGTCGCTCATGGCGACTCTTAAGAGCCGCTACCACAACGACGCCAGCAGGAACCTCTGGATTGTGGACGACAGCTTCAACGTCTCTGGGGAACTCAGCTTCAGTTCTTTCGGTGGAGTTGAGAGTGGAACGGTTGGCAGCGCTATCTTCTCGGCCAATACCGCCCACACCGCATGGGGTGATGGTGCTCTTGGTACCGATCCCGACACCGATTCGGATCCCCTTGACGCCATGACCATTCCGGTTCGTGCCGGTACTACCGAGGGCGAGTACACCGTTTCGGTCGCCTTCCTGTACGACCACGACAACGACGACGCCAACAACAACGGCATCAGGGACTTCAATCTGGCCGATACTCCCGTCCAGGAGGATGACGATGATGAACTCGACGAAGGTGAACTTCGCGCCACCAAGGCAAAGGTCCTGACGGCTACGAAGACAATCACCGTCAGCGACGCAGGTCAGGCCGCTGGTTCCGCGTCGCTGGACTTCGGTCCACGTAGCTTCGATGATCCGAAAACCCTGGAAGATGAGTCCAACGAAGGAGCGGAGTTTGGGGCAACCAACAGCGCATCGTCCGTCGTGCGGCTGAAGCTGGTTGTGCTGAACTCGCTTGGCAACGCTGCGGGTGCCAACGGGGCGACCGGTCTTTCCTCGCTCTTCGTCTCTGCCAGTGGCGCTGAAATCACGATCAATCAGATTGGTCCTGGTGGCAGCGAAGGTGGAGAGGTTGCCATCGGCACGACTGGCACCCACAACGCTTCGGCCAACATCGAGGGCGTGAACAACTCCAACTTCTACCTCAATATCGCGCCTATCGACGATGAGGCACGTTCTGTGTCCGTCAGCGCGACGATCATTGGGCAGGACGGAAGTGTTGCAAACGCAAGCGCAGTCGATCTGGCATTCAGCGGTGATGCTGACTCCATCACACTAACCAACGCCGGTGACACGATGTTCCAGTACAACTTGGTTGCCGAGGGAACGACTGAGACTCCCGAGCCTGAGTCTGACGACAAAGCCGACACCAACAACCTGGACAGCATTGCGTTCATCTTGGGTGCGGCTGACTCGGCTGGCAACGGACTTGCAGTTCCCGGCGTGCGGGTTGACGTGACCGACCACGAAGGCAAGCGTGTGTCACGAGACACTATCGTCTCGGCACAGATCGACAACCCCGGTTCGTACTCGGGCAACAACAGTTTGCTGCTGCTCAACAACAATGCATCGAAGGCGAAGAAGTTGGGGCTTGGTGAGTACACCGTGAAGGTGACAAACCGCACCGACTCCACGCAGACCGCGGAAGCAACCTTCATGGTTGTGGGTCCGGCCAACGATGTTTCGGTCGAAGTCAGCGACATGACTCCGGGCGCAATCGGTGACATCGTCGAAGTGACAGTGACGGTTACTGACGAGAACGGCAACCCTGTTGCTGATGACACGCTGGTCGACATCGACAGTTCCGACGCCTCAGCCGGCGCCGACCATGTCCTGGTCGAGACCGGAGACACAGCTGCTCAGAAGACCGACGACGGCGTGGTCACGGCTACCTTTGTAGCGGTCGGCCCTGGCACCTCGGTTATCACCGCAGTTGCCGATGGCAAGTCTGCGGTCGCAGTCGTGACCAGCACCGCCGGTGCTGCTGCCGAAGCCATGCCCGAGGAAGAGGCCGGCCTGAGCTGCCTGAGCAGCCTCAGTGGGTTCTCGACCTGGACCTGCGATGTTGAAGCCTCGGCCTCCGAGATCTTCGACTGGATCAGCTCTCGCGGCGCGACTGCTCTGCACCTGAACAGCAACCGCATGTGGGTTCGCTACTCGGTGGTTGACGGCGCGATGGTGCCGGGCTCGAGTGACTTCATGGTCACCAAGAGCGACATCCTCTACATCAGCAACTAGGGGACTAGCGTCCGCTCCCCTCGACCAGTGAGGGGAGCGGCGACCCCAAGCAGGTCCCCGAGCAAGTCGGGGACTGGGAACGAAAGGATGCTGAGATGAAACAGCACAGACTGATGTCGAGGATCACGGCACTGGTGCTGGGTCTCGCTGTTGCTATTGCAACGTTGAGCTTCGCCAGTGCGCAGCAAGAGCCTCCGCATAGGTTCTACGGACACGGCGCGACCGCAGGTGACACCATCGGTGTAGTCGACGACATGGGCGACGAGATTGCCTCGACCACGGTCGCCGAGAACGGCTCCTGGTACATCGACGTCGACCGCGACGCGGTTGAGGGCGTGACCTTCACGCTCAACGGCAAGTCGGCCGACGCCGAGGTCAGCCAGGAAGGCGCAGACCTGACCGAAGTCACCGTCACCGCCATGGTCATGGAAGAACCAGCCATGGAAGAAGGCGAAGAGGGCGACCTCGAAGGTGACGAAGAGGGCGAGCTCACCGACCTCGACGGCGAAGAACCTGCAATGGAAGACGAGACGAACATGGGCGACACCGAGTACCCCGGTACGGGTAGCGGTGGTCTCGCCGACGGCAGTGGTGTCTCGGCCGGCCTGATCGGCCTGCTGATCGCGCTGAGCGTCTCCGCAGTCGCCGGTCTCGGCCTCCGCCGAGTCCGCAACCGGGCGTAGTTCTCGCCAGCGGACAAATCCTGTCCAAATCAGAGGGGGCGGGGCCGTTTGGCCCCGCCCCCTCTCGTTATCCGACTTTTGAGACAGTCTCATGTGGTTGTTCGGATATGCAGAACTGATGCTCGTCCTGGACGCTGACCCTGTGACGCATCTCAATCCTTCGATGGCGGAACAGTAGACTCCCAAACCATGCCGCCTCTCACTGGAGTCCGCGTTCTCGACCATGGCCATGTTTGGGCTGGGCCTCTGCTGGGGCTGTTTCTTGCTGACTTGGGTGCTGAGGTGATCAAGGTGGGCGCCCCTCACCGGATGTCGGGGGTTTCGATTGGTGGGCAACGAGCTCCGGTCGGATCGATCGGTGGTGACCGTGGATCGACATCTGTTGATGATCCGCGGGCCTTTCACGGCCTGGACCGAGGCAAGAAGTCGATTGCGATTCATCTCGGCGACCCGCGCGGGCGCGATCTGTACTTGCGCCTCGTCGAGCAGTCGGATGTCGTGCTGGAGAACTTCTCACCCCGCGTGATGCCCTCGCTGGGGCTGTCTTACGACGTGCTCGCCGAGGTCAACCCGCGGATCATCATGGTCGCGCTGTCCGCATCCGGTGCGACCGAAGGTCCCTGGCGCAACCTCGTCACGTATGGACCGTCGCTGGCGGCGCTGTATGGACTCAAGTCGTTGCTTGGGTACCCCGACGACCCACAGCCTCGCGAAGACACTGCCGACCTCGATCCGACCGCCGCCGGACATGCCTTCGTGGCACTGTTGGCGGCGCTTGAGTATCGCGAGCGCAGCGGTCGAGGTCAGTTCATCGACCTGGCCCAGGGCGAGGCGACGTTGCAGCGCGCGGCGGCGCCGTTGATGGACTGGCTGCTCAACCAACGAGATGCCGGCCCGCGGGGCAATCGCGGATCGGCGATGGCGCCGCACGGCGTCTACCCAACGCTTGGCGACGACGGCTGGATCGCCATCGTCGTGCGCAGCGACGCTGAGTGGTCGGCGCTGTGCAGCGTCGCGCCACAGCTCGAGCAGCCGGAGTGGTCAACGATGAGTGGCCGCCTCAACGGTCAAGATGCGCTCGACAGTGCAGTCTCTGACTGGACGCGAAATCACGACGCGATGGAACTGAGCATCCAACTCCAGGGGTTGGGCGTGCCGGCCTTCCCGATGATGGATCCGACGGCGCTACTGATCGACGAGGACTACAGCGCTCTAGCCAATGCCCAAATCAATCTGACAGCCGATGCGGCGGCTCCAGTACGAGGCGGAGCGCTCTACACCGGGACTCCCTGGAAAATGGCTCGGACACCAGCCGAGATATCAGGGCCCATCCCGAATCGCGGCGAACACGACGATGATGTCTATGGCGAACTACTGGGCCTCGATGAAGCAGCGCGAGCTGAGCTCCGCGAGTCAGGCGTGATCTAGCGCTGTGGTCGTTCACGAAGCAATTCGTCCTCGGCTTCGCGAACTCCGCGAAAGAAGTCGGACCGTTCTTCGTCCGACGCGTCGTGCGGCAACGAGCGTAGCTGTCGGAAGGCACGACTCATCGAGCGGCTGGCCGTGCGAACGCTCTGCTCGGTGGCGGCAAAGTTTTGCACGTTCCGAGGGTCGATACCCAGCGCCCGGCCCGTGGCGTACGAATCCTGGTTGGCGCCCATGAAGACGAAGATCCATCCCGATCGCTGTCGGTCGTTGACGAGCTGGTTGATCTTGCGCTGATCGAATTCAGTGCTGGCATTCTCCAGACCGTCGGTCCAGATCATCAGCGTGTGCTGCTCGGTCGGGCGACCGCCGCGCTCGCACCAGGCAATGCGCTGGTCGACGCGCTCGATCATCGTGCCGATCGCGTCGTACAGCGGAGTCGTCGCGCGAGGACTGAAGTCGCTGTACCGCAGGGGTCGCATTTTCTCTATCCGAATGCCCTCGACGATGATCTCGAACGGTTCGATGGAGTCGAACTGCGCGACCGTGAGTCGGCAGCGACCGACGCCGCTGCGCTGCTCATCGATGAACTCGTTGGTGCCATCGACGACGGCTTGCTTCAGGCCGTACATCGATCCGGATCGGTCCAGCAGGATCCAAACCTGGTGTCGCGGGATGTCCGAGCGCTTCTTGCCCGGTTCCGGCGTCTCCTTCCCGCCTCGTGGCCGTGACTTGTGCTTGGTCATTGTGCATTCCTTCCTGAGCAGGCGGTCGGGAGATGTTCCTCTGCGCCTGACTTCGTGTTACATAGACACTAAGTAGATTTCGAGATGGTGTCAACATGACACTTAGTCACGCTCAATGAGCCGACTATCCTCTGTGTGTTGCTCGTCACCACCAGAGAGGACTCGTCCCATGTGCCACCGATACGAAGCGCTGCCGGCCATCACCCCGATCGCGGGAGCGGCTGTCGACGTTGAGGATCTGACCCTGACCGCATCCGACGGCGTCCAATTCGCCGCCTTCCACGCCCGCGCCGAGTCCCCGACTGGTCCGGGCATGGTGATCTTGCCCGACGTGCGGGGCCTGTTCCGCTTCTACGAGGAGCTGGCGATCCGCTTCGCCGAAATCGGTATTGATGCCGTCGCAATCGACTACTTCGGTCGCACCGCCGGCGTCGGCAAGCGCGACGCCGAGTTCGACTTCTGGCCGCACGTACGCGGCACTACGCCCGAGGGCATCGCCGCCGACACCGCAGCCGCAATCGCCGTCCTGCGAGCGAACGACGCCGACCGAGCCGTGTTCACCGTCGGCTTCTGTTTCGGCGGTAGCAATAGCTGGCTGCAGGCCTCTGCTGGACACGGCATTGCCGGCGCCATCGGCTTCTATGGACGTCCAACTGCTGAAGGTCTCAACGGCGGACCAGCTCCCTCGGCCACCGTGGGGGAGATCGAAGGGGCGATCCTCGGTCTGATGGGTGGAGCAGATGAGAGCATCCCTGCCGAAGCCGTCGCCGAGTGGGACGCCGCGCTCGAGGCGGGCGGAGTCAGCCGCGAGATCGTGACCTACGAAGGAGCGCCGCACAGCTTCTTCGACCGCAGCTACGACGAACACGTCGACGCCTGCAACGATGCCTGGCGGCGAATCCAGGCCTTCATCGCAGCTAACAGCTGACCAGTTCAAGAGCCAGTTCAATCAGAACCTGAAAGGCAGGATCACATGCGAGTCACGAAATCATCCGACGGCAACACCAACAAGGGCAACGCACCGATCTTCACCGGCGGCGACGTCTGGGTGCGAGCGCTGGCCGGCTCGATCGGTGGACAGAACGCAGCCGACGACGCCGACTTCAACCTCGCCGTCGTCCAGTTCGGCGCGGGCGCGCGGACGAAGATGCACACCCACTCGTCCGAGCAAATGCTCTATGTCGTCTCCGGCATCGGCAAGGTCGGCACCGCCGACGAGGAGCACACGATCTCAGTCGGAGACTTCGCCATCATCCCGGCCGGCGAGGATCACTTCCACGGAGCAGCCGACACGGGCTCGCCGATGTCGCACCTGGCGATCACCCGTCGCGACTCAGTCACCGAGGTCACCGAAGACTAACGACCGGGTTACCGTGATGATGAGTGAGGATCCATCATGGTGACTGAACAACATTCGCAGAGGCGACACGAGCCGTGGGGTCCGCGTCCCGGCGAGGATTGGCGAGCCCATCGGTTGCGTGTGTTCGCGGATTATCCAGCCATCGTCGCAGTGCTTCGCGTCGCTGAATCGAGAGAGCAGGAAGTAGAGATTTGGCGCGAGTGGCACATCGCCAACTGGGAAGGTGACCCTGAGATGCAGCAGTTTCACAGGGAGGCGAGATACGACACTGAGGTGCTGCCAGAGGAAGACGAAGACGACTTCCGCTACATCAGAAATTTGGATCAGGAGGCTGCCGAACGCTCGACCCAGAAGTTTTTACGTTGGTTTGAGAACAGGTTTCCTGAGCAGGTTGATCGCTCCGCAACATAAGCATGAGATACACCGTCGGCTTGGACGCAGGAGCTAGACAAGTGCTCAGCCGATTGAGTCCTCGACCTAAAGAAGAAGTCAATCGGGTGATCAATCGCCTCGAGTCGGGTCCAGATCGTCGCCACGATCTTCCCCTTCAAGAGCAAAGGAACCTGTACCGAGCGAGAGCGGGACGACGGTGGCGCGTCATCTTTGCCGTCGAGCCCGGCCATCACATCCAAGTCAAGCGCATCAGTCGTCGAAGAGATGCATACGAGGGCATTGAGCATCCGGGCTACCGGGATGTTCGCGAACTAGGATCAGCGTACGTCGCAGAAGAGGAGTCAGTATCCGCTGCGACGGCCGATTGAGCGTACGTCCCAGGCGGCGATCACGACTCCGGCAAAGAGGGACAACGCGATCAGCCCCAGCAGGATGTTGCCGCCGGCGCCTTCGATCTCTGCGAGCTGACGCAACGCAATCAGCACGGCGGCGCTCACAACCATCAACGAGATGTAGAGCCAGTGTTGGATCCATTCGGCCGCGAAATTGACAGCGATCGCCACTCCAACCGCCAGGTTGACCACGATCAACAGGTGCACATCGGCGTGCCGGCTCCAGCCGCCCCAGGCGGTCCCAGTGAGTTCATTCAGCTCTGCGGCGGTCCCGCCCCGGATGGCGAGAAACAGCACGACAATCGCCGCACCGACCGCACCGCCAACCAGCGGACGCAGCATGCGCGGACCCATCAGATCCCACGCGCGTGACGGCAACGCGCCAAGTCGAGTCCGGCTGTGCTCGTAGGAGTGCTCGTCCATGGCTCGCTCCCGATTCTCGCCTCGTCTGAATTCGGTTATGCGTAGTTTAGATGTTGGAGCGGGTCTGACCGCCGTCAACGTTCAGGCAGGCGCCGGTGACCCAGCTCGCTCTCGGCGACGCGAGAAACGCCACCACATCGGCGACCTCTTCAGGTCGTCCGAACCGGTTGAACGCAATCGTGTCCAGGACGCTGCGCTGAATGCCCTCGGGATCGGCCTCGTATCGCGTCTGCCAGCGAGAGTCCGGCCAGGCAATCGATCCGGGCGCGACGGCGTTGGCTCGAATGTTGCGCGGCGCGAGCTCCAGCGACAGCGACTTGGCATGACTGTGCATTGCCGCCTTCATCGCGTTGTATTGCGCTGAACCGCCGGCTTCACGACCGAAGATCGAACCGATGTGGACGATGCTCGCGCTGTCTGCACCATCGCCCGATGCCGCCTCAGCCAAGTGAGGCAAGGCCGCTCGCGTCGTGCGCACCGCCGCCATCAGGTTCAGGTCGAACATGTCCTGCCAGACGTCGTCGCCCTCACCGCGCAGCGACACGCCCATGTTGTTGATCACGATGTCGAGACCACCGAAGGCCTCCACCGCAGCGTGGACCGCGCGGTCCCCTGCGTCGGCGTCGCCGAGGTCGGCGACGGTCCAATGCACTTGGCCAGAACCAGCCGCATCAATCTTCGTCGCTGCTTGCTCGAGCGCTTCGGATCGTCTCGAGCAGATCGAGACGTGAGCACCTTCTGCGGCTAGTGAGAGCGCGCAATACAGCCCGATCCCTTCCGACGCGCCCGTGATCAGCGCTCGTTTGCCGTTCAGGCCGAGATCCATGGCCGCCTCCCTGCTGCTGACACACGATGCTCGTGAATTCGTCGGCCAACAGTCTATGACCGCGTACGCTCATGGGATGGACGGCTCAACCGGCGACACCTCGTTCGGCATCGATTGGCGAGCCCTGGCGCTGACTGCGCGCCAGGCGGGCTCGCTCGTGCGCGCATTGGCCGGAACCACGCTGTCCAATGCGCTGCAAATGCCGCAGACGCACAAGCGACGCGGTAAGACCACAGTTGCCGGTCTGGAAGCGCCGGTCGAGATCATTCGCGATCGCTACGACGTTCCGCATTGTTTCGCCGAGTCTGCCGCCGACGCGCTCTTCGCATTGGGCTATGTACAAGCCCAGGATCGGCTCTGGCAGATGCAGTGGAGTCGCCGAGCCGCAACGGGTCGGCTCTCGGAGATTGCTGGTCCCCAGGCGCTGCCGGTCGACCGGTTCTGCCGCACGATCGGCATCGGACGCGCGTCTGAAGCGGCCTGGGCGGCGACACCACCACAGCGACGCGAGCAGCTTGCTCCGTACATCGCTGGGATCAACGCCGCCATCGCCCGTGCGCCGAAGCCACTCGAGGCTCAGGTGTTGGGAGACTGGGTTGGTCCCTGGCAGGCCGCCGACAGTATCGCCTGGGGCAAGTTGCTCTCCAGCCTGCTCTCGCCTGCCTGGGAACAACAACTCATGCGCGCTCGTGTCGTCGAGGCCGCTGGGCTGGACGCCCTGGCCGAACTCGACCCATCACTGGCCCCCGACACCGCCGTCGCCGTCCCGCCTGAGGCGCCCTATGGAGAACTCGCCGCACCGTTGCAGGAAGCTGCAGCATCGGCGAGCCAACTGCTCGGGCTGCAGAACGGCGCGTCCAACAATTGGGCAGTCGACGGTCGGCACACGGATGATGGGATTCCACTCTTTGCCTGCGATCCACACCTCAATCCGGTCACCCCACCACACACCTACTTCGTCCACCTGCATTGCCCCGAGTTCAATGCCGCCGGCGCAAGCGTGCCCGGCCTGCCGGGCATCGTCTGGGGATTCAACGATCACATCGCCTGGGGCCCGACCGCAGCCCTGATGGCCATGCACGTCGCCGTCGTCGAGCAACTGTCCGAGGACGGAACCAAGTCACTCACGCCGGATGGTTGGGCTGATATCGACGAGATCGAGGAAACGATCGAGGTCCGAGGCTACCCAAGCGAGCGGATCAAGCTGCGATCCACGGTCAATGGGCCGATCGTCTCCGAAGTCCTCAAGCCTGTAGCTGGTCAGCCTGCAGATGACGGACGCGCGATTTCGTTGCATTCGCGGATCCTCGCTCCCCGTCACGGCGGCGGAGGAATTGCAGACATGCTCTCCGCTTCGAACTGGGACGAGTTCAGCGCCGCTGCTGGCGACATGGCGGATTTCAACCTCTGTTACGCATATGCGGACAAACGACAGGTCGGGCTCAGAGTGAGCGCCGACGTTCCCGAAGGCGACATGGTGGCGCTTCGCTTCCCCGCCGCTGGATGGTCGCCAATGGAACGCGGTGGCGCGCCGATCGACGCCGTCTCCGGCGACCAACTTCCGCACGTCGTCAACCCACCGGGCGGGATGATCGTCAGCGCTAACGCTGCTCTGGCGCCACTCGCGGACAGCCGCTTCGGGGCCGAATATCTTGATCCCGCTCGCTCTGCCAGAATCCGTGACCTGCTAGTCGAGAAGGCGCCCCACACACCTGACTCGTTTGCGGCTATCCAGTCCGATCGCACCTCGGGCCCTCTCAGAGAAATCTCGCGATACATCCCCGACGAGTCGCTAGCCGGATGGGACGGTGCCATGTCCACCGACTCGGTCCAGGCCGCCGTTGTCTCCGCGACTTTGATCGAGTATCGACGACAGGCGCTGACCGACATCCTGGGGCCAAACGGAGCAGAACTGCTGGAGCCGTTACTCGCGATTCCCACGCTGGACATCTTCGCGGCGCGTGCCACTTCGTGGGCGATCAAGCGAATCGAGTCCGATCTGGATGCCGCGCGCGAACACCTCATCGACGCGCACTCGCGCGCCATCGGTGTGCTGCGACGAACGTTCGGACCCGATCGTTCGACCTGGACCTGGGGACGTTGTCGCCAACTGGTCCTCAAGCACAGCCTCGCCGATGCGCCCGTGATCGGGCCGTTGCTCTCGCCCGGTCCGTTCCCGCTGGGCGGCGAGGCCGACACGATCGCCCAATCCGGCGTCCTGGGGCTGCGCCATTTCGACTCCTCCAGCGCCATCCCGGCACTGCGCCTGATCGTCAAGCTCAGCGATCCACCGGAAGCGCAATTCGCCCTGGCCGGAGAGCAGATCCACGATCCGCTGCACGCCAATGGTCCGTTGACTGACGCCTGGCTCAAGGACCGATACCTGCCGCTGCTCCGAGATCGTGCTGAGATCGAAGCTGCCGCAAAGGCCACGCCTACCAGCCGAGCAGCGCGACTCCAGCTCATTCCCAGAGCTTCGGTACACTGAATCACTTAGACGCACCTGAGACGATCAATTCGATGACCGATAGTCCACAGCTCGCCCTCGAGCGAATCGACGACCTTGCCGTGGTTAACGGTGGTGGATCGCTGGACGCAGACTGTGTGGCTCAACTCGCGAACGTCGTTGCGGCAATCGACGAAGATGTGCGAGCGGTGATCCTCAATCCGAATCCTTCCGTCTGGCTGGGTTTCGACGGCGTGACGGATGTCGGTGACCTGTTCTCGGTCCTGGCAGCACATCCCCAGCCGTCGATTGCCGTACTTTCCGGTCCGACACGAGGCGGTGGTCTGGAACTGGCCCTGGCGGCCGACCTGCGTGTCGCTTCGCCGAACAGCCTGATCGGATTCGATCTCGCGGCCGACGGGTTTCCCCGTGCGGGAGGCCTGCAGCGCCTGACCCGCGCAGTTGGCCGTTCACGCGCCACGCAACTACTGCTGCTTGAGGGCGACGTCGATGCAGATACCGCTCTCGATTGGGGACTCGTCAATGCCGTTGACGCCGAACCTCTGGGAGCGGCGATGGCGTTCGCTCGTTCGATCGCGTCACGCGGACCAATCGCGACCCGATATGCCAAGGACGCGATCGGCCACGGATTGGACATGCCGCTGGCTCAGGCGCTGCACTACGAGACCGAACTCACCATCCTGCTCCAGGACACCGACGACCGCGCCGAAGGCGTTGACGCCTTCGTCAACAAGCGAACACCAACGTTCAGCGGAACCTGAACAACCCAGCAACCGTGGGGATGACCCCCGCAGAGGAGGCTCGAGAGATGCGACTGATATTGGATGAAGAGGAAACCTGGTCATTGATGACCTTGATCACCGCGCAGGTGCTCGATCAGGTCGAACTGTCCGACGAAGCCATCAAGGCGATCCGCGACTGGCGCTCCACCGTCGTCGAGGGCAACGCGGCGATGGAGGCCGTGTCCAACGGCGTCAACGAGGCGCTGGGCAACACGCTCGACGAAGAGTTGACCCGCACCGTCCGCCGACGCGACTACTACCGCACCGTCCGTTAGCAACTGCCTACTACTGCAAATCCAGACAGGATCACGATCATGGTCAAAGTCGAACTCGACATCGAAGAAGCGTGGGCGGTGTTTAGCAATGTGGTCAATCACATGCTCGACGAAGTCGACCTGGACAAGTCCGACAAAGCAGCCATCCGCCGCTGGAAGTCCAGCGAAATGCGTCCCGGCCGCGAGGAAATGGACGCCCTGCACGAGAAGATGAACGACGACATCGAGCGTCTCTGGAACGTCCGTCGCAAGAGCGAAATCCGCAAGCCCGACTGGCGCTAAGCGAGTTCGTCGCAACTGAGCTGTCCCTGCTCCTCGCTCCACTCGCGGCTCGCGGCGACCGATGCACAACCGCTATACCGCCCCCGTCTTCGAGCGGGTGTCTCGGAAGTCTGCACATAGCCACGGCCTCCCAGTCCCCGCTTCACGCGGGGACCTGCTCGGGGCGCAGCCCACCTGGTTGTGGTGTTCTTGCTGCAGAGAGAGTGGGTCCCCGCGTAAAGCGGGGACTGGGACTCTGGACTCCTGAGACACCCTCCGGGGACGGGTAACTGAGCAACGCATCAGGTTCGCACGAGTTGATCTCCAGGGAAGCGGCGTTCGTCTTGCAACGACGGTTTCAGGCCGCTGACCACCACTACTATCCAGCTATGCCCGATTCGCCGATCCTCTACGACAAGCCCTTCGACGGAGTCGCCAGCATCACGCTGAATCGTCCCGAGGCGCTCAACGCGATCAACATGGCCATGCGTGACGACCTCTGGACGTTCATCCAGGCTGCGCTGATCGACCCCGACGTTCGTGTGCTGATCTTCCGCGGCGAGGGGCCGCGCGCATTCTCGGCCGGTGCAGATATCTCCGAATTCGGCAGCGCTCCATCACTGCATGCGTCGCGCGAGGCAAGACGCCAGCGCGATCTCTGGGCGCTGCTGGAAGACCTGCCAATAGCCACCATCGCCGCCCTGCATGGATTCTGCTTCGGCGCTGGAATCGAGCTACCGCTCTACTGCGACCTGCGCATCGCCGCTGACAACACGCAGATCGGCTTGCCTGAGGTCTCGCTGGGATACATTCCTTCGGCTGGCGGAACGCAGCTCATGCCGCGGATCGCGCCAGCGGCTGCTGCCAGGGGACTGATCCTCAGTGGCGACCCGATCGACGCACAGCAGGTGCTGCGATGGGGCATCGTCCATCGCGTGGTCTCAGTTGAAGAGCTCGACGAAGCCGTCTCTGTAGCCGCGCAACAACTCGCGCTGGTAGACCCTGAACTCATCTCGGCGGTCAAACGCAGCATCAGACGCGGCCTTGATCTGCCTATGTCAGCAGCGATCCGCCAGGACACGCTGACCGCACGGCGTTTGCGCCATACACTGACTGATTGTTAACCAAACACTCGCCCGCTTGCCCAGCCAACCGCGAAGGAGCCCCCCATGAACACTGCCGACATGCTCGATATCGCTGCAGCCAACGTCCCCGATCGCATCGCCCTGCTCTGCGACGAGACCAGCAAGACCTTCGCCGAGCTTGCCGCCGATGTCACCGTGCTGGCCAACGCCCTGCAGGGCATCGGCCTCTCACATGGCGACCACGTCGGCGTCATGTCTGTCAACTCGGCCGAGTACGTGATCATCTACTACGCCTGCGCCAAGCTCGGCGTCACCTTCGTGCCGCTCAACTACCGCGCCAAGCGCGAAGAGCTGACCTACATGATCAACACCGTCGAGGCGAAGGCGATCTTCGTCTCCGACCGCTACCAGGATCTTGTCCGAGCGATCAGGGACGACTGTCCCTCGGTCGAGCACTACATCGCACTCGAGAACGATGTCCCTCTGGGTCAGAAGCACTACCGCGATCTGATCGAGGCCGGCTCAGACGATTTCCTCTACGCCCCGGTCGAGGACCACGATCCGACCGTCATCATCTACACCTCCGGCACCACCGCCATGCCCAAAGGCGTCCAGGTCACCTACGGCGACCTCTCCAGCTACGCCATGAACACGATCGAGATGGCAGACCCGTCAGGCATACACAACAAGACCCTGCTCTCGGTGCCGCTCTTCCACATCGCCGGCGCGACCACCATGATCTCCTCCGTCTGGGGCGGACGCACGCTCGTGATTCTGTCGCAGTTCTCCCCTGCTGGCTGGATCGACGCTGTCGACACCCATGGCATTACCCATTCAATGGTCGTCCCGACGATGCTCAAGCGCACGATGGAGGACGAGAATTTCGCCAACTTCAAGGGCGACACGCTGGAGGTCCTCACTTACGGCGCCGCGCCGATGCCCTACGACGTGATCCGCGCTGCGGTTGACGTCTTCCCCGCCAACGTCGGCTTCATGAATGCCTACGGCCAGACCGAGTCGACCAGCACGATTTCTTTCCTTGGCCCCGACGATCACCGTCTCGATGGCTCGCCTGAAGAAATCGCCGTCAAGGAGCACCGTCTACGTTCGGTCGGCAAAGTCATGCCCGACATTGAAGTCCTCATCCTCGACCCGGCCGACCAGCCGGTCGGCACCGGCGAGGAAGGTGAAATCTGCGTCCGAGGCGACCGCATCATGAGCGGTTACCTGAAGCAGGAAGAGGCCACCGCCTCAGCCATCCGAGACGGCGTCCTGCACACCGGCGATGTCGGCTATCTCGACGACGAGGGCTACCTGTTCATCACCGGCCGGACCAAGGACCTGATTATCCGCGGAGGCGAGAACATTGCCCCGGGCGAGATCGAGCAGGTGCTGGAAGGCCACCCAGCCGTCGCCGAGGCGGCCGTGATCGGCGCGCCCGACCTCGAGTGGGGTGAAGTCGTCAAGGCGGTCGTGATCCTGCACGAGGGCCAGTCCCTGACGCTCGACGACGCGGTCGCCCACACCAAGAGCCAACTGGCCAGCTACAAGGCCCCGACCTACCTGGCCGTCGTCGACACGCTGCCCCGAAACCACATGGGCAAGGTCCTCAAGAACGACCTGCGCAAAACCCACGGCGAAGCCAAGAACGGCTGAGTGTCACTTTGAGCCGCAATCGCATCACACTTCGACCTGCCTTCCGAATGGCGGCTGCCGTAGCCGTCCTGATCGCCATGGCGGTCAGCGTCGCCTGTGGCGACAGCGAGACCAGCGGGACCAGCGTCGACATCGCCTTGCAGGAATGGGGCATTAGCCCGGCAGCGATCGAGGTCCCTGCCGGCACGATCACCTTCAACGTCACCAACGATGGCCCTGACGACCCGCACGAGTTGGTGATTATTCGCATCGGAGACACTGCCATCGCCGACATTCCGGTGGTCGACGGCATGGTTCCCGAGGACGAAGTCGACTTTGTCGCAGAAGTAGAAGAGATCGACGTTGGCGAATCGGAAACGCTGGAGATTGAACTGACCGTCGGCCGCTATCTCCTGCTCTGCAACATCGTTGAAGAAGAGGACGACGGGACCGAGAGTCACTATGAAATGGGCATGCGCGCCTTACTGACCGTAAACTAGGCCCGCCTCCGATTCGTCGATGGATGGTCGGATCAAGCTGTTCAGTCCACGTCGTCTTGGCGAAGAAGGAGCTCGGTGACGCGGTGCTGCAACCGTGTGCTCGTTCGAGCTGCGACCAGGCGACATCCCCCCTCCCCGTTGACTCTGCTGCCCACACTGTCCACATCGATGTCCGCTGACTGATCGACCTCCATACGCCTGCATCTCTAGCGTGGCGTGATGCGACGTCTTCCCATCCTCGCTGCGCTGGTGCTCGCGGCCCTCATCGCCGCCTCGGCCTGGTTGGCGATTGAGGCTGAGTCCGATCCCGAACCTCTGACGACCACCGAGCATCTGCCCCGCGACGATGAGCAGGCTCAGCAAGCGCAAGCCCAATCCCAGCCCGACGAACCCGACGAACCCGACGAACCTGAAGACGAATCGCAGTCGGAATCCTCCGACCAGGACTCTGATTCCGACCAGGACGCACCAGCTCAATCCGAAGAGCCGGCTTCGCTGGAAGACGGCAGTGATGATCAATCAGGCGACGCAGCTTCCGACGAACATGCAGACGATGAGCAGCAAGAACAGTCCGGCCAAGCGGAAGAGTCGGCGACGATGTCCGACGAAGACATCGCCGAACGACGGTTGATCAAGGCGCTCGACATCGATCGGCGGCCGCACGACCAGTCCGCCCCGGCTGCGCGCCAGCACACCGTTGAGGAAGGCGAAACACTTCTCGGCATCGCGGACGCCTACGGCGTTGACATTCAGCGCCTTCTCGACGACAACGATCTCGCTCTCGACGCCATTCTTCACGTTGGCGAGACCCTGCGCGTGCCCTCCTCGTTCACGTACACCCCGTTGCAGGCCACGCCTGGGCCGGAACCTTACTCCGGCGGTGGCCTGATCTGGGGAACAGTCACAGACATGGAGCGCGACGTTATTCATTCGCTTGTGGTGGGCTTCATCGACCACCGAGCAGGTCTACCCGGCGCGCCCGATCTCGTCATCGGCTGTATCAATCGTCAACTCGTCGTCGAACTCTCCTGGCAGCCTGCCGAGCTGAGTCCCCCGCCGGCCGAGGTCCGCGTCTACTGGCGTGTCAACCATGGTCCCCTGCTGACGAGTCGTTGGACCTATGCGCATGGCGTCCTGTCCGCTCCCGACCCCGAATCGTTGATCGGCTCGCTGCATGGCGCCCTTGATCTGCGCTTGTACCCCGCGACTCCCGACGCCAGGTTCTGGTTCTACTGGTACCCAGGCGTCGGCCAGATGGTCGAGACGCCCGTGCAGCCGAATCTCAACAACTGCGGCCGCTGACCGCCCGCTCTCCATCCCTGCATCAGCCACGTGCGATAATGTTCCAACGCAAGATTGAGGATCGACTTGTCGGTTGGGGGTGTTGCGGTGACGAAATCGGCTGTCAAATCAGACTCTGGCAAACGCCAGACGACTACGACGTCAACAGGGAAACGCGTCTCGGCTCTGGCCATTCCTGCCTGGCTGCCGCTGGGCGGCATCCTGCTGGTTTCAGGCGCAGAGACCGTCCGCGTCACCGGCGCGCACCGAGAGCTGTTCTTCAACATCGATCACTTCTGGGTGCTCTACATGCTGCTCCCGTTGGTGATTGGGATCATCATCTACGGCCTCGTCCGACGCTCCCGTGTCTGGCGACTGGGCAAACCGAGCTTCAACTTCGACGACATGCCCCAGCGCTTGGGCCGTGTGCTCAAAGGCGGCGCAGGCACAGAACGCGTCCTCAACGACCCCTACTCCGGCGTTATGCACATGTGCATCATGACCTCAATGATCGTGCTCTTCCTCGTCACGGCGCTGCTCGCCATTGACGACTACGTCCCCGTCGACATCCTCGTCGGGCCGCGATACCTCGGCTATTCGCTCGTCGCCGATATCTTCGGCCTCGTCGGCATCATCGGCGTAGCGATGGCGGTCGCCCACCGCTGGGTTCGGCCGCGCACGGCATGGCTGCCGACCTGGGAAGACTGGCTGATCCTCGGCGGCCTCGGCGCGCTGCTGATCACCGGATTCCTCGTCGAAGGCCTGCGCATCCACACGTCCGAGATCGACGTACATCCGGAGTGGTCCTACTGGTCCCCGGTCGGTTACGTCGTCGCCTTGATGTTCTCCGGCGTGCGCATTTCCGCGGCACTCGACATTCACACCGCGTTCTGGTGGATCCACATGGTCGGTGCGCTCTCCTGGATCACGCTGCTCGGATACTCAAAGCTCAACCACCTCGTCCTCGCGCCGGCGAACGCCTTCCTCAAGCGCACGACGGCCCCCGGCAAGCTCGAGATGATCGAGAACATCGAGGAACAGGAGCACTTCGGCGTCTCGCAGCTTGAGCACTTCTCGATGAAGCAGCTCTTCGAACTCGATGTCTGCGTCCGCTGCGGTCGCTGTACCGACAACTGCCCGGCCGACATCGCCGGACAGCCGCTCTCGCCCATGCACATCATCCAGGACCTCAAGTCCTATGCCACCGCTGTCGGCGAGCGAAAGGTCGCCAACCTGGTGGAAGGTAACGACCTCAACTTCGGCCTCGATGACGAGCCCGCCATGGTCGGCGGCGTGATCCGGGATGAGTCGCTGTGGGCCTGCCGAACTTGTGGTGCCTGTGTTGAGGCCTGCCCCGTCTTCATCGAGCACGTTCCGACCATCGTCGACATGCGCCGCTCCCTGGTCATGGAAGAGGCGCGGATGCCCGACACGGTCCAGGGGACGCTGGAGACCCTCGAGCGTCAGGGTCACCCCTGGCGCGGCACGCCGTACACCCGAGAGACATGGATGGAGGGCATCGAAGATCAGGTGCCCGAGTGGACCGGCGAGCAAGACTATCTCTACTTCGTCGGCTGCACCGGCGCCTTCGTCGATCGCGCCCAGGACATCACGCGCTCAGTCGTCTCGTTGCTGTCCGAGGCCAACGTTTCCTTCGGCGTGATCAAGGGCATGGAATCATGTAACGGTGACCCAGCCCGTCGCCTCGGTCACGAGTATCTGTACCAAATCCTCGCCGAGGGCCTGATCGAGCTCTTCAACGAGACCGGCGTCAACGACGAGCAGAAGACGGTGATCACGCACTGCCCGCACTGCTTCAACACGTTCCTCAACGAGTACCCGGACATGGGCGCCAAGTTCAAGGTGATTCATCACACCCAGCTCCTCGAGCAGCTCGTTGATCAGGGCCGCCTCGTCCCCCGCGGCGATGGACCCGAACAGACCATCACCTATCACGACAGCTGCTACCTCGGTCGGCACAACGACATCTTCGAGGCGCCGCGACGCATCCTCGAGCAGGTGCCCAACGTGACTCTGATTGAAATGCCGCGTAATCGAGAGCAGGGCCTCTGCTGCGGCGCCGGCGGCGGCAACATGTGGATGGAAGAGCAAGGCAAGAGTCGGGTCAACGAGGTGAGGGTCGAAGAGGCCGTCGCCACCGGAGCCGAGTCCGCCTGCACGGCCTGCCCGTTCTGCATTCAGATGTTCGACTCTGGCATCGGAACGGTCCAGCTCGACGTCGAAGACGACGACAAGCTCAAAGTCCTCGATGTCGCCGAACTGCTCCAGGCTGCAGCCGTAACCGAAACTCAGGATGCCAACTAAGCTGAGAGTCTGCAACGAAGCTGGGATGCGGAAGGCGAAATGACAGCACCTGAACCGGACCCCACCGTGCGAGAGGTCGCGCAGCGAATCCGCTCACGCCCGCCCAACTCACAGACTGGTAGTGAGCGGCGCATCTCCGACGCCCTCGTCGATGCCTTCGCCCCCAAGTTCTATGCCCTCCAACGGCGTATCGGAGGAGTTGAAGAGCGCCTAGACCAGCGCATCGACGGGCTGGAGGAGCGCCTGGATGGCCGGATCGACTCCCTGGAGGCGAAGGTCGATCGACTGGGTGCGCACATGATCGACCGGCTAGGCGATATGGACGCCAAGCTAGATCGGCTGCTCAACAGAGTCGAAGACGGTCAAGCACCGGGCGGCTAGCTGGCTGAACAGGAGCGCCGGGCGGGCATGGGGACTCTTGAACGCCTCGCTGGCCCCGAGCAAAGAGCCTGAAGAGTAGGCACGATACAAGTCTCAACCCTTCACCTCTTGACTCGGCAACCATGAACACGCTGCCCCATCTCGGGCTTGTTGCCCGTTTCATGCTCATCGTCACCAGGCATTCTGTATCCCATCTGACTGCCCGTCTTCCTGTGGAGCGACACAATAGCCAATTGGACGCGCGACCAGATTCCCGTCCAATTGAAACCGCTTCGAGTTCATCTTCCAGTCAGTGAGGAACCGATGGATGTCATCGTCTGTGTGAAGCAGATTCCCGATCCCGAAACGCCCGCCGCCGCCTTCAAAGTCGACGAGCAGGCCATGCAAGTGCTGCCCGCGCAGGGCATCTCACCTGTCATCTCCCCATTCGACGCACAGGCGGTTGAGGCCGCGCTGCGCATCAAGGACGTCTCCGGCGACGGCAGCGTCAACATCATCTCGCTTGGCCCCGATTCCGCCCGCGACGCGATCAAGCACTCGCTCGCCATGGGCGCCGACGAGGGCTACCACCTCAAGGACGATGCCTTCGAAGGCGGCGATGCCTGGACGACCGCGCTGGCGCTGTCCAAGGCGATCCAGCACATCGGCACGCCCGACGTGTTGATCTTCGGCCGCCAGGCCGCTGACTGGGACCAGGGCACCGTCGGCAGCATCGTTGCCGAGCTGCTCGATCTGCCATCCGCCACCGTCCTCCGCGCCGCTGAACTGAACGGTGACAGCATCATCGTCTCGCGTGTCGTGGCCGACGGCTTCGAGAACATCGAACTGCCGACGCCATGCGTACTGACCATTTCGAACGAGTTCGGCGATCCGCGCTACCCCCAGCTCCGGCAGATCATGCAGGCCGCCCGCAAGCAGGTCACGGAGCTCACCGCTGCCGACCTCGGACTCGACGCGTCAGAAGTCGGAGCGGCCGGCGCACGCGTCCAGATGCACGCGCTCTACCAACCGACGAGTGATGTCGAGGTGGAGATCATCGAGGGCGACACCCCCGAAGAGAAAGCCGCCGGTCTCGTCAACGCGCTCCGCGAGGCGAAGATTCTCTAGCAAGGTCAGGAGCTCCCCCTCTGGGGAGGGCTGTCGCTGAACCCCAGCAATTCTTCTCCCCCCTCTGGGGGAGATGCCGCTGAAGACCATCAATCATTTCCCCCCTCTGGGGGGAGATGCCGAAGGCAGAGGGGGGCTCCCCTGCCGCAGATCAAGTAAGGAACCTCGAAATGGCCTCCATCCTAGTCATTGGCGAAACCGACGACGCCGGCCTGACCGCTCCCACCCTGGAATTGCTCGGCGCAGCTTCGCGACTGAGCGGCGATCTGGGCGGCGGCGTCGCCATCGCGCTGATCGGCTCCGGTCTCGGAGACGCCGTAGCCGCAGCCGGACCCGCCGGTGCTGACACCGTCTACACCGCCGACTCCGACTCCCTCGCCACCTACCAGACCGACAGCTACTTGCCCGTCGCCCAGGGCATCGTCGAGCAGGACTCGCCCGCAGTCGTGCTGATGTCGCAGTCCAGCATGGGCCGCGACCTTGCGCCCCGGTTGTCCACACGCCTCGGTTCGGCCGCCATCATGGACTCACTCGGCCTCGAGGTTGAAGGTGACCGCGTCAAGGCGACCCGCAGCTGCTACGGCGGCAATGCGCGACAGGTGGTGACCGTCCAAACCGACCCGCAGATCATCACCGTGCGGCCCAAGTCGCAGGACCCGCTCGAAGCCGACGCATCTCGCTCGGCAGATGTCATCGCTGTCGACGTGGCAGAGCCGACGCTGCGCGCCCGCACGACGGGCAAGGAGCAGGCCGAGTCCGATGGCATCCGCCTCGAGGATGCCGAGATCGTCGTTTCCGGTGGGCGCGGACTGGGCGGTCCCGAGGCATTCTCCGACCTCGAACGGCTGGCCGGCGTGCTCACCGCCGCTGTTGGCTCCTCACGCGCCGCCTGCGACCTCGGCTGGTACCCGCCGTCCCAACAGGTGGGCCTGACCGGCACCGTCGTCTCGCCGACGCTCTACGTCGCCATTGCCATCTCCGGCGCCAGCCAGCACATGGCCGGTTGCGGCGGCTCGAAGAACATCATCGCGATCAACAAGGATCCCGACGCGCCCATCTTCGGCTTCTCACGCTTCGGCATCGTCGACGACTACAAGAAGGTCCTGCCGGCCCTCGAGTCAGCCTTCGCCGCGGCACTCGATTAGTCGGAGCTCCGCCTATTGCCACTCTGCGACAGCTCCCTCCGCGCCTACGGAGACCTTTGCAAGACCCCTCAACCGCCCCCGCCTCCGAGCGGGGGCCTGCTCTTTCCCTGGCTTCTTACCGGCGGCCATGTGTGTCGCCGGTATCTGGTCAGCCGGGAGCTATCCGAGCAGCCTGGGCTTTGCCAAAGCGGGTCCCCGCTCGGGGGCGGGGACGGGAAACTGAGTTGTTCAAAGGTCTCCCTACGCGAGGACAGGCTCCGCGAGGGGGAGCAAGTTAATCAAAGCTCTTTTCCAAGGGGGAGCAACAGGATCCGAAGGCGGGGTTAGGTCTGCTCGCCGATGATGCAGGGAACCGAAACCGGTTCCGGCGGAGCCAGAGTTTCGCCTGAGAGGTCCTAGACGCCTTGCGTCTTGCGCCAGGTCCGAATCTGACCGGCGTGCTCCATGTCGTGCCCGATCAGGCCGTCGATCAGCTGATTGAGCGAGTACGGCTCACCATCGATATCGAACGACGGTTGATCCCGTTCTTCATCAGTGAACTGACTGACCTGGTGAGCGACGCGCTCGCGGATGCCGACCAACATCTTCAACAGATCGTCGATCGGTCGGTCGACCCAATCGCCGGGGGCGGCATCGTTGATTTCGCGTTCGGTCGGTAACGGGCCGATCGGCATCCCGTCGGCCGAGCGCTCGATGGCGTTGACGAACCATGCGTCCCAGCCGACCAGATGCGCGAGGCAATCTCGCACGCTCCAGGAGCCGATCACATTTGGCAATTCAAAGGACTCGTTGGAGAGTCCCTCTACGGCTTCTAGCAGACAGAATCGTCCGTCAGTGCAATCGGTGGTCTCGGATTTCGGCTCGGCGATCGCCATAGAGGACTCCCCAGATACTCTCCAGATACTCTCAGAGGCGCAGCGAACCATGTCGTTCGGGGTGCGCGGTAGCTACGCGAGCTGCCTGGCGCTGCGACCCGGCATCAACGCGGAACGCCGATGCGGATGCTTACCGGGTTGCCCCTGCCGCGTCCGCATAATTCGTCAATTGGTTGTTAACCCTACCAATCTGGTCAAGGCCCTCATGCTGACTGGGACACAGTTCGCGCGTCGGCAGAATCGCGTAACGCTGCCGACACATGGACGCACCGGTTGACCAGCCCCAACCTCAGGAATAGGCTTGTGGCTCAGCGTGCGTCCGCGTGGCCAACTCCCTATCGGTTGGTTAGAAGCGGCTGGACGACGCCACAGGTGCGGGGACGCCAACTCACTATGCGTTCGATTGGACTTACCGGCGGGATTGCCTCGGGCAAATCGACCGTCGTCAACCAACTGCGAGAACTTGGCGCGGCCACCATTGACGCCGACATCCTTGGACACCAGACCTACGAGCCGGGCACCGAGACCTTCAAACAGGTCGTCGCCGCATTCGGCGATGACCTGGTCGCCGAGGACGGCACGATCGATCGCAGCAAGCTCGGCCCCAAGGTCTTCGGCCATCCCGACGGCATGAAGCGCCTGACAGACATCGTCTGGCCTGGTATTCGCGCTCTGGCTGAGGCTGAGTTGGCGCGGCTCCAGGCAGCCGGCACAGATGTCGCGGTGCTTGAAGCCGCGGTCATGATCGAGGCCGGCTGGCAGGACTTGGTCGACGAAGTCTGGGTCGTTGCCGTGAGTCGCGACACTGCACGCGAGCGCCTGATGGCTCGCAACAACTTCCCCGCCGAAGAGGCCGACAAGCGCATCGACTCGCAGATCACCAACGACGAGCGACTCAAGCACGCCGATGTGCTGATCTCCAACGACTGCAGCATGGAGGTCGCCGCACAGCGCGTTGATCGCGCCTGGGCCGGCATGCAGGCCGACTCATAGGCTGTACCCGATAACCAACCCGTCACCTACCACCAAACAGGCCACCAGCCAGGGACAAATCAGGAACACACTCGTCGCAGACCATGCGGCAGAGGGGGAGAGCGTTTGATGACCACTGCATCCGCACCGTTGACCGAGTACAAGAGTTGGGCCGTTGAGGAATTTCGGCTCGAAGAAGAGCCCTATTACGTCCCCGTCAGCGATGAGATCGAAATCTTCGAGGCGGCCTGGAACAACAAGATTCCCGTGCTGCTCAAAGGTCCGACCGGTTGCGGCAAGACTCGCTTCGTGGAGTACATGGCCTACCACCTCAACCGACCGTTGGCCGTTGTCCGCGACGGCAAGACCGAGATCGAAGAAGAGTCCAACCTGCCGCTCGTCACGGTTGCCTGCCACGAGGACCTGACCGCCTCCGACCTCGTCGGTCGTTACCTGCTCGAGGGCAACGAGACAGTATGGATCGATGGCCCGCTCACACGCGCGGTCAAGGCGGGCGCCATCTGCTACCTCGATGAAGTCGTCGAGGCGCGCAAGGACACGACCGTCCTCATTCACCCGCTGACCGACCACCGCCGCATTCTGCCGGTCGAGAAGAAGTCGCAATTGCTTCAGGCGCGCGACGGCTTCCTGCTTGTCATCTCATTCAACCCTGGCTACCAGTCGGCGCTCAAGGACCTCAAGCAGTCCACCCGACAGCGCTTCGTCGCCGTCGAGTTCGACTACCCGCCGCGCGAGACCGAGGCCGAGATTGTCCAACACGAGGCTGGCTGCTCGCCCGAGATCGCGCTCAACCTGGCCAAGATGGCCGAGAAGATTCGCAACCTGCGAGAGCACGGCCTGGCCGAGGGCGCCTCGACGCGTCTGCTGATCTACGCCGGACGGATGATCGCGCAGGGTGTCTCCCCGCGCCGCGCTTGCCAGGTCTCCATCGTCTGGCCGCTAACCGACGACGGCGAAGTTCAGCGCTCGATCGAGGAAGTCGTTTCCTCGATCTTCGAGGACTAGTACCGGACAGAGCTGCCAGTGCGGATCGGCATCGTCTCCGATATCCATTGCAACGCGGCCGCGCTTGATCGCGCCGTCGAGCAGATGGGCGACATCGACGAGTTGCTCTGCGCTGGCGACGCCTGCTACCAGTACCGCTTCTCCAACGACGTCGCCGAGCGCATCAAGCAGCTCGGCGGACGGTACGTGCTCGGCAACCACGAGGAGATTCTGCTCTCCGAGGCCGGCGCACGCGCCCAGGCCTCGCCCAGCGTGGATCAGTCGCTGCTCGAGTGGACGCGCGATCAACCGCACCTGATTCGTGCCGATGTCGGCGCCAAGAAGCTGCTCATGTTCCATGCGACGCCCTGGGCGCCGTTCCGCGACTACCTCTTCCCGCACGACCCGCAGCTTCAACGATTGGCCGAGGAAGAGGCCGACTTCATCATCTATGGGCACACTCACGCGCCGTTAGTCAAGCGGATTGGGCGGGCGCTGATTGTCAACCCTGGATCAGCAGGCGAAATGCGCGGGACTGACCAGGTCCTGACCTATGCTGTGCTGGACACTGCCGATGACCACGCCGAGATTCATGAGATCCGATTGACAAGCTAGCTCCTCCCCTTGCTGCCACGTTCTTCCCCCGCTGGGGGAGATGCCGAAGGCAGAGGGAGGGCGTCCGAGGCGGAGCGCCGCAGGAAACGAGACACTCATGACGACACAACTAGTCGAAGAGGCCCGCGAGGGACTGCGCCAGTTCCCTCCCGCGCTCGCCCAGGAGTTCGAGTCTGCCCTCGAAACAGTCCAGCCTGTGCTTGAGCCGGACGAACTCGCACAGTGGTTGCGAGATGGCCTCGACATCGCCCGTCATTCGCTGCGTAGCTGGGAAGCTGCCTCCGAGTACTTCCGTGCCTCGGGCCCCGTGCTCGAACAGATCACCTACGACCGCATGCGCGAATGGTGCGCGGTCGGCATTGAGTTGATGGATACCTCCCCGGCGCTGTCGGGCGCACTGTTCCGTGCCTCGCCCGCCGTCCTGCCGCATCTCTCCGTGCCACAGGCCAACGACTGGGCCGCACAGGGCAAGTCGCTCTACAAGGGCACCTGGAAGTCCGGCTCGCTCTCGGCCCAGTACTTCGATGTCTCCCCGCAGATTCTGCCCCACCTGCCACTCACCCAGATGCGCCTGCTGGTTGACCTGATCGACTCGCTCGCGTCCCATTCCTACGAACTCGCCTCAGCCTGCCTCGGCATGGCTCCCGGCGTCCTGGCTCAGCTTGACCGCGCCGACCGCGCCCCCTTCCTCGAGTTCGGCGGCATCGTCGCCCACACCGCATGGGTCGACGCGCGCGTCTACTTCGAGCGCGGACCGGGCGCACTGCGCCAGGTCGGCGAAGAGCAGCGCCCGCGCTACCTCTCGCTCGCCGGACAGGTCGCGATGCAGGTTGGCCGGCTTGGCCACCCATACTTCATCGAGGCCGCTCAGGCCCTGTCGGAAGTCGACAAGGACATCCACGAAGGACTGCTCGAGTTGTCCGAACAGCTCGCCCAGCACTCCGGCGACGCCGCCATGGAGTTCATCAAATCCTCGCCGCGCGTCGCCGAACGACTCGGCATCGATGACATCGCCCGTTGGCAGGAGTTCGGACTGAACATCCTGCAGCAGTCGCGCGACGGTGGTGAGGCCTTCTTCCGCCTCGAGTCCGCCCGCGGCGAAGAGGTCATGGAAGCGCTCAGCAGCCGCGTCGACCTCGACCGCGTCTCCGAGCTGATTCGCATGTACTGCAAGGCCCTGACCGGCGTCGACGTCGGAGTCAAGGCGTCCGAAGAACTCACCGCCAAGGGCGTCGGCTGGGTCGACGAGAGCAGCCCCACAACTGAGGGCACCACGATCTACCTGCCCGAGAACGTCGAGCGCTACCCGACCAAGGAAGAGAACTTCGCGGTCTACAAGGTCTTCGCGACGCATCAGGCCGGACGACTCGAGTTCGGCTCCTTCGAGTACCAGTCCAAGATCAATCCGGAACTCTTTGCCTCCGAGTCGAATGGCACGCAGAACGGCCACGGAACCAGTTCAGGCAATGGTGCCGGCGTCGCCCCAGCAGGCGTCGAAGGCGAAGAGACTGAGATTCACACCGACATGGAGATCTTCTTCGACCAGTTCGAAGATCGCCGTCTGGCCCACGACCTCTTCACCATCGTCGAGGACACGCGCATCGACACGATCGTCAAGCGTGAGTACGCCGGCGTGCGCCGAGCCTTCTCGCGGCTGCAGCAGGCGGCGATCGAACGCCGCCGACCGGTCGAGGACATGCCCGCCCGCCAGGCGATGGTCGAGAACCTGCTCCGAGCTTCGTTGGACGAAATCGGCCGCATCCGCTGGCCGGGCGAGCTGGCCGAGGAGCTGCGCACCCCGCTGCGCGTCCTCAACCGCATCCGACAGGATGGCGCGACCGTCCAGGACAGCGCCGCCGCCACCGCGCTGCTCTACGAGTGGTTGTCAAGCATTCCCAACGTGGAGCTGGACACCGAAGACTGGTCCGACTTCGAACAGGAGATGTCGGGCGACCCCGACTCCGGTGAAGATTCCGACATGATGCCCGGCTCAGGCTCTTCAGGCCTTGAAGAGTCGTTCATGCCCTTCATGCCTGGTTCCGAAGAGCAGCCCTACGACAGCCCCGACCCGGTCGACTTCCGCGGCGATTTCAAGCCCGAACTCGTCCAGTTGCTGATGAAGCTCAAGGGCGAGACCGGCTCCGGCGACGCACCGCCCATCCCGTTGACCAAGGAACAACTGCAAGAGCTGCTTGAGAAGTCGGTCGAGATCTCGATCAACGAAATGATGGACATGGACCTGGCCGAGTCGTCAGGCATGTTCCTCGACAACCTGCTCAAAGAGGTCAACCAGATCCAGGGTGAGCGCCAGGAAGGCCAACAGGCCATGGGCGACGACTCCACCGGCGCCGAAGACGGCGAGGAGTTGCCCGTCGAGGCCGCGTCGTTCTACTACGACGAGTGGGACTTCCGCGCCGCCGACTACAAGCCGCGTTGGTGCCGTGTCCAGGAGCAGCGCGGCGAGGCCGGTACGACCAACTACTACGCCGAGACCCTGCACGAGCACACGCAGCTCGTCCAGGAAACGCGCAAGCAGTTCGAGATGCTGCGACCGGAAATGTTCCGCAAGATGAAGCGCCTGACCGACGGCGAGGACTACGACCTCGACGCCGTGATCGAGTGGTACACCGAGAAAATCGCCGGCGGCGCCTCCGAGACCAAGCTCTTCTACCGCCGCAACAAGGTTGAGCGCGATGTCGCCGTCGCCTTCCTGCTCGATGTCTCCGCGTCAACCGATGAAGAGATCCAGAAGCACCACGATCAGCGTCAGGACGACCAGTTCGACGACGATCCGCGCAAGTACCTCAGTTGGTGGGCGCAGCGTCGCGCCGAGGCCGCCCGTCACCCGGGCAAGCGCATCATCGACCTCGAGAAAGAAGCCGTCGTACTGCTGATCGAGGCGCTTGAGACCATCGGTGACAAGTACGGCGTCTACGGCTTCTCCGGCTATGGCCGCGACAACGTCGAGTTCTTCGTCTACAAGGACATGGACGAGCCCTTCGGCGACCGGATCAAGGAGCGTATCGACAAGATTGCCCCGGTCCGCTCGACCCGCATGGGCCCGGCGATCCGGCACTGCATCTGGAAGCTGCAAAACACCGATGCCAAGGTGAAGATCCTGATCCTGCTCTCGGACGGCCGACCCCAGGATCACGGCTACGGACGCGACCGCACCGAGAAGGAATACGCCATCCACGACACCAAGATGGCCCTGACCGAGGCGCGACGCGAAGGCATGATCCCCTTCGCCTTGACCGTCGACCGAGCCGGTCACGACTACCTCAAGCAGATGTGCCAGGACATGGCCTACGAAGTCGTCGCCGACATCGAGTCCCTGCCCCGCCGCCTCCCAGCCCTCTACCGCCGCCTCACCGGCTAGTCGCCCAAGGCCCTACCCCCTTACCCCCCTTAATTCTCCTCTCCCTCTGGGAGAGGGTTAGGGTGAGGGTCCCTTCACGCGCTACCATGACCGCATGACTTTCATCGCCGGATCACTCACCGTCGGGGGCATCGCCGCCGCATTCGTCGCCACCCTGATCAACCAGGACTCGACCGGCCTCTACATCATCTGCGCCGTCATCGCCGCTGCAGGTCTCGCCCTGATGCTGCTGCACGTCGCCAAGTCGAGAGGTGGGTCGAGAGGCGCGGCCTCGGCCCCGTGGTACGCCCTGACGCCCATGGCCATCGTTGTCGCACTACTTGGCATCGCCGCCTCAGGAGCCACCTGTGGGGTCGCCTGCATCGCCTGGGGAACTCCAGCGGCCGCCGCAACCCTCGCCGCCCCCGACATCCGCAACTGGCTCACCCGAACACGAACGTTGAGACGCTTGTAACCCGTCGCCATCAGATTCTTGAATCGTGTGTAGAGATCGCTCAGTACGGGTCTCCTCGCACTGCTAACCAACCCCGGGACCGCCGATGTTGCCGATGTGCGGCGTATGCGCGACACCCGCCTGGTGCTCGGAATAGCCCTTCAGCCGAGCCAGTTCACCATCCGACAAGCTATCTGTCTTCGGTCGCCCTCGAAGAATCCTGCGCCGCTCACCGCCTGGCAAGCGGTCAGTCACCGAGTTCACCGCGCTCTTGAGTCGGCCCATCTTGCGTTTCATTACACATCCACCTCTCCAGTCATCCTATCGAGTCTCTGATGCCCCGTGCTTGACACGGGGCCCAGAGCAACAATCTCAGCTCGCAGGACGGACAATTGTCTCAGCACAAGCGTAGAGCGCGGTGGGCCCCGCTCGGCCGCTGGAGTGAAGGCGACCAACAGCCCACGTTAGATGATCGAAATCTGGGTCACGTGTCAAGCACGTCGCTACGTGGATTCCGACCAACGTGAGGGTGTCTCACAAGTCAACCCAGTTGGATGAATCTCAGTCCCCGCTTCACGGAGACCTTTGCATAATCGTGTTCCCAATCCTTCTGAGCTCCTGTAGGGGCGACCCTTGTGGTCGCCCGCGTTGGCGATTGCATTACTGACTAGATAGGAGCGGCAGAGCGGGCGACCACAAGGGTCGCCCCTACAACTTGACCAATAGCGCACCGACCGATTTTCGCGAAGGCCTCCTTCACGCGGGGACTGCGAGTGCTGACTTGTGAGACACCCTCACGTGCTCGGACCTAGTTCGTCAGGCGCAACTCTCGGTTCAGTTCCAGCTTGAGGAACCAGCGCCAGGTTGCCAACACACCGATCACCAGCACACCGATCAACACCGCAAACGCCACACCGAGAATCTGCCAGTCCGTCTCGATCTGGAATGGCGGCAAGACCGTCCGGCCCGTCTCGTCGATCTCCAGGTAGGCCAGCAGCAACAACGAGATCCGGTTGCCCAGGACGACACCCAGCACCAGTCCGGTCCCGATAATGATCGCGTATTCAAGGAACAGTTGAATCAGAATGCTGAAGTTGCCGACCCCGACCGTTCGCAGCAACGCCATCTCCAAACGACGCTGACGCGCCGACACCGCCATCGAGACCAGGAACGCCAGCGCCAGCAACAGCGAGATCGCGATGAACGCCACCAGCAGAATTCCCGAACCTCCAGCAGTCGTCAGCGGATCGCGACCGCTGTCATCGAGTCGTTCGATCCGGTCATTGAACCTGCCTAGCGAATACCGAGGCCGACTCAGCTCATCCTTCACCTCCTGGCGAAGTGCTGGATCGTCAGGTAGGTCGAGCCAGGTCTCGGTCGGCGTCACCGACGGACGCAGCGCAGTCACCGATCCCATGTGGTAGAGCGCGTCATAGTCCGCCACGATGAACGGCAGCTCATCCGGCCGCAACGTGGGGAATAGTTCGACGATGCTCGATACCCGCGCGGTCAGAACCATGGCGTCCATGCGCAGGGTGTAGCGATCGCCGACTTCCAGACGCTGACGCTCGGCGAAATCTGCGCCGACAATCGTCGGCACCGTACAGCGAGTGTTCGTGCAGAACGACGGATCGGCAAAGTGCGCCGCGCGCAAGCCCGGCGACTGTCCGACGCCCGGATAGAAGGCCATCACATGCTCGCCCGAGATCGGGTCTTCGTCTTCCTCAAACTCGATAACATCCCCGGATCCGCGACGCTGAACAAACTCCAGCCAACTTCGATTCTCGAAGTCCTCGACAATCAGCTCGCGCCCGTCCGGCTGAATCGCCGTCACCGCGTCGAAGTACACCGTCGACGGCTCCGAGGCGAACAGGCCGAACGGTTCGCTCATCACGATCGCATGCAGCGAGAACGGCGCCGTGCCGCCTGAGCCAACAATCTCCGACTGGAAATCAATCTCCATCGCCGTCCAGGGGGTGCTTGGAGTCGGCATGGCCAGACCGCCAGCCGTGTGGTACTTGCCATCGCCATCGCGCACCCGCAACCAGAGCGACTGGTCCGACTCGCCGGGACCCATGCGCACCCAGATTCGGAGCGTTTCCGTCTCGGCAGGAATTCCGACGCCGCGACCGACCGGCGGCACATCAATCGTGCTGATCAGGTCCTCGAACGTCAGCAACGACAGGTCCTCGCGGAACCACATCATCTCGACCGCCGCCTTCGGTTCGACGCCAAGGACCGTCACGGTCGTCGTCGTACCGACCGCCCGGCCCGCCGACACTTTGCTCCGGTGTACGGCCGCTACCGCCTCAACTCCCTCGACCGGCCCGAGACGTGAACGCACGCCGCTGGCCGACGAGTATCCGGTCTCGCCCAATCCAACCCGGAATTCCACCCCCGTGTCGTACTCAATCCGCTCCTCAAGTGAACGTTCAACCGTGTCCGCATACGACGCCGCGAATGTGCCCAACGCTGCGCCCAGCATCAGCAGGATGGTCAGCCGCGCCGCCGGTCCAACCGTTCGGCTCACATAGCGAAGCGTCGAGGCGACAGACAACGGGAACCGGTCGTACGTCAGCCAGGCGAAGAATCGATAGAAGTAGGGCAGGAAGCGCAGGATCACCAGCGTGGCCGCCAGAGCGAACAGGATCGGTGTGCTCAGCAGCAGCGGATCGGCAGACAGACCGCCAACACTGTTGCGCTCGAATACGGTGCCCCTCAGGTCCGCCTCAAAGATCAATCCCACTGCGACCAGCACCAGGGCGACATCGAGGAAGTAGCGCTGCAACGCGTTCGGTCCCGCCGGTCGCGATACCCCGCGCAGCCGCTCCGACAACACCCGCGTACGGCTCGCGATCACCAACGGCGCCAGCGTGAATAGCACCGCCACAATCGCGCCCGCTGCAGAGAGCAGGAAGGCCATATCGGTCAGCGTCGTCGGAATCGTGTTGCCGCCGGTCAGCGGCTCGAAGACGGGCGTGTAGCCCAACAGTCCGATCACTGCGACCGCAATGAACGGCGCGACCGCTGCTGCGATCACCGCCAGCAGTATCCCCTCGATTGCCGTGTGCCAGATCACCTGGAAGATCGACGCCCCACGTGAGCGCATCGAGAACAGCTCTTCGCGCCGCTGCGCCACTTGCACTCCGGACACGATCACGACGTAGAACAGCGCAATGCCCACGACCTGCGCCAGCAGCATCAGGATCGGCACCTGGGTGAAGTTGAGGTCCTTGACGAACGACTCAAGCCGAGGCTCGATCGGTGATCGCATACCGCCTCCGACGGAGCGCAAGTCCTCGCGCAACAGGTCGAAGGAGGCCCGAGTCTCGTCCAGCACCGCCACGTTGAGTTGGTCGGTGTCGATCTCCGAGATCCAGTTCGTGTTGACCAGATCACCGCCCATGACACTGGGCAGGCCCTCATCGAACGATTGCCAGGCCACGATCAGCGGCACGGTCTGCGGCTGCGGCGGTCCCGAGTAGACACTGAAGGTGATATCCCGAGGAACGCGCTTCCAATAGCTGCTTTCGACGTTGTCCGGCTCAACGATCCCGGTGATCACGACCGGAATCAGGCGCGTGATCAACATCGTCGGTTCGCACGGCGGACGCGGCGGCGGCGGTGGACCGCCCGGCGGCGGATCCGGCTCGCGGTCACACTCGTCGAAGCCGTCGACAATGTTCACTTCCGAGCCCACGCCAACCCGATAAATCCGCGCCGCCCGTTCCGGCAACGCAATCTCAATCGGCCCGGCCAACTGACCGTCCGCCGTCACCGTGGGCGGCTGCGGATACCGACCCTCCAGCAAATTGACATGCTCGTCGGCATCATCGAGCGCGGCGAAGTACGCGGTCGCCGGAATCACCTGACTCGGTCGCTCCGGCAGATCGATGCGCATGGGAATCGTCGAGCGGTAGCGCAATCGTTGCGACTCCACGTCGCCAAATCGCTCTGTGATCGACTCCTCGGCATAGCCGCGTGCCGACACATTCGGCCCGCCCGACATCGGCAACCCCCACATAGACGTGAACATCTGGCGCCGCTCGGTCAGATCTTCACGCAGCGTGACCGTCAGCGAGAGGTCCGAGACCGCCCGGGTGTAAATCGTCGTGGAGGACATCAACACCGCGGCGACGAGGATGCCCACGGCGATCACCAATTGCAGCCGCCAGCTATCACGCATGCGGCGCAGGACAAAGGCCAGTACGGACCCGAACGTCTCCACCCAGACCCCCGCAACTCGCTCAGATTCCGCCCCCGCCGTTTGCACGACGCGACGCTGACAATTCCGTAATGCCTAGTAGTCTACGAAGGCAACGCGGTCGAACATACCCCTACAGACGCTGTACGTCGGAACACGCAGCGCAAAGCGGGGCATGTAACGGGCCGCGCAGCAGGGCACCCAGCAAGACGGGCGGCAGGGCGCAGCATGGGCGGCATCTTCAGTTCCCTTCCCACGGCGTTCCGCATCGCCGTTCGCCGGCTCAACGGCAACCGACGGCTGATGGCCGCCGTCGCCGTCGGCGTCGTCCTCGCCGTCGCCCTGATGGCCTCTACTTCGATCTATCGCAACGCCCTGCAAGACCTGGGACTACAGACCGACCTGCGCCGCATCTCCGACGCCGACCTCGACGTCCGCATCCTCAACGCGGCCCACGGTCTCTCCGGAGGGCTGGCCGAGGAGTCCTTCGATGTCATCGACCGCCGCCTTCGCATCCCCAGCGACTACATCTCCGACGTCAAGAAATCGCTGACTTCCGCCACCTTCTTCATGACCGATGTCGGCGGCATTCCCCCTGAGGAGGACCCGCGCGACCGCGCCAGAGTGCTGTGGTTCGAGGGCGTCCAAGACCACATCGAGCTCGTTGACGGCCGCTGGCCCGACGCCGCGCCGGCTGCAACACCCGACCAGCCGCCGGTCATTGATGTCGCCATAGGCACCGACGCCGCAGCCTCGGGCGGGTTCACGCTGGGCGAAACCCGAGATATCCACGCATCCTGGCGAGACGACGCCTTACCGATTCAGATCCGCGTCGTAGGGCTCGTGCGCCCAATCGACTACAACGAGCGCTACTGGGGCGTCAGACGCGACCATTTCCACGTCCCGGTGGAAAAAACCGACGCCTTCGCCTTCTTCGCCCCCAGGGCCACGCTGATCGACGCGATGTCCGGCTACATGCCCGAGCTCCGCGCTCGTCTCGAGGTCTATGCCCAGGTCGAGCGCAGCGCCTTCGTCGCCGACGATGCAGGTCTCGCCGCCGTTCGCTTCCGCGCCGCCTTCGAAGCCATTGCCAAAGAGATCGATCGGGCCCGCGTCGAGACCGATGTGGTCACCGTCCTCAACGACTACGAGACCAAGGAATTCTTCTCCTCGATCCCGCTCCTGGTACTGACCTTGCAGATCGTCGGCATCGTCCTCTTCTATCTCGTGCTCGTCTCCACCATGGTCGTCGAGCGCCAGTCCTCCGAGGTCGCGCTGCTCAAGTCACGAGGCGCCGGACTTGGCCACATCATGTCCATTTCGACCATTGAAGGGTTGATATTGGTCGCATTGGCGCTCGGAGTGGGACCATTGGTCGCCAGAGAGGCGATCGCCTTCCTCGGCTACTCGCCCGCCTTTGAAGGACTGACCGGCGGTGCCCGGCTCAGCGTCGAGCTGACAACCGAGGTCTACATCTGGGCCGCGGTCGGCGCGGCGCTCAGCTTCATCGCCTTGCTCTGGCCCGCCTGGCGTTCGAACCGCGCGACCGTCGTTCACTACGCCCGCTCGACCTCTCGGCCCGAAGACAAGCCGGCGTTCCAGCGCTACTACCTCGATCTGGTCGTCGTCGGCGTCGGCGCCCTGCTCTTCTTCCAGCTCCAGGACTCCGGCTCGCTGGTGACAGAAGATCTCTTTGGCGGACTCCAGCAAGACCCGCTGTTACTCGTCGCTCCAGCCGTGTTCGTCGTCACCGTCGCCGTGCTCTTCCTGCGACTGTTCCCGCTCGTATTGTCAATCTTCGGCGGCATCGCCAGAATCGTCGGTGGCGCATCAATGCAGATGGTGCTCTGGCACTTGACTCGCGCGCCCGTCCAACCTGGCCGCCTCGCGCTACTCCTGATCATGGCGACCTCGCTCGGCATGTTCGGAGGCACCTTCGGCGCAACCCTGGACAAATCCTTCGACGATCGCGCCTCCTATCAGTCAGGCGCGGCCTTACGACTCGCCGATCTGCGCACCAGCGGAGCATCGGTGCAGATGCTGGAAGAAGATCTCGCCGACGCGCCCGGCATCGAGAAATCTGCCTACGTCGTACGAGCCAACGCCTCCTTCTCACGAGGCGCGCTCGACGTCACCGACGCTAGTGTGCTGGGGATCGATCCCGAGACATTCGGCGACGTGCTCTGGTTCCGCGAAGACTTTGCCGTCGACGACGCTCGCGAGCTCATCTCCCGAGCGACCGGACCAGAATTCGACACCGAGCAGATCATCATCCCGGCCGACGCCACATTCGTGGGCATGTGGCTCTGGATGCCCGATACCAGCGGCGCGATCGCCCCCAGCCTGCGCATGCAGGACGGGCAGGGCCGCTTCCGAGATGTCGCCCTCCTCGGCCTGCCACGAGGCCGCGGCTTCGGAGTCGGAGCTGAACAGGAAGAAGGCTGGCGATTCCTCTACGGTGACCTGTTCGTCGGCTCAGGCGCGCCGCATGTCGGCCCCTGGACTCTGCAGGGAGTCAACATCCGCACCGCCGGCGCGACCAATTTCGGCGGAACCGTCGGTTTCGACGCCATCCAGTACACGCATCAAACCTCCATCCCTGACGACATCATCAACGCCGGCTTCGAGGACAGCGTGATCATCGAGAGCTTTGAGCAGCAGGGCCGCTGGACCGTCTTCACCGACACCAGCCGCGACGGACCGCTGCCCGACGACGCGCGCCTCTCCCCCGAGCAAACGCGCGACGGCGAGTTCGGCATGCGCTACATCTGGAACCGAGACGTCCGCACTGGTCTGCCTCGCGGCGTGCGCTTGTCCGGGCCGGACGCGCCGGTGCCGGTGATCGTCAGCAACGATTTCCTTGCGGAGGCGTCGCTCGACATGGGCGCAATCATCAAGCTCAGCATGTCCAGCGTCTATGTGCCCGTGCAGATCGTCGGCTCATTCGACCTCTTCCCCACCTGGGACCCCGAGAATGCGCGCTCGCTGATCATCGCCAACCGCGACTACCTCTACTACCGAGTCAATCGCAACCCGGCCACAATCGGCGCCGTTGCGCCCAATGAAGTCTGGATCCAACCCACCGACGACGAAGGCCTGCGTCAACTCAGAACCTTCCTCGAGGTCACCCCACCGTGGAAACACGACGCCTTCGACGTCGACGCCATCCGCAACCTGCAGGACGAAGACCCACTCGTCGCCGCTGGCTGGGAAGGTCTGCTCTTCCTCACCTTCATCGCGATTGTGCTGCTCGCTGCACTCGGCTTCCTCGTCGCCTCGGTGCTCGTCGCCCAGCAGCAACAAGGCGAGTTCGCCGTCCTGCGAACAATGGGCTTCTCCCTACCTCAAGTGCTGCTCGTTGTGGGCATCGAGAAGATCCTGATCATCGCCGTCTCCATGGCGCTCGGCACAATCGTCGGACTCCAACTCGGGACAATGATGCTCGAGTTCGTCGGCTTCGTCGAGACCGGAGAAACCGTTCTGCCCCCCTTCGTCACCGTCACCGACTGGGCCACCATCGGCGGAGCCTACGGAGTCCTCGGCCTCGTCTTCCTCGGAGCCATCGCCGTCATCGTCGCCCTCTACATGAGAATGACCATCGGCCAAATCCTCCGAATCGGCGCCGACTGACGGATTGCCCAGTGCGCAAGCTTGCCGTCGGAAGTTGAACTCACCTGACCTGTTAAGATTTCCGCTCTTCGTTTGCCTTGACCGGAGAAGCTCTAACAAGTGGTCAATTGCTCGATGGCCGACGCCCTCTCCTGCTGCTCAAGTTTCCGCCTTCTACGTGTGAATTCCGCCAGGATTAGTATCCTGATCCAGTTGCTCCTGCTTCGACCCGATGCCTTCGCCAGCTTTGTCACCGCCTCTTTTTCCTCAGGCGTGAGCCGGACATGCAGGCTTTCGGTGAGCATCGACATCTGTTGAGTTTCCTCTCGAACAACGTTCCCCCCGCCAGATTGTCACCGGTAAGGAGACACTCGGCAAAGGACTGATCCCACTTGGGATTAGATGTCTCCGCATCCTTACGCCTATAGGGCCCAACCTCTCCTTACCAGGGCGCGACTCCGACCGCCTTGCAAGAGAACAGGATGGAGCGATGGAAACTAGATTCGTACAGGGCAGGTCGATCGAATTGGCGGTTTTGGCAGCTGTTGCAGTGTTTGTCTTTGCCTTCGCCATGATGCACGGTCACGATTCCAGGTCGCACACTGCCTCCGCCGCCGAACCGGGCGATTGCATCTCTCAGACGCCGTCGGGGTGTTACGGACACCCAACCGTCCAACCCCTAACTCCAGATGACGTGACTCTGGTTGCTGATCCCATCTATGGTGGCGTCCATGGTTGCCCTGGATGCAGCGGCTTAGCCGCGATCTTCAGTGAAGTAACGTCTGATAAGCCAGTAGTGCCGATAAGTACCTTCAACACAATCAACGCCGACGTTCAGGACACACTTGATGACTACAACTCGATGAACGAGGAGATCGTCTCTCCGTCGGAGCGTAGGTGTTGGACAGAAAAGAGTGTTGTGGTGACTGTCGACAGCTGGGGGAACAGTTACTCTAGCGAGTTCGATGTTCAAGTCTGCAACTAAAGGCGGGTCGCCATGAGCTACGGCCAACTCGGTGATATCGGGTTGGCCGTAGACTCTGCGCACGATCGTGGGCTGTAGATGGCTTACTTAATCGGCAGTCCTCAGTCCCCACCGCGTATGGGTTGCTTGGCAGGTGGTTGTTGAGGCGCCCATCGTGCAGCGACGGTACTCGCCAAGGTTGTTGCCTTTTCGCCGACAGCAGTCGCCTGACGCGCCACCCACCGTCCCTCTTCGATGATTCCGCCATTGCGGATGATCGCTCGAACACCGGGCAGGACCAGGATCGCGAGCATCAGGATTGCAAAGATTGCTCCAGGACCGACAAGTAGGATCCGCAGATTGATAAAGTCTGCAACGACGCCATTGGCCAGGATCATTACTGACATAATACCGCCAGCGAACATTGCGTACAGACTCATGACCCTGCCACGCACGGCATCAGGCACTACAGCCTGAATCATGACCGAACTTAACGCCATGTACGCGGCCTGACTGGCCCCTGCAAGCACACAGCCGACCAGGGCGATCGCCACCGAATCGGCCAATCCAAGCATGATCAGCGAGATTCCCGAGAGCAGCCCCACGAAGAGCAGAATTCGACCGCGTATCGCGCCGCTCGGCACGCCCGATAGCGCAAGTGTGGCGACCAGCGCTCCAGCGCCGACTGTCATCAGCAGGTAGCCCGTGAGACTGGAGTCGCCGCCCAGGACGCGGTCCGCGTAGGCTGGTAACAGCGAAAAGTCAAAGGCCATGGTGAACATGCAGTGCAGGGAAACAAGGACAATAACCAGTCGCACCTGAGGCGCTCGCCCGAGGTATCGCATTCCTTCATGGATGTTCTGCGCTGTGTCTCGCCAGATTCCTTGAGTACCGCCCTGAATTCCTCCGGTGGAGCGAGTTTTGACACGCGCCATTTGAAGAACCGAGAGCAGCAACAGGCCGGCGGCAAAGAAGAAGATTGGCCCTTCCCCCAAGATCGCTTGCATAGGACCGGAGAGTGGTCCGATCACCTTGGATCCGAACTGCATCGTCGACGCCAGAGTGATCGCCGAGAGCAACGCGGCCCTGTTCACGGTATTGGCCAACAGCGCCTGTTGCGCCGGCATCTCTCCTGAGCGAATCACACCTGAGAGAAAGGTGATCAGGATCAAGTTCCATAGCTCAATCAGTCCCGTGACCGCTAGTACACCCAGGGCGAGCGCGGTTCCGCAAGCTCCCAGGCGGCAGATCAGCACCACTCGCGCTCGGTCGAACCGGTCCGCCAAGGCACCGCCGATCGGCGCAAGTACCCACGGTCCAATTGCGGCGAAAGAAACGACTCCGGACGCCCAAGAGTGGCCTTCGGCCAGGTCGTATGCCAACCAACTGCGAGCTGCGATCAAGGCCCACAATGAAATTGCCGATAGTCCCGCCGCGTAGAAGAGCTTGCGGTACTCCAGCGATTCCATCGCCGGAAACAGTCGATTCAATCGTCCCGGACGGTCGCTGACCCTCCCGCTTCGCTGACTCATCCACGACCGCCTTCACTCGCTCAATCTTTCGCATGTTACGACTTCGCGAAGGTTCCTGACAGCCCTGCAGGTACGCTATCCGCGAAACCACGAACAATCCCATCTAGAGCAGGCAGCCTGATGACCTCCAATGACAACCCCACCAGCCAACTGAGAGCACGTTCCAGCGTCCTCGTCGACGGACCATCCCGCGCCGCCGCCCGGTCCCAGCTCTACTCCGTCGGCTACGACGACGAAGCGCTCTCCAAGCCCCTGGTCATGGTTGCTCACTCCTGGATCGGCACCATGCCCTGCAACTTCTCCCACCGCGAGCTCGCCCAGGACGTGATGCGCGGCATCCGTGAGGCCGGCGGCACGCCGATGGAGGTCAACACCGTCTCCATCTCCGACGGCATCACCATGGGCACCGAAGGCATGAAAGCCTCGCTCGTCTCGCGCGAGATCATCACCGACTCAATCGAGCTCTGCGCCGTCGGCTACGCCTTTGACGCCGCCGTCGTCATCTGCGGCTGCGACAAAACCATCCCGGCCGCCGCGATGGCTATGGCCCGGATCAACATCCCCTCCGTCGCGCTCTACTCCGGCTCAATCGCGCCCGGACGCCACCACGACGGTCGCGACCTCACCATCCAGGACGTCTTCGAGGCCGTCGGCCAGCACTCGGCCGGCTCGATCGACGACGACGAGCTGCACCAGGTCGCGCTCAATGCCTGCCCCGGCGCGGGAGCCTGCGGCGCCCAGTACACAGCCAACACGATGGCCACGACGCTCGAATTCCTCGGACTCTCGCCAATGGGCTCGGCGACCGTCGGCGCCACCGACCCGCGCAAGCACAACGTCGGCGAAGCCACTGGGCAGCTCGTCATGGACGTCCTCCGCCGAGGCGTCAAGCCCCGCGACCTCTTGACCAGGGAAGCGCTGGAGAATGGCATCGCCTGCGCCGCCTCAACCGGCGGCTCGACCAACGTCGTCCTGCATCTGCTCGCCCTCGCCCGGGAAGCAGGTGTCGAACTCAGCATCGACGACTTCGACCGCGTCTCCGAGCAAACCCCGCTGATCGGCGACCTGCGCCCCGGCGGTCGCTACGTCGCCCTCGATATGGATCGAGCCGGAGGAACACCGCTGCTCGCTAAGCGTCTGCTCGAGGCCGACAAACTGCACGGCGACGCCATGACCGTCACCGGCCAGACCATTGCCGAAGCAGCAGAGGGTGCAGAGGAAACGCCCGGACAAGACGTCATCCTGCCCGTCGACCAGGCGCTCAAGGAGACCGGCGGCCTCGTCATCCTCAAGGGTTCACTCGCGCCCGATGGCTGCGTCGTCAAGGTCGCCGGCTACGAACGACTCCTGCAAAGCGGCCCCGCCCGAGTCTACGAGCGAGAAGAAGACGCGATGCAGGCCGTCACCAACAACGAAATCAACGCCGGCGACATCGTCGTCATCCGCTACGAGGGCCCTAAAGGAGGCCCCGGCATGAGAGAAATGCTTGGCGTCACCGCCGCCATCGTCGGAGCCGGCCTGGGAGAGTCCGTCGCCCTGCTCACCGACGGCCGCTTCTCCGGAGCCACTCGAGGCCTGATGGCCGGCCACGTCGCTCCCGAGGCATTCGTCGGAGGCCCCATCGCCCTGGTCGAGGAGGGAGACCAGATCACCCTCGACATCGCCAACCGAGAACTCAACCTCAACGTCGATGAAGTGGAACTAGCCCGCCGTCGAGCCAACTGGTCAGCCCCAAGTCCAAACTACGAAAACGGAGTCTTCGCCAAATACGCCACCCTCGTCTCAGGAGCCGAACGCGGCGCCGTCACGAGCTAGATAGGCTGAATCCATGCCAGTCATGGAAAGCGTCACCCTGGAAAACTTCCGTTGCTTCCGCGAGCGACAGACGGTACGTCTGGCGCCGTTGACGCTCTTGGTTGGTGAGAACAGCACGGGCAAGACGTCGTTTCTGGCGCTCTTACGGATTCTCTCGCTGCTATGTGAAGGCGAAACCACGTTTGATTTCAAGGCGCCTCCTTATGACTTAGGAAGCTTTGACGAGATAGCCCACAGCCGGGGTGGAAGTGCTGGCCGAGCAGAGGAGTTTAGCGTTGGCGCGCGTGCTGTCTCAGAAGACCCAAGAACGTCGGGAGACTTGTGTGTCGATGGGCGATTCCGCAGGCGTGGTTCCGCACCAGCGATGCTAGCTAGACGAGCTGCTGGTGGCGAAGCTTGGATAGAGGAACAGATCGATGCGAATGGTCAATACCAGGCAGCTATGGGCACCGGCAATGGACAATGGCAGATCGTGCCGGGAGATGGTGCGCGCCTCCCTGCACAGTTTGGAATTCTGCGCCTCTATCTTCACCGCCTGCCGCGCTCCGACCATGACGAAGGGGGGCTTGCGCTGGAATCAGTTGATGGCTCATCCCGACTTGCAGAAGAAGATTTCGAGAAGTTGAGCGGACTCGCGGAGCAACTTCTGATGCCATGGCGAGAACCAGGAGAGCGTTTCGCAAGCGCGCCGGTGCGTTCGAAGCCAAAGCGTACGTACGATCCCGCACGATCCGATCCTGATCCTGAAGGCGACTACATTCCGATGTACCTCGCAGATCTTGCATCTGAGCAACGAGATAATTGGAGCCGGCTGAAGGCAAGTCTTGAGCGTTTTGGACAAGATTCAGAATTGTTTGACGAAATTGCAATTCGTCAAGTTGGAAAGCGAGGGAGTGATCCGTTTCAGATTCAAGTGCGGAAGGGCCATCGAGGCCTGAAGGGACCAATGCGAAATCTGGCAGATGTTGGTTACGGTGTCAGCCAGGTGCTTCCATTAGTCACCGAGCTGTTGCGCCCACATGGAGCGAGCCAGTTTCTGCTCCAACAACCTGAAGTTCACTTGCACCCCAGAGCTCAGGCAGCGCTGGGATCGTTCTTTGCTAGCGTAGCAGTCGGAAACCGCCAGCTCATCGTCGAGACCCACAGCGACCACCTCATTGACCGAGTACGCATGGATATCCGCGACGGTACGGCTTCCCTGCAACCAGATGATGTCTGCATCCTCTACTTCGAGCGGGACGGCTTGGATGTCAAGATCCACGAAATCAGATTCGATGAGCTAGGTAATGTTTGTGGCGCTCCCGACACCTATCGTAGTTTCTTTATGGAAGAAACACGGCGCTCGCTGGGTCTATGAAAATGTGCGCAATCCTTGATGCGAATCTGATTGGTGACGTGTTTAAGGCAGACACCGATCCAGTGGCTCGGCAATTCTTCGACTGGATGAACTCGAGAAGGGGTCGAATGGTCGTTGGCGGAGAGTTGCGGCGAGAGTTAGAGAAAGTAGGCGCATACTTGGTGTGGTCGCAACAAGCAATCCTAGCAGGAAGATTACAACAAGTATCCGACGCTCTGGTAGATTCCAGAGCGGCCGACATCGCCGGCGATTGTCGGTCCGACGACCCACATGTCATCGCGCTTGCGCAAATCAGCGGTGCCAGGCTTCTGTACTCGAACGATAGCGATCTTCGGGCTGACTTCCTTAACCGTTCGCTTGTGCATCCACGCGGTCGCCTGCTGCCTGTCGGCCAGAGCGAGAACGCGAGGAAACAGAGACAGTCGTTACTCAATCAACCTGACCTATGCCCGCAGCACAGGAGGTGAAACACTACCAACGCCGACGTCGACGCCTCCGACGGCGTCCTCGCGAACTCGACGATGCCTTCAGCAACGCCATCGCAATCGCTCCTATCAGCTTGAACATCCCACCGATGATCACGACCCACGGCGACTCTGCCGCCTCACGACGACGTTTCTGATCCGCGCGCTTCGCCCGTCGATGATCCCAGGGCTTGACCGAATTCTTCTGCCCCCACACTCCAGCACGCTCGCGTTTCGCATATCGTTCAGAGTCGTCGAAGCCCAACTCTTCGCCGCCGTACTCCCGATACCAGTAGGCCAGTCCTTGCTCGACCATCGCGTGATTGGCCGAGTCCCTCACTGATCCGCCCTCCGGATACAGCACACCCACCAGCCGTTTGTATCGGTCGACATCAACCACTCGCAGTCGCCACTCGCGACGACTCCGCACCACGCCCTGCAGATAGTCCTGCGATTCTCGACCGGAGCGTTGGTCCTTCTCCGGTGCGTCAATCCCATACATCCGCACCGAGTGCTCGTCGCCCCCGGGCAGCCGCACCTTGACGGAATCCCCGTCAATCACGCGCAGCACGTCAACCGGATAGTCGTCGGCCATGCACAGAAGATAGCTGCAGTAGCATCGCTGCCATGACTCGACTACAGATCACTCCCGACCTCGCCCTCGATACCGCCGAGCAAGGCGACGGACCACTCGTCCTCATGATCGCCGGTGGCTTCATGGATATGGACCAGTGGGCGCCTGTCGCCGACTCGCTGCAGGATTCGTTCCGAGTCGTCCGCTATGACCAACGAGGCATCGGCGAGTCCGACCAGCCGACCGAGGGCTACACCGTCGACCAGTTCGCCGAGGACGCGATCAACCTGATCCGCACGCTCGACGCGGGGCCTGCCGTGTTGGTCGGCAACTCGCTCGGCGGTACGGTTGCCATGGCCGTTGCCTTCGCCGCGCCCGAGATGGTCCGAGGACTCGTGATCTGTGCGGCTTCGGCCGGGCCGACCGGACCGCCGACGCCGCCCGAGACGATGCAGTACATGATGCGCGGAGCCACGCTGCCCGTGCCCCAGGCTGCGGCCGCGATGATGGACATCCTCTTCGCCACCGACTTCATCGACGAACATCCCGACATGCTTGACGATGCCGTCGAAAAGCGAAGCAAGGGCGCGCCCATGATTGCAACCCTCGGACCGCTGCAATCCGCGCTAATCTTCGACCCCATCGAGCGCCTCAAGTCCCTGGACATCCCAACCCTCATCCTCCACGGAGAGGAAGACGTACTCGTCCTACCCGACCACGCCCAACTCCTCGCCGACGCCGCAGGGGCCAACGCAAAACTCATCCCAAACGCCGGACACGCCCTCGTCGTCGAGCAATCCCAACCAGTGGCAGAGTCAATCGTTTCGTTCCTGAGCGGCCTTCCGTAGTAGCCAGTCCCGTTTCACCCAGAGAGCTTCCCAGAACCCTTGTTGGATGATTGGATCCCAGTCCCCGCTTTACGCGGGGACCCGCTCGGACGGGACGCAGTGACTGGCACTGAAGTCCGTGCGGCGAGGAAACTGGTCCCCGCGTGAAGGAGGCCTGCGCGTAAATCGTTCGGTGCGCTATTGGTCAGGTTGTAGGGGCGACCCTTGTGGTCGCCCGCTCTGCCGCTCCTATCTAGTCAGTAATGCAATCGCCAACGCGGGCGACCACAAGGGTCGCCCCTACAGGACCTCAGAAGGATTAGGAACACGATTATGCAAAGGTCCCCTTTACGCGGGGACCAAAGAGTCCGAGCTGCGAGTCTCCATCCGTCAGCCCCGCGACAACGCCACCCCCCGACCCGTCGCCGCCGACTCCCGAACGCCCTCAATCGCAATCTGCGACTGCAACCCATCCTCAAAGTTCGGCGACGGAGACCGACCCTCATCAATCCCTTGCGCAAAGGCCCGAATCAAGCGAGCCGACGCGTCCACCGCTCCACCTCCTGCGAAGTCTTCCGAAGGCACATCGACCTTGCTGAAACCATCTTCGCCTGCCCGACCGAGCAGCACCTCACCCTCAGTGAGCATGCTCCCTGGCGATGTCGCCACGATCACTCCCTCCGAGCCAGTGATCACGACGCGCAGCCCCACCGGAGGATCTGACACCCACGACAGCGACAGCGTCGCGACTCCACCGCCGGCGGAGGTGAATGTCGCGCTGATCTGGTCCTCGCTCGTGAACGCCGGATCCAAACCAGGCGGCGGGAAGGATCCCAGCTGAGCCGACACCGTTTCCAACTCCCCAAACCACTGACGTAACCGGTCAATCGCGTGCGACCCGAGCTCGTTCAACAATCCCCCACCGTGCGACGGATCAAGCCGCCACGCCCGATCCATCTGCAACAACGGATTCGTCGTATGCAGGTCCATGCTCACGTGACGCACTGCACCGATCACACCCTCAGACAACAGGCTGGCAATCTGCAAGCGAAGCGGAGCAAAGCGAAACTCGTAGTTGATCATCGCTGTGCAATCGGACGCCCCTGCCGCCGCCAGCAGCTCTCGCGCATCGGCGATATTCGTCGCAAACGGCTTGTCGCACAGCACATGCTTGCCCGCGGCAAACGCAGCACGGCACAGTTCCAGATGCATGTGCGGAGGCGTGTGGATCGCGACCGCATCGATCTCGGGACGCTGAATCAGCGCTTCCCAGTCGTCGGTGGCGAACGGAATCTCCAGGCGCGAGGCCTCGGCCGTCGCCCGCTCAGGCCGCCGACTCCAGAGACCAGCCACTTCCCATCCAGCCGCGCGAAACGCCGGCACCGACACCCGCGCGCCCCAGCCAGTCCCGAACACTCCGACCCGTCGCTGCTGCGAGGTCATCGGACCGACCAATCACAACTAAACCGCAAGCTCCGGACGCTGCAGAATCCAGTCCGTCGACTGCTCATACGCGTGAGCCACCCGGCAAACTGTCGCCTCGTCAAAGTGACGACCGCCAATCATCAGACCAATCGGCATCCCGTTGCGGTCATAACCGCACGGGATTGAGATCGCCGGAATCCCCGTCACGTCATACGGTGCCGTGATGCGCGCCAGCTCAGCCGTCGGGTCGCCATCTTCGATCCGCGGTGCCGTCCGCGAGCAGGTTGGCGAGATCAACACATCGACCTCCTGCAACACATTGACCGTCTCGTCGATAAACTTGCGCCGTAGGCGCTGGTCGTTGATGTACTCAACCGCCGTCACTCCCAGCCCAGCCTCGACACGCTCCAGGATGTCGCCGTACTCGTCACGACGCTCGCGCAGCCACTTCGCGTGGTATGCAGCCGCCTCGGCGATGATCGTGAGCCCTCGCGGACGGTCAGTCTGCAGCGGCATCTCGACCTCGGTCACCGTCGCGCCCATGCTGCGCAGATGATCGACCGCAATCTCACAGTGCTCAACGACATCTTCCTCGCAGCCCTGCCAGAGCATTTTGCGAGGAATTCCAATCCGAATGCCGTCCACGCCATCGACCAACGAGGCGTTGCAATCCCCCACCGGAACATCGGCGCTGCCGGGATCCTGCGGGTCGTATCCGGCTAAGGCGTTCAGCACCAGTCCCGCATCCTCGACCGTCTTCGTCAATGGGCCCACATGATCCAATGTCCACGACAGCGGCAGCACGCCTGTCCGCGACACCCGGCCATACGTCCCCATCAAACCGGTTACCCCGCACAGACTCGCCGGTATCCGAATACTGCCGCCTGTGTCCGATCCCAACGCGCCCAGCGACGATCCGATCGCCACCGACGCCCCCGAACCGCCACTGCTACCACCAGGAGACTTCGTTACATCCCACGGATTGCAAACCGCGCCGTAGTGCGGATTCCGGCTGGTCGTGCCAAAGGCAAACTCATGCAGATTGAGCTTGCCCGGCATCACCGCGCCGGCTTCTTTGAGCTTTGTGTAGACCGTCGCATCCTTGTCAGGAATCCGGTCGCGCAGGAATCCACCGCCGCCGGTCGTCGGAATCCCCGCCGTATCGACCAAGTCCTTCAGCGCAATGGGAATGCCATGCAGCGGTCCGAGGTCACGGCCATCGCGCATCGCGTCATCCGCCGCAGATGCCTGCTCGCGAGCCAGGTCCGCCGTCACCGTGATGTAGGCGTTCAACAGTGGTTCCGTCGCATCCAGCCGCGATAGCACTGACTCGGTCAGCTCCAACGCAGTCAGCGAGCCGTCTCTGAGCGCCGCCCCTGCTTCCACGATCGACAGGTCATACGGTTCACGATGTTCCATCAGGACCCTCGCTTCCCCGACGTAGCTCGCCTACGTCGTAGCGCAGACCGAGTGCCGGCTCGGTTTCCCCTAGATCGGGCAGGGTGTCGTTGCCAAGCACGTACTTCACTATGCGAGTCACCGTCGGCAGCGCGCGCTCAAGCTGCGCCTCCGACGCCTCCGCGCCCAAAGACTCGGCCAACGCCCCCAGCGCTTCAAGTGGTGTTCCTGCCATGCCTGCTCCTCTCGCGTTCGCTCACCCGTCCGCGTTGGCCGCCATTCTAGGCTGGCTGGGACCTGCCCTTATCCTGACCCTTGCAGGCAATTGCACGACAACAGTGCAGGCAACTGCACAACAACAGCACAGATTGCACACCGCGAACCCCCTTGAGGAGACCCCACTATGGCCGATGAAGTCCTGTTCGATGTGTCCGAGCGAGTCGCCACCATCACCCTCAATCGCCCCGACAAAATGAACACCATCAACAGCGCTCTCGGTTCACAACTGATCGAGGCGCTCGTCGAGGTCCGCAACAACGACGAGATCCGCAGCGCCGTGATTACCGGCGCCGGAGAGCGCGCCTTCTGTGCCGGCGCAGACCTCACCCAGGGCGACGGCCCCGCTGCCTCCGCCGGCCCGGCCGGACACTTCCCCACCAATGCCGCTGACCGCTTCGACGAGTTCGACGCCAAGAAGCCGCTGATCGCCGCAATCAACGGCCACGCGCTCGGCGGCGGCTTCGAAATCGCCCTGATCTGCGATATGCGCATCGGCGCGGAAAACGCCCGCGCCCGACTCGGCCTGCCCGAGATTACGCTCGGCTTCTTCCCCCTCGCCGGCGGCCCCATGCGCCTGCCCCGCGCCATCCCGCAGGCCTACGCCAACGAGATGCTCTACCTCGGCCGTCGCCTGAGCATGGAGGAAGCACTGCAGTGGGGTCTGATCTCCCGCCTCGTGCCTCAGGACGAACTGCTCGGCACCGCACAGGAAATGGCCGGTCAGGTCGCCGGCTACGCGCCCATCGCCGTCCGCGCCATGAAAGAACTGATCAACGCCCAGGGAGACATGACCCTCGCCCAGGCCAACCGCTTCGGAGGCAGCCTGCGCTGGATCGTCGGCCAAACCGCCGACTCCAAAGAAGGCCCCCGAGCCTTCGCCGAGGGCCGCCAACCCGAGTTCAAAGGCGAGTAGCGCATTCTGTGTACCGTGGGTCTTAGTCGCTGGAAGAGCCGCGAGAGACGATCATGACCACCACCAGGAACGAGCAACTGACGATTCACCTCACTTCTGATGTCAAGGCGCGATTGCAGGACACCGCCAAATTCAAGGGGGTCGATGTCAATCGGTACTGCCTGGACGCTATCGAGAGCGAATTGGCCAGAGACGAGAACGACACCCCGAAACAGGCAATCAAGCCATTCGACATTGATGGTTTGATTGCTTTCCGCAATGAGCTGCTTGGCGATCGTGTGTTTGATGGTGACTCGGTCGATTTGATCCGCGAAGCGCGGGAACAACGAACGAAACAGTTCGAAGAGTGGCGGTGACCGACGTTGTCGTGATCGATGCCAACATCGCGGTGAAATGGCTGGTTCGCGAACATGATTCCGGCATCGCAGAGGCTCTTGCGAGCGAGTGGATGCGCGACTCAGTCCGTGCAGTGGCGCCCTACGTCCTCTTGGCTGAAACGGCCAACACTCTGCATCAACGGGTGAAGCGGGACCTATTGACGATCGACGCAGCAGCAGGTTTACTCGAGGCACTCAGGTCGACAGGCATAGAGTTTCGACATTCCATGGCTCTATACCAGCGAGCGCTTGCAATCGCCGACCAGCTCGGCCAAGGCGCCGTTTACGACTCCGTTTATTTGGCGCTCGCAGAATCCTTGAACTGCGACCTCTGGACTGCCGACGCCCGCTTCCAACGCGCCGCACGCGGTCACTACACCAATGTCAAACTGCTCAGTGAGTTCGACGCTCTAGCCTGACCTTCCGCCACACGACAGGATCCGACCCATGAGAAGCCAGGAATCACTCAACGAACTCCGCTACCTCCGACGTATCCAGGAGGAAGTCGAGGACCAGTGGCGCGCGCCGCGCCCCGACCTCGACCGCCTGCACCGCGTCATGGCCCTGCTCTACACCAGCCACGGACTGGTCTGGAAGTCCCACGGATGTAGCGGCTCAGGCGAGCACGACCCGTTTGCCGGCGAGATCGTCGAAACCGCACTGCGCATCGAGCGCTCCAGTCAGCAAGGCGCACACCGAGCCTTCAACCTCTTCGAAGAATGGCGCTGCGAGGCCTGTAGCTGGAACCACAACGCGCTCTATACCCTCTGGACCACCACCGCCGAGCCCAGCGCAGAGTTCCAACCGCTCGACGTCATCGACGATCACCGCGCCATGCACGAGCGAGCCGAACAGGGCATCGACCAACCTCTCCCTGAAGCCCTCGATCTGCGCAACAACGCCGCCAGCGTCCGACTCGAAGCCAACGCCCGAATCGCCGAGCGCCTTCAACACTGGTCTAGCACTGGCCTGCTCAGCGACGACGCCGAAGTCCGTTACCAGTTCGAGCTCACCACTCAAGCACCTGTGCCAGCTTGACGATTCCCGAAATTAGAGCGGGCACTGCAACTCATGGTGCAACCCCCGTTGGTCAGCCCGGTCCCGACGCGGTGTTCCCCGAAGCGACGGCAAAGGCTCGGCACCTGGCCTTGTGCTATTCCGGTAGCAATCGCGACTGGCTAGCGCAGAGTGATTTGAGTAAAGAACAAATTGAGCGTGACCAACGGGGAGGATTCCAACGCTAAGAGCGAACCAGGTTGGTCAAGACTTTCAGGTGAGAAGGTACTTCGCCCTGAACCGCGGAGAGCAGAGTCCCCTCCTCTGGCAGACCGCACAAATCGATTTCGCCGTCCAAGCCGATGAACTCGGCTCCCAGCACTACACCGCTCGCGTCAAGGTCGACCAAGCGGTGATCGTCGAACTCCTTGGTCACTGCCACTCTGCCTTCCCGGAGAGAGATGTACAGCAGGTCATAGTCGTCACTGAACTTGGCTGAAGCAGTCATATTGGTGATTCCGCTCTCATTCACCATGCTAGGCAACTGTCACCACGAGCGGCGGATCAGTGCCGTCTCTGGTGTAAATCTTACAGATTCGTTCGCCAATGCGTCGGATACTCACCGTAGCCGGGTGTTGACGCCGTCGCGCCGGCCACTGCCGATCAGGCTCTGCCAGTGTCAACTCGACGTCTGCCCGAGTGATCTCTCTGATGGCCATACGCTCGAGGGCGTGAGGGTGATATTCGATGTGATGCATAAGCCGCTATGCGATTGTTTCTCGTGAATCAATCCCAGCGCCTATCCTATCCTGACCTCCATGGCCTACCTGCCCCTCGACCACCTCTTCGTCCTCGACCTCACCCGAGCCCGCGCTGGTCCCACCGCCACGCGACAGCTCGGCGACTGGGGCGCCGACGTGCTCAAGGTCGAGCAGCCGGAGGTTCCCGGACAGGCCGAGGGCGTCACCGGCGGACGCGAGTCCTCCGACTTCCTCAACCTGCACCGCAACAAGCGGTCGCTCACGCTCAACCTCAAGGAACCCGAGGCCGTCGAGATCTTCCTTGCCCTGGTCGAACGCGCCGATGTCGTCGTCGAAAACTACCGCGCTGACGTCAAGCGACGCCTCGGCATCGACTACGACGCCTGCCGCGTCCGCAACCCGCGCATTGTCTACGGCAGCATCTCCGGATTCGGCCAGGACGGACCCTACGCCTGGCGCGCTGGCGTCGACCAGATTGCCCAGGGACTCGGCGGCATCATGTCCGTCAATGGCATGCCCGGCGACGGGCCCGTCCGCGTCGGCATTCCCATCGCCGACCTCACCGCCGGCGGGTTCCTCGCCCAGGCGATCCTCATCGCGCTGCTCGAGCGCGAGCGCTCGGGCGAAGGCCAATGGGTCCACACATCACTGCTCGAGGCCCAGATCGCCATGCTCGACCTCCAGGTCACCCGCTGGACCATCGACGGCGAAGTCCCGCCGCAGGCCGGCAACGACCACCCCACGCTGATGCCCACCGGCGTCTACGAGACCTCCGACGGCCACATCAACATCGCCGCCTCCGGCGGCGCCATGTACGCCCGACTCTGCCGCGCCATCGAGGCGGAAGCGCTGATCGACCATCCTGACTTCGTCACCTCGTCACGCCGATCCAAGAACCGCATCGACCTCAACGAAGCCATCAACCAGCGCACCCGGACCAACACCTCCGAGCACTGGATCCAGCGACTCAACGAGGCCGGCGTCCCCTGCGGACCGATCTACGACATCCCCGGCACCTTCGAGGACGAGCAGGTCAAGCACCTCAACATGGCCCGACAAGCCCCGCACCCCGAGCGAGGCGAAGTCACCCTCGTCGGACAGCCGATCAACCTCACAAGAACCCCACAACCCGAGAAAATGCGCCTCGGAACCCCAGCCCTCGGGCAACATACCAACGAAGTCCTCACCGACCTCGGCTACACCCCCGACGCCATCACCGACCTCCGCAATCGCGGTGTCATCTAGGACTTACTCAGATGTACATCAATTTCCATTGCAAACCGCTCCCCCTCTTTGCTCCCCCTTGCAGGGGGAGCTGCCGAAGGCTGAGGGGGTCCCTTCTCCAACCAGCCATCGACAACAATGGAACCCGGTGAATCAACCTCAGTTGTTCGCACGCCCAACCTTGAACACAGGAGACCACCGATGAAACACCACATCCCCCTAGACACCGACAAGATGCTCGCCTGGTCCGAGGACGGCATTGGCTGGATGGTCTTCAACAACCCCGACAAGCTCAACGCCATGGGCGTCGCCATGAACGCCGCCATCCCCACCATCATGCACACCTTCCGCGACGACCCCGACGTGCGCGTCGTCGTGATGAAAGGCGCCGGCGACCGCGCCTTCGTCTCCGGCGCCGACATCTCCGAGTTCGAGGCCCAGCGCTCCAACCCCGAGACCATCGCCAAGTACGACAAGATCGGCGCCGCCGCCGGACGCGCCTACGGCGAGCTCGACAAGCCCATCATCGCCATGATCCAGGGCTTCTGCATGGGCGGCGGACTGCTCACCGCCCTGCGCGCCGACCTCCGCATCGCCTCCGACGACTCCCAGTTCGGCGTCCCCGCCGCCCGCCTCGGCCTCGGCTACGGCTACGGCGGCGTCAAGACCCTCGTCGACCTCGTCGGTTTCGCCGCCGCCCAGGAAATCCTGCTCACCGGCAAGCGCTTCCCCGCCACCGACGCCGCCCGCTGGAACCTGATCAACCGAGTCACCACCCAGGAAGACCTCGAACCCACCGTCCAAGACCTCGCCGCCACCATCGCCCAAAACGCCCCCATGACCATCCGAGCCATCCGCCGAGCCATCCAGGAAATCCCCAAAGACCCCAACCACCGAGACCTCGAAGAAGTCGACCGCCTAGTCCAAGCCTGCTTCGCCAGCCAAGACTACAAAGAAGGCCGAACCGCCTTCATGGAGAAAAGACGCCCCCAGTTCCAGGACGTCTAACCCCAACCCCATCCCCCAGTCCCCGCCCCACGCGGGGACCCGCTCCATCCCCGCGCCTCCGACTCTCTAGTCCCCTCTCCCTGAGGGAGAGGGTTAGGGTGAGGGCCACTCCCGACCTGTGCGACAATTGAAGCCCATGACCACTGAAACTGCCCGTGAAGAAGCCGTCAACTGGCTCCTATCAGAACTTCTCCGAGCGCGAAGGGCATCAACGCTCGCGCCGAGCGACGTAGCGGTGGCGATGCGCCAGATATCCGCATCCACCTGCCATCCGGTGATCGAGTGATCGTCGAATGCAAATGGGAGACAGGTCGCACAGCGCTCGATGCAACAACTTGACCAGCGCGTCAACGACTTTCCAGACGCGCTTGCTCGGGTTGGCATCCTCTACCCGGACGATCTCAAGCACATTGACGATGATCGCTGGTGCACTTGAGCGGATAGTCAAGCTTCGGTGGTTCCTGCACAGCTCCAAAGACGACGTATTGGAACGTCGCGCTGAGAATGACGGAGGAATCAATCAACTCGCCGATGACCTTCGCACACTGCCGCAGCAGATCGAAGGAGCTGATCAAGTCACGCGAGGCACCGAGGATGTGCGTCTGGCGCTGAACGATAGTGCCGCTAGCGATCAACAAGCACGCCAACATTGGTCGTGGAGTCGCAGACGTGATCGCCAAGGCCGACAAGGAGGGCGATCGTGCAGCGGCTCTGCGTATCGATTTGCCTCGTAAATCTGTTCAGACGCCTTGGCTTTTCAGGATCGACTTTCCGCCATCAACGAAGAAGTTCCGACCGCCAATCAGAGTGCACAAGTCAGGCGCATCAGAACTCCGCGATGTTTGGTGCACCATCTGCGGTGACATCGACTACGTCCCGGTCTTCGAAATCGCGATTGAAATCCTCGGCATTCTCAGCGACGCCCCTGTTGATCTGCAACGAGGGACCATCGAGCCGCTCCTCAAGGCCGTTAGGCAGACTGACCGTATCGAGGGCCACGATCTTGCAGGCCGCCTCTTTCACACCTTGCTGACCGACGCCAAGTTCACCGGCGCCTACTACACCTCAGTACCGGCTGCGACAATGCTGAGCCGTCTCGTTTTCGAGGGTTGGCCGCCGAACGTCGATTGGGCCGATCACGAGTTCCCCGCTTCGCTCAACGTCGCCGATCTCGCTTGCGGAACCGGAACCCTGCTGATGGCCGTCGCTGCAGAAGCCGAACGCCGACATCTCAATGCCGGAGGCTCGAAAGCGCCGTTGCTCCACAAGGCAATGGTTGAGGAAGCCCTGCACGGCTACGACGTCCAACTCTCCGCGATCCACTTCGCAGCCACCAGCCTCGCCATGCTCAATCGCAGATCGAGTTTAATTCGATGAACCTCTACGTCATGTCGTTGGACGCCACTGGCGATCATGTCTCGCTTGGGTCAGTCGACTTCCTTGGGGTCGAATCCGCCCCAGTGCAACACTCGATCTCAGCAGAAGCATTCGGAATCGAAGTCGCATCGGCAGAACAAGTTACGAGCGAAGGCGTTCAAACGGCTGAAGGCCATACCGTGCGACTACCCGAACTCGATCTAGCCATCATGAATCCGCCCTATACCCGGCCAGACAAGATGCTGTTCGGCATGAAATCCTCAGCCGAACGCGGAAAAATGCAACAGGAGCTAAAGAACCGACTGAAGAAGCGCCGTGGTTCTGCAGTCTCAGGTTTGGGAGGGGCATTCGTCGCGACCGCTGCGCCGAAGCTCCGGCAAGGTCATGGTCGACTCGCCTTGGTGTTACCCGTTACTCTCTGCACCGGCTCCTCATGGCAGCAAACCCGCCAGCTGATCGAACGCGACTTCAAGCTCGAAATGGTGATTGCTTCGCACGACCCCGAGCGTTGGCTGTTCTCCGACAGCACCGACCTCTCTGAGCTGTTGCTGATTGCCACCAAGCGAGCCGACGGCGATATCGACATGGAGCACCGCACCACTTACGTCAATCTCTGGCGGAATCCAGATGCTGTGATCGATGCGCGGCGCACGGCAGATACCATCGCTCGCACGCTGCCAGCTCAGATTGAAGAACCAGGCACAGAGTTGCTATCCGTCGGCGGTCAACACATTGGCGAATCAATCTCCGTGCCCATGTCTCGCTTTGCCGATCGAAAATGGGCCGGCGTCCAATTCTCTCGTGTCGATTTGCTTCGAACCGCGCTTAGCCTTAGTGAAGATGGCGAGGTGCGTTTGCCCGGCATCACAAAGGCTGGCTCAATCCCAATCTGTTCACTGTCTGACCTTGGTTCTATTGGACCGGACAGGCGGCGGTTGATCGACGGATTCGATCGCACGGACTCGGTTACGGCCTTCCCGTTAGTTCAAGGACATGACACAGATGACCGCACCACAATGTCCTGCATGCCCAATCGGTATCTCTCGGAGCTTGCCACACCTCGCGGTGGGCAGAAGCCCGGATACGGTCAACATTTGTGGAAAATGGCTGGGCGGCTTCAGATAGCTGAGCGCCTTCGCCTTGACACCATCCGGGTTGTGGCAATGTGCGCAGACCAGCCAGTGTTATCGAACGTCTTCTGGGAAGTCAAAACAGCCAACGATAAGCAAGACAACGCGCTTGCAGTTTGGCTTAACAGCAGCCTAGGCCTGCTCACTTTGATGGCGACTCGTACGACCACGGAAGGGGGCTGGGTGTCGATCAAGAAAGGCGACCTCGGTCGAATGCCAGTCCTCGATGTCCGAGAGCTCTCAGCCAGACAGATTGCAGACATGTCCAAATTATTCGACGACCTATCCGACGCCAGCTTCGAGCGCCTGCCTGGCATGGTCGATTGCCCAACTCGCTCCAAGCTCGACAACGGCCTGGCCGAAATCCTCGACCTTCCAGACCTACTCCCCCTCCGCCGCCTGCTTGCATCAGAGCCAGTCGTCTCAAATCGGCGGCTGTGAAGGCGCTGATGACAGCAAGAGCTTATCCATAGAGCCAGCGCCAAAGAAGCTGTAACTTGGATATGGACCCTAGCCAAGGGCTTGAATCTTGTCCATACCCACAAACACACCTGATCCATCTGACCTCGATCTCAGCAAGTACTGCGCAGTGATGGAGGAGATAAAGCGCCGAACCAGCGTCGTCCACGCATTTCTCTCTGGTAGCCGGCACGCCCTTTATGAGGCGACAACCATCGAGTCCGTATGTCTACAGATTCGGAAGATTCTGGAGCTCATCGCGATGGCATCGTTGGTCGCTAACAAGGAATCACTGTCAAGGGCTCAAAGTAGTTTGAAGAAGGAGTGGCACGCAGACCGAATTCTCAAGGAGATTGAACGAGCAAATCCAGAGTTTTACCCACAGCCAATCATCGAGCACCCGGAAGCCGGGCCTTTGAAGGCAACCTGGGAAGACAGGACAGGGGATGTGCTGACTCGAGATGAGTTTGCAGAAGTGTATGGAAGGTGTGGAGCGATACTCCACGCCGGCAATCCCCTCGGCGATGGTATTGACTACGGATACTACAGGACTAACGCGCAGGCGTGGATGACACGAACAATGAATCTCCTCAACTCCCACACAATTCGGCTATTGGGCAACCCCAACCTGTTTTTGATTCATATGCGAGATGAGAGCAATGACAGAGTGCGAGGGTATGTCTTCGCGCCCCTGAGTTGATAGGATAGCTCGCCTGTATTATAGATGGATAACGACTGGGGGGCTCTGGTTACGATTGGCTATTACTGGTTCAGCGGGACGCGAACTCTCACTGCGTTCACCAGCTAAGCAACAGCCAGGAGCGGCTTGGGTTAAACCCGCAACAACGGCCGATCCGGCGACTCCGGTCTTGGACCCAGCGTCTGATGTAGCGGGTCGGGGAGCAGGTCTAGCGTTTCCATCACCACCTGTCCGAGCAGAGCCTCGGCGTTGCTTGGCACGACGATGCAATCCGTGGACATCTCCCGATCGCCGATGCGAAGTGTCAATGGGCCAGCGACGGGTAGCTCGCCCCGCCGTCCGTCGGCATAACTCGTAGAGATCGTGCGCCTGGTCGGAATCCCCAGACGCGCAACCAGGTCCTCCGGCAGCGCCAACATGACAGCGCCCGTGTCCACGATCGCGCCGATCGACTCTCGCCGAACGGTCTGCTCTCCGAGCGCTCCCCGCTCCGCCAATTGTCGATCGACGGGATTCTCCAACTCAATCTCAACCACGATCTCGCCCACGAGAACCTCCGATCACCGTTGTCCCAATTCTCATCCTACATCTGCGCCAACGCCCCGCCGTGCCTCACCACTCCCCTATCCTGAAGGTCTGAGTCCAAGACTCAAGCAAGTGAGGTGAACTATGCCCGTTGAGTTTCTGGGAATGATTGGCGTCAAGCCGTCTGAGTCCAATGCTGCGATGCACATCATTGGTGGCGGCATTGACCACGACTACCTCTGTAACTTCACCATGGCCCACGAGAACTCCGACTTTGACGGCGTGCTCGTCGGCTATACCTCGGCCTCGGCCGACGGACTCCACGTCGCCCAGGCCGCGGCCGCCTGTAGCGAGCGGATCAAGTTCCTGATCGCTCACCGGCCTGGATTCGTCACGCCGACCCTGGCCGCGCGCAAGTTCGCCACGCTCGACTTCTTCACCAAGGGCCGCGTCTCCGTCCACATCATCACCGGCGGACACGACACCGAGCAGCAGCGCGACGGTGACTGGAAGGGCCACGACGAGCGCTATCGTCGCACCGACGAGTATCTGTCGGTCATGCGCCGCACCTGGGAGCACGATGCCCACGGACACGAGCCGTTCGACTTCGAGGGCGAGTTCTACAACATCGTTGGGCAGAACCCCGAGGTCCTGCCGTCGCAGCCCGGCGGCATTCCGCTCTACTTCGGCGGCGCGTCCGACATCGCCTTCGAAATCGGCACCAAGCACGCCGACGTCTACATGATGTGGGGCGAGCCGCGCGCCTCAATCGCCGCGACTATCGATCGCGTGCGCAAGATGTCCGCCGTACACGGCCGCGACCCACGACTCTCCGTCTCCTTCCGCCCAATCATCGCGCCGACCGAGGATCAGGCCTGGGAGAAGGCCCACAACTACCTCGCCGCCGTGAACAAGCTGCGCAAGCAATCGCTCGACTTCCGCCCGCAATCGCGTGGCTCGCAACGACTGCTCGAGTTCGCCGAGAAGGGCGACATCCACGACGAGCGACTCTGGATGCCCATCGCCGGTGCCACCGGCGCCGCCGGCAATAGCACCGCCCTCGTCGGCACGCCCGAACAGGTCGCCGAAGTCCTGCTCAAGTACATCGACCTCGGCGTCTCGACCATCCTGATCCGAGGCTTCGACCCGCTCCCCGACGCCATCGACTACGGCCGAGAGCTGATCCCGATGGTCAAGGACGAAGTCGCCCGCCGCGACGCAGCGGCCGCCGAACAAACCGAACGACGTGAGGCCACAGCAGTAGCGGACTGACCATGAACGACGCCGAACGCCGCATCCGCGCCTACGAGGAGATGGGCGACCACCGCACCGGTCGCGAGGCCGACGATCGCGCGACCCTCTGGATGATGGAGGAGTTGCGCAAGGTCGGCGTCGAGGCTGACTTCCAGACCTGGCGCTTCCCGCGCGTCGAAATCCACGACGCCTCGATCCGCTTCGGCGGCTGGGACATTCCCGCCGTCCCAACCTTCGACAGCGCCTTCACCGACCACAACGGTCTGACCGGAACCCTGCGCACCGACAACGGTCCGGGAATCGTCCTCTGGCAGTTCGCACCCGACGACCAGGAACGGATGGCAGCCGGCGTCTACACATCCTTCGAGTTGGCCCGCGCCGACGGCGCCGACGCGATCATCATGGTCATGGGCGATCCCGAGGGGTATCCCGTCGTGAGAAACGCCGAGCGACCGCTCGACCCCATCGAACTGCCGGTTCTACAGGTCGCCCCAGTGGACGCAGGACCGCTGCTGGACGCGGTCGGCTCCGAGATCACCATGATCAGCGACGCCGGACGCGTCGACGCTCCGGCAGACAACGTCGTCGGCGCCATCCCCGGAACCGATCCTGACGCCGAGCCCGTCGTGCTGATGACGCCCAAGTCCGGCTGGTACACCTGCGCTGCCGAGCGCGGCGGAGGCATCGCCATCTGGATGGAAGTCGCCGCACGAGTCGCCGCCAACCCTGGCCGCCGAACGCTCAACCTCGTCGCTTCCAGCGGACACGAACTCCACCACCTCGGCCTCGATCACTACATCCAAGAACTGGGAGACGCCGCCCACGACGTCCACGCCTGGATGCACCTCGGAGCTTCAATCGGCTCAAGAAACGGCCAACCCAGCTACGCGGCCTCCGATGACGAACTCTTCAACGTCGCTACCAACGCGTTGAACGAGCAAGGCCTCGAACGTCGAGCCTTCCCCGTCGGCAACGCCGGCTTCGGAGAAGCCCGCAACATCGGAGAAATCAACGGCCGCTTCGCCTCCTTCCTCGGAGGCCACCCCTACTTCCACAGCCCGCAAGACACCTACGACCGCTGCATCGATCCCGAGTCGCTAACCAAACACACAGACGCCGTCGAGCAAATCGTCCGCCACATGCTGAAGTAGACCCAAGCCCCCCTCCGACATTCCTGCCCCCCAACTCCATCATTCCCGCGTTCCCTCCGTCATTCCTGCGCAGGCAGGAATGACAGAGTCGTTCAGATCACTCCACTTCGCCGCAACTGCGCCAGGTCCAGCCCAACAACCCCAACCTCCGACAACACCTCCGCCGAATGTTCCCCCAGCAGCGGCGGCCTGCGACGTATCGACCAGGGACTCTCGCTCAGTTTGTACGGCGCTCCCGGCAGTCTCACAGGCTCGTCGAACTCGGGATGCTCAATCTCCGACCAGAACTCACGAGCTTCCAGATGCTCCGACTCCGCCACTTCTCCGATCGTGTGCACCGGCTGGAATGAGATGTGGTTCTCTCCGAAGATCTGCATCAGCTCGGCCTTGGTCCGCTCCTTCATCCAGGGATGCCAGAACGCGTCCAATTCCTCGACGTGCTGGAAGGCCAGCCACCGATTCTTGAGCCGCTCGTCGTACTGCCATTCGGGGTCGCCCAGCAGCTCCATGAACCGGTTCCACTGTCGGTCGACCATCGTGATCACTTCGTAGTAGCCGTCCTTCACTGGCGTCACTTGCCAGGGATAGAACGCGTTCATGTGTGTCCCGGCGCGTGGTCGCGACTGTCCAGTGAAGACGAACGGGGCGACTCCGGCACCAGCCATCACGTTGCTAATGATGTCGACGATCGAGAGCCAGGCATGCTGTCCCAGACCATCCTCGCGTGTCGCCCGACGCGCCAACAGCGCCGCAATCGCGGCATGGATCCCGCCCTGAAACTGCGGTGCGTCGTAGGGCAGTCCAAGTGGCGCACGATCGGGGTCGCCAATCCGATATGAAATCCCGCTCGCGAGCGAGGCAATCAGCGACTCCGATTGCCAGCCCTCGCGCTGCGTGTCAATGCCGAAGACGGTGATGCTGACCTGATTCAACTCGGGCGCATCCACCGCAAGGTCGTCCCAGGTCAGTTCCAGCCGACGTTGCTCTGCAATCGGCCTCGACGTGATCACTGTCCCGCAATGCTTCGCGATCTGACGGTAGATTCGGCGTCCGCTGGCCGACTCGACATCGAGGGTCAGGCTGCGCTTGTTTGTGTCCAGGAACAGGTGCAGTCCACTGCGCTCGCGACCAGGCGTGTCGGCTGCGAACGGAGGCTTGCGCCGCACGGAGTCTCCACCCGGCGGCTCGAGCTTGATCACATCCGCGCCAAGGTCGGCCAGCAGCTTGCCCGCGTATGACGCAGCAATTCCGCCGCCATCCTCAAGCACGGTCATCCCCTCGAGGGCAGTCCCGTCGGTAGCGGTGGCGATTTGCTCATGCCATGCAGTCGTCATGAGAGTGAGGGTAACGCTAGCCTCTGTGCAACAAACCGACGATTTCCAATGCAGCAGCGAGGAGGAGGCCCATGGAAAATCTGAGCGGCAAGGTCGCACTGGTGACGGGGGCAGGCAGCGGAATCGGACGCGGGATCGCCCTCGCCTGCGCCGACGAAGGGATGCATGTCATCCTCGCCGATGTCCAGGAAGGCACGGCCCAGGCCGTCGCGAAAGAGGTCGAGGCGAAGGAAGTGCAGGCACTGGCCGTTGACCTCGACGTCACCGACACCGTTGGCTACGAATGGCTAGCCGAGCAGGTCTACGCCGAGTTTGGCGAACTAAACCTGCTCATCAACAACGCAGGTGTCATGACCGCCGGTCCCGTGAGTCAGGCAACCCAGGCTGACTGGGACTGGACCTTCGAGGTCAACGTAAACGGGGTGGTTAACGGCGTGCAGACCTTTCTCCCGCGTATGCGAGCGCAGGACGGCGAGGCGCACATCGTCAATACCGTCTCGATGGCTGGGTTGCGGCTCAATGAGGTGGTTCCGTTGGGCGTCTACAGCGCCAGTAAGCACGCGGCGTTTGCCTACACGGAGTCGCTTCGTCGTGAGTTGGCCGCCGAAGGCATCGGCGTCTCGGCGCTCTGTCCAGGTGGGGTTGACACGCTGATCGGCGAGGCCGGTCGCAACCGCCCCGCTCAGTTCGGAGGCCCCAAGGACGGCCCCGAGCCGGGATTCACTGCGGGCGCGATGTCGGACCAGATGAATCCTGAAGATGTCGGACGAATCGTCGTGAAGGGCGTCAAAGCCAATCGCTGGTTGATCTTCTCGCATCCAGAACTGCGCTCGCACGTTGAACGTCGCTACCAGCGCATCATGGACGACTTCGAGTTCTATGCCAATGCCGCGCAGGAAGAATGACGTTTGCGTTCCAACTCCAGTCCCCGCTTTACGGAGACCTTTGATTCATTTGCTCCCCCTCGTAGGGGGAGCTGTCGCGAAGCGACTGAGGGGGTCCTGCCGGCGCGGGTACCAGATTGGACTTAGCGGAGTAGGACCCCCTCCGCCTTCGGCACCTCCCCCTGCAGGGGGAGGAAAGGGATTATGCAACGGTCTCCTTTACGCGGGGACTGGAAGTCCTGAAGCATGCAGCCACTTGAAATGGTCTACTGTCAGAGCACACCGGAGGAGTAGCCACCATGAGCACCGAATACACCAACGCAAACGACATCCTCCCCGACCCTGAGGTCGTCGAGGTCTCCGAGGGCATCTTTGCCTACATCCAGCACGACGGATCCTGGTGCTTAAACAATCCGGCATTTGTTGACGTCGGCGATCAGGTGGTCGCAATCGATGCCTGTGCGAATGAGCGCCGCACGCGGCTCTTCCAGGAGGCGATCGCCGGGATCTCGAGTAATCCGGTGCGTACGTTAGTAAACACGCATGCCCATATGGATCACACGTATGGAAACTGTCTCTTTGCTGATGACGCCGTGATTGTGGGCCATCGCAACTGCCGAGACCAGATCTTGCGCGAGGCTCCTGGACAGAAGGAACGCGTCTCGGTGATGTTTCCAGCGGTCGAGTGGGGTGATGTCACGCCGGTAGCGCCGAATGTCGTCTTCGACGACACGATGACCCTCTACGCCGGCGACCTGGAAATGCAACTGATCTACGTATCGCCCGCGCACACCAACACTGACGCCGTCGTCTGGATTCCAGAGCGCCGGGTGCTCATCGCCGGCGACATCATCTTCAACCAGGGCACGCCGTTCGCGCTCATGGGTTCAGTCGCCGGCTGGCGCTCGGCGCTCGTCCGCCTGAAGGAGTTGCCGATCGAAACAGTCATCGCCGGTCATGGTCCGGTCGCCGACGCTTCCGTCCTTGACGAAGTCGACGCCTACCTGGAGTTCGTCCAGGACTCGGCCAAGTCCGCCTTCGACGCCGGAGTCGATCCCCTCGAAGCCGCCCGAGACCTCGATCTCGGTCGCTTCGCAGAATGGACCGACGGAGAACGAATCGTCGGCAACCTGCACCGCGCGTACAGCGAGTTGCGAGGCGAGGAGCTCGGCGCCGAGATCGATATGGCGACGGCGTTCGGTCAGATGATTGAGTTCAACGGAGGTCAGCCATTGCGCTGTCTGGCCTGATTTGCTTCTGCCCTAACGTGTTGAGGAGTGCCGCCGGGAAACTTTGCTCCCCCTGCAAGGGGGAGCTCCCGCGAAGCGGGTGAGGGGGTCCCTCCCCGCACACCTCGCTTACAGGACCCCCTCAGCCTTCGGCAGCTCCCCCTGCAAGGGGGAGCAAAGCAAGCCCGAACGCTATGTCTGGACTAACACCTTAAACCGGAATCTTCTCTTCTTCCTCGAGCTCAACCATCCCTGCCCATTTGCGCAGATCCTCGTTCAACCGACCCTCACGATCTGACAGGTGACAATCCCTCAGATACCCGAGGTACGTCTCAACCTGCGCCCGGCGCATCTCAGCCACGTCCGCCATGGCCTCCCCGGCGCCTTCGCGACCTTCTCCCATGATCACGGCGATCGCGCTGTAGAGCGTGTCGTCTTCGTCCTTGGCCAGGTACCACTCGGCCTTGTTCAGGTAGCGATGGATTTCTTCGCGACGCTCCGGCTCCTTGAGCAGCAGGTAGCGCATGTGGTCGACGAAGTACTTCAGGTGCCGCTCGATGTCTCTGGCGCACAATTCATAGATCTTGCGCTCGGCCTCTGTCTGGGCGAGCTGCTCGCCGTGGTTGAGCAACGCAATCAGCATCGCATCGTGCATGATCGAGGCAACCGTGAACTCCGAGAACGTGTAGCTCTGTGTCAGCGGCAGGAACTTCCAGTTGCGCCCGCCGCGGCCCAGTCCGCCGCCATTGGACAACGCCCGCTTACGCCAGACCTCAAACAGCCGTGCGCCGTCAAACACGACGGTACCGAGGAAGAGCTTGACCTCGATGTAGCCGTAGGAGATCTCCTGCAGCCAGCGTCCGGTGGTCTGCGCCTTGGTCCAGCCATACTCCGACATCAACGTCGCGAGCTGGCAGACGGCACGCTCCAGGTCGGAGCCGATCGGCGCCAATGTGTCCCAGGGGATGTCCGAAGACGAGTTCCAGCGGTCAGCGATCGCGTCTTCATACAGCTCGGCGCACAGATCCGACCAGACCTCTGACTTCTCGAAGATCGAGTAGCCCATCTGCTCCGTGCGAGTGTCGGGAATCGCGCCACGGGGAATCTCGGTGTTGTTGTCCCAGTGCTCGGGCACTTCGCCATAGACATCGACGTTCAGGTACTCGAAGCGCAGTCCGCCATTCTCCGGCGTCGCCTGTTCCTTCGCCTTGACCCCCCAGTGAACCGGAACATCCAACCAGTCAGAGGGCAGCCCCGACTGTTCCAGTCGTTCCTTGGCTGCCGCGACGACATCCTTGTCAGCCATAGTCAAACTCGCAATCCTCAGAACCTGTGCCTCGTAGGGGCGACCCTTGTGGTCGCCCTCTCAACCCGCCGTGTCAGGCGCGATACAAGGGGAAGGGCGACCCGCCAGGGCCGCCCCTATAGCAGCGCACTCACGCAGCGCGACCCTCAGTTCTCGTCCAACGCGCCTGACAGTGACGGGTGCAGCCGACCGGTCTCAAGCCGTCCGCCAAGACCAGCCACATCGAGCCGGTGCAGGTACTCGAGCACCTGCTTGCGGCGCACGTGCCAGAACAGCCGCCAGCCTTCGTCCACGTCGCCGTCGCCGAGCAGGTAGACCAGCGCGCCGGCGAGGCCGGGGTTCTGTTGATCTGGGTCGACCAGCGTGTTCTCGAACATGTCCAGCGACCAGTGGACTTCCTCCGCCTTGTCCGGGTCATGCTCGAGCGTGTACTTGAGATGCGTCACGCCATACGCGACGTGACGCGACTCGTCCTGAGCGGCCAGTCGGAAGATCCGCTTCTCGGCCTCATTGTGGGCGATCAGCTCGCCCAGACGGAACAGCGACTGAACAAAGCCCTCGCCGAGGATGTGCAGCATCGAGGACATCTGCGTAAAGTCCTCAGCCTCGAGGATCTGACGCAGTCCACCGCCGCCGCCCTGCAGCAACAGTCCGCCGCCGTTGGCCAGCGCACGCTTGCGGAAGACATCGGTGTGACGCGCTTCGTCCATCACCTGAGACATCAGGAACAGACCAGACTCAAAGTGGTCGGCGGCAACACGAGGCAGCCACTTGCCGGGCACGTCACCGGCGATGAACTCGACCTCGGTCAGCGAAGTGCAAAGCTGCGCCATCGCACGCTCGATGTCCTCGGGCAGCTCATCCATCGTGTCCCAGGGAATGTCGGTGGCCGACGACCACTGCCGTGAAACAGCCTCGTCATAGAGCAATCCGGCCGAGTCGGAGAACGTCTCAGTCGCGTCGCCCAGCACCCAGGCCGACATCCGCGGCGCGGCGCCATCGGGGGGAGCGGCACCCCGAGGTCGAGCTGAGCTATCTGTGGAGGTCTCTGGGACCTCGCCATAGAGCGACTGGTTGATCTGCTGCAGCGTCAGACCCTTGCGTCCAGGTTCGGCCGAGACACCCCACTCGGTGTCCAGGTCCAGCCACGACAGGTCCAGGTCGGGAGCCACCGGTTCCAGGCGAAGTTCTTCAAGTTTGTCAACGGTGACCATGGTGGAGCTCCTCAAGCGGTCGTCGCCCGCGTCATCGGGCAAATGTAGTATCGGACACAGTCTACAAACTGGAAATCGCGTTGTCGAGATTGCGATGTGGCCAAGCCCGCTTCTCCGCAACCGGGGGCAGCTCCCAGCATCATCTTCCAACGCGGATCGGGGACAACACCTGCAAGGTGCATATTTTGGCTGGAGTTGATCCGCCGGTGGTCGTCACAGTTGCTTGGCAGGACCCGAACTGGAGCTACGAGCGCACGTCATGACTTTGCCACCCGAGGTCACCATGAGCGATCAGGGAGACATCCTGTATGTAACGCTCCGCGAGACATCAATTGTCAACACACGCGAGTATGGCGACGATCGGCTGTTGGATTTCGATCGTGATGGTCAGCTCGTCGGTGCCGAATTCATCGGCGTTGCCAGTTACGTAGACTTGCGGGGGCTTCCCGAATGTCACCGGCTTCAGGACGCCATCATTGCGTCAGAATTTGCAAGTTTTGATTTACTCGTCGAATCCGCTGAGGTGGCAGACTGAACTCGTCAATTGTTGTCATCAGTCCGATACAGATAGCGGACGTCCCACAATCCGTACAACGTCGCCGTTGTGTTACCGAAGACGTTTCGCACTGCGTTCAGACGCTCGGGATGCGTTGTGTAGATCAACGGCAGGTTCTCAGCCACGATCTCCTGTGCTTGGTGATACAGGGCAAACCGTAACTCCCGATCCAATTCCTGACTGGCCCGGATGTAGATGTCGTCCAACTCTGCCTCCCAGGCCGTCGCCGGTTCTGACTGGTTTGGATGCCAGAGGTGCAGGCTCTCTGAGCTGTGCCAGAGCACGATGCCGCTGTACGGGTCGGGACTTCCGGTGAAGCCGATCACGATGGCATCCCAGTCATATGACGTAGTCAACTGGTCGACGAGCTCGCCGAAATCAATGACCTGTAAGTCGACATTCAGTCCGATCTCGGTCATCCCCTGGTGGATGATGCCCGTGACCTGTTCGCGAACGGTGTTGCCCTGATTGGTCGCCAACGTGAAGGCAATCTGATTGCCTCGGTCATCCTCGCGGAATCCGTCATTGTCGTGGTCGCTCCAACCCAGATCATCCAGGAGCGAGTTGGCCTGTTCGAGTTCGAACTCGTAGGTAGCGACATCGGAGTTGTGGAACGCGCCGGTCGCCGGACTGATTGGCGACCACTGTGGATAGCCCAGTCCATGCTGCACCTGCTCGATGATCGCATCCTTATCCACCGCATGAGCCACCGCTCGCCGGAATGCCAGGTTGCTGAACCAGTAGAACTTCTCCTCAGAGACATAGGCCGCGCCGGATTCCGGATCTACGCCCTGATTCTGGTTGAAGGTCACGAACGTCGAGCCAAACGTCGGTCCACGGCGATGAATGGTGAAGTTCTCATCGGCGGAGAGTGGTTCAAGTTCGGCAAACTCGTGGCCAAGCACCCCGTGGATGTCGGCCAGGCCTGATCGGAACGCTTCTAGCTCACTCTCCAGATCTGGCACGATCACCTGGACTACCCGGTCGAGATAGGGCAGTCGGTTACCGTCCGCATCGGTCATCCAATAGTCAGGGTTGCGGCGAAACGCGACTCGCTCGCCGGCCACATACTGATCGATCAGGAACGGCCCGGTTCCAATGACCTCAGACGGGTCGGCGCTGATATCCCAAACCTCGGCAAAGGTGCCGGCGTCGATGTGGGTCTGCAATATGTGCTGCGGAAAAATCTCCGTGGACATCGAGCGGAGGAACGGAGCAAACGAGACCGGCAGCACAAACTGGACCGTGTAGTCATCGATTGCCATAACAGTCATGGGCACTTGTTGCCAGTTGCCGTCGTCGTCCAGCAGACGGAAGTTGAATGTCGCGCGCGTAGCTGTCGGGATGTCCTCGTTGTAGATGATCTCGTTGAAGGTGAACTCCACATCAGCCGACGTGAACGGTTCGCCGTCGTGCCAGACGACATCACGACGCAGATAGAACGTCCAGGTCAGCCCGTCGGTTGACACGTCCCACGACTCGGCCAGGTTCGGTTGCGGCTCGCCGCTGAGCCAGGAGACATCGGTCAGTCCCTCAAACAGGTAACTCAACACGCCCGACGAGCCGGCGTCGTTGGACAGGGCCAGGTTGAAGGTCAATGGCTCTGAGATCGTCGCAAACGTCAACGTTCCGCCGTACACGCCGATCTCATACTCGAAGGCTTCCGCATTCGCGCCGAGCTGCGCGACTACGCCTTCGTCAATGGCAGGACTGTCGATGTCGACGGATGTCGCGGGGATGACGTCGTCGCATCCTGTCATGAACATCACTGCCCAGACTGTGACGAGCAGCAGTGAGATACCGACCAATCGCGTCATGCCAAACCCCCGCTGTTCCCGATACCATACGAATCCTATCAACGAACGATGGTCGTTCTCGATCAAGGACGCAACCCGGTTGGGCAACGATCAGGTGTCGGCTAGGCTGAGTCCGACTGACGGCTAACCACTGGAGAATCCAAACATGTCCTTGCCCGAATTTGAGAATGTGCTGCTGGATCGCACTGGCACTGACGACCGCATCGGTGTGGTCACGCTGAACCGGCCCGAGAAGATGAACGCGCTCTCGCAGGAGCTGATCTACGACTTCCGCGACGCGCTTGAGTACTTCGAGGCCGACGACGACGTGCGCGTGCTGATCGTCAAGGGCGCGGGGCGCACCTTCTCGGCCGGCTATGACCTCACACCCGCCGGCGGCTACGGCGCCGATGCCGTGCACAAGCGATTCCGCACCGTCGACGACGACGGCAACCGCCTGATCATGGGCATCCGCGGCGGTATGGCTCGCGTGACCGACATCTGGATGTACTTCTGGAACATGCAGAAGGTGACCATCGCGCAGCTCCACGGCTATGCGATCGCAGGTGGCTTTGAACTCTCGATGATGGCCGACCTCGTCGTCGCAGCCGAAGGACACGCAGATCGGACACCCCGGCCTGCGCTTCGCCGGGTCACGGACCTCGGCGATCCTGCCCTTGCTGACCAATATGCGCAAGGCCAAGGAGCTCTTCTACACCGGCGACCCAATCCGCGCGACCGAGGCGGCTGACCTCAACCTGATCAACTACGCGGTCCCGCGCGACGAGCTAGAAGAAAAGACCCTTGCCCTGGCCGAGCGCGTCTCCAACCTGCCCGCCGACCACCTGGCCCAGCTCAAGGTCCACGTCAACCGCTTCTACGAGAACATGGGCATCTACTCATCGCTGCGCTCCTCAACCGACCTCGACGCGGTCGGTACGTTCACGAGTCAGCACTACGAGTGGTCGCGTCGGATGCGGGACGAAGGCCTCAAGGGAGCCCTCGCCTGGAGAGACGGCCCGTTCGGCGACTACTCCCAGGCGCCGCGGAGTCGTTAGACGCGCTCGAACTCCAAGTGGTCGAGGCTCAGGTCCGATGTCCGCTGGGATATCTGGAGGATCTCGATCCCGACCACTTGCTCGTGTTCGTCGAAGTCCAACACGACACCGGGGGCGACCTCTTCCGATTCCACGATCGTGGAATCATCCAGCCTCAAGTACAAAGCGTCGGCTTCGCGGTCGACTCGACACTTCACAGCTTGCCTCGCATCTTTCGATCAAAGAATACCGTGATCACACGCCAGGGGTCGGAGCTGGTGTCGACAACCACGCGCAGAACGCGGCCGTCGCGGTCTGAGATCGGCCGATAGAGCCGCTCTAAGCCATCGTGGGCCGGATCGGGAACGCGGAGTAGCGGCGCCTCCAGTGTGCGCTCTACCCAGTCTTCCTCGATCTCTCGATCCTGCATAGTCTCCTTCGCATGATTGGTGAATTCGATGCCTACGTTCATCGGTCTCGACCTTGCCTGGAGCGCTCACAAGGAGAGTGGTGTCTGTTGGCTTGAGGGTACGTCTCGCGACGACCTGCGCTGCACACGGATCGACGCTGCTGTCTGGGAAATGTCGGACTTGGCAGCCGACGTTGCAAGAGCGTCAAGCGACGTGGTCGTCGCCATCGACGCTCCGCTGCTCTATACGGAGGACCGCTGGGTCGAACGCTGAGATCGGTCGCAAGATGCCACTTTCGGCAAGTACAAGGCGTCGGCCCATTCACTCGGCCAAAGCAGCACGTCAAGGCAGGTCGCAAGGCCGGCATCGAGCTCGGCGAGGCGCTCGAACCCAAGGGATTCTCTCTATACCCCGAGCAACTACTCAACGGGGATCGCGACGGTCGCCACGCTGTCGAGGTCTACCCGCACACGATCCACGTGCGCCTGTTCAAACTCTGCGAGCGCATTCTCTACAAGAAGGGCCGAGTGCATGTCCGACGCCAGGGCATGCTGGAGTACCAGGTCCATCTCGGCAATCTCTTGGATCGAGTCGCACCGCGAGTGCTGGAGTGTTCAGAAGTCCAGCGATTGCTACATCCGCAGACAGTACTGGATGCCAGGGGCAAAAGCCTCAAACGCCTCGACGACACGCTCGACGGTCTCACCTGCGCGCTCGCCGCATTCCTGCTTTGGGACAACCCGGACGGTTGGGAGCTGATCGGCGACCTGAACGGTTATATCGTCGCGCCGCGCAAGTTCGATGATCGGTAACCGAAACACGGTCCCACGGATCCCAGTCCCCGCTTTACGGAGACCTTTGCATAATCCCTTTCCTCCCCCTGCAGGGGGAGGTGCCGAAGGCGGAGGGGGTCCTGCTCCACCAAGTTCCATCTGGTACCCGCGCCGCCAGGACCCCCTCAGTCGCTCCGCGACAGCTCCCCCTGCGAGGGGGAGCAAATTAATCAAAGGTCTCCTTTACGCGGGGACTGGAGAGTCAGCTGACGTTGCCTCAAGCTGGAAAGTCTCGGTGCGACTTCAGCGCCTCGATCTGTCGAGTGTGGTCACCGTCGTGGTACGCCTGGAATAGCGGCCAGGCCATTGACGGTAGGTCTCCGAAGAAGGCGTGCGGGACGGTGGTCTCGGTATTGGTCTCGTCCGGCAGCGCATTACCAACGCTGAGCAGTCCGCTCACTGACCCGCGTTACCTGCGCTCGTAGCTCATCGACTTCCGACGCCGGAGCCGTGATCTGACCAGGCGGACCCTTGACCACCGTCCGACCATTCGCCGTCGCTGCGATGATATCGGCCACATTCGGCGACGCCGTGATCACGTGGCGCATGATCTCACCGATACTCCAGGTGCCTTCATCGTCCGGATCGATCTTGGGGTGCGGCGACCAATCGGCCTGTTCCTGGCTCACGTCCTGAATTGCGTCGATCAAGGCAAACCGCGCGTTGGCCATGCGCAGCCAGATCTGGTCCCATGGCAAGGTCTCAGCGCCCTCGAGAAACTCGGCGCGTTTGCGTTGCATGAACCCATCGACGCTGCGGTCGGCCATGAGGCTTAGTCGCCCTGCTCAAGTGCCGCAATGAACTCGTCCGATGTCACCACGCCGTGAGCAAACGCCGGCCAGTTGACGTTGATCGTTGCATCCATCTCAGCCTGCGAGAACGCGGCGATCGCATCTGAGATCAGCGTCGCGTGGAAACCCAGCTCGACCGCGTAGCGTCCGGTCGAATCGATGCAAGTGTTGGCCCGGTTGCCCGCGACGACCACACGCTCGATTCCGCGCTGACCGAGCAGGAATTCCAGATCGGTGTTGGCGAAGCCGCTCGATGTCCAGTGCTCCTGTGCCAAGACATCGCCCGGCTTCGGCGCGACCTCATCGATCACCTCGACACCGAAGCTGCCCGCTTCGAAGATGTTCATTCGCTGGATCCCGACATGGCCAGGCGCCGGATGTTTCCAGCCGTCATAGTCGCCGCCGCGGTTGCTGTGATGATTCGCATAGACCACGAGAATCCCCGCCGCCCGCGCTGCGTCCGTCACCCGCTGCAAGTTGGTAATGGTGTTGGCAGACTCGGCAGTGCCTTTAGTCATCTCATACAGCTTGCCGCCAGGCTTGAGAAACTCGTTGAGCGCATCAACGAGCAGCAAGGCGGTCTCGGAGGGTGGAAACGTAGGGTTGCTGGGCATCACTCAATCCAGATCATTGGCTGCTGACTGATACAGACTATTGCTCAACTCTGGTGTGTTCACGTTTCCAACTCGGTCACAGACTCTCCCAAGTCTCTAGGGCAGGCTTCGGTCCAAATGCACGAACTAGGCTGCTGCCGATGCCCCGTGCTTGACACGGGGCCCAGACCTCGTACATCGCGCGTACTCACTACGTGACCCTTGGCACAGAGCATGTGCGGGAACCCTCCGCGCTCAACCGCTGTGCTAAAGCGCAGATCATGTTGCAAGCAACGTCGGGTGCTCTGGGCCCCGTGTCAAGCACGGGTTGACGACGGCTATGGCCAGGTCGAACGCTCCTTAGCGGAACTCAGGCACAATCTCCTCGATGAACCGGTCCATCTGTTCCGTCCGCTGGAACGCGTTTGATCCCAGCGTGAAGTCGGGGATGATGATTTCGTCGACTCCGGCGTCGATGTAGGCTTTGACGGTTTGCTTGATCTCGTCGTTTGAGCCTCCCAGCACGGGACGTCCGCTGGCTCGGACGGGACCGAGGACATCGTCGTTGTCAGTCATCATCAGCAGGGTGCACGCTGAGCGCTCGATTTCGGCCGGATCGCGCTGCACGTCGCTGCAATGTGCGTCGAGCACCGACTGTTTGTGGACCAGCACTTCAGGTGTGCCCCAGACATTCCACTCGTTGGCATATTGCGCCGTAATCCGCAGGGTGCGCTTCTCGCCGCCGCCGCCGATCATCAGGGGCAGAGGCGTCTGGATCGGCTTCGGCTCCAGCGGCGCGTCGATGAACTGGTAGTGCTCGCCGGTGAAGTTGGTCTTCTGGTAGCGGAACAACTCCGTCACGGCCTGGCAGGCCTCTTCGAAGCGGTCCATCCGCTCCTTGAGTGTGCCGAAATGGATGCCGTAGTAGTGATGCTCGTTCTCTTGCCAGGCCGCGCCCAGACCGAGAATGAATCGTCCGCCGGAGATGATGTCGATCTGCGCGGCCATCTTCGCAGTCACGGCCGGGTGGCGATACGTGTTGCCCGAGACCATGTGACCCAACTTGACCCGCGGAATGCGTGAGGCGAACGCAGCCAGCGTGGTCCACGACTCGTGAACCATGCCGTCAGAGGCATCCTCGCCGACTGGCTTGTTGGGCATGAAGTGATCGGCGAACCAGATCCGGTCCCAGCCGGTGCGCTCGGCGTGCCGAGCGACGGTCAATACCTCGGCCCAGGGGTTGGATGCAGCTGGCCAGAATCCGAATCGCATAGTGAATGATCCTTCGTCACACGTTCGCTCGATTGCCGGTTGTGAGCGCAGATTAGCGAGTTCACAGTCAGTCGTTGGAGCGCGGTCGGTTAACTGAATGGCAACCGCAGTCAACGACAGGCAAGCAGACTAGAGCGCGTACCATGGTGTCGGCGGATTGCGGGCAACCGAGGCGGTTGCCGCGTTCATGGCCTTCAAACAGCGTTCGGTTGAAGAGGCCGCGTCATGCGCACGTTGTTGGTCGTGGAAGATGAACGCCCGCTGGCGGAAACGCTGCGGTTCAATCTCGAGATGGAGGGCTACCGGGTCCGCACCGCCCAGGACGGCATCGAGGGACTCTCGATGGCCCGCGCGCTGCAGCCCGACCTGGTCTTGCTGGACCTGATGCTGCCGCGTATGGACGGACTCGACGTACTGCGAGGCATCCGTGAAACCTCGCAGGCGCCAGTCCTCTTGCTCACGGCAAGAACCTCCGAGGCCGACCGCGTCAAGGGACTCGACCTGGGCGCCGACGACTACATCACCAAGCCGTTCTCGCTGGCTGAACTCAAGGCTCGTGTGCGCGTGCACTTGCGCCGTAAGCAGGATGTGTCGGTGGACGTTCGAGAGCTGGAGTTTGGCGAGTACAAGCTTGACCTCAACCGCCGTCTGCTGACCAAACATGGAGAACCAATCGCGCTACGTCCCAAGGAGTACGAACTGTTGGCTTACCTGGCCCAGCGCGACGGTCGAGCGTTCACTCGCGACCAGTTGTTGAACGATGTCTGGGACATCTCCTTCGCCGGCGGGACACGCACAGTGGATGTCCACGTACGCTGGTTGCGCAAGAAGATTGAACAGCCCGACGGAACCGCCGCGCCACCTGATCACGGTGCGCGGAGCGGGGTATCGATTCGAGCGGTAAGCGTGCGCACGGCCGTTGTCGGTGTCATTGCCCTGTTGCTGGGAGTTGGGCTGCTCGCCTCAGAAGCATCGACGGTCGGCGGTGGGATCGCTCTCGCGTCGGGAATCGCGTTGTGCGCCGCTGGACTCAGATTGAGCGCCCGCGCCGCCGCGCTGCTACGCGAGCAATCCGCTGGCAGATCACAGGCCGCCGAGCGATTGCGTGACCAACTCTCCTCGCGGACGGCGGAACGAGATCAACTGGAGCGCGCCCTCGCCTCGACCGGCGACATGGTGATCGCGCTCGACTCCGATGCCAGGATCCAGTACCTCAATCCCATCGCCGAGCTGATGCTGCGTTCTGGCGAGCGCGACACGATCGGCTCTCCGCTGTTGGAAGCGGTCGAAGACCCCGACCTCTACGGAGCTGTGCGACTCGCGATCGACGAAGGCACACCGGCCGTCCTGGTCGTATTGCGAGACGGTAGACGATTCCGCACTGTGGTCGCTCCGGTCGCCGACGTTGCCGAATCGGGGCCTTGGTCCGTCGTGCTCGCCATGCACGATCTCTCCGACCTCTATGAGGCGGAAATTGCCAGACGCGACTTCTTCATCAACGCGTCCCACGAACTGCGCACGCCGCTGTCGTCAATATCGGCAGCGGCCGAGACGCTCGAGGTGGCTCGGCGTCCCGAAGATTCGGAGCGCTTCCGTAAGATCATCCAGTCCGAAGCAGAGCGGATGAACCAGCTCGTCGAGGAGATGTTGGCCTTGGCGCGGCTCGAATCGGGCCTGACCGAACCGGAAATCGAAGTCGTCGGCATGGAGACGCTGCTGGAAGACGCAGTCGAGATCATCAGGCCACAGGCCGAACGCGAAGGCCTCTCGCTGCTCTACGCCGGTCTCAACGGCGACGAGCAGACGATGATCGTCGCCGATCCCGAGTTGGTCGAGCGAGCATTGCTCAATCTGTTGCACAACGCCGTCAAGTTCACCGAAAAGGGCGGATCAATCGAAGTGCTCTCCGAGATGGGCGATGCCTCCGATCCTGCGCCGATGGTCTGGATCCAGGTACGGGATACCGGCATCGGGATCGAGCAGGCCGAACAGTCGCGCATCTTTCAGCGCTTCTACCGGGTCGACCGCGCCCGACAGTCAGGCGGCGGCACCGGCCTCGGCCTGGCAGTCGTCCGGCACATCGCCGAGGTTCACGGAGGCGCAGTCTCGCTGCAGAGCGCGCCCGGCATCGGTTCGACCTTCGGCTTCAGCGTGCCGCTCGCGCAACAGAGCTGAACCCGGCCCGTGGGAGACCGGTGCGTAACCACTAACTCCGCTCTCCCCCCTTTGCCCCCCTGGGTCAAGCCCGGGGCAGGCTTTCGTCATCTCCCCGCAAGGAGGCCGATGCAAAACCTCTCAACCGCCCCCGCCACCGAGCGGGGGCCCGCTCCCTCCCCTGTCCCTGCACGGAGGAGATCCTGGCCGCCTGCATCTGTTCACCTGGCACCAGTCGGTGCTGCTGGGTACCGGCCAGAGCAGGTCCCCGCTCGGGGGCGGGGACGGGAGAATGAGTGATGCATCAATCTCGCAAAGGGGGAAAGGGGAGTTGTGCATCAGTCTCTCTGCGAGAGAGAGCAAGGAACAAGGGCAACTCGACCATTTGCGCACACGTCTCCTGTCGGCAATAACCCACTCTTAACTGCCCGTTATCCGCATGGTTAACGCGAACCCGGTCACAGGACTGAAGCTGTGCATCGCGCATGACGCGCAGTGTGGCGAGCGCTCAGGAAGAGCGAGCCACGAGTGGTGTGTCCGGCATCGAGACTCGCCGGTCACAGAGCGAGAGGAGCGTGATTGTCTTGGAAATCGCAAACAACAGGCTGTCAACGCGGTGGCTGCCGCTGTTGATCGTCGCCCTACTGGCGGGAGCCATGCTGCTCGTCGCCTGCAGCGGAGATGACGAGCAACAACAAACAGTGGCCCAACAGGACCAGCAACAGACCGCGCAGCAGCGGGCGACCGCCGCTGCGGCGCCGGCTCAGCAGCAGGAGCAAGAAACGCAGGCCGAACTCGGCGACCTCGAAGGTGAAATCCAGGTAGACGGGTCCTCGACCGTCTTCCCGATCACCGAGGCGATGGCCGAGGAGTTCGGCATCCTCACCGACCGCGGCGTGCGCGTCACCGTCGGCGTCTCAGGGACGGGCGGCGGGTTCAAGCGCTTCTGCGCCGGCGAGACTGACATTTCCGACGCTTCCCGCCCGATCAAGGACTCCGAGGTCGAACTCTGCACCGAGGCCGGCATCGACTTCATCGAGGTCCCGGTCGCTTTTGATGGTCTGACCGTCGTGATCAACCCCGACAATGACTGGGTCGACCAACTGACCGTGGCCGAGTTGAACCACATCTTCCGTCCCGACGACTACGCCACCTCGTGGGCCGACGTCCGCGACGGCTTCCCCGACACCGAGATTTCGCTCTACGCCCCGGGCGCCGACAGCGGCACCTTCGACTACTTCACCGAGGCGATCAACGGCGATGGCGGTGTCCACCGCTCCCACAACACGACCTTCTCCGAAGACGACAATGTGCTCGTCCAGGGCGTGGCCTCGGACCGCGGCGGCATCGGTTACTTCGGCTTCAGCTACTACGCCAACAACTCCGACGCGCTCAAGGCTGTGCCGGTCGTCAACGACGCCGGCGAGGCGATCACTCCCTCGAACGAGACGATCAACGACGGCTCTTACAACCCGCTCTCGCGACCACTGTTCATCTACGTCTCGGTCGCCTCGCTCGAGCGTGAGGAAGTCGCCGCGTTCGTCGAGTACTTCCTGACCGACGGGACCTGGCTCGTCGACACGCCTGAGGTTGGCTACGTCCAGCTACCGGCTGACATCTACGCCGCCGCGCTGGCGCGCGTGCAAGGCCGCGTCGGCGGCTCGGCCATGGCCGCCGCCGAGGAAGGCGCTTCGCTGGCCCAAATCTTCGGCGTCGAAGGTTCGCAGTCAATGGTCGCTGATCTCTCAGTACTCGAAGGCGAAATCCAGGTCGACGGGTCCTCGACCGTCTTCCCGATCACCGAGGCCATGGCCGAGGAGTTCGGCATCCTCACCGACCGCGGAGTGCGCGTCACCGTCGGCGTCTCCGGCACTGGCGGCGGGTTCAAGCGCTTCTGCGCCGGCGAGACCGACATCTCCGACGCTTCCCGGCCAATCAAAGACTCCGAGGTCGAGCTCTGCAACGAGTCCGGCATCGACTTCGTCGAGGTACCGGTCGCCTTTGACGGACTGACCGTCGTGATCAACCCCGACAACGACTGGGTCGACTTCCTCACCGTTGAGGAAATCAACCACATCTTCAGTCCCGACGACTACGCCACCTCGTGGGCCGACGTCCGCGACGGCTTCCCCGACACCGAGATTTCGCTCTACGCGCCCGGAGCCGACAGCGGCACGTTCGACTACTTCACCGAGGCGATCAACGGTGATGGTGGTGTCCACCGCTCCGACAACACGACCTTCTCTGAAGACGACAATGTGCTCGTCCAAGGCGTGGCCTCCGACCGCGGTGGCATCGGCTACTTCGGCTTCAGCTACTACGCGAACAACGCCGACAGCCTCAAAGCGGTTCCGGTCGTCAACGACGCCGGCGTCGCGATCACGCCGTCCAACGAAACCATCAACGACGGCTCCTACAACCCGCTCTCGCGACCGCTGTTCATCTACGTCTCGGTCGCCTCGCTCGAGCGTGAGGAAGTTGCCGCGTTCGTCGAGTACTTCCTGACCGACGGGACCTGGCTCGTCGACACGCCAGAGGTTGGCTACGTCCAGCTGCCCGGGGCGATCTACGCCGCCGCGCTCGAGCGCGTCGAGAACGGCGTCGGCGGCTCGGCGATGGCCGCCGCAGAGGAAGGCGCAACGCTGGCCCAGATCTACGGCGCCGAGTAGTCGCGCAGCAGAAGGGTCCTGACAACGCCCCGCTTGATGGCTTGAGCGGGGCGTTGTCGTTGCTCGATCTATGTCGCAACCAACTGTGAACGGGCTGCTCGTTGGACCGATTACGAGGTGTTAACCGGCGTACGATCACCCTCCATAACTTGCCTCTAGACCAGCATCCCAGCGACCGCTGAGCCGTTGTGATGTGACGAAGAAGACGCTGCGATGTCCGCACAAACACCACGCATGGACGGTCCCGAGCGCGATACGGTTCGCTCGCTTTTGGCCGAGCTCTGGCGCGACCGCTTGCAACCGTCGCGCCCTGGCAGCGGCCGAGAGACACCCGCCGGCCGAGTCATTCACGCTGCCCTGTTCCTGACCGCTACCCTCTCCGCCTTCGTCACCATCGGCATCGTTCTGGTCCTGATCTTCGAGACGGTCGAGTTCTTCCGCGAAGTTCCGTTCCTCGACTTCTTTGGCTCGACCAAATGGTCGGCCCTGTTCGCCGAGAAGCAATTCGGCGTCTGGGCGCTCGTCTGGGGCACCGGGATGATCGCCTTGATCGGCCTCGTGGTGGCCATTCCCCTTGGGCTAATGGCTGCCGTGTTCCTCAGCGAGTACGCGCCGCCGCGGGTTCGTGCGATCGTCAAACCCATCCTGGAAATCCTCGCCGGCGTGCCGACCGTCGTCTTCGGCTATTTCGCCCTGGTTTCGGTGTCGCCAGTGATCCGCGACATCTTCGGTCAGGATGTTGGCATCTACAACGCGCTCTCAGCCGGCATCGTGGTCGGACTGATGATCGTGCCGATCATCGCTTCACTCTCCGAGGACGCCATGAGGGCCGTCCCGCGCTCATTACGCGAAGGCGCCTACGCGCTCGGCTCAACCCGCATGGAGGTTTCCCTCCGCGTCGTCCTGCCAGCCGCCTTCTCCGGCGTCGTCGCTTCAATCATCCTCGCCGCATCACGCGCCGTCGGCGAAACCATGGCTGTGACGATCGCCGGCGGCGGCAACCCCCAGTTCGGCGTCAACCCGCTTGAAGCAGTTCAGACCATGACCGCCATGATCGTCCAGCTCTCGCTCGGTGACACTCCAACCACCTCCATCGAGTTCAAGGTCCTGTTCGCCGTCGCGATGACCCTCTTCGTCCTCACTCTGGTGATGAACATCGTCGCCCAGTGGGTCTCGCGCCGCTTCCGGGAGGAATACGAATGAGCGCTGCTGCTCCGTCAGCTCAACTGACTGCGTTCTCGCCCCGGGTCCGCATTCGCCGTGGTGTCTCGGTCGGCTTCATGGTGGCCGCGCTCTTGGCCATCGCCATTTCCATGATCATGCTCGGCGCGCTGGTGGTCGAGATCGCCGTCGACGGTGCCGCCCGCCTCTTCACCGACGGCACCGCGGTCGAGCGAGAAGCGCGCGGCGGCGGCATCGTCACCGATCTGCCCACACCCGTCGGCATGGCCTGGATGACCTGGGCATTACCGGTCGCCATCGTCCTGCCCTTCATCGGTCCGCGACTGCTAAACAGCCTCGTACCCGGTTTGCCCCGGCTCGCAGAACGGCTCATCGGTCTGATCGTCCTTGCGCCGGCCGCAGTCTTCATTCACATTCTCTACCTGCGCTTCGAGTCGGCCTACTTGATCGACTACGCCAGGGCCGTCGGCGTCGATGGCGCTAGCGGCAACCTCCTCCAGCTATTCAGCGAGGCGTCGGGCTTCCAGTTCGTCCGCCTGTTGGTGATCGGCATCCTCCTGCCGCTCGGGATCCTCGCAGCCGGCTGGTTCTGGTCGCAGCGGATGCGTAAGCCCTCCCTGCTGATCCCGGCGATCATGATCATTGCCTGGGTCGTCTACCTCTTCATCGACCCCTGGTTCCTCTCCTCCTTCCCCTCCCGCAAACCCGCCGATGCGGGCATCTTCTCCGCCGTCACCGGCACCCTCTACATGATGGTGATCACCGCCGCCATCGCCTTCCCCCTCGGCGTCGGCGCCGCCATCTACCTCGAGGAATACGCCAGACGCAACTGGTTTTCACGGATGATCCAGATCAACGTCTCCAACCTCGCCGGAGTGCCATCGATCATCTACGGACTGCTCGGACTCCAGGTCTTCGTCCGAGTCCTCGAGTTCGAACGCTCCGTCCTTGCCGGAGCCTGCACCATGGCCCTCCTCGTCATGCCGATCATCATCGTCTCCGCCCAGGAAGCCCTGAGAACCGTCCCGCCCTCCATGCGAGAAGCTGCCTACGCCGTCGGCGCCACCCGCTGGCAGGTGATCCGCTTCCACGTCCTGCCCTACGCCTTCGGAGGCATGCTGACTGGCAACATCCTCGCCATGTCCCGAGCCATCGGCGAGACCGCTCCACTGATCGCCATTGGAGCCCTCACATTCATCGCCTTCCTCGCCGATTCACCCACCGACGACTTCACCCGTCCTCCCCATCCAGGTCTTCAACTGGGTCGCCCGTCCACAGGCCGGGTTCCACGAGATTGCCGCCTCCCGCCATCATCGTCCTCATGGTCATCCTGCTTCTCATGAACGCCGCCGCGATCATCATGCGACAGCGGACGCGCACCGACTGGTAGCTAGACTGACACAGGCAACGGGAGCCGCAAATGTCACGAAACTTCTTCAACCTGATGAGGTCGAGCGCACCCAGCGCCACCGAAGCAGCAGCGCCCCCAACGCGCGACACCGCCACCGCCGCCTCCTCCCAACATGAGGCAAGACGCCGCCGCCGACAGCATCCACCTCGACACGACCCTTGAGGCAGTGCGACACAACTTCACCGAAGAAGTGGACATGGCGCTCGAACTGAAGGAAGTCTCCGCTTTCTACGGCTCCTTTCAGGCAGTCGAGAAGATCT